>NZ_MAXC01000015.1 GCF_001693485.1 Bradyrhizobium sp. LMTR 3
TTGCCAGCCGTGCGCCACGCCATCCTCGAACTCATCGCTCGACTACCGCCGCAGCGATGCCCGCATTGCCGAAAATGGATTTGCAACGAGCGGCGGCGTGAGTAAATCTGCCAAAGTAGTGCTAGCCACTTTCCCGGCGCTGCGTGATGCGCCTCACGGTGCGGCGGGGCCGTGGCAACCATGATGGCACGGGATGTCGGCCATGGGAGGGATGTCATGGATCAGGAAAAGCGGTTGAAGCTCGCCGCCGTCTTCTTCGCCATTTTCTGGATCGGCGGGATGCTGTGGTGGAGCGGCGAGTATCATCCCGCCTACGTCATCCTTCTTGCCGTTTGCGGCACTATCGGCGGCTACCTCTGGTACCTTGCCATGCGCTGGGTGTTTCGGCACATGCATCTGCTGCGGCCGAACGGCGATCGCGGCGCCGGCAGCGAGACGCGGTGACGCTTCCGCCGATTGCTGCCAGTTTCTGTAGAAGCTTCGAGCGTAGCGGCAGCTTCTTTTCTGGTGCGCCTTAGTGCAATGGTGCAGACATCACACCAGCCGAAGAGCCAACTGGCGTTCGGGACGGATGTGGCTTTGCACGAAGTCGGTCAAATGCTCCGGCACCGGCACACCATCTATATCGCAGCGCATCTGGATCTCAGCCGCGATGTCAGAAGAAACATCTTCGGACCAGTGTTCGAGCGTGTTGAACGCCACGATGCGGATAGGGCTGTTGTATTGGCCGGAAAATAGATCGCCGACGATGATTTCAAGGTCGGCCTTTTCGATCTCGGTTTCCCGGTAAACCGTCCCGTTGGAAAAGCTGTCTACGACAAGGTAGACGGTTTGATCCGCCCCGTAAGGCACCATACCGGGTGACCAGCCAGTGCTTGGCATGTGCGCGAATCCTGCAACTCACCGATTCAAGCGCCGGCGAGCCGAGCGGTTCCAGTTTTAGTGCTATTTTTCCCGAATATTCCATCATCGGCCCGTGCTATCGCCCGCAAGGGATGTCGCTCGCGCGCAAGCGCCCGGAGAGGTAGCGCCATGACCGGATTGGATGATCGGACGATTTGCAAACGCGCGCCTTCAGGCTGCTTCCCACTTCACCGGAAGATTGAGCAACCCCCGAAACGCCCAGCCGCCGATCCGCACCGGTTCGCGCTCGTCCAGCCGCAGGCCTTGCAGCCGCGCGAACAGGCTCGGCAGCGCGACGTCGGCCACCATCGCGCGCGAGGCGAACGCGCCGGCGCAATAATGCGGGCCGGCGCCGAAGGCGATGCTTTTTTGCGTATCGCGCGTGATGTCGAAACGGTCGGGGTCGTTGAAACAGGCCTCGTCGCGGTTAGCCGAGCCGAACATGAAGAACACGCGGTCCTCCGGTTCGAAGTCGATGCCGTGATACGTCCACGGTTTTGCGACCCGGCGCGGCGACATCTGGATCGGCGCGATCCAGCGCGCATATTCCTCGAACACGTCGATCCATTTTGCTTTTCCCTCGCGCACCAGCGCGAGCTGATCGGGATGCGTCAGCAAGGCCCAGGTCGCGCCTGATATCGCATCGCGCGGCTCGTTCTGTCCGCCGGAGATTGCGAGCTTGATGTTGGCGCGGATGCTTTCCATGTTCTGGCCTGAAGCCAGCAGCACGCTCAGGATCGAGGTGTTGGGGTGTTTCTTCACCACCGGAATCATGTCGTCGATCGCAGCGTCGATGCCGGCGGTCGCGGCATGGCAGCGCGCCTCGACCTCCTTGTTGCCGGTGTAATTGGCGATGCCATCGATCATCGCCTGCGACCACGCGTCCATGTCCTGGTAGCGCATGTTGGTCAGCCCGGTGACGTCTTTTAAGCATTCGGCCGACAGCGGCAGCGCGAACGCCTTGCAGAGATCGGCGGAGCCTTGCGGCACGAGCTCATCGAGGATGCGGTCGGCATGGGCCTGAAACTGCCGGATCCAGGTGTCGCGCACGGTGCGCGGCGACACCGCGGGAAACATCGCCTGCCGCTCCGTCATGTGCGCTTCGCCGTCCTTGCGCATCATGTTGTGGCCCATCAGCACGTTCATCAGCCCGTTCGGCTGATGCGAGGAGAACACGTCGATGCGCTTCTCCTGGGTGAAGATGTCATCGCGCCGGGTGAACACGGTCGAGCCGAGCTGCGGCACGAACGCGATCGGCACCTCTTTTCGCATCTTCGCCAGCGCGGGGTAGGGATCGGCCCAGAAGGCGGGGACGTCGATGTCGAAATGCGGGGCGTTGGACATGATGACCTCAGACCGCCCGATAGCCGCCGTCGACCATCACGATCGATCCGGAGACGTAAGCTGACAGATCGGATGCCAGGAAGACCGCGGGGCCGACGATGTCCTCTGCGGTGCCGGGCCGGCCCAGCGGGGTGTGATCCATGAAGGTCTTCACCAGCTCTGGATTGTTGGCGCGGGCATTGGCGTTCAGTGGCGTTGCGATGAAGCCGGGGCCGATTGCATTGACGCGGACGCCTTCCTTGCCGAGTTCGGCGGCGAGCGCCTTGGTGAAGCCGAGCACGCCGTGCTTGGAGGCGGTGTAGGCCGGCGAGCTCGGCGTGCGCACATGCACGAAGGACTGGATCGAGCCGATGTTGACGATGCGCCCCTTGCTCGCGCGCAACGGTTCGAGAAAGGCATGCGTCACGTTGAAGACGCCGGTGAGGTTGATCGCGATAATGTCTTCCCAGTCGCTGATCACGGCCTCTGCCGCGCCCAGCATGCCGTTGCGGCGGACGATGCCGGCATTGTTGACGAGGATCGAGACCTGGCCGACCTTGTCGGCGACCTGCTTTGCCATCGCGACGCAGTCCTCGCGTTTGCTGACGTCGAGCGCAAAGCTGTCCGCATTGCCGCCGGTGTCGCGGACTTCCCTTGCCGTTTCTGCTACCGCGTTCTCGTCCCTGTCGAGCAGCACGACCCGCGCGCCCTCCCGTGCATAGCCGCTCGCAATCGCGCGCCCGATACCGGAACCTGCGCCGGTGATGACGGCGATGTGATTTTGGAGAAGTGGCATGGCGCGTTTCCTCTTGCTTGGTTTTGCCAGAGGATAGCAAGCGCGCCCGCTTGTACAAGATGGTTGGCGGCGACTACGTTAGGAATTGTAGGGTGGGCAAAGGCGCACTTGCGCCGTGCCCACCATCGAACATTCCGCTCGTGAAGGAGGCGAGGCATGACGCAAACGGCAACCGGATGGCGCGCCTCACGCCGGCGCAATGGCGCCAGTGCCGTGCTGACGATGCTCTGCGCGCTAGCCGCATTGTCGTTTCCATCGAGCGGATCGCCGGCCGCCGCGCCGATCGCGGTCGCGGTAGCGGATTTCGATTATTTCGATACCTCCGGCGAAGTCGTGGACCAGAGTGCGGAGCATCGCGCCCGCGTCGCGTCGTTTGCCGCGTTGCTGCGCGACAATCTCGCGGCGCAGGGCGATTATCGCGTGGTGCCGATCGAATGTCCCGATCATCCGTGTACGGCGACCAGCATGTCGCAGGACGTCTTCATCGCCGCCGCGCGCAAGGCCGGCGCACGGCTCGTGGTCTATGGCGGCATCCGCAAGATGAGCACCTTGGTGCAATGGGGCGAAATCCAGTTGCTCGATCTCGAAGCCGAGAAACTGTTGATGCGGCGAACCGTGACGTTTCGCGGCGACAACGATGCCGCTTATCGCCATGCCGCCGATTTCGTCGGCAATACGCTGAAGGAAACCATGCCGAAGCCGTGAGGTCCCACCGACGATCGCGAGATTGGCGGATTACGCTGTCGCTAATCCGCCCTACGTCTTAGCGAGTGAGGCAACAGCTTCGATCTCGATCAGCATCTTCGGATCGGGCAGTGCCTGCACCACGCAGGTGGTACGGGCGGGGTAGGGCGCCGGCCCGAACGCCGACGCATACAGCACGTTCATCGTGGCGACGTCGGATGCGCGCGTCAGCAGCACGTTGACCTTGACCAGATCGCGAAACGTCGCGCCGGCTTCGTCGAGCACGCGCTTGATATTGGCGACGACGAAGCCGAACTGCGCCTCGAAACCATCCGCCAGCGCGCCCTTGTCGTCAAAACCCGGAATGCCCGAGATGAACAGCAGGTCGCCGGTGCGCGTGGCAAAGGATAGCGGCGGGGCCTTGACGCCGGCGGGCGGCGCAAAATGCTGGATCGGGGACATGGGACACCTCGTGGATGGCTCGGTGCCTTGAAGCCTAGCGCGCCGCTGCCCCGCTGGAAAGGCAGCGGCGCACGCGCTTCACGACCCGCCGATTGGTTTGAAGGTCCCGTCCGTCACGGAAATTCGCTGGATACGATAGCGGCATACGATGGCTGTGAAAGTAATGCAGTTCACAGGCCGGCATTTTTGTTCGTGCAATCGTGATGAAATTGTGTCGGGCGCACGGCGCGGGTCGGCACAGAGTGCGTCGCGCGGGGGCCTGAATATGCTTTGCCCCTTGCGCCGATCGGCTACAATCCGATAGTTGCGACTCAATCTGCAGCGCAAAGCCCGCCCGACACTTTTCCGATTTGAAGCCCTCCGGAGATACGATCCATGAACATGCCATCCGCCGTTCGCGCCACCGTGCTTGCGTTTGCGGCCTTCGCCGGCGTCACGCTGTCGTCCGCCGCGCATGCCGACGAAGGTTTCGTGCAGCTCACGATCTACAAGGCGGGATGGATCATCGGCGGGTCCGGCGGCAGCGGCGTTCTGAATTTTCACGGGCGACGCTATCCGCTGTCGACCGGCGGCCTCGACTACGGCCTGGTGTTCGGTGGATCGAAGACCGTGCTGCGCGGCCGCGTCAGCAACATCTGGCGCCCCTCCGATGTCGCGGGCGTCTACGGCGCAGCCGGCGCGGGCCTGGCGGTCGGCCGCGGCGCACGCGCGATCGTGCTCACCAACCAGAAGGGCGCGGTGCTGGAATTGACCGGGCACCAGGTCGGGTTGATGGCGAACGCCGATCTCAGTGGGTTAGCGATCACGATGCGGTAGGACTTGTAGGGTGGGCAAAGGCGCGCAAGCGCCGTGCCCACCATCGAGCATCTCGCGCGAAACGGTGGGCACGCTTCGCTTTGCCCACCCTACGGCAGAGACGCGGAGCCTTGCGATGAACCGCGAAGACTTGATCACCGCCTACACGGCGCCGGGCCGCCACTACCACAACCTCTCGCACATCGAAGACTGTCTCGCTGCGCTCGCGCGCGTCGGCAATCTTTCGGAGCGCGAGCGCGAAATCCTGACCGAGGCGATCTGGTGGCACGATGTCGTTTATGACCCGACCCGCTCGGACAATGAAGAGCTCAGCGCGCGGCTGGCCGAGCAGCACGTCCGCGAGAATATCGGAGCGGAAGTAGCCCGCCTGATCCGCCTGACCAAGACACACGACGTCCAGCCCGATGATCGCCTGGGCGCCATCTTGATCTCGATCGACCTCAGCATTCTCGGCGCGGAGCCCGCGCGCTACGACGCCGACGCCGCCGCGATCCGGCAGGAGTTCATCCACGTGCCGGACGCCGACTATCGCGCCGGCCGCGCCAGGGTGCTCGGCCAGTTCGCCGCCCGTCCGGTGATCTTTCCCGATCCGGCCTTTGCCGCAAGATATGACGGCCAGGCCCGCGAAAACCTCGCGCGCGAGCTGGCCGCCTTGCGCTGACGATTACCTCACCCCGAGAAAATCCCGCTTGCCGATTTCCACGCCGTTGTGGCGCAAAATGCCGTGCGCGGTTGCGGCGTGGAAGTAAAAATTCGGGAAGGCGAAATTGACGAGATATTGCTGGCCGTTCATCGTCATGGTGTTGCTGGGGCCGATCGGGAAGGTCACTTCGCGCGTCTCGCCGCCCTCGAACTGCGCCGGCTTGAATGCCTTCACATAATCGGTCGTTTTCGCGATCCGCTGCTGCAATTCCTCAAAGCTCTTTTCGGTGTCGGGTATGGACGGCACTTCGCTGCCAGTGAGGCGCGCGCAGGTCTTCGCGGCAAAATCGCAGGCCGTCTGCACCTGGCGTGTCAGCGGATACATGTCCGGGTAAAGCCTGGCATTGAGCAGCACCTCCGGCTGAATGTTCTTTGCCGTGCAATGCGCTTCCGCCTTGGCGAGCAGACCGGAAAGGCTGCCGAGAATCTGCAGGAAGGCCGGCACGGTTAGGTCGTGGAAAGACATGCGATGCTCTTTTCGTGATGTGGAATGGTGCCTCGGGAGGATGAGGTGTTGCTCGAGATGGGAGGCGCGCGGGGAAATACAACCACTTTGAGCCGACAGGCCGCGGCGTACTGGATTGCCCGCCGGAGCCTGTCATCGGGCGCGCATTCGCGCGACCCGGTGGCGGGGAATGACGACTGGCGTTGTTGTCAACTACCGCGCTGCCGGCATCAGCAGGCCGGCAGGCTGCGCCTGGACGCCGGGCCCGCGCATCCGCGCCAGGAGCTCCGCCGTCGGCCAGGAATCCGCCGGCAGGCCGTATTTGATCTGCATCGCCTTCACCGCCGTGCGGCTCAACTGTCCCATCACGCCGTCGACCTTGCCGACATTGTAGCCAGCGCGCACCAGGAGCTGCTGCAGCTCCTTCAGCTCGTTGAGCGGCAATTGTGCGACCGGCGCCGATGGCTGCCGCATCGGCGGGGCGCCGGCGATGCGGCTGGCGAGATAGGCGGCGGTGGTCGAATAGATCAGCGAGTTGTTCCACTCGGTATAGGCGGCGAAATTCGCGTACGCCAGAAACGCCGGTCCAGTACGGCCCATTGGCAAGAGCAGCGAGGCCGGCAGGTCGTCGTTCGGCAGCGGCCGGCCGTCGGGATAGGTGACGCCGAGCTGCGCGAATTTTGCGCGCGGCAGTTTTGTCGTGAGGTCAGCCTGCTCCCACGGAAAATTTTGCGGCGCGCGCACTTCCTGCAGCCACGGCTCGCCGCGCCGCCATTTCAATCCATTGGCGATATAGTTCGCGGTCGAGCCGATCACATCGGACGCGCTACGCAACAGGTTGCGGTGGCCGTCGCCGTCATAGTCCACCGCGTAGTTGAAATAGTGCGTCGCCAGGAACTGCGTCTGCCCGAGTTCGCCGGCCCATGCGCCGATCATCTCGCTTGCCGTGAGATCGCCGCGGTCGATGATCTTCAGCGCGGCGATGGTTTCCTTGCTGAACATCTCGGAGCGGCGGCAGTCATAGGCCAGCGACACCAGCGAGCGCAGCGTATGCAGATTGCCTAACTCGGCGCCAAAACTGCTCTCCAGCCCCCAGAACGCGGCGATCACGGCGGGCGGCACGCCGTATTCCTTCTCGGCGCGGTTGAACGCGGCTGCATGCATCCGGATTCGCGCCTGCGCATTTTTTGCCGCGCCATCGGACGCCCTGTTCCGCGCGAACTCGGTGAACACCTGGCCGAACACGCGCTGGCCGCGGTCGCGGTTGACGATGCCCTGGTCGTAGACGAGGTAGGGCGCCGCCTCGGCCAACGTGCGCTGCGACACGCCCTCTGCGGCGGCCTGTTGTTTGAGGTCGGCGAGGAAGCGATCGAACGACAGGCCATTGTGGCAGGCCGCGCCGCGGGGTGCGCGCGGAGCGGCGGCCGGCGGCTGCTGACCGGGTGCGGGTGCAACTCTCGGTGCGGGACGAACTGGGGCGGGGGCCGGTTGGGCGATGGCGAGAGATGAAAGAAACAGGGACGCCGTGGCAGCAACGAGGGATCTGTGAAGCAGCATCAATGTCACCGGCGAGAAGGATTGTAGGGTGGGCAAAGCGAAGCGTGCCCACCATTTCAAATCCGGCCAGTTCAATCAATATGGTGGGCACGGCGCAAGTGCGCCTTTGCCTACCCTACGGCGTCGGAGCAATCCGCTGCGCAAGCCCCGTCACGCGCATAGGAGCCTGCCGTAACAACCTGATCTCGCAGGCTGTTCCAACCGCTTTTCCCCGTGTAGGCTTGGCATCTGCCCGACTTTTGAAGGTGAGCCGACAATCACCGGGGCGGGCGGAACGAGGGAGATGGCGGAAGACCATGACGGAACTCCGATATTTGGCGCCCGATACGCTTGACGAAGCGGTCGGTGCATTTGCGAAAGCGGGCAGCGCCGCGCGCATCCTGGCCGGCGGCACCGATCTTCTGGTGCAGATGCGATCGGGCGTGCTCAAGCCCGGCGTGATCGTCGACATCAAGAGAATCCCCGAGCTGACGGCAATCGAACAGACCGCCGATGGCGGCTTTCGCATCGGCGCCGCCGTTTCGGGCATGGCGCTCGCGGAACACGAGACGTTCGGCAAGGTCTGGCCCGGCGTGCTCGAAGCCGTGAACCTGATCGGTTCCAAGCAGGTGCAGGGCCGCGCCTCCGCTGGCGGCAATCTCTGCAACGGCTCGCCCGCCGGCGACAGCGTGCCCGCGATGGTCGCGGCCGGCGCCATCGTCACCGTGCAGGGCCCGAACGGCCGCCGCGAGATGAAGGTGGAGGACGTCCCTGCCGGGCCCGGCCGCACCAACTTGAAGCCCGGCGAGATCCTCGTCAGCTTCACGCTGCCGCCGCGCCCACCCGGATCGAGCGATGCTTACTTGCGCATGATCCCGCGCACCGAAATGGACATCGCCGTGGTCGGCTGCGGTGTCAGCCTCACCATGAAGGACGGCACCGTCACTGCCGCCCGCGTCGGCTTGGGCGCGGTGGCGCCGACCGTGCTGCTGGTGGAAGACGCCGCAAAGGCGCTGATCGGCTCAAAGCTCGATGACGCCGCGCTGGCGAAGGCAGCCAGCGCCTGCTCCGCCGCCTGCCGCCCGATCGACGACAAGCGCGGCACCATCGCCTATCGCATCAAGGTGGCCGGCGTGCTGCTCAAGCGCACCGCCGCGATCGCCGCCCAACGCGCGACCCAAAAGAATTGAGATCGGAAAATAATTCATGGCCAAAGTTCACGTCACCACATCAATCAACGGCGAGCCGATGGAATTTCTGTGCGAGCCGTCAGACACCATGCTCGACGCGCTACGCGGACCGCTGGCCTTGACCGGCTCCAAGGAAGGCTGCGCCTCAGGCGATTGCGGCGCCTGCTCGATCACGATCGACGATCGGCTGGTCTGCTCGTGCCTGATGCTCGCGGTCGAATCCGAGGGCCACGAGATCAGGACCATCGAGGGTCTGGCGCAGGGCGAGAAACTGCATCCGCTGCAGCAAAAATTTCTCGAAATGGCCGCGCTTCAGTGCGGCATCTGCACATCGGGCATGCTGGTCGCCTCCGACGCGCTACTGCGGAAAAATCCGGACCCGACCGAGGAAGAAGTCCGCTTCTGGCTCGCCGGCAATCTCTGCCGGTGCACCGGCTACGACAAGATCGTCCGCGCGGTGATGGAAACCGCCCAGGAACTTCAAAATCAAGAAATGCGCGCGCATTGATTTTCGGGAGACAGCCCCATGAACCTCGTCACCAACAACAAATGGATCGGCCAGCGCACCATCAGGCCTGACGGCATGGACAAGGTCACCGGCCGCGCCCAGTTCGCCGCCGACACCACCATGCCCGGCATGATCTGGGGCAAGGTCTTGCGCAGCCCGCATCCGCATGCGCGCATCCGATCGATCGATACCTCGAAGGCAGAGAAGCTGCCGGGTGTGAAGGCCGTCGTCACCTCGAAGGACATCGTCGATTTCCCGATCGAGAAGGGCGCGGTGATGCTCGGCATCCAGGACATGCGCTGGATGTGCCGCAACGTGATGGCGCGCGACAAGGCGCTGTTCCCCGGCCACCCCGTCGCGGCCGTCGCCGCGACCACGGAAGCGATCGCCGAGGAAGCCTGCAAGCTGATCGAGGTCGATTACGAGGTGTTGCCGTGGTCGATCGAGATCGACGACGCGCTCAAGCCCGACGCGCCGATCCTGCACGAGTTCAACAAGTTCGACGGCAAGCCGTCCAACATCGTCGGCCGCCTCGAGCACAAGAAGGGCGACATCGAGCAAGGCTTCAAGCAGGCCGACATCGTGATCGAGCGCACCTTCACCACGCGCCCGGTGCACCAGGGCTATATCGAGCCGCATGCCTGCCTGATCTCGGTTGCGCCAGACGGCAAGACCACGATCTGGAGCTCCAGCCAGGGCCAGTTCATGGTGCGCGCGATGACGGCCTATCTCACCGGCATCCCGCAGAGCGATATCCGCGCCATCCCCGCCGAGATCGGCGGCGGTTTCGGCGGCAAGACCATCGTCTATCTCGAACCGCTCGCGACGCTGCTTGCGAAAAAATCCGGTCGCCCGGTGAAGATGGTGATGACGCGCGAGGAAGTGATGCGCGCGACCGGCCCCACCTCAGGTTCGAAGAGCACGGTGAAGGTCGGCGCGACGAAGGACGGCAGGATCGTCGCCGCGCACGGCACCTTCTATCTGCAGGCCGGCGCTTTCCCGGGCTCGCCGATCCGCGGCGCCGCGGGCTGCAGCTTCACGCCCTACGACATTCCGAACCTGCTCTCGGAAGGCTACGACGTCTGCTCCAACCGCTCCAAGGTCGCAGCCTATCGCGCGCCGGGCGCGCCGATTGGCGCCTATGCGGTCGAATGCGTGCTCGACGAAGTCGCGGAAGCCCTGAAGATGGACCCGCTCGACTTCCGCCTGAAGAACGCCGCGAGGGAAGGAACCAAGGCCGCGCACGGTCCGGTCTTCCCGCGCATCGGCTATGTTGAGACCGTGGAAGCGGCCAAAAGCTCGCCGCACTATGCCGCGCCGCTCGGCGACGGAAACGGCAAGCTGAGGGGCAGGGGCACAGCGTCCGGCTTCTGGTTCAACGCAGGCGGCGAATCTTCCGCGCAAGTCAACATCACGGAAGACGGCAACGTCGTCGTCACGACAGGGCACCCTGACATTGGCGGCTCGCGCGCCGGCATCGCCAACATCTGCGCCGAGCTGCTCGGCATCGACTACCGCCGCGTCTCCGTCATCATCGGCGATACGCAGACGGTCGGTTTCTCCAACCTCACCGGCGGCAGCCGCGTGCTGTTTGCATCGTCCATGGTGGTGACGCAGTCGACGGAAAAGATCATCCAGACGCTGCGCGAGCGCGCGGCAAAGATCTGGGAGATCGATCCCGAAGCGGTGAAGTGGGAGAACGGCGCGGCGCATCCGGCGAGCCCGAACGCCGGCCAGTTCGAGCCGCTGACGCTGGAAGAGCTCGCCGAGAAGGCGCCCGCGATGGGCGGACCCATTGGAGCCGGCGTGCAGCTCAACACCCAAGGTGCGGACGGCGGTTTCGGCACGCATGTCTGCGACGTCGAGGTCGACGTCGATCTCGGCATCGCACGCGTGATCCGCTACACCGCCGTGCAGGATGTCGGCCGCGCCATCCACCCCGGCTATGTCGAGGGCCAACTCCAGGGCGGCGTCGCGCAAGGCATCGGCTGGGCGCTGAACGAGGAGTACATCTACACCAAGGAAGGCAAGGTCGATAACCCCGGCTTCCTCGACTACCGCATGCCGGTCTGCTCGGACCTGCCGATGATCGACTGCATCATGGTCGAAATTCCGAACCCGAAACACCCGCAAGGCGTCAAGGGCGTCGGCGAAGTGCCGCTGGTGCCGGTGATGGCGGCGGTGGCGAACGCCATCTACGACGCGCTGGGAAAACGTTTCTACGCGCTGCCGATGTCGCCGCCGAAAGTGGTGGAGATGCTGGAGGCACCGACGCGGCAGGCGGCGGAGTAGGGACTTGTAGGGTGGGTTAGCCGAAGGCGTAACCTACCGTTCTTGCCGCAACGACGGCGGATTACGCTTCGCTAATCCGCCCTACGAGTTGGCCGACGTAATGGGACAAGCAAGTGGCGATCTCGTTTGATCAAGCAAGGGATCTGGCTGAAAGAACTGTGCGGGGCCTTGCTGACGCGAGCAACGACGAGTTCGATATAGTTCGTAATGAGGCAATCGACGAAGGATGGCTCTTCTTTTATGACAGCAAGGAGTTCGCAGAGACTGGCAACTATTCTTCCCGTCTCGCTGGCAATGGTCCGATATTTGTCGATCGGAGCGGAGCCGTGAAAGCACTCCGCAGCGCCATCCCTTGGCAGGTAGCAATCAGAGGCTCGTAGGGCAGGGCACAGCGTGCGTAGCCCGGATGAGCGAAGCGATATCCGGGATCTTCATTATCGTTCCCCGCATATCGCTGCGCTCATGCGGGCTACTGGCCGGGCAACACAAATGAACGACGTGCTTCCCTACCGCGCCATGGCCCACAACAACGCTTGGGCAAACCACCGGCTGCTCACCGCCTGTGCACGGCTGTCGCAGGATGAGTTCACCGCCAAACGAACCAGCTTCTTTCCGAGCCTGCGCGCCACGCTTAACCACATCCTGATCATCGACCACTTCTACGTCGATGCGATGGAAGGCGGTACGCTCGGCCCAGCCGCCTGGGCGGATCAGGAGCCTTGTGCAACCGTCGCCGCGTTGAAGGAAGCGCAGGCCGCAGTCGATCAACGTTTGCTCAAGGTCGTCGAAGCGCTCGACAGCGCAGGATTGCAGCGCATCGTCTCGGTTCATCGCGGCACCTCCATCCAGCGCGAGCGGATGGACCGCCTGCTCCTGCATCTGTTCCAGCATCAGGTGCACCATCGCGGCCAGGCCCACGCCATGCTCAGCGGCACGTCAGTGAGCCCGCCGCAGCTCGACGAGTTCTTCTCGGCGGGTGAAGCGCCGTTGCGGGCTGCGGAGTTCGCGGAGTTGGGTTGGAGCGAGGAGAGGATTTGGGGCAATCCAGATGCCAAGGCTTGAACAGGCTTAGCCCGGATGAGCGACTTGTCCGCCGTGGCTCGAAGAGCGTAGGCGGAAGCGACATCCAGGGTCGGTGGTCCCGCATATCGCTGCGCTCATGCGGGCTACCCGGTGTGGTCTTCACTTGAAGATCAGCCAGCCCAGCGGGATCAGGATGCAGAGCGTCAAGGTGATCCCGAGCATAAGTCGCCCAAACTTCTCCAACGGTGAGATCTGCGACGGGTCACGATGCGGCTGGCGATCCAGCCAGCGGCGGAAGACGGATAGCGGCCAACCAAATATCAGGCCGAAGAGACGTAGAGCACCTTCAAGAGAGTCCACGGCGGTTCACCCAGTTTCCAAGCGGTTGGCCAACCATATTTTATGGGACATTAATATCGAGACAAGGCCAACCGGGGGCACATGGAGATGCAGTCGTGAATGATCAGAATCCCCCTCCCAACTCACCCTTCCGATCCATCCGCGCCGTCAACTACACCGCCATCTTCGTGCGCGACATGGCGGCGATGCGTCGCTTCTATGAGGGCGTCCTTCGCTTTCCGCTGACGCGCGAGTTGTCAGCAGGATGGATCGAATACCAGATCGGCGGCAACACGCTCGCGTTGGCGCGGCCGGGCCGGACGGCGCAGGATGCGCCTATGCCGGCGGGGAGCGCTTCGCTGCAGCTCGCGTTCAAGGTTGCCGCTGATGACGTCGATCGCTGCGCCGACGAGCTGGTGCGGCACGGCGTCGATCTGCTTGAGCCGCCGACCAACCAGCCCTTTGGCCATCGCACACTGTTCTTCAGGGATCCCGATGGAAACCTGCTGGAGGTATATGCGGAGATTTGAGACGGAATTCCTCCGTCATGGCCGGGTATAGCCGTCCGAAGGACGGCGTCACTGCCGCTCGCTCAATTCAGCGTCAGCCACACCAGATTGCAGTCCTTGTGGCAAGTATTGCAGTGCGCCGGCTGATTGAAGGTGTTGGCGAGCTGCCATTCCTGCGCTTCGTTGCTCCATTGCGCCGTGGCGTGGCAGATGATGTCGTCGGAACCGCAGGCGTCGCAGACCGGCGTGGAACGGGCGGCGCGGTTCACTACCTTGCGCTCGATCGGCTGCGGCCGCTCCGGCGCAAGCCGGTCCTGGACGATTTCGAACGGGTTCATCAGCTTGACGCGTCGCAACATCGGGTCTGTATCCATTCTCGCGAGTCTTGATTCGCTCCTTTCAAAACTAGCGAATCGGCTCGGCCGTTCCATCGCAAAATTGCGCAATACCCAAGATTTAACTTTGTCATTTCCGAGTCCAGCCGGGGGCCGAAAAAGGCTGCGCGCGTTGACGTATCGCAAGATGTTCCGGGGCGAGGCGCGTACACTTCGAGGCGCATACACTTCAAATGAAATTCTGGAAGACCCGAGCCATACCGATGCCTGGCCTCACATCGCGAAAATTATGGGTATTGGCGGCCCTCGCGCTACCGTTGCTTGGCGCCGGCGGCGCCGCGCAGGCGCTCGACGCCGAACAGCAGCGCGCCAAGACGATGCTGGAAGATCTGTGCGCACGGTGTCACGCCGTCGGCAAGACGGGCAAGAGTCCGAACCCGCTAGCGCCGCCGTTTCGCACCTTCGGCGAAAAGCTCTACGACACCGACATGGTGCAGCGGCTGCAGGACGGGCTGACCACCATTCATCGGGAGATGCCGACGTTTCGCTTCAACCGGCACGAGGCCGCCGCCGCGGTGAACTACCTCAGGTCCATTCAGCGCAGCAGATGAGACTTGTGCGTCCGCCGACGCGAAACGGCCCGGCAGTGACGCCGGGCCGCACTATTAACGGACTAATACTTCTTCTTGGTCGTAGCCGATCCGGTCGTCTGCTTACCCGGCGCGCTTTCGGAACGGCCCTTCGCGGTCTTCTTCTGGTGACCGGGAGCATATTCCGACGCACCGGGCGCGGTCGATTTCGTGCTCTTCTGCATCTTCTGTCCCGGGGCGTACTCGGAGGAACCCGGAGACTTCGTGCCCTGCGCGAATGCCGAGGTCGCGAGCAGCACGGCGGTCGAAACCGTAATCAATATCTTCAGCATTGGTCTCTCCTGTTGCAGGTGACCAGCAACGCTTTCGCATGTGGCGGTGTTCCGCTTTTTCCCGCTGGCGCGGCGGTGATGTAATGCTGATGAACAGGCCTTCATCTTTCTCGCCGAATCTCGGCTGTTGCGCAAAACAAAAAGTTCTTCAATCCTTTCAAGCTGATTTGCCTCGTCCAGTCGTGCGCGAAAAAAGAATCTGCTTCGCGCGCGACGCAAATCAGTCCTACAACTCGCGCTATCCCGGCCCGCAAGAGGGGCGTTGGCCATCGTCACGAACGTTGGGCCGGGCTGCGGTGGACGCGAAAGCGCCGGACGCGTGATCGGAATCGCAGGGCGGGTTTCCCGTGAGCGATGCCAGCGCGCCAGACGAACGGCGTTTCCTTCGCCTTCGCTCAAGAGCTCGACGGGCGGGTACCAGGCCCGGCGAATCCTCTAGCGAAGGCGGGTCGCGTACGGCAAAACCGTGTGGTCCTGGCACCCGTGGCTGGTGTCAAGCCGGCGGAGGTTTGCAAAGCTCAACCGGGCGATGCGAACCGCCAATTCGCCGGTGACGGAGGCAAGAGGAATTCGTCTCCGGGGAGAGCTCGGCATAAGCCGTCAAACCATTCGCGCAGGGAAGGTCGGTTGTTTCGGCTGATACCTGTATGCTCGTGTGCGTTTCTTTGCGCATCCTTGCACACGAGACCGCGGGTGCCAGCCAGCACCCGGCCTTCCCTGCGCCCTCTGTTTTTCTGAGGAGGGACACAAGATGCAAACCTCGGGCGCAACTGCGTCGCGAGATCGCGAAATCATATCCACGTCATTGCGAGCGTAGCGAAGCAATCCATCGCACCACGCAAAAGAAGAGAATGGATTGCTTCGCTGCGCTCGCAATGACGGGCCGCCAAATGTCCCCGTCGTCCCTGCGAACGCACTAGCGCATCTACACATCTTTCGAGCCGAAAAACTGACTCGCGATCAAGGACTTAGTTGTTAACCTACGACCGAATTTCGTTCGTCTAGCCGAGCGATGATGCGTGATTTCTCGGCATTCTCACCGTAACTCTTTGAGAAGACTCCAGAAGATGTGTAGATGCCCTAGTGCGAACGCAGGGACCCATAACCACAGGGAGTAGTATTTGGCGCGCTGGTCGTTGCATCGTTTTTCAACAAACTATGGCCGCGGCGTATGGGTCCCTGCGTTCGCAGGGACGACGGGATGAGAGAGTGGGGCCCTCACAACTCACGCGCATTCGAAAATGCAAACGAAGACACCCGCCGCGTGTTCTCGTCAAGGATCAGCGTCCGCGTGATCGGCGGCTCGGCGCGCTGGCTGCAGTTTTCGCGTTCGCAAAGCCGGCAGTTGACGCCGATCGGCGTGCCCTCGGCCTTTTCCAGATCCATCCCCGCGGCGTAGACCAGTTTCGATGCGTGGCGGATTTCGCAACCCAGGCCAATCGCAAAGCGCGGCTGCGGCTGCGGGTGCGGGGCGATCGGCCGGCGCACCATCTGCGCGATGGAAAAATAACGCGTGCCGTCGGGCAGTTCGATCACCTGCTTGAGCAGGCGGTCCGGCGTGTCGAAGGTCGAATGCACGTTCCACAGCGGACAGGTGCCGCCGAATTTCGAGAACGGAAACGTGCCGGAGGAAAACCGCTTGGAGACATTGCCGGCATTGTCGACGCGCAACAGGAAGAACGGCACGCCGCGCGCGTTCGGCCGCTGCAACGTGGTGAGGCGGTGGCACACCTGCTCGAAGCCGGCGTTGAAGCGCTGCGCCAGCACGTGCACGTCGTAGTTCAGGTTTTCCGCCGCGCTGTGGAACGGCTGATAAGGCATCATGACGGCGGCGGCGAAGTAGTTCGCCAGCGTAATCCGGTAGAGCCGCCGCGGCGTGTCGTCGAGCGGGCCGGCGCGGTTGACGATGGCGTCGATGGATGCGCCGCATTCGGCGAGGCCGATCTGCAGCGCGAGCTGGAAGGCGCGGCCCGAGCCGTCGACCAGTTCGGAGATCAGAAGCTGGCGCCGATGGCGGTCGAACCGGCGCAGCGTCTCGCGCATGACGTCGACCGGCATGATGCGGGTGACGATCGAATGCTTTTCGCGCAGCCGGGCCGAAAGCGCGGCAAACAGCTCCTCGGCGGAGGCGTGGAGTTCATCGCGCAGATTTTCCGCGGCCTGTTCGAGCTCGGGAAAATAATTGCGATTGGCTTCGATCAGGTCGCGCACGCGCTCGATCGGGTTGGCCTCGAAGCGGGCGCCCTCGTCGCGGTCGGCCATTTGGGCAGCGACCAGCGTCTCGCCGCGGCGGGCCTCGGTGTAGGCGGCGTAGAGGCGCTGCAGCGAATGGGTCACGCCCGGGCAGAGTTCGGCGAGGTCGCGCAGTTCCTGTTTCGGCAGGTCGATCTGGCGGAACAGCGGATCGGAGAAGATTTCGTTCAGCTCGGCAAAGAAGCGGTCCTCGTCGGCGGTGGCGAGATCGCGCAGGTCCAGGTCATAGGTTTCGGCCAGCCGCAACAGGATCTGCGCCGTCACCGGTCGCTGGTTCCGCTCGATCAGGTTGACGTAGCTCGGCGAGATCCCAAGCCCCTCGGCGATCTGGGTCTGCGACAGTCCAAGCTGCTGCCGGATCCGCCGGAAACGGGGGCCGACGAACAGCTTCTTTCCGGATTCAGTGGCCATGGCAGGTCCTGATTGTGACAAAATTTACAAAATTACATTTATGACAAGTATGGATGTTACATGACATCACCAATAAAGATCAAGCACCCTGTACGAAATAGGGATTCTGGCGTTTAGCTCTCAGTACGTTTCGCAATGCACTGTCAAGAATGTCGATAGGACGTGGCGAAGACAAACGCTGCAGGTCGTCGGCACCGAAAGGATACGCACATGAACTATCAGCCACGTGGGATCAGTGACCGGACTATCCAGGGACCGGCTTCCTATCTGAGCGAGATTAAAGCTGCTGAAGCGCTCCTTGAGAGCCAGCCGACCTGGAATGGCGTCACCGCCGAAGCCGTCGCGCGCATGCGTCTGCAGAACCGCTTCAAGACCGGCCTGGACGTCGCTCGGTACACCGCGGCGCTGATGCGCAGCGATATGGCTGCCTATGACGCCGATCCCACCAAGTACACTCAGTCGCTCGGTTGCTGGCATGGCTTCATCGCGCAGCAGAAGCTGATTTCGGTCAAGAAGCATTTCGGCACGACCGATCGCCGCTATTTGTATCTCTCCGGCTGGATGATCGCCGCGCTTCGCTCCGAGTTCGGACCGCTTCCCGATCAGTCGATGCACGAGAAGACCTCGGTGCCGGCCTTGATCGAAGAGCTCTACACCTTCCTCCGTCAGGCGGATTCCCGTGAGCTCAACGATATCTTCCGCGCGCTCGACGCCGCCCGCAAGGAAGGCGACAAGGCGAAGGAAAAGGCGCTGATCGAAAAGATCGACAACTTCCAGACCCATGTCGTGCCCGTCATCGCCGACATCGACGCCGGCTTCGGCAATGCCGAGGCAACCTACCTGCTTGCCAAGAAGATGATCGAGGCGGGTGCGTGCGCCCTGCAGATCGAGAATCAGGTCTCCGACGAAAAGCAGTGCGGCCACCAGGACGGCAAGGTGACCGTGCCGCACGAGGTGTTCCTGGCGAAGATCCGGGCCTGCCGCCATGCCTTCCTCGAACTGGGCGTCGAAGACGGCATCATCGTGACCCGCACCGACTCGCTGGGTGCCGGTCTCACGCAGCAGATCGCTGTGAGCCACAAGCCCGGCGACCTCGGCGATCAGTACAACAGCTTCCTGGATTGCGAGGAAGTGACAGCCGCCACGGCCCGGAATGGCGATGTCATCATCAACCGCAACGGCAAGATGATGCGCCCGAAGCGGCTTGCCAGCAACCTCTATCAGTTCCGTGCCGGCACCGGCGAGGATCGCTGCGTGCTCGACTGCATCACCTCGCTGCAGAACGGTGCCGACCTGCTGTGGATCGAGACCGAGAAGCCGCATATCGAGCAGATCGCCAAGATGGTTGACCGCATTCGCGAGGTGATTCCGAACGCGAAGCTGGCCTACAACAACTCGCCGTCGTTCAACTGGACGCTCAACTTCCGTTGGCAGGTGTACGACGCGATGAAGGAAGCCGGCAAGGATGTCAGCAAGTACAATCGGGCCGACCTGATGAAGCCGGAATACGACGATACGCCGCTGGCCATTGAAGCCGACGAGCGCATCCGCACCTTCCAGGCCGATTCAGCAAAGCGTGCTGGCATCTTCCACCATCTGATCACGTTGCCGACCTATCACACGGCAGCTCTGTCGACTGATAATCTCGCGAAGGATTATTTCGGCGAGCAGGGCATGCTGGGCTATGTGAAGAATGTTCAGCGCCAGGAGATCCGCCAGGGTATCGCCTGCGCCAAGCATCAGAACATGGCCGGCTCCGATATCGGCGACGATCACAAGGAATATTTCGCCGGTGAAGCCGCTCTGAAGGCGGGCGGCGTCCACAATACGATGAACCAGTTCGGCTAACGGTGGAATTGATCAGTCTGGGGTCTGGCCGGATTCCAGACTGATCACGCTACTCGGACAACAGGAGACTGAAAATGACCAAAGGCAGCAATTTCTGGGTGATCGGCGGCGAGTTCGGTTCGATGAACTTCCACAAGCTCGTCGAAGGCTCGGCCCAGGTCAGAGGCCCGTTCAAGACCCGCAAGGAAGCCGAAGAGTGCTGGAAGGAGGTCTCTGAAGAGAGCCGCCATAAAGCCGGCGTACGCTTCTCGATCGTCGAAGAGCCCTCGCGCGTCTCGGCCTGACCGGCTGCTGCCGACTTAATCAGAAGAAACGTCCAAGGACAGGCGGCCCCATCCGGCAATCGGCTGGGGCCGTTTGCGGTTCAGGGGCAGCCTTTCTTCACCCTCTCCCGCTTGCGGGGGAGGGCCGGGGTGGGGGTATCGCCGCGCACTCGAAAGCCAGTGGATCGCTAACCCATTGCAACTAAACAGCCTTTGCGCGCAACATAGTTACTGCTAGGTTAATCCTGCCAACCCCTGCAGGATAAAGGCGGCTACCGATGTCAAACGCGCAAAACACCGGCAACGAGGCTCGAGACATGCGACCGACCCGGCTGCGCGACGCGCTTCGCCAGGCCCGCATCGAGGCCGCCGATCGGACCGGCGTCGTGGTCGAACTGCGCGATGCCGAGGTCGCGCGGCTCGAGATCCTGAACGAGGCGCTCGATCCGCTGTTTGCAGAGGTGCCGGAGCAGATCGATCTGTTCGATCGCGGTGTCAGCCAGGGCGAGACGCCGCGGCTGTGGATCGACGTGGTCGCGCATATCGTGATGGGACGCGACAAGCGCATCTACCGCTTCGTGCAGGATACGCGCTTCGGCCGCATCGTGCTTGCCGAGTCGCATGATGTGCCCGTCATGGTCGATGCCGTCACCGGCTATGTCGCCCGCCGCATGATCGAGCGCGAGCATGCGATGGTGGCAATGCCCGTGGCCGAGCCTGTTGCGGAAAAGAAACCGCGCCGCCGCGGCCTGGGCATGTTCATGCTCGGCTTCGTGCTGGGCGCGGTGGCGCTGTTCGCCGTCGCGCTCTATGCAAGCCTGAAAAATTTCTAAAGCAGCGTCGCCTGCTTGATCTGCTTGACTCGGAAGTCGGCATCGACGGCGCGCACGGTCTGCACGCAGCGCCATTTGCCGCCGTCGCGCGTGATCGAGAACAGGTTGTAGGCAGCGGCCGGATAATGCCGGTGCGCCAGCGCCGATGCCGAGGGCACGCCAACCGCGGGGATCTGGTGGCCGGCGCCTTCAAGCCACATCGTCGAATGGATGTGGTCATGGCCGTGCAGGACCAGTTCCGCGCCGCGCCGCTTCAGCACGGCGCGCAGCGCCTTCGAGTCGGTCAGCCGCTTCATCCGCGAACTCGATTGCAGGGGGTGATGGACCAGCAGCACCCGGAACGCCTCGTCCGGCGGCAACTGGGCAAGCTGGCGGTCGAGCGCATCGAGCTGCGCGCGGCCGAGCCGGCCGGTTGCCATCAATGGCAGCGTCGGCACCGCCGAGGAGACCCCGATCAGCACCAGCGGACCGCGCCGGCGCACGAACGGAAAAAACGCTCCGTCCGCCGCGGCATCGCCGCGCAGATATTGCTCGAACGCGCCGGTGAAATGATGCCGCGTCGCCCGCACATAGGCGTCGTGATTGCCGGGAACGACGGTCACCTGTTGCGGTGTGCCGACGCTTTCGAGCCACGCCTGGGCCGGGATGAATTCCGCCTCCAGCGCCAGGTTGACGAGATCGCCGGTCACCGCGATGTGGTCCGGCCGCTGCGCCTGCATATCGGCAACCAGTGCGTCCAGCACCTCGCGGCGGTGATATTTATGGCGGTTGCGGGTCCAATTGAAATAGCCGAGCGCACGTTTGCCCGCGAGATCGCGCAGCCGCGCAGCGGGCAGCGGCGGCAGATGCGGGTCCGACAGATGCGCCAGCGTGAAGATGTCGGTCATTCGCGCTCCGCCGCATTCTCTGTGATATAGAGCCGTCGCACCATCATGTCGGCGATATAAGGATCAAACGTGATAACTGTCCATCCGAGGTTTGCGTGACGGCGCTCCAGCACTTGCGAAAACGTTTCGAACCGCAGTTGCGGCGCGTATTTCACCTCTATTGGCGGATGGCCCGTGGCATGACGCTCGGGGTTCGCGGCGTCGTGCTCGACGGCGACGACAAGGTGTTCCTGGTCAGGCACAGCTATGTCGCGGGCTGGCACCTGCCGGGCGGCGGGGTCGAGGTCGGCGAAACCTTTCTCGAAGCCTTGCGCAGGGAGCTGGTGGAAGAGGGGCGGATCGAATTGACCGGAGAGCCGGTCCTGCACGGCCTGTTCTTCAACGGGCACGTTTCCCGCCGCGACCATGTCGCGGTCTATGTCGTCAGGCAGTTCCGGCAGGACCGCCTGCCGGAGCCCAACCACGAGATCGTCGAGTGCGGGTTCTATGCGGCAGGGGCGCTGCCGGCGGAGACGACCAGGGGCACGCGGCTCCGGATCGCCGAAGTGCTCGATGGCAAGGCGCGTATTGCGACCTGGCGCTGACGCGAGGCGCTCGGTTGCTTCGCGGCCCCGCAATGCCTAGAAGCGGGGAAACGGGGGCGGGGAATCGACATGGGGAGAATGGGAGTCCTAAAGCTGCTTTGCGCCATTGGCTTCCTGGTGGTGCTGGCTAGCAACGTCTGGACCATTTCGAGCTGGAGCGAAAGCCGCGGGGTCTATGACGACATCTGCTATCTGCGGCAGGCGCATCTGTTCCAGAAATACGGCCTGGACGGGTTCAATACCGACATCACGCGCGACGACGATCGTTTCCTCTCCGGCAAGCTGAAGGAAATCAGCTTCCCAGACTGGAATGATCCGACGAAAATGCCTTGTCACGTGTGGAATGCGAAGACGAACAAACGCGCCCTGCAATACCCTCCGGGGACCGGATTTGCGTTGGCGTTGTTTCCGAGTGGGTTTCAGGTGGTACCGCTCTACATTTTGACGTCTGTCGTCGCCGTCGGCTTTTCGCTGATCGCCCTGACCTATGCGTCCACATTTTATCGACTCATGTTGGTTGCCGCGTTCGGTGATGCCGCCATCTATCTGATGATCAATCCGACGAAGGCAAGCTATTCGGTGGCGCCGACCATGATGGTCTGCGCGCTGGCGGGATTTTTGACTGCGAAGCTCTTCGCGGATGGGCCGCGGCAGCGGCTTTTTCTGCTCGCACTAATTGGCCTGCTACTCGGTATCTCCGTCAATCTCCGTCTGCCGAACCTGTTTCTGGCGGCCGGCTACTGTCTCTATCTTGGCGGCGCATTCCTGTGGACTAGAAGCAGGGAAATGTTCCTGCAGGGCGTCGCGTTCGGTGTCGCGCTTCTGATTGGAATGGCGCCGACGCTGATCGCCAACACGATCAATGCGGGAAGTCCGCTCTCGACGACCTATGGCAGCGTTGACGTCGTTCCGCCGGAGCTGAACCCGGGCATTCTCTGGCGATATTTCGTCGATGTTCAGTTTATCCTGCTGGGGATTGCGGCCGTCTGGACCGGCCTGCTATGGCGCTTTAATCGCGCAAGGGCCGGGCGGATTGCCGTTCTGGTCGGCATTAACCTCGCGGTAAATCTGATTTTCTTCATGACCCATCCGATATTTACGCCATATTATATCATTCCGATCGACATGCTCTCGCTCTGGACTCTGCTGTTCGCGACGCTCGATCTGCGCGGCGAACCGGCCGCCGACAGCGCGGCCTTTCCCCAACCGGCCAACGCCTGATTGCGATATAACGCGGTATGGACAGATTTAGCTCGATGAGCGTGCGATGACAGGACCGGCGCTGCGGATCGCGGTTCTGGTGCCATGCTTCAATGAAGAAGCCGCGGTCGCCACCGTGGTCTCGGATTTCCGCAAGGCGTTGCCGACGGCTCGGATTTTTGTCTACGACAACAATTCGAGGGACCGCACCATCGAGGTCGCGCGCGCGGCCGGAGCCATCGTGCGGAGCGAGCGCCGCCAGGGCAAGGGGCATGTGGTGCGGCGCATGTTCGCCGACATCGATGCCGACATCTATGTACTGGTCGATGGCGACGCCACCTATGACGCGCCGAGCGCGCCGCGCATGATCGACGCGTTGGTCAACGATCACCTCGACATGGTGGTGGGCTTTCGCGTCGACCAATCAGTCGCGGCGTACCGGCCCGGCCACCGCACCGGCAACTGGATGCTGACGAGCTTCCTCTCCGCGGTGTTCGGTCAGGCGTTCAAGGACATCCTTTCCGGCTATCGGGTGTTCTCGCGTCGCTTCGTCAAATCCTTTCCGGTACTGTCCGACGGTTTTGAGATCGAAACCGAGCTCAGCGTTCACGCGCTCGAACTGGCGCTGCCGGTGATGGAAGTCGAGACGCCGTATTACGCACGCCCCGAGGGATCGTTCAGCAAGCTCAACACCTGGCGCGACGGTTTCCGGATCCTCGGCACCATCCTGAAGTTGTACCGGTCGGAAAAGCCGCTACGGTTCTTCACGGTGATCGGCATCTTCCTGACGCTGGTCTCGATTGGCCTCGCGTTCCCCGTGGTCGTCACCTATCTCGAGGAAGGTATCGTTCCGCGGCTGCCGACAGCGGTGCTGTCGATGGGCCTGATGATCGTGGCGGTGCTGTCGGTCAGCTCGGGGCTGGTGCTGGATACGGTGACGCGCGGCCGCCGCGAGATGAAGCTGCTGGCCTATTTGTCCCATCCCGCCCGTGTCAGGGATTGAGGCAATACAGGGATTGCCATCTTCCAGCGATGGACCGCGCCGTCGCCAGATGCTATCCCGCGCCCCATCATGAGCGAACTTGATGTCACCATCCTGGCCGAAACACCGAAGGACGCCCAGGCGATCGAACGGCTGCATGAGCGCACGTTCGGTCCCGGCCGTTTCGTGCTGAGTGCCTACCGCCTGCGCGAGCATGTCGATCACCTGCTGGACCTCTCGTTCACGGCGCGGATCGGCACATTGCTGGTTGGCTCGGTGCGCCAGTTGCCGATCTGCATCGGCGACACACCGGCCCTGATGCTCGGACCGTTGACGGTCGAGCCGCCGTTTCGCGGCCGCGGCGTCGGCCGGATGCTGCTCGATCGTTCGCTGCGGGATGCCAAGGCCAAGGGCCATCGTTTGGTCATTCTGGTCGGCGACGAACCCTATTACAGCCGCGTCGGCTTCAAGGTCATACCGAAGGGACGGGTGACCATGCCGGGGCCCGTCGATTACAGCCGCCTGTTGGTGGCGGAACTGGTCGAGGGCGCGTTAGACGGCGTGTCCGGCAATATCCGGCCGGACTGGAGCAAGGCGCGATAGGCCGTTGGCGCGCCGCCGCCGCAGTCCGTCAGAAAAATCGACGCTTTTTGGTGCCGGTCGTCCGAACCGGCGTGACCGCTGCGTTTCCCGCCGCCTTCTGCAATTCGTGCCGGAACTCCTCGCGCTTTTCGTGGATGCTGGCGACGACATGACCCATCGCCACCCCGAGCCCGATCAGGGCAGCTTCCGATAACAGCAAGCTTGCCTCGATGGTCTCCGGCACTGCGTCGGTAACGCCGATCTGGTAGAGATGCCGCGCGTGGTCGGCGTCGCGGGCGCGCGAAACCACCAGCATGTCTTTCCGCAGCGCGCGGACCTGCGCGACAATTTCGTCGATGTTTTCGGGTTGATTGATCGTGACGACGACAGCGGCGGCTTCCATGAGGCCGCAGCTCTTCAGAAACTCCGGGTTCGTCGCATCACCGTAAAAGACGGTACGCCCCTGTCTTCGCTGCTCTGGGACGGCCGCGGCATCATTGTCGACCGCAATGTACTTGAACTGGTGCCGGTCCAGCATCGTGCAGACGACCTGTCCCACCCGGCCGTGTCCGACGACAATGGCATGGCCACTCCCGCCGCTCGGCGCAACGGCAAGCTCGGGGTCAAGCGGCTTGTCTTCGCGTATCATCGGCGCCAGCCGCCGCGCGAGATGAGATAGCGTGGGCGTAAGCATCATGGTCAGCGAGGTCAGTGCGACCGTGAAGCTCGATACGCCGGCATCGATCAGACCAAGCGTCGTCGCCATTCCGATCCCGACGAAAGCGAACTCGCCGCCGGGACCCAGCAGCAGCCCGACTTCGATAGAAGCCGGCCATGAGAGCCGGAACATCCGGGCCAGGAAGATGAGGATAACGGCCTTTACGGCGATCAGCCCGGTCGCGCCCGCAATCAGCCAGACCGGGTCGCGCGCGAGTTCGCGGAAATCGATGTTCATGCCGACCGTGAAGAAGAAGAGGCCAAGCAGGAGGCCCTTGAACGGATCGATGGCGGTCTCGATCGCCTTGCGAAATTCCGTCTCGGCAAGCAGCAGTCCGGCGACAAAGGCGCCGAGCGCCATGGAAAAGCCAGCCACTGCGGCAGCCACTCCGGTTGCGACGATCACGAACAGCGTGGTGGCGACGAACAGGTCGCTCATGCCCACTGATGCCACCAGACGGAACAGCGGTCGCATCACGACGCGGCCGACGATGACGATCACGGCGAGCGCGATGGCCGCGTTGGTGAGCGCGAGAGCGAGCGTCGCAACGACCGAACCGGATTCGCTCGCGCCAGAAATGGAGATAAAGAGCAGGAGAGGGGCGACTGCCAGATCTTGCGCCAGCAACGTCGCGAAGCTTGCCCGGCCAGCGCTTGTGCTAAGTCGCCGTTGCCTGGAAAGAATCTCGACGACAATGGCGGTCGAGGATAAGGCAAGGCAGGCGCCTAGGATGAGGGCCACCGGAGCTTTGTTGCCCAGGAGGGCGACGACCACGCCGATCGCCACCGTGGAGAGTGCGATCTGCAAGCTGCCTAGCCCGAAAATCAGGCGGCGCATTGCCTTCAATCGATCGTACGATAGCTCCATCCCGATGAGGAAGAGCAGAAACACAACTCCGAGGTTCGCAATGGCGGAGACGTTTTTGGGATCGACAACGGTGAACCAGTAGAGAAGCGGAAAACTCTCGATGAACGATCCCAATCCGAGAGGGCCCAGGATCGCGCCGGCGCCTAGATAGCCGAGAACGGGATTGAGGCCGAACCGCCGCACCAAGGGAATGACGACGCCCGCGGTGCCGAGCAGAACGAGCGCGTCGCTGTAGACGGGAACATTGATGGACGAGGTCATCTATTCGTCGAGCATCCGCTTTCAGTGGGCAGGGGACATCTGACGCGGGATTGCGCCTAGTGTCCCCTGTCATCCCCACCTGGACGTTAGCTGGTGGCACCAGCTAACGCCACCCCTGGGAAGCCGTATCGCCCGCGCACTAGAACTTCAGGTTGGCAAATGCTCGCACGCCAAGGCCCGGCAGCAAGACCTCGTCCTTGTTGAACGACGTCGAATTGCGAATGTTCTCGTTCAAGAGGTTGTTGCCGACCAGGCCGACCAACATTTCGCGAGCGCCGAACCGGGTGGGATCGAGCTTCGTCCTGTAGCTGACCTCCGCCTTCAACAGATTATAACTCGCGGTCGGCGTCTCGCCGATCGGGGCGATATCGTTCTGGGCGAAGGCGTGCAGCAGGTTGATCCGCGTCAGCCAGTTGGCATCGCGCCAGAACAGGCCGCCGCCGATGCGCACGGGTGGGATGCGCGGGACATTGGTGCCGTCGTTGAAGGTCGCGCGCACGACATCGAACTGGTTCTCGATGCCCCAGATGCCGCCGTTGAGCGGCCCGACATCCAACTGGCTCTGGAACTCGCCGCCGCGGAAGGTGGCGTCGCGTTGCGAATAGATCGCCTGGTTCAGCTCGAGTGGGAAAGCCGGATCGGCAGGACTGACACAGGCTCCATCCTCGCAGGTGTTGCCCGTGAGACGGCGGTAAATGAAGCCATTGAACTTCGTATAGTAAGCCGTCGCTTCGAACCTGAAGGGCCCGGTCGCTCGTCGTAATCCGATCTCGATCGACTTGGCGGTTTCAATGCTTAGATTGGGATTGCCGATGTCGAAGGTGACGGTAGCTTCGTGGACCCCGCGCGAGAACAGTTCCGCCGGCTTTGGCGCGCGCTCGACGTATTGCGCGGTGATGCTCGCAACCAGTTCGCCCGGAAGATTCTGGAGCAAGCCTACGCTCGCGCTCTTCGGCGTGAAGCTCAGATTGCGCGCCGTTGGCGGGCCGATGTCGGCGGGATTGGCATTGATGTCGAACAGCTCCGGAATGAAGGCCGGCATCGTTCCGCTGAGATTGACATGCTCGATGCGGCCTGCGATCTGCGCCTTTGTCGTCTCGGTGAACTTGAGCTCGTTGAACACGTAGCCGGCGACCCTGTTATTCTTGTTAGGATCAAACAACCCGTTGAGCGGGCTTCCTGGATCGTCCGGGCTCGGCGCGGTCAGTTCCTGATGCCCGGCCTGCAGACCGAAGGCGGTCGTGACGGCGGCAAAGCGCGCGTTGAACGGCGCCATCTGCACCTCGACGCGCCCTTCCTGCTCCTTGTTGGTAAAGGTCTGCCGCACGCCGGTGGACGAGAAGTCGGCGGGATCGGCGAGCCCGATCTCGTTGTGCTTGTAATCGGTCGCGCCCGCCCAGAACCTGATGGCGTCAATCGCCGCCGCATCCGGCCGGTATTCGCCCTTGGCGGTGAATTTGGTCTGGCGCGCGTCGATGCGGGTCTGGTGATCGGAGGGTTCAATTCCGGGAATGCGGTACAGCGTGTCGTTCTGCGTGATCGCCGCGCCGATAAATCCGCCATCGAAGATGTAGGAGCCGCCAATCGACGCACCAGCCGCCTGCATCGCCGAATTGGGCTGCCGGCCGTTGACCGGGCGGGTCTGGTCGAACAAGTACGGATAGCTCGGAATGCTGTAATCGCTGGCCTTGCGGCCATAGGCGTCGGCGTGGAACGCGAAATTGCCGCCGCCGGCATCAATCAGGATGCCGCCATCGACACCCCGGTCGACGGTATTGACGGCCGTTCGGGTTTCGACCGTGACGCAGGCAGGTGATCCCACGTTTGCAAGCGGCGCTTTCGCCGGCAGTCCGTAGGTCTGAAACGGTGCGGCCGCGCATGAAGGCAGGGCGTCCGGGATGCGATTGTTGGTTGCGCTGACGACGCCGCCGATCGATGTTGATCCGTACCGCATCGCCGCCGGACCACGGATGACTTCGACCTGGTTTGTCGCCAGTGGATCGACCGGCACGAAATGGTCTTCGCCGAGATCGGAGGCGCCGCCAGCGTTGGTGCCGTTCTCGAGGATGCCGACACGATTGACGTCGAGGCCGCGGATGATCGGCCGGCTCGCGGCACCGGGCGCGAAGGTTGAGCCGGTAATGCCGGGCTTCGAGAACAGGAGATCGCCAAGCTGGGCGGTGCCTTGGCGGCGGATCTCCTCGTTGGGCACCACGGTAACCGTTGCGAACTGATCGGTCACGATCGGCAGCACGCCCTGTTGAGGCGCGGCCGCGACGGGCGCGGCTTGCGGCTCCGGCGCGCGTTCGCGGCTCTGGCCGGGCGCGGCACGGACGACGCGTGCCGGCGTTCGCGGCGGCACGGGTTTGCGCCGCACGATCGGGCTCGGCGCCGTCACGGTAATTTCGGGCAGATGTGTCGATGCGGTTGACGTCGCGTCCTGCGCCATTGCGCCGTTGCCCGCCGCGCATAGCAATAGCCAGCTAGCCCCACCGATGTGGAACGCACGTTTCTTCTTGAATGTCATTGTCCCGACCCTGATTCCGTCGATGTGCGACGGACGATTCCGATTTTCCCTCAGGGACCGCGCCTGACGCGGCAATCCCTTCGGAAGTGCATTGATTCAATCGGCGTCAGGAGGCGGGCGGTGCGCGAGACTGGAACGCGAGATGGGACGAACCGAGATGCGCAAATTCAGCGCCGGCGACCCGGTACAGAAGCTCGACAGCCCCCGGCAACTCCAGTACGGGCGGCGTGACGAACAGGAAATTGTTGGCCAGTGAGAGGACGGCGCAGACCGCGCAGACATTGGTCGTGTGCTGGTCGTCATCGTGGCCCGCAGGTTGCTGCGGCTGCGCGGTTTCGGAGTGCGCATCTTGTGCGGCAACGGACGTGGCGATCGCAAGATGGGCGTCGATCAGCCCGCTTTGAACGGCCGGTGCGGCCCGCGCCGCTGCCGCGTGAAAATGCCCGCACGACAGCGCAAACTGGATCGCGAGCGCAAACAGCGCCAGCCGCGAGCCGTGCTTGAGGTGTTTTCGGAACCAGTTCACGACGATTGACGCCTTGTCCCCGGGCGGCTCGGGCATCTCGCCGTCCCAATGTTACATTATAACGTCGCGAACGCCGTGGAGTGTCAATCGACGCCGGGCTGCTGTCTTTCCGGAGCCCCGACAATTCCGCCAAGTGTGAGATTCGGGCAACATCGGCGTTTTTGTCCCGCGCGCCCCGCCTGTTTTTGCCAATTGACAACCTCTCGGTCTTCCATTGTTATGTTATAACATAACATAGTTCGTCACCAACGGGTCCCCCGCATGCGTCTTCCTCCCCGGTTGGGGCCCCGTGAGCTCAAGAGGCTTTTCGATCTCCATGCGAAAACTCCCCGTCACCGTGTTGTCCGGCTTCCTCGGGGCTGGAAAGACAACTTTGATGAATCACGTGCTCAACAATCGCCAGGGTCTGAAGGTTGCGGTGATTGTGAACGACATGAGCGAAGTCAACATCGACGCCGACCTCGTCCGCGATGGCGGTGCGAACCTCTCGCGGACTGACGAAAAGCTGGTCGAGATGACCAACGGCTGCATCTGCTGCACGCTGCGCGACGATTTGTTGAAGGAGGTGCGGGCGCTCGCCGAGAGCGAACGGTTCGACTACCTGCTGATCGAATCCACCGGCATCTCGGAACCGCTGCCGGTCGCGGCAACCTTCGATTTCCGGTCCGAAGACGGAGAAAGCCTGTCCGATGTGGCAAGCCTCGACACGATGGTCACGGTCGTCGATGCCGTCAATCTGCTGAAGAACTATTCCTCTACCGTTTTTCTGGCGGATCGCGGCGAGTCGCTCGGTGAAAGCGACAGGCGCACACTGGTGGATCTGCTGGTTGAGCAGATCGAATTTGCCGATGTGATCGTACTCAACAAGATCGATGCGGCGTCGCAGGGAGAACGCGACGCCGCCCGAATGATTATCCGCTCCCTCAATCCCGAGGCCGATATCATCGAGACCAATTTCTCCAATGCGCCGCTGGAGCGTATTCTCAATACCGGCCGCTTCGATTTCGAGCGCGCGCAGCAACACCCGCTGTGGTTCAAGGAGCTTTATGGCTTTGCAGACCATAGGCCCGAGACCGAGGAATACGGCGTCAAGAACTTCGTCTATCGCGCGCGACGGCCGTTCGAGCCTGCGAAATTTCACCAATTCCTGAAAGAAAGCTGGCCTGGCGTCATCCGCGCCAAGGGACATTTCTGGATAGCAACGCGTCCGCAATGGCTCGGCGAATTGAGCCAGGCCGGTGCGATCGTCCGAACCGAAGGGCTGGGCTTCTGGTGGGCGAATGTGCCGGCAGATCGGTGGCCGGACGATCCGTTCTGGCGACGATCGCTCAAGAAGAACTGGAGCGAGATGTACGGTGATCGCCGGCAGGAGATCGTCTTCATCGGCACGAATATGGATCAGGACGCGATCACGGCGCGTCTCGATGCGTGCCTTGTTTCGGGAAAGCCGGGAATGCGCATCGCGGAATGGTCCGGGCTTGCCGATCCATTTCCGAGGTGGCGACGCGCGGACGAGGCTGCGTAGGACGCCACGAGGCGGGCGTGCCGTCAGCGCCCTTCGCGCAGCCAGGTCGCGGCGAACGCGCCGAGCAGCAGCAACAGCCCGACCAGCCCTGCGAACATCGGCAGCACGCCGACGCCTTTGACGACGCTGGCATCGCGCATCTTGACGCCCATCCAGCCGTCGCCGTGGAAGATGCCGGAGGCGCGCACCGGCACGACGCGGGGCAGGTCGACGCTTCCGCCATCGGCGACGCGGCGGGCGTCGCCGCCAGTGGCCTGCGCCAATGGCTTCACCATTTCGGTCGTCGAGGTGACTTCCGAAAATTCCTTCGGGTTGGTCGGCCCGACATTGATCAGCGCCTTCAGCGCGCCGTCGGTTGCCTGCCACAGCCCGAGCTCGTTGGCGGGAAGGGTCGAGCGCCAGGTGCCGGGCTCGCTTGCCGTCAGCGTCAGTTCCTTGGTGGCGCCGCTCGGCGAGGTCACCGTTACCGGCGGCACGTTGTCGGCCATGGTCTGGCGCAGCACCACGAGGTCCTTGCCCTGGATTTGAAGGCGCAGCGCTTCTTCGTCGAGATCAGGCTGCTTCATCAGCCAGTGCGACATCCGCCGTAGCAGATCCAGATGCGGACCGCCGCCCTCATAGCCGCGCGCCCACAGCCAGATGTGGTCCGACAACAAAAGCGCGACGCGGCCCTCGCCGAAGCGCGACAGCAGCAGCAGCGGCTTGCCGTCGGCGCCGGTCATCACGGGGGAGCCGATTGCGTTGCGCGTATCGACGGTACGGAAGAAGCGGCTCCAGCGCGGCGGCTCGCTGGCGGAGCCTTCGAGGCCGCGCGTCACCGGATGACGCTTACCGGCGTCGCTCAGATGCGCGTAGAACGGCTTCTCTGTGACGCCGACCGGCTCGGCCGGCAGCACCGTATCCAGCGGCGTGCGCCAGATACTGGTGGTGGAGGCATAATCGGGGCCGGCCGATACCAGGATCGCACCACCGGCGCGGACATAGCGCGCCATGTTGTCGAAATAGGCAATCGGCAGCACGCCCTGGCGGGCGTAACGGTCGAAGATGATCAGTTGGAAATCGTTGATCCTCTGCTGGAACAATTCGCGCGTCGGAAACGCGATCAGCGACAATTCGTTGATCGGCGTGCCGTCCTGTTTCTCCGGCGGGCGCAGAATCGTGAAATGCACGAGGTCGATGCTGGCGTCCGACTTCAACAAATTGCGCCAGGTGCGTTCGCCGGTATGCGGCTCGCCCGATACCAGCAGCACGCGCAGCTTGTCGCGCACGCCTTCGATCGCGACCACGGCGCGGTTGTTGACTGGAGTCAGTTCGTTCTCGAGGGGCGAAGCCTCGATCTCGATGATGTTCGGGCCGGCATGCTTGATGTCGACTTCGACACTGGCGGTCTGGCCGCTCGAGAGATTGCGCTCATTGATCACCTCACCGTCGCGGCGCACCACGATCTTGGCGCGCTGGCCGGTGACGCCCTGATCGTCGAGCCGGTATGTGATGGTCTGCGGTTGTCCGACGATACCGAAACGCGGCGCGGCCGAAATCGCGATGCGACGGTCGCGCTCATCCTTGCGGCCGGTGACGAGTGCATGCACCGGCGCCTGGAAGCCGACGGCCGCGGCATTGGCGGGAATGTCATGGACCCGACCATCGGTGATCAGGAACGCGCCGGCGACGCGATCGACGGGAACGTCTGATAACGCCGAGGACAGCGCGCCGAACAATTTTGTGCCGTCGGTTTCGCCATCGGCCTGTCCGGCCTCGACGACGCGGACTTCCAGTCCCTTGATCTTCTTCAGCGTATCGACCAGCGCCTCCTGCGCCTTGGCCGTCTCCTGGTTGCGGGTGCCGAAATTCTGGCTCGGGCTCTTGTCGATCACGACGGCGGCGACGGATGATAGCGGCTCGCGGTCCTCGCGGGTGAAGGAGGGGTTGGCGAGCGCCAGCAGGATCAGCGCCAGCGCCGCGACGCGCACGGCGGCGCCGCGCGCGCGGCCGAGCAGCAATAGCGCCGAGATCACGACGATCGCGGCCAGCGCGATCCAGAGCACGATTGCCGGAACGAGGGGAGTGAACGCGATACCGTAACTCATGGTCTATTGCCCCAACCGCTCGAGCAGGGCCGGCATGTGGACAAGGTCGGCCTTGTAGTTGCCGGTCAGGATGTACATCACGATGTTGACGCCGGAGCGGAAGGCGAATTCGCGCTGGCGCGGCTCGTTCGGCGTCAGCGGCAGCATCGGCTGGCCGTCCGGGCGATGGGCCCAGGCGCCGGCGAGATCGTTCGAAGTGATGATGATGGGCGAGACACCGTCACCGCCGCGCGCCGGGCGCGAGGCCGCGTCGTCGTCATCCTCGCGCGGCAGGGTCTCGACCCAGGTCTGCCCCGAGGTGAAGCGGCCGGGGAAATCGCGCAGCAGATAAAACGTCTTGGTCAACACGTGCTCGCGCGGCACCGGTTCCAGTTCGGGCACGTCGAGGGAGGAGAGAATCTCGCGCAACGTGCGCATGCCCGGCGTCTGCGACGCGCCGTTCTCGCCCGGCGGCGCCTCGACGGCGTCGCGGGTGTCGAACAGCACCGTACCGCCCTGTTTCATATAGGCGGCGATGCGGTTGATGGCGTCCTGCGGCGGCTTCGGTGCGCCCGGCACCACCGGCCAGTAGATCAGCGGAAAAAACGCCAGTTCGTCCTTGGTGGGATCGATGCCGACGGGATCGCCGGTCTCCAGCGCCGTGCGCTGCGCCAGGAACAGCGTCAGTCCGGCCATGCCCGCCTTGACGATGGAATCGACGTCGGCATTTCCCGTGACGACATAGGCAAGCCGCGTCTGCGACACCGCCTTGATGGCGAACTCGTCGTTGCTTTGAGCCCGCGTCGGCGAAGGCACGATCGAGGCCGCGACCAGGATCAAGGCCAACAGAACGGTGGCAGCCGCCGTGCGCCGCCGCCATAAGGCGGCAAGTCCCGCGCCCAGCATCGCGACCACGACCGCGTCGATCAGGAACAGCACCAGCGACGATGACAGCAGGATGCCGCGCAAGTCGCGCGGTTCGGCATTGGTGTAGCTGGCGCGCTGCGCGCGCAACGAGGATGTATCGAGCGGCGCGATGCGATCGGCCGAGGCCAGGGTATTGACCGCGATCGGGCCGTCGGCCGGGCCGTAGAAGCCCGGCGGATGTTCTGCCGTGGCGCGATCGCGATAATCCGCGGGCATCGGCTTGGCGGCCGAGGGCGGTGGCCCGAATGCGCCAAAACCATCGAGGGTGCGCAGCGGCGCCACCGTCTCGACGTTGGTCGCCTCGGCCGCAACGCCAGCACCGGGCTTCGTGGTATAGCCGGACATGTCGACCAGCCGCCGCAGCATCTCGACGAAGCTGCCGGACATCGGCAAGTCAGACCAGCGCGAGTCGGCGCCGACATGGAACAGGCTGACAATGCCCCTGCCACGATGCTCGCCGGTCACCAGCGGCGTGCCGTCTTCCAGCGACGCCCAGGTCTTGGTGGCGAGCACCGCATCCGGCTCGGCCAGCACCTGCCGGTTCACGGTGACATCCTTGGGCACTGCGAGGCCCGCGAACGGAGCGTCGGCGGCAAAGGACGCCAGATGCTGCGGCTTTTCCCAGGTCAGGCTGCCGCCGAGGGTGCGGCCGCCGCGACGCAGTTTCACCGGCACCAGATCGTCATCGGCCTGCGCCAGACGGGGACCTGCGAAACGTATCAGCACGCCGCCCTGGTCGATCCATGCGTTCAGCCGCTCGCGGATTTCGGGCGACAGCGTGCCGACATCGGCGAGCACGATCATCGGCAGCCGCTGATCCAGAAATTGCGCGATCACCTGTTGCGGCGCGCCACGGTCGCCGAGCCGCACGTCGGCGAATGGCGACAGGGCGCGGGTAAGGTAGAAGGTCGATGCCAATAGCGGCTGAGCAGTATCGCTGGTCGCGCCGGTGACGACGCCGACGGCGCGCCGCCGCCATCGCTTGTCGAGCAATTGCACCGCACCGGCCGATCGTTCACCCGAGATTTCCAGCCGCGAAATGTCATTGCGCAGTTCGACCGGCAGATCGAACGCCGCTTCGCTTTCGCGATCCTGCATGCCGAAAGCGTAGCGCGCCTCGCCGATCGGCGAGCCCTTGGCGTCGATGGCGCGAACCACCCCGGCTGCGACGCCGCCGGTGGTGCGCAGCACCTTGACCGTCATCTTCGCCGCGGCGTTTTCGGCGGCAACCAAGGCCTGCGCAGGCGCCGCGCCGCCCTCGAACAGCGTCAGCTTGCGGTCGCCGATGGTCTTGGCGAGATTCTCGACGAATTCGGCGCCGCGCCCGGTATCGACACCGTCGGACAGCCACGCGATCTCGGCATCTCCTGTGGCTTTGAGGAAGCGGTCGAGCGCGCCAAGCGTGTCGACGCGGTCGATCGAATGCGGCTTTGGTGAAATCTGGCGCAGCGCGACGCGTGCGGTACCAGCCGGCATCAGCGTGATGTCGCGTGCGGGTTCGGAGAGCGGAACCAGCGCGACGCCGCGGCGGTCATTGTCGGCGTTGGCGATCAGTTCGTCAGCGGCCCTGATCCGGGTGTCCCAGCTTGCAGCCGCGCTCCAGCCGTCGTCGAGCAGAATCACCAGCGGCGCATTGCTGCCGCCGACCCCGGTCTGCGGATTCCAGATCGGGCCTGCGGCGGCAAGGATGACCAGCGCCGCGGCGGCGAGGCGCAGCGCCGTCAGCCACCACGGCGTCCGCGACGGGGTTTCTTCCCTGGGCCTGATGTCGAACAACAGCCGCGTCGGCGGAAACTCGATCCGTCTCGGCCGCGGCGGCATTACGCGCAACAGCCACCACAGTACCGGCAGGCTCAACAGGCCCAGCAGAAGCAGCGGCTGCGCAAAGCTTAAGGGGATGCCCGCCATCATGCGCTGCGCCCCGCCTTGACCGTTGAGCCGCGCGCGCTTCCCTTGGCGGCCATCATGCCGGAATGCAGGAACAGCAGCAGTTCGGCGGCGGACCGGCTGGTGGTGTGGGTCGAGAACAGCCAGTCGAGCCTGTTGGTTTCGCTGCGGATCTCGTCGCGATGCAATGCTACGCGCGCGACATAGTCGCCGGCCCAGCTCTCGGCGCGGCCGGCGGTGATGACGCCAAAACCTTCCGGCTCGACGAACTCGATCCGGCCGGCGTAAGGAAAGGTCTCTTCGGCAGGATCGACGACCTGGATCAGCGTGCCATGGGCGCCGGAGGCCGAAAGCCCTGCGAGCATCGTCCTGATTTCGCTCATCGGCGACCAGAAGTCGGACAGCACGACAATTTCGGCCAGCGCCGACGGCACGAAGGAGGGCGGCAGGCTGGCGCGCACCGCATCATCATGCAGCATCGCCTGCGCCATCTTGTCGATCACGTTGCGGCTTGCGGTCGGGGTCATCAGGCCGGGAATGCCGACGCGCTCTCCGCCAGAAACCAGGAGTTCGGCAAGCGCAAATGTCACGATCAGGCCACGCTCCAGCTTGGAGTCGCGGGCCCCCTTGGAAGCAAATGCCATCGACGGCGAACGGTCGGGCCACAGCCAGATCGTATGCGCAGCCTCCCATTCCTGCTCGCGGACATAGAGATGATCGTCGCGCGCCGAGCGCCGCCAGTCGACGTTCTGCGACGGCTCGCCGGAGACGAAGCGGCGATATTGCCAAAAGCTCTCGCCGGCTCCGGCGCGGCGCCTGCCGTGCAGGCCATGGATGACGTTGGCAGCGATGCGGCGGGCGTCGAGCACGAGACGGGGGAGCGATGCGGCGAGCGTTCGGCTTTCGCCATCGGCACGTCGGATCGCAACAATCTCCCTGTTCTCGTGACTGGTCTCTGCGGCCATCAACCAATCCGCGTCTTCAATTGTCTGATTACGTCGGGAATGGTGCGGCCTTCCGCGCGCGCCGAGAAGGTCAGCGCCATGCGGTGCTTGAGAACGGGTTCGGCGAGATCGAGCACGTCGTCGATCGAGGGCGCAAGACGGCCGTCGAGCAAGGCGCGGGCACGGACCGCCAGCATCAGCGACTGGCTGGCGCGCGGGCCCGGCCCCCAGGCAATCAGCTTGTCGCCACCGTCTTCGGTGTTGGGGCGGGCGGCGCGCACCAGCGACAGGATCGCCTCAACGACGCTGTCGCCAACCGGCAGGCGCCGCACCAGCCGCTGCGCCGCGATCAGGGTTTCCGCGTCCATCGAGGCCTTGGCAAGCGTCTCTTCCGCGCCCGTGGTCTCGAACAGGATGCGGCGTTCGGCGTCGCGATCGGGATAATCGACGTCGATTTCCATCAGGAAGCGGTCGAGCTGCGCCTCGGGCAGCGGGTAGGTGCCTTCCTGCTCCAGCGGGTTTTGGGTGGCGAGCACGTGGAACGGCTTGGGGAGATCATGCCGCGCGCCTGCAACCGTGATGTGCTGTTCCTGCATGGCTTGCAGCAGCGCCGATTGCGTCCGCGGGCTGGCGCGGTTGATTTCGTCGGCCATCAGGAGCTGCGCAAACACCGGTCCGGAGATGAAACGGAACGACCGCTTGCCGGAATTGCTCTCGTCCAGCACCTCGGCGCCCAGAATGTCCGAGGGCATCAGGTCAGGGGTAAACTGGATGCGCTTGGCATCCAGCCCGAGCGTGATGCCCAAGGTTTCGACAAGCTTGGTCTTGGCGAGGCCGGGAACGCCGATCAAGAGCGCGTGGCCGCCGGACAGGATCGTCACCAGGGTATTTTCGATCACCCGAACCTGGCCGAAGATGACGGTGGAGATCGCTTCCTTCGCGGCGTGGATCTGGCCGGCGACCTGCTCGGCCGACCGGACGATCGCGTCCTCGAGTTTTTCGACACCGTCTGCGCTCGCCATGTCTTTCTCCTTCAACAACCTAATCGCTTCATGACACCGTTGGTTGCGTCGTCATGCCACGAACCTCATGCTAAACCTGTGCAAAGGCCATGCATTCGTTGAATTAAACTATCCCCACATTATCGGTATTTAGGGGTATGAACGGCATCACGATATGGCGACTTGATCCGCAATAGTACGGACACAAATCGTCGGGAACACATATCTCGGTATATGTGCACCAATCGTGCCAATCGAGGCGCCGAGACTCAGGGCAAACAATGGCGAAGCAAGGGCAAACCAGCGGCCAGCGGCACGAAGGCAAGGGCCACGACAGCAAACGTCTTGAAGGGCTGACGGTTGCTGCCACCGAAGCCGTCAATCGCACCTCGGCCGGGAAGGGACTGCCTCCGGTCCATCTGTGGAATCCACCGTTCTGCGGCGATCTCGACATGCGAATCGCCGGCGATGGGACGTGGTTCTACATGGGGACGCCAATCGGGCGGCCGGCGCTGGTGCGCCTGTTTTCGACCATTCTCAAGCGCGAGGACGGCAAGCACTTTCTCGTTACCCCGGTCGAGAAGGTCGGCATCCGCGTCGATGATGCGCCGTTCCTGGCAGTGGAGATGCAAAACGAGGCCGGCGATCGCGGCCGGCTGTTGCGCTTCCGCACCAACGTTGACGACTGGGTGCCATGCGATTCCGCCCATCGCCTGCGCTTCGAGATGGCCGCCGACGGCGGGCTGACGCCCTATCTGCACGTCCGCGCCGATCTATGGGCGAAGGTGACGCGCGCGCTCTATTACGATCTGGTTGACATGGGGGAGGAGCGGATGGTCGATGATCAGCCGATGTTCGGCATCGAGTCCGGCGGCGAGTTCTTTGCCATGGCGGACGCGAAGCAGGTGAGGGATGCGGTTTGAACGAGCCGATGCTGACGAAGATGGAGGCGGCTCCGATCAGCTCGACGGAATTCTTCGCGCGAAGCAAGACCCGGCTGAACTTCGACGTGCCGCCCGGCCTGGTCGATCCCAATGTCATTCCGAAGACAGGTGATGCGGGCAATGATCGCATGCTCGAGATCGTGGCGCGCGAGCAGCCGGTGCGCCCGGCGGCGGTGCTGATCCCGGTGGTCGATCACAGCGAGCCGACGGTGTTGCTGACGCAGCGCTCGCCGCATCTTTCCAGCCACGCCGGCCAGATTTCCTTTCCGGGCGGCAAGATTGACGCAATCGACGCTTCCCCGCTCGATGCCGCCCTGCGCGAGGCGGAGGAGGAAGTCGGCCTCAAGCGCGAGTTCATCGAGCCGATCGGCTATCTCGATCTTTATGGAACCGCCTTCGGGTTTCGCATCCTGCCGACGGTCGCGCGTGTGAAGCCCGGCTTTGAGCTGACGATCAACGAAGGCGAGGTGGTCGACGCCTTCGAGGTGCCGCTGGCGTTCCTGATGAATCCCGAGAACCATCAAATCCATTCCAAGGAATTCCGCGGCATGGAGCGCTCCTATTACGCCATGCCGTTCGCCGAGCGTTACATATGGGGTGCGACCGCGGGAATCCTGCGCGTGCTATATGAGCGGATTTATCTCGCATGATCCGTCCGATTCTGACCGAAATCGCAATATTCCTGATCCCGTTCGTGGCCTACGCGTTGTTTCTGATTGCCACCCGTTCCGGCGTCTTTGCGTCCTCCTCCTGGCCGGCACATCTTGTCGCCAAACTGGCGCTGGGATCGCTGCTGCTGGTCGCGATCAGCTTCGTCCTGCTGGCGCAGTTCTCCGGCGCGCCGCCGAATTCGACCTATGTTCCGGCGCATCTGGAAGACGGCAAGCTGGTTCACGGGGGGGAGAAATGAGCGAGGCACGCGTGCTGTCGGACGCGCCCTGGCTCAGATCCGGTCCGGCCGCGCGCGTGCTCGCGTTGCTCAATGGCGATGGCGAGGAAGCCCGCGTGATCGGCGGCGCCGTGCGCAATGCGCTTCTGAAAATTCCTCTCGGCGACATCGATATCGCGACGACGGCGTTGCCCGACGAGGTCGTCCGCCGCGCCAAGGCGGCCGGCATCAAATGCGTGCCGACCGGCATCGACCATGGCACGGTCACGCTGGTCGTCGAATCCCACCCATTCGAGGTCACGACCTTGCGTGAGGACACCGAGACCTTTGGCCGCAAGGCGAGGGTTGCGTTCGGGCGGGACTGGGTTCGCGATGCGGAACGGCGCGATTTCACCATCAACGGGCTTTCGGTCGATGCCGAGGGCGTCGTGCACGACCACGTCGGCGGGCTTGCCGATATCCAGGCCAAACGCGTGCGTTTCATCGGCGACGCCGGCCAGCGCATCGCTGAGGATTATTTGCGCATCCTGCGCTTCTTCCGCATGCATGCCGCCTACGGGGCGGGCGAGCCCGACCGTGCCGGGTATCTCGCCTGCATCGACGGGCGTGCCGGGCTTTCGAGCCTTTCCGCCGAACGCGTGCGCATGGAGATGTTGAAGCTGTTGATCGCGGAAGGCGCCGCGGTTGCGGTGCAGGCGATGGCGGATGCCGGCCTGCTGCTGCTGATCCTCGGCGGCGTCACCTACACGGGGACGTTCGCGGCGATGATTGCGGCCGAACGGGCGCTGGGCCTGCCGCCGAGCGCCGTGCGCCGGCTCGCCGCGCTCACAGTCGCCGTCACCGAGGACGCCAGGCGCGTCTCGGCACGGCTTCGGCTTTCCAACGCGGAAACCAAAGCGCTGGATTCGATGGGCCATCGCTGGTGGCGGCTCGCGAGCAAGGACGACGCACGGGCGCGGCAGCTTCTCTATCGGCTTGGCGAGGATCCGTACCGCGACCGGCTGATGCTGGCGTGGGCGCGGGCCGGCGGCGTCGGCGATGGCGTCGCCCGCTGGCACGAGCTCGCAACGTTGCCGCAGCGCTGGAGCGCGCCGAAATTTCCGCTGAAGGCGGCCGATTTCATCTCCCGCGGCATTGCCGAAGGTCCCGGTCTCGGTCACGTGCTGGCGCTTGCGGAAGACGCCTGGTTGGCCGCGGATTTTCCGCTTGAACCATCCACCCTTGCCGCGATCGCCGACCAGGCCGCCGCCCGTTTCGCCCGCGATCACCGGCTGTGAATATTCTGGCCGGGTTTGCCGATATTTCGCTCGGTCAACTCGTGCTGGTTGGAGGCATGGCGCTATTGGCCTCCGTGGTCGGCGGGCTTGCCGGCTATGGTACCGGCGCCTTGATGCCGCTGGTGCTGGTGCCGCTGGTCGGCGCCGAGCCCGTGGTGCCGATCATCGCGATCTCGGCGATCTTCACCAATATCAGCCGCTTCGTGGCGTATTTTCGCTACGCCGACCGGCGTCGCGCCCTGATCGTGATCGGCGCCGCCATGCTGACGACGGCGCTCGGCGCCTATGGCTATACGCTGCTGACCAGCGCCGGCGCGGCGTTCGTGATCGGCGGCATGCTGATCCTAAGCGTGCCGCTACGCCGGCTGGCCAAGCACCGCGATATCAAGATCGGTGATACCGGCCTTGGCGTGAGCGCGGTGGGTTATGGCGTGGTGGTCGGCGGCACATCGGGTTCCGGGGTGATCCTGCTGTCGCTGCTGATGGCGTCCGGCCTCGAGGGAGCTGCCGTGATCGCTACCGACGCGGTGATCTCGGTCGTGACCGGTCTCATCAAGATTTTGGTGTTCGGCCTTGCCGGCGTCGTCACCGCGCAGGTGCTTGCCTTCGCGCTCCTGATCGGTGCGATCGCAATTCCCGGCGCGTTCCTTGCCAAGGCCTTCGTTGAACGCATGCCGGTGCATATCCATACTGCGATCCTCGACGCCGCCGTGATTGTCGGCGGCCTCGTCATGATCACCGCGGCGCTGCGGCAGTGATCGGTGTTAATGCGTGAGCGACGCCGTGCGGATCGGGAAGCAGTTCAAGCTTGATATGTTCCAGACAAACGGCACGTTGCACCAAAGGCCGGCCGGGCGATATTTCACCCGAATTTGCTCCAACTGATACAGCGCCAGACTGCTGAACGCATTGATCCGGCCAGCCAGATCGTCCAGTTCGGCGTTGATCTCCTTTTCTCCCTGGAGAATTTCGCTTTCCTTCGCGGCGTCGCCGACGCTCCCGGCGGCCCATTGCCGCGCTGCCGCCAGCTTGTTGTGCGCGGCCTCAAAGCAGTAATGCATCGTCAGGACATGGTGTTTGGCGCTGTACCAGTAGATTCGCTTTGCTGCCCTGTCGTGAGGGCCGGCGCAGATTCGGATGAACGCGTCTTTCGGTTTGGTCGTTTCGTCAACGCCGCGTTTTTCGGCCATCGCGCAATATCTGTCGTCGGCGACTTCCTTGGGTGGCGTGTCGTCATCCGGCGCATGCACGTTTCCGAAGGCCGGAAAATTGAACTTGTCGGAACAATCGAAGGCATAGTCGCGCAGCACCCGTCGTGACAGTGGATCGTCGTTGACGTTACGCTTCTCGGCCGGATCGCGATATGTATTGCTGGCCCAGTCGATGTAGATTTCGGCCTTTCGCGTGAGGAGGTCGATGTTTTCACGGAGTTCGTTCCGCGCTTTCTCATAACGTTCCGAAATCGCCTGCGTGTTCCTGTTGGCCAGCGCCTTGTCGCTGGTATCGGATTTCTCGCCGACGGCGCGCACGAAATCGGTGTAAAGGGTTTGCTGCAACCCCTGCATTTTGGAGAATGCGTGTGAAATCTCCGTGAAAGTTGCGGCGGCCGAGTTCATGTCTTCCTTGGCCTGGCTGCTCACCTTCTCCTGATAGGCATTGAGATATTGGAAGTAGCCGACCACGAGGCTGCTCAGCACCGTGAACAGCGACAGGCCTTTGACGATGTCGAGCCCGTGATTGAACTTCCAGAGCCACCTGAGCGGGGCGGCTTTCGGTGCGATGTCATGCGTGTCGTCGTTCGGCATCGGTGAACTCCCCAACCCTTGGACTTCAACCTTGAACCAATCTCGACACAATCTGGGATTGTCGGCCTCGGCACTGTGAGACAACTCACACTACACGTGACCGTGTGATGGGCGGGGAGCGGCAGGGACTTCAGGGGCGCCGTCAGCTCTTGGGCCGTCAGCCCTGGCGGGGCAGCAGTTCCGTCAGCGAGCGGATGATGCGGTCGGGCTTCACGGTGGAATCCGGCGGCAGGCCGTCGCCATGCACGTCGATCCAGATGGCATAGATACCGAGCCGCTGCGGCGCCACCACCTCCCATTCCAGATTGTCGCCGATCATCCAGGTCTCGGGCGCGGTGACGCCGAGCGCCTGCATCGCGTGCAGATAGGCGCGCTCGTCCGGTTTGCCGAAACCGTGCTCGCCCTCGATCTGGATGTGATCGAAACGGTGCGACAGCGCGAAGCGTTCGACCTTGGCGCGCTGGGCACCCGCAGCGCCGTTCGTGACCAGCGCCAGCTTCACGCCGCGTGCCTTCAATTCGTCGATGGCGTCATGCGCGCCGGGGAAGACGAACATTTCCTCTTCACGGTAGGCGGTAAAGCGGTCGGCCAACCGTGTCGCGAGGTCTTCAGGCAGGACGTGACCGTCTTCGGCAAGCGCGGCAAATCCGTTCCTGACGGTGACGCGCCGCGCTTCATCGAGCCTCAGCCGCCATTCGGCTTCGGCAACAGCCCAGAATTTGCGCGCGGAGTCCAGAACGGCGGCGGCGACCTGCTGCGAGGTCAGGGGGCCGAACTCGGCGGCGAACTCGGACGTGACATTGTGCCAGGCGATCTCCGGACGTCCATAGGCCGACAGGATGGTGTCGTCCATATCGATCAGCATCGCGCGGGGCAGGTCGGTCATTTGTTTCGCGGCCATCTCACTTCAAGCTTCGTCGGCCGCGGGAAGCCGCGGCGGACTTGCCGCGAATATCAGATCACCCGCACCGGGTCCAATCCCGGGAAACCACGCCGCCGGACCATGGAAGCCCGGCGGCGTCAAAGAGTGCCTCACGCAACCTTGTTGGCGCGGTCGTCCTCTTCCTCGTCCTCGGCTTCCTCTTCATCCTCGTCTTCGTCGTCTTCTTCGTCTTCGTCGTCCTCTGACGTGTCGGCTTCGGCGAGCTCCAGGACGGCAAGCGGCAGCGTCTCGCGGAACAGATCGCCTTCATTGCCCATCCATACGCACGCAACGTTGCCGTCCTTGACCTCCACCACACTGAGAGGATGGCCGCCGGACTTCAGAATGACGACGTCGCCTGGCTTCAAATCCATGATCTACTCCTCGGATTACATGACACGAATCGCACCATAGCGATCAGTCATGACAACCCGATCATGCGATCATGGCCACTTTACCTCCGGCGGCATCGACGAGAGGATGGAATCCACATTGCCGCCAGTCTTTAGCCCAAAGATCGTGCCGCGATCGTAGAGCAGGTTGAACTCGACGTAGCGTCCGCGCCGGATCAACTGTTCCTCGCGATCGGCGGCATTCCAGGGAAGGGCGAAATTGCGGCGGACCAGTTCAGGATAGATTCTCACGAAGGCGCGGCCGACCTCCTGGGTAAAGGCGAGGTCGGCGTCCCAGTCACCTGAATCGTGCCAGTCGTAGAAGATGCCGCCGATGCCGCGCGCTTCCTTGCGGTGCGGCAGATAGAAATATTCGTCGCACCATTTTTTGTACTTGTCGTAATCGGCAACGCCGTTCGATCTCCCGCAGGCCTCTTTCATCGCCCGATGGAAAGCGAGCGCGTCGGGGTCATCCTGGGTGCGCCGGCGGTCGAGCACCGGCGTCAGATCCGCCCCGCCGCCGAACCAGGCCTTGGTGGTGACCACAAAGCGGGTGTTCATGTGCACCGCCGGCACATGCGGGTTACGCATGTGCGCGATCAGCGAAATGCCCGACGCCCAGAACCTGGGATCGTCGGCCGCGCCCGGTATCTGCGCGCGGAATTCCGGCGCGAACTCGCCATGCACGGTCGAGCAGTGCACGCCGACCTTTTCGAACAGCCGCCCACGCATTATCGACATCACCCCCCCGCCGCCGGGCTTGCCGGTGTGGTCGGTGCGATCCCAGGGCGTGCGCACGAAGCGACCGGCCTCGCCGGGATAGAGGGCAGGCGGAGCGTCGTCTTCCAGCTTTTCGAAGGCCGCGCAGATCTCGTTGCGCAGCGCTTCGAACCAGGCTCTCGCCCTCGTTTTGCGGTCCTCGATGACGGACATGTCCATTGGGAATTCCCTAACCCTCCGCCGTCATTGCGAGCGGAGCGAAGCAATCCATCGTGCCACAAAAAAGAATGGATTGCTTCGTCGCTTCGCTCCTCGCAATGACGCGGAGATGCATCACTATCCCTGCGGCCCGAAATACGTACAGCTTTCGTTGCAACTGTCGCGATGAACGCTGACGCGGGTGATTTGGCCTGCGTGCTGGACCCGCTCGAAGATGTAGCGCGAAATGTTTTCCAGCGTCGGCGTCCCCAGCGCCTCGACCTTGTTGAGGAGCTTGTGGTCGAGTGCTTTCCGAACCTCTTCCATGCTGCGCTCCAGCAGGCCGAGATCAAGCACCATGCCGGTTTCCGGGTCGGGCGTGCCGCGCACGCTCACTTCGGCGCGAAACGAGTGGCCGTGAATTTCCTCGCTGGCCGCGCCGAAGGTCGTTCCCTTCAGGGAATGCGCAGCTTCGAAGCGAAACGATTTCGTCAGTTCCCACATCTTGAAAAACTAAATCCTATCTGATGCCAAGTTATCTGATGCCAAGTGTCTTGTGCGTCTGCAGGCTGAGCCGCCATTGCGGATGGCGCAGGCAGTAGTCGACCGCACGCGCCGTGTTTTCGAGCACGTCGGGTCCATCCATCGGCTGCAGCGAAAAGCGCTCGAAATCGAGCCTCGCAAAATCTTCCGGCGCCGCGCCCGCCTGCGGATAGACCAGCTTCAATTCGTGGCCGCGGCGCACCACGAGATCGGCGCCGGCTTTCGGACTGACGCAGACCCAGTCCATCCCTTCGGGCGGTTCGATCGTGCCGTTGGTCTCGATGCCAATGGCGAAGCCGCGCGCATGCAGCGCATCGATAAAGGGGGAATCGACCTGCAGCAGAGGCTCGCCGCCGGTCAGGACCACGTAGCGGTTGGTATTCTCGCCGGTCCATTGCCCGGCGATGGTGTCGGCGAGTTCGTCCGCCGTGGCATAGCGGCCGCCGAGCGTGCCGTCGATGCCAACAAAGTCGGTATCGCAGAACTGGCAGGTGGCGCTCGCGCGGTCCTGTTCGCGGCCGCTCCAGAGGTTGCAGCCGGAAAAACGGCAAAACACTGCCGCGCGGCCGGCGTGCGCGCCTTCGCCCTGCAACGTCAGAAATATTTCCTTGACCGCGTAGCTCACACCTTCTCCTTGGACCCGATCTCGCCTGCAATCGGATGCCCCGTCTGACGCATCGCCTCGCCTAGTGCCATGGCGGCCGCCATCGCCACATTGAGCGAACGCAAGCCCGGCCTTATCGGGATCGTCACCCGAGCGTCGGCCGCGGAGACGACCTCGTCGGTAACTCCTGCGGATTCCCGCCCGAACAACAGGACGTCGTCACTTCGATAGCGAAAATCCAGATAGGAACCGACCGCTTTGGTCGTAAACAGCACCAGCCGGGAACCAGCTTCGTTACGCCATTGCTCGAATTTTGACCACGAGTCGTGACGGGTAATGGCCACATGATCTAGATAGTCCATTCCCGCGCGGCGGAAATGCCGGTCGGAGGTCGGGAATCCCGCCGGCTCAATGATATGGGCGGCCACGCCCAGGCAGGCACACAGGCGCAGAATCGTGCCGGTGTTCTGGGGGATATCGGGCTGGAAAAGCGCAATCTGCATTGGGTCAGGCTTTGCTGGCGCGAATGAAATGTTTCGAATAAATCACGGCCGGGCGCGGATTTAGTGCATTGCACGCTTGCGAGCCGATAGCGGGCTTGCGCTCTCACGGCAAGGGTGCCAATAGAACGATTCTGGACTGCTTGTTCCGCCGGAATGGGGGAGGAAAAGCGGTTTTTCTGCCGCCGCGGGGGCCGCGGGCGCCGGCAGCCTCTCTCAGGGCGCGCTTTCGTGTGTCCGGGGCGGTTCCGCTGGCTGCAGACAAGAAAGGGCTTGAGATCGTGACGACAGCGTCTTCGGCGGACCATCCGACACGCCGTGATTTCCTTTATGTTGCAACGGGAGCCGTCGCTGCCGTAGGCGCGGCTGCCACGGTGTGGCCGCTGGTTTCGCAGATGAATCCGGATGCCTCCACGGTCGCGGCCGGTGCGCCGATCGAGGTCGACCTGACCCCGATCGCCGAAGGGCAGGACATCAAGGTGTTCTGGCGCGGCAAGCCGATCTACATCAGCCACCGGACCAAGAAGCAGATCGAAGAGGCCCGCGCGGTGTCGGTGTCGAGCCTGCCCGATCCGCAGAGCGACGAGGCGCGGATCAAGCCGGGCCATGACCAGTGGCTGGTCGTGGTCGGCATCTGCACTCACCTCGGATGCATCCCGATCGCCCATGAGGGCCAGTACGACGGCTTCTTCTGTCCGTGCCACGGTTCGGTGTACGACACGTCGGGCCGGATTCGGCAGGGACCCGCGCCGACCAACCTGGCCGTGCCGCCCTACACCTTCGTTTCCGATACCAAAATCCAGATCGGCTAAGGGCTAGGACGCCAGTCCGAGACCTCCCTTAAGCCGTTGCGTCGTTTTACTTCCTCAGGATCGCATCAATGAGCGGACCATCCGATTTCCAGCCGACCAATCCCGCCTTGAAGTGGATCGAACGGCGCCTCCCGATCATGGGACTCATGCATTCGTCGTTCGTGGCGTATCCGACGCCGCGTAACCTGAACTACTGGTGGACGTTCGGCGCCATCCTTTCGTTCATGCTTGGTGTGCAGATCCTGACCGGCGTGATCCTGGCGATGCACTACACGCCGCATGCCGATATGGCCTTCAAGTCGGTCGAACTGATCGTCCGCGACGTCAATTACGGCTGGCTGCTGCGCAATATCCACGCCAGCGGCGCCTCGATGTTCTTCTTCGCCGTCTACATCCACATGTTCCGCGGCCTCTATTATGGGTCGTACAAGGAGCCGCGTGAAGTGCTCTGGATCCTCGGCGTCATCATCTACCTCCTGATGATGGCGACGGGCTTCATGGGTTATGTGCTGCCGTGGGGGCAGATGAGCTTCTGGGGCGCTACCGTCATCACCAACCTGTTCTCGGCCGTGCCCTATTTCGGCGAGAGCATCGTGACGCTGCTGTGGGGCGGCTATTCCGTCGGCAATCCGACGCTGAACCGCTTCTTCTCGCTGCACTATTTGCTGCCGTTCGTGATCGCCGGCGTCGTCGTGCTGCACATCTGGGCGCTGCATGTGGCGGGCCAGAACAACCCGGCCGGCGTCGAGGCGAAGACCGAAAAGGACACGGTGCCGTTCACGCCTTACGCTACCATGAAGGACATGTTTGGCGTCTCCTGCTTCCTGCTGTTCTACGCCTGGTTCATCTTCTACATGCCGAACTATCTCGGCGACGCCGAGAACTACATTCCGGCCAATCCCGCGGTAACGCCCGCCCACATCGTGCCGGAATGGTACTATCTGCCGTTCTACGCCATCCTGCGCTCGATCCCGAACAAGCTTGCCGGCGTCGTGGCGATGTTCGGTGCGATCATCATTCTGGCGTTCCTGCCCTGGCTCGACAGCGCCAAAACGCGCTCGTCGAAGTACCGCCCGCTGGCCAAGCAGTTCTTCTGGATGTTCGTTGTCGTCTGCATCGGGCTCGGCTATCTCGGCGCCCAGCCGCCGGAGGGCATTTACGTCATCGTCGGCCGTATCCTGACCTTCCTCTACTTCGCCTATTTCCTGATCCTGCTGCCGTTGCTGTCGCGGATCGAGAAGCCCCGTCCGGTGCCGAATTCGATCGCGGACGATGTGCTGGCCAAGTCGGGCGGCAAGGCTGCGCCGATGGTCTCGACCGTCATTGCGCTGATGGTGGCAGGCGGTCTGCTCCTGGGCGGTGCCGAGAGCGCTCGCGCCGCCGAAGGCAGCACCAAGCCGCCGGCGCAGAAATGGTCGTTTTCGGGCCCGTTCGGCAAGTTCGACCGCGGCGCCATGCAGCGCGGTCTGAAGGTCTACAAGGAGGTCTGCGCCTCCTGCCATGGCCTGTCGTTCGTCGCCTTCCGCAATCTCGCCGAAACCGGCGGTCCCGGTTACTCGGTGGCCCAGGCCCAGGCGTTCGCCTCCGAATACAAGGTCAAGGACGGTCCGAACGACCAGGGCGAGATGTTCGAGCGGCCGGGCCGGCCCGCCGATTATTTCCCGTCGCCGTTCCCCAACGAGCAGGCGGCGCGCGCGGCCAATGGCGGCGCGTATCCACCGGACCTGTCGCTGATCACCAAGGCGCGCAGCTACGGCCGTGGCTTCCCGATGTTCCTGATCGACTTCTTTACCCAGTATCAGGAGCAGGGCCCGGATTACGTCATGGCGCTGTTGCAGGGCTATGAGGACAAGCCGCCGGCTGGCTTCAATCTGCCGGAAGGTTCCTACTACAACACCTACTTCCCCGGTCATGCCATCAAGATGCCGAAGCCGTTGAACGACGGTCAGGTCACCTACGACGACGGCTCGCCGGCCACAGTTGCGCAATACGCCAAGGACGTCACCACGTTCCTGATGTGGGCTGCGGAGCCGCACATGGAGGCGCGCAAGCAGCTCGGCCTGCAGGTGTTCGTGTTCCTGATCCTGCTCACCGTCTTGCTGTACTTCACCAAGAAGAAGGTCTGGGCCAACGCCCACTGAGCTTCATTGAAGCGTCATGAATTCGGAAAGGCCCCTTCGGGGGCTTTTTTGTTGAGCCCAGCAATGCGCCGGCGGGCGATTGCGTCCTGATCCTGCAGCGGCCAAAATGGCTGCAACCGAAGTCAGCGGAGGAACCGATGGGCACCCACATCACCTTCAAGCGTCCGGACGGCAAGGAAACCGCCGGCTATCTCGCCAATGCCGCGCGCGGCAATGCGCCGGGCGTGGTGGTGGTGCAGGAATGGTGGGGCCTGTCGGAGAACATCAAGGGCCTGTGCGACCGCTTTGCGGTTGCCGGCTTCGATGCGCTGGCGCCCGATCTCTACAAGGGCGTCGTGGTGCCGTATCACGATACGGAGGCAGCCAACGCGCAGATGACCTCGCTCGATTTCATGGACGCCACTACCCAAAATGTACGTGGCGCCGCGCAATATCTCGCACGCAACGGCGCCAAGGTGGGGCTCACCGGCTTCTGCCTCGGCGGCGCGGTGACCATCATCGGCGCCACCAAAATTCCGGAGCTTGCGGCGGGCGTGGTATTCTACGGCATCCCGCCGGAGCAGGCCGCCAAACCTGCCGACGTGAAGATCCCACTGCAGGCACATTTCGCCAACAAGGACGACTGGTGCACACCGGCCGCGGTCGACGCCTTCGAAAAAGCGATGAAGGACGCCGGCAAGTCGCTCGAGCTGTTCCGGTACGATGCCGAACATGCCTTCGTGAACGAGCAGCGCATGGCCGTGCATGACCGCCAGGCCGCCGAGCTTGCCTGGGGCCGGGCGACGGAATTTTTAAGGAAGCATTTGGGTTGAGCCGCGAGACGCCTCGTTCGTCCTCGCAATGACGGTGGGGGCCCACACATGAAAGTCTTCTGCACGGGCGCATCGGGCTATATCGGCGGATCGGTTGCCGCGCATCTCGCGGCCGCCGGTCACCAGGTCACCGGCCTTGTTCGCTCCGGCGAAAAGGTAGACGCCGTTCGCGCGTTCGGCATAGAGCCGGTGATGGGCACGCTGGATGACGCGCAAGTTCTCGCGCGCGCCGCGCAGGCGGCAGATGTCGTCGTCAATGCCGCAAGTGCCGACCACAAGGGCGCCGTCGTCGCACTGCTCGATGCTCTCACCGGAAGCGGCAAGGCCTTCATCCACACATCGGGGTCGAGCATCGTCGGCAAGCGTTCCCGCGGCGAGCGCTCCGACGACATCTTCGACGAAGACACGCCGATCACGCCGTCGCCCGCCCGCGCCGCACGGGTCGAGCTGAACCATTTCATTCTCGGCTATCACGACAAGGGCTGCCGCCCTGTCATCATCTGCCCGAGCCTGATCTACGGCATCGGCCATGGGGCAGGGCGCGACAGCGTGCAGGTACCGCTCTTGATCAAGCTCGCCAAGAAGCGCGGCAATGCCACGCATGCCGGCCCCGGCGAGAACATCTGGTCCAACGTGCATATCGACGATCTCGTGCCGCTCTACATGTTCGCGATCGACAAAGCTCCGGCCGGTGCGTTCTATTTCGCCGAGAATGGCGAGAATTCGATGCGCGAAGCCTGTGTGGCCATCAACCGCATGCTCGGCCTCGCCGGCCCGCCGTCTGCGATGTCGATGCAGGAGGCGGCCGGCGAATGGGGCGAGGGTACGGCCGAGGATACGATGGCGTCGAACAGCCGGGTGCGGGCGAGACGTGTACGGCAGGAACTTGGCTGGCAGCCGGCCGCGCGGGGCCTGATCGAGGAGATCGAGAGCGGGTGTTATCTGGAGTAGCGCCGCAAACCCAACTGTCGTCCCTGCGAAAGCAGGGACCCGTACGCCGCGGCCTCTCATTTCAGCAAGGCTGTCTGACGACTTCGCGCAACGACCGCTCCCTGTGGTTATGGGTCCCTGCGTTCGCAGGGACGACGCGGTTTGTTGGGCGATCCTTCTGACCACGAACCACCCAAAGTTGGGCTTCGGGGCGGGCGTCCCGGCCCATCCCTCCCTTGACATCGCCTCCGCCGGATGGTGATTAGGTTCCCATGAGCACTGTTGTTGCCTCCTGCCGTCTCTGGTGGCGCACCTCCTAAAGAGGTGGCCGGTGCGATTTCATTTTTTCAATCGTCGAAGGTCGCCATCGCAGTGCGACGGTCCTTCGTTTGTCCTGTGTGGCGCGCCCTCCCGAAGTTTCGTAAGAGGATCACATGAACAGGACAGCCTTCTCCCTGCCGGAGCACAGCGAATACCGGACCAGCGGCGGCCTGGCGATTTCGCGCGCCGTCGAGCAGTTCACCGGCAACGCCAAGCGCCTTGACGACCTGATCGAGCTGCTCGATCGCCGCCGTGGCGTGGTGCTGTCCTCCGGCACCACGGTGCCGGGGCGTTACGAAAGCTTTGACCTCGGCTTTGCCGATCCGCCGCTGGTGCTGGAAACGGCCGGCTCGAACTTCTCTCTGAGCGCGCTGAACGCGCGCGGCGAGGTGCTGATCGCCTTCCTCGGCGATGTGCTGCGCGAGCCCTGCGTCGTCATTTCGGAGCGGAGCTCCACGCGGCTGGCCGGCCACATCATCCGCGGCGCCGCGCCGGTCGAGGAAGACCAGCGCACCCGCCGTGCCAGCGTGATGTCGCTGGTGCGCGATCTCGTCGCCGCCTTCACTGCAAACGACGATCCGCTGCTCGGCCTGTTCGGCGCCTTCGCCTACGACCTTGTGTTCCAGATCGAGGACCTCGTGCAGAAGCGTGCGCGCGAGGCTGATCAGCGCGATATCGTGCTCTACGTGCCGGATCGCCTTTTGGCCTACGACCGTGCCACCGGCCGTGGCGTGGTGTTGAGCTACGATTTCTCCTGGCAGGGGAGGTCCACCGAGGGCCTGCCGCGCGACACCGCCGAGAGCGTTTACGCCAAAACGCCGCGCCAGGGATTCGCCGATCACGCACCCGGCGAATATCAGGCGACCGTGGAAGTTGCGCGTGCGGCGTTCGCGCGCGGCGACCTGTTCGAGGCGGTGCCCGGGCAACTGTTCGCCGAGCCCTGCGAGCGTTCGCCGGCGGAAGTGTTCCAGCGGCTGTGCCGCATCAACCCGTCGCCCTATGGCGCGCTGATGAATCTCGGGGACGGCGAATTTTTGGTGTCGGCCTCGCCGGAAATGTTCGTGCGCTCCGACGGCCGCCGGGTCGAGACCTGCCCGATTTCGGGCACGATTGCGCGCGGCGTCGATGCGATCGGCGATGCCGAGCAAATCAGGCAATTGCTGAACTCGGAAAAGGACGAGTTCGAGCTCAACATGTGCACCGACGTCGACCGCAACGACAAGGCGCGCGTCTGCATCCCCGGCACGATCAAGGTGCTGGCGCGGCGGCAGATCGAGACCTATTCGAAGCTATTCCACACCGTTGACCACGTCGAAGGCATGCTGCGCCCGGGCTTTGATGCGCTGGATGCCTTCCTGACGCACGCCTGGGCGGTCACCGTGACCGGTGCGCCGAAATTGTGGGCCATGCAGTTCGTCGAGGACAATGAGCGTTCGTCGCGGCGCTGGTATGCCGGCGCCATCGGCGCGGTGAATTTCGACGGCAGCATCAACACCGGGCTGACCATCCGTACCATCCGCATGAAGGATGGGCTGGCCGAAGTGCGCGTCGGCGCCACCTGCCTGTTCGATTCCGATCCGGCCGCCGAAGACCGCGAGTGCCAAGTGAAGGCGGCCGCGCTTTTCCAGGCGCTGCGGGGCGACGCGCCGAAGCCGCTGTCGACCTTTGCACCCGACGCGACCGGTTCGGGCCGCAAGGTGCTTTTGATCGACCACGACGACAGTTTTGTTCATATGCTGGCGGATTATTTCCGGCAGGTCGGCGCAAGCGTAACGGTGGTCCGGCACGTGCATGCACAGGAGATGCTGAAGCGGAAGGGCTGGGATCTCCTGGTATTGTCGCCGGGCCCGGGTCGCCCGGAGGATTTTGGGATATCGAAGACCATTGGAACGGCGCTGGACCGAAAACTGCCGATCTTCGGTGTCTGCCTCGGTGTGCAGGCGATCGGCGAGTATTTTGGCGGCCAGCTCGGTCAGCTCACCCAGCCCGCGCATGGACGGCCGTCGCGGGTCCAGGTGCGCGGCGGACGGCTGATGCGGAACCTGCCGAATGAGATCGTGATCGGCCGCTATCATTCGCTCTATGTCGAGCGCGACAGCGTGCCCGATGTTCTCGAGGTCACCGCGACCACCGAGGACGGCGTCGCGATGGCGATCGAACACAAGACCTTGCCGGTCGGCGGCGTGCAGTTTCACCCGGAATCGCTGATGTCGCTTGGCGGCGAGGTGGGACTGCGCATCGTCGAGAATGCGTTTCGGCTGAATGTGAATTGAAGGCACCGTCATTGCGTTCTTTCCCGATGCGGCACTGTGGATTGCTTCGCTTCGCTCGCAATGACGGCGAACAAACGAGGGGTTGAGAAAACCAATGACATTCGATCACGATATCAAGGCCACCGTCCGCACCATTCCGGACTACCCGAAAAAGGGCATCATGTTTCGCGACATCACGACGCTGCTGGCGGACGCGCGCGCGTTTCGGCGTGCCGTCGATGAGCTGGTGCAGCCCTGGGCCGGATTGAAGATCGACAAGGTCGCCGGCATCGAGGCGAGGGGCTTCATCCTCGGCGGCGCGGTGGCGCATCAGGTATCCGCGGGCTTCGTGCCGATCCGGAAAAAAGGCAAGCTGCCGCACACCACCGTGCGGATCGCCTATTCGCTGGAATACGGCCTTGATGAAATGGAAATGCATGTCGATGCGATCCATCCCGGCGAGCGCGTCATCCTCGTCGATGATCTCATCGCCACCGGCGGCACCGCGGAAGGCGCGGTGAAATTGCTGCGCCAGATCGGCGCCAACGTGGTCGCGGCCTGCTTCATCATCGATCTGCCCGATCTCGGCGGCGCCGCCAAGCTGCGCGCGATGGAAGTGCCGGTGCGTACGCTGATGGCGTTCGAGGGGCATTAAGTTTTTTTGCGCGCGAACTCTCTACGCGTCGTCCCTGCGAACGCAGGGACCCATAATCACCCGCGGCAATTGTTAGAGAAGGCGTTCGCCTTCTTGCCCAATCGCGAGAGCAACGCGGTATGGGTCCCGGCGCGCGCTTCGCTTGGCCGGGACGACGGCTGGTGATGGTTGCGCGGATCAAACCGCCTCTGCATTGAGCCGCGACCGCCAATGCAGCGCGCGCTCCTTCAGCAGCGCGTCGCGGATATAGGGCGTCTCTTCCTCCTCCAGCCGCTCGCATGTCTCGAACGTCAGGCTGTCGGGCCCATGCGCAGTCCACGCTGCCTGCAGGCTGCGGCAGGAGTGGCTGCCTTGGCGAAGTGTGAACCAGATGCGGTTCTGGATTTTTTCGAGATTGGGCGTCTGGCCGACCCATGTCTCGGAGGTCGCCTTGCAGCGGATGACGAAGACCCCCGCGATGGTCTTCCGCTCCTTGTAGGCGGCAATGGCTGCCTTTCGGGCTGATGTCACGGGATGCCTCGCGGGAAATTGTCAGGGTCGGTGGAGGCACTAACAGACTGGCCGGCCAGCGTCAATATTACCCGGGTAATATTTGTCGTCACAGAGGCTTCACGGCCGCTGCGGGAGCAGGCTGAACTCGAGCTCGCGAAAACTGGTGTAGTTCCTGCGGATCCACTGATGCAGCTCGGTCGACGAGTCCCGCTCGTTGCGCAGGTAGTTGGTGAAGGAAAAGGTCACCCGGTCGATATAGGTCTTCAGGAACGAGGGCAGCGCCGATATGCGCAGCACCCGCCCCAAGCCCATCGCCTCGGGTAGTTCGCCACGCACCACATACTCGTTGTCGATCGTAATCAGCGCTTTCAGCGGGATCTGCTCCCGTAACGTCGAATAGGCGCGCGCGGAAACGCGGTCGGTATCCGCCACGAACAGGATGATCGGCGCCACGCCACGCCGTGCGGCCTCCTTTAGGAAACCGATCTCGTTGATCATCTTGAAGAACTCGTCGAACGCATGAAAGCCGAGGTCGATCACCTTGGCGACGCCGTCGTCGACGATCAGGCGATCCATGAGCTGCATCTTGCCATAGGTGTCCATCACGTCGGCCGTCTCGGTGATGCGCGGCAGATATTCGAGCAGCGATGGTTCCTTCAGATTGATGTCGAAGGAAGATACCATCCCGTCCTTCAGCAGCAGAAACTCGCTCAACAGGCGCGCGAGCAGCGTCTTGCCGACCAGCGGCCGGGGTGAGCAGATGATGTAGACAGGCGTGGAGCTCATCACCCGCTATATCAAGGGAATTTTTCGCCTAATCCAGCCCCGTCGCGGCGGCTATCCGACTATTTTTCGCCGCCGCGCACGCTAGGCTTGGCACCGACGAGATCGGTCAGCTTGATGCGGTCGAACTCGCTCCAGACGTTGGCGAGCCAATGCCGGACATAGCCGCGCAGCACGAACGAATAGTTCGCGGCCTCGTCGTCCTTGCCCTTGTTGGCGACGAATTTGAGGAACGGCACCGAGGAAACCTCGACCTGCTCATAGGCCATCTCATTGAGCTTGGGGATCGTGAGGTCGGTGGCGTCCTTGATGCGGTGAAAGTAGGAGTTGTAGGTCGACTGATCCCACTGGAAGAACTGGGTGTCGTTGATGAAGTTCTTCACCAGGAAATACTTGGCGCCCTGCATGAAGTTCGCGGTCTCGGCGATTTCGTCCAGCGAGGCGATCGAGGGGCCCAGTATATGGAACACGGCAAAGGTGATCTGCCCGGCCTTTGCGGCATCGAGAAAGCCGATGTCGCGCAGCGAGGCCAGCGCCGGCGACAGCAGTCCGGCGCGGACATCGATCACGGTGACGGAGGGGCTGACTGCGTTCAGCGTATCGAAGATCTTCATCTGATCCGATGTCGTCGTCATGTCGACGATCTCGGTGATGTCGGGGTGGAAGCGCTTTAGGGTTCCGCGCGGGGATTCGGTGTCGAATGCCCGGGTCGGCACGTTATTGGCGCTGAAATAATCCAGGAGCGTCCGCGACACGGTCGTCTTGCCGACCCCGCCTTTGTCCGCGCCCACCACAATCACGACTGGCTTTGCCATGGAATTCCCTTGAACTGCAGCTCCGACCGCGGGGAGCGGTCGGCACGCCCCATTCCCTGCTTTGGGCGCGAACATGGCAGAAACAAGGGATAATTCAATTCATTAGACGGCTGTCGCCATTATTCGCACGGAATTCGTTAATCCCGCGCGTCGGCGGGCGCCGTTTAGCGATGCGGGCCCCAAGGGCCGTCCAGGGGGCCGGGGCGGGTGCCCGGAACGCCGGCGGGATCGCTGGCGTCGCCCCACGGGCCGCGGGAAACCGGCGGCTGGAGTTGCTCCGTGGCCGATTCCTCCGAATCATCGGGTTCATCCGCCGTATCCGACGGGAGGGCGAGCGGGCCGGGATCATGGCCACCGGCAAACTGCACCAGCGCCTTGACGCGCCTGTCGACTGACGGATGGGTCGCGAACAGGTCGGCAAAGCCTTCGCGCGGATTGTCGACACAGAGCTCCATCACCGCAGACGTCGCGCCGGGCAGCTCGCCGCGATTTTCGATCTTGCGCAGCGCCGTGATCATGGCGTCGGGGTTCTTGGTCAGTTCGACCGAGCCGGCGTCGGCCAATAGTTCGCGCGACCGCGACAGCGCCAGCTTGACGACTTGCGACAACAGCCAGGCCAGCAGGATCAGCACGACCGCGATAATGATCGCCATGACGGCGCCGCCGCCGCCCTTGCCGCGGTTGGACGACGAGGAGGAGGAGGACGATGAGGAAGATGACGAGGACGACCAGTCACTGCCGGTGGAGTTCCACGACAGGTTGGTAAACGTTCGAAAGAACAGTTCGCCGAAGAAGCCCACCACGCCGGCGATGATCATGGCGATCACCATCAACTGCACGTCGCCGTTGCGGATATGCGTGAGCTCGTGGCCGAGCACGGCCTCGATCTCCTGGTCGTTGAGCGCCTGCAGAAGGCCGGACGTGACCGTGATGGAATATTGCCGCTGGTTGAGCCCGGTGGCGAAGGCGTTAAGCGCCGGGCTGTCCATTACCTTCAATCTCGGCATCGTGATGCCGCGCGAGATGCAGAGGTTTTCCAGGAGATTATAGAGCCGCGGCTGCTGCTGCCGCGTCACGCTCTCGCCGCCGGTCACGGCGTCGATCATGTTCTGGTGGAAGAAATAAGCGATCACGATCCAAAGCGCGGCGATGATCGTCGCATAGGGGAAGGCTGCGATCAGGTCGCGCGAGGCGCGCGTCAGATAATAGTTGAGTGAAGCACCGCTATTGAGCACCACTTCGGCAACCAGCGCGCCGGCGAAGACCAGCACGTAGATCAGCAGAAACAGCCCGGCGAGCAGCAGCATCGAACGAAACTTGTTCGATGCGATATGCGTGTAGAGACCATACGCGGCCATAGTGCGTTACCACGCGTCATTCCGGGGCGCCGCAAAGCGGCGAACCCGGAATCTCATCGAGCCCCAACATCTCGAGATTCCGGGTTCACGCCGTTGGCGTGCCCCGGAATGACGAAAGAGAGACATTGGGCGACCCTCAGAACTTCACGCTCGGCACTGTCTCGACTTCGGTGCGGCTGGTGCCGAGATCGAAGAATTCCTTGCGGGTGAAGCCGAACATGCCGGCAAACAGCGCTGCCGGAAGCTGCTGGATGCCGGTGTTGTATTCCTGGACGGCGTTGTTGAAGAAGCGGCGGCTCGCCGCGATCTTGTTTTCGAGGTCGGAGAGTTCGCTGGCAAGTTGCTGGAAATTGGCGTTGGCCTTGAGGTCCGGATAGGCCTCCGACAGCGCGATCAGTCGGCCGAGCGCGCCGCTCAACTGGTTCTCCGCGGCCGATACCTGGGCCGGTCCCTGCGCCGACATCGCGGAATTGCGCGCCTTGATGACGTCGTCGAGCGTGCCGCGCTCGTGGCTGGCGTAACCCTTCACGGTCTCGACCAGGTTCGGGATCAGGTCGTGGCGCTGCTTGAGCTGCACGTCGATATCGGCAAAGGCCTGGCCGACGCGCTGGCTGAGCGCGACGAGGCGGTTATACGCAGCGAAGGCAAACAGCACGATGATGACGATGACGCCGAGAACGATCCAGCCGGTCGACATGATGGAGAACTCCTAAAGGGGACGAAAGACAGCGAACCTAGACGAAAACCGGGGCGTGCGGCAGCCCGCCCGTGAGGTGGGGCATGGCTTTAGTCGGAAGTGGGCCAGGATAAGTTCAAGACCAAACGCTCTGCAGTCATTCCGGGATGGTGCGCTAGCACCAGACCTCAGATGCGCAATTGCGCATCGGGGAATCTCGAGATTCTCAGGGGCGCAAGGGCGCCCCATAGTTCGATGCTTCGCATCGCCCCGGAATGACGGATCAACTAACGGCATCGCCCCACCGCCAGCGCCGGGCACTGGCATACTCGGCCTTGGCGCGGCGTGGCACGTGCGTGAAGCTGAGACCTTCCGGCGTGCAGAGCTTGGCCGTGATTTCAACCTTGCCGACCGCCGGCTGCGCCAGTACCCGCGACGGACGCCGTTCCACCGCCGCGCGCGTCAACGCGACATAGGAGAATTTCTCGTCCTCGTATGGCAGCTCCGCGCCCTTGACCTGCTTGTGCGCGCGTGAGCGCTGCAGGCGCTGGGTGAAATGGCACCAGTCCGGTGCTTGTAGCGGGCATTGGCTGTCGTGCGGGCAGGGGGCGGCGACATGTGCGCCAAGCGCGATCAGGTGCGCGCGCAGCGCAATGATCCGGGCATAGCCGGCGGGCGTGCCGGGTTCGACCACGAGCAGCGTGTCGTGGGTCTTCTGCCACAACAGTTCGGCGAGCGCGCGTTGCTCGGCGTCGCCGATCTCGCCGATCATGTAGCTTGCCACGACAAGGTCTGCCGTATCCGCTTTGGCAAGCGCGGCGCGGGCCTCGCCGAGCTGGTAGCCGATGTCGCGTAGCCGCGTGCTGTTGCGCGCCAGATCCAGCGCCAGCGCACGCAACGCCGCGTTGGCATCCAGCAGCTTGAAATCTCTTAGCGACGGGAATGCTTCGGCCGCTGCCCATGTGGCCGTGCCCGGCCCGGCGCCGACGTCGAGCACGGTCTTTGGCGCGAAGTCAGGTCTGTTCTCGACGAGGGCGTTCAGGCTGGCCGTGACCGCGGCATAGGTTGCCGGCATCCGCGCCAGCGCATAGGCGAGCGCGTCCGTCTCCGAGCGGATGGTCGTGGAGCCGCCGCCTTCACGGTAGTTCTTCGAGATGGCGGCTGCGCGGCCGGCGGCGTCGCTGCGCGAGAAGCCCCGCAGCTTGCCGTCGAGCGCGGCTTTCAGCTCAGTGGGGAGGTCGGGTGAGGTCATGGGATCGCCGTCGTTCAGAGTCATTCCGGGATGGTCCGAAGGACCAGACCCGGAATCTCGAGATTCCGGGTTCGTCGCTTACGCGCCGCCCCGGAATGACGGACCAACAATCACGCCACGTTCTGATCCAAAATCTTCACGGCGTCGTCGAGGCCGACCGAGACCAGTTGCGAGACGCCGCGTTCGGCCATGGTGACGCCGAACAGCCGGTTCATCCGCGCCATCGTGATCGGGTTGTGCGTGATGATGATGAAGCGGGTTTCCGTCGACGAGGTCATCTCGTGCAGCAGGTTGCAGAACCGCTCCACATTGTGGTCGTCGAGCGGCGCGTCGACTTCGTCCAGCACGCAGATCGGCGATGGGTTGGTGAGGAACACCGCGAAGATCAGCGCCAGCGCGGTCAGCGCCTGCTCGCCACCCGAAAGCAGCGACAGCGTCTGCGGCTTCTTGCCGGGTGGTTTGGCGATGATTTCGAGGCCGGCTTCCAGCGGATCGTCGCTCTCGATCAGATGAAGCGCCGCTTCGCCGCCGCCGAACAATTCGACGAACAGCCGCTTGAAGTGCTCGTTGACGGTCTCGAACGAGGTCAACAGCCGCTCGCGGGCTTCCTTGTTGAGGCTCTGGATGCCCTGGCGCAGCCGCTTGATGGCTTCGACCAGATCGTCGCGCTCGGTGGTCAGCGCCGTGTGCTGGGTCTCGACCTCGCGCAACTCTTCCTCGGCGCGCAGATTGACGGCGCCGAGGCGCTCGCGGTCGCGGCGCAGCTTTTCGAGGCTTTCCTCGATTTCGGAAAGCGGCGGCAATTCCGCACCGGGCTCGATCTCGGCGAGCGCGGCGACCGCGTGCGGTTCGACTTCGAGCATGTCGTGGATTTCGCGCTCGATGTCGGAAAGCCGGCGCTTGGTGCCCTCCATGCGTTCCTCGGCGCGGGCGCAGGCCTCGCGGGAAGAGGAGAGCGCTTCGAGCGACGCCTTGGCTGCGCGATCGGTCTCCGCCATCAGGCTTTCGGCGGCGGCCAATGCGTCGGCGGCGACGCGGCGGGCGCCTTCGGCGGATTCGATTTCGTTGATCAGCGCGCGGCGCTTTTCGGCAAACACGGCCGGCGCATTTTCAAGCTCGGCGCGCTCGGCCGTTACTTCGGTGATGCGCGCCTCGACGGTGGCGACCTGTGACGCCGAGCTCTGCTTGCGGTTCTGCCATTCGGTGCGTTCGGCCGTGATCGCCTGTACGCGCTTGTCGGCCAATTCAGCCTCGCGCGCCAGCGCCTGGGCTTCGGCCCGCACCTGCGCGGCAAAGCGGCGGTGTCCATCGATCTCGGTGCGAACGGCGCTCAGTTTCGCTTCCGTCTCATCCGTCGGCGGCAGTTCGGTCAGCGCGGCAGTGGCGCTTTCATGCGCGGCCTCCGCTTCGCTGCGGTCGGCGGCAAGGCGGGTATGGGCCTCGGTCAGCGCGGATTTGCGCGCGGCGTGGCGATTGATCTCGCGCTCGGTCGCGGCATGGCGTTCGCGCGCCGCATCGGCCTCGCGCTGCGCGGCCCGCCAGGCCTCGCGGGCGGCGGTTTCGGCGGCGGATGCCGCCTTCAGTTCCGCCTCGGCGTGTTCCAGGGCCTGCCGCTTGGCAGCGGCATCGGCGCGGGCCTGTTCCAGCTCGTGTTCGATGTCGACCAGGCGGGCGCGTTCGGCCAGACGCCGAGCGGCACCGGTCGGCGCATGCGCGGCGGCGACAAAGCCGTCCCAGCGCCAGACGTCGCCTTCCAGCGAGACCAACCGCTGGCCGGTCTTCAATTGCGAAACGAACTCCGCGCCACGCTCCTTCGGCACGACGCCGATTTGCGCCAGACGGCGCGCCAGTTCGGCCGGCGCCTCGACATGCGCAGCCAACGCATCCACGCCCTCCGGCAGGGCCGGATCGTCGAAGCTTGCACCGGCATTGGTCCAGCGCATCGGCGCGGAGGGATCGACGGGCGCGTCAAGATCGTCGCCGAGGACGGCGCCGAGCGCCTTCTCATAGCCCTTGGCGACGGTGACGCCGTCGATGATCGGCGGCCACAGATTCTTGGTCTCGACATTGACCAGTTTTGAAATCGTGCGCGCTTCGGTCTCGAGCCGCTGCACGCGCTTTTCTGCCTCCGTGAGCGGGGCGCGGGAAGCTTCGAGCTTCTGCCGTGCGGCGATGTGGCCGGTCTCGTTGGCTTGCGCTGCCGCCTCGGATACGGCCAGCGTTTCCTGCGCGGTTTCCATGGCAGCGGCGAGCGCGTCGAGGTCGCCGAGATTGCCGGTCTCGTCGCTGAGCTTCTGCTCGTCGGCCGCGACGCTGGCAATTTCCTGGTCGAGCCGGGCCAGCCGGTCGCGATGGGTGCGCACGCCGGCCTCTAACTGGTTGCGCTTGGCCGTGAGGTCGGCGAGCGCGGTGGTCAGTTCGCCGAACATGCGCTCGGCGGCGGCCAGTGTCGCTTCCGCTTCCGACACGCGCTCGTCGACGCCAGAACGCTTTTCGACGCGTGACTTGATCTCTTCCTTCAGCTCGGCGTCCTCGGTGTCGAGGCGCTGCAGCGCGATCTCGGCATCGGATGTCTGCTGCTGTTCGCGCGCGATGTCGGCGGCGAACTGATTCAGCCGCCGGTCGAGCTCGGCGACGCGCTCCTTGGCGCGCTCTTCCTCGCGGTCGAGCTGTTCGCGGGCGTTGGTGAGGCGCTGCAGCCCGGCCGCGGCGCGGGCTTCGCCTTCGCGCAAGGCCGGCAATTCGGAGGCGCGGATCGCCTGGATACGCGCCGCTTCGGCCTGCTCGCGGGTGCGCTCGGCCATCTCGCGAACGTTGATGTCGTGCGTATTCGCGGCTTCCGCGACGTCGGTATTGGCCTCGAGCCAGCGCAGGTGGAACAGCGTGGCCTCGGCCTTGCGCACCTTGGCCGCAACTTCGCGGAACCGGATAGCCTGGCGCGCCTGCTTCTTCAGCCCGTCGATCTGACCGGAGAGTTGCCCGATGACGTCCTCGACGCGGGTGAGGTTGGTTTCGGCAGCCTTCAGCCGCAACTCGGCCTCGTGGCGGCGGGCGTGGAGGCCGGCGACGCCGGCGGCGTCTTCCAGCACGCGGCGGCGCTGCTCGGGTTTGGCCTGAATGATCTCGCCGATCTTGCCCTGGTGAACCAGCGCCGGCGACCGCGCGCCGGTGGCGGCGTCGGCAAACAGGATCTGCACGTCGCGGGCGCGAACGTCGCGGCCGTTGATGCGATAGACCGACCCGGCCTCGCGCTCGATGCGGCGGGAGATTTCCAGCACCTGGCTGTCATTGACCGCGGCCGGCGCCGTGCGATCGGCATTGTCGATCGTCATCGTGACTTCGGCGTGGTTGCGCGCCGGACGGTTGCCGGAACCGGCGAAGATCACCGCATCCATGTCGGCGGCGCGCAGCGATTTGTGCGAGGTTTCGCCCATCGCCCAGCGCAAGGCTTCGACCAGGTTCGACTTGCCGCAGCCGTTCGGTCCGACCACGCCGGTGAGGCCGGGTTCGATCATGAAATCAGTGGGTTCGACGAACGACTTGAAACCGTGGAGGCGGAGGCGCGTGAGTTTCATGAACACAAATCTCTGTTGGCCGGGCGCGAATCTCCCTGCCGTGACAATACCATAGAAGGCAATGTCAGTGTGGATGAGCCGCTCGTTGCGGCGCTTATGAGCCGCGACAATGGCGAGGCCGAGGCCGGAGAGCAACGCCCCCGCAGGGCTTTTCCCAAGGGATTTGAGGCGCTTGTGTGGCGCCTTTTGCTGGACTTACGAGCGCGAATGAATCCGATCGCGCGAATCAGCTCTTCAGCATTGCGTTGATGCGCTTTGCGAACTCCTCGAAGCTCTGCTCGCCCTTGATCATCTCGCCGTTGATGAAGAAGCTAGGCGTCGACTGCACCTTCAGCACCTCGGCGGCATATTTCTGGTCGGCGGCGATCTTGTCGAGCAGCGCCTGATCCTTCAGGCAATCCTCGACCTGCGTTTGCGTAAGGCCGGCCTGCTTGCCGATCCGGGTCAGCGTCTCCGTGGTATTCTTCACCACCCAGTCGTTCTGCTGTTTGAACAGGAGATCGATGACGGCGAAATATTTCGGGGCGTCGTCCTTGGCGATGCAGCGGGCCAACATCGATCCGGCAGCCGCCTTGATGTCGAGCGGGAATTCGCGGAACACGTAGCGGATCTTGCCGCTGTCGATGAATTCCGACTTGATCTTCGGGAACACTTTTTCGGCAAATGCCGCGCAGTGCGGACAGGTCATCGAGGCGTATTCGGTGATGGTCACGGTTGCGTTGGCGGGCCCGAGCGCCATATCGGGGAGCGACTGCGGCTTGGCGACGTCGGCGGGGCTCTGCGCCATCGCATCGGTGATCAACCGCAGCGGCGAGAAGCCGGCGAGCAGGCCAAGCCCGGTCAGCGAGAGAGCGGCGGTGAAGGCGCGGCGCGTGATCATCAAAGTCTGCTCCCGAATGGCGCGTTCACGCCCGAAAGAACTGCGAAAAAGAAGCCTTCGCTAGCTTGAAACGCAAGTTGTGGCAATGGCGGGTCGTGGCAGTCGTGCCGCGCTGCGGGCTCAATTTCGCTTGATCGAGGCGCCGAGCCGGGCCAGCGCGGCGCGCAGTTCATCATCCTCCACGGCGGACAGGGTTTCGGCCACCTTCGCGACCGATTTCGGGTCGGGCGCGCGGGGCGGCGCGGGGCGATTTCGCCGTGACAGCGGCGCCTGCCGCAGCGCCAGCCGGCCGACCGCGCTCCAGCCGAAAAAGCGGTTGACCCGCTGCAGGATCACGTCGGAGGAATGCTGGATCTCCAGCGCCATCGGGCCCTCCACCCGCAGCACCAGGGTTGCCGGTTCCTGCGGCTGCCCCTCGACCGGCCGCGGCCATTGCATCTTGAGCGGCTCGGAATGGGCGGCGATCTCCGAGCCGGCGATTTCAGCCCAGCGCGTCACCAGTTCGCGTGCGGCAAATCCCTGCTTGGCATAGGCGTCGGAAAAGACGTCGCTGAGCAGGACGGAGAGGGGTTTCGCCGAGATCGGGCCGGGTTTTGCCATGAAATACTGTATCACTTTCGCGCAGCGCGGATGGAGCCATCTATGCTGTCATCGCCGGGATTGTCACGGCCATCCACGTCCTCGGGTGTCGCTTGAAGAAAAACGTGGATGTCCGGGACAAGCACCGGGCGTGACATGGAGAGATTTGCGTTCCCCTATAGAATGTCTCGATGACTTCTTCTGCAGCCGTCAAAGCCAAACGACAGTCTGAGTCTGCCGAAAGCAGCGCCTCTCCCGCGCTGCTGCTCGACTGGTACGACCGTCATCGCCGTCGCTTGCCGTGGCGGGCGGCAGCGGGCGAGCGGGCCGATCCGTATCGGGTCTGGCTGTCGGAAATCATGCTGCAGCAGACTGGCGTCAAAACGGTCGGGCCGTATTTCGAGAAATTTCGGGCGCGCTGGCCCGATGTCGCTGCACTCGGCCGCGCCTCGCTGGACGACGTGCTGCGGATGTGGGCCGGGCTCGGTTACTATTCGCGCGCACGCAATCTGCATGCCTGCGCGGTCGCCGTGCTGCGCGACCATGGCGGGATATTTCCCGATAACGAGGAAGGCCTGCGCCGATTGCCGGGAATCGGGCCTTACACGGCGAAGGCCATCGCAGCGATCGCGTTCGATATCCGAACCATGCCGGTCGACGGCAATATCGAGCGCGTGGTGTCGCGGCTTTACGCGGTCGAGGAGCCATTGCCGCAGGCGAAGCCGCTGATCGGGGAATTGGCGGCGACGTTGCTCGGGCCGTCTCGCGCCGGCGATAGCGCGCAGGCGCTGATGGATTTGGGCTCAACGATCTGTACGCCGAAGAAGCCGGCTTGCGCGCTGTGCCCACTGAATGATGATTGCGCCGCTCGCCTGCGCGGCGACCAGGAGACGTTTCCGCGCAAGGCGCCGAAGAAAGCGGGAACGCTGCGCCGCGGAGCCGCCTTCATCGTCACCCGCGGCGACGAGCTCCTCGTTCGCACCCGGGCGGAGAAAGGCCTGCTCGGCGGTATGACGGAAGTACCCGGCTCGGCCTGGCTCGCCGGTCAGGACGACGAGATGGCGCTGGATCAAGCGCCCGCGATCAAAGGCATCTCGCGCTGGCATCGCAAGACCGGCATCGTCACCCACGTGTTCACGCATTTCCCGCTCGAACTCGTAGTCTATACCGCGACCGTGCCGCCGCGCACGCGCGCGCTGAAGGGCATGCGCTGGGTGCCGGTCGCAACCCTTGCCGACGAGGCGTTTCCCAACGTGATGCGCAAGGCGATCGCGCACGGTTTGGGCTGAGCATGGGGCGTGCACCCTCAAGAGCCTTGGTAGACGAAAGGATGGCAGGACGGCAAATGGTGTTGTTCGCGGTCGCAACTCGACAGCGGATCGGCGTTAGCGTAGTCCTCCATGTCTGGAAAGGGGCGGATCACGCTTCGCTGATCCGCCCGACGGCCTGCGATCAAACGTGCAGAACTGGCGGTGACTTGCCGTCCGTTAGATCACACCACGAGACTGCCATAGATACGCCGTGCCATCTCTGAGCCGTTCAATCGCTCGGCGAGCGACGATGTAGTCGAAGTCACCGGCTGTCAGGCCGATATCCTTCAGATCTCTGTCGTTCAGGTCGTGCAAATTGACTAGCGACCTCTTGCGTTGGCGCCGCTTCCGAAACGCTCGCCAATACTCCTGGAGCAAACTCAAGATGCTCCGCGTCGATGCGACTGGTGGTCCAGCCGCTTCCTTTTCCGAGAAAGCTTCTCTCAGTGCCGCGATGGAGGCATTGGGGCATGCGTCGGCCAAAGCGTTGGCCGTGGTGTCTTTCACCAAAGTGACGGCGCGACAAAGTTCTGCGGCATCGCCGGTCTCGGATGTGAGGTTTGTCTGTTGAGCTGACATCGGATGCTCCTGCTGTGATGCCGGCAGGGAGCGTGGCCAAACAAAAGGCCCCGTCCGATGCCGGCGGGGCCTGGTGAAAAGATCGCGTCGTCAATTCTAGCGCACGACTCCTTCCACGGCCCAGCGAGAGCGGGTCGAGTGCTTGCGGGTCACGATGCGTACGACGTTGATCATGAAGCGTAGTTACCACGCAAATCGCGCAAAATCAAGAGCTGTGCCGGCGCGGCACGCATCCTGGAGGCGAGCTCATTCTGATCTGACGGTCGCGCACGGTTTGGGCTGAACCAGGACGCACATTCATGAGACGAACGTTTCGTGCGCGCTCCGCGCGTCCGCGGCTGTCGAGCTAAACTTTTGTGATCTGGTTCATAAAGCCTCGCTGGTCGCCTCGTTAAGTGCATTTGCTCAAGTGCTGGCTCCGCGGGACACGGCAACGGAGGCTTTATATGCTTCATATGCTTCGCAAACTGTTATTTTGCTTCGCAATCCTCGTCATCGCCGGCCCCGCGGCCGCAAACGACACGAACCGTGCCATTGCCGACCACACCGCGGCGATCCAGCGAGATCCCAAGAATGCGAACGCGTACTACAACCGGGGGAACGCCTACAGCGACAAAGGCGACACGGACCGCGCGATTGCCGACTACACCGCTGCGATACGGTTGGATCCCACGTTTGCGAACGCGTACTACAACCGGGGCAACGCCTACAGCAACAAAGGCGACACGAACCGTGCCATTGCCGACTATACCGAGACGATACGCCTGGAGCCCAAATATGTGAACGCGTACTACAACCGGGGCAACGCCTACAGCAACAAAGGCGATACGGCCCGTGCCATTGCCGACTACACCGAGGTGATACGGCTGGATCCCACCTACGCCAACGCGTACATCAATCGTGGACTGGCCTATGAGAAGCTCGCGGATTTCGCCAAAGCGCGGTCTGACTTCAAGGCTACGCTCGGATTGACCCAAAAGGCTTCAAAATGGGCGCAGGACAAGGCACGAGAGCGGCTCGCCGTCTTGTCTTCAACGCAACCTGCAACGCCGTCGCTCGATAAAGCCAACGTCGCTACGGCTATTGTTACGTCCACTGCACCGATCTCGAACAATGATCGTCGCATCGCCCTTGTCATTGGCAATTCTGCTTATGAAAACGTGGCCGCATTACCCAACCCTGTGCGCGACGCAAAACTCGTCGCCGACGTCTTGAAACGCGCCGGGTTTGAAACGGTTATTTCGCTGACCGATCTCCGAAAGGACGCCCTGGTCAGCGCCCTGCGCGATTTCGCAGCCCGTGCGGAAACGGCGGACTGGGCAGTGGTATATTATGCCGGACATGGGATGGAAGTTGGCGGAATCAATTATCTCGTTCCGACCGACGCCAAAATTGCCGCCGATCGCGATATTGGATTTGAAGCCGTACCGCTTGAACAGGTTCTGAATGCAGCGGAGCGCGCCAAGAAACTGCGCCTCGTCATTCTCGATGCCTGCCGCGACAACCCGTTCGCCAACCAGATGAAGCGTACGCTAACCGTTGCGTCCCGTTCAGTATCGCGAGGTCTTGCCGCTGTCGAGCCGGAGGCGGGAACGCTGGTGGTTTATGCCGCCAAGGATGGCGAGACCGCGCTTGACGGTGACGGGACCAACAGTCCGTTCGCGTCTGCCTTCGTCAAAAATCTTCCAACGCCCGGCCTCGAAGTTCGCAGGCTCTTCGATTTCGTTCGCGACGACGTCATGGAAGCGACCGGTCGCAAGCAAAAACCTTTCAGCTACGGCTCGATTTCCGGAAGGCAGGACTTTTATTTCGTGGCTGGCAAATAACTTCCATACGAATTGCTACGCGGATCTGATCGCTTCCACTCGAATTGGCAGGTATCGGTTTGATAGGAAGTCGTCGGAGGCAAAGCCTCGATGTCGGCTTAAACGATCAAATCTGGAAGCGTGCGGCGGGCAGTGACGCGCGCGGCTTGCTGACACCACGCTGGCAGCAGCGCTGCGTTAGGAAGGAGCCTCACGGAGGTTCCCATGATCGCGACCGCTCTCGATAATCTCACTGCGCCGCCGTCCTCAAAGCTGCTCGGTTGGCGCCTGCTCGACGCGCGGCCGAAGGACGGCTGGATCCGCATCGGCTTCGACGGCAAGCGGGATTTCTGTAACCCGGCCGGCTTCGTGCAGGGCGGCATTCTCTCGGCGATGCTCGACGACACGATGGGGCCTGCGGTGTTCGTCATGACCGAGGGAAGGCTCTACACGGCAACCATCACCATGACGGTGAATTTTCTCAGCCCCGCCAGGCCGGGGCCGATCACGGGCGAAGCCAATGTCACCCAACTCGGCAAGACCGTCGCCTTTGTCGAGGGACGGCTGACGGCCGAGGACGGCACGCTGCTGGCGACGGCTACGACCAGCGCGCGGCTGGTCGAGACGGCGAAGGCCGTTCGGTACGACGAGAGGTGAAGAGGTTCGTCGCTGTCGCTCGGTCGCAAGCCTCACGGCTCGTTGCCGCGCGAGCGCGCCGCTGGCAGCGTCACATGACTGATACTGCGCGCATTGTTCCGCTGTGCTCGCCGCCGCGAGGCTGGCTTCGTCGGGCTCCTGATTCCGTCAAGCTTCTTATCCTATTGCTGACGCGAGCCAATTCTGCGGTTCCGACGAAGTCGTTTTTCCACGACTGATGAAGTAGCCCTGAAACAGCCGCCGGATATCATAACGAATGGCCAGACAACGAGGTCTCGATCGTATCCTTTCCCCTACCGCGACTATAACCGGGCAGGCATCGGTTGATGCGCAAGCAGCATCTCGTAAAGACGGTCTGGGCGCGTGGAATTTGCGGCGCGAATGCCGGGTCATCCAGAGCATCGCGCGCGATCGATGCATCGCTGGACGCTGAGGATTGGGACGCGCGGAGTCCTACAGCGCGGCGCTCGAAGATTATACGCGGCAGAGCCGTTACTCTAGCTAGGCCAACTACTTCGTCCGATATGGACGCGCTGTTGTTGCACATGGTCGGCGCTGCCCCGAACAGGATGCGACAGGCAAGCTTGGCGACCTGCTGGCAGAGGCCGAGCGCCTTGGCATCGGTCTGGCGGTTGGACCCTTGCGCAACCGCCCAGTCACGAGCAAGAAGCGTGATGTGAATGTAAACGGGGATTCTTGAGCGGAGGACACTCGGGGTCAAAATTGAGTCCGGCGATACCGCAGGCCGAACTCGATTCTTGGCCAACACGACCTTCGCGTGATTTTTCCAGGTGCTGTCAAATGCCATCGAGTACCGCTCTGGCCTCGCGAGAATCGACGGTTTCGAAGCCCTCGGTGAACGAGCCGTAGATCTTGGCGAGTTCATCGTAGGCTACCGCTCGTCGGTCGCCCTCCGCCAGAAGTCGCGCCCGCTTTGTACTGCCTCGCAGGAGAAGCGCGCGGGCATTTTGGACTTGCGCGATCTCCATGGCGCGCCGGATGCAGTGTTCCGCCCGCGCTCGTTCCTGGGTTGCCAAAGCGAGATCGCCCTCGAGCAGGTGCAGACTGGCGTCGGCCCAATGCTCCTCATTGCGCTCGGCGGCGGCGCGGGCCTCAGCGAGAGTGACGACCGCGTCCTCTAGCCGGTGCGCTTGGCGGCAAAGATCAGCAAGGATTCCCAAATAATACGGTAAACGCAGCTCAGCCCCGGTGGCCCGCAGGTCCCGCACACCGACGCGAACGCGTGCAATACCATCCTCGACGTCGCCGTCCTCGGCGACAGCCCAGCCATTCATGATCGTGGCCCAGGCGTGATAATAGCTGAACCCGTGTTCGGCACAGATTGAGCGAACTGCGTCAGCACGAGCGCGGACTTCCGCGGGCTCGCGACGGAACTGGTGCAGCATCGCCGCATAAGCGAGCGCCACTGCCATGCTAAACGGGTGGACGAGACGATGGGCCAGATCGATCGCATCCTCCGCTGCCCGAAGCGCGGCGTCCGCGAACCCAAGATGCCAGTCGACATGAGCCCGATAGGCGCGGCCGAACACGTGAATGTTGACCCCGCGCGACAAGGCGTTGGCGGGATCGCCGGCCTGCACGATCTTTGCACTGCTGATCTCCAAGTGCTCGCGCGCCGATTGGTGCTCGCCCTGATGGAATAGATTGAACGCGAGGGCATTGTGCGCGTCGGCCTGCATCACGAGATCGTCGCTTTGCTCGGCCAGATCGACAAGCTCGGAACCCAGCTCGCTTACGCGGAGGATGCGACCGCGTACGTGATTCACGTAGCATAGGCCGCGTAACGCCCTCACGAGGTGACGACGATGTCCGAACCGTCGCGCCAGATGCTCCGCTCTGACGTGCGCCGCCTCGACCTCGGGAGCGGCAAAGCCTTTCGTCGCAGTCAGCGGAGGACCCAGTGCAATCTGCACCTCAAGCTCGCGGCCCAACTGCTCGTCAGTTGGCGGGCGGTTCCCGAGCATCTCGAGGGCCGTGGTCAGATGACTTATCGCTTCCCTGTTCGCCGATCGGCCACCCGCGAGCTGTCCGGCCTGTAACCAGAAGTCGATCGCCCGATCGGCGAGCCCGGCTGCGGTCAGATGGTGCGCAAGGAGCTCGGGCTGACGCGCGACAAGATCGGCGAACCGCGCCTCGAGGACAGCGGCAATCCGGCCGTGCAACTCGCTCCGTCGACTCTTGAGTAGCGAGGCGTAGGCGACATCCTGGACCAGAGCATGCTTGAACGTGTAGACCGCCTCGGGCGGCGTGCCGCGCTGAAAGACGAGCTCTGACTTCACGAGTCGGGCGAGCGCCTGGTCGAGATCGGCCGGTTCTCGTGCGGCGATTGCATCGAGGAGTTCGTAGGTGAACTCACGGCCGATGGCGGCGCCGATCTGGACCAGATCCTTGGCCGAAGCCAGGTGATCGAGCCGGGCCATGAGAGAGTCCTGCAGACTTGCCGGAATGGCAAGCGCGCCACGCGGCGCGACCAGCGCGAGGCCCTCGGGCGTGTTGCGCAGCATGCCTGACTCCAGCACGGTCTTGGTGAGTTCTTCGATGAAGAGCGGAACGCCCTCAGTCTTCGCGACAATCGCGTCCATCAGTGCTGGAGGAAGGCGGCGCCCACCTGACGTTTGCTCGACAAGAGCCGCCGCTGCCCGGCGCGGAAGGCGGTTGAGCGTCAAGGTCGTTACGTGCGGGAAGGATGGCCAGGGCGGCGTCATCTCCAACCGGAACGTGATGACTACCAGCACCGGCAGGCGTTGGACCCGTTCCAAGATGAGCCCCAGGAGCTCGAGTGATGTCGGATCGAACCAGTGCGCGTCCTCAAGCACGGACAGCACCGGCCGTCGCTGCGCCAGGCCTTCGAGCTGCGCGAGAAGTACTTCCAGAGTCTTGCGCTTTTGGGTCTGCGGTAAGAGGTCCAGCGGCGGGTACCGACCCTCGGTCGGTATGCCGAGGAGAGCCGCGATGAGCGGCACGGCTTCGGTGAGATCGTCGGTCCCTTGTGCAAGCAAAGATACGAGCTTGGAAAGCCGCATTGGTGGCGTGTCGTCACGCTCGAATGCCGCCGCTCGCTCAAGCTGATCGATGAATGGCCAGAGCACGGTATTGGTGTGGTAGGGCGAGGCACGATGAGAGATTCGAGTGTGCGGCTCGTCGGCGATCCGCTCTCGGAGCGCCTCGATGAGTCGCGACTTGCCGATTCCGGCCTCCCCGGCGAGAAGCATCGCCTGACCCTCGCCGTTCCTGGCGAGGTGCCAGCGCTCGAGGAGAAGTCCCAGCTCCTGCTCCCGCCCAAGGAGCGGGCTCAGTCCCGCTGTGTGAAGTGCCTCGAAGCGGCTCTCCGCTGCGCGTTTGCGGACGATCCGCCAAGCTTTGATCGGTTCTGCGAAGCCCCGCAGTTCGCATGGTCCAAGGTCTTCGAGTTCGAATAGCCCGCCGATCAGGCGCCGTGTTTGCTCAGCGATGACGACTTCACCGCTCCCGGCTACGGCCTGCAGGCGGGCGGCGAGGTTCGGGGTGTCGCCGACGACGGCTTCCTCTTGTGCCGCGCCAGTGCCGAGGAGATCGCCTACGACGACGAGCCCTGTCGCGATCCCAACCCGCGCAGCAAGCGGGCGGCCGTCTGGCGACCGCAGACGGTCCACGGCCTCGACAGTCGCGAGGCTGGCCGCCACCGCCCTCTCAGCCTCATCCTCGTGCGCGCGCGGCCAGCCGAAGTAAGCCAGCACGCCGTCACCCATGAACTTGGCAAGGTGTCCGTCGAAGCGTGCGATCTCGCCCGCGACTGTATTCTGGTAGGCGGTCAGCGTCTCCCGCATATCCTCAGGATCGAGCCGTGTGGAAAGGGATGTCGAGCCGACAAGGTCGACGAACATCACAGTGAGCTGACGGCGTTCCGCGTACGACGGCCGCCGGATTGAGGCGGTGGACGACGCCGCAGGCTCCAGCGCAGCGATCGCCGCTAGCAGCTTTTTTCGGTGCCCGAGCGGCAGACCAAGCTTCTCGAAGTCGGCGTCCGTGAGCGACGGCAATACGTCCGCATCGATGGCCTGCTCGCGGAACAGTGCCGTATAGTTGGCAAGGCCGAGGTCTTGAAGCCACTGCGCGACGTCCATTGCGCGACGCTCCGCCAGCCAGCCCCACTGTGAAGTTTAGCAGAAAATGGGGCACTGGGCGGGGATTGCTCGCCTGCGCTTGCTGGTCGCAAACCGTCTCGTTTACCGGCTCCGATCGACAACCCGGCCGCTAGGATTCGAACATCTGCCCCGCGGAATTGCATCCGCGGTCCAGAAATGTCCGTCTCTGGTTCGTGTCAGCACCGGATCAAACAGCCGACGCATTGGTGAAGAATTGATCGGAGCGAGTGTCGAAGCGGTGTTTAATCCGAGGACCGTCGTGCTAAGCTAAAAGCATAACAGTCGAGTAGGTTGAAGCCGTACTGCCCTTGCGGAGCGGCCCATATCGTTAGCGATCTCTGCCGTCCCGCGGTCAAACACCGCTTCAAGGGAGGAGAAGATGTCGCTTAATCGTCGTCATTTCCTTGCAGTTGCCGGAAGCGCCGTCACCGGGCTCGTTGGTGGATCATGGAGTGGTGGTGTCCAGGCTCGCGCACCTGTCCTGAAAAGCCAGGTGCCGGGATTCTACCGGTTCAGTCTCGGACAGTTCCAACTCACGGTCGTAAGCGACGGCACAATTGCCTTTCCAGCGGAAGCGCTCTGGCCGGAGGCGACCAACGCGGAACGCGATGCCGTCCTTGCGTCGGACTTCCAGCCCACGGACAAATCTACGCTTCAGGTGAATGTGTTGGCGGTGAACACGGGCGATCGGCTTGTGCTCATCGACGCAGGCTCCCGGGGAAAGATGAAGCCACAGCCAACCGCGGGCCGTCTACTCCAGAACCTCGCGGCCGCCGAGATCAAGCCGGAGGAGGTCGATACCGTCCTGATCACACATGCCCATCCGGATCACCTCTGGGGAGTCGCTGACGCGAGCGACACCGAGCGGACCTTCTCAAACGCCGAGTACGTGATCGGCGAAGCGGAATTGAACTTCTGGATGCAGCCTCAACACCCGTTGGAAAATCATGCTCGTTGGAGTGGCATTTATCGCCAGAACATAAAAACACTCGCGGCGATCAAGGATCGCATCCGGACTGTGAAGCCGGACGGCGAGGTGGTCCCGGGCATCACGGCGATAGCCACACCCGGGCACACACCGGGGCACACCTCGTTACAGATCGCGTCCGGTTCCAACCAGCTTCTCTGCACGGCAGACGTCGTTGGAAACCGCGCTGTCGCCTTCCAGCACCCCGACTGGCGCGGCGGGTTCGACCTGGATCTCGATCAAGGCGCGAAGACACGCCGAGCCTTCCTCGATCGATGCGCGAGCGAGAAGGTGATGGTCTCGAGCTACCACTTGCCGTTCCCCGGAGTTGGCCATGTCGTTCGCACCGGCACAGCGTTCAGCTGGCTTCCGAGCGATTGGCGCTGGGAGGAGGTGAGTCCCACTTGAGGCCACCTAGCCCAACTAGCCGATCATTGTGCGAAACAGGAGGAGATCATGCAAGCGACGGCCACCGAAACCTTCATCGGCAACATGCGCGGCCCGGTTATCAGGCGAACGGACGCCGACTATGAAGCCGTGCGCAGCCTCTACAACGGGATGATCGATAAGAGTCCGGAGATGATTGCGCGATGCACTGATGTCGCTGACGTTGTCACTGCGGTCAATTTTGCAAGGCAAAACGATCTCACGGTCGCGATTCGCGGAGGCGGGCATAACGGTCCGGGCCTCAGTAGTGTCGATGACGGGCTGATGATCGACATGTCCACGATGAAAGGCGTGCGGGTCAATCCCACCGCCCGTACTGTCCGCGTCGGTCCCGGCTGCACGCAGGGCGATGTCGACCACGCCACGCACGTCTATGGGCTCGCTGTGCCGGCCGGTATCGTCTCGACGACCGGTATCGCCGGCCTCACGCTCGGCGGCGGCACCGGATACCTCACCCGCAAGTATGGCCTCACCATCGACAATCTGCTCGAGGCCGACGTCGTGCTCGCCGACGGTCGCATTGTCACCGCCAACAAATCAGAGAATGCTGACCTCTATTGGGGGCTACGCGGCGGCGGCGGAAATTTCGGCATCGTCACGAGCTTCCTGTTCCAGGCTCACCCGACGAACATGGTCTATGCCGGTCCAGTCTTCTGGGATATCGATAATGCCCGAACCGTCATGCAGAAGTACCGGGATTTCCTGCCTGGCGCCCCCGAGGAGCTCGGGGCTTTTGTCGGCTTGAAGACTGTTCCACCGGTGGACCCGTTCCCGGCAGAGCATCAGGGCAAGCGCGCCTGCGCCATCATCGCCTGCTACAATGGCCCAACAGAAGACGGCCAGGCGGTCATGGCCAAGTTGCTCGGTGAACTGCCCGCGCCGCTCTTCAACTGGATGGGCGAAATGCCCTATCCGGCCCTCCAGTCCATGTTCGATCCGTTCTTCCCGAAGGGCCTGCAATGGTACTGGCGCGGCGATTTCGTGAAGGAGCTGACCGACGAAGCGATTGACGCCCATATCGCCCAGGCACGGAAACTGCCCAGCGCGCTCTCGCTGATGCATCTTTATCCGATCGATGGCGCTGTCCGTCGTGTCGGCAAAAGCGACACCGCCTGGAATACGCGCGACGCGACCTGGTCGATGGTCATCGCCGGCATCGATCCCAATCCGCAAAAGGCGGGCGAAATCACCCGCTGGACAAAAGGCTATTGGGAGGCCGTGCATCCTTATTCGGCCGACGGCTGCTATGTGAACTTCATGATGGACGATGGAGATGACAACAGACTCAAGGCCACTTACGGTGAAAATTACGACCGCCTCGTCGCCTTAAAGGCCAAATACGACCCGAAGAACTTCTTCCGCATAAACCAGAATATCAGGCCGCTGCATTCGTAGACGCTGCCGCCGTTCAGTCTCGCCAAAATTACTTTCGGAGCGTTCTTTCGTTTCATGGAATGAATGCTCCGGGCTTCGTTATGCCGAGGCATTCCCGGTAGTGCTCGCCTGCGCCGACGAAGAGATAGAATGACCGGGTCATCCCGCGCTCGCCCGCGGCGCTTCCCGCATAATCTGAACGATCGGCGGCTTGGCGTTGAGGCCTTCGACCTGGAAGCCGGCGACGCGCTTGTAATTGGCGGCGATGTCTTCCAGCTCCTGCAGTGAGAGCACGTCGGTCACGACGTCGTAGCCGTTGGGCGCGCGTTCCTCGACCATCTGCATCACCTGCTCGGGGCCGTTACGGCGGTTGAGCATCACGAGGTCGGTCGTGGCGGGCCGACGCTCGGCTTCATACGCTGACAACGCAGCGTTGGTCGTGCCCTTTGCGAGGATCTCGCGGGCGATGACGCGGGCGTCCAGAATCGCCTGCGACGCACCGTTGGAGCCGATCGGGTACATCGGGTGCGCGGCATCGCCCATCAGCGTGACCCGGCCGAATGTCCATTGCGGGATCGGATCGCGATCGACCAGCGGATATTCGTAGGCGTGCGGGCAGTTCTCGATCAGGCCCGGCACGTCGAGCCAGTCGAACTTCCAGTCCTTGAACCAGGGCAGAAACTCTTCGAGCCTGGCGGTCCGGTTGTAGTCCTCGCGCCGCCACTGATAGGTCGGCGGCATGTGCCGCTCGGCCACCCAATTGATCCGGAACTTGCCGGCGTTGTCGGCCTGCTTCGAAATCGGATAGCAGACGAATTTCAGGATCTCGTGGCCGGCCATGATCATGGTGCGCCCGGACAGGAAGGCGTCGCTGTCGGTGATGCCGCGCCACAGGATGCGCCCGTTCCAGATCGGCGGGCCTTCGTCGGGATAGAGCTTTTCCCGAACCGCCGAATGGATGCCGTCGGCCGCGACCAACAGCGCGCCATCGTGAGCGCCTTTCGATTTGCCGGTCGCCTTATCGATGAATTCGGCGCGGACGCCATTCTCCGTTTCGGTCCAGCCGGAGAGGTGGTGGCTGGTCAGGATGTTCTCTCTTCCCAACCGCTCGATTGCGGCATCGAGCAGGATCTGCTGCAGCGTGCCGCGATGGATCGAGAATTGCGGCCATTTGTAACCGGCCTCGATGCCGCGCGGCTCGCTCCAGATCGGCTTGCCGTGCTTGGAGAAATACGCGAGCTCCTTGGTGCGGACGGCGGCCGCATCGAGCGCATCATGCAGATCGAGTTCGATCAATTCGCGGACCGCATGCGGCAGCACATTGATGCCGACGCCGAGCGGCCGCAGTTCCGGCACGCTTTCGAAAATTTTGGCGGGAACGCCGATCTGGTGCAGGCTGAGCGCCAGCGTCAGCCCGCCGATGCCGCCGCCCGCGATGAGAACAGTCATGGTACGCCCCTGTTGCTTCCCGGGCGTCATGGCATGAGGGAGGGCAGGGGGCAACTGCGAAGGGGCGGCAAGTCCCTCACCGCCCCGGTAGGGTGTGGACTCATAACGCTCACGGGCGTCCGGCCAAACACAATGCTCCTGGCTCGGCCCCAGCACCGGCGCTTTCGGGGCAACGAGGACATCAACCAGCAGACAACCCCCGCTGGATCGGTCGAAAGTGACTCAAAGGAGACATTTTTTGCTCCGATGGCTAGGCCAAAATACCTCCATCGACCGTTAAGGCATGGCCGACCACAAAGCTTGCCGCGGAGCCGCATAACCATAGAACAGCGGCAGCGATTTCCGAGGGTTCGCCAAGGCGTCCGATCGGTTCGGCTGCTACGAACGCCTTGACGATCTCTGGATTGTTGTTCTTTGTTACCCGCTTCGCCATCGGTGTATTGCCGATAATGCCCGGGCATACTGCGTTGATACGGATGCCCTTCTCGGCATAATCGAGGGCGGAGGCGCGGGTGAGACCTATCACTCCGAATTTGCTGGCGGAGTAAGCGGCGCGCCCTTTGGAGCCCCTCATCCCGCCGATCGACGAGCAGTTGACGATTGTGCCGCTTCTTCGTGCGTTCATGTGGCGAAGCTCCGCCTTCATGCAGTTCCACGTACCCCGCAGATTGACATCGATGATGTTGTCAAACTCGGTATCTTCCGTTTCAACCAATGGCGCACCATCGCAGTTTATGCCCGCATTGTTGAAAGCCGCATCGAGCTTCCCGTAAGTCTCGATTGCCTGCTCGATCATTGCATTCACTTGGCTTCGATCCGTTACATCGCAGCCGATGGCAAGGACCTCATGACCCGCGGATCGCAATTCAGCAGCGGCAATTTCGAGCAACGCTATGTTGCTGTCTGCAACGACCAAGGACGCGCCTGCAACACCAAATGCCCTAGCCGTCGCCAGACCAATGCCACCAGCGGCGCCGGTAACAAGCGCAACCTTTCCTTCGAAGCTGTCTACCATTGCTGACCTTCATTTCGTCTTGGCGCCGAGCGCAACCGGCACGACCGGGATCAGCTTCAGCGAACGCACCATCTTCTCCGTTCCAGTCTTGTACTTCTTGAAGTGAGGCGCCTGGAGGTGGGCCTTGTAGGCTTCGATGTTGGCGTAGATCTCGAAAACCCGGATGCGGGTCGGATCGTCCTTCTCCGAGACGGCCTGCAGAGCGAGGACACCCGGCTCAACGCGAACAGCGGTTTCGATGTGCTCACGAACCGCGGCCTTGTAGGCGTCCAACTGCGCGGGGTCGATTTCGATCTCGGCGATCTGAACGTAGCGATCCTGCATCTCTTGCGCGCCTCCAGTGCCAAATGCCGCCGAGGCCAACAAGGCGGCACCGACGAGCAACACAAATCCCCCATACCAGAAGCCCCTGAACTCACCTTCGATACTGCTCATCGGAGACCTTCTCCATCCAATCCACGTTCTTGCCATTCACTGATTCCTGGATGGCGATATGCGTCATTGCGGTGGTGGCCGAAGCGCCGTGCCAGTGCTTCAGGCCGGGCGGAAACCACACGACGTCGCCTGGACGAACCTCCTCGACGGGCCCGCCCTCGCGCTGCACCCAGCCGAGCCCCGCCGTGATGATCAGCGTTTGCCCGAGCGGATGCGTGTGCCAGGCGGTCCGGGCGCCGGGCTCGAACGTGACCTGGCCGGCGCCGACGCGTGCGGGATCCGGGGCTTGGAAGAGAGGGTCGATGCGGACCGATCCGGTGAACCGGTCCGCGGATCCCTTCGCGGCGGGACGAGAGCCGTTTCGCTTGATGTCGATGTCCATATCCGAACTCCTTCGCTGCACGTCAGAGGTTTCCGCGCTGGCGCTCGTCGTGGCTAATGCAGCAAGACCGGCGGTGGCGACGATGATTTGTCGACGTGAGTACGACATTGCTACCGGGGCCTTTTCTCGATGACTTCCTTGACCACCGGCGCGGCCGAGAACGCGTTGGGCCAACCCGCATAGAAAGCGAGATGGCCGATGACCTCTCCGGCCTCCTCCTTCGTCAACCCGTTGTCCATCGCCCGGTTCAAATGATAGGTGATCTGCGCGACCTGGCCGGTCGCGACCAAGGCGCTGACGGTGACGAGGCTCCTGTCCCGTGGCGCTAATCCCGGCCTTAGCCAGAGGTCTCGGAACAGCACATCGGTCGTGTACTGAACGAGGCTGGGCGTGATCTGTCCGAATTGCTGCTGGACGCGCGTGGCCCGCTGCGATTCCGCCGCCTCGTCCAGGGGAAGTTGCGGTCCGGAAGCTGGCGGCAGTTGATCGGCTCCGATCTTGCGGCGCTTGAACACGTCCTTTGCTGCCATGACGGCGTCGATGGCGTTGGCCCAGCCGGTATAGAATGCAAGATGCGTGATGATCTCCGAGATCTCGGCGGGCTTCACGCCGTTGTCGAGCGCGACATTGAGATAGTACGGCAGTTCGACCGTCTGATCGCGCGCGATCAGAGCGGCGACAGTAACGACGCTCCTATCGCGCGCCGACAGTCCCGGACGCTTCCAGAGATCGCCGAGCACGACGCTTTTGGCATATTTTTCGAGGGCGGGCGCGATGGCGCGAATGTCTTCTGTCCCAGGCATGACCTTGATTCCTTCCATCCCGGTCGCTGCCGTCTGGGCAGAGGCCTGCACCACCAGGCAAAGCGAGAAGGCGACAGTTGCGAGGGCTCTCATTTGGATCCTCCTTCTTGTTGGAACGCGGCCCCGCCCGGCTGAATCCGCGCAAAATGCCCAAGATCGGCATACCCATTGGTATGATCCTCAGTGCGCGGTGAAGCCGCCATCGACCGGCAGGCCGACGCCGATTACGAAACTCGCGGCGGGACTACATAGCCACAACACGGCGGCCGCGACCTCCTCGGCCCGGCCGAGGCGGCCGATCGGCTGCTGCTTCATGATTTCGGCCATCGCGTCGGCCTGGCCTTTGAGCATGTCGGCGACCATCGGCGTGTCGATTGTGCCGGGGCAGACCGCGTTGATGCGGATGCCGCGGGGGGCATATTCGACACCCGCGCTCTTGGTCATTCCGAGCACGGCGTGTTTGGTGCCGTGATAAGCTGCGCGTTGCGGGAGGCCGACGAGACCGCCCAAAGAAGAGCAATTGACGATCGCGCCGCTCCCCTGATCGCGCATCACGCGGAGCTGATGCTTCATGCAGGCCCAAACCCCCCGCTGGTTTACCGCGGTGACGCGCTCGAAATGCTCGATCGGCTCCTCGGCGGCGTCCGATGGCGGCACCTGGATGCCGGCGTTGTTGAACGCCATGTCGAGCCGTCCGTACTCTGCGACCGCGCGATCGACCATCGCCGCCACCTGCGCCTCGTCGGCGACGTCGCAGGCCAAGCCAATTGCGGTGCCGCCATCTCGGACGATCCGCTCCGCCTCCTTCGCGGCGAGATCACCGTCCAGGTCGGCCAGAACGACGGAGGCGCCGCTCTCGGCGAACATCCGCGCCGTTGCCAGTCCCATGCCCTTGGCGGCACCGGTGACCAGGGCCACCTGTCCTTTGAAGTCATAGATGGGGTTCATCCAACTCCTCACTTCGTGTTGCGAGATCGTTTGCTCAGCTCAATTGTCGCTTCGGGTCCGGAATGCACGCTGAGCACGCTGAACCTAAGTCTTTCGGGCTGTAGCGATTAGGTGATAGAAACTGATTGGAATCATTAGTGGAGGTTATGAATGAACCGCGAGGACGCAGGCGACCTCCTCGCATTTCTGGCGGTCGCAAGGGAGCGCAGCTTCACAGGCGCGGGAGCCAAGCTCGGCATTTCGCAATCCGCTCTCAGCCAGACCGTCCGCGGCCTGGAGGAACGGCTCGGGGTGAGGCTGCTCAACCGCACCACCCGAAGCGTTGCACCGACCCCGGCGGGAGAGCGCCTGCTCCGGAGCATCGGGCCGAAATTTGAGGAAATGGACGCCGAGCTGGCGGCCCTTGGCGAGCTGCGGGAGAAGCCGGCCGGCAACATCCGGATCACGGCGACCGAACACGCCGCCGAAGCGATCCTGCTGCCGGCGCTGGCGAAGATCCTGCCGAATTACCCTGACCTCACCGTGGAAGTCATTGTCGACTACGGCCTGGCGAACATCGTCGCGCAGCGATACGACGCCGGAATCCGACCTGGCGAACTCGTCGCGAAAGACATGATAGCCGTTCGAATAGGACCGGATTTGCGGTCCGCGGTTGTCGGCGCTCCGTCATATTTTGCCAGCCGAAAGAGGCCGCGCACGCCCCAGGATCTGACCAGCCACAACTGCCTGAACCTGCGCCTGCCGACTCATGGCGGGCTCTACGCCTGGGAATTCGAGAAGGACGGGCGTGCGCTCAACGTGCGGGTTGACGGCCAGCTCGTTTTCAACGGCGCAGGCCCGCTCTTGCAAGCGGCATTGAACGGCTTTGGCCTCGCTTACCTGATGGAGCGTCACGTGCAGCCCTACGTCTCCGACGGACGGCTTGTTCGGGTGCTGTCGGATTGGTGTCCTCCATTCTCCGGATACCACCTGTACTACCCTAGCCGTCGTCAACCTTCACCGGCATTCTCGCTGCTGGTTGAAGCTCTTCGGTATCGAGGGAAGTAGGCGGCACGTCCGGTTGTGGCCCATCGCGACATATTGCATCGCCGCTGGGTCGCCTTGTGAGTAAAGTGGACATAGACTTCAACGCTTCAAACCACCGAGTTAATACGTACACGGCCTAGCTAGTTTACGCGATGAGCGGCGGGGCCGGGCCGAAGAAGCCGACGATCTTGACCAGCCGGCCGTCGGGACCGACCTCGCCGAAATCGATCGACGTGTCGCCGCAGGTTCCATCCGCGCGCACCAGGCGCCAGAGAAAGCGGACCACGTTGTGATGGGTATCGATGCCGCTCATGAACTCCAGCCGCGCGCCGGGCCGGCTGGCCAGCACCTCGCCGATCTTCTCCGCCAGTGCGTCGCGTCCGGCCAGCGTGACGTTCGGATCGAGATAGACGCCGTTGTCGCTCCAGCATTGCGCGAGCAGGGCGCCTCTCGCCGCATCGTCCGGCTCGTTCCATGCCGCCATGTACTGCGTTACGGTTTTCGCGATTGCGCTCTTGTCCATCCGTGCTGTCCTTGAACTTCGGTCTCTACAGGGTTCACTCTGCAAGGAATTTCGAAGTTCGTCACTTACATCAGAGGTAATTGCCGTCCTGATGCGATGGTCTAGATTGTCGGCATGGCTGCTTCAGAGACGAACTCGCACGAAATCCCGGCTGGACATTTCAGCCGCCTGCTGAAGCATTGGCGCAGCGTTCGCCGGCTGACCCAGATCGAACTGGCGGCGGACGCCAACGTGTCGGCCCGGCATCTATGCTTTCTGGAAACCGGCCGATCGCAGCCGAGCCGCGAGATGGTGCAGTTGCTCGGCAGCGCGCTCGACCTGCCGCTCGAGGAGCGGAATGCCCTGCATGTCGCCGCGGGCTTCGTGCCGCCCTACGGCGAGAAGGGACTGGCGGCCGAGAATTTGCAGCCGGTGCGGCAGGCGCTGGACTTCATTCTTCGGCAGCAAGAGCCCTATCCGGGGATCGTGATCGACGGGCACTGGGACGTTCGAATGCGCAACCAGGGCTCGGCGCGACTGCTCAAGCCGTTTCGCGACTCGTACGAAATGGAAAACGGCCTTGCGGACAATGCCATGCATGTCGTCTTTCATCCAAAGGGCCTGCGGCAGTTCATGCTGAACTGGGACGAGTTCGCACGGCAGTTGATTCAGATCCTGCACCGCGACGTCGCGCAGGGCAGCCGGGCCGCGGCGCAACTGCTTGATGAAATCATGGCCTATCCCGGGCTGTCGGCCGATTGGCGGCTGCCGCGACATCCGCAGGCGTCTTCGCCGGTCATGACGATGCACCTGGCCAAGGGCGACTATCGTCTCGCCTTCTTCTCCACCTTCACGACGCTGGCGATGCCGATGGACGCGGCGCTGCAGCAAATCAAGATCGAGTGCTTCTTTCCGGCTGATGATGCGACCGCCGGGAAGGCGCGCCAACTGGCCCTTTCACAAAGCACGGGAGACCACAATGCAGCATGCCCTGCAAAATGATCGATCGGCCGGGACGATGGACGAACTGCGTGCCCTGAACGCCCGCTTCATCCATAATTTCGTGACGAGCGACGTGGCCTCACACGACGCGCTGCTTCACCCTGATTTCATCAATATCTGGCCGACCGGCCAGCGATGGGATCGCGCGACCTATCTGAAATACTGGGCGACTGCGTTCGATCCAGAGGTCATCGTCTATTGGGACGTCCGCGACGAACTCATCACGGTGATCGGGGATGTGGCGCTGGTGCGTTCCACCTACAAGCACATCCGCCGCCGCGATGGCAACGTAGTGACCGGCATGACCATGTACACCGATACGTATCTGTTCGAGAACGGCGCGTGGAAGTGCATCCAGGCTCAGCTCACGGCGGTGGCTCCCGAGCACTATCCCGCCGACGATACGATCGTTAGCGTCTATATCGAGGGAAACCTTCAGCCGCGGGCGAGTTGAACTGCGAAGGCTGCTCCACCCACTGGGGGTGGACGGCGAATGAGCATGCCGTTAACGTCCGGCTTTCCCGTGAGGACAGCCATGTTCAAGCTCTACTACGCCCCCGGCACCTGCGCGCTCGCATCGCATATCGCCCTGGAAGAGGCCGGCGCCGCCTACACGGCGGAGCGGCTCGACTTCAAGAACAGCCAGCAGACCACCCCGCAATATCTTGCCATCAACCCGAAAGGCCGCGTGCCCGCACTGGTGACGGACCGCGGCACGCTGACCGAAACGCCGGCGATCCTCGCCTTCATTGCGAGCAGTTTTCCGAAAGCGCAGCTTGCGCCCGAAGATCCCTTCGCGTTCGCCGAGGCGCAGTCCTTCAACAGCTATCTCTGTTCCACCGTGCATGTTTCCCACGCCCACAAAATGCGCGGTTATCGCTGGGCGGCCGAGGAGTCCTCGCTTGCCGATATGAAGCGCAAGGTGCCGGAGACCATGGCCGCCGGCTTTGCACTGATCGAGCGCGACATGCTGAAGGGGCCGTGGGTGATGGGCGAGCAGTACACGATCTGCGACCCCTATCTGTATACGATCGCGCTCTGGCTGGAAGGCGACGGCGTCGATCTCGCGACGCTGCCGAAGGTGGCCGCTCATCGCAAGCGGATGGAAGAGCGGCCGGCGGTGCAGAAGGTGATGGCGGAGGAGAAGGCGTAAGCTCATACGCCAGACCTCATCCTGAGGAGCGCGAAGCGCGTCTCGAAGGATGAATGGCACCAGCGGGGCCGCATGGTTCGAGACGGCGCTAGGCGCCTCCTCACCATGAGGGTTTGGTTTCGTAGGGTGGGCAAAGGCGCTCTTGCGCCGTGCCCACCATGCATCCTCAAATTCTACGTGGATGGTGGGCACGTCGCTGCGCTCCTTTGCCCACCCTACGCAGCGCGCTTGGACGCACGCTCCATCTCGCGGCCGATGCCGAGCATGATGTTGCGCAGCCAGATCGAGCCGGGGTCCATCTGGGCGCGGGTCGGATAGAACATGAACTGCTCGTCGATCCCGGGATCGAGCGGCGGCGCGATCGTCGAAAGCGACAATTGCTTGGCCAGCGCACCGATCAGCCGGCGCGGCACGAATGAGACGAGATCGGTGCGCGCGGCGACGTGCAGCGCCTCGAGATAGCCCGGCACGACCAGCGCAATCCGCCGCTCGATCCCCTTGGGGCGCAACCACATGTCGATCAGGTCCTCGCTCTGGCCGCGGATCACGACCGCGACATGACGCGCGTCGAGAAAGGTTTCGATCCGCTTCAGCCGTGCGCCGGCGGGATGACCGCGCCGGACGGCAAGCGCGTCGCTGTCGGTGTAGAGCCGTTGCCGATGAAATCCGGTGAAGGCGTTACCGATCGAGATCACGAGATCGATGGTGCGAGCGAATTCCGCGGTGAAGATCGCCGGCCCGCGCCACGGTACCACGTCGATCCGGACGTTCGGTGCAGCCTTGGTGATCTTCTCCATCAGCGGCGGTATCAGAAGCTCGACCGCCAGATCCGGCATCATCAGGCGAAACTGGCGCTCGCTCCGCGCAGCGTCGAACTCGTCGGCGATGAACAGCGAGCGCACCTGGTCGAGCGCCTGCGCCAGCGGCGCGCGCAAGGCCTGCGCCCGCGGCGTCAACTCCATGCGCGCGCCGGTTCGAACCAGCAGTGGATCTCCGATCAGGTCGCGTAGCCGCTGCAGCGCGTGGCTCGCCGCCGGCTGCGACAGCCCGATCCGCATCGCGGCGCGGCTGACGCTGGTTTCCCTCAAGAGCGCGTCAAGCGCCACCAGCAGATTGAGGTCGAGCGAATTCAAATTCATGGAGTGAATATATATCATATTCTCTATTGATTGGAAGAATGCCGCGCGGCGCGCGATGATCTCGATATCGGATCAAAGGAGAAGCCGCCATGAGCGCAGCAGCGAACAAGAAACTGGTGCAGCAGATCTATGCAGATTCAGCGAACCGCAGCGGAACGACCTTTCTCGACAATATCGCCGAGGATGTCACCTGGGTCGTCACCGGCCAGTATTCCTGGTCGGGCGAGTTCAAGGGCCGTGAGGCTATCAATAGCGGCCTGATGGGTCATCTGCGGTCGCTGCTCGCGGCCGGGCGGCCGCGCACGCTGGCGTTCAACTACATCGCGGAAGGCGACTACGTCGTCGTCGAAGCCCGCGGCGACAACGTCACCAAGGCCGGGGAGCGATACGACAATCAGTATTGCATGGTCTGGCGCATCGAGAACGGCAAGATCAAGGAGATCAAGGAATATTGCGATTCCGCGCTGGTCGAGCGTGTGCTCGGGCCGTTCCCCGCCGAACGGAAGTTGGCGGCCGCGGTTTGAGGGATAGATGCGCCGATAGTTCGTAGGGTGGGCAAAGCCACCGGGTCGCGCGAATGCGCGCCCGATGACAGGCTCCGCGTGCCCACCGATTCCCTCGGCATAAAAAGAGGTGGGCACGGCGCAAGAGCGCCTTTGCCCACCCTACGAAACGAAAACGGCGCCCCGAGGGCGCCGTTCATCTATTGTCCTGCGCTCAGGCGGCCTTCACTGACATGTGCTTGAACATGTTGCTGCGGGCTTCGTCGTCCATCTCGGCCTTGAACTTGAAATTATCCTTCAGCGCGATCGCCTTGGCCGCTGCCGGACGCGCCGAGATCTCGTCGACCAGCCGCTTGACGTTGGGATATTTCGCGGCTGCTTCTTCGCCCATCACGAACGCGGCCATCCGCGCCCAACCCCACAGCGCCATGTCGACGATGGTGTAGGTGTCGCCGACCATGTAGCGACGCTTGGCCAGATGATCGTTGAGAATGCCGAAATGTCGCTGCGCCTCGAACTGGTAGCGGTTATGGGCGTAGTCGACTTTTTCCGGCGCAAAATGCTTGAAGTGGACGGCCTGGCCGGAGAACGGCCCGACGCCGGTGGCGACGAACATCAGCCAGGACAGCGTCTGCGCGCGATTTTGCGGCGTGTTGGCGGGCAGAAACTTGCCGGTCTTTTCCGCCAGATAAAGCAGGATGGCGTTGCTGTCGAACACTGTGATGCCGTCATCGTCGATCGCCGGCACTTTGGCGTTCGGATTGATGGCGAGATATTCCGGCTTGAACTGGTCGCCCTTGCGGGTGTCGACGGCGACCGGCTCGTAGGCGATGCCGGCTTCCTCCAGGAAGAGGGCGACCTTGGTCGGATTGGGCGATCCGTTGAAATAGAATTTGAGCATTTGGAATTCTCCCCATTGCTTCTTGCAGCAAGGCTTGTTGCGGACTTTGGTCACGGCAGCGACGCCGCCGGGTGGCACGTCCATGCTCAAATTTTTAAAAGGAGCGCAAGCGACGAGTTCGTGACCAAGCCGGCGAGCTTACGATAGCGCCAGACCGCCTATGCCCGCGACGACCAGACCCGCACCGGCAGCGATCATGACGGACGCAAAGCGCACTTCCGAACGCAGCGCCGTTCGTTGTCCAGCGCGTTCCGATCCTCGCGCAAAACCGTGGACGATGATCTGCTCGCTGAAAGTGCCGCTGGCGTCGAGAATGTCGGTCAGACCTGCGCAGGCGACCAGAATGCCGAGGATGATCAGCCCAGCCGGACCCAGCAAGCTCAGCAACAGCATGGGAAACAGGCCGATCAGGAAGATCGGCAGCAGCGGCAGCACAATGAAGGACTCGGAGCCCCGTGTGCGCATGGGAGTATCTCTAAATAGGAAAATGAATGTAGCTCGTATCCCTTCAAATAGGAGCGAAAAGGCACAGCGCCACCTGCAAGGCTGCCATGCCGGCTCATCACGACGGCTGCGTAGGAAGGTGGGCGAGCCGAATTTTGAGTCATGCAGGCCCACGCGCCATACGCACGTTGCGGTGCTTTGGCCCGGCCGTGCCACAGGCCGCGCACCCCGGGGGCCTCTCGTGGTGAGGTGAACTCTTAACCCGCCGCCATCTGGGAGCGGATTTCGGCGCGGAGTTCGTCGATCAGCTTGAGGCCGTTCTTGGTCTCGACATGCCAGAAGGTCCAGCCGTTGCAGGCGCCGGAGCCCTGCGCCACCGCGCCGATGCGGTGGATCGAGCCGACCTTGTCGCCGAGCATGATGGCGCCGTCGGCGCGGACCAGCGCGCCGTGGCGCTTCCTGGAATCGACCAGTTTGGTGCCGGGCGGAATCATGCCGCGCTCGATCAGTTCGGAGAATGCCACGCGCGGGGCGTCGCGCGCCGTCATGAACGGCGCCAGCGTCGCCTCGGGCAGCGGTTCGACCGCTGCGATGCGTTCTTCGGCCGCAGCAGCATAGGTCTTTTCGCGCTCGAAGCCGATGTATCGGCGGCCGAGACGCTTTGCCACGGCGCCTGTCGTGCCGGTGCCGTTGAAGGGATCGATCACGAGATCGCCGGGCTTTGACGACGACAGCAGCACGCGCGCCAGCAACCCTTCCGGCTTCTGGGTCGGGTGCACTTTCTTGCCGTCAGCGCCCTTGAGGCGCTCTTCGCCGGTGCAAAGCGGGATCAGCCAGTCGGAACGCGCCTGCACGTCCTCATTGGCGGCCTTCAGCGCCTCATAGTTGAACGTATAGCCCTTGGCCTTCTCGTCGCGCGCCGCCCAGATCATGGTTTCATGGGCATTGGTGAAGCGGCGGCCGCGGAAATTCGGCATCGGGTTGGTCTTGCGCCAGACGATGTCGTTGAGAACCCAGAAGCCGAGGTCCTGCATGATCGCGCCGACGCGGAAAATGTTGTGGTAGGAGCCGATCACCCACAGCGTCGCCGACGGCTTCATGACGCGGCGGCAGGCGAGCAGCCAGGCGCGGGTGAAATCATCGTAAGCGGCGAACGACGAAAACTTGTCCCAGTCGTCGTTGACGGCATCGACATGAGATTCATCGGGGCGTTTCAGATCGCCCTTGAGCTGCAGGTTGTACGGGGGATCTGCGAACACCAGATCGACCGAACCGGCCGGGAGCTTCGACATCTCGGCGACGCAATCGCCGACGACGATACGCACGCTTGAATCAGACTCAAATTTGGTGCGGGGCGCCCTTGCAGACGCCCCGCGACGCGACACAACCATGACTCAATTACTCTGACTCAGGCGACGCTGTCGGCGACGCGGGACTAAACAACCGACTGGCGATACATTGACCGGGCAAAGTAAAAATCGACTTAACCAAGAAAGTTATCGACGCAGAATGCGAAGAGAGATCATCGGCAAGACTACCAGCAGAGATTGCGGCGGCTTGCGCACTAGGCAATTTTTGCCGGGCGGGTTATTGATTAATGAAATGGAAATTTTACGTGATTGCTGCGTTGGGTATTCGGGCCAACAGCCGGGGATGAGGAAATAGCGCCATGCGTTACGATGATTTCCGCCGCAGCGACGACATCGAAGACCGTCGCGACCAGGGCGGCGGCGGAATGGGTGGTGGCGGTGGCTTTGGCCTGCCGATGGGCGGCGGCGGGCTCGGTATCGGCACCATCATCGTGCTCGGCCTCGTCGGCTATGCCTTCGGCATCGATCCACGCATCCTGATCGGCGGCGCCGAAATCCTGACCGGCGGCGGACAGGCGCCGACGTACCAGACCGATCGCCGGTCGGGGCCGGCCAAGACCGGTGCGCCGAAGGACGAAGTCGGTAGCATGATCGCCGGCATTCTCGGCGAGATCGACGACCGCTGGAGCGAGATCTTCCAGTCCAGCGGGCAGAATTATACTGGCCCGCGCATCGTGCTGTTTCGCAACGCCACCAATGGCGGCCGGTGCGGCATGGCGCAGTCGGCGATGGGGCCGTTCTACTGCCCGCCGGACAAGCAGATCTTCCTCGACACCAGTTTCTTCCGCGAAGTCGAGACGCGCTTCCGCGGCTGTTCAGGCAGTGCCTGCAAGTTCACGGCCGCCTACATCATCGCGCACGAAGCGGGACATCACATCCAGAACCTGCTCGGCATCCTGCCGCGCGTGCAGCGGTTGCAGCAGCAGGCCGGCAGCAAGGCGGAAGCCAATGCGCTGCAGGTCAAGGTCGAGCTGCAGGCGGATTGTCTTTCCGGCGTCTGGGTCAATCGCGAAGAGAAGAAGCGTCCGGGCTTCATCGAGCCCGGCGATATCGATGCGGCACTGAGGACGGCAACCGCGATCGGCGACGACACGCTGCAGCGGCAGTCGACGGGCAGGGTGGTGCCCGACAGCTTCACCCACGGCTCGGCAGCGCAGCGCAAGCAGTGGTTCATGACCGGCTACAAGCAGGGCACGGTGCAGGCCTGCAACACGTTTGCGGCGGGAGCGTTGTAACGATCGCGTGCCCTGGATGCTGCACCTCGTCCGGGATACGGAGAAAGCGCAAATGTCCTCCATCGATGAAACAAAACAATTCGTGCCGCTCAACATCGCGGTGTTGACGGTGTCGGATACCCGCTCGCTGGCGGACGACAAATCCGGCGCCACGCTGGCCGACCGGCTCACAGCGGCCGGTCATCATCTCGCCGCGCGCGAAATCGCCGTCGACGACGTCGATGCGATCCGCGTCATCATCAAGCGCTGGATCGCCGACGCGAACGTCGATGCGATCATCACCACCGGCGGCACCGGTTTCACCGGCCGTGACGTGACGCCGGAGGCGGTCGAGCCGCTGTTCGAAAAGCGGATGGATGGTTTTTCCATCGCCTTCCACATGCTGAGCCATGCCAAGATCGGCACGTCGACGGTGCAGAGCCGCGCCACCGCCGGCGTGGCGGGGGCGACCTTCATCTTCTGCCTGCCGGGATCGCCGGGCGCTTGCCGCGATGCATGGGACGGCATCCTCGCCGCCCAGCTCGATTACCGCACGCGGCCCTGCAATTTCGTCGAGATCATGCCGCGGCTCGACGAGCATCTGCGCCGGCCTAAAGCCAAGGGCGCGTCGGCGTAGGGCATGTACTCATTAAGCATCTGGTCGAGTCGATGTCTGGTTTCCCCCCGACAGCGGCCGAAGCGCGGACGCGTCCGGAGGTCGCAGATGGGCCAAAGGACTAAACCGCTCGCGCGGTAGGGCGCTGCGGCAGGCAGCACAGCTAACAGGATAGCGCAACGGGGCGTCCTGTCTTGAGATGAGGGGTTCGCAACCTTCACTCAAAACAGGAGCATCCCCATGAC
>NZ_MAXC01000016.1 GCF_001693485.1 Bradyrhizobium sp. LMTR 3
TAGATTGGCCGACCTATCCTCTTCCAACCCCATCAGGTGGCGGCCCTGCGCCGACCCCGCACAGAAGCGAGACCCCGGCGGGCGGACAACGCAAAGGGATTGACTAATCGAGGCCCGTTACAGAAGGCCCGTTACAGAAGGCCCGTTACAGAAGGGTGGGCAAAGCCAACGGGTCGCGCGAACGCGCGCCCGATGACAGGCTCCGCGTGCCCACCATTTCGAGCGGCATATTTGGAGGCGTGGTGGGCACGCTATCGCTTTGCCCACCCTACGGCACTGCGATCGTCAGCGCGTCGGGACCGGTTTGTCGCCGCGGTAATCGTAGAAACCGCGCTGCGTCTTGCGCCCCAGCCAGCCGGCCTCGACATATTTCACCAGCAGCGGGCACGGCCGGTATTTCGAATCCGCCAGGCCCTCATGCAGCACCTGCATGATCGACAGACAGGTATCGAGCCCGATGAAATCCGCCAATTCCAGCGGCCCCATCGGATGGTGCGCGCCGAGCTTCATGGCGGCGTCGATTGCCTCGACGTTGCCGACGCCTTCATAGAGCGTGTAGATCGCCTCGTTGATCATCGGCAGCAGGATGCGGTTGACGATGAAGGCCGGGAAATCCTCCGACACCGCGATCTGCTTGCCGAGTTTCGTGACGAATTCCCTGGCGGTGTCGAACGTCAAATCGTCGGTGGCGATGCCGCGGATCAGTTCGACCAGTTCCATCTGCGGCACCGGATTCATGAAATGAATGCCGATGAAGCGCTCGGGACGATCGGTCGAGGCGGCGAGCCGGGTGATCGAGATCGACGAGGAGTTGGTGGCGACGATCGCTTCCGGCTTCAAGACCGCGCAGAGTTCGTGAAAGATCTTGCGCTTGACCTCTTCCTTTTCGACCGCGGTCTCGATCACGAGGTCGCAATCCGAAAGCCCGTCGAGCGTCTCGGAGGAGGTAATCCGCTCCAGCGCCTTCTTGCGCGCGTCCTCGGTAATGACCTGTTTGGCAACCTGGCGCGACAAATGGCCGTTGATGGTCGCCATCGCCGATTTCAGCCGTTCGTCGGAGACGTCGTTGAGCACCACGTCCAAGCCGGCGAGCGCCGCCACATGCGCAATCCCGTGGCCCATCTGGCCCGAGCCGATCACGCCGACCTTCTTGATTGTCACCGCCATTTTGTCATCCACCGGAACGGCGCGCATATCGCGCCTGTTCATCTCTAAACCTCAGCTACGATATCATCAGACGCGAGGTTTCAGTCCCACCATTGGCATGTATTCTTCACGCGAAGCTTAATCCCCTTCGCCCGCATCCGCTTAAGGTAAACACCGGCCGGACGTTTGCGCGTCCGGCCGGTGTTCCGTTACTTGCCGAGCTTGCCGAGCGCGTCGGTCAGTTCAGGAACCGCCTGATAGAGGTCCGCGACCAGGCCGTAATCGGCAACCTGGAAGATCGGCGCGTCTTCATCCTTGTTGATCGCAACGATCACCTTGGAATCTTTCATGCCGGCGAGATGCTGGATCGCGCCGGAGATGCCGATTGCGACATATAGTTCCGGAGCGACCACCTTGCCGGTCTGGCCGACCTGCCAGTCGTTGGGCGCATAGCCGGCATCGACTGCGGCGCGCGAGGCGCCGACGCCCGCGCCGAGCTTGTCGGCGAGCGGCTCGATATATTTGGCAAAGTTCTCGCGGCTCTGCATGGCGCGGCCGCCGGAAACGATGATCTTTGCCGAGGTCAGTTCCGGACGGTCGCTCTTTGCCACCTCTTCGCCGATGAAGCTGGAGAGGCCCGGATCGGCCGCAGCGGCGGCGTTCTCGACCGGCGCACTGCCGCCCTCACCCGCCGCGGCAAAGGTCGAAGTCCGCACCGTGATGACCTTCTTGGCGTCCTTGGACTTCACCGTCTGGATCGCGTTGCCGGCATAGATCGGCCGCTCGAAGGTATCGGGCGAAACCACCTTGATGATCTCGGACACCTGCATCACGTCGAGCAGAGCTGCGACGCGCGGCATCACGTTCTTGAAACGCGAGGTCGCAGGCGCGACGAGAGCATCGTACCCGGAGGCCAGCGACACGATCAGCGCGGCCAGCGGCTCGGCGAGATCGTGGGCATAGGCGGCATTGTCCGCCAGCAGCACCTTCTTGACGCCGGCAAGCTTGGCTGCGGCATCGGCCGCACCCTTGGCGTTCTCGCCGGCGACCAGCACGTGCACGTCGGCGCCGAGCGCAGCGGCTGCCGTCAGCGTCTTGTTGGTCGCATCCTTGATCGACGCGTTGTCGTGTTCGGCAATCAATAGCGTCGTCATCAGAGAACCCCGGCTTCGGTCTTGAGTTTGGAAACGAGCTCAGCGACGTCCTTGACCTTGACGCCACCCTTGCGGCCGGGCGGTTCCGATGTCTTGAGCACTTCGAGATGCGGCGTGAGATCGACGCCGTAATCGGCGGCGCTCTTGTCGTCGATCGGCTTCTTCTTCGCCTTCATGATGTTGGGCAGCGACGCATAGCGCGGCTCGTTCAGCCGCAGGTCGGTGGTGACGATCGCCGGTCCCTTCAGCTTCACGGTCTGCAGGCCGCCGTCGACCTCGCGCGTAACCTTGAAGTCTGCGCCTTCAACTTCGAGCTTGGAGGCAAACGTCGCCTGCGACCAGCCGAGCAGCGCGGCCAGCATCTGGCCGGTCTGGTTCGAATCGTCGTCGATCGCCTGCTTGCCGAGAATGATGAGGCCGGGCTTCTCGGCATCCGCTACTGCTTTGAGAATCTTCGCGACCGCCAGCGGCTCGACATTGCCTTCGGCCTTGACCAGGATGCCGCGGTCGGCGCCCATGGCGAGACCGGTCCGGATCGTCTCCGAGGCCTGCGCCGGGCCGATCGACACCACCACCACTTCGGTCGCCTTGCCGGCTTCCTTCAGCCGCAACGCTTCCTCGACGGCGATTTCGTCGAACGGATTCATCGACATCTTCACGTTAGCGAGTTCCACGCCCGTTCCGTCGCTCTTGACGCGGACCTTGACGTTGAAATCGACCACCCGCTTTACCGGCACAAGAACCTTCATCGATCCTCTTTCGCTTGAATTCTGGGGTTTGATCAGCTTGTTATTAGCTTGGGCGCGGAACCTAAAGGTCCCGCCATCGGCGGTCAACGCGCGAAAGCCAAAAATCGGCCCCGGAAGGCCCTACCTTCAAGGCTTACCTTAACGGTTCTGACCCGGCACCCACAACACGTCTCCGGCCCCATTATCGTTCATGGCGCGGCTGGCCACGAACAGGAAATCGGACAGGCGGTTCATATACTGAATGGCAGCCGGGCTCACCGGCTCCTCTGGGCGCGCAGCGAGTTCCACCATGATCCGCTCCGCCCTGCGGCATATGGTGCGGGCGAGGTGCAGGTATGCGGCGGCGGGGGTGCCGCCGGGCAGCACGAACGAGGTCAGGGGCGCGAGATGATCGTTCAGCGCATCGATGTCGCGCTCGAGCCGCTCGACCTGGCTCGACAGCATCCGGAGCCGCTCGGCCTTGCCGTCGCGCTGGGGCACCGCAAGGTCGGCGCCGAGATCGAACAAATCGTTCTGGATCCGGCCGAGCATCGCATCGAGTTCGCTGATATCACCGAGGTGCAGCCTCGCCACGCCGATGGCGGCGTTGGTTTCATCTACGGTGCCGTAGGCGCTAATGCGCAGATCGTATTTCGCGCGGCGCTCGCCGCTGCCGAGCGCCGTGGTGCCGTCATCGCCGGTCTTCGTATAGATGCGGTTGAGCACGACCATAGCCGCTTCCCCTTTCCTGATCCTTATCTGCCCAACGCCCACACCACGACCATCGTGATGACGATGGCGACGAACTGCAGCAGCACCCGAAGCCGCATCAGGTGCTGCGAGCGGTTCGGCGAGCCGCCCCGCATCATGTTGACGAGGCCGAGCAACAGCACGATAGCCACGGCCGCAACCGCGATGGGGAGAACGATCGAACTCAGAAAGGATGCCATCGGCGGTACATAACACCGCGAGGCGCCGACTTCCACACGTTCACAACTCTCGCACTACCGCTCGACGATCTGGCTTTTAATCCAATAATATCAGATGCTAGCCCCGGCCTTAGCACCGGACCGCGATACCCGATCGAGGTGAGATGTGAAGCTCATTCGCTACGTCTACCTCGTCGTCATGGAGGCGTTTTACACGTTCCTCGCCGATGACGGCTGGGCGATCGCGAGCCACATCGCGCTGTCGACGCTGATGGCGCTATTTCCGTTCCTGATCGTGCTGACGTCGCTGGCTGGCTTTTTCGGCTCCAAGGAACTCGCCGATGGGGCCGTGGGACTGTTGCTGCAAACCTGGCCGCAACAGGTCGCCGACGCGCTGTCAGGCGAAATCCACGACGTGCTGACGACGACGCGCGGCGACATCCTGACCGTCGGCGCGGTGCTGGCGGTCTATTTCGCCTCCAACGGCGTCGAGGCGCTGCGGGTCGCGCTGAACCGCGCCTATTCTGTGGTCGAGCCGCGGGCGTGGTACTGGCTGCGGCTGGAATCGATCGGCTATACGCTGGTCGCCGCCGTCACGTCGCTCCTGATGGCGTTCCTGATCGTGCTCGGTCCGCTGATCCTGGAGACGGCGCGCCGCCACATTCCGTTCTTCGTCGAGTCCAACGAAAGCCTTCTCACCTTCGCCCGCTACGGCATCACGATCACGGCGATGATCGTGGCGCTGTTCGTGCTGCATGCCTGGCTGCCCTGCGGCCGGCGGAGTTTTCTGCAGATCCTTCCGGGCATCGTCGTTACGATGGTGGGATCGCTGATCTCGGGCGTCGTGTTCGGCCAGTATCTGGCGCGCTTCGCCAGCAACTATGTGACGATGTATGCGGGACTTGCCTCGGTCATCATCGCGCTGGTGTTTCTGTATTTCATTTCGGCGATTTTCGTCTTCGGCGGCGAATTGAACGCAGCCATCATGAAGTCGCAACTGCCGAAGGGGATGTCGCTGCATGCAGCGCAGTCGCAAGGGCGCGCGGGCTCACAGGCTTGACCAGAAAGATCTCGGCGCCCGCGGCGCGCGACGCCGCCTCGTCCTCGCTGCGGCCCGATATGCCGATGATAGGAATGCGCCCGAGCGGCGGCTCCAGCGCGCGAATGCGCCTGATCGCCTCGACGCCGTCGATTCCCGGCAGGACCATATCCATCAACACCGCATCGAATGCGCCTTGCGCGAGCCGCTCGGGCGCCGCCTCGCCCTGGCCGATGAAGTCGGTCTGATGACCGAGTTCGGTCAGGATCGTGTTGAGCACGACGCGGCCGAACGGATTGTCTTCGACGCTGAGCAGGCGCAATGGCCGCGGCGAACTGATCGATACCTCGCCATCGGCACCGGACGCCGCCGTCACGGCATCCTTGGCGGGCGACATTACGACGTTGAGGGTAAAGGTGGTGCCGCCGCCCCGGCGTTGCGTCACGGTGATGTCGCCGCCCATGGCACGCGCCAGTTGCTTGACCGACGACAATCCGAGCCCGGCGCCGCCGAAGCGCGATGCAATGGAGGCATTGGCCTGCGAGAACGGCCGGAACAGGCGTTTGATTTCGCTCAGCGCAAGGCCGATCCCGCTGTCGGAGATCGCGAACGAGACGGCGACCTTGCCCCTCGGGCCCCGCACGGGCCCGACCTGCAGCCCAACACTGCCCTGCTCAGTAAATTTTACCGCATTGTCGATCAGGTTCTCGAGTGCGGCGCGCAGGCGGACGGGATCGCCGATCGCAAACCCTGGGAGCTTTTCGGAAATATCGACCGACGACTGCAGGCCCTTGGCCGCGGCGCGCCCGGTCAGCGAGTCGCCGGTATTGCGGGCAAGCGCCTGCAGGTCGAAGAAGTCCTGCCGCACCTCGAGGCCGGGACCGCCGCTGCGCGCGGCATCGACGAACAAGGTCGCAAGGCTCGCCAGATGTTCCGCGCCAGCCTTGATTGTGTCGACCCAGCGCCGTTCGCGTTCGTCGAGGTCCGATGTCGCGAGCAGATTGCTGATCGCGAGAATGCCGGTCAGCGGCGTGCGGACCTCGTGCGCAAAGGCCGCCAGCGCGGTCTCGACCATGCCGGGCGCAGCGACGGCGGACTTGCGCGTGCCGCGTTTCTTGACCGCGGCGCCGGATACGCGTTTTTTCGCTCGCCGCTTCTTGACTGTTCCCGTGGTGCCTGGTGAGCGCCGCTTTGCCGCCATGGTCCCCCTTCCTCTGCCGCGACCAGCATGACACGCGATGACGGCCGGTGTCACGGAGACGTTTTCAACAACCCGCAGTAGTACTACCGGAATCGTCGCGCAACCCGACGAGGCTGCGAATATCCGTAGGCGTCGCACCTTGCCCACGCAATTCGCGCAGGGCCGTAGCTCGCGTCGATTTCGACAGCTTGTGTCCCGACGCATCCTCGATGAGGCGGTGATGCCGATACACCGGTTGCGGGATACCAAGCAACCGTTGCAACACCAGGTGGACACTCGTCGACCAGAACAGGTCCCTGCCCCGTACCACGTCGGTCACGCCCTGCAGAGCGTCGTCGATCACGACGGAGAGATGATAGCTGGTCGGCGTCTCCTTCCGGGCCAACACGACGTCGCCCCACGCTTCAGGGCGCGCGGCGACGACGCCGGTCTCGCCGCCGGGCCCTGCACCCTCTTCCTGCCAGGCCAGTTCCTTCGTGCGCGCGAGCGCTGACTGCATGTCGAGCCGCAGCGCGTAAGGCTCACCCTGTGCGATCAACTCACGGCGCCGGTCCGGCGGCAGCGATTTCGCGACGCCCGGATAGAGCGGCGCCCCGTCGGGATCGCGCGGCCAGGGCGCGCCGGCCTCGCGCTGCGCGACCAGACGGCCGATTTCCGCGCGGCTCTCGAAGCTCGGATAGATCAGGCCCGAGCCTGCCAATTTTTCGACCGCTTCGCGATAGCGCGAAAAATGCTCCGATTGCCGCCGCACCGGCGTTTCCCAGGATATCCCGAGCCAGGCAAGGTCTTCATAGATCGCCGCCTCGAATTCCGGCCGGCAACGCGTCGCGTCGATATCCTCGATCCGCAACAGAAACCGCCCACCGCGCTCGCGCGCGAGGTCAAAATTCAGGAGCGCCGAATAGGCGTGGCCGAGATGGAGGTAGCCGTTCGGGCTGGGGGCAAATCGGAAAACGGGTGGCGGCATTGATCTCTTTCACGGGACATGGTGGTTTTAAGGGGCAATGACCATTCACCTCAACAGCCAGTCCGACCTCGAAGACGCCGTCCATGCATTGGTCAAGCAAGACCCGAGGCTCAAGCCGATTTTCGAGCTCACGGGCATGCCGGCGCTGCGGCAGCGCGCGCCGGGGTTCGCAGGGCTAGCTGCAATCGTCTGCGGCCAACAATTGTCTACTGCCAGCGCCGGAGCGATCTGGGCGCGGCTGACGGCCGCGTTCGATCCGTTCGATCACGAGGTCATCAGCAAGACCCGCGCCGACCGCCTCGGCCGGCTCGGGCTTTCGGCGGCCAAGATCAAGACTCTGAAGAACATCGCGCGCGAACTGGCTGCCGAGCGGCTCAATCTCGAAGTGCTGGCGGAAGAGGATGCCGATGCCGCCCACCACACGCTGACCGCGCTGCCCGGCATCGGCCCCTGGACTGCCGACATCTATTTGCTGTTCTGTCTCGGCCATGGCGACGCCTGGCCGGCCGGCGACCTCGCGGTGCAGGAGGCCGTGAAGATCGGGCTTGGCCTGAAGACGCGACCGACCGTCAAGCAGATGGCGCCGCTGGCGGAACCGTGGCGTCCCCTGCGCGGCGCTGCGGCGCATCTGTGGTGGAGCTATTATCGCGTGCTGAAGAAACGCGAAGGCGTGCTGGCTAGCAAGGTGTGAGGATCCCGTGCCCCGGACGCGGTGCGGCGCGTAGCGCTGCTCCGCAGAGCCGGGACCCATTTCGCCGCGCGTAATGCCTCATAGGCCCCGGCTCTGCAGCGCATCACTGCGTGCTGCGCAGCGTCCGGGGAACGGAGTGCGTCGCGCAACTCCATCTCTCTTCTCAGCCCCGCAGCCGCACCCGGTCCTCGCGCGCGCAAGCCGTGACGAAGTCGATCACGGCGCGCACAGCGGGCAGGTCGACGAGATCGGGATGGGCCAGCAGCCAAAGATCGGCCACGCTGACGAGTTTTTGCGGGGCGACGCGGACGAGTTCCGGATAGGCGGCGGCAACGAGACAGGACAGCGTCGAAATTCCGAGACCGGCGCGTGCGGCGGCAAGCATGTCGCCTTGCGAGGAACAGCGCATTACCATTGAACCCTGCCGCGTGATCGCGTCGCTCCAGCGCGCCAGCCGCTCGTTCGACAACCGGTCGGCGAAGCCGATGACGCTGTGGCCCCTCCATTCGTCGCGCCGCTCGGGCAGGCGCCGCCGCGCGGCGTAGTCGCGTGAGGCGTAGAAGCCGGTGCCGAGCCGGCCGATCTTGCGGCCGATCAAATTCTCCTCGCCGCTATCGACGGGGCGCAGCACGACATCGGCCTCGCGGCGGCGGACGCTCGCCGGATACGGATGGGTGATGATCTCGAGTTGGATATGGTCGTGCTGGCGCAGGAAAGGCCCGAGCCGCGGCATCAGCCAGTGCGACGCCAGCGTGGCGCCGATCGACAGCTTGACCACGCCGCGCGCCTGCGCACCGGTTGCCGATACCGCGGCTTCGGCACGCAATGCCGCCGCCGCCATAGCGTCGACATGTTCGCGAAATTTCTGCCCATGCGACGTCAGCGAAAGACCTTCGTTGGACCGGGCGAACAAGGGAATGCCGAGCTGACCTTCGAGTTCGGCGATCTTGCGCCCAACCGTCGGATGACTGGAGCGCAGCCGGCGCGCGGCCGCTGCGAAGCTGCGGGTCTCGGCCACCACGACGAAGGTCTTGCACAAGTCCCAGTCCATCGCTGCTCCCCGCGTTCCAGATCGACCCTGTTCATAATTGGATAAACATCTGTTCAATATTGAACGGATGGCGGCGGCCGTCCAGCCTTATAGTGGCGGCAACAGCAGCGCCCGGCCGGCGGCTCCGCCCGCGGTACGGCGCTCTCAATCAACATCATCGACGCAATCCGGTTTTTAGTCCCGGCTTTGCGTTGCAAGGGAGAGACCGAATGCCGTTGCCTGCTTCGCTTGCCAATTCGCTCGAACTGCCGGTGGTCGGCTCACCCTTGTTCATCGTGTCCGGGCCCGAGCTCGTGATCGCCCAGTGCAAGGCCGGCATCGTCGGCTCGTTCCCGGCGCTGAACGCGCGCCCCGTCGAAAAACTCGACGAATGGCTGAGCCGAATCGAGAACGAGCTCGGCGAGTACAAGGCGCTGCATCCGGAGAAGAAGGTCGCGCCCTACGCGGTCAACCAGATCTGCCATTCGTCCAACGACCGGCTGATGAAGGACATGGAGACCTGTGTGAAGCACCAGGTTCCGGTCATCATCACCTCGTTGCGCCCGCCGATCGAAATCGTCCAGGCCGCGCATTCCTATGGCGGCGTCGTGTTCCACGACGTGATCAACGTCAAGCATGCGCAGAAAGCGGCCGAACATGGCGTCGACGGCCTGATCCTGGTTTGCGCCGGCGCCGGCGGCCATGCCGGCACGCTCTCGCCGTTCGCGCTGCTGCGCGAGGTGAAGCAGTGGTTCAAGGGCACCGTGCTGCTGTCGGGCGCGATCTCGGATGGCTGGGGTATTGCATCCGCGCTCGCGCTTGGCGCCGACATGGCCTACATGGGCACGCGCTTCATCGCGACGCAGGAGGCCAATGCCGATCCGGCCTACAAGGCCGCGCTGATCGACCACGCCGCGCATGACATCGTCTACTCCAACCTGTTCACCGGCGTGCACGGCAATTATCTCGGCCCGTCGATCGTGGCCGCGGGGCTCGATCCCGCCAATCTGCCGCAAAGCGACAAGTCGAAAATGAATTTCGGCTCCGGCGGCAACACCAAGGCCAAGGCGTGGCGCGACATCTGGGGCTCCGGCCAGGGCATCGGCCAGATCGCCGACGCGCCGCCGGTCGCCGAACTGGTGGACCGGCTCAGGTGCGAATTCGCCGACGCCAGCGACGAGTTTCTCCAGCGCGCGCGTGCGTAAGACACGCCGGATCAACGCCAATCAAACAAACAGAGGGGAGTGAGATGATGAGAGCCATTGCGACATGCTGTGCCGGGCTGCTGGCGTTAGCGGCCGGCACGGCCAGCGCCGAGAACGGCGTTACCGCCAACGAAATCCTGATCGGCCAGACCATGCCCTACAGCGGTCCGTTGTCGAGCTATTCCGGGCTGGGCAAGGTCGCGCAGGCCTATTTCGACAAAGTGAATGCGGAAGGCGGCATCAGCGGCCGCAAGCTCAAGTTGCTCAGCCTCGACGACGCCTATTCGCCGCCCAAGACCGTCGAGCAGACCCGACGGCTGGTCGAACAGGAGGAGGTGCTGCTGGTATTCGGCTCGCTCGGCACGGCGACCAACAGCGCGGTCCACCGCTACCTCAACGGCAAGAAGGTGCCGCATCTCTTCATCACCACCGGCGCCAGCAAATGGGCAGACCCGAAGAACTTCCCGTGGACGATGGGCGGGATGGCCTCGTACCATTCTGAAGGCGTCATCTACGGCAAGCACGTGCTGCGCACCAAGCCTGACGCCAAGATCGCGATCCTGTCGCAGAACGACGATTTCGGCCGCGACTATGTCAACGCGTTCAAGCGCGGCCTCGGCGACAAGGCGGCCAGCATGATCGTGGCCGAGGCGGTCTACGAGACCACGCAGCCGACCATCGACTCGCAGCTCGCGACGCTGAGGGCTTCCGGCGCCAACGTGTTCTTCGGCGTCGCCATCGGCAAGTTCGGCTCGCAGATGATCCGCCGCAGCGCCGAGATGGGTTTCAAGCCGGACCTGTTCCTGGTGCCGACGTCAGTGACCTCGATCGCGACGATCCTGCAGCCGGCGGGACTGGAGAACGCGACCGGATTGGTTTCCGCGGCCTATTTGAAGAACATCAACGATCCGCAATGGGCCGGCGATGCCGACGTGAAGGAATATTTCGCCTTCATGAAGCAGTACATGCCTTCGGCCGATCCGCACGATACCACCTACGCCAGCGGCTATACCAGCCTGGTGTTGCTGGCGCATGTGCTGCGCGCGTGCCGCGACGATCTGAGCCGTGCTAACGTGCTGAAGAAGGCGACATCGCTCAACACGGTCTCGCTGCCGCTGCTGCTGCCCGGCATCACCGTGACCACCGGCCCGGACGACTATTTGTTGTTCCAGCAGCTCCGCATGCAACGCTTCGACGGCAAGAGCTGGGTTGGCTTCGGCGATCTGATCGAAGACGAGTAGAATTTAAGGAGCAGAGAAACTTGCCATGATCATCAGCGGCGACCGCCAGATCAGCTACCCTGACATTCACGCCCGCATCGCGCGGGCGGCGGCGGGCTTCAAGGCGCTCGGCGTCAGTGGTGGCGTGCCCGTCGGCATGATGCTGCGCAACGATTTTGCGTTCTTCGAAGTCTCGGGCGGCGCAGCCGCGCTAGGCAGCCCGGTGGTGCCGATCAACTGGCATTTGAAGGCCGAGGAAGTCGCCTACATCCTCGCCGACAGCGGCGCCAAAATCCTGGTCTGCCATGCCGACCTGCTGCCGCAGATACGCGACGGTCTGCCCGCCGATGTGCGGCTCCTGGTAGTGGCGACGCCGCCGGAAATCGCAGCAGCCTTCAACGTTGCGGCCGCGCTGACGCAAGTCCCCGACGGCGTGACGGATTGGGACCGCTGGCGCGACACGCATGCGCCAGCGCAGGACGCGCCGATCGGCAGCGCGCCGATGTTCTATACGTCGGGTACCACCGGCCTGCCCAAGGGCGTGCGCCGCAAGCCGATGACGCCGGAACAGGCCGCGGCTTCGGCGCGGGTCGGCGGCATCGCCTATGGCGTCAAGCCGAACGAAGACCAGGTCATCCTGATGAACGGCCCGATGTACCATTCGGCGCCGAACTCCTACGGCATGCTGGCATTCCGCAGCGGCTGCACAATCGTGCTCGAACCGCGCTTCGATCCCGAGGACATGCTGCAACTGATCGAGCGTCATCGGGTTACCCACATGCACATGGTGCCGACGATGTTCGTCCGCCTGCTGCGGCTGCCGGATGAAATCAAGCGCCGCTACGATCTGTCGTCGCTGCGCTTCGTCGTGCATGGGGCGGCGCCCTGCCCGCCGCAGGTCAAGCGCGCCATGATCTGTTGGTGGGGACCGGTCATCAACGAATACTTCGGATCGACCGAAACCGGCATCCCGGTGTGGCATTCGGCCGAAGAGGCGCTGGCAAAGCCCGGCACCGTCGGCCGCGCCATCGAAGGCGGCGTCGTGAAAATCTTCCGGCCCGACGGCGAGCCGTGTGGCGTTGGCGAACCCGGCGAAATCTTCATGCGGCAAATGTCCGTGCCGGATTTCGACTACCACGGCAAGGCCGAGGCCCGCGCCGAAGCCGGCTGCGACGGCCTCGTCAGCGTCGGCGACGTCGGCTATCTCGACGCAGACGGCTACCTGTTCCTGTGCGACCGCAAGCGCGACATGGTGATCTCGGGCGGCGTCAACATCTATCCCGCCGAGATCGAGAACGCGCTGATTGGCATGGACGGCGTGCGTGACTGCGCGGTGTTCGGCGTCCCCGACGACGAATTCGGCGAGCGGCTCTTTGCGTGCATCGAGCCGGAACCGAATGCAGCGCTGTCCCCGGCCGCCGTGCAGGAATTTCTGCGCGGTCGTCTCGCCAATTTCAAGGTACCCAAGGACATCCAGTTCATGGACGCCATGCCGCGCGAAGCCACCGGCAAGATTTTCAAACGCAAGCTGCGCGATCTGTATGCCGAGGGCAGGCTGCGGGCGATTGGATGAGAACGAGGTGGAAGGGTCTCTGCTCCCCTTCAATCCACCTCTAACGCGGCCGCTTTCGGCTTTCCCTCTGCCGACTGATCTCGTCGCGATGACTTTCCCATAACGCTGCCGCAACTTCGGCAGGCTTGGGACTCTGGCCGTTGCTGCCGTTTGTCCCATCCTTACCGGGCGCGCCGCGCAATTGTTCGCGATACCGATTGAACACTAGATCGGCAATCTCGCCGGCATCATGACTTACTCCATCCTTGCCGTTCACGCCATCGTTGCCATTTGTCCCATCTCTGCCATTGCTGCCGTCCCTGCCGTGAAGCTCGGCCGCATGGGACATTACCAATACGGTCGCCACCTCTGCGGCGCTGGGCCCGTCCTTGCCCGGAAGCCCATCCTTTCCGTTCTTGCCATTGACCCCATCCTTGCCATTGCTGCCATCTTTGCCGCGAAGCTCCGCTGCATAAGACCTCGTCAATACTGCGGCCACCTCTGCAGCGCTGGGGCCGTCCTTGCCCGGAAGACCATCTTTTCCGTCCTTGCCATTGACCCCGTCCTTGCCATTGCTGCCATCTTTGCCGCGAAGCTCTGCCGCATAAGACCTCATCAATATTGCCGCCACCTCTGCGGCGCTGGGGCCTTCCTTGCCGGGGGAACCATCCTTTCCGTCCTTGCCGTTGACCCCATCCTTGCCGCGAAGCGCCGCCGAATGAGACTGCATCAATGCTGCCACAACCTCTGCAACACCGGCGCCGTCCTTGCCGGGGAGACCATCCTTACCGTCTTTTCCGTCGACACCATTCTTGCCATCAGAACCACGCTCACCACGCAACTTCTCGGGGTATCGCGCGACCAGATCGTCCGCCACCGCCTTCGGAAATGTCTTTGAATCGTTGATGCGCTCGGCTGCCACCTTGAGTGCGGCGTTGGCATCCGCAAATTTATCCAGCTGGCTCGACAGCGGTTCCTGCATCTTATTGAGAGCTGTTTGGATAGCCCTCTCGGTGGCAAGATCCTTGATCATATAGCCTGCAATACCCGAGACAATTCCGATAATCGTTCCGCCTACAGCGAAAAGGCTGAACATGTAATTCCAGATCGCATACTTGGCAGCGGTCGAAAGTTCGCCTTTGCCATTTGTGCCAGATTCCGCCGCCCCCTTGGGTTTGGGTAGACGTCCATCTTTGCGCAACACTTCGACCCACCGCTCCCGCCACAACCTGTATTGATCTAAAGCGAAGAGTGCGATGCCAACAAAAATGGCGATGTATACCAGTTGAACAAGAATGCCCGTAAAATCCATGGAGTCTCTCCCCGACACGCACGCGCGTAGATTTAGGCAGACCGAAACTACTATTGGATGTATCTTTATTTTGTACAATCTTGCCGCATGGAAGGCAAAGTGAATTTTCTGACGATACCTTTCTCGAAACGTCGCAGACAGACCGTAAGGCGCACATCCAGGGCCGGAAAAGCAAACTCCGTTTTAAACAATGTTGCTGTTGCAAAACGGTCATCGGTCGGCGCAAAGATCGCTGCATGCGAAAGCGCAGGGATCCAACACATGTTATCCACCGACTTCGTCGTCGCCCGCAACGATCTGCAGCAATGCAAGACCATCGAGACGCAACTGCCCGACGCAGCCGCGCTGCCTGACGAGACGCTGCTGGTGAAGGTGACGCGCTTCGCCTTCACCGCCAACAACATCACCTATGCCGTGCTCGGCGATCATCTAAAATATTGGCAGTTGTTTCCGGCGCCCGAAGGTTTCGGCAACGTTCCGGTGTGGGGGTTTGGCGAGGTGATCGCCTCGAAGCATCCCGGCATTGCCGCAGGCGAAATACTGTTCGGCTATTTCCCGATGTCGACGCATCTCGTGATCGAAGCCGCCGACGTCAGTAAGCGAGTCTTGCGCGATGCCGCCGCGCACCGGCAGGGCGTGGCGCCGGTCTATAATGGCTATGCTCGGGTCAGTGGCGATCCCTCGTTCGCAGGCAGGCAGGGCGACTATCAGGCGCTGCTGCGCCCCCTGTTCATGCTGTCGTTCCTGGTTGATGACTTTCTCGCCGAGAACGAATTTTATGGCGCAAGAAGCGTGATGCTGTCGTCGGCTTCCAGCAAGACCGCCTACGGGCTCGCGCACCTCCTGCATGCGAGAGGCAACGGCATCAAGACGATCGGCTTGACCTCGGCAGGCAACACGTCCTTCGTCAAATCGCTTGGCTGTTACGATGAGGTCGTGACCTATGCGGACGTTAGCTCGCTGCCGACGAGCTCTGCGGTCGCCTATGTCGACATGGCCGGCAATACTCCATTACGTGCGACGCTGCACCAGCACTTCGGCGAGCAGATGAAATACAGCGGAATCGTTGGGCTCACGCACCGCAAGTCATCGCCCGATGATTCGGCACAGGCACTACCCGGCGCCAAGCCGCAATTCTTCTTCGTGCCGGACCATATTCGCAAGCGCGCCAAGGAGTGGGGACCGGGAGGCGTCGACATGCGGTTCGGCGCCGCATGGTCCGGCTTCGTTCCGAACCTGGAACGTTGGATGAAGGTGATCGAGAGCCATGGGCCTGCAGCCGTTCAACGCGCCTATCTCGACACCCTCAACGGCCGCGTGCCGCCGGATCAGGGGCTGATCCTGTCGCTGGCGTCGTAGGCACATAACGGTGCTTCGTGAAGGTGGCTAGCTTGCCGGGCCAATCACTGTCGAAGCATCGGCTCGTGCGGCTCGTACCTATGCTCGACATGAAACGACTTGGCCGTGATCAGCCAAGCGCCGTCGATGCGATGGTATGAGAGGTAGTCGAGATAGAGAAGCGTATCGATCCTGACGCGAACCTTGACCAACGCCTGCGTGGGGGACGCGAAATCCACCAGCAATAGCTGCTGCAGACGCGGCGCCTCCTTCGACTTGGGCGATGGTCCGGCAGCCAGCGCGTTCTTGAATTCCACCGCCGACAAACGACGCAGACTTCCGTCTCGCAATCCGTGCAATTGGGCACTCGGCGTAAATACCCCGTCGAAGCGAGATACGTCACCGTCAAACATCAGATCGAAGTAACGCTCCACCGCGTCAAGCAGAGACTGGTAACTGGCATGGTCGGGCATCATGGCTCGCCTCGGTTCGAGGGTTGATACCGTCACCGTGCCACGAGATGCCGAGGCAGGTCCTTGCCAACTGTGCCAATTTCAAGGACAATCACGCAATTCTATGCTCTTCCTGGCCATCAACGTTGGGCAATATGCCAAATCCAGATCTGGATCCGATTGACCGCCGCATCGTGGCCGAGTTGCAGGCCAACGGCCGTCTGACCAACGTCGAACTGGCCGACAAGATCGGATTGTCGCCCTCGCCCTGTTTGCGTCGCGTCAAGCGACTGGAGCGTAGCGGCTATATCGAAGGTTATCGGGCGGCGTTGCGACGCGACCGCATCGGGCTCGGCTTTTCAGTCTTTCTCGGAGTGAAGATCGAAGGGCATGCCAACGAAAGCGCGCTGCAGTTCGAGAAGGCAATCGTGGCGATGCCCGAGATCGTGGCGTGTCACCTTGTCTCCGGCGAGGCCGACTATTTCCTCGAAGTTGTCGTGCCCGACCTCGCCGACTATCAGCGCTTTCTGGTAGGCAAGCTCCTCAATCTGCCAATCGTGCGCGAGGTACGCAGCAATATTGCAATCCAGACCCTCAAAGCCGGAGCACCACTGCCCCTCCAGCACCTCGAACCACCGAAACCTCAAAAACTTCCGCAGAAAGTGAAGCCTGGACGACCGGAACGCCGCAACCGGCAAAGCTAGATGCGCCAATGCTTGGTTCGATGCCTCCCTTTCCGCACCGTCCGGAATAGGTATAGGCTCGCCCTCAGGAAAACGCCGCGAAGACGGCCGGTGATGGGAAACGCCCATGCTCGACAGGACGGACGACAGTTCGGTTGCCGCCGACAATTGGCTTGCGCAGTTCGAGGAAGCGCTCGGCAAACCCGACGAAGGGTTGTTGAAGACGCTGTTCCATCCCGACAGCTATTGGCGCGATGTGCTGGCGCTGAGCTGGAATATCCAGACGCTGAATGGCGCCGACGCCATTCTGGAAGCCCTTCCGCCGCTGGCTCACCGCATGGCTCCCGCAGGCTTTGCCATCGCACCCGATCGCGCCGCGCCGCGCAAGGTGATGCGGGCGGGCACCAACGCCATCGAGGCGATCTTCAAATTCGAAACCAAGGTCGGGCGCGGCAGCGGCATTATCCGCCTGATCCCCGATGCGGACGATGGCAACCGCCTGAAGGCCTGGACGCTGCTGACAGAACTCGGCGAACTCAAGGGCTTTGAGGAACAGCTCGGCATGAACCGCCCGCGCGGCAACGCCTATTCGCGGGACTTTCGCGGGCCGAACTGGCTCGACCTGCGCAAGGCCTCAGCCGGATATTCGGATCATGATCCCACCGTGCTGGTCATCGGAGGCGGGCAATCCGGGCTGTCCATCGCCGCGCGGCTGAAGCAGTTGAATGTCGATACGCTGATCGTCGATCGCGAGAAGCGCATCGGCGACAATTGGCGCAAGCGCTATCACGCGCTGACGCTGCACAACCAGGTGCAGGTCAATCACCTGCCCTATATGCCGTTCCCGCCGAACTGGCCGACCTATATTCCGAAGGACAAGCTGGCCAACTGGTTCGAAGCCTATGTCGAGGCCATGGAGCTGAATTTTTGGACCGGGACCGAGTTCGAGGGCGGCCGCTATGACGAGACGGAAGGCCGCTGGACAGTGACGCTGCGCTGCGTCGACGGAGCCACGCGCACCATGCATCCACGCCACGTCGTGCTGGCGACCGGCGTCAGCGGCATTCCGAGCGTGCCCGATATTCCCGGATTGGAGGATTTCGCCGGCAAGGTGATGCATTCCAGCCAGTATGACGACGGTGAGAACTGGAAGGGCAAGCGCGCCATCGTGATCGGCACCGGCAACAGTGGCCACGACATCGCACAGGACCTGCATTCCAGCGGCGCAAAAGTCACGCTGTTCCAGCGCTCTTCGACGCTGGTCGTCAGCATCGAGCCATCGGCGCAACTGGTCTACGCGCCTTACAATGAAGGCACGCTCGAGGACAACGACCTGATCACTGTCTCGATGCCGCTCAAGCTGGCGCGCAAGAGCCACGCGATGACAGCGGAAAAATCCAAGGTGCTCGACACGGAATTGCTCAAAGGTCTCGAAAGCGTCGGCTTCAAGCTCGATTTCGGCGAGGACAATACTGGCTGGCAGTTCAAATATCTCACCCGTGGCGGCGGCTATTATTTCAACGTCGGCTGCTCCGATCTTATTGTCAAAGGCGATATCGTGCTGAAGCAATTTGCCGATCTCGACACGTTCACGGCGGCAGGCGCCAAGATGAGGAGCGGCGAGACCATCGCCGCCGATCTCGTCGTGCTGGCGACCGGCTACAAGCGCCAGGAAGAACTGGTGCGAAAACTGTTCGGCGAGGCGGTAGAGAAGCGCGTCGGCACGATCTGGGGATTTGGCGAGGAGCAGGAACTGCGCAACATGTACAGGCGGACCGGCCAGCCCGGCCTGTGGTTCATCGCCGGCGGTCTTGCGCAATGCCGCATCGGCTCAAAACATCTGGCGCTGCAGATCAAGGCGATCGAGGAAGGGCTGTTGCCGCGAGGCGCGTGAGTTCCGTCTCGCGATCCCTGATTTGCCTGATGATGAAGGCTGCCGCGCGGCGCCAGGCTTCGTCGTTGTCGCCGCGGAAGCTGACGAGGCGTTCGAACACCACCTTCCGCGCCTTCACATCGATGATGTCGAATTTCGCCCATTGCACGAGCGTGCTCATCTTGTGAACGCTGCCGATCAGGAGAAGGTCGGCGCCGGCCGCCTGCGCCTTGCCGAGCAATTGATTGGCAGTGAGGTCACCGACCGAACAGGCGTTTGCCGGACAATCGAGGTCGGCGCTTCGCAGCTTTCCGCTCGCCGCCAGATCGGTACGCAGCGAGGCTTCGAAAGCGCGCAGGCGTCGCAGATGGTCGGCGCTTTGATCGGTGACTTCGCCCGAGGTGTCAATATGTTCGATTTCCGCGACTGCGAAGATGAGCGGCTTGTCCTGCGCCCGATCCAGCAGACGGTTCTGAATCAGCCACCGTGCGCCGCGGCTCCAGGCCACATTGGCGCCCATGCGCAGGTCAGTCTGCGCGACCGCGACGATCACCCCGGATCTGGCGTCGCGAATCTTGTAGGTGACCGCGTATTCCGTCCGGGTGATGCGCGTGACGATTCCGATCATCGACTGATCTGCGTCAAGTCCGGCGGCGATCCTGGCTTCGCAGCCCTCGCAATCCCGCAACTTGCCCGCTTTCGCCGCCTGGTCGTTCACAGCGCTGACGTCGACCAGTTGGTAGCGCCCGGACGCCTCGATCAGCCGGCGCGCTTCCTCCGTCGAAAGCCGCAGTTGCTCGTGGTCGATATCATCAGGGGGAACGTAGGCGGCACCGGCACTGAAATCCTCCAGCTCGAACGGAAAGACCGCGATTTTGATCGGAGGCGCCGCGGCCGTTTCGGCGGCTCCAGCCGGCGCGAGCGCGGCAAGCACGATTGCCTGAGCGAGGATAAGGGCGATGTAGCGCATGGACCACCTCGGGAACTGAGAACGCGGAGCTACCTTGCTCGTCGCGATATCGCGCGATCTGCTGCCCTGCCGAAACGGCAGCTTTCCCTGGAATGGCCGGGTGAAATACCCGATCTTGTCCTGCCCCGCTTTCTTCCCGGGGAATTTTGCTTCTATAGTCGAACCCAATGGGAGGGAGCTTGCGACAGGCATCCAACTCCGTGGCGAGGCCTGTGCCCGCCATCGATCTGAAGCTGCGGCTGGCGTTACGCGTCGCGGCGCTAGCGGCAGTTTGCTTCATCGCCGTCGCGGCCTACGCCTTGTTCGACAGCGACCGTGCCGCGAAGGCCAAAGCGAGCCGTATCGCCGAGATCGTGGCCCGGGATCTCTCGTTGCAGCAATCGCAGGCGCAGTGGCTCTCCGTCTCCATCAACGCAACGCCGGATTTGCAGGGAATCGCGGCGCTGATGGAGCCGGGCCTTTGCATTGCCTACCGCGACAACACCGGCGCGTTTCGCCAGGGCGTCTGCAGCGGAGCGCCTGCCGACGACATGGCTGCGCCCGAAAGCTTCGCCTCCCTCTATCGCGCCGTCTTTCGTCCGGGTGAACCGGTCTCGATGCCGGTCCTCGTGGCCGACAGCGCCCGGGGCATGGCGGTCGCGACCTTCGACCCGGCCACGCAGATCGGCCAGAGCTGGCGCGAGGTGAGCCGGCTGCTCTCCATCATGGCTTTCGCGCTGGCAGGTCTTTGTGTTGCGGTCTATGCGGTGCTGGCGCGGGCGCTGCGGCCGACCCAGGCCATTGCCACGGGACTGCGGCAACTGGCGGCAAACGATCTTTCCGCACGCCTGCCGCGCTTCGACCTTGCAGAATTGTCGGCAATTTCCGGCGTCTTCAACACCCTTGCACAGCGGCTGCAGGCAACGCTTGCCGAGCGCAACGCCTTGACGCGAAAACTGATCGAAGTGCAGGACGAGGAGCGGCGCCATCTTGCGCGCGAGCTGCACGACGAATTCGGCCAGTCGCTTTCCGCCATCGCGGCGCAGGCTGCCGCCGCCGCCCACACCGCGGAGCGCCAATGCCCGCCACTGTACGAGGAATGCCGGAGCATCTCGCGCACGACCGCGCATATGATGGAAACCTTGCGCGGCGCGCTGGTGCGCCTGCGGCCGCCCGATGTCGAGGAACTCGGCCTCACCCTCAGCCTCGAAAGCCTGGTTGCGAGCTGGAATGGTTTTGAGAAGGGCCGCACCCGATTCGAGATTATCGTCAGTGGCAACGCCGACGATTTGCCGCCCGGTGTCCGCGCCAGTCTTTATCGCATCGCGCAGGAGGCAATCACCAATGCAGCCAAGCACGCACAGGCTAGGTGCGTGCAATTGCGTCTCGAGGCCGGAGACGCCGAGATCGTCCTGACCGTCGAGGACGACGGCGAAGCGGCCAGCGCCAGCCTGACGCCGAAAGTCGGCATGGGATTGCTCGGCATGCAAGAGCGCGTGGTTTCGCTCGGCGGGACCTTGCAGTTCGAGCGGCAGGAGGCGGGCGGCGCCCGGCTCGTCGCGCGCATTCCCACGATGCGGGTGGAGCCTTAGAGATGGCAGACACTGCAGGCCGTACGCGCGTGATGCTGGTGGACGACCATGCCATTGTGCGCGAGGGCTATCGCTCGCTGTTGCAGAAGCAGGATCGCCTGCAAGTCGTCGCCGAAGCCGACAATGGGGCCGACGCGTATCGCGTCTACAAGGAAGCCAGGCCCGACCTCGTCATCATGGACCTGTCGATGCCGGGAATTGGCGGAGTCGAGGCCGTCAGGCGCATCCGGCAATGGGACAAGTCGGCGCGCATCCTGGTCTTCACGATGCACCAGAGCGCCGCCTATGCGATCCAGGCGATCAAGGCGGGCGCACGCGGCTTTGTCACCAAAAGCAATCCGCCCGACGCGCTGCTGCGCGCGATTACCGAAGTCATGGCCGGACGCATCGCGCTCAGCCCCGACATCGACCACGAACTCGCCATCAACCGGCTTGCCGACGAGCCTTCGGCAGTCGACACACTGAGCCCACGGGAATTCGAAGTCCTGCGCATGCTGCTGGCGGAGAAATCCGTGGATGAGATCGCAAACACGCTGCATATCAGCGTCAAGACCGCGGCCAACACGCGCTATCAGATCCGCGCCAAGCTCGGCGTCGCCTCCGACATCGAATTGGTCCGCCTGGCGCTTCGCCAGCGGATCATCGCGGCGGAGGATATCGGGAGCTAATCTGGAAGAAACGTGCCATGCGCAAATCCCCCTCGTGCTTCGGGCAGTTCTTTGCAACACTCCCGGCCAACAAATATCAGATCGGGAGAAGCGCATGTCGGCCATTCTCGGCTCGGGCGAGCACCGTTACCGCGTCGTCGAAAACTGGGCGAAGCTGCCGGACGGCTGGAGCCTGACCGACGTCGCCTCCGTCGCCGTCGACAGCAGGGACCGCATCTACGTCTTCAACCGCGGCGCCCATCCGATGGTGGTGCTGGATCGCGAGGGCAATTTCATCAAGAGCTGGGGCGAAGGCCTGTTCAACCGCGCGCATGGCCTGCACATCGATGCCGACGATAATCTCTATTGCACCGACGACGGCGACCACACCGTGCGCAAGTGCACCACAGACGGCAAGGTGCTGCTGACCATCGGCATCCCGAACAAGCCGGCGCCGTTCATGAGCGGCGAGCCGTTTCACCGTTGCACCCACACCGCGCTGTCGCCGAAGGGAGAAATCTATGTGTCCGACGGCTACGGCAATGCCTGCGTCCACAAATATTCGCCTGACGGTAAGCTCCTGAAGACCTGGGGCGAGCCCGGCACCGATCCCGGCCAGTTCAATATCGTTCACAACATCGCCTCCGACGCCGAAGGCTGGGTCTATGTCGCCGACCGCGAGAACCACCGCGTGCAGGTGTTCGACGGTAACGGCAAATACGAGACGCAGTGGAATTATCTGCACCGGCCGTGCGCGCTGTGCTGCTGCGGCGGCAAGCAGCCGACGTTCATCGTCGGCGAGCTCGGCCCCGGCATGGCCGTCAATCGCAAGGTGCCGAATCTCGGTCCACGGCTTTCGATCGTGGATTCAAAAGGCAAGCGCATCGCCCGACTCGGCGGCGAAAACGGCCCAGGGCCGGAGGCCGGCAAATTCCTCGCGCCCCACGGCATCGCGCTGGATTCCAGGGGCGACATCTATATCGGCGAGGTCGGCGTCACCGACTGGAAGACCAGCTTTCCGGATACGCCGATGCCGCCGGAGGTCGGGTTGACGCGCTGCCTGCAGAAGCTGGAGAAGATCTAGTCTAGGGCGGCCCCGACAGCAAAGTGCCGGAGCTTGCTATGGTCGGCGACCGGAACGGCCTCGCCCATCAAATAAATTGTGCTCACGCGCGAGGCCTTCTCCAACGATATCGAAGAAGGCACGCACGCGCGCCGTCTTCTTCAGATCAGCATGTGTCACGACCCACAATTCGCCAACCAGATCCGGCACCGCATCCGGCAGCGCGCGGGCGAGATCGCGATCCTCGTCCCCGAGATAGCAAGGAAGCAGCGCAAGGCCGATGCCGGCCTTCGCAGCGATGAACTGATTGACGAGGCTGTTGGTCCGGTAGACGAAGGCATCATCCGGCACCATTCGATTGAGCCAGTCGGCCGCCATGATACCGACTGCGGTCTCCTCCCATCCGATCAGGGCGTGGCGGCCGAGATCTTCTGGCGATGAAACGGCCCCGCCTATTTCTTTGAGATAGCCGGTTGCGCCGTAAACCGTCCATGCGACGTCGGCGAGCTTGCGGCCCCAGAGATCGCCCTCCTTCGGCCGCATCGGACGAAGCGCGATATCAGCCTCGCGGCGCGAGAGATTGAGGACGCGGTTGTCGACCACGAGCTCGACGACGATGCCGGGATGGGTTCGCCGGAACGCGGCGAGATGGCTGGTCAGCTTCCGATATGCCAGCGTCTCCGAGGAGGTTACGCGCAGGCGGCCGGAGGGACGGTGATCCCGCCCCGCAATGTCGCGGTCGATCGCGAGCGCCTCATCTTCCATCCGCTCGGCCGCTGCCGCCATCCGCTCGCCGGCCGGCGTCGCTTGATACGCTCCGCCGGGAAGCCGCTCGAACAGACGCACGCCGAGCCGCGTTTCCAGGGCATTCAGGCGCCGAAACGCGGTCGAATGATCGATGTCAAGCGCTTTGGCGGCGCCGGTGAGGCTGCTTGCCCGATGCACCGCCAACACGAGTTGGGGCTCGTTCCAGTCCTCCATGGCGCATGACGTAAGCGCCGCTTGCAGTTACGCAAGTGACGCTGGCGTATTCCCAACGTGCTTTCCGCCGCGCCAAACGTTACCTACCGCAACGGGAAGCGAGTGAGGAACTCAAGGTGACACCGATCCGGCCTTGCACCGGAGCGTGAGGCCACGGCCTCCTCGCATCGACAACCTTCAACACATGGGAGTCCGAGAAATGGGTGCTCCGTCCCCCGAACTTTGCAATCTCTGGCTGGCACGCGCGTTCAATGCGCAGGACGTTGACGCCGCGGCAGCGATGTACCACCCCGACGCCTCGATCGTTCAGGTCGACGAGGTCCATGGCGGCAGCAGCGTCGCGCGCGGCGCCGACGGCATCCGCAAGACGATGGCGGCCTATGTCGGATTGAAGCCGCACATGGATGTCGTCACCCATCACACGACGGTTTCGGGCAACTTCGCGATGACGCGATCGCAGTGGCTGATCAAGGGCACCGACGAAAACGGCAAGCGCACCGAGGTGCATCACCACGGTATGGAGGTACACCGCCGGATGCCCGACGGCACCTGGGTGTTCTTCATGGATCACCCGTTCGGCGCCGATCCGAGCTGGGCGGTCGAAGCTCCACCGCACACCGAATAGTCGCGCCATACAGCCCACGCCGGAGGCATGGGTGCAGACGGCGCCATCTTCGGTACGGCGGCGCTGCTCGGGCTGCAGAGCATCCTGACCAGCGCCGCCAAACCGTAGACGCCAGCGCAACGATGACCCATCGCCATTCCCCTGAAGTCTTCGAAAAATGCGTGCCTACCGTCGAATCGCCCGGCCCGGGCGGCCTATCACGATGGATTGACCGCGAATGTCCGGCATTGGCGAGGTCAGGAACCGGGGCTTTTTCCAGAGTCACGGCAGCGAATCACGCGTTCCCGCTGCTGGATAAGCCCCGGAACGCTCTTCACAATCCCGTCACGCTGCCTGTAGTATGCAGGGCGCATGCTGCTTCGCAGCTAACATGGGGGTCAGGAGCGTTACTTGAACGCACATGTCTCGCAGGGCGGTTGGCCGGTACTGGTGCTGAACGCGGATTTCCGGCCGCTGAGCTACTACCCGCTGTCTCTCTGGTCGTGGCAGGACGCGATCAAGGCGGTGTTCCTCGACCGCGTCAACATCGTCGAGCATTACGATCGCGCGGTACACAGCCCGAGCTTCGAGATGCAGCTTCCGAGCGTGGTGTCGCTCAAATCCTTCGTCAAGCCGACCACGCATCCCGCCTTCACCCGCTTCAACGTCTTCCTGCGCGACCGCTTCGTCTGCCAGTACTGCAACGCGCATGACGACCTGACCTTCGATCACATCATCCCGCGCAGCAAGGGCGGCCAGACCACCTGGGAGAACGTCGTCGCGGCCTGTTCGCCATGTAACTTGCGCAAGGGCAATCTGACCCCGCAGCAGGCAAAGATGTTTCCGCGGCAACACCCGTTCGCGCCGACGGTGCATCAACTGCATCGCAACGGGCGGTTATTTCCGCCGAACTATCTGCACGATAGCTGGCTGGATTATTTATACTGGGACACCGAGCTCGATCCGTAGGATACGGGCGTCTCAAAGTGGATCGTCACAGCGCGACGAGGTCACACCGTCGTTGAACCCAATCCGGCCGAGATAAGTTAGAAAATGCAACCGGTTAAGGGATTGCCGCCAGCGGCTTTCTGCGCAGCTTTAATGGATTTTCAGGGAACGGAATGCTATATTCTTTCCCAGAGGAAACATGATGTCGGCGCAGCCTCGAACAATCACTTCTACCGAAGCCTATATTCGCGACCTTGCGTCTCGGCACCGGGTAGTCTTCGTCCCAACCAAGCTCGACGTCTTCGCGCAAGACGTAACGCGTCTTGCTGCAGATGATGTACGCCTCGACGAAGTAGAATGCCTGCTCCTCGGCTTGCAGCGCGCGGGCCATCTCAGCCGCCCGGAGCTTGTCCATCTTCAGGCTCGATATCTGCGTGAAGCCAAACGGTGAGCTTCGACCCGTTCGGTGACCTTGCGACGGAGGGATATCTGCGCAACGTCGCGAAGGAAAAGGACCTCGACATTGTCAAGAGGCTCGAACACACGTCCTTCACGACCGGGTTAGACGCCGCCTTCGCTGCCCTCCGAAAATCCAACAAGCTTTCCTATGCCAACGTGCTGGAGACACACGGCATCCTCTTCAATGCCATCTATCCATGGGCCGGACAGGATCGGCTCATTACCGCACCTAACCTCACCGTGCGTAAAGGATCCGTCATCTTCGCCAATCCGGCCGAGATTCGTCCTGCTATCGAGTACGCACTGCGGAAGGGGCAGGATAAAGATTATCTGCGTGCGTATCCCGGCGAGATATTGGGATACCTTGCATTTGGCCATCCATTCCTCGATGGCAACGGCCGCACGATCGTTACTCTCTTCTCTGTGATAGCTCAGCGCGCTGGCTTCAGCATAGACTGGTCGGCGACGGATAAGGAGGCTTATCTAAGTGCGCTCACGAAGGAAATTCGGAGGCCCTCCAAAGGTCACCTCGACAACTATCTGAGACAGTTCGTTCGCGCCCCTATCACCCTCGATAACCTTACCGCGCAAATCGTTAAGGCCCCCGGTCTTGATGGCCGCGATCCTGCAGGCGACGAGAACGAAGTTGTGGGAGACATCGCTACTCCTGAAGTCAAGAAGCAATACGAGGCGATGCTCATCAAACGACGACAGAACGATTGAACGCCACGGCAGACCGAGTACCGTCGGGCAAGCTATTACCAAATCAATTGATCGGACGAGCAAAGACAAGTTTAATCCCGTTTGCCATCAAGAGCGGTATCGACCCGCCTCAGTAAACGGAAACGCCCCATGCTCATTCCCATCGCCGACGTGCCACGCTGGTATGCCGAACGAAAGTCGAAGGACACCATCGCGGTCAGTCATGGGACTGATGCCATTACCTGGGCACAGCTCGAGCGCAACGCCAACCGCCGCGCACGGGCCTTCGCCGCCAAGGGCGTCAAATCAGGCGATTTCGTCGCAATCGGGCTGCCCAACAGCAACGTGTTTTTCGAAACCACCTTTGCGGTGTGGAAATGCGGCGCGACGCCGACGTCGCTGACCTGGCGGCTGCCGCGCGGCGAAGCCGCAGCCGTACTCGACATTCTCAAGCCGTCGCTAGTGGTCGGCGGCCAGGCGGACTGGAATGCGCCGAATTCGCTGCCCGCCGACTTCGTCCCCGAAGGTTTTTCGGACGAGCCGGTAACCAATCCGGTAGCACGTTACTGGAAGGCGATGACCAGTGGCGGCTCAACTGGGCGGCCCAAGGTGATCCTCGATCACATGCCGGCGGTGGTGGAGACGACGGCGCCCTCCGCGCTCGGCATTCCGCAAGATGCGTCGCTGCTCAATCCCGGTCCACTCTACCACAACGCGCCGTTCATCGTATCCCACACCGCGCTGTTCAACGGCGGTCGCGTCACCGGTCTCGTCAAGTTCGACGCTGAGGAGACGCTGCGGCTGATCGAGAAGAACCGCGTACAGTGGGTGAATTTCGTGCCGACCATGATGCATCGCATCTGGGCTTTGCCGGACGGGGTGCGTAGCGCCTACGACCTGTCCAGCCTGCAGATCGTGTTTCACATGGCCGCTCCGATGCCGCCATGGCTGAAGGAGAAGTGGATCGAGTGGCTCGGGCCGGAGCGCATCTACGAACTCTATGGGGGCACCGAGCGACAGGGCGCCACGATCATCTCCGGCACCGAATGGCTGGCGCACAAGGGCTCGGTCGGCAAGATCGGCGACACCTGCCGCTTAAGGATCATCGGCGAGGACGGCAACGATGTAGCGCCGGGCGAGACCGGCGAGATCTATTTCCTGCCCAATGACGGCCCGGGCTCCACCTATCACTATCTCGGCGCCGAGCCGAAGCGCCGGCCTGACGGCTGGGAATCGCTCGGCGATATCGGCCGGCTCGACGCGGAAGGTTATCTCTATCTCGGCGACCGGGTCGCCGACATGATCCTGCGTGGCGGCGCCAACATCTATCCGGCCGAAGTCGAGGCTGCGGTATCGGCGCATCCCGATGTGCGCTCCTGCGTCGTCGTCGGCCTGCCCGATCCCGAATTCGGGCAGCGCGTGCACGCTATTCTCGAACTCGACCGGGGCACTGACGCGAAGGCTCTCGCCGACGGCATGGCTGCGTTCCTGGCCGACCGCCTCAGCCGCTACAAGCACCCGGAAAGTTTCGAGGCCGTCGATGTCGGCCCGCGCGACGATTCCGGCAAGGTTCGCCGCACGTTGCTGCGCGACGAACGCGCCGGCTGGTTGAAGGAGAACCGCGAATTCCGGATCATGCCGGCCCGCGCGCGGGCAAATGTGGAATGATCCTTAACTGCCCCTGGAACAATTGTGAATCTGCCCCCTTATGAGTCGCATGCCGGCCCATTTGGGGGGACACTTTCAAGACGGCCGTTTGCAGCATAGATTGTGATGAATTTCCCGCGCTTTCGTCCGAAACGCGCGCCGGTTCGCCAGGAGACCATCCATGCCTTCTTTGACCGAATGGAGAGTGCCGCCCGCAAACCAGCCGCGCCCGGGCGATTACGCCTTCGACCTCGACAAAGCGCTGTCGTCGGTGGTCGGGCTGCATTCGATCATTCCACCCGATGCGTTCAGCGCCGAGACGCTCGGCACCGAACGCGCCGGCAATGGCGTCGTGATCGATGACGGGCTGGTGCTGACGATCGGCTACCTCATCACCGAGGCGGAGGCCGTCTGGCTGCACCGTAGCGACGGCCGCGTGGTGGAAGGCCACGCGCTCGGCTTCGATTTCGAGTCCGGCTTCGGCCTGGTGCAAGCGCTCGGCGACCTCGACCTCGATCCGCTGCCGCTCGGTTCTTCTGCCACTGCTGCGATCGGCGACCGCGTCGTGGTCGGCGGCGCCGGCGGGCGCACGCGCTCGGTCGCCAGCCAGATCGTGGCAAAACAGGAATTCGCGGGCTATTGGGAATATCTGCTGGATGAGGCGATCTTCACCCATCCCGCGCATCCCAATTGGGGCGGCACCGGGCTGATTTCGAGCCGCGGCGAACTGATCGGCATTGGCTCGCTGCAGCTCGAACGCGAGCGCGAGGGCAAGGCCGAGCACGTCAACATGATCGTGCCGATCGACCTGTTGAAGCCGGTACTCGACGACATCAGGAAATTCGGCCGCGCCAACAAGCCGGCGCGGCCGTGGCTCGGCATGTTCACCACCGAAATCGACAACCGCGTCGTGGTGGTCGGTATCGCCGGCAAGGGACCCGCGGCGCTCGCCGAGCTGAAGACCGGCGACGTCATTCTCGCTGTCAATGGCGACAAGATCACCAGCCAGACCGGCTTCTACCGCAAGCTCTGGTCGCTCGGCAGTGCCGGCGTCGACGTACCGCTCACGGTCTACCACGAGGGCCTCACCTTCGACGTGGTGCTGGCCTCGACCGACCGCGCCAAGCTATTGAAGGCGCCAAGACTTCACTAAATGAAGACTTCACTAGATCAAGACTTCACCAGATTGAGGCTCATTGAAGGGATGGCGTGATGAGCGAGGCCGTGGTGGACGACATCGTGGCCGTGCTGCCGCCGCTGCTGCAGTCGCTCGAAGGCCTCGGCTTTGTCGCGCGCTATTTGAACCCGCCTGATTTCGATCGCGTGATGGAGGCCGCAGGCCAGCCTGACGAGGACTTGCGCGCAGTCCGCTCGAAGCTCGCAGAATGGCCGGCGGAGTTCGCAGATATCAAGACCTCCCTCGACGCGGCGAGCGATGCGGCACTCGCCGCGTTCGCTGCTCTGCGCGTCGTGCAAAATGGCAATGGCGATCTCGTCAGCGTGTTTCGCGCACTTCGCTACGCTCCGCGTGCGCAGGAGGCGCTATATGCGCTGGCTACAAAATTGCCGCCGGTGAGCGAGTTCTTCGTCGACCCGTCGCTGCGCGACGACAGCGGTCTCGCGGCGCGGCTGGCGGCGCCGGCCAATGCCAATACGGGCATCTTTCACGATCACAACGAGTCGGGCAGCCGCGGCGGCTTCTCCGCCTACGTGCCGGAATACTACAACCCCGACCGCGCGCTTCCGCTGGTGATGGCGCTGCATGGCGGCAGCGGCAATGGCCGCGGTTTTCTGTGGAGCTGGCTGCGCGACGCCCGTAGCCGCGGCGCGATCCTGGTCGCCCCGACCGCGACCGGCTCGACCTGGGCACTGATGGGCGACGATACCGATACGCCGAATTTGATGCGCATCATGGACGCCGTACGCTCACGTTGGAACGTCGATCCCAGGCGGATGCTGCTGACCGGGATGAGCGACGGCGGCACGTTCTGCTATGTCACGGGATTCGAGAGCGCCTCGCCCTTCACTCACCTCGCGCCGGTCTCGGCAACCTTTCATCCGCTGATGGCCGAAATGGCCGATGCCGACAGGCTGCGTGGCCTGCCCATTCACATCGTGCACGGCCGGCTCGACTGGATGTTTCCTGTACAGGTGGCGCGGCAGACAGCCCAAGCGCTGTCGGCCGCTGGTGCCAACGTCATCTATCGCGAGCTCGACGATCTCAGCCACGCCTATCCGCGCGAGATGAATGCGGAGATATTGCAATGGCTGAACGGCCAGGCCTGACCACGCCTGCCTCCAATTCGCTGCTGCGGCCTGATGTTCGGCTGCATGCTGCTGGGCTCGCTGATGAATGAATTGAAGTCGCTCAACCTGGCGACGGCCGCAGGGGCGGCACCTTCTGCCTCGGCTCCCCACCCGGCGCCGCCGAAGGCGCGATCGCAGGTCGGGGAACCATCCCTCGTCCTCCGCGTTAGTGAGCGGTCACGGAGGTATCGCATGCGGACGTTTGTCGGAATGATTTTGGGCGCACTGCTGCTGGTTTTCGGCGTCTATGTCTACGATTCCATGCGGACGTCGAGCGTCGCCAGCGGCCAGGTCGCGCAGGCTAATCGCACCCTCGTCAACTGGGATGTCGTGGCAGAGGACTGGAAGGCGCTGAAAACGCGCGCCCACGACGATTGGATCAAGCTCTCGTCGCGATAATTGCTTGATAACTTCCTGGCGAGATCAATCGCAGCATTCAAACGCCGTCGTCCCGAACAACGGCGTTTTGACGCCTGAAAACGCTCTAATTGCTCTTTTTCGCCTTGCGCGCGTCGGCAATCACCATCTCGAATTCCGCCATGGTCAGGATTCCCGGCACGCGGAACTTGCCGACGATGAAGGACGGCGTCCCCTTGAATCCGAAGGCCACCGCCTGATCGTGGTTGCGGGCGAGAATGGTGTCGATTGCCTTCGCATTCGAAGTGAGGTCGCGGTTGAGGCGGTCCATATCGATGCCGGCGCCTGCCACCAGTTCGCGGATGCGCGGTTCGGTCAATTTCGAACTGACGCCGATCATCGCCTCGTGCGCCGGCAGGTACTTGTCCTGATACTTGGCGGCGAGCGCCACCCGCGCCGCGTACTTTGAGACGTCGCCGAGAATCGGCCAGTCCTTCAGCACCAGGCGGACCTTGCCGTCGTCCTGCACCACCTGCTGGATCTCGGGCGCGATCTTGCGACAATACGGGCAGTTGTAGTCGAACCATTCGACGATGTTGATGTCGCCGTCGAGATTGCCGGTCGCGGGAGCGTCGGGGTCGCGGAGCACCAGGGCTTCGGTCAGGACGTCGTCGCCTTGCGCGAACGCCGGACGCGACATGCCGGCGCCGAACAGGGCCACGCCCGCGCCGAGCAAGCCAAGCGCTTCGCGCCGCGTCGGGCCCGGGATCGTCCCGGCCGGATTATTCGATCGCTTCATCTGGGTCTCGCCAAGGCTGCATTTCCTGTCTACGGCTGAGATAAGGATATGTTACGCGCCAGCATATAGAGCGCCACGGCAATAATGACCACGGCGAACACGATGTTGAGCGCGCCGCGGCGCTCGGCGAGGTGCCGCGCCGAACGCGTCCCGGCCAATCCGCCGGCGAGGCCGCCCGCCACGAACAGTCCCGCCAATGCCCACGACACCAGCCCGGACCAGGCGTAGCTGGCGGCCGTGGTCAGGCCGAACGCGGTGACCGCGACCAGCGAAGAGGAGACCGCGTTCATGATCGGCATACCTGTCGCCAGCATCAGGGCCGGCACGATCAGGAATCCGCCGCCGATGCCGAAGAATCCCGACACCGTTCCGGTGGCGAGGCCGAGGCCGACGATAGCCGGCATGTTCGCCATCGAGACCTTGACGTCAGGCAGGCCGATCCGCGAGCGCGTCTTCAGCATCAACAGCGCGATGACGATCATCACCAGCGCGAATAGCGCCAATAGCCGCTGACCGTCCATCATCTTGCCGAGGATCGAGCCGCCGAAGGCACCGGCCATGCCGGCCGCGGCGAAGATCAGCGCGCAGGACCAGATCACGGTGCCGCCGCGCGCATGGTTGGACAGGTTGAGCGCGGCGTTGGCGGCCACCGCGATCGCGCTGGTGCCGATCGCCATATGGGGCTCCGCCACGCCGACCACATAGACCATCAGCGGCACCGCCAGGATCGAGCCGCCGCCACCGACCAGGCCAAGCGAGAAGCCGACCAGCATCCCCGACGCCAGTCCCAGCACGCCCTGCGCGGTGGAGATGATCAAGTTGAAAGACTCTGTTGCACGGCGCGACCATAGAAGGATTTTCTGCAGATCGCCATGGCCGCAGCACAAAGCTGCACTGCAATACACATCAGCCGATCAGGCTGCGACATGCCCCCTCTCTGGCGATGCGCCCTCGCGGCCGGACAGCGCCATCAGCGTGCCGGTCATGCTCGCGATCAGCGTCTCCTTGCCGTCATGCGCCGCATAGGCGCGGGCCTCGCACACCGTCAGCGTGCGGCCGGGCTTGACGACGCTGGCGCGGAACACGAACCGGTCGCCGCGCGCCGGTGCCAGCAAGTTGGTCTTGAATTCTACGGTGAGAATCCCCGCACCCGGCGGCATCAGCGTGAAGGCGGCGACGCCGCAGGCATTGTCGAGCGCCGCCGTGATGATGCCGGCGTGGATGAAGCCGTGCTGCTGGGTCAGATCGGCCGAATAGTCCATCGCGAGATCGGCCTCGCCCGGCTCCAGCCGCGCGATCGATATGCCGAGCGTCTTCATCGCGCGCTGCTGCTCGAACATGGTGGTGGCGACCGCGCGATAATCCGGGTTCTTCGGTTGGTAGAGCGGCATCGGTCAGTCCATCGCCGGTTGTCGTATGATACGGTAGCGTATCACACCCCCTCCGGGTTAGCAATACGGTACCGTATCAACACTCCGTGGGACCGGACCATGAGCGATGCCAAGGGAGGGGCGCGAATCGGAGAGGCGCGCGCCGGCGAGGTTCGCCGCGAGAGCTGGATCGAGGCCGGCTTTGAGGAAATCGCCCGGACCGGCGTCGAGGGCGTACGGGTCGAGGTGCTGGCCAAGAAACTCGGCGTCACCAAGGGCGGCTTCTACCGCCGCTTCCGCGACCGCGCGGCCCTGCTGGACGCCATGTTGCAATACTGGAGCGCGGGCCGCATCGCCGCGATCGAGAAACAGACCAGCCTCGACGGCGCGACCGCCCGCGAGCGGCTGAAGGCGCTGATCGCGCTCTATTCCGAGCGCATGAACACCGAGGCCATGGCGGTCGAACTGGCGATCCGGCAATGGGCCCGCTCCGACGAGCTGGCGGCCAATGCGGTGGCGAGCGTGGACGCCGCGCGGTTGAGGAATGTCGGGCATCTCTATCGCGCGACGGGACTGGCGGCCGAGGAGGCCGACGCGCAGGCCTTCCTGTTCTACTGCTTCGTATTCGGCCAGAGCCTGCTGTTTCTCGAACGGGGCCAGCGCAAGCGCGCGCAACTGGTGGCGAAGTCGGCCGAAACATTGCTCCGCGAAGTATAGGCGCGGCCGAAACCTCCGGCCGCGCCCATGTCGATTGCTGGCTAGGCCGAGCCCTTCAGCTTCTTGTTGCATTCGCTGTAATAGCCGCCGCCCTTCTGGACCCACTTCATCCCGCCATTGGCGTTGCTGGCCTTGTTGGCGTTGTATTGATCGAGGCAGGTGTGGAAGCGCTGCTTCGTCGCCGTCTCCTTCGAATATTTTGCGTCGACCGCGCTCGGAAAAGTCGCGGGGCCGGATGGCGCCGCCGCCGGTGCGGCTTCCTTCTTGGCAGCCGTCTTCTCTTCCTTCGGCGCGGCGGCCGGAGCCGCAGCGGCGGCAGCGGGCGCGGCGTCGGCGCCGCACTGGGCTTTCCGGAAGTCGTTCCACTTCTGGCCACCGAGCGTGCCGGCGGCCTTCGCGGCCTGGTATTTGGCGCTGCATTCCTGCGCGGTCAGGGCATTCGCCTGCGAGGTCATCGCAAACGCAGCCAATGCCGACAGCGCACACGCGCCCAGTATTTTTGCTTGGATAGTCATCCCTGGTCTCCTTAGGGCAGTAGTCATCTGCGGCGACCATCCTAGCGCAACCTCAGCTTGCGACAACGCATCGGACGAACCCTGCGGTAAAAATTTTCTGACGGCGAACAGGCGCGATCCGCCGTCGCATTCAGCCCGCGTTCAGCCAAGGCCACGGAACGTTTGTGCAGGCATTGTGCAGGCCTCCTCCCTGCATTGCTGCAATCGCGTGGCGCATTTGTCCGGTGCAAGCGGATTTGCCATAAGGCGGCGTGAGCCTGATCCCCGCCTCGATATCCTCCGCCATGTCCGACCGCGCCAAGATTCTCGGCACGCTCGAGACGCTCGTCATCGGCGTCGCCGGCGGCCTCTTGTTTCTGTGGCTCAACCTGCCTGGCGGGCTGATTTCCGGCGCGATGGCCGCGGTGGGCATCGCCGCGCTGGCCGGGCGGCCGGTCACCATGCCGGCGATCCTCACGCAGACCGTGCTGGTGCTGCTCGGCATCACGCTGGGCTCGCTGGTGTCGCGGCAACTGATCCAGCACATGAGCGCCTATCCCCTGACCATCGGGTTGTTGGCGCTGGCGACGTTCTGCTCGACCTTCGGCTCGGGCTTTTATCTGCAGCGCGTGCATGGCTGGGACCAGACCTCGGCGCTGCTGGCTGGAAGTCCCGGCGCGCTGTCGCAGATCACCATGCTCGCCGCCGAGAAGGGCGCCGATGTCGCGGCAATCGCGGTGGTGCAGACCATGCGCGTAATCATCCTGACCGCGGCGCTGCCGCTCTTGCTGGCAGTGACCGGCGTGGCGCCGAGCGCTCCCATGGAGCTGATTAGCCTCGTCGTCGCCTCGCCGCTCGAGCTCGCCGTGCTGGCGGCCGCGGCCATCGCCACAGCGCTGCTGCTGCGGCTCGCCAAGTTTCCCGCAAGCTGGATGTTCGGCGCGATGATCGCTTCCGCCGCGCTGCACGGCACCGGCCTGATCGAGGGTGGGCTGCCGCCCTGGATGCGCGGCGTCGCGCTGGTCGGCATCGGCGCCGTGATCGGCACGCGCTTTGTGCGGATCAGCAAGTCGACGCTGCTCAGCCACATCAATGCCGGACTCGGCTCGTTTGCGGTCGCGATTCTCATCTCCGCCATTTTCGTCACGGTGATCATGCTGGCCACCGATGTGCGCTTCGCCGACGTCGTCGTGGCGTTTGCGCCGGGCGCGATGGACGCCATGCTGGCGCTGGCGCTCACGCTGCATATCGATCCGATCTTCGTCGGCGCCCATCATCTGTCGCGCTTCGTGTTCGTCTCGATCACGACACCCGGCATCGTGCATCTGTTCGGCCGCCCGCAGGAGGACGTGGACGATTAGCCTATCCAATCGTCGTCCCTGCGAACGCAGTGCGAACGCAGGGAACCCATAGCCACCGCTCGCGGTTGTCGACGGGATCGAGGCTCCGGCTTCGTTTCTCAATTCGCATTTGTGGTTATGGGTCCCTGCGTGCCGCCTTCGCTAAAGCTTCGGCGAGCCCAACGCTAAACCCCGGCGAAGCCTTGGCGAAGACGGGTCGCAGGGACGACGCACTGAATACGTCTTCGCGATCTCGCGGCATCATCTGCCCGAGCTCTGCTACTAACCTCCCGCCCTCCTTGAAGTGAGGGCGCAGGGAAGACCGGGTGCGCGCTGCACCCGCGATCTCGTGTGCAAAGTGCGCAAAAGAAAACGCACACGAGCATACAGGTTCAGCGGGAGCATCCCGGCCTTCCCTGCGCAATGGCTTTACGGCTTACTTCGTGCTCTTCCCGGCGAACGGCTTTCTTGCCACCGTCGCTACGCAGGAATGAATCCCAGCGCAACTTAATGCCAGCACCGCGGCATCAGAACCACACGACTTCGCCGTACGCGTCCTGCGCCTACGTCTTGCGCATTCCGCGTCCATCGCATCTCACCGCACGTTCGTGACGATCGCGAGCGCCCCTCAATGGGTGAGACGGGCGGAGTTATGCGACTGATTTGGGTGAGAACGAAAGCGGAATATTTTTGATTCTTTTTGTTTCTTGGGCTTGACGCGATTTCTGAAAATCAGAAGTGATTTGCCCGTCATGTTGATTTGTCGCAGCGTTGCATCGAGATTGCACTTGCACGCCGGGCAAATCAGTCGGCGGTCTCGTAGGGTGGGCAAAGCGCAAGCGTGCCCACCATCACTTGCATCGGACGTTGGAATGGTGGGCACGGCGCAAGTGCGCCTTTGCCCACCCTACGGCGCAGCTACGAGGCTGCCCGCTTGGCCGACACGATGCCCCACACGGCGATCGCCGCCATCGCCAGCGAGATCAGCACATTGTAGCCGGCAAGCGAGAGCCCGAGGAAGCGCCACTGCACCTCGTCGCAGCGGACCACCTTCACCGTGTCGAGACGCTGCAGCAGCGTGCCGGCGCTGCCGAGATCGACCAGCGGGCCGGAGCAATCGGTCGGGCCCTGCCAGAACTGCCATTCGACGCCGGCGTGATAGCCGCCGAGCCAGGCATTGGCGAGCGCAGCGAGCAGAAGCACCGCAAACCCGGCCAGCGTGACCTGCCGCGGCGCCCCGCGCGACGCGGCAAAGGCGACCACGAGGCCGAGCGGGACCGCCAGATAGTAGGCGTAGCGCTGTTCGAGGCAGAGCGGACAGGGGCGGATATCCAGCACGAGCTGGAAGAACCAGGCGCCGGCCAGCGTCGCGGCGGCGACGACCGCGATCGCCAGCGCCGCAACGACGACCGGATCGGCGGAACGGCGCGCGTGCGACGAATGGAGGGCATCTGACGTCACGGATGTTCTCCGGAGCATGGGTCCATGCTCAAAATAGGCCTCAGCCTCCTATCCCGCCACCGCCTGGGTGTCGAGACACCCACAATCACTTCCACGCGGGTTGACCCGGAAGCGCCGCCCGCTATATTCCGCCGGCTTCGCCGCACCGGGCTTCTGCCCCGCGACCGAAGGCCCCTGTGGCGGAACTGGTAGACGCGCTCGACTCAAAATCGAGTTCCGCAAGGAGTGCTGGTTCGATTCCGGCCAGGGGCACCACTCGGGCATCCGCCCGTCATCACCGCCTTCGCGGCCTTCCTCGCCTCAACGACAACAACTTCCAGACGGGCGCAGGTGTTCGTGGACGGCGGATTTGCACAGCTTTGAGCCTGCGCGCGCGAGGCGTCGCTGGACAAAGTGGAGAGGTCTCGCGCCAGATCTGCACAGGCAAGACCTCCGCGCCTACTCGATTGAGCATGATCCGCGGGGACGTCGAGCCTGCGGCGTCGCCCGGAGGACTTACCCCCGTGCCTCCTGCCAGTGGGGATAGGTGACATAGGCGGTAACCGCGCCTTGCTCGTGCGAGCAGATCGTGACCTTCTGGCCTTTGGGCATATGGACGATCTCGCCCGGCCCTGCGGTGACGCTGCCTGACTTTCCGGACACCGACAGCCGCCCCTCGAGGACGACCATCACATCATCGACGGCCATTGTCTCCTTGAGTGTCTGGTTCGGCCCATAGCGCCCGTACCCGATGGTGATCGGGGAGGCATGGCGCTGGTCGACCAGATTGCCCACAAACACGTCTCCGTCCTGTCCCGGGGAGCGCTCCAGCGCTGCGTCGGTGATGGTGAACTTGCGAACCTTCATGGGAATGCTCCGTCTAGCTGGTGTGTCGTCCTCGACGCCCGAGCCGTGCCTGGCGATCACCTTATCAGCGCCGGTCAGTCCGGAAGAGGAATGTGCTCATCCCGATCATCGACCGGGAGATCGAAGCGCCCCTTACCCCAGTTCTCGGCGCGCCATTCGGCTTTGGCCTCTTCGATGCGCTCCTGCGAAGACGCGACGAAATTCCACCAGATGTAGCGGGGGCCCGGAAGGGTCGCGCCGCCGAGGATCATCAGCCGCGCGCCTCTGTCGCCGGCCGCGACAGTGATCCTGTCGCCGGGGCGGAAGACCATCATCCGACCTGACTCGAAATCCTGACCGGCGATCGAGATCGAGCCTTCGACGATGTAGATGCCCCGATCCTCGTGATCGTGAGGCATCGGCAGTCGGCTTCCTGCTTCGAGCGCCACATCGGCGTAGAATGTTTCCGAGAACATCGTCGCAGGGGCCTTTTCGCCGTAGGCGTCCCCGAGGATGAGCCGGACCGAGACGCCGCTATCCTCGATAACCGGCAGCGCCTCCTTGCCATGATGCTCGAACATCGGTGCCATATCCTCGTGACGCTCGGGCAGCGCCAGCCAGGTCTGAATTCCGAACAGGCTGTTCGGACCGCTTCGGGCGGCCGCTGATGTGCGCTCGGAATGGGAGACACCGCGCCCGGCCACCATCCAGTTCAGCTCGCCCGGGCGGATCGTCTGATCGGCCCCGGTGCTGTCCCGGTGATGGAAGTCGCCGCGATATAGATAGGTGACGGTGCCGAGACCGATATGCGGATGCGGCCGAACATCAACGCCCTGTCCGGTCAGGAGCTCGGCCGGCCCAGCCTGGTCGAAGAAGATGAACGGTCCGACCATCTGCCGCTTCGGCGCCGGCAGGGCGCGCCGGACCTCAAAGCCGCCGAGATCGCGAGCGCGTGGAACAATGAGAGTTTCGATCGCGTCGATGCCCACCTCATCGGGGCAGCCGGGGTCGATTGCCGGGTTCCAACTCATGAGCGTCATCCTCTCTTGGGCTTCCGGGAGGCCTCGCCCTTGCCGATGCGAATGCCTGATTTCGATTAATCCGGACCGCGCGAGAAGAGCGCTTTCGGCCCGACGAATGCTTAAACTGGCGAGCGAACGTCTGCCGAACTAGACCTGCGGTGCGTTTAGCTGTGTCGCAATAGGTGGAACGCACCGGCGATGTCGTCGAGCTCAGCGGCTTGCAGTAGAGCGACCGTCGAATGCAATTCTTTAATAAGGCTTCGCCCCGTTCGTGCTTCAACGGTCGAGACCCCAAACGTTCGGATTTCGCGCGAAGTATTCGATCAGCATTTCGATGAGGACCCGAATTTTCCGAGCGGGATGCTGACCCGGTGGGCGGACGACATATACGCCTGCCGAAGGTGGAGGATAGCTTGTCATCACCGGAACGAGCGCGCCCGAGGACACATATTCATGTGTGATGCAATCGGGGATCCAGGCGATGCCGAGTCCCGCCGCCGCGGCAGCGGCAAGCGCCGTAGCGTTGTCGGCCTTGAACCTGCCCTGCGGCTGAACCGTGACGATCTTGTCGCCATCCATGAACTGCCAGGCTTCCGTTCCTTGCATGAGGGCCTGATGATTGACGAGCTGCGCTACCGTCTCAGGTGAACCGTGCGCTTTGATATAATCCGGGCTGGCGACAAGCTTTCCATAGATCGGCCCGATGCGCTTCGCGATCAGGTTGGAGTCCTGAAGGTAACCAACCCGGATCGCGCAGTCGAAACCCTCGGCGACCAGATCGACGAAGCGATCGCTGTAGGAGGTATGGATGTGGAGCTGCGGGTGGTGGCGCGCCATTTCCGCAAGCACGGGGGCGAAGTGGGTCGGGCCGAAAGTAAGCGGCATGGCAACCCTCAGGCGGCCGCGCAGCTCGCCGGTCGGGAGGATCGTTTCCCTCGCGGTGTCGATCTCGGCGCTAGCCCGGGCCGCATGGTCTCTGAACGTGATTCCCGCTTCTGTGAGCGCGGCGCCGCGGGTCGTTCGTGCAAGAAGCTGAACGCCGAGTTCCGCTTCAACCCGAAAGAGCCGCCGACTGACGATTGACTTGGAGACGCCGAGCCGGCGCGCGGCGGCCGATACGCCCCCAGCATCGGCCACTGCGACGAATGTCTGCAGATCTTCGATGTCCATTCCGGCGTTCCTCATTTCGCGACACAGCGTGCCTGACTATGGCACTACCGCATCACCAAAAGGAACAGCAAATTGCGCCCAGGCAACGTCGCCCGCTGGCGCATGTCTCATGTGAAACCCATTGCCGTCCATAACGGCAGAGAAAGGAAGTCTTGATGACCCCTCGTAATGGCCTTGCTTCGCTTCTTCGTCCCGAAGACTCGGTCCTCGTCCTTGTCGACCACCAGCCCTATCAGCTCGCGAACTTGAACAGCCACGATCCGCAAGCTGTGGTCAACAACACGACCGCGCTGGCGAAGCTAGCAAAAGCCTTCAATGTTCCGACCATTCTCACCAGCGTGATCGCGGCGCGCGGTGGACTTCTCTTCAAGCAGATCACCGACGTATTTCCGGACCAGGAAGTCATCGATCGCACCTGGGTGAACACCTGGCAGGACGAGAATGTGGTGAACGTCGTCAAGGCGACCGGCCGCAAGCAACTGATCATCGCCGGCCTGTGGACCGAGGTCTGCGTCGCAATGCCTGTGATCCAGGCCGCCGGCGAAGGCTGGGACGTGACCGTGATCACCGACGCGTCGGGCGGGATTTCGAAGGAGTCTCACGAAGTTGCCATCCAGCGAATGATCGCGGCCGGCGCGAACGTGATGACCGTGATGGCGCTCGCTGGCGAATGGCAACGCGATTGGGCGCGCACCGAGCATGTCGAGGAGCTGACCGAGATTCTCATCCAGCACTTCGCCGGCAGCGGTATCGCCTTCCTGTGGGAGCAGCAACTGCTCAACACGCCCGTGCCGAGCAAGGTGCGCTGATTTGGGCGGGGGTGACGAAAGTCTTGAGCGATCCGCTCAGAACAAGCTGATTGCTTATCGAGTTGCGTCATCCCCTCTCTACAAGACGGCTGGCCATGCAAGGCGGCCGGCATGATCGGCGACCACTTCCTTCAGCCGTTACCCGCGACCGCAGCCAGCTTAGCGGACGGTGCGACTGTCACGAATGTTCAGGACTATGATGGTGGCGTGATCCATTCGTGGGCCGCTCTGCCCGATGGTCAGTTTCTGCGAATGACCGGAACATTTGCAATCACTCGGCCCGCTGCTCCGAAAGAGCAGGTCAAAGAGATTCTCGATCGCGTGCTGACCTGGCCACAGGCGGATCAGGAGAAGATCGCGCGCTTCGCCCGCCAGGTCGAACAGCGGAGCGATGCCGATGACCTGACCGACGAAGAATGGCGAACAATCGAAGAACGCGCCGCCCGCCGACAACCGAAATCACGGAGCAACCGTATTTGGGCCCGCACCGATCTACGCCCCTCACTTCTTGCCGAAAGCGCTGAACAGCCCGCCCAGCACCTTCGACGCAATCCCACCCAGCGCGCCGAAGCCGCCGGTGGCGCCGATTACGCCGGTGATGATCGGAATCAAGGTCGCCATGGTCGAGCCTGAAACCGGCGCGGTTGTGGTTGGCGCCTGACCGGCGATCGCTCCCAGATTGAAGGGCAGATTGAGAATACCCGCCGACTGCAGCAGGGTGACGATACCGAGCATGCCGGCGGAAAGCTGTACGCTCGGCCGCGACATGGCCGGCGCGAGCGGCTCCGCGGGCTTATCCGGTTTTTCGGTACCCGGGAATGGCTTGCCGGTCAGCCGCTCATACAGCAGCGGCATTAGCACGGTGATGAGATCGACCGGCACAGCGGCGCCAGGCTGTTGCGGCGTTGCCGGCTGCGAGACGATCGGCGCCGGGACGGTGTTGACGGGCTGCGAAAGCACCGGCGCGTTGGCGAGCGGCGTGACCGCCGGCGCCGGCTTGCCGGTCGCAAGCACGGTAAGAAGCTGCGTGATGTCGAGCTGCTTGCCGGTAAGCGCCGACTGCAGAATCAGCGGCAGCAGCAGTTCGAGGCCTTGGCCCGGCTTGGCAGGATCGGCGGCCATCGGTTTCTCCTTCGATAGCAACATGAGAATGAGCGGGAGCAGTTGCTGCAGGTCGAGCGCGGGAGCGCCAGCGGCAGGGCCCGTCTCCGCCACCGCGACGCCAGGCTTGACCGTTTCGGCCGCAAGCGAAACGCCGAGCGCCGCCGCCGTCTCCGGCCCGACCGCGCCATCGACGACCATGCCCTCGGCTTCCTGGAAACGCAGCACGGCGGCTTGCGTGTTTAATCCGAACTCGCCGTCGATCAGGCCGGGATCGAAGCCTTTCGCGGCCAGCGCCGTCTGGATGCGCGTGACAACGGCCATATCCATGTTCGGCGCACCGATCTCGTAGATGATGGCAGGCGGGCTGACCTTGAGCGGCGCGGCATTGTCATAGGAGATGCCGGGAATCAGGATGCCGGTGTGCCAGCCGCGGCCCTGCACCGTGTCGGCCACCACGCCGTAACGCCGTCCCTTTGCCTCGATGGTGCCGCCGTTGCCGTCGCATACCGCGATGTGGCCCATCTTGCCCGGCCCAGGCGGATAGCGGAGCACGATGCCACCGACGGTCGCCGCCGCCTCCTCCACCGAAACGCGCTTGCCGAGCCGCTCGAGGTCGGCCTTCCAGGCGCCGGTATAGGCATCGGCCTTGGCCGGCTGTGCGGTGTCGTCTACGCAGCCGTAAAGCATATTGGCTTCCTGATAGACCAGCCACGAGACGAACTCGGCGCAGTCCCACGGGCCACGCCAATGCGGATCGTCCTTCGGCACCTGCGTGTTGACGTATTGCTCGCCGATATGCGCGCGGGCGCGTTGCACAAGGCCCGCTCCCGAAGGCACACCGCTCGCGGGTGGCTGGGCAACGGCTACGGCAGGCAGACCGTCCACGAAGGCGTCGGCGCTGCCGGCCTTGTACATGCGATGGGCCTGACGCCACTGCTCCTCGGTCAGGTTATTGCCTTTGCCCGACTCGCGGCCGGCAATGGCTTTCAGCAAGGCAATCGCCAGCACGGGATCGTCGACCATCTCCTTTGTCAGCATGGCGTTGGGGTCATAGCCGGGCACACCGAAGCCGTGCCGGCCGGTCCACTTCGTTCCGGCCTCGCCGATCCGCATGCCGACATAGCTGCGCGACAACAGGTCGAAGTTCGAGGCGGCGCCGTTCACCGGCGAGGGAAAGCGCGCGATCTTGTGGCCGCCGCCGATGATGCCATAGCCGGTCTGGCCGAAACGCGCGGCTCGCGCGCTCGGATACTGAGCGCCGGGATTGTTGTAGCGGAACGAAGCGACCTCGCTGCCTGCAACGTCGTCGCGATTGTCAGCCGTTGAGGGGTCGGTAGACCTGCCGATTTGACCCATTGCGCGCTCCCCCGTTGGTGTGCCTGTTGCCAGTTTCCTCTTCGCCGATCGGTGCGTCCTCGGCCTCGGTTTGCTGCTCATTGGCCGGCCCAGATCTGCCCTTTCGGCACGATGATCCGATCGTCGCGGCCAGTGACAACCGGCCGGACGCGCTGTCCGCACTATCGATATTCGTTTGCGCAGCCGGAGCATTACCGCTCACGGCGAACCGTGAAGAGCTTACATCGTTTTTACAGCCTTCACGTGTGAGCTAGCTAACAGTTGCGATGCAGGTCACCTGCAATTCGACATCCCATCTGCCGCGCCTGAACAGGAGAGCGTTCATTGCCGCGGCTGCCGGCGCGACAGCCGCTTGCGCATCTGGCGCTCCCTTCCACTTAGATGATGCGTGGCAGGGCGGCGCCCGCTGCGTGGTCGATGACGTAGCACCAGGTGCCATCGGACTGGCGGCGGACCAACTCGACCGAGCTGCCGGACGCTACGATGGAGCCGTCCTGGGTGCGCAGCTCCCAATCTGCGCGCAGCAGAGCGAGGCCACTGTGCTGGACGCAAAAGTTATTGCGCGACGTCATTGTGCCGGGCGCTTGCAGCAGACGCTGCAACTCACCAGCGATCGCGTCGAGCCCTATCAGACTTCGCTCGCTTCCATCCACGCGCAGGACGGCATCCACCTCGTAAAGCGCGAGCATATTGTCTATGTTACGGCTGTTGAAAGCTTGAGCGAATGCCCCGTTCATCTGGGCTGGCTCAGTCACGGTCATGTCTCATCTCCTCGTTGGGGAGAAGAAAAGAAGCACGTCCCTTCAGTGCTAACCAAACGGGAAGGAAGCCGCATTGTCATCTGCTGCGCTACGATTGGAACTCGACAATCCGCAACCGCGTCGCCCGGCTGATTGCCCGGTCGAGGATTGGTTGGCCTTCCTGGGCCACCGGTGGAACGCCCTCGTGCTCTGGCACCTGAAGGACGGTCCGAAACGGCACGGAGAGCTGGCGGAGCTTCTACCGGGCGTATCTCCGAAGGTGCTTTCTGAGCGTTTGGATGGGCTTGAAGATCGAGGCTTGGTGCTGCGTTCCCCAACCAGTGCGTTCCCACGGCGCGTGACCTACTCGCTCTCGCTCATGGGCACCGAGCTCCTAGGCATCCTCGATCGGCTTGAGCTTTGGTCACGCCGGGATCATCGAGCGGCTGCTCGGTCGCATGACTACGCAAGCTGACGGCATTATCGTGGAAGCGTGATCGCCCCGCACATCCGAACGCCTTGCCTCACCCCTCCCGGTACCAGCTCGCGAGCTGCCACAGATCGTTGTCCCAGCCCGAGATATGCGCGGTCAGCTTGCCGCCGAGCGCTGCGACCCGGGTCCGGGAGACGATGGGCTGGATGTAGTTGTCTGACACGACGAGGTCGTTGAGCTTGATGAACAGCGCCGCGCGCTTCACCGCGTCGAGCTCCCGTTCGACCTGCTTGTAGATCTCGTCGTATTCCTTGCTTTGCCAGCGCGAGACATTGCGCCCCTGCCACTTGTTTTCCTTGTTTGCCACCTGCCACGATGTGTACTGGTTCATGAAGAACTGCGGATCGGCCTGCGGCATGGTGGTGTTGTACATCTGCGCGTCGCAGTAGAAATGCGTGTAGGTGTCGGGATTGGCGGCGTCGGAGGAGAAGAACACCGATCCCACCACCGACTTCAGTTCGACGTCGATGCCCGCTTTCTGGCACGCCTGCTTGACGATGGCCTGGGTCTTCTGCCTGGGCGCATTGATCGAGGTCTGGAACACGAACTTCAGCCGCTTGCCGTCCTTGGCGCGAATGCCGTCGCCGCCCTTTTTCCAGCCGGCGGTCTCGAGGATCTGGTTGGCCTTCTCGATGCTGAACTCGAATTTGGTGTTCTTCGACCGGAAGCGTTCCGGATTGTTGAGGAAGTTCGCGGTGGCCAGCGCCGTGCGGCCATAGATGTGTTTCTCGATCGACGCACGATCGATCAATAGATTGATGGCTTGCCGCACGGCCGGATCGCTGAACAGCGGATGTTTGGTCTTTATGCTGGCGCGCTCGCCGTCGACCTCGACCGCGGGATCAGTCGAGTTGAGCTGCATGAATTCGACATTGCCTGACGGGGTGATGTTCACCCTGCCTTTTCCAACAGCCTCCAGTCTCTGCAGGATCTCGTCTTCGACCAGAACGTTCCAGGCATAGTCATATTCGCCGGTCTGCAGCACCGCGCGCGCCGCCGATACCGCGTCGCCGCCGCCCTTGACCTCCAGCTCATCGAAATGCGGCCGGTTGGCGACGTGGTAGTTGGGGTTGATCCTGGCGCGAAGCATGTCGCCCGGCTTGAAATCCACGAACAGATATGGGCCGGTGCCGACCGGCTTCAGATTGTTCGGCGCCTCGCGCGACTTGGCGCCGACGTAATCCTTGAACAGATGCTTCGGGATGATCATGCCGTAATTGCCGACAAAGGCATCGGCCCAGAACGGCGTCGGCTTGGCAAAGGTGAGGCGGACGGTGAAGTCGTCGATCTTCTCGACCGTGATGTCCTTGTAGTTGGCAATCGAGACCGCCGCGGTCTCCGGTGTTTTGGCATATTCCCAGGTGAAGACGACATCGTCTGATGTGAACGGCATGCCGTCATGCCATTTGACGTCGCGTTTCAGCTTCCAGACCACCGAGCGGCCGTCCTCGGACAATCCATTGTTCTCCTTGCTCGGAACCTCGGCAGCGAGGATCGGAACCAGGTTGCCGTCGCCATCCCATCCGGCCAGCGGCTCGTAAAAGATCCGGGAGCCTTCCTGATCCTTGGTGCCGACGGCGAAATGGGGATTGAGCAGGGTTATGGCCTGCCAGTACAGCAGTTTCAGCACGCCGCCGCCGCCGGCCTTGGTCGGCTTGTAGGGAAGCGCGGTCGCAGCCATAGCGACCCCGGACTGGCTCAGCATCATCCCGGCCATCGGCGCCGAAAGGCCGACCGCGATCATGCGCTGGACAAAGGCCCGCCGCGACAACCGGCCAGTCTTGACGTCTGCAATCAGGTCCCGAAGTTCCCGTTCTTTCATGGGGGCCGACTCCTTAACTGGTGCTGAATGCTTGGTGACCCGCGACGCTGCAAATGGATCAGGTCAGCGCGAACCTGTCAAAGCAGGATCCGGGCCACCGAAGTTCACGGAGTTGTTGTCTTGACCGCGCTCGCCTTTGTTACAACCATTGGTGATCCAGCCACTTTAGCTGAGGAGCTCTCATGTCGTCGACATCCGATCTGCCGCGTCTGAACAGGAGAGCTTTCGTTGCCGTGGCTGCCGGCGCGACAGTCGGTTGCGCGCCGGCGCTCGCCCAGCATGCGGGCCATGGCACGCCGTCAGGCACGGCGCTGCCTGAAGCAGCCCCCTCCTCCGATCCGTTCGCCCGGCTTCAGGGCGGCACACCGCATCATCTCACGACCGAGCAAATCGCCCAGCGAAAGGTGGACAGTCCCGCGCCGAAAGGCGTGCAGGGGCGCTGGACGCCGAAGGCGGCGTTGCCGCTGCCGCGAAGCGAAATGGCCTGGGCCACCGCCTGGGCGGGGCGCATGCATATTGTCGGCGGCTACGGCGAAGGCCGTGTCGATCGCGCCTATCACCATGTCTACGATCCGAAGGACGATCGATGGTTCAACGCCGCGCCATTGCCGCGCGGTGCCAACCATGTTGCCGTCGTGGCGGATGCAGGACGCGTCTACGCGCTCGGTGGCTTCATCGAGCAGAACCGCAATCCCGACCCGAATGCGTTTTTCTACGACGTGGCGTCCGACAAATGGACGACGATCGCGCCCTTGCCGCGCTCGCGTGGCGCTGCCGCGGCAGTCGCACTCGATGGCAAGATACATCTGATCGGTGGCGCCGGCGCCCCCACCAACGAGCGCGCCAGCGTCGGCTGGCATGAGGTCTATGACCCGCAAACCGACAAATGGGACGTTCGGAAAGCGCTCCCCGCCGCGCGCGACCATGTCGGCGCCGTCGCCTATAACGGCATGATCCATATCATCGGCGGCCGCTTCAACACCTTTGAATACAACACCGACCTTCACCACGTTTACCTGCCTGTATCAGACACCTGGAAGGAGCGCGCGCCGCTGCCCACGGCGCGTTCGGGCCACGGCCTCGTCGTTTACCGCGACCGCTTGTTCGCGATGGGCGGCGAATACGGCGTGCAGGACAGAGGCCAGATCTCGCAAGGCGTCGTATTCGGTCAGATGGAGAGTTACGATCCGAAAGAGAATACCTGGCAATCTCATGCGCCGATGCTGACACCGCGGCACGCGGTCGGCGCCACCACGATCGGCGATACCATCTACGTTGCCGGCGGAGGCGCCGTGACAGGCGGCGCGGTCCAATCCTCCGTCCACGAGGCGTTTACGCTGGCTGTTTGATTGCGCTTACCGGCCCCAGAATGCCGACGTGGCCTTGAACCGCCGCCATCTCTGGCGCAGCTTTTTCGCTACTGCAATCTGGTCGCGCGCTCGCCAGCCGGTCATTGCGCCGACGGCAAAACGAAGCGCGGGCCGATCGTCCTGCCCGATGGTATCGAGCAATGCGCTGATATTTGCGATGTCGCGTGCGCGTCCAAGACTGTTTTGCAGCCTGGCGAGCCGCGCCACGTAACGCTTGGCGCGCGCACGGTCGGCGTAAAGCGGCGAGAAGAATTCCGCCGCATAGCGCAGCTTCTTGAGATCGATTCTGAGATCGTGTTGCGTATCGGCGTCAAGTCGCCAGAAGTGCGCGCCACGCTTGAGCACCTTATGGTGCCATCTCGCGAGAATTTTATCCGCGAGCGTCGGCATCGGCTGTGACAGCACGGCCGACGCCTCGCTTTCAATCTCGTTGCGCCAGCCGCGGCGTTCGACCCAGTTTCCCAACGACAGTAGGAAGCGGCTGCAACGCGGATCGGCAAGGACTGCTTGCAGCGCAGCGTAGTTCGATTTGCGCTGTAGCTGGACCACCTCGCGCAGGTCGCCCAGGTCGACCTCGGGAGCCGCCGTCGCAAGGCGAGAGACGGTCGTGACTGCGAACACATCCCAATCGCGAGTCGGACCGAGCTGCTGCATCAACCATCTTGCCTCGCCGTTGATCGCCTCGAACGATGGCGATGGGATCTCCCGCCGGAACAGCGCGCAGATTGTGCGCAGACGGCGCAATGCGACCCGCATCTGGTGCACGCCTTCGGGGTCGGATCCCTCCCTCGCCACCGCGTGGTTATTCAGAAGATGCTGCCAGCAGCTCCCCGCCAGCAGCGCAATGACGTCATCAACCGCGTGTTCAGCGGTGATGCCGACTACCGGTTCGGCTTTCACCGCCGGCTGCACGACGTCGAACGCCAGCGCATAGCCGCGTTCTGCCTTGCTCCGCGTGCCGATTTGCAACGGCGCGGTGTCGAGCAACTGCGTTCCAAGATCAAACAACGCGCCAGCGTTGCCGCTCTTCAATTCGAGCTCGATTTCGGACAGGACTTCCTGACGCGTACCGGCCTCGATGGTCCCCTCGTCGAACGCGATTTCAACCAGCGCATCGGGCAGATCGAGCTGCCGAGCATGCCGGCGAACCTTGGTCGCAAAGGCCGGCTCGAGCGCATCGGGAGCAAGCGTCGTTACGGGATCGCCGATCTCGGCGGCGGGAAGCCGCGCCAGGTCGGGGGTAATGCCGTCAACCGGCGTTTCCCACTGCCGTCGCGCCAACGGCCGTCCGCTGTCGGGCGAAAACTTCAGCGTCTGAATGAAATGCTTGCCGCTGCGGCGCACGCGCAGCGACATGCCGCGTTGGAACAGCACTCGTTCCGGCGTGTCGTAATAAACCGTTTCCAGCCGGCGGACGACGCCGCGATTGCGCGCATGCTGCGCGATGACGGGCATTTCGCGCAGCTTCTCCAGGACACCCTGCGGCGCCAGCAGCTTAAGTTCGATTTCCGCTTGCTCAGCGGGTTGCACAGCAATCGCGCTGCCGGAATCGTGCACGATTGGGCCGTTCAACGGAGACTCCATTGGAAGGGGGAGGCGCGTGAATATTTTATGACAACCGCAAAATATACTCAAATAGTCTACTGGGAAAACTCCGCAAATTGCTTGGGCAGTTCCGGTGCCGAGGCCTTGAGCCGCCTCAGTTCGGGCATGAAACCAGTCGGGAGTGAGGAAAAAACTTGCCGAGCAGAGGCTCGCGGACCCGCGGGACGTGGGAGGCCGTTCGGATGATGAGAATGCCACATCCGCGAAACAAAGAGACCGCCTCAATTGGGCGGCCCTTAATTTACTTTCTACGCGGCAGTTTGATCGGAATATGCGGCGCAGTACTGGTCACGACTGGAGATGATCTATCATCGGAAGCGTGACTTTTGAGTGTCTCCAGCACCAGAAAAAACTTCTCGGCAAGCATGGCAATGACCTCGCTGGCGAATTTGTCTCCGTTATTGGTCGAGTCGGATTGCTGGAGATTCAATCACTCGCGCGAGGCCGCCGCAATTAAATTCGCGCATCGGAGTAAGCGCTCCGTAGTCGCACGGGAAGCTGCGGCACCGAGCCTATGACTGTCGTCGGGAAGATCGGCCTCGCGCCATGCCCGAGCCGCCCTGCGGCGCGGGCGAGTTGGACGCCCGCCGATGAGCAGCGGCGCCGACCAGCTCAAATCCGCCTCCTCATTTCGTCGCCGACCACGCGAAGATCGATCCTGCCGATCAGATCGGAACGAAGCGCCTCGGCCTCGCTGATGGCGGCCATGGTCTGCCGCAAGGTGCTGACGTTCGAGCCGAGCGACACGATGCCGCCCAGCACTGCGGCAATCGAGCCCAGGGCTGCGACCTGATTGGACCCGAGCAGGCCGAGCATCGTGACGAGCATCAATCCGACACCGAGCGCGATCACCGACTTCGAGACCAGCGTGATCTTGCGGCACCGCTCGGCGACCTCGGCCAGCTCTTCGAGCCGCGCTTCGATCCGCGAAATCTCGTCACTCGGGTCGTCCTCGTCCATCGGTCTCAAATCCAGTTCTGCAGGGTTTCGTTTTCCGGAATCGTCGGCAGGCAGATCTCTTATCGCAAATGACACGCCGATGCCCACCGGCCTCACCGCTCCCGACGATCATCCAGCCGCGGTCGTCCAGTCCACGCCCGATTGAGCCACCGGGTAGCCAGCTCGAGCCGCGGCTTTCCCTGCAGCCGCGCCTGCGCTTCGTGATAGGGGCCGACGTAGCGGAGGCGGGTCGGCAGGTGGGGATACAGGCGGCGTATCCACTTGAGCGCGCGATCGGCGGCCCTCTGATCGCGCTCGTCGAGATCGAAGCCGAAACCCGCGCGCAGCCGCTCGGGCAACATCTGTGCGCTCAGGGCCACGTACCAGCGCGGCGGCCGCAACCACGGACGTGCGCCGGTCAAGATGTGATGGGCCACGTCACGCGCTGCGGTGCTGACGGACAAGGTATCCGATCGAGCCATCGACGCGTTGTAGTCGGCGAAGGATGACCAATCCGCCGGCAGGTCCGCAGCTCTCAGCCCGAACAATGCGCCGAACAGCCGGCTTTCGGCCCAATATTGCTCGCGCTCTTCCGGCGAGAGCGGCGGCAGGACGAGATCGTGCGCGATGGCGGCGGTTTCGACAAGGGTGGCGTGAACCCAGCGCAGCGCGGCGACATCGTTGGCGCTGTAGGATGAGCCCTGGGCGAAGCGGCCGCTCGCCTCGGGCAGCCCGCCGGAGATCATCGTGTGCCGTCGATGCAGACGCCGCGCCGCGGCAGTCGCGCCGTCGAGCGAACCGAACACCATTGTGAACATCAGCTCAAAGGTTCGATGAAAGCGGCCGACCGGATCGGCAAAGGTGCGCGAGTGCTCCGCGACGGCGGCCGCGACCCAGGGATGCGCCAGTTGGAGCAGCAAGGCGCGCCCGGCTCCCAGAAAGATCACGGCTTCCCTGTCGATCCGCCACGTCATCGACGCCGGACCAAAAATGCCCTCAGCCGACCCGGCGGCGCCGGCCCTGACGACATCGAGAGTAGCTTCTAGATCGCTTTCCGAGACCAATTGGCAACCTTCCAGAGAGATCGACCTGTTTTCGCGATGCGGATTCTATCGCAACTCAGCGCGGGCAGAAATATCCCGAGCATCGGTAAAGCCAAACCAGGCGAGCGGCAACGCGAGGCCGCAGAGCACCGCCATCGCAACGAACGCCCCTCCGCCATACCTGGCATAGAAAAGCCCTGAAAGCAGCGTCAGTGCGGCCGTCACCACGCCCGAACCAAACGCGTAGATTGCTTGAGCCGTTGCGGCCATTCTGGCGGGGACAAGAGCTGCCATCAACCGCATGCAAGAAAGATGCAGCAGCGCGAACGTCAATCCGTGCAGCGGCTGCACCATCGCGAGTGCCGCGACGGAAGTCGTCGTCCCCGCGACCGACCAGCGGATGATTCCGGCTGCTGCAGCCAACGCCGCCGCACCGCGCGCGCCGATCCGGTTGAGCAGGGCCGGTCCGATCAGAAAGAACACGATGACTTCTGCGGCGACGGCCTCCGACCACAAGACGCTTATGACGGACGTGTCTATTCCGGCGTTGCTCCACCGGATCACCGCAAAGGCGTCATGCATGGCGTGACTGCCATAGATCAGAGCCGAGACGAGGATCAGGATTCGGAATCGCGCGATGCCGAGGAGTCCACGAACCTCGCTCGCAAGCTGCGATGCGCCGCTATGCGGCGCCGATGGAGTTGAAACCCTGGGTACCAGCGCGGTTGTCCCAGCGGCAGCGACCAGCAGGGCTGCGTTCAGCCAGATTACACGCGTCAGATCGGTGGAAGTGATGAGCTGCCCGATGAGCAGCGTACCGCAGACGAAAGCGGCCGATGCCGCGCCGCGAATCCAGCCGTATTCAAAGGGCCTACCTGCTAGCTGAGGTCTGGCTGCGTTGACCGACAACGCATCGGCGATCGATGTCGTCGGGGCCAGTGCCGCGGCCTGGACCAGCGCTACGAGCAGCAACAACCAGAAACCATCGGCCCACAGCAATGCCGCGGCCGTTGCTGCTGCCAGGGCGGCGCAGAATGCGAGCACGAGGCGCAACGATTGCAGGAAGTCTGCAAACATCCCGACGAGTGGACCGGCGACAAGACGCGCCAGCAACGCAGCCGCCAGTATCAAGCCGATCTGCTCGGGCGTCAGCGCTCTGGTTTCAAAAAACCTCGGCCAGAACGGAGATGCCACGCCGAACGCCGCGTACAACGCGGCGTAAAGAGCTATGTAGGCGACCGGCCCAGGAACGCGCATTTCTGAAGGTTCCCCTCGGTAGAATTACGGCCACAAAGAACACGGCTCTGCCGTAGTTCATCCGCGAAATCTCCACATCCAACTTCTAACCGACCGGCCTTCACAGAAATGGATGGAAGTTGATGCGATATCTTTTCGCCGCCGTGATTGCTGTGTTCGTAGTCGCGGTGGATTTTGAAAGTTCCGGAATCAAGTCAGTATGGACGGCACCATCTTTCGTTGTCGCTGAAGCGCAATCGGAACCCGCCACGACATCGAGTTCTCACACAGGAACTGTGACCGCGTCGGTCGAGCATTCGCAAGAACCGGACGCAACCAACGCCGTCACCGCGCCACACCAATCGGCAACGACAGCCGATGCCGCGGCTCATGCAGCCGCTGCAGTCAACGAGGGATCCGCGCCGCCGAACCCGATCTGCGAAGCGGTCAGGAGTGCCGCTGAGGAACACGATATTCCGATCGGGTTTCTCGTGCGCCTGCTCTGGCAGGAAAGCAGGTTTAAAGTGGCAGAGGTCAGTTCGGCAGGCGCGCAGGGCATTGCGCAATTCATGCCGCGAACGGCGGTCGAAATGGGCTTGAAAGACCCGTTCGATCCGCTGCAGGCGATTCCTGCGTCGGCAAGATTTCTTCGCAAGCTTTATAATCAGTTCGGAAATCTCGGGCTTGCGGCGGCAGCCTACAATGCGGGCGGCGGCAGGATCGAGAAGTGGCTATCGCGGCGCGGTGCCTTGCCGAAGGAAACGCGCGCTTACGTCAAGATCATCACCGGCAACAAGGCCGAGGCCTGGACGGATGCAAACAACACTGTCCACATGCCGACGGACCTGCCGGACAAGGCGCCATGTGAAGGCGTCGGCGGCCTGTCGAAGGAAGACCAGATCGCCGAAATTCCAGTCGATCTGGCGCCTTCCATCAGCGGAATGGTGCTAAAGGCTGATGTTGCCGAAGAGAGCCACGCGGCTCTCAAGAAGCGGCGAGTTGTTGCAAGCCGAACCGCAAGGGCCGTACGTACGGCGCTGCGGAACGCACATGCCCGGGCAACCCGGCTGGCAGCAAAGGCTGCGACACGGAAGCCCGGCAAGCAATCCGCCACCCGCTTTGCATCGGCCGCCGGCAGCGGCAGCCGGACAAAGTCATCGAAAGCATCGCGGGAATTGTAGGCTCGGATCGGCCTGCCAGATGGTGCGCGAAAAAAGCCCGCATTGCTGCGGGCTTTTTTGTCTCGCCGGCCTGTCTTACCAGCGGCCGGTGCCGAAGCTGAAGGTTACGCCGGGACCGCCGCCGTAATAGCGGGGACCGCCGTAGTACCCGTACCGGCGCGGCGCGTAGTAGCCGTAGCTATCGTAGTACGGGCGATGGTGCCGGTAGCCCCAGTGATGATGGCGATGGCCCCAGTGGTGATGGCGCCAGTGACGGCGGTGGGCGCTGAAGTCGGTGGAAGACGACCGGGTGACGTCTGTCGAATTCTTCGCCTTCACCGCATTGTCGGCGGCGTTGGCGGCGGAACCGCCGATCAGCGCAGCAGCACCAACGGCAAATGCGATGGCTAGTTTCTTCATCATCGAACTCCAGTGAATGTGTCAACTCTACTGAGTCTAATCACCGCGCCGCGATCACGTTCCGTCTGCGACATTAAGATTACGATAGCTGCTTGAACAAACGTTCATGAATATGAATGACAGTTCCTTCGACGAGAGTAGCGTTGTGCGGCTTCGCATCAGGGCATAAAGATCGACGGTGATCGGAAATCAGCGACATTGCAGATGTGGCGCGATCTACCACCGCACCGAGGCGATGGCGGCCTCGCGCGAGATCGACTGCTTTGAGTGCACGGCTTGCGGTGTCATGCTCGAAAGATGGGACACCGCGTGGGTGCCGAGCTATCGCCTGATCATGGTTCCAGCGATCAAGCCTGACGAAACGCCGCCGACTGCAAGCGAACCGTGATCATTGCGCTGGACTGATCGCTACTGCGATCGTCTCCTCCGCCACGCCGCTGACCTGCAGCACGACCGGGCTGGCGTCGAGGTCGAGCCGCACGCTCTTTCGCATGCCAGGGCAATCGCTGCGGCCGGTGCTGCCGACGGAGCGCGCATAGCGGCCGTTCTGGATGACGTCGATCCAGGCTTCGTCCGACAAAGTGACCTGGTAGGTGCCGGGTTTTGGCAGCGCGGGAAATCGCACCATGCCGCCGTGCCACCGCTCCGATCGCGGCTTGCGCTCGGGCGGCATCGCGAAGGACGCTTGCGCCGCCGGCTGCAGGCGAATGACCACCGCGCCGGCCGGCAGCACGGATATCGTGTCGCCCGCTGCGATCGTTGTCTTGTCTGTTGCAACGAACGCGGCGCGCTCGCGCGCGAGCGACCACGCGAATTTTTCGCAACCGTCGTCGGCAGCCATGGCAGGTCCGAACAAGGCGGTCAGCGCGATGACGACGAGACCTGGGCGAAGCATCGAAATCCCCTATTGCGGCAGAGCCGGTGCGGCAAAGCCGTGTTTTGCGAGCGTGCGCTGGCCTTCCGCCGACAGGATGAAGAGTGCGAATTTGTATGCCGGCACCGAGGCGCCGTTCATCACGGTCAGGCCGTAGTCGGCGCCGACCGCAAGCGTGTCGGGCAGTCGCACGATCTGCTGCGCCGGATTTTCGCGCTGGGCCGTCAGCGCGTTGGTGCAATAGGTCAGGAAGATATCGGCTGTGCCTTGCGCGACCAGTTCGCCATAGACAGAGCGGCCCTGCGCCGCGGGCGGGCTGGTGGGACCGCCGGTGAGTTGCAGCGCTTTCTTCTCGAGTGCCGCTGAAGCACTTGGGCTGATCTTCTCGGCCTTCCGAAAAACCTCCCAGGCGTAGTCGCCGGACGGATCGGCCTTCGGCGTCGAGGTACCGAGTTTTATCTGCGGGTCTAGCATGCGGTCGAGAAGAGACGCCGTGGTGATTTCCAGGCCCGGCCGCACCAATGCGCACAACCGGTTGCGCGCGAACAGCTCCACCGACCCGCTGCGTTTCTCCATCACCAAGGCTTGCGGGTGCTCCATGTTGGCGGAAGCGAATACTTCCGCCTTCGCACCCGCGACGATTTCATCTTTCAACAAGCCGGACGCGCCGAACCTCGGCTGTACCTTGCCGAGACCTGCGGCTTCGAAAGCCTTTGCCACCTCGGTCAGCGCAGCGCGCAGACTGCCGGCGGCATGAAGCAATACTACGTCCTCCGCCATCGCAGGCACGATCGTGATCAGCAGGAACGCTAGCGCTACCGAAGCATGGGCTCGCATCACGCGCCGGAATCGCTGGCGTTGGGATAGAACAACTGCTCACCGTTGATCTTGTAATCGGCGATTGCCTTCTGTCCCTCTGATGACACCAGCCAGTCGATGAAGTGCTGACCGAGATCCTTCTTGACGCTCGGATGCTTTTCCGGATTCACCAGCATGACGCCGTACTGGTTGAACAGGCGCTTGTCGCCTTCGACGGCAATTCCGAGATCGCCGCGATTCTTGAACGACAGCCAGGTGCCGCGATCGGCGAGCACATAGGCATTCGAGGCGGAAGCGGTGTTGAGCGCAGCGCCCATGCCCTGCCCGATCTCCTTGTACCAGGGACCCTTGTCCTTTGCGATGTCGATGCCGGCGATCTTCCAGAGATTGAGCTCTGCCTGATGCGTGCCGGACTTGTCGCCGCGCGAGATGAAATCGGCTCCCTTCGCCTTGATCGCGGAGAGCGCAGCAACGATGTCCTTCGAGCCCTTGATGCCGGCGGGATCGCTCTTCGGGCCGATCAGGATGAAGTCGTTGTACATCACGGGATGGCGCCTGATGCCAAAACCTTCGGACACGAATTTTTCTTCCGCAGGTTTGGCGTGGACGAACACGACGTCGGCATCGCCGCGGCGGCCGGTATCGAGCGCCTGTCCCGTGCCCTGCGCTACCACCTTCACGTCGATGCCGGTCCTGGCCTTGAACATCGGCAGGATATGGCCGAACAATCCGGAATCCTGCGTCGAGGTGGTCGAAGCCACCACGATCGATTTATCCTGCGCGACGGCGTGGCTTGCGAATGCGAGGGCGGCGGTTGCCGCAATCAGCAGACGGCGCGTGAGCATGCTCATTTGTTTTCCCTTCTTTAGTTTGCGCATGATCTTTTCGGAAAACCGGTAACCACTTTTCCGAATCATGCGCTAAATCAATAGTTCGCCGGCGAGGAACGCCCTCGCCTCGGCGGTTTGCGGCGCGTCTAGGAACGATGCGGCTGCGCCGGTTTCGACGATGCGGCCGCGGTGAAGCATGATGATTTCGCCGGCGAGCCTGCGCGCTTCGCCGAGATCATGGGTCGCCATCACGACCTTGATGTTGCGCTCGCTCACAGTGCGGATGATGTCTTCCACCGCCTTGGTGGCGATGGGGTCGAGGCTCGCGGTCGGCTCGTCCAGGAACAATACCGCGGGATCGCGCGCCAGCGCGCGTGCCAGCGCCAGGCGCTGCTGCTCGCCGCCGGAGAGCCTTCGCGCCGCGCGGTCGGCGAGCGCGTGCAGGCCGACCAGTTCGAGCAACTCGGCTATGCGTCGCGCATGCTCCGCGTGCGGGATACCGGCGGCGCGCAGCGCAAAACGGAGATTGGCGGCCGCGCTGCGCCGGAGCATCGCCGGACGCTGAAACACGATCGCGCGCTTGAGCGGCGGGACAAGTTCGAGGCCGCCCCAGGTGACGCGCCCGCGCGAAGGTGCCAGCAGCCCCATCGCCAGACGCAAGAGCGTCGATTTGCCTGAGCCGTTGGGGCCGATCAATACCGTCGGCGGGCCCGACGCCAGCGTGAGCGCGATGTCGTCGAGGATCGTGACGCCGCCGGCCGTAACCGTCACGCCATGGAATTGGATCGGCAGTTCGCTCGAAGGCGCGCGCATGGTCATCCCGCCAATCGCTCGCCGGCGCGGCGCATGCTCCAGGCCAACGCGTTGACGACGATCACGATCGAAATCAGCACGAGGCCGAGGCCGACCGCGAGCGGCAGGTCGCCTTTGGAAGTTTCCAGCGCAATCGCCGTCGTCATCGTGCGGGTGAAGCCTTCGATGTTCCCGCCGACGATGATGATGGCGCCGACCTCCGCGGCCGCGCGGCCGAAGCCGGCGAGCAGCGCCGTGACCAAGCTGAAGCGCGCATCCCAGATCAGCGCCATGACGCGGCCGAGGGGCCCGAGGTTCATCGCGGTGAGTTCGTCGCGGTATTCGATCCAGAGATCCTCGATGGTCTGGCGCGTCAGCGCGGCGATGATCGGCGTGACCAGCACCGTCTGCGCGACGATCATGGCGCTCGGGGTGAACAACAGACCGAACGCGCCGAGCGGCCCGGAGCGTGACAGCGCGAGATACACCGCGAGGCCGACGACGACCGGCGGCAGGCCCATCAGCGCATTGAGCAGAACGATGACGCCCTGGCGGCCGGGGAATCTCGTCAGCGCGATCCAGGCGCCCAAGGGAATGCCGATCAGCGCGGCCAGCGCCACCGCGGACAGGCTGACATAGAGCGACAGCCGCACGATCGCGAACAGCGCGGGATCGCCGCTGAGGACAAGTTGAAGGGCGGATGGGCCGTCTGGCATTTGTAATTCCAAAGCTAGGTGCGTACATCTTGCGCAGATAGCAACGATATGGTCAATTTCTGTAGTAACTGCACTCCAATGCATATTAATGCCGATGCCAGAGCTCCTGACGACCGACGAAGCGGCGGATTATCTGCGGCTCTCCGAGCGCAAGCTCTACGAGCTGGTGGCGAACCGCGAAGTGCCCTGCAGCAAGGTGACCGGCCGCTGGCTGTTTCCTCGCACGGCGCTGGACCGCTGGGTGTCCGCCGGACTCATTGCGCCTGCTGGCCTGGCACAGGTCGCGTCGCCGATCGTCGGCGGCAGCCACGATCCGCTGCTGGAATGGGGCTTACGTGAGAGCAATTCCGGCCTCGCCAGCCTGGCCGAAGGCAGCGAGGAAGGCCTGCGCCGGCTGATGCGTGGCGAGGTGATGGTCGCGGCGATTCATCTGCACCGGCTCGACGGCGACGACGAGAGAGCCAATGTCGAGGCGATCGCCGATGCGCCGGGCCTGCACGATGCGGTCGTGCTCGGCTTTGCGCGGCGCGAGCAGGGCATTCTGGTCGCGTCAGGCAATCCGCTTGATCTAAGCGACATGGCCTCGATCGCGACATCACGCGCACGGATGGCGCAACGCCCGGCCGGCGCCGGCGCGCAATTGCTGCTGCTCGCGCTGCTGGCGCGCTCGGATATCGCGCTCGACGATCTGAAACTTGCAAAACCCGCTTTTCCGACCGGCCCCGACATCGCGCAAGCCATCCGCGCCGGCCGCATCGATTGCGGGATCGCGACGCGGAGCGTGGCGAAATCGGCGGGACTCGATTTCCTCCCCGTCACCTGGGAGCGTTTCGACCTCGTGATGCGACAGCGCGACTACTTCATGAAGGGACCGCAGGCGCTGTTCGACTTCATGCGCGGAGCGGGCTTCCGCGATCGGGCGGCCGAGCTTGGTGGTTATGACGTCAGCGAGGCCGGTGCGGTGCGGCTGGTGAATTAGAGCGCGGGCTCATTGGCGCCTAGCCATATATGCGGATCAACACGAGAATTTCATGGAACAGAACGGCCTCTACGATCACCCTGATCTGTACGACTTGATAGCGCCGCCTGATCCGGCCTTGGAACACTTCTACGTCGAGGTAGCTCGCGAACGAGGTGGCCGCGTCCTCGATCTCGCGTGTGGAAGCGGTCGTCTCACCATTCCGCTGGCCCGATCAGGCCTACAAGTGACTGGAGGCGATCTATCCGCCAAGATGCTCGAGCATGCGCGACGTTCCGCCGAGGCACAGGCGGTCCAGCTCGATCTGGTGCAGTTGGACATGCGCCATTTCGACCTTAATGGACGCACCTTCGACACCATCATTGTTGCCGTGAATTCGGTTCTGCACCTGCACAGCCTGGACGATTTCAGGGGCTTTTTTCAATCCGTGGTACGGCACCTGTCACCGAAGGGCAGGCTTGTGTTCGACGCTTTCTTCCCGAATGTGGCCATGCTCAGCAGCGATCCTGACAGACGCCAACTGGTCGGATCGATCGTCCATGACACTCAAGGCAAGATAATCGTCGAGGAGACCCTCAGATACGAACCTCTCACCCAAATCAGTCACGTGGATTGGTATTGGTCGACGTCGGCAAAGAAGGATTTCTGGAGGACTCCTTTGCAGATGCGAAACATCTTTCCGCAAGAGATGCCGTTGCTAGTAGCATCAGGCGGCCTACATCTCGTCGAGCGCTTTGGTGACTTTGACCGCAGCCCGTTAGCGGCTGGCAGCGCGCGACAAGTATGCGTGTGTGCTGATCAGGGATGATAAAATAAGTACCTACAAGCGGGCGTTGGCCGAGACCTGCAGCAATAGAGCTGGAAGGCCGTTTTGCGATGCACGTGCTTTGCTTGATGTAGAGACGATTCCTGCTTGTGGCTCTTCTCGGGCGACATGCTTCGCTCGAAAACGCCACGCTCATCTTCGCCCCGGCAGCCACGCGACAAACCCCGCTTCGCCCAGCCGCTTCATCACGTCATCCAGATGCACGCGATCCCGCGTTTCGATGACGACTTCGAGCAAGGTGCCCTTGGCAGGCAGGTCGGAGAAGGTGCGCTGGTGCGAGACTTCGATGATGTTGGCGCCGGCTTCGGCGAGTAGCGCCGAGACGGCGGCGAGCTGGCCGGGCCGGTCGACGATGTCGATGGCGATCTGGGTCAGCCGGCCCTCGCGCGCGAGTTCGCGGGTCAGCACGGAAGCGATCAGCCGGGTATCGATGTTGCCGCCGGTCAGCACAAGGCCGACATTGCGGCCGGCAAATCGCTCCGGCGCGGCCAGCACCGCCGCAAGGCCTGTGGCACCGGCGCCCTCGACCACGGTCTTTTCGATCGCTATCAGCATCGCTACCGCGCGCTCGATTTGGTCTTCGGTGACGAGAACGATGTCGTCGACGAGATGGCGGATGATCTCGGTAGTGATCCGGCCCGGCACCTTTACCGCAATGCCTTCGGCAAGCGTGTCGCCGCGCATCGGCAGACGATCGCCCTTGATGGCGTTGTACATCGACGGATAGAGCTGCGCCTGCACGCCTATGATCTGCAGATCCGGCTTCAGCGACTTGGCCGCGACCGCCATGCCGGAAATCAGCCCACCACCGCCGATCGGCACCACCAGCGTATCGAGTTGCGGCGCCGCCCGCAGCATTTCGACCGCGATGGTGCCCTGCCCCGCGATGATCAAGGGATCGTCGTACGGATGGATCATGATCATGCCGTGCGCCTCGCCATGCGTGCGCGCGAATTCGCCGGCCTCCTCCAGTGTCTTGCCGGAGATGATCGTATTCGCGCCGTGACGCCGCGTGTTCTCGATCTTCACCATCGGGGTGCCGACCGGCATCACGATGCTAGCGGGAATGCCGAGCCTGTTTGCGTGATAGGCCACGCCCTGCGCGTGGTTGCCGGCCGACATCGCGATCACGCCGCACCGCCGCTCCTCCGGCGACAGCGCCAGCAGCCGGTTGAGCGCGCCGCGCTCCTTGAAGGTCGAGGTGAACTGCAGGTTCTCGAATTTGAGCCAGAGGCTACAGCCGCAGATCTCGCTCAGCGTCCGGCTCTGGTCGCATTCGGTAACGAGGACTGAGCCAGCAATGGACGCGCCAGCAGCCGTGATGTCCTCGGGCATGACGGCAAGGCGGCCGGGTTCGGAACCGACTTTCGTCGGCGGTACATTTTTAGGAGGATTCGGCATTTCGGTGGCCTCGTTGAGAGGCAATCGTATAGGCCTTTTCCGCCCCTTTTGCCTCCCTCGAATCTCGTAAAACTCCCGCCCCATGAACATGGGTGTCGCAAAAAACTGCCACGGGGTTACACTTGCGCGGGCTGCAGGGACGGGCAGCCGGAGTTTTCAGATGAATTCATTGAGCGATGGGCCCAGGGCGGAAGCCATCACGGTCGTGCTGGTCGAGGACGACGCGCCGACGCTTTGGCGGCTGCAGGACGCGCTCGCCAAGGCCGGATACCAGGTCAGGGCCGCCGGCACGCTCGCGGAAGCCCGCGCCTGTCTCGCGCAAGGCGCGCCAAAGGTGTTGCTGACCGATCTTCAGTTGCCGGATGGCCATGGCGTCGACCTGATCCGCGAGACCCGCCGGCGTTTTCCCGATACCGAGATCATGGTGATCTCGATCCTCGGCGACGAGGAAAGCGTGATTTCGGCGATCACCGTCGGCGCGACAGGCTATCTGCTCAAGGACGCATTCCCGACCGACATCGCCGCTACCGTGCGCGACCTCGTCGCCGGCCACTCGCCGATCTCGGCCTCGATCGCGCGTTTCATCGTGCGCCGGACCCAGAGCACGCCGGAGCCGCCGCCCGGCCCAGTACTCAACACCACCAAACTGACGCCGCGCGAAATCGACATTCTCTGGGGCATCGCCAAGGGCTTCAGCTACGCCGAGATCGCCAGCCATCTCGGCCTGTCGCGGCAAACCGTGCCCGGGCATATCAAGAGCATCTATCGCAAGCTCGAGGTCCATACCCGGGGCGAGGCGGTATTCGAGGCGGTCCAGCAGGGCTTGATCAAGTTGTGAACGATCACGGCGACGACGTGCAACCGGAGCTGCCCGGCCGCGCGCGGCGTCGGCTGCGATCGTCCCGTCTCATCCAGTATCTGCTGCTGCAGGCCGTGATCGCCGTCGCCGGCGTCGCGGTGCTTCTACAATCGCTGCCCGGACCTCCCGCGCAGTATCAGGTGACGGCCTTTCAGCTCACCGAAGCCGGCGCCGAGCGGGCGGTGACGCTGCCGTACTTCTCCCCGTTGCGGAATGCGATGAACGATCCGCCCCGCTTCAGGGGACACTTCGTCCGCCCGGCCGGCGAGGCCTCGCGGGCCTGGTCGGTGTTCCTGCCGCGCTTCACCAACGGCGTCGAGGTTACCGTCAACGATGTCGTGATCCTCGACAGCCGGCGCGATCCTGCCGCCAACCGCCCCGACCGCAACACGCCGGCGATTGCCGTGATCCCCGCTTCGGTGCTGCGCGATGGCGACAACGCCATCTCGATCCGGCTGTTCATCTGGGGTCCGATCACGGGCTTTCTCGATCGCATCTGGGTCGGCCCGGACGAAGCGTTGCGCCCGACCTACAATCTCAGAACGCTGGTGTTCGTGACATTGCCGGTGGTGTTCTCATCCTGGCAGGCGATTCTGGCTGTCATTCTCGGCATCATGTGGGTGATGCGTCGCCACGAGCCGGCCTACGGCGTTCTCGCGGCGGCGATGGCCGTGGGTGTCGGCCAGGCGTTCCTGCAAACGCCGATGGGGGAGACGCCGTTTTCCAGGTTCAATGTGATCCTGATTTCCTCCGCGCCGATCGAAAGCGCACTGGTGCTGGTCTTTGCGCTGCTGCTTTCGGGCTGGAAGTGGCAGCGCTACGCCTGGATCATCTTCATTCCGGGCATCGCATTGGCGCTGGCCGGCCTGTTCGGAAATCAGGCGCTGGTGCGCGCCCTCTTCCTGATTCTCGCCGTACCCATGGTCGGTATCTCCCTTCTCATTATGGCCGTCGTTACCGCGCGATCGGCGCTGCAACGGCAGAACGTCGCGAGCTTCCTGCTCGGCTGTGCGGTCACCATCATGCTGACCTGCTGGATCGTCGACCTGCTCTCGGTGTTTCAGATGATGCCCAACCGCATCTTCACCGCGCGGCTGTCCTATTCGGCGATGCTGGTCGCGATCGGCGCGGGGCTCACCTGGCGGTTCGCCCGGGCGCTGAACCAGGTCGACGGCTTTGCCGGCCGCCTCGTCACCCAGGTGCGCGAGGCGGAGGAGAAGCTGAAGGCCAGTTTCGCCCGCGAGGAGGAGCGCGCCCGCGCCGCGGCGCTGGCGCGGGAACGCACGCGCCTGATGCGCGACCTGCATGACGGGCTCGGCGGCCAGCTCGTCAGCATCGTGGCCTTGAGCGAACGCGGCAATGGCAGCGCGGGGATCGGCGATGCGGCCCGCGCGGCACTGAAGGATTTGCGCCTCGTCATCGACTCCATGGACGACATCGGCGGCGATCTGATGCTGGCGCTGGGCTCCTGGCGCGAACGCGCCATGGCGCAGCTTCGTCCGCATGACATCGCGCTGGACTGGCGCGCGGTCACGGCGCAGGGCCTGCCGGTTCATCCCGAACTGCGGCCGTGGCACGTCATCCAGATCGTGCGGCTGTTGGATGAAGCGGTGACCAATGCGGTCAAGCACGCCGAGGCGCGGCGCATTACGGTGAGGATCGAGACGCTTGCGGGCGCCGACGGCCTCAAGCGCGGCTGCATCACCGTCGAGGATGACGGCAAGGGGTTCGAGATCACGCCTGACGGCGGAGCCGCAGGAGCCGCGAAAGCGGCGCGCGGCCTGCGCAACATGCGAAGCCGCGCCGCGCGCTGCGGCGCGGAGCTGGAACTGAGCTCCTGCGCCCAAGGGGCTCACAAGGGCACGCGCGTGAGGCTGACCTTGCCCCACCGCTTTCCCGACAGCGACGGCGCTGCCGGTTAGTTCTACAACGTCATAGCTGCTCAAACCCTCATCCTGAGGAGCCCGCGAGAAGCGGGCGTCTCGAAGGATGTAGGCCACAGAGCGGGCCTCATGGTTCGAGACGCGCTTTCGTGCTCCTCACCATGAGGGCTTATGACTCAGTAAGGTCAGCATGTTCTGCTTCAGCGGCGGCCGACGCGGTTGACCGGGCCGCCGCGGTTCATGGGCGTGCCGGGACGAACACCGACGCCCGGAGCTCCGACACCCACAGCGCCGACGCCGACACGGGCAACGCCGACGGCCGGTGTCACGACCGCAGCCGCCGCGACCGGCGCCGGGCGGACGACGCAGCCCTTCGGCACGCCAACCGTCTTGCAATAAACCACTGCAGCCTGGGCAGAGCTTACGCCGCCGACTGCAAAGGAAGCCACGGCCGAAAACGCCGCGAGCGTCAGACCTGCGCTCAGCCAACCTGTCTTCTTCAACATGTGTCATCTCTCCCGAATTGGGCGTGCAGCTCTTTGCGATGTGCCGATCGGTCACCGCAGCCGACGCGAGATGTACATGGTCCATCGAGGGGTCCGGCAACATCCCATGAAAATGGTGTGGGTGCGCGCGGGGTGATTTGCGGCCCGCTTCCGACGCCATGAACATGGCATGGACCGCGGACGCGACCTCGACGAGTTTTCGCGCGCTTTCAATCCCCCATTCTCGTCAAAAGGTGATCCATGATGAAATCATTCCATGTCGCGGCCGCAGCCCTGATCCTGTCGCTCGGCGTAGGCTCGCTGGCTCAGGCGCAATCCGGCCCCACTCCCCAGGAGCAGATGGCCTGCCGTTCGGACGCCGGAAAACTCTGCGCCGAGCATATCGGCAAGCCGCCGCAGATGAATGCCTGCCTGAAAGCGAACAAGACGAAGCTGTCGGATGGCTGCCGCAAGGTGGTGGAATCGCGCGGCGGCTAAACGCCCGATCCGAAGAAGCCGCCACCCATTCTCTTCGGACCAACGCGAAGCGTTGACCAGGTGGTTATGCCCAAACAAAAGGAGCGCGATGACGTTCGAAGTCATCACGCTCCGACATTTGCGGTCGCCGCAAGAAATCAATCATCCTGTTCGAACAGCCTGATCCGCGGCATCTCGCCTCTTGCCGGCTCGGCGAACATGTCCCTTCTCCCGGGCTCGCCAAAGAAACCCCTTGGTTCGCCTTCTTCGCGAATCCTGATGCGCCGCGGCTCGGTTGCTTCCCGGACCTGCGTCTCGACCGCCTCGAGGTCCTGCTCGCGGGGCTGCTGGAAGCGGCGCTTGTCGGCCCAGCGCTGGCGCCGCTCGGCGCGCCGCTGTTCGGCGGCAGCGCGTTTGAGATCGGCATCGCGCGCCTTGGCAAACGCCTCCTGGGGCGCAGCAGCCTTCTCCGGCGCAGCGGTCTTTTCGCTGACCTGTTCGGCGGGCTTCGAGGGTTTCGGCGGTGGCGGTACAGGTTGAGCGGCCGCTGCGTTATTGGCCGTCTTCTCTTCGGTGGCAGCATTGTTAGCATTAGCGGACGGCGCTGACGCCGCCGCCGTTTGCGGCTGTGGTTGCGTTTGCGGCTGTGGCTGCGTCTGTTGGGGCTGCGCTTGCGGCTGCTCCTGGGCGGGCGCGGTATTGGCCGCAGCCACGGTCGCCGCGACATAGGGCACCGGCTGCGATGGCTCCGTCGAGACGGGTATCGGCTCCGCTGACATCCGGCGTTCCAGTTTCGAGATCACCTGTGTCGGCGGGCTGACGATGTTGGCAGCCAGATATCCACCGCCGACACCGGCGGCGACCGCGACGACCACGGTTCCTGCCCCCGCAAAATAGGCGGTTGATGTGCGCATCGGCAAACTCCCTCATCCACGCGGCAACGCGTGGGGTAGGGCGATGTTCCGGTGCGGCGTTGTGTGTGCAGGAGTTCTGCGGAACCAGCGGCCGATGCAGATCGCCGCTCAGATCATTGCGGCGACTTTTTCCAGCCCGATGATGCGGGCAAGCGAGCGCACTTCGCTCTTCTGGTCCTCACGCAACTGGAACAGCAGCGGCATCGCGGCCGATTTCAGTTGCTGGACTTCCGCGGACTCTGGATCAATGGGCACGCCCGTCGCATTCGGGTTGGCTTGCCGGCCCGCATGAATCTTGCGGGCGACGGCGCGCAGCGCAGTCTCCACCGGCGGCCAGTAGGACTCCTGCGATGCCGTCAGTTTCAGGCGGTCCTTGATGCCGGCGATCTGGCCATCGCTCAGCAGCGTGTAGTTTTTCTGCGGCTGGGGCTTGGCTGCGGCCTTGGGCTTGACGGGTGCGGGCGCCGGCACCGGCGCCGTGCTCGGCGCGGCGGTAGACGTCGTGGGCGGGACGGTCGGAGCCGCGATTTCCTTCGGCATGGCCATATCGACTGGTGACGTCGAAGCATAGGCCCGGCGCAGCGATTCGTTCAGCGCGGGATCCCTGGGCTGGGGATCAATCGCGGCAGTAGCGTAGCTCAGGACCGCCAAGCGATCCTTTTTGCCTTCCTTGTTCGAGACCGGCGCCTGGACGGAGGAAGCCGACGCCAGTTCGAACCGGGCGGCTGGCACGCTGTCGCGGCCGACAATGGCGGTGACGGCAGCGCCCGCCACGAGAAAACAGATCAGCGCGACAATCGTCATAGTCTTGGTCAAAAAAGGTCTCCATTCCCGCCGACGTTTGGCCCTTTTGCCGAAAACTGGATGATAATTGAGGCTATACGATGCCAATCGCCGCGCTGACGCGGCCGAAAAGATGGGAAAAAGTCCCAAAATAGTCCCGGAGTCAGGCCGCTGCGGCCAGTTCATAGGCCTCCTGGATATCGGCAACGATATCGGAGGCTTCCCACAAGGCGTCGGGGGCGACCTGCTGCAGGGTGACGGTCCAGTTGCACTTGCGGTTGCGCGGCATGCTGACGACGTCGAATTCGATACCGCGGCACAGCGGATGCCGATCGAGCGCAAACATCACCCGGCGCCGGATCTCCTCGAGGGTTGCCGGGGTTTTGGCAAAATACCGATCGAAATCCATTCCATACCCCTTTCGATTTGCCGTCCGACCGTGGCGGCGGACCATCGTCTGGGGCTATTGTTGGGGCCGATATGGTTAACGGCGCGTTAAGCCTTCGGAATGGCAACCATCGGGAGCCGAGCAAACGGCGGAGCGGAACAGCCCGGCATGGCTGAAGCGACATCCCAGACGACGCCGGTCGCCACCGGGCCATCGGTTCGCGCTGCGCTGGCGGCGGCGATCGCGATTTCCGCCTTCACGCTGGCGATCGCAACGTTCGAACTGTCGATGGCAGACTGGCCCTCCGGCTTCGTCCTGCTTGTCGCCGTGCCGCTGGTCGCGCTGGTGTTCTTCGCCTGCCTCGTGTGGTCGGCTTCGCTGCTCCCCAAGATCCGAACCAGCGGCGCGAAGTTCGCCCTTCCTTTCCTGATCTGCGCGCTCACGCTCTCCATGCTTGCCTACGCTCCGCTGCACCAGGTCGCCCTCCAGCAGAATTTCCGCTGGCACCGGGCCGACCGCGAACGGATCGTGGCGCGGGTCGAAGCCGGCAAGCTGAAACCCAACGTCTCCTACAACAAGAACCTGGTCGCGCTCGGCGACCGCGAGCCAAATGTTTCCGTCGGCAACGACATCGTCGTCGACGAGACGGAAGAAGGCACCTATGTGCTGTTTTTGACCTCACGCGGCCTGAAGCACTATTTCACCGGCTTCCTGCACGTGCCGCCGGGCGGCGATCCCAAAAACTTCTTCGAATTCGCCGACAAGCCGCCGAGCCGGCTCGAACGCTACGACGAGAATTGGTATTTCGTGGCGAATTAGACCGTCTTTTCTCGACGCGAGCCGCCGGCAACGGTGCCAAGCGCGATGCCGCCGATGATCAGCGTCATCGCCAGAAACAGCGAAGGCTCCAGCGGCTCGCCCAGGATGGCGGTTGCGCTGACGATGCCGAGCAGTGGCGTCGCCAGCAGGCACAGCGAGGTGGTGACGGCCGGCAGGCTGCGGTTCACCATCGTCATCGCCCAGTTGGCGAATGCGGTGCAGACGATGCCGCTATAGAGCATCAGGGCGGCAAGGCGCCAAGTCCACGCGATCTGCGGTCGGCCTTCCGCGAACCCTGCGATGAGCGACAGCAGTGCCGCCGCCAGCAGCACCTGCCAGAACACGAGTTGGAAGGGTGTCGAGATCCACTTGTGCGCGCGGACGTAAACGATGTTGCCGGCCCAGCAGAACGCGGCAATCAGAATCAGGCCGCTGCCGAACAGCGCGTCGCGGTCACCCCAGTTCAGCGTCTGCGGATTGAAGATGACCGCGAGGCCCGCCAGGCCGCAGCCGATACCGATCGCGCGCCGGCGAGTGATATGCTCCGACAGAAACATGGCTGCTCCGATCGCCACCCATAGCGGCGTCGTATAGCCGAGCACGATCGCCCTGCCCGCCGGCACGAATTGCAGCCCGGCCGCCACCAGCGCGGAAAACGCCACGAGATGCAGAATCGAGGTGCAGAACACCACCGGCAGATCGCCGCGCTTCGGCACGATGAACGTCCCCTGCGCCCATAACATCGGCGCCAGCGTCGCGGCGGCGATCATGCAGCGCAGCGCCGTCGCCCATAGCGGGGACACGTCGTGCACGATCATCTTCGTAACCGGCCAGTTGGTCCCCCACGCGAACACGACGCCGGCAAGCAGCGCCGCCGCGCTGCGGGTTGAAAGTCCACTGGCCATCTCGAAGAGGTCCCGTCATGAGCCGCTCGGCATTGCCTAGCCTTTCAACTGGCTCTAATGAAAGAACCAGTCTTTGCGATTTGCTGGGGCCAGTTGTGGACGACCTGCTGCCCGGAATGCTGCATCTGGCGCGCGACAGCGGCGCGACCCTGACGCGCCAGCTCACCGACCAGTTGCGAGGCCTCATCACCAAAGGCCGCCTCGCGCCCGGCCAGCGCCTGCCCTCGAGCCGACAACTGGCGCAATCGCTCGCCCTCTCACGCAACACCGTCTCGTTTGCGATCGAGCAATTGGCCGCGGAAGGCTATCTCTCGCTTGCCGCCGGGCGCCGTCCGGTGGTCGCCGAGGGCCTGTCGCTCGATCGCCGCAAGATGCCGCCGCGAAGCAGCCGCGCCGCAAGCGAGCGGATAGTCCTGTCGTCCTGGGCGCGCGGCCTGCAGCGGGCGCACTGGCCGCCCGTTCATGACGGACGGCCGCGGCCGTTTCAACCCGGGCTGGCGGACGAGCGAGAGTTTCCGCACGATGTGTGGAGCCGCTGCCTGCGGCGCGCGGCGCGAAACGCACCTCTGCGCCGCGACCGGCCCGTCAACCATCGACCGCTGCAGGAAGCGCTGCTCGGGCATCTCGTGGTTCATCGCGGGATCAAAGCCAAGGCCGACCAGATATTGATCGTGCCGACGGCGCAATCCGGCCTGACGCTGGTCGCAGATGCGCTGCTCGAGCGCGGCGATCATGCCTGGATCGAAAGCCCGGGCTATGGCGGCGCCAACGTCGCATTGCATGCCGCCGGCGCCATCGTTTCCGCCATATCGCTCGATGCGCAAGGCATGGCCGTCTCTTCCCGCAAGGAGGCGCCGCGGCTGATCTTCGTCACGCCGTCGCATCAATATCCGACCGGGCGGCTGATGCCGATCGGGCGCCGTCTCGAACTGCTGCGTTTCGCCGAAGCCACGGGCGCCTGCATCATAGAGGACGACTACGACGGCGAATTTCACTATGAGGCCCGCCCGGTGGCCGCCCTGCAGGGGCTCGCAACGTCGCCGCGCGTGTTCTATCTCGGCACCTTTTCGAAAGCGACGTATGCGGACATTCGCTTCGGTTACCTCGTCGTCCCGGAAGCCCTGATTGATCACTTCGAACTCGCGCAGCGCCACATGGGAATGCTGACGTCGATCACCATGCAGGATGCGCTGGCCGAATTCATCGCATCCGGCGCCTATCTCGGCCACATCAGAAGGATGACGCGCCTCTACAAGGGCCGGCGCGACCGCATGCTGCAGGCGCTTGCCGCGGAAGCCGGCGACCGTCTCGCGATCGAAGCCCCGGCCGGCGGCATGCAATTGCTGGCAAGGTGCAGCGGGCCGGCAAACGACCGGCAATTGTCGGCGCGCCTGCTCGACGCCGGCGTCGCCAGCCGGCCGTTATCGAGCATGCTCTATCACAAGACCAATGAGCAGGGCCTGTTTCTCGGCTTTGCGGCATGGAATGAAAAAGAGATCGATCAGGCGGCACGCATCCTTGGTCGAATCCTGCGTTGACACACCTGAGGACATTGCGTGAAGAACTAGCCTGCCGCCCGCCGGGGCTTCGCGGCGGCATCGGCGGGCGCCGGAACCTGCATCAGAATGGTTTGGCTAGCGGGCGCGATTTCCACGCCGAACTCCTGGAATCGCCGCTTCATGCGGCGGTTGAATTCCCGCTGCACCGGCCAGCGGCCGGCATCGCTGCAGCGGATCTGGCCGACGATCGAAGCCATCGAGCCGTCTACCTTGTCGACCCCCCACAGTTCGAGATCGCCGCGGATCAGGTGCTGGAATTCGGGCTCGCGCCGCATTTCGGCGACGATGTCCTTCAGGATCTGGCCGGCGCGGTCGGTGTCTTCCTTGTAGGCCACGTTGACGCTGACGGCGGCGTTGCCGGCGCCGCGGCTTGAATTGGTGATCGTCGTCACCGCACTGAACGGCACGATGTGCACGGAGCCGTCGCCGGCGCGCAGGCGAAGGGTGCGGATCGAAACATTTTCCACGACCCCTGACAGGCCCGACAGCGTGACGTTGTCGCCGACTTGCACCGTGTTCTCGATCAGGAGAAACAGCCCGGTAATGAGGTCCTGCACCAATTTCTGCGAGCCGAAGCCGATGGCGATACCGACGATACCGGCGCCGGCGAGCAGCGGCGCGACATTGACGCCGATCTCGCTGAGCGCCGTGAGGCCAACGACGACGACGATGAGGCACAACAGTGCCGTTCGCAGCATCGGCTGAAACGTGCGCAGCCGCGCCGCGCGCGCGTAGTGCCCCTCGCGCGACAATGCGGTGACCTTGCGGTCCAGCAACGCGTTGCTGATTTCCCAGATCGCCGCAGCAGCCAGTGCTGCAATGCCGACGGTGACCACCGCCGACAACAGCCGGCTGCCGATCTGGCCGCCATAGAACCAGACGATGGCGTCGATGCCCCAGACTTCCAGCAGCGCGACAAAGCCGATGAAGGCGATCGCGGCCGAGACGATGTTGCGCAACAGCGGCAGATAACGGTTGGCACGGGTCTCCAGGCCCGGAAAGCGACGCAGAAGATCCGGGCTGATGCGAAAACCACGGTCGATCAGGCTCAACACCAGGATGGTGACGAGCCGCACGATCAGCACGACCGCGAGGCTACCGACGAAATATTGCAACAGCAGAGAATAGCCGTTGCGGATATTCAGCGCCCACACCGCCCACAATGCGAGGTCGAGCGCGATCGCAAGATAATGCCAGAGCCCGGCGACGCGGTTGCGTATCCTGGCCGCGGCACCGTCGCGACCGTTCGGCGCGCGAATGGCGTCGGCGACCTGGCGACGGCACTGCAGGATGACGACGACGAGAAAGAGGTGCACGACCAGCATCACCATGCGCAGCAATGCGGCGTAGCCGACACGATGCAGGCCGAGCAGCAGCGCCACATTGGCGAAGGCGATGCCCGAGACAGCAACCGTCACGATACGCCGGGCCCATATCTCGATATAGGCGGCGGTCTCGGCGCGAACGCGAAACAGGCCGAACGGCCCGGCCAGTGCACGCACGAAGCAGATCAGTGCGCGCGACAGCGCATAGGCATTGACGACCGCGAGGATCACGAGCCGGGTGGTTGCGATATCGCCGATCCCGCTGCCCAGCAACATCGTCGCCATCCCGATGAAGACCAGCACAGGGAGCAATTCGAGCGCCAGGCGTCCAAGGACGAAAGGCAGCCTGACCAGCGACTGCCAGGTGCGCGCCAGACTGAGCCGCCGCCGTTGTTGTGCAGGCGCCGCGGCGACGTCCGCCGTGGAGGATGGTGGATCGGCCAAGGCCAGTGTCTGCACCGGAGCCTGCGCCGTTTGCGGAAGCCGCGCTTCCAACAGCGCCACTGGGCGTTTGATGAGGCGGAAAACCAGCCACTCGGCAGCGAAGGCACAGATGAACACCAGCGCCAGTTTCCACGCAATATCGAGCAACTGTTGATAGGCGGACGGATCATTGGCGGTCCGCAGGAACCAGTAATAGAACGCCCGATAGTGCGTCAGTGTCCGCGCTATGTCGGCGACCTCGCGCGAGATCTCGCCGACCTGCTCGGACACCATCAGCAGGAGCTGTGCGCCAAGGCTGTCGGCCGTGAGCGGCATCGCGGATTTCGGTTCACCGGCCGTGGCTTGCGGCGGCGAGGCACCGGCGATTGCGCGTAGCGTCTCGATGACTTGCGCGCGCTTCTTGTCATCGGAAAGCGTATCGAGCGCCCGCTTCGCCTGATCGGGCGTCAGGACGTCAGCTTTATCGGTAGCGGCGGCAGGCGCAGCGCCGGACTGCGCGAAAACCGGGAAGGTAAACAGCGCGCCGATGAGGAGGATCGCGGGGAAGAGCTTGTGCGACACGAAGGCCTCGCTGAATAAAATGCGCCCGGCGACGAAACCTGGAATCGGTCTCGCCTTCGCGCGTGCGTCATGTCGGATTGCTTGTTTTCGCCGCCCCCCTGTGTCGGAAGTTTGCCAGCGCGGCGGCTTTCTCTTGGCATTTGCCGTTGGGCGTGCCTGGCATTGCTGCATCACAGAAATGCAGTGGCTGGATTGCCGGGAACCTTTTGCGCCCTAGCTGAATCGCAGGCGCGTGGCGGCGTCCCGATATTCCGCCGCTGTGCGCGCAACCATCTCGTCGACGGTAAGAATCCCCGTCACGCCCGAAACGGAATGTCCAGCGCTCCAGATATCCTTCCAGCGTTTCGGGCGGTTCTCGCGCGCGCCGATGTCGATATCGTTGGCGATATCGATCGCGCCTCGCTCGGGAAGATCGTCCGGATCGAGGCCGGCGGCCTCGATCGAGGGGCGCAGCATGTTGGTCAGCAAGCCCGTGAATGCCTTGGTCAGCAGGATGTCATCGGCGTTGCTGGCGGCCAGCATCTCCTTGTAGCGCGCGTCCGCCATGCTCTCCCGCGTGGCGATGAATTTGGTGCCCATATAGGCGAGGTCGCAGCCGAGCGCCTCGGCCGCGCGCAGGGCGTGACCATCCGCGATGCCGCCCGCCAGCACCAGGGGTCCATCGAAAAAGGCACGCACCGCGCGCACGAACACGAAGGGATTGAGCCAGCCGGTCTGGCCGCCCGCGCCTGCCGTCAGCAGCACCAGCCCATCGGCACCGGCGGCGACCGCGCGTTCGGCATGGCGGATGGATGCGACGTCGGCAAACACCAGCGCGCCGGCATCGCGCAACGGCTTCAATACCGGCGCCGGCGAGCCGACGGAGGTGATAACCATTTCTGGCCGGTGACGCAGCAGCACCTGCAGATCCCGCTGCAGCCGCGCATTGGAGCGATGCACGATCAGATTGGCGCATACAGGCGCTGCGCGCTTGCCGCTTGCATCCGAGTACTCCTTCAGCCGGTCATCGATGTCCGTCAGCCATTGATCGAGTTGTTCAGGGCTGCGGCAATTCACGGTCGGAAACGAACCGATCACGCCGTTGCGGCAGGCAGCTACCACCAGCTCGACGCCGGAGACGAGAAACATCGGCGCCGCAATCAGCGGCAGGCTAAGGCGATCGCGAAAACGCGCGAGAGCATCGGCTGGTTGCATCATCCTAGCTTGTGCAGTGTGCCTGTTGTGTTAGCGTTAGCCAACATTGGCACGGGCGAAGGCCAATTACAAAACAAGCAGGAGGAATAAAGATGGGCAATCCGCTCTACGCGTTTCCGGCGGCATGCGAGCAGACGTTGCTGGCGCTGGCGCGCTACCCGGAGCGCACGGCGTTCGCCTGGCCGGGCGGATCGCTCACCTATCGCGGCGCGACCGACATGATCGGGCGCATACAGGCCGTGTTCATGAAGCTGGGCTTTCAGCCCGGCAGCCGCGTCGCGTTTCTCACCGCCAACCGCGCCGACGCCTGGTGCGCCGGCGTCGCCGCGCAGCTCTCGCGATTGGCGATCACCTGGCTGCATCCACTGGGTTCGCTGGACGACCAACTGTTTCAGCTCGAGGATTCCGAAGCGCAGATGCTGGTGGTCGACGGGGTTACCTTCCGCGACCGCGGCGGCGAACTCGCGGCCAAGGCGGCCGGGGTAAAGACGGTGTTCACGCTCAGCCCCGCCGGTTACGGCGCCGACCTCTTGCAGGCGATTGAAGCCGCCGGCAGCGCCACGGCGCGCAGCTTTGCCGGACCCGACGACATCGCCACGCTCAATTACACCGGCGGCACCACGGGAAAATCCAAGGGCGCGCTCCGCTATCACCGCGAATATGGCGGGTTTGCCAGCGCGATCCTCGCTGACTTTGAAATTCCTGATACCCCGCGCTACCTGACGGTTGCACCGATCAGCCATGTCGCGGGGACAAAAGTGCTGCCGACGCTGATGCGCGGCGGCACCGTACACATGCTGAAAGGCTTTGATCCCGCAGCCGTATTCGAGACCATCGAGCGCGAGAAGATCAATTTCACGCTGTTCGTGCCGACGATGATCTACGTCATTCTGGATCACCCCTCGCTCGACAAGACCGACCTCTCCTCGCTCGAACTCTTGCTGTACGGCGCGTCTGCGATGTCGCCGAGCCGGCTGGTCGAGGGCATCGGGCGGATCGGGCCGGTGTTCTCGCAGCTCTACGGCCAGACCGAATGTTATCCGGTATCCGTGCTGCGCAAGGCCGACCACGATCCCAGGACGCCGGAGCTGTTCCTGTCCTGCGGATTCCCGATCGCCGCTTGCCAGGTGAAGATCCTCGACAATGACGACCAGGAAGTCGCAACCGGCGAGGCCGGCGAGATCTGCGTGCGCGGCACGCATGTGATGGCCGAGTACTGGAAACGGCCCGACACGACCGCGGAGACGCTGAAGAACGGCTGGCTGCACACCGGCGACATCGCGCGATCGGACGAACGCGGCTACCTGTTCATCCTCGACCGCAAGAAGGACATGATCGTCTCCGGCGGCTTCAACATCTTTCCGCGCGAGGTCGAGGATGTGTTGTCGCAACATGCCGACGTCGCCATGGTCGCCGTGGTCGGCGTACCCGACGACAAATGGGGCGAGGCCGTCACCGCCGTGATCGTCGCCCGCGAAGGGGCGCGACCGAATCCGGACGAGCTGATCAACCTCGTGAAGGCGAAGAAGGGCTCGGCGCACGCGCCCAAGCACATCGAGTTCGTTAGCGAGTTGCCGATGACCGGCGTCGGCAAGGTCGACAAGAAGGTGCTGAAGGCAGGCTTCTGGGCCGGCCGCGAGCGGATGGTGGGGTAGCGCTCCCGCAGCGAAGGGATCGTGTCCCGGACGCGGTGCAGCCTAGGCGATGCGAAGCATCGTCCGGTAGCGCTGCTCCGCAGCGCCGGACCCAGCCACAAACGAGCCGCTTGCTGGGTCCCGGATCAGCAGCGCACCGCGCAAGGGTGGCGCGCTGCGCAGCATCCGGGACACGAGAGCTATGTCTGCGGAAAGAATTCCGGCCACATCGCCCGCCACTTTTCAGCGAGCGGCCGGAAATCGCTTGGCCCGATCTCGTGGCATTCGGCATTGGCCGCCGGTTGGATCCAAGCCTGTGCGCTTCGCATGAACATGTGGGCAGCCGGGTTCAACCATCTGGTCTCGTCGAGTGTCCCCGCACGAATGTTGATGGATTCCGGGCGTCCCGCGCGTTCACCGTAGATTCGACCGCCACAATCTCGGCAGAACCAGGATGTGACGTCGGCACCGGTCGGAGACGGACGGCGCCATCCCTTCGGTTCGCCCTTCAGCAGATGAAAGTCCTTGGTCGCCACTGGCATGTTGAGCGCAAAGGCGCTGCCCGACGCGGTTTGGCAATCCGTGCAATTGCAGGTGTAGAGCAGCAGCGGAAACGACGATATCTCGTAGCGGATCGCGCCGCACGAACATCCGCCGGTCATTGGAAGAACGGGCTGCACCGAATTCATGGTCGGACCGAAGCTAGACGGTGCAATCTTAAGCGTGAAGCCGCCCCCCGCGCAACCTCATCGGCGTCGACCCTCAGCCGGCCATGCGCCGTTCGGCGGGAGCCTTCTTGTCGAAATTATTGGGCACTTCGATATCGACTTCGAGTGTCGACACCGTCTTACCGCGCTCCAGCTTGACCATCACCTTGTCGGGATCGAGCGCCACGTGCTTCGACACCACCGCGAGAATTTCCTCCCGCAGCGTGGCCAGCAAGTCGGACTGACCGAGCAGCCCGCGCTCATGCGCCAGCAAGATCTGCAGCCGCTCCCGCGCCACGGGGGCGGATGCATTGCGGCCGCTAAACAGCCGCAGCAAGTTCAAGCTCATGCAGCCCTCCGTCCCAGCAGCCGGTTCATGAAGCCCTTGCGCTCGGCCGGCACGACCATCGCGACTTCCTCGCCCATCAGGCGGCGCGACGCGTCGATATAGGCGCGAGCCGGCGCGCTCTCGGCATTGTTGAGCGTCACCGGCGTGCCGACGTTGGACGCCTTCAGGACATCCTGGCTCTCGGGAATGATGCCGAGCAGAGGCGTCGCGAGGATTTCCAGGATATCGTCGATGTTGAGCATCTCGCCGCGCGCCGCACGCGCCGGATCGTATCGGGTGATCAGCACATGCTTTTCCACCCGCTCGCCGCGCTCCGCCCTCACCGTCTTCGAATCGAGCATGCCGATGATGCGGTCGGAGTCGCGCACCGAGGACACTTCGGGATTGGTGACGATGACGGCTTCGTCGGCATAGCGCATGGCGAGCGTCGCACCGCGCTCGATGCCGGCCGGGCTGTCGCACAGAATCCAGTCGAACCGGCTCCTGAGCTCGGCGATAACGCGGCCGACGCCCTCATCAGTCAGCGCATCCTTGTCGCGGGTCTGTGAGGCCGGCAGCAGCCAGAGATTTTCCAGCCGCTTGTCGCGGATCAGGGCCTGCGGCAGCTTGGCGACACCCTGCACCACGTTGATGAGGTCGAACACCACGCGGCGTTCGGCGCCCATCACCAGATCGAGGTTGCGCAGGCCGACATCGAAATCGACGACAACGACGCTTTGCCCGCTTTGCGCAAGCGCCGCACCGAGCGCGGCCGTCGAGGTGGTTTTTCCAACGCCTCCCTTGCCCGAGGTAACGACCAGGACCTTGGCCATACTTGATCTCCTTAGCCGGTTAATTCAGCGGGGTAATTTTCATGGTGTCGCCCTCCAGCCAGGCTTGCGCCGGGCGGTTGCGGATCGCGACGTCGATCTCTTCTGCGGTCTGGTAGTAGCCATCGATCGCCAGCAACTCGGCCTCGATTCTCTGACAATAGATCCGTGCGGCCGAATTGCCGTTGACGCCGGCCATCGCGCGGCCGCGCAGCGTGCCGTAGATGTGGATCGATCCGCCGGCGACGATCTCCGCGCCCGACCCGACCGAGCCCAAAACCGTGACATCGCCTTCCATGAAGACGATGGACTGGCCCGAACGTACCGGGTTTTCCAGCAGCAGCGAGGTCGGCTTCTTCGGCTCGGGCTCCGGCTTCTGCGTCGGCTCGTTTCGCGTGATCACGCAGGCACGGCCGCCGGTCAGCAAGGGCGGCATGTTCGCCGCGAGGCGGTCTTCCTCCACTCCCTCGATGCCGAGGACGCGGATGTTGCGCTCGTTGAGACTACCGACGAGATGGGCGATGGCGGAGCTTGAGAGGTCGACGGCTGAGAGATCGAGCACAATCGGCTTGCCGACGAAGTATCCGGGCGAGCGGGCCAGCGTGGCGTCGATCTCGGCGAGCCATTCCACGATCGGCACGACAGGGCTGAATACGAACGCGACATAGGACCGGCCGCGCAGCCGGACCAGTTGACGCGTGGGATCCGCTCGGACGTCCATGATGTTCGACTCGCCTTTCTTATTGAATGGTTAACAATCGACGAACTTGGTTAACGAGTAATTAATGTGACAACCCGCGCTACGCGCAGAAAACAGCGAATCCGGCGGCGAATCCGGCGCATTTGTGGCTGATTCATGCTGCTTATCGTGCGGAACGTGCGCAAAGGCCTATGAAAACAGGGGTCACGTGAGTTGTAGTTAACGCGAGCTCAACTTACTTTCGTCACGTTTCCGACCTAAATTAGTCCTCGCCCGGCTCCAACAAACCTATGTGTGCTGGCGGATCTCTGCGGTCTGGCAGCTCAATCCGTCGGACAGACGGAACATTTGCCGGCAGGGGACGAGGCAGTGGAAGCCGTGAGCGTTGTGTGGTCGCGAGATTCGATCTCGCAGGCGGGTGTCGTCGGACGCAGGGACGGCGCCTCACACCTTGATTCAAATCTTCCAAGCAAGCTCGATAGCGGACAGAAAGCGGACGTCGATGATTCCGCGCGCCTCTTCCGCGATCTGGAACTCCTGACCGGTACGTCCGCAGCCGTTTCGCCGCCGAGCAATCCGCCGGTCAATCCGCCAAGCGACATGAGGAGTAAGGGTATGAGTAGTGTGAGTGAGCAGGACCACATCAATCCCCGCGATCCCCTGTACTACGCGCCGCGCTCGCTACGTGAGCGGTCGGCTTCGATGCGCGACGCCAGCCCCGCAACGACACCGTTCTCTCCGGCGTCGTTCGATTCCCAGCTCGAGAGCGCCGTATCCGATGCGCTGCGTCATCCCCTCGATCCCGAGATCATGCGCGAACCTCGACTGGAATCGAAGAAGGCGTTGTGGAGCGTCGCAGCGCGCTTTGGTGCCGCGATCGGCGTCTCGGCTCTCGTGGCGCTGTTCTTCGTGGTCGTCGTGCCGGGGTCGCGGCAGAGCGACGGTGAGCCGTCGGCGTCCTCCGGAATCGTGCAGTCGATCAAGGCTGCCCTGTTCCAATCCGGAGAGGCTTCGCCAAAGCCTGCCATCAACGAATTCCAGGCCCTTCTCGCCTCCACGCCACCGGGCGCTCCGCCTGCGTCCGAGCAGTCCCCGTTGCTCAAGCAATTCATGCAGTGGCAAGAGAAGCCGGATCCGGCGACGCCACAACGCGCCAACCCATGATCCAGATGGAGGAATGACAATGCCTGAGAACCGACTTTCCGCCATCTTGTTCTCAAGGAGTTTGCCATGACCTCGCACCGCATCGCCTTGTTGGTCGGGGCCGTACTCTTCGGAATCGCAGGCAGCGCCCAGGCTGCCGGCGACATTGCGATCGTGCGCGACCTTGCCGGCCGCGTCGGCCCCGTGATCGGCTCGGCCCAGGCCTGCCGAGACATTGCGCGTCCCCGCATCCAGACCATCGTCGACAAGTTTTCACAGGTTATCCGGGAGGCCTCGTCGAACGAGGCAGAGCGTTCTGATCTCACCCAGACGTTCGATCGCAGCGTGGCCGACGGCCGCGCCGCCGTTAGCTCGGGCAAAATCGATTGCATCCGGGCCGATCGTCAGCTTGCCGATCTCGAACGCTCGATCTCGGGCCCCAGTCTTTCCAGCGTCATCGGCCCGTCGCCGGCCGCCGCGGCCACGGCCGCGAACGCGGCAACCGCGCCGACGGCCCCGGTCCCGACCGGACCGCTGCCGCGCGGCATCGGTGAAAAGGAAATCCGCTTCGGCATCGCAGCCGCCTTCTCCGGCTCGGCCCGCGAGCTGGGACGCCAGATGAAGCTCGGCATCGAAACCGCCTTCAACCGGATCAACGATGCCGGGGGCGTCGACGGGCGAATGCTCAAACTGTACGCCGCCGACGACGGCTACGAGCCTTCGCGCACCGCCGAAGCGATGAAGCAGCTCTATGAAAAGGACCAGGTGTTCGGCATCGTCGGCAATGTCGGCACCCCGACTGCGGTGGTGGCGATCCCCTACGCGCTCGAACGCCGGATGCTGTTCTTCGGGGCCTTCACCGGCGCCAACATCCTGCGCAACGATCCGCCGGATCGCTATGTCTTCAACTATCGCGCCAGCTATGCCGAGGAAACCGACGCCGTCGTTCGCTACCTCGTCAAGATACGCCGCATACCGCCGAAGCAGATCGCGGTCTTCGCCCAGCAGGATTCCTACGGCGACGCCGGATTTGCGGGAGTCGCGAAGGCGTTTCGTGCGATGGGCCTCAACGATAGCGGCATCCTGCGACTCAACTACGCGCGAAACACCGTGGATGTGGAAGATGCGATCAGCCAGTTGAAGGTCGCAAAGCCGCCGATCAAGGCCGTCGTCATGGTGCCTACCTATCGGGCCGCGGCAAGGTTCATCGAGAAGACCCGCGATCTCTTTCCCGGCATGATCTACACCAATGTCTCGTTCGTCGGCTCTACCGCGCTTGCCGAAGAACTGAAGCTGCTGGGACCGCGTTACACGAACGGCGTGATCGTGACGCAGGTGGTGCCGGCAGTGTCGGGTTATTCGTCGGCCGTGCTCGAATACAAGAACGCGCTCGCCAAATACTTCCCCGGAGAGGCGCCCGACTATGTGTCGCTCGAGGGCTATGTCGCCGCCAACGTCCTGATCCAGGGCATCAAGCGGGCCGGGCCACAGCTCGACACCGAGAAGCTGATCGACACGCTGGAGACCATGCGCAATCTCGACCTCGGTCTCGGGACGTCGCTCGGCTTCGGCCGTTCCGAGCACCAGGCCTCGCACAAGATCTGGGGCACCGCACTCGATGAAAGCGGGCGTTATCAGCCGCTCGATCTCGAATGATCGGGAAGCCGCGATCCCTGTGATCGCGGCTTCACCATGCCCCTCTGACGGCGCGCTCAGCGCTTCTCGATGACAAGGCTCTGGATGGCGCGGCCGAAATAGCCGCGCTCGTCGGCGAGCCTCGCCATGGCGAGCCCCGCGCCGTCGGGACCGATCCAGGACTCGGCATCGAGTAGGATCCAGTCGCCGACCGGCTCACGCGCAAAATTCACCGTCAGGTCGGCGTTGAGAAACGTCCACGCGCGGAAATCCAGCACCGCCGAGGTGCCGTTGCAGAAATCCGCCGCCGCCATCGCCCGCATCGCCTGCGAAACGGCTGCGCCTTCCACGATCGGCCGGTCGACGCGATACCAGATCGCGCCGGGACCGGGCTCGCCGAAGCGGCCGCGCGCGGCGCGCAGCGACATACCTGATACGAACGGGCTGGAGGAAAAATCCGCAGGCTCGACGCGCGATCGATCCGGGCCCGGTAGCTCGACCGGCAGGATCGCGGCCTCTAGCGGCAATTCCTGGGCCTGCACCTTGATCTTCAGCACGGTCGCGCCGACCACGACTACGCCTTTAGCCAGTAGCCTGACCGCGCAGAGCTGGATCTTGCGGCCCTCGCGCAAGACTTCGCTCTCGATGGTCAACGGCGCCACCGGCACGGGACGCATCAGGTCCACGGTCACGCGCGCAACCCGCATCGCGACCGGCGTCGGAATCCGCTCCGCCGCCCACACCACCAGCGCCGCCGGCGGCGAGCCGTGCTGCATGCTCGGGTCCCATGGGCCTGCCGCAAAGGGGCTGGTGACGACGTCGTTGCCGTCAACGCGAAAAATGCCGTCCATTGAATGAGAAGTCCTGTCGATCAAGGGACGAGCTTCTTGCCTGCTTCGGCGGAACGAGTCGAGCCCGCGGCGGACAGGGCACCGTGCGCCATTCGCCGGAGACCGCGAGCAAGGCGGCGCGTCAAATGAACGCCATGCCGCCATTGAGGACGATGGTCTGCCCGGTCATGTAGCTGTTGCCGAGCACCATCGCGACGGCTTGCGCGACTTCCTCGGCCTGGCCCATGCGGCCGAGCGGGATGTTGCGCGCGAGGTCAGTCCGGCCGCCCATCATGTCGGTCTCGATCAGCGACGGCGCCACCGCGTTGACGGTGATGCCTTCCTTGACGAGGCGCGCCGCGTAGCCGCGCGTCAATCCTTCCATGCCGGCCTTGGAGGCGTTGTAGTGCACGCCGATAGCGCCGGCGCCGCGCGCCGCGCCCGACGAGATGTTGACGATGCGACCCCATTTGCGTGCCCGCATCGCCGGCAGCACTGCCTGCGTGCACAGGAACGCCGATTTCAGGTTCACCGCGATGGTGCGGTCGAAATCGTCCTCGGTGAGATCGTCGACGCTGCGCACGATGGCTAGGCCGGCATTGTTGACGAGAATGTCGATCGGACCGAGCGCGGAGGCCACCTGCTCGACCATGCTGGCGACGGCCGCCGCCTGCGAGACATCGGCTCCGACCGCGATGGCGCGGCCGCCATTGGCCTCGATCCGGGCGACGACGGCATCGGCATCACCAGTGCGCTCGCGATAATTGACCGCGACCGCGGCGCCGGCTTCGGCAAGCATCAAGGCAACTGCCGCGCCGATACCGCGGGACGCGCCCGTCACCACTGCAACACGCGCACTCAGGTTCTGTCCGGCCATCACCGATCCTCCGTCGCCTTCACGGCGGCGCGCGACCCCACAAGGCACCTCACAATGCGGGGTCGACCGCCTCGTCATATTCCTTCTTGAAGCGCGCGATCAGCTCGGCGGCCGGCACCACCTTGCCGATGCCGCCAATACCTTGACCGCTGCCCCAGATCTCCTTCCATGCCTTCGGCTTGGCGCGCTCGCCGGAGGCATCGGTGCCAAAACTCATCTTCGAGGGATCGGAGGTCGGCAGGTCGTCGGGATTGAGACCGGCCTTGACGATCGACGGCTTGAGGTAATTGCCGTGCACGCCGGTGAACAGGTTCGAATAGACGATGTCTTCCGCCGACGACGACGTGATCATCTCCTTGTAGGCTTCGACCGCGTTGGCTTCCTGGGTCGCGATGAAGGCGGAGCCGATATAGGCGAAGTCGGCGCCGAGAATGCGCGCCGCACGGATGGCGCGGCCGTTGGCGATCGCGCCCGACAGCGCGATCGGTCCGTCGAACCAGGCGCGCGTTTCCTCGACGAAGGCGAGCGGCGAGATCGTGCCGGCATGGCCGCCGGCGCCGGCCGCAACCAGGATCAGGCCGTCGGCACCCTTCTCGACCGCCTTGTGCGCGAATTTCTGGTTGATCACATCGTGGAAGACGATGCCGCCCCAATTGTGCGCCGCCTGGTTCAGATCCTCGCGCGCGCCGAGCGAGGTGATCAGCATGGGCACCTTGTACTTCTCGCAGGCCGCGAGATCGTGATCGAGCCGGTTGTTGGACTTGTGAACGATCTGGTTCACGGCAAACGGCGCCGACGGCCGCTCCGGATGCGCCTCGTCGTAGGCCGCGAGCTCTTCCGTGATCCGCGCCAGCCATTCGTCGAGCAGCGAAGCCGGCCGCGCATTCAGCGCCGGAAACGATCCGACCACGCCGGCCTTGCACTGGGCGATCACGAGATCGGGCACGGAGATGATGAACAGCGGCGACCCGATCACGGGTATCGACAGGCGGCCCTTGAACAGCGCGGGCATGGACATTCGAAGCGATCCTCTGGTTATTCAGGCAAACGATTTGGCTCTAGAGATGCCAGACGTCATACCAACCAACAAGGCAATCTTTCCAGTGTCAAGTATTGCGTTTTGGCGCTGCCAGATGACGGAACGATCACTACTGACAGAGCGCCCTCGTCACGTAATTTTCCGTCTTGCAATCGCCCGACTGCCGCTTGTAGCCGGGCAGGAACACTTTCGGCGAGCATTTCTCGGCCGCGTCGGTATCGAGGCTCTTGCCTTCCTTGTAGCCCTTGCTCTGGCACAGCCGGTCGGCGCCGGCCTTGCAGTCCGGCGCGCCGTTGGCCGCGACAAGACACGCCGCCCGCCCGCTCACCATGACTGATGGCCTGGCGATGTTCGACAGGCTGTCGCCGGCCCCCTTGGCGCCGGCGTTGAGATCGTCGATGGTCGCGCCCGGGCTCTTCAGCGACGGCAGCAGCGACTTGGATTTCTCGAACAGTTTTCCGATTTCGTTGATCAGGCCGGGATTTTCCTGGCGCGGCGCTTGCCGTGGCTCAATTTCCTGCCGCTCGGGCTGCGCCGGCATCGGCTGCTCGGCCGGCGACTGCAGGCCGAGCGAGGGCTGCGGCGCACCTTGCGACCAGCCAGCATCGGGAGCGACCGCAAGCACGGATGCAACGAGGCCAACGGTCGCGCGTTGCGTCCCGAATAGCTTGATCAAACGGCCGATTCGATCGGGCATGGAACGAAACGTAGCCTGAAGCCGGGATGCCGGCAAAGCCTAGACCAGTTTGAACGCGGCGTAAAAGCCGAACACCAGGACGATGGCACCGATGGCCACCCAGGTGCCAAGGCGCTTTTCCAGCTCGGCCCGGATCACGTCGCCATAGCGGTTGAGCAGGACCGCGACCACGAAGAACCGTCCGCCGCGTGCCACGATCGAGCACAGGATGAACAGCCAGATGTTGTAGCCGGCAAACCCGGAGGTGATGGTGACGAGCTTGTAGGGGATCGGCGTCAGCCCCTTCAGTAGGATGATCACCGCGCCCCATTCGGCATAGGAGGCGCGGAAGGTTTCGACCTTGTCACTGAGACCGTAGACCGTGATCAGCCAGTGCCCGACCGAGTCGTAGAGCAACGCACCGATGGCGTATCCGACCACGCCGCCGGCAACGGATGCGATGGTACAGACGGTCGCGAACCACCACGCCTTCTTCGGCTGCGCCAGCGACATCGGCAGCAGCATGATGTCGGGCGGGATCGGGAAGAACGAGCTTTCCGCGAACGAGACCGCCGCCATGATCCAGAGCGCATAGGGCTTGTCGGCGGCGTTGATACACCAATCGTAGGTCCGTTTGAGCATGGGCGCATGAACCATCTGGGAGCGGATTTGTCCATGCCGGAAAACGACGGAATTTGAGAGGATTTACTACCGCTCGCGTAAGGAACGGCCTTCCAGCGCGACAATTCGCCGCCGGACTGCGGGGCCTGCCACCGCCTTGGGCAGCGGCTTGGTTGGCGCCGTTTTCGGCGACTTGACGGGCTTTGGCAGCTTCTCGGCGATGCCGAGCAGGTCCTCGCGCCGCTCCATTTCGCGCCAGACGTCCTCCGGCTTTACGCCGGCCGATGCCCACAGCACGGTCAGGTTATAGAGCAGGTCGGCGCTCTCGCGGACCACTGCGTCGGTCTTGCCGTTGACGGCGTCGATCGCGACTTCGATGGCTTCCTCGGCGAGCTTCTTGGCCATCTTGGAGGGGCCGCGCTCAAACAGCCGGGCCGTGCGCGACGTCGCCGGATCGAGATCCTTGGCCGCGATAACAGCCTGATAAAGCCGTTCGAGCGAATCACTCATTCTTCCAACCTAATGCAAAGCCATGGCGAGCGTGTTAACGGCTGCCCCTGCAACCAGAAAAAATCCACCGGCCGCGGCGGCCGGTGGATTCATCTTTAACGGTCGCGATTTTAGCGGTCGCGTTTACCAGCCGCCATAGTAGGGCCCGCCGCCGTAGTAGTAAGCGCGGGGCCGGTGATAATACGGGCTACCGTAATAGGCCGGTCGGCCATAGTACCCGTAGTCGTCATAGTAGTAACGGCGGTTCTGGGTGGCCGCGATCGCGAGTCCCGTGCCGACGATGCCGGCGAAGGCCGCTGCCGCCGCCGCGCCGCCACCACCGCGATAGTACCGGCGGCGGGCGCTGATATCGGTCGCGTCGCTGGTCCCGGTCGAAGCGGTCACGCCCTTGCCCGAAGTCGCGGGGCCCGCAAAGGCCTTCGACGGCTCGACCGCCGTCAGCGCCACCGCTACGACCGTTGCCAGCGCGCTGGCGCGGCCGATCGATGAAAACACACCTTTTCGCGCAAACATCTCGACATCCTCCGTGGGAGCTGGCCTGACAGGCCTCCGATGGCTAACCACCGAACGGATACTAGGTTCCCGAATCCGAACGGCGGCTGAACGATCCCTGGCAAAATCGTGGCAGTCATCGACCATTCAGGTTAGATGCTGCACAATAGCTCGCCCAAAGGTCTAATCTGCCGTTGGCGATGTCACGAAGCCGACATCACCGGCGCGGCAACTTGTCCCACCTCTTGCTGATGTCATCTCGATGCGTGCGATCAGGACCAACGCCATTCGCTCTCGCCTGAGCGCTCTCTTGGCTTTCCTTGCCGGGCTGTGCGCCATTGCGGGCTTCACGACGAATAGCGCCCTCGCCGCCGACGAACCTCGGCCTCCGCTCGCAATCCAGTTTTCGCTGGATCGTCCGATCGATGCCGCGGCGGCACCGTTCGTGATGGCCAGCGCCGGAGGCCTGTTCAGCGCAGAGGCGCTTGCGGTCACGATCAACATCGCAAGCGGATCGCCGGACGCAATTGCGCGCGTCGCGGCCGGCACCAGCGATTTTGCCGTCGTCGACATCAATGCCCTGATGCGGTTGCGCGACAAGGACAAGCAGGGCGGCCCCAGGATCAAGGCCGTGTTCGTGCTGTTCAACAAGGCGCCCTATGCCATCATCGCCCGCAAGAGCCGCGGCATCCGCGCGTTGACCGACATTGAGGGCAAGACTCTCGGCGTCGCCGAAGGCGACCTGTCGGCCCGGCTGTGGCCGGCGGTAGCGCACCAGAACAGCATCAAGATCAAGAGCGTGAAGCAGAGCAGCATCAGTGCCGCGGTGCGCGAGCCGATGCTGTCGGCGGGCCAGATCGATGCCGTGACCGGATTCTCCTATCTGTCGGCGATCAATCTGAAGGACCGTGGCGTGCCTGCCGACGATCTGGCGGTGCTGAAATTCGCCGACTATGGCTGTGAAGCCTACGGTTTCGCTGTTATCGCCAATCCGGCGCTGGCGGCCGCCAAGCCCGAGGCGGTGAAAGGATTCGTGCGAGCCGTCATCGGCGGGTTGTATCTCACGGTCAAGGACCCCGAACGCTCCGCGACCGAGGTCGCAAATCGCATGGACGGCGGCTCGAAGGACCTCGAATTCGAGAGGCTGCAAAGCATCCTGCGCGACTACGTCGTGACCAGCGAAGTGAAACGCAACGGTATCGGCGCCATCGATCCGGCACGCTTCGAACGCTCGATCGATCAGGTCGCGGAAGACTTCAAGTTTCAGAAGCGGCCGCAGGTATCAGACATTTTCGACGACCAGTTTCTGCCCCCGCTCAACAGCCGGCTGATTAATTGAGTGAGGGCCCCTCTTCCGCCGGTGCTCTGGGCTTACCCCTCTCCCTAACCCTCCCCCGCAAGGCTACGGGATTCCCGGATTTTCGTGTTGGGTGGCAAGGGCATATCCCTCGAGTGTGGCGGCGAGCCGATTCCATCCGTCGCGCATGGTCTTTGGGCCCGGCGGCTTGTAGTAGCAATTCCAGCCGC
>NZ_MAXC01000017.1 GCF_001693485.1 Bradyrhizobium sp. LMTR 3
CGGACAGCCGTCTTGACGTCGGCCCGCGGAGATGTCGGCCTCCCTCGGAGATCAACGCAATGACCTAGCAACGACGACCATTGACCAAGCCCCATACAAGTATTCCAGAGACAGCAGTGATTGAACCGATATGCCGCGGCGTACTGGATCCCCGCCTGCGCGGGGATGACAGTCGTGTATTTGACGCTTTCAGCGTGCCGCCGAACTTGAGTCTAGTCGCTACCCTCTCGCCCGGCGGAATATTTCCGCGCTTGCCAAGGTCCGCCCGACAGGCCAGAAAAACTTTCGGAAAGAAGAAACGCCAACGGAGAACGATTTGACCATCAAAGGCAAAGCCTACATTGCCGGGATCTACGAGCATCCCACCCGGCACGCACCCGATAAATCAACGGCACAGTTGCACGCCGAGGTCGCCAAGGGCGCGATCGAGGATGCCGGGCTCACCAAAGCCGATATCGACGGCTATTTCTGCGCCGGTGACGCGCCCGGCGGCGCCTGGCCGATGGTCGATTATCTCGGATTGAAGGTGCGTCACGTCGATTCCACCGAGACCGGCGGCTGTTCCTATTTGATCCATCTCGGCCACGCGGCCGAAGCGATCGCGGCGGGCAAATGCTCGATCGCGTTGGTCACGCTCGCCGGCAAGCCGCGCACCGGCCCGATGCCGCCGCGCGCAGCGGGCGCTGAGGCTGATTTCGAGGCGGCCTATGGCGCCACCACCCACAATGCCTATGGCATGTGTGCCATGCGCCACATGCACGACTACGGCACCACCAGCGAGCAACTCGCCTGGATCAAGGTCGCGGCCTCCCACCACGCCCAGTACAATCCGCACGCGATGCTGAAGGAGGTCGTCACCGTCGAGGACGTCATCAACTCGCCGATGATTTCGGACCCGCTGCATCGTATGGATTGCTGCGTGGTCACCGATGGCGGCGGCGCGATGATCGTGACCACGCCGGAAATCGCCAAAAGCCTGAAGAAGCCGCTGGTGCGCCTGATCGGCCATGGCGAGGCGATGAAGGGTCCGCGCGGCGGCAAGGATCTCGATCTTACGTATTCCGCCGGTGTCTGGTCCGGCCCGCGCGCCTTCGAGGAAGCGGGCGTGACGCCAAAGGATATCAAATACGCCTCGATCTATGACAGCTTCACCATCACGGTGCTGATGCAGCTCGAAGACCTCGGCTTCTGCAAGAAGGGCGAGGGCGGCAAGTTTGTCGCCGACGGCAATTTGATCTCCGGCGTCGGCAAGCTGCCGTTCAACACCGATGGCGGTGGCCTCTGCAGCAATCACCCGGTCAACCGCGGCGGCATGACGAAAATTCTGGAAGCCGTTCGCCAATTGCGCGGCGAAGCCCATCCGAAGGTGCAAGTGCCGAATTGCGACCTCGCGATCGCCCATGGCACCGGCGGTCTTCTCGGCGTGCGTCACGCCGCCTCAACCTGCATTCTGGAGCGCGTGTGATGGCTGAAGCAAAGAAATACCCGGCGCCGGTGACCAACCCCGAGACCGCGCCGTTCTGGGAAGCGGCCAAGGCCGGCAAGTTCATGATCAAGCGCTGCACCGCTTGCGGCGAGGCGCATTACTTCCCACGCTCGATCTGCCCGTTCTGTTTTTCCGACAAAACGGAGTGGGAGGAAGCTTCCGGCGAGGCAACGGTCTACACCTATAGCCTGATGCGGAAGTCGCCGACCGGTCCATATGCGATCGCTTATGTGACGCTGAAGGAAGGTCCGTCGCTGCAGACCAACATCGTCGACTGCGATCTAACGAGCCTCAAGATCGGCCAGAAGGTGAAGCTGGTGTGGAAGCCGACCGACGGCGCCCCGCTGCCGTTCTTCACCGCGGCTTAACCTAAGAAGTACCTTCCCCCCTTGCGGGGGAAGGTGGCAGCGAAGCTGCCGGAAGAGGGGTATCTCTCCGCGCGAGAGATGTGTCTGCGGAGGCAACCCCTCTCCCAAGCGAGTTCGTGTCGACGCCGGTGCAGCCCTCTCCCGCAAGGGGAGAGGGCACAACAACGGGCGCTGGTCCATCTTACCTTCTCCCCTTGTGGGAGAAGGTGGCGCGAAGCGCCGGATGAGGGGTTCTACCCGCGGAGAACAGTGTCTGCGGCACGAACCCCTCACCCAAACGGGTTTGAGGCGCTGCCGGTGTAGCCCTCTCCCACAAGGGGAGAGGGCACAACAATGGGCGCCGCAGAAGAAGCGAATGGGGAGAGCATTCAAACATGCCGATCAACTATGAACAGCTCATGGCCCTGAAAAATCTTGGCCAGAAATACGCCTATACCGATCGCGAGGTGATGCTCTACGCCTACGGCATCGGCATGGGCGCCGATCCGATGGATGAGAGCGAACTCGCCTTCGTCAACGAGGGCACGCTTACGCCGCGCCCCTTGAAGGTCGTGCCGACCTTCGCCTCGGTGGCGGCCTGGGGCTCAAGCCCCGGCGAAATGAATCTCAACCGCGTCATGGTGGTCGACGGCGAGCGCGACATCACCTTCCACAAGCCGCTGCCGAGCGCCGCCAAGATCACGGCCGACTCCACCGTGCTCGACGTCTTCGACAAGGGCAAGGACAAGGGCGCGGTCATCCGGCACCAGACCGTGCTGAAGGACGAGAACGGTGACAAGCTGGCGACGCTCGTCGCTTCGCGTTTCGCCCGCGGCGACGGCGGTTTTGGCGGCCCGTCCGAAGGCCAGCCCGAGCCGCACCAGGTTCCGAACCGCGCGCCCGACAAGATCGTCGATATCACGACGCGGCCGGACCAGGCGCTGGTCTACCGCCTCTGCGGCGACCGCAATCCGCTGCACTCAGATCCCGAGTTTGCGAAGAAGGCCGGTTTTCCGCGGCCGATCCTGCACGGCATGTGCACCTACGGCATCACCTGCCGGGGCGTGCTGCAGACCTACGCCGATTACGATCCGTCCGCCTTCAAGCAGCACGTCGCGCGCTTTTCCTCGCCGGTCTATCCCGGCGAGACCGTAACGATGGAGATGTGGAAGGACGGCAACATCATCTCGTTCGAAGCCAAGGTGAAGGCGAGGGGCGTCACCGTGATCAAGAGCGGCAAGACGGTGCTGGGTTAGGTCAATCGTCATTCCGGGGCGATGCGTTAGCATCGAACCCGGAATCTCGAGATTCCGGGTCTGGTCCTTCGGACCATCCCGGAATGACGGAAGAACGCAAGGGAGAAAAACACCATGGGATTGCTCGACGGCAAAGTTGCCATCATCACCGGTGCAGGCGGCGGGCTCGGTGAGGCCTACGCCAGACTGTTCGCACGCGAGGGTGCGGCGATCGTGGTCAACGACCTCGGCGGTCCCCGCGACGGTTCCGGCGCCGACGTCTCCATGGCGCAGAAGGTCGTCAACGCCATCAAGGAAGAGGGCGGCCGCGCCGTCGCCAATGGCGCCGACATCTCGACCATGGCCGGCGGGCAATCGGTGTTCGACGACGCCATCAGGAATTTCGGCCGCGCCGACATCCTGGTCAACAATGCCGGCATCCTGCTCGATGAGACCTTTGCCAAGGCCAAGGAGGCCAATTGGGACAAGGTGATCAGGGTGCACCTCAAGGGCACCTTCTGCTGCACCCAGCCGGTGTTCAAATGGATGCGCGAGAACGGTGGCGGCGTCATCGTCAACACCTCCTCGACCTCGGGCCTGATCGGGAATTTCGGCCAGACCAATTACGGCGCCGCCAAGGGCGGTATCTGGGGACTGTCAAACGTGCTGGCGATCGAAGGCCGCAAGTACAACATCCGGATCTGGACCTTGGCCCCGGGCGCGCTGACCCGCATGACCGCAGACCTGCCGCGCTATAAGGAGAACCCCGGCGCCGCGCTCGGCCCGGACGGCATCGCGCCGGCCGTGCTATACATGGTCAGCGATTTGTCGGGCGACCAGACCGGCAAGGTGCTCGGCGTCTCCGGCCCGCGCGGGGTTCGCGAGATGCGGATGATGGAAATGGAAGGCTGGAAGCCGCCGTTCACGGGCTGGAAGGCCGAGGACATCGTGACCCACGCCAAGGAGATCTTCTTCTCCGAGGAGCAGATCAAGATGGGCGCACGAAGGTTTTGAGCTAGAACGTCATTCCGGGATGGTCCGAAGGACCAGACCCGGAATCTCGAGATTCCGGGTTCGATGCTGCGCATCGCCCCGGAATGACGATAGAGAGGATAGAGGCACTCGATGACAAAACTCACCGCCCAGGCCGCCGGCACCTTTGCAATCGCGCCGACGCCGTTCCACGATGACGGCCGGATCGACGAGAAATCCATCGACGGCCTGACCGACTTCTACGCCGAAGTCGGCTGCGACGGCGTCACCGTGCTCGGCATTTTGGGTGAGGCGCCAAAGCTCGATGCGGCCGAAGCCGAGCAGGTGGCGATCCGCTTCGTCAAGCGCGCCAAGAACATGCAGATCATTGTCGGCGTCTCGGCGCCGGGTTTTGCCTCGATGCGTTCGCTGGCGAAGGCGTCGATGGATGCCGGCGCTGCCGGCGTGATGATCGCGCCGCCGCCGCATTTGCGCACCGACGATCAGATCACGGGCTATTTCAAGCAGGCGCAGGAAGCGATCGGCGACGACATTCCCTGGGTGCTGCAGGACTATCCGCTGACGCTCAACGTCATCTTCACGCCCGCCGTGATCCGCAAAATCGTGATGGATAGCCCGTCCTGCGTGATGCTCAAGCACGAGGACTGGCCGGGCCTGGAGAAGATCTCCACGCTCCGTAATTTCCAGAAGGACGGCTCGCTGCGGCCGCTGTCGATCCTGGTCGGCAATGGCGGACTGTTCCTCGACTTCGAAATGGAGCGCGGCGCCGACGGCGCCATGACCGGCTACGCTTTCCCGGAACTGTTGATCGACGTCGTGAAGCTGTCCAAAGCCGGCAAGCGCGACGCCGCGCACGATCTGTTCGATGCGCACCTGCCGCTGATCCGCTACGAGCAGCAGCCCGGCGCGGGCCTGTCGGTGCGCAAATACGTCCTGCAGAAGCGCGGTATCATCTCCTCCAGCGCGCAACGCAAGCCCGGCGCGACGATTACGGTGACGGCAAAGGCCGAAGTCGACTATCTGCTGTCGCGGGTGGCGCGCGTCGACCGCCGCGCCAACCTGCAACCGCAATCCAGCGCCGCGGGTTAGTCACATGGCAGAGGCCGTCGCCCCGCGTCCTGCGTCCACCATCCTGCTGCTGCGCGACAGCGCGGAGCGTGAGGAAATCGAGGTCTTCATGATGGTTCGCCATTATGAGATCGATTTCAATTCCGGTGCGCTGGTATTTCCAGGCGGCAGTGTCGACAAGGACGACAAGGAAATCATCGCGCGGCCCGAACTCTATTCGGGCGGCGAGGGGTTCGATGAGGCGACCTTGAGCTTCCGGATTGCCGCGATCCGCGAAACGTTTGAGGAAAGCGGCATCCTGCTGGCGCGGCCGAAGGGGGCGACGGCGCTGGTGGATGCCAAGCGCGCCAGCGAGATCGAGGCGGCACATCGCGCCGACCTCTGCGACAGCAAGATCAGCTTCCTCCAGGTGCTGGCCGACAACGGCATGGTGCTGGCGCTCGACGAGCTCGTCCCTTACGCGCACTGGATCACGCCGGAGGGCATGCCCAAGCGGTTCGACACCTGGTTCTTCCTTGCCGCCGCGCCACCGGAACAGGTCGGCGCCCATGACGGCAAAGAATCCACGGACTCGATCTGGGTGTCGCCGCGCGAGGCGCTGGAGGGCGGCGAGAGCGGGCGCTTCAAGCTGCCGTTCCCGACCACCCGCAACCTGATCAAGCTCGGCAAGCAGGCTGGCGTGAAGGCGGCGCTCGACGACAGCCGCGGCAAATCGGTCGTCACCGTGACACCGGTGATGACCAGGAACAATGGCGGCCGCCAGCTCCGCATCCCGCTCGAAGCCGGCTATGACGGCGACGTGTTCGAGGTCGGCTCCGTCGGCTGACGGTCCCAAATCGCCTCGGTATCCGTGGGCGGTCCTGACGGCCGTCCCCATCGGGAAAGGTTAACGGCCATTCGCCTCGGCTGGCGCCGCCTCTTTAGGGTCCGGATGGCGAATCCGGCCGATTCCGGCATGTTCCCTACGGCCCGAAATACATCGTATATTGCGCCCGATTGGAGCCCGGCCCCGACCCACATGACCGCTGAAACGCCGCCGAATTCGCCGCCGCGATCGTTCTCGCTTTCGATCGGCCAACTGACATTCGGCAGCTTCATGCTGGTGCTGGCGGTGATCATCATCACCTCGACCGCCAGCGTCATCGCCATCCGCCACATCGATTCGACCTTTGCCGAGTTGCAGCGGCTGCAGAGCGTCGGCGACCTGGCCGAGGATATCGACCGCCGCATGAACGAATTGCGGCTTGCGGCGCGGGATTTCGTCACCGATCGCGGCAACCAGTCGCTCCAGGTTGGCGAAGCCGCCAACGCGCTCGGCGAGATCCTGAAGAAGACGCGGCTGGAGCTCGCGCCAGAACAGCAGGACATGATCGACGGCGTCACCGAGCGCCTGGCGACCTACCGCACCGGCATCGAGCGGATTTCCGCGCTGATCAACCGCCGCGCCGAGATGATCGTCACGTTGCCGCCCTTGCGCGAGCAATTCGATACGGCGATCTCCGAGGCATCAGATCCCCACCTTGCGATGGCCCTGGCTCAGACCCAGAGCCGGATCGCTTCGGCGTTGCTGGCGCATAACCCTTCGGCGGCTGAACAGGCTGCGGAAAGCATGCGCTCGATGACGATCGCGGACTCAAAGCTGCGCGCGATCGTCGACGATTATGCGCTGGCGATCGTCAACATATCGATCCGGGAACGGCAGATATCCGACATCGACAGGGAAGTGCTCGGTGCGGAGGGCCGGCTGATCCAGCGCGTCACCGAATTGTTGCGCGACGTCAGCGAGCGGCGGGGGCGCGTCCTCTCACGCGATTTTGCGAGGACCCTGACGGAGGCGAAATGGCAGAGCATCGTTCTCGGCACTGCCGGCGTCCTGATCGGACTGTTTGCGTCGCTGCTGGTGGTTCGGCGCACCGTGCGTCCGCTTGCCGCAATCGCAGGCTCGATCCGCGCGGTGGCCGGCGGCGAGAAGAACGCCTCGATCCCGGCGACCGACGTGGACAACGAGATCGGCGACATCGCCCGCGCGGCCGAAGTATTCCGGCAAACGCTGGTCGATGCCGACACCGCACGCGAGGCGGCGGTGCGTGCGCTCGCCGAACAGCGGCTTGCGGAGGAAAGCTACCGCAAGCTGTTCGAGTCCTCGGTCGACGGAATTTACGTCACGACGCCCGGCGGCGCGCTGCTGAACGCCAACCCGGCGCTGGCGCGGATGATGGGCTATGCCACGCCGCAGGATCTGATTAAGGGCATCGGCGACATCGCGGATACCGTTTACGTCCATCCCGAGGCGCGGGCGGAATACGAGCGGCTGATGCAGCGCGACGGCATGGTGCGTGAATACGAGTACCAGGTTCGCACGTGCAATGGCTCGGTGCTGTGGCTGTCCGACAGCGCGAGCGCCGTGCACAACGAGGCCGGCATTGTCGTCCGCTACGAAGGAACGGTGCGCGACATCACCGACCAGAAGCGGGCCGAGGATGCGATCGCCGAAGGCCGCCGCCTGCTGCAAATGGTGATCGACACCGTGCCTGCGGTCATCAACGTCAAGGACAAGCAGCTCCGCTACGTCCTGATGAACCGCTATATGGCCGGCATTTTCGGGGTCGAGCCGGGGTATGCGATCGGCCGCACCACCGCCGAGTTGATGTCGCGCTACGGCGCGGAAAAGACCGACGAGCCCGACAAGCGGGTGCTGGCGGTCGGCAAGGAACTCGGCTTCTACGAGGAAGAATACAAGGACGCGTCCGGCCATATGCGGCAATGGCTGGTCAACAAGCTGCCGATCCTGGATGCGGCCGGCGAGATCGAGAACATCGTGACGGTTGCGCTCGACATCGGGGAGCGCAAGCGCGTCGAATCCGAGATGCGCAAGGCCAAGGATGCGGCGGAGGGAGCGCTACGGAACCTGCGTGAGACGCAGAATTCGCTGATCGAGGCGGAAAAGCTAGCCGCGTTGGGACGGCTGGTGGCCGGCGTAGCCCACGAGGTCAACAATCCCGTCGGTATCAGCCTGACGGTGGCGTCCGCGCTGGAGCGAAAGACGTCGAACTTTGCAGCGGAGGTCGCCCGCGGCGAGTTGCGGCGTTCCAGCCTGAACGATTTTCTCGACACCAGCCGCAGTGCCTCCTCGCAACTGGTCGCCAATCTCAACCGCGCCGCCGAGTTGATCCAGTCGTTCAAGCAGGTGGCCGCCGATCGCAATTATTCGGACCAGCGTACCTTCGATCTCGGCGATCTCACCGAGCAGGTGGTGATGTCGTTGCGGCCCGGCCTGCGTAAGCACAATCTGACGCTCAACGTCGAGTGCCAGCCCAACCTGATGATGAACAGCTATCCGGGGCCGTACGGACAGGTGCTTACCAACCTGTTCCTCAATTCGGTGGCGCATGCCTTCCCGGACGGCAAACCGGGCACGGTCGATATCCAGGTGCGGGAGTCCGGCAAGGACAATGTCGAGATCATCTTTTCAGATAACGGCATCGGCATGAGCCTCGATGTTCGCCGCCGCGCCTTCGATCCGTTCTTCACCACGCGGCGCGATCAGGGCGGCACCGGGCTCGGCCTGCACATCGTCTACAGCATCGTGACGACCCGGCTCGGCGGCCGGCTCGACCTCGATTCCGAGCCGGGCGGCGGCACGCGCATTCAAATGATCCTGCCGCGCACGGCGCCGCTGGAGCAGGCGGCTGAATAGGCGCTAATTGATATCAGCCAATTTGTGCAATGTGGCGCCGAAGATCTGGCTCGCTTTGCCGACGAGCGCGGTTCCATTCATGCTGCCGCGGGTGTCGGTAAAGGTTCCGGATACGCCGATGCCGACCGGGGCGGGGCCGCCGAACAGCGGATTGTCGTTGTCGCGCGGGGTGGTGTGACGCTGCACCAGGACCTCGCCCTTGAAGGTGTCGCCCTTCACGGTGTAGCTGCCGGTATAAAACAGATAAGCGTCGCCGCCGAGAATCTGGCCGTCCCGGAACAGAATAACGCCGCTGCCCTTGCCGACGCGCCCATCCAGCAGGGTGACGTGGATCGAATAGAGCCCGTTCTTCATGGCGTCCCAAATGCCGGCCGCCGCGCCCACGGAAGCCGGCAATTAATTATGCCAAAGCGTGGCCCACAGCGTCAACGCGTCAGGTTGTCTGCCAATTCCCGTACAGGAAGCAAACCCGCAGCGTACCGCCCCGGCGTGACGCGAGGGTGACGGGCGCTGAACCGAATCAAGTTGGCCCGTGAAATGCATAGTGTTCTTCGGCACCGGCCGGTGGGTGCAGGAGCAGAGAAACAGGGTGACCAACTGGATCAATTCCGGCGGCCACGTTGCGCGCCGACACACAGAAAAAAACTTCCGTGAAACTACGGCCCGTCATCGCGTGGGCCGCTGGAAAAAGCCGCTGATGATCGGCAGCGTGTTGCTGATGTTGCCGCTGGCCTCGGCTCCCGGCGAAGCCCGCGATCCGGACGGCCGTTATGCCAACTCACCGCTGAAGCAGTGGTTCGACAGCCTAAGGAGCGGAAAGGGACCGTGCTGTTCCGACGCAGACGGCAGCGCGGTCAGCGACGTGGATTGGGAATCAAAAGGCGGGCACTACCGCGTTCGCATCGACGGCGATTGGTACGACGTGCCTGAAGATGCCGTCATCACCGAGCCGAACCGGGCAGGGCGAACCATGGTCTGGCCGATCCGCGGCTATCAGGGATTGAGCATTCGCTGCTTCATGCCGGGATCGATGACGTAACGCGCGAGCACCGGCCCGACCACGACTGTCGTACTCCGCGAAAGCGGAGTATCCAGTACGCCGTGGCCTCTTGGTTTTGTCTGGTGCCTCTGGAGCCTGTCATCGGGCTCGCCGAAGGCGATACCCGGTAGCGGGTGACGACAGTTTCAAAGACATGCTCGCCGGCGCGTCAGGCGTACTTCTTGTCGCGTTCGAGCAGTTCGATCGAGATGCCCTGCGGCCCACGGATGAAGCAGATGCGAACGCCAGGACGTATGGTGGTCGGTTCCTTCGTGAACTCGACGCCCTTGGCCTTGATCTCGGCGGCGACCGCGTCGATGTCTTTCACCGTCAGGCCGAAATGGTCGAGCCCCTGATAGGGCGTCACCGGCGGCGGGTTGACGCTGTCGCTGGCGGCAACGGGAGCGATGAACACATTGGCGCCGCCGAGTTTGACGTCGATCCGCCCCGGTGCACGGACGATCTCGCCGCCCAGAATGTCTTCCAGCCAGGCGGCAGTCGCTTCGGGATCGGGGCTGCGCAAATGCACATGGTCCCAGGTAACGGTCGGCATCTCGATCGGTCTCCCCACTATTGTTGTTGCGGCGCTGAAGGGTGGTTGCGACGCGGCGGCCGATGAAGCCGCCAGTCAATCCACAGCCCTATCCTGCAAGCCTTGCACCGCCGCCGCAATATTGTCGAGGTGGCATGAAACCATTTCTGCGCTGGATGATTGTTGACGGGCGGCGGGATCCGTATAGCGGCGGTCGTGACAGAAGCCGTACGGGAAAACGCCCGTATGGCTTTTTTCATGCGCGGCACGGCAATCGCCGACGCTGCCGGGTGAGGGCGAGGGTATGAGAATCGCCGGCTGGTCGTTCGGAAAGTTCGAAGCGCGGCTTGCCGTGCTGCCGGCCATCGCTGTCGTTGGATGCGTCGTATGGTTGATGCTCCCGCAAGCGAGCGATGCCGAAAGCCGTTCAGCGGCGATGCCGTCTGAAGTTGCCGGCGTCACGCAAGGCACGGATGATCCGGCCGCGACTCAGGCGACCATGCCGAGCCCGGGGCCGTTAGCTTCCACCGATCCCAACCAGGCGGTTGGCGCTGCGGTGCCTCTCGACATCGCGCCGCCAGAGACGATTGTCCCTGCCACGTCGCCGCTCGACGGCCTGAAAATCATCTCGCAGTCATGGCGAAGGGGCGGGCTTGGCTCGAAAGCGCTGGTGACCTTCACGCTTCGCAATACCAATGACTACGCGGTGAGGGATATCGAGATCGCCTGCAATTTCATCCGACGGGACGGCAGCCATCTGACCGCCCGCAGGCGGATCATTCCCGATACCGTGAACATGAAGAGCCGGAAACGATACGCACGCATGCTGGTCGGGTTCGTCAACGTCAACGCGAATAAGGCGAAATGTACACTGGTGACGGCCAGCCGCGTTTAACCCTGTGCGGCCGAACTCGCCTTTCATCTCCAAAATGTGACCTGCGCCTTTGAACCTTGCAAGTTGAGCAGGAACTAAACGCTATATGGCCCGTTGGGCGATTAAACCGTGCGCCGTTCGCGCGGGGGAGCAAGACCAATGCCTGTGGCGCGTTATTTCCTGTTTGTCGGCGGAGTGCTGCTCGCGCTGTTGGTGGCGATCGATGCGTTTGTCCCAGAACAGGCGGTCGTGGCCAGCCAGGGCGTTTCCCAGGCCGATTCTTCGGTCGACAAGACCGTAGTGCGCATTCGTTCCGACCAGAAGCTGCCGGAGCGGGTGGTCTTTGACACCAGCCTTCCGACCGTTGTTCCGCCGCCGGCCATGACCGCCCAAGCCGCTGCGCCGCCAGCGCCCGCCGCAGCCCCTGCCTCGGCTGACGCCGCTCAGGCCCGTACGCGGGAGACGTTTGCCCAGTACGTCCCGGCGGAGGCGAAGAAGCCGGAGCCGCCGGTCCAGCGCAAGCGCAAGGTGGCAAGAACCCGTCCGCCGACGCAGTTCGCGCAGCCGCCACAAATGCGGGTCGCGCAGCAGTCACAATTTGGCTTCTTCGGTGGTCCGAGTTGGAACACCTGGTAAGCGCCCCACCTGACTAGCGCGGTAGCTTCGGAATCTTGTCCGCAAAACCATTATAGCAGGTCAACCGCTCGTCTTCCTCCTTGACGAACCGGCAGTCATTGACGCCCTTCGCTGCCGCCGCCTTCGCTTTGGGCTGCGGCGCATAAATGGCGTCGTAGCAATTCAGGCGTTCCTTGGTCGCGTCGTCGATGTCCTGGCAGGCCTGCAACTTTTGGGCGACCGACAAAGGTTTTTCTTTCTTGCCCGCCGTCGGATTCTTCTCCCCGACCACAACCAGCGGTTTGCCGCCGATGGTGGGAGGGTTGGCCGGGGCGGCCGGGGTACTCGTCCCCTGAGCCAGCGCCGCCGCCGGATACAGGATCGCCAGCGTCAGGATGATCTTTCTCATATCGAAATTCCGAATAGCCGTAAGCTGAACCAGCGCCGCTGGGAGACCACAACTCCCGACCCTCGGAATCGAAAATCCCGCCGGGCGCCTGCGTTCTCTAGCATCATCCCCGAGCGTCTGTCTAACCCGTTGATTTAATAGCCATTCAATTGAGCCTACGACAGTTCGGAGGGGGCAGCCAAACCCTGACGCCCGTTGCAGGTGCGCTACGGACGCTGCATTGGCGTCGTCCATGGCGAGGCGGCCGCTACCGAACCGAGCGATTGCAGAAGGGCTACGTCGGCCACATTGCGCAACGCTGTGGCCATTCGATCGAGAATGGCAGCGGACCTGCGCGCATCCTGATCGGATTCAATGCAGCCATCTACGAGACCATGGAACGGTCGCTATGGATCGCGGCAAGTCCCAAGGATGTCCTCGCCACAAATTTCGGCCAGCCGGCGGAACTATTCGGAAAATTCCCCGGCCGCAACGTGGCTATCGCCGCAAAGGATGGGCCCCCTTGAAGTGCGCACGCGCTGTGCATTCTTGAGAACGTGCGAACAATCTCATCAGCGGGGTCAGGCGCAGACCTAGCGCAGGCGATAGGCGTCAAATGCGTGGGCCAGGAATATGCCGATGCTGACGAAGACGAGGAACGCCGTCACGACCTCGGTCATGGCCGTCCTCCCTGAATTGCCATGCCCATAAGGGCGCGCTTCAGAAATTCGCGGTAGATGAGGTTGAGGACCGATACCAACATGATCTAACCCCTTGTTTGATGGTGGGACCCTAGCGGCTCTTTGTTTCCGGAGCGCTTCGCGGCGGAGTAGAATGGTTTCGTCGCGCCGGCTCGCGATCACAGAATCGCGACGGAACCGGAACCACCCAAAACAAACCGCGTCGGCGATCGGCCCGCCCTTTTCTCGCCATCCTAATTCAGGAGACGTGCGGGGCGGTGCTACGGGGCAATGTTCCCAAAGGTCCTACGTGATCATCCGACATTTGCAGCAAAACGAGACTTTTAGGTCGCGCCGCGCGTTCCTGCGCGGAATTGTGTCTTCGGCCAGCGCGCTTGCGCTCGGCGGCTGCGCCAGCCTTGGCGCAACGGGCGCGCGTTACGACGCTTCGTCGCTCTCGGTGGAGCCGACGTTGCTGGTCGCAACCACGCGCAAGCCGGTGAGCGGCGGGCGTGCGAAACCGTGGTTCGGGCCGGAGCGGGCTTCGAAGATGATCGTGGCACGGGCAAAGCTGGTGCCGCCCGGCGAGAATCGTTTCTCCCTCGCCGCAGCCGGACTTGGCGATTGGCGTCTCGATACGGTCGAGCCGGTATCGGGAGAGGTCGGTGATCTTCTCGGGCAAACCAGCGGCGGCTCGGACGTGCTGATCTACGTGCACGGCTTCAAACAGACGTTCGAGACGGCGGCGCTCGATGCCGCGCACCTCGCTGATGGCGTTCGATTCCGCGGCCAGACAATGGTCTTCTCTTGGCCGTCCAAGGCCGGACTGTTCGACTATGCATATGACCGCGACAGTGCGATGTACTCCCGCGATGCCTTCGAGCGCGTGCTGCATTCCCTCGCCACCGCCCCGAGCGTCGGCCGCGTTCATATCGTCGCGCACAGCATGGGGACCATGCTGACCCTCGAAGGGCTACGTCAGCTCTATGCGCGATATGGCGACAGCGTCGCCGGCAAGATCGGGGCCGTGGTATTCGCCTCACCGGACATCGATATGGATGTGTTCACTTCGGCGACCCAGAATATCGGACCACTCACCCGCAAGATTACCGTCGTCGCCTCGACGAATGATCGCGCGCTTGCGTTGTCGGGACGATTGGCCGGCGGGATGACTCGGGTCGGCGCCGCCGAGAAGGCCACTATCGAGCAGCTCGGCGTGCGCGTCATCGATGCGTCCGATTCTGGCTGGGGCATCATCAACCACGATCTGTTTCTATCCAATGCCGAGGTACGGAAGGTGATACGCCGCTCGATCGATACCTCGGCCGCGTGAGTTCGCCTTCAGCGCGACGGCATCGCACGGCAACATAACATGATGGCGCCCGTCCATCGCCGGCAAAGGGTCACCACAACGTCACGGTGTCGTCACCCATAATCTCGCCAAATTGACGGAACAATTATTCGTGGCCGGCACGGTGGTGCCCGGTCTTGCCTCGAACTGCTCAACGCTTGAATTGCTCAACGTCCGCAACGCCGACCGGTTGTCGGCGCGCGATGCTTTGCGAATCTATCGGGGAGACCTTGGCGACAGCGGGCTTTGCCGGCGATCCAATTGTTCAGTTGTTACAGAGGAAATAAAAATCATGCGTCAAGCAACATCGAATGCCGGGGCAGGTTCGAGCGCGAACCATCGACAGGTGCTATCACTCGCGGCGGGCGTCGCCTTGCTCGCGGGCGTCACGACGGCTCACGCGCAGAGCACGGGCATCGCCTCCTGCGACGACTTCCTGACCAAGTACGACGCCTGCGTCGTCTCCAAGGTCCCTGAGGCACAGCGCGCGATGTACAAGACGCAGATCGACCAGACGCGCAAGGCGTGGGTCGACATGGCCAAGAATCCGTCGACGAAAGCAACCATGGACGCGACCTGCAAGCAGACCCTGGACGCGACGAAGGCATCGCTCACGGCCTATGGCTGCTCGTTCTGATCGGCGCCTGCGCCGCTGAAGAGGAATGGCGCCGGATAGGCGCCATTCCCTGACGGCGGCGGGACCAGACGGGAGCGGCCGACGATGCCGGCGAGGCGCTCTTTCGGAGTTTGGCCAAAGGGACGTGGGTAGCGCCGGCACGCGATTCACCATCGAGCGGCGCGTCTTCAAGGCGCGGTCTGCAAACTTCTTCTTGTCTGTTAACCACCTGTTAACCATAACGCCCCCAGCATTGTCGCTTCACAGAGAGTCGCCAAGGACCGTAATCCGAAGGCGCGATTGACCGTTCATCTTGGGGACGAGCAAGAGGCTCGGGGGGCTCCAAGGAGTAACGTCATGTCATCATCTGGCGTACGCCTGCTGTCCGATTTCGTCCCGGCGATTTTCGGCGCACTTGGTTTGGGTATTCCGATCGCGGTTGCGATCATCTGGATTTGTTCCTGATCGCGGCATGTCGCTTGTCTTCGAGGTCCATGCGGGGCTCGGCGTGCCCCGTCAGGCTCGAAGTGGCGCGCCACGGTCGATGAAGACAGGCACTACTGCCTCGCGCTGCCCCTATGATGTGGGAGCCTGCCGCGCGCTCCAATCGGTCAGACTGCGATGGCCTGCAATTTCGCACTACGCCTTAGGAAGTGCCCGATCTCGCCAGGCCGTCCGCTTTCCCTCGATGATCATGGGGCCGGTCAATCCCAAAGGTGACGCGACGGGCCGGGAGTGGGCGCACGCTTCACACGCGGAATCGGTCCACCAACTTGGGCTTTCGGGTGCGGTTGTGCCTCGCGAATACCAGTATCGGTTCGCCGCCCGTCTCGGTTTAGACGTTGCAACAACTGAGCCGGTACAATGCTATCCTCGCCTTCTTGAGAGCCGGCTTCTCGCAGCTCGCTTGGCTGGGCGATGAATCAGCATCTTTCCCTCGTCAGCCTCGTGGTCGCGGACTATGACGAGGCGATCGCCTTCTTCACCGGCGCCCTGGATTTCAAGCTGTGTGAAGACACGCCGCTCGGCGGCGGCAAGCGTTGGGTGGTCGTGCGCCCACCGGGCGGTGCCGGCTCCGGCCTGCTATTGGCGCGGGCTGACGGTCCGGCCCAAGTGGCGCGCATTGGTGACCAGACCGGAGGGCGGGTCTTCTTGTTCCTGGAGACGGATGATTTCGATCGCGATCATGCGCGCATGATCGCAGCCGGTGTGCGGTTCGTTGAGGAGCCACGGCATGAGGCCTACGGCATCGTCGCGGTTTTCGAGGATCTCTGTGGCAACCGTTGGGACCTGATCCAGCGCAAGTCGACACACGGCTGCGAAACCAGTCCTTAGCCGACAACGCCGCGCCAAGAGGCGGTTCGCTCCAGTACGTCGCGTCGCGCCCCGGCAAGCTGCGAGCGGCTCCGATTGACAATATCATTAGTTTATACTAATCATAAGTTATGACTGTTGATAACGCCCAGTTGGCCTCCCTTGGCGACCCGACGCGCCGCGCGATATTCGAGCTGATCGCTGAGCACCCGCGCTCAGTCGCGGAGATTACCCGGCAGGTTTCGGTCTCGCAGTCGGCTGTTTCCCAGCACCTCAAGGTGCTGCGCGAATCGCGCCTGGTTCGTTCCGAGCCGAAGGGTGCAAGCAACGTCTACCACATCGATCCACACGGGCTTGGCCAGATGCGCGCTTGGCTCGACCGGTTCTGGAGCAAAACGCTGGCGGCCTACAAGGTCGCCGTCGAGCAACCACCAGAGGAGTCACAATGAACGCTCATATATCAGTTGCGTCCGTGAAGCAGTCCATCGTGGTCGAGGCGCCGATCGAGCGCGCATTCAAGGTCTTCACCGAGGACTTCGGCAGTTTCAAACCGCCCGAGCACAACATGCTCGCTGTCCCGATTGCCGAGACGGTGTTCGAGCCTCGGGTCGGCGGCTACCTCTATGATCGTGGCGTCGACGGCAGCGAGTGCCGCTGGGCGCGCGTGCTGGCCTACGAGCCGCCCGACCGGGTGCTTCTGAGCTGGGACATCAGCCCGCGATGGCAGATCGAGACCGATCCGGACAGGACCAGCGAGTGGGAAGTGCGCTTCACCGCCGAGACGGCAGACCGCACCCGCGTCGAGATCGAGCACCGGAATCTGGAGCGCCATGGCGAAGGCTGGGAAAGCGAGCGCGACGGAGTTGCCGGCGATCAGGGTTGGCCGCTGTACCTCAAGCGGTATGCCGACCTGTTGGCCCGCAAGGCCTGACGGCCGCATGTCAACCGGCTCGGAGCGGGGACTGTGAATCGGCCCTAAGACGGCGAGTGGTCGTCGGGCGGAGCTGGTCAGGTTGGTTCAGCATAGGATTTGCTATGCCATACTACGCTGCGATCGTCTCGTTGCTCACTGTGGCGTTCCATTTCTTCCTGGCCACGCGCGTCGCGGCGGCACATGGAAAGTTCAACGTGAAGCTTCCGGCAACGACCGGTAATGCAGACTTCGAGCGCGTGTTTCGCGTGCACATGAACACGCTCGAATGGATGCCGATCTTTCTAGTGCCGCTGTGGCTTTGCGCGATTTATCTGAACGACATCGCGGCCGCGACGCTCGGACTCGTCTGGATTGGCGGACGTGTATTGTACTTCACCGGCTACATCAAAGCGGTGGAGAAGCGTCTGCCCGGGTTCTTCATCCAATCGACCGCATGCGCCTTGCTGTTCGTCGGCGCCGTTGTCGGCATCGTCCTGCGCAGAACAAGCGGTTGATCGGCGTCGATGGTGGTGTTGCGGTGACAGTGCATCAACTCGACAACTTGACTACGTCAATCGATGACTCGGCCGAAGTTGGCGGCGATAGCGTGTACCGGAGTGGCGCGCCGCACGGGTGATGATGAGAACTATGTCTACTCCATAGGCCTCTAAGGCCCGCCTGTGGCGCTCTTCGCCGACATTAGGACGACGACCCGAGCAGCAGCTGCAGCAGGTGACGAACTCTCGTGCGTGCCCAACAATCGGCAGGTTCATCGTGCAGGCGCAGCGTACGGGCGTCGTGATCGTGATCGTAGCGGCCGGCTCGCGGCGTCGGGCGAGGATAAGAATGACGTCGGCCGAGTGGACGCCTTCCTTAAGTGCCGTAGCGCAGGCGGTTTCGACCGCCGGCAGACCGTCGCTCAGCACTGGCCAGGATATCGACCATCTGCCGGTCGCCGCCCTGCACTCCCGAGAGCTTCCGACGCGCCCGGTCCAGTGCGGCCAGAAGGATCCAATCCTTGAAGGGTGCGCCGAATACCGCCGAGCCTTCGATTTTCTGAGATTCGGGGCAAGCGAACTAAGTTTTGTCAGCGGCGATGTCACAAGGCGCAAGACCGGGGTGTCTTAAAGATGTGATCAACCCAAACGCTCACGCGAAGGAGAGTGATTATGAGCCACCCCAATGCCCAATCGCGCCTGAACTTCATGGAGCAATCGCCCGATCTGTTCAAGAAACTCCAGGAACTCGGAATTGCGATCGTCAAAAGCAGCGATATCGAGCCGGGGCTGGGCCAATTGGTGGACATCCGTGCCTCGCAGATAAACGGCTGCGCCGCCTGCCTGGACATGCACGTCAAGCAGGCAAAGCTAAGCGGCGAGCGAGAGTTGCGCTTGTATCACATCGCGATCTGGCGCGAGTCGCCGCTGTTTTCCCCCAAGGAGCGCGCGGCGCTGGCCTGGACCGAGGCGCTGACCCAACTCGCGCGGACCGGCGTCTCCGATGACCTCTATGCCGAGCTGCGTGAGCAGTTCAGCGAAAAGGAACTCTCGACGCTGACCTTCCGCGTGATCGGCATCAATGCGGCGAACCGCGTCAATGTGGCCTTCCGCACTCCGCCCGGCAAGTACGATAAGGAATTCGGTCTGGACAAGGCCGAGCTTGCCTAAGGGGGCGAGCGATCCGGCGAATGCACCCCGCTGTCTGCGGCTTGGTCGCCAGGTTTGGGGCGACCGAGGTGATCGCCAAGGTCCAGCAACCGGCTTACGCAAAGCTGTGCGCTCGCCGCGTACTCTTCAATAGTGAGCTGGCAGTTCTGACGTGGCTCGCGAACGGTAACCACCTACGCAGCGCGACGAGTGACAACTGGCGCATATGACAAGGGTACCCGAACCCATATTCGACGATGCAAATCGAATGTTCAGCGGAGATCAAAGAAAGAAGGAGACATCATGAGTAAGACTTGGTTCGTCACCGGTTCGTCGCGCGGTTTGGGCCGCTGCTTCGTCGAGGCCGCCCTGTCTCGCGGCGACAGGGTGGCCGCGAGCGCCCGAAACACCGCGAGTCTTGATGAACTGGCCGATGCCTATGGCGACGCCGTGCTTCCGCTCGAGCTGGACGTGACCGACAAGGTCGCGGTCTTCGAAAGCGTAAAGCGGGCCAAAGAACATTTCGGCCGTCTCGACGTCATCGTGAACAATGCCGGCTACGCGCAGATCGGCGCAATCGAGGAACTGACGGAGCAACAACTGCGCGACCAGTTCGAGACCAACGTGTTCGGCGCGGTTTGGGTCATTAAGGCCGCGCTGCCTTACCTGCGCGAGCAGGGCGCAGGGCACATCGTCCAAATGTCCTCGATCGGCGGGCTCATCGCGATGCCGCTCGGCGGCGCATACCAAGCCTCCAAATGGTCCCTCGAAGCTCTGAATGACACCCTTGTCCAAGAAGTCGCCGATTTCGGCATCAAGGTGACCGTGGTCGAGCCCGTCGGCTTCGCCACTAGGTCCGGCAAGAATCCGAATCCATTAGCCAACGGTCACATGGCCGAGGCTAACCCGGTCTACGACGGACTCCGCCAGCGCCTTGCCGTGCTCGTGGGAAAGCAGCCCGCCGGCGACCCGGCCGCTGCGGCCCAGGCACTCCTCAAGATCGTCGATTCCGATACCCCGCCCCTGAGGGTGCTTTTCGGCCGGGGCTTCTACCAAATGCTCCAGCAGGTCTACGCCGACAGGCTCAAGTCCTGGGCCGACTGGCAGAACCTCTCGGTGGAGGCTCACGGGCAAGCCCAATCAAGAGATCGGTGACCCCTTCGGCGTGAGCTTTCGAGATCTGAGACGAGTGCATCAACCATGCCCGAATACAGACGGCATGCGTGAGGCGGTGGCGTTCTGGTGGTAGTCTTGCGGCACAGGCGAGGCCATTTAGTGCGCTCTCCCTTTATTGAGAATTCGACGCGTTCCGAGCTGTTTGGCGAAGCGATGGCGCTGAATGAGAGGGATCGAGATTTGAACGACCATGCCATTAACGACCATGCCATTGATGTGGCGACGGAGGCTTTCACAGAGCACCGTGATCTGCTCTTCACGGTCGCATACGAGATGCTTGGATCGGCATCTGATGCCGAAGACGTCCTTCAGGAGACCTGGCTGCGTTGGGTGAAGGTCGACTTGGGACAGGTACGCAACAAACGCGCCTATCTTGTCCGAATTGCAACTAGGCAGGCGCTGAATCGGCTCCGCACGATAAAACGGCGCAGGGAGGAATATGTCGGGCCGTGGCTGCCTGAGCCGTTGATCACTGCGCCGGATGTGACGGAAGACGTCGAACTCGCCGAAAGTGTTTCCATGGCGCTCATGATCGTCCTTGAGACGCTGTCACCGGTCGAGCGCGCTGTCTTCATTCTTCGCGACGCCTTTGATGTAACTTATGAGGAGATCGCCGCCGTCGTCGACAAGACTCCCACGGCCGTCCGCCAAATAGCGCATCGGGCCCGTCTGCACGTCGATGCGCGCCGCCCTCGCCAAGTGGTCTCTCCGGCCGAGGCGAGGAGGGCACTGGAGTTATTTCGCCGTGCACTCGAATCCGGGAATCCCCAGGACCTCATCAACGTGCTTGCGCCTGACGTCGTCCTCGTGAGCGACGGCGGCGGCGTAAAGCAGGCTGCGCTGCGCCCGATCATCGGGGCACAAAGGGTTGTCGGGATGTTCGTCCACGGCCTCCCGAAGATCGAAGGTGCGCTCACTGGCGAGCACACTGTCGTCAACGGCAACCCGGCGCTCCTCATGCGCCTTGATGGGAAAATCGACGGCGTCCTTGCGGTCCGGGTCGAGGACGCGCGCATCACCGGTCTTTACTACGTTCGAAACCCAGAGAAGCTGACACGGATCGCATCCATGACGTCGCTGACACTCGCATGAGCAGCGGCCCCGAACGAGCGGCCGCATCGATCATGAAGGGTATGTCGGTTCTGGTTGCGCTGCGAAGCCCAAGCGCCGCCGCGAGTTCACGGGCATGATCCGTCATGGTCTGGTCCCGGCTTGCATAATCGGCGAGCGCCTCAGCCGGAAGTTCGAGCTGCTCGGCGATGAAGGTCACCAATTCTTCTGGGAGAGCTGCGGAGCGGTTGAGGACCTGCGCCATTGTCATGGCGGGATGGCGAAACAGCGCGAGCTGGAGAGCAGCACCGAGGCGATTGCGGTCCTCCCGCCGCAGGCTCAAAGCTATGCAATCCGCCGTCCACGAACACCTCGCGCCCGTCTGGAAGCTGCTGTCGCCGCCGTTACTACGCCTTTCGCGCGCAGGATATTTCTCGCGCTTCACTCAGCCGTAGTTCCGGCGGCGATTGGCGGTAATTCTCGGTGTTGGCGTGGTGGAAATGACAGAAGTGGCGCGCTCGGAGAGATTCGAACTCCCGACCCTCGGAATCGAAATCCGATGCTCTATCCAGCTGAGCTACGAGCGCCTGCGGTGGCTCGTACCAGACTTGGCCTGATAGAGCCAGTAGCGGAGGCTAGTAGCAGGGATGCCGGCGGCGGTCCTGGCCGATATAGGCGGCCGCGCCCTGGCGGCAGAGGACGGTGGAGGGGCCGTCGTAATAGGCGAAGGTGCCGGGCTGCAGGCCAGGCCCGTAATTGTGCAGGAAGCTGATGGGGTAGGGCAGGCCCCAATTATGCAGGTGCCGATTATGGCGGGCGTCCGCCAGGTTTGGGGCGAGGGCCGCGGTGGAGAGGAGGGCGGCGGCAGCGAAAAACTTTGCTTTGGTCATTTCGATTCTCCGGAAGTCCCACTGAAGCTCTAGTGATTCGATCTGAATGGACAGAAATTCGTGCGAAGAAAGTGTGTTAAAACAACAAGTTAGAAGCCTAAGCTGCGAATCGATCGAAGCCCGCAACCGCTGCTACTTTGGCTGGTCCAATTTCCCATTCTAGGAGAAGCGGGCAGAAATGCTGCGGAAAACCATCCTAACGCGCCCATTTTTGGCCTCAAGGGATGCTTAACGAATTCCTAACACAGTCCGGCCAGAGTTCTGTCCGATCTGACTTCAAGGGCCGACCTATCCCCGTCTGACAAAGGTTACCCGGTTCCCGATCGACCTATGCGCATCACGTCTCTTGCCTTGCTGTCCCTCTCGGTCCTGGTCGCGAGCCCGGCGCGCGCCGACTTGCATATCACGCGCGACCACGGCGGTTATGTCGAGGAGTACAAGGCCAAGTACAAGCGCATCCGCGACCGCAAGGAGCGGGTCATCATCGACGGCATCTGCAACTCGGCCTGCACGCTGGTGTTCGGCATCGTGCCGATGAACAAGATCTGCGTCACGCCGAAGGCGAGCGTTGGTTTCCACCAGGCCTATTACGACAAGGCCTTCACTTTCGGCATCAAGGTCACGAGTGCTGAAGGGACGTCGGACCTGATGTCCTATTATCCGGAAACGGTGAAGGACTGGATTCGCCGCAACGGCGGGCTCACCACCGAGATGAAGAAGATCAAGAACGGCCGCGAGCTCTGGAGGATCGTCGATCCCTGTCCGGAAGAGTGGTAATCGCCGTTACCTTTCGCGCAAGCCCCAGAACGTAACTTCGCCACGATAGGTTCGCCGCGCTTCATCAAATCGTTCTTCGATATGTGAAATCGCGGCGACGGTTCGCGTGACCGACCCTTGCCGCACAACATGCGATCGGGCAACAGGGACGGCAAATGACTGGCGACTTCGAAAAAATTGCCGCGCGCGCAGCGCCCGCGATCTTTGTCGTGCTCTGGAGCACGGGCTTCATCGGCACCAAATATGTGCTGAACAGCGCCGAGCCGCTGACCTATCTCGCGATCCGAATGGCGTTCGTGGTGGGACTGATGGCGATCATCGTCGTAGTCGCGCGGCCGCGCTGGCCGGACCGCGTCGGCATCGCGCACAGCGCCGTCGCCGGCATTCTCGTGCACGGCATCTATCTCGGCGGCACGGCGATCGCGATTGCGCACTCGATCCCGGCGGGGCTCTCGGCTTTGATTCCGGGCCTGCAGCCGATTCTCACCTCGACGCTTGCGAGCCGCTGGCTCGGCGAGCGCGTGACGCCGCTGCAATGGAGCGGATTGCTGCTCGGGCTCGCCGGCGTCGTGCTGATCCTGCACGACAGGCCGGTGGGCGGAGAGGCGGGCTGGGGATGGCTCGCCTCGGCCGTTTCGCTGGTCAGCATCACGCTCGGCACGCTGTACCAGCGCCGCTACTGCAGCGCGATCGACTGGCGGTCCGGCAATCTCGTGCAATACGTCGCGGTGACGATCTTGTTCAGTCTCGGCGCATGGCTGTTCGAGACCAACGAGGTGCATTGGACCACCGAGTTCATCCTGGCGCTGGCCTGGCTTGCGGTCGTGCTGTCGATCGGATCGATCGGGCTGCTCTATTGGCTGATCCGGCGCTCGGCCGCGACGTCGGTAGCGAGCCTGTTCTATCTGGTGCCCGCGGTGACGTCGCTGATGGCCTATGTGCTGTTCGGCGAGCGGCTGGACGTGGTCTCGATTGCCGGCATGGCCGCCTGCGCGGCGGCCGTGCTGGTGGTCAACCGCCGCTCAGTTTGAAGTAGAGCGTTCGGGCTTCCTGCACGCATAAATTTCATGAAGCTTATCAGTATTTTCCCTGAGTTGTGCCCATTAAGGCGATCGTAAGCAAAACGGGTCAGATTGGGCGGGATTTTGGGGGAATTCTCGTTATGACCACGCAATCCATTGGAAAGTTCTTGCCGGCGCTCAAGCTGCGCCTCGGTACCAAGGCTGTCATCTGTGCGATCCTCCTGATCGCGGTGAATACCGCGCTGGTGGTCGGGGCGGCCCATTGGTCGCTGACTTCCGAATTCGGTGACCGGGCGCTGCGGGACATCGAGGTCAACCTGCGCACGCTGGGTCTGGCTTTTGCCGAGACCTATAGCGACGCCAAGATCACACTCAAGGACGGGGCGGTCGCCCGGGCCGAAATTCCGAAGATGCCCGAGTTCAAGGACCACGCGATCGTCGATCGCGCGGTGGGCTATGCCGGCGGCAACGCGACGCTTTTCGTCTATGACGACGCCAGCAACCAGTTCGTCCGCCGCACCACCAATGTGAAGAAGGAGAACGGCGACCGCGCCGTCGGCACTCAGCTCGCGGCCGATCACCCCGGGCAGGCAGTGGTGCGCCGCGGAGAAGCCTACCGCGGCCCGGCAACGCTGTTCGGCAAGACGTTCATGACCGCCTACTACCCGATCGTGAATTCGGCCGGCAAGGTGATCGGTCTGCTGTATGTCGGCATTCCCATGGCTCACTACGAGAGCATGCTGTCGCATGCCATTCAGAACATGGCTATCGCAGCCGGCATTGCCGCGCTGCTGGTGATGTTGCTGACCTTGCTGCTCGTGCGCCAGGTGACCAAGCCGCTGACGTCGGTCACGGCCTCGCTTACTGCCATTGCCAACGGCAACGCCGAAGTCGAAATCGACTGCGACGACCGGACGGACGAGATCGGCGAGATTGCGCGTACGCTTGCGGTGTTCAAGAACAATTCGGTCGAACGCCGGCGCTTGCGCGACGAGCAGACCGCGGCTGCCGCTGCCGCTGCCGAGCAGCGCAAGTCGGAATTGCGCGGCTTCGTCGACGAGTTCCAGACCGGCGTTGGCGGCATCCTCGACAAGGTGCTGAGCTCCTCCGGTGAATTCGAGCGTGTCGCGCGGCAGCTCACCGACACCGCGCGGACTACTGCAAGCCTGTCCGGCAAGTCGGCCGGCGCTTCCGAAACCGCCTCCGAGCATGTCCGCACCGCGGCGGCCGCCTCCGACGAGCTCTCCAGCTCGATCGCCGAAATCACCCGCCGCGTCCAGGAATCGAACGGCATCGCAGCAGACGCCGTCAAGCAGGCCGCCGCCACCGACCAGCGCATCAACGAATTGTCGGAAGCCGGCGCCCGGATCGGCGACGTGGTGAAGCTGATCACCTCGATCGCCGAGCAGACCAACCTCTTGGCGCTTAACGCCACCATCGAGGCGGCGCGGGCAGGCGATGCCGGCCGCGGCTTTGCCGTGGTGGCGCAGGAGGTCAAGAGCCTCGCCGGTCAGACGGCCAAGGCGACGGAAGAGATATCCAGCCAGATCGGCAGCATGCAGCTTGCGACCGAAGAGTCGGTCAGCGCGATCAAGGCGATCGGCCAGACCATCGAGCGCATCAGCGATATCGCCACCTCGATCTCGGCGGCGGTCGAGCAGCAGCGCAGCGCGACCCAGAACATTGCGCAGAGCGTGCGCGCGGCGGCGAGCGGCACGGCCGATGTTGCGGCCAACATCCGCAACGCCGCGCAGGGCGCCGACGAGACCGGCGAGACCTCGAGCCGGATGTTTGCCTCTGCGCAGAATCTGTCGAGCGAAAGCCTGCACCTGAAGGCCGAGGTGGAAAGATTCCTCGACCGCGTCCGCGCCGCCTGACGGAAGCGTCACGGCGGATCACCGTCATTCCGGGATGGTCCGAAGGACCAGACCCGGAATCTCGAGATCCCCCGATGCGCAATTGCGCATCTGAGGTCTGGTGCTTGCGCACCATCCCGGGATGACGGTTTCGATTGCTTCGCAATCGCCACCGTCACTTCGGTTGCGGCACGATCCGGATATAGGGCTTCGGCGCCTTCCAGCCGGCCGGATAGATCGTCTTCGCCTCGTCGTCGCTGACGGAGCCCGCGATGATGACGTCCTCGCCCTGTTTCCAGTCGGCCGGCGTCGCGACGCGATGCTTGGCCGTCATCTGCAGGGAATCGATGGCGCGCAGGATTTCCGCGAAATTGCGGCCCGTGGTCATCGGATACACCAGCACCAGCTTGATCTTCTTGTCGGGACCGATGATGAAGACGTTGCGGACGGTCTGGTTGTCGGCGGGCGTGCGCGTGAGCGGATCGCCCGACGTTGAGGCCGGCAGCATGTCGTAGAGCTTGGAGACGTTGAAATCGATGTCGCCGATCATCGGATAATTCGGCGCCGCGCCCTGCGTCTCCTTGATGTCCTCGGACCATTTCGAATGCCGGTCGACGGGATCGACGCTCAAGCCCATCAGCTTGACGCCGCGCTTGTCGAATTCCGGCTTCAACTTCGCGAGAGCGCCGAGTTCGGTGGTGCAAACCGGCGTGAAATCCTTCGGGTGCGAGAACAAAAGCGCCCAGTTGTTGCCGATCCAGTCGTGGAATTTGATTTTCCCTTCCGTGGTCTCAGCTTCGAAATCGGGGGCGGTTGCGCCAATCTGGAGTGCCATGGTTTTACCTCATGTTATTAAAGTTACAGGGAAATTTGCCTTTAACATTATACGATTCTGAAGCGGTTAAGTGAACCGGTTAGCGCAAAAGGTGAGATCCTTCTCCGCGAGCCCGGAACTCCTAGCATCTTCTTTTGGTCCGCGCCTCTGCGACGAAAAGAACCGGCGGGCCTGCATTCGATGGCGGAAGCCAGATTTGGGAGCCATCCTTTTGTTTTCACAACCGTTCCACTCTTTTGCCGTCGCTGCCCCGATATTGCCTTTTATCGCCCGCATCACGCCGGGCCGCTTTTTGCACCCGGGAATGCATTGGTCTGAACCGTGACCGACCTCACAGCGACCAATTGGCAACCATGTAAAAATCAGGGAATGCGGGTTTCGAATCGTTAACCGCTCGTTCATGGCCCGTATGGAAATGCTGAACTGGAATTGAAATCGAGAAGTGCAACTATGTCTGCCGCGACTGCCGTGCCCGCTGAAATATCTCTCCAACCATCCTGCCGCAAGACCGCCGCTGATGCGCTCACCATCGTTCGCGATGGCGTCATCACCGGCGAAGGTCCCACGACCAGGGGTCGCATCCATTTCTCCCGCGCGCTTGATGCCGATGACGCCGCGTGGTGCGCGCGCATCCTCACCGTAAGCGCGGTTGATCATGAGCCGGTGAGCCGCGCCGAAATCGAAGCGTTGTTCGAAATCAGCGATGCGGCTGCGGAACGCACCGACGACGGACGTTTCGACGATTTGCTGGCCAAGGCGGTCGCCCACCATGCCGCCTCCGAGTCCGGCCTGCCGGTGCCGCCGCGCACGGTGGCGCTGTCGCCGGATACGCCGATCGAGAGCTGGGCGCCGGTGAAGGCCGCCAACATCGACACGAAGGTGCTGGAATGGATCGCCAGCGAGATGCGCGGCAAGCGCCACAGCAATCATCGCCTTGCCGCGCTGGTCGCCACCCTGGTCGGCGCCGCCGCGCTGCCGCTCGCACAACTGCCGGGCATGCTGGATATGGGGCTGCTGTAGGTCATATCTCGGCTATCCAGTACGCTGCTGCTTCTCGGTTCAATCATTAGCGTCGCTGGGATACTGGTCGCCCGGTCAAGCCGGGCGATGACAGGTGAGTATGCGTTCGCGATCTCGCCACGCATTGCGCCCGAGGTGACTAAAAGGGGTGCTGGGACACTGATAGGGCGAGTCAGGGGGTTAAATCTCACCCCGGCATCCCCATATAGCCTCTCATGGCACAATGGAAATCATCGACCACCCGGCAACCACCGATGACGAAGGATGAGTTGCGCCTGATGCTGGCCGAGGCGGTCCGCAACACGCAGCCGATTGCGGATCACGGGCCGAAAGGCTCCCCAAAGGCCGACGACGATCAGCCCTAGCTGGCCGCCAGCGGCTCGCCGCTCATTCGCAAGCTTTAAGAAACGAACCAAGGCGCGGCGGTTGATGCCGATCCCGACAGCTTGGTCCAATCAGACGTTCACAAAGGATAGCGGATGCGGATAGCTGCCAAGCCCACCGAACAAGAGATCACCGAGGGGCCGCAATCGGTATCCTTTCAGATCGCGAACGGGAACGCGCGGCAGCGCTGCGTTCTGCAAACCGGGCTGCCGACCAAGGCTCTGGCCCAAAAATTTCTTCTCGCAAATTGGCCTGTTATCGAAAAGATGGCGCGCGACGCGCTCGCGGCCGGAAGTCTTGAAGACGGCCAGATCAAACTCGTCATGGCGGCCTGAGCAGCTCACTATCAACGCCAATTTTGGATTGCAGGAGCAGTCATGCTGAAAGATCGCGAGAATATCCTCAATGCGCTTCGCGAGAAGCCGCTCAAGGCCTACCAACTCATGAGGCGTGCCAATCTTCCGAATGAGGAGGCCTGCCAATCCCTGCTTCTGAAGATGCGCGACGAAGGTCTGGTGAAATTCGACATCCACAAGGGGCTATGGCTCATCGGATAGTCAGATGAATGCGGCAGGGTTATTTCCCCGCCGTTTTCTGTTTTCCGCCGTTCACTTCCAGCCCAAACGTACGGCCGGGAAAACCCGCTTGGCCGCCGTGGCGCCGACGTCGGCGTTGCTGACGGGGAGGGGGTCGACATAGCCTGATTTGAAGTCGGGCCCGATCCCCGCCATGAAATTCAAGCTATCGCCCGGCTGAACGATCCGCCGTCGCCTCCCGTTTGGTTTTGCTCTGCGACAGGATTGTTACTTTGCGCGGAACCGGTCTCAAGGGCAGGAAGCACCGGCGAGCCTGGCAAAAACCTGCTTGGAAACACATGGAAACATTGCAGCCTGATGTCGTTCTCCGATGGAAGGAGGCCCGCCATGAGCAAGTTTCATGAGAAGGTCGAGGCCCAGACCAAACAGATCATCGGGCAAATGCTCGGCGACGAACTGCTGGTTCGGGAAGGCAAGGAGCAACATCGGCAGGCGACAGAGCCCGAACCGACTGATCCCGGATCATCCAATGGCAGCGATGATCAGGGCATCATCCGTGATCAACGGGGACAGGAGCAACCCAAGGACAAGGAACGCGCCCAGCGCGTGAGCCGGGTCGATCGCGGCGGCGATCCGCCCGGCAAGAAGACTTCAGGCGATCGCTAAACAAGGCAATCGCCAAACAAGAGAAGAGGCGGTGTTGGACCGCCTCTTCTTCAATGCTCGTTGTTCGCTACTGACAGATATGGCGCCGGCCGTCCGCACCGATGAATGTCGTGCCGGGTTGACAGACGAAGCCGCTATTGTAGTAGCGCGGCCCGTAGCCATAATTGTAGGCGTAGACGTCGTTTCGGAACGGCGCCGTCGCAATCGCGCCGGCCGTTCCGATCGCGCCGCCAACCACGCCGGCGGCTACTTCGCCCGGCCAGAATCCGCTGTGTCCATGATAAACCCGGTCCTGGGTCTGCGGCTTACGGATCGCATCCGACCGTCCGTGAGCATCCTGCGCCAGTGCAGGCGCTGCGACCGCAGTCGAAAAAACCGCCGCTGCGGCTAGGAGCTTCAAGTTCATGAGTTGCCTCCGTTGTACCAACAGAGGGCCAACCGGGGGCGCCTGCGACCGTTCCGATATCGTGATCGATACGCTTCAAACGGATGTGAGGTTTCAGTTCCAGATTCGGCTCTTCGGGAACGATGCCCCGTAGAGCCGATTGACCGGGGGAAGCTCACTCTCAGGCCGAGGTCGTCATGAAGAGCAAACGTATCGGCGCCGATGATGAGGCGCGGGTTCACGTCGTCATTCTGGACACCGGCGAGGAGGCGTTTACCGCGCTCACCCGGTTCGCAGCCGAATCCGGGATTTTCGCGGCCTCGCTGACTGCGATCGGTGCCTTCGAACGGGCGACGGTCGGCTGGTTCGACGTCGCCGCGAAGAACTACCGGAAGATCGAGGTCGACGAGCAGTGCGAAGTCCTCAGCGCGATCGGCGACGTGGCCGCCGGCGATGACGGCAAGCCCAGCCTGCACGTTCACGTCGTGCTCGGCCTTGCCGACGGCTCGACGCGCGGCGGTCATCTGTTGGCAGCAACCGTCAGGCCGACGCTCGAAGTGATCTTGACCGAAGCGCCGGCAGCGCTTCGACGCAAGAAGAGGCCCGACCTCGGCATTGCCCTGATCGATCTTGCGGCCGGGAGCGGGTAGCGCCTCCGACGAACGCCTTTAGGAACCAATTCATTCGGTCCCATGTTGTCAGCGCACCCATCAATGGAGGAAGCCATGCCTGACAAAGACCTGAATGAATTGTTCCTGGATACGCTGAAGGACATATACTACGCCGAGAAGCAGATCCTGAAGGCGCTGCCGAAAATGGCGAAGGCTGCCACCTCGGACAAGCTGCGGGCCGCCTTCGAAAAGCACCACGAAGAGACCGAGGAGCAGGTCGAAAGGCTGGAAGAGATATTTGAGCTTCTCGGCAAGCCAGCGCGCGGCAAGAAGTGCGAAGCGATCGAGGGCATCATCGACGAAGGCAAGGACATTATGGAGCAGTATGCCGACACGCCCGCGCTCGATGCCGGCCTGTTGGCCGCCGCTCAGTCGGTCGAGCATTACGAGATTTCTCGTTACGGCACCCTGAAAGCCTGGGCACAAAAGCTCAACAATCCGCAAGCCGTGAAGCTGATCGATCAGACGCTCGCCGAAGAGAAGAAGACCGACGAAACCCTGACCAAGATCGCGGAGACCGAAGTCAATTACGAGGCCGCGGCATAGAGCCGTCGGCGCCCAGGTTAGCACCTTGGCAATCTGTCTCGACTTCCGGACCGGAGCCTCATAGCTCCCGCCGGAGTTCGAGACCGTAAGGAGACACGGCAGCAAAACGATCGCCGAGGTAGTAGTTTCGTAGTAGTTTCGCGGGTCAAACAAATTTTTTGTGCGCCGGGCGCCGGCGTAAGCAAACGTTTAGCCGTAGCCCGTAAAATGCCGGCATCAACTTCTGCAGTAACCTCTGGTTAGTCATGCGCCTTCTGCCGATGAAAGAGCCGGACAGGTCCTGGCGGTCGATCAAGGGCCAGTGGAAGAAGGACGCCGAAAGCGTCGGCGAGGACTTTTCGACCTTTTCGACGGGAAGCTATGCGGCCTATGACGGGTTGACCAAGGAAGGCGATCACCCCAGCCTGTACTGCCTGTCCGACGGCGAGCGCATCCATGCGGCCTGCCAGGTCAGCCGCTTGATGATGAGCAAATTTCCGGATCCCATCCTCCGTGCGCGCTTTATCCTGGTGTCGCCGGTTTACGAGCTCGGCATCGCCGATGCCGGGCAGTACGCCCAGACGATGGTGGCGCTGTTCTCGGGCATCGTATGGCTGTCGAGGGATACGATGTCGGCGAACCACATCCGGTTTTTCCTGCGCAGTCCCGGAGACTCGCAGTTTTTTGCGGCGCTGCAGGCGTCGACGCCGGGCTCGCTGTTTTCGAAATTCACGATCGACGGCGCGCTGATCGAGTGCAGTCTCAAGGAAGACGAGATGGCGGAATCCGCCTGATTCTGCGGTCGCTTTAACCTCCCGATAACTCATTTTGCTAACGCCCCCTTGGCTTGTGGTCCCTACAACACGCGCCTGTTGGGGGCAGCGAAAATGCTGAATGATCCATCGGACGACGTCATCGCGGAGAGCCAGCCGCTGTTCGGTCGCGGCATGCCGTGGCGGATCAGGCTGGGCGCGATTCAGTGGCTGATCCTGAGTGCCGCAGGGCTCGTCATCGCGATCATGCTCGGCACCGGCTATTTCGCCATGCAGTACCGCGAGCGGGCGCTGGAAGTCGCCGAGCGCGAACTCAACAACAGCGCGCTCTTGCTGTCACGGCATTTCGACCAGCAACTGAACGATCTCCAGCACGTGCATGAGGACGTCGTATCCGGCATGCGGGCCGACGGGGTCGATACGTCGGAAAAATTCGAACAGAGGATGTCGACCTTAAGTGCGCACGAAATGCTGCGCACAAAGCTTTCGGCGCTGCCCCATGTCGGCGCGCTGAACCTGTGGAACGTCAAGGGATGGCTGATCAATTCCTCCGAGATGTGGCCGGTTCCCGATCTCAGCATCGCGGACCGTCAGTACTTCAAGGAGTTCACGTCGGGAAAACCGACCGCCGATGTGATCGTCGAGCCGGTCGTCAGCAAGGTGACGAGAAACTGGACTACGCTATTTGCGCGCAAGATCGTCGGCCGCAATGGCGAGATCATCGGATTTGCCAGCCGCGGCGTCGAACCTTCGCATTTCGAGGCCTTTGTCGGATCGCTGGAGCTCAACAGAGATACCGCGATCTCGATGATTCACCGCAACGGAACCATCATAGCCCGCTATCCGAAGGACGACAGCTTGATCGGCTTCAATGTCGCCGGAAGCGAAGCCTTTCGACGCGCGCTGGCCGTCGATGGCAACATATCCGGGCGCTTCACCAGCGCAAGGCTGGCGGAGGACAAGGTCGGCGCGGTCAAGTCGCTCATGCACTTCCCGATCCTGATCGTGGCGACTACCCGAACGGAGGCTGCGTTGGCCGACTGGCGGGCGCAGACGAGGCTGCAATTTTTCGCGGCGGCGCTGGCGATCATCGTCGTGATCGGCATGGTCTTCCTGATCGTGCGTCAGCTCGGCCGCCAGCATGCCGCCGCGCAGCGCAAGCTTTCGGAGAAGAGCCAGCATCTCGACACCGCCATCAACAACATGACGCAGGGCCTGCTGCTGTTCGATTCCTCGGGCCGTCTCGTGATCTGCAACAGGCGCTATATCGATATGTTCGGGCTCTCGCCGGAAGTCGTCAAACCCGGCTGTCATCTGCGCGACCTGATCCGGCACCGCCAGGAACGCGGCTCCTTTCTCGGCGACGGCGACGCCTATTGCGACCGCTTCCTCGATCCCAACGGCAGCCTGGTTCAGGACACCGTGACCTCGACACCGGACGGGCGCACGATCCGGCTGATCTTCAAGCGGTCGGCGGACGGCGGCTGGGCCGCGACGCTGGAAGACGTCACCGAAGGGCGGCGCGACCAGGCCAGGATCGAACATCTCGCCCACTACGACGCGCTGACCAATCTGCCGAACCGGACCCTGTTCCAGCGTCACGCGGAGGGACTGCTGCTGGAAACCGAGGGACGCGAGTTCGCGATCCTCTATATCGACATCGACGAGTTCAAGCGCATCAATGACACGCTGGGACATCTGATCGGCGACGAGTTCCTGAAGGGCGTGGCGGAGCGGTTGCGCCAGTCGGTCGGCGCTGAGGATTTCATCGCCCGCCTCGGCGGGGACGAATTCGCTATCCTTCAGCACGGCATCGAGAGCGCCGAGGACGTTCACGCGCTGGTCGCGCGGATCTATCAGGCGCTGCGTACCCCGTTCGACTGCCATGGCCATCAGCTTTCCAGCGATGCCAGCATCGGCATCGCGATTGCCCCGCGCGACGGCTCGGACCTGCTCGATCTGCTGAAGAACGCCGATCTCGCCATGTATGCGGCGAAAGCCGCCGGCCGCAGGACCTATCGCTTCTTCGATCCGGAGATGGAGCAGCAGGCCAATCACCGCCGCGAGCTGGAGGCGGATTTGCGCGAGGCGCTGGTGCAGGGCGGGTTCGAACTGCACTATCAGCCGCAGGTCGATCTGCGCGGCGATTGCGTCACCGGCTGCGAGGCGTTATTGCGCTGGCGGCATCCGGTGCGCGGCATGATCTCGCCCGCCGATTTCGTGCCGGTCGCCGAGGAGACCGGCCTGATCGAGGAGATCGGGCAGTGGGTGTTGCGTACCGCCTGTGCCGAAGCCGCAACCTGGCCGGCCCATATCCGCATCGCCGTCAACGTCTCGCCGATCCAGTTCCGGTCTGAAACGCTGTCCGTGAAAGTTGCCGCTGTCCTTGCCGAGACGGGTCTCGATCCGCGCCGGCTGGAGCTGGAGATCACGGAAGCTGTTCTGATGGCGGACGACGACGCCGCGCTCGCGGCGCTGAACCAGCTCCGCGCGCTCGGCATTCACATCGCGCTCGACGATTTCGGCACCGGCTATTCCTCGCTGCAATATCTGCAGCGCTTCCCGTTCGACAAGATCAAGATCGACCGCTCCTTCGTCAAGGAAGTGACGCGCAACTCCTCGTCGGCCTCGATCATCCGCGCGGTGGTCAGCATCGCCGCCGACCGCAACATGATCACGACGGCCGAAGGCGTCGAGACGTTGCAGCAGCGCGAGACCGTGCAGAGTCTCGGATGCACGCAGATGCAGGGCTATCTGTTCAGCGCCGCGCGCCCTGCGCAGGAAATCCGCGCGCTCCTGGTATCGGGGGAGGCCGGCGTCGAGGCCGCGGCGTGAGCTTCGCTAGCGGCGCGCCTCGGAAATCGCCTTCCTGAGAATTCGCGACAGCAGTTCCACCGAATAGGGTTTCTGGATCAGCTCGAAGCCGCGGTGGGCGCTTTCCGCCAGCACGTTGCTGTAGCCGCTGGTCAGGACCACAGGCAGGCCGGGATAGCGTTCGCGCACGATGCCGGCGAGCTCGACGCCGTTCATCCCGGGCATGATGACGTCGGAAAACACCAGGTCGGCGGAAAACTCGTCCTCGGCCAGGATTGCGAGCGCGGCGTCCGCGCTGGCGACACGGCGCACGGTGTAGCCGAGATCTTCCAACAATTCGGTGGAGAACTGGCCGACGTCGTCATTGTCCTCAACGACGAGGACGCGGTAGCCGCGGCCGCGGGCTGCGGGCTCGCTGGCGGTTGCGGCGGCTTCGCTCGTATCGGCCGGCACTGCGGCCTGCGGCAGGTAGATCGTGAACGTCGCGCCCTGGCCGGGCTCGCTTGCAACTGCGATATCGCCGTCGGATTGCTTGGCAAAACCGAATGCCTGGCTCAGCCCGAGGCCGGTGCCCTTGCCGACTTCCTTGGTGGTGAAGAACGGCTCGAAGATCGTCTCGAGCAGGGCAGGGGCAATGCCGCAGCCGGTGTCGGTCACGGTGATGGCGACGAAGTCGCCGCTGCGGGCGGGCTGGGCACGCAGCGGCGGAATCGCATCCACCTTGCGGACCTGAATGGTCAGCTGGCCCTCGCTGTCCATGGCATCGCGGCTGTTGACGGCGAGATTCATCAGCGCGGTTTCGAATTGCGCGACGTCGGCGATTGCAAAACAATTGAGATCGGCGATTTCGACGTCGATCCTGATCCGGGCGCCGACGAGGGGACGGATCAATTGCGCGACGGACTCGACCTGGGTGCCGACGTTGAACACCTGCGGCTTGAGCGGCTGCCTGCGGGCGAACGCCAGCAATTGTCCGGTCAGCTTGGAGGCGCGCTCCACGGTCTCGGCGATAGCGTCGATGTAGCGCCGGCGCCGCTCTTCCGGCAACTCGCGGCGGCGCAGGAAATCGGTCGCGGAGCGGATGATGGTCAACAGGTTGTTGAAATCGTGCGCCACGCCGCCGGTCAACTGTCCGACCGCTTCCATCTTCTGCGACTGGCGCAGCGCTTCCTCGCCCTGGCGGCGCTCGGTGACGTCGATGGCCTCCGGCACCGCGCCGATGACGGTGCCGTGCCGGTCGTGCAGCGGGCGCATCGCGAAATCGAAATAGCGGTCGCCGATCGGCAGGTGCAGCAGCATTTCAATCCTGACCTCTTCGCCCTGCATGACCGTGATGAAGGCATCGCGGACGGCGTCGCGCATGCCGGGGGTCGCGGCAAACCATGGCGTTTCCCAGAACGGCTGGCCTGCCACCGCGCCGGCGTCGGCGAGGATGCCGGCCAACGCCGTCTTGTTGGCATAGAGCACGTCGCCATGCTGGTTGAGCAACGCCTGATATTGATGGCTGGTCTCGAAGATCGCCCGCATCTGGGCTTCGCTGGATTCGAGCTGCGCCGTCCGCTCCGTGATCCGCAGTTCGAGAATTTCGTTCAGCCGGCGCAGATCGTGCTCGGCCTGCTTGGCCGAGGTGACGTCGTGGGCAACGCCGATGAAGCCGATGTGCTTGCCGGTCGGACCCCAGCGCGGCTGGGATTCCGAGCGCAGCCACCGCCATTCGCCGTCGGCGCGCTGGTAGCGGGCCTCCAGCACGAACGGCTTGAGCGATGCTTCGCCTGCGACGGATTCCTGGACGACGCGCGCTGCGTCGTCCGGATGCAGCCTTTTGCGCCAGTCGAACACGATGGCTTCCTCGAACGGCAGTCCAAGGAAATCGACATAGGCCTGGTTGGCGAAGGAACGCGTGCGGTCGAGCTTGGTGACCCAGATCGGCACCGGCGCGCTGTTGGCGATCAGGCGGAAGCGCTCCTCGCTTTCGCGCAAGGTGGCCTGCGCCAGCATTTGGGCGGTGACGTCGCAGTCGGCGCCGACGAGGCGCAGCGCGCGGCCGTCGGCCTCGCGCTCGATCTTGCCGACGACGCGGATCCAGCGGACCGCACCGTCGTTCGGCCGCACGATGCGGTATTCGGCCGAATAGTCCTCGCTCTGGCTTTTCAATACGCCGAACAGGTGCTGGACCGTTCGCTCGCGATCCTCGGGATGGATTCGACTGACCCATTCCTCGTAGGTCTCGTTGGCTGCCTCGGGCGGCAACCCGTGAACGAGAAGATATTCGGGGGAGCGGCGGTTCTTGACGCCGTCACGGAAATCGATTTCGAGGCCGCCGACGCCGGCGATGCGCTGGATCCGCGCCAGCTCCGCTTCGCGCTCCTGCAAAGCACGATGGGCACTGTCGCGCTCGCTTGCGATTTCCTGCAGATATTGCCGCAAGCGCTCGGCGGCGGCAGCTTCAGGCAGGAGGTTCGTCGTGTCGGAAGGTGTCATGCGTGCCGGCAACCTCTGGCGGCACTTTCACACAAGAGCCGGCGCGTTAGCCAGCCTCATTTGCTCTTGGTGGTTGACCGGCAGTTATAGGCCCTGCGGAACCCGGCGGCCTGCGCATCTTCCTCGGAACAGAACCAGCGATCCGGCTTGGTCAGTCCCGGATAGGAGCGGCATGCCTGCAGATGGTAGATGCCAAGGTTCCCGGTGACGCGCGCGCGCACTGCGTACTTGCCCTTGATGTTGCAACTCGCCGGCATCACGAGATCCTCGGGGAACAGCGCCTCACGGATTTCACGGTCGCGATCGGCGCGGCACGCGGCGCCGAGCAGGGGGCTATCTTTCTTCCCAGCGCGGAACTCGCGCGGCGCGACGAAGCAGCCTTTCCAGAGTCCCTGGCGGTCATCCTTGGCGCGGGCTTCGTCCACCGTGAAGCGCCCGCTGGCGGAGGCTTCGACATTCAGGGCAAGTCCCTTGCGGACCAGCAATTGGCTGAGACTTGTGGTGTCGCCCTCGATCTTGCACACGCCGATGCGCCGTTTCTTGTAAGTAGGATCGGGACCCAGATCGTCGCAGCGAACCTGTTTGCCGCCGATCAACTTGGTCAGTTGATCGCGCGCCTCTATCCCGCAGGTCCAGCTATCGGCGTGTTCGTCGATGCAGAGCTGATCGGCGGCCGGGACATCGATGCCGTCGAGGCGGTAGGTGACATTGCCAAGCTGAAGCGTGCTGCCATCGCGGATGGCGGCAGTGGCAGCAAAACTCTGGCTGGCTGGAAGGACGATCGACAGGAACGCCGCAACCAGAAAAATTCGTAACTGCATCTGATTCATTTCAAATCAATTCCACACCCGCGAGCGCCTTCTAGCATAAGCTGACGTGATTGAACCAAGATGCCCGCGCTAATGGTGCAAGCAAAACAGGTTGGGGAAAGCCGTGAGCGCTGTTGCGACCAGACGGCGGCGGCCCATTGACTTCACAAGAACAAAAGAAGAACATAGACCAGCTCGCTCAACACGGAATATTGCCATGTCGTCCTCTTCACAGCCGAAGTCCGAAGAGAACGACGAGCTGGAAGCCGCTGTAGATCAGGCGATTTCTGCCTGTGATGGGGATATGAGGGCGACGATCCGCGCGTTGATCGTGGCCAACGAATATCTGGAATCCGAGGTCGGCGAGCTGATGAAAGCGGTATCCCACGCCTATGCGCGGGGTCGCTTCAACTCCTATTCCGGCTGAATTACCGCCGGGCGGCACCGCGAAGCCGGTACGAGACCGTTGCCTCCATCGATTTTTGCTGTACGACGGGTGTGTTACCCGCGTCCCGCATGTCTCATTGCGGGGGAGGATCCCGCCCAAAGCTCAAGCAAGAAGAACATGTTCAAGAGAATTCTGATCGCAAATCGCGGCGAGATCGCCTGCCGGGTCATCAAGACTGCACGCCGAATGGGGATCGAGACGGTCGCGGTGTATTCCGAAGCGGACCGCGATGCGCTCCATGTCGAAATGGCGGATAAGGCCGTGCTGATCGGCCCGCCGGCGGCGGCCGAGAGCTATCTGTTGATCGACCGGATTATCGAGGCCTGCCGCAAGACCGGCGCGGAGGCGGTGCATCCCGGTTATGGCTTTCTTTCCGAGCGCGAGGCGTTTCCGCGCGAGCTCGCCAAGGCGGGTATCGTCTTCATCGGCCCCAACGCGAGCGCCATTGCCGCGATGGGCGACAAGATCGAATCCAAGAAGGCCGCCGCGAAGGCAAAAGTCTCGACCGTGCCGGGACATCTCGGCGTCATCGACGACGAAAAGCACGCGGTGAAGATCGCCGACGAGATCGGCTATCCCGTGATGATCAAGGCCTCCGCCGGCGGCGGCGGCAAGGGCATGCGGATCGCACATTCGAAGAAGGAAGTCGCCGAGGGCTTCAACCTCGCCAAGGCGGAGGCCAAATCCTCGTTTGGCGACGACCGCGTCTTCATCGAAAAGTTCATCGTCGATCCCCGCCACATCGAGATACAGGTGCTAGGCGACAAGCATGGCAATGTGATCCATCTCGGCGAGCGCGAATGTTCGATCCAGCGCCGTAACCAGAAGGTCATCGAGGAAGCGCCGTCGCCGCTGCTCGATGAGACCACCCGCCGCAAGATGGGTGAGCAGGCGGTGGCACTGGCGAAGGCGGTGAATTACGATTCCGCCGGCACCGTCGAATTCGTCGCCGGCCAGGACAAGAGCTTTTACTTCCTGGAGATGAACACCCGTCTGCAGGTCGAGCATCCCGTCACCGAACTGGTCACGGGCATCGACCTGGTCGAGCAGATGATCAGGGTCGCGGCCGGCGAGAAGCTTTCCATCGTTCAGAAGGACGTCACGTTGACCGGCTGGGCCGTGGAATCGCGCGTCTATGCCGAGGATCCGTTCCGCAACTTCCTGCCGTCGATCGGCCGGCTGGTGAAATACCGGCCGCCGGCGGAAGCGAGCCAGGACGGCGTCACCATCCGCAACGACACCGGCGTGCAGGAGGGCGGCGAGATCTCGATCCATTACGATCCGATGATTGCCAAGCTCGTGACGCATGCGCCGTCACGGGCGGCAGCCATCGAGGCACAGGCCACTGCGCTCGACGCATTCTACGTCGACGGCATCAGGCACAACATTCCGTTTCTGTCGGCGCTGATGAACCATCCGCGCTGGCGGGAAGGCAAGCTTTCCACCGGCTTCATATCAGAGGAATTTCCAAAAGGGTTTTCGGCGCGTCCGCCGGAAGGCGAGATCGCGCGGCGGCTGGCCGCCGTGGGTGCGGCGATCGATCACGTGCTCGGCGAGCGCAAGCGCCGGATTTCCGGTCAGTTGACCGACCGCCTGGTGCAGCGTGAACGCCGCCGCGCGGTGTGGCTCGAGCGCGAGGAGATTGCGCTCGATGTGGCACGCGAGGCCGACGGCATCGCGGTGCGTTTCATCGGCGCCGATGGTCTGCCCGGCAATCCGCACAATCTGATCTCGACCTGGACGCCGGGCGAGCCGGTCTGGCAGGGCACGATCGACGGCCATTTTGTGGCGATGCAGGCGCGCGCGATCCCGAACGGCTTCCGCCTCGCGCATCAGGGCTTTGAAGTTGCAGTCAACGTCTTCACTGAAAGCGAGGCTGCCGCCGCGCGGCTGATGCCGGTGACGTCAGCCGCCGACACCGGCAAGAAGCTGCTGTGCCCGATGCCAGGGCTCGTGGTGTCGATTGCGGTCGCCGAAGGGCAGGAGGTCAAGTCCGGCGAGACATTGGCCGTGGTCGAGGCGATGAAGATGCAGAACGTGCTGCGCGCTGAGCGCGACGGCACCGTGAAGAAGATCCATGCCGCCGCCGGCGCCACACTGGCGGTGGACGCGTTGATTTTGGAGTTTGCGTAGACGCAACCCCCGTCATTGCGAGCGCAGCGAAGCAATCCATCGTGCGGCAAAGGAAAGTATGGATTGCTTCGTCGCTGCGCTCCTCGCAATGACGAATGAGGAGCCTCCTGATGTCTTTCCGCAAACGCCGCGAAGCCCTCCGCTCCATCCTCGCCGGCCCCGCCTGCACCCGGCCGGGGTCGGTCTATGATGCGACCTCGATCCGCATTGCCGAAGACCTCGGCTTCGAGCTCGGCATGTTCGGCGGGTCGGTGGCCTCGCTTGCCGTTCTCGGCGATCCCGATATTGCGCTGATCACACTGACGGAGCTGGCCGAGCAGATGCGGCGGATGTCGCGCGCCTCGACACTGCCGGTATTGGTCGACGCCGACCACGGCTATGGCAACGCGCTCAATGTCCGGCGTACCGTGCAGGAACTCGAGGCCGCCGGCGCCGCCGGCCTCACGGTCGAGGATACGCTCTTGCCGCAAGCGTTCGGGCAGGCCGGAACGCAATTGATTCCGCTGGAGGAGGGCGTCGGCAAGATGAAGGCCGCGCTTGATGGCCGCAGCGATCCCTCGCTGGTCATCATGGGCCGCACCGGCGCCGTGTCCGTCACCGGCCTTGACGACGCCATTGAACGTGCGAGGGCGTATGAGGCCACCGGCGTCGATGCGCTGTTCTTCACGGGCATCAAGAGCCGGGGCGAGCTGGAAACGATTTCCGCCGCGACGAGATTGCCGATCGTGCTCGGTGGTGCGTCCGAAGACATGACGGCGCTGGATTATCTCGCCGGTCAGCGCGTGCGGATCGCGCTGCAGGGCCACGCGCCATTCGCCGCCGCAACGCAGGCCGTCTACCAGACGCTGAAGGCGTTGCGTGTGGGAACCTCGCCGAAAAATTTGAACGGCCTTGCGTCTGCCGAGTTGACCAGCCGGGCCATGCGCGATGCCGAAGTAAAGGCGCGTGCCGGCGCATTTCTCGGGTTGAAGAATAAATGAGCGATGCAATTCGTCATGTCACGATAAGCGGCCGGGTGCAGGGCGTCGGCTATCGCGCCTGGGTCGACGACACCGCGCGGGCGCGCGATCTCGAAGGCTGGGTGCGCAACCGAAGGGACGGCCGTGTCGAGGCGGTGTTCGCAGGTCCCGCGGAGCCGGTGACCGCGATGATCTCGGCCTGCCGGCGAGGGCCGTCATCGGCCCGGGTCGAGGCGGTACACGACGACGCCGGCAATCCCGAGATGCTGAAGCTGCGGCGGGCAGGCGAGCGGTTCTCGGTGCTGCCGACGATATAACGTCGGTGCCTGTTTGAACCAGGGCCCGTTCGCGGGGCCTCCGACCTTGACCGACCCAGTCGCCAATGGCCTATTCGGAGATCGAACGCGCAGAGCAAATATCAACTGTCTGACTGGGCGGAGACGGGCGATGGACATTCGATCGACGCTGACGGACCTATGTGATGCCTTCAACGCGCACGATCTTGATCTCATCATGGCGTTCTTTTCTGACGATTGCGTCCTGGAGGTGCCGCGGGGAAGTGAGCCTTGGGGGACTCGTTTCGAGGGCAAACGGAACGTACGGGAAGCGCTGGCAACACGCTTCGAAGGCCTGCCTGACGTCCACTACGGCAACGATGAGCATTTTGTGGATCCGACTGCCGAGACCGGCATCTCAAAATGGACCCTCACAGGCACCACACGCGAGGGCACGAGAAAGGAGGTCCGAGGTTGTGACTTCTACACGTTTCGCAACGGGAAGGTGATCCGCAAGGACTCCTATTGGAAAATCGTGGAGTAGGTCCGGTGTTGGCTGGCTTTTCGCGTCTAGCAAAGCCGGATATCGAGCCGCTTCTTGCGCAATTGGATAGCAGGTACGCGCCCTAGCTAATGCGTCCGTTCGTCCGGCGCGAATTCGCCATCGTGCTGGAGGGAGGCGCTGGCGACATATTGCAAGTCGACTGAGGAAGACACAATGCTGCGATTGCGGCCGAGGCGCTTTGCCTCGTAGAGGGCGGTGTCGGCTTCACCCACCAGCGCGGCCTCGTCTATCGTCGAACGGGTTTTTGCGGCAACGCCTGCGCTGATGGTGATGTAGCCGCGGCTCGAGGCCGTGTTCGGAATGCCGAGCGCCCGAACCGTCAGCCGGATGGCTTCGGCCACCTTCATTGAGTCGTCTTCCGAGCTGTTCGGCAGCACGACGGCGAATTCCTCGCCGCCATAGCGCGCGGACAGGCCTGACGTGTTGTCGGTCGCATGGCCGATGACTTTTGCAACCGCCTGCAGGCAACGGTCGCCGGCCTGATGCCCGTAGGTGTCGTTGTAGCCCTTGAAATTGTCGATATCGAACAGCAGCACCGAAATCTCTTCGCAGGCTTCGTATTCGCGCCGCAGGAAGCCATCGAAGGTGCGGCGGTTGGTGAGTCCAGTCAGCCCGTCGGTCGCGGCGAGCTGGGTGAGGCGGCGGTTGAGCTGGGTCAGCTCATCCTCCATCCGCTTGCGTTCGGTGACATCGCGGATGACGCAGAGGAATTCCGCTCGCGCCGGGTCGCTGGTTGCGGAGGCCATCTTGAACTTGCTTTCCACCCACGCCAGCGTCCCGTCGCCCCGATAGTGCCGAAACACGACCGTGCTGACGCTATCGGCGCCGTCGATCCGGGTGGTCGCCGCTTTGACGCTCTCCCTGTCGTCCGGATGGACCAGGTCTAAGCATGACTTGCTGAGCAGGTCTTTTGGACGCAATCCCAGCACCGGCTCGGCCGATCGGGAAACATAGCGGAGCAGGCTGTTGGCATCGATGAGGATGATGATATCGGCGATGTTGTTGGCCAGCAGGCGATAATGCGCCTCGCGCTCGCGCAGCGCGCGCTCCGTCTTGCTGCGGAAGCGGAACTGCAGGGCAACCAACGCCGCCAGCATCAGGATCATGCATAGCAGAACGCCGGCGACGATGGCGTCGGTCCGCAAGCCCTTCCACCATTCGGAAAGCAGCCAGTCTTCCGATATGGCCACGGTGACCACCATCGGGTAATGCGGCGTCACCTCATAGCCGAGGTGCTTCACGATGCCGTCGAACGGCGAGATGATCTTGTAGTATCCGACAGAGCTTTGCTTGAGATGCTTCCTGAACAGGTCGGTCTTGGAGAGGTCCGTGCTCTTGTCCGACTGCGGCCAGCGCATCAGGAGCGCACCATCATTCCGTATCAGGCTGATGCCGCCGTCGGGGCCGAGCTGGAATGTCCGGTAAAAGTTATTGAAGTAATCCTTGTCGATCGCCGCGGCGACGACCCCGCCAAAGCTGCCGTCGAGCTTGGTGATGCGTTTCGAAAGAACGATCATGGAGGATCGCTCGTCCACACGAGATTGCATCAGTTCGCTGATCCGAAGCGTGTTGTCCGGTTTGTCACGATGGTAGGCGAAATAGCTGCGATCCGAGATGGTATGGCGCGGTGTCTCCGCCAATGACGAATAAGTCCAGTTGCCCTTGGCATCTGCGACGCCGATGCTCCGCAATTGGGGCAGCGTTTTCGCCGTTTCAGCGAGGTATCTGTTGAACCGGTCCGGATCTGGATCCCTGTATTTCAGCAAGTCGACCATCCCGCCCATCGCGATATCGACCGCCTGGATGGTGTGCGAGGCATGCTCGGAAAGCGAATGCGCGAGGTTCTGGATCTCGGAGCTGCCGCTCGCCAGCGCCGCCTTCTTGGCGTCGAGCACCTTCCAGGCCATGACGCCGAGGATGCAGGCGGTCATGACCAGCGCAAAGACGATGACCACGGCCGTCGATGTCACCCGCCGCAGCGGACCGCCGGGGTCTGGGGGATTTCGATGGGGCATTCCGTGCCTTGATTGCCGCGCCAGACCTCGTTGCTGGCAGCGTGCGAGCGGAGTCTAAGACGCGACTGGTACTGGGCGGTTAACGAGCTGACCGGGAAAACACGGAACTAAGAACCCAAGTTCCATTTCGGGAACCAAGACCGACTCTTGGGAAGCTCGACGCGCGGATCAGGTCCTCCAAACCGCAAGAGGCCTTGACAGCCGCACAGTAACGTCAGATATTTCTGTCATGACAGAAAAGACAGACAAAAAGAAACTCCCTGCCGTGGTCGAGCGGTTCATCCTGCACTGGGGTGATATGGGGGACGAGTGGGGCGTCAACCGCTCGGTCAGCCAGATCCACGGTCTGCTGTATCTCGCCGAGGCGCCGATGACCGCGGAGGATATCGCCGAGACGCTCGGCATGGCGCGGTCCAACGTGTCCAATTCCATCAAGGAGCTGCTGGCCTGGAATTTGATCCGGCGGGTGCCGATCCTCGGCGACCGGCGCGATCATTTCGAGGCGGAAACCGACATCTGGGAAGTGGCGGCGCGGATCGCCGCCCGCCGCAAGGAGCGCGAGATCGATCCGGCCATCGATGCGCTGCGTGCCTGCGTTTCCGACGCCGCTGACGATCCGACCATCAGCCCGGTCGCTGCCAAGCGGCTGAAGGAAATGCTGGCTTTCACCGAGCTGGTCGACCGCTGGTACACGCAGATGCTGAACGTACCGCGGCCGAGGCTGGCTGCGCTGATCAAGCTTGGCGAGAAGATCGTCAGCTTCTTGCCGGCGGGGAAGTCCAAATAGGGCAGAGGGGCAGAGCAGGAGCGTGTGATGGTGTCCACAAGAGTACCTAGGTTTCCCGCAACGCCTGCCTCGAACACCATCCTGCTCGACGACCACCGCTTCCACGATCTGTTGCCCGACGAGGAGTGGGGCCGACTGCCGTTGGCGATCTGGCGGCGATTTTCAAAGCGTTTTGCCGATGGCGAAACCGTCGTCTATGTCGGCACGGTGGAGGAGGCGCGTTTCAGCCGCGCCGGCTGGTGGCTGGCGCAGCTCGCGCGCGTGATCGGCGGGCCGTTTCCGCTGTGCACTGAGACCGGCGTCTCGATGGCCGTGATGGTGACCGAAGATGCGGCGAGCGGCGGCCAGATCTGGACCCGGATCTGCGCACGCAGCAACGGCTTTCCGCAGGTTATTCACTCGGCGAAACGGTTCGCTGGGCCGACCGGGCTGGAAGAATATGTCGGCTACGGCGTCAGCATGGCGTTGCGCATTGCCGTCGAGCACGAAGCCCTGGTGTTTCGCAGCGTCGGCTATTCCTTGCAGATCGGGCCGTTGCGGTTGCCCCTGCCGCCCCGGCTCACGCCCGGCGATCTCACCGTGACCCATTCCGACCTCGGCGGCGGCACGTTCCGCTTCACGCTCGAGATCGTTCACCCCCGCCTTGGCAGGCTCATTCGTCAGTCCGCCGTGTTCATGGAGGCCGCATCATGACGTCGTTGCTCTGGACCCTGATCGCCATTCAGGTCGTGATGGGCGTGTTCGACACGTTCTACCACCATGAGCTGACCGAGCGGCTCGCATGGCGACCATCGCAGCGCTATGAGCTGCAGCTTCATGCGTTGCGCAACATGCTCTACGCGCTGTTGTTCCTGGTGCTCGGCTGGCTGGAAGTGCACGGCGTGTTCGCCATGCTGATCATCGTGGTGCTGGTTGCGGAAATCGTCATCACGCTGATGGATTTCGTCGAGGAGGACATGAGTCGGAAATTGCCGGCCAGCGAACGCATCAATCACACGCTGCTCGCGATCAATTACGGCGCCATTCTGGTGCTGCTGCTGCCGGTCCTGATTGGTTGGGCGGCGCAGCCGACCGGCGTCAAATCGGCTTACACAGGATGGCTCAGCCTGATCGCGGCGGCTGCCGCCGTCGGCGCCGCCCTGTGCGGGCTGCGCGATTTCACCGCGTCAAAGCGCCTTTCGCGAATGACGAGTGCGCCGACGGCAAGCCTGGTCGAAAAACTGCCCGACCGGCAGACGGTGCTGGTCACCGGCGCTACCGGATTCATCGGCAGCCGCCTGGTGGCAGGCCTGAGCGGGGCAGGGCATCAGGTGATCGCGCTGGTGCGCAGTCCCGCCAAGATCGAGATGCTGCCGCCGCCGATCACGCTGATCACGAGCCTCGATCAGCTTCCGGCCGACACCCGTATCGACGCGATCGTCAATCTCGCGGGCGAGCCAATCGGCAACGGGCTGTGGACCGAAGCCAAGCGCCGCAAGATCCTGGATTCCCGCATCAACATGACCGGCGACATCGTCCGCCTGATCGCGCGGCTCGAGCGCAAGCCGGCGGTGCTGGTCTCGGGTTCGGCGATCGGCTGGTACGGGCTCTGGCAGGACCAGGTGCTGACGGAATCAGCCAAATCGCACGCCTGCTTCAGCCATGAACTCTGCGACGCCTGGGAGAAGGCAGCGCGTCCGGCGGAAGAGCACGGCGTGCGGGTGGTCTACTTGCGGATCGGCCTCGTGATCGGCACCGACGGCGGCTTCATTACGCGGATGCTGACGCCGTTCGAGTTCGGCCTCGGCGGGCCGCTCGGTTCGGGTCGGCAGTGGATGTCGTGGATCGAGCGCGACGACCTGATCCGCCTGATCGCCCATGTCATCGCGCGTCAGGAAATCTCGGGACCGGTCAACGCGACGGCGCCGATCCCGGTCACCAATCTGAACTTCACCGAAGAGCTTGGCCGACGTCTGCGCCGGCCCGCGGTGTTCCGCATTTCCGGTGGGCTGTTGCGCCGTGTCGGCGGCGATTTCGCCAATGAATTGCTGCTGGGCGGCCAGCGCGTGTTGCCGAACAAGGCGCTCAGCAACGGTTTTGTGTTCCGGCACGAAACGCTGCGCAGCGCCTTCGAGGCGATTTTGTGAGAAGGTGAGACCCCGCCAGCCAGCCGTCACCGCGGCAGTTTCGCGATCGCCTGGCTGAGTTCGTGGATTTCGTAGGGCTTGCGCAGAATCGGAAAGTCGCCGCGTACGTTCCGCGCGGAATCGCTATAGCCGCTGGTCAGGAGGATCGGCAGTCCGGGTCTGACCGCCTTCAAGTGGCGCGCCAGACCGAGGCCGTCCATTTTGCCGGGCATCACGATGTCGGAGAAGACGAGGTCTATTCCGTCGAGCTCGATTTCGCGCAACGCAGCTTCGGCGCTCGCTACCCTGCGCACGATGTAGCCGAGCTGTTCGAGCAGCCCGGTGCTAACGGCTGCGACATCAGGATTGTCCTCCACCAGCAGCACGGTGCCGCTTCCGCCGGTTTCGACCGCATCGACATCCCCGGTAGCGTCAGCGGGTTCCTTTCGCGGCAGCAGGATCGTGATCTTCGTGCCCTTGCCGAGCTCGCTCGCCACCTTGACCGTTCCGCCGGCCTGGTGGGCGAAGCCGTGAACCTGCGATAGTCCGAGACCCGTGCCCTTGCCGATCGGCTTGGTGGTGAAGAAGGGATCGAAGACCTTGCCGAGCACATCGGGCGCGATGCCGGTGCCGGTATCTTTCACCGAGATCGCGACATATTCTGTATCGGCCTCGCCTGGCGTGTCGTTGTGCGCCGATATCGTGATGACGCCGCCGCCGATCATGGCGTCGCGGGCGTTGATGACGAGGTTGACCAGCGCCGTCTCGAACTCGGTGACGTCGACCATCACCGGCCAGACGCCCGGGTCGACGTCGAGCTGCAAGCTCACCGCGCTGCCGACGCCGGTGTCGAGCACCTCGCGCATCGCATCGATCCGTTCGGCGACGTCGACGACCTGCGGATTGACGCTCTGCCGCCGCGCGAATGTCAGCAACTGGCTGGTGAGGGAAGCGCCGCGTTTGGTCGCTCCTTCGATCGCCGATAGCGCTCGCAGGCACCTGGGATCGTTGCCCACCGCTTTCTTCAACGTGTGAAGACTGCCGCTGACGATCATGAGAAGATTATTGAAATCGTGCGCCACGCCGCCGGTCAGTTGGCCGAGCGCATCGAGCTTTTGCGATTCCGCGAGCTGCTGACGCATCCGTTCGAGCTTGAGCTGGGCTTCGCGGCGTTCGGTCATGTCCCGGGTGATCTTGGCGAAGCCGACGAGCTCGCCGTTCTCGTAAATGGGATCGATGACAACGCTGGCCCAGAAGAACGTGCCGTCCTTGCGAACGCGCCAGCCATCCTCCTCGTAGCGGCCGTGTTCCCGGGCAATGCGCAAGGCGCGAAGCGGCTTGCCGTTCGCGCGGTCGACTTCGGTATAAAAGCAGGAAAAATGCTGTCCGATGATTTCGGCGGGCGCGTAACCCTTGATCCGCTGGCCGCCGATGTTCCAGCTCGTGATGATTCCGGCCGGATCCAGCATGTAAAGCGCGTAGTCGGTAACGCCTTCGACCAGGAGTCGGAAATTACGTTCGCTTTCGAATAGATCCCTTTGCTGTTGCTGATCTTTTTTCGACATCCGACCTGCCCATTTAACTGGCGCAAACGCTTGTCCTGCCGATTGGTTCCAACATTACTGGCTTTTTAACGAAATGGTGGGTTATCGCGCTGCGGCCACGCTTTTGAATGTCGCCGCCAGCGTCCGCAGCGCCGCGAGCTTGGCTGGGTCGCTGACCTTCGAGTGCAGCATCACCTTCGAGGAAGCGAGCCGCGGCAGTCTTTCGGCCGGTCCGATATCGACCAGGCCCGGTGGCGCGATCCGGTGGGCAAGTGGCGCTACCGCGAGGCCGGCCAATGCCGCGGCGGCCACGGCGGTGACGCCGCCGCCGACAAAGCTCTCGCTCCAGGCGATGCCGGCCTTGTCGAGGGCACGGACGGCGAGCGCGCGTACGCCGCAGGGCGGCGCCAGCATCGCCAGTGGCAGCGTCGAGCCGCGGCGCCAGGCGAGGCTTTTGGCGGCAAACCAGCCGAAGCCGTCTTCAGTCAGCTTCTCGCCGCCGCGGCGGCTGCCTTCCTGACGGACCACCACGGCATCGAATTCGCCGGCATCATAGGCGTCGAGCATCTGGCGCGAGAAGCCGATGGTCACGGACAGCGCCAGTTGTGACGACACCGCATGCAGCCGTTCGAGCAGCGGCACCAGTTCGGGTCCTGCGGCGTGATCGGAGATCCCGAGCGACAATTGCGGGCGCGTGGGCTTGTCGCCCGACAGCGCACGGTCATGCGCCTCGATCAAAGCGCGGGCGTGGGGTAGGAACGCAGCGCCCTCGGCGGTCAGCGCGACCGCCCGCGGCGAGCGCTCGACCAGCCGCCGGCCCATCACGCTCTCCAGCCGCTGCAGCTTCATACTGACGGCGGCCTGGGTCGTGCCAAGCGCTTCGGCGGCGCGGGTAAAACCTTGCAGCTCGGCGACCAGCAGGAACGCCTGCACCGTATCGATATCCAGCGTGCTCACGGCATCATCAACATGACTTATCATTGTTATGAATAAAGATAAGATACCAAAATGATGGCCGCGGGTCTAGCTAAAGGGAAGCGCAATGCCAGCGCGCCCGCTCACGGAGAACGACCATGCCGCTCATCACCGTCACCTATTCCAGCGTTCACACGGCCCCGTCGCTGCAGGCCGAGATTGCGTCCGCTGTCAGCGATCTCACTGCGCGAATCCTGCGCAAGGATCCGAAGGTTACTGCCGTCATCGTGAAGTCGATCGATGCCGCCGACTGGTTCGCCGGCGGCAAGTCGCTCGCCGAGCAGAGCCTCGCCAGTTTCTGGCTCGACGTTCACGTCAGCGACGGCACCAACACCAAGGACGAGAAGGCGGCCTATCTCGCCGCGCTATTCCAGCGCATGGGCGAACTGCTCGGGCCGCTGCACGAGGAGAGCTACGCCCATGTCGACGAAGTGAAGGGCGATGCTTACGGCTTCGGCGGCCTCACCCAGGAGCGCCGCTACATCGCCGGCCAGCTTGAGGTCTCGCCGCGGAAGCCTGCGGCGTGAACTTCAGGGTGCATGTATCACGCCCTTAGGGCGCCCAGTACCGCCGCAGTGGCCGCGATCAGGGTGAGAGCAATCACGGAAGCGCGCCAAAGAAGTTGTTGGCGCGCCGCGCGCCGATCGTGGAACGCAAGCCAATCCCTGACAAATCCGGCCGGGATATCGAATATGACAGTACGCTGGCTGGCGTGATGCGCTTCGTGATCTGCGAACATGGCTCGCACGTTCGCGACGCCCAGACGGTCAAGTTCACAATTCCATTGCCAGGCGTGGGTATTGTTGGTCCATCGGTTTTCGAAGGGAAGCCTGTGCGATTTCATCGCGACCTCCTCTGTGCACCTGTACACCGCCTGTCTGTGGATATGTGGCGCCGCTTGCCGCGGCGGAAGATCTCAAGGAAGCGCGGCGATGCCGCAGGTGCTCGATCAGACGATCTCAGGGCGAAGCCTCGGGGCAGGCGCGCAACTTGTGGTCACGCCGCCAAGGATCGCAGCATGAAGCATGACTGGCCGTGCTGGACTCGACGAACGGTCGACCTATCGTGGACAATCCCATCGGAACCCCCGGGCTATTCGACCTGCAAACGATCGATACCGGCGCGGCAAGGCTTCGCGCGCAATTGCTTCGAATTGGCCCGTTTCGCGTCAGTCATGCCGGTAATCACGCATCTACCGCCCACTCTGCCTCGGCCTTCCGTCGATTCCTGTGCCTATCGCCAGGCTCGGAGCGCAGCTTTGTGACCGTAGCGGGCGCTTTTGCCGACCAAAGATATTGCGCGGCATACGCTCTCCACGGACGCCATCGCTCCGCGCGTGCCAGCAATTCGTTCGGACTTGGACGCCGGCCTGCGGAATCCTGCATCGCGCGCATGAGTCCGATGTCGGCTGCGGGAAAGGCGTCGGGCTCTCGAAGTTCGCGCATCGCGATGTATTGCGCCGTCCATTCGCCGACCCCGGCGAGGGACCGAAGCTGAACGATGGCCTCGTCGAGGCTTCGACGCGCCCCGAAGATATGTGGATCGGCCACTACCGCGGCGGCCAACGACGACAGTGCGGCAGCACGTCTCCTCGGCATTCCAAGCTTGGAAATATCCGCATTGGCAATCCGACTTGGCTGTGGAAAGACGTGCGTCAGAGCCGGAAAGTCGGGATGGCGGGTCCTCAGCGCCTTTCCATGGGCGGCCACAAGCTTTCCTGCGAGAGCGATCCCGGCAGTGACCGTGATCTGCTGGCCCAACAGGGCTCGGACCGCGAGCTCGAAGCCGTCCCACGCTCCGGGCACCCTTAGCCCAGGCCGCGCTTTTACAAATGCGGCAAGCGCGGAATCCCTGGCGAGGTGGGCGCCGATCGCGCCTGGATCCGCGGCCAGGTCGAACACTCGCCGCAACCGAGCTATGATGGCCGGAAGCGAAGACAGCTTCGGAAATCTGATGGTGGCCTCAAGCGCGTGGCTATTCGTGGGGCGGACCACCACGATCCCCTGGGCTCCCTCGATTTCGATCGCGCGCGCATATGCATCTCCGCTAATCGTCTCCACACTAGGGATCGCGCGAAATCTTAGGAAATCGAGCATCGCGTCCCAGTCATAGGGAGGCCGATACGGGAGAAGGATCCTTACGCCGCCGGTTGATTCGGACGAGACATCCTCCGCCGCACTTCGACGCAGAGCGCTCGGCGGGCGCCCATACAGTTGCTGGAATATCTGGTTAAACCGGCGCGCGCTGCCAAAGCCGGCGGCAAGCGCCACCTCGGTCATTGGCAGCTTGGTCTCGTGAATGAGCTGCTTTGCGAGCAGCACTCGGCGGGTTTGAGCGACCGTTATCGGAGATGCGCCAAGGTGCCGACGAAACAGACGGCGCAGTTGACGTTCGCCCACGCCCAGCCGGTCGGCGAGACCGGTGACGTCACCGCCGTCCATGACACCCATTTCAATAAGGGAGAGTGCCCTGGATACTGTATTCGAGGTCCCGCGCCACGCGGCAAGATCGGGCGCCGCCTCAGGACGGCATCGCAGGCAAGGCCGGAATCCCGCCTCGTGTGCCGATGCCGCTGTCGGATGAAACGTGACGTTCTCCCGCTTTGGAATTCGAGCAGGGCAAACCGGGCGACAATAAATCCCTGTCGTCTTTACGGCGACGAAGAGCCGGCCGTCAAAACGGGCGTCCCGCGTCGAGATCGCGCGATAGCAAGCGTCGTGGTCAAGATCCATCGGGTCAGCCTCCCATATTGCGCTGCTTTTGTCTGGCGCTTTTCGGACTCCACCATTCCTTTAGCCTCGATTTGGGATCTTCGAGGATGAGGTCCGAATTCTGCGAGCAAATATCCCGGGTACCTGCGATGTCACCGCCTCAACTCGGAGAGACAAAATGAAATTCGAAGGCAAAGTAGCGCTCATCACGGGCGGCAACACTGGCATAGGCCAGGCAACCGCGCTGCTGTTCGCGCGTGAGGGTGCGAAGGTGATGATTGTCGGACGGCGCGAAAAGGAAGGCGAAGCGACGGTCGATTCGATCGAGAAGGCCGGCGGCGTGGCCGCGTTCGTGAAGGCGGATGTTTCCAAGGAGGATGATTGCCGGACGATGGTCGCCCGCACGGTCGAGCTGTACGGCCGGCTTGACATCGCGCTCAACAACGCCGGGGTCGGACGTGCGGGCAAACTGATTGCCGATGAGGACGAGGCCGGCTTTGTCAGCGTGTTGGCCACCAATCTGCTTGGTGCGTTCCTCTCGATGAAGCACGAGATCCCGGCGATGCTCGCCAATGGTGGCGGCGCGATCGTCAATACTGCGTCAGTCAGCGGCTTAGTCGCCAGCCCGGGGCAATCGGCCTATATCGCGAGCAAGCATGGTCTCCTGGGTTTAACGAAAGCAGCGGCACTCGAATACGCCAAGCAGGGCATTCGCGTGAACGCAATCTGTCCCGCCGCGACGCGCACGGAAATGGTCAAGCGCTGGTTTGCAATGCCCGGAGTAGAGGAGCGCGTGACGGGCGCGATGCCGGCGGGACGAATCGCAGAGCCTGAGGAAGTCGCGAAAGCGGTGCTGTTTCTTTCAGGGGATGGTGCGTCATACGTCTCGGGTCATTCCTTGGTCATCGACGGCGGTTTTGTCATCCAATAGCGCAGACGCAGATTTCCCTGGAGAATTGAGGATCATGAAATGAGTGCACCGAATGCGGCCGAGCTTCGGCACGAATATGCCGACGTGGGTGGAGCGCACCTGCATTACGTAATAGCCGGTTCAGGACCGCTTATGCTGTTTGTCCACGGATTTCCCCAACACTGGTACGCATTCCGGCATCAGCTCAAGGAATTTTCTGTAGATCATACCGTGGTGGCGGTCGATCTGCGCGGAGTAAATCTGTCCTCGAGGCCAGCAAAGCTGAGAGATAATGGCGTCTGGGTTGCGGCGGACGACATGAAATCCTTGATCCAGCAACTGGGCTTCTCCAAATGCACGATGGTCGGTCATGACTGGGGCGCCGCAGTTGGCTACTCATTTGCGCTCCATCATCGCGAAATGCTTGATCGGTTGGTAATTCTATCCGGCTCGCATCCGGCGACATTTGACCGTGAGCTTCACTACAACGAGAAGCAAATCAGGGGCGGCAAGCATTGGCTGCGCCTTCGGCGGCCCGATAGTGCAAAGAAACTTGCCGAAAATGATTTCGCCGCGCTGAAACGAACGTTTGAAGAGCACGACTTCTTTAGCAAGGAAGATCTGGAGGCATATCTCACTGCCTGGCGTCAGCCCGGCGCGATTGAGGGAATGGTCGCTTGGTATCAGGCGGAGGGCTGGGGACCGGCGGAAGGATCATCGCCCGCATACGGAAACTATGTTCACGAGATATCTCCGCTTACCATCGCCGTTCCGACCCTTGTGATATTCGGCAATGAGGACAAGTTTCTCGTGAACGAAAACTATGACGGCCTGGAGACTTATGTTCCTGACCTTACGCTTCGCGAAATCGTTGGCGGAAGTCATTGGATACTTGACGAGCATCCAACGATCGTGAATCGCCACATTCGGGAATTTCTAGGGTTGGATCGGCCAGGGTGAGTGCTGATATCGGCTACACTACAGGCTTCGGTAGAGATCATCGGTTCGTGATGCCGTCCGTCTCCAGAACCAAGCCCTGCGCTGCGAGACCGTAGTTAGACCGTCGCTTCCGGCAGCTGTGCACTCGTTGCGCCGAACACGTCCGTAAACGCCCGCCGGAGCGCGATGTCGACGTCTTCCATCGTGACGGGCAGGCCGAGGTCGACCAGTGAGGTTACCCCGTAACGCGGATCGGCAACGCCGCAGGGGACGATCGCGGAAAAATGCGAAAGCTCCGGCTCGACATTGATGGCGATGCCGTGGAACGACACCCAACGCCGCAACCGCACGCCGATTGCAGCGATCTTGTCTTCGTGGCCGACACCCTTGTCCGGCCGCCTGACCCAGACCCCGACACGATCCTCGCGGCGCTCGCCGCGCACGTTGAAGGCATCCAGCGTGCGGATGATCCATTCTTCGAGGCCGGCAACATAGGCACGCACGTCCGGCCGCCGCCGCTTCAGGTTGAGCATCACATAGGCCACCCGCTGGCCGGGACCGTGATAGGTGAGCTGTCCGCCGCGGCCGGTGGTAAACAACGGGAAGCGCGGCTCGAGCAGGTCGTCCTGCCTGCCGCTGGTGCCGGAGGTATAAAGCGGGGGGTGCTCCAGGAGCCAGACCAGTTCGGTCGCCTTTCGCTCGGCGATCTCGGCCGCGCGGGCCTCCATTGCAGCCACGGCCTCGGGATAGGGGACCGGTTCCGCCGAAATCCGCCATTCGACCCCGCCGCCGCCCTGGGCGAAGGTCGTCAAATCAAGGCTTTGGCGGTCATTAACCATTGGCTAACCATAACGTGTTCAGGTGGGAACCACACCAATTTAGTCCCTTTTGGCGGTTCAGAAGTGGCCACCCTCGATAAAGTCAGCGTCGATCTCATGGTGGTGCTCGGCACCACGACCATGCCCATCCACCAGGTGATGCGACTTTCCCGCGGCGCCATCATCGAACTGGATGCCACCGAGGCGGACGAGGTCAAGATCCTCGCCAATAACTTGCCCATTGCCTCCGGCGTGGTGCTGGTCGATCGCAACCGCATCGCGGTCGAAGTCAAGCAAATGCTGCCGAAATCCCCTGATGTCAGGTAGTTATCGGAGCGCAAAACTTCCTTGTCCCCCCATCCCTGATTTGTTACATCGCAACCGTTGATCCGGCGGGCTGCAATCCTTCCAGCCGGTATCCCAAGCGCTCGTGGCGGAATTGGTAGACGCGCTGCCTTGAGGTGGCAGTGAGTAACATCGTGGGGGTTCGAGTCCCTCCGAGCGCACCACCCCCACACTTGGCGTTGAAATATCAGGGTTTTTTCCGCCGGTTACTCTCAAAAGTTACTATTCTGTTCTGGTCGATCGGCATCGCCAGATCGGCGGTGTTCTCCATTTGATCGTAGGCCTCGATCTTTTCCATCCCACTGATCGCAAGCTTGTCCCGGTTCGCCTTGGCGATGTAGAGCGCCGGCATCTTGTGATCGCGCCAGCCGAACATCGCCATCATCTGCGCTTCCGTGCACTCCGAGTAGGCCGCGACTTCGGCGCGCGCCTTGCGCACGCCATGGCAATTCTTTTTGAGCTCGTTGACCCGGCCAGCCGGGCAAACTTCTTGAACTTTGCCGCCCACGCCTTCTTGTTCATCGGCGCGATCTCGCCCTTCACCAGCTTGCCGGTGAAGACCTCGCCCGTTCCCAAGATGCCGGCATTGGGCGCCGCCGCCAGCGAGACCGCGAAGTCGCGATGCACGGGCACCGTCGCCGTGGTGTGGCCCTTGCTCTTTTCGGTCGCGACCTTGACCATCATTGTCTTCAACGTCCGCTGCAGGTGGGTGGATCCAAAGCGAGAGGCATCGCCGAGCCGCAGGTGAGTGTAGTGGAGGATGTCGAACATCAACCGCGCCTCGGTGCCGAGCGGCCAGCGCGCCCGATACTTCGCCATATCCTCTTCTGTCCACGGCACCCAGCCGCCGCTCTCGCGCGAGGCTTTCGCCTTGCCGCTTTTGAGCCCAATGGTCGGGTCGTCATCCGGCTCGATGTGCTCCTCGTCGATCATCCAGCCGATCATGTGGCGCAGCGCCGACAACAGATTGCCGGCCTGAACCGGCGTGCGAGCCTTCAGTTCCTCGCGCAACACCCTGCGCGTCAGCGCCGCAAACGGTCGCTCGCCGTTGTCATGGAGCAGGGGCTCTATCAGCCCGGTCCGCGCGTCTCGCGTGCTTTCGGCCAGCCCTTCTTCACTGATCGCCGGATTGCCAAGCCAGCGGTCGCTCTGCCTGTAGAGCGTCCAGTACCAACGCAGGCTGCCTGGAGCGGGCGGGGTGGTTGGCAGTGGCTCGCGCTTTTCGCGCGTTTGCTTTTCGGCGCGAACCCAGTCGGTGGCGTCGCCGAACTTGCCGATCTGGTCGACGATTGCGGCATCGACCGCGCGATTGAACTCATCGCTTCCGAACTCTTCGTTGATTCTGATTTTTGGCAGCTTGTCGCGAAGCTGTACATACCAACGCAGCTGCCCCTTGTCGGACACGTCACTGATCAGGTAGCGGCGCGAGGTGGCAGGTGCCTCGTCGGGCTTGGTGCGGCGCATGCGTGGCACTCCTCCCAAGGCACGGACCGCAGCCTCCCAAGCCTTGTGAAAGTCGCTCTGCTCAGCCGTGCTGTACTCCTCAACGACGTCAATGCGGCGTCCCGCTTTGCTGACCTTGACGTACCAGCGCAGGCGGCCACGAAAATTGTCGTGGTACAGGTTCATCCGGTGATCCTCGGGCGCGCGAGGAGACCGGGCCTTTTGTCCAAGCATTGGCTTTCTCCGTAACCAATGCTTGGAGTCTAACGATGCGACGACTCCGCATCAATTGCATAAGGTGCGTTTCACCCGCTTTCGGTGCGTTTCAGATAACGCTGCAATGCCTGAGATGGCACCCATATTTCGCCGGAATCATTTGGAGGCTTGATCGGCGCGGCGCTTGCCGTGAGTGCAATCCGAATAACGCCCTCGCCATCGACCATCACCGCGCTCGCGCCGGCTTCCTTGGCGGCGCGGATCGCACGGGCAATGTCTGCTTGTGTGACCTTGGCGGGACGTCGCGGCATCGCGCTTCTCCTATTGACTGTAAAATTCACACCGTCAGAACCGGAATCATCGGTATGGAGGACTGAGAAAGCCGCGGACAAAAGAGCAGCCAGTTGTCCTTCGGACAATCGGTTTGATTGGAGTGGAAATCGGAGGGGTAACTCAGAGAGTCGGGGTAGCTCGACTTGGATCGTCGAACGATTTGATTGCCGTTCGCCCGTATCTCTGTGCGCGGCCAAGGCTTCGTGCTAAAGCGATGTTAAGGCAAGCTGATCAGGCTCATTACCTGAAGGTCATTGGTTCAAATCCTATCCCCGCAACCAAATCTTAAGCCGTTGAGAACGCATCGTTTTCAAGGGCTTTTTGCTGTTCCCAATCTGGCTCGAAATCTCTCTCGTGGAAGCGGCAGGAGGAAAGTCGCAGCGTAAAAGGGCAGAGGGCGCGCGATGACTCAATTGTGATCGCAGGCCGATGGCGAGCGCCGCAACTCACGTCAGATCACGGCCCGCGCGGCCCGTTCACGGTCTTGCGGTGCCGGTTACGCCGCCTCACCGGTAAACTACGAATCTGCGGGTCAGGAGTTCGAATCTCTTCGGGCGCGCCATTCATCTTCTTCAAATGTCTTCGATTTATAGAACGGCCTAAAATGCGCCCAGACCACAATTGCGTTTAGTCTGGGGTTTAGTCTGGGGAAATTTTTTGCCGTCGAGCTCCGCCCGCTGCCTTGCTGTTCCGGAGTGGAAGTGCGACCGCTACCAACCCGCCTTTGTCTGCTTGAAGAGCTCAAACCGGGACGGCGTCAGGCGGTCAAGGCCGGCGCGTCAGCGCCGCCGCCCAGCGGCTCGGCCTTGAGGGGCCGACGCCGGTCTGGTCCCATGGCTCGCCACCAGCAAAGGGAGTTGCTGCCGCCGCTCTTATTGGACTTCATCTAACGCGCGTTTCGGGCGCCATCCGACGGGATTGGCGATCCATCGGTCGATCTCCGACTCATGCCAGCCGCTCCCGTTGACGCTGATCTTGATCTGCGGCGGGAATGTGCCCTCGGCGATCTTGCGATAGATGGTGGACCGGGACAGCCCGGTCCGGGAAAGCACGGTTTTCAAGCGGATGATACGGTCTGGTTCGCGCATAACCGCGCTGCCTCCTGCTGGCTCTCTCTGACAGCTTCGGAGACAAGACAGGACGAGCAGTTGCAGTAGGCAAGCGAGTTGTTGGACTTGTCATAGCGTGGCGTAGAGACGGCGGCAGATGGATGGATCAAATTCCGATGCCCCGGCCTCTGCCAATGTCGATGCCGTGAGTGAAGGCCAATTCCTGGCCCAGCCGGCGGCCTGATTCAAATGCGATGCCGAGTTCCTGCTTGCGGGTGGCGAGGATGGATTCCAGTTGCGGATCGCGTTCAAGGCTTTTCGCCATGTCGCCCATCGCCGAGCGCGTCGCCTTGTAGCCGGCGATGTCGCCGCCCTGATACTGGCGCTGGCTGGTGTGGTCGAGCTTCTGCCAGCGCTGCACGAAACGGTCGGCGCGGCGGCTCGGATTGGTGCGCAGTTCGGTTTCAAGCTGGAGCGCGCGGATGGCGCGAGCAGAGTTGCCCGAAGCGGCTTCAAGGGCGAGTTCCGGGTTCTTCTTGTAGGCAGCTTCGGCGTCGTGCGAGCCATAGGGCCGCACCTCCTCGAAAACCTTGCGGGACTCCTGCAATTCCTTCACCTGCTCCGGGCTGGCCTTGCCGCCCTGGTCCTGCATATCGAAGATCGCATCCACGGCTCGGGCATGACGGGTGAGAGCCTTCGTGCGGGCCTTACGCAGCGCCCCTTCCGGGTCTTTCACCACCTTCCTTTCCGGCGCTTCCCGTTGCGGCCTCCGGGCGCTCTCTGTGCCAGGCACAGCTTCGGCAGACGGGCGCAGGCAATCGAACATGTTGCGCACCCTCTCGGGCACGACCTTGCGCACAATCTCGGCCACGCGCTCGCGGAAGGTGATCCCACGTCGTTCGGCATAGCTCTGGGCCGGATCGGCGCGTTCGTAATCCGAAGCCATGTCTTTGGCCCGGTCGCGCGACAGGGTGCGGACAAGCCGGTCCTGACTGGCAAAATCGTCGCGGCCATAATGCAGGTCCACGCCCTCTCTATGCCGCGATAGGGCGACATAGCTGCCATGGGCATCCATGCCCGGCGTCGCTAGCACATGGGTGTGGTCCACCGTCATACCCTGGGCCTTGTGGATGGTTGCGGCATAGCCGTGGTCGATCCGGTTATAATCCCTGAGGCCGAAGCGAACGGATCGGCCATCGTCGGTCTGCACCGTCATGGATTGCGCGCTGACATGTTCGATGGTTCCCAGCGTGCCGTTCTTTACGCCGAGCCCGCGCTCGTTTTGCAGGAACATGACGCGATCCCCGCTGGCGAAGCGGCGCTCGCCGCGCTCGACCGTGAGGCGCACCTCATCCCCCAGATCACTCGCAGCCCGCATCCGCTCCCGCGCGGCCTCATTGAGGGCGCGCACCTCGTCGTTGGTGTGTGTGAGGATGATCCGGCTGCGCCCCGGCGCTGACTGCCGGTCGCGGTCCCAGCGCCCGATCAGATCGCCCCGCGCCTGCTCGCGTGTTTGCGCCTCATGCACCATGCGGTGGGAGCGATAGGCTTCCAGCGCATGGCCGGCTCTGCCCGTCGCCAGATCGCGCGTGGCGTCGCGCTGCCAGTCCTCATTTTGGCGGCGCACCTCGCCGATTTCCGCACCACCATGGCGCTCATGGATCGAGCGGAAGGCCGCGCCGGCCTCGATTGCTTGCAACTGCTTGATGTCGCCGACCAGGACGACCTTGGCGCCGGCCTCTGCTGCATGGGACAGGACGCGTTCCAACTGCCGTGTACCGACCATGCCGGCCTCGTCGATCACCAGCACATCGCGGGTCGTGAGCAGGTCGCGGCCCTGATGCCAACCATGCTCCATGCTGGCGATGGTGCGTGACGCAATGCCCGATCCGCTTTCGAGGTTTTCCGCCGCGATGCCGGACAGCGTTACGCCCCGGACCTCGTAGCCCGCTGTTTCCCAGGCCTCCCGTGCCAGGCCCAGCATCGCGCTCTTGCCGGTTCCGGCATGGCCAACGACGATTCCGAGATCGCGCCCATCCGTGACATGCACCAGCGCGTCGGCCTGCTCGCCCGAAAGGACGACACCGCGCGCTTCCCCACGCGCAAGAGCCGCTTCGCGATCCGCGTTACGCACCTCATAGCGTTCTCGTTCCGCCATGAGTTTGGCGGCGTGGTGCAGCCGCCGTTCGGTGTCGATCATGGCGCTGGTCGTGAACCGATCTTCGCCGCGAGCGTCCTTGCCGAGTTCGACCAGATCGGGCGCATTGCGCATCGCACCCATGACTTCGTTGAACTGCTCGATGCCATGACTGTGCCGGTGCGCGAAGACAGCTATATCGCGGCGCGTGAAGGTCGATTGCTGCTGGGTGATCGCGTCCAGTCCAAGGGAAGGATCGGCGATGATCCTCTCGCCATTGCCGCGCGCGATCTCGCGGTGCAGTTCGGCGCGGTCGGCCTCATTGCCTTCGCCCTCGGTTCCCCGATCCTCGATACGCCGAGCGGGCGCGCCGATCTGGCTTTGCGGCTCCAGTGCGATGCCCTGCGCTTCGAGACTCCGATGGTCGATGCGCGCGTCGATGTCGAGTTCGGCCAAGCGCTCATTGGCGATCTCCGCCCAGCGTTCGCGCCAGCGCTCGACCATCTCCGTGCGGTTCCAGTCCCGCTCCTTCTGGCCAAAACCGTTCTCGTCTACCGCGCGCATGGTCAGCATGACATGGGCATGCGGTTTGGGCATGCCGTCCTCGGCCATGTCCCAATGCACATTGAGATCGGCGATCATGCCCCGGTCCACGAACTCAGCCTGCACGAAGTCGCGGGCCAGCTCGATCTCCTGAGCTTGGGTCATCTCGCGGGGAAGCGCGAATTCCACCTCGCGGGCAAGCTGCGCGTCCTTGCGGATCTCGAAGGCTTCAACATCGTTCCAAAGCCGTTCGCGGTCGCGCCACGCCTCCGGTGCGTTCTCCGGTAGCATCACCTCGGAATGCACAACGCCGCGCTTGGCCGAAAAGTCGTGGCTGCGGTCCAGGCGCTCGTCGCGCAGCCGCGAGCCCGAACGGTAGGCGGCGGACGCCACCGCGCTGGACCCGGACTTGCGGCCAATGACCTTGACGTGAAGATGATAGATCGCCATCGCGACCAGATCATTGACACGGCAAAGCGCACGTCGGAACGACGTATAAGCGCGCCCTCCCTCGAAAAATTCTCGGGCGGGACTACCACGTCCCAAGCCGTCCTGACGACCTTACCGCATTGTGCCGGGCGCTCGACTATCATTTCTCCATCAACACTGATGGAGGCAACGATGCGCAAGCCGCGGGACTTTGATGCCGAACTGAAAGCACTTGAGGACAAAGCGCGTGACCTCAAGAGCCGCAAGGTGCAGCAGCTCGGCGAACTGGTTATCGTCACCGGGGCTGACACACTGAGCGCCAATGAACTGGCGGGTGCGCTGATCGTGCTGGCCGAGACAAAAGAGGCCGGAAAGCGGGAGGCATGGGCCAGGCGCGGGGCCGCGTTCTTTCAGGGACGGGCGCGGAGAACTGCGTCGGCAACTGACCGCGACGCAGACGGCGCTCCGGCGCAACCGGGCGGCGCGCAACCGATGTCAGGTCGCAAGGGCGCGACATGACATGCGCACATGGCAGGTCGAGCGCCGCAAGCGAACGCGGCACCTGATCGAACTCGGCGGCCTCGTCGTGAAAGCCGGACTCGTCAACCTGACTGGCGACGACCGTGTCCTGATCTACGGCGCGCTGCTCTGGATGGCCGACAAGCTCCAAAGCGATCAAAGCGAACAGGCGCGAGCACGGTGGTTGGCAAAGGGGAAGCAAGCGTTCGAGGCGGACCCAACGGCACGCAAGGGGACAGATCGACCCGATCCAGCAGCAGCTCGTCGTTGAACCACGACAATGGTACGTCAACTATGCGAAGACCGATGGTTGCAAGCGGGCATTAAATGGCGCCCAACATTGCCTCTGCAGCGCCGCCACAAGTGCGGTCAGCGTTGCCGCGTCAACCGCGCCTGTGATCCGCATCCGAGCCTCGGCCGCGAACTCAATCTCGATCGCACCGCTGGTTCCGGAGGGCGCCGTCAATGGTTGCTGGTCCGGCGCAATGGAGACTGCGGCAAAACGGACCCCGTCATCCTGCGCTGCACTGGCTCAGATCCGCAAGCGAGGACGCCCGCGCGCCTGTCGCCGCCAGACCGTAAGCAAACTGGGTGAACGTCATGTCGTTGACCAGTCGTCCTGCCGTTTGCGAACCTCAACAACGATCCGGAGCAGGACAATTTCGCCGACAGCATTACGACCGACTTAACGACAGATCTCGCGCGAATGCGCAACGCATTTGTCATCGGACGCGGGACGGCTTTTACCTATAAGAACCGGCAGATCGATCTGAAGACTCTCGGCAAGGACCTGGGTATCCGCTGGGCCGTACAGGGCGCGGTGCGGCGCGCTGGAGATCAGGTCCGGGTCAACGTATCGCTTACAGATGTCGCGAGTGGTCGTGACATCTGGTCCGATCGTTTCGACAGTGATCGCACGAAAGTCTCAGTCTTGCAGGACCAGATTACAGCACGGCTCGCCCGCTCGCTCAATATTGAACTTATCCAAGCTGAAAGCCGCCGTAACGCAACGGACCTATCGAAGAATCCGGATGCCGTGGACTTCGCCATGCGCGGCTGGGCAAAGTCCTATGAGCCCCGATCGAAGACGACAATTGCGCAGGCAAAGGAGCTATTCGACAATGCGCTGCGCCTCGATCCGGACAACGTCGATGCAATGATCGGGAAGGCGTGGTATCTGAGCCCCCCGATCAATTTGCTCTCCGGATGGCCTGTGTCCGTGACGGAAGACAAGAAGACGGCGACCAATCTTGTCGACAGAGCCCTTTCGAAAAGCCCGGCAAACGCAATGGCTCACGTGGTCAAGGGAGACACTCTTCGATTTGGTAACCCTGAAGAGGCGCTGCATCAATACGACGCTGCGCTTGAAATCAATCCGAATTTCCCGGCCGCCTACTCAGGCAAAGGAGATGCACTAATCCTCGTCGGGCGGGCACGCGAAGCATTATCCGTGACGCAGCTAGCACTCCGGCTCAGCCCCAGGGATCCTTCTGCTGTCGCTTGGCGTTGGACCCTCTGCCATGCACACCTGCACCTGCGCGATTATCAAGAAGCAATCGAAGAGTCATGCTTTCCGAGGCGATTTCCGTCGCTCAGAAGGAGATCGCTGGAGCAAAACCGGTCGATGCAGATTTGGTGACAACAAAAGACGGGAAAGTCATCTACTCTATCGAACTGGTAAAAGACGACGCGCACAACTTGCACAAGGTGAGCGTCGATATGCAAAGCGGGAGCGTCATCGAGGTCACGCAGAAGAACGTTGCAGAGAAGGATCTGAAACGAGTGAAGGCTGTTGATCAAGCCAAGGTCACGATGGCTGAAGCAATTACACTTGCTGAGAAGCGACTTCCCGGCGGCACAATTGCCGCCGCCGAGGCTAAGCCTAGAAGAGGTCAAGTGGTTTACGTGGTAGACATCGAGCAGAACGGGCTGCACGTTGTGCACGTAGACCCCGATAGCGGCCGCGTACTCAGCGCGGCACGCAAATTGGATGACTGAGCGAAGGAAGGCACTCCGCCTCCGCCCGAACGATACCGCGCGCCCGACGCAGCTCGGGCGACGGCTCATGGCGAAGCGCGTAGTTCACTGCCATTTCCAAGTAATCGTTAAGTAATATAATTGCGATGGCGTTGGGAAGATTGACACCGACGCTCAGCACAAACTTCCCCGTCCTGCCGTGTGCAGGCGGGGCTTTCAGTCGGGCCTAACGATGGTGAAAGAGATCAAGTCCCTCCGCAAGCAGGCCGATAAAGCTGAGCGGATTGCCCAGGCCGTGACGGATGTCGAAATCTCGCAACGATATATGAGCATGGCTCGGGGCCTATCGCAGTCAGGCCGACATTCTAAAGGCAAAGAGGAAGGCGGCGAAGAAGAAGTGCTAGTGGTTAGCAACCTTTACATTGCGGCCGAATTGATCGTCACGCGCAAAGGAGGCGAAGGCAATGAACAAATTGGCGACAGTTGTTTTCACTGCGGCCCTCTCAGCAAGTTCGCTGAACCCCGCCAAGGCCGATCAGCCGGGACCGGACTGGATGCCTGCCGAGCAGGTAAAGCAAAAGGTTCTTCAGTCAGGTTATACGGAGGTCACCAAACTAGAAGCCGACGACGATCAATGGGAAGGCGAAGGCATCAAGAACGGCCAGAAGATGGACTTTCACGCCGATCCGAAGACCGGTGTAATCACGTCCGAAAAGGTCGATGACTAAGGGCAACTGCCTACTATTGCGTCGAGCATCTTATAGAATCGTCCAGATGATTCGATGTTAGGGCGGCGCAGAAGGAATGGCAAAGTCATCAAAACTCGTTGCGGCAAAACGCGGACGGGTCTTGCTGGTTAGACGAAGGCGCGACCGGTTATGGATGTTTCCGGGAGGCCGCCGGCGTGGCCGGGAAACGGAAAAAGGTTGCTTGCGCAGGGAAATCCGGGAGGAGCTTCCAAAGCTCAAGCTGGGACGCTTGAAGCTCTGGAAGGAGGTCAAGGCCAAGAACCCTAGATCAGGACGGAAGATGAGCGATGCTATATTTATCGCTGCCAAAGCCTCTGGCCGTCTCGCCATCGGTGACAAGCAGGAAATAGACAAGGCGGCGTGGCATAAACCGCGCGGCATCCAATTAACACCGACCTCTCGTTATATCCGCGACAAGCTGTTCCCCAAGCGAGGCTAGCTACTTCTGCGCTTGGCCCCAAGCCGACCAACTTCGTCGCCTGCGGCTGGTCCGGTATTCAGGGCGGTCCGGACTTCGCATCAGCGATCCTTCGACCGCCGCTTGTGACCCAACTCAGACATGGCGGTAGCTGCGATGCTGCCGATCCCTTTCCGCGGGGACGTCGGCCTACCAAGCCTTTTACCGACTTTCGGTGGCGTGCACGGAGCAAACGCGCTCGTCGCAAAGAGTAGCGACGAGGCCAATCAGTGGCTTCATCTTCATTTCTTTTTCGCCTTGGGCTTTGCCTTCGTGGGCGGTGGAGCCGCGGCCTCTCGTGCGAGCCGCTCGGCTTTCAGACGCTCGCGGTTCTTCGCAAATGCTCTTTGCGCGATCTCGTACTCGCTCATTGCCGTTGCCGCGTCTACTTGGCGAAACGCCTTGCGCGCTTCCCGCTCGGCCCTGGTGATTTGATTCGGTGGTTCAATTCCGCCCGGTGCCTTCGTCATTTTTTTGCCTTCGCCGATCGACGCGCGCCTCTGTGAATTCTTCAGGTCCCTTCAGCAGCCGCCTTTTGCGGCTGGCCCGATCATCAGCACTCGCCGCACCGTCAGCCAGGTTGTCGATTACGTTGGCAGCCAATTCCTTGGCCCGCGTCGCGTTTAGCTGTGCTGGCTTTACCCCCGCCGCCAGCCCCAGTTCTACCAGCCGGTGGATAGCGTCGGAGCGGGTAGCATCGTTGGCGGTCGCCCAGGCGTCCACCTCAGCCGTCAGCGTTGTGGGCAGCCACGTTGTTGCGGGCGGATCCCGTTCGGTAGAGGGCCTACCGGCGCGCCCCTTTCGGCGAACTGTTTTCATTAGAATCTCACGCGCGGAGCCCGGATTAGTTCCGTGGTTCGGGGGCGTTATCCGGCGGTAATTCCACCCTGCCGAGCCTCGCGCCGGATATTGAGCCTGCCGGAGGCACGCTTCCGCACGTCCTCGTCAAGGGCGGAGATCCGTTATCCGCGAGTTCAGAATAAAACCCTCGTCTCAATGGGTCGCACCCTTGAAAGAATGCCCCGTACATCCATATCCCATCCACACAGATGGCATATGGAGGGTGATAATTGTGAATAGTAACGTGCGGGAACTTCGACCCAAGCCGCCTGAAACAGAAAAAATCACGATCAATCTTGGTTATGTCGACCTTGGTCACGTCGATCTGATGGTTCAGGAAGGGTTCTACTCGAACCGAACCGATTTCATCCGAACGGCAATCCGTAACCAGCTCGAGCGGCACGCCGACGTCGTAAAGCAGTCAACGGCCCGAAAAAGCCTGGACCTCGGTCTGCGGAACTACAGCCGCGAGGATCTCGAAGCGGTGCAGCGAGCCGGCGAGATGCTGCACATCAATGTTCTGGGCCTTGCCAGCATTTCCCAGGACGTCACGCCCGAGCTTGCTCGCGCCACCATTGCCTCAGTCTCCGTGCTGGGCGCGTGGCATGCGAGTGCGGCGGTCAAGGCCGCGCTCGCCGACAGGACACGGTGAAGGCGATGCTGAACCAGGACATCATTCGGGAAGCGACACGCCTCACGCGCGCGGGCCAACTCGTCGAGGCCACCGAGCTCCTGCAGCGCATGCTTCGCGGGGATAGCGCGCCGGACGCGCCATCGCGCACCGGCGGCCGCATCGCTCTTGCTGCGCCGCTCATTATTGATGCGAAGGCCAATGTTATTGAGGAGACGGATCGTCAGCCGCAATCAAAGCCAGCCGCATCCGCACAACCGCGCATGCTCCGGACGTTGCTGGATCGAAAAAAGGGGCGCTCCGGGATCGGACTGCGAGGTGTTAAGCGCGCCCCGCTGTCCACACCGGACATCGTGCCGGAGGGCGCCCGGTTCATCGAATGCACCTACAGCAGTCGCGCGGGAAGCCGTTCCTACAGGCTTTTCATCCCGAGCAGTTATCAGGAGCGGCCGCTTCCTTTGGTCGTCCTGCTTCACGGCTGTACCCAGTCGCCGGATGATTTCGCCGCCGGCACGAGGATGAACTTTATCGCCGAGGAACAAGGTTGCTTCGTGGCCTATCCTGCTCAGCCCAGCCAGGCAAACCAGGCGAAATGCTGGAACTGGTTTCGCACAGCCGACCAGCAGCGAGGCAGAGGCGAACCCTCGCTTATCGCGGGCATCACTCGCCAGATCATGGATGAGTATTTGGTCGATCGAAAGCGTGTCTACGTTGGTGGGCTGTCGGCCGGAGCGGCCGCCGCGGCTATCATGGGAGCGACATACAACGATCTGTACGCGGCAATTGGAATACATTCTGGCCTCGCGTGTGGGGTTGCCACGGACCTTCCTTCTGCGCTTGTCGCGATGCGACAAGGCGGGTCCGATCACAAGGTAATTTCAGGTGACCGACCACCTGTCCCGACCATCGTTTTTCACGGCGATCGCGACACTACCGTGCATCCAAACAACGGCGGCCAAATTCTTGAGCAGTCTATGAGGGGGACGAGCGCACAAAAGAAGGTGCATCGCGGGCAAGTACCCGGAGGGCATGCCTATACCCGAACGATCCTGAGCGACGCGAGTGGACGCGGAATGTTGGAGCACTGGAATATCCACGGAGCGGGACACGCATGGTCCGGAGGCAGCCCTGCGGGTTCCTACACTGATCCGCGCGGACCGGATGCAACAAGGGAAATGCTTCGTTTTTTCCTCGAGCATTCGCTCCCAGAGGACTAAGGCCGCCTCAGTCGGCCGCCGATCTCGCGATGTCGCCTGTTGTGAAGGGTTTCGGATGCCGGCCGCTTGAGGGACGTCGCGGCGTATTCGGCGGCCGGCGTCCGAAAGCCTCCAAGGGAGGAAACCGCGGGAGGGAGCACGTGGGTAGCGCGGCGTGGCTATGGGG
>NZ_MAXC01000018.1 GCF_001693485.1 Bradyrhizobium sp. LMTR 3
TTCCGCGTCAATCAGGTCGAGCGCTGGTTCGCTGAACTCACCAGAAAGCAGATCCAGCGAGGTGTTCACACCTCCGTCAGGCAGCTCGAGGCCGACATCCGCTCCTTCATCGACCTGCACAACAAAAGCCCGAAGCCCTTCAAATGGACCAAGTCCGCAGACCAGATTTTGGCTTCGGTCAAACGCTTCTGCCACAAAGCCCAGCAGACTTTATGTGGTGAACTTTAGATTCACGTGACTAGATTGCCCCCGACATCGAGCACGCTTCGGGTGGCGGCACGAAGTCTCAGAGACGCGAGCCTCTCGAACTTCGCGGCAATGGCGGCATCCCAACTCATGTCGGCCCCGTCTGAAGAACGCATAGTGAGTATCCTGCCATTTTTCAAAACTACTTCAACAGTAATTCCGTCCTCATCCCCGTCAGCCACGAGCAACGACGTCTTCTTTGCAATTTCCTCAACATCCCGACCCCGAATGACTCCCGGACGCGTCGCAGTTCCGTGACGGCTTTTCCGAGCAGTGCAGCAATGGCAGTGAACTTCGCCGACAACTGGGCCTGCAACGTGTTGTGATAAGGGGGTTAGCTAGCCAACACTCTAGGCGCGGTGTAGCTATTCAGTCCCGTTGCAGTTCGGGTCACCATGGCTCGCTCTACCTGAGCCGGCGCAACACCGGCGGGTTGGAGCGAACGAATCACAAGCATCGTGCCTTGATTTGACTGCGCAAGCGGGGAACGGCCAGTTCGTCCAATCCATTTAAGGTAACGCTCATCACGTCAAGGTCGCGCTCCTTGGAAGCTTGTACAGTGTTGGGAGGCAGTTCTGTTGTCGCAATATTCTGTAACCTCAGCAAACGCGACGGTCCGACTTCCTAGTCCGCATAAGTTCCTCCCTGTTGAGTAAGTGCTCGCGACGACTGATCTAGATACGCCGATTCACCAGGTCAGCGGAGCCAAACTCTTGCAGTACGTCCAGGAACTGGGTTTGATCAGGTCGACCCAACGGCTATCGGCATGTGGCCTCAAGGCACATGTGGACGACACTCCTTAGTTTTGAGGTAACTCACGTCGCCGAAGACAGCACGCCGCGATACCCATCTTCTCGCAGATGGCAGGCTACATGATGGCCAGGCGACACTTCGCGCAATTGCGGGACCTCTGCTTGACAGCGCTGCGTTGCAAACGGACAGCGAGTGTGGAAATGGCAGCCCAACGGTGGATTCAGGGGGCTCGGAACGTCTCCCTCGATCAGCAGTCGTTCACGCTTCTGCCGAGGATCTGGGACCGGTGCGGCGTCTATGAGTGCCTTGGTGTAAGGATGGAGCGGCTCGCTAAAGATCGCCTTCTTCGAGGCAGTTTCCACGACGCGACCAAGGTACATAACCGCAATGCGGTGGCCAATATGTTCGACTACACCGAGGTCGTGGCTAATGAACAGGTAGGCGAGCTTGAATTCCTGCTGTAGGTCCACCATGAGGTTAAGCACCTGCGCCTGAACCGAGACGTCCAAAGCCGAGACCGGCTCGTCGGCAACAATGAGGCTCGGGTTGACGGCGAGTGCGCGCGCTATCGCGAGCCGCTGGCGCTGACCTCCCGAAAACTCAAACGGATAACGTCGCATGGCGTCGGAACGCAGCCCCACGTTCTGTAAGATCGTCGCAATCCGTTTCTGACGCTCAGTGGCCGAGAGGTCTTCGAAGTTCTCGATCGGTTCACCCACGATATCGGCTGCCCTAAGCTTGGGGTTGAGCGATGCGTAAGGGTCCTGAAAAATCATCTGCACGTGCCGACGGTGCCTTCGCAGCTCTCGCTCGTGCAGGTGTGTAATGTCCGTGCCATTGAGCCGAATGGTTCCGCCAGTGGGCTCTGCAAGACGCATGACGAGTTTGGCTACCGTAGACTTGCCGCAGCCACTTTCGCCAACGATACAAAGCGTCTCGCCTCGCGCAATCGAAAAGCTCACGCCCGCCACCGCCTTGACTTGCGCGAGCTCACGACGCAGAAGTCCGCGATGCACTGCAAAGTTCTTCTGAAGCTTGGAGACCTCAAGCACGGGCGCATTCATGCTTCTATCTCCGACGAGGCTTCCCAACATGCGACGAAGTGTGTGCCTGCGACTCGCTCGAAGGGTGGCGCCCCGGCGCAACAACGGTCCGTCGCCCGAGCGCAACGCGGTGCGAACGCGCATCCCGTGTTCGGCTGGTTAAGAGTCGGCACCATGCCTGGAATCTCGATAAGGCGAGACGCCCGCTCCGATCCCGCTCGTCCGCGCGGAATTGAAGCAATCAGGCCGCGCGTATATGGGTGGAGGGGGTGCTCGAAGAGTTCGGTTACCTCGGCCTCTTCGACCTTGCGGCCCGCATATGTGACGATGACGCGCTGACAGGTTTCGGCGACTACTCCGAGATCGTGAGTGATCAGAATAACTGCGGCGCCAATGGTCTTCTTCAACTCCAGAATCAGACGCAGGATCTGCGCCTGGATGGTGACGTCGAGCGCTGTTGTCGGCTCGTCGGCGATCAGCAGCCGCGGATTGCAGGAGAGTGCCATCGCGATCATGACGCGCTGGCGCATTCCTCCGGAGAACTGGTGCGGATAGTCCTTCAGTCGCCGCTCAGCATCGGGGATGCGCACGAGCTTGAGCACCTCAGCCGCACGCGCCATTGCCTCCTGCCGGCTCCTCTTCTGATGGATCATCACTGCCTCGGCGATCTGTTCACCAACAGTGAGCACAGGGTTCAGCGAGGTCATAGGCTCCTGGAAGATCATCGCCATGCTGTTGCCACGAATGTTGCGCATCTCGGCTTCGCTCAATGCAAGGATGTCGCGGCCATCGAAGCGCACGCGACCACCAACAGTGCGCGCGAGCTCCGCAGGCAGAAGGCGGATTATCGAGAGCGCGGTGACACTCTTGCCACACCCACTTTCGCCCACGATCCCTAGCGTGTCGCCGGCATTGATATCGAAGCTCATGCCATCGACCGCGCGCGTGACACCGTCGCGAGTAAAGAAGTGCGTGCGCAGATCCTCGACGCTGAGGATGGGTGCTGCGGGTGCGTTGGGAGTTTTGACTGCAGTGAGTGTCATGGTCGGCTTACATCCGGCGCGCGAGTCGGGGATCCAGCCGGTCGCGCAGTCCGTCCCCCAGCAAGTTGACGGCGAGCACTACGACGGTCAAGAACGCACCAGGAAAGAAAATGGTCCAAGGGGCTCGCGCAAGGTAGAGTTTGTGTGCAGAAATCATGTTACCCCAGGTCGGGATCTCTGGAGGCACTCCAATGCCCAGAAAAGACAGCGCCGCCTCCGATAGCATGGCCGCCGCGATGATGAACGTGGCCTGCACGATCACCGGCGCCACAGCGCTGGGCAAGATGTGACGCCGGATAATCTTGAAATCACGACTGCCGGAGGCGACCGCCGCTTCCACGAACGCGAGTTCGCGCGTCGAGAGGACTACCGACCGCACGAGGCGCACTACGCGCGGTATTTCTGGCAAGCTAATGGCGATGATGACAATCCCAATGCCCCCCTTCGTGAGTGCGACTAGCGCAATTGCAAGCAGGATGGAAGGAATCGCCATCATCGCATCCATGAACCGCATGATAATACCGTCGACTCTGCGGTAGTAACCGGCAACCAAGCCAATGACGAGACCGATGATGATGGACAGGACCGCAACAGATAGTCCGACCGCCAATGAGATGCGCGCGCCCTGGATCGTCCTTGCGAAAACGTCGCGGCCAAAAGAATCTGTGCCGAACCAATGCTCGGCATCTGGAGACAGCAGCCGATCGCTGGGGGAGATCGCCATTGGGTCGCCAGTCAAAAGGGGCGCAGCGACTGCGGCTATACCAATAATGGCGAGCAACGCCACGCCCAGCACAATCGTCGGATTCCGGAGCACGAACTCGCCTAAGCCCGCGTGAACCCGCAGTGGCACTGCGGCAGTTGTGTTTAGAACAGCGGCCATCAGTAACGGATCCTTGGATCGAACAGCGCATATGAAAGATCAACGAGCAGATTGACTAGCATGTAGACGCCAGAAAGGATAAGCGTGACGCCCTGGATAATTGGATAGTCGCGACGCGTAATGCCGTCTACGACGAGCCGGCCAATGCCCGGGATGTTGAAGACGGTCTCGGTAACAATTGCCCCACCGATGAGAAACCCCACGCCCATGCCGATCACTGTCACGATTGGCAACGCGGCGTTCTTGAGTGCGTGCTTCAGCAATAGTCGCGCACTACCAACTCCTTTGGCGCGCGCCGTCCGCATGTAATCCTCACTGAGCACCTCTAGCATGGTGGCACGAGTGATGCGGGCAATCAGGGCGACATAGGGCAGGCCCAGAGCCAGTGTCGGCAGGGTCAGGCTGCGCAGCCATGGCCCCACCCCATTGGCGATCGGCGAGTAGCCTTGCACCGGCAACCATTTGAACTTGATCGAGAAGAGGAAGATGAGGACATAGCCTACAACGAAAAGCGGTATCGAAAAATCCAGCACAGCAAAACCCATCACACACCGGTCGAACGCCGTACCAGCTTTTGCAGCCGCAGCGATGCCGAGCACCAGCGCGATCGGCACCGCAAAGACGCTGGTCGTGAGGGCAAGAGAAATCGTGGGCTCAGCGCGCTGAGCAATCAACCTTGTAACGGGCTCGCCCCACACAATAGACTGGCCAAGATCGCCGTGCGTGAGGTTCACCACCCAGAGAAGGAACTGCCTCCACAACGGCTCGGCGAGGCCGAGTTGCTGGCGTATCTGCGCGATCGCCTCCGGTGTTGGGTTATCACCCGCCATGATCGCCGCGGGGTCACCGGGCGCCAAGTGTAAGAGCAAGAAAACGATGATCGCCACGATCGCCATGACCGGGACTGCCGAACTCAGACGACGAATGATGTAGCTGCCCATTGAATTCAATGCTCTTCGCATGCGCTCCAAGAAAGTCCAGGCGCAACCTAATTTCAGTGCCTATTGCTATGCTTTCTCGACGTTCCACCACACGGGACTCGCCCAGCTGAATGTGTTGGGCTGCACCCCTTTGATGTTGACGCGCATGACTACCGGCTGAAGCCATCGCCCGAATAACACCTGTGGCACGAAGTTCCATTCGTTCTCCTGCATCTCTCGCGCGACCTCTCTGCGCTCTTCAACCGTTTCAGCGAGCACCCACCTGTTACGCAACTCTTCGTTTTTTGAGTCGCTCGCCCATCCAAACCAACCCTTCTCTCCATTCGCCTGATGATAGGAAAACAGAGGATTGCCGAGGAAAAAGCCTGGTGCCGTGCTAGTGAACACGTTCCAACCGCCTTGGTCGGGAGACGACTTAACGGCGCGGCGCGCCGTCACACCCGCCCAGTCCATCGGCTCCAACCGAACGTTGATGCCGGCCCGTCGCATCTCGTCGGCGAGAATCTCCGCAGCGTCCTTCGCGATGGACCAGTTGGTGGCCTGCAACAAAACGACGGGACGTCCGTCATAGCCACCCTCCTTCAAGAGCTGCTTCGCCTTTGTATAGTCAGGCGCGGCCCTGAACCAACCGGTATTCGCGTCGTTCTCCGTGGATGTGCCGCACCCAAAGCTTGAGGCGCATGTCTTGTAGTAATCGGGATTGGAGATGATGGCCTTGAGATAGTCCAGCTGCTTGACGATGTACAGAATCGCTTGGCGACACTTGACGTTGTTGAACGGCGGATGAAGATGGTTAAATCGAATCAAGCCGTTTTGACCCAACTGATCCAGCACCTGGAGCTTGACGTTCTTGTCCCGGGAAAGCTGTTCCAGCAGATCAATCGGCGGCTCGTCGTAGAAGTCAATCTCACCTGCCTGTATGGCTGCAATTGCGGTTTGGGCGTCCGGCATGGCCATGTAGGTCAGTCGATCGATCTTTACCAACTTACCGCCCGCCATGCCGCTCGGTGGCTCCTTGCGGGGCACGTAGTCGGGGTTCCTATCGTAAACGTACTTCGCTCCCGGCTTGGTTTCGGTCAAATTGAATTTGAAGGGGCCGGAGCCAATGACCGCGTCGATCTTTTGCGCAGGATCCGTCTCAGCCTCCTTCTTACGCATAATGAAGCAGCCGCCATCACTGCTACCTGCCAGCCCCTCAAGAACCAGGCCGAAGCGCTCCTTTAATTGGATGCTGAATATTTTAGTGTCTCTGGCACTAATATCTTTCACATGCGTCATCATGAGCTGACCCAAAGGAGATCGTGCCGCCCAACGCCGAATTGATGGGATGACGTCCGCGCTGGTGACGGCCGCGCCGTCGTGGAACTTGAGGCCGTCGCGCAGCTCGAAGGTCCAGGTGAGCTTGTCGTCAGACAATTCGTACTTGCTGACCATCTGGGGTTGCGGCCTTTGCTGAAGATCGAGGCCGAAGAGCGTATCGTAGACCTTTGCGGCGTGATACGTAGTCAAAAGGCTCGTGCTCACCACAGGGTCATAGCTCGTGAGGTCGACGCCACCGGCTGTGATGGTCCTGCCGCCGCCGTTTTGACCGAGCGCAAGCTGAGGCGCTGCGATGGTCCCTGCGAGAGCGAGACCTCCTTGCATAATGCTACGGCGAGTGAGATTGCTCATGTTGACTCCTTGAAATATTTCAAGAAAGGATCGCAGCGCCGACGATCTTTCGGCGACTAAGAACAAGGCTTGCGACAGCAGTATTACTAAGCACGGCGTGCTATATGCGGCAAAAGCGAGGGTAGCCGCGCATGAAACGATCACGAAGCCTGTGCCTACGCAGCTTTTCTGCGCCTATCGCCCCTGTTCACGACGTCCCCCTAAAATGTTGTTGATTTGACCTCGTGCTGCCATTGAGCTCGCGCCCTCCGTAATTTCTGATTGTAATGAATTTAAGGGTTCTTAAGACGCCGCGGCGCATGCGCTCAAACGAGACAGCTCGTGGCCGCCACGATCATCGTCTCGCCCAGCTCCAGCAAGAACGCCATGGGTGAGCGCGACCCGTGGAGGCAGCAGACCAAGAAGCGCAACCCGTAGCTCGTCGGGATAAGGCCCACATCGACATCGATGCGGACAGCGAGCTGGTACACACGGTCACGACCCTGGCGGCCAACGAGGCGACGTCGAGCAAGTTGCCGATCTGCTGCACGGCAAGGAAGAACACTTGTGGGGCGACTGGGGTATCGCGGTGCTGCGAGCCGCGTGCAGCGCCCGATGTTCAATGGCTCATCGCCGCCAAGTCGAGTGAGGTCGCCAACCTGCCTGCCGAGTCAAGATTCATGCGCGAGTGCATGAATAGGCCAGAGTGCGCGCCGACGGCGAACATCTGTTCCGGGCGGTCAAGCGTCAGTTCGGGCAGGCGAAGGTGCGCTTCCGCGACCCTCCAAGAAGACGGCGCCTATCGTCACGCCGTTTGCCCTATCGACACTGTCGATAGGGCGAAAGCAGTTGACGATGATGCTGCGAGTGGTCCGATCGAAAACTGCCGGAGGGCCAGAAACGAGCCGCAAATGCACTCAAACGCGAGATCCTCGTTCGGCACGTCGCAATATAATTAGGATGTGCAGCGCCGATGCGGCTCACGTTTCGCGTTGTTCGAACCTTCCCTAAGCCGCCAGCTCTTGCTGCACGCGTCTTGTCTCTCAGCGGCTGAATAGCCCCTGCCGCTGGCACCGCCACCTTGGAACACGGCGGCGAAACAGCGATAGACGTTCTTCCGCGGACCGTAGTAGGTGCCTTCAGGTAAGTAGCCCGCCTGTCCGGGCTCGAGCCAGGTCTGCGGGTCCACGCTCATGCGACACCCTCTTGCGGAGCTGGCAAGTTGTGCTGGGTGCCACGGCGAGCAAAATTCGCCGTTGCTGCGGGTGAGGTTGATTTTGTAGTTCTCCGCAGTGCCCTACTCACCCATCAGCAGGCACTTGCATTCGAGACGCGCTCGCGATGACCGCTCCACGTCTTCCCGATTCACGACTCGCAAGTGTTTGCTCTCGTATTTATTCTTGTTCCAGCCTGCCTTCCTTCAAGGGCCGGCAGCCGCGGCGCTTCGCCCGTCGATCTGTCACAATGATGTCTCATTGCATCTCCAAGGCTACCTTCCTCATTGCGCGGCCAGGTCCGCGAGCGCGGACTCGACCCAGCGGGAAGATGCTCTTGAAGCTCATCGCGTGGGCCTCGGGCGAAACCGTCGCCATCAGGTCCTCCACCATCACCTCCCGGTGGCCGCGTTCGAAGGCACCGCGCACGGTCATATTGGTCGCCATTCCACCTAATCTCAACGCGCTCTAGTTCGGGAGCCGCCGGCCAAGCGAGGGCGGACTCTCGCCTCAACCGGCGGTTTTTAGCCGGCGTTCAGCGCTGCGAGCACCGCGGCGGTGTCGGTCACCTCGCCCAGACGCGGAAATATATTGCGGACGCTGTGGTGGTGGGCCTCTGAGGCTGGATCCGTCATAGCATCCTCAACGAGAACGACATGATAGCTGTGCTCGTGCGCCTGCCGTGCGGTCGATTCCGCGCCGATGCTCGTGGCGATGCCGCAGAGGAACACCTGCGTTACGCAGAGACGCTTCAGGAGTTGTTCCAAACCCGAGTCGTAAAACGCCCCCCACCGCGGCTTCGTGATCACGTGATCGTTCGTGTGTTGCGACAACTCCTCAACGAGTTCCGCCCAGTCGGCTGGCGGATCGAAATTGCCCATCGTATCCGTTCGGCCTGGCGCACCGCCAGCGACGTTGACGAGCACCACCGGAAAGCCGCGATGGCGAAAGGCGCGGGCAAGGGACGCCGACCTGTCCGTGATCTCCTTCGTGGGACGGGCCATGGGCAGGCTGACGTTGCCCTTTTGAAGGTCAATAACTATGAGCACCGGCTGCTTGTCCAACTGCGAGAGCGGCATGCGAACTCCTTTGATCATTGTAGTTTGGCCTGGTCGCCCGGCCCTCTCGGAAGTATCGTTCTAAGAGAATGAACATCCTGGGGAGCCCGGAGACCGCGGTCATCACGGGCAAGCGTGTGGAATCCCGGGTCCCTCATATGAGCCCAACAATGAAGCCGAGCAGACTGGTGGACCCGGTCGCACCGAAGTAGGCGGTTCCCCGGGGCAGCTGTCCACCATCTTGCTTGAAGCGCTGAGATAGCAGGTTCGATGGCCTCAATCGAGAAGGCGAAAGATGAGCCGGCAGTGGCGCGTTCGCTCGCACGCGGGCACTCAGTTCAGTCATCGACGAAGCGAAAGCGAGTTTGACCGGCGTCACTCACAACCCACCCTGCCGTAGGCGAGGCGACGGGAAATGCGCCGTCATCAAACTCGTCGGCGTGTCGATGCACCGGGCAATCAGGTTCAAGAGCGTTTGCTTTGCCGCCTCACGGTCATAGCTGGCGTTGATAAAGTCCGGGCGCCAGTTGGATCAGGTCGTGGATGGCGTCGCCGCTGAATAGCCAACCCGGCTCGACCGCAGAGTCGAACTCTTGAAATCGAGTCGACGCGGATATCCCCAAAAACTGTGTCTTCATGCCGCCGCTCCGTTCGCCCGCATCGCAGCTAGCTCATCGTCCGCAAAACCAAATTGTGCGAGCACCTCCTCCGTATGCTCTCCGAGCATCGGAGCGCGAGTAGTGAGCTTGTCTCCCACTCCCATCTGGACCGCTTTGCCCATGGCCTTGTACTTACCAACTCTCGGGTGTTCGTGCTCCACAACGATCCCTTCAGCCACCACCTGCGGATGGTCGAACATGTCCTCCATCGATCGGACCGCAACGCAGGGGACCTTGCCAAGTAGCAACTGCTCCCATTCGAGCGCAGTGCGCTGAACAAGGGCGTCCCTTATCAAGGGACGGATCTCGTGCCTAAGGACGTTGCGCTTGACCAGCGTGTCGTAGCGGGGGTCGTCCGCCAACTCTGGAAAACCGAGATATTCACAAAGGTTCTTCCAGAATGACTGAGTGGTGGCTTGCAGGTAGAGGTGGCCGTCCTTGGCAGGATAGATTCCCGAGTAACTCTGTCCCCAAAAACGCTGGATATCCCGAGGCTCGCCCTCGGCCCATATGAAGTTGCCAGCTTGCAGCGAGATGGCTGACCGCAACAGCGAGGCCCTCACATGCTGCCCCTCGCCCGTCCGTAGCCGATGTACGAGCGCTGACAAAATTGCGATCGTGACTATAGAGGCCGAATAATAGTCCACGATCGAACCTGTCATCACTTGCGGTTGTCCGCCCGTAAAGACGCCCTGCATCGCGGCTATGCCCGTGAAGCACTGCAGCATGGTGTCGAAGCCCGGATGATCGCGCAAAGGACCGTTTTCGTTTTCGCCATACCCTGTGAAACTGCAGTAGATGAGATCAGGGCGTCGGCGTCTTAGCGTTTCGTAGTCAATACCAAGCCGCGCAGGAACTGCGGGACGGAAGTTGTGTACAACGACATCGGCCTTCTCTACCAATCGGTAGAAAGCCGCCAGGCCATCGGAATGCTTCAGATTTAGCACAATCGATCGCTTGTTTCTGTTTGCTCCCAGAAACGTTCTATTCTCTTCATCTAAGCTCGATGGATAATTCCGCGTGTTGTCGCCCGCGGGAGGTTCGATCTTGATGACATCGGCACCCACATCACCCAGGAGCGCGCACCCGTACGGCCCCGCGAGATATGCGGTGAGATCAAGAACAACTATACCTTGAAGAGCTTCCGCCACACTCACCTCTCGCATTCAGGTTAGATTTTCGCTGAAAGTCGCAGTCGCACTACTTGGTCGGCGCGAAGCTTTGTTTTATTCAGTATGCGGGGACGTCGAGGGTCGGAATATCGCTGACGTTAATTCCCGCCGCCTGGGCCCTTTTGAGCATGCCCATCGCAGCCCGAATGTTAGCATAGTCAACCAGCATTGACTTATAACGAACCGCGGCCTCGCCACGAGAAACAGCTTCCGCAAAAGCCGAGACGATTTCGCACGCCTCATCGACTTCGCTTTGCGATGGCGAGTAGATTTCGTTGACTAGGGGGATGTGGCTAGGGTGGATTACTGACGCCCAAGTCGCACCCATGCGCTTGGACCTTTCATTGATCCGCCGGACCGACTCGAGGTCCAACTGCACCGTCATGGAGGCTTCAACGTGCACAATTCCGGCTGCGCGAGCTTGCAGCACGGAATAGGCACCGAAGTAGATCCCTTCTTCCGTCGCGTCATTGATGCCCAAGGAGCGGGCCCCGTCTCCACCGGGGGCCGGACCACAAGCAACGCCTGCCCGTTTGACCCGCTGGGAAGCCATGCAGATGTTGTAGATTCGGTACATCGCCGCTGCAGTTTCTGCACCCGGAATAATCTCGATTCGGCCGACCGGCAGACCCCGCGACCTCTCCAACTCCCCAAGCACAAGGTCCAGAGCTGCGATATCTTCCGGATCTTCAGTCTTCGGCAGCGTCACTCCATCAAGACCATCGATTACGATGGCACTCAGGTCGTCGAGCAGAAAACCTGTTCGCCACCCATTGAGCCTCACGAATCGCCCGAAGGCGCCGGTTCGTAGCTCGTTGATTGCTATCGCGACCGCCTCCCGAGCCGCAGCTTTCTCAGGAACTGCGACCGAGTCTTCGAGATCGAAGACCAAGGCATCCGCTCCATATTTGGGTGCCTTCAACATCCAGTCAAGTTTGTTTCCAGGGACGTACAGCATCGAGCGATACCACTTGGCGTCCCGAAAGGTCTGAGGCATCTATTTTCCGTAAACTTTCAAATTTGCCGGCCCGATCTTCACGAATAACTTATCTGAAAATGCCGCAGCATTTCACTAGATGTGTCGCTGATGCCGTGGAATTTCTGCGCATGACGCGCCTTGAGCGGGTTTTATGCACTGGCCGCATATGGACGCTCCTCCCCGAAGCGATACGACGAGGGCGGCTTGCCTCTATTCCGTTGTGATTGATCCGAGCGAAGCCAGGTTCTTAGTCCCGAAGCTCGCAGTGTTGTGTACCCAAATATCGGTTCGGGATTTAAGTGCAGGTGTCCTCGGTCGTGGTCGAGTAGCTCAGCATTCGGCTTTCGCCCTCACGGATCCGGGCATGCGGCTTTCCCGCACCCGGCTCTTCCCGAGAGTAACCGCGTCATATCCGCGCCTGCGTGCGAGTGATGCGTAGAGAAGGCGGAAGCGTCCCGTCAGGGTCGCAAACTCCGACCAGCCCATGCGCCGACTTTCTGGCTGCGCCGTCTCAGGCAACGTAGCCAGGTCTGACGCACTTCGCGGTAGAAGCCGTTGAGCGCTGGATAATTGTGTGGCCCGCCATAGTAGCCATAGTGCCCGCGCAGTACGGCAGCGAACCACTCGTGCTGCGTGGCCAGTGGCGCGTGCACGAGCCGCCAAGCGTCCTGGCGCAACGCCGTCAGCTTGCGCGTCAGGCGTTTCCCCTCCGTCTTGTGCTTCACGATGAACCGGCCACCTCAGGTCCGCCCGCAGCAGTGGGTGAAGCCGAGGAAGGCGAAGGTCTCTGGCCGCGCTCGCCCCGCCGCTGCCGCGAGAGGGCCGTGAACCGGCCAAACTCGATCAGCCGCGTCTTATCCCCATGGAGCGTCAGGCCGAAGCTGGCCAGCCGCGCCTTGAGGGCCAAAGAGCATTTCCTGCGCATTGGCCTTGCTCTCGAAGCCCACGACGAAGTCGTCCGCATAGCACACAGTCACAACGCGACCGCGTGCATGGCGACGACGCCATTGGTGGACCCAGAGATCGAGGACGTAGTGTAGGAAGATGTTGGCAAGGAGCGGGCTGATGCCCGCCCGTTGCGGCGTACCCCTGTCCGCGTCTTGCTTCTCGCCGCTCTCAAGAACGCCAGCTCGCAGCCGCAGCTCGATGAGCCGTAAAGATGCGAGGATCGGCGATCCTGTGCGCCACCATCCGCAGCAGCCACTCGTGGTCGACCGAGTCGAAGAAGCTGCGAATGTCAGCATCGAGCACCCAGTTCACGCGCTGGCTCATGATCGCCGTATGCAGGGCATCAAGCGCTATATGGGGATTCCGCCCCGGCCGGAAGCCGTAGGAGAACCCGAAGAAGTTGACCTCATAGACGGCGCTCAACACCTGGGCCACCGCGCTTTGGACGATCTTGTCCTGCAGCGCCGGCACACTGAGAGGCCGCTTACCGCCATTGGCTTTGGGGATGGAGACGCGCCGCACCGGCTGTGGCCGGTAGCGACCAGTGTGGACCCGTGCGCAGAGATAGCGGATGTTATCGGTGAGCCCTTTTTCGTACTTCGCCACCGTTATCCCATCGCCCCCCCGCGCTGGCCTGCCGCTTTTGTCGTCGAAGCGCCCGAAGCAGAGCGTCTTCGTCGATGTGGTGCAGCAAGGCTGTGAACCGGGTTTGGGCAGCCTGCTTGGCCGCCGCGTTCACCCGCTCGAGATTCGGCGGCAAGGCAACCCGGCTCTGAGTCCGGCCCGTGGCCTTCTCGCGCGGGCTCCTCTCGGGCCGGCCGCTTCCCTCCATACGTCTCGTTTCCTTACGACTTCACAGCTGCTATGGACCAGTCCGACTCCCGACCTCAGCTCGGACCGCGGCTCTGGCAGTGCCTTGCCGCTGTCCCCCATTGGAGACCAATCCAATGGACCCGGTCGGGCCTCTCATGTTCCGATGATTGCCTTCCATGCGTGATCCGGCCATCGACCCCCGACGGAGCGGCATCGTCTCGCATAGCGACGATGCTCCTGTTGCCTTCGTGACTAGGGACCACACTCGGTCTCCGCGAACATCCACCTTTCAAGGCTCATTCCAGTCCCCCGCATGGCTCCTGTCTGCACTTCGGACCTCACGTTGCCGCGACGCCCTCAAAACTCGGTCCCGGCTTGCCTGCTACAGCTTTGGCCGGATGAGACTTGCCCCCACAAGCAATCATCAGCTTGGCATGACGTACTCTCCCGTGATGGTGTAGCTCAGTAGAGCAAGGCCGTCCGCACGCGCGGCCTCAGACAGTGCCGTAGCGGGCGGACGGCTTTGCGGTGATCACCGGCGCGTCGCCGGCAGGGGCGGGTTGCTGACACCAACCTGATTGGAGGAACCACCAATGCCGATGAGATGATGAACCTACGGACGCTCGTGGAGAAGACCCCTGATGCGGATCTTCTGCGCGAGATGATCGGCTTTGCCGCTCAGCGCCTGATGGAGCTGGAAGTGGAAAGGCAGACCGGGGCAGCCTATGGCGAGAAGAGCCCCGAGCGTCTGGCGCAGCGGAACGGCTACCGCGACCGCATTTGGGAGACTCGCGCGGGCGCGGTCGAACTGCGCATTCCCAAGCTGCGCAAGGGCTTAGGGCGTGTCGTGGGACTCGCAGAGCGAAATAGCTTGAGTGCGAGCGCGGCCGCCGATCAGCACCCGCGGCCTTATTCGCACCGCGTCCAAGGGCATGCCGGTTGCGCCGAATCGCATTCTCGTCTTCGGTGCCTCTGTCGATGTATTTCGAAGAGACCCCGCGACAGCCGGCGCTTCGCCAATTCTCGAAGCTCCTTTTGGTTGAAAAAATTGTTCATGCAGCTCAACTCCGCCGTCAACGGACGCCAGAATCATGCTCGTGGTCCTCATCGGTTCGTTTTGTCATCTTCTTCTAAATGGAACGAGAGGATAAACCTGTGCAAGTTGACATGACGCAGAAATTCGCCGATTGACGCCGTATTTTCGCAGTTATTAGCCGTTAGACTTGATTCTCGATCGAGAGACGCCGCTAGAGGCAGCGCAACCGAAACGGGTGGAGGCACACAAAATCGGTAACGCACTTGCGAGCGGGGTATCTATTCTCTGGTTGGATGCGTTGGTCTGCAATGGCATTTTTCAGCCCCAGTTCCAACCTAGCGGCTTCGCCAATCTCTTCAAAACTGGCCATCGCAGTCCCGCAGTTGCGCCTCTCGATGTCGTATCGGAAAAGAAAGGCCGTTAAATCTGCACCTCGATCAGGCGTGGTCCCGACTCGCGCACCGCATCTTCAAGCGCCTTGTTGAACTCGTCGGCGGTCGTCACCGCGCGGGCCGGCACACCCATGCCCTTCGCCAGCGCCACGAAATCAAGCGTCGGGCGGTCGATCTTCAGCATGTCGATCGCGCGCTGGCCCGGCTCGCCAGCGCCGACGCCATCGAACTCACCGCGCAGAATCTGATAGGCGCGATTGGCAAAGACGATGGTGACAACGTCGAGATTTTCGCGCGCCTGCGTCCACAGCGACTGAATCGTGTACATCGCGCTGCCGTCGCCGACCATGCAGACTACCTTGCGGTCCGGGCAGGCCACGGCCGCGCCGGTAGCAACCGGCGTGGAGAAGCCGATCGACCCGCCCATGTTCTGCAGCCAGTCGTGGGGTGCAGCCGCCGCCGTCGGCGGGAAGAAGCCGCGGCCGGTTGTAATGGATTCATCGACCACGATGGCGTTCTCCGGGATCGCGCACGCAATCGCCTGCGCAATAGTTGCATGGTTGAGCGCGCCGGTCGGCTTGATCAATTCCTGCCGCTTCTGCTGCTTGACGTCTTTTGCGGCCGCATTCAGCGCGCCGGCAAGCGCCTCGAGCGCCGCAACCGAGTTCTCGCCCCAGGCGGTCATGCGATGCACCTCGCAGCCGTTGGGCTTCAGCAGGCTTGGCTTGTTCGGATAGGCAAAGAACGCTACCGGATCATCGGCTTCGACCAGCACGATGTGGCGGAACTTCTGAAGCATCGGCAGTGCCTGCTCAATGACGTAACGAATACGCTCGATCGGGAAACGGCCACGGCCTCGCGCGATCCGAGGAGGGAAGGTCGGGCCTACGACTGTGCAGCCGGTCTTGCCGGCGATGCGCTCAGCCAGCGCCAGGCCCTGCTCGCTCAGCGCGCTGCCGCTGATCAACAGCAGCGTATGCTCGGAATCCCCGCGAAGAATTTTGGCGGCGGTCTCAACCGCCTGCGGCGAATAGGACCCGCGCTGCGTCTCCAGCAGCACCTCGGCGATTCTGTCGGCCTCGTTCCAGGCGGTATCGGCGGGCAGGATGAGGGTCGCGATCTGCGGCGGCGAGCTCTTGGCGGCGGCGATCGCCGCGGCGCCATCCGCGGCGACAGATCTGGCATCCGGCGAGGTCCGCACCCAGGACGACATCGGCCTGGCCAGGCCTTCGATGTCGGAGGTCAGGGGTGCGTTGTAGCCGATGTGGTAGCCGGCATGCTGGCCGACGATGTTGATGATGCCGGAATGCGCCTTCTTGGCGTTGTGCAGGTTGGCAAGGCCGTTGGCGAGCCCGGGACCGAGATGCAGCAGCGTTGAGGCCGGCGTTCCTTTCATGCGGAAATAGCCGTCGGCTGCGCCCGTCACTACGCCTTCGAAAAGGCCGAGCACGCAGCGCATGCCCGGAACGCGGTCCAGCGCTGCGACAAAGTGCATCTCGGAGGTGCCAGGATTGGTGAAGCAGACGTCGACGCCGCCGGCAACCAACGTCCTAACTAAGCTTTCCGCACCGTTCATTCTTTTCTACTCCGGTTCGAATGCTCGCTCCAGACCACTTCGTGGCATCCACTGTCGAGCGAATTGGAAGTGCGGTCGCCCTATTCCGCCGCGTTGTCGGCTTCAATCGCCACCGCCACGGATTGGATGATTGCGGCAAAGCGTACCGCGGTTTGGATTGTGCTCGCCGCGAGGCCGCGTCCTGAAGCACCGTCTTATGTGCATCGATGCAAGCGCCGCAGCCGTTGATTGCGGAAACCGCGAGTGACCACAGCTCGAAGTCGGCCTTGTACACGCCGGAATTGCCGATCGCGTTCATCCGCAGCCGCGCCGGCATCGTTCCGTACTCCTTGTTAGAGACAAGGTGGACGAAGCGATAGTAGATGTTGTTCATAGCCATCACGGATGCCGCCGCTTTGGCTGCCGCGATCGCCGCCGGCGTCAGCTTCTCGGCTGCGAGAGACTCGAACGGCGACATCACGTGCGGATTGCGGGTGGCGACGGCGCAGGCGAGGAACAGGCCATACCGGGCTTGCTCGGCAAGCGATTCGTCCGACACCATGGACGAGAGGTCAAGCCTTACATCCTTGGCGAAGTCCGGAATGAGTTCATCAATCGACATCGGCGTTACGCTACCTTCAACGTCGCGCCGCCGACCTCGCGGTTGCACGGGCAAAGCTCGTCGGTCTGTAGCGCATCAAGCACGCCGAGCGTGTCCTTCGGCGCGCGGCCGACATTGAGGTTGGTCGCATAGACGTGCTGGATCGTGTTGTCGGGGTCGACGATATAGATGTAGCGATAGGCGACGCCGTCCGGCGAGCGCACGCCCAGGCCGTCGACCAGCGAGCCCTTGGTGTCGGCGAACTGCCAGATCGGCAGCTTGTGCAGATCCTTGTGGTCGCGCCTCCATGCCAGCTTGCAGAGCTCGTTGTCGGTCGACCCGCCTAGCACCACGACGTCACGGTCTTCAAAGTCCTTCGACAGGCGCGCGAATTCGGCGATCTCAGTCGGGCAGACGAAGGTGAAGTCTTTCGGATAGAAGAAGATAACCTTCCACTTGCCCGGGAAGCTCGTCTCTGTCAGTGTTTCGAACGCGCTCTGTCCCTTTTCTTCTTCCTGGAGCTGAAATCCGGGCTTCACGCCGACGACTTCGAATGATGGCAGCTTGCATCCAATTCCGAGCACGGTTGTCGTACCTTCTCCAAGACCCTGATTGTTATTTCGCCTGAATTCAGGCGTCGGCGCAAAAGGTCGCGCCATGAAACATGTTACGCTTCGATGAGAGTGACGCAAAAACCGCGAAGCATTTCATCAATTTTGCGCCCCGTTGCAATTCCAGCATTGCTCCTTCCTGAAGGCCTTGTTCTTCAAGCCATCGAAATCTGTGTGGATATTGAGAAGCGATTACAGCAGGCAGGCCAGCCTCATTTCCGTCTCGCCATGCCGCGTCAATAGCCCCGTCGCAGATCTACTACGTTCTTCAGCTCCTGCCCTTCCAGGAAGCGCTCGATGTTTTCTGCGAAAATCGAGAATACCCGCTCCGTATAGTTTGAGGGACTTCCCGCCACATGCGGCGTGGCAATCACGTTTGGCATGTCCCAGAGAGGACTGTCCTGAGGCAGCGGTTCTCGCTCAAACACGTCCAGCATCGCACCGGCGATGGCGCCAGTTTGAAGGGCTTTAATCAGTTCGGCCTCGACAAGGACGTTACCCCGCGCGATATTGACAAGAAACGCGTGCGGTCGTATGCACGCGATCTCAACTGAGCCGATGAGGCCCATCGTGTCCGGCGTCGCGGGCACGGCCAGCACTACAAAATCGCACAGCGGTAGCAGATCGTGTAGTGCATCGGAGGCGAACAGCCGGTCGACACCTTCGACCGGGACGGAAACGTCCCGTTTCGAACCGACAACAGTCATCCCGGCACTCTTTGCGCGCAAGGCGATGGTCGCACCAATGGAGCCCAGCCCGACGACGCCGAGCGTCTTGTCGCCCAGCGGAGCGACATAGCGTGGATTCCATTTCCGCTCCGTCTGCTCGCGCAGAAATCTGCGGAAATCCCAATGCAGCATCGTCACGCCGGCCATCACAAAATCCGCGATGACATCGCCATGAATGCCACGCGCATTCGTTACCGTGACATGCGCCACCCTGTCACGGATCGGAAACAGGGAATCGACACCGGCACCAGTGCACTGGAACCAACGCAGTTTCTTCGCCCGATCGAGTACTTCAACCGGGAAGCGAAACGCGAGTAGCGCGTCCGCTTCCTCTATGTACCGCTCGAGGCGGTCGGGATCCGGCGCCACGATCGCTCGAACTTGCGGGAAACGCTCCCCAATAAGTTGTGCAAAGCTTTCGGCCGCTGGATGGTTGAGGACAATTTTAAACGCTGGTTCTTCACCGGCCATTGCTTATTCCCCGTAATACGACTGTTTTGCCTGAACCGGACGTTTTCGCAGTCCGCTACTTGCTGATTGCGCTCATGGGCATTCTGGTCAGCGAAGGGCAATATCTGGGCCCTGCGTCTTCCGTGGTTTAGAGCAATGCCCACAGCCTGCGCCGTTCTTGCAAAGTCTCTTCTCATCCTTGTCCCAGAGTCGGATCTGGGCTTACCTGTACCAGCAACTTGCCGAAATTGTCGCCGCGCATCATCTCCGCGAAAGCGGCCGGGATGGTCTCCAGGCCCTGACGGATGTCCTCGCGGTATTTGATCTTCCCCGTGGCAACCAGGGGGGCGACATAGGCCAGCATCTCCTCGTGGAAATCTGCGAAGTCGCTCACCCAAAGGTTCTTCACCGTTATGTTCCGAGCCTTGAAGATCGGCTTCCCCAGCTTCATCAGCGCCGCGCGGCGGTCGACGCCGCCGTCCTCATCGCCATAATGGGCGATGAGTCCGCAGATGATCATCCGCGCGCCCTGGTTGACCAGCGGCAGCACGGCCTCGAACACCTTGCCGCCCACGTTCTCGAAATAGACGTCGACGCCGGCCGGGCAGGCGCCGGCGAGATCGGCTGGCAGGGTGGGCGAAAGGTGCGAGACGCAGGCGTCGAAACCAAGCTCCTCGGTCACGAACTGACATTTGGCGTCACGTCCGGCGATCCCAACCACTCGCAAATTGCGCTGCTTGGCGAGTTGCCCGGCAATCTGGCCGACCCCGCCGGAAGCCGCCGAGACCACCACCGTCTCGCCCGCCTTGGGCGTGGCCATCAGGTCCATGCCGGCATAGGCGGTTAGTCCTAACATGCCCAGCACGCCTACGGCCTGCGAGATGCGCCCTAGCGACGGATCGAGCTTGCGCGGGACCATGTAGGACGGCCGCCAGGCGCCCTCGCCCATCAGCGCGTACTCGGTCCAGCCGTTGGTGTTGAACACGAAGTCGCCGGCCGCGATGCCGTCCATCCGGCTCTCGATCACTTGAGAGACGGTACGTGCATGGCAAGGCGCCCCGGCCGGCTCGGTGCGCTCGCGCTTGTAGTACCACTGGTAAGGGTCAAGAGACACGTAGATGGTCCGCGTCAGAGCCTGCCCCGCACCCGGCGTTGGGACCTCGTCCTCCTTCAGCACGAACGTGTCCTTCTGCGGCCAACTCGGCACGTGTCCGTCTGCCAATGTCCAGTACCGGTTTCTCGTCACCGCTAACTCCCCTTCTGGAGCACGCCCTTGGTGCGGAATTCGCCCTCATGTCCATATTCACCCGCCTCGACGCGGTACTTATCGTGTTGCATTCGATTTGGACGGTTTTCGCTTTGCGCCGAATAGTCCAGATACTTTGGAATGGCTATCCAGTGGGTCGAAGATGTATCACTACCACGGACCAGGTCGCCGTAGTCTTTTTCTCTTCCCGGACCAACTTGCCATGGCCAAAGACTTGCCTATCGGCAGCAAACCAGCCGCGCAGGCGCATCAACCTTCAGGAAGATGCTGGTTCTTTCGTCAGCTCGTCCATTACTTGCTTCGTCGCTCGATACGCCAGGTCCACGATCTCATCAATTTCAGCTTCCGATGCAACGAGAGGCGGAGCAAAACCGAGAATGTCTCCGTGCGGCATTGCTCGTGCAATAAGACCCCGATCACGAGCAGCCTTCGAGATGCGGGCGCCAACCTTGAGCTGCGGATCAAATCGTCTTTTCGCTTGGCGATCCGCAACGAATTCGATGGCACCGAGCAAGCCCACACCTCGCACTTCTCCGACGATTTCCAGCTGGGCAAATCGCTCGTTCAGTCGCTTGAGAAAATGGGCGCCAACGATCCTCGTGCGATCGGCTAGTTGTTCCTTCTCAACAATATCAAGCACTGCGTTGGCAGCAGCCGCCGCGATTGGATGGCCGGAATAGGTATATCCATGCGAAAACGCACCGACGCGATCCGCCGCTTCCTCCATAACTTCGTAAACTCTCTCACCAACGATTGCTGCCGAGAGCGGCACGTATCCGGAAGTCAGGCCTTTCGCGACTGTCACCAAGTCGGGCTCGATCCCGTATAGCGTGCTGCCGAAGTCGGCGCCGGTTCGACCGAACCCACAAATCACCTCGTCCGCGATCAGAAGAACATCATAGCGCCTGAGCACGGCCTGAATTTCACGCCAGTAGCCGGCAGGAGGCGGAGTAATCCCCCCTGTACCCAGCACCGGCTCAGCAATGAAGGCACCGATCGTTTCCGGCCCTTCCCGCACGATCAGCTCTTCAAGCTCCGCTGCACGCCGGCGAGAAAAAGACTCTTCCGTCTCGCCAGTCTCAGCGCCCCAGTAGTGGTGCGGTACGCCTGTGTGCAAAATACCCGTGAAGGGAAGGTCCATGTGATCATGGTAGAAAGACATACCGGTCATCGAACCGGAAATTACCGAGCAGCCGTGGTAACCGCGCTCGCGTGAAATGATCTTCTTCTTCTTCGGCTGACCGCGCAGATTGTTATAATACCAAACGAGCTTAGCCTGGGTTTCGTTGGCATCTGATCCGGACAATCCAAAGAATACCTTACTTGGCTTGCCCGGAGCCATGCGTACCAGGCGATCGGACAGGGTCGCCAGCTCTTCCGTCGTATGGGCCGCATATGTGTGGTAGTATGCGAGCTGGTAAGCCTGCCGCGCGATGGCCTCAGCCACTTCAGTCCGGCCGTATCCAATGTTTACGCAGTACAGGCCAGCAAAACCGTCGATGTAACTACGACCCTGCGCGTCTTCGATTCGGACGCCCTTCCCTCCAGTCACGATTGTAGGGTCACCAATCTTTCCGCTCGCGAACTCCTTGAGCTGGGTGAAAGGGTGCAGAACACTTGAGCGATCTCGTTCAGCGATGGTCTTGATATCAGTCATACCGGTTCTCCTGAGCCGCCAAATCGCCGAAGCAGACGCATTTCAGCTCCATGTATTCCGCTAAGCCGTGTCGTGACCCCTCGCGACCCAGCCCGGATTGCTTCCATCCGCCGAACGGAATTGGAGGACCCGTGAATGAAGGCGTATTGATGCCAAGCATTCCGCACTCGATCTGCTCGGAAAGCCGGAGCGCTCGACGCAGGCTGTCCGTGTAGACGTACCCTGCGAGCCCCATTTCATTCGCATTGGCTCGGGCGACAACCTCTTCTTCAGAGTCGAATGGCAGCACAGCAGCCACCGGCCCAAATGTTTCCTCACGTGCAATCATCATCTCTTCGGTGACATCACTTAGCAGCGTTGGAACGACGAAATTCGGACCAAGATTCGGATCTTGTTTCACGGAAATACTTCGCGCTCCCTTGCTCAGCGCATCGTCGATCTGCATCCTGCACTTGTCAGCCACCGAGGACTTCGTCATTGGACCTATAGTTGTTTCAGGATCCAGGCCGTGACCGACTTTGAGCTGTGCGATTGCCGTAGCAAACGCCTCCACGAAGGCGCCATAGATGCTCCTTTGCACGTAGATGCGGTTAGCGGCCAGGCAATCCTGGCCCGACGTTGCAAACTTTGCGGCCATCGCTCCATTGACCGCCTTACCCAGATCGACGTCGTCAAAGATAAGGAAGGGGGCATGCCCACCTAGTTCGAGCGACACCTTCTTGACCGTTTCGGCGGCCCCCTCCAGAAGCAGGCGACCGACATGGGTCGAACCCGTGAACGATAGAGCCCGTATTCTGGTATCGCGCAGCAGCGGCGTAGAAATCTCAATGGGATTGCCGATGAGCACCTGAAGCACGCCAGGAGGCACGCCCGCTTCTACCGCCAACCTAGCCACAGCAAGAGCAGACAGCGGGGTCTCGGGAGCAGGCTTCACAATGATTGGACAACCAGCCGCAAGAGCCGCCCCGGCTTTCCGCGTGACCATGGCGACAGGGAAATTCCATGGAGTAATCGCCGCCGCGACGCCAATCGGCTGCATTCGCACCTGAAGCAGGCTTCCAGGCTTGTGGCTTGGGATCGTTTCTCCGTATGCGCGCTCCCCCTCCGCAGCGAACCACTCGAGAAATCCGGCCCCGTACGCAATTTCGTGGCGAGCCTCGGCGAGCGGCTTGCCTTGCTCGCTCGTCATTAGGACGGCAAGTTCTTCCGAATGGCGGAGCATCAACGACGCCCAGGATCTAAGGATCGTACCGCGTCTTTCCGGCAACAATTCTCGCCAACGAGCGAAGGAGCGCTCAGCTGCTGCGATCGCCAGATTCATTTCCGTGACACCGCAGCGAGCAACGTTCGCGATCTCTTCCCCGGTGGCCGGATCGACCACAACGTCGGCCTGATCGGTTTCAATCCAGCGGCCGTCGACCAATGCAGCTCCCGCAACGAAATCGCGGCGGGTTAGATTTTGCAGGTGCCTTATGGCGAGACCGACCAAACGAGGACTTTTGTGTCGAATATGTTGAAACGCCATTTGAGATCCGGCACGGACATTGTTGAAATCGCCTTTGCATTCAGGATACTGATATTGCTAAGCTATTTTCGTCGCATTTTTCCACGCACGGATGATTTCCTGCATCGTGCAGGTATTTCACGGCGAAATTCACCCCAGCTGGAGCTAGCATGCAATACGACCGAATAGACGCCCGCATACTCGAGCTTGTGCAGAAGAACAACCGTTTAACGTCCGAGGTCGTCGGCGAACTGACGGGGCTATCTGCCACGGCATGTCAACGACGACTGAAGAGGCTCCGTTCAGAACGCATCATCGAGGCTGATGTTTCGATCGTATCGGCGAAAGCGGTGGGAAGACCGATTCAAATGCTTGTGCTAGTGAGCCTGGAGCGGGAGCGTGCTGACATCATCGATAGGTTCAAGAAGGCCATCAAATCGTCAGCTGAAGTCGTCAACGGATTCTACGTCACAGGCGACGCTGACTTTGTCCTCTACATTACCGCGCGCACCATGGAAGATTATGAGCAGTTCACACGGCGATTCTTCTATGAGAACTCGGACATCAAGGGGTTCAAGACAATGGTCGTCATGGACCGCGTGAAGGCGGGTTTTGCAATTCCCGTAGAGCTTCCGGATGATTGAGGCTTAGTGATGCCTCGCGACGCCTAGGCCCGCTTTCGCGCTCTTTTTCATCGCCGACTCGGTTAGAACGCGAGAAACCCGCATCACCGCTCCCCTACTCTCCACGAAGCGTGCAATGGAAGAGGACTCTGCGCAATTTCTCGACGCAAGGATGCTTGTGCGTGCTTCTGGTGCGGTTGCGCAAGCGTAACCGCTATGAGGTTCCATGCCGCTTTTACAGGGCAATGTCAGAACGCTTTCGATTCCGGGCCTACCACGTCCCAATCCACCGCGCCGACAGAGGGCAAGAATGGGCAAAACACGCCGCGAGGTTGATAGCTTAGGAGAAGTGGACGTCCCAAGTGAGGCTTACTATGGCTCCCAGACTGTGCGGGCGATCAGAAATTTTTCGATCTCAGGGATTCCAATCAGACATCTTCCGCAATTTATCCACGCATTGGCTATAGTTAAAAAGGCGTCCCTTCAGGCAAATGCCCGACTTGGCGACATTCCGCCCAGCAAAGCTACCGCAATTGCTGCCGCGTGCGACGATATCATCGCCGGCGATTTAGACGCCGAGTTTCCCATCGATGTTTTTCAAGGTGGTGACTCAACTTCCATTCGTTGCCGCGGGCAACCTGATCGAGGCGCGCTGGGACACGGGAGCCTTTGTCTTGTTCTCCGGGATGTTGAAGCGCACGGCGACGAAGCTCTCCAAGATCTCGAGCGATCTGAGACTGCTCTCAAGCGGACCTCGGGGCGGTCTTGCCGAAATCAATCTACCGGCTCTCCAGCCAGGCTCCTCTATAATTCCGGGCAAGGTGAACCCTGTTATTCCCGAAGTCGTGAATCAAGTCGCGTTTCAAATCATCGGCACGGATCTCACCGTAACCCTGGCCGAGGCAGGGCAGCTCCAGCTTAATGTCATGGAGCCGGTTATCGCTTACAGCATGCTGCAGTCGATTTATTTGCTGACAAATGCCGCCCGAACGTTACGAGAAAAGTGCATTGGCGGGATAACAGCCAATGTGGAGTGGTATCGCAAACATTTGGAAGCAAGCACGGCTGTTGTAACGGCTCTGACCCCGCTGATAGGATACGAGCGTCCGATGTTGCCAAGACAGCACTGAAGAGTGGGCAAGAGATCTGGGCGGTTCTCCAATCTGAGCCTCACCTGACACCCGAGTTGCTGAATCAATTGCGTGAACGATCCACCCTGACGAGACCGTAGAAGGCACAAGAGCTCGGAGTTGCGGGAGGATCATCTGAGGTTCCGCTGCCGAAATAGCCACATTGCCTCGGGGGTGCCGCAACCTCAACCCATGTTTTTCGGTATGCGAGCGACAGCAGATTCGGCGAATATCGCCGAGCAGTATACGCCAAACCCACCCGTGACGGCTCTGCCCAGATACAGGACGTCGCCCCGCCTCCGCCTCAATCAACGGGACGGACCAGGCATGCACGGGGGCACGCAGGCCTCGCCGGGTAATGTGCTCATTCCAGACAGGTTCTTGCCGAGTCCTAGGCGCCACACTTTTCGGCACCATCATCTATGTGGCCGACGATCCACTCATTGCCAGCGCGGTAGAAACCAGTATGACTGATCCGGCTAAATCCCAGCTCCTCAGCGTCAACCGTATCGCCGCGCCCCTGCGCTATGCTACTTTCCGGCGCATTTGGCTAGCGAGCCTGTTATCCAATCTCGGTATCTTGATCCAGTTTGTCGGCGCCGCCTGGGCGATGACTGAGATGACGTCATCGGCTGACAAGGTCGCCCTGGTGCTAACCGCCTTGATGCTCCCGGTAATGCTGATCGCGATCCCGGCCGGCGCGATTGCCGATATGTATGACCGCCGCATCGTGACGCTGATTGCACTTTCAATCGCGTTTTGCGGCGCGATCGCGCTGACCGTGCTTGATTGGCTGGGTCTCACCACGCCAAACCTCTTGCTGCTACTTTGCTTCACGGTCGGCAGCGGCATGGCGCTGATGGGCCCGGCTTGGCAATCCACGGTCAGCGAACAGGTGCCGGCCGAGGCGCTGCCTGCGGCAGTGGCGCTAAACGGCATTAGTTATAATATCGCGCGCAGCTTCGGGCCTGCCATTGGCGGTATTGTGGTTGCGACAGCGGGCGCAGTAGCAGCATTTGCGCTTAACGCCTTGCTGTATCTGCCGCTGATGGTGTCCCTGTTCCTCTGGAGACGCGTGGCGGACCCGTCTCGGCTGCCGCGCGAACAGCTGAGCCGTGCCATAATCTCGGGCGTGCGGTACATAACGAATTCGCCACCAATCAAGATCGTGATGACCCGCGCCATGGTAACCGGCGTGATCGGCGGATCTATCTCGGCGCTCATGCCGCTGGTCGCGCGCGATCTCTTGCATGGTAATGCGCGGACCTACGGAATCTTGCTTGGCGCTTTTGGCCTCGGTGCCGTCGTCGGGGCGCTCTATGTCGGAGAGGTGCGCCAGCGCATGAGCGGCGAAGCCGCTGTGCGTGCCTGCACGCTCTCTTTGGGCAGCGCAACCGTGGCCGTGGCCTTGAGCCGCGAGCCGGTTCTGACGGCGGCCGCATTAGTCCTTGCCGGCGCGGTTTGGACGATGACGATGACGTTGTTCAATATCGGCGTGCAACTCTCCGCGCCGCGCTGGGTAGCAGGCCGATCACTTGCGGCCTATCAGGCCGCATTCTCCGGCGGCATCGCCATAGGCGGATGGGGTTGGGGCCGCCTTACGGATGCCGCCGGCGTCGAGCTCGCCCTGCTCGTCTCCGGGGCAATGATGCTGCTTGCGCCGCTGCTCGGGCTTTGGCTGCGCATGCCGCGGATCAACGCGCTCGGAGAGGACGTCGAGTTGCTCGCCGATCCCGAGGTGCGGCTCCCGCTCACTTATCGCAGCGGGCCACTGGTGGTGGAGATCGAATACTGCGTCGCGCTTGAGAATGCGCGTGCCTTCCACAACCTGATGCAGGAAGTACAATTGTCCCGCCAGCGCAATGGAGCCTATGGATGGTCGATTGCGCGCGACATCGCCAATCCCGAGCTTTGGACTGAGCGCTATCACTGCCCCACGTGGCTCGACTACCTGCGCCAGCGTAACCGGTGGACAAAGGCGGAGCGCGCGCTGGATCGTGAAGCGCTGGCGTTCCATGTCGGCCCTGAACCGGTGCGCATCCGCCGTATGCTGGAGCGGCCGTTCGGATCGGTGCGCTGGAAGGAAGAGGTGCCTGACCACGCTGCCGACGAGTTGGTGGCTGTTGATTGCAAGCGCGGTGGAAGGCACTAGCAAAGCTCTTCGCATCAGACTGTCTTCTAGAGCCTGATTCAGGCCGGTCCTCCATGGCGAGGAGCGCAGCTTAATCCGGTGACGATCCAGATCCGGTGCAGTGCAGATCGATGGGAGCGCGCACGCCGCTGCCCGCACTCGAATTGAAGGCGCGCGATTTCGAACACAGCTTCCGCGAGGTCGTGGCTTAGGTTCGGCCCGACGAGAGCTTGGAGGACCGCATTGGAGAGCTAGTGGCGGTCACCAGAACCTCGGAAACGATTGCAGAGGCGTGTTGGCCTTTCCGTGTTGCTGCTAGGCGGGCTCAAGGCCCTGAGAAGCAGCTCACCAGGTTGCGTGTCCCGACACTCTACGCTCTCGCTGGGACAATCGCGCGAGGATTTGCAATTTGAGACATTTTTTCATGAGTTGTTCAGGTGCCGTGCCTCGCAGGAGTGTCCAAGGCTCACATGCGAATCGCAAAGCGCACGTTAGCGGCCGCCAGCTGATTCCGCTCGATATCGCCCATTATTCCGGAATGATCTCGCCCCGTTCCGATTTGATGTCGCCCGGGTGACGAGGCCTCTTCTGGCTCCGATACGGTCCGGCCTTTCGGCTTTGCGAAGGGGGCCTGGATGCCGACGGAGAGGCTTGCGATGCGCCACGTGCGCGATGTGATGAGAATGAAGTCGGTCGGGATGCCGGGCCGCGAGATCGCCCGGCGGATGGGCGCTGCGCCCTCGACGGTGCGGTTGACGATCCACCGGTTCGAGGCGTCGGGGCTGAGCTGGCCATTGCCCGACGACGTCACCGACGCGGTGCTAGAGTCCCGGCTGTTTGCAAACGCCGGCAGCGGCACCCGGCGGGGCCATCGCCGGCAAGCCGAGCCGGACTGGGCGGCCGTGCATCGCGAGCTCCGGCGCAAGCACGTGACGCTGTCGATCCTATGGGAGGAGTACATCGCGGGCGAGCCCGGCGGATATCTCTATTCGCGCTTCTGCGAGCTTTACCGCGCCTGGGAAGGCCGGCTGTCGGTGACGATGCGCCAGTCGCATGCCCCCGGCGACAAGCTGTTCGTCGATTATGCCCGCGAACGGCGTTCCGGTCTTGATCGACCGGCTCACGGGCGAGCGGCGCACTGCGCAGATTTTTGTCGCGGTGCTCGGCGCATCGAGCTTCACCTACGCGCAGGCGACCTGGACGCAGGGGCTCGCCGACTCGATCGGCGGCCACGTCGGCGCCTTCGAGGCGAGCGGCGGCGCGCCGGCGCTGCTGGTGCCGGACAACACCAAGGTCGCGGTGATCAAGGCCTGCCGCTACGATCCGCAGATCAACCGCAGCTACGCCGACATGGCGGCGCATTACGGCACGGCCATTCTGCCGGCCAGCCCGCGACGGCCACGAAGGTCGAGCAGGCGGTCCTCATGGTCGAGCGCTGGCTGCTCGGGCGGCTGCGCCACTGCATCTTCCACAGCCTCGCGGAGGTCAACGCGGCGATCGCCGAGCCTTTGATCCGGCTCAACGAGGAGCGGCCGATCCGGCGGCTCGGCGTGACCCGCCGCAAGCTGTTGGAGGAGATCGACCGGCCGGCACTGAAGGCCTTGCCGGAGAGCCCTTACGTGTTCGCCGAGTGGCGGATTCTGCCGGGTCAGCATCGACTATCACGTCGAGGTCGAGGCGCACTACTATAGCGTCCCGCATCGCTTCGTCCGCGCCGAGGTCGAGGTGCGCTTTACGGCCCGCAACGTCGAGATTTTCCACAAGGGCGAGCGGATCGCCGCGCATCACCGCATGAGCGGCAACCACAAGCACACGACCGTGCTGGAGCACATGGCCTCCAGTCATCGGCGCTACGCCGGCTGGACCATCGAGCGCATCCGCGAGGATGCAGCCATGATGGGGCCGGCCACCGCGGCGCTGTGCGACCTGATCCCCGATGAACGCGCACACCCCGAGCAGGCTTCCGCGCCTGCCTCAGGATCATCCGGCTCGTCCGATCCTATGGCCGCGAGCGGCTAGACGCCGCCGCTGCGCTGGCGATCGACATCGGCGCCCGCACCTACAGTTCGGTCAAATCGATCCTCGCCAACAATCTCGATCGGCGTCCTTCACTCCTCCGCGGACAATGCGCCGATCCTTCATTCCAACATCCGCGGATCGCGCTACTACAATTAGGAGATCACGTCTTGCTCCCCATCCGACCCTCGATCAACTCCACGCGCTCGGCCTTCACGGCATGGCCAAGGCCTTCGCCGACATTGAAGCCGGCGTCGATGCCGCAAGCCTCGGCCACGCCGAATGGCTCACGCTCCTGCTGGAACGCGAAGCGTCGCTGCGACGCGACAATCGGCTGTCGAAGCGGCTGCAATATGCCAAACTGCGGCAGCAGGCCTGCGTCGAGGATATCGACTACCGCACCCCGCGGCCTCGACCGCAGCCTCACGACGATGCTGGTCGAAGGCCAATGGATCGACGACCACGCCAACCTGCTGATCTGCGGGCCCTCCGGCGTCGGTAAGAGCTGGATCGCCTCGGGGCTCGACAACAAGGCCTGCCGTGACAATCGCTCCGTGCTTTATCAGCGCGTCCCGCGGCTGTTCACCGATCTCACCCTGGGACCCGGCGACGGCCGCCATCCCCGTGTCCCCTGCGCGCTCGGCCGCGTCGATCTTCTCATCCTCGACGACTGGGGCCTGGAGCCGCTCGACGCCGCGGCCCGTCACGACCTCCTGGAGATCCTCGAAGATCGCTACGGCCGCCGCTCCACCATCGTCACCAGCCAGCTCCGACCAATGGCACGCGCTGATCGGCGACCCCACCTACGCCGTCCTCGACCGCCTGGTCCATAACGCCCACCGGATCGATCTGAACGGCGAGAGCATGCGGCTAGCCCGTAAACCCGATCGGAAGGCCTAAGCCAGTGGCACTGTGGACATGCCGCTCCGCTTTGACAACGCGAAGTGCGTTGCCCACACGCCCGCAGCAGAAGCAACAAAAACAAATCCTTCGAGCCGCGATTCAAGATTGACCGCTCGGCTTCGCCGATGCCAGAAACCAGACAGCCAGAATGCCTCGCGCCCCGGGCGACATCAAATCGGAATAGTGGGCGAGATCATCTCGGAAGAGGGTTCAAATAGGTCCCGCGTCACCGATCTCGCCGCAAGTCGAGCAGGGACCTATTTGAAGCCGGATTGAACGAAGACGCGTCTTGTGACGCGGACCTATGGGCGCTCGATCAGGGCGCCGGTGGGTGCGGTGGCCCCGACGTTGGGCGCGTGGGCGAGCATGATCGCAGATTGTCGCTGATATCGGCAGCGAAGGACGCCATCGTCGATGCTGGCGAGCGGCTCGTCAATCCCAGGACGCCGACCATCGCCCGTTTGTTGGGCCTTATGAGCATGCTTGATCGGTCCGGCGGAGAGCGTCCGCAGGGCGATGTGCGCAGCGGGTGCGAACAAGTCAAGGTCGTCTGTCATGACGTGTCACAGCGAGGTGTCGCGTATCGCAGCGTGTCCGAGTGCGGTACAAAGCCAATCTCGACCATGCGGCCTCCGCAGACGGGGCACAAATTGAGGCGGCGACCAGTGAGGATGGCATAGCGCTCGCGGTAGTCGACAGGTTCGGCAGGCGGAGGCAGCTCTGGCGCCTCCAGCGCCACTCGGATGCGCGCAAGTTTGACGACGCGGCAGGCGTTCGCCAGAAAGCCCAAATGACGGATGCGGCGGAACCCCTTCGGCAAAACGTGGAGCACAAAGCGACGTATGAACTCTTCAGTGTCGAGCGTCATCACTTTGGATTGCCGCCGGCGCGATAATCCTTGCACCGGAAGCGGGCCACGGCCGTGCTCACAGGTAAGGAGCCGGCTGTTGGCGATTGCAACGCGATGGGTGTAGCGCCCGAGTTAGGCGAGAACCTGCTCTGGCCCGCCGAAGGGACGCTTGGCGTAGACAACCCATTCGAGCTTGCGGAGGGCGTTCAGCTGGCGGCCGAATGCCGCCGGTTCAATCAGGTGCGCGAGGAGACCGAAGAACTGGAGCTTGGTGTTATCGAACGCCGCCTGGGGACGCTCCAGGAATAGCCGACGATACAATCGCGACAGCACGCGAACGGGAAGGAAGAAGCCTGGGCGGCAATGAACCGAGCTTCCGTCAGGGGTGATCCCGCCGCCCGGCACGAGGCAATGGGCATGCGGATGACGTGCCAGGGTCTGGCCCCAGAATCGCGATCACCCGGGTCTCGGCACCGAGATGCTTCGGGTCGGCGCTGATGAGACGGAGCGTCTCGGCTGCCGCCTTGAGCAGGATGTCGTAGATCACCGCCTTGTTCTGCAGCGCGATGGCGGCCACAGGCGCCGGCACGGTGAAGACGACATGGAAATAGGGCACCGGCAGCAGGTCGGCCTGGCAATCGGCGAACCATTGGGCGCGCGCGAGGGCTTGGCACTTTGACAGTGCCGATCGCGACAGCTGTTGTCAGCGACGCGAAACAGGCCGCAGTCGTCGCACCGCTCGACATGGCCGCCGAGCGTCGCTGTACGGCACGCCTCGATGGCCGCCATGACACGGCGCTGGACGAGAGCCGAGCGCCCTGCGCGGCACGGAATGCGACACCGTGGCGACGGAAGATGTCCGCCACCTCAAGCACGGGGCGCATATGCACGGCTCAGTCGGGAGGGATCACCTTGATGGAGAGCCCATCGAATGGGCTGGTGGTGCGGGCGAGCAGATTGGTCGCAACCCTGTGCGTAGCGCGCGGTCGATCCGAGGTCAGCATGTCCGAGCAAAACTTGAATGATGCGGATGTCGATCCCGCCTTCCAGGAGATGGGTCACAAACGAGTGCCGGAGCGTGTGGACGGTAATCGGCTTGGCAATCCGCGCGCGGCGGCCGGCGGCACGGCAGGCCGCCTGGACACAGCGGACACTGATATGTTCACTTGGCTCTTGACCTGGAAATAGCCACAGCCCCGGTCGAGCTCGCATCCAGTACGTACGCAGAATCTCCAGCAGCCGAGGCGAAAGCATCGCGTAACGATCTCTGCCGCCCTTGCCGTTCTCGATGTGGATCAACATTCGCTTGCTATCGATCGAGCTCACCTTAAGGCGTACAACTTCACTAACCCGTAAGCCAGCCGCATAAGTTGTCGCCAGCACGACGCTGTTGCGCAACCCTATAACCGCGTCCAGGAAGCGCTCGATCTCTTCGGCACTAAGCATGCGCGGGAGCTTGTCGGGCTTCTGGCCCCGATGATCCGCTCGAAGGCCTCCATCTGCCCGAGTGTTACGCCGTAGAAGAACCGCAGCGCGCAGGCCACGTGATTAATGTGGGACCACGAACGCTTTTGGCCGATGAGATGCAGTTAGTAGGCGCGGACCTGCTCGGAACTCAACCGGTCCGGGGCATAGCCGAAATGTCGGCTAAACTTTGCGATCGCGTAGATATAGGATTGTTGAGTCGACGGCGACAGATTGCGGACCGTCATGTCCTCGATAATGCGCTGCCGAAGAGGGTAGCTTTTGTGACGCGGGGTCAAATCAGCAGCTGCGCCCAGCAAATTCCGGCAAACAGCCCTCATCGCTCAAATATCGCGTTACCGATAGGAATTCGGGGACCCGGGGGCTTCGAAGAGGCCGTATAAAGTTGCAAGGGTGCTGGCATCGCCTGCGAGAATCCATGCGGACGTAAAAAATTGCTAGTCGCAAGACGTCATCGCGTTGAAAGACAAGACCCACTCTAGCCGCCTCGTCCCGATTCGGCATGCCGCTCTCGATCCCGAACACTTTCGTGCTTTCAAAGATGTTACGAAGCGTCAACTCAAGCGGCTGGTTCAACTTCAGGCTCCCGCCTCCGAACCGTAATTGGCGGTCTTAACAGGCGACAAAAGAAAAGGAGCGGTCCTTGCTCGTCCAAGGCACGCCCCTGGAACGCGTGATGCTCTAAATCTTCGGCAGGATGTCCTGCTCGAACTTCTTCACCCATGCGTCCAATTGCGTGGACATGTAGCCCCAGTCCGGTACATAGGCGAACTTATCGAGTTCTTCCGTCGTGAACTGGATGGGAGCGACTTTCGGGCTCACCTTCGCCGTTTGGTTCGCCGGAACGCTGGTGACCTCCTGGTGGAAGAGCTCCGAGTTTTCCTTGCTCACCGTGAAATTGGCAAAGTCCATCGCGGCCTTCTTTTGCTTTGAGGCTGTCAGGACGACCCAACCCTCCACGTAAAGAGCTGCCTTCATCGACGGCTCTCCCTTTGTCAGCGCCTTGAGAGGCACCCGTTGGGAGAGCGGAGAAAGCGCGCCGTTCGAGGCATAGATGATGCTGGTCTCACCCGTCGACACCGAATTTGTGCCCTCGACAGTCGACGCGAAGACACGCCCGATGTTGCCGGACTTGGCCAGCTCCTGAAGGAATTGCCAGCCCGGATCCATCTTGAACTCGTTTCCACCTCGCGCGAGGGCCAGCGTCACCGTAGGCGCGTTTAGATATTGGCTCGCGACCGGCCAGCAGATCTGCCCCTTGAGCTTCGGATTCAGCAGGTCCTCGATGGTCTTGATCTCGATGGGGCAACGATCGGTGCGCACGGCAAAATAGCTGCCATCAACTGAGCGCGGGATAGTCTTGATGTTGCCCTTGTCATCCTTGGTCAGAAAGCGCTCAGGCACGTGCGCCAGATTTGGTACGTCGGCCAAGGTGATCGTCTCCGCCCATCCCTCCTTGAGGATGCTGGCAAAGCCGGGCGACCAGTTGATGATCATATCATAGGGCGGATTGGGCCACTTGGCTTTGATTATGCCAAGGATTGTCATCGCTCCGCCGGATTGAACCCCCCAAGTGATGTCGGCCTTGTCCCACTTTGCCGAAATCTTTTTCGATGCGTCAACGTACGGTGACCCAAAATCCATAACTGTGAGCTGTTCCTTCGCCTGTGCCTCGGATACAAAGGGCAAAGATGTGGCGGCCACGCCCAGCGCGGCTGCTCGTTCAAGGATTCCTCTGCGCGTGATTTCCATTTGTGTCTCCTCTCTTGTGGTTTTGGTGCTCGCACTTCAGGCATCCGCATCCTGCGGAAGTTTGCAGGACGCGGGCAAACCCTAAACAGCCCACAAAAAAGCAAAAGTAGAGCCGTGCCAGCGACCAAAACCAGCAAAAATGACACCGCAAATGGAGAAATACTGCAAGAATGAAGAGGACAATTATTTTAGCCCTCATTCGTGCGCTTCGTCCACGGAACGCGGGACCGGTGGAACGCCCGGCTGTTATCTGGTAAAAATTCAAACTTGGTGGTGCGAAACTGCCTCCAACCGTTCATCAAGAGTCCATGCCCGAGGCGTAGCGGCTGCCGATTCCGATGATCTCGCCCGGGTGTACCGATTTGATCTCGCTGAGGATTGAACGAACCCGCTACGCGGGAGTGGGCAAGCCTGCTGAACTGAGGTGTCCTGTCTGAGAGAATGTTGGTCTTCACACCACCCCTCTCAAGACAGGAGACCCAGATGGCTACCATGCGGCCTGCGCCGCTTACACGAAGAGGCTCCACGTGAAAAGGAACCGAATCGCATACGCGGCATCGCCCGTCATCAACTCCGCATCGAATACGGCTTGAGAGGAGGACAGGATGCACTGAACCGCTAAAACGAGCCGCTAGGCGTGGCCTGCCTAACGACCGCCGACATATGCGCAGGAATTTGGACGGTCACGCGCGTGTAGGGAATTTGCCCTAGTCGAGGGTTATTGCCCCGTTGGTGTCTATACGGATCATTCCTTTGGGGCGATCGGGCGTTGAGCTGCAGTGAAATCATTGCTTGATTCCATGAGCCACAATCTTGCAAGCGAGGGAGAACCTAGGCCTGCGTGCAACAGCTGTGATCGTCAGGCCAAGGCGATCTCCGGGAGCTATACAATTCCATCCCAGGATTTGTTGTGCGGCCTCCGCGGCTGAAATCGCTGAGCAGGGCTCCCTGTAGCGGTTTCCACTAGGTCTCCGGTGGAAGAACGAGGCAGTCCTCCGGACGAATTTCCAATCGGACACTTTCGCCGTCCCGTGCGAAGCACTGACCGTCGTTTTGTACAGTCGCGTGGATCCTGCGGCCATTGACCAAGCGTACCCAGTGGTGGATAGTCGCGCCAAGGTACTCCGTCTTTTCGATTACGCCGTCGAGCAGGTTCACGCCGACAGCGGCGGCATCCTTGCCCCGCACGGCAATGCGCTCGGGCCGGATGCCGAGCTCCACCGCTCCTTCATGAGCGTTGCCCGTGACCAGTATGGATAGTCCGTCCTCGGTCACGAATTGACGATGGTCGAGCCGGCCCGCGAACCAGTTGGACTGCCCAATGAAATCGGCAACGAACTTGTTCGCGGGAGCGCTATAGATCTCCTCGGCCGGCCCCCGCTGCATAATGCGGCCCTTGCTCATGACGATGATGTGGTCCGCGAGGCTCATGGCCTCCGACTGGTCATGCGTTACGATGATAGTGGTAATGCCTGCCGATGTAAGGATTTGTCTCAGCTCCACTCGCAGAGACTCTCGGAGTTTCGCATCCAAGTTTGAGAGTGGCTCGTCGAGAAGGAGCAGAGAGGGCTTGGTCACAAGCGCGCGGGCCAACGCCACCCGTTGCTGCTGTCCCCCGCTCAGCTGGTGTGGGCTGCGCTTCTCGTACCCGGGCATCTTAACGAGATCGAGGGCGGAGCGAATTCGCGTCGGAAACTCTGAGGAAGGAACGCCTCGCTCGCGCATCCCGAAGGCGATGTTTGCCTCTACGGTCATATGGGGGAAAAGTGCGTAATCCTGGAACACCAGCCCCACGTTGCGCTCGTAGGGTCGCTTCCTGCGCACGCTCTCGCCGCGGATGCGGATGTCTCCGCCATCGGGCACTTCAAACCCCGCCACGAGGCGCAGCGTCGTGGTCTTGCCGCAACCGCTTGGCCCGAGCAGAGACACGATGCGTCCCTCCTCGACCTGGAAGGAGATATGATCCACGGCCAACTCTTGGCCAAAGCGCTTCGAGACGGTGCTGAGCTCTAATACAGTCATTGGATCCTACTTGCGATAGATGCCTTGTCCGATCACTTTGTCCAGGCCCGCGATGCGATCCAGAACCCAAATCAGCACGATGGTCACAGCCATGAGGCAAACGGCCGCCGCGGCGATGCGCAGGTCAAATTGCGAGCGCATCATGTTCGTCATGGCCACCGGCAGCGTGTACAATTTCGGGCCAGTCAAGAACAGGCTGACGGACACATCGTCCAGCGAGTAAGCGAACGCGAAGACAGCGCCGGCGGCAATACCCGTCTTTGAAAGGGGCACAGTCACCCGCCAAAAAGCGCGGCGCTCCGTCGCGCCGAGGCTCAGAGCGGCTTCCGTGTACGACTTCCGAATGCCTACCAGACTCGCGAGAGTTGTTCGGATCACGTAAGGCACCGTGATGATCAAGTGGCCGCCGATGAGCTGGAGCATACCATCAAACATGCCGATCGTGGCAAAGAAGAGCAGAAGCGAAAAGCCGATGATGACGTGGGGAACGACAAGAGGCGTTAGGAAGAAAGCGGAGAGAAGCTCCTTCCCGCGAAAATCATAGCGGTCTAGCGTGAACGCCGCGGCGACCCCGATTAAGGTCGATAATGCAGTTGCCGCGATCGCCAGCACCAGACTGACCTGCAGCCCCTTGAGGTAATAGGCGTCCGAGAAAAAACCCTTGTACCACTGCAGTGACAGGCCGGGCGGTGGAAACTGGCCGAGGAACTCTCGCGAGTCAAAGGACATTGCGGTCGCAATGAGCAGTGGCATGACGAGCAATGCAACAGTGCCGATGGCCACAAAGATCACCATGAGACCCAGCATGTTATCGACGAGGCGTTTCATCGGAGGGCTCCCCCCCAACGGCTATTGGTCACCTGCGAAACGGCATAGACTACCAGCAGCGAAATGATCAGCATGACAACCGCGACTGCAGATCCGCTGGGGAAATTGGCCGTCTCGTAGAAACGGTTGTAGATCAGATTGGAGACGAACATTACCCTGCCCCGCCCCAAGACCATAGGGATTACGAAGGCGCTGATCGACAGCGTGAAAGATATCAGGAACGCAGAAAGGAGCCCTCGCGCACTGAGCGGCAACGTCACCGCCAGGTGAGACTTCCAGCGGGCTGCACCGAGCGCCTGCGCCGCCTCAATGAGCCGCGGATTCACGTTCTGGATCGTGCCGATGAGCACCAGCGCGGACATGGGCACGGCATAGTGAAGCAACCCAAGCACAATCATGAACTCAATATAGAAGCGGCTACCGACCCTAACTCCCAATAGGGGGGCGATGTCACGCGCGAATCCCACCGGCCCGAAGGACAGCTCGATGGCATAGACGCGCACCAGGCCACTCAAAAACATAAGCGTAATGAGAAACCCGAAAATCAACTTCCGAAGCCAATCCGAGCGACGGCGGGCAACAAAATGGGCAATCGGGAACGCGAGGAACACCCCCAGGAAGGAGGCAATGAATCCGATCCGGAATGTGTCCCAGAAATAGGAGGCGTATGACGCGTGCAGAAGGTCCGCGTAATTTGCTACCGTGAACGGCGAATTAGCCTCGGCGCCGATCCGGCCTGGAATGAACTCGCGGAAACTATTCACGAAAATACCCAGAAGGGGGCACAGCAGTAACGTTCCGTACACCGCGACAACCAGGCAGATCACGAGCGCGGCTCCGCGCGTAAGCTTCATGTGACTCCCCGGAAACGAGGAAGGACGCTCACCGCTCTTGGTGTCTAGCTCCTTTTCCCGGTGATCCGGAGCTGGCTTGACAGCCAGATACCGATCGGGGCCCGCGCTTTGAGCGATGGTCTTTGGATCCATATTGCGCTCACACAGCAAAGTTGTTAAGGTCGCCCGTCGGCAGCGCGGCAAGCAGCAATGTATCAGCAGCGGATGCAAAAAAGCAGTCGCCTACAGGCTCAAAACCGGTTAAATTCTGCGCGAATTGGAAGGAAATGAGTTAATTCCGGCTAAATCAACCGGCGCAAGGTAATGCTTCCAGTCAACAACTGATAACCGCTTCGCGCCCCTGGGTTTAGTGAGACTGCTGACGATGGTTGTGCTGTCGGTGGCACTGACAGCATTTCGGAATGGCTGCTAGCGCGCGAAGCCGATCACCACTATTCCGAATGATGGCAGCGCCTCTTGGCACCAGGAATGGGTTTGGGCGGTGAAGACTCTGCGCTGCAGGCCAGGAGGTGCTCGGTCGGCATCATGCCCGGCGCAGGCCCCGGCTCATGATGAACTCACGCGATTGAAACCGGAAATAGAATTTGCTTGGCGCCGACGAGCGCTGATCCCCTATCGGGTGCCCTGCGCATTTGCACAATTAGCGGGTCGTTTCGCCCAACACTGACACGGGCACTCGCCTCGTCCGTGATTGTCCAGTCACGTAACCATTGTGCCCCTCTGACGTGAGCGTGAAAAAACTCGCGAGCCAGCGTTGGGCAGTCGCTGCGTGCAATGGGGCAAGCGGCGGATTTCCAGTCAGGAACAGCGGCCCCGGATTTTTACGTGTATTGCCGTTATGCCTGCGCAAGTTGTGGCCATGGCACCAGCCGTCATCCCGCAGCGCTAGTTGAGTCCTGACGCTAAGGTCCACTTCAGCCGTCGGGTACCCTATCACCCCTGCCGTTGTCGCTCGCACTGTCGCGTGTAAGCCATGCATCGGATTGCGGACGGGCTGTCGATTTAACTAATGGCCCGGGCTTAAACTCACAGGAATCGAGGACACAGTCCGACCAAGCTGACACACGAATTGCGCGCGAGCGTCCAGTGGGATCTCGTGGCCTATGCGAAAAATCCTCGCGCAATATACCGGGTCAAACAATCCGGGATCCGGCTAAGCTGATTGCACCCAATGTCGACGCTGTTCACGGCAACGGACAAAAGGTTTCGATAGGCTCGCCGGCCGCTTCAATCTCTCAAGCGAGGCGAGGGGTAGCGCTCCGACAAAAGCCTCAGGAAGGCATCCAGGGTCGGACTTTCATTATCCGCCAGCCAGTCCGCCGAAAAGTCAAACCGGCTTGGGCCTGTGCCATCGCGCAAGTCCCGGTAGACCAGGCCGGCAAAATTGGCGCCCATGTCGGATTCGGGCACCAGGCTAATACCGGCCTTCATGCTGATCAAGCTCTTGATGATGCCGCGGCTGACGTCATGGCCCTGGGACGATCTTCGGGCAGGACGAGCTTCGAAACCAGCAGATCTCAAGGTCCCGCCCGGGATCGTAATGACTTAAAAGGACGGGCTCGCCGCGCAGGTCCGTCCAATAGATTGCCTGGCACGCAGTGAGGGGATGTTCTTGTGGCAGGACAAACCAGAACACGCTCGCTCCACAGCGACCTAGTTTACAGTCCAGCAGCGGCAAGCTTCCCGTGACGATGAGAATGTCAAGCACGCCATTGCGAAGCGCCGTTGCGAGCCGTGTCCGCGACGTTCGACAGTCGCAGCTTCGATGCGTGGGAATCGCTGCTTGAAGTCGAGCAGGGATGCTTTCAGATTTCCTGCCGTAACAGAACCCGATGGCCAGCCGACCGGCCTCGCCGTTTTGAAGAGACTTTGCCGTTGCTGTAAGCGCGTCAAATTCTTCTGGATCGTTCTTGCCAGGCGAAGAATGCTGCGGCCTGCAGCCGTCGGTGTTACCCCTCCGCTTGAGCGCTCAAACATCGTGAGGCCCAGATGGTGCTCAATCTGGCTAACCAATCGGCTAAGAGTAGACTGTTGTGATCTGAGCAGCTCAGCGGCTTGACGCAGGCTGCCACAATCGACCGCAACCACGGGCCGATCGCAGGTGCTTTAGCTCGATAGCATTACTTCGTGAACGCTTGCAGTTCGACGATCAGAGGGCTGCTACGCTCCTGGCGCACGCGCAGGCTCCTGCGGCGCAAGACCGTTGATCTCACGTTCGACGGCGAACAGGACATCGATGCGCTTGACCGCCTTGGCCGCGATCGGCGCCGTCGTGCTGAGCCGCGCGAGATCGAAGAACTTGCGCCTGCCGTGCGCCGAGCACGCAGCCTCGACGATCGAGCCTGCCTTGCGATTGGCCTCGTAGAGCCTGCTGAAGCCGGCATAAGCGTCGGCCTGCATCAGCCCGGCATAGCCCGCCAAATGCTGCTCCGGATGCTCCCACCACGATCCGGCGAGTAGAAGAACATGGCTGCGGGCGGATCCGGCCCGGCAAACGGGCGGTCGTCGCGCACATAGGTCCAGAGCCGGCCGGTCCGGGTTTTGCCCTTGGCCAGGACCGTCACCGTGGGGTGAGAGGCCGGAGGGATTTCACCTCCAGCCCTCTCGCCTGACCCGGCTCCCGTCAGGCAAGCTTGCTGCCAACGCCGAGCTGGGCCAGTGCACGAAGAGCCTGCGGTTCTCTCGCGCGATCTTCTCCAGGAAGAGGCGCGCGCGTCCTAAACGGTGGTGGAAGCGCTTGTACTTTCGCTTCAACCAAATAGCCAAGGTTTGGTTGATTTAGCGCGCCAGCGGATAGAGCGCTGAGCGCATGTATTGCCCATAGTAAGCGATCCATCCCCTAACCATCGGGTTTAGTTCGCGGGCAATATCATCCAGCGTTACCTCGGTTCGCTTGCGAAGTTTCAAGCGTCGGATCGTCGCCCGCATCGTGTTCAGCGCTGGTTTGCTGACCGCTGGAGTGAACCCACAGAACATCTTCTGCGAATGCGGCCCCAGGACCGATCGCGGCCGGAAGCAATAACCGAGAAAGTCAAACATAACCGTCTCGCTTTTACCTCGGCGTCGATCGTCCTTGCAGTAGACGATCCTCGTCTTCGTAGGATGCAATTCCAGGCGGCACTCCGCAAGCCGAGCCTGGAGCACTTCGCGAACGCGTTGCGCCTCCATCTCACTCCGACAATGTACCAACCCGTCATCCGCATACCGACACCACCTGAGATCGGGGAACGTCCGCGCCATCCAGAGATCAAATGCATAGTGCATGAAGAGGTTGGCGAGGACCGGGCTGACCAACGCCCCTTGCGGGGTGCCGCGGCTTCGCTCGATCACCGTTCCATCCTCTTGCACTATCGGGGCTGTCAGCCATCGTTCGATGTAGAGCAGCGCCCATGTGCACGTCACATGTTTTCGGACGGCCCGCAGCAAGAGCTCGTGGTCGATATTGTCAAACAACCCCTTGATGTCGAACTCCCGCACCCAATCGTATTTCCAGCACCGCTGTCGCGTGATGCCTACGGCATCGAGAGCCGATTTGCCGGGTCTGTAGCCATAGGAATCCGCCAGAAAGATTGGTCGAGAGCCGGCTCAATCAATTGTTTAACAACCGTCTGTGCCACGCGGTCTGCCACGGTGGGGACCCCGAGGATCCTTCCTCCACTCTTCTTTGGAATGGAGACGGCGCGAACAGGCGGCGGAAAGTAAGCACCTGAGCTCATTCGATTCCAAATCTTGTAGAGATTGCTCTTCAAGTCGGATTCGAAGCATATCTGCAGGTGCGATCCAATGGTGGCGCAGCTGGCGTCGACGGAGTGACGATTGAGCACACCCTCTGGGCGTAAGCGTGGGCCCTAGGCGCCCTTTTTCCCAGCGCCGGTCTTAGAGATGGCGATGATGGGCATCGCGGGGATAAGCGTGGGTTCGAAATTGGAGCGAGAGAATTGTGTGCCGCCGGTCTTTGACCGCTATAACCTTGTTTCATGCCACGGATGCGAGCATCATCCGGCTAAGTGTTGTAATGTCGTAGACAGGCAGCTTCGCGATACGACGGATCGTTGGCGCGGCCGCCGGAAAACCGGCGCATTCGAACAAGATCGTCGCGATCTCCGGGTGCACCGCGCGAAGTCGTGCGATACAGGCTATAACATCCGTCTCTATGGCGGCTACGTCGGTCGGTGGAGGCGGACGTTTTAGTTCGTCATGCCAGTACTTTCCGCCTTCAATGCCACCGATGACGATCCTCGCACGGTCTGCCGAATCATCGAGCCCAAGCAGATCTTGGCCCAAGTGCGTCGAGTCATAGGTCAGAACGGCAATCTTGGCCGGCCGCGGAAGTTGGCGGAGCAACACTGGCAGCAGAAGAAGGCTGGACATCGCCACCGGGACATTTACCGAGGTGGCAACAGCCGCCTGGTATCGAATCGAGAATCCGCAGGTCGAACTTATCGCAATGGCGCCTCGTTCCACCAGGCGCCGGGCGGCTGCCATGTAGGCGGGTTCAAGAGTTGGATCGCCGCGGACGACGTTTTCGACCCAGGCTCCCGGGACTGTTTCCGTGATGACGGGAAAATCGAAGGTTGCTGGATTCAGCAACGAGCCTGGCAACGGCGGCGGCGGCGTAGCCCCCGGCGTCAGTCCGCGTTCGAGGTGTAGGATTCCGAGCGATGCTGTGATCGGCGTCATGTGTTGAAGTATACCCATAATTTAGGGTGTTGAAGTGTACCCGTAATTTAGGACGATTTTCCCTAATATGGGGCGTGGTATGTCCAAAATTCTGCGTCGAACCGAGTAAGCCGAAGCTTCCATGTACAAGGGCCCGTCCAATGCTCGGCCGCTAGAACCGTCGCCAGATGCATGACGGTTGTCCCAGGGTCGGTTGTCCCAGGGTCGAACTGGGCTTCCATGATTACGCGATGGCCACCCAGCTACCGATCCACGATCGTAGCGAGCGGATTGAAATCTGTACACGAAGAAGCGAGCCTCCACGCTTTCGCGCGGCTTTGCGTTCGGGTATGCGCGTCGATTGTCGAATGCCGAGTGAGCTGACATCGGCTCGTAATGTGTGGCGGAATCATGCCCTTGACAGAACCAGATCGTCCGCCGTCATTTTGGGGAAGTAGCACCAACGCTGACCCGGATTGAAGCGAACGACGCAACTCTTGTTAACGACCTAGGGTCTGTTGAGATTCAGGATTCACAGATTGGAATGTCCGTGATTCAAGCTCCGAAAGGAGCTTGGCATGCACCGATTCGTTTTGACGGACACCCAGTGGTCGAAGATTGAGCCGCTTTGTTTGGGCAAGCCGACCGATCCTGGCCGCACAGGGGGCGACAACCGTTTGTTTCTCGAAGCAGTGCTGTGGATCGCCCGCACGGGCAGCCCATGGAGAGATCTGCCGCCGACGTTCGGCAACTGGAATACGGTGTTCAAGCGGTATCGCGATTGGGTGAAGGCCGGTGTCTTCAGGCGAATATTCGATGCCGTATCGGATGATCCGGACATGGAGTTCGCCATGGTCGACGCGACAATCGTCAAAGTTCACCGCCACGCACAGGGTGCAAAGGGGGGACCAAAAATCAGGCCATCGGCAGGTCGAAAGGCGGCTGGACCACCAAAATCCTCGCGCTGACCGACGCGCTTGGGAATCTGGTGCGGTTCATCCTGCTTCCCGGCCATCGCTTTGACACCGTCGGCGTCGCGCCCCTGATCAAGGACATCGAATTCGGCGGCTTGATCGCCGACAAGGCTTTTGATTCCAACTGGATCATCGAAGACCTGAACGAACGCAGGGCTAAGATCGTCATCTCGCAGCATCAAAGGCGCGCCCAGCCTCTCGACATCGACAAGGACATTTATAAATGGCGCCACCTGATCGAAAATTTCTTCGGCAAGCTGAAGGAATTCAAACGCATAGCAATGCGATGCGACAAGACAGACGGCAGCTTCGAAGCGATGATCTACCTCGCCTCCGCCGTCATTCATTCCAGATGAATCTCAACAGACCCTAGTCCACCACCGAGATGTCCTTTTCACTGATAGTGCTCGCATCGCAGAACGCCTACGGGAAATCCTGCGGGGGCGGCGAGAGAGCACGCCAGACTTGAATGAGTATTAATAGAGAATGCGCTCGATCGCACAGGAAGTCTTGCGCTGAAGCAAAACGAAACCTTCGCGGTCGAGAGATAGTTCGTTCACAATCGGACGGGCGTCGCGAATGGTGACGTCGTAACTCACGATGGGAACGTGTTCATAGTTCGGCGCAACAACCGCTGGAGCCTTTTCGTCGAGCGCGCGTCAAGAAGACAATTTGACCTTGCACGCACTCCAGCTGATCGCGGTTTACTTGTGCTGCTGCCTGTCCCCCACAGAGATAGCGTGACTATATCCGGCTAAAAACATAGGAGATAGTTCACGACTAAAGACAGCAAATCTGGTCGCCGCTCGCAGAAATTCTGCAATCAGACGCAATGCCGATCGGGCACCCGAGCCGCCGGTATGGCTACCCGACTGGCCAGCCAGACCGCCGTACTTCTTCACCAGCGTGTGGGGACCGCGAGCGCTATCAACTCTCTGGTCACGGCAGCGAAGCCCGACAGGTCACGTCATTGCCATCAGCAGGCAGATCCCGCCGACGCTATTCGGGGCCTGCTTGGGCGTGAAGCCGATCACAGCCTGGTCTCAAGGTACTCGTGAAAGCCGTACTCGCCCGACTCCCGTCCGTTGCCGCTCATCTTGTAGCCGCCGAACGGAGCCGCTAGATTGTCGGCCCCATTGATCAACACCGGGCCCGCGCGGAGCTTCGAGGCGATCTGGGGATGTCCGTCTCTGAGTTTTACGCCGCCAGGCCATATTCGGTATCTTGGCGATCTTCACCGCCTCGTGATCGACTCATAGCAAAGAATCGAGACCACGGGCCCGAAGATCTCCTCGCGGGCGATGGCCATGTCGTTCTGCACGTTCGCGAATACGGTGGGCTTAACGTAATAGCCCGCATCGAGGCGGCGCGGACGTCCAAGACCGCCGGTCACCAGGGCGCCTCCCTCGTCGATCGCTACCTTGGTCAGCCGCTGGATCTTCTCCCATTGGGCGTCGTTAGCCACGGGCCGACGTGGGGTTGCCCTTGGGATCACCGACCACTATCGACTCGGCGGTTTCCTTGGCAATCATAATGGCCTCGTTGATGCGCGTCGAGGGCACCAGCAACCGTGTGGGCGCGGAGCACGATTGTCCGGAGTTCTGCATCACGCGACTTACGCAGCCGCCGACCGCTGTCGGGAAACCCGCGTCATCAAGGATGATTTGTGCGCTCTTTCCCCTAGCTCCTGCGTCACGCGTTTGACCGTCGCGGCTGCTACCTTTGCCACCTCGATGGCGGCCCGGGTCGAGCCTGTAAAGGACACCATGTCAACTCCGGGACGGCTCGCGATCGCCGCCCCCACTTCGGCGCCAGTACCGGTGACCAGATTAAACACCCCGGCCGGTACGCCTGTTGTGTCCAGGATCTCCGCCCAAATGTAGGCGCTGAACGGCGCCTCCTCGGACGGCTTTAACACCATGGTACAGCCGGTCGCGAGCACCGGCACCAACTTGCAAGCGATCTGGAAGATAGGCCAATTCCACGGCGTGATCATCCCGCACACGCCGATGGGCTCTTTCACCATGCGGGTGCCGTCGCGCTCCTCTTCGAACTTGAAGTTCTTCAAGATCTCGATTCCTGCCTCAAGGTGCGCCATGCCTATGGGGGCCTGCGCGCACTGCGCGAGCGAAGTCGGCGCGCCCATTTCCTCCGTGATCGCGTGGCGATATCGCCAAGGCGCTTTTGATACTCGCAGAGAATACGCTGCAACAGATCGAGCCGCTCATGGCGGCTGGTCTTGCAAAACGTTTCGAATGCTCGGCACGCGGCATCCACCGCCTTGTTCGCGTCGGCCTTGTCCCCGGCCGAGATGTGGCCCGCGACCCGCTCGTTCGCCGGGTTGATGACGGGCAGCGCCTTGGGCGTTACCGGGTCGACCCAGTGTCCATCGGCTTCAGGTATTCGCGGACTTCGTGCTCCTTGGACGTCTCCCCATCGGGGCCAGGGGCCTTGGAAGTTGTACAAGGTTGCGCACGAGGCGAGAGGGAATCCGCCGGTACACACGCCCTCAACTACCTTGGCCGATCTGTGCGTTTGAGGAATTGACAGGAAGAGGTGTAACGATGGGCGAGCGCGCCGGCGCTCGCCCATCTCCACGACTGATGAGAGCCCGCCCAGCGCCGGCATTCATCCTCCCGGTTCTACCAGGTCAGTCATAGTACACCAAAAAGCGAGCCTCCACGCTCTCGCGGGGCTTCGCATTGGGGTGGGCGCGACGATCGTCAAATGCCGAGTGCGGCGCTTGCGGCTTATAGTGCTCCTCGGAATCATAGCCCTTGAACAGAACGAGGTCGTCCGCAGTCATTTCCGGGAAGTAGTACCAACGCTGATCCGCACTGAAGCGGAGGGCACAGCTCTTGAACGCGCTCCCCGGTTCGTTTCGGGTATTTGAAACGTAGTCATGCACGAGCATATCACTGTCGCGAACGGTACTGGCATCGCAGAATGCCAAGGGGAAATCCTGCGGAGGTGGCGAGAGGGCCCGCCAGGCTTGTATGACCATCAATCGAGAATAGGATCGGATTGGAAGGCCCTGCAATTGGTCTTCAGCCGCGGCAGCTACCGGGCCGGCAACCGGCGCGAGATCAATATGAGCCAATCCAGCCGGCTCTCTTACTCCATCAACGGCAGTCCAGCCAGCTTTGGGGATTGCCGTCCCGGCAGCACGACGAACGTAAACGCCGTTTCGCCTGGGCACGACCCATGATGCATTGAAGTAGCTCTTGATGAATGGAACCATCTCTTCGAGATACTTCTCTCGCATGATCTCTGGATCGCGCACGGCCGCACAGGAAGTCTTGTGCTGAACTAGAACGAAGCCTTCCCTGTCGAGAGACAGCTCGTCAACGAGCGGTCGCGCGTTGCGAATGGTAACGTCGTAGCTCACGATGGAAACGTGTTCATAATTCGGCACAACAACTGCGGGAGCTTTTTCATCGGGCGCGCGCCGAGCAAAAGCAATTTGACCTTGCACGCCGTCCAACAGCTCGCGGTTTGCTTGTGCTATCGATGAGGCTCGTCTCGGATGGCCCATGGCTGATTTCTCCCTAGCGCTAGGTTATTCGCAAAGAATAACGAATACCAATGCTCAAAGACCGCGAAAATCTGCCGGAGATTGCAGAAAACATGCAACAGCACCCGTAAATCAAGTGCTTTTTCGACCTAGACATTTTCGCGAGCAGCAAGCTACCGCCTCGAGCGGCGGAGCCCTCTCACAGATCGACTGCGGCCCAGTGCGGTAGGCAGGATTGTGGCGAGCAAGATCTGACCGCCTTGTATTGGCGTATATGTGCCTGCGGCGGGTGCGCCAGTTGGAGCAGCCGCAATAGGTTTAGCGGCGGCTTCGCGGTTCGGACCTACTGCGCTTTGAGTGAAAGAAGATCCGGTTAGTGCGCGGTGCCCCTTTCAATGCGCTGGAGCAATCATCATCCAGGAGTCACTCACCGCCCGCACCGTGTGCACACTGAAAATAAAATCCAGGCCCAGCTTACCTGCAGCGAGTTCTCGATACAAAGTGCAGGTGCCAGGCGCATTGACCGCTTGGCACCTGCAAGCCCCCTCCGGATCACTTTTTGAAGTTCCGTCGGGCCGTAAACTCGATCTCGCCGCTCACTCGAAATACACGAAGAAGCGCACCTCGACGCTCTCACGCGGCTTTGCATTGGGATATGCAGCGCGATCGTCAAATGCCGAGTGAGGAGCCTGCGGCTCGTAGTGTTCCTCGGAATCATAGCCCTTGAACAGAATGAGCTCGTTCGGAGTCATTTCCGGGGAATTGATGCACGAACGCCGCGATTAACGCTTGAGGTTGCAGGAATTCTGCAAAATAACTGGATCGCCAGCCTTTTAACGAAAGCATTGGAAAGATCTTGCAAAGTCGCAGCGCAGGTCGCCCACCACGACCGACCATCGCGGCGCACGCGGTCGGCTAGCGTATACCGCCGCGCCGAGATGCTTTGGCCGATTGCCTGGGTTGGTGCATGATTGCGATTTGACTTTCGAACCCGCTACACCGCTCCCGCCTTCTGCGCGTAGATCCAGGACGCTTTCGCAAGCGGCTCGGTGCGCTTGGCGGACTCAATTGCCTTGGCGCTGGCCGCTGTTCCGTCGCGGATGCGGGCGGCGATACCTTGCGTTATGCCCACGAGACGGAACATGTTGTAGGAAAAGTACCAATTGAGGTCAGGCAGTGCCGTGCCCGTGTAATCGCAATAGATATCAGCGGCCTCTTCCATGTTTGGAATGTTAAGCGCGGCCAAATCCGCACCCTGCAGGCCTGGCATGATCCACTGCATCAGCAAGTAGGTTAAATCGGCCATTGGGTCGCCAATTGTCGACAATTCCCAGTCGAGAACAGCGCACACCCGCGGCTCGACCGGGTGGAAGATCATGTTGTCCAGGCGATAGTCGCCATGGACAATCGAAACTCGCTTTTGCTCGGGTAAGGTCCTCGGCAGCCACTCGATCAGCTTCTCGACCTCGGGAATATATTGCGTCTCAGATGCGCGGTATTGCCTCGTCCAGCGGTCGACCTGGCGCGCAAAGTAATTGCCCGGCCTTCCGAAGTCGCCGAGCCCAATCTTTTCGGGATCGTACAGGTGCAGTTTCGCTAGGCTTTGGATCTTGCTGCGGAAGATCTTCGGCCGCACCTCGGCTGGCAAGCTTGGCAGCTTAGGATCCCAGAATACTCGCCCCTCTTCCATCGACATGACGTAGAAGGCGGCGCCGATAACATCTTCGTCGGTGCAGAGTGCATAGGCATGTGCGGTGGGAAAGCCCTGCTCGCGGAGTGCAGAGATGATCCGGAACTCGCGATCCACTGCATGCGCCGACGGCAGCAGCTTGCCGAATGGCTTGCGCCGCATCACGTAGGAGCGCGTGGGCGTATTAAGGCGATAGGTAGGGTTTGACTGGCCGCCCTTGAACTGCAGCACGGTCAATGGGCCCGCATAACCCTCGATGTGCTCCGCCATCCAGCGGGCGAGGCTCCTCTCGTCGACGCGGTGTCGCTCCTCCACCGGCCGAGTGCCTGAAAACTCTTCGTCTTTCTTGACACCGTCCGCCACCGTAATGCTCCTTCTTGTCGATGTCCTAATCTTCCAATCTCGCGCAGCGAAGTTCAGCACCGTGAGAGGACGGCGACATTGCTTATCGAGGACCGAAGCGGCCGCGAGCCGCGGTCGCCCTAGCCTCCGCCTGGCGGATAGGCACGGCAGGGCGCACCTATTAATCCTAGACAGCACGTTCTCGAGCGAGACCTTTCTTACTGTCCTCACCTGGCCCGCCGAGTGGGTCCGCAAATTGATTCGCTGGCAAGCAAAGAAGCCGCCATGATTCCTTTCAGATCACGCTCGCTTGCTTCAGCATCGTGATCTTTGCATCGTCATAGCCGAGCGCCCCGGAGAGGATCTCCCGGGTGTGCTCGCCTAGCAACGGCGGAGCGCGATACTCCGTGACGGGCGTCTCCTAGAAGGTGAGCGCATTGCGGATCAGCGACAGGTCGGGCTCGAAGGGGTGATTGGCCTTGACTCGCATGCCGCGCTCTTGGACGTGCGGGTCGTTGAAGACCTGCTCGAAATTGTTGATTGGGCCGGAGGGCACGCCGGCTTTCTCCAGCTTTTCCAGCCAGTAGGCCACCGGCCTTTTCAGGAACAGGCCGGCGAAGATTGCCATGATCTCCTTGCCGTGCACCACGCGGTCGTTTTTCTTGATGAAGCGCTTGTCGCTCGCGAGCTCGGGCTCGCCGAGCACCGCACAGATGCGCTGGAACTGGCCGTCATTGCCGACCACCAGCATCAGCTCGCCGTCGGCGCAGCGGAACACGCCGGCGGGCATGCCGCCATTGCCCCAGGTGCCGCGGCGAGGCGGGGTGTGGCCGTTGACGAGGTAGATCTGCAGCCAATGCGACAGCGACGCGATCACCGTATCCAATAGGCAGACGTCGACATGCTGCCCCTCCCCGCCATTGGCCTTGCGGTGGTAGAGCGCGGCCAGAATGCCGATCGAAGAGTTCATGCCGGTCATGTAGTCGACAAATCGAGGGGCCGACCTTCATCGGACCCGCGCCGGGTTCACCATCGATATGCCCGGTGACGCTCATCAATCCGCCCATCGCCTGCAGGATCGCATCATAACCGGCGCGCGGCGCATAGGGGCCGGTCTGGCCGAAGCCGGTCACCGAGCAATAGATGATGCCGGAATTGATCGCCTTGATCGATTCGTAATCGAGCCGATAGCGCTTGAGGTCGCCGACCTTGTAATTCTCCATCATCACATCGCAGCTCTTGGCGAGCTCGCGGACGATGTCCTGGCCTTCCGGCGTCGCGATGTTGACGGTGACGGACTTCTTGTTGCGGTTGGCGCAGAGATAGAACGAGTTGTTGTTATTGTTCTTGCCCTCTGGATCCTTCAGGTAAGGCAGGCCGAAGGCGCGGGCGTCGTCGCCGCCGCCGGGGCGCTCGATCTTGATCACCTCGGCGCCGAGATCGGCGAGCATCTGCGCCGACAGGGGCCCCGCAAGCACCCGCGTCAGGTCGAGAATCTTGATGCCCGAAAGTGGCAGGTCTGACATCCAGGTGTTCTCCGGAATGGGAATTTTCAGCGATCAAAGAAGGGCCACTCAAAAGGAGTGGCCCAAAGTCGGGGAAGGGAACGCCCGAAAGGGACCGCTTCGGTTAGGCTGCGGCCTGTTCGATCGGCGAGAACGGCAAGCCGAGGCTCTCCGCTACCGCCTTGTAGGTTAGCCGGCCCCGATAGACATTAAGGCCTGCGCGCAGATGCGGATTTTCGAGCACGGCCGAGAATCCCTTGTTAGCGAGAGCCAGGCCAAATGGGAGCGTGGCGTTGTTCAACGCCTGGCTCGAGGTCAGCGGGACAGCTCCCGGCATATTGGCCACGCAGTAATGGATGACGCCGTCCACCTCGTAAGTTGGATCAGCGTGCGTGGTCGCCCGCGAGGTCTCAAAGCAGCCTCCTTGGTCAATCGCCACGTCAACGATCACCGAGCCTCTGCGCATCGAGCTCAACATGCCACGGCTAACAAGTTTCGGCGCGCTCGCTCCGGGCACCAGCACGGCACCGATGACAACGTCGGCCGCAAATACCTCCTCCTCAACAGCATCGATTGTCGAGAACCTTGTACGAACGCGTCCTCCGAACAGTTCGTCGAGCTCGCGAAGACGAGGTAGAGAGCGGTCAATGATAGTGACCTCGGCGCCTAACCCGGCCGCCATCCGCGCCGCGTGCGTGCCAACAACGCCGCCTCCGATAACCACGATACGGGCAGGCCGAACACCAGGCACGCCACCGATCAGCAACCCGCGCCCTCCTGTATATCTCTTGAGGGCAGTACCGGCAGCCTCGATCGCAAGCCTGCCCGCCACCTCGCTCATCGGCGCAAGCAGCGGAAGGCCACCATGTGCATCAGTCACGGTCTCGTAAGCGATTGCCGTGCATCCAGACTTCAGCAGCCCCTTTGCCTGCTCCGGGTCCGGGGCCAGGTGTAGATAGGTGAAGAGGATCTGGTTTTCTCGCAGCTGCACCCACTCGGAAGGCTGGGGCTCCTTGACCTTCACGATCATTTCGCTGGATGCGAACACGTCGCGAGCGGAGTCCACAACCGTGGCGCCGGCTTTGCGGTAACTGTCGTCCGTTGCCCCAATACCGGCGCCCGCATTCGTTTCGACTACCACGCTGTGGCTAGCAGCCACGTATTCCCGGACGGCTCCAGGTGTAAGACCCACGCGATATTCGTGCGTCTTGATTTCCTTCGGAACACCGACCTTCATTTGCAAATCTCCTTGCTTCGATGATCTTTTCTAATCCGAAGAGCAGCGCAAGCCTGCAAAACAGAACGCCGAATCACACATAAATCCGGCGAACTTTTCAGCATCACGCAGAAATCCGTCTTAATCAGCGCCCGGCATGGCACCTGGTCTTCTAATAGCCCTTATGGACCAGTTTAGGCCGAGACGACACGCGACAGCGTCTCGTCCATCGGCATGTGGATCGAGGCATAGCGGGTGATGCCGGCCATGGTGCCGAGCGCCTGTTTTACGGCCTGCCGCGCGGACGGCACTATCCTGCATTGTAGCGCCAGGTCGGGCTTAGTGGACGAGCCATTGCCAAATTTGGTGACGGCGGGGCTGGCCAGGCGGCGGCGATTTTGAGCTGATGGTCGATCGGCTTTGAGATGACCTCAATACCGTGGGCGAATGTCAGAACGAGAACGAGTTTTGGCAACTGGTTATGACCTTCGATACGGTGCCAGCTGTTCTGCACGGCTCGACCAGTTTGAAGACCATCGCGAGCGCGATCTTGTTCGAAAGGCAGCCTTTCGATGGGATGGTCAGAAGCTGTGCGAGAGCATGACGTAAAGGTCCCCGCCGCCCTTGCCCCTGCTCGACCCGGATCACCATCCCCTCGCTGTCGATATCCGCGACCTTAAGGAAAACCACCTCCGACACGCGTCGACGTCGTGCTGGCGGATCCATCGAAGACGTTCGCGAGGGAAGAGGTTCGAGCGCGCCGTGAAGCGGGCGTGTAGGCGGGCATCGGCAGCGACAGCTCGATGGATATCACCAAGCTCGTCGCCCTGCGTGTGCCAAGCGGCGAGCCATTGTCCTCCTTGTATAGCGTCGGATTGGCGAAGGGAACACGCCTGCCGCTGATTCTAGCACCCACGACCGTGGGTACCGACTCGGAGGTGACGCCTATATCGGTCGTCACCACCAGCGGGGGCCAGAAGAAGAACGCCGTGCCATCGCCGTTGCTGCTGCCGGACCTCGCACCGCTCGATGCCGAACTGATGCTAGGCCTGCTGTGACCGCTGCGACCGGCGTCGACGCGATGGTGCATGCGATTGAGGCCTTCACGACCAAGCGGTTGGAGAATCTGATGTCACATTGCCGGGCCTGCGTCTGCTCAGTTGTTCGCTGCACACCGCCTGCCCTAGCGGCAGCGATCTTGCCGCCCGCGAGAATATGCTGCTCGGCGCCTGCCTGGCAGGGATGGCGTTTGCAAATGCCCCTGCTGTCGCTGCGGTGCACGCGCTCGCATACCCGATCGTTGCGCGTTCCACGTGCCACACGGACTCTCGAACGCGTTGGTGCTTGGGCCAGTGATGCGGTTCAACCTGCCGCTGCCGCGCCGTATTACTCCGCACTGTGCGACGTCGTGCTGCCCGGCATGGCAGGCGCCAAACACGTTGGCCGCAACATCAAGCCGAGACTGCACGCACGCACGAGCAGGCGCTTGGACATCGGCACCCAGGCGTCCCAGATTTTATCAAAGTTGTCGATGTGGCGTGCATCACTGAGCCACACCATGGCGGTAAGCAGGCGCGTTCTATCTATCCCAGGAAAAGCAATTAGCTTGTCTCATTTTTGGCGAGGGTCTCGCCCGTTTTTCTGGTCAAGCGGCGCATACTCGTGTCGGACACTTGGCCAGCCAGATAAACTACTCAATTTGCAATAGCTACTTTGCTCAATCGGCTACCAGTTTGTAGGCGCAGAATTTCATTTGGCATGCTGGCTTTCCATCGTCGCGTGCCAGCTGAAGCTCATACTGAGATCAGAACTCTAGTTTTTATAATTATCAAGCGGCAGGGCCGCCGATTGACACAGCTGCAGGGAACTTTGGTATAGCCCATCACACGAGACTCGCCGCTTCATCGATTGCAGGCATATGGGCCCCCGCGCCAGCATCCCGCCGGTCCAGAGCGTTGTTTCACCCGGAGGCGATCCGATCGCCACTACCTTTTGCACAGTAGCGGGCTGCAGCCGCAGCCTTCCGGGCTAGGCATATTGCCACGCATGCCCGGTGAATAGGCCTTCCGCCACCAAAAGCCCCAGCTACTGCTCGGAAGCTTTCGGAAAGCTTGTGGCAATTCACATGAACCGCGTTGCATGCTCGGGTATGCAAGTAGTGGCGGCAAGGACGCGTCGAGACACGTGGGTTCTCAGGCGGGGTCACCAAGGAATTGCTTCCCCCCAGAAGCGCTGGAAGGTGCCGCTGGTGGCGGGTGTGAGCTCGGCGATGCATTGCTTCAGACCGCGCGCACTCTCGTCGGCGGAAATCGATTGTGAGGAATTGCGGGCAAGTTCACCGGGCATATCGGTCCGCACGAAACCTGGATCCAAAATGCCTACCAGAACCCCGTCCTCCGCCCAGTCGCGAGCGAGCCCTCGCATGCTGTTATTGAGCGCCGCCTTCGAAGCGCGGTATGCATATCTGTCGAGGCTGCTCGGGTAGCCGGCACCATAGTCCTTGGTAGTGGACCCATAAACACTACTGATCGTCACGACCTTTTTCTCATAACCACGCTTCACATTATCCCGCAAAGCTTGGGCAATGAGTATCGGGCCGAGAGCGTTGACGCGCATCGTCTTGATCCAATTCTCGGCGTCTATGCTGTTGGCCGACTGCGGCTTCGGGGTGCCGTTGATCCCGGCATTGTTAATGAGGATATCGATCGGTTGATCGCCGAGCTCCCGCTTCATGGATGCGATCGAGGCCTCGTCTGATACTTCGAGCCGAATAATCCGAATGCGATTGCCGTGCGCCACGACCAGGGCATTTAGCGCTTCTGCTGATGCCGGTTCACGGCAGCAGGCAATCACCTCCACCCCTTCGGTCGCGTATTGCTGCGCGAGCGCAAGGCCGATGCCACGGTTCGCACCCGTGATCAGAACTGTGGTCATTTGAGAAACACCTATTCGCTTTGCCCAGCTAAGCAGTTGCGTGTAGCATCTACAAAGCCCTTATTTGAGATTTGTTAATGCAATTTCGGTCGCTCAGCCTATGTAACCAAATCCTAAAGCAAGATTAGCGCCTAATTTGCGCGAAGAAACAGTATGAGGCGCCGAAATTCTGCAATGAGGCGCGCATCGTGATGACGAGCAGAATCTGCGGCGATATCTCGCGCGGATGCGCGCAGCGATGACCGCACCAGCGTGTTCCGTCTACCCATCTGATACACACTGCAGCTGGTCAGCGAATAATAGAGGTTCCGAAGCGCGGGCGGTTGGGTTGTTTCGAGTACTGCGCGATTCGACGAATCGTGAGCCACCTTCGGGTTTTCGCAACTCCCTGACCTCACGATCGTCCGCCATGTCAGTCGCGGCTCATCAAAAGCTGATCGGCATCAAGGCAACCGCTGCCATAGGCGTCAATGTTTCGAAAAGCGGGATGAAGCTACGTTGAATATTTTGGATTGATCGGGATAGGGGGACGTCTCGCGACGCCACCCCTCCCACACCACCGGGCATACGGGTCCGTACCACGGCGGTTCGATCGAGTTAAACCGGCACAGGCATGAAGATTCGGGGGAGACCAAGAGAGTCGAATACCTGATTTCGTAGGGCGTGTTGAACCGCCGGGTGTCCGGACATGCGCCAGAGTCCCGTCGGCGAACCGGCAGCGACCGATGCGGCGAACTTCGCGATGCCGAGGCGGCGAAGCTCCGTGAATCGGTTATGCCCGTTCCGCCATTGCCGCCAGAGATACAGACGCAGTCTCCGACGGATCCAGGCTTCCAGGTTTGTGAGCACGCGCGGGGTCTGGCAGAATCCGAAGTACCCGCGCCATCCGATGAGGTATGGCGTGAGGTCTGCGATCATCTGCTGTAAACTGATCCCTCGCGTCCGGCATGTGATTTCCCGGATTCGGTCTTTGAATTTGTCGAGGGCTTTCGGCGCAATGCGCCGCTCGCTCCCGTCATTCGCAATGCTGAATCCGAGAAATTTACGTTCCTCGGGTCGCGCCACCGCGCTTTTGGCCTCGTTGACTTTCAAGCGGAGCTTGTTGGTCAGGAACCGGCTGATCGAGGCCCTCACCCTTTCGCCGGCGCGGTGGCTGCGAACATAGATGTTGCAGTCATCCGCGTAACGGCAGAACCGGTGACCACGTCGGGCCAATTCCGTGTCGAGATCGTCGAGCACGATATTACTGAGGAAGGGCGAGAGCGGACCGCCTTGCGGGGTCCCTTCGTCCACCGGTCGGACCAAACCATCTTCCAATACCCCGGCATTCAGGAATGCCCGGATAAGCTTGAGCACGCGTTTATGTGCGGCGACGCGCGACATCAGGATGTCGTGGTTAACTCGGTCGAAAAATCTTTCCAAATCGAGATCAACCACTACGTTGTAGCCATCGGCGACGTAACGCTGCGCCTGGGCTATAGCCTGGTGGGCGGACCGCCCCGGCCGAAATCCGAAACTGTACTCCGAAAACGTCGGATCCCATCGCTCTTGGAGAACTTGCAGCACGGCTTGTTGAATCAGGCGGTCGACGACACAGGGGACGCCGAGTTTCCTGACCCCGCCATCCGGCTTCGGGATTTCTACCCGCTTAACCGGTTGCGGCCGATAGTTTCCGTCGAGCAGTTGAGACCGAATGTTTGGCCAGTGCTGACACAGGAAGGTCTTCGCGTCGTCGATGGTCATCCCATCAACGCCAGGGCTTCCTTTGTTCCTTTTTACACGCTTCCACGCTTTTTCGAGGTTCTCTCGGTCGCACACCTCCTCCATCAGTTGTTCTGTGAAAGCCGAGCTTTCGGTGACTGATTTCGCCATGAATGGTTCGGTCTCCTCGTCACCGCGCGCCGGGGCTTCACCCCGGTCCGTCGGCTCCAAGGCCAGCACTTGCTGGTTGTTCTGCCGCTTTCTATTCACGAGGTACCAGTCCTACTTGCTTCTCTCAATCGTTCGGGCCTTCGGCCATCGTTTCCGGCTTCGCCTATCTGTTTCTCCACCTTTCGGCCCTGGAGTGCCTCAATAGCTTTGCCGACAGCCTGACCTAATACGCCCTCTGCTGACTTCTGCCCGGCGGTCAGACGGCCTCGCGGTCGTCTCAGTCGCCCGAGGGCGACACCGGGCAGACCTCCCGGGGTAAGCTCAATCGCCTTCGGTGCACAACCGCCGGATCTACGCTTCGCATCCTTGATGGATCTGGACTTCGCGATGTGTCGCCCGCTCGTCCGACGCTTGCGCCTCATATCCGGTTTTTGTTCATCAGCTCGCACCTTTGATCCACGCTTCCTTCAGACCCCGCCTCGCGACGGCAGCCCTTGCGTTTCACTAACCCTTCACCTCCATCAGGTTGGGTGGAAGACTTTCACTTCCGAGCTATTGAGCATGCCCGGCACACAACGAAGCCGCTGACGCGGCAATTGAGGACGAGTCGCAAAACTGAGAGGGTCGCGGTTTTTCGGGGTGCGAACCCTTCAGACAGGACGTTTACCATCGCCGGAGATCAACCCTCTTCGCCGCCGCACGATTGAGGATATGAAAGGTCGCAATCTGTCGCCGGCGATGCAACGATTCTAGCTTGCTGTGGTATCGAAGTTGAGCCGCTATTTTGGTTGGTCTCTGGACGGAGGAGGTCCGCGCCTTCCAGATTCATCTAGAGGCGATGGGACGTGCTGGCCGCCGCTGAGTCAGATCGTCTGCGCGTTTCGCTTTTTCTAGGGCGTGGCGCTCGGCCATGAGCCATTCCGGAGCGCATCGCTTATGCGCGCGAACCGCAGAAGCTGCCGGTCGGCTATACAGCCGGACTGCGCGTGTCGGAGGTGTTTCTGAAGATCACCAATATCGATAGCCAGCGGATGATGCTCTATGTTGAGCAAGGCAAGTGCGGCAAGGACCGTTACGTCATGCTCTCTCCTCACTATTGGCGGTTTGCTGGATTGTTTCCCGGCCATTAGACCGCCGTGCCGGGCCCGTTGTCGACAAGGCGAATTAAACGATAAATAGCAAGCGTCGTCGATCCGCGCGAGTTCGTAGGTGCGCAGCCGGCCGTTCTGGAACAGGCTTGGCGGGAACGTCAGATATTTTGTGTAAGAGGTCTCTGTGAAGGTTGAATTGCGGTCGTTTCTTGCATCAGCCGGATATTGTCATCGATCCGGTGGTGGCTAACAGTGGCCGGGCAGCAAGATCTGTCAGGGCCGTAGCCGCCGCAGGCGGGGGCCGCAGGCCCGCCTTTACAGAGTTTTCTGATCGGCCAAACTCGATGCGGCGGCTAAGGGGGCTGATCGACACTTTGGTCATCGCGCCGATCCCGGAAAACGCGAGCCGAACTGAATGGCGAACTGCCCTGTGGCGGCAGCCGCCACCTCAATCCAGCGTTCTTGATGGCGAGATAAAGCAGCTTCAACGCCGCCTCGTCGATGGGAACGCTGCAGCGGGTCTTGATGATCTTGCGCAAGCTACGGTGCAGCGCCTCGACCGCGTTGGTGGTATAGATCATTTTGCGGACGCCGGGAGCGAACGCGAAGAACGGCACGACCTGTTCCCAGGCGCGGCGCCAAGCCTGGCCGATCGCCGGATAGCGCTTGGCCCATTCGGCCTCGAACTCCTCGAGCCGGACCAGCGCCATGTCGGCATTCTCGGCCCGGTAAATTGCCGTGATGGCAGGCAAGATCGCCTTGCGATCTTTCCAGGCGACGAACGCCAGGCTGTTGCCGATTAGGTGCACGGGGTCGTTGAAGAAGCCCGTTCTTTGGATTGACTCGCGTCCTTGCCAGATGCGGGCGCGCCGCTGTAGCGTAGGGAGGAACACCAGCAAAATGGCGAAGAGTGCTGCGGCCAACCGCTTCAGATTGACAGCAGCGGCAGTCAGGAAAGCTTGGATGCGCATGTTGTCTCTGCCACGACGGATGGCGCGAGCGAGACCGTGCCAAGTCTTGGCTTCGCCATGCACCCCCTCGACTCGCCAACGATGTCGCTGATAGAAATGGTGTTCATGGTTTCCCCATCTGAGCCTCTTGCGCCGCGCTCGAAGCAACGATGGGTGGTTAATATTGAATACGACCACACGGCATGGCGGGAGAGGGGCTCACGCAACGTGGCGCAGGGGACAGGCCCGACAGCCTTCGCGATTCGCATGGAAGTGTTGAAAAGAGCCCCGTTGCAGCTTGCCTTGGGCCGTAGGATCTTCCAGTTGGACAGCGCACCAGGTTGTGCTTGACATCCAGCCTAAAGACGCCGCGTCGGCATGACCTTGCCAGGTTGCCGCTCGGCCTTGGCCGGTACGATGGCGTCGATCTGGCGGTCCTCCAACGCCCGAAAAAGCTTGGCATAGGCATAGCCTGCATCCATGGTCGCCGTCTTAATAGCGACACCGGTTGTCATGGCGATGGCATCGAGCTGAGCTTCTACGGCCATACCTTCGTTCTCTTCGCCGGTCGTCACCTCGACGTCGACAACGACGCCCTTCACATCATCGACAGCCGCATGTTGTTTGTAGGAGGGTTCGAGACGGCGGTTACGACCGTTCGTCGCCATAGTCGCATCGGGTCGGTCGTGCAGATCTTTCTGTATTTGCCGCTCTGACGGTCTTCCCATTCGAACTCGCATGGATTGGCCGCCTCTACGTCGGCAACATTGCGCACTGCCAAAGCGTCCCAGCTCACATTCGCGGATCAGCGATGCATCGATATGAACGATCTCGCCGGTCGCAATCCTGGCTGCGATGCACGCCCTCACCGTGCGCTTGAAGATGTTGCGAGAGCGATCGGCACCCCAGCGCTGGCGAATGCGCGTCAGCGACGAGTAGTCGGGCAGCAGCTCGTGCAAACCGTAGCCCACGAACCAACGTATCGCGAGATTGACCTGCGCCTCGCGCAGCAGCCGTCGGTCATGGATGATTCCCAGCAGAAAGCCGGCAAGCATAGGCCGAACAGCCACTTCCGGGTTGATCCCCGGGCGTCCGTTGTCTGTGCAGTAGAGATCGGCGACCTCGTCACGCAGCCACGAGAGGTCCAACACGCGATCGACGCGAGAGAGGATGTGGTCGTCTGGAAAGAGCTGTCGCAACGAACCGGTGATGAACAGCTCCAGCTGATCGCGCTTTTTCCGACCCAGCATCCTGCTCACCTCGCGAATCAAAGAGAACCGACGGGATCAGTGAATCTACGACCGCAGACTTTTTCAACGACCTCACGATGCAGGTCTGCACCACGATCTGCGGATGGACCGAGGCGATCGCCTCCGGAAAGCCCTTGAGCAACATCGACCACCGCCATCAGGATATCGTTGACGCCCCGTGTCTTCTGGTGGTTGATGACCTTGAGCCAGAATTTGGCGCCTTCGGTTTGCTCAATCCATAGGCCGAGGACCTCCTTCTCGCCGTCCGGATTGAGCGCCAGCGCGACATAGACGGCCTTGTTCTTGACCATGCTTCATCGCCAATCTTGACCCGCAGCGTCGAAAAACACCACCGGATAGACCCGCGTCGAGCGGGCGGGCTTGCCATTCCCGAACTTCATCGAGAACCGCGTCGGTCACCCGGCTGATCAAATCCCGCGAGACCTCGGCCCCATAAAGTTTTAGATAAATGCCCCTGGATCTCGCGCACTGTCATGCCGCGCGCGTAGAGGCTCAGGATTCGTTGTCGAAGCCGTCGAAAAGGGTTTGGCCCTTGGCGGCCATAGCGGCGCAAAGCTGCCTGCCCGGTCGCGTGGCACAGCCATGTCAATCTCGCCGTCCTCGGTCAGGATCGTCTTCGCGCTGGTTCCGTTACGGCTATTCCCGCTGCCGCGGCCGGCCGGGTCCCCCTTCTCGTAGCCAAGATGATCGCTCAGCTCCGCACCGAGCGCCCGCTCAATCAGGGTCTTCTTCAGCTGCTTGAAAAGCCCGTCCGCTCCTGTGAGGTCTTCAGGCTTCTCATATTTAGGAAGCAGTTGACCCAGCAGTTCAGGTGTAATCGTCGGTCGTCATGTGAGTCTCCTTGGTAAGGTAAACTCACAGAAACCTGCTTACACATTTTTTCTGACACCCTCAGTGGCCGCCGAGCACTGCCGTCCGACACACCGTGATGGCGCCATCACGCGTCGCTCGACACGGCCGAGATGACGGCACGTACCTGTCAAAAAACTTCGCCATGGCGGCGGAATACATTCGCCACCTCCAAAGGTGCCCACGGCGCCAAATCAGCCGGGCGGAACGACCTCCAGTCGCAGGCGATCAAGCGGACCTCGGGGTCTGGCTGATGTTTGGTGACGGCCTAGGTGTAGCGTGTTGTGCTCGACAGGCTGGCACGGCGAGCAGCACCTGGATGACGCGAATGTCGCGCCATTCTCCAAAAGACGGGTGGCGAAACTGTGCCGCAGCGTGTGCACCGTCACGTGCTTGCTCAAACCGGCTGCGATACGGGCTGAACGGCAGGCGGCGTGCAGCACGGTTCGATCAAGAGGCCGCTCGCCATCCCGACCCGGAAACAGCCAGCGTGTCGGTCGGGTCAGCCAATAGACCGGCAGAATCTTCAGAAGCTGTGGCGAGCATGACGTAACGGTCCCTGCCGCCTTTGCTCTGCTCGACCCGGATCACCATCCGCTGGCTACCGATATCCGCGACCTTCAGGAAAACGATCTCCGATACCTGAGTCCGGCGGCATAAACCGTGGTCTCTTCAGGCTCGGGATCGCCTCCAGGAAGCTCACCACCTCGTCGCCACTCAGCACGACCGGCAGCTTGCGTGGCTCTGGCGCGAAGGCGATGCGCTCTGGGATCGAGATGTGGCCGAGCATCACGCTGTAAAGAAAGCGCAACGCACAGACGATCTGGTTAAGCGCAGTCCATGATATCCCGGTCGCCACCAGATGGACCTGGAACGCGTGGACATCCTCCAAGCCCAGATGGTCGGGCGATCGACCAGAATCCCGGCTGAATTTCGGTAGTGCGTTGAGATACGATCGCTGCGTCGCCGGCGACAAGTTGTGGACCCTCATGTCCTCGATCATGCGTCGGCGGAGAGCGCTCACCTGGCCATCGGAAAACTCCTGTCTGAAGGGTTGGGCTCTGAAAACCCTCAATTCTCTCACAGAGGAGGCGCCGTTACTACTTTTCCTCAAATGCCGCGCCAGCGGCTTCGTTCAATCTTGAACATCAAATTGCAAGCTTCCGAGGTCTCACCGCAAAGGCTTGCAGTCTCAACCGTGGCTTCGACCGGAAAATCGAGTCCCCCTCAATGGCTTGAAACATTTTCACGGTCGACAGATGCACTCCAGCACAAGCAAGAAAGAGCCTTGCTGCTCCCAATAAGGTGCCGTAGGCGGTTACTAGGCTGATATCGACGATTACTGTCTCTCGAAGGTAGATAATATGGACTTGAAAAAAGATGACCTAAGCCCCCACTCGAAAGCGCGGTCGCTTTCGCGTTGCTGGGGGCGATAAGGAACGCTGCCGCAATTGAGAGAGCCAATGTCGAAAACGCGAGATACCCGAAGATCGTGCAAGCAAACTCTCTGCGGGTAAGCAGTTCAGTGATGCGATTGCCATCATGGTCTTTGCTCACTAACGCGATCGGGCCCGCCGTAACCGTTTTGTCAAGTTCCGGGTGCGAAAACGTCGCGGCGGCAACACAGCGCCGGGACATAAAGTCCTATCAGCGCCGAGGTCAGCCTTTGCGAACATTGCCTTCGCTCGAGTTCTTCGTTGATCTTGTCTATGCAGGGATCCGGCGGGTTTGCTAAATCTATCGGCTCAGAGCGGAAAAAAGGTGATCTTCCCCCAAAAAAGTGGACAGGGTTAAGCTGCTTTTAGCTCCATCTCGATCGGCGAGGTATATCCGATGGCGGAGTGGAGTCGGGTCCAATTGTAGAAGCCCTCGATAAAAGTGAAGATATCGCGCTGGGCGTCGGCTCGGGTGTCATATTGGCGATGATGAACGAGTTCGGCCTTCAGGGTATGGAAGAAGCTCTCCATCGGGGCATTGCCGTGCAATTGGCTTTGCGGCTCATTGAGCCGATGATGCGGGCGGCCGACAGGACCGCACGATACTCGTGTGAGGCGTATTGCACACCGCGGTCGGAGTGATGGATCAACCCAGCCTCCGGCCGCTGCTGCTGGATCATCAACGCGCACGAGACGAGTTCGGCACGCATGTGATCCCGCATCGCCCAACCGACGATCTTGCGGCTGAGGAGGTCCATGATGGCAGCCAGGTAAAGCCAGCCCTCTGCAGTCGGAACTTAGGTGATATCGGCGAGCCAGATCCGGTTCGGAGCTGCGGTTGCAAAGTTACGATCAATAAGGTTCGGCGCGATCGGCAGGCCATGACGGCTGTCGGTCGTGCGAACCCGGCGCGATCATGCCATGATGGCTTGGCATGCGTGACCCTGCCGGCCACCGCCAGCCATGTCGGTTCTTCCATGGTGGCGTGGCCCATATAGCAAAGCTTGGCCTGCCGTCCGACCGCCTTGCGATAGAGCCTGCTGTCTGGGTCGCGGGTGCTTGCATGGGTGTCGTTTCTTGCGCTTCTGGCCGCGGAAATGGCGCCATCATCATTGTCACCACTACCGTCTTTGGGACGAAAGCTCTTCTGTGATGCCCAGGCTTCGATCAGCGTTCCGTCCACCGAAAAATGCTCGTTCGACAATAGTGGCTTGACCTGAGAATGGTTCAGAAGCGGGGTGAACTTCGTGAATGCATCGCCGTTCTACAGCCGCTCCCGGTTCTTGGTGAAGGTGGTCGGATCTCAGACCGGATCGTCCGCGACACTCCCACGAGCCCACGATACAAAAGATTGTAGTCCAGTTGCTCCATCAACTGGCGTTCCGAGCGGATGCCGTAAAATACCTGCAGCAGCAAGGCGCTCAGCAATTGCTCCGGAGGGATCGAAGGACGTCCCTCCCGGGCGTAGAGCCTCCCGAGGCTGCGGTTCAAATCACTCACAACATCTCGGACAAGTTCCCGCACCTTCCGCAGCGTATGGTTGGCTGGCACACGCTTACCCGGCGCGATGTACGGAAAATAGGCTGTCCTGATCCGTAAACCTGCCGCGCATGATCGCCTCCGCCGATTCGAGATGATAAAGTGAATCATCAAGCCTCCTCCATGGCGAGGGGGTTCTTCAGCAGACTGCTAAAGCGGCGAGGACGTAGCTGGCTACGGTCCGTCGGCGCAACCGGAGACGAGACGGTCATGACGGGCTCAATAACCAGCCGATCAGCCGCACGCTGAGAAGCCAACAGGGGCGCTCTTTCTGGTGCTACTGGGTGCGCCTTATCGATGGCGAACTTCGGACACCGGGGAGCCAAGCCGATCGAGGAGCTCACCCAAGGCGTTCGCTTCCACCCAAGCTTTAGCCGCAAGGTTTCGGCACATGTCCCATACAACAGTGTTGCCGATAGCCAGATCGTCCTAATGTTTAACAATTCAGTGCGGCATCAGCCTGTTCATTGGAGAGGTCGATGAAACGAGTAAGGTGGGATGGTCAATTCGATCTGAAAGCCGACGGCTTGGTCCCCAAAAATTCCTCGGTAGAGCAAAAACCAAAAA
>NZ_MAXC01000019.1 GCF_001693485.1 Bradyrhizobium sp. LMTR 3
AGCCCGATATCGTGTTCCATGCCGCAGCGCTGAAGCACGTGCCGATCCTCGAGCGCGATTGGAGCGAGGGCGTCAAGACCAACATCTTCGGTTCGGTCAACGTCGCCGACGCCGCGCAGGCGGCGGGTGCCGAAGCCATGGTGATGATCTCGACCGACAAGGCGATCGAGCCGGTCTCGATGCTGGGACTGACCAAGCGCTTTGCCGAAATGTATTGCCAGGCGCTCGACCATGACCTGATGACGCGATCGGAGGGCAAGCCGCACATGCGGCTGATCTCGGTGCGGTTCGGCAACGTGCTGGCCTCGAACGGATCGGTGGTGCCGAAATTCAAGGCGCAGATCGAGGCCGGCGGTCCGGTCACGGTGACGCACCCGGACATGGTCCGCTACTTCATGACGATCCGCGAAGCCTGCGATCTCGTGCTGACGGCGGTGACCCACGCGCTGACGCCGGCGCGGCCCGATGTCTCCGTCTACGTCCTCAACATGGGACAGCCGGTCAAGATCGTAGAGATGGCCGAGCGGATGATCCGCCTATCCGGCCTCGAACCGGGCGTCGACATCGAGGTAGTGTTCACCGGCATGCGGCCAGGCGAGCGGCTGAACGAGATCCTGTTCGCCAGCGCGGAGCCGATGATGGAGATCGGGGTCGCCGGCATCATGGCGGCGAAGCCGAACGAGCCGCCGATGCAGACGTTGCGCAAATGGCTCGCAGCGCTCAAGGAGGCGATTGCGCGGGATGACCGTTCCACCATCCGCGCGGTGCTCAAGGATGCCGTGCCGGAATTCGGACCGCACGCCGCCTGATCTTTTTCGGTGTCCGCCGGCCATGCAGGCCGCTTCGAAAGCCATGATGCAGAAGTCCAGAAAAGTCATCGTCGTCAATCAGCATTATCCACCGGTTGCTAGCCTCGGCCGACGTCAGCGCGATTGAGCATCGAAATTATTATGGAGGCGGTCGACACTCCGGCTGGGAGCACCCGCACATCAATTGCAGGCTCTTGTCCCTCAGTTCGCGTTCGTCCCTTCGCTGCACTCAAGAGAGCGTTTGGAGATGTAAAGGCTGCCGCCGGAAACTACCAAAGCGATCGCCGAAATGATCACTGCAAAGTGTGCCGTGCTAAGTTGCGGCATGGCCTACCTTTCCCGTCTTGGCAGCCTGAGTACGATCGGCTAGCGCGGTTTGACGCACGCGTCGACCGCGTAAGCGCATTGCTCGCCGGCCGTGATAGTTGATCGCAGACACGGCCCACCAGCGAAGACCAAGTTGATTTTGCAGAATCGGCTCGACGACGTCCAAGCTTCCAGCGGAAACGGTGCCGCTGGTCACGACCGTCCCGTCACCGGAGTTGTAACTCCACACTTCGGTTTGGCCTTCGGCGGCTCCGCTCGCCGGTGGTCCCGTGCAAGCTAGAATTTTGACGTTCCGAGGCGATCACGCATCTAGTAAAAGGCCGCCTCATCGGTGGCCTCTCATTTTGCGAGGCCCTCTGGACTTCGATGAGCCAGGATCAAATAGGCCGCCGAGCCACCCAAGGCCATTACGATAGCCCCGAGTAATTGCATGAAGAAGCCGGACGAAACGGCGATCGTGAAAATGCCAAAAGCGACAAGCACGGCACAGACTGTCAGCAGTAAGGTCCTCTCCATGGCACCGTTCCGGGTATTTGAGACAGGACGCTCCCGGTCAATACGGACCTGCTGTGCCCCGGCAGTTCCCCTCAGACGCTACTATCATAACGGAATAAAGCGGAACCGCGGCCATCTGGAACGCGAGCGAAATCATCTGACGGCCGCCCTTGGGCAAAAGGGCTATTGTCCAAACAACTAAAGAAGGGAACCCGCGCGGGGGCGGGAAATGTGCGTTGGGTTGGAGATGCTTGCCGCGGCGGTCTAGCGTCGGAGCCACCGCCGCGCTCGGTTTTCAGTTTGGCCTGATGCCAGGAGGATGACGATGCGAAGACCTCAGAAGACGTTCGGACTTGCGGTCCGAGCCACCTGAAGCAGCTGCGGGCTCAGACGAGTCTTGAAGGGCAAAGAAGAGACTCGCACTCGTCGACAAGTGCTGTCATCCGAGACGACACAAACTTTCGGTCTTTGAAGAAGAGCGCATAGGTTCGATTTGACGCCGTATCAGGCAACTGGCTTCGGAGGCATATGATCCAGGGTTCCGACGAAATCGGATGGGCACGAATAGGCCCAGCGACCTCGAGCGGATTCGCAAGCTTGGCTTCGAGGGCGACCGCTTTGATGTCGCTTACAACGGCGAAAATAGCCGGCGGGTCGCCGGCATCCGGCAGAATATCGATAGCGTAAGAACAGCTAGAAAGGCTCAGACACAAGACAGATGCTAGTGCTCGCACGCCGTCCCCCACCGTTAGCGTCGAATACTAGAATAGTTTCACCATCACAATCTACGGGGTTTTTTTGTTAGGCCCCAGGAATCTTATTGATCACCCGCTGTTGCTTTGCGCACTGCCTCGAGACTGCTTCATGTTCGTGCAGCGCTTCCGGCGGGCAACGAACGCGTGGTGAAGCTCGGCCGGGATGGCACGGCGCATGATGTTGCTGACGGACAGGCAAGGCCGCCTCATTTGGCGGCCTCTGGCTTATCCGGTCTGGCAAACAGCGGAAGCGCACGTGGTGCCATTGATGCCGTCAACTTCAACGGCTTCATCCACAATATCCTTGGTGCGTTGTCCCAGGGCGGCGCCGGTTTATCGCGTTCGCTCCAATTGGATCGATGCGCTTCCATAAGCTCGATGTCAGCATCGGGCGTCAGGACTACAAGACTCCGCAGTCCGTGTTGGCATCGTTCGCCCGCGGAAACTGCGTGCCGGCGCCACCGCCTCCTCGCATGTCGCACCAACGTCAGTGACTATCGCGAAGCGCGCCTCTTGATCAGCTTGAGATCACTTACGAAATTCGATTTTTGACGAAAGACTGTTGCACCCATTTGGGGCCATTCACGTTGCAGGACCGGAAAACAATGCTCAACGAGGTTCCTCAGCCTGGCAGGGGTCGTTTCAGCAGGCTGAAGGCGAGCCGGTAGAGCGGCAGGCTGTCGATGACGCCGTGGTCCTCGATTGGGAGCGTCTTGCGCAAATGGTGGAGCGCGTCGCGGACGGCGGCTTCGTCCAGTCCCTCGATCAGCAACAGGGCAGCGAAGGAGCCGTCGTTGGCGCGCATGCCCTTCTCGCGGGTCTTGATCGAGGTGTGCACGAGGTCGGTGAGCAGGACCCGCGCAGCGATGATCCGGTCGAGGCGGGCGAGTTCGGCGACAAGTGTGGCGGCGTCCCAGGATGGCGCGGCGTCGAGGCGCAAGGGAGCGATGATGCCGCCTTGACCGGTGCCGGCCGAGGCGGCGATGCGGCCGCCGCCGCGGGCGAAATTGCCGAGCCGGGGCATGATGCGCTGCGACCACGGCGTCGGCGCGTTTAACCGTGCCAGATAATCCGCCCCGCCGACGACACGCTCGTCCTCGAGTTCGTAGAGGATGAAGTAGCGGTTCACCGCGATGCCTAGCGCGCGGAAGATGCGGCAGGCCAGAAATCCGTCGATGCCGACGCGTTCGGCGGCGTGTTCGCGTGTGATCCAGTGTGCCCAGTCGGTTTCATCCTGCGGCGTGAGATCGCTCCAGATGGCGAGATAGCCGGCTCCCTGCATGTCAGGCTCCGTCATTTTGGGCCAACGCGCACCGACGCCGGCAGCGACGCAGGCAGTTCGCCCGCGGCCTGCAGAGCAGCCTGCATGGCGACGATATAGCCATAGGGGCCGAGGCCTGCGATGACACCCTTCACCGCGGCAGAGAGTTTGGAGTGCCGGTGCAACTCGTCGCGAGCGTGGATGTTGGAAATATGCACCTCGTAGATCAAACCCTCGAAGATCTTCATGGCGTCGAACATCGCAATCGAAGTGAAGGAATAGGCGGCGGGATTGATGATCAGGGCGTCCGCGGAGGTTCGGGCGGACTGGATCAGGTCGACCAGCTCGCCCTCGTGGTTGGACTGGTGAAACGCCAGTTGCGTGCCGGTAAAGGCGGCGAATTCCTCGCAGGAGGACTTGATGGCATCGAGCGTGGTCGAGCCGTAGATATGCGGCTCGCGGATGCCGAGCATGTTCAGGTTCGGGCCATTGAGGATCATGATGCGCATGGAATGCCTTTCACGGGAAAATGACGGGGCAGTGTAGCGGATCGCGGCAACATGTCAGCCGTCGAACCATTTTGCCGGCACGGTAACAACAGACGGAAACAGCGCCATCGAGACAATACCGCCCGGCGCGCAGCGTTAAGTGAGCGGCCGGCCTTGTTCGCGATTGGGTTGCGGTGATAGAACGGGCCGTTCGCAATCAGGGGCGGCATGACTTTTACTTCGTGGCAGTTCGGCATCTTCGTTACCGTTGTCTTCGGCCTGTACTATTTGCCGGTCTTGAGAACGTTTCAGGTTCACCTGTTGGTGCTGGCCAGCCTGTTCTTCTACGGATATGGCCAGCTCGAGCTATTGCCGATGCTGGCGATCGCGGTGCTGGGCACGCACCTGTTTCTAACATTGGCCTTGAGGCGGCGCACGATCTGGCTTCCGATAGGCATCGCCTTCAATCTCACCCTGCTGGCATTCTTCAAATACAAACTTTTGTTTGTAACTCCGACCGCTGCCACGCTTTCCAACATCCCTGCCATCGACTTTCTGTTGCGCCTGCCATTGCCGATCGGCATTTCCTTTTTTGTGTTTCACAACATCAGTCTGCTTGTCGATTTAACTCGGCGAGCCGAGAAGCCACCTCCCAACCTGACCAGCGTCTTCCTCTACATCATCTTTTTCCCGCAACTTGTGTCCGGCCCCATCATGCAGGCCGCGAATTTTATGCCGCAGATCAAGCCTAAGTTTCTTGTCGACGTGGAGTTCGTCGAGGCCGCGAAATGGACAATCACGGGCTATTTTTTCAAGGTCTATGTGGCAAACAACCTCAACACCATGACCACCTACATGGATTTTCCATTTTACGAAACGGTGCAATGGCACGACAAGTGGCTACTTCTAATCCTCTATAGCAGCCAGATCTACGCGGACTTTTTCGGCTATTCATCAATAGCGGTCGGGCTTGGCCGTCTGTTCGGTTATCGCCTGCCAGAGAATTTCAACCTTCCTTACATCTCCGCATCCTTCTCGGAATTCTGGACGCGCTGGCACATCTCACTTTCAAGCTGGCTGCGCACCTACCTTTACATCCCGCTTGGCGGCAATCGCTGCGGAGAACTCAGAACGTACTTGAACCTCATGATTGTCATGGGGCTTGGCGGCCTTTGGCATGGCGCGGGATTGAGCTATTTGACGTGGGGTCTCTTGCATGGAGGCCTCCTCGTGATCGAGCGCCCGTTTGCCGGAACGCTGAACGCGGCGAACTCAACCACTCTGCGCGCCGTGCGCGTTACTTTTGTCTTCCTCTGCGTCTCGATCCTCTGGATTTTTTTTAAGCTACCGAATTTCGAGCAAGCGACGGCCTATCTGTCCGGCATGTTCACCCATAACAACTCGCCACGGACGGTGCATCTGTCCTACGCGCTAGCCGCGCTCTACACCGGGCCAGTGATCGTTCAGCACCTGGTGCCGAAGGCTTTGCTTGCCCGACTTACGGCAAATGCGGAACCTTATCTCTACGGGTTGATGGTCGCCCTAATGTATGTCGAAGCCGGCCCCGATGCCGCCTTCATCTATTTTCAGTTCTAGGAGACGGCTGGTGAACCGAAAATATCAGATGGCGTGGTTAGCAAAGGCTACGTTGACGGCATTTTTCGCGTTAGTATCGTGCGCATTCGCTACCTCGTTTTTTGGGGGGCCGCCTGAAATCCAGCCCGCGGACAATGATGGCGAGGCGGGACCGGCTTGGATAGCGTATCGGCGTGAACCGACACCGCAGTCCGTTCTTTTGGGAACGTCCCTGACCTACCATCTGAAAGAGCCATTCTTTCTGCCGGTTTCGGTTCGCAACCTCGCTATCCCAGGCAGGTCGGTCCTGACTGCGCTTGAGATCATCGCCAGCTATCCGAAACTTCCCGATAATATCTTCGTCGAGCTCAATGTCATGACGTGGCGCGCCGACAATGACTTCATCAGAAAGTTTTCATACAACTCAGGTGCGCATTTCCAAGTCATCGCGCCGATCCGCGCAATCGTTGCCTACCTCGGTCGGCCCGCGGACAAAGTCGGAGTGCGACAGCCTGTTGACGAAACCATCCTGAATCAGCCGCCAGCTGAATACGATAACAGGATATACATCCAGCGGGGGAGGGTAGCATGGAGCGGGCACAATCATGACGCTGTTATTTCGGAGACCATGGACGCCATAGTTCACATCGTCCAGAAAATTGAAGTCAGAGGCAGTAGGGTTTACTTTTTCGAATTGCCTCTAGCGCCAGGCATGGCGGACACCGATGTCGCCAAAACCACGAGAGCCGTGGCTCACCAGCATTTCAGCGATGCTTCGCGCTGGTTGCAATTTAGTTATCCTGCCGACCAACTCCGTTTCCGAGACCATGCACACCTCGACGAACGTTCTGCCCTGATCGTGGCCCATGCTATGCGTGACGCAATGACGGCAAAGCACTGAGTAAAAATAATGTCGAGGTTCACGCCTCAATCCAGCGGCGTTAAGTGAGGCGCTTAGTCGATCCCGAGATCGTTGGAGAACTGGCCCCATGATGGCGAGAAAGTCGGCAGTCGGTCTTAACTCGACGGCAAGGCCGGCCGCCTTCATCGCCGCAAACAGCCACTGCGACAGCGGTCCGGCTTCCAGTCCGATCCGTTCAAGCGCAAAGCCGGACGAACCGAATCAGGCAATCAGCGCCTCCCGGTCGCTCGCCACCTTGGCCTCGCGCAAAATCTTGCCGTTTGCGTCAACAACACACACGCTTGAGCATTCCAATGACACGTCGATTCCGGCATGGTAGTTCATGGTCGTCTCTCCTCGATGCTTGGAGCGAGGCTTATCCCCTGACTCCGTCACACCATCCATGTGAGGGACGACCGCCCACCTTCCAAGCGAGACGCGCGAAGCGCGCCTTCCAAAGCGCCGTAGCAAGCGCGGCTCGCTTGGAAGATGGGACCAGGGGCCCGTTACCCCATCTACAGAATGACGGCAGGTGGGCTCAAACAACCTTGCGCCGCCGCAGTTCCGCGATCTCGTCTTTCGCAAAACCAAACTCGGCCAGCACCTCTTCCGTCTGCTCGCCGAATTCCGGCGGGCGCGCGGCCATCCTGCTTGGCGTGCGCGACAGTGTCACAGGCTGGCCGACGAGCTGGATGTGGCGGTTCTCGTCGTTCGGCACGTGTTGCGCGATGCCGAGGTGCTTGACCTGGGCGTCGTCGAACATCTGGTCGATCGAGTAGATCGGGCCACAGGGCACGCCGGCTTCGTTCAATTCCTTGACCCAGGCTTCCGTTGACTTCTTTTCGGTGAGCTTGCCGATCGCTTCGTTCAGCGCATCGCGGTTCTTGGAGCGCGCGGGCGTGGTGGCGTAATCGGGGTTGGTGGTCAGTTCGGGGGCGCCGATCGCTTGCGTGCAGCGTTCCCAGATCCGCCCGCCCGTGGTCGCGATGTTGATATAGCCGTCGGAGGTCTTGAAGACGCCGGTCGGAATCGAGGTCGGATGGTTGTTGCCGGCCTGCTTGGCGACTTCCTTTTCCATCAGCCAGCGCGAGGCCTGGAAATCCAGCATGAAGATCTGCGCCTGCAACAGCGAGGTTTGCACCCACTGACCCTCGCCGGAAACGTCGCGCTCAAGCAGCGCCGTGAGGATACCGAGGGCGCAGAACAGCCCGGCAGTGAGGTCGGCGACGGGAATGCCGACCCGCATCGGACCCTGGCCCGGCGCGCCGGTGACTGACATCAGCCCGCCCATGCCTTGCGCGATCTGATCGAAGCCCGGCCGCTTGTGGTACGGGCCATCCTGGCCGAAGCCGGAGATGCTGCCATAGACGAGGCGTGGGTTGACCTGGCGCAGGCTCTCATAATCGATGCCGAGTTTTGCCTTCACGTCGGGCCGGAAATTTTCGACCACCACGTCGGCCTTGGCGGCGAGGCGCTTGAACACTTCGAGGCCCTTCGGGTCCTTCAGGTTCAGCGTCATGGCCCGCTTGTTGCGGTGCAGATTCTGAAAATCCGAGCCATGGCGCGGGCCGCCCGGCTGCTCGCCGCCGCCATCCTCCAAGAGCGCGTCGATCTTGATGACGTTGGCGCCCCAGTCCGCCAACTGCCGCACGCAGGTCGGCCCGGACCGGACGCGGGTCAGATCGAGCACGGTGAAGCGGGAAAGGGCCTGCGAAGCGCGTGGGAAAGGCATTGAGAAACCTTGTTTTTTTGGATTTCGCGTGGGAGGGACCAGCCCGATCCGACTTAAACAAATCTGGTGCCGATTTCCAACTGCTTGTTCGGCGCCCGGCGAGGCCAATCGTTGGGAGCAGCAAGGTTCCTTTATTGGATCGGCGGGACGGCTAGCGCGAAGAGCCGGAATCCGGCCCCGCAAGACTACGGATGGGTGCCTGAAATTCTGCTTTTCGCCGTAATGCACCGTAAAGCAGGCAGGCGCGACAAAGCCCGCCGGTAAACAAGCGTTAATGAAGGCGATTCTAGCCTTCCGTGTGCCTTTGCGATTCTCGCGCAACCGAACGACCTGCTGACAGGCCTGATCGATGAAGAAGAAAGATCTGCTTTCCGATGAGATCTGGGCCTTCCAGCCGTTCGCGTTCGGGGCGGGCGAGGGCGCGCTTCAGCATGACGGGGCGCACGACAAAGAGTTTGGCGACGACGGCGAGCCTTACCCGCTGGCGCTAGACGCCGCCAGCGTGTCCAGCGGCGAGGTATATGCGGCGAAGCCGGTCGCGTCGATCGCGACGCTCGCCGATTACCTCGTCAATGGCTTTTGGCAATACAACAACAACGTCGCCCATCACTGGGCTTCCAACACCATCACCTTCAATATCAACGGCCTGAATTCGGCGGAGCAATTCCTCGCGCTATCGGCGCTGCAGGCATGGTCCGACGTTGCCAACATCAGCTTCGTCCAGACCTCCGGCTCCGCGAACCTCACGTTCACCCACAACGGCACGATGCAGGCCTACACCAGTGGCCAGTGGTCCGGGAGCGGCGCGATCTCTTACCAGATCATCAACATCAGCACAGACTGGGTCACCACCGACGGCGGCGCCAACGACGGCAAGACCGGCATCGATAGCTACGCCTACCAGACCTACATCCACGAAATCGGGCATGCGCTCGGGCTTGGCCACCAGGGGCCGTACAACGGCAGTGCGTCGTATTCGACCAATGCGATCTACGCCAACGACACCTGGCAATACTCGATCATGTCGTATTTCGGCGAGCACAATTATTCCGGGAGCTCGTACCGCTACGTGGTCACGCCGCAGATGGCTGATATCTACGCCATGGCTTCGATCTACGGAGCGGCGACCTCGACCAGGATCGGCGATACTGTCTATGGCTTCAGCAGCAATGCGGGTGCGGTCTTCAATTTCGGCAACTACACTTCGGCACCGGCGCTGACGATCTATGACAGCGGCGGCAACGACACGCTCGATTGCTCCGGCTATTCGGCTGCGCAAACCATCGACCTGCGCTCAGGCGCGTTCTCGTCGGTGGGTGGTCTCGTCAACAATATCGGCATCGCGCTCAACGCGGTCATCGAGAAAGCCATCGGCGGCAGCGGCAACGACAGGCTGATCGCGAGCAATATGAGCTGCACGCTGTCGGGCGGCGGCGGCAATGACACGCTGATTGGGGGCACGGGAAATGACAGGCTGATCGGTGGCTCGGGCGTCGACACGCTGACCGGCGGTAGCGGCGGCGACACGTTCGCGTTTGCCTTTGGCGATAGCTCGGCTGGCAGTGGCCAGCATGACAAGATCATCGATTTTGGTACCGGTACCGATCGCATCGACCTTAGCGGAATCGATGCGATAGGCGGCACGGCAACGCTTGATCAGTTCATCTTTATTGCGACTGCAGGCTTCAGCGGTTCTGCCGGACAGCTCAATTACCTCTACAATAGCGCGCTCGGCATCACCACCTTACAGGGCGATACCAACGGCGACAAAACCGCTGATTTCGCGATTGATCTGACGGGAAATATCACGCTCACCAGTTCAGACATAGTCGGAGCTGCGGTTGTCCCGGTCGTCATCGAGGCGTCGGGCATGACCACGCTGACACAAGTCGGCGCCAATTTCTCTCTTTACGCAAAGGGCACCTCGTCTGGCCCGACGCTGAAATATGGTGGCGCCGCGGTCGTTGTAGGACAGTTCGATCCTTATGTGCCTATTGCTGTGGAGCAGACGGCAAACGGATACGAGGTTGCTTGGAGAGTTCTGGGGTCGAATCAGTATGGGGTTTGGTACACGGATAGCAACGGCAACTACATCTCGAATAGCGGAGTTATCTCGGGAGTCGAACTAGCGCCCTTTGAGAGCAGTTTCGATCAGGATCTAAACGGGGACGGGATGATCGGCGCGCCTCCTCCGATCGTGATCGAAGCATTTGGATCGACCGATCTCACGCAGATCAGGAATCAATTCTATCTCTACAACAACGGATCGGGGCCTCTGCTGAAATATGCAGGTGCTGCCGTGGTTGCCGGTCAGTTTGGCGCATATGTGCCGATCGGAGCGGAGCAGACCGCTACTGGATACCAAATTGCCTGGAAGGTCAGCGGTACCGACAACTATGGAATCTGGAATGTAGATAGCGCCGGCAACTACACCTCAAACAGCGGAGTTCTCTCCGGGACCAGCGCTACGCTTAAATCATTTGAGACCAGTTTCGTCCAGGATCTCAACGGCGATGGGGTAGTTGGCTCTATCCCCACGGTCATTGAAGCGAATGGGGCGACCGCCCTGACTCAGGTTGAGAGCAATTTTTATCTTTATAATGGCAGTTCAGGTCCATCACTAAAATATGCCGGCGCTGCAGTAGTGGCGGGCCAGTTCGGCGCGTTTGTACCAATCGGCGCAGAGCAGTCCGCTACCGGCTATGAAATTGCCTGGAAGGTCACAGGTGCTGATCAATACGGAATTTGGTACACGGACAGCAACGGCAATTACCTTGGAAATAGCGATGTTATGGTGGGAGCCAGTGCTTCCTTGGAGTCGATTGAAATCAGCTTCCATCAGGATCTAAATGGCGATGGCGTGATAGGCATACCGCCTTCCGCAGCAACAACAATCGAATCTTCAGGCGCGACAGGCCTGGTCCGTGTTGGAAACAGTTTCTATCTTGATATCGGGGGATCGCAGGTTTCGCTCAAGTATGCTGGTTCGGCAGTCGTTGCCGGTCAGTTTGACACCTTCGAACCGATCGGTGCGGAGCAGACGGCCACTGGATACGAAATCGCCTGGAAGGACCAAGCCTCAGATCAGTATGGGTTATGGTATACAGATAACAGCGGCAACTACATCTCCAATTCCGGAGTTTTGTCGGGAACCAGCACGTTCTTGGCGTCGACGGAAGTCAGGTTTCATCAAGATCTCAACGGCGATGGGACGATTGGGCCTCTCTCAGAGGCGATCGCAGCAAACGGCGGGATAGGCTTGATCACAGGTGTTTCGTCGCAGGCGCTTCCACTCACCATCGACAGCAAAGAACAATTCACATTCCGCGCAGGCATCGAGGCGGGATCTGCGGCGCGTATTGAACACGCGAATCCAATTCCGAATGGATTTGCGCCACTTATCGACGAGCAGTTGACAGCTCCCTTGCACGAGATACAAAATGGACATTTGGAATGGCCGCGAGCGCAAACATCCGGCGAGCATGATATTGCGATCAACGTCGTCGATCAGAATAGTTTAATTTTGTCGAACCTGAGCGCGTTTCACTTCCTCTAGGCCAGCGAAGGGGGCGGGGCCGCTCGGCACCTTGTAAGAACGGCAGCTCCAACAACGATCGGTCTTGGACCGGCAAAGGCGTCGTTGGATAGGGCAGTCGCAAAGTTATGAACGTCGCCTCGGAAACTGATGCTTCGGTCGCATATGGATGTCAGCCGCGGCTTCCGTTTGATCAATGCTAGCGTCGCTCCAATACGATCATCATACGAAATGCAATGTGTTTTCTTACAACCTCGGATACGCGTTCTTCGAAGGCCAGCATGGAGCGAACTAAATATGCCGGCATGAGGGACCAGGGCTGAAATCCTCCGCTCAAGGGATAAGCGAACAGGCTTAGCCACGTTACGCTCCTCACCGCGAGCGAGGGAACCGCTTCTTGGACCCGTGTGCGAGCCGCTTCAGTTGCAAACAATAACGTCGGGACACCCTGATTAGCGTCGAACGGATCGCGATCGGGATTGATCGTCACGTCAGCAAAAGGATCGGTGGTCATATCGACCGGCTCCTCATGAAAACGCTCATAGAACGGGCGCGCCAGAGTTGTCATCGCCGGTTCGATCATCGCGAGACGTCCGCCGGGTTTCAGCACGCGCGAGGCTTCCTTTAGGAATTCGACGGGGCGTTCCAGATGATGCAGCACGTCTAACATCACCACACCCGAAAAGACATCATCCGGGAACGGCAGCCGATGTGCATCCGCAACGACGTCGATACCCGGAAACGAAAGGATGTCGGTGGAAACCACGTCAGGCCTGAAATTCTTGACGTGAGCGGTTCCGCCACCAATGTCAAGAATGCGGCCTTCAGGACAGGCTCGAAGCAGTCTTTCGTGGAAATCTCTGTAAATCAAACGGACTGAGGGCTTCCTTTCCCAGGCGCCCCGATGAACAATCTGACGCTGGTCCAAGCCGGCTAGATCTTCTGTCATGACACAATCAGACGGCTTTGAGCTTGCGATACGCGAACCACACCATTTTCAAAAGCAGCCAGCCGTCTCGAAAACGCGAGATCTGAGTCTCACCGAAGGTGCGTGCTTTATAATGGACGGGCGTTTCGACTATTTTAAGGTTCTGCTTCGCCGCACCAAAGATCAAGTCGAAGTCACCGAACGGATCAAAATTGCCGAAATAGTTGCGCTCTCTCGCCAGCACCTCGTAATCCTTTCGCATCAGCGCCTTGGTGCCGCACAGCGTGTCCGTCAGCCGGGTACTGACGAGATAACTGAATAAATACGCGAAGAACCTGTTGGCGATGAGGTTGAGGGGACGCATTGCCTCCTCCTCCATCGGGTATATCAGGCGGGTTCCGTTGACGAACTCGGCCTTACCGGTCTCTATCACCGCGTGATACTTTGGGAGCGCTTCTGGCGGCATCGTCAGGTCGGCATCCAAAATAATCAGGACGTCGCAGGTCGCCGCTGCAAAGCCCTTTCGCACGGCATCTCCCTTGCCCCTCCCGTCCTGCTTCATCACCTTGATGTTCCAGGTGTCCTTATAGGCATCACGAACCCTTTCGCATTCCGCGAACGTATTATCACTCGAATTGCCTTCGACGAACAGTATCTCTTGCCGTGCACCAAACTTCGGCATCCGTAGAATGGCGTTCTCGATATTGCCTGTCTCATTGCGGCAGGGAATGATGATACTTACCGAAAAATTCCGGTCAGGAAACCGGCGCACGGGTCGACCGATGATGTAGGTCCGCAGGCACAGATGCCGTATCCCAGGCAATGGGGCGATGAAGCGGTTGACGAATGGACCCAATCCGAAAAGATGCCGCGGCAATAGTTGCCGCTGCTCTTGCCTGACCACCTCAAAATCCGCCAGGTCCATCAAGTTCAAAAAATCGGCAGTCGCGATGTAGTTAATCTTTGGCTGCCGGCTCTTCAGCCTCAGCAATTCGCCAAGCTTTAGTATTGGTTCCCATAGGTGGGAGTAGTAAGAGATAATAATACGCGTAGAAGGTGCGCTCAAGTGATGCGCCATCCTTAGGGTGTCGTCGATGTTTTCGAACATTCCGATTGTATCGGCGATTACGATGTAATCGAAAGGACCTTCGATCGAAGCCAGCGTCGCCTGCTCTTCCGCGTCACCCAGAATAAATTGCAGATGCGGATGCATCGCTTTGGCTTTTGCGACCATCGAACTGCTGAAGTCAACGCCAACGCCAAAAGAGGGCTGCACGGCAGCGAGCAAGTCCCCACGACCGCAGCCCAACTCAAGTACTCGCTTTCCCGGGGGAATCAGAAACTGCATAAATTTATGATCTGAGTCGTAATACGCATGATTGATACGGCGCCAACGATCCTGCTCGTCGATATGGGCCTCAACGTGTTCAAGCAGTTCCTGCTTGCGCGCATTCTTGAACGAGGGAAGGACGGAATGGACGGTTCTCTCTAAAATCATTACAACCTCGGTACCGGAACCCAGATCTTGTCGACCCGGCAAGCGTTTCGACAGTACAGCGTGAAGTTAGCGATGTGACGGTTGATTATTAACATGCCGGAGGCGAAGGTGGACCCAAAATATTCAGAAATGGCGCGAGCTGCTCACCTGGCGGTTGACAAAGATTTTCTTGCGGGTTTGAAGGAGAAGCGGCCGTCGGCGATCTTCGTGGCCACAGCCGCTATTTGGCTGCAACTGATTTTGGCCTGGGCTTTAGCGCTTCTAGGGCCGCTTTGGTTGGTGTTCATTCCTTTTCTTGTCTCGTGCGCGCTCGCGCAAGCCATGCTGCTTTGGGTGCACGAAGCTTCTCACTTTTCCCTATTTGATGATCGTCGTGTCAACGACATCTGGAGTGATGTTTTTTTTGCAGGGCCGATCGGGATTACCGTGGCCGCCTATCGCGAGCGTCATTCGTCACACCACGCGCATCTCGGGACGGACCTCGACCAGGACGGCTATCCCTACCACATCGACGTACGGGGCGGACGGGCGCTGATGGCGGCCATGGGCCGGACACTCATTGGGTTGACAGGTCTTTGGTTGGCAAGGACCAAGTACATCGGCAGGCGCTCGGAGTCTGCGCCGCCGATTTCGCCGCGATGGGTCGGTCCATTGATAACGGTGGTATTCAATTTAACCCTGATTTCGCTATGCGTACTCTCCGGTCGCTGGTACCTTTATCCGGTGCTTTGGGTGTATCCGATCGTTGCGGTCGCGGTCGCCCTTAACATCGTGCGTTCGGTCGCTGAGCATCAGCCCGAAGATTTCCCCCTATTTCGCGACGCTGTAGAGGCGGCAATGCGACCCGTTGTGCGCACCACGGTGCCCGGCTGGTTTGAGAAGTGGATGCTGTATCAGGCGAACTTCAACTATCACGTCGAGCATCACCTTTTTCCAACCGTACCTCGACATAATCTTGGAAAACTGCATCTCCACCTCGTCGCGAAAGGTTTCTACCGTCAGTTCCCTAGTTCGCTGCAAAGCAGCGGTTTTCTGAAATTCCTGCAGCTAGCGCGAAACAAGAAGCATGACGATTTCTCGGGTGCAATTGAAGATGCAATGCGACTCTAACCCCGTGAGGCAAGGCTCCGACCGCACTCTCGAAACCCGACCGACAACATGTTCCTGTTGCGGGTCCGATATTTCGCGCGAGATCGCGCGCGGACGTGACTACATCTATCAAGCAAGCGACGTATATCTTTCGCTCGTCACCTGCGAGCGTTGCGAGCACATATACCTGAACCCGCAGCCGACAATCAGTTCGCTGCCAGTGATGTACCCAAGCAATTACGGAACATTCTCCTCCAAATTTCGCGGCGGATACAACCTGTTGGCGGTCATCAAGAACAAGGTGAACTTCAGGCGCTTCAAGGCGGTCGCTGGCGTGCTTGCGAAAGGCATGCGGATATTGGATGTCGGATGCGGCAACGGCGAATTATTGCGGGCCCTGGCGACCGTTCGGCCGGACCTCGAGCTCTATGGCCTGGATTGGCATTTTCCGGCAACCACCCGGGAAGAATTGGAGGCCGTTGGCATTCATCTTGTGGAGGGCACACTTGAGGACGCAGCCCTGCCTGAGAATTTCTTCGATCGGATACTGATGTATCAACTGGTCGAGCATCTCTGGGAGCCAAGGATAGGACTCGCCAAGCTCGCTACCACTTTAAGGCCGGGCGGCGTTATTGCCATCGAAACGCCTGATACCGACGGTTACGATCGACATTTGTTCCCGAAGGGTACTTGGGGTGGATATTACGTTCCGCGCCATCTCAACCTCTACAACTTCGAACGGCTCGCGAAGCTGCTTGGAGAAACGGGCTTTGAAATTGTGCATCAGAAAAGTTTACCGGCTCCAGTGATCTGGTGCTACTCCCTGCAAGCCGCACTGCAAGAACGTTACGGTCCGAAGACTTGGACCGCGCGACTGTTTGATCTTCAAAACATCGCGGCTCTTGCTGGCTTCACGCTGCTGGATATGGCTGCGATCGGAATTGGCTTGAAAAGCTCCAATCAGCAGACGGTTGCACGTAAGCCGGTGTCGGACTGACCCCACGATGTTGCGCACTTTCTTCAACAGGAGCGAGCGCGTTTGGTGCTTTATTCTGCTGCTTTTTTCGAGCGCCGCCCATGCTTATTCAATGTTGGTTACCGGCGCGAAATATTGGATCGATTCGATCGCTTATTTTCAGCTCGGGATGGCTCTGTTCGATGTTGACCAACTTAGCCAATTGTACAGTTCACAGTTTGGTTTCCTGTATCAGCACTTCACTCCTGGATTGCCGCTTCTGATCCGCACGTTGGAGTCAATCTTTCAGGAACGGCTGTGGCCAGCGTTGGCCATTTTGCAGGGGGCATTCAGCGCTTCAGCCATTACTTATTTCATTCTGGCTTTCAAGAACAAGCTCAGCCGGCCAGCGCAATTGATAGTTGTGATCCTCTGTGGCCTTCATCCCTACTTTGCCTCGTTTCACAATGCTGCGATGACGGAATCCGTTTCCGCATCAATCTTGCTGGTGTCGCTTGGAGTGGCCGTCCGCTCGCTAGACGGGCGCCTCTCCCTGCGTCGTTCCTTGCTCGTGCTGCTGCTGCTGTCGATCCTTGCCGCGCAATTCCGGCCCTATCTGGGAGTCGTCGGAGGTCTCCTAGCCGCATTAATCGTGTACTGGCGAGGGAAGCCTTGGCGCCTTCCTCTCTATGCGGTCACGGCGCTGGCTTTGGCCGCTGGAATACTGGCCTTTCCGCTTTACCGAGCCGCACTGGGACTAGGCTTTTTCCTGCCAAATACGAGTGCTCTGCTTCTCACACATACATCATACGTCGCATGGGACCTCGACCAAGATACGGCGCACGCGCTGGACGATGTCGTTCTAAGCGCTGAGATCCGCACGCGGCTGATTGGAGATAAACCAATCAACTATGACGACGCGAAGCGCATTTTTGATGACCTGATTGGAGCGGGCCTTTCCCCCGATCAGGCCAAGCAAAAAATCGCATCCGCTGCTTGGCGTGTCCGGACGTCTTCTATGTGGGTCATGGAGCGGCAACTCCAACTTCCGCTTGCTTCGATCGGGTTTCAGATTGCACCCATGTGCTGCCAACCAAACCGTCAACTTACGCGTGAGCTAACCGGCTCGGCGATGTTCAACCACATTCGACATTATTTCCATTGGAATTCCGGCGTGGACGGCGGGAGCTATACGGAGGTATTCGACAGGTTCTCGGAAATGACGAGGGCGTCGCATATCTTCAGCGACGTAGCGGATAATTTCTATGTTTCGAGAATTCGTCCTTATGTGACCGACTCGCTAAAGTCACTCCGCGATCCTCTGCGTCTTACGCTTCTCGTTAGCGATCCGCTGATCATCGTGAGCTGGCTTGGCTTGTTGCTTTGTTTCCGGCGTGGACAACGGATTGGTCTTCTGGCTTTGGCCGTTCCTTTTGCTGTCATCTATGTCGCGGCATTTTATGCCCACATCTTTGGCGATAATCGGCATGCCCACCCGTTGATTCCAATAGTCGTCGTCGGTTTCGTAAAGGTGGCGGATGAATTTTTGGCGAACGGCTGGTGGAGGCTTCGCGGACTTCTTCGGGCTTTGAAGAATCCGTCGGCGAATGCCTCTTAGCTGGTACCTTGGTTTCAGGGTGCGATGGCAATCGCATTGATGCCCGCGCCATTCGTTATCATTCTCTCCAGCTCCCTTGCCGATGATGGAAGCGGCCTTTGAGTGCGCTCATCATAAAACGCGTATCCGTTGGGAACGAAGAACGAAAGTAGTTCATCCAATGATGTGTTGCGCTCTTCCAGCACGTAGGGAGCTAGCTCCATCACAAAGGTCGGTCGCATGTTGCGGAGCATTGAAGTTGCGCCGCGAAGTACGTCGCATTCGAACCCATCGACATCAAGCTTTACCAGCTGTACTTTGCGATCAGCCCTCTCGCTCAGGATACTATCGAGGCTACGTGCTCGCGCCGCTTGAGTCTGCATTTCACGGCCAAGATGCTTCGCATGCAGCCCAGCTTGCCGAGCGAGAGGCCAGCTCGAATAGATGGCCTCCGGAACATTCGCTTCATCGTCGGCGGTGAGAAAGCAATGGTGGGCTTCTATGCGACTCGCCAGCAACGGATTCAGGTCCAAGTTGCGACTGAGCTTTCTGAAAGCAAATTCGGTCGGTTCGAAAGCCATCACGCGGCCGTCTGCTCCAACAAGTTGGGCTAGGTGGAGGGTGTGCGCTCCAATGTTAGCTCCGATATCGAGCACTAGAGTGCCGGGAGAAACCAGTTTACGCAACGCGGCCTTTGTCTGACGCTCATAGAAATTGCCGAGAAAGATTGCGAAATCGATACCCTGGGAAAGATCCAGATCGTAGGTAACGCCACCCCGGCTAACAATGTCTTGGTCGGTTCGGCCAAAAAGCATCCGTCCCGCATGTATGACGTGATAGATTACACGGGCAGCAGCAATCTTGTGGGTCGTTTTCATGGCGAAGTCCAGACAAGTGAACGAAGAGTACTCCTAATCGATAGCGCATTCGCTGTAAATTCGGGTATCCGCAGGCGGTTGGGAAGATTGAGAATATGGGAGTAGACTTTGATGCTTCGGAGCCTCATGAGAAATACTGCTGTGGCGTCATATGGACTAATTACGAAGTTCGGAATTCATCGACTACCCTTCGCTGACCGGATCTTTCTTGCGCTTTATACTATCTACAAGCAGTATCTGGAGGCCGGTCCAATCGATAGCCTCAAGGAATTTGTTCCAAGCGGATCTTTGGTCATCGATGTGGGAGCAAACGTCGGCTTTTTTTCGCTCCGTTTTGCAAAATGGGTAGGAAGCGATGGGAAGGTCATATCGATCGAACCGGAGGATCGAAATTACGATCACTTGATTTCTGCCCTGAGGCGAGAGGCTCTTTTGGGCCGGGTTGATTGCCTGAAGGCCGTTGCCGCCGACGTGCAAGGTGAAATGTTTCTCGAGATTAATCCGCGTCACCCCGCAGATCACAAGCTTTCCCGTGACGGCACCGGGTTAGCTGTGAATGCCGTGACGCTGGACGAACTAGTCCAGGACGCACGGCATCTGAGGCCGGCGCTCGTCAAAATCGATGTTCAGGGCGCAGAGATGTTGGTGCTGCAGGGAGCGACCAACATTCTTAAGAACGCCGCGCCGGCTCTTTTCATTGAGCTTCACGAAGTGGGCTTGTCCAAGTTTGGGACTTCCGTATCGGCAGTTCTAGATTACCTGCTCGAACACGGTTATCAGGCCTATTGGCTGATTCGGGCAGGGGCCCACAGGAAAGCGAACCCAATCGAAATTCACGCTAAGGTTGCTCAAGTTGGATATGTCGATATCCTTTTCCTGTGCGAGCACCAATGTGAGTAGTATCGAGGTTTCCTTGCGCTGCTCAACCTGCCAGCATTGCTTGTCAGCGCCCTTGTCACTGATCGCGTTGCCGTAGCGCGACGGGGCCTTATTCGCGTCGCGGCTAGCTGCTCTACGCTCGCGGGTCCATGTTCGTGACCGTACTCGCGAGCGCTGAGATCTCGGGGCTGCTGCCATTTTCGCAGGATTCCTTTTGCGCTTTAGACCCATGGCGGCGCCGTTCCCTACGATCCAGTTTTTACAAACATCCTACTCATCGGTACGAACCTTGTGGCGCTGTCCATTCTTGCCCTCAGCTTCGTGAATACAGCAGCCGTGGGGACGTTTTAGTGTGATCAGAGGAACTTCAGGTTGCTGCTGAATATCCGCTTAAGGCGCCGAGGTTGAGCGGCGATATAAAAACAACGTAAAATCGTAACTATTTTACGCTTCACCCGCCAGCACCGCTAAGACAGCCCGAAGGTAAGGATTGCTTCGCGCGATACCCAAAGAGGCAATTCTCACACGTCCGAAACTCTTGCTCCGTTTGTCGAACATGGAACGAGCGGTCTTAGGGGCACACGCAATGCCGCCATGACTTGCAAATCTATGATTTCAGTGATATCCGACTGCACTCTGTGGTAGAGTCAGCCGGGGCAGGGGATGATCAATGTTTTGATTTTGTCTGGCGCATTTTTCGCATGTTGGAGCTACGCGCTACCGTGGTCATTTGGGAGATGGCAGTCCAGCCTTGCCCATCTTGGGTTTTTTTGTTCGGCCTTACTTTCGATTGCTTATCTGCTATGGACCGAGGCTCAGATTATTGACCCATGAAGGGGCTACTAAAACCTGAAACTGGATATGCAGGCTCTCACTCAGCCGTTTCAATTGGTGGTCGGCAAGTAAAGAGCACGATGCCCGGCGCCTTCTCGAAATCATCGAGCACGCGGTCGAGCTGCTTCTGACTGCGCACCAGCGGATAGATATATTCGATCGCTGTCACCCAGAGCAAATCGTCGAGTCGTGGATCAAAGGCAATGCCCTAAAGCCCAAGCTACGGCGCATCTGACCAGAAGATCCTGACAGCCGCTAAGGCATAAAACGACATTGGTAGCATACAAACCGGACGCTTCAGCATTCGAGGATTGGCACTCCGTCACCAGCCCATTCGCAGAAAATGTGGTGACAAGCGGCTGTTGAACAGGAGAGTGCAGATCGCGATCTGAACAACGAAAGTATCTGCTGATGGGGTGGAGAATCTCTGGGCCGTGCCAAATTGATTTGGTCGACGAAGGGTGTCATGCCACGCTATACCTTATCCGCGATCGACTAGTGACATGTCTTTCCGTTCCCAAGGAAAGGCATCGCGGATCAGTCCGAGCAAGCCTCAGATAGCGTTGGTAGCGAATTTTTGGCGGAAGCTAAATCTGAAGCGGATGGCTTCAATACTCCGCATGACGCGAGCCTCACGTGAAGTGAGGCAACACGATCCAGCATCGAGTTTGGCGCGGAACGTTGTATCGAGAGGCTCATGCAACATTGAGGCGCGTGGGACGATCGCATCTCAAACAGCTTGAAGCGAAGCGAAACAGAACGGACTCGTCAGACTTGGCTATCGTCTACCGGCGTTGCCATGAAGGCGCTTCAATCTTGGCTGTTACCGTGCGAAAGTACTGTAAAGCCATTTTTGCGTTCTGATCAGATTTGACCCGGGGAACACCTCATCCTTGCCAGTTCTTAGCGCCCAGACGTCGCCGTAATAGTAACCATCGGACCCAGCCAGTACCCATAATTGATTGTTGAAAACAACAGAGGAGTGCCCGAGTCGGGATGGCCATGGCCGTTTAGCCAAATAAGGATACCAGTCGCTGCCGTCATCGGAATACCAGAGATCATTTGCGCCGCCACGTGGCGAGGCAACGAAACCTCCCATAGTCCAAAGGAGTCCCTCGTAGGATGCTGCCGTTGCCCAAATACGGCCGGACCATGCAGCCTTATTCGTATGTTCCTTCCAATTGATGCCGTCCCAGCTGGACCATACGTCTCGGTAAAGGTTCGGTTTCTTGCCCCAGAGACCACCTCCTAGCAGCCAAAGTCGGCCGTTGTGTGCTATTACCGAGTGAAACGAGCGGGGTTGCCACGATGCACTGGCTGTCTCCTCCCTCCAATCAATACCGTTCTCAGTTGACCAGACGTCGTTCAATGCTGGCTGGTCGCCTTCATTTCGAGGGTGCTGCGTCCCACCTAAAAGCCACAGCTTTCCGTCATGCACAACCAGCGCTCCACCGCCACGAGGTTTCCATGCGGGAGCCGTCGTGGCGAGAGTCCAAGTTCGACCGTCGACCGACGACCATATTTCGCCGATTGGAACAAATCGGCCTTCCCTCTTCACAAATCCCCCCATTCGCCACACGCGACCCGCGAACGAGACGCTCATCGACTGGCCCGAATGTGTCCAGACGGCTCGATCAACTTCCTTTCTCCAATCAACTCCATCGACTGAGCTCCAGCCATCACCTGCGTCCAGCTCATCGGCGGAGGTCGATCCGCCGAACAGCCAAAGTCGATCGTTGTGCACGAGCAGTGCAGCTCCGTCTCGCGGGGACCAAGGAGCTTTATCCGTAAGTAGGGTCCAGGGCCGGTCGGGAGATGGTCGATATGACAACGCTGTAACCACACCGGCGATTACAGCTCCCCCGATCATCGCGCGCCGAGTTGGAAAGGCTCGACCGTCGAAACTTGAGCTGGTACTAAGTCGGCGGATACTGGGACCCGTCATAGCCTCTAACCAATTGTGGGTACAAGAGAAATGTCGCCAGAGGAAATTGGTGGGTCGAGAATCAGTTCCCTTGCCTCCAACGAATGTAAGCTGTTAGACAGCTAACACTCTTGCGCCGTGCAACTCAAGAATGTGGGCTACATCATGACGGAATTTCGCATATGTCTTGCTACAGGCAAGCGCGCTAGGCATGTGGCCCTCTGCCCATGATTAAGATTGCTCTGCTTGGGTGCGGGCGCATAGCCAAGCGCCATTCGGACTTGCTCGGCGGCGGCCGCATCAGCGGCGCAAAATTGGCCGGCGTTTGTGACGTAAATCGCGAACGGGCGGATGCGATTGGCTCGCGATATAATGTACCGGCGTACTATGATCTCCAAGAGTTGCTGGCCCAGCGCGAAATTGACGTTGTGTCGGTACTCACGCCGAGCGGGTTACATCCGGTTCATGCTATCTCAGTTGCGAAAGCTGGGAAGCACGTGGTTGTCGAGAAACCCATGGCGTTGCGGCTGGACGATGCGGACGCGATGATCCAGGCGTGCGACGCCGCGGGCGTCAAGCTTTTCGTCGTTAAGCAGAACAGGTTCAATGTTCCCGTGGTGAAAGCCCGTGAGGCTCTCGATGCAGGCAGGTTCGGGCGGCTGGTTTTAGGTACGGTAAGAGTTCGCTGGAGCCGAGACCAGTCTTACTACGACCAAGACGCCTGGCGGGGTACCTGGGCCTATGATGGCGGCGTACTTGCAAATCAGGCTAGCCACCACATCGATATGCTCGAGTGGTTTTTCGGCGACGTCGTAAGCGTGCATGCGCGCGCGACAACAGCGCTGGTCAAAATCGAAGCTGAAGATACCGCCATTGCAACGCTAAAATTTCGCAATGGTGCGCTAGGCATCATTGAAGCGACTACGGCCTTGAGACCAAAGGATTTGGAGGGTTCGCTTTCGATCATGGGTGAAAAAGGTGCGGTCGAAATTGCGGGATTCGCGGTCAATCAGATTCGGCACTGGAGCTTTGTGGACGAAACTGAATCTGACAATGAAGTTATGAAGAACTATTCCGTGAATCCTCCAAACGTTTACGGTTTCGGACATCAAGCCTACTATGAGCACGTTGTTGATTGCTTGAAGAATCAGAGTCCCGCCCTGGTGGACGGGTTTCAAGGTCGAAAGAGTCTAGAATTGATATCAGCTCTCTACGAGTCGATTGAGACCGGCCGAGAGGTAACATTGCGTTTTAGCCCGCGTCTTTGCCGACTCGGAGCATTACCTTGACCGCGTCGAGTGTCCAGCGTGTCGGTGTAAAGGATGTAGTTTTCGGCGTGCGCGTAAAGATCGTCGAGCCTTGCAATCTTTACGGGTGTAGCATTGGCGACGATTGCTTTATTGGCCCCTTTACTGAGATCCAGAAGACTGCCCGTATTGGAGCCAGAACGCGGGTTCAGTCCCATGCCTTTATTTGCGAAATGGTCTCGATCGGCGAGGATTGCTTTATCGGTCACGGCGTGATGTTCATCAATGACACGTTCTCAATAGGCGGTCCAGCGCGCGGTCGGAGGGAAATCTGGCGCTCCACTAACATAGGTAACCGCGTATCAATCGGCTCAAATGCAACCCTTCTTCCGGTTCAAATCTGCGATGATGTTGTGATCGGCGCTGGTGCAGTGGTGACGAAGAATATTACAGAGAGCGGCACCTACGTCGGCAATCCCGCGCGTATGCTCGAGCGCAAATGAGTCCTGTTCACCCACAAAAGCGGACTATGGATTTCTCTGATGTCTGTCCCATATGCGGATCTTCATCTTCAGTATCAAACTATCAAGGATGAGGTCGATGCAGCGATCGCGGCGGTTATTCGCGATAGCGCATTTATTCGTGGTCCTTATGTAGACGCGTTCGAGGACGCGTTTGCGGCCGCGATGGAAGCTAAACATTGCGTTTCCTGCGCAAACGGGACAGATGCGCTTTTCATTGCTATGGCAGCGCTGGGTGTTAAAGAGGGTGATGAAGTCATTACAACGGCGCACTCATGGATCAGCACTTCTGCCATGATTACACATGCTGGCGGAACCGTTGTATTTTGTGATACGGATGCCAGCACCTTCACCATCGATCCGCTAGCCATCGAAAGCGCTATCACGCCCCGAACGGTAGGAATTATTCCGGTCCATCTCTATGGGCAATCGGCTGATATGGATGCGATCATGGCCATCGCACGCAAGCACCAACTTTGGGTGATTGAAGACTGCGCGCAGTCCCACATGGCTCGCTACAAGGATCGTCAGGTAGGCACGTTTGGTAACGCGGCAACCTATTCTTTCTACCCGGGCAAGAATCTTGGGGCGATGGGGGATGCCGGGGCAGTCGTAACGAGCGATGACGGCCTTGCGGCGCGAATGGCAATGTTGGGTCGGCATGGTGGACTGACAAAGCACCAGCACAAGATCGAAGGCATCAATAGTCGCCTTGACGGACTACAGGCCGCCATCTTGTCTGCCAAACTTCGCCATCTTCCGCAGTGGACGCGGGCACGCCAGAGTGCTGCTGCAATATACGACGCGGGTCTCAATCAGATTAAAGACCTCGAAATTCCGTACGTCGCTTCTAACCGTACCCACGTCTATCATCTTTATACGATTCAGCATCCTCATCGTGATGACTTAGCTAACCACTTGAGGACAAACGGTGTGCAGACTGCAATTAACTATCCAGTTGCGCTGCCCTTTCTTGAAGCTTACTCGCGCTTTGATCATAGACCGGAGCAGTTCCCAAATTCACATCGTCAGCAAGGCAGGATTTTATCATTGCCGATGTTCGCGGAGATAACAGCAGATCAGCAGAACACGGTTATTGAACTCATTCATGCCTTTGCCTAACTACAAGGAAACGCATTGGCAGAAGCGACTAAAAATAGCCTTCGGCAAAGTCTAGTATCGTCAGGGATAGGACCAGTGCTGTCCCAAGCGCTCGCGCTAGCAACGGTACCGGTGTTATTTCGGCTATACACGCCGCAGGATTTCGGGGTCTGGGCCACCCTGCAGGCAATGGCAATGATTGCAGGCTCGCTCGTTTCTTTAAGGCTTGACCTCGCGTTAGTGCTGGAACGCGACTTGGATCTAGCGAGCCCATTGTTCTATGCAGCCGTCGGCGTGGTTGTTGTTTGTTGCATAATTTGCGCCTTCCTGATCAGCATTTCCATTGAATTGTTCAGTCTATCCGGAATTGATGGCACGATGGCCATTTGGGGGTGGAGCTGGCTTATGTTGGTCGGCTTGGCGGTGGTCTTTCAGAGTTGGCTTATGCGCGATGGTGCATTTGCGGCTATCTCGATCGCAGTCCTTCTCAACGCCATAATCACAAACGGTGTGCAGCTGGCGGGCGGAATGTCGGGGCATGGAATTTGGTTGATTGTCGGAAGTGTTGCAGGTCAGGCCGCTGCCACTGTTTTCTATGTCTGGCGTATCTCGTCAGGAGTTGAGCGGCCGGTGTGGAGATCGCGGTCATTTTACGAGACGTGGCAACTTCTGAACCAATATAGACGTTTTCCCCAGTTCTCGCTTCCGTTTACAGTGCTCTCGCTTGTGCGTGATCGCGCTCCGATTTTTATCATTGGAGCATTCAGCCCGCCGGCGCTGGTTGGGCTCTATAGCCAAGCCTGGCGTCTCACTCATTTTCCGTCAGGACTTACGAGTTCTGTGCTTAGACCGGTCTTTTTTCACCGTGCCGCGACAGAGGGATTGTTGGCGCAAGGCAGGGCCGTGGATCGCTTCGTGAAATGGCTGCTAGTGGCGTGCAGTCCTTGGATTGGACTTGTCGCTTTCGGAAATGATGCACTTTTCAATCTTGTGCTCGGAGATCACTGGCAGGGTGCAGGCTATTTGGCGGCTGTTCTCATTTTTCCCGCAGCGTTGTTCACAGTCACCAATTGGATGGACCGCCTATTGGACGCTGCTGGACGACAGGATGTGAATCTCAAGGTCGAGCTGGTGGCTGGCCTTAGTTCTGTTGGTGTCCTGTGGGCGGCGCTTGCGACCGGTTGCCCCCTCGCGCTAGCGGTTCTCTTGCAGAGCGCAGCTTTGGTCGTCAGTTATATTGGGTTCGTCTGGACCTGCTACGGTATCGCGGGTTGGCCCCGTTCAGCATTTGTGAAGTCGCTATGCGAGGCGTCTGCGGTTGGGGCATTCACGTACTTTTTCTTAGCACTGGTCTCACTGCTTCTGCCTCAGACGGTTGTGTTTCTTGTCGGGGGCGCTTTCGCTATGTCGATGACGATTGTCACTTTGCTGATCGTCCGGAAAGAATTGCAATGATCACGATCATCAACTACGGCGTTGGCAACCTCAGCGCTCTCATTAACATGTTTGAGTTCATCGGGTACGATGCGAGGATCGCAGACGAGAGCTCCCGCATACTAGATGCAAGTCATCTAGTGCTGCCAGGAGTGGGAGCTTTCGATGCAGCGATGAACCGCCTGCGAGGCTCCCGACTCATTCCGTCGCTAGAACAGGCAGTATTGGAGCGCGAAATACCACTTTTGGGGGTGTGTCTCGGCATGCAGTTGCTCGGGCGCCGAAGTGAGGAAGGCTTAACAAAAGGGCTCGGTTGGATTGCGGGAGATACTGTGCGAATGCAGCCCGAACCGTCATTCAACCTCAAGGTTCCGTTCATGGGGTGGGCGGGCGTTGAATGCTCTCCCTCAGCGACATTGTTCGATGTCGGGAGCGAACAGCGTTTCTATTTCACACATAGCTATCAAATGCGATGTGATCATCAATCCAACATCGCTGGAATTCATCAGTTTGGTGGACCAGTTGTTTCCGCTGTCCAACACAAGAACATTTATGGCGTACAGTTTCATCCCGAGAAGAGCCATCGCTTTGGGATGAGATTGCTTGGCCACTTCATCGAAAGAAGCCGTTGATGAGGCCACGCATAATACCAGTGCTGTTGCTCGATAGCCGTAAGCGGCTTGTGAAAACTCGTCGTTTCAGTGAGGAGGTCTATATCGGTGATCCCTTCAACGTCGTTCGTATCTTGAACGAAAAGGAGGTCGATGAGATTTGTGTCCTTGATATCAACGCGAGCGTGGAAGAGCGTCGGTCCGATCTAGGGTTCATTGCGGAGCTCGCTAGTGAATGTTTCATGCCTCTGAGCTACGGCGGTGGGATCAAGTCAGTTGCCGACGCGGCACCGATCTTCGCCGCGGGCGTGGAGAAGGTGGTCCTTGGCCGAGCGAGCAGCGATTCAGTAACTGTGCGAGCATTAGCAGATAGCTATGGATCTCAGGCTGTCGCAGCGTGCATCGATTGCCGTCGTGTCGACAACCATTGGCGCGTAGCTTTTGACCGCGGACGTACTTTGACGAACACGGATCCTGTCACCCAAGCTATTGCTGTCGAGCAAGCAGGTGCAGGAGAGATCATTCTGCAGAATATTGACAGAGACGGCGCGCAAAATGGATACGATGCCGGTCTGGTCTCTTCAGTTTCTGAAGCGGTCACTGTACCTGTCGTCGCTCTGGGAGGAGCAGGGGACCTCTCGCACCTCGCAGAAGGGCTGCGGATGGGCGCAAGCGCCGTCGCGTCCGGCAGTGCTTTCGTTTTTATAGGTCGGTTGCGGGCGGTGCTAATCACCTATCCATCGTCACAAGATGTCAATGAGTTGTTCAAGAAATCGGGTGCGGCTTCGTAATGCGAACAAGCGGATATCAAGTTTGTTCATACTGCGTCATGGACAATAGCAATCCGGGCGTCACGTTTGACGAGAACGGGCAATGCATCTGCTGTCGCGAAGCGCTTTCGCGAAAGCCGCATGAATGGTGGCCGACGAATGAAGGGCGGATTCGGCTAAATTCGCTTATCGAGCGCATCAAGCAGGAGATGGCAGACAGGCCATACGACGTCATTATCGGGCTGAGCGGCGGCGTGGACAGCGCATATGTCGCGCACATACTTCGCCGCGACTTTGACTTGCGTATCTTGGCAATTCATGTCGACGGCGGTTGGAATACGGAAGCTGCAGTACGCAACATCGAGCTACTTGTTCGCAAGCTGGACATTGATCTTCATACGCATGTGGTTGAGTGGCATGAAATGCGAGATCTGCAGCTCGCCTATCTCAAGGCTTCGGTCCTGAATCAGGATGCGCCTCAGGATCATGCGTTTTTTGCAGCGTTGTACCGTCTGGCCCGAAAATACGGCCAGAAGTACTTTTTAGGTGGAATGAACTTTAGCAGCGAAAGTGTTCACATTCCGGAAGGCGGATATCCGGCGATGGATGCGCGAAATCTCCGCGCTATTCATCGGGCCTATGGAGCGGTCGCGCTCCAAACATTCCCGATGCTCAGCTCACTCGAGTTTTTGTGGTTGGCCAGGATCCGAAAACAAATTCAGATACTGAAACCCTTGAACTACCTGCCATATGATAAGGAGTCCGCCAAGCGCGAACTGGTCACGACCTATGGCTTCGTCGACTACGGCAGCAAGCATCAAGAAAGCCGGTTTACTAAATTCTACCAGGAGATCTATCTCCCAGCGCGTTACGGCTTCGACAAGCGACGGTTGCATTGTTCGGCGTTGATCGTCTCCGGACAGATGACCCGTGAGGAGGCTTTGCAGGCTCTCAGAATTCCTCTGACAACTAAGGAGCAGGCAGCGCGTGATAAGCGGTTCGTGGCGAAGAAGCTTGGCATTACCGCCCTCGAATTGGAGCGCTTGATTGCACTGCCGGCTGTGCCGCACGAACGTTTCGCAAACAGTCAGGCGCTTTATACGATGAATCAGAAACTCCGTGCAATCGTTGGGAATCGTCGATGATTGTTTCCGCGAGTTACGTGAGTGCCGCGCTGGCGATATACGTAGCCGGTCTCTATCTTGTTTACCGATTGAGGCTGTATGTCACGGCGTCGTCGATGCTGCTCGGGTTTCTTCTGTTTGTCTATGGGCCCGCTTATCTCATCTATATGCTAGTGCGCAGGCCAATTTCGGTTGTCGATCTCCGGATTTCGAACTCTTTGAATTTTGATGACGTGGTCATATCATTGAATCTATCAATCGCAATCATGTTTGTCTGCGTGATCGCAGGTATTGAGTTCGTCGATCGTCTGGCGCCTCGTTCAGGGCGGGCGCTCCGGCAGGTGATTTCAGACTGGAATTTTCAACCCCTAAGAAGTGGCGGAGAGTCTAGACCTTGGCTCTTGCTGATCGCAATCGTTGCTCTAGTCCTATTCATGGCATGGATATCCCTCAGCGAGCATCATGTTGCGACCGTCGCGGGATTTCTTTCGGTCTCGGGCAACGAGGCCGCCAAGGCAGCTTACCGTCAGCAATATGGCGGAAGCCAAGTCTATCTCTACAACCTAGCCGTCGCCTCGATAGCGCCAATGATGGTTATTTTGGGAGCGCTCTCCGGATTGACGCAGCGCTGGTGGCCGTTATTGGCAAGCACGGCTTTTTTGCTGGCGCTAACAGTGTTGGGAAAGGTTGAAACGCTTAGCAAGGCTCCTTTTGCCTTGTTTGTTATTCAGCTGTTGCTTGCGGCCTACTTGGTATTTCGCAACATCATTGGATGGCGCGTTGCGCTCTCGGGCGTAGTCGTCGCTTTGACTATTTTTTTTCCGAGCATCCGCATTGCAATTCCTGAACTCGACCATAGCGGGACGTTGAACTTCTTCTATTATCGTGCATTCGACGTCTCAAATGCAGCGTTACTTGAATATTTTGCGGCCTTCCCCGAACGAATCCCTCATATGTGGGGGGGCAATATCCGCCCCATTGCAGGTGTCTGGGGGCTTGAATACGTGCCATCATTCAATACCGTCTCGCGGCTCTGGCGTTCGGCCGCCGGCTCGACCACCACCGCAATGTTTATCGCGGATGCCTGGGTTGACTTCTCCTACTTAGGTGTTGTGGGCTTTAGCATCGCGATTGGTGTATTTTGTCGTGCAATCGATGTACTTCTGTTGACCGGCAAGACGGTGGCCGCGGTGGCAGGCTTGGCTTCGGTCTTTATCGGGGTCTACAACCTCATGATATCTGCTCTGCCCACGTCGATGTTGTCAGGCGGGCTCGTCTTGCCGCCGCTTCTCGCAATCATACTTGTAAGAGGTCAAGAAGTTTTCACGCGCCATCGTGCTCCGCAGGCGATTACGACGTCGGAGTCCACTTAACAGTCATCGTTTGCGTTGGCAGAGTGCTCCGCAAAGGTATACAAAAAGATCTGGTGCAAGCCTCGGCAGCAACTTTAACGCGGAGCTTCGCACGAAATGTTTCGCCCTGCCTAGAAAGGGCCCACTCAGAAAAATCTCGTAATCTGCGGAGTTAGAAAAAGTAGTAACGGAAAGCGGAGATAACCCTGCAGTACTAAGCAGGTTCTCAAAAGTTTCGAGGGTATAAAAGTTAAGGTGGCCATAAGGTCTGCTTAACTGGATCGATCTCTGGAGTCGAAACGTATGTTCTAGAGGCACTTCCACATAACAAATGCGAGACACCCGAGCGAGCTCCCGCAAGAACATGCGCTCATGCTCCACATGTTCAAGTACATGAACGGCGAGCGCTGTGTCGAACGTATCGTCGTCGAAGGGTAATTTGTAGCCGTCAAACTCTTGAACAGATTTCAGGCCCTTGAGATTTCTACCTCTAATGCGGTCGATGCCTGAACTTGAAATTTCGACGGCATGCAGTTCCGTAGTCATTGTCCGTCTTTCAATTTCTGCCAAGACGGCCCCGTCTCCGGCACCAACATCGAGGACTTTTCCTAAAGATGCGGTGCCGCAAAGGCTCAAGATATGGTCGACGGTCTGCTTGGCAGCAATCGACCGCTTCTGACTAACTGCTTCGTTGTAATAGTCCTCGTAGAAGGCGCGAAGCTCAAGACTTTGACTCATAGTCAGCAATCCCTAGGGAAAAAGGTTACTTTTATTGCGCGGCTAGAATGCTATAGCATAGGGAGTGAAGCCTTGGACAGCCGCAACAAGTGTATCTCCCTGCGGAGCCTAGGGCACCGCAGGGACGGTGAGCGCTTTCCGGATGGGTTCGACATCCCTTGAGTGTAGTGGATGACGGTGGTTCAGAGGCCTCGCTCGCTAGAGGGGGATGATTGATTCGAGGGAAAGTAATGCTGAGACGCCTTATCTTGAACCTAGTCGATTTGATCCTAGGCTGGCGCAGCTGGAGTTCGGAAGCTGTTTCTATCGGCCAGGGTACGACGTTAGCATTGCGGCGAATTCGCCGTATTTCAGGTAATCGATTGAAGGTCGGAGATAAGTCGATTATTCACGCCGACATAACTTTTGAGGAAAATGGCGGCAGTATCACGATTGGAAGCCGCACGTTCGTGGGTCGCAGCAGCTTGATTTGCTATCGTAGCATCAACATCGGTGACGATGTGATTATGTCATGGGGAATAACTGTAGTTGACCACGATTCCCATAGCCTCGAATGGGTATGGCGGAAGGATGATGTTTGTGCGTGGGCCTACGGCCGCAAAAATTGGGACCACATCGCCCATGCTCCAGTAACCATTTGCGATAAGGCATGGATCGGATTCAACGTAAGTATCCTTAAGGGAGTAACCGTTGGGGAAGGGGCGGTCATAGGGGCTTGTTCAGTCGTAACCCGAGATGTTCCCGCTTATTCTGTGGCTGTTGGGAATCCTGCCAGGGTAGTTCGTGTGCTCAGCCGTTCTTAAACTTTGGATCATTTTCGATGCGGCTGTTTCAGAATAATGGATTGTCTCGTGGATTTCGAGAGAATCGGGCGAATACGAAGATGCGCCGTTTTTCGCTGCAATTGTCTGACTTTCTAGATAGCCGATTTGCGGCTGTACATATCTTAGCCCCCGTCCTCTTGGGGGACGAAAGTGCTTTTTACACGAATGGCGATGATGAATATCTGCAAAACCTGTGGGCAAGCGAGCAGGGACTGCGGAAGCTTAGTTTGGAGCAGATATTGCTGGCTCAAATTGAGCATCACCGTACCGAAGTTTTCTATAATCTTGACCCGATGCGCTACGACAGCACATTTTTACGAAAGCTGCCAGGCTGTGTGAAATCAACGGTATGCTGGCGCGCCGCTCCATCCGGCAGCGTCGATCTAACTGCGTACAATCTGGTGGTCTGCAACTTTCCGTCAATTCTAGAGGATTGGCGTCAGAAGGGTTGCAAAGCTGAGTATTTCGCTCCGGCCCATGATCCGGCGATGAACGCTTACGCGGAAGCGCGCCATGAAGAACTCGATCTTGTTTTTGTTGGGGGCTTTTCGCGACACCACAAGAATCGCAGCTTGGCGCTAAGGGCGGCTGCGGGTACTCGTGGGATCCTCGCACGCTTTCATCTCGAGGATTCGCGTTTGACGCGACTAGCTAACCTGGCGCCGTTCTTCCCTGGCCTAAGTTCTCATCGGCATCCTCCCGACATACGCGCCCGACGTGCCGATCCCTTGTACGGACGTGATTTGTACGCGGCCTTCGCTCGGGCAAGGATCGTGCTAAATGGAGCGGTTGATATGGCAGGTAGCGATAGAGGCAATATGCGATGCTTCGAGGCGGTCGGTTGCGGGGCCGTATTGCTCACCGACTCGGGGTCGTATCCAGAGGGTTTCATTGATGGTGAAACCATGGTCACATACTCTTCCCCCGATCAAATTCCGCTACTGATCGAACGGCTGCTTCGGCACCCTCCTTACGCAAGGTCGATTGCGCTTGCAGGTACCGCGATGGTGCGGGAACTCTATAGCAAGGAAAAGCAGTGGGCGCGGTTTCAGGAACTGGTATAGTGGGCTTGTCCGGGAGACAATCTCTAGAGCGATGATGACAAAAAAGCGCTTCGGAAGTTGGGAAGATGCCGTTTGTTGGCTGCGCGACCAACCTGATCTACGCCAGTTGGTGCTGGATGCCTTTTATGACGATCCGCTGATTTCTGCAGCCGATCGCTATTTCGGTTGTGCGGAATGGGCAGCAATCTCGAGACTATTGCATGGAAGAGTTGGTAAGGCGCTTGATGTCGGCGCGGGCCGTGGCATCGCCAGCTATGCGCTGGCGCGCACAGGTTTTGCAGTGACAGCTCTTGAACCGGATCCTAGCTCGATAGTCGGAGCCGCAGCAATCCGAAAACTAGCCGTGGACTCAGATTTGCCAATTCATGTTGTTGAGGAATTTTCTGAGCAACTGCCCTTTGCTGACGCCTCATTCGATGTCGTTTTTGCACGCGCAGTGCTGCATCACACCAGGAGCCTGGAAAATACATGTCAGGAAATACATCGTGTGCTCAAGCCCGGCGGGCTTTTTGTTGCCGCGCGCGAACATGTCATCAGCAAAGAATTTGATCTCGAAAAATTTCTGGAACAACATCCTTTGCACCACCTTTACGGCGGAGAGCACGCATTTTTGTTGAAGCGCTATACTGAAGCATTGGAAGGCGCAGGCTTTGCTCGGCTAGTGGTTTTGTCCCCGCTGACAAGTCCGATCAATTTGTTCCCCTACACGGTAGAAACGTTGCGGAAAGCTATCGTCACGAAGCTCTCCAGAAAAATACCGGCGGGGCCGCTATGGCGCGCTATGCTTGGGTCAAATGCGGTATTTGGAACATTGCTGTCGGTGGCAGAACATTTCGACAACCGGCCTGGCCGGCTATACTCGTTTGTCGCACATAAAGAGCCAGCCCTAGGGGGTGTTTCCTGATGTCGAGGTAGAGGTTAATGGATCCTATCCTAGATATCCCGAGCCAAGTGGTTTCGGCCGTAACAGGATGCCGGGCCTGTTTGGTTCCGCCTTGCTCAGCTGGTAGGCCGGTGGCTAAGGAGCTCAAGACCGTCGGCTTTGTTAGGTCGAACTCGGCCGAAGCCGGTCGCGTGAAGAAAGAAATAGTGAGAAGCTGCTTTTCCTTACCTTAGGCCCTCGTGCAGATGCTGGTGGAAGCAATTTGTGGTTGACCCATGGCGCTGATCAAGACGTTTGATCGCACAGCTGACGTTTCCAAGATTGAGGGATGCAACACCCGTGGCATCGATTACCGATGGACTATCTTTTCGGAGGTGATTGCCACAATTCCCGCCGGCAGTGATGCCCTCGATTTCGGCGCAGGATCACTGCGGGAAAGCTTCGATCTTGCTTGTCGAGGGTTCAACGTAACGTCAGTCGACATCGATCAGGAGCTAATGTCGGTTTATAAGAGTGGCTACGAATGGCCCGCGAACGGAACTTCACATAAACTCATCGGCGCTCGCGATTTAGAAGATGCCCTCGCCAAGATCCGCGGTCAAAAGTTTGCTCTGGTCACGTGTTTTGATGCCCTCGAGCATCTTGAGGATCCAGGAGCAGTATTGCGCATGATCAATTCATGTATAACGGATGATGGCAAAATTCTTATAACGGTCCCCAATGGCCGCACGCTGTTTGAGCTGGCCTTCCGTTTTGACCTTCTGCTTGCCCGTGCAACCAAGCGTTCTATGCGACCGGGCGAGCCGCATCTCCAGCGCAACTCTCCGGGAAAATGGAAACAAATCATCGTTAGTGCCGGATACGAGGTTCTCCAGCATGAACTGGAAATCGGCTTCTTCGTAAACACGGTCGCTGCGTTGGTACAGCTACCGTTAACGTTTGCCGGCAGAATACTTCGAAAGTTGAACGTGAAAGTGGATGCCGCCGAACTATCCGCGAGGGTTTGCAGCGGAAACCGCATGGCGGCGCTTGATCGACTCGACAAGAAAACCAAGCCGGTCTTTCGTGGCCTTTATGGCTGGAATTTGTTTGTCGCTGTGCCTGCACGAAACTTTACTATGGAGCGTCGATGAGTAGCTGCATTGGATCATACCGAAAGCAACATGGCCCAGGCTGGGCAGTTCGTCGATTGGCTTCTGTTTCATTCTCTTTTGGGTGGCAAAGCTGCATTTCTTTCGGCGATATATCTTCGCGGGCACTTGCGGCATGGCTATTCTTGTCGCCTGACTACTTCAAAAATCGACGAAGATGCGCATACTCGCCTATTCGCCATCAGGCGATATCATGACGGTATGGGTCACGGGTGCAAACGGTTTCATCGGCCGGCATCTCGTTCGAGAGCTTGGAACCCAGGGCCATCGCGTTCATGGCATCGGCCATGGCGCGATCGCGGACCCCGAAAAGCTTCGCGTCGGGCTGGTGAATTGGTTGAACGGTGAGATCGACGCGGCCAATCTCACCGCGCTTGCGGAGCGATCTGGGCTGCCGTCGACGATCTTCCATCTGGCCGGCGGGTCTTCGGTCGGGCTATCGATCGCACAACCGTTTGAGGATTTTTCTCGCACCGTTAACAGCACGGCGCGCCTGGTCGAGTGGATGCGACACTCCGCCCCAAATTGCCGGTTGGTTGTCGCCTCCAGTGCAGCTGTCTACGGCGTGGACCACCCCAGAATCATACGAGAAGAGGCCGAACCACGGCCTCTGTCACCTTATGGGCACCATAAGCTGATGATGGAGCAGCTGTGTAGGAGCTACGCAGCTGATTTTGGACTGCGGACAATCGTGGTCCGCCTGTTTTCGGTCTATGGCGTGTCTCTTCGCAAGCAGCTCCTGTGGGATATGTGCTCACGCCTGCGGAGAGGCGAGCGCGAACTCGTACTCGGCGGAACGGGAGACGAAGTGCGCGATTGGGTCGAGGTGCGCGACGTGGTTAGGCTTCTTTCGAATTTGGCCCGACTGCCGCAACACGAAAACTTTCTGGTGATCAACGGGGGGAGCGGTTCGGGTACGACGGTCGCCCAGGTTGCCGACATCCTGACAAAAAGCTGGGGTGAGCAGGCTAGCGTACGTTTCTCAGGCGTGGTTCGGCCCGGCGACCCCTTCAGCCTCGTTGCGGATGGTGCGAAGGTTCGAGCTTTGCCCTTCGCATGGGAAATTCCGCTGTCGCGAGGTATCGCCGATTACGTCCACTGGTTTAAGGGCGACATTGCTTGAGCAACGGTCGCCCACTTCGTCTCGCCTTCACCATGATTTCCCGCCAACGCTGGGCCGGAGGATACAACTATCAGCGAAATTTATTTGCCGCCCTGCGCCAGCACTGTCCGGGCGCGATCACGCCTGTAGTGTTCGCCGGCGAGCGCGACGATTTCTCTGATCTCGAAGCGCTTGGTCGAATTCCAGACGTCGAAATCCTACAATCAGGTGCATTCGATCGAGGAGCATTGCGGCCTATCGCTCCGATATGTTTTGGGCAGGACTTCGCGGCGGCCTCGGCGTTTCGACGGAAACAAATTGATGCGGTTTTCGAGGCGGCGCGCTTCTTTGGCTGGTCTACCCATTACCCAAGCATCGCGTGGATTCCAGACATGCAGCATCTGGCACTTCCACATCTGTTTTCCACGCGAGCTCGATGGCGCCGGGACATTGGGTTTCGGTTGCAGATTATGTCGGGCCGGACGATCATGCTCAGCAGCGAGAGCGCAGAGCGAGATTGCCTAAAAAGCTATCCCAATGCAAAAGGAAGAACGGCCGTTGTGAAGTTCGCGAGCGAGCCTGCTCCCGAGCTCTTGAAAGTGGATCCGGTTGAAGTCGCTCGAAAATACGAACTGCCGCCAAACTATTTCTATCTTCCAAATCAATTCTGGCGTCACAAGAACCACCAAGTTGTAATCGATGCGCTTGCACTACTCTCAAGTAGTGGCAAGCGTGTCGTTGTGGCGGCGTCCGGAGCGCCTGATCCAAACGAGCCGCAACTCGTTGATAAGATTATGCAACAAGTGGTCGACCGAGGGCATGAGCAAGAATTCAGATACTTGGGTATGATTCCATTGGCTGAGGTCTATGCGCTGCTTCGGGCTAGCACTGCTCTGCTCAATCCGTCCCGATTCGAGGGTTGGAGTACTACGGTGGAGGAGGCAAAGTCATTTGGCGTGCCAATGGTCTTGTCGAGCATTGACGTACATCGTGAACAAGCAGGTGGCAAAGCTCACTATTTCGATGTCGATGACCCTTTATCACTCGCCGATCATCTTGCGAAGCTATCGCAGAATTCTGAACCTACATTGATCAGAAATCTCTTGCCGGATGTCCACGCTCGCGTGGCTTCGTTTGCATCGGACTTCGTAGCTACAGTCCAATGCGCAAGACAGCGCTGTGGTTGACTTAGTGGGGCTTATCCCGACGGCGGTCATCGCGAACGGGTCAATTGCGCCTGAAAACTAGGGTAGCGCAAGAGCATTCCGAAGACCTTCGTCAAGACTAAGCGGTGGCCGCCATCCGGTCTCCAGAGCTTTGGACATGTCTATCTCCAGCGATGCCGCTACACTATCGTAGGCCTCAGAACGATCGCTGATCCTGAACAATGCGTTGAGTGCAAACAATGGAAAAGGCACGATGCGCGATTTCTTGCCTAAAACTCTGTCGATCCGTCGAACAAATTCCGGTGTTGAAATTTGTTCCTCATCGGCCACTAAGAATACTTCGAACCCACGGTGCTGATGGGTAAGTCGGTGCACTATAAACGATGCCAAGTTTGCGACGCTTAGAAACGCACGCCGATTATGGATACAACCGAATGGCAGCGGGACCCCTCTATTGACCGCCGCAGCCAACAGTTTAAAATTACCGAGAGCGCCTGCGCCGTAAATCAGTGGCGGGCGAATGACCGTAAAATTCATGCTTGTATCCCTCACCATAGCTTCAAGGCCTGCTTCTGCGGCAGCTTTCGATGCTCCGTAGACTCCGCGCGGCGTCAAGAGGTCATTCTCACGAAAGGGAGGTCGACCGTCAGTGCTGCTCCCATTAACGAGGACTGTGCTCAGGTAAACAAAATGGCTAACGCCCGCTTCCGCTGCGCACCGGGCAAGGTGCAACGTGCCATCGGTATTGATAGATTGGTAAACGTCTGCAGCATGCTCTTCGCGCGGGTGATGAACTCGGGCTGCCAAATGCACCACCGCATCGACACCGGCGAGCGCTTCTGCCCAGTTGGTGTGGGGACCGATATTGCCGATCATTATCGAAGTTGCGTCGGGCGAGGGCTTTCGCACAGCTTGTCTAACGATCATGCCGTTACGTTTCAACACGGGGGCAAGATTCTGGCCTACGAAGCCATTCGCACCCGTTAGCAAGACAACAAGTCGACCGTCTTCCATTCTGTTCTCATCTCTTTCTGAAGCGGCGTCTCGCCATTTGCGACGCTGATGCTAAATCAGAGAGCATAGCCATTTTCTGGCTGGAACGCCGTGAGCCTCATGAGGACCATCGAAAACACCCGTTCTTACTTGTTGACTTTCCGACAGATGGAGATGTGCGCCAACTGGGCAAGAGCGGCGTGCTTGGAGCTTCGCTCGATTGACGACGGCTAACACTCGGCTGGCTCACCGATTTCACTGAGATAAGCCTGGTAGGCGAGCCGGATGCCGTCCTCGAGCTTCGTGCTGGCGCGCCAGCCGAGTTTGGCCAGACGGCTGACGTCGAGCAATTTTCGCGGGGTACCGTCCGGGCGCGAGGCATCAAAACCGATCGCCCCGGTATAGCCGACGGTCGCCGCGACCACGCGGGCGAAATCGGCGATCGTGATGTCCTCGCCGGTGCCGATATTGACCAGTTCGCGATCCGAATAGGCCTTCATCAAGTGGATGCAGGCATCGGCAAGGTCGTCGACGTGGAGGAATTCGCGGCGCGGCGTGCCGGTGCCCCAGACCACGACTTTGTCGGCACCGGCAACCTTGGCTTCGTGAAAGCGGCGGATCAGAGCGGCGACGACATGGCTGTATTCGGGATGATAATTGTCGCCGCGGCCGTAGAGATTGGTCGGCATCACATTGATGAAGTCGGCGCCGTACTGGCTGCGATAGGCCTCCACCAGC
>NZ_MAXC01000020.1 GCF_001693485.1 Bradyrhizobium sp. LMTR 3
GCCGACGCGGCGCTACGTCCGACTTAAGCGTATGGTCAAGCATAGACACAAGCCGATCCCTTCAGAGAGATCCTCAAACTCGCCTATCCCTCGCGCCACGAGAAGGTGGGATCAAAACGACGCTTACCTAACAAGCTAGGGCGGGGCCATTCTGAGCTACAACCACTGCGATCCGATTGGACGCCGCGCCAAAGCCGTCGCCATCGCGCTCCATGTTTTCCCGTCGTTAGAAAGTGCCGACGCTGATCGCTTCGCGCGCCAGAATCAGGCCGAAGCTCTGGCCGAAAATCAGCTTACGGCACTGCAACCGATGCTTTGTTCATGTGCGCACCTCTATCGCGTCCAACATCTCTTGATGGGTGTCGAGAAAGCCTGCGAACACGTCGACGATGAACTCGGCGTCGGCACGAGTCATCGGTGTCGAGATGGAAGCGGCCGCGCCAAGCGGCAGGATGATCCCATTCTCCGCAAAGAAGCGCGTTAGCTGCTTCATTAGAGTTGCTCCCTCCGGCGCGGGATGGGCCTCACGATAGTCATTCGGGACTCGTGCCATCGGATGGATGCGAAAGAGTGAGGCGGCTCCGGTGACGCACAGCGGCGCGCCCCGGTTTGAGATGGCTCGGCTAATGCCGTCCCGAACAAAGTTGCCAAGTATCTCCAAATATTCAAAAGTCGTATGATCCAGATGCCGCATTGCGGCAAGACCCGCTGTCATCGATAGAGGATTAGCGGAAAATGTGCCGCCTTGCGAAAGCAGTGGCCGGCCCGCTGATGCATCGAATACTTTCATCACGTCCTCGCGACCGCCGATGGCTCCGATCGGCAAACCGCCGCCAATGATCTTGCCCATCGTGACGAGGTCCGGAACAAGGCCATAGCGGGCGGAGGCACCTCGGAAACCCTGTCTGAGATTCAGGACTTCATCAGCAATTACAAGAATGCCGTTGTTACGGGCAGTTTCCTGAACCGCCACAATGAAGTCAGGGGTCGGCGCAATTAGACCACCGCGGCTTGGCATCGGATCCAAAACAACGGCGGCAAGCTTTTGCGCATGCAACGACAACAACCGGCGTACGCCTTCAACATCGTTGAAGCGGAGCACAACCACTTCATCGAGGACGCTTGCCGGCATCCCGCGATAGAAGGCCGTAGACCTGGGCGCGGTTGGATCACCCCAATTGTCCGGCGTCGCCGCCAGACTCACCTCGCCCCAGTCGTAGGCGCCATGATAGGCGCCCTCGAGCTTGGCGATTTTCGTACGTCCGGTGAAGGCCCGCGCAGCCTTGATCGCAAACAGCACGGCCTCAGTTCCCGTATTAACGAAGCGAACACGATCAACCCGCGGAATCCGGCCGCACAGTAGTTCGGCGAGTTTGATCTCGCTCTCCGTCGGGTTCGCGAAGCAGCTGCCGCGCTGGAGTTGATGGGTGAGTGCTTCGACGACGGGTGCGAAGGCATGACCATGGATCAACGTCGTGAAGTTGCCATTGAGGTCGAGAAACCGGCGGCCATCGACATCAAACAGATAGCTGCCCGTTCCGCGCTCAATATAGAGTGGGACCGAATCTCGCTCGATGGTTACTCGCGAAGTGCCGTCAGGGAAAACCAGCCACGCGCGGCCAAAGCTGTCCTTAGATCTCTGCCCAACGCGCGTCCCTGCCCTATTCGAAGCTGCAAATCCCTGGTTCACGTTGTCTCCATCGCTATATTTGCTATTTGCACAGTGGGCCAAGCGCTACTACTTGCAGGGCCACCTCTTTCGGGGCCCTGCCATTCGGCGGTTTGTCTCCAGAGCGCCGACTTTTCTCCGGAGCGAGATCAAGCCGATCTTAATATCGTGACGCTTACCTTGGACAGAAAATAGGAGGTGAACAGGATCAGCCCCCTCGTGCCGAACCGCTGCCGTTCGTTTTGCGTACCTAAGGCCCAATATACGCTCGATAAGTCCAAGTATCTGGGAGCGCTCTGGTAGCGGCGCCGCTGGCAGGCGCACCTAGCGCGCGTGAGCCGCAACAGCCCCTTCGGGGTTGGATTGGGAATGCCATGCCGCCGCGGCGGCTGCATGCGCGGAACATGCTGCTGATTGTAAGGCGCACAGCTATCGTTTGCAGCGAGAAAGAATCGCATTTGGCTTCCACGACGGAGGTGGAATGCGGAACTCGTGCCGCATTATTATGAACTGCTCCAGGTAGCCCTTCTAGACGACGCGATATGCGGCCGTGGCAAAGGCTATTGTCGCCGATCAGCGTCGAATTCTTAGGCTCAGCATTTGCGCAGCTGCGTACCAAAGTTAAGTACTGCTCGGTCGTGCCGGTGAAGGTGACAGGCCTGAAAGCAGCTCGGTTCTATCGTGGCGCTCAACCTGGCTCCTCAACTCCTCGCCGGTTAGCCAAATAAGCCAATCGTCATCCACAATCTCCTCTTCTACCAGCTGTAGTATCGACCCGCCTGGTTCATGATGCAGCATTTCATATTGCGCAACGAGCCCCTTATCCAGTGAAAAGCGCGCCACAAGTGAACATAAGAAGTCAGGAGCCCACATGGCAAAAGACACGCCATGTGCGATTCCTGCTGTGATCTTGGCAAGACCCCGCCCCCTAAAGTCTTTGCGGACCCAAAGATCCCCGTGGTAGGCTACTTTCCCCGTCATTTTCTTCGCGCTTGGTGCCTTGCAAGTACAACGGTCCTCAGGATGTGCATGTATGGCTGGGTTAGCATAGAACGCGTTCAGCGATTCAAGATGTTCTGCAAAGTTGCTGTGCGAAAGATCGTACAGTCGAGCAGCGTCTGAAAGAGCGACCTCGTTATTCTTGTCGATGCCTATAATCCAATACCCCTCGCCTAATTTGATTGGCGAGCGATCTGGCCGGAAATTTGGATATGTTCGCCTCTTTGTTGGCGTGGCCCCTGTGATCGAGACATACTCATGAAAATCGAATCCTATCGAAAGCTTGACGCCCTTTTGGGCGGCAGCGTCGTCATATACCTTAAGGAAGCGTGAGACTTGCAACGGGTTAACGACGCTTGTCATTACTGCACCTTGTCCTATCGATATGCCCTAGGCTAAACGACGAATTACGGTACAGCATTAACAGTGGATCAAGACACTACCTACTCTGGTGAGGAATACTCTTTCGATAGGGACTCGGTTTGGCGAGTATCAGCATTCAACGGGGCAAGAACGTTCTGAGCGATAGGGGGGCTCGATTATCTCCGGCTTGCGGCAGACGATATCGCCGGTAGTAGGACGAGCTGGCAACCGTTGTCGAGCACCCGTGCAATTCAAGCCTTCTTCCGGTATTCCGCGGCATTCTTTGACACCATTCGGCAACACTTCACAACGGATTGTCACGTAAGATAAGATTGATACTTCCTTCCGCTCTTATGATCGGCCTGGCGCATTTGTACTGCCGGGATGCATAATTGTTAAATATCATCTCTTCAGAAGCTGCGCCAGCAGCTGCACGCGGATACTCCCAGTAGCCTAATAACGTGGCGCTCTTCAATGGCTGGTTTTATTCTCAGTCCATGAGTTAAGGTTGGGACTCGACAATCCTTGAACAGGTGTTGCTGGAAGGCGATGGCGCATTACTTGAGCTCCCTATTTTCGAGGAGGCTTGTTCTTCTGCCGGCCTCAACAGTGCTTGTACGCATGGCAGACTACATGGACGGTAGAACCTAGAAACTACCAAGATCGATAGTAGATATTGTTTTCCCCGGAACGCATCATCGCTGGTCAGCGAGCCTAGAACGAGGCGTGACGCCGCGGTCAACTACCAGGCCAGTAATTGATCTAGATGACAGAAGCACGCCATCACCGCACGAAGCCGCTCAGCCTCACAGATCTCCAACGACACGCACCATGACATCGCCGACTACATCTCGACATCTCCCCCGCCACGGCTCGACAGCGCGCGAACTTCTTGTCCCCAACGATCCGATCCGTCCTTTTGGGACCAATTGCGTTAACTGACGCCGGATTGATAGCCAGCTGCACCGGCACGGCGGTGAGAACCTCGAAATTCCTGCTGTCAGACATATATTCGCTCACATGACCTCCAGGGAACGACTCACTAGAACATCCTTCGACACTCGAACATCATCCGCGACGTGGGCGCACCATCCCTTTTCATTTGCGCGCATTTTATGGTGGGTGTTAACTAGCCAGAAGGGCCGCAGCATGAGCACAAAAGTCTTGACCACAACCCGTCGGGCCTTTCTCAAAAAAACAGCAGCTAGTGCCGCCGTATCCGCCTTGCCGGCTTGGACACACGAACCAGCACCAGTGCCGCTCGAACAGTACCAGTCGCAGTTCTTCACCGCGGACGAGTGGGCTTTCATCCTTGCCGCCACGGCCAGGCTGATTCCGTCGGAAGGTGATGGCCCGGGCGCGATCGAGGCGCGCGTTCCTGTCTTCATCGACCTGCAGCTGGCTGGCGACTTCGGAAAAGGGACGAAATGGTATCTGCAGGGGCCGCATGACCCGAACGCGCCGCCACAGCTCGGCTATCAGTCGCCGCTTCCCCCCGCCGAGGCTTATCGGGCAGGCATTGCGAACATCAACGACTGGTGCCGGTCCAATCATGGCCGGCCTTTCGTCGAGCTCAGCCCGAAGGAGCAGAACGATGTCCTGACCGGCCTCGACAATAACCAGATCGTGCTCACGTCCACGCTGGGCGTCAATTTCTTCGACCTTCTGCTGCAGAACACGAAGGAAGGCTACTTCGCTGATCCCATGTATGGTGGCAATTGCAAAATGTCCGCTTGGGTCCATATCGGCTTTCCCGGCGCGCGGGCGAGTTTCCGCGAATGGGTCGGGGTGAACAAGCCGTATCCGCTCGGTCCGGTCACCATTGCCGGCGAGAGGGCGTAACATGGTGGCGACCGCGAAGAAGAAGGACGTTGTCATCGTCGGCCTGGGATGGACCGGCTCGATCGTTGGCATGGAGCTCTGCAAGGAAGGGCTTGAAGTGCTTGCTCTCGAACGAGGCGACGATCGCGACACGGTGCCCGATTTCCGATATCCTAATGTCGCGGACGAACTGAAGTATGGCGTCCGCTATGCGCTCATGCAGAAGCCGCGCAACTCGACGCTCACTATACGCCGCACGCTCGGGGAAACTGCGCTGCCCTATCGCGCGCTGGGCTCCTTCCTACCGGGCGACGGCATCGGCGGTGCGGGCGTACACTGGAACGGCAATACCTTCAGGCCGATGGCCGAGGAACTACGTCTGCGCTCCTATGTCCTGGAGAATTTCGGCGAAAGCATCATTTCGGAGGGTATGACCATTCAGGACTGGGGGATCACTTATTCGGAGCTCGAGCCGTATTTCGATCGCTTCGAAAAGGTCGCCGGCATCGCCGGCAAGGCCGGCAATATCAACGGCAAGATCGTCGAGAGCGGCAATCCCTTCGAGGCGCCGCGCTCCGGCGAATACCCCATGCCGCCTCTGCCGCAGACCGTGGATGCGCTGATGTTCGCCGAAGCGGCGCGGAGGATGGGATATCACCCCTATCCCCTGCCCTCTGGGAATGCTTCTGAGGCCTATACCAATCCCTACGGTATGCAGCTTGGACCCTGCAGTTTCTGTGGGTTCTGCGATCGCTTCGGCTGTTTCAATTATTCCAAGTCGTCGCCGCAGACCTGCATTCTCGATGCGCTCAAGCGGAAGCCGAATTTCGAGTACCGTGTGAATGCCGAAGTCCTTCGGGTGGAGCTTTCGCCCGACCACAAGACGGCGACCGGCGTGACCTATCTGACGGCCGAAGGTGCGGAGGTGTTTCAGCCTGCCGACCTGGTGATCCTGGCAGCCTATCAGCTCCACAATGTGCATCTGATGCTGCTCTCGGGCATTGGGAAGCCCTATGATCCGGTCAGCGACGAAGGCATTACGGGCAAGAACTATGCCTATCAGATGACTGGCAGTACTTCGCTGTTCTTCAAGGACATCGACTTCAATCCGTTCGTCGGTGCCGGATCAAACGGCATAGTCATTGATGATTTCGCTATCAACCGCATCGATTTCGGTGCCCACGGCTTCATCGGCGGCAGTTATATCTGCGCCGGCACATCCAATGGCCAGCCGATTCGTTCCATGCGCCTGCCGACACGAACGCAGTCTTGGGGAGGTCAATGGAAACAGGCGATCAAAGAATGGTACGGCCATTCCATGTCGATCGGCTCGCACGGGTCGAACATGTCCTATCGCGACTCCTATCTGGACCTCGATCCTACTTACAAGGACCGGTACGGAAGGCCGCTGCTGCGGATGACGTTCAACTGGAAACCCAACGATATCCGCATGACACAGTTCATGAAGACAAAGATCGAGGCGATCGCCAAGAGTATGAATCCGGACATCACGGAGTCAGACTACAAGTCCAACGGTGCGATGTACGATGTCCGCCCCTATCAGACAACACACAACGTCGGCGGGGCCATCATGGGCACGGATCCGAACACGTCCGCACTTAACCGGTATCTGCAGAGCTGGGACGTGCACAACGTGTTCGTAATGGGGGCTAACGCATTCCCTCAGAACATCCAGTATAACCCGACGGGAATGGTCGGTGCGCTTGCTTACTGGTCGGTCGCCGCGATCAGGAAGGACTACCTTCCCAACCCGCGGTCACTGATTTGAGGCAGTCGGCACGATGAGGACGCTCCTCACAACCATTCTGGCCCTTGCCGTCCTTGGCCTCATTGCGGTTGCGCTGACTGGCCTTGTGCCTGCCCGGAAAACGCCCGTGCAGCAGCGGGTGGCCGGCGACTTCACGTCGGCTGGCGGGCAGGGTGAATATGTCGTGCGCGTGGCCGACTGCGCGGCTTGCCACACGGCCAAAGGGGGAAAACCATTTGCTGGAGGGCACGCCATCCCTAGTCCGTTCGGCACGATCTGGTCAACGAATATCACGCCGGACCCGGAGACCGGGATCGGAAGCTATACGCTCGACGACTTTCGCGCGGCACTCTACGATGGCTTGCGGAAGGATGGGACCTGTCTTTATCCTGCCATGCCTTACGAGAACTACCGCAAAATGTCCGAAGACGACGTACGGGCGCTCTATCAGCATTTCATGAATGAAGTAGAGCCCGTATCAAACCAAGTGAAGGAAACGCGGCTGACGTTCCCCTTTAACCAGCGCTGGGCTATCCGCGCCTGGAACTGGGTTGCCCTGGACGACGCCGGCTTCAAGCCTCGCTACAACGATCTCGTGCGCGATCGCGGCGCCTACATCGTCGAAGCGCTCGGCCATTGTGGCGCTTGCCACAGCCCGCGCAACCTCTTTTCTGCGCAGGACGGCACTGACGCGACAGCGCAGGCTTTCCTGACAGGCGGTGAAATCGACGGCTGGCCCGCACCGAGCCTGCGTGGCCCGGCGTCGGCGGTAACCAACTGGAGCGCTGAAGAGCTGAAGGCTTTTCTGGCATCGGGACGCAATAGCCACTCAGGCGTTACTGGAGAGATGGCGGTCGTGGTGCAGGATTCCATGCAATTCCTGACCAGTAAGGATCTGGACGCGGTCGTCGCCTATCTCCGGGGCATTAGCGGTGCGGCCGAGCAGCTACCAGCCCGCAATGACGATAAGGCCAAGCAGACTATCGCGTTGTTGAACGCCGCCGATCCTTCCATGGATCTAGGTCCGAGGCTCTATCTCGACAATTGCAATGGATGCCACTTCACGAACGGCAAAGGCGCCAAGGGCGTCTTTCCTGAACTGGATGGCAACTCGATCGTGGTGGCCCGCCAGGGCGGCGGCCTGATTGACGTAATCCTCAACGGCGCGCGCATGCCCTCGACGGAAAGCAATCCGATGCGGCTTGCCATGCCGGGCTTTCGCGACCGCCTCTCGGATAAGGAGGTAGCCGACCTCGCCACCTTCCTGCGCCAGAGCTGGTCGAACAATGCCGGCCCGATCGATGAGACAGCAGTGGTGGCGCGGCGCCAGAAGTTGGCGGCTCACTAAGACCATCTGATCCCCGCCACGCTCTTCAACACGAGATGAGAAGACGACAAGGTCGCCTCGACCGATGGGGCGCGGTGTCGTCAGAATATTTGACGATCCCCCGACTAGATCCGATCAACTTCTTGAACTGGCTGCTTTGAACCGATAACATCTAACCCAAAGACTGCGCCAGACCGATTTCCAAACTTCGCGACGCCACCGCTTCCATTCTGAGAGGGCGAATAATTCATTGTCTTGATGTAATGGCATCAACCCTGTCGTCTCCGTCCATCACCACCTGCTCCACGTCAAAGCTTGCCGCTTACGGTCGAGGCGCCATCCCGGCAGATATTGCGATCGAACTTCATCCCTATGACAATGTGAGATACTGCTCGCATAATCGCCCTTATCTCGTTCAGCCGAGTGAGCTCAGCATCTAATTGCTCAAGCGTTTCCGCGACGACGTGGATGATGAGATCCCAATCACCCTTTATTACACATGGTCTGCACGGCAGGAATTCAATTGATGCCCCACCTCCGCATAGCTCTTATTTTCCACAGCTGCTAAGGTAAAGCAATGAATTGGTTCAGACATTTCCGAAGGTGTAGCGCATATCCAGCAATGACGCCGTTCGCCTCTAGCCTTTTAATGCGTTTCTTAAGCGTGGTGCGGGAAACGCCCAACTGGCGCGCCAGTGACGCGATAGGTTCGCGGGCGTTTCGTTGCAACAACGCGAGCAACTGGCGATCTTTGTTGGGAAGATTCATGGCCGCCCCCGGTTTGAGCACACCTCTGCACGGCTCACTTCCCTCGAGTTTACTACTAGCGGACAAACGAGACTCGAGAGGCTTCTAATGGACCGAGGCTTTGGTCCGTGAATGACGCAACTGCCGAAGGACGCCGCCATTGCGCGGTCAACTCCCAAAATCCGCAAGATCGCGCGTCGCTCTTTCATCAGGAAAGCTTCCTCGACAGCAACCGGCCTGTTTACGGCCTTCATTCGCCAATAGGCTTCTTCAAGCCCTGAAATGGACGTGGCGTAAAGAGAATCGGAACTACAGGCCGAGCCCGAATGCGGCCCCCCGGACCGAGTGCAACGCCGACGCTGCGCGGGAGATATTTGGCGGACTCGGCATCGCTGTTGATGCGTTCGCCATGCCGCATATTCCTGGGCGCGAAAGAGCGTTCGGCCTTTCGGCGTGACCATCGGCCAACCAACGTTGATCGTCAGGGTTCGGTCGCGAAGGAAAGGATCGATCGCGGCGGGGTCACGAAGCGGAACTCTCGAGGTGCGCGTAGATGTCGTCCACAATGAACCAGATGTGCGTACGCTCCATCAACATGTCCAGTATAGTTCGGTAATCCGGCTTCGAAATAAGTGACCCGGATGGGTTGGACGGCGAGTTCAACATCGCCCACCGCGTGCGCGGCGTGATTGCTCGGGCGGAGATCCTTCGCAGTCAAGTGAAAATCGTTGGCTTCTCGACATGGCACCAGCACAGGCTTTCCACCCATGATCGGGACGATCGGCGTGGCTCACCCACTAGGGCGTCGGAGATGATAACCTCATCGCCGACCGCGAGCGTTCTCATCATCGCGTTGAACAGACACTGCTTGGCGCCGGCAGACACCTTGAGCGTCTTGGGAGAAGTCGAGGCCGTTCTCGCGCTTGAACCTCGCACGGATCGCGGCTAGCAGCTCGAGCGCTCGAGGGCGGTGTATTTGGTAGCGTACATCGCCCGCTTCGGCACTTCATGGAGGTGGTTCGGCGTGTCAAATCCAGCCTCTCTGCTCTTGAGAACAATAACCTCCCTGCCCTGACGCTTCAATTCATTGGCGAGGCTCGTGACTTTCAGGAGCTCCGAGACGTCGATCGCCAAAGGTTGCTCGCCCGCCGAAACAGGGTCGACCGTACTTGAGCAGGAGCGTTCACGCCCGATCTTCTCTCCACACAACGTCGAAGTTGATGCCCTGGGCGAGCGGCAGCATCCGACTGCCATTGATGGCGTTTGTCGCACGTCGCTTATAGGCATTCCACGCGTGGGACCCGGAGTCCCGCCCGCCATCTATCGCTTTCCCGCCCCCGATCGCGCAGCGATTTTCTGCGCCCGATGTGGCGATATTGACGTCGGCGATGCCGCAATCGGCCCACGCGCGACAGGAACGTTTCTTCTCCGCGCAGATCATTGCTGAAGATCGGGCAAACGGCTTTGTGCAGCCCGAGCACGCTCTCGAAACAGCTGTACTTCATCACATAGAGCATGAGCGCGAAAGTCTCGTGCTCGACCGGCGCTGTCTGCGCGGCTATCTCTACCAGAGCCGGACGAAGGTAGAACGGGTCGGCAGCTCCCTTGACGGCGACACGCCTACCGCCGTGTATAGTACCACCCGCTGTCTTCGCCGGTTCAAGTGCACGTTGCATGCCGCGATAAGCTGCTTCATCGATCAGCATTTCGCCGCGGTTTGAAGCGCGGTGCCGATCCTGACGCGTGCATGGGCGCGCTTCAGGCGCGGTATAAAGGCGTCCTGATGCTTGGCCGCCCTCTGGAGGATCAACTCGAGATCGGCGCTGGGCGCAACACTGCTCCAACTCTCCAGATGCACGATTCCTAAGATGAATATTGAGCGAATATGTAAAGCGAGAGCATTCTTGCGCATCCCGCCAGAATTGGTAGGTGATCCCCTTCGCCTCTGCTGTATTCTTCACCATCGAGATCGACGACCGCTTCGCGGCTGTCGCCACAATTTGTAAGTGGCGACGATCCGGGAAACCATAGTTCGCGACTAGAGATCGTAAGAGCTCTCCGGAGGCTGATACGTAACGGAAGCCCCATACTCAAAGATTGTATCGAGATAGGGTCTCCACACGGCACATCCGATAAACAATCCAACTTCCCAGAAGCCTTCGCAAATTCCTCAGTGGCACGCCGTTTGCTGGCATGAGAACGAAGGAGCCACCGCAAAAGCAGGATTTCGTGCTAGGAGCTGCGATGAAGCTTGTCCGATTGATCCTGATGAATGTGCTGACGAGATTTATGCTTGCCGCCCAAGGACGAACATCACTGTCGCTGTCGCCGCGAACTTCACCGAGCAGGACAAGGAGATCCTGCAGCTTTCAAACACAAGACCGGCCAATACGCCGTGCCGAGCTCCAGCAAGCGGCCGGTTTCACAGCCAGATCACACCAGGCGCGCTGCTTCAGGTGCTTCTCTCGGCCGAAGACTCCCGCCTGAAGGAAACCGATCTAGGATAGTCTCCCGGTTCCCGGCAAGCCACATCACGTAGGCGATCGGAACGCTCTAGGTATGCAGGAAGACCGCGACTTTCACGAAAGGTGCGCTAGAAACGAGGTAAACAGGATGAAATGCCTTTCGTACCGAACCGCTGACATTCATCTTGCGCAGCCAACTCTCGACATATCGCTCGGCACGCCCTCATTTGGATCTCGCGCCGGCAATCGCCAAACTGGTGGCGACCTTGCGGCATTAGGATTAAGAACTGATACCGGCCGCTCAGCGCGTATATGACGCTGCTGTTGAACGAAGTTCTCGGAGCACGGGCGTAGCGACGCCGGTCGCTACACGCTTTGCGCGTGGAACGCATAGCCGCTTCGGTCTGCGGGCTGTTGGGGATATGATGATTCGCAGCTGCGTGCGTGGGCGAACCACCCGGGTGATCCTGAGGCACACCGCGATCGTTTGCGCGAGGAGCGCTCGCATTCCTCTTCGACGGTGATGGAACGAGGAACTCGTCGCTGCATCCTAATGCACAGCTCGAGAAGTCGGCCCTTATCGAGGACGGGCAGGCGTGCCAACGGCTCGCCACCGGCCAGCATTTGCGCGGCACAAATACTGGCTACCGTCCGCTCGTGTCGATGAAACTCATGCGGCTGATCAGCTTGGATCTGCCGTGACGATCAACACGGCTCCTCAACTCCTCGCCGGGTTAGCCAAACGAAATAGTCGTTCAGAATATTCTGTTCTACCAGCCGAAACCCGCCGGCTTGATGAGGCGGATTCCCTATTGCGAAATGACGCCCTTCTCCAGTTTCCAGTGCGCTGCAAGTCCACATACGAAATCGGGAGTCCACATAGCAAAAGACACGCCCCACCCTACTCCTGTCATGATCTTGGGCGTGCCCTGTCCTCTATAGTCTCTGCGCAACCAAAGATCCCCGTGGTAAGCTACTTTCAGTTCTGTGCGTCAAGTTCAGCAGAATCGATCATGGGGTCCGGTTGAGCCATCCCCCTCGGAGCCGCCGTCGCTCGCCTCACCCCGAAAGCGCGGCGGGCGAGCGACGGCGGCTCCGAGGGGTGGCCCATTCCCTTGGTGGGCCTGAGCATCGTCAGGCCGCCTGGCGCAGCGGCTCCTTCTTGTGTTCCTTCAACAGATGCATGTTCAGATAACGATGGCCCTCGAACCAGGCCTCGTGTCGCTCGATGGTCAGCGCACGGACAAGCCGCAAACAGCTCTCGGCGTTGGGGAAGATTCTCACGACATAGGTGCGCCGCCGGATCTCCTCGTTGAGGCGCTCCAATGTTGGTCGATTTCATGTGCTTGCGATGCGCCAGGGGCAGGCGGAAGTAGGTCAGCGTCTCCTCGATGTTCTCCTCCACCCAGCCGGTGAGCTTGTGGTGTTTGCTGCCCCATTTGCCGAACCAGGCGGCCAGATCGCGCCGTACCTCGGTCAGGTCGCGCAGGTCATACATCCAGCGGAGCTCAAGCAGACAATCGTCGTCGACCTTGCAGGGAATATAGTCGAGCGCGTTGCGCAGGAAGTGCACATAGCAGTGCTGCCAGAACAGCCCGGCGAGGACTTCGGCGATCGCTTTCTTCAAGCCCGGATGATCGTCAGAGACGACCAGCTCGACACCATGCAGGCCGCGGGCCTTCAGTCCTTCCAAAAACTCTTTCCCGCTTGAGCGGCTCTCCCGGTTGGCCAGCTCGACCGCGAGCACCTGCCGCCGCCCTTCCCAGTCGACCCCGATCGCGATCAGCACCGCCTGGCTCGCAATAATCCCGTCCTCCCGCACCCGCTCGTAGCGCGCGTCCAGGATATAGGGAAACGGATCCTTTAGCCGGCGTTCGCAGAACGCTTTCAGCGACGTGTCCAGCCGCTTGTTGATCGCGCTGATCGCCGAGGCCGAGAAAGCATGGCCCATCAGTTCCTCGGTGACCTGCTTCACCTTCCGCGTCGAGACGCCCTGCACGTACAGCTCGGCCAGTGCCGCAACCAGCGCCTTCTCCGAGCGCTGATAGCGCTCGAACAGTGCTGACGGTCCTGCGGCACCTTAAGCTCGATCTTGCCGAGCCGGGTGAGCAGCGAGCGCGTGTAGTAGCCGGAGCGGTAGCCAAGCCGTGCTTCGGTGCGTTCGCCCTTTTCCGCCCCCAGCGTTTCCGCCATCTCCGCTTCAAGCATCTCCTGCACGGCGGCCTGGATCAGCGGCTTGAGGAACTCCTTGTCCGACGCCAAAAGCTGTTTGACGGCATCCGTCCTAATCTTCGTCACGGTCATGGTGGTCCTTGCTCCTCTACGAGCGGTGATTTTCGCAACCACCGGACCTACCATGACCGCTTCAGCCGCTCAGCTTTTGCAGAACCTCCCGCACACTACCTACTTTCCCTGTCATCTTCTTGGCGCTGGGCGCTATGGAAGTACAGGGATCCCCAGAATGGGCATGTCGAGCCGGGCCAGCGCAAAACTCGTTTACAATATATTCTGCAAAGTTACTGCCCAAAATGTCATATAATCGAACCGGCCTGTAAAGACGCGACGTCGTTATCCTCGTCGACTCCTACCATGCAAAACCTATCGCCACATTTGATTTGCGAGCGGTCCGGCTGGAAATGTAGAGCTGTGGGCCCTTTGTCGGAGTGACTCGTCTGAGCGAGACATACTTATGCAAATCGAAAGCTCGATGCCTTCTTGGGCGGCGGCATCGTCATATATTTGCAAGAAGCGTGAGACGTGCAATGGATTTGCTAGGCTTTCATTACTGTACCTTGTCTATTCGATGAGCTGCATTACAGCTCATTTGCGCGAGGTCGTACTGATGTACACCCGTCAAGGAGGATCGAGAGACTACCTACCCTGGTGAGGAATATTTGTAATCGATATTGGGAAACCGGGGTGACAGTATCAGCATTCAACAGCGGCCGATCAGCGCGGTGAATGGCGTCTGCGGCTTGCGGCAAATGAAGTCGCCGGACCAGTCTGACGAGCTGGCACCCGCTGGTCGAACACCCGTCCTTCATGAACCGCTATGAGCAAGCCCGCTACTCACGATCGAGGACGCCGAGAAGGTTTCAGCTCCGATCAGACGAGACGAAGGATTTCGAAACACTGCTGGGTTTGCAAGCGCTTGATCGAGGACCGAGCGCGAGATCCGCACGCTCGCATGCCGATCAGTTGTGCGACCGGGCCCGTTCGCTGGCGCGGCTCGGAGCGAAATACATGAGACAACGAGTCAACAAGCGCCCCTACAATCTTCGCTAGCGCACCGAGAGCGCCTTCAACGGACTGCGGGCTTTAGGCGCATCGCAACCCGCCACGACAACCTGGCACGCCCCCTATTTTGGCCTCTGTCTATCTCGCCGCAGCTCTTGTCTGTTGGATTCAAAGAGTCTGGCCTGAGCTAGTCAGTTCCCACAAGAAACGCGATTGAGATCAGCTTCTCAACGTCTTGGGCGTTGTGCTCGCTTCATTGCCGCACTTGAAGTCGATACCCTCCTCGCGCATCATAATCAAAAAGATAAAGAAAGAAATCGCAATTGGGGCGCGGACATTGCAAATAGCCTCATGGGTCAACTCCGGAGAATGCGCCGTGGTCAACTACCAACGCTAGTAATTGATGTAGATAACAGACGTATGCAAAGATTGGTTGACTAACGTCAGGTCGTCACACCTCAGCTGCAATGAATTCGGCATGCAAGATCAACCACAATTTGTTCTCGCCAACGGCCTTTCGATGCGATGACTCCTCCTCTGCAGAAAGGATACTCTGCTCATGTCTGCTCCAACAGCGGCCTATCCTTTCTAATGGAAGCGCATGATTGGCTCTCCGGCGCGATCGCCGAGCGCGCAGGAGTTAGAGGTGTCTGGGCGACGGGTCCGTCAGTTGCCCGCTGTCTCGGCTACCGCGATTCCAACAGGTGCTTCATGCTCTCAACTCGTCGACGTGGTCGAGAACAACGTGGTCGTCCATGGCGATAGCGGTCTTGGAAAGTTCGAGGAGCGACGCGGACGAGATCTTCGTCTTCGTAAGTGCCTCGCAGAAAGGGCTCCAGGTCGTGATCACGCCATCGAAATGTAATCGAAATCGGTCTCTGCATATCACGATGCCGGCATCTCCCAGTGTTGTAGGCCAATAATTCCATGCGAGCTGTAATAGCGGTAAACGAGTTGCGGAGTTCTACCCCCAAAGCAAGAACCCCATATCTTTATGTCTTTGGGCAGCCGCTTTGGCGAGCTCGAAAATCATTCTCGGGCCGTCCGCGTTCTCTACACAGAGGAGGCTCTTGCTTATCTGGTGGCGTGGCATTCAGATCGCTGCGGCCCGGTGCAACGATCTCAGGTGATACGAAATCGGCAATCCGGCGTATGCAGGAGCGCATTCTTATTAGCGAAAGCCATTTGTCCCAGCGTAACCGGTGCTGACTAAGTGGTAGGGCAATGAATACGCTTGTAACCAGCGAACGCCGTGACAGCCGAAGGGCGTCTTCTTTCTTTCGCCAGCCACGAATTGTGACCGGATGTTTCGAAAATTGGAAAGAGAGTCGAGGGCTGCGGCGACACAATTTACCAAGCGGGCTTTCCCACCGGGTTACGAAGATCTCGTCACGCGAAGTCTATTCGCGTGGCATCACCGGAGGCAGGCAATGTATGCGTGATTGAACTTGCGCCGCCGGTCCAATCCGGGTACCGCAAAGATTCGGGCTATGTATGCGACTATCGTCGTTCTCGAGATTGTCGATCGCGCTGATATTGCAGAGGTTGTCGTGAACCGCATTTGGCACGTACCGAAACGGTCTGATCTTGTAACCAACATGCTGCCCATGACGGGCCGTCGCATTGATGAGGAAGATGCAAATGATGCGCGACGCCGAACTCAAAGGCATAGCCTATATCGCCTTCTCCAACCTGACATTCGCCATCATGTCTGCGATCATCAAGATCGTCACGATAACAATTCCAGCCTTGGAGGTTTCCGTTCTGCGCAACATGCTCTCGATACTATTTCTTTTACTTGTTCTGCCGAGACACGGCACATTCGATTTTCGGTTTTTTCTGACCAAGGAGCACTTTCTCAGATCTCTCTTCGGATATACGCATTTTGTACTATTCATTCTTTGCGTATCAAGACTTCCACTAGCGGCTGTTTCCGCTATCTCTTACACGAGCCCCATCTGGTCATTGCTATTCTCCGTGTTCGTCTTGAAGGAACGGACAGCCGTCACGCCAATCATCGGTCTGATCTTTGGCGTGCTGGGCATGCTTGCCGTAGTCCAACCGAGCGTCAGCAACATGACCGTTTGGATTGTCGTGGGCCTGGCTGGCGCTGTCTTCAGTAGCCTGGACGTGATGATGGTGAGGCGGATTTCTGGCAGCGAGGCTCCTGAGCGGATAGCGCTAAGCCTCGCGCTCTGGAGCTGCGCGATGGGCCTGCCACTGGCAGTTCCAGGATGGGTTTGGCCGCCCACTGGCGTTTGGCCTTTGCTGATCCTTATAGGGGGCTTGGGGATGCTGGTGCAGGTCACTCTGACAAGAGGTTACACTCTGGCGCGCCTGGGCCGGGGCGCTCCATTCGGAGACTTTATTGGCCTACCCGCAAGCTTGACAGTTGGCTGGCTGTGCTTTGCCGAATTTCCTACACCGCTCATGTGGCTTGGTGTTTGCCTTATTTTATTTGGCTCCTCAATTGCTCTGGTAGAGAGACGATTTGGCACTTGAATCAGCAGAATAACATCAAAGCATATCGGCAGGGACGTTCAAGCGAAGATCAGACAATACAGCCTATCAGCCACAGACCTTCCCAGGGCCGCTTCTACAGATATGGTACCAGTTTCACTCATGCTTTCCGCCACATACTGGTTCTGGGCGCACCTCGATCCACTGGCTGTACAGAGCTGATAATGTTCTGAACCGCGCAGGCGCAGGTCGATCGAGAAACTCCCGGCCATCTAGGCGTGACATGGCGACTTGCTCGTCGGTGTAGGCGATCTATCTAGTGTTTCTCTGAGCTGTTATCAATTGCGAACGGCCCGCACATAACTCCCACGCCGATGACCAAATGTGCGCCGGGCGCGGGCACCGTGACCTTACCCCACGGGCTTAATCCAGTTTGAAGTTCGTTCTGGCCCAGGACAAGGACCAGAGCATGAAGCGCAGCTGCTTTTCGGAAGAGCAGATCATCGGAATTTGAAGGAGCATGGTGTCGGTCGCCGATCTGTGCCGCAAGCATGGCGTCAGCAACGCCAGCATCTACAAATGGAAGGCGAAGTTCGGTGGAATGGAAGTGTCGGAGGCCAAGCGGCTGAAGACCCTGGAGGACGAGAACACACGGCTGAAGCGGCTCTTGCCGACGCCATGCTGGACAACGCGGGGGCCTTAGCTGGCGGAATCAATCTCACATCGTGTCCGAACCGCCGAATCTCACGCGCCCAGTGGTGAACGGTGGCGCAGGCCTCGAAGCCCACCAGGCACGGTGCGAGCGAGGAGAAGAACGACATGATCTCGCCTCACCTAGGCGCTAGGCGATTGGTCACGGCCTTGGCTGTCAACTGCATGGATGTGAAAGACGTGTTTCGACATGTCCAATCCAATTGTCGCGACTTCCATTGGTGAATTTCTCCTGTTAGCGGGTTTGTCTATCGCCATTATATCGCCGGCGCCGAGGGAGCGGGGCCGTCTTCCACATCAGCGGCCCGCTGCGGGATGAACTGTTGAACGAGACGCTGTTTACCTCGTTGGCCCAGGCCCGCGTCGCGCTTGGATGCTGGCGCGCCGACTACAACGATGCACGCCCACACTCGCGGCTCGAATGGAAGACGCCGTCCGAGTTCGCCTTCACCTGCTATCCGCGCCGGGATCTGGCGCGGCGCTATGCCGAGGGCTCCGCGCCAGCTCCCGTCGCTACCACCGCCCAACCGGGCAAATCCAATAGCCGGAGCGAACTCGGGATTGGATAAAACTTGGGGGCAAGGTCAACCGCTAAGGGGCGTCTCGGGCGACCTCGAATCCAGGTAGATGGTCATCGATCATGGTCGCGGTCACGAATCCCAACCCGGAACCAGATATCCAAATGGAAAAAAAGGGCCACCCGTAAACTACGAACCTTGCCCCCAATTAGCTCTTAAGGCTTAGCCGACACGATAAAGACGTCGTCGGACTCTACTCAATCCGCCGGACAAAGGCCGTCGTGCTTTGCGTCAATGAGAACAGCCAAACTCAGACCCTCGAAAGAACCCAGCCCATGCTTCCTATCGAGTTGGCTACGTCGAGTGGTCACGCACGAGTAGCAGGTCATGGCAAGCACCCGTGTTCGCCGCCCTCAACGTGCTCGACGGCGCAATCATCGCTCACACCGCCATCAGGAGTTCCTCGCCTTCCTGCGTCCCGCGCGTTCAGCTCTTTGTCACAAGATCAAATCAGAACATTTCGCTCAAAAATTCGAAGAAATCGCTCGGCGCATATCCGCAAGGCCCTCAATGGGCTGGCGCGCAAATGATCCGTCAGCCCAGTTTATGATCCTGCAGCTGTACAGATCCGTGACGGTGGCCAGCTACAGCCAACCCGCATCGTCTCGATGTAGGTGATACCAGACCTGGGAACAGGGACGGTGAAGCTGCATTCGAGTATATTCAGGGCGAGCGGCAGGTCGTGACGGCTCTCGGTCATCCGCACCCAGCGTGGCCGCGACGTGACGCCGCATTCGCCTCCGCGCTGTGCCACCCGGCTCGCTCGTTCCCGAAGTCGCACGACGCAGTTATCTTCGACTACTTGTGGCGTGAACTCAAATCGCTCAGGCTCTCACCTCCTGACCGAACAACATCACGGACGCGCGATCCCGACTCGCGCTTCGCCTAGCCGGAACGCCGGACCGATTATTTGTACTCCCGCTCCGTCCACCAGGGAAAACAATTCGGCATGTCGACCGACACTTTGCCTTTGAACACCGCGGGCCGCTTCTCCAGGAAGGCCATCACGCCTTCTTGGGCGTCGCCGGACCGGCCGAGCGTATAGCAGACGCGACTGTCGAGCTTGTGAGCTTCCGTCGGATCATCGGCGCCCAGCATGCGCCACATCATCTGCCGGGTGAGCGCGATCGATACGGGGGCGGTTTTCCCGGCAATGTCGCGGGCGAGCGCTCGCGCCGTTGGCAGCAGTTGATCGGACGGCACTACCTTGCTGACCAGTCGGCCAGCGAGTGCTTCCTGCGCCGGGAATACTCGCGCACTGTAACACCACTCCAGTGCTTGCGCGATGCCAACGATGCGCGGCAGAAACCAGCTTGAGGCCGCCTCCGGTACGATGCCAAGCTGGGAGAACCCAAACCCAAAGCGCGCGGCTTCAGACGCAATGCGGATGTCCATCGCGAGCTGCATGTTGACGCCGATACCGACAGCCGGCCCGTTCACCGCGGCGATAACGGGCTTCAGGCATCTGAATATCCGCAATGTGAGCAGACCGCCGCTGTCGCGGATTTTCGGATCGCTGTAATCCACACTGCCGTCGGGTGACCGCTTTATCGACCCGCGGTGCGCGTCGATGTCAAATGAGTTCGCACCCGATGAGAGATCGGCGCCCGCGCAAAAGGCGCGGCCTTCCCCGGTCACGATGATGCCGCGAATGTCATCATCCTTGTCGGCCCGATCAAACGCTTCGATTAGTTCCCGACACATCGTGGCGGTCCAGGCGTTGAGCCTCTCCGGGCGGTTCAAAGTGATGGTGAGGATCTGCTCGGCGAGCTCGTATTTGATGGTCTCGTACACCACGGGGCTTTCCTTCACTTGTTATCTGGATGAACAGCGACCAACCTACCAGCACCTTGGCCTATTTCCGTGCTTCGACCAAGGATTCCTCGAAGATCTCAAGGCCTTGATTTAGTGTCTCAAGATCAATCGTGAGTGCAGGCAGGCATTTTACGACCTGATCAACGGGTCCGCATCGTTCGACAATCAGTCCCTTCTCAAATGCATTTCTTGTCATAGCCTGTGCAACCTCGGCATTTTGGCAATCAAAGCCTAACGCCATGCCGCGCCCTCGTACAGCAAAACCGTTTCCATGCTCCGATGCAATGGTCTCAAGTCGGCGCCGTATGAGTTCTCCCATGTGCCGAACCCCCTGCGAGAACGCCGGGCTACGCCAATAAATATTTATAGCTGCGGTCGCAGATACAAGTGCAAGGTTGTTTCCTCGAAAGGTACCCGTGTGTTCTCCTGGCCGCCATGCATCGAACTCCTCCTTGATCAACAACATTGATAATGGCAGACCGTATCCGCTTAGCGACTTCGACAGCACGACAATATCTGGCGACAACGCTGCGAACTCAAAGCTAAAGAAGTCGCCCGTACGACCGCAGCCCATCTGGATATCGTCAACTATGAAGAGGGCACCAACATTCTTTGCTATGGCTTGAATTGATCGCAACCACTCTTTGCTAGCTACGTTTATCCCCCCTTCTCCTTGCACAGTTTCCACGAGAATAGCAGCTGGTTTATCGATTCCACTGCTTTCGTCCAGCAATACTTTTCGCAGGTAGTCGGCCGTATCAACAGCTGGCCCAAGATAACCATCATAGGGCAGGAAAGTTGCGCCAGACAACGAAGCACCGGCGGCTGCGCGATAAGAACGATTACCGCTCGCGGCGATCGCTCCTAAGCTCATGCCATGGTATCCATGCGTGAATGAAATGATGTTTTGACGTCCTGTAACTTTGCGCGAAAGCTTTAAGGCTGCCTCAACAGCGTTAGCACCTGTTGGCCCCGTGAATTGGAACCGGTATTGCAGACTCCGCTCCAGAAGTACGACAGAGCTGAAAGTCTGCATAAATTCGAGTTTTGCAGGAGTAGCCATGTCAAGCCCATGAACTACGGCATCGGACGCTAGGTAATCAATAAGAGCCGCTTTGATCTCGTGATTGTTGTGCCCGTAGTTCAGCGCTCCAGCGCCGGAGAGGAAGTCAATAACCCTTCGACCATCCTCCGTTAACATGATGGAGCCGCGCGCTCGGCTGAAGATATCCGGAAACGAACGAGAATATGAGCGGACATTCGATTCTAGCGCTTCAAGAGCCGCCAAGCTACGTGCCTTGCCAATCACTCCACCCATGGTGGTCTCCTCTGAAAATTGAGCGGTTTAGTGAACAAACACGCTTCCTCAGCGCGAGTGGTGGACAAGCGGATCGAAACGTGCGCGCGTCTCGGCTGCTCTATACGTTGCACGACACATGTTTCCAGAACGGCTCCAATCGTTTACCTGACAACCAGGAACAACGAACCTACTAAGGTTGGTAGCATCTGTGATGAGCGACGCGTACACTGCCATCTAGGCGCGTCGATTTCGGAAAGTTGGTGGTCTATCAGATTTAGCTAAGCGATTCCGAGCTAACTCGCGAGCGGCTAACGCTGCGACGCGCAGCTGATCTAAGCAGCGCTTCAATCCTGAAAACTGGAACTAGCCCAATCACAGCGCAACTTGCGGATAGTCGCAGTTCGGCACACTCACGTAACAGTCTGGTCAACGCCCTTTACAGCTTAGCCGTCGAATGCCAAGCGGGCGCTGCAGGAGATGCGGGTTGTCCGAGACCAAAGAGGATGCGCCGGCTGCATTGGGTTTTCGTGGAAAGCTGGTCGTCAAACATCTCAAGGGGGTCGACTGCTTGATCAAGGGCGCGCTATTCGCCTTTAGGAGTTCCGTCGGAGTCACTCAAGGCATCAACGCACGACAAACATCATCGATGTCGTGTTGCGCGACGGTGTACCAGCGCAAGACTCTCCAAAACGGAAGATGGTACCGCAATCTGGACTGTGATGTCAATTTTTCAGACTGACGGCACCTTCCTTGTTTTTGCGATATCCTCTTCGGAGAGCATCGTGGTACCGATGATGCCCTCTCTCACCAATTCTGCAATCTCGGCGCCGGAGAGCCCGAGAAGCCCCGATAGGATCTCTGTGTTATGTTGTCCCAACGTCGGCGCCGCTGCGCGGATCGCGTAGGGCGCTACACCCTCGCGAATTGGCATTGAGGGCTGCGGATGCAGGCCAATGAAAGCGCGATCGACCTCCTGCAGAAATGAGCGCGACGTGAGATGCCGATCCTTGACCAGGTCAATTGGCTGGCGGGCCACGCCGGCCGCCACCTTGGCGGCCTGCAACTCGGACATGGCTTGGTCCGCATCGCGGGTGAGCGTCCACCCTTCGATGGCTTTCTCGATCACATTCTCGATATCGCGGCGGGCTTCCGCAGATTTCAGCGATGCGTCCGTGGCCCAATCTGGTCGGCCAATAAGAACGGCAAGCCTCTGCCACATCTCCGCACCCGTCGCAGCCACCACGATCCAGTTGTCCTCACCCGCGCACCGGAAACAGCCATGCGGCACGAACTGCGGATGTCGATTGCCATACCTTGGCGGTCGCATCCCGCCGATCGAGTGGACAATGGTCCATGGCGACGCAAACGGCATCATGCATTCGATTTGCGCCAGGTCAATGAACTGTCCTTTCGCGGTGTTGTGCGCGTGAATCAGTGCAATCAGAACTGCAGCGCAGCCGTTCAAGCCACCGACGGCATCTCCGAACGCAAAGTGGCTCATGAGGGGTGGCCCTTTGGCGTTTCCGACCACGGTTGGCAACCCCGAGCCCTGCTCGAGAGTTGAGCCGTAGGCCCGGCAATCGCGATGGACGCTGTTCGTGCCAAAGGCTGACATCGACAGCACGACGATCCGCGGGTTGAGCGTGCTGAGCACGTCGTACCCGAGCCCGAGCTTCGGCAGCACATCGACCGAATAATTGTCGACCACGACATCGGCTTCCGCCAACAGCCGCTTGGCTAGAGCGAGGCCTTGCGGCCGCTTCAGGTCAAGTGTGATACCGCGCTTGTTACGATTCATGACGCAGAAGCCTGGTACCATTTCGTACATCTGACCGTTAACGTAAGCAGGCCGCCTATCAACGCCGCGCCACCAGTCCGGATACTGGATGGCCTCGATCTTGATAACGTCCGCACCGAGGTCAGCCAGTGTGCGGGTACACAACGGCCCCGCCCAACCCATTGAGAAATCGATGACGCGAATTGCGTGCAAGGGCAGCCGGCCGGCATTGACGCCGCCGGACGACGCCGACGTATTATCGGTCAAGCGTCTTCGGATATTCGCGTTAGCCTGCTGCTCGCCCGGTGCCGGAACCTTTCCGCCTCGGCGCGGCGGCGTCAATGTCAGCCGCTGCATCGAGCCAGCGGTCAGGCCCTCTTCTTTGCCAAGCAGAACAGGCACGATTGCGCCGCGCGCCTTCTTCTCCGTATCCTGGAGCAGATCGGATATCTCGGGTACTGGCACCATCGGGATCCTGCGTTTCAGTCCCTCCGCAAACCACTCCCGCGCTGTCCGAGCTCTCAGCTTCGGGATGAACTGTCGTTCGATCTGCTCCACGTGTTGCAGGCGATCGGGGCTCAGAATCAGAGCCGGATCATCACGCAATTCTGACAGGCCGAGCATGTCACAAAATGCGCGCCATTGTGCCGGCGTGCCGGTCGTGATGCCGAGCCAACCATCTTTGGTTTCGTAAATGCCGGCCGGAAAGGTCGGCCAGAAGCGGTTCAAGCCAAGCCGGCACATCATGTCGCCGCGCGCAAACGCCTCGAACGCGTGATACTCGCTAAGAGCCAAACTCGATTCAAAAATGCTGAGCGACCACGACCGTCCCGTCCAGCCCTGCATTCGCGCAACTGCCGAGCAACCCGCGGCGATGAAGCCCCACAGCCCGGCAAGGATACCTGTCTGGAAATCCGGCGCGTGCATTGGCGGCCCCTCGGCCGGTCCAACCAGCTTGATGAGGCCGGCGAGCGCGCGGACGGTCGAGTCGGTTGCGGCGAACCCTGCGTAAGGACCCTCGCGGCCGAACCAGCTCGCTTCGAGATAAATCAACGCGGGGTGCCGCTGCCGGATCGCAGCGATATCGATGGAAGGGCAATCCGCGGGATCAACATCGCGGCCATCAACCAGAATGTCACAATCCTCGATGAGTGCCGTCAGCCGTGTGATCGCGTTCGGATCAGTCGGGTCGATAGTTATGCTTGACTTGTTGAAGTTCAGGAATGCGAACCAGGCGCTCTGGCCACCGGGTGTCAGAGGCGCGCTGCGGCGCAGCGGGTCGCCTGCTGGTGGCTCGATCTTCTGAACATCGGCCCCGAAATCCGCAAACAATCGCGCACAATAGCTCGTCCCCGCCGAGCTACCGATCTCGATGACCCGCAGATGCGATAACACTCCGATCGATGGCTCCATTTTCCCAATCATGCTGATGCTCCGGACACCATTGGCAACGCGATGCGCGCCTGTGGACAGCGCGAACGTCTCCATTCTCATTTGCCAAGAACACGCGCCCGAACGCTCAAATGACTTGGCACGACAGCGCCGCGTGCGACATCAAACCGAGCTGGTCGTTCCCTACAACTCTTCCGGTCTGCTCGACCGGCCGCCATGCTGCAAACGAACTAAACCACTAACTGTGTTGCTGGGTCAGCTACCAAATCAAATAGCCCGCGCGTAGCAGCGCCAGTTGCAGCCCGTCCGCCAAAATTCCGCTTCGCTGCTCCATTGGTCGATATCGAGGCTAATCATCGCTTCCTTGTCTGTCGCGGGACGGGCGGCCATACACGACAGGCTGCCGTTGCCGTCGTATCGCTCGGCTATCGCCCCAGCGTAGTAGCTCGATGCCAACAGGCAAGCTTCGTCCTTAAATCAAATGCCGCGTGGTGCAGGCCGAATCGATGCATTGCCGACAAAAAATGAAAGCCCCTGGCCGCGCCTCAAGCATGTAGGCGAAATCCTAAGAGCCCATCCGCGGTTTCATCTTGTCGTCCACTGAGGCAGGATTCACAGGATTGCGCGCCATCTTGATCGCCAGATTGGTCCCTTCCGTGTGGTTGAAGGTGACGGGTCGTGTCCACGGTACCTGAACTCGACATCCGGGCCAAATCCATGCGAAAATTGTGCGGTTGCCAGAATCTGTCGTCCCGGAATCCCACAAGCCAGGTATGAAGGTCCTGACAGTGCCGGCCGATTCAATGTGATTGGGTGATCTTGTAGGCTTGGGCGGCGTTGAACTTGGTCACGGTGATCACGAGCGACTCGAGAGGATTCGTGTTGCACGAGACCAAACGTTTGTATGCCGATGATGATCTGTGCTGCAATGATAATGGGATCGACGGTCTCATGCGGCTGGCCGCATGGCCTCCGCCTCCTTTCACGCAAGGTCGAGCTCATCAAGAACGGCCATAATCGAGTCATAACAAATGCCGAACTTGCCACCTTCCATGCCCGGCGCGTTGTGCATACCAAAAACTTGGCAGATGCCGAAATGGTCTACAATCCCTTCTGGACCATGCTTTGGCCGCCCCGCGCTCTTTCTCCCGCTGGCTAAAAGATCAAGGCAACAGAGCCCTTGAAGTTGCGCGAATTAAAGTGCTCGCCGCACAGAAGAGGCCACGTTTGCTAATATGCGTCGAATCTTCCTAACCTGCCACACCATCAGAACGCGCCGCAATCCATGAGAACCGGTGACGTCATGAGGGGAATCGCGGCCTATTCAGAAGGACGCTTGCCTTACGAATTCGTTCGCGCAGACGGCAGAGATATCTTTGAACGCCTTGGTGGCTACAGCGGGCGGTTTGAGACCCGCCCTAGGGACGATGGCTTACGTTCCCACGTGAGCGGTCTCAAGATAGAGGCGATCGAGAGAATACGGCGGTCGTCGCCGAGTTTCGCAAGCCTGTGTGATGCTGTACTCGAATGCAAGCCTTCAGGGGCCATCTCGCGTGTAAGGCTTTCATCCGGCGAAGCTGTCGTTTCCCGTTTCTCTGGAGAAGCGAAAAATGATTGTGATTCGGTAGTTCCGGAAGAGTTTTCGATTAGCTTTAGGAACTTGTTTGCGAGCTGCGCAGGTCCGACGACCTGAAGTTCGATATCACTCTATATTTCCTTGCACTTGCATAAATGAAGCGTTCCGCGACGCTCGACGAGATGTGCTGGACGCGTGTTCAATTCCGCGATGCTGATTCATCGAGCGACGACTTTCGGCTCGACAATTTGGCGGTTCAAACAACTACTCCCCGGAATCCGGGCAGTCCGTCTTCGCAGGCTGTGGCGCTATCACCCGTGTCCACTCGGCGCACAGGATACACTGTTCGCCAACAAGGGACCGAACGGCCGAATGTTGCGGCCGACACATCGAGAGACACATCGATTTCATGTTCAGCAACGCAAAGGCCTGCTTCTAGCGAGCGGTGAGTTGCACGGCATCACCATTCACGCGATTTCTATACCGCCCTTCGCCACTCCTCGTTGCGCTTGGCTTGGAATAGCCCAGAGTCACAACAGCAGGGCGCTGTGAGCCGGCCTCCCGGAAAACACCAGAAGAAGGAGCAAATGGCTTTCAGGCGCAAGTTGCGCATCGCGCCTTGCGGTTCTCAAAATCGAAGGAACGCGCTGACAAACGCCGTATCGCGGTCCCGAGAGGGTCAAGGCGATTTGCCGAGCCGCGTCCGCGCAAACGTGAACAAAACAAGGACGTGTCTTGGCGGGATGCGATCTCTTGGCGCCGAAAATTCGGTACTAGGACCAGCCGAAGATGGTGGTCAGCGACAACTCCAGCGACTTCATCAGTAATGAGATCCTGACCTGGGCCGATCAGGGCCGGAGTCGCGATTTTTTCCGAATCTCCCTGTTCGGGACTGGCGACCATCTCTCCTCGTCCCGACCTGGGTGGAATGGCTGCCACGCGAGGCAACGGTCAAGGCAGGCCGAAGGCCGACGCGAAACGACTCAGCCTCGCTGGCGCGAAACGACTGCAGGCTCGCTAGTGACCAGCGGCGGATCCGCCTTCGGTCGGCAGATGAGGAACTTTGGCCCTCGCGATCGCTGTTTGCCGAGCGCCGACATCGCGCGAAATCAAGGTCGACCACATGCGCCGACGGCAAGAGTTTTTAAGGCTTGCGGCGCATCGTCTCGTGCCTGAAAATGCTCTCTGAGTTCTGCTCCAGAGCGCCACTGTCTCCTTTCTAATTGACCGGAGAGTCTGCATACTTCCGGATTTCAAGTCTGGCGATGGCGCGATTGTGCACCTCGTCCGGACCGTCAGCGAGACGGAGCGTGCGGATCGAGGCATAATCACGTGCAAGGCCTGCCTCGTCGGACACGCCGGCCCCGCCAAAGGCCTGGATAGCCTCATCAATAATCTTCAGCGCCATTTTGGGAGCCGCGACCTTGATCATGGCGATTTCGAGCTGCGCAGTCTTGTTGCCGACCTTGTCCATCATGTCAGCCGCTTTCAGGCACAACAGGCGCGTCATCTCAATGTTGGTACGCGCTTCGCCAATGCGCAGCTCCCACAACGAATGCTGGACGATCTTCTTCCCGAAGGCGGTGCGCGAGGCGAGCCGCTTGACCATCTTCTCGAGCGCCTCCTCGGCCTTGCCGATGGTGCGCATGCAGTGATGGATGCGGCCCGGGCCGAGCCGGCCTTGCGCGATCTCAAAGCCCCTGCCCTCGCCCAGCAACAGATTGCTCGCGGGGACGCGGACATTCTCAAGCAGCACTTGGCCGTGGCCTTGCGGCGCATCGTCATAACCAAACACGGGCAGCATCTTTTCGATTTTGACGCCGGGCGCATCTAAGGGCACCAGGATCTGCGACTGCTGCCGGTATCGCGGCTCCTTGAAATCGGTCTTGCCCATCACGATTGCAACCTTGCAGCGGGGATCGCCCGCGCCGGACGACCACCATTTGCAGCCGTTGATGACATAATGATCGCCGTCGCGCTCGATACGGGTCTCGATGTTGGTGGCGTCAGATGACGCCACCGCAGGTTCAGTCATCAGAAAGGCGGAGCGGATCTCGCCGTTCATCAAGGGCTTGAGCCATTGTCGCTTCTGCTCCTTAGTGCCGTAGCGGATCAACACTTCCATATTGCCGGTATCGGGTGCGGAGCAGTTGAACACTTCCGAAGCCCAGCCGATGCGCCCCATTTCTTCCGCCAGCGGCGCATATTCTAAATTGCTCAATCCTGCTCCGCTGAATTCATCGTCCTCGTGCGAGGATGGCGGCAGAAACATGTTCCACAGACCCTCGGCACGGGCTTTCCTCTTCAGGTGCTCGAGCACCGGGATCACTTTCCAGCGGCCGCCCTCGCTATCCTGCTGCTTGTAAAGCTGCATGGCGGGCCGTACATGCTTTGTCATGAACGACTGGATGCGGTCCAGCCATTCCTTCTGTTTCGGCGACATCGTGAAATCCATGGGACGCTCCTTCTCTTCCAGACATGGGCCGCACTGTTCTCCGCGCCGCCCCATTCGCTATGGCCTATTGGCGCTGTTCGCGAAGACGAACGTATGAAAGGCCGGGTCTTTCCTGCCCTGCGGAAAGTACGCGTTGACGAGCCCGCCTTCAACCGAAGGTTCCAAACAAATAGTAGAGATGCAACTCCCAAGCTTGGGAGGTTATGTCAAGCGATCAGACCCGATCCGCCATTCTTCGAGGCGGCTTCATGCCGATAAAGCTAACATCGCGCAGCAATTCAGCGCCTGGTTGTCGACCTCATTTGATCCGCTTGGCTTCTACTCGCGGCTGCGATCATTGAATATGGTGCCCTTGCACCTCTCCTGCGCTACCGCAAACTAAGCATTGCATTGAGCTCACGAGAACGATTTCGAAAGTGACGGGCGATAGGTCGAAATGAACCCCATCAAAGGCACGATCACGTGTTCCGCCGACTCCAAGGAAGATCTGCGATGGGTTGAAATCCTAGCCGCGTCCGAAAAGGTCCGTGCCCGAGAACACTATCATCGACCTGCTACGTAACGATTTGTCATGCGTTTGCCCCACGGATTCCATCAAGCTTCCAGTACTGTCCAACCTCAACTCTCATGGCTCAGAGCGCCACACCGTAGATCATTTATCGGTGAACTTGGATGGACCACGACGCGTCACGCCCCCCAGACTTGCTTTCCAGGCGGCTCCATTACCGGACGCCAAAGGTTACGATCGGTGAGATCATCGCGCAAACCGAGGGTGTGGCGCGGGAAGTCAATTACGGGGCGATCGGCTTCTATGGAAACATGGAGACGGATATTACGATGCCCACTGTAACAGTGAACGACGGCCTGGCTCGCGTTTGATGCAGGTAGCGATGTAACGGCAGTGTCGAACCTCGCGGCCGAATACGACAAGTCCCCCCGCCAAAGCGCAGCGAATCCTTTGACCCATTTCGTGTCGGAACATCCGGTGCATTTTGACTGCCATCATCGGCAACTACGATTGTCCTGAACATTGCCCGCTATTCCGCGAGCTTGTGAAGCAATGGAGGTCGCCCCGAACGACGCCATAAGCGTTAGCAACTTGACCTCGCGTTGCGCGCATTGGTTCTCTCATCCGGTCGCTGCACTCTGGACTTTACCGTTCTCATCCACGAATTTTCGGGCCAGTTTCAATTCTGGGCATCTTCCTCGAACACAAAATGTATTGGGAGCGTTTTCGGAGGACGCGTGGCGAGTACACCGATGCACGGTCGGTCCTCGCACACAACACACGACTGCCAGTGGCTGTTCAAAGGAACTCCGCCCCCACTTAGCGTTAGTCGCCATCATTCTCCTGTTGTCGTGCTCCATGATATGCTCAGGCATCTCACGGTGACAGCGCATTCGGACGAAGCCGAGATCATGGCGTTTACACATGGCTCTCAATCCACGTATGGCGTGCAGCTCCATCCCGGAAACGATACTAATGAACATGGGCGCGCGCTGCTTATGAACTTCTTGCGTCTCGTAGAGACTTGTTCGGCGTGAAGATCGCCCGTGGCTTAGGTTCCCGACGCAAATCGTGATCTGCCAGTCTGTAGGGTTACTCGGTAGCTGGCTCGACGCACGGCGCAGTGTTTTGGGCGCGGCTGGAGTCCGGGGGCCCTTCGAAGCGCATCTATTCCACCAATTTCCTCCAAACGCCGGATCTGCAGCCATGAGCAAACAACGTTTCATCGAATTTGCTACCCAACGTAGAGCGTCAATCTGACTTGGCACAGATCTGACCGAGGTCCACCAATCGGAGCCCTTTCAAGCTGCTTCCGGACCAGGTTGCCCACAAACTTCCTGACACTAATAAGGCGAGCAGTATTCAGATCGACATCCAGTCATACCAGCGGGGAACAAATGCTGCCTATCCGATGATCTCGCGGGCGATTTGAACGCTGTCCAATAGACGCTGAACACCGGCTTCACGCACTGTCATCGGCATTGGCGTCGAAGTGTGGTGCCAGTTCATCAAGAATCAGATCGCCTCCCGTGGCTTGCTCAGGGGACAGAGAGATATTCCCAATCTCTAAAAAGGCTGCGCATCTTTCGCCTCAGGCGATCCCGATGAGTTTGGCCTGTTCTGCGCATTCCGATGCGGAGCCAATGGGTTTATCACCGGGCAAAACGTCCTGCTCGACGGCGGTGTCTTTCCGGGGGCGCTTTAAGAATGACGGGATAGCTAGGCTTCAGACCCGCTCCGCCGTTCTCGCCGCACCGAGCGGCTTTTCGCGACTTGTCGCTGCGCGACATCATGGCGGAGGCCAACGTCAAACCTCAACGCGGTTAGATATCACTTCGGCTCGAGGACGAACTGATCGCGCATTTTCGCAACCTGCTGCCAAACCGAACCCTTGCGCGATTTGCGAGCGGCGGCGGAAAAGGCGGTGGGTGCAGAAATCGCTGATATTGTCCGCGGCTTGATCGGACCGAGCTGGCGGCGTTGTCTCGGTGCCCACACCAGGCACTCGACTGCGGCTCGCTCATTGTTCGTACCAAGATCGAGTCGGCGCCGGCGATCCGCAGGATTAGTACCGCGAGATCGATCCTTTGCACAAATTCATCGTTTGAAGCGCGCGCTGCCCGCGCGCCGGGAGGTCGAGCTCTATTGGGACATACACTTCGCGCTCGCGATGGCGCAGCAGACCGTGCGTGACGCGAGCAGTTGACCCACTTGTCGGAAGGCATACGCGAGGTCGATGACGTCGAGAGATCGTTGCGCGCGTTGTGAGGGTGGCTGTGATGGCACTGAGTGCGGGAGAAGGTAAAGAAAACGTGGTAGTTCGAACGAAGGCAGTTGTCCTCCCTCGCCCCGCCGGGGGCAAAGCTGTGGGGAGCATGATTCAGTATGTCGTGGAGCATGTGCGGTTTTGCCGGCGTGAAGCAGGTGGCTTCTCGGTATCGAGATTCAGAAGCAGACCGAGCATACTGCCTCACGATAGCACCTGTGGGACGGCTTGCTACACCGAAATCGGCGACAGCTCTCAAGCAGTTGTGAATCATCTGGATACTATTGTGCGGAAAGCCGTCCAGGAGGTGAGACCATCTGGCGTCTTGATGTATGCGCAGCTTCGACTCCAATCTCGTTTGTCATCTCATATCGTGGGCGATACAATCCGATACCTCAGCTGATGAGCACATGAAACCCACAATGAATACCGGCTCCCGATAATTGAATGTAATCTTCGGCACTCCCATGCGGCAAATTGGCTTCTCTGCGACGAGCTGAGGCAACACGCCTATAGAGATTTCGGCAATTGCAAAGCGCAACTTCTCATCAACAGCTATCCGATAGTACTCCTTTTCAAGGAGCTCACGGCAAACTACCAGAGCTGATAGGTTGTGTGGACCGATCTAACTCCTGATCTGTTCGCAGTGGTAAACGGGAGGAAGCGGATATCCGCGCTCTCGGTTGGTAAACGGCAGCAGAACCAGACGTGGGTGCGAGGTAATGATCCGAAGCTTTCGATGAAGACTCGAGACGGCCTATGCGAACTCAAAAAAGGCGGAGATATTCGCGATGCCGTCCGCATCTGAATAGTTCGCATGCCGAAACATGCTCAACGAACGATCGAAACCACGGGCGGTACGCTAGCCGAGATTCTTGATGGTGGTGGTCTGGCAGAGCTTGCGCAGGGCGCCGCCGGGCATCGCGAACCATCAGTTAGACATGCCGATGCTCGTTGGACATAAGCCTGATCTAGTGGAGCCTCCTTTCGCCACCGCGCGGCAGGATCGGGAGACGCTCACTTGAAAAGAGGTGACACGTCGACTAGATCTTATCGACTTCGAAATCGCCAATACGAGCTCAGCTCTTAAATGTGCTCGCATCTATCCTTCATGTCGATATGAGGCATGTGCGAGTTTGCACTGCTGGGGCCAGCGAGGTCGAAACTCCTGAAACGAGTCGGAGCGCAAACCGGAAATGCTCCGATGAGCTCTAAGGAGTCACGTTTCGCCCGATGCGGATCGAACAGATGAAAATAGAAACCAGAGCAGTTACGGTCCGCAGCGTCCACCGTTCAGTTTGATACCCAGCCGCTATTTCGCTGCTGAGTTGAGCGAAATCGTTAGACTTGCGTCATCGATGGTGTTCACGCAAACGGCCAATAGCGATGATGATCACTGGTCTTGCGTTTCTCGGGCGCATTGGGCCTGACGCGGTCGCTGCAGCAGAACTGGCAAGTCGAGTCTATATTGCTGGCTTCAATCTTGGCACAGGCCTGATGACGGCAATCACACCGTGGCGGCGGAGGCGTTTGGGGCAATACGTTTCGCCATAGCTCGGACCTCACTACGTATGAACCTATGGGCGGCTCTCTTGGGTGTCGGTACCGATTATGATTTTTCCTCTGCTTGGCGAGCACATACTACTCGCTTTTGGCTAGGCTCCAACCGTGGCGCAACTGGCCCAACACTATCTGCGTAGACTGGCCTGGAGCTTGGGCCCGGCGCTCTGTTTTCTAGCAATCCGTAGTTTCATGGGAGCAGTCAATGGTCCGGAGCCAATCTTGTGGATCACGCTTGCGGCCATTTCTGTTAACGCATTTCTGGGCTATATGCTGATCTTTGGAAAAGTTGGACTGCCGCCACTGGAGACATTGGGGGCGGGTGTCGGTCGCGACAAGTTTGGAAAACTGTGCGACGTTGTTGTCCGCCTTATGGTTCACAACAATGTGGCGTCCCTTTCGGGACTATCACCCGCTTAAGCACCTGTGGCGCTTCGATTGGCCCTCGATGCGGCAGTTGTTTGTGACTGGCGTGCCGATCTCGATCAGCGTTCTTCTGGATTCTGGAGCTTTGTCTGCCGCGGCGAGCGATGGGCATGACCGGAACCTCAGCACTTGCCGCCCACCATCGCGTTCCAAGTCTACGGAACGCTGGCGATAATTCCTTCGGCATAGGCATGGCGTCCTTTGCCGCCCTTGCCCGACAATGATCCGAACTCAGCAAAGTGAGCTCGGATGGCGCAAGATGTCATGGTTCTCTAATTCCGAGCCTGCGGTCAAGACTCTCCAAACACATCCTCGCCGGGTTCATGGTTCCCTCCGTGGTAGGGGCATGCCCTCGGCATGCTGGCGTAGGATGATGCTGGGCATCGATGTGTGAAGCGCCCATGCTTTTTGAGCGTCGCAAAGCCAGGGGCGATCGCGCCAACGCCAGCGTCCCCGCAGGACCTTAGATCCCGCCGATGGTCGGCGGGAATTCGATAGTTTGCTATGCAGTTAGCATGGCGGTCTCCTTTGACCATCTAAATTCGGTACCTTCGATCTATCCGATGCAGAATGACCGCAAGCTTCCAACCTCAACCTTGGCTTTGCGCAGCCCGCTTCGTTTTGCAATCCGAATGCTCCAGGCTTTGAGCGCTCATCATTTGCTACGCGTGTGAGCAGCACATTGGCTGCCTCATAGGAGATAGCCGCGCAACATTTTGTCGCCGCACTGCGAGATTCGACCGGTCCAAGTCGATCTCGCCGGATGCGTAGCGTCGGGTCGTTAGTCCGACATAGGCTCCGACGCTTCTTGACCGTTTGAAGCGCGTAGGGTCGTCGATCGTGCAAGAAAGCAAAGAGCCGTGACAGGGCCGATACCAGGTACCGTCATGAACTGTCACACTTGCGCATTGTTGCGTGCGAGCTTCATGACCTTACAGTCGAGATCAGAAATCTGCTGCTCGATGGCTAGTCGGGCGGTGAGTAGCGGCGTTACTTACCGCAGCGGCGAGTCCCGGTCGATTTTCGATCAGCTCCGCAGCACGCGATGCGAATACGTTCATCTTTGCGAGGCCAATAACCAGCCCGAGGTTCTTTAGGAGCCCGCGGATTTGGTTCTCGAGATCTCCTTGATCTTGACGAGTAGAGCTCGGCTGACCAGCAGAGGCTTCGCCGCGTGACAGTTGAGGTCTTTGACGCGCACTTCCTTATACCATTCACATTGCGTGATGCGGGCAATGCCTACGGCATCATCGCGGTCGCTCTTGTTGATTTGCATTTTCAAAGCAACCTTGGCGGGTCTGGCGCGATACAGATGACCGGCAGCCCGAGCTTATTTAACTCAGTCCACAGCCATGTCGACGTTGCTCCTGTTTCGAGTCCGATCCGCGCGACATACGGCGCATTTGACTTGATGAATGCTGCCATCGCTTCGGGGTCGGAACGAACCATGCCTTCACGCAATCTTTCCCGTCAAATCAACAATGCAGATCGCGTTAGCTTCAGAGAAACGTCCAGTCCGACATAATGCCCCATTGCGGCTCTCCTGTCGTTGCAGGGCCCAAGAGGTGAGCCTCGTCGATCCTGGAGAGCTGATTCTGAGAGCTTCAGTATAGCTCTGGCCCGGAATACCCCATGTTCTCTGACGGACCAGCAGGCCTCTTGCGCGATGAAGCATAAAGAAGCCTTGGTTCTCGACACCCTTGATTGGAACGAACCGCATATTGGGCCAGGTGACCGCTTTCGCAGATCGCGGCCGCGTCAGCGGCGTCACCGTCGAGTCTCCCATGCCCTTTGGTGAGCGGTGGCGCAGGCCTCCATGTCGACTAGGCACGGCGCGAGCAAGGAGAAGAACGACATGATCTCGCCACGCCGTAGGCGTCGGCGACTGGTCACTTGGCATTGACTATCAACTGCATGGATATGGAATACGCGCTTCGAAATATCCTACCCAACGGTCGCGACTTCCATCGTTGAATTGCTCCTAATAGCGGGTCTCTACATCGCCAGTATATAACCGTTGCCGAGGGAGCGGGCCGTCTTCCCCATCAGCGGCCGGATGCCCGATGAGCTGCTCAACGAAACGCTGTTCTTTCTAGGCCACGCCCGCGCCAAGATCGCTGCCGAGGACCATGGACTACAACCTCCGGCACCCCCCACTCGTCACTGAAATACCTAACCCGCGCGGCCTATGCCGCCCACCCCACCGCAACGGACGATCGGCTACGCAACCCCGACCAGCTCCGCCGATCGTCCGTTGCTTCATCAACGCCACTTGGCGTACAAAATTCCGAGACTCTAGCCGCGCTGGATGAAAATTCAGGGGCAGGTCATAATGTTTTGGCAATTCAGTGCGGCATCAGCCTGTTCATTGGAGAGGTCGATGAAACGAGTAAGGTGGGATGGTCAATTCGATCTGAAAGCCGACGGCTTGGTCCCCAAAAATTCCTCGGTAGAGCAAAAACCAAAAA
>NZ_MAXC01000021.1 GCF_001693485.1 Bradyrhizobium sp. LMTR 3
ACATGCGCGCCCGGCTCGGCCTGCCGAAGAACGACGACGGCAAGCCGCCGATGGCGGTCGGCGTCGACCTCAGAGGCGAGTCCTACGGCCTCTTGATCGACCAGATCGGCGAGGTGCTGCGGCTGCCCGACGCGAGCTGCGAGGAAAACCCGGTCAACCTCGATCCCCGCATGGCCAAGCTCGCCGGCGGCGTGCACCGCCTCGACGGCCAGCTCATGGTCGTCCTCGACGTCGATCGCGTCCTCGAAATCACACCCGACCTGATGGCGGCATGAAAATCCAACCCGGTACGGAAACATCCCTCTTGGGAATTGATGTAAGTGGAGCCCTAAAATGAAAACATGTCTGGTCGTTGACGACTCGAGCGTCATCCGAAAGGTCGCACGACGTATCCTCGAAGGTCTCGACTTTCAGATCGTCGAAGCCGAGGACGGCGAGAAGGCGCTTGAGGTTTGCAAGCGCGCGATGCCCGAGGCGGTTCTACTCGACTGGAACATGCCGGTCATGGATGGCTACGAATTCCTCGGCAACCTGCGCCGCATGCCCGGTGGCGACGCGCCCAAGGTGGTCTTCTGCACCACCGAAAATGACGTCGCGCACATCGCGCGTGCGCTGCATGCCGGCGCCAACGAATACATCATGAAGCCGTTCGACAAGGACATCGTCACCGCGAAGTTCCAGGAAGTCGGCCTGATCTGATCTCTATGTGATCCCGGCGGCTCAACGGCCATCGGCGTTGGTTTTGCAAGTGTGCCGCTTGAGTTGGGTCGGGTGAAGTAATGAGTGTTGCGTTAACGAAGTCTCCGCCGCCAATCTCGACAAGGCAAGACAAGCTGCGCGTGATGGTGGTCGACGACTCCGTCGTGATCCGCGGGATGATCTCGCGCTGGATCGGCGCCGAGCCGGACATGGAGGTCTCCGCCTCCCTGCGCACTGGCCTCGACGCCGTCAACCAGATCGATCGCATCAAACCCGATGTCGCTGTGCTCGATATCGAAATGCCGGAGCTCGATGGCATTTCGGCGCTGCCCCAGTTGCTTGCGAAAAAGCGCGACCTCGTCATCATCATGGCGTCGACGCTGACCCGCCGCAATGCGGAGATCAGCTTCAAGGCGCTCTCGCTCGGCGCCGCCGACTACATTCCAAAGCCGGAGAGCACGCGCGAGGCCACCGCTGCCGAGACATTCCACCACGATCTGATCCAGAAGATTCGCCATCTGGGCGCCAGGGCCCGCCGCCGTGCGTCGCCTGGCGCGAGCCCGGCTCCGGCACCAGCCGAGCGGGTGCGCGAGGTATCCGTTCATCCGGTCGCCGCACCGGTTGCGCAACTGCCACTGGCGCGCCGGCCCTTCAGCATGCTGGCGCCGCGTGTGCTTCTGATCGGCTCGTCGACCGGCGGCCCGCAGGCGCTGATGGCGCTGGTCGCCGATATCGGTCCGGTGATCGATCGTTTTCCGGTGCTGATCACGCAGCACATGCCGCCAACCTTCACCACGATTCTCGCCGAGCATCTGGCACGTGCGAGCCGCCGACCGGCGCATGAGGCCGTTGACGGCGAGATCGTCAAGCCCGGCCGGATCTATCTTGCGCCGGGCGGCCGCCACATGCGCGTCGTGCGCCATGGTGCCGACACCGCTATCTCGCTCGACGACGGGCCGCCGGTGAATTTCTGCAAGCCCGCGGTGGACCCGCTGTTCAACTCCGCCATCGACGTCTGGCAGGGCAGCATCATGTCGGTGATTCTGACCGGCATGGGCTCCGACGGGATGCGCGGCGGCAAGGAGATCGTCGCCGCCGGCGGCAGCGTGATTGCCCAGGACGAAGCGACCAGCGTGGTGTGGGGCATGCCGGGCGCGGCCGCCAATGCAGGTATTTGCGCGGCGGTTCTGCCGCTCAATCAGATCGCACCAAAACTGGTACGGTTGTTTTCGGGAGATCGTTCGTGACGCCTTCAGACTATGAGTATCTGCGTAAGCTTCTGAAAGAGCGCTCCGGGCTCGATCTTTCGGCCGACAAGCAATATCTGGTCGAAAGCCGGCTGCTGCCGTTGGCCCGCAAGTCCAGCCTGCCGGGCATTTCCCAACTCGTCGAGAAGATGAAGGGCGGGGCCAACGCGCTGACCGCCGAGGTGGTCGAGGCGATGACCACCAACGAGACGTTTTTCTTCCGCGACAAGATTCCGTTCGATCATTTGCGGGAAGCGGTCATTCCGGCGCTGGTGCAGGCGCGTGCGGCCCGCCGCGCTTTACGCATCTGGTGCGCAGCTTCCTCCACCGGGCAGGAACCATATTCGATCGCGATGTGCCTGAAGGAGGCGGGACCCCTGCTGTCCGGCTGGCGCACCGAGATCGTCGCGACCGACCTGTCGCAGGCGGTGCTGGAAAAATCGAAGGCCGGCATCTTCAGCCAGTTCGAGGTGCAGCGCGGACTGCCGATCCAGTTGCTGGTGAAATATTTCACCCAGAACGGCGAACTCTGGCAGATCAACGCCGAGATCCGCAGCATGGTGCAGCATCGTCAGCTCAACCTGCTGCAGGACTTCTCCCATCTCGGCGTGTTCGATGTCATCTTCTGCCGCAACGTGCTGATCTATTTCGATCAGAATACCAAGGCTAACATCTTCGAGCGGCTTTCCCGGATGCTGGAGCCGGATGGCGTGCTGGCGCTGGGCGCTGCCGAATCGGTGGTCGGCATCACCAACAGCTTCAAGCCCTATCCGGAGCGACGCGGACTTTATCGTCCGAACATCGCACCGGTGATACGGGTGGGGGCGTCGACCCTGGTGCCGCAAACCCTGCGGGCGGTTGCCGCGGCGCGCTGACCCTGTTCTTCAGCCTGCGTCTCGGCATGCTGCCGCGCTACAAGATCGCGTGCGGCAGGAAGCGCGACGTGTTGCCGGTGATCGGGTTCTCGTCCTCGCGGATCGACAGGCCGCATGGCGTGTGATCGACCAGCCAGCTTCCGAGCACCGGGTATTGGTCGGTGAAGCTCGGCAGCGGCGCGAAAGCCTGCCGGATGAATCCTTCCGCGCCGTAGGGCCCTTGCTGTTCCGTCACCGTGGCGCCAGCACTGACGAGTGCGACGTTGGCGCCTTCGCGCGAATAGAGCGGCTTGCGCACGAACGAGGAGCCGAGCATGGCCGCCTTCGGATCGTCCTCGAAATAGGCCGGCAGCAAATTGGGATGCTTCGGAAACATCTCCCACAGCAGGGGAAGGATGCCCTTGTTGGAGAGGATCGCCTTCCATGGCGGTTCGATCCAGCGGGTCGGCGCTGTCGCGAGTTTTTCGCCGAACGTGTCGCGGAACATCCATTCCCAGGGATAGAGCTTGAAGGCGAGCTCGATGGCGCGGTCGTCGAGATCGACGAAGCGGCCATCGTGATCCAACCCGACTTCCTTGATGTCCATCAAGATCGTCTTCAATCCGGCTTGGCTCGCAGTGTCCTGCAGATAGGCCAGCGTACCGGCATCCTCGGCATTGTCGGTCATTCCTGTGAGATGAAGATGCTTGGCGCCGCCATATTTCTTCCAGGCGTCGATCAGGCGCTCGTGGATTGAATTGAACTGGTCGGCGCGTTTCGGGATGATGTTGCGCTCCATCGCCTGTTCGAGCCAGGCCCACTGAAAAACCGCCGCTTCGAAAATCGAGGTCGGCGTATCGGCGTTGTACTCCAGCAGTTTCGCCGGGCTCCAGCCGTCGTAGCTCAGGTCCAGCCGGCCGTAGAGGCTGGCGTCGCGGCGGCGCCAGCTTTCGGAAATCAGCGGCCAGAACGCTTCGGATATTTTCAAACGGCGCAAATACTTTTCGTCGTTGATCACGCGGCCGACCAGCTCGAGGCACATCGCATCGATCTCGGCGGTGGGGGCCTCGATCCGCCGTTCGATTTCCTGCAGCGTGAACGCGTAGTAGGTCCGTTCGTCCCAATAGCGTTCGCCATCAATGGTGTGAAAAGTGAACCCAAGGCCTTCGGCGGTGGCACGCCAGTCGTCGCGTTCGGGGCAGGGGATACGCTGCATGAAATTCAGCCGCCAGAGAAGCCGATGGCGTGCCCGAACGAGCCGAAGCCGCCGCGCTGCACGGAGTGCGAGCCGGAATAGGACGAATGGCTCGAGGAGCTCGAGGAGGAGTCGCTGCTATAATAGCTGCTGCGTGACGACGATCCGCCACCGGAGCCGCCATGGCCCGAGGAAGAGCTGCGGGAGGAGCACTCGGCCGTGTTTTGTGTCGGCGATGCCAGGTGCGGGTTTGGTTGCTCGCAAGTGCGGCTCGGCATCAGCGTGTAGGCGGTGGCGCCGACCGCAAACGTGCCCATAAGCAGGAGTGCGACATGGCCCGAACGCTTGGCCGGCGGCGGAACGGGACGCGGCGCCGCCGGCATCGAGACCGGTTTGCGCTTGCCGAATTCAGGCTCTGAATTGTTCGCCATGGTCAGTAGGTCATGCAAGCGGCGTTGATCGCGCCGGCGGCCAGCGAGGACAGCCCGAGCCAGATCGCGGCGGCGAGTTCGCCCGATGCGATCCGCTTCGACAGGTTCGGCACCGGAACCCTGACGAGGTAATAGACGATGATCTGCACGATCAGCGCGATCGCGGCCCAGATCAGGCAATCCCAGACATTGGCCGAATGGGTGATAGCGCTGACCAGCGGCAGCACGAAGCCGAGCAGGCTCAAGCCCAGCGCAATCGCGGCAGCCGGCTCATTGGCGCGGATCAGATCGAACTCGTTGTGCGCCGTGACGCGGGTGTAGACGAAGAGGTACGCGACCACGGCAACGATTGCCGTGCAGAAGTAAACCAGGAACGCCGGCAGCCCGGCGAGGGATTGCAGGATCATTGAATTTTCGCCCCAACTCGTGCGTTCCGGAAGGTTCGCACGATCTCTCAGTCGGCGCATAGAAGCAGACGGTTCAATTCCAATAGAGACTGCCCAAACAAAAGCCCCGCCATTTCAGGCGGGGTTCGCAAATCTTCCATGGTGGCCTTGGCGCCGCCGGGCTATTCCCTGACCTCGATCTTGCCCTTCATTGCCGGGTGTAGCCCGCAAATGTAGTCGTAGATTCCTGCATCGGAGAGGGTCAGCTCGGTGGTCTGGCCTTTCAGCGCGATCGACGAGCGCTGCGCCTTGGGGCCGGTGATCGTCACCTGGTGCGGCGAGGAATCGGCGTTGTGCCAGGTGATGGTCTGGCCCTTGCTGACGACGACGGTCTCCGGCCCGAACTTGAAGTCGGAGATTGAGACCACGCCGGGGCCCGGCGCGGGCTTTGCCATGGCGCCTTCGGGCGTACCCTTCAGGCCCGCTAGCGAGATAACAAAATCCTGCCCGGCATGCGGCTTGTGGCAGGCGAAGCAGGCCGTCAAATTGGCCTTGTCGTTGACCTTCTTGTCCGGGCCAAACGCCTGATACTCCCATTCGCCGTTGCGAATGTCATCCTTGTACTCGGTGCCCCAGCCGTCGCGCTTTTCCATCACCGTGTAGGCGACGAGGTCGCCCTTCTGGAAACGGCCCTTGGCATCCTTGAGCGGCTGGCCGGCCGCATCGAGCTGCGCCTTGTACTGCACCAGCGTCAGCACCGTGCCGCTCGGGATCGGCTGCCCCTTGCGTACCGCATCGACCGCCGCCGGCGTCGCATAGAGCTCGCGGTACTGCTTGTTGTCGTAACGATCGACCGTGGCGTAGAGCGTGCCCTTGTCGAAATTCTCCGGGAAGGCGACCTTGTCGCCGCCGGCAAGCGCCGAATAGCCGATGAGCGCACCCGATGCCGACCCGAGCGCGACAGCGGCAGCCAGACTGACGTTTTTCATGACTTCCCCCTCGTTTGCGGACAACTCCGTCAAGTACGAGACACCGCGAAGTGGGTTTCAATCCGGGGAAGCGAATTTGTCGCGTGGCAGTGGCCCAAACAAAAACCCCGCCATTTCGGGCGGGGTCCAGCCGGGAGGAGTGAGCCGTTGGGCTCGCTGTAAACCCTTACTCAGGCGGGGATGCGCTCGTCCGCCTCGTGCGGCTCGCGCAGCACGTAGCCGCGGCCCCACACGGTTTCGATGAAGTTGCGGCCTTCGGAGGCGTTCGCGAGCTTCTTGCGCAGCTTGCAGATGAAGACGTCGATGATCTTCAGCTCGGGCTCGTCCATGCCGCCATAGAGATGGTTGAGGAACATTTCCTTGGTCAGCGTGGTGCCCTTGCGGAGCGAGAGCAGCTCCAGCATCTGGTATTCCTTGCCGGTCAGGTGCACGCGCTGGCCGCCGACCTCGACCGTCTTGGTGTCGAGATTGACCACGAGATCCCCGGTCTGGATGACCGACTGGGCGTGACCCTTGGAACGGCGGACGATCGCATGGATGCGGGCAACCAGTTCGTCCTTGTGGAAGGGCTTGGTCATATAGTCGTCGGCGCCGACGCCGAGACCTTTGACCTTGTCCTCGATGCCGGCGAGGCCGGAGAGGATCAGAATGGGAGTCTTGATTTTCGATACCCGGAGCTGCTTGAGCACGTCGTAGCCGGACATGTCGGGCAGGTTGAGGTCGAGAAGGATAATATCGTAGTCGTAAAGCTTACCTAGATCGACGCCTTCTTCTCCGAGATCCGTCGTGTAGACGTTGAAGCTCTCGGATTTCAGCATCAATTCGATCGACTGCGCGACGGCGCTGTCATCTTCTATCAGCAAAACGCGCATGCCAGTCCCCTTTAGTCCGCCGCTCCGGGCGTCAGGTCGGCCGCACTTGCGGCACTCAAAACGCCTTTAACAACTGATTCGGATCCTGACAGACACATGGTTAACAAAATCTGATTCCGGTTCGCAAGCTCTTTAAGTGCAATTTTCAGCGAATCGCCCTAAGATGTTGCTCGGAAGCAGCTTTTCTCCATAGTGTCCACTCAGGTTCCAGATTAAGAGGCGGGCCTAACCGACTCCCGCGTTTCGCCCTTCTTCTGACGGGCAAGCGCTCTCAGTCACCAAAGACAGTGACGCAATGATTAATGATGCGGGTAAACACGAGGTTAAGCGCGGTTTCTTAAAGTGCGGAAACTTAAGGTTTTCGCAATGAAGGCGCTTGCGGAGCAAATCGGCGATATCGACGGCGTCAATATATATGGCCGCGTCGTGGGCGTGCGCGGCCTGATGGTCGAGATCGCGGGGCCTATCCATGCGATGTCGGTCGGCGCCCGCATCGTCATCGAGACCGGTGGAAGCCGCTTCATCCCGGCCGAAGTGATCGGCTTTTCCGGCAGCAATGCTGTCGTGATGCCGTTCGGCGGACTCGACGGCGTCCGGCGCGGTTGCCGCGCGGTCATTGCGACGGCGGCAAGCCAGGTGCGGCCGTCGCCGGCCTGGCTCGGCCGCGTCATCAACGCCATGGGGGAGCCGATCGACGGCAAGGGGCCACTGGTGCAGGGCCCGTCGCCCATGCCCTATCGCAATGCACCGCCGCCTGCGCATTCGCGCAAGCGCGTCGGGGCGCCGCTCGATCTCGGCGTGCGGGCGCTCAACACGTTCCTGACCTGCTGCCGCGGCCAGCGGCTCGGTATCTTCGCAGGTTCCGGCGTCGGCAAATCGGTGCTGCTGTCGATGCTGGCGCGCAATGTCGATGCCGATATCACCGTCATCGGCCTGATCGGCGAACGCGGCCGCGAGGTGCAGGAATTTCTGCAGGAGGATCTTGGCGACGAAGGCCTGGCGCGCTCGGTCGTGGTGGTGGCAACATCCGATGAGCCCGCCTTGATGCGGCGGCAGGCCGCCTACCTGACGCTGGCGATATCAGAATATTTCCGCGACGAGGACAAGGACGTACTGTGCCTGATGGATTCGGTCACGCGCTTTGCGATGGCGCAGCGCGAGATAGGGCTGTCGGCCGGCGAGCCGCCGACCGCGAAAGGCTATACGCCGACGGTGTTCACGGAGCTGCCAAAACTCCTGGAACGGGCAGGGCCGGGCACCGGCGTCGGCACCATCACTGCCATTTTCACGGTCTTGGTCGATGGTGACGACCACAACGAACCAATCGCGGATGCGGTGCGTGGCATTCTGGATGGTCACATCGTCATGCAACGCTCGATTGCAGAGCGCGGACGGTTTCCCGCGATCAATATCCTCAAATCGGTCTCGCGCACCATGCCGAGATCGGCCAATCCCGACTATCTTCCCATAATCATGCGGGGCCGCCAGGTGATGGCGACCTACGCCGATATGGAGGAACTGATCCGGCTTGGCGCCTATCGGGCAGGCTCGAGCCCGGAGGTCGACGAGGCAATCCGGTTGCACGAGCCGCTGGAAGCCTTTCTGCGTCAGGCCAAGGACGAAAACTCGAGCCTTGATGACGGCTACCGCCAATTGGCGCAGATCCTCGCCAATTTGGAAACGGAACGCTAACTTTGTCAGGCCATCATCCCCGGCACATGATTAATGACGCCGGTGGGGCCACCCGAGGGAGCCGGCTCCGTCCCGCGTTCAGATTGGGACTTCTGGGGAGTATGAGTCGATGAAGTCACGCGAAACGCTGATCCGCCTGAAGAAATTTCAGGTCGACGAGAAGCGCCGAAGGGTTACCCAGATCGAAGGCATGATCGCCGACTTCCAGCGCATGTCGGTTGATCTCGAGCGCGAAATCCAGACCGAGCAGGAGCGGGCCGGAATCAACGACCCCTCCCACTTTGCCTATCCGACCTATGCTAAAGCCGCGATTCAGCGCCGGGAAAACCTGACCCGCTCCGCCGACGAACTGCGCATCCAACTCGAGGATGCCAAGAGCCTGCTCAGCGAAGCCTTCGAGGAACTGAAAAAGGTCGAACTGCTCGACGAGCGCGACCAGGCGCGCGAGCGCGCCGAGGAAAGCGCCCGCGAGCAGGCCGACATGGACAGTATCGGCCTGATGCGCGCCCGGCTTGGCGTCGCCTGACGCTTCTCACACCATCGGTCGAACGACCGAAAACCCGGGCCTCACGGCCCGGGTTTTTTCTTGGCCAATCTTGGCCAATCTTCCGGAATCGGCGACTTGGTGGCCCCTCTGACGCAAGGTATGCTACGAAACTTCTCGTCGGCTCCGGCGTAGGACGCATTGGAGGAGCGGGATTGTGGGGGACGCTGAATGCTGACGCCAGCGGAGCTGGTCTGGCTGATTGCCGCGGTCGCGAAGGGGGATGAGGCCGCTTTTGAGCGCCTTTACGCCGCCACGCGCGCGAAACTCTTCGGCGTCGTGCTCCGTATCTTGCGGCGTCAGGACCTCGCGGAGGAGGTCATTCAGGAGGCTTACGTCAAGATCTGGAACAGCGCGGGACAGTTCAACCCGGCGCTCGCTTCGCCGATCACGTGGATGGCGTCGATCGCGCGCAACCGGGCGATCGACGTGGTGCGCAAGAAGAGCGAAAGCTCGATCGAGGAGGAGCCGACCGCGATGGAAGTGGCGGCCGAGTCGCCCGATCCGCTGGCGCGGCGCGAGATGACGGAAGAGTTGAAGCGGTTGCTGGAATGCGTCGGCCGCCTGGAGCCGGATCGGCAGAAGCTCGTGCTGCTCGCCTATTACAACGGCTGGAGCCGCGAACAGCTCGCCGCCAAGTTCGAGACACCGGTGAATACGGTGAAGACATGGCTGCGCCGCAGCATGATGGAGATAAGGGAGTGTCTCGGACTAGGGTCCGGGTCTTGAACGATGGCCTATAGCGAAGACCATATCGCGCTCGCCGCGGAATATGCGCTCGGTACCCTCGATGCCGACGAGCGCGCGCAGGTCGAGACCATGATGGCCGTCGATGCCGAATACGGCGCGCTCGTTCACGCCTGGGAATACCGGCTCGGCGTGCTCAACCAGATGGTCGGTTCGGTCGAGCCGCGTCCGATCGTGTGGGAAAACATCAAGGCCGCGATCGGACATTCCACGGAAGCGCAGGCGCCGCTGACGCTGCCTGAGGCGCCGCAGACTGCGCCTCCGGCTGAGCCGGTGGTGGCCGAGGCGCCGCCAGCCGTCTCGGAGCCGGGAGTGGCAGACAATGCGGTTGCAGACGGTTCGAACGTCATCCAGTTGACGGGCCGCGCGAAGCGCTGGCGCAACGTGACTTCCTTCGTCACCGCAATTGCCGCATCGCTTATCGCGATGCTGGCGGTGCAGGTCTATCGGCCGGAACTGTTACCGGAGGCGCTGCGGCCGAAGCCGCGCATCCAGACCGTCGAGGTGAAGACGCCGGCGCCACAGCCGACACCCTCGGCGCAATATGTCGCGCTGCTGCAGCGTGACGGCGACTCGCCCGCGTTCATTTTGACGGTCGACGCCGCAACCAAAAATTTCACTGTCCGCAAGGTTGGGGCGGATGCCGAGCCCGGCAAGAGCTTTGAGCTCTGGCTGATTTCCGACCGCCTGCCGCAACCGCGCTCGCTCGGCGTGATCGGCGGCAGCGATTTCACCGCGCGCCCGGTGCTCGCCGACTACGACGCCAGTACGATCAACACCGGGCTCTATGCGGTGACCGTTGAGCAGGCCGGCGGCTCGCCGAGCGGCCAGCCGACCTCGGCGCCGATCTTTACCGGCAAGCTGATCGAGACGGTGCCGGCTGCTCGCTAGCGCCTGCTCCCCCTCATGGTGAGGAGCGCGCTTGTTGCGCGTCTCGAACCATGAAGGCCCCGCTGCAGCCACTCATTCCGCGGCCATCCTTCGAGACGCCTGCTTCGCAGGCTCCTCAGGATGACGTCTGTGGGTAGGCGGCAGGGAGCGGTGGTGGTGGCGAGCGCGACAGTACGCCGCCAAAAAAGAAAACGCCCGTGGGGAGCGGGCGTTTTCGCAGTCAACTTGGGGGTAGTTGGGGTCTTATATATCCACGTGGCGACTTTGGGGGGCTGTAAAGAGCCGCGTGAATTCCGTGAATTCCTGTGTTGCGGATTCCTCCGTTAACGTACGATTGAGTTACCGGAACTGGTGATCGCCACCGGCTTGCCGGCCTTCATCACGCGCGTGCTCGCGGTCTGGGTGAGACCTTCATCCGAGGTGTTGCGCGCGGAGATGCTGAACCCGGCGACCACGACACCTGCCACGAGGGCCACGACCACGATCTTGAGATGAGTCGTGCGATCTGCGCTGTAGATCGAATGGTTCATGGAAGTCTCCTGCCGCCTCCGGCCTGACGGATTTGTTGGATGCGTCCGCAGGCTGGTTCAACATCTCGCGTCAGAAAACGTAGGACTCCGGGATCTGTTTCCAAAGGAGCGATCACAAGGCGGTGAAAAGACTTGAACGGCCGCGATCGGAACGCCCGCATCGATCGCCGGAAATGAATAAATATTCAGTCTCTGTAACAGCTTATGCGGAGATCACCGCTTCTCAAGGCCGAATGGCGCCGGATCGGCCATTTTCGACAAACCGTTTGCCTGTGGCGAAAAGGCTTCGCCATTTTCGCTGGTGATTTGCGCCGCGCTCGCGATCGACCTAGACGCTGCCGACCGTCTTCAGCCGCGCGCGCGGGTGAATTTCCGCTTGCGACAACACGGTGGTTTGCGAGCGGAACCGCTCGACCAGCGAGCGCACGAACGGGCGGATTGCAGCGGAGGTGACCAGCACCGGTGCCTCGCCCTCGCGCGCCGCCTGTTCGAAGGCGTTGCGAACGCTGGTCATGAACTCCGACAGCTTTGAGGGCTGCATGGCGAGGCTGCGCTCTTCGCCCTGGCCAACGATCGATTCCGCAAACGCCTGCTCCCACCGCGCCGACAGCGCGATCAGCGGCAGATAGCCGTTGTATGTGGTATTCTGCGCGCAGATCTGGCGCGCGAGGCGGGCGCGGACGTGCTCGACCATGGTGGCGGGGTTGCGCGAGAAGGCGAGCGCGTCGGCGATGCCTTCGAGGATGGTCGAGAGGTCGCGGATCGAGATCCGCTCGGCCAGCAGGAGTTGCAGCACGCGCTGGATGCCCGAGACCGTGACCTGGCTCGGCACGATGTCCTTGACCAGCTCGCCCTGTTCCTTCGGCAGATCCTTGAGGAGCTTCTGCACCTCGCCATAGGACAGCAAGTCGCTCATGTTGTTCTTGAGCAGCTCGGTGAGGTGCGTCGACAGCACGGTGGCGGCATCGACCACCGTGTAGCCCTTCAACGAGGCCTCTTCCTTCAGCGCGGCATCGACCCAGGTTGCGGGAAGGCCAAACGTCGGCTCGACGGTGTGGATTCCGGGCACGCCGACCTGGTTGCCGGCGGGATCCATGACCATGAACTGGTTCGGCCAGATCTTGCCGGTTCCGGCGTCCACTTCCTTGATCTTGATGACGTAGGTGTTCGCCTCGAGCTGGACGTTGTCGAGGATGCGCACGGCGGGCATCACAAAGCCCATTTCGATCGCGAGCGAGCGGCGCAGCGCCTTGATCTGCTCGGTGAGGCGGTCGGTACCATCAGGGCCGTTGACCAGCGGCAGCAGCGCATAGCCGAGCTCGATCTTGAGGTCGTCGATCTTGAGCGCGGTGGCGATCGGCTCCTCGGCCGCGGCGTTGGCGGCAGCCGCCGCAAGCTCGGGCGCAGCGGCCGCGGCGGCTTCGGCAGCCTTGGTGACGTGGTTGTGGTTTCGCGCTTTCCAGGCGAGCGCAGCGGCGCCGCCGCCGAGCGCCAGGAACGGCAGCATCGGGATGCCCGGCAACAGCGCCAGCACCAGCATCACGCCGGCGGACATGCCGAGCGCCTGCGGGTAACCCGAGAGCTGCTTCATCAACGCCTTGTCGGCCGCACCGGTGATGCCGGCCTTCGAAACCAAAAGGCCCGCGGCGGTGGACACGATCAGCGCCGGCACCTGCGTCACCAGGCCGTCGCCGACCGTCAGAATGGTGTAGGTGCGGGCGGCATCGCCAAAGCTCATGCCCTGCTGGGCGACGCCGATGATGATGCCGCCGATCACGTTGATGAAGACCACAAGCAGGCCCGCGATGGCGTCGCCGCGGACGAATTTCGAGGCGCCGTCCATGGCGCCGAAGAAGCCGCTTTCGTCTTCCAGCGCCTTGCGGCGAGCCTTGGCGGTCTGCTCGTCGATCAGGCCGGCGGACAGATCGGCGTCGATCGCCATCTGCTTGCCCGGCATCGAATCGAGCTGGAAGCGGGCGGCGACTTCGGCGATGCGGCCCGAACCCTTGGTGATGACGACGAAGTTCACGATCACGAGGATCGCGAACACGATAATTCCGATCACGAAATTACCGCCCATCACGAAGTTGCCGAACGCTTCGATGACGTGGCCGGCGGCTGCCGTGCCCTCATGGCCGTGCGACAGGATCAGGCGGGTGGAGGCCATGTTCAGCGACAGCCGCAGCATGGTGGAGATCAAGAGCACGGTCGGAAATGACGAGAATTCCAGCGGCGTCTGGATGAACAGCGCCGTCATCAGGATCAGGATCGACACCGTGATCGAGATCGCCAGGAACAGATCGAGCACGATCGCCGGCAGCGGCAGGATCAGCACCACCAGGATGGTGAGAACGCCGAGCGCCAGCGCCAGATCGCCGCGCTTCAGGATATCGCCGATTTCACCAAGGCTTGGAAATTTGCCGCTTGCGCCTGCGCCGCCCTGACCCGCCGTCACATCGACCATGGTAGCCGCTTCCCCCCGCGTCTGCCGCCATCGGGCGCCAGACGTCTTGGCGGCGGCCGAAGGGCCGCCGTTCCGAAAGTGAGGCACCGCACTGGCGTCCACGGGGTTCCTCCCGTTTTACGCGGCCGACGACACTCGACTTCACCCGGCAATTTTTGCCCGGTGTATGGTTAGCAAAGGGTTAACGGGGGCCGTTGGGGGGCCGTCATTCCGGGGCGATGCGCCAGCATCGAACTAACGATGTGCAAGTGCACATCGGAGAATCCCGTGCCGCATCCCTGCTGTCGTACCCCGCGCATGCGGGGTACCCAGTACGCCGCGGCCTATCGGCTCAAGCTCTGCTGCCTCTGGAATACTGGATCGTCCGCCTTCGCGGACGATGACAGCTGGGGGTTAGACGACACACGACCTCCGCCTTCCACGGCGCGCTTCGAAAACCTTTCGCCCACATGACAGTGCACCGAACCTCTGCCCGGCGTTAACCCTGTCGGCAAAGAGCCTGTACGTGGCTCGGGTTGTTACGTGAGCCGCCGCCAAGTTGCCGCATTAGATCGGAGAATTTTCACCGACACTAAACCGGAGGAGCATCATGCTCAGAATGGTGTTGGTGGGCCTCCTCATCCCATTGGGTGTAGGAGCGCTAGTGGCAATGGAACTCGGAACGCCAGCGCGTAATGCAGAAGCGGTCGTCCAGCCGCTTGCCGAGACAACCGTAGCCGTTTCCGATTCACATGTTGCCTTGGCGAAGGCTGATCGACTTGAAATTGCCATTGCGAGCATCGAGACACCAGCGCAGCCTGCGCCAGTCGATGAACGCGCGGAAGACATCAGTGTCGGTCCTTCGGAGCCCCCGAAGGTGACCATCCGCCATCGACACGATCCCAAATCAAAGAAGGCCACCACCGGCGCCCGTTCAAAGAAGGTCGCTACCGCCGCCCGTCCTAAGCCGAAGCCAAAGACAGCCGATATAAAGCGAGCTTCCATTTCCGAGCGGCGAAAGGCCGCCAGCGACACCGAACCCTGTCGGCTAAGCGCGTTTGGTGGCTTGCGCAAGGCTTTGAATTCGGTCGACTGCGAAATCTGATTCATTGGATCGGCTTCGGTGTAAGCACGCGGTCCGAAACTTCGTGCTTCAAGGAATCAGCAAGTAGCCCGCATGAGCCAACGGGTCGCGCGAATGCGCGCCACGCGATGAGCGCAATTGCGCTCGCGCGGTGATGACAGGCTCCGCGAAATGCGGGACTCGGCATGACCCGGGTGTCGCTTCGCTCATCCGGGCTACTGAAGATCGCGTGGACGGGCGGCCTCAATCGCGCGGCTCAAATGATCACGTGCAACGCCGAGTTCGCTCAACGTTCGCGCGCAGATTCGCCTGAAAAAATAAGCGCTTAAAGGTGAACGAGCTCACACCAGGAGTTCGAGCGGCAGGTCCATTTTGCCGGCTCGGGTGATCGAGATGCACGACCGAATTACCATCTCCAAGTTCGTGGTCGGCGAGCTGCCGGAACTGAAGAGCGAAGGCCGCGACCTGCGAATAGATGCCTGCCGAGGCATCGCGCTGTGGTTCATCTTTCTCGACCATGTTCCCAACAACATCGGAGCTTGGCTGACGCTGCGGAACTACGGCTTCAGCGATGCCGCGGAGGTCTTCATGTTCCTCTCGGGCGTAACCTGTGCGCTGGCTTACGGCAGGGCATGGCGCTGCGAGGGCTGGACCGGAGTGATCAGCCGAACGCTGCGGCGAAGCTGGGACATTTATGTTGCATTTCTGCTGCTCACGCTCGCTTGCGTCATCCTGGTTCACCTCGCGGGCACTGGCCGTCTTGCTGACGAGAGCAACACGCGTATCTTGCTCGACCATCCCGGCGCGACGCTCGCGCGCGCGGCGGTCCTGCAATACCGTCCGGTCAATACCGATGTGTTGGCAGTCTTCGTGCTTCTTCACCTCTTGTTCGCGCCGCTGCTGTGGTTGCTGCTGCGAGCGCCGAACGCGACGCTTGGCGCCTCGCTGGCGCTTTATGTGTTGGTGCATGCCTTTGGCTGGACCGTCCCGGCATGGCCGAACGGCCACTGGGCTTTCAATCCGCTGGCCTGGCAATTGCTGTTCGTGCTTGGCGCGTGGTGGATGATCGAGGGCAAGAGGCCCCGGTCGTGGGTGACGTCACGCACGACGCTTATGCTTGCCGTTCTGTATCTGCTCTTCACCCTGGTCATCGCATTGAGCTGGCGCATCAGACCGCTGGAGGCACTGATCCCGGAGGCGTTGGCAAAACTGGTTTACCCATTGGACAAATCGAATCTCGATCCATTGCGACTGCTGCATTTTCTGGCCCTTGCGGTTTTGGCGTCATGGCTCGTGCCCCGCAAGTGGCGAGGGCTAACGACACCGGTGATGCGCGGCGCGATCCTCTGTGGCCAGAACTCGCTGCCAATCTATTGCCTCGGCGTTCTCTTGACGTTCGCCAGCTACGCGGCGCTGCTCAACATTTCAGACGGACTTGCGATGCAGATGGCATTGAGTCTCACTGGCATCGCAGCGATGATCGTGACCGCAATGCTGCTAAGCTCGATCAGCATCAAACCCAGGCAGCGATCGCAACAGTAACGCGCATCGTTGCGCATGCGATCCATGTCGCGCTATACGTTCCCGATGTCCCGCGATTTTCGCCTTGATCGCACTCCCGTCGACGTTCTCAACTATGAGATCGCCCAGGACCAGGCCGTTGCGCTCGGACGGATGGGGCGAGCGCTGGAAGCGGCCCTCGCCAGGCTGCGGGAGTTCGATGCCACCCATCCACGCTCGGGCGCGCCGGCGTCAACCCAGCAGGCACGGCGCATCCTGGTGACGGAGGCCGGCCACGCGCTCTGGATGTTCGTGGTGCAGCGAGAGGCGTGTGGCTTGCGCGACAGCCGCCCTGTCATGCGCGACTATAACGTGCCGAACGAGGTGCAGCAGTGCATGGGAGCAGTCCCTGCCACATCGATGCTGTCAGCAACATGAGTTCCTGAGTTTCGACGACCCATCGAGGTTCGAGACGAGCAGGAAGTCACCTTGGACGCCGTTCGTGCGGCTGTCCGGCACTTGCGCCCCATTCTCGTTTCCGGACCAGAATGAATCCATCGCCTTGCCGGATTTGAGTCTCATTATGACCCAGGTCGCGGCCAAAGGTCGGTGCGGGGAGGGCGCAACACTGGGGTTCTCATGTCCGGTCATTTGCGATCTTACATCGCCGCTTTCGTCCTTCTCGCAAGTCTCCCGGCTTCGCCTGCATCTTCGAATCCGCTTTCAGACTTGTTCAATGTCACTCCTCCCCAGACAGCGCCTGCTCCAGCGGAAAAGGAAAGCGAGTGCTTGCCACGACCCGGTACGTCGACGGCAGAAGGTCAGCGCTGGGTCTATCGCACTGAGGGGCGCCGCAAGTGCTGGTTCCAGGCTGCCGAGGGCACCGCGACGGTGAAGCAGGTTCGTAATCGCGCTGCGAAACCTCGTGTCGCTGTCGAGGAGAATGAGGCCGCGCGTGCCAGGCAGAAGGCGGTCATGGATGCGCGTGCGGAGCTGCTGCGCTCCCTACCCGCGGAAACGTCTCAGCCGGCGCCGCCCGCGCCCGAGCCCAAGGTGGTCGATGCCGCTTCCGTCCCGGCTACGGCGGCCGCCGCCTTCGTGCCGCCGGCAACCATCGCCAACCGCGCGACCGATCAGCTTACGCCTGACGACCTCGCGCCGCGCCGGGTCGACGCGGAGACGGTTCTGGCAGCCGCACCGGCGCCAAGCGATGCGGCTGCCGTTTCCGCACCTCCAGCCGCGCCGGTCGCCTCTCCTGTCGCCGAGGCGGCCGATGACGCGCGGGGCTGGACGGCAACCTGGCTTGGCGTGCTGCTGATGGCGCTGGGGCTCGCCTCCCTCTTAGCCTCGAGCCGGACGCTTCGGGAGGCCGTGCTGTTGCGCGATTAATGCGGGAGCAGTGGCTGTCCTATGCGGGAGCAGGCGGCTAAGTAACTGTCGACTAGACGATGCCCTGGCCACGACTGTGCTCTCGATTGCGGCGGCTACTGCTCTTCAGCCCAATCCGTTTTCTCGCAGCTTAGGCAGCGGAGGAGGCGAAAGTTCTTGCCCTGGCGACTGTCGAGGATCACCACTTGCCGCGCGATGCCGCCGCAATGATTGCAAGTTGGATGATGAGGCGGATGAGACCGCCCGGCGTCGCCCGCATCTCGTACGTCTTTCACCGCACCCTCCTCTAAGGGCGACTCACGTAAGAGCCGAAGCCAAGAACCAAGCGCACCGTCAATTTTCTAATCTAAAACCAGATCCTTCCGCTCCATAACTCATCAAAAGTGTCAGGGACGTAATTCGGCGTCCGCGCTTGCACGGCTTCCTCCGGTGCCCACGCCTGCACCGCTTCTTTCGGTGCCCACGCTTGCGCGTCTAGTGGATTGAAACGCTTTTCAGGGACTATGGTCACAACGTCCTTGAGCGATGGTTGCGCGGCCACGCCCTTGGGCCACTCCAGCAAGGCTTTCGAAAGCCCCGGCTTGCCCTCGTACCAGCATTTTCGTCCGTCGATGAGACGGTACGACCACCATTTTCCATTCGGATTTGACGGTGCCGCGGCGCTGCATTCCTGTTTCGCTTCCACACCTGGAATCCCCAACAACAGCGCAGCAACGAAAGCCGTCAGAGCCATTGATGGGGGCTGCTTGCTCATCTGCGTGGCTCGAAGCAACTACGTTGCTGCAAGCGGCTCACAGCAGCCATCACATCGGGACGTTCGAGAACTTCTACCAACTTGTCGAGGATACGCTCATTATTCTGCGGCCGGGGTTGCAGGTATTCTTCCAGTATGAGTTGCGCCTCGCCAATCGCCTGAATAGCCAATTGTTGATCAGTCATACGCGTTACTCGTTACCCACAGCGCCCGGCTAAAGAAAGAAGGCAAATCAAGACCTCATTTTGGTTTTTCCCCGCCTTTTCTTCAGAGTTCCATCAATTTTTATTTCAATGAGCCCTGCCGAACTATGTCGATGGACCTGTCTACTGGGCGCAGACAGATTGCTGCCGTGATGGTTGTGGTTGCGATCTTTCAAGCCGCTATCTTGCGGCGAGATAGAAAGATCGGGCCGTCTCCGGCCGCGAGTGACTATCTTCTTCTGAACTCAGATGCCCGGACTAACGTCTGCTAGCTTCGAAGTCGCATAAGCCGATAGGGCCGCTCCACCCATCCAACCTGCAAAATCTCGCGTGGGGAAAACTCCGCTTAGGTCAGCCGAACTGCATTGTCCGACTCGGCAGACCGTGCTCGCTTCCTCAAAATTTGAACGTGGTTCGCGGGGCAAGGGAGTTGAGCCAGTTTTCCTTTATGCTTCTGCTCGTGATGTCCCTGATGCTCACCGTGTGCGTCGGAGTGGCAGCTTGGCGCGTGTCCGACGACTGGCCGGAAGTTACCGGAAGCACTTCGCCGGCATTTGTCCACATGCGTTGAAAATAAGGGCCTCGCTCCTGACGGAGCTAAGGCCCTTGCTGCAGCAGATACGGCCCGACACCCACACCAGGCTGATGCGGGGATGCCGCGCGCATCCCACCCGGCCATAAACAAATGTTAGTTCCGCGTTAGCACGCAGCAGGGATGTAGGATGGGTGGAGCGAAGCGATACCCATCAGCCTTCTTGCACGGAGCGGTATGATGGGTATCGCTGCGCTCCACCCATCCTACGCACTGTCACCGCAATACGAATCTGCGTAGGCGGCTCAATCGCAATAGCTCCACCTGCCATAACCGTCGTCGCATCGCGCCCGCGCGCGGTAGGGGACGGGCAGCGGCGGCCGCGGCGCGTATTCGCCCGCATAGTCGTATTCCCGCGCGTAGTAGCGTTCGGAATAGGCGGGCGCGCGTTCGACATAGACGGGCTGCGCAGGGTAGGGCGTTCCGTACTCGCCATAGACCGCCGCCGGTGCGCGGTAGGCGGAGTCCGGCACACCGTAAGAGCGATATCGGTAATCGGGTTCCGCGTACGGCCGATAAGCCGGTCGCGGGCGCACATTGATGTTTGCGGAAGGCGCGTAGATTCCGCCCGGCGCGACGTAGACGGATGACAGGTCGCTGGCCGTGGCAGCCGTGGAACACAGCACAACGAAAGCCAGCGTGAGCGATGATCGGTACATGTGTGAAGCCTCCAACTACTCAAGCCGCGCCAGCCAGCGTGGTTAATTTTCGCTAAACAAATCGAGGTGCGCAATGTTATTTTGGGCGAAGAAGTGTGCCATTTCTGGACTGCGCACACATTCGCGTGTCGGTATCGTGAGTTGAGGAACTGCGCAGCGCGCTCAAGTACACGGTTTCGGAATAGCCGTCATTGCTGTCGATGCACAATTGCGAGGAGCGAAGCGACGAAGCAATCCATACTCTTGTTGCGGCACGATGGATTGCTTCGCGGAGCCTGTCATCCGGCGGCGCTTTGCGCCGACCGGGTGGCTCGCAATGACGGCTGAAGACACGCATCCGAAGGATCGCCTCTCATGAACGACCTAAACATCCGCACGATGCGGCCGGACGAAATCTCACTTGCCATCGAGTGGGCCGCCGCCGAAGGCTGGAATCCGGGGCTTGCGGATGCGGCCTGTTTTTCGTCCGTTGATCCGCACGGCTTTTTCATCGGCGAGATCGATGGCGCGCCTGTCGCGACCGTCTCTTGCGTCAATTACGGCGCGGGCTTTTCCTTTCTCGGCTTTTACATCGTGCGACCGGATTTGCGCGGCAAAGGTTACGGCTTGCGGATATGGAATGCGGCCATCGCACATGCCGGCACGCGCGTGATCGGACTCGATGGCGTGACGGCGCAGCAGGACAATTACAGGAAGTCCGGATTCGAACTCGCTTATGCCAACGTCCGCTATGGCGGCATGGTCGCGGCACCGAGTTCGCCGCGGGCCGGGGTGATTGACTTGAGCGAAGTCCCGCTAGCTGATGTGGAAGCAGACGACGCGACGGTGTTTCCGGCACAGCGGCCGGCGTTCCTGCGGACCTGGATCGGCTCGCCCGGACATGTCGGGTGCGCGGTCGTGCGCGATGGCCGGCTTGCGGGCTGGGGCGTCATCCGGCCATGCCGGAAGGGTTTTAAGATCGGGCCGCTGGTGGCCGACGACCGCGCTACCGCGGAAGCGGTATTGTCCGCCTTGCTTGCCAAGGTGGGTGGCGGCCAGATTTTTCTGGACGTGCCCAGCATCAACCGCGACGCAGTCGCACTGGCGGAAGGTTTTGGGCTCGCGCCGGTGTTCGAGACGGCGCGCATGTATACCGGCGCAATCCCGCCGCTGCGGCTGGAGCGGGTATTCGGTGTCACGACGTTTGAGTTGGGGTAGGGGATGGAATGTAGGATGGGTGGAGCGAAGCGATACCCATCGTCAACATTTCCATTCAACGAAGGTGATGGGTATCGCTGCGCTCCACCCATCCTACGCGTTTGCCGTTGGAGAGTGCTACCCGTCGCCCACCCGCTCATCCCGTGACGTCCGCCTGGACGTCGAAAAAATCTCCCAGCTCACCATGAAGATCGCGGCGATCAGCGGGCCGATGACAAAACCGTTGAGGCCGAAGACTTCGATGCCGCCCAGCGTGGAAATCAGCACGACGTAATCCGGCAGCTTGGTATCCTTGCCGACCAGGAATGGACGCAGCACATTGTCCACGAGGCCAATGATCAGCACGCCATAGGCGATCAGCCCGATGCCCTGCCAAACGGCGCCGGTTGTGAGAAAGTAGATCGCGACGGGGAGCCAGACCAACGCGGCTCCGATAGCCGGCAGCAGCGACAGGAACGCCATCAGCACGGCCCACAAAATCGGCGCGTGAACCCCGAGGAACCAGAACGCCAAGCCGCCGAGCGCGCCCTGGACAATGGCCACCAGAACCCCACCCTTGACGGTGGCGCGAACGACATCGGCGAACCTGGTGAAGAGCGCTGACTTCTGATCGCCGTGGAGTGGAACAGCCTGCTTGATCAGGTCCGCCACTGCCCTGCCGTCGCGCGTCAGGAAAAACAGCAGGTACAGCATGATGCCGAGGCTGATCACGAACTCGAAAGTGTTCATCCCGATGGTAAGCGCCTGGGGAGCCAGGACCTGACCGCCCTTCATCAGGCTGGACGACAATGTTTCGCGAAGCCCTGAAAGATTTGTCAGGTTGAACCGCTCCAGCCAACGGGTTGCCCAAGCCGGCAGTGCATCGAAGACACGCTGGATGTAGCCGGCGAAATCATATTCTCCGGACCTGATCTTCTCAAAGAGACTCGTTGCTTCCTGCACCAGGGAGGCCGCAACCATCGCCAGCGGTATGAGTACGATCGCGATGATAAGCAGGACGGTTACTAGGGCCGCGAGGTTCGGCCTGCCGGGCATCGATTGCAGCAGCGCCCGATTCACCGGCGCAAAGATGACGGCTACAATGATCGCCCACAGGACGGCGCCGTAGAACGGCTGCAAAATCCAGGCGAATGCCAGCGTAACGGCAAACAGCAAGAGCAGAAAAGTCTGATCATCAATCCTTCGCACGGGCGTCTCGTTTCGCTGCCTTCACCTCGGCCGCGCCAATGTTCAGCAACGAGCCGGTGAGCGTTCTCCATCACCTTGTACAGCATTTTTCGGATCCGTACCGCGCCAGCGTAGGGTGGGTGGAGCCAACGGGTCGGCCTTCGGCCGGCCCGATGATAAACTCCGCGACTTGGGTAGCGCTTCGCTCCATCCATCTTGCGGACTAAGTGTCAATCCGCTGCGTTCCGATGAAGCGCATGTAAGGACTTTGCCCGGCCGGCCCAAACAACACGACGGTGTAAGGTTGCGGCGTTCCGCCTTCCATTCCGGGTGACCCAACCGGCATGCCGGGAACGGCAAGACCCTTGGCGTTCGGACGCTCCGCCAGCAAGCGCTGGATCGCGAGCGCCGGCACATGTCCTTCGATCGCATAGCCGTTCACGACCGCGGTGTGGCAAGCGGCGAGCTCAGGCGGAATGCCATGCTGCTGCTTGATCGGTGCAAGATCGGCGGCGTCATGCACCTCGACCGGGAAGCCGGCCGCACGCAGATGATCGACCCAGCCCGAACAACAGCCGCAGTTCGGATCCTTGTGGACGGTGACCACGGGGATAGCGGCAAAGGCGGACACGATTGTCCGGCCTGCCGCTACCGCGGCGATCGCACCGAGGAAGGACCGTCGGGCGATGCGATGTCGTGTCTCGCTCATTGACTTCACCTTTTCCCCGAGATCTCCAGGCACAATGTGGCGTGGATTTGTGGATCATTCAAACCACAAAATCGGGCTCGTTCACCGAGGCCGCTATTTATCGAGCCGGGCGAGGATTTGCTTCATCTGGTCGATCTCCTGCTGCTGTCCCTTGACGATCTCCTGGCAGAGTTTCACGAGCTCTGCGTCCGAAATCGCCGACCGTTCGCACATCAGAATTGCGCCGGCATGGTGCGGGATCATCGACTTGATGAACTGCACGTCGGCTACCGCCGTCTGGGCGCGGATGCCGAGGAAGAAGAGCACCGCGGCGACAACGGCCACGCCTCCAACGATCAGGTTCATCCTGGCGTCCGGATACATGCCGCGCATCACCAGCAACTCGATGATAGCCATCGGCGCGGCCATCAGCCCTGCCATGTAGAACTGATTGATGTTCGGGTACACGTTTGCGAAACGATCGACCATTGCGTACATCAGGATGAACATCGCGATAAAGGACAACGCGGTCATGACCGCGAGATGACCATAGTGGTGCTTGCGCATCGTCACACCTCGAACCGCAGCACCGATCAAACGCCAGGGCTCAATGGTGGTTCCGCGATGGGATCGGGCAGCATTCCCCATGCCAAGGCTCTCCATGGGGCCGCTTCAAGGTGACCCTTTCGGCCGCCTCGTCGATCGTTCTGCCTCAACCCGTCCTGCGAGCTTGAAAGCGGGCAACTTGAGCACGGACACCTACCGGTGCTCGGATTAGGATCGAGCAGCGGCGGTCGGTTTCGACAGTCTTCCGCGCGCGGCCGCTCCTTCCTCGCCAGAGTGGATGTCAGAGCGACGGCGGTTGAGAGGCGGCGCCGCGGCGCGGGTGCCGCGACGCCGAGCATTAGCCCTATTTGCCCTTCTGCATTTTCGTGATCGTGATGCCGGCTGCGGCCCGCTCCGCTTCGAACTGAACCTTGTCGCCAACCTTGACCTGCTTCAGCATCGCCGGATCCTGCACACGGAAGACCATCGTCATTGGCTCCTCCATGTCGAGGTTCTTGATCGGGCCATGCTTCAGGGTGATCTTGCCCGCCGCCTCGTCCACTTTCCTGACTTCGCCGTTGACCATTTCCGCCTGCGCAACGGTCGCTCCGATTCCCAAGGCGAGCGAAAGCGACAGAGCGGCCAATGTGAACTTTTTGATCCTCATGCTCATTCCCTTTTCACTGAGCTAGGTTATTGACTCGAACTACTTCACGACCACCGTTCCGGTCATTCCTGCTTCCCGATGGCCGGGGATCAGACAGGAATATTCGAATTCGCCCTTCTTCGTGAATCTCCAGACAATCTCGTCGCTCTTCTTCGGCGCAAGCCGCTTCCCGTTCGGATCGTCGTGCTCCATGTCGGGATTCTTCTTCATGGCTTCAGCGTGCTTGAGATTGTCCGCTGTCGAAGCCAGGACGAATTCGTGTTCGAGCTCGCCGTTGTTGCGCAAGACGAATTTTACCTGTTCACCCTTTTTCACTTCGACCTTCGCCGGTGTGAACAACATCTTGCCGTCGGATTCGCCCATGGTGACTTGCACAATTCGCGCCGGCTTCTTGGGATTGCCTGGCTCTCCCGCCGAATAGGAATCGCCGTGATGATGATGGCCGGGAGGGCCTTCACCGGCGTATGCCGGCGCCGCAAGCAGAGCGGTGCCGGCGACCGGGATCAGGACGAGTTGTTTCAGTTTCATTGTCTTCTCCTGTTGATGTTCATGCTTGAGCTAGCTCGGGGGCTCTCACATTTTCTGCATATGCTTCATATGCGCAGGCTTTGCGCCCTTCGTATCCTTTGCAGGTGGTTTCGTATTGGCCGGTCCCTGTCGTGCGGGCTCGCTCGACGGCGCCTCGATCTCCCAGGCGACGGTGCCTTTCGGAAACTTGTACGGACCTGGATCCTTGAAGTCGTCGCGCGCGAGCCCCTCGCGGATCTTCATCACCGTGAACATGCCGCCCATTTCGATCGGGCCGAACTGGCCGGTGCCGGTCATCATCGGCAGCGTGTTGTCGGGCGCCGGCATTTCCATGTCGCCCATCGCCATGCCGGTCGAACCCATCACCATGGCGTCGGGCGCGAGCTTGCCGACGGCTTTCGCGAGATCGTTCCGCGACACGCCGATCAGGTTCTTCACGTCGTGCCCCATCGCGTTCATGGTGTGGTGCGACTTGTGACAGTGGAACGCCCAGTCGCCCGGATTGTCGGCGAGCACATCGAAGGCGCGGATGGCCCCGACGGGCACGTCAATAGTTGTTTCGGGCCATTGGGCGCTTTCAGGCACCCAGCCGCCGTCCGTGCAACTCACCGAGAAGTTGTGGCCGTGCAGGTGGATCGGGTGATTGGTCATGGTGAGGTTGCCGATCCTGACGCGGACCCGGTCGCCGAGCCGTACCGGCAGCGGGTCGATGCCGGGAAACACGCGGCTATTCCATGTCCACATGTTGAAGTCGGTCATCTCGTTGACCTTCGGCAAATAGGTGCCGGGATCGATCAGGTAGCTGCTCATGACGAAGACGAAGTCGCGGTCGACCGGCCGGAACGAGGGGTCGCGTGGATGGACGACGAACATGCCCATCATGCCCATCGCCATCTGCACCATCTCGTCGGAATGCGGGTGGTACATGAAGGTGCCTGAGTGCTTGAGCGCGAATTCGTAGACGAAGGTTTTTCCGGGCGGGATGTGCGGTTGGGTCACCCCGCCGACCCCGTCCATGCCTGATGGCAGGATCATGCCGTGCCAGTGCACGGTGGTGTGTTCGGGCAGGCGGTTGGTGACGAAGATGCGCACCTGGTCGCCCTCGACCGCCTCGATGGTCGGGCCCGGCGCCTGGCCGTTATAGCCCCACAGATTGGCCTTCATGCCCTCGGCGAATTCGCGCACGACAGGCTCGGCCACAAGGTGGAATTCCTTCCAGTCGCCGTTCATGCGCCACGGCAGCGTCCAGCCGTTCAACGTCACCACCGGCCGGTAATCAGGGCCTGAGGTCGGATGTAGCGGCGGCTGCATCACCGCCTTATCCATCGTCGGCGCTTCCGGAATGGCGGCGGCCTGCACGCGGCCGGTGACGGCGCTGGCGCCGACGAGAGCGGCGGTGCCGAGAAATCCTCTGCGTGAAAACATGGTCTTGCCTCCTTTAGTGCCCGCCGCCTGCGGCTGGCGCCGCCGCGGCCGTGGTCGTTGGAGTTTCCCTTGCAGCCTCCGAGCCGCCGCCATTGACGGCGGTCTGCAGGTCGGATTGCGCCAGCCAGAATGCGCGCTTGGCGTTGATTGCCGCGCGCAGGGAGGCGAGGCGTTGCCGCGCTTCGGTCAGCAGCGCGAAGACGTCGATCTGCATGCTGGAGAAGCGAAGCTGCATCTCCTCGGTGATGATCTGACGCAGCGGCAGGATTTCGCGCTGGTAGTGGCTGGCGATGTCGTAAGCCGAGCGGTAGACGCGGTAGGCGTCGCGTGCTTCCGAGCGGACGTTGATGGCTCTTTCGGTCAGCAGGTTGAAGCCCTGGTTGTACCTCTCCGCGGTCTGACGGACCCGCACCTCGCCGCCGTCAAAGATCGGTATCTGGAACGCGATGTCGAAGCCGCGCTCCCGGATGGGCGGTCCGTCGTCCTCGCGGGTCCGCTTGGATACCCCGGCGAGATCGAGCAGCGTGACGAAGCGGGTCGCCTGGGTGAGGCCGAGCGATTTTTCGAGCGCCGCGAGTTCCATGCGTGCGATCTGCAGATCGATGCGGTGGCCGACCGCGTCGGCTTCGATACTGGGAAGCGAACGCGGCCGCCGCGGCAGCGCAGGCAAGCGGTTGGGCAGGCGGAAATCGAGATCCTCGCCCCACAGGCCCATCAGGCGCGTGAGCTGTTCGCGGGCGCTGGTCGCCTCCTGCCGCGCGGTGGCGAGGTCGGCGGTGGTTTCGGCGTAAAACACCTGCTCGCGGGCCTGGTCGAGTTTGTTGAGCGAGCCGGTCTCGCCGAGTTTTTTCGCGAGCTGCGCCGTGCTCTCGGCGGTCGATTTCGCATCGGTGAGCAGGCCGACCATCTCGTTGGCGGCGACTGACCGGAGATAGCTGCGCCGGACCTGGGCGGCGAGCCGCAGCGTTTCCAGCGCGGCGCGGAGCTGCGCCTGACGAAAGCGTTCGCGCGCAATCTCGGAGCGGAACGGCAAGGTGGCGAGCGCCAGAATGTCGCCGACGACCTGACGCTCGATTTCATAGCTGCCATTGCCCGAGATGCGGGAAATGGCAAATACCGGATTTGGCGGCAAGCTTTGTTCGACCAGATCGGTCTCCGCCAACGCCAGTTCGTTATAGGCGGCCTGCAGGCCCTTGTTGCTCAGCAGCGCGACCTGCACGGCAGTATCGACCGTGAGCGGGCGGCCGAGCAGCCGGCGCACGGCGCCACTGGTCCGCTCGGCACCGTCGGCCGAGCGCACGAACGCGACATCCTTGCCGATGGTCTGGCTGGCGACGTCGGACACGACGGCCATGCCGGAGTCCGGCGAGAACGATGCGCATCCGGAAAGGCCGGCGCCCGTTGACAATAGCAGGGCGATGGCCGGCGTGCGCCACATGAAACTAATGTGCATGGCTGTTCCCGCGCTGTTTCGGGGTGACACTCTCGTTGCGCTCGCGCCAGGGCGCGGGCGTCGACGGGCGCAAGGAAGTGTAGGGCGCAATCGTCGAGCGGTAGCCGACGCGGGCTACTCGGACCGTTGGATCTGCGGGATCGGCGCTGACCACGCGCGTGGTCACAGGTGTGCAGCCCGCGACTACAATCGCAATGGCGATCACGGCGCCGCGGACCGCTGACTTGAAGATGGCATGGCGTCCGTCCGCCGAACCGATGGCGACGAACCACGCATGAGATTGCGCAGACATGATGATTCCCTGATCTTGCTGTTGACCACGGGCGCGCGCGTAGCGCTGCGGCCCACGTCGTTACGTCGGATCAGGTGATAGGAGGACGGTAGTGGAGCGGGGGTGGCTCACCCGGCAGGCGCCAGGAATTCTCGGAGACGCAGAGCGAGGTCGGCTGCGAGGGCTTTACAACCGTCGGCAGATCGGCCGCGATGCCGGAGACACAGAGCATGGCGCAGCACGGCCCCGGCGAGGACTTGTCGTGTCCATGCTTGGCAGGCTCATGCGCGGTGTTGCCAGCATCGGCATCATGGCCTTCGTGCGCGTGATGATGCTCATGCGCAGTCGCATGCTCGGAGTGGTCATGCGTATGTGTGGCGGCAACCGGCTGAACCGCGATCAGGCATGACGCGGCGTCGCCGAGCGCCAGTGCAACGCCCGGCGCCAGCACGCAAAACAGATAGAGCAGGGCGACAAACCACCCCGCTTTGGCGCGCTTCCGTCTGGTCAGGCGAACGAACATTGCGGGAAAACTATCCCCAATCGCCGATTCCGCCAAGGGCGTGAGCGTCGTCCCACCACAACTGCATGCCCAATATCGCGGCATTGTGGCTTGACCTTGGGCGATTTGACCCCGAAGTTCCGCCGGCCGTGGTAATTTTTTCTGAGCTTTCCCGAGATTCCGAGCTGTTCGTTCCCGATTCGCGCCGGGCGTGGATCCGGCTTGCCGTGGCTGTGCTGATCGGCTCGCTAGGCAGCGTCGGCATGTGGTCGGTGGTGGTCGCGCTGCCCGTGGTGCAGACCGAGTTTGCCGCGAGCCGCGGCACCGCGTCGCTGGCCTTTACCATGGTGATGCTCGGGTTCGGTTCCGGCGGGGTGCTGACCGGCAAGATCACCGACCGCTACGGCATCGTCACCGCGATCGGGCTCGGCATCGGCATTTTGGGCCTCGGCTATGTCGTCGCGGGAATGTCGACCTCGGTCTGGCACTTTATCCTGGTGCATTTCGCCATCGGGCTCTCCTCGTCCGCCACCTTCGGGCCGCTGATGGCGGAGGCCTCGCACTGGTTCGACCGCTACCGCGGGCTGGCGGTGGCGATTGCCGCCAGCGGCAATTACATCGGCGGCGCGATCTGGCCGCCGCTGGTGAATTTCGGCATTGAACAACTCGGCTGGCGCACCAGCCATATCGCGATCGGCATCTTTACGGCGGTGACGATGACGCTGGCGCTGGTCGGCTTGCGGATGCTGATCGGGGCGGGGGGCCAGCGCGACCATGACAACGCGGCGCCGCCGCGCGTCGATCTGCGCCTTTCCACCAATGCGCTGACGGCGATCCTGTCGCTGGCCGGCATCGCCTGCTGCGTGGCGATGTCGATGCCGCAGGTGCATATCGTCGCCTATTGCGGCGATCTCGGTTATGGCGTGGCGCGCGGCGCCGAAATGCTGTCGCTGATGCTGGGTTTCGGCATCATCAGCCGCATCGGCTCGGGCTTCCTCGCCGACAAGATCGGCGGCATCCGCACGCTCCTGATCGGCTCGGTGGCGCAGGGCACCGCGCTGCTGTTCTATCTGTTCTTCGACAGCCTGACCTCGCTCTACGTCATCTCGGCGATGTTCGGCCTGTTCCAGGGCGGCATCGTGCCGAGCTACGCCATCATCGTGCGCGAGGCGATGCCGGCCTCCGAGGCCGCAACCCGCGTCGGCATCGTGATCTTTGCTTCGGTGTTCGGCATGTCGTTCGGCGGCTGGATCTCGGGTGCGATCTTCGACGCCACCGGCTCCTACGGAGCCGCGTTCGCCAACGGGCTGGCGTGGAACGCGCTCAACATCGGGATCATGGTGCTGCTGTTGATGCGTGCGCGGCAACGGCTGGCGATGGCGTGAGGCAGTCTCAACCCTGCTAAATATTCCAGTCGGTTGTGGTGTCGTAACCCCCGGGGCCGGTCTTTCCGGGCTTCACTGAAATATGAAAGTGCTTCTCGTGTGGGTTCTGGCTGTTGTACGGGCGCCAGGCAAACGCAGGGTGCCCGTCCAAGGCCTGGAAATTGGCGATTCGGCTATTTGAGATGATGTACTTGATGCGCGGGTCGCGGCCCAGGCGGAGCTTCTCGGCGACGTCGCCCGAGACCAACCCATGCGCTGGATCATGGGTAATGTCCATGCCCGTCACGACACCGACACCGCCGTCGCTGATATTTGGACAGTGGTCCGAGGTGCCGGGACAGTGGGCGGTATCTCCAATCGTTCCGTCGCTATCTTTCTTTCGACCAGGAAATTTTGCGTTTATCTGATCTCGCAGCCGGAGCAAGCTCTTCGCCACTCGCCATGCAGCCAACGCGGCCCCATCTGCAGCGGCAGATGGCATGTCGTCCGGGTCGTTATGAAGATCGCTCGGGTATTCGTCCAATGTCTTGGCAATTTCGTCAGCCGGCCGATCGTCAATACTGCGAAGTTTCTCGTCTGACATGGTAAGCATCCTTTGCCATTTATCGGTCAGTCCTCATTCTTCCCTCACGCCTCGATCTCGACGTCGACAAAACCCCTGGACTCCTGCAGCATCCGTTCGAGATCGGTGCGCAAGGGCTGCGGTTGTGAAAACGACTTCTTCTCAAACTCGCTGAATTTCGGCACCGCCGACGTCTTCTTGCCGGCCTTCTTGAAGGCGTTGGCGTAATTCCTGGTATTGGAAACCCGCTTGCCAATTTCGGCGAGCAGGTCCGTGCGCGGAATGGTCTCGTAGTTGCCGCGGCGGGTCGAGACGGTAGCCTTTGCACCGGCCTTCGACTTCACCGGCAGGATTGCATCGAGGATGGCGAGCGGCTCGCCCTCGCTGGCGGCCGCCGTCATGCCCCACGGGGTGGCGTTGACGCTACCGTGGTGGCCGATCTTATAGAAGGCGAGCGGGCCCTTCAGCTTCTCCTTGCGCAAATTCCACATTACGTTCCAGGCGCAATTGGCCTTCGTGCCCTCCTTGTAGGCGCCGTCCCATTCGGCGTCGCCGACGAACAACAGCCGCTTGCCTTTCCATTCGATCAGGAGCACGACGCTGGTATTGTTGCAGACCTTGCCGTCGAGGTCGGCGAAGGCGAGCGCAGTGGACAGCATCCGCGAGCGCAACTGACGGAAATCGGCAGGATCGATATTCGCCGGCATCGGAACGGCGTCTGGCTGCGGCACTGCGGTCAACGGGTCTGGCAGGCCGGTGTCGATGAAACCCAGCCGCCGCAGCGCGGGATCACCTTCCTTACCGAGATAGTAGAAATCGATGTCCTTTTCCGGCCCGAGCACGCTGACCGTGGCGTCGGTCTTGAGCGGCAAGGCGAGATCGGCCTTCTTTGACTTCGCATGAACGTAGACCGGCTTGATCTTGCTCGCCTGGGGCAGGGTCTCGCGCAGCGTCTTCATCGCGGTCTTGTTGAGCGCTAGCGCCGCGGCAAGCTCCATCAAGGGCGGGCTGAGCGCGAGATTGAGCCTTACCGCCTGCTCCATGGCGTTGGCCGCGAAACTGTGGAGCTTCTTCGCCCGCTTCGCCTCGGGATGATCGAGATCCATCGCTGCGCTCATCCAGATCGCGCCGAACGACAGATCGTCCCAGAGATCCATGCCGAAGCCGGTCATATGATCCTTGTGCTCGTGGGTCACGACCAAGAGATCGACGTGACGCTTGCCGTCGATTTCAGGCAGCATCGTCTTCAGATTGTCGATGGCGGCAGCAAGATAATCGGTGCTGCTCAGCGTTCCGCAGTCAATCAGGATGTGGAAATCCCTGCCGTTCTTGTGCGCCTTCGGCATCCGGCAATAGATGGAGTCGCCGAGGCCTACGTCGTACAACCGGATCAGAAGCTTATCTGCCATTGCCGATCCCCCGTGCCGTTGTGATCGTGGTCGTCGAGCGAGAAATGCGGCGCCAGGCCGAATCGCAGCTTGCCGTCGACATGCTCGACGGTAAACGGCGGCGTGGCTCGCTCCAGAAGGCCGAGCTCGCTGCCAATCGATTCGCCGATCATGCCTGCCGCGACGCGGGCGGCGATCGTGTCCAGAAGCTCTTTCTTCCGGCGCATGCCTTCGGTCTGCTCGGCGAGCGCCGCCTCCGACGTGCCGACGCTGGCGGTGCCGGGCTTGCGCACCCAGTGGATCAGGTTGCCGTTCTGGTCGAGGACCATGGTGGCGCCGCAGAGCATCGTGGTGCGCTGCCCGGCAAAGCGGCCGAACCTGCCACCTTCGAGCACCAGCTCCTCGCGCCAGAGATATTGCACGATGGTCTGCTGCGGCAGCGGCAGCCCGTCGCGGGTGCGCTTGTTGGCGCGCACGATCTCGGGGACGTCGATGTCGGTGCTGAACGGAATAAACAGCTTGGCGCGATTGTCGTCGAGGAAGCGGTAGGCGCCGCCGCGCGAGGCGGCGATCGATTCCACGGAGTGGAACACGTCGAGGGCCGGCCGCCTGAACACCGGCGCGGGCTCCATCAGCGGCTTGCGGTCCGCCTCTTCGAGAAGGCCCCGCTTGATGAAGCAGTCGACCATCAACTGGCGGTAGCCCGACGGATCGGTCGGATTGGCGACCTGCTCGGCGCGCAGCACGGCCAGCGCGTAGTCCTTGAACGTCACTGCGCAGGGCGGCAGCAGATCGAGCGGCTGGATCGCGAGCATCTGCATGCGGGGGACTGTGTCGGCCAGCGCACGGATGTCGCTCGGCTTCTTGCTGCCGCCGGCCTTCGCGCGCCTGACCTCGTTCTTCTGGTGCTTGGCGAATACTCCCATGAGAATATCGAACATCGCCCCGGTCAGCACCTCCGACAGCGCGTGCGGCTCGAGGTTGCCGGCGAGATCCTGCATCGTATGCTTGTTCAGGGCGGTTCGCAGATACGGGGCGTTCGCGGTCGCCTCGCCGAACTCGCGGGCCAGTCCCGCGAGCAACTGCGCGTTGGTAAGCGCGCCATTGCTTTCCTTCAGCACGACCCTGCGGAAGGCATTATTGCGGAACGCCATCAGAAGTGCAGTGAGGTCGCCCATGAATTCGTGAAACGCCGCCGTCTGGGCGCCGACAGATTCGAAATAATAGGGCCGCAGGCCATCGAGCACGGCGTGGCCGAACTCGTGGTTCACGATGTCGGAGGACAGGCAGGTGTAGACCGTGCCCTTTTCGCTCTCGAACCAGTAGAGCTGCAGCGACTTGCTGCCCCGGTCATAATAGGCGTTCTCGCCGTAGCCGGCATGCGGCACGATAATTAGCCGGTTGCCTTCGAACGCCCAACTGATGCGGCGGCCGAGGCCGGCACCGCTCTCGAAGAAGTCGAGCGTGTTCTGGACGATCGCCCAGACGCTCAGTTGATGGTACTGATAGAGCTCCTTGGTATTCTCATCGAGAACCGTCTTGCGGTCGGGCGCCAGATAGCGGTTGTTCCGCGCGTCCCAGATCGCGGGCGGCGTCAGCACGTTTCTGGTCGCGTCGTAGTCGATCACGGCGAAACGTGCGCTGGTCGGGCCGTCGCCGAGCCCCGGCTCCCAGGGGGTCGTGAATTCATCATCGATGCCGGCGCCCTCGGTATCTGCCGCCACCGCCGGGTCCTTGAAGTAGACGCGGACCGGCATGCGCAGGCCGGTTTCCTTGAGTGTGTCGAGCCCCAGATACTGCCGCGCCTGGTACAGATCAATCATCGTGGCGCGCGTCAGTTTGCGCTCCGGGTTCTTGCGCGATGGCGGAATCTTCTTCTTCGTAGTGCCCATGCTATCGGCTCTCTCGCAATAGCCCGACTGCGACTCGAGTCCTGCCGTCGCAGGGAGCGGTGGCCTGTGCCATGCCAGGCCGAATATGAACTGCAGGACGAGGTGTCCCTAAAATCGCGGACGATCCGGCGGCGTCAACCAAAGCGCGTAAAATTTGTTAAAGTATATTTGAGCGCGGCACGAATGCAAGGGCCTGTGTGCGGTCACGCGAGGCGCCTCGTGGCGATGCTATACTGCCTGTCCCGCCTTCAGCAGCGAACAGCCCGTAATCTTCAGGCTGCCGTCGGGCTGCTGCTCCAGCGTGTACATCGCTTCCCAGGCTTCGCCATTGTCGTCGACGATGTGGACGCGCTGGGCGATGTCGCCGCCAGCGGCGCGCCCCTCGCCGAATTCGAAACTCTTGTGGCGATAGACCGGCGCGTAGCCCTGCCGGACCATCTGCATGAAGATATCGGCTTGCGGAAAGATCTGCCTGATCTCGGGTGCGGCGTGAGAATAGGCGGCCGCGGCGTCGTCGCGGATGAACGCCTGCTCCTGCGCGCGGATCACGCTTTGGGCAGTAGCGACGTCATCGGCGAGGGCAGGGGTGCCCAACCCGATGAGGAATGCGAGAACCAGAGCAAGAACGCGCATGCAAATGCCCCCGGACTGGCGGTGCTTGCCACGGTGCAGACAAGTGGAAATTTATACCCGCCGGCACGTGGGCGGAAGTACTATTCGCGTAAGCGTTAGGAGAGATGGGGAACAAGCCAAGGCACTTATCGTTTCTCAATTGTCGTTCCCTCAAGTATCCTTTCTCTCGGGAGGAGCACCCGATGACACTCGCGCGCGGAAACATTCGCGGTTATGAGTTCGATCGCATGGTGCTGCTGTTCTCCATGATGGACGGCCCGAGGGAAATACCCTGCGCGGTCAGCGCCTCCGCGATGGACGCTCTTGAACATGCGTCGCGCACGGCGACCAGCGAGCGTGAAGAGCAATTCCTTCGGTTGCGCGACCGCATCGAACAATGCGCGTCGCGCAAGTTCGATGCGGGGGAGTTCGAGGGGACCCCGCCCGGCATCATCATACGCAGCATCGATTTTCGCGGTTAGTTATGCTGACCCTGCTCCAGACGATGGCTGTCGCCGCGACGGCAGGTCGCCTAGGTCGTGTGGACTCTTGGGATTCTCAAATCAGATGGAATGTGATTCAAGGCTTTCTTTTAGGAGAAAGCCTTGGGTGTCATGGATCGCCTCGTCCTGAGCGATGCACAATGGGATCGTATCTCCCGCCTGATCATCGGTCGACCGGACCAGCGCGGTTCGACAGGCCGCGACAACCGGATGTTTGTCGAAGGGGTGTTATGGATCGTGCGAACCGGTTCGCCGTGGCGTGATCTGCCCGAGGCGTTTGGCGAATGGAACAGCGTCTTCCGACGCTTCAGCCGATGGAGCGCCAAGGGGGTCTGGCTGCGCATGTTCGAAGCGCTCGCAGATGATCCGGACTTTGAATACCTGATCGTTGACTCCACCATCGTCCGCGCCCACCAGCACGCCAGCGGCGCAAAAGGGGGGCTCAAAATCAGGCCATCGGGCGTTCGCGCGGCGGCCTGACGACAAAAATCCATATGGCTGTCCGCGGCTTGGGTTGCCCGATCCGCTTCTTCCTAACGGCAGGTCAAGCCGGCGATGCGCCTCAGGCCCAGCCGCTCATCGAGGGGCTTCCAGCCGAAGTCGTGATGGGCGATGCGGCCTACGATTCCGATGCGTTGCGATCCGCGATCGCCGCAAAAGGCGCTCAAGCCGTCATTCCGAACAACCCCTCGCGGGCAATCAAATATCCGCTGAACAAACCCCTCTATGCCGAGCGTCATCTGATCGAATGTTGCTTCTCAAAACTGAAGCGGTTCCGGCGCGTCGCAACGCGCTACGAAAAGACCGCGCGAAATTACTTCGCCGTCGTAACTATCGCAGCAGCTCTGCTCTGGCTAAGGTAAATGTCCACACGACCTAGCACTACTTTGGCAGATTTTGAGCGGCATAGGATTCCCAAATCAGTTTTCCAATGATTCATGGGTAGTCGGCCTTTGGAGGGGCCGACCATGGTTGGCAACACGCTGGATTGGAATGAAGAGCTTGGACGCTGGCTCAAGCCATTTCTGGATCGGTTGGGTCATAAAGCGCGGCGACAAA
>NZ_MAXC01000022.1 GCF_001693485.1 Bradyrhizobium sp. LMTR 3
TGTGGGCGACGATCGTCGTATTCGTGATCGTCACATTCCCGGTGCTGCCGGGGGCATAGATCTGAATAGTATCGGCGTGATCGCTCCCTTGTCCCGTCGATTCAAGGTACGAATTGCTGATGGTGACATCTCCGTCACCGCCAATGCGCACACCTTCCCTTGAACTAATTCGGACATGGTCGAGGCTGAACGAGCCAAGGCCGACCACGGACGCCGTGGAGCCAGTGTCCGTAATGCTCTTGTACGAAAGCGTCCCGCCATCTCTAAGCGTGACCGAACTCGAACTCGTAACCCCGCTCAACAACGGGTCGTTCCAGCTCAGAGGGATGGCTGCCATCTAGTTTTCTCCTGGTAGTTCGATCCAGTTGGTCCCCAGGGGTGCGCCCAATTTCAAATTCCCCGCGCGAAGGTGCCCCAAGCTGCGACTTATTGGTGCAGCACCGAAGCGTTCGTCTTGGTCCGGAGAGGCTTTTTTGGGACAACATGACGGCCCATCCAAGGTAATTCCCAGCTACCTGGCCAAAGTCTCACCGCACAGATTTAAGGCGGCAGCAATTCCTTATAATTCACTCAGGCATCCGCCCAGTGTGCTCAAAAAGCCACATGATGAAAAATTCGGCGTTCTCAGCACCGCTAACCGTGGATTTCATCGTAAGGAGCGACAATTTCAGCTCAGTTAATTTGATTGCGAGAAAACTGCAGCAGCTTGGCAGTTGTTGCACAGAGTAAATGTCGAAATAAGGAGTTTGATAGGATCCGATACTTGCGGGAATGGCTTGCGGTTCTTCGGATTCACAGCTTCCAAAGCACGAGCCTTCAATTAAAACGGAGAAAAATACTATATCCGGTGTCTCGCCTCATCCAAATCCATCCGCCAATTTGAGAGGTGCCCTCAGCTTTATTTTGCAAAAAAGAGGCGCTCCTGGCCAGAGGAATATCACGTGGGAGACGATCGCTCCCAAATTCAAAAGCATACTCATCGTGCTAGTTTCGTTTTGACTGCCGATATGGAAAAGCAATCGGGATGCTGCCGCCTTGTCATAGGTTCTCAGATCTGTGGGTGTGCCGTCGATCGCGATTGGGATGACGCGCCGATCAGCCGGGCTGTTGCGGCCCGAGCCCTGCCTCCGGACGCCCGGTCTTGCCTTTTGCACCATCGAGCAACCCCGCGAAAGCGACTTGTCCGGCCGACAAGGAGCCTTTGAGCGCATATCGCGCTGCGAACAATAGGCCGACTCCGAAATGGCAGATCCAACGCCATCCCGCAAAGCGCCTAGCATAGAGAATGCCGTTGCGGGCAGACAGATAGATCGAAAGATGCGAACGCTTCTCGGGAGTAACGGCAGATCCGATAGTCGTTCCTCCAATGTGGCGAATGATGGCTTTGCTCGCGAAGCCGATGCGGTGCTTTCCCCGGCGACGTCCCCAATCCAGATCTTCCATATACAGGAAATAGTCTTCAGCCATGAGACCGACGTCTTCGACGAACGCTCGCGTTGCCAGAACACACGCCCCGCTTACCGCATCGATTCTGGCAAGATCCTCGACCGACGGTGCACTGCCAACTGGCGCATTTCTTCCCACGGCGATGACACGGCCCGTCGTAGGAGACCAATGCAGTCCGTAATTGATGACCTTATTGGGGGTGTCGTCGAAGACGAGGCTTCCGCCAACCATACCGAATCCCTCAGCAGACTTGGCTATCAATTCAGCCAGGCCGCGGCTATCCACTTCGGTATCAGGATTCAGCACAAGCACTGCCCCCCAACCAGGGGCGCCGAGTAATGGCTCAAGCCACGCGTTGACGCCGCCTCCGTAACCAAGGTTCTCGGTCGCGAGCCCAACTCGGACGACATTTGCGCGATTCTGAAATCGGCATTTCGCCACTGAGGTCAATCGTTTCTGCGGCTGGTCAAGAGTGTCCGACGCATCGGAAATTCGCTGCAGCGTTCGATCTGATCCCACCAGCGCAGCCAGTAATCTCCCGTAGGCTGCTTCACCCCCATTTTCGCAAATGAGAACTTCAAAGTGATCGTAATCCGAACGAGCGAGCGACTTCAAACAGCGATCGACATCATCGGCATTGCAGTATGAGACGATGATGATGGCGAGTTTGACGCTAGCGTTTGACATAGCCCAGATACCCTCTCGACGCCGATCAGCGATTATCGCCCACGCAAGGCCTGAGCACATTCGAACGCGGCCGCCGGCTGAGCCCGTCCCAGAGAAGAAGTCGCGATCCACTAATGCACATTCAACTCGGCAAAGACGTCGGCGAATAATCAAAATGGCCGCGCTTTTGCTCGACCCCGCCATACGGGGGCAACGCGGTTTGTTCAGGCGCCTTGGCCAGCGAGCTTGAACCGCTCCGTGCCGACATAGGTGATTTTCTGCCCCCTTCGCGGCGCGGAATACGATAAGCATAGTCTTACGAATCGCAATTTCTCGGTCAAGAAAGAACAAGCTGGCCACGATTGTCCACCGCAATTGCGGCCCGCGAGGTAGGCAATGGAGGGTAGTTTCCGATCAGACGGCGCCCGATCAGTCTCATCCGATCCGTCGCCTGCAGCAGCAGAGCTCCGGCACCCGACGTGATCGCTTGTCCAACAAAACTACGGGTACTTCGCGGCGTTCCGGCCGATCAAATCAAACCGTTCTGCCTTACACTCTGCCTGCATCGGGAAGTTCGTCGAACCAAGGGAAGCCCGTTCCCGCATAACGACTTTTGTTATTCAGCGCCACGATGCGTATTTCGGCCGTTAAATATCCGGGCTGGATGGCTTTGCAAAGATTTGGTAGAAAATCCGCTTTGGAGCTTTCATGCGCTACTTGATGACGCTGGCCCTGCTGTCGGCAGGGTTGGCTCTTGTCCAATCCACCGTTAGCCCGACAGAATCTGCGCTGTGGAGGTGCCGTGATTCCTCGGGCGCGGAACTCTCAGGGCACACAGGAGCTGACAGGGCGGAGGAGGCTTGCAGTAATCGCGCCTTGGCCTCCCCCGGGCAGGCGCTCGAGATGCGCCCCAGCAGCTTTGGGATTACCGCAACTATACCTGTGGCGACCGTTTCTTCCCCGACGCCCGCCCCCATGCCTCATCCGGCGCCCAGCTCGGCCGGCGTTCCGTTGAGCTTTAACGATCCCGTCTATGCCAACGTCACGAGCGGCGCTAGTCGCATCACGTTGCCGCCGGGTTCGTCCCGAACCGACTTGTCGATCGTTGAGAACTCGGGGGAGCCGACGATTGTTTGCAAAGGCTCCTGTAGTCTCACGCGAGTTCGCATTCAGTCCCGAGAGGGCGTGCGCTGCGTCAGCGGCAATATCAATCTTACGTGGGTCTATATCACGGCTACCGGGGTCGGCAGTGATCATGCGGACGGGTTGCAGTGCTATTCCCCGGGATCTACAGGCACGGTCACGGTCAAGAACTCGACGTTCAAGATGGCCGGAGCAACGACCGCGGGCTACTTCTCGGCCGACAATTGGCAAGGCTCGCACGTCTTCGAGAACGTATTGTTCGAGGGCGGCAATCACGGACTCCGTATCCCGGCAGACGGAGGCTCCTCGGTGAGCCTGAAGAACGTCTACTTTGTGCGTGGCTCCTTCCGCTACGGAGCGTACCTATTCGACGCGGTCAACGGTCGGCGCATCAACATTGAGCAGTGGGAGAACGTCCGCTGGGCGAGCTGGCGGGGCGATGAGCTCGTCCTTGGAGATCTCATCAAACAGCCATGAGGGTCTGGCGCGCTCGTCAGGGGAGCGAAGTCACCCCCTTCGATAGGCAACCCAAACAGCTTCACAGGCTGGGACGAGTGACCCAACGGGATTGAGTGCCCTCGGCGGAGACGGGAGCGGCCCTGTTGCCGGGGTCAAACATCCACATGCCGCTGCCGAGCAGGAACATGATCAAGACGTAAGGAGCATCCCATAGGTGGACCGTGCAGACCGCGAAAGCCAGTCCGCAAATCGTGATAATCAGACCCTTTCGGCATTGGGCCACCTGGAATGAGAGGTTTCTCAGTCGTCCCAGACCGAAGCAAATCGAAAGAAAGCCGCCGGCCATGAACACGAAGCCGGGGATACCGTAGCGAACGGCAGTGACCAACCAGAAATTATCCATGCTGCCGCCCATCCACGACGGACGTACCCAATCATTCAAGCCAATTCCAAAGATCGGGTGGTGCATCACTGATTGTGTCCCGTAGTGCCAGATGTGCACGCGCATGTAGGAAGTGTCCGAGTTGAACGTCAGATATGAAATAAAGACATCGAAAGGGCTGCGATTGGAGCTCAAGTCCACGACAAAGTAGGCACCAATTGCAATTGCGGCCAATATTCCCCAACGTCGCGCGACGCTCTTCGTGACCTTGTCCCAACCGATCAGCATTGCCTGGACGACAAGCGACAGAATTGCCCCCGAGGAAAGGGAAGTGGCGACCGCCATTGCCACAAGACCCGAGCTTAATCGACCCCCCAGCCGCGCGGTGGCACCAGACACATAAAAGCTCAAGGCGAACGCACTTGAGCAAACGATGCCAAACAGAATGAAGTGTTCAAAGGAGCCCTGAGCTCGTCTAAGTCCGAATCTCGCTTCACTGCCAACGATATCGTAAACGGAAAAGATCTTGCCGAACAATTCAATTAAGATCGGCGAGCCTGCGACATTCTCGTACAGTGCAAATGGCAGAAGGAAAAGGACCATGAACACGAGAGACCTCACCATCCGCTGAAACGCGAAGATATCTCGAATGTATCGTCTTGCGAACAGGAACGTTCCGAATGTCTCAATAACAAATATGCCTGCGGATTGCAGACCCTTGTCGATGCCGTGAGTGCTAACCAAAGCGATCGCGCCCCATATCGCCGCCAACAGCATAAAAATGTCCGGCAGCCGTGTTCGCCCAACCGATCCAGAAAGCCAAGCCATCAAACACGGAATGAAGGTCAGTACCAGCACCAGCCGGTAGGGGGACAAGCGTGTCGGGCCGATGTAGAAAATAACCGGCAGGGCCAGCGAGAAAACGAAGATTGGAATGAGCGCAGAGGTCCTCCGGCTCCGCGTCGACTGCGCCGCCACTTGTCCGCCGGCAGAAGCTCGCGACCTTTCGGCCTGACTAAGCGCCCTTGTTGCAATGCTTTCCACGGTCACCATCCGCTATGTCAATGTCCTCGCCGTCTCGATGCAAAAGTAGCGCGCGATGGTCGGCCGAGACAACGAAAGTCTTGGCCATCATTGCGAATTGACGCTGGAAGCCGAATAGGCACATCGGCACCGGGGAGAGTTAAGGCCACCTTCAGAGCGATGGCCCGATGACGCTACCGATACCGCCAGCGCATCAGTTGGCGATAGAGCCCCAGGTTCGTGCTGATCTTCCAGGCAACGCCGCGCTTCGCATCCGGATCGAGCAAGTGCTGGCGCATGTATTCGGCATCCATGTTGTTCGTCAGACAAAGGCGGGAATAGAGAAAGGATTCGAACCCGCGATGATACCCAAGCTGGATTGTAAAGAGGTGCGCATAGCCGGCCTTCAGAGCTGCGTCCCAAACCCGCCGGGAAAAGCGCCCGTATGGGAAGGCGAAAAGAGTAACCTGTCGGCCAAGGCGGTCCTCCAGCATCGATTTCGAACCCCTAAGCTCGCGATCAAGTTCGGCATCCGAGGCAGTGGTCAAATCGACGTGGGCCATGCCATGTGAGCCAATCGCAACGCCACCCCTGCCAAGTTCCTCAATCATCTCCCAGCTCATGTGTCCCGGCGATCCAACGAAATTTACCGGGATAAAGGACATGAAGCCCGGAATCAGACCGGTCTTCACGTAACGAGCATAGACATGCGTGTAGTCGGAAAGAAATCCATCGTCGAAGGTGAGTAGGACCGCACCGGTGCGGCTGGCTTTCGGATCTGGGCATTGCTCCAGAAATCTCTGAGGCGAGACCAGCCTGTCCCCCCAAAGCGCAAGATGCGCATCGAATGTTTCATGCGTCAGGCACCACGCATTCGAGGGCGAGGCATCCACCAGCTCGTGATAGTTCAGGACAATCATAGAGTTTCTATCAGATCTGAGACACGCCGGCCCCAGGCTTGCCAGTTCAGTCGGGCCTCGAAGGCGCCGCGGCTCGATTGTCGCAGGCGTGCCAGCCGGTCCGGGTTTGCAAAAATCTCGGAGATGACCGTCGCATAGTCCCCCTTCGTCGCATTCGGCGGCAACAAGATGCCTGTCTCCCCGTCGCGGATAGCGCTGGGCACGCCACCAGTCGCTGGCGCAATGCTCGGTACGCCATGTGCCGCCGCCTCGCAAAATACGATACCGTAGCAATCTGCCCGGGTTGGCAACAGAAAGAAATCCGCGTCGCGATAGAGTTGATCCAGTTGGTTGCGCTGTTCACGATCATTCTTGTCGAGGTAAGGGATGATCGTCAGGCCATCCTGGGTGACAGGCCCGGGCGGAGTGCATCCGCAAATCACTAGCTCCGCCTCCACGCCCCTGTCCCTTAGTTCAGCGAGGGCCCCAATCGCGATGTCTGCGCCCTTCTCTTCCCAATTGGCGCCGATGAAGAGGAGCCGGCACGGACCCGACTTGCGGCGTCCAAACACAGAGGCACGATCGGGCGCCTCTTCGAGATTGGCTCCCCAAGGAATGACATGCACCCGCGCAGGGTCGGCGCCGTAATCCCTAACCGCAGATTCGGCGGCCCATTCAGACGGGTAGAGGACCAGATCCGCGCGCGCGATTGTGTCGCGTTCCAGGCGTTCAGCGATCTCCCGTGCGGCGCGTGACAGGTTCCGATAGTTAGGATGATAATTCTCGACAAGCCGAAAGGTCGCGTCGGACGCATACACGAGCGGAACGCCCTTAGGCACACCCCAAGCAAAGGTTGATCCGGCAGGCGCGAAGACGACATCGGGCGAGACGGCGCTGATTTTGCGCGCGGCGTCCGCTGCATATTGTGCAACGACAGGCTCCGCATGGAATGGAGAAAGGCCCCGCGTGCGAAAGGTACGGCAAAGTTTGGAGTACGCCTTGTACAGAGGCAGGATCGGCGCGCTCAGGGGACCGATATGAACCACCTCGTGACCTTTGCTGGCGAGCGATTTCGACATGTGAAATGGAGTGCCTGACCAGAACCTGACCTCGCTCGCATCGCCGATCGTGGCGAACGCAATTCGCCGCGCTACCTGGCTGCCGGAGATGTGGTTCTGATTCATTCTGTTCCTTTACACAAGGCAGTCACCGATACGGGGAGTGGCAAACTTGTGAGTTGCGCGGATCAGCTAGAAATGAGCTGTTCGACTTTCGCCTTCACTGGATGACAAAGCTCTCCTGGTGTCGTGTGCGCGAATGCTCTGGGATGCAAGCTGACTGCGCTCATCCGGCAACCGTCTCGCCGACACGACGATGGATGTTGCCATCGAGATTGCAAGCGGCGCGGGAAGGAAATCACCGACCGCCGACGCGATCCTACCAAGCCTGCTTGTTTCCTGGCGATTCAATGTCCCGATCGTCCGATTCACTTTCATCCCTGCCCTGGTGCACCAGCTCTTCACCGCGCGAGCCGTACTCAAATGCACCCCGGTCGAGGAGTAGCCCTTTCCAAGAAGAACGGGCATGTCGCGGAACGTCTGTCGGATGGTTCGAAGAGAAAGCATGCTCGGTGTTTGAATGATCACACTCGAGCTGTCGCTTAGGCAATCCTTCAACGTGGACAACGCTACTACGGGATCGTGTGCTAGATGCAGGACGTTCAAGCACAGGATACAATCGAATTTTTCTCCGTGCGCAAGTGTCGCCAGCTCGTCGATATCTCCATAGATCATTTCGACGCCACGGGCGGCGGCGCCGCTGGAGACGACGGGGTCCAAGGGCATCGCAACGACGCGCAATCCTCGTTCGATCAGTCTTTTCTCCGTCGCTCCCGATCCGCACCCGATTGACAAGACACTGCGCGCCGCTGGCGGAATTGCGGAAATGACCTCTTCACTGACGGGCTCATAATAGTCCTTCGAGTAAAGCCCACGCGACAGCTTCGTCTCCGTGTTGAACAGCGGAGATGGCGTCTTGCACCGTTCAGCAATCCGGATCAGCGCCTCGGTCTGATCTCTCAGTTCGGCCGCGCTGATGCCGACCCGGCCGACATACTTGTTGGACAGATGATGAACGGTGAAGTCGTCGACGTGAGAAACCGGAACAAACTTCTTCAAACCACATTGCGTGTATGGGTCTGTCGCCGCCGTGCAAAGAAGGTCGTATTTGCCCTCGTATGGATCCACCAGGAAGCCTCCCGACTGGATAGCCGTCCTGAGCTGGGCCTGTGTAAGCACATAGCAGGCCGCATGCTCGTTAGTGAGATGGGCGAGCGTGTAGCGGCCTCTGGAACGGACCGAGGTCGAATCCCAATGGAAATTTTCATGGATGTCGGGGTAGTTCTCTTCGCCATCCGATCCCTTTTCTATTCGCAAGTATCCCGCAATTTCGTCCTGTTGAAGCACCGCAGTGACTTCCAGGAAGGCCCGAAGATTCTTTTCGGTTATCAGGATGTCGTCTTCGGAATAGATGAACAGGTCGTATTTGTTGGCCCGCTCGGCGAACAGCGGCTTGTGCGCAAAAGGCAGTGACCAGGGATTCTTGGCTGGGGTGCCCACGCGACATTCGACGCCCCGACCGGACTTGTCGATATTTGAGAGGACGACGATGTCGATGTCGAATGGCATGGACCGGTATTCGCGAATCAGCCGCGCCAGGTACCGGTCGTTGGAAGTGCCATAACTAGCCAGCGCTACGAGAACTCTCAGCGACGCGTCCCGGCCGTCTTCATGAAGCGCAGTCATGTCGAAAATAATTCCTTCTTCGAAACCGAACCATGATCGATCTCGCGACGCCAGTGATCGCTCTCGCCTGGTGCCGCAGCAAAATAAACCTATCTTAATAATACGTCATATTTAATAATATAATACAGAATGGATTGCCTTACCTCCGAAAAAACAGCATCATAGGATAATTTGATAGCCAATATTAATATTGCGGTGAATTATCTGGCGAGCGCGATTATTATCCCGGACATATGGCTGGTTGGCGTTCTCCCGGTGGATCAAAGGCGAAACGGGCATGAAGGTGCTTCTCTACCCTCATTCGATGGAACTGGGGGGCTCGCAGCTCAACGCTATTCAGTTGGCCGGGTCGATCCGCGATCGGGGGCACGAAGTGATCGTGCTTTCGGAGGCCGGCCCGCTGGTGGAACGAGTAAGAAAAATGGCGCTCGAACACATCGAGCTCCCGGCGCAACGGGGCCGGCCATCTCCGAAAGTGATCCGCATGATCGGCCACCTGGTGCAGCGTCGCCGTATTGACGTGGTACACGGATATGAGTGGCCTCCCATCATCGAGGCCTTCCTCGGCGGAAGGGTGGCCCATCGCACTGCCGTCGTCGGGACTGTGATGTCGATGTCCGTGGCGTCTTTCTTGCCCCGCAATGTGCCGTTGACGGTGGGGACCGAGCTCATCCGTCGGGCAGCGATTGACGCCGGGCACCGGCACGTCGAGCTGCTGGAGCCACCGGTGGATACAAGAGCCGACAATCCGTCCATCGACGGGAGGAGCTTTCGCGCTGATCAAGGTGTCGAGCCGGATGAAGTCCTTCTCGCCATGGTTTGCCGGCTGGTGCCAGACCTCAAACTCGAGGGTCTATTGTCAGCCTGCGATGCAGTTCGTGAGCTGGCGGTGGCGGGCCATCGGGTGCGGCTGATGATCGTTGGTGACGGCCCGGCGCGCGGCGATGTGGGCAGACGTGCCGAAGAGGTCAATGCGACTGCTGGTTACAAAGTCGTGCTGATGGCCGGCGAGATGGCCGATCCACGCCCTGCCTACGCTGCGGCGGACGTGATCATCGGCCAAGGTGGCTCGGCATTGCGAGGAATGGCGTTCGGAAAGCCCCTTGTGGTCATCGGCGAGGAAGGCTTCAGCGAGTTGCTGACGCCCGAAAGTGCACCGGTCTTTCTGCAGCAAGGATGGTATGGTCTCGGATCCGGTTCGTTCGGAACGGGTGCACCGGCGCTGCGCATGGCGCTCGAGCGGCTTGTCAGGTCGCAGGAGCTGCGTTGCGAGTTGGGGCTTCTTGGCCGCCGGCTGGCGGAGCAACGATTTAGCCTGAATCATGCAGCCGAAGTCATCGAGAACCTGTACTCGTCCACAATGCGGAACCCCGAGCTTTTCGAGCGCGTGCTTTCGGACATCGTCCATGTCTCCGCTGGATTGATCGGCAGCAAAATCGGGCGAAAATATCAACGATGGGTTGGCAAGGCATCGACTGAGGACAGTAACGCCCGCGACCTGATAGCCGCAGTCCTTGCGAACGGTAAGCATAGCGAGATGCTGTCTCTCTCAGGTGAACGTGCGAGTACAAAATAGCCCCGCATATGAACGTTCCGCGCCAGTGCATATCAAATGCCGGCGCCCTCACGCCTCGCTCGGAGATGTCAGTGCAGCGAGGAGGAAGCGGAGGGTTCTCAGTACCCCAGCTCGGATCTCAACGCGTTTGCGACACGCACCTGATCCCCCTCGGCCATTTGTGCGTAGATCGGAAGCAAGATCGCGCGATCCTGCGCGAGTTCGGATTGACGCAAATCGTGGCGCTGCTCACCGCTTGCATAGGGCGCCTCGCGGTGCGCACACATGATCCCGCGTCGGGTGGCAATGCCTTGATTAAGAAGGTTCTGCATCAGCGTTCTCTGATCGACCCGGTCCGGCAGGCGCACGCAGTAGCTCTGCCAGTTGGATCGGGCCCACTCCGGTTCGTGCGGCAGGATCAATCCTTCCAAATTGCCCAGGAGTTCGCTGTAGCGGGCCGCGAGTGCGCGCCGACGCGCGATCAAATCAGGAAGCCGTTCGAGCTGTTTTCGCCCAATGGCAGCCTGCATGTCCGTCATCCGATAGTTGAAGCCGACAAACAGGTAGTTTTCGAAGATGACTTGCGGTGAGCCGTGCCGCACCGTGTCGGGCACGTCCATTGCATGCTGACGCCAGAGCCTGAGCTTGCGGTCCTGATCGGGATCGGACGTCGTCAACATGCCGCCCTCGCCTGTCGTGATGACCTTGCGAGGGTGGAAGGAGAAGCAAGCCATCGCTCCGTGCGGCTTCCCGATGAACTCCCAATCGCCATGGATGTTGATCTGGCTACCGATTGCGCAGGCGGCGTCCTCGATCAGGTCAACACCATGGCGATCTGCCAATGCGACAAGTGAGGTCAGATCGCACGGCATGCCCATCTGGTGAACGGCCAGGATCGCACGGGTGCGTTCGGTAATGGCCTCGGCCACGCGCTTCGGATCCAGATTGTAGGTGGCAGGATCGATATCGACAAAGATCGGGGTCGCGCCGCAGTAGCGGATGCTGTTGGCGCTTGCGATGAAGGAGTGGCTTGCGGTGATCACCTCGTCGCCGGGCCCGACGCCCAGGGCAAGCAGTGCGAGGTGCAGCGCAGTGGTGCAATTTGACACCGCAACTGCGTGAGGCGCGCCAACCATTGCGGCGAATTCGCGCTCGAAGGCCGCCACCTGCGGCCCTTGCGATATCCAGCCGGATAGAGCGACCTCGCGCGCGGCATCGGCTTCAGTCTCGTCGAGACACGGTTTTGCGATCGGGATCATGAAGCCAGCGCCTCTTGTCTATGGGGTATCAACGTTTTACCTAGCTCTGGCCTACGACGAAATGTCTCTATTCTCGAAACGAATGCGGCCGGTCTCAATAAATGTCCGAATTGTAGATATGAGCCGTGGCGACGCTAGCGCGCTGAGCCGCTCGGGCTCGTCGGAGATCTGGTGTTGATCCAGCTTATCGACCAACTCATGTTCGGTGAAAGCAACCATGATGCAGCCTTGCTCAGCGAAGCGCTTTGCGGTTGCGAGTTGGTGGTCGTTGCGGTGTTCGCCCAGACTCGCCCGACGAGGCATGACTATGATCCGCTTTCCAAGCTCGAGAGCCGTAATAATAGAGCCCATTCCGGCATGGGAAATCACAAGGCTTGCCGCTTCGACGCGTTTCCGAAATTCGGTCGGATCGATAAACCGCTCTGCGCGGATATGTTTGGAATGGTAGTCTGATGGGCCCGTCTGCGCAAAGACATCCGTTCTTCCGTGCGCGCCGGCCCACTCGTCGATTGTTCGAATCAAACGGTCAAACTGCCCCTGCGTTCCGACTGTCGCGAAAATCATAGCACCGAGCCTGTGTAATGGGGTCCATTAGGTCTCGCCAGGTGAGGCCACTGGGTCAACCAGAGGTCAGCGCAACGACCAATTCTGTCTCCCGACATCGAAAGCCGTTCGACGTTGGCGATGCTGTCGAGCCAGATGGTGCGCGCACCCATCATTCGTCCGAACCGCAGCGCTAGGTATCCCGGAGCCGCACCGGTCGAAACCACGATATCGGGCTTTTCATTCCAAACGATCCAGGCCAACCTGCCCGCAGCCTTCAATAGCGCGATCTTAGTCCAGCGGTTGGCATCATTGACCAGGTAGAATTTATGGCCTGGCACCTGCGCGCGATATGACTCATGGACTGTGACGAACGTGACTTCGCAATTCTCGAAAGCGCGTTTGATACGCAATAGCTGCACCCAATGCCCTCCGCCCGAAGAGACCGCCAGCAATTTTGTGCGAACGCTGCGCGACTGTAGCGTGCTGTTATTCCGCAACCCCTTGCGGTGAAAGACCGTGCTCCGAAACATCGGCTGGCCTCCTAAAACGCTGCGAGACTCGCATGGGCCCCGGCGGGTCGGATTTCGGCTCGTGCCCGCGGATCCCTGCATTTAATTTATTTAGTTTAAATTTCAATATTCAAAATAAAGGCCGCATTATTTAAAATCAAGATATTTCTCTGCAGTAAACGCGCGGCCGATTTCATCAGCTCGATCGAACACCGAGCTTGCGCACTCATTTACGCGTTCATTTAAGTGAATCTGCCGATAGCGCTGTGCGGGAAGTCTCGTCGCGTTGCCAGCGATGAACTCCACTTCGCAAATCTATGGTCGCCCTGCACCGGGCAGCAATGTTGACAGCACAATAAATTAACAATCCGGGCCACAAATGAGGTTTTTTGAACAATGCAATAAGCGTCCGATTATTGCCTTCCCCTTTGTTCACGCGCAGCTCTGGAAAGCGCCGGGCGAGCTCGAATGTTCCCCTATAGGCACGAGTTCTGACTGCGATCAGATGCAGCACAGTACGTGGGGGGAATACCGTGGACCTCGCGTATGGCAGCGTCTCTCGCTCTTCTGGTTTGAACTGAAGGCGAACATAGGTATCGTCAGCAATGACGTGAGGAAACTGTCCAAATCGCCTACGCCCCGCCTCGGATAAGGCGTAGACGCCGGACCCACCAATCCCCTCGCGCGAAGATGGCAGCCGTGACCGAATTCCGTAATATTTACGAACGAGCCAGGAACAGCCTGTCAGATTGATATGGGGTGTGGGTGCCACCGCCAAAACGTCGCCTTGCTCCAGGCGTCTTGCGAGAGCTCGAATAGCATCAACGGTAATAACAATATCGGCATCAGCATAGATCCGCGGAAACACGCCTGAAATTTGATCTCCCAAGTTCAGGGCATCTGTTTTGCTTGCGATATCCGATTCGACAACATGGACGGTTGGACCGAAGCGCCGGGCGACGTTCGCGGTGTCATCTACACACCCGTTACAAACGACGACCACGCCGATTTCGCCCGAAGAGTTGGTGACCCATGGATTCAAGGTCCGTGCAATCACGGAACTCTCGTTATGGGCTGGGACGACGATCGAAATCATGGCTAGCCAGCTCGAAGTGGATTAAATTTGAGTGCGTCTTTGAGGCTGCCATAGCTTCGGTCAACCTCAAGGCACTGCTTCAGCCTCACCATGTGACCTTGCGCGGGTGCGGCGCGGGTAAACGTTGCATTGACAGCGTTGCGAAATCCACCTGCGAACCTCGCGACACCCATCCCGACAGCACCGCCGCACGGGAGGCGTTTGCCTCCTCATCCGCGAGCGGCGACAGTGCTTTCGATATCACGAAGCCACCGTCTCCCTCTGATGGGTTGCCACGAGCGATCCGCGTTCGGCCCGCCACCATTTCACAAGATCGGCAAGTCCCTGTTCGAGCGGCACACTCGAGCGGAAGCCTAACAGGCGCTCGGCCTTCCCTGTTGAGGCCAGACGGCGCGGCACCGGATTGACCGATCGCTCCGGCGCGAATTCCGGCGTCAGACCCCGATGCCCCATCACTGATGCAAGGGTCGTAGCAAGCTGAAGCAGACTGGTCTCGGTCCCGCTCGCGACATTGAATACCTGATCAGTAAGCTTTGCCTTCGCTCCCATAACATTTGCGCGCGCAACATCGCGAACATGGACGAAATCCATGGTCTGCTGACCATCGCCGAAGATGATCGGGGGTAGGCCGGCTTCCAGGCGCTCCATCCAGCGGATCAAGACCTCGGTATAGCGGCCATGGATGTCCATGCGGTCGCCATAGACGTTGAAATAACGGAAGGCGACGTAATCGAGCCCGTGCATTTCATTAAACGTGCGCAACAGCCCTTCGTTGAAGGCCTTGGCCGCCCCATAAAGGGTACGGTTGTCGTAGGAATTCTGGCGCTCCGTCGTCGGGAACTCCTCCGCCATGCCGTACACCGATGCCGAGGACGCAGCGATGACTTTTTCGACATTGTGCTCGACGCACAGTTCCAGGAGATCGAAGGTTGCGTCGACCATGACTTCCATGGCAAGGCGCGGCTCGGCCGCACAGTGGGTGATGCGAAGTGCTGCTTGATGAAAGACGATGTCCGCCGCCTGCACCAGCCCTGCCATGAGCTCACGGTCGCGGATATCACCGTGAACCAGACGCACGGGCCCGCGCGAGACGGCGCGCCGGAGGTTTTCCGGCCGCCCTCGCACCATGTTATCGAGCGCAACGATTTCGGCGCAGCCTTCGTTGCACAGAAGGTCGATGATATGCGAACCGATAAAGCCGGCTCCGCCCGTAACCAGAATGCGCCTACCCTTCAGATCAGCCAAGATGCCCTCCTATTGTTTGGTCTCGGCAAGCAGACGTGCATGACGTTTGCTTCGACCGGGATGCCTTAGGCAGCCTCGACGACTGCCGCCCTCTGTAGCTGAGCCACGACCTCTGCAACCTGATCCGGCTGAAGTTCCGGATAGATCGGCAGCGAGAGGAATTCGTTCGCCAGCCGCTCAGTGACAGGATAGTCGCCCGCGCGGCAGCCAAGGTTCGCGTAGGCTTTCTGCAGATGAACCGGAACGGGATAGTGAATGCCCACGCCAATCCCGCCTTCCTGCAGCACCTTCAGCGTCTCGTCGCGCCGAGGCAGCCTCACCGCATACACATGGTAGACGTGCCGGCTGTGGGTCGGCGCTCGGGGACGTTCGAACGGAAGCTTCTCCAGCAGAGAGTCATATTGCGTAGCCACCGTCCGGCGTCCCTCGGTCCAGGATTCGAGGTGGTTCATCTTGACGTTCAGCACGGCGCCCTGAATGCCATCCATGCGGAAATTGTAGCCGGCGATGACATGATTGTACTTGGATTCCTGGCCCCAATCACGTAGCAGCGAAATTCGCCGTGCGAGGTCCGGACTGTTGGTAACTACTGCCCCGCCCTCCCCGTACGCTCCCAGATTTTTGCCGGGATAAAAGCTGAAGCAGCCGAGATCGCCGATCGATCCGGCGCGCTGGCCCTTGTATTCCGCACCATGAGCCTGTGCCGCGTCCTCGATGACGACAAGGCCGTGGCGGCGAGCAATCTCCATGATCGGATCCATGTCCGCCATCAGTCCGTGCAAGTGCACGGGCAGGATCGCCTTTGTTCGCGGCGTAATCGCGGCCTCTATTAGAGCCGGGTTCATTGTCCAGGAGGCCGGATCAACGTCGACAAAGACCGGTTTGGCACCGCAGTACAGGATCGCTGCTGTCGTAGCGACGAACGTCATCGACACCGTAATCACCTCATCGCCAGGCCCGATGTCGGCCGCGAGCAGCGCAAGATGCAACGCCGAGGTTCCGCTACTGACCGCGCGGCAATGATCAACGTTGCAATAGGCCGCAAAGCGATCCTCAAAGGCGGCAACGTCCGGTCCCAGAACAAATTGAGCGCTGTCGATGACCCGCAAAACCGCGGCATCAACCTGTGGCTTGATTTGGCGATATTGAGCCTTCAGATCCAGAAAAGGTATCAATTGGTTATCCTCGCCGGGCGAGCCCGATCCATTAAATTCATTTAAACCATTATTTTCGACAAATTAAATCATACAAACGGGGCAATGAAAATAGCCGCACAGGGGAATTTAGGTTGAATTTAATCCTTGATTAACGGTCCGCGGATTCCATTGCGACGTGGCGCGGCTCTCGAACCTGCGCGGGTACGCCAGCAACAATGGCCTGTGGTGGAACGTCCCTTGTCACCACGGAGCCGGCACCCACGATGGCCCCGGCGCCGATCGTGATACCGCAAAGAATGGTGGCGTTGGAGCCAATGGATGCCCCGCGGCCGACATGAGTTCGTTCCACCTTCCAGTCTGCTGGTCCCTGCAGCTTGCCGTCCGCAGTGGCGGCCCTCGGATATTTATCGTTGGTGAACATCACGCCATGGCCGATGAAAACCTCGTCCTCGATGGTCACGCCTTCACAGATGAAGCTGTGCGAAGATATTTTGCAGCGCGCGCCGATTTTCGCGCCGATCTGAATTTCCACGAAAGTTCCTATCCTTGTGTCGTCTCCGACCAAGCAGCCGTAGAGATTAACGAGATCCGGATGGAATATTCGGACGTCGCGACCGAGTTGCACGTCCTTCGCGATGGGCATCTGCTATCTCCAAGCTCTTCACAACCTTGCAACAGTCTCATAGACGCCGCAGCCTAAGCCACGGCGCACTCACGACCAATCCACCTGCCGCTCGATGAAGATGATGCAGCAAGGGATGTCCGGTAATCATCAGCCCTGACCACCAGCAGAGGGCAGCGACACCGCCCGCAGCGATCAGGCCCACGAAGGACGGTACGATTCTCGCCTCGATGAGCGCCGCGCAGACCATGACGCCTGAAGCGGTCATAACCGTCACCACGGCGCTCTTGAGCAAAGCACAAGAAAGGTGTTTTGGCTTAATGGTAAGCCGTCGCCCGATGAAATACAAAGCCACCGCAGCCTGGAACGGCAGGGTCAACAATGCTGATGCTGCCACGGCCTGGGCCCCAAAGAAAGCGGCACACAGAACGACGAGAAGCGAGGGCGGCAGGGAGATCAATGACGAAGTTAGCGCATCGCGCACGCTTCCGGTAGCCACCAGTGTAGGATAGGTCAAACAGGCTGCGAACAGGGCCAAATTCGCGACGCAGAGCAAACGAACCAGTGGCACGATTTCCAGCCAGTTCTGACCGAGCAAGATCAGAATGATCGGATGCGCCATGATCGCGATGAAGAGCAGAAAGGGCCATTGTACAACCGAGAGCAGCTCAACCGCGTCAAGATAGGCAACCCGCAAGTTCGATGCATCTTTGCTCCTCGAGACAAGGGCGGGCATGATGATGGGATTCAAAACCTGCACAACGAGCTTGTCGAAAATCTGAGTTATACTCGTGGCACGGCTGTACAAGCCGACAGAGGTAAAGTCGAGAATCTTCGCCAAGAAGAGCTGCGGCGACAGGTTGTACAGCACGTTGATGACGCTTACGCCGCTGGAATACAGGCCGAAGCCCACGACATCGTGGATCTGTGCAACTGAAGGCCTGAACGCGCCGAGATCGCGATGCTGCCTCAGCAACATGATAGTCAAGACCACGTTGCCCGCTACGCCGCCCCAGACCGGGGCCATGAAGCCAAAGCTCAACATTGCTAGTGCGATAGATACCGCGGCCCCAACGGCGCCGGATACGAGATTGCAAATGGCGAGCTTTCCAAACTCCATATCGCGGCGAAACAGACCGGTAATCGTTCCAGAGAACGGTACAAGCAGGAAGCTGAGCGCCGAGACCGCGATCCCTTTCTGCAAACTTTCCTGCTCGAACAATTGTGACAGAACGCCCGAAAGTGCGAGCAGCGCCAGCCCGACAAGTGCCGAAATTCCAAACGTGACCGTAAAAGCAGTCTGCACACTGGCGCGCGACAACTCGCGCTTCTGAATCAGGTAATTGGCACCTCCGAACTCCTGGAAGGACGCGGCAACGACTGCCGTCACAGCATTGACGACCGCATAGATACCGAACTCAGCGGGCGTCAGCAGACGTGCCAGCACGGCAATAGTGACCAAGAACAGCACAAGATTGCCGTACCGTTCGATCGCGGAAAAAGCGATCGAACGGTGCACCGAGCGTTGCGAACCTGGCGCGACGCTTGACGGATCGGGCTGATCGAGGTCGCTCATGTATCAGGCCATCGCTCTAACCGGCCTTACTGGGCTTCGCCTTCCGGTCAGCGGAACGGGACGGCCCTGGTCGGCTATCGAACGTGATGCCGCCTCGAGAATTTCGACCACACGCAGGCCCGACATGCCGCCGGAGATTGGCGGCGATCCTGTACGCACGCAATCGATAAAATGCTCGATCTCGGTCTGCAGTGCCTCCTTCGCAGAGATATGAGGCGCCCACATGTCACCGGCGCGATATCCGATCCGGAATTGATGGGCATTTTCGGACGAACCGCTGAGGGTAATGCCCTTGTCATAGACCTTGATCTTTTCGCTCGGCTCAAGATCGTCATAGACGATCATCTTCTTGCTGCCGCCTACAAAGGTTTGCCGAACCTTGATGGGGGAGAGCCAGTTAACGCTCACATGAGCCACGCATTTGCTATCAAAGAACAGCGTGATATGGGCCATGTTCTCCGGCGTGCCGGTCACATGGCACGACCCCGTCGCCGAGACAGCTACAGGATCCTCATTCAGAATATATTGAATGATCGATAGATCATGGACCGCGAGGTCCCAAATGACATTGACATCACTTTGGAACAGCCCAAGGCTTGAGCGCGTACTGTCGTAATAATAGATGTCGCCCAGTTCGTCCTTTTGCACGAGCTCGCGTATCTTCTGAACTGCCGGCGTGTAGAGAAATGTGTGGTCGACCATCAGCGTCAGCCCACGCCGATCAGCCTCATCGATTAGTCGGCGCACCATTTCCGCGCTTGGTGCCAAGGGCTTCTCCACCAGAACGTGCTTGCCGGCCTTGAGAGCTGAAAGTGCCAGTTCATAGTGTGTTCGCACTGGAGTAGCGATAGCGATCGCATCGATGCTCGGATTCTTGAGCAGGTCCTCGTAGCAACCAGTGGTAGCTACTCCCGGATAGAGGCGCTCGCTCGCTGCGCGCTTCTCCGGATCAAAATCCGCGACGCCGACGAGGCGAGCGGACGGATTGCCGACGAAGTTGCGTACAAGATTCGGCCCCCAGTAGCCGTATCCAACGACGCCTATTCCAACACGACTATCTTGCATGAGCTGTCCTCGATTCCTTCTTCCTGTTTTAACTCCGGCTCGGAGCGCTGCAGCAGGCGCTCATCGAAATGGTTGGTTTGCGACCAGCAACCGCGCTCGCGCAACCAGCACGGCCGGAGACCTCTCGCCGCATAGTTCACCAAGTTCGAACTCGTGACGGCTCACTCGCAGCCCCACCTGCAACCAGTCGAACGCCAACTTTCGAACCCATCTTCATGAAATGACTGCCATGCTATGATTGCTTCAATATTCGCGGATACTTTCGTCCAATCCACGTAGCAATGGATAGAGGAAGTAAGAGATCACGCTCCGTTGCCCGACTTTCATTTCGGCCGTAACGGCCATGCCGGGGATCAGCTGCGTACGGGCGGAGGGCAGCCGAAGTTGCACGTCGGACAAATCGATCAGTACGCGGTAATAGGGAACTGTCGTGCGACGCGCAGCTTCGGCTTTAGGATCTGGCGCAAATGAGTCCTGGCTGATGACGCGGACCGTTCCTGTTCCCGTCCCGTATTTCTGGAACGGGAAAGGCTCGAACTTGATCCGCACCGGCTGGCCGATTGATATCTGCCCGACATCCCTGCCCTCAACGTTGACCTCCGCCTGAAGCGGTACATCCCGCGGGACCAGCACGAAAAGCGTTTCCGCCTCGCGCACGACCGAACCGATCGTACGGCTGGCGATCTCGAGCACGATGGCGTCTGCCGGGGCCCTTAATACGATTAGTTGTCTGCGCAGTTCGACCTTCTTTAGCTCTTCCGATGCGCTGTCTCGCTTGGTCAGCGCCTCGACCAGGTCCTGGTACGCTGTGCGGCGAAAATCCTCGGCGAACACTTTCTGATCGGCTCGTGCTTTGTCGACCCGGTGGGCGTAATCGGCGATATTGCCACGAACACGAGCCAGATTGCTTTCGACGTCGAGGCGGGCATCGCGGGAAAGCAGGAAATTCAGCTTCGATCCGACTTCCTTGTCCATCAACGTGCTGCGCATTGACTCGATCGACCGCATGTTATCAAGCCGCTGCACCAGGACCGCTTCTTCGTTCTGCGCTGTCTTCAAATTGGCCTGAGCGGAAGCGATCTGCGCATCGAAATTCTGCATCTGCGCTTCGCGCGCCGACTTCCTTTGGAGGAACATCTTGTGCTGCAGGACAGAATCGGCATCGCCGAAATCGGCCACGACATAATCGGATCCAGCCAACTCAGCTTTCAGACGAGCAATCGATGCATCGAAAGCAGCAACCCTGTTTCGCAACTGGTCGTGATCCGCCTGCGAGAATGTCGGATCGAGCGTCGCCAGCAGCTCGCCACGGTTTACCCGATCACCAGCCTTGACATGGATCTCGCGGATAACCGAGGTCTCAAGCGGCTGCACCACGAGGTTGGGACGCATGGTGACCAGCTTGCCCTGGGCCGTTACAATCATGTCGACCTGTGACACCGTGGCCCAGGTAACCGCCGCCATAATAAGCGCAAGGATACAATAGAGCGTGAGGCGAGCGAATCGCGGTGGCGATCGTTGCTCTACCTCGATCGCATCGGACTGGAATTCGGCAATCACGCGCGGTTGTCGGGAGGCCCTGAACAGCCTTCCCCGGCGCCGTTCAACCTTTCGGGGCTGCGCCAACTTATCCGCTTTCGCAACGGCTCGCGGTTTCTCCGTCCTCATGCGATTTGCTTCGTCTGCTGGTTCCAGAGATGTCGGTAAATAGTGCACTTCGAAAGCAGATGATCGTGACGATCCACGTCAACGATCTGACCGCGGTCGATCACCAGGATTTCGTTGGCGTCCGCGAGCATCGACAACCGATGGGAAACGATAATAACGGTTCGTCCCTCGGCGATCCGTCGCAAATTGCGGCGGATGATCATCTCGCTCTCGGAATCGAGCGCACTGGTTGCCTCATCGAGAATGAGAATACGGGGGTCGGTGATGAGTGCCCGGGCGATCGCAAGACGTTGCTTCTGCCCGCCCGACAGGTTTGAAGCGTTCTCTTCAATTATCGTATCGAAGCCACGCGGCAAGCGCTCGATGAATTCGTCGGCGCCGGCGAGCTGCGCGGCCCTTACCACTTCGGCAAACGTCGCATCGCGCTTCACACAGGCGATGTTGTCTCGAACCGTGCCTCGAAACAGAAAACTGTCCTGCAGAACTACGCCGAGATTCCGGCGCAGATGCTCGAGTTCGAGCTCCCGGGAATCGTAGCCGTCGATCCGCAGCAAGCCCTGCTGCACCGGATACATTCCAGCAATCAGGCGCGTGAGCGTTGTCTTGCCCGAGCCGCTTCGGCCGACTATTCCGAATACGGAGCCGGGCGCAATCGAGAACGACACGTCATTCAACGCCGGCGCACCTTCGGCGCCGTACCGAAAGGAGACGTTTTCGAACTCGATTTTCCCGGTCAGATCCGGCCGCAGTCCGTCGCGGTTGCCGTCCCTTTCCGGCTTTTGGTTCATCACCTCGCCTAGCATTTTAACGGCCAAGGCGACTTCCTGATATTCGTGAACCATGGTGACCATTTGAACCAGCGGCCCAGAAACCCGCCCCGCCAGCATATTGAAGGCTACCAGTGCGCCGATGGTCAATTCGCCGCTAAAGACGTCGAGCGCACCCAGGCCAATGATCCCAAGCGTCATCATCTTCTCGAGAAATCCGGTGACCGCCTGGGCGGTCGCCGAAATCTTCTCGACTCCGAAACGCATGGACACCGCTTGTGCACAGCGGTCGTCCCAAGTCTTGCCCTGCAATGGCTCCATGGCCAGTGACTTCACGGTGCGCATGCCGTGTACGGTCTCGACCAGCAGCGCCTGCCGCGCACCCTCCGCTTGGTACAAGTCATAAAGTCGTCGGCGGAATGGCCCCATCAACAAGGCAACAACGAGACCGCTGAGAGCGGTGAAGGCCAGAACGACAGAGGTCAGCTTCAAGCTGTAGAGCGCCAGTACCGGGATGAACACCAATAGCGACAACGCGTCGAGAGTTGTCAGGAAGAGCCGCCCTGTCAGGAATTCACGAATTCGCCCCGCCTGCTGCATATGCTTCACGAGAACGCCGGCCGAAATGTGCTCGAAGAAAGTTACAGGCAGGCCGAGCAGATGGCCGAATGTCTTGGTCGCTATGCGGATGTCGACCTTGTTCGTCGCATAGAGCAGCAGGTAGCGCCGCAGGAAACCGAATATCGCATCGAAAGCCAGTGCAGCGGCGGCGCCGGCCGCCAGTACGTAAAGCGTGGTAAAGCTCTCATGCACCAGGACTTTGTCGATAACTAACTGAAAGAAGATGGGGAGCGCGAGACCGAGCGCGTAAAGCAGCACGGCACAAATGGCGACATCGGTGAACAGCCGCCACTGACGCAGCAGGTCGGGGACGAACCAGCGAAGCCCGAATTTCTTCCGGCCGTCCGACAATATGTTTTCGCGTTTTATCAGAATGGCGTCCCCCCGCCATCGCGCGCAAAATTGCTCTTGGCCAACGACGAGCGGCTCATTCTGACGCTCGGCAAGCGGGTCAAAAACAACAACCGCCGCGGTGCCATCAGACATCTCCGCAGCGCGAAGAACGACGACCCAGTTACCGTTCGAGAGACGGAGCATAACCGGGTATGCCTGCCCCATCCGGAAGAGAACGCCCCAATCAAGCTGGGTGGCCTGCGCGCGCAGGCCCGCCTCCTTCGCCATCCGAAGCAAGAGGTCCACCGACGTCGGAGTGCCGTCGACCGCATAGCCATGTCGCAGGCGCTCGGCCGGCAAATCGATGCCGTGGTGGGTGGCCACCCTGGCAAGGCAGTCTAGCGCGGTCTGCGGACACGTGTCCTTCGACGCCACTTCCAACGCGCCAGCACTATCGGTTTCAGCGGAAATTGCTTGAGACATTCGGAGACCGTGGGCTATTCGGAGTAGGTTGGCCCGTAGGTGAACCAGCATGTGACGGGTCGGTGCGCCGAACTGCGCCAGCATCGACCAGGCCCTGAAGCGCCTTCTGCATCACCTCGACCGAGTTCGCGAACGACTCCACCGAGAAGATCAGTCTTTGACGGAATACCCGCTTCGGAGCGTTGCTGGCGTCCCGTTCCGTTGGTGAAAGGCTGAACAGGTCAACACGTACGATCGAGCCGCCCACGGTGATTTCGCTAATCCCGTCCGTAAAGAGTTCCGTGTCCATTGTGGTGACTCCTATGCTGCCAATTCTGGCCTGATGATTGGGTCAGCGCCGTAGCTGATCGAATTGAAGCGTCGGTCGCAAACAGCCTCGAACCGCCGCAGATAGGTGCCTGTGTCCGAGGCTAAATCGTAAAGGAGGATCGGAAAGCATTTTGCATCAGCAGCATGGCAACCCGACGGAATAATAATTACATTAATCTGTATTTAATAGAGCCGTCAATTCGATTCTAAAAATTAAATGAAGTATCCTTTATAGGAAACGCGATCGGGCTGATTCAATGAGCGGCGGCGGAGTGCCATTCTGAATGATGGACCCGTTTACCATCTGCAGCCGCAAGCTAAGGATAGCGACGAGCGACGGTTCCAGAATTAACGTCCTGAGCGCCTATCAAGCTTAATCAAGGAGTTTTGTTGCAGGCGAGTGGGCTCTCGCTAAGTTGCAGCACATGCCAAAGCGCGATAGGCCGCACATGAAGGATGATCTGACGGTTCGTTACGAGGAAATTCTCCGCCTGCGAGAAGAGCTTGAGAGGCTGCTCGCCCGGTCAAAACAACCACATCCCCGGAAAAAATCGAATTCTCGCAACCCCCCTAATCGCTCGCGCGATTGAACCGCCATACTCTCTCCCGAACAACGGCTATCCCGCAACCGTGCCGGGCATGTTGCATGCGGAGCTTAGCTTGTCCCAAGCAGCGCCGGCCATGTTCATGGATGGCACCTCAGATCCGCGATGGATGGTCACGCCGCCCGAAATTCAATCCGCCTCACCTCTTTTGGCCCATGCCTTTGAGCCACAGCGTACTGGAAGCGTCACATTAACTACTATCATTTAATTTGGACAGCAGATTTCTTTCCTGTTATATTTAAATGCCTCAAATCCTCGGCCGGAGGCTTCAACCGGCGTCTGGCCCCACACGATTACTGGTGCGGCCGCCGGGCGGCGAGATCACAGGCGGCGCAGCGAGCACCAAAAAATGCTTCAAACTAATATGTTAAACGTCGAGAAAAGCCGCAGTCCTCAGGCCGGTCCGGCGCCCAGCGACGATGCCGGATCTGGCGGCGTCGCGGAGCTTGTCAATCTCGCGCTGGGCCTATTGCGACGCCAATATCTCGTGATCATCCTTTCCGCGGTATTCGCACTAACATCCTGCATAATCTACCTGCGGATCACCCCACCGATCTATACCGCGCGTGTGCAAGTCCTTCTGGCAAACCCGAGGGCACAGTTCGTTCAGCAGCAGTCGATACTTTCGGAGCCAGCCTTCGACCTCAACCAGATCGAGACCCAGATCCAGGTGCTCAAATCGACCGCGCTAGCAACTTCAGTGATCACGCAGCTCAACCTCGTCAATGACCCTGATTTCAGCGGTTCCGGACCGTCGCTATCCGCGTTATGGCGCGGAACACCAACAGGGAACTCGGCTCCGCCGGATCAATCCAAGGCCGGTGCTCCAGAAAGGCTGTCGGATGCCGTTATCGCGGCGTTCCAGGACCGCCTCTCAGCAAACCGGGTCGGCATGAGCAGCATACTGGAGATCAGCTTCAATTCGAGTAACGCCGAACGGGCCGCGCAAATCGCGAATGCGGTAGCAAAGGCATACCTCACGGAGCAGCTAAACGCGAAATTCGAAGCCAATCGAAGTGCAACGACTTGGCTTCAGGACAGGCTGCGCGATCTTGGCGACCAGGCGCTCAACGCCGAACGGGAAGTTAACCAATATAAGTCTCAGAACAACATCGTTTCCCCGGAAGGAAAGTCGATCGACGAGCAGCAGGTCACAGAGCTCAATAATCGACTAATGGCCACTCGGGCGCTGCTGACCGAAGCATCGGCGAGGTTGAGTCAGTATGAAGCCATCTTGCGCACCAATCCCGCAAATTCGTCTTCGATGGGTACCCTGGACGCAGTTGGCTCCGACGTCACCAGTAATCCGATTATAAATGGCCTCCGGCAACAGTATCTTGAACTGACGAGGCGCGAAAACGAGTATTCGGCCAGATTCGGACCTAGCCATCAGGCCGTTCTCACTCTCCGTAATCGTATGCGTGACCTGCGTTCTTCGATCTTCGACGAAGTCAGGAGGCTTGCCGAAAATACCCGAAATGACGTCGAAGTTGCCAAGCAGCGACAGGCACAAATTGAGAAACAGCTCGCCGAGGCGGTGGTCCAATCCCGCACAACGAATGCGGCTGAACTGACCATAAGGGAACTGGAAAACCGTGCGAAGGGTTTGCGCAGTCTGTCTGACATGTTCCAGCAGCGCTACATCGGCTCCAAGCAACAGGAGAGTTTTCCCATCTCAGAGACGAGGGTGATCCAGCCTGCCTTGCCGCCGCAGAGCAAGAGCAAGCCGAAAAGCAAGGTCGTCATGGCGCTGGGCTTGATTGGCGGCATCGGCTTCGGGGTGATGTTGGGCTTGTTCCGAGAGCTGATGGATCGGGTCTTTCGCACCTCCGCCCAGATCGAAGCCGAACTGGGACTGCCATGCCTCGCGTTGGTGCCGGAACTCGCGGTGCCGCGGTCGCTGATGCGCAGCGCCAAATCGTGTTCGACCGATGGGAATCTGGGTCAGCGAACCATTCCTAGGGATTCGGCTATCCACCGTGCCGTCGTTGACAGGCCGCTATCGAGGTTCGCCGAGGCGATACGTTCGATCAAGCTGGCAATTGACCTCAATGCGACCAAGACCTCAAATCAGGTTATTGGCATTACGTCGGCTCTGCCCAATGAGGGCAAGACAACAATTGCAGCTTCGCTAGCGCAGCTCATTGGGCATGGTGGAAAGAGCGTCATCATCGTCGACTGCGACCTGAGGAATCCCTCGCTGTCCTCCAGTCTAGCCCCAAATGCAGCCGCCGGCATAATCGAGGTCACCAATGGCAGCCGGTCGATAGAAGAGACAGTCTGGCGGGATCCAACAACGAACCTGGCATTCTTGCCGGCCGTTCGGCGGAGTGACCTGCTGCATAGCAGCGAACTCCTTTCAACTGACTCGATGCACAAGCTCTTCGACCGACTACGGGCGAGCTATGACTACGTCATCGTCGATCTTCCGCCCCTGACTCCATTGGTTGATGTTCGCGCCACAACACAGCTCGTCGACCACTTTATCCTGGTTGTCGAATGGGGACAGACGAAGATCGACGTCGTCAAGCATGCCCTACACACCGCGCCTACCATCCATGACAGCCTGATCGGCACTGTCCTCAACAAGACCGACATCAAGGCAATGGCTCGCTACGACAGCTATCTGCGCGACTACTACAGCGAAGACCATTGCGCCCGCTACGGCCTGTCCAACTCCGGCTAAGCAGGGATTTGTTATTCTATCTCGGCGATAATTAGTTGTTCGCGCCGGCCCGCAACTGTTGCAGGCCCGCAACACACGGGGACTGCTTTTCAGTTAGATAGACGAACGGGCTGGTTCGATTCGCCCGGCAGTGCCAACGTGCCCGGCGATTGGTCTCAGTTGATAGTTGGGGGAACGGTTCTGATCCGTACGCTGCAAATTGGCGCGAGAGTCGCGGCCGGCATCATGACCCTGTTCTGTGCCGGATGCATCATCACGCCCGGTAGCGGCCCGTTGGGCGCGGACGTCCAGAGGGCCAAGGAAGGCAGCGAGCCGGCCGCCCTCCCCTACGCGCTGATCAAGCTGACCCCGGAAGTCGTCAACATTCTTGGCCAACACATACCCAGACTATCCACCGCGTTTGCCGCTCAAACACCGCCAAAGGCATTTCGCTTCGGGATCGGCGACATTGTCAGTGTCACTATTTTCGAAGCCGCAGCCGGCGGTCTTTTCACATCCGATGCGGGCGTTCGCGCCGGCAATTTTGTCACTATTCCCAACCAAGCGGTCGACGAACAAGGCAATATCGCGGTTCCATACGCAGGCTCTATTCGGGCCAAGGGCCGCACGCCCTTCGAGATTAGCAAGGAGATCACGGACAAACTCAAGGCTCGCGCCCTTGAACCGCAAGTCGTCGTCAACCTCGCGACGCAGAACACTTCGTTGATCACCGTCCTAGGGGACGTGCGAACCGCCGGCCGTTTTCCAGCCAGTCCCTCTGGCGAACGCGTTCTCGATGCGATCGCACGTGCGGGCGGCCCATCTGCGCAAGGCTACGACACCTGGGTCTCACTCAAACGGATGGGACATCGTGCGAGCGTGCCGTTTGGCGCGCTCATGTATGAGCCCGCAAATGACATTTATGTACTCCCCAACGATGTCATCTACCTATTCAACATGCCGCAGACCTTCGTCGGGTTTGGCGCCGGCGGGACCCAAGGCCTATTCAAGTTCGACGCATGGCGCCTGTCATTGGCCGAGGCAATCGGAAAACAAGGCGGACTGAATGACTCTCAAGCCGATCCAGCGTCGGTGTATTTATACCGCGGTGAAACGCGGGCGATTGCTAAAGAGATCGGTGTCGACGTCACACCGTTTCAGGGCGAGATCATTCCAATCATTTTTCACGTGAATCTGCGGGATCCATCCGGCTATTTCCTGGCCCAGTCCTTCGCCATGCGGAACAAGGACGTTATTTACACATCTAACTCTGTTAGCGTGGAAACCACCAAGTTCCTGGTCTTCCTGCGAACCATCCTGGCGACCGTCAACGACCCGATCATCTACGCAACCAACTTCTATGCTCTCAAGGCTGCTGCTTCGGGCACCGGAACGACGACGATTATCACAACGCCGCCGCCGATTACGACCACCACCCCATAATCGTTGAGTTCCGGCGCTGAACAGCCGGAACACGCGGGTTGATGCGGCCATAGACCTGAGTATCGGTGCGGGTCGCAAGTGACCGCACCGGCACGGCTTCCGCCAAGGAACTGCTCTTCGTATCAGGTTGTCCTACTCGCGCCATAGCGGCGCAACATCGCGCAGCCACGCTGCATACCGACTTGACTCGCCAGCAACGCTGACCGGAGGGCGACCAGTATTGGGCAGATCGATCACGCGAGGATGACATCATCATCATCATCATCATCATCATCATCGGCGGGCGATGCGGCGCTCCACTACGAGTTGCCGCACGGATCATTTCCCGCATGAGAAACCGGCGCCGCTATAATCGACGCCCAAAAAATAACTCGACTCATTTAATTCTACCGCGGTTTTTGCTTGATTTATTTAAAGACTTAATAATAGATTAAACTTATTGCAGAAAGCCTCGAACAGTCTGGTTCCGGCATGAACTTTATTAACCGACATGTTGCAGCCGGCCTCCACGAGGAGATAGCCCCCGAACTGTACAGCCCTCCCTCGGGCGCCCAGCGAAAATGGCCAATCCGATATGGGTCCATTGAGTTGGTCGCGATTGGTACCGATCTCGTCACCATCGTTCTCACCAGTATCGTTTCACTCTTCTTGTATCGGCTCTGCACTAGCTGGGACGCGGCCAGCTTCGCAAACGCCATCGGCTCGGCCATCGTCGTATCAGCGATGTTCGTATCGTTGCTAAGAGTGCGGGGTATGTACAATCCACGTGAACTGCTGGTCCTGCGCAGTCAGATTCGCGCCGTTTGGGGCGCCTTGCTATTCGCATTTATCGTTCTCGCCGCTGTGGCCGGTTTGCTCAATGTCGGTGACGAATATCCGCGTGGTGCCGGCGTGGCCTTCGCGCTTACTGGCCTTGGATCACTCGTTGTAGGAAGAGCACTCATCAAGAGCTTGCTCCTGAAAGGCCTCAGCAAAAGAAAATTCGCCGGCGGCAATATCATTCTGATTTCGGATCAACCACAGTCTAGTGATGTGGGACTTTTGCCCACGCTGAACATGCTCGGATTTTGTGTGACCAAGCATTTCAGGTTGCCTTCGCCTCGTTTCGGTTCTGATTACCGCAAGCGGCTTAGCGCTCGCGTAATTGAAAATGCTCGCGGCTCAAACGTCGAGGAAATCATCGTTGAGGCAGATCCGAACCAGTGGTCGGAATTGCGTGCATTTGTCGCCGAACTGCGGGTCCTGCCGACTCCTGTCTCCTTTGTACCCGTCGGCGCGCTTTCGGAGATGTTCAGGCGACCCACCCGGGACCTTGGCAGCACCGTATGCGTAGAAATCCAGCGAGGGCCACTTACATTGCTTGAGCGAGCCATCAAGCGGTTTACGGATCTGGTCGGCGCCGGACTTGCCCTCGTTATTCTGTCGCCGCTGCTTGCTGTAGTTGTATTAGCGATCAAGCTGGACTCGTCTGGTCCGGTCCTTTTCAGGCAGCAACGCTGTGGCTTCAACGGTCGGAGTTTCTCAATCTACAAGTTCCGCACCATGCGCGTGCTGGAGGACGGGCCATCGGTCATCCAGGCGCGGCCGGTCGATAGCCGTGTGACTCGCGTTGGAAAATGGCTGCGCCGGACGAGCATCGATGAGTTACCGCAGCTCATCAATGTGCTCTACGGAAGCATGTCACTTGTCGGGCCGCGACCGCACGCCATCTCTCAAGACGGCCAGTTTGACAAGGTTGTCCGCAATTATGCCTTCCGGCGGCGCGTGAAGCCCGGGTTGACGGGTTGGGCGCAGATACACGGGTGTCGAGGACCCACACCCACCGCCGCCTCCATTGAACGGCGGGTTGAGTACGACCTTTGGTACATCGACAACTGGAGCGCTCGATTGGATCTGGCTATCCTGGTCCAGACACCGATTGAGGTGCTGCGCGGTCGCAACGCCTACTAGGCGCTAGAATTGGCCTGACAGTCGAGCAGATTGATCCGAACTGATTCAAGGCGCTCTCAGTGAGGCGGCACCTTGCAAGTCAACATAGCCGGCGTAGCGCCAACTCAAGCCCGGGAATTACGCGTCAGTATTGTTTCTCTTGGACCAGAGCGTCAGCTATGTGCGCCAGAAGCGCCTGTTCGTCCGTTTGGATCGTTTGGCGAACGCTTTGAGTGTGCGACGTCCTCTTTTCGCCTTGTGGAAGGCCGGGCACCAGCCCATTCAGCTCATTCTCGATTTCTGTCCAATCCCGATTGGTCACCGCTTGCCTCTGCCGCGCATCGATAATGCCTGACGGCAAGTTATCTCAGTTCGCTAGCCGCACCGCCAACCAATTAATTTTGTGGTTAATAGTACAATACCCCGTCGATCAGCTCACGCTCGCTGACGAGCCTTCGTGCCAGCCTCGCCAATCCGGAACTCTTCGATCTTGCGTCCCGACTTGACTGCTGCAACCAGCCACCTCGGCCGCTTGCCGCGACCCGACCAGGTTTCGGAGGTTTGAGGATTCCGATACTTTGGTAATACTCGGGGATACTTGCGGCGAGGCTTGCGGTCCGGTTGCAAACTCCCCGAATCATTACCGACAATTGTGCCGCGACTAAGCACCGCCAAGCGCTTCTCAAGTTCGCCTTTTTCGGCCCTGATCCGCGCTGACAAAATCCCGCTGATCTCTCCGTGAAGCGCCCAAAGCTCATCCAGAGACCAGGACTCTAAATCGATCTTCTTCGGAGCCATGCCGTCGCTCTTGATTTCCCCTTAGAACATAATGCGATGTCACACCCCCGAATAACAATCAAGGGGGATTACAAGGGTTCCACGGGAAAATGGATTACTCTGGCGTTCTTCGCGATTGCTTTGACACAGAAATCCTGGGCGGCCCTTTGAACTGCACCGATCAAAAGCTGCAGTCAAAGACGAGGAGTTCGCCAGCCGTGGTCCTGGCGTGCGCCAAGGCTCGATCGGCCCCGCCGGTGCTGCGCTTTCCTGCGCGGCCCCTTGCCTCTGTGGCGAAAGAAAAGCGACAGCCGGCATCTGATGACTTCGATATCCTTCAGGACACGCTGCCTAAGTTCAATCTGGTGTCTAAGTTGGCTAACATCACTCGATGCGGCGGACGGTACCATGCAGCGGCCAACCGCATCTTGAAGGCGAGAAAGGGAGGAATCGATAGAATCCATTTGAAAATCCATTTGGGCACCTACGCAAAAACTCTACAGCAACGACCCTACCCCAATCATTTCATAGCAGCGTGCCACCCTCCCTTTCCGACGCCCACTGGCTCTGCTCAAAACCCTAAATACGCCCTTGCTTTTAACTGAATTAAATTATTAAATTTACAATCAAATAATGTTTAAAAGCCTAAATCTATCGATTCAAACTTCGCACGTATTTGGCGTCATCGCCAGCGATATTTCGAGGATTGGATGCTTCCGGAAAGACCGCAATCTGTTAGCCTTAACGGACCCGCGATGCGCAGGACAGACTTGGAGACAATGGATTTTGACGAGCTTTGGCTCTTGCATGAGCAGCTCACCAAACTCCTGTCCGAAAAAATCACCACAGAAAAACTTCAGTTGGAGCGGCGGCTGGCGCAATTGAGCCGCGTAGAGCAGATGCGCGACGTTGAGGGCACGCCTGCCGACCGTCCGCGACGCAAATATCCAAAAGTTCAGCCAAAATACTGGAACCCCTCTCAGCCCTCGCAAAAGTGGTCTGGGCGCGGAAAGCAGCCGAGATGGCTGGTCGCCGCCTTAAGCGCCGGACGGAAGTTGGAAGACTTTGTAATAGACAAAAGCGTTAACCTTGCAGACGACGATAATCACAACGACGAGACCTCTTGAAGCGGGTCGCGGTTAACGCATTCTATTGCGTAGAATTTTGGCCCGATGCACGCGTGCACTCGAGGTAAGTCACTAAGTTGCTGCGAATACCTGTGACTTCCCCAAGCAATATTCCGTAAAGTTCCATGCATGATGTGAGGGCTGCCGGTGTTGCGTTAGCCTTGGTCACAATGTGAAGCTGCTTGTGAGCCTGCTTTATTGTTTGAGCGAATCCTGAAGAGTTCTGTTGTAGGCTTTGCTTGTAAGATCGTCACCCATAGAAGCCCCGTGTATCAGGAAAGCTAGAATTCCCGAGAAGATTAGACGACAGTGGCGGGAAGTAGGTTCAATGTTTCCGTGAGTTTTATGCGTTGTAATGAGGGGGCCGCCGACAGAATCCGGACGATAATCTGGTCGGATGCTACGGTGGCTGATCAGCTCCCGCCAAACCACTAGGCAGGGGACCTAGCGGGAACAGTTCACGGCAGTTCGAGCCTCAGGATGGAATCCTGTGGGAGTTGGGGATACCGGGGCGGGACCTTCCCCTGTTGATCGGGCTGGGGCAAGCTGGAGCTTGAGGATAGTCTCGGGACACATCAACAAGAGGGACCGTAATGTCGACTGCGCCTCGAATTCTCATTTTGTCGGTCTCGTTGACCGCATTCTTCGCTATTTCCACGAGCTCCGTAGAAGCAGCAGATAGGGTCGTCCAGCCGATTTCGGTGGCAGGGGCGGATGTTAGCGCGCACCGCTGGAACGCTAGACCGCCGCGTTCAGTCGGACCTCGCCATGCTCGGTGCGAGCTAGTAGAAGGCGTCCGGGGTGCTACCCCCCTAACCGTGCCGTTTTTCGGGTCCGGCTGGTATCCTGGACCTGCGCATTACGGACCTTGCTGGCGCTATCGAGCGGGTGCGGTCATTTCAGTCAGGTATTAGGCGGCTGGCGGCTGGGCAGGTTGATACCTGCTGGCCGTGGCGCCAACGTTCGAGGGGTTCAATACAAACAACGCGTTACGTTGCCGTCGCTAGCTAGCTCATCGGTGATCATCAATGCCTGCTAGCGGTTCGCGAGCCAGCGTTTGCTGCCTCTCTGGCGATCCTTCGCACGACCAAACGCTTATGCCGATACTTCGGATGCGCTCATAAATTTGGCTGAGCGCATCCGAAAGCTTTCAGGCTGAACTACTACGAGAAGTGGAAGTCGTGACTATTGATGGCGCCCAGTTTGGTGTTCTTTAACGTCACCGAGTTGTCCGCATCAGCCGAGATGACGACGTCTTGGCCTACCTGCGTTGCATGGGCGAGAACGCTCGCGAAACTGTCGAAGACGCTCTTGCTGAACTGAACCACATCGTGGGACCGTCCATATGTACCGAAATCCTTGACGACGTCGTTCCCGAAGTTCGGCGCAAATACGAAGGTGTCAGCGCCTCCATTCCCAACGAAAAGGTCATCGCCAGAGGTACTCGTCAGCGTATTGCTTCCTGTCGAGCCGAGGATCGCATTGCCCGAAGTGCCAACAACCTGACCGGTGCTATCGATCTGCTTGGCAGTATACGTATGCACCGTGTCGGATACGGCGGACGATGTCTTGAAGGACCAGCTGCCGTCGGCAGCCGTATTCACCGTTCCCAGCGATGCGTTGCCGTCGTACAGCTTGATCTGGCTGTTGGCATCGGCGACGCCTTTGATCGTGACGATGTCGCTCCAGTTCTTGTACATGGTGGTCAAATCGACGGACGAAGTCGGCGCAGGTGCACTGGAAGTACCGATCTGTCCGTCACTATTGAGATCCTGATGGAAGCTCGTCTCGAGCAATTTAAGGCCATAGTTCGTACCCGACACGGCGCCGCCCGACGCGGAGCCGGTCAGGGCGCTGACATGGGAAACGTAGTTGCCGTTGTTGTCGGTGTTCCAGGCCGTGTACTGACCGGTGCTCGCCTCCTTCCAGGCAACCTGATAGCCCGTCGCCGTCTTCTCCGCACCGATCGGCGTCCAGGTGCCATCTTGCCCATCCACAAAATCCGCACCGCCATACTTCAACGTGGGGCCGGATCCGCTGCTGCTGTTGAGGTAATATTTGCCGCCGCTCTCAACGAGACTTGTCGTACCAGCCGACTCGACGACTTGCTCACCCGGAGTTGGCGATGGCGACGTCCCACTGATCGCACTGCTAACCGACTGCGAGGCGGCGCTGACATTGCCGGCCACGTCGGCAGCCTTGGCCGTCAGCGCGTGCGTGCCGGTCGACAAGGCGTTTGTCGTAACGCTCCAGGCCCCGGTCGAGTTTGTTGTCCCCGTTCCGACCACCGTGGTCCCTTCGTAGACCGTGACCGTGCTGTTGGCCTCGGCGGTCCCGGACAGCTTGACCTGATTGGTATTGACGATGGCGTTGCTGCTCAGGACCGGAGCAGTCGGCGCCACCGTGTCCACCGTCACGGTCATCGCACCGGACGCGGCGCTGACCTGACCGCTCGAATTGGTCGCGGTCGCGGTCAGCACATGCTTGGCGTTGGTCAGGACCGAGGTGATGTAGTCCCAGCTCCCGGTCGAACTGGCGGTCGTCGTGCCGATCTGGGTCGAGCCATCGTAAATCTTGATGGTACTGTTGGCGGCAGCGGTACCCTTGAGCTGGAGGGTATTATCACTGGTGATGCCATCGCCGGCCGCTCCGGTGTCGTTCGAGAACGACGCGATGGTCGGCGTCGCCGGTGTGGCCGGGGGCGCCGAGG
>NZ_MAXC01000033.1 GCF_001693485.1 Bradyrhizobium sp. LMTR 3
CCGACGTTGCCAGCCGTGCGCCACGCCATCCTCGAACTCATCGCTCGACTACCGCCGCAGCGATGCCCGCATTGCCGAAAATGGATTTGCAACGAGCGGCGGCGTGAGTAAATCTGCCAAAGTAGTGCTAGCCGCTGTCGCCAATTTCCACTTCTTCCCGAAATCTTTCTACTTACCAACCAATCGTGAACGGCATGAACTCGCCCACCTTCACAATTGTTGGGGAGCACGTCGTGAGATGGGTTCTACCTGCTCTCATGGACGATCCAGTCAAACAGCCGAAGTACTGGCGTGATCGCGCAAAGGCGACACGCGCGAAAGCGAAGCAATTGCGCTACGACCCCCGCAAAATGCGTCGAATGCTGCGAGTCGCTGAGGAATACGACAAGTTAGCTGATCGTTGTGCTGAGTGGCAGGGCAACTCATCGGAACGGCGTGAACAGGTCCCTGTACGAATAGCCAGCAATGACCATTCGCCCTGATCCTCCCGCTGTCATCGCTATGCAATATTTGATGTGGGCAATTGAGTACATCGACAAAACCGGCGATCTCAAGGCTGCGCGCCACGCCCGCCTTGCCTTGGAAGCGCTGCGCGAGCGCGCCCCTCGATCAACTGATACTGGCGAGCACGCGCCCTAGGCCTCGCCGGTCCCAAGTCCCACAGCCCGACGCCAAAAAAGACCCCAGCCGGGGGAAGCTGGGGCCGCTCTTGAAACGTGCCAACCGGGGACGTTGGTCGGCACACACGGCTAACGGCTCTTGCCCGGTGGGGTTCCACGAACGAACCAGCGATTTCGGGATTTCTTAGTTCTGCCTGGCGCGCGTTACTGCCTATGCTTCTCAAGTTCGAAGGTGAACTTAGCCTGTAGCACAGGGCCGCTGCCGTCGCGGACTTGGATTGACATCTGATGACCAAGGATGGTTTCGGCCCCTGTCCATACTGCGTGCCTTGCGATATCGACCAGCGAGCGGGCAGCTTCAATCTGGACGGCCCGCATGTTTGGCAGCTCCAGTCCTTCTTCATCGACGGCGAGTTCGTTGTTCTCGCACAAGTCGAAATAATAGCGTGGCATGCGCGTCGAGATTCCAAGCAGCGAAACCGAAGGGGAAGCGCGTGGAACAACGGATAGTTCCAAAGGAAAATTGGACACGTACACGCCGAGCACCAAGAGCCCAGCTCGGGACGTGAAGCTGAGACACCCTTGAGAACCAAAAAGGGCCACGCCGAAACCACAGCACCGGACAGTGTCTCTCGCTACAACAAAAGTTAGCCGCGCTAGGTCTGCAGCATGCCCCCGGAACCCAACGCCTGCACCGACATTGGCTTTGTTGGAGCGCGAATGTCGATGCGGTACTGCGCCAGGTGCGACAATACGCGGTGGGTTTGCGAAAACAATTTAGATCGGCCGTTTTTGGGTGGAAGGGCCTGCGGTTGCGGCGGCGCTGGCGCGCCTTGCCCGGCCTGCAACAACGTCGACGCGACAGATCCGGACGACGTCCCCGCAATGCCTAACGGCTTTAAGCCCGATATGAGTTAGCGCTTCGACGGAGCGACCAAACCACCTTCTAATATCACCGAGCACTAGCGAAACATCCGCCGATTTTCTTAGGAACGATCAGGCTTAGACTGTGTTGCGCGTCTGTGCCGGTAGTGACGGCACACGCAAACATTGACTTTGCTCCAAGTGAACTGACGGCCCCTGATCCCCCCGGGGGGCCGTTTTCGTTTCGGCGGTCTTAAGGGACGAGGCCGCCTTGACCGTGTTGAGCCCCTGTGCCGAAAAGAGAACGGCACACTCTAATGGTCAATACTCAAACTAACGGCCCCCGATGATTAGGGGCCGTTTTTTGATGTCGCTAGGAACGATCCCGTCGCCGCTGGGTTGCGCCTCTGTGCCGTTTGATGCGGCACTTGCACAAGGAACTGTTCCTGTGACTACGGCCCCTGCGCTCCAGGGGCCGTTGTTGAGAACGATCCCGCTCAGCATCTGTTGGTTTGGATAGACCGGAGGGGACAGCCACGCCACGAAATCGAGACGGCCCCGCGTGAGTAGAGCCGTCTCCCGCTCACCACGGGGCGGCCGTGAGCGAGCGCGCCGACGCTAACCGGAGGCCTCCGACGCCGCGAGTGCGGCATCTATGTCGCCGTCGGCGGCGGACCATGACTCCGAAGCCCGCTCCGTAAAAGTGAGCCGCTCTGACCTAGCGCCCGGATCGTCCCAAGAAAAAGCCCGCCGGGTGAGGCAGGGGCTTTCGTAGTGGTTCGCGGAATTCTGGTCGGGCCTTGCGAAACGAGCGTATCCTTACCGCCGTTTCACCTTCCTTTTTCTCGACGTCGCAGCTCGGGTGATGGTCTTCCCCGCCTTTTTGACTCGCCTGCTAGCCGCCTTCGTCGCTTTTTTTGCCGCTTTTCTTACCCCCGCCGTCGCCTTTTTTGCCCTCCGTGCACTCGCAGCTCGGGTGATGGTTTTGCCAGCCTTTTTGACGGTCCTTGGAAGTCGCTTGGCGACCTCCTGCTTTGCTTTTTTTGCTGCTGCTCTTACCCCTGTCTCGGCGAGGTTACCGGCGGCTTCAGCCGCCATGTCAGTCATCTGATCGATAATCGGCTTTTTCTCGTTATCTGTTTTCTCCGTATCCATATTGAGGTTCCCTCTCTCTTCAGGGGGCGAACGCATGGCTGCACGGCTCGTTCCTAAGCGCTCCATTCCCCCGTGCCCTCCCGCTGGGGCTGTGCCTCCTTCATGAAATCTACCGGTCCATTACAGCGGTCCGTTCGCGTTCTTCGCGATTTCTCTCGATTGTCGCAATCGTCTCAGGCGTCTCGAATTCATCTTCTTTGATCAACGCCGCGACCCATTCGCAGTCGAGATGAACAGCGGCCCGGCTTGAACCCATCGTGATGTTTTGTTCGAGTGAGGCGAGACTGGTTGCGGGCTTGGTTTCTTCCGACCTAGCCGGGAGAACTCCTTGCGCGCTTACTGCCAGGAGCGCGACCAAAAGGTGTCGCATGGGTTTGCTCCAGCTTCGTGACTTGATCAATCAACGGCACGCTGCGGAGCTGGTTCCGGCGACTGTTCCTGCCGGGAATGTCCCCGACCTCTAGTGCGTCCCAAATCCCGGGCCTCGCAAGAATAATCCCATAAGTCCGGTGCCGGGCGGTCAAAGGTTCCGCATGGAACTAAGGTCCAAGCATCACCGCAGGATGGGCATTTACCGGTGACGAGAACGCTCGGTTGCGCTCCCGCCTTCCTCGAATGGAATGGAGCAGCGCCATGCAGCAACGACGCCGTTTCAAACAGACCCAGTCACGACGCCTTTTCTCAGACTGGGCTCTGAAATCCCCGTCCAGAGAGGAAGGTGCAATGCGTGTGCCACAGGCGCATGACACCACGGTAAGAAGCGGAAACGCCTCGCAGTATAGTGCGCTGGAGCTGCGCTCAATGACGCCCGTCCAAGGGTGCTCATCCGCTAGGCACGTCAATGTCATAATTCCGTAAAATGTAGGGCGCTGCTACCGGCGGAGAATAGCGAAAGCGAACCGTCTCGTTGGAAACGCGTTGTAGATGCCCTGAATTTGAGACCCGGCACCTTTGGAATGAACATTGATTTGAAGAAGCTCTTCGAGCGGCGGAAGAGATGATGTCTTCGGCGGGCCGTATGCAACGGATGTTTTGTCTCATCGATCGACCGAAGCGCGCCTTGCTACTTGAGGCGACCACATTCAATTTTTACGCCGAAATGTGTCTCAACCCGTCTTCCAGTTTGAAGCCTCCTGCGATTTTCGCGCTACCCGGGCCTCACGGTACACTGCAGCTAACCGGGCAAGTCGCATCTGCAGGGAGGTGAAGAAGGTGGCAGCAGCCGCAAGCGCGTCGAGCGCCGGCTCGTTAGGAACGCGATCGATGGTGGTGGGTTGAGACATGTCGCATCTGGTCCCCCGCTGCGACTCCTCAGTCCAAGACGGGTCTCAGTGAGCTGGCTAGGATCTCTTCTCGCTTTCTACGTTGCGATGCCGATTTCCTTGATTGCTTGAGCAGCAATGTCGGCCGGGTCGCGGATGCCCGTCTGTGCGACTTCGATGATTTTCCTGGCTAGCAGCTCTGCCAGCGGGTCACCCCGGTCAATAATGCCGATGGCGCGTAATGCTTGCTCATAGGCGGTCGTCAAGCGGCCAATCTCTTCCGGTCCCATCGGCATATTTTGCAGCAGGCGATAAATGGGCATCGGTATCCCCTGGCTTTGGGTAGTATCATAGAGGTTCGCAGATGGAACGCCAGACACCGGAACAGCCTTTTGTTCAGTACTGAACAGACGTTGCCATCTTTTCCCGCTTCTATTTTGGACGCCAGACAGGCCCCACTTGTCTGGCTGTAGAAGGAAAGCGACTTGAATGGCCTCGGTGCACGGCTCGCGCTGGGGCCATTTTATCTGGCCAAGCCAGCGCAAACCGATCCGCGTCCTCAGCGTCTGGTGGAAGCGATATCGCATCCTCACCCCTGTGCGATTACTAAGCCCAGGAAGGGTCTTAGCGGAGAGGGGCCTCAAAGGCGGAAGGTGCCACAGCCTCAAAAATTTTCGTTCTGCTCCTTGAAACTTTTTCCCGGCTTCCAAATTTTTTTGTCGCCGCAGACGTTGCGGTCGGGGCGCCTGCGGGGCCCCGAAATCAAGGCGGGCGCCGGAAGGTGTCCGGTGCCAGCTCGTACCCAACTTGCTCTTTGGAGGATTTGGCTATGAGGTATGATTGGACTCCCCTGTGGAGGTCGACCATTGGCTTCGACCGCCTGTTTGACGTGCTCGACGAGGTCCAGCGGACCGCCGAAGAGAGCTATCCCCCCTACAACATCGAACGGCTCGACGAGAACCGCTTCCAGATCTCGGTGGCGCTTGCCGGGTTCACACCGGACGAGGTGACCCTTACGGTGGAACAGAACGTCCTGACGTTGGAAGGCCATAAGGCCGAGAAGGACGAGAAGACCTTTGTGCATCGCGGAATGTCGACACGCTCGTTCAAGCGCCAGTTCACCCTGGCCGACCACGTCGAGGTCAAGGGCGCTCGCTTCGAGAATGGTCTGCTGGTCATCGAGCTTCAACGCGAGATTCCCGAGGCCATGAAGCCGCGGCGCATTGCCATCACGGGCGCAAGCACCGGGCAGGTCAAGCAGATCGAGGGCAAGGCCGCTTAACCGACCCGCGGCTTTGGACCGATCACTGCCGCGCGGAGATTTCCGCGCGGCCATCCCTTAACGCGTCTCATGATTGGAGGCAGCCATGCGGACGACGCCCGCGCACGACAACGTCTTCGATTTCAACTCTCTTCTTCACCCTGGCTCAGTGTTCGCGCACCCGCGCGACGTGGTAGCGCATCTGGAACTAAGCTTGGCCGAGAAGCGCGCCATCCTCGCGTCATGGGCTTCCGATGCTTCGGCGATCGCGTCTTGTCCAGCACTTCGCGCGCCGGATGAACTAAAGGCTCCCGTTCATATCGACGAAATTCTCGAAGCGCTTTGCGCGCTGGACGGGAACGGCCCGCGCCGCCCGCCAGGTGGCAAGCCCATGCGCCTGCGTTCAACCGAGCGGCGAGCGGCAGCCTGACAAGGAAGGAGACAACGATGGAAATGACCGAATCGCACCGCGACGCTGAGCGGATCGAAAAGGCCTCGGCGCAAATCTACGCCGCGAGGTTCGTATGTGGAGGAAGGCGCGTTCCCTACGACATGGAATGACCGAGACGGGCGTTCCTGTCGTGCGGCACGCCTGCTTAGGTCAGAAAAAACCAAAAGCGGTCGACTGATCATGCCATACCACGTCTATACGAAAGGGGACCCTGGTGCGTTCGGCGTCATCGTCGAAACGGCACGGGAAGCGCTCGCCAAAGCCGCGCGGAAGCATCCTCACACATTCGGCTGTCAGTGGCTCGCCGAAGCAGGGCGGCATTTGAGCACTCTGCTCAACAGACGATACTCGAGTAAATCACGAAGGCGTCCAGTCGATGGGCCATCTAACCTTTGTTGTGTCCCAGCAGCGTCCGTTAGGCACATACTTTCCTCATCACCGCACGGTAGTATGGCAGTCATCGGTGATGAGAACGCCTTTCGCGCTCCCGCCTTCCTCGAACGAACGGAGCAGCGTATGGTCATCAAGCGTCGCCGGTTCAAACAAACCCAATCACTTGAAGAGCGTCTTGCTCAAGATACATTGAAACTGCGCGAGCAAGCTAAGAAGCTGCCGCCTGGTCCCGCTCGGGCCGATGTTGCGCGTAGGATCAGACAGAACGAGGCTGCCTCGCATTTTTGCGAATTGCTTCGTTCGCCAGAGCTCGAGCTTTCCGAGTAAGGACTTTTCGATCACTAGGTATCAGGCGTACTTTGTCGGATCGGACGGGAGTTTCGCTCACTGCCGCGCGTTTACATGCGACACGGACGCAAAGCAGCTGATCGAGGGGCGACCGGTGGAGCTTTGGAGCGGCGCGCGAGTGGTGAAGCGTCTCGCCCCTCTGGACGATAGCCAGGCCGTTCCATGCGAAATCGATGAAGAAAGCCAGTGAAACTGCCTTGAGGTCAGGGCCGACCGATTGCTGCCATCTGAGCTAGCTTGCTAATGCAGCTAACTTTGGTTGTGGCCGGAGACGTCTATCCGGTGCCGTGCTTCGGCGTGGCCCTTTGTGGGTGAAGGGCTGGCCTCCAAGGGCCTCAGCTCCACGTCCCGGAGCTGGGTGCTAGCCTTGGCTTCGACCATATTGCTCGGGATTGCTAGTCACGAACTCTTCCCATAATTCTCCCATCAGTCTCATAACATCCGGCACTGGATAGGCCTTCGCATTTGCGGGCTGATTAGCGAGCTGGCCCACTCGAAATCTTCCCGAATATGGGTTACCGGGAGCCGGGATGAAGGCGCCTTCGGTGGGCTTATGAACGACCCCATCCCGGGTGACGTTGAACTGGTTGCGTGTGACAAGTGCACTATCCATGTCCGGGCAACCGGAATAAACGGGCGGAGTTCCTAATTCCTTGGCGGCGATTGAGCGTACTGCACGGCAAGTTCGACACGGAAGCACGCAAGGAAGCCGACCGGCTCGCCTGCGAGGCGTAGAACAAGCGCATGCTCGGCTTTCCCGACTATGATCCAGCGGCCGAAATAGACGCCGGTCTGGCATTGGGCGAAATCGTCACCTAAACTCCTCGATCAGCGCCTTCCAGCCGAGCGCATCGTTCCTCATCAGCAGCAAATCGCCAAGCGCGGCCAAGTGGTGTGGCAATTCGCAATCGGGACGGGCATTCATATTATTGACGAACGAGGCGACCGCGTTTCTGAGGTCGCCTCGGTCGAGATAATCGAAGGCTCGTTGCTTACATCGCTCGACATATTTGTCGCGCGGAACATCGGCAATAATTGAACGATCCATTTATTGGCTCCCAACCGACCAGAGCATTGAATGAACCGCATTTGACCTGTCGGTTCGAAAAGCAACAAACAGACGCTTTTTAGTCCCAGTGTGGGGATTAGGACACAAACGCGCGCAAGCCGAGCCGTACATGGTCGGGCGATCATCGCTCCCGGAAGCGCGACGCGCTGATCGCGTTGCACGAATTGATACAGGGTGCGATTGACGACATCGATCTGAATGAAAGGCCGAGCGAGTGACCCTACAGCCGCTGCACGCGGTTGATGTTGCGAGGCTGCTGACCTGTCCTCCGGCCATGGTCTTGCAGCGGCCCCCCGCCTTCTGACGTGGCCGTATCGCCTCAGACTACTTGGGCCGGCGACCGCGAGGCGCAAACTTTGGGGGCTGCAATCGATCGGCCGCACTCCGTAGCTGGCCAGCTTCCTTGAAGGCCTGAGAGCGAGCAAGGCCCGGCGGCAGGTTGCGGGCATATTCTAGTGCTGCATCAGCTGCCGCATCTGCCTGTTCAAAGTCGTTGTTATCATCGCTCACTTCTTTGCCTCAGGCTGAAGACGATACGGCTACTTTCGTGTTCCGAACAACCTGTCAGCGGATTTGTCCAGCCGTCTGTCTCCGGCGGCGGAGTTAAGGTATCCAACCAGTTCTCCGGTAGGCTTATAGATTTTTTGTCCTCGGAGATCATAGAGCTTCTTACCCGCCAGATCGTAGATCTGGTTTCCTCGGACGTGGGCAACATGATGCCCGTCGCTGCTGTAGACCTTGCCGTCCATCATCCGCTCTTCTCTGGCCGATTTTTTCGAGCATGCCGGAATGGACTGTGTCGCTGCGCACTCGAATCAACAAGCGCGAACTTGAGCTTACCGGGAAAAACAGGCAAGATGTAACGAATCGATAGCGCAGCATTTTGGTCTCGACCCGCCCCGACTACGATCTGAGCACTCGCGCAGCTCATCCTGAGTAATGCGTAGATCGCTGCTGGCTCAGCCCAGCGACGGCTTTTGCCTGCGGCAATTGGCGGAGGTCCTTTTTTCGCCGGATTTCTGTCAGCATCATTTCGTGTATTTGAAAACTTATTAGGAGAATTGACGCGGCAATCCTGAGCGGCTAGGGCGTCGACCATCGTTCCGAAACGCAGTACGCTTAGCGTCTTGCGTCTCGCAAGATCACGCCAACCTCGAGTCGAACACGTCACGCACCTCGCGGCAGCGCCGCTACCCAACGTTCGTGTCTGCTGTGCCGATCTCATCCGTTGAAGAGATGATCCGCAAAGGCTCTTTAGGCGCACTCAGGCTGTCGACGGCCTGCGCAATGGTGTCATCGTCGGCATAAGTCACCATATGCCCGGCCTCATTCACGAGATGCAGATCGGAGTGGCCGAGCACTTGATGTAGACGTCGGGCCTGCTCGGGTTCGATAAGCTGGTCCCCTGTTCCGTGGAAAATATGGACCGGACACTGAATGGTTGAATAGCGGGACTGCAGTCGCGCCACTTCCGGAATGAGAAATGCGCTTTCCTCCGCCGCCGCCCTCAGTTGCTTCGGCCGAACCGTCAGCGAGGCTGGAAAGCGATACCTGAAATTGCCCGGAACGGGGCGAGGCGAGAAAAGCTTACGAAGCAATGCAGGCAGTGTGGCCCACGAGATAATCGGGGCCACGGTGTAGCGCATCAAATCACCCAACACCGGCACTGCTGGACCTGACATCATCCAGAAGTCCCACCGCCGTGTCGGAAAGTAGTAACCGGAGGCAAGCACAAGACCACGGACGGGGTAGTTATCGTGCAATCCGATGGCGACGGCAACTAGCGCACCCCATGAGTGGCCCAATACGACGGGCTCGCGCACACCGAGTTGGCCAAGGGCCTTCACGAACAGCGCCGCCTGGGATGTCGAGGTCCATGCGCGCGCGCGGGGCCGTTGACTGTATCCGAAGCCTGGCCGATCGAAGCATAGAACCCGGTTGTGGCGAGCAAGACGGTCGACAAGCCCGCTGATGATGAGATCCTGGATCAACGAGCCGTTGCCATGGAACAGCACGACGCTCGGCGCTACCGGATCCCCACGCTCGAGGAAATGAAGCCGCACGCCGTCACACTCGATGAAACTACCGATGGGCGGGTTCTTCCGTTCAGCTACGAACGAGAACACGATGTTTCCGATCACTAGAACAAGAAGAATGCTCACAACAATGAAAACGATTTCAGCTGAGTGCATTTGGTGAGCCTCATAACGTGAGTAGCCTGCCGAATACGGCAGTCGAAGCGCCCGTTTGCAGCATAACTATGTTACGTAGCCCATGTTCCTAAGCGACGTCGATGATCGCGGAAAAGCCTAGCAGACTTGGGAACGGTCGCATCCAGATCGCGTTGCTCGTGCGGGAGTTGAGGCAAGTCATTAATCACCGGAGAACGAAGATGACAAATCCACGCCAGGAGGAAAAGTCTACACAAGGTATGGAAGACGCAACCCGCCGGGCCGGCGAGAGGACCGCTGAGCAGACCAGTCGTATCGGACAAGCTGCAGCCGATCAGACAGCGCGTGTTGGGCAAGCTGCGGCTGAAGCTGGGGAGGAGGTGGCTCGAGCAAGTGCCAATCTGATCAAGCAAAACGTCGAGACGTTGCAGAACGCATGTCGCTTCGGCCTGGACGCGGCGACCTCAGTCATGGGCCGATCTACCGAGCAGTTTGGTCGCACGCTTGGCCTGTCAGGAGAAGGTGTGCAAGAGGCAACGGAGCGGTCAGCTCGCAACGCGCAAACCATACTTTACACCGGCACCGCTGCTGCCAAGGCGATGAGTGGAATGTCTCAAGAGTACTTCGAAATGATTCGACATCAAGTTGAGAAGAACGTGGGCCGCATGAACGAGTTATGGGCTTGCCGGACTCCTCAGGATTTTGCCGCTATACAGAGTGACATGGTGCGAGAGACGGTGGAGACCGCTCTGGAGAGCAGCCGACGGATTGCGGACATGTCGCTCAAGATGGCCGATGAGGCCGGAAGGCATATCAAAAAAAGTATGGAGGAGATTGGACGGGCGGCCTAGGCGAGGTTTAATTGCGAATTGAAAAGAGCGCCGACCAGTCGGCCGCTCTGGCGGTTTAGGCATGCGGAAGACCAATCCACGGAGGCGGCCTCTGGATGCGATCACGCGGTATAGGCGGTCTGCTGCTAATTCAACGAGTGGATAAATTCAAACGACCTCGGGCCCCGGTCTGAGAAGTGCGCGGCTGGTGCCCCAGTCGGCGCAGCGCCCGGCTGACAAAGTGGGCGCTGAGGCACGCCTCCATGCCGACCACGCTTGGGGGGCAGCCGTCTGAAGGTCTCAACGAGCGCCAGTCGCTTGATCTTACGACGAAAAGCAATCTTGCCGTCCGTGCCAAAACCAACGACGTGGAAGACTTCCTTCCCGATGTCGATGCCGACCGAGGCCAAGGGTGCAGAGGTGGTGTCCATGGGCTGCTTCTCCGGATGCTGCGGGGTAGTCTTTGCAGACTATCCCCGTGGGGAAAGCAGCCCGTCCATCCCATTAGCGGAAGTCGCGCCTTTTGACGCTCACTTGATTCCCAGAACGTCCTTGAGCTCTGCCGCTTTCTTCATGCACTCTTGCTCGTTGCCAGCCGCGGACAACTTGCGGGCTTCGGCAATCAGCTGGTTGGCATTTTCGGCGCTCTGGGTGCCGCGCTTGGTAACTTGCTCCTGATGCGGTCAAGTGGGAGTCACAGCCGGTGCCGTTGAGCCGGTGGTTTCAGGCTCACCGCTCTTTTGCTTGGCGGCCAGAACCTCCTCTTGGTGCTTGGTCCCCGGCATTCCCGTTTCGCTCGTGCTCGCGCCGGTCCCGGCGGCTACAACATTCTGTTCGAGCGCTTTCAGTTCTTGGTTACAATCAGCAGACGCTGGCGCCGCGAGGATAAGGGCGAATGCTGCTGTGATTGCTATGCGTGTGGACATCTGAACCTCCTGCTTGAGGTTGTCTCTCGCTCGAAATGAGGGATGCAGGAAAACGTCCATAGATCTTCGCTGGTTCCTTCAATCTGGCTACGATCTGGTCTGCAGAGGTCGACTGTCTGGCAATACAGAGCGGCACCGATGGTCAGGCCCACTGGTCGCAAAGCGTTGTTTCTCGATAGTCGAGACTCGGGGTTAGATCTCCTTGTGAGCCCTAAGCAGGCATCCGGTTGGCCACAAAAAGGCCCACAGTGTTATGAGCGCTGGGGCCTTTTATCGCTTAGCTGGAGATGCGCTGCCTAGCGTATCATGCCACCTCGTGACTCCCAGTACGTCGGTGTCCCGTAGTACTGGTGGGTGCGCGTTTCCCAGTCTCTGTCCTGCCACGAGTCATCACTGAACTCTGGCGCGTCCCTCAGCTGTTGTTCAGTGATAGCGGTTTGAAAGCCACCAAGCGACGTATCGTAGGTAAGAGCAGCCCAAGGAATGGGATAATGGCTGTGCCCCAACCCAACGAATCCGCCAAAGCTCATGACGGCATAAGCTACGCGGCCTGACACCTTGTCGATGATGAGGTGATCAATCTCACCGATATTCTTTCCATCTGCTCCATAAACCTCGGTTCCTTGGATGTCTTCGCTCGAGATGCATTGATGATCCGGATGTGCTGTTGCGCGGGCCATGACTGGGCTCCCTCAAAGGTGGGTTTGATCGAATTAACTCGACCCGAATGGGGGCGTTCCTGCTTCCAAGAACATTTCAGCGCTCATTACCGATCTATCGTCGCAGACACCGAATTAACAACCGCAAGTCGGGATGAGCGCGGCACATCAGCCGGCAGAGGCGCCGCGGACTTCTAGCGGGAGCGGCAAAGCCCGAAGCGCGAGAAGGCCGAGGTGATGGCTGCGTTCGCCGGCCACAAAGATGAGGTTACCGCCGGCTCCGCATCGAGAGCCAAGCGCAGTGAAGCATCCGGGGTGCCCTTCAAAGCCGCCGAAACGATAAGACCTATACTCCCGCAAAGCGTCATAAGGTCCTACAGAACGAAAAACGGCCCCGAAACCCGGGGCCGTCAGTTTGGAGTATTAAGCTTGCGGTACTAGTGCTGTTTCCACTTGGCACAGACGGGCAACATATTCAGGGCGGCATCGTTCCTAAGAAACATCATTGCCATTCTAGCCGTAGACGCGCGGTCGATTTGGCGCACGCGTCTTCGCAGTTGCACCAATGCATCAACTATTGGCGGTTTCGCTTCACCGACATATCGCTCTGGGGCATTTTATCGCGTCCGCCGTTCATGTTGTCGTCCTTGCCGCCGGATGTGGATGTGCCGCTACCACTGCGCGAAGAACTGGAGCCGGTGGTTTCGGTCGGTGCTGCGCTCGGATTGGCTGAGCTGGCTGCGGGGTCGCCTTTGGTTGAACCGCGTCCGCTGGGATTGCCTTGTGCCAAAGCAAAAGACAAGCTGCTGAGCAAAACGAAGAATATCGCGATCAGCCTCATGCTGTTTCTCCTATGTAAAAGCACGGCCCGCCAACGCGCGGCAGGCTTGCGCTCACCATCTAATCCTCAACAGTCTGCTCGATCGGTGCTGGCATACGCGCTACCGACATCAGAGACCTCGCGACCTGGTTCAGCAGCTGATCTGAATTCTCCTCTTCCGCAAGCGATTTCGAAAGCAATACGACAAGGGCGCTATGTCGGAGCTGCGAGGCTAGATTGCGGGCGCTCGTATAGCCAGCGATCTCGTAATGCTCGACGCGCTGCGCAGCGCCGATCAGCGCCAAGTCCGCCGCCGCGTCCTCCTTCTCCTCCTTCTCCTCATTCTCCTCCATGATCTCCTGACCTTCTGCAACGAGGCCCTGCATTCCCTTGCAGGGCTTTGTGCGGGCGGTCTTGCCAAGTCGATCGAAGCATTCGTTCAACCGCTCGATCTGGGCTTCGGTCTCTGTCAGGTGGATTTCGAAGAGTTCGCGAAGTTGGTCAAACCGGGCTGCCCCCGCCATCTTGGGCAGGGCCTTGGTCAGCTGCTTCTCAGCATGAAGCAAATCGCGCAGCTCTTCGATCAGGAGATCCTGAAGGCCTGCGACGTCGTCGGGCGGCGAACTTTCGGCCACGATTGATGGGGCAGGTGTTTCAGTAGTCTGAACGGCTGGAGAGTCGGTAAAGACCCAATCATTGCCCTCGTTCCATGGACCGCGGGCATCAATCTCGCCGTGATCGCCCCTGCCGGTCGAGACATTGAAGTACTGATTGGCAAGGCCGGGTGTCGGGGCAATGCGGCCGATGCTGAGGGATGGTTTGCCCATGCTTTCCAAGGCAATTTCAAACGCCTTCATGTGAGCGATTTCGCGCGTCATCAGGAATTGCAGCGCATCCTTGGTGCCGGCGTCGTCACAGAAATTGATCAGCCGCTCGTAAACGATTTTGGCGCGCGCTTCCGCCGCGATATTGCTTCGCAGGTCGACGTCAAGTTCGCCTGTGATCTTCAGGTAGTCCGCTGTCCAGGCATTGCCCTGCGAGTTGAAAAGGTTGATACCACCGCCTCCGCAGATCGCAATCAGCGGATCAGCCTCGGCGGCCTGCCGGTCAAACTTCGAAGGCTTGAGATGCATCCGCGCTAGCGTCCCGACCACTTCGAGATGGCTTAACTCCTCGGTTCCAATATCCATCAGGAGGTCTTTGCGGTCGGAATCTTCGCAGTTGAGACCTTGGACCGAGTACTGCATCGCGGCCGCCAATTCACCATTCGCGCCACCGAATTGTTCGAGAAGCATGTTGCCGAAGCGGGGATCTGGTTCATCGACGCGTACGGTGAACATGAGTTTCTTGACGTGGTGATACATGGAGACCTCCGATTTTCTTTCGGAAAAAAGTATTCAAGGCATCGTTCGTTCCTAAGAATCGCCTCGAGCTATGCTGACCCCGCAAAGCGCATGGAACGCTTGTTGGACGTCGAATACGCAGCGGCGCCAGGAACTCGACTTTTTCAGTAGGCGTTGGCCTCGAAACGCGAGGGCTTTGTTATGCAGATTGACTGGAACGGCGTCTTCGTCCCGAGCCTTGGCATCGCCGAAATAGTAGTCCGGGGCACCCTCATGTATCTGGGCCTTTTCTTGATCCTTCGCTTTATGGCGCGACGCCAAGCGGGGCACTTTGGGCCGGCTGACCTGCTGGTGATAGTGCTGATTGCGGACGCGGCGCAGAACGGGCTTGGCAAGGAATATCAATCCGTCACCGAAGGTCTGGTCCTCGTGGCAACCGTTGTAGCCTGGGAATATCTTATCGACTGGCTGACTTTCCGGTTCCCGGCCTTGAGGCCTTTCCTAAGACCTCCTTCTCTGACCTTGATCCGCGATGGGAAAATTGTCGAAGAGGCAATGCGCAAGGAAATGCTATCGATGGACGAACTCTCATCTCAGCTGCGTCAACAGCAAGTCCGGGAGGTTGCCGAAGTAGCGCTCGCTAAGCTGGAAGGCGACGGACGCCTCAGCGTACTGCGGCGTGAAAAACCGCAAGCCACCGGATTTAACGTCGAAAACCGTACATAGCGTGATAGCATCGCGCACAAGCGGAAGCATTCCTCGCCTACGTAGTATCGAGCGCGACGTGACGCGCGTTCTGCACGCCCGATGTGTGGCGCGACACTAACGCGGATTCATGCCCTTCAGCGGTGAGCCTTGCGTCGCGATCAAATGGCTTGGTTACCGCCGGCTGCGTATCGGGGGCCACGCGCGGCTGAAGCGTCTAACGGCGTTCCACTTAATCCCAGATTGGGTGGGAAGCTGGCCACGCTAACACGGCGATCGGATGGAAGGGACGGGCAGCCTATGATCTGTTCAAGCTGCTATCGCGGTAACTGAAGCCGAACTCAAAGACAAAAGATGATCGACAGTGGTCGTCCGGCACCGAGGGTCATTGGTTCGAATTCCTGCGTCGAACCGGACTCGAATGAGGAACCCTCAAATTAACGCCGCGTTCTCTCGCCAGGGCAAAACGAACCACAGTACCGATGGTAACGCAGCCTGTCTGACTATCGGAAGTTCATCCGATTGCCGTGAGCGCCTCCACGAAGAAGCAGAAGCCACGGTCGAACAAGATAAGTTCGGCCAAGGCGGCTTTCTCAGGCGAAGTCCTCTAAAAGAGCAACGGTTGTTGCTCGGCAGAGCGGAAGACATAAAGGCAAGAAGACGTCTGAGCGCGTTCGGAAGCAAGTCACGCCTCATTGCGAAGTACAGTAACGTCGCGAGAGTGCTTGTTAGCTCGCCTTCGCTCAAGGAATTCCCAGTCGATCGTCGGGGGTTAAGTTAAGTGCGAGAGTTTCACTGCCCATCCTGTCAAGAGCAAGTGTCGTTCGAACAATGCGTATGCACATCCTGCGGCGATCGATTGTTATTTGACCCCGCCACCCTGAAGATCGCACGGCTTCAGGGTGGAAGCCCCTGCGACAATCGCGAAATCATCGGCTGCAACTGGTCGGTTGAGGGCGGTGGTCGTTATTGTAGCTCCTGCTGCTTCAATCGCACGATACCCAACCTCTCCGTTCCTCGGAATATTCTGCTTTGGAGGCGAGTAGAAGAAGCTAAGCGTCGTCTGGTGTATGATCTACGCCGTCTCCAGCTCCCGCTCGTTTCGCGAACCGGTGTCCAAGTCGCATTTGATATTCTCTCGGAAGAGACGGGACCAGTTCTGACAGGCCATCTCTCTGGTCTCATCACGCTAAACCTTGCGGAGGCCGATGACGTCGAGCGCGAGTCACGTCGCGCAGCTTTTAGGGAGCCCTACCGTACTTTACTCGGTCACTTTCGACATGAGATTGGCCACTTTTATTGGGATCTGCTGGTCGAGGGTTCTAAACTACGGGCCCCCTTCAATCTGATCTTCGGAGACGCTGCGCAGGACTATCATGGCGCTCTCGATCGCTATTACAAGCGCGCCGAGAGTGCCTATGACCGCAAGAGCTTTATCAGTGAATACGCGACCTCGCATCCTTGGGAGGATTGGGCCGAGACGTTCGCTCACTTCCTTCATATTGTGTCGACCCTCGATACGCTGGCTGGCTTGCCATTGGCGCTCGATGATCGCACGAAGCAGGTCCTGAAAGATCCTTATCTTGAAAGCGATTTCGAGGCGCTACTGGCGTCGTGGAAGCCCGTCGCCCGCTCGATCAACGAACTGAACCGATCGTTGGGGCTGGGCGATGCATATCCATTTGAACTGGCTCCAGCTATCATCGGCAAGCTGCATCTTGTTCATATGGCAATTGGGCAATTTCCTAGCGGGTCTCCGCACTCGCCGGTGAATCTCTAACGCCGTTTCGCCACTGCCCATTGACTGGCGATGGCTATGGTCGATTTCAGAAATGCGTCCGCGTTGTCGGAAGCTGCGATTGTAGCAGCGGCGAACTGTTCAGGTGGATAGTTGGTCTGACTGTTGAAGATTCACTTCCTTGTTTATGGCTGAGATTGAGTTGCCGACTTTCAACGCGACCTGAGTAAGCTCGGTCTCGGAAACCCGTAGTCTCTTGCGCAGCACACGAACCTGGACGCGATCGGCCAAGTCGAGCCGATTGCGGAAGTAACGAGGTTTAGGCGGACGCATCGTTAGGCTCCTATTCTTAGCCAACATGCACTTGGATCATTAGTTCCCGGCTTCGCGGCGAGGCGCGGGCCGAAGCTGCTTCGGCGGTGTGGTTCCGGGCTAGACACGCGGGCCATCCAATCCACTGTTACGATCCGGAGAGTCAAAGCGCGCGTTCCTGATCGGCCGTGGCGGAAGTGTGAGGGACGCTGGGAATGAAAGGACGGTGACAGATCAGGGCTAATCAGTCATTTTGGCACGTATTGTCGCCCATTGAACTGCTCCGGCCATGGCATTCAGATCAAGCAGCAGTAAGAATATGGACTGAGGACGATGATCGGCCTGGCCCTTTCTGACCTCGTCCAATGTCCGCTTATGGCGGCATCACGTGGCTCTGGAAGGGGACGAAGCCGTGGCGACGTGTTCAAAGCACCTCAACGCGAACCTGAGCCACGCCGCGTTCCGTGATCCCTAAAGTGCGTGCGGCACCGAGTGAAAGGTCGAGGACGCGATCGCGAATCCAGGGACCGCGGTCGACAATACGCACTATCACTGTCTTGGTGCTGGCAAGATCAGTTACGCGAACTCTTGTGCCGAAGGGCAGGCTGCGGTGAGCTGCGGTCATGGCATACCGATCGAAAGTCGCGCCGCTAGCCGTTTTGCGCTTCGAATACGAATAGAAGGACGCTTTTCCGGAGAAGGCCCGACTGGGAGATCGAGGACCTAAGCGACCTTCGGATGATTGCGTCGGTTGTTGTGCTTTCTGGGGCGGGTCTGGTGATTTCTGCTTCGTTTGGTCGGGTGCTTCAGGAGCCGGTTCCGCGCGGGCTTTCGGAATAATAGACCATCTATCATTGAAGTCTTGTGCTGCAGCAGAATTTACATGGACGCCTAACCAAGCCGGGATTATCGCAGCCGCGACTATTCTAAACAGAAGACGCATGATCAACCTCACGAACAATGAGAAACAAAAAGACAATGTAATCCCGTGAAGCTGTGTTCCTCCGAGATGTAGAGCTGCCTGCGTAATAACGGTGGTACGGTACCGATGAATTCGAGATTTGTGGACGTTGGCGTGCTTGGAGGCGCTGCAACAAGAGCAGAGTCTTTGTCTCGTTTCGCGCGGATATCCCTCAAAGCAGGCTTATCGTTGCTCGCCTGCATTACTTCAACGGCGCGATTGTCCCTGTCGATGGCGATTTTCTCCCGGCATGGTTAGGCTTTGTCCTGAATTCTTTTCGCATTCGGTTACGGCGCGGAAGAGGAGCGTGCCGGCTTTGTGCCAGCCGGCGGACCGGGGTTGCGCTGTTTCGCGCCCGCCCCATTGCGCTTGCCCTGCCTTGGCTCATACTGATGCGTGGCTCACGTGACGGGCAAGTACCGTTACGCGTGCAGCAATTGCCGCACCGGGCTCTCGTGAACCGAGCCGCGCCGCGTCTCGGTAGGGTAGGCGCGGGAACCTCGAAGAGGATATCCCTAGGCCTCCCCCCAAACCGTGCGGGCATTTTTCAATGCACACGGCTTTCCATACGCGCATACGGCAGCCGCCGACCTGAGCGCTGCTATCTGACTAATAAGCTACATTGCGCCTGACCGACGTCCCACAAACAAAAAGCAGCCCCTGGAGCGCCGGGGCCGTCAGTTTGGGGGGAATCGAACTTTGAGCTTTTGGTGCAAGTGCCGTAGTCCAATCGGCACAGAGCCGGAATACGTTTAGGGCAACATCGTTCCTCCGAAAATTCATTTCCGGCGAGCTCCTAACCGATCCGAAGCAAAGGGATCGGTTTGGATGCTCAACGATGCGGACAGCTATCAGGCAGCAGCTCGGCCGGCGAAGAGGTCACGGACGCGGATACGCTATTTAGCAAGCTCAAGGCGCAGGTGAAAACCGACCGCAATAGTAAAGGCCAACTCAACTGTTGCAAAGAAGACCCCGAAGACTTCGACTTCGAGGCCGGTGAAAGGCTCAACGAGACAGCCGAGCGATCCTGACCGATGCAACGCGCCCGATCGTCATTTTCAACCGCGCAGGGACGACAGTCACGGTGGTCAAACGCGAACTTGAGCGAGGGGACTAAGCCGCCTCAGTTGGCCGAAACATGGCCTTCGTCTACCCAGATCAGCGTGTCGCAGCGAACGCAGCGATAGACGTAGACGGTGGATTGGTTTTTTGTGTTCGGCATGCGCAGGTAGAGGCGAGGGACCCCATCGCATTTGGGGCAGTGGCTTGGTGTCTCTTGCGGCAATTGCTGCACGGCGCACGCTATTTTCAATGGCGGGAGCGCAGTCGCGCTCTCGCATAAAAACTATGTCACTGCCCGCCGCAAAATGGTTCAAAGGAAGTCATCCCACTGTTCGTGATGTAGGAACAGACCCGAGCCTGCTGCTTTCCTAATCTTTGGAGAGATGGAGGCGCGAATGCCCCGTTATTATTTTGACATACGAGAAGGCGACGAATTCGCCCCTGACGATGAGGGTTTGGAACTCTCCTCCATCCAGGCGGTGCAGGAACAGGCCGCTCGATCACTGGCGGATATGGCCCGGGATGCCGTTTGGACGCGATACGGCGGAGCGGAGCATTGGATGGCAATCGAGGTCCGGGATGATAGTGGGCCTTTGCTACAGGTTAAGCTCACGTTCGAGGTTGACCGGTACAAGCACTACGGCGCCGCCCCTGCCACTCAGTTCAGTACCTCATATTCGAATGCCACGCCTTCCACGTCGCAGATCAAGTTTCAGCCGCGCCCACGTTGGGGACCTCCGCGTGATCGATACCGCGGCCGGGCGCGGCCGGATCGCGGCAAAGTGCCTAAATCGCTCTCGGAACAACACAATGGACCTAGCAGTGGTTGCAGTCCTGGGGCCGGCCATTCGCTCATATGCGAGCCGGTCTCGGCTCGTCCCGCTTTCCGTTCGATAGCGTCGTTGTACGCTCGGAGCGATTCGGCTTCCTCACGCATGCGCGTCGGCCGATCGGCGAGGCGTTCTTCGAAGGACTGAATTCTGTCTTATTCGGCCTGTTCAATCGCGGCTGGCATTTTTGCTACCGACATCAGCGATCGGGCGACCTGGTTGAGTAACTGATCCGAGTTCTCTTCTTCTGCCAGCGACTTCGACAGCAGCGTGACGACCGCGCTGTGGCGTAATTGCTGCGCAAGGTTCTTCGCCGTCGTGTAAGCCGAGATCTCATAGTGCTCCACGCGCTGCGCCGCCCCGATCAGCGCGAGGTCGGCGGCCGCCGCTTCCTTTTCTTCGCCTTCCGCCATGATCTCCTGGCCTTCCTCGACAAGCCCCATCATGCCCCTGCAAGGTTTGGCGCGAGCCGTCTTGCCGAGGAGCTCAAAGCACTCATTGATGCGCTCCACCTGATTCTCGGTCTCGACGAGATGCTGCTCGAAGAGTTCGCGCAATTGATCGAAGCGCGCGGCTTCCGCCATTTTGGGAAGCGCCTTCGTAAGTTGCTTCTCGGCGTGAAGGATGTCACGAAGCTCATCGATCAACAGGTCGCTCAAGCCGGCTTGCTCGGCCGGCGGCGAACTTTCCGTAACGATTTCTGTAGAGGCGCCGGGTTCGGCCTGTATGGCCGGCGATTCTGTAAAAACCCAGCCGTTGCCCTCGTTCCATGGACCGCGAGTGTCGATCTCACCATGCTCTCCCGTTCCGGTGGAGCCGTTGAAGAACTGGTCGACCAATCCTGGCGTCGGCGCGATGCGACCGATGCTGAAGGCCGGCTTGCTCATGCTCTCGAGCGCCAACGCGAAGGCCTTCATGTGGGTAATTTCCCGGGTCATCAGGAACTGCAGCGCGTCCTTGGTGCCGGCGTCATCGCAGAAATTGATCAGCCGCTCATAAACGATCTTGGCGCGGGCTTCGGCGGCGATGTTGCTGCGCAGGTCGACGTCAAGCTCGCCCGTGATCTTGAGATAATCGGCAGTCCAGGCGTTGCCCTGGGAATTGAACAGATTCACTCCGCCGCCGCCCGCGATCGCAATCAGGGGATCGGCTTCGGCCGCCTGACGATCGAACTTCGTCGGTTGGAGGTGCATGCGGGCAAGGGTGCCCACGATTTCGAGATGGCTCAGTTCTTCGGTGCCGATATCCATCAGCAGATCTTTGCGATCCGGATCCTCGCAGTTCAGGCCCTGAATCGAGTATTGCATCGCGGCCGCGAGTTCGCCGTTGGCGCCGCCGAACTGTTCAAGAAGCATATTGCCAAAACGAGGGTCCGGTTCATCGACGCGGACGGTGAACATCAGCTTTTTGACATGGTGATACATAGAGCGCCTCGGGAGCCAGAGAGAATATCATCCCGAACGGTATCCAGTGTCGTTTGTTCCTACGCGGACGAAGGATTCACTCCGGGGGTGCCATCATCGATTTAGAGATAAGCCGGGCGCGAATAAAGAGCGCATCTCGGCTTCGATAGGAACATTGGTCGCCAGTATAATGTTTCCGCCAATTTGGCCGGGGTTGGGAATGGATTGGCAAATGACTTCGATGGCTCGCGCAACTCGCGATTAGCTGACATTCAACCCACGATCCGGCACAGACGATACGTGCTAACCGGATGTCTCATTCAGCGTCTTTGACCAAGTACATCATACTAATCCCAGTATGGAATAGGTGGGCGGGCAATCATCAGCCAGAAGATCATGAGCACTGCGGCGAATGCCGGAAATCCGAAGGCAAACCACCAGCGGAAAAGACGGTAATACTCGGCTGGCAGCTTGGCGTTCGTCTCGACCGCATGGATGGCAAGATCTCGCATCCGCATCTGCATCCACACCACCGGCAGCCAAAAGGCGCCGGTCACGAGATAGAGCACGATGGAGGCGGCAATCCATCCATCACCCAGAGAATATCCGCTCGACCACGCCAGCCACGTGCCGGTGATCGGCTGAAGAATTATTGCACTCGCCGTAAACAGGAAATCGGCCAACACCACCGTCCGCGCAACACCGGCGATCTCGCGGGGATCGCCGCGCAGATGCGCCACCAGCATGAAGAAGGCGATGCCGGCGCCGGTGCCGAGCAGGACGGCAGCGCCGATGATATGCACCATCTTGAGGAGAAGGTAGAGCATTAGCGATCCTCCCGAATCGCCATAGCGACCAGATTGAGCATCAACACCGGCCAGATCTTCAGCATCGGCCCGAGCGGATCGGCCCACAATCGCGGTACCAGCGTCGTTCCGATCACGACATAGACCAAAGAAATGATGAGGGCCGCCCAAAGGCCATAGCGGCTCGACGGTCGCCAGAGAATAGCCAGGCCAATGAGGATGTCGGCGAGCGCTCCCGCGATGACCGTGAGCGCAGCGAAATTTTCCCCCAGCCCGCCTTCCCGGACATACGACATACCGATTTCCCAGCCGGGTCCGAGTGAGATGATGCCGGTGACGATCCAAAATAGGCCGAAGACGCCGAATATCAGCGGCTTCAGCGCGTATAGCCGCGCAAACCAGCGTTCCTGAACCGAGGCGGGCTCTAGTGCGAGTGCGGTCTCAATGTCGCGTGGCTCCGCGCCCGTCGCCTGACGCCAAGGACTGGGATCGCCGGTCGCGCCGCGCCGCATTTCCGCCTGTGCCGTCGAGTTGACCGGCGTTCGCCAGCCCAGCATCTGCGCGACATCTCCCGCACGATAAGCGGCGGAGGCCACCCATGCGGGCAGTTGGAAGCGGTAAGCGGGCCGCCTTCGCAGCCAGTGGCGAAACAGCGCGACGGCGTCGCTGAACGCCATCTGCCGCGGGCCGGCCAGATCCAGTACGACACGCGAGGGTGCGTCCGGCTTCAGAAAGTAGAGGACCGTTTCGATGACATCATCCAGATGCACCGGCTGAATCGGCGCCGTGCCGGGCATGACCGGTAGAACCGGTAGTGACGCAAGCCCGCGCAACAGCGCGCTGCCGCCATAGGCGGCCCGGCCGACCACGACGGAAGGCCGCAGCACGACCCAATCAAGGTCGCGCGCCATCAGCGCGGCTTCGCCCTCCTGCTTGGTGCGTGAAAAGTCGCTTCGTGCTTCGCGATTGGTGCCGATCGCAGAAAAGAGGATCACGCGGCGGACGCCTGCGCTTTCGCAGGCCGCGTACAGCGCCGCGCTGCCCGCGACATGAACGCCCTGCATGTCCTGTCCCTGCAGCGCACCCGCCGCATTGATGACGGCATCGATACCTGCAAGGACTGGCTTCCACGCGGAAGCATCCGTCGCCTGCGCAATATCGAGCGCGACGTGACGCGCGTTCGGCACCCCCCCCGATGTGTGTCGCGACAGCAATACGCATTCGTGCCCTTCAGCGGCGAGCCTTGCGTGGATCGCCGATCCAATAAGGCCCGTACCGCCAACGAGAAGGATACGCATTGAGCTAGTCCTTTCGCTTGCCGGGCGCGATACCGCAATTCTATGCCCGCGGCAAAGGAATGGGCCGATAGCCACTTGCCATTCCTGTTTCGGAGCCAGTTCCTTAAGCGACCTAGCCCCGCTGCAATTATTCCAAGCTGGATGAGTTGGTTTCAACGTTGGTAAAGAACTGCGGCCGCCTTTGAGCCGCTTAGGACCTTGCCGCGATCTGGCGCGTTGAAATGCGCTTTCCTTTCGAATCCATGAGCCATGTTGAAGCAAGCCGAATTTCTAGGACGTCGCCTTCGCCGCGCAAGAAGCTTTCCCATCGCGATCCGACCAACGAAGGCGGACATCGCTGTCGCCCGCGAAATCGCCCGCAACACGGCTCCGGCCCCGGAGTACGCGGCCCGCGCCCTGACTTGGGGCGCCGACGAAAAGGTCTTGCTGGTTCTGGCCACGGCCGGCTGGATCGTCTCCCGCGGCTGCAGCGAGCCGCTGCGGCGCGCAGGTAATCACGCGCTGCTCGTAACAGCAGCGACGTCTTTGTTGCCACACGTCATGAAGTCGTTTTTCGACCAGACCCGACCCGATCGCAGGACAGTGATCGGGCATATCCATGGGGTCTCCTTCTCCGGAAAGCGCGACGACGCCTTTCCTTCCGGGCATGCGATGCACATGGGCGCGTTGGCATCCGCAGCCGGGACATTGCCGGCCGGTCCTCGCCGGGCGATCCGAGCCTTCGCGATCGGCCTCTCGCTGACGCGGGTTGTGGTCCTGGCGCACTGGGCGAGCGACGTCGTCGTGGGCTTCGCGCTCGGGGCGGCCCTCGAGCGCCTGCTGCGGCTATGGACGGTCTATCCGATTGCCGCGGCCAGTTCGAAGGAGAACGAACATGCCGATACTTGAGAACCTGAAGGAATACGCCGAACGTGCGACCGGTCTCCGGAGACCCGGCCGACGGAAAGCCCGCGCGTTCGCCCAACCGCGCAAGCCCCACACGGTCCGTTTCAGGGACGACGGCCTCGTCCCGAACCATCCGCGATGGCCGCTGATTATCTATCGGGGCGCCATTGATCTCGGCGAAAGCCACGATCCGGCGGCCGTGATCGAGGATCTGTTCGAGGCCAACGGGTGGGGCGAGACCTGGCGCGATGGCGTCTACGATTATGTGCACTATCACTCGCGAATCCACGAGGTGCTTGGCGTTGCGAGCGGCAAGGGGAGGGTCCGCTTTGGCGGCGCCAAGGGACGGATATTCACCTTAAAGGCAGGCGACGTCGTCATTCTTCCAGCTGGCACGGGCCATCAATGCCTCTCCGCCGATGACGACTTCCTCGTCGTGGGGGCCTATCCGGCGGCCGGCACCTACGACGAGTGCACCACGGTGGATGACCGGCCGCGGGCGTTGAAGACCATTCCGAAGGTGCCGGTGCCGCGTAAGGATCCGGTCTATGGGGCCGGCGGGTCGCTATCCAAACTTTGGAAGAAGCCCAAATGACCGAGTACATCGTCCGCTTTCTCGTTGGTGGCACGGTTGTTTCGACCTTCGCGATGCTCGGCGACGTCCTGCGTCCAAAGAGCTTTGCGGGCCTTTTCGGTGCGGCGCCCTCCGTGGCGCTCGCCACGCTTGGCATCGCGGTTTACGCGCAAGGCGCGGGCTACGCTGCGGTACAGAGCCGATCCATGATGGCTGGCGCGATAGCGCTCGCCGTCTACAGCGTCGTCGTCTGTCATCTGCTCGTTCGCGTGCGGCTGCGGGCCTTGCCGGCGACCATACTGTCGCTCGCAGCTTGGCTCCCGGTTGCCTTTCTTCTGCTGTCGATCGCCGGAGCGCAGACATGACGCCCGTCCGCTTCTCGCCGTCGTCTCTCAAGGAAAGCCGGTGGTACGAATACCTCATCCGCTTTGTCCTCGGCAGCGTGGCGACCGTCTTCACCGGTCTTATCAGCAGCCGCTATGGAGCGTCCGTCGGCGGCCTCTTTCTCGCGCTTCCAGCCATCTTCTGCGCCAGCGCAACGTTGATCGAGAAGCACGAAATTCGCCGCAAACGGGAAGCTGGCCTCTCCGGCGAGCGCCGCGGCCAAATGGCCGCCGCGGTCGATTCCGCCGGCGCCACGCTCGGAGCACTGGGTATGCTGGCGTTCGCAGCCGTTTTTTGGCTCACCGTGGAGCGCAGCGTTGCGGGCGCGTTCATTGCAGCATCGTTCACGTGGCTGGTCGTTTCGATTGCCGCCTGGTACGTGCGACGCAAAATGCGGTCGGTTCGGAGAGCGGGAAGGCTCCGAAAAGCAAACGGCCCCGCTCTCTCGCGGAGCCGTTCTAGCTGATCCGAACTGCTGTCAGGCCGCGCTGGATGCCTTCGCATTGACGCCCTTACGGAGTGCCACCGTGTTGAGCTTGGTATTGGCCGCCTTTTCCTCGTTCAGATTGGTCGTCAGGAAGCGAACGATCTCGTCGTGGCCGAGTTCTTCGGCCCAAGCGATCAGCGTGCCGTATCGGCACATTTCATAGTGCTCGACGGCCTGCGCGGCGGCGACGAGGGCGGCGTCGAGCACCGCCTTGTCGTCGATCTCGCCCGCGGTCTCGTCAGCCTCCTTGATGATGCCGTCGATCGCGGGACACTGCGTGCCGCTCGGCTCCTTGCCGAGCTTCTCGAACACCTTTTGAAGTCGCTCGACCTGCTTATTTGTCTCTTCTAGATGGGCTTTCAGCCCCGCGGCGAGGTCGCGGTTGGTCGTCTTTTCGATCATCTTGGGTAGGGATTTGATGATCTGCTGCTCGGCGTAGTAGATGTCTTGAAGGCCATGGATCAACAAGTCCTCCATGGTTTTGATGTCCTTGGTGAAGATTCCCATATTCGACGTCTCCTTTCGCAATGATGGCAATGGAACGTCGTTGCCCCTTGGGGGTTCCCATCCATGTGGTCGCAGCCGTGGCTGCCGGCCGCATCATTCAGCGCTCTGCAATCGGCGAAACCGGATCTAGGGCGAAAGTTGCAGGATGGCCGAGCAAAAGATCACGACGACCGGTATCACCGCCCATGGCTCCTCTCGCCTGCCGTCGGTCGATGTCGATAGCTTCAACATCGAACTTAAGGACGAGGAAGGATTCCTTGGCGACCGCGCCAGCAAGGGCGCCTTCAGGGACATTCTCGAGAGATGGCGGAAGCCACTGCGCAAGTCGGGCGAGGATCCCTTCGGTAAGGAGCACTCAGAGAACATCAGCAAGAAAGCTCTCGACGCGATCCTGATTGGCGACGATACCGAGGCTTCGGCCGTCGTCCACAGCGCCGTCGAGGACTTCGCGCAGGAACTTGCCCACGTCACGCGCCGCATCCTCAATACCAAGGCCTGGGACAAGACCGAGAGGATCGTGGTCGGCGGCGGCTTTCGCGATAGCCGGCTCGGCGAACTGGCGATCGCCCGCACCGAGATCATTCTCAAAGCCGAAGACTTCAAGATCGAGATGCAGCCCATCCGCCACAATCCGGACGAGGCCGGTCTGATCGGCGCTCTTCACCTGGCGCCCTCCTGGATATTCGAGGCGCACGACTCGATCCTGGCCGTCGACATCGGTGGCACCAATGTCCGCTGTGGCGTAGTAGAGACGCGCCGGAAGAAGTCTCCCAATCTATCAAAGGCATGCATCTGGAAGCCGGAGTTTTGGCGCCATGCGGACGATGAGCCGAGTCGCGAGAGCGCAGTGAAGCGTCTCATCAGGATGCTCGAGGGGCTGATCTCAAAGGCGGAAAAGGAAGGTTTCAAGCTCGCGCCATTCATTGGCATCGCTTGCCCCGGCGTCATCGAGAGCGACGGGTCGATCGAGAAGGGCGCGCAGAACCTTCCGGGCAACTGGGAGAGCAGCAAGTTCAACCTGCCGACAAGCCTGGTCGAAGCGATTCCGCGTATCGGAGATCACGACACGGCCATCGTCATGCACAACGATGGCGTAGTGCAGGGCCTTTCTGAAGTCCCTCTCATGCAGGACGTCAAACGCTGGGGCGTGCTGACAATCGGCACGGGGCTCGGCAATGCTCGGTTCACCAATCGCAACGGGAAAGCTGACAAATGACGTGATTTCGGAGCACTTGTTGCTTGCTTGGAGAAAGCCGACTCATCCAGCTGTCAAACACGCCAAAAAAGACCAAAGCCTACGAGGCCCTGATGAAAGTCGATGCCGACAGCGATGGCCTGCGCTGTAGGCACAGCGCTCAACATGGCGTCCCGTCTTGCAATGGTGGCAACTGTCATCCAGTCGACTGCGGGCTGAGGAGGGACGAGAACGTACTGCTGACAAGGCCGGGCTGAGTGGCCGCCACCCAATGAGACTTCGCCTCATCGCGGCTACCCCTTCATCAGCCGAACGGCTTCATGACCACCTTGATGCAGCCGTCCTTCTTGGCCCGGAACGTCTTGTAGAGGTCTGGGCCTTCCTCAAGCGTAGCGCGATGGGTGATGACGAAGCTTGGATCGATCTCGCCTTTTCCGATGCGTTCCATCAGTTTGGGCAGGTAGTGCTGAACGGGGGTCTGGGCCATGCGAAAGGTTAGGCCGCGATTGATGGCGCTGCCCATGGGAATGTTGTCAAGCATGCCTCCATAGACGCCGACGATGGAAACGGTACCAAAGTTGCGGCAGCATTGGATCGCCTGCCGCAAAACATGCGGACGATCCGTGCCCATGAAGGTTGCTACCTTGATACGGTCTATAACGGAATCCGCGCTTGCCCTGGTTTCGGGCTCGGTGCCGACCGCATCGATGCAGGCATCGGCGCCGCGACCTTGCGTGAGTTCTTGGATGCGCTCGTAAATATCTTCCTTCATGAAATCCAGCGTGATGGCGCCTGACTTCGTAGCGAGCGCCAGGCGCTCGGGTACCGTATCGATCGCAATCACACGCTCGGCGCCCAGCAAGAATGCGCTCTTGATTGCAAATTGGCCAACCGGTCCGCAGCCCCACACCGCAACCGTCTCTCCGCCTTTGAGGTTGCAGAAATCGGCGGCCATATAGCCAGTCGGGAAGATATCTGACAGGAACAATACCTGCTCATCCGTGAGCCCCTCTGGAATCTTGTAGGGACCGACGTCGGCATAGGGGACGCGCATGTATTCCGCCTGGCCGCCGGCGAAGCCGCCCAGCATATGCGAATAGCCGAAGAGGCCGGCTGGAGAATGGCCCCAGAGTTTCTCGGCCTGCTTCGCGTTGGGGTTGGAGCGTTCGCAGCCGGAGTAAAAGCCATTCTTGCAAAAGAAGCATTCGCCGCAGGCAATGGTGAACGGCACCACTACCCGATCCCCCACCTTGAGCTTCGTGTTGTCCTTGCCGACCTCGACAACCTCGCCCATGGTCTCGTGGCCAAGTACGTCGCCCTTTTCCATCGTCGGCATGATGCCGTCGAACAGATGCAGATCCGAGCCGCAGATCGCGCAGGCCGTTACCTTGATGATTGCGTCGCGCCCATCCTGAATCTTCGGATCGGGAACCGATTCACAGCGAACGTCGCTCTTGCCGTGCCAGGTGAGGGCTTTCATGGACTGCTCCAAAGAGATGTTTGACGAGACCAAGCGTCAGCGCAGCGGCTTGTTCCTTTTCCAAATAGGAACGGTCTCGCGTCAGTTCGATTAGGTCCAAAGCGCCCTAAAAATGCGGAAAGCCTAGATGGAGATGGCCATGGCCGGACAATTTGCGATCGTGACAGGCGCCTCGACCGGCATTGGTTTTGAGCTTGCCCGACTTTGCGCGGCCAAGGGCTACGACCTTCTGGTCGCGGCGGATGAGCCCGAAATCGAGACGGCCGCGCAAGCGCTGCGCGACGAAGCGAACAGTAGCGCCTTCGTGACGGTTCAAGCCGACCTTGCCACCGTCGAAGGTGTCGACAAGCTCTATGAGGTCGCTCAGGACCGCAAGGTTGACTTGCTGATGGCCAATGCCGGCCGCGGCCTAGGCCATGCTTTCCTTGATCAGGACTGGGACCGCATTCGTCGGGTCATCGGCACTAATGCCACCGGCACCACCTGTCTGATCCACCGTGTTGGCCAGGACATGCGGCGTCGCAATGAAGGACGCATTCTGATCACCGGCTCGATTGCCGGCTTCACCCCCGGCAGCTTTCAGGCGGTCTACAATGCGACCAAGGCCTATTTGAATTCATTCTCATTCGCGCTGCGGGAGGAACTGCGCGGTACGAAGGTTACCGTGACCTGCCTGATGCCCGGGGCTACGGAAACGGAGTTCTTCGTCCGTGCGGACATGCTCGATACTAAAGTCGGATCCGAAGACAAGGATGACGCCGCCATGGTCGCCCGAATGGACTTTGAGGCCATGATGAAGGGCGAAGGGGATGTTGTCACCGGCCTGAAAAACAAAATCCAATCGGCGGTTGCCAATGTGACGCCGGCCGAACTCCTTGCCAAGCAGCATCGCAAGCAGGCGGAACCTGGTACGGCAAAATCATAAGGCTGATATTTATGGCAAGTGCTTCGCCCCCAGCCCGCCGCGTTTGCACTGATCTCGATAGGCCGGCGATGCCAGATCCAATCACGGCCGCCTCGCATTCGAGATCGCCCGGCTGCGAGCTTGCGGTTGGAATGACGTCCACGTACTTCCACGGTGACTTGCTTGCCATTCGTCGTTCCTAAACCACTGAGAAGGTCGGCGCACGCGCGGGTTTCCAATGCTTAGCTCGATGCACAAAGCCCCGCCACCGTCGCGAGCCAGCCCAGCCGGGCCGCGAGTGGATACGTGATCAGCATCGCCCATCCGACCGAGCCCGAAACCGACGATCGCCTGTAATCGCAGCCGATCAGAGTCGCCGACGGCGAATAGGATCGAGGCCGCGGCTAAATGCCGAGTCGGCTCTCTGCCGCGGCTGGTTGCGGCCTTTCGGGCGCCGGCTGCGACGCCGCGCATGCAACAAGAATGGGAACGCTCCCGCGGGCGCAGCGTGCGGTTGGTGAGCGGCACCGTGAAATTAGAGCGCTATAACTGCGCACCTTTGTCATCCGCCGGCGTGCTTGTACATCCCGACCGATGCCTTCGTCTGCCCGAGGAACGATTCAACACAGCGTGAGTTCGTCCCGAAAGAAATCCAAGGGGATAAGTCATGACACGATCAGTGGAAGATCTGAGGCGTGAGTCCGAGCGGAGCCGTGCCGAGTTGGCGGCCACGGTCGATCAGTTGAGGGAGCGGATATCAGATACCGCCGATGACATCCGTAACAAGGTTTCGCCGCAACACATCAGATCGGAAGTTTCGGGTTACATCAGCCACAAGACCCAGAGCTGGATCGAGGCGATGAAGCAACAGGCCATGGATAATCCGATGCGTGCGGTCGCCGCTGGTACGGCGGTCGCGGTCCCGCTGCTGCGCCTCGCGCGTGGTTTCCCGCTGCCGCTTCTGATGATCGGCGCCGGACTCGCCCTGACCTCAAAAACAGTGCGCGACGGCGCCGCCGAGGCGGCCGCCCCGGCGATGGAGAAGGCCGGGGAAATCCTGGGTGAGGCGGCGGATCGCGCGCAGGCATTGCGGGGCGACGTCAAGGACCAACTCGCTTCGGCTCAAAGCGAGGCCGCCGGCATGGCCAGTGACGCGCGACATACTGCCGCTGGCGTGACCGACGATCTCCGGAATCGGGCAGCTGAGGCCACCAGTACGGTCGGCGACAAACTCAGGAGCAGCGCGGATGCCGTCAAGGATACGGCAGGCACGGCAAGGGACGCGGCGGCGACAGCGCCTGCAAAAGCCCGCCAATTCATCGGCGACAACGCGGCGTTGATCGGCGGCCTGGGGATAGCAATCGGCGCGATCATTGCCGCGGCTCTTCCCGAGACCAAGGCCGAAGTCAACGCGATGGGCGAGGCGAGTGACAGCGTGAAGCAGGCGGCGGGCGAGGCGGCGCAATCCGGATTTGAGGCTGCCAGGGATGCGACGATGTCGGCGGCCGACGCTGCGGCGAAGAGCTTCTCCGAGGCCGATCTCGGGCGACACACCAGCCGCATGACACAAAACATGGCCGACACGCTCAAGGAAACCGCCGACGACGTGGTGAGCGCGGCCTTCAATCCTTCTCGAAACCCGAACACCTGAAAGTAGATACCATGAGCGATTTGGACCTGACCAAAAGGACGAATTTCACCCAGAATCAGAATACCGGCGCTTCGCAGAGCCTGAAGGATCAGATGGCGGATGCTGGAGCCGAAGTGAAGCAGCGCGCCGGCGACGCCCTGCAAGCGTCGACCGATGTTGCGCGCGACAAGTTCAAGGAAGCGGCTGACGCCGCCAAGGACGTGGCCTCCGGGACAGCGGACCAGATCGAGGACCAGACGCGCGACAAGCAGCGGTCGGGCGCCGACTTCGTCGAGCGTCTTGCCGGCAACATTCGCGAAGCGGCCCACGCCTTCGAGAGCGACGCGCCATTCGCTGCCCGCGGCATCAATTCCGTCGCCGGATATGTGGACGATGCCGCCGAGAAAATCCGCAACGGAAGCTTCCGCGACCTCGTCGACGGCGCCACCGACTTCGCGAGGCGGCAGCCAGCGGCGTTTCTCGGGATCTCCGTGCTTGCTGGGTTCGCGGCAGTCCGCTTCCTCAAGGCGTCCAGCGGGCAGTCTTCAGCTTCGAAACGGCCTGAAAATGCCCGGGAGCAATCGTCATCCACACAGCGAAGCAACATGTCATGAGCATTCAGAACGATATCAGAACGAGCAAGGACGACCTTCGAACCATCTCCACGCTACTGGGAGATGCGCTGTCGCAGTTCGCCAAGCTATTTCAGAACGAGATAGATCTCGCCAAGGCTGAATTCGGCGAGAAGGTTCAGAAGGTCAGTGGCGCGCTGGGCTTCATTGCCGGCGGCGCGGTGCTGGTTATCCCCGCCCTGGTCATGGCGCTGTTCGCGTTGTCCGCGGCATTGATCGCCGCAGGTTGGTCGCAGCCGGTTTCCTATTTGATCTCGGCTATCTTGGCCGCGGTAATTGCCGGCGCGCTGTTTGCGATCGGCATCAATCGGCTCGACACGCGAAATCTCGCGCCTCGTGAAACAATCCGGCAGCTCGAAAAGGACAAGGACACCGTGAAAGGAATGGTGCGATGAACAGCACGCAAACCGGCTTTTTCGATAGCCTGGTCGCGGAGATCCGCGAAAATCCCCTTGCGGCGGCCCTTATCGGAGGCGGCGCGTTCTGGCTATTGGTCGGCGACAAGAAGCTGAAGAGCGCTGCGTATTCAGCGACGGCCGCGGCATCGCCGATCGTCGATACCGGCGCGCGCAACGTTCGTGCGGCCGCGTCCGGACTCCAGCGGACCGCGTCGCCGCCGACCGCACCCGAAATGAACCAAGGAGGCGTCATCGGCGTCGGTGAAACCCTGCGCGAAGCCAGCAGTGTCGCTTCCGACTCCCTTTCAGGAGCGGCTGACAAGATCCGGGAAACAGTCGACGAAGGTGTCGCCTATGCCCGGGAAAACTTTGACAAGCTAGGCAATGTACTTCCTGGAAAGGAGACTCTCACGAAAGCGCAATCATCGGTGGCAGACGTGCTCGAACGTCAACCTCTCGTCCTCGGGGTTTTGGGCCTGGCGATCGGAGTAGCAGTAGCAGGAGCGTTTCGGGCGTCCGACCTCGAGAACGAATGGATCGGCGAGCTCAGCGACGATGTGAAAGCTGATCTGAATACACGTGCTGGCGCGGTATCGAAAAGCCTGCGCGAAGCCTCCGATACGCTTAACGCCGAACTTGGCGACACGGGTGCCGAAGCCATCGATCGGGTGAGGCAGGCCGGCATGGATGCCGCAGACGCCGCACGCGAAAAGATAATGTCGTCCTAACTGGCCCGGGTTGAGCCGGAGGCGCTTCGATATGGTGATACGCGCGCAGAAACGGTATCGCAGTGGCTGCTCGAAGCCTCGGATACGCTAAGGCTGAAGTCAGCGGCACGGGCGCCGAAGTTGATGATCGGGTGAAGCAGACCGGCATGCCACAGACGCCGCTTCGGGAGATTTACCCGGCGTGCGAGTTCGACGTACTCACGCTCGACCTCTTGGTCTCGCCTTAGCTGTTGCCGTCCTTATCCCGTGGGGAGATGATCCCCAACGGCTGCTCCAGCTCGAGCAGTCGAAGCTCGTGGCAAAGTGCTTGATCGCGCGGAGAGCCGGCTTTCAGGCTTGAGCCTACTGCCACCGAAAAACGGCACCACAGATTATGATAACGAGGACGACAGCAAACGTCGTCAGGAGCCACGGCATGTCTCGGCGTTCGCGGGGCGTCACTCGAAATTCCTTTAATCTTAGAAGTGGCCTCAGCACGGAAGCGCTGGGGTTCTCGCTTCGATAGACCTTTGCTTAAACAGTCCCGCCTAGTGGACGGCGCGAACCAAATAGTATCCGACGCCCCCCACGACGATAATGGTCGGGACAGCCCACAACAATATAACCGGCATAGTTGCTCCTCCTCAGTTTGCCCTCAATGGAGCAACTTGGGCCATTGCAACTTGCTCCCGATCCGTCACCGTGTCTTGCAACGCAACACACATCCGGTCCTTGCTCGTGCAGTTCGTGGAACAGTTGCGTTGCAGGGTCGTTGTAAAGCATCCCCCATTTGGAGCTTTCACCATGCGACAACAGCGCACGCAACGAACGCCTGCGGCGGCGCGAGTGACAACGATCAGGGCGCCGACCGACCTTCCGACAAGTGGTTACGTCCTCATCGTGGATGGTCACGCGAAGCGAGAGTTCGAGACCCAGGATTCTGCCATCCAAGCAGCCAAAGACTTGAAGACGCGTTTTCCCGGCCTTCAGATCAAGGTTTACGATGCGGAAACCAAAAGGGCTGAGCAGATCGAACTCGCTCCAGCCTAAAAAACGGCCCTGGCAGCGGGGGACAAGACTCGCAGGCGTGTGCGAACATTTCCTTGCCGTCACGAATCTGGGGAAGGGCGCTTTGACGCCGATTGCCGCCGGCTTCTTACGCTGAAACGCCACGCCGCAAGCTCCACTAACAAAACAGATCGATCAAATGGTCCCGTGAACGTCCCGGACTTGGCGTCGCTTCCCGATTTCCGGAACCTTCGGAAGCGTCAAGGTTTCTCCCTTCGTCATCGGCTGTAAACCAACGGGAGGATGAGAGCACCAGTCAATGCCCGGAAGGGCGGGGTGAAGAAGCGATCGCAGGCGAAGCTAGCCTGGGCGGCGCAACGGCATGGACCAAGCGCAGCAAAACGTCGGGTGAGTTCATGGCGGTAAAGAAGCCGGCTAAAAAGACCAAGGCGGCCAAAAAATTCAAAGGCGTGCGCGTGGAGAAAAAGGCTGGGAAGAGGAAAAGCGCTCTGAGGCGGGCGACCCAGATGAGCTAACCCATTTTGCGGTGGGCCTGAAAGATAGGCGCAGACTTATCGCGCTATCGTTTGCGCTCCAGTTCGCGCACAAAGCGGGCGTCGGTATTCCGGCCCTCATACTCCTCATCGATGCGCTTGAGGAGTTCGTCGGCTTTCTTTGGCTCAACGGCCAAGAGGATCGCGTCGATCTTGGCTCCATCCGATCATCGCCTTCCTTTGATTGCGGCGAGCCTACATGCAGGAGAATTGCGAGCCCGGCAACCTGCCAGATCAGTTGCAGGAATTCGGATTGCCAGTTTTCAAGGGTGTCGCGCATCATCTGGATCGTATAATCGCCGATCTCGATCGGCTGCTGGTGCGCCTGCTGCTCGTTGACATAGGCAAACCATCCGAAGATCCAGTGGCCAGAGAGCGTGATGACGAACAGGGCGCCCGTTACCCAGGCAAATCCGTAACGCTTCCAGATCGAATGTCGGGCCATGATCAAGGGCTCTCTCTACCTCGGTTAGCCCTTCAATCGCGCGATAGGATTGTATTCCGCAGGAACTGCGCGCCTTCGCGATATCCCACGCTTACATGATGCAGGCCTCGACGATTGATGCGAAGCGAACTCAGCCTAGGGAGAACTGCGGTCGTCGACGGCATCTGAAAGAGAAGACCCCAGCTATCAAGTCGGATAGCTGGGGCCGCCAGCCCCGAGTCTTTCTTCCGGCGGGCGCTTCGGGAGCAAAAGCCGGAAGCCACAAACAGACTCCGCTGGCGGGCGGTTGTTCCTCAGAGTGCCACTTTTCCCGCGGCCGCTTCAAGATCACTCGCAGGTATCCGAACGTCAACTGCCCCAGCAACTTGGGCGTTGAGGTTGGGGCCGTCATTCCAATGCGCCAGTCTGGAAAGCTAACTGGCGCGAGCATCCAACGGCTCCCGGATGCAGTTCGTTCCAGATCCTAGTTGAGAAGCTTGCGGAGCTTTTTGAGGAGTTCTCGCGGGTTGTTGGCGCAGCGCGTCGAACATTATGAGATGTCGGCCTACACGACGGCAAAAAACCTCGCCCAGCAACTGCGCCACAGCGCAGTCGTCGCATTGTTGTCAAAGTCATTGGCCGAAGAAGAGAATTCGGATCAGCTCCTAAATCAGGTGGCGATATCGCTCATGTCAGTGGCGAAGATGCCGGCTGCTGTCGAGCAAGCGGAATAGGGAGCTGCTGCACTCGTTCTGTCTACGGACTGAACGAGTGCTAGCCTGGTCCGGGCAACTATTTCGGCAATCCCTTCTGCTGGCCTTGTGGCGTAGGTTGCCTGGCGGTTTCCGGCATCGTGTCCCGGCCTTGATCGGCATTATCGTCCCGGCCGCCCGAAGTAGAGGTGCCGCTGCCGCTGGGGTTATTTGTGGACCTGCCTCGGGGCGCCGGCTCTTTATTTGGATTCGCGGAGCTGGCAGCCGGATCTCCAGTAACCGAGCCACGGCCTGACGGATTTCCCTGCGCATAGACGCTCGCGCCGGACATTAACAACGCTGCCGCACATACGATCGCAATCCTCATGGGAGTACGTCCTTGATCATCATGAGATGAGCCCCGACCGCAAACGCCAGTAAGCGGCCGACATCCATCTCGACAGGGTGCCGTTTGGAAACACTGAGCGGCGCTTTTGGTTGCTAAGCGCGATAAAGCTTAGCCGCATCTCACCGGTCGTCTGCAAACAGGCGACCGAAGATATGCACGGGGCTTGCGAAAGCGGCGCTCGGCCTCTTTGAGCATTAGATAGATTGGTGGCTTGCTCCACGAGCATTAACGATTTCGCGCAGCGAGGCCGCGACGATGTTCACGTGGCGGCCGACTTTACGCAGTCGTTGCGCACCGTTACCGCTGCTTGATAGGTGTAGCGCCTCGCTCTCCTCGTCCATGCGGTTTTGGAGGCGCTGGCGTTCCATCTCAGATATCGCGCAGTGCCGCAACCAGCGATAATGGTCGATAACCGTCTCATGTCCACGGATAACAAAAGCATTCAACTCAAACATGGCGGCTCTCTTGGCCGGTTTGCACGCGCGTGCGACGTGCCGCAGGCAGGCTAAACGGAAACGTTTCTTGGGAAAGGGCATCTATGGAAGCCTGCTCCTCACCTAGTCGGCGCTCAATGTAGGCACGTTCGAGATCCGAAAGCCGGGTTGCGAGCAGCCTCCGGTATCGATGTACATTGTTGCGATGAGCCCGCAACCGAGCCAAATTCTCGTCGATCATCATCGGTTTCTCCTGATAACCAATCCAAGCTTCAGGCGGCGATGGCACGTTCGGTCGATCGCAACCGATAAGGCTTTCCGCCGGGAGGGTTACGAGGACCACCATCCAATTCGCACAGGGCCTCCAGGATCTCGTCGATTGAGACGGGCCGCTTCAGTCCGGCAGGCGAGCGCATCGACGGGCAGGACGCGATCGCAGACGCGTCCGAAGCCCATGAGGCGAGAATCGCTCGCTTCTCGCCCGCCGTAAGGCCGGAATGGCGCACAACATCCTTCGGATGCTCGAACACAGTGCCGGGGTGAAGAAGCGCGTTGAAGTCAAAAACGTTGTCGTCGGCAGTCGTCGGCCGCATTTTTCCCTCCTTTGATTGACGATAAAGGCAGCCGCGCGACGAATCGCGCGGCGCCGACAAAGCCAAGCCTAGGCGGCTTTGGCTTCCAGCTGCTTCTGTGCGCTGTCCGCCGGAACACCGTTGATCGCGATGCGGCGCGGCTTCATGGCTTCCGGGATTTCCCGTACCAGCTCAATCTTGAGCAGGCCGTTATCGAACCCGGCGCCCTCGACCTGGACGTAATCTGCGAGGCTGAACTGGCGCTTGAAGTGTCGGGTCGAGATACCCCGGTAAAGGAAGTCGCTCTCGGCCTTGTCGGATTTGCTGCCCTCGATGGTGACCACGTTCTGTTCGGCCGTGATCGAAATATCGTCGGGCGCGAAACCCGCGACCGCCAACGAGATCTGGTAGCGGTCGTCGGCCAGCCGTTCGATGTTGTAGGGCGGGTAATTATCTTCACCCTCTCGCTTGGCCAGTTCTGCGAGGTCAAAGAGGCGGTCGAAACCGATGGTCGAGCGCCACAGGGGGGAGAAGTCATAAGTGCGCATAGCCAAATCCTCCAAAGAGCAAGATGGTTACGAGCGGCACCGGACACGACCGGTGCCCGTCTCCTTTGATCCGGGCCCATCAGGCGCCCGAACACCACCGTCCGGTGGCGACAAAAAAATTAGCAAACCGTTTTTGGTTTCAAGAGGCGGCAAAAATTTTTTGGCTTTGGCGCATTGGGAGCGAGTGCAGAAGCCCGCCGAGGCGAACTTGCTGTGAGGAAGCCGAGTTACTTCCGCCCGCGTCCGGTATGTGATGACGTGCTCCAGCCGGCTTGCCAAGCTCAGGCGCATCTCGCCGAATGGTTGCAGTCACGTTGTCCCAGGGCCTCCGTGTGAGCACGTCAAGTGTCTGTGCTGACTGCCCCTGGTTGGCAGGGTCAAGACGTGGCTCCGGCTTGCCCCGGCGGGGCCCTTCATTAGCCGGTGCGCTCCGCAAGATCGGGCGTTGCTGGGACCGATCCCATCCAATCTCTCTTTCTAAGGTATTGTTGGGCTTGCTCGCGTAAAAGATGTGCATTGTCGTTGAAATGACCTTCGGTAAGCGGGCGAGCAACCCTTTTGAAAGGCACTTTCAGGCACGAAATGGACCTGATGTGTTTGTCTATCTGGACAAGTCATTGAAATCGCAGTCAATGCGACCGCCCTCCGAGCGCACCAAGGGAAATAACCCATTGTTGCGAAAAGTATTTTCGCTGTTCTTATTCCCACCTTGTTACTCGCAGCGAATGTTGGTGCTTTGTTTCGTCCAAATCTTCCCTGTTTGATCTCGCGCGTCTCGATCCAGCGCCTGCTCTTGTGGTGGTTACATCTTTGCTTGAACCAACGCCCCGCGAAGGAAAACCACCATCTGCTCACGAGGGGGCAGTGGCGTAGCCCAGCGTAGAAATCGGCGGGCTCGTGCTCTCATCCGTGAGCGACTGCGCGGCCTCCCGAGCTGCGTTTCCGTCAAACGACACGCGGGCAGGGTGCCGTCGGCACCCCGCCGATTAGTCTTTGAGCAACCCACTGCCTCATGCCGGTGTCGCTCTATGACAGCCAAGGCGGCGTCTCAATCCACAAGAGAAAGAGCGGACCGAATGTCGAGGTCAGCCTTCTTGCCGCGGCGAAGGAACGGACGTCCAAGCGGATGCGTGTGACCTGATGACCAATATGACCAATGATGGATTGGAGCGAAAGTGCAATTCATTCAAATGATTAGAGCGCCGCGTGCACTGGGAGATCAGGAGAAATCTATTAATGGCAGCAAATCTGAGCGGCTCTCTCCGAGGCGTGTTGTAGACGTCGGGGGTGCGTGCGACGCGGACGGATCGGATTGATTGCAGCCGAATGCTCCGCTTCCGATTGAGCAGTTGGACTCACTCTTCTGACATGGAGATCGGGACCGACCTTCGTCTTTGCCGGCCGGGCGGGGAGTAGCTGGTTCAGAGCGACGAAATTCCCAAGAAGGGAGTTCGTCCAGGTCTACGCGCTCATCTGCGCGAGTACCCGGTCCGCGCGCGGCAGGTTAAGCCGCTGCCAGACATTGATCAGCGCAGTGGCGAGCGCGTCGATCATGCCGTCGTCGTGATGTGGCGAAGGCGTGATGCGCAGCCGCTCCATGCCACGCGGCACGGTCGGGTAGTTAATCGGCTGGATGTAGATTCCATGTTCGGTGAGTAGCAGGTCGCTGGCCGCCTTGCAGTTCTGCGGATCACCGACGAGGACCGGTACGATGTGCGTTTCGCTCGGCATGACCGGGAGCCCGGCCGCCGTAAGCACTGCCTTCGTGCGCGCCGCGCGGGACTGATGCTGCTCGCGCTCCCAGTCGGAACTCTTGAGGTGGTATATCGCCGCGGTTGCGGCGGCACAAATGGCCGGCGGAAGAGCCGTAGTGAAAATGAAGCCAGGCGCGTAGGAACGCACCGCATCGATCAGCGCGGTACCGCCTGCAATGTATCCGCCCAGACAGCCGAACGCCTTGGCAAGCGTCCCTTCGATGACGTCGACGCGGTGCGCTGCGCCCTCGCGTTCTGCAATGCCGCCACCGCGCGGGCCATACAACCCGACCGCATGCACTTCGTCGCAATAGGTCATCGCCTCGTAACGTTGGGCGAGATCGCAAATGCCGTTGATGGGGGCGACGTCACCATCCATCGAATAGAGGCTCTCGAACACGATCAGCTTCGGCCGCTGGGGCTCGGCCCGTTTGAGCAGCTCTTCGAGGTGGCCGAGATCGTTATGGCGCCAGATATGCTTCTCCGTCCCGGACTGGCGCACGCCCTCGATCATCGAGTTGTGGTTGAGCTCGTCGGACAGGATCACGCAGCCTGACATCAGCCGGGCAATCGTAGCAATACCGGTCTGGTTCGAGATGTAGCCGGATGTAAATACGAGCGCCGCCTCCTTGCCGTGCAAGTCCGCCAGCTCGTGCTCAAGCTCGACCAGCGGATGACTGGTGCCGGCGATGTTACGCGTGCCGCCCGCGCCGGTGCCCATGCGAATCGCGGTTTCGACCATGGCGCCGATCACCTTCGGATGCTGCCCCATGGCGAGGTAGTCGTTGGAGCACCAAATGACGACGCTGCGCGGGCCCGCAGGCGAGTGCCAGATGGCGCGGGGATAGCGTCCGGCGATGCGTTCAAGATCGGCAAAGACCCGGTAGCGCCGTTCGTTCCGTAACCGCGCGAGGGCGTGAAGGAAATAGCTGTCGTAATTCATGATAGCCTTCCCGGCTGCGACGCTCTCAATGTCCGTGCAATTCCTTGGTCAGGACGAGCTCTCATTGCGTTGATCGTCCCCGCTGACTTGCATTCTGGCGCGCCTTTGCCATGGCGCCGCGCACCGCCTCGGCGATGCGGTCGCCTGGCGTGTTGGCGTTAAGACCGCGCACAAATTTGCCATCGGCGTCCATCAGGTAGAGATAGGTACTGTGGTCCATGACGTAGTCCTCTGCGCGCGGCCCGCTCCTACGAGGTTCGAAATAGGCTCCGTACTCCTGGGCAACGGCAGCGATCTGCTGCGGCGTGCCCGTGAGCCCGACGATCCTCGAATCAAATGACTGGGTGTAGTTCCCCATGACCGTCGGCGTATCGCGCTGCGGATCGACGGTGATGAACAACGGTTGGAGCTTGTCAGCGTCGGAGCCGAGCTTCTCGAGCGCGGCGGAAATCTCAAGGAGCGCCGTTGGGCAGCTATCGGGGCACGAGGTGAAGCCGAAATAAACCAGAAGCCACTTGCCGCGGTAGGTCTGCTCGGTGACCGTCGTGCCGTCAGGTGAGGTGAGTGTGAACGGGCCGCCGATCGTCACCGGTGAGTTGGCTGCACGCACGAGCGGTTGGCTCAACACCAACGCGGTGGCGACAGCAATCCCGAAAGGCATTGCCCGCCCGAGGGCCGAAAACATGGAGCGGCGACGCATCAAATGCCTCCCCGCGGCGGTGCTTATCTCGATTCAGCAAGTACTTCTTAGACGATTTCTTGCCCTCAGGGCTCATAAGCTTTGCTTAAGGTTTCGCAAAGGAGTTCTGACTTTCCTAGTCCCTGCAAATGGCGGTTAGCTCTCGACGAATTTTCCTGCGGACATTACAGATCAAGAGAGTGCTGCGATGACTGGCTTAGTCGTTAAGTGGCTGATCGGGGCGTCGTCGCTGGTCGCGGCGGCGGCAACGCCGCTCCCAACCGAAGCCTACGAAGCGAGCGCGGTTACGGGTGGCGGATCGATCACCGGCAAGGTCGTCTTCAACGGAACCCCCGGCACCCGCAAGGTCATTCCGACCAAGGACATCGAGGTGTGCGGCGCCCCCTTCGAGGAGACACTCATTCAGGTCGGGCCGGACAAGAGCGTACAGAATGCCGTCGTGTATCTGGCCGATATCACGAAAGGAAAAGCCTGGCCGGCGGAAGCCAAGAAGCCGGAGATCGATAACAAGAAGTGCAAATTCGAACCCAGCATTCAGGTGATACGTGTGGGCGGCCTGGACGTCGTCAATAGCGATCCGATGCTCCACAACACGCACGGCTATTACGGCAAGCGCACCGTGTTCAACCTCGCGCTCCCCAACCAAGGTCAGCGAATTCCCGTCGAGTTGCCGCGGCCGGGCGAAGTGCGGATCGATTGTGACGCACATGGCTGGATGGAAGCGTTTATCTATGTCGCCGACAATCCCTACTACGCCGTCACCGGCGCCGACGGCAAATTCACCATCTCCGACATTCCGGCCGGAAACTACAAGCTGCTCGTGTACCACCCCTTCACCGGTCCAAACGAGCAGGCGGTGACCGTTGCGGCGGGGAAGCCGAGCGATCTGAACATCGAACTGAGGAAGGGCGCCTCTTCGATCCAAGGCGGCTCCGGCAAGTAACGGGCTTTTGCGGCTCCACTCGCGACAATCGAGCCGAAGAAACAAGAAATGCGGTGACGTCGCGAACGGTCGGAACCGCGTCGCGGGAGAGGAGCGACGCCTTGTAACGACCCATCGCAAGGGAGGAAACCCATGTCCGAGCTTGAGCGCGATCGGCATGAAATAGCCGCGGTGCTCCAACAGCCCGGGGTGCGTCCTGACCCCTCGCTACGGATTACCCGGCGCACCTTTGTTCACAAATCATGTCTCGTCGGAGCCGCGACAGTAGCCGAGACCTTCGCCTGGTGGCCGCTGCTCAACACCCTCGACGTCGCTTATGCAGCTGAGGCGCCATTCAAGTTTGCCTGGATTTCCGACACCCATCTCTATCCGAAGTCCCTCAATACGCGCTTCGTCGAGAAGACGGTGCGTGCCGCCAAGGAGGTGCAGGCGATGAGTCCGCCGGCCGACTTCCTGATCTTTGGCGGCGACTTGGCTCAGCTTGGCAAGGTCGAGGAACTCGAGCTCGGCGTAGAGATTCTGAAAGAAATCAACATCCGCAAGGTCTTCATCCCGGGCGAGCACGATTGGTATCTCGACATGGGCAAGAAATGGGGCGAACTGTTCGGTCAGCCCAACTGGACCTTCGATCACAAGGGCGTGCGCTTTGTCGGGCTCGACACCGTCAGTCGCGGTCCGGACTATTGGACGGCGAAGAAGATGAGTCCCGAAGAGCGCATGGGTCACATGGCCACGCTCGACGGCACCGTCGCTGGCCCGTGGGCGGGCGTCGGTCGCGATCAGCTCGACTGGCTGCAGAAGACGCTTTCCAATTGGGACCAGAACCGGCCGGTCGTCATCTTCAGCCACAATCCGCTCTATGAGTACTATCCGCCATGGAATTTCTGGGTGCGCGACTGGCGCGAGGTGAACGAGGTGCTCAAGCCCTACACCAAAGTTACCAACATCCACGGTCACACGCATCAGGTGCTCTACAACGAAATCGGCACCATGCGCTCGATCGGCATGCTGGCAACCTCATGGCCTTGGCCGTACGCGCCGGAGGGAGTGCCGAAGCTTACAAAGCCGATGATACGGGTCGACCCCGGTGATCACTTTGACGGCGTAGGTTGGGCCAAGATCGACGTCAACGCCCAGGACAAAGTCGAAGCCGAATACGTCATGTGGCGCAAGCAGGTATTCGCGCAGTCCCCAGATGACTATGCGAAGAGCATCCCCGAAGTTTTGCGGGCGCGGATCGCCGACAATATCTGGCCATACTAGGAGGAATGGTCATGACCGCGCCCATTACATGGAGTTTCACCCTGTTCCGCGCTGCCCCGGCGGTAGCGCTTGCCGTTCTGGTCGGCCCTGCGGTTGCACACAAGGATCCGGTGACGCCGCAACTGCTGAACTCCTACCAGCAAGTGTTCATGGAGCAGGTCCGCAAGGGCGACCTGCTGTTCCACGGTGACGCAGCAACCGAGGAGGCGATGGGTGTCGTGTTGTCCAAAACGGGAATGGCATGCGCTATGTGCCACCCCATGACGGCCGATACGCACCCCGCCACGTTCCCGAAGTTCCAGGCGCAGATGGCCAAGTTCGCGACGCTGCGCGACATGATCAACTGGTGCATCGAGAAACCCAACCAGGGAGAAAAGATCGCCGACGACTCGGAAGCGATGAAGGCTTTGGAGGCGTACATCTACTGGTCGCAGAGCGGCACGGTGTTGAACCCGGGCAAGTTCTGATTTCGATACTGCGAAGCGGAGGCTTCTAGCGCGCGTCATTGCTGTCGAAGCGGGTCTACCCGAGAACAGGAGAGAGCGCATTAACAGACAAGCAAGGGGGAATGCTCCATGGCGGAGGTGTTTCCTGCAGAGAGACTGCGCGGCAGGTTCAGCGGCGTCAACTTGGATGATCTGGTCGATTGGCGGGTGGTCCGAACCTGGCTTTATTTTGGCATGTTCTGGCTCCTCGTCACGCCTTCGATCGGCGTGGCGATCTCGGGTCTCTTCAACTATCCGGATTATCTTGGGACCAGTAATCTAGGGCTGACCTTTGGCCGGCTGCGGCCGGTGCATGTCAATGGCGTCATCTTCGGCGCCTTTTCCGCCCTCTTCATCGGCGAATGTCATTATCTGGTTCCGCGCCTCTGCGGCGTGCGGGTACCATGGGCACAATGGGGCGTGCCGCTCGCGTGGTTGTACAACATCAGCTTGGCGGCGGGGCTGATCTCGCTTCCCTTTGCGCAGAACCATGGTCTGGAGGCAGGCGAACTCCCGCTCTTCGCAGAGATTCCCATCTTCATCGTCATCGCGGCGACGACGGCACAGTTCCTCTTCACCATCGCGCAACGGCTCGAGGCGCCGCTCTATGTGGCGCTCTGGTATCTCATTGGCGCCTTCGTATGGACGACGATGAATCTGCTGCTGGGCAGCTTTATCCTCCCCTACACGATTCCAGGCATTAACAGCGCCGCGTTCCACGGCCTCTACATCCACTACATTGTCGGACTATGGATCACGCCCGCAGGCTACGTGCTCATCTACTATTTCCTGCCGGTCAGTGTGCGCAATCCGCTCTACGCACACCAGCTGTCGCTGGTGGGCTTCTGGTCGCTCGCGCTGTTCTATCCCTTCGTTGGTATCCACCATTATCTGTATAGCCCGATCGCCGATTGGACCGAGACTCTCGCGATCATCACCTCCATGTTGCTGATCATTCCCGTGTGGACGGTGCTCGTGAATTTCTTCGGCACCGTGAAGGGGCGTTGGGATGGTTTCGGGAAGAATCTCCCGGCGAAGTTCTTGATCATGGGATCGCTGATGTACCTGGCCGGTTGCTTCCAGGGCTCGACCGAGGCGCTGCGGTCGATCCAGCAGCCCACCCATTTCACCGATTTTGTCATCTCACACTCGCACCTCACCGTTTTCGGCACGTTCGTGGTCTGGGCGATGGGCGGTCTGATTTACGTGTGGCCGCGCGCGTTCAAACGCGAGCTTTGGTCATGGACGCTTGGCAACTGGTCGTTCTGGCTGATCACCGTAGGTATTTCCACAATGGGTCTGGTGCTGACCGCCGGCGGTCTGCAGCAAGGCTTCGAATGGATGAATGGCACCGAGTGGCTCGACACGGTGGTCCGAATGAAAGCCTATTGGCTGGTGCGTACGCTCAGCGGCATCACGATGGACCTCGGCATGTCCCTGCTGGTCTTCAATCTTATGATGACCGCGCTCAGTCGTCCGGCCGAGGCAAGAGAGCCCGTTCCAGTCCCAGGTGCTGCCCCAATTCCCGCCGGAGGGCCAGCCGAATGAGTGCGCGCTTTGTCGCTCTGGTGGCCGGGGTTTTCTTCTTCTTCCTCGCCGTGGTCACCCAGGGCATCCTACCCTTTATTGAGCCGACGGCGCGGACGACCGACGTGACCGCCGTGGTCCGCACTGATTTCGGTCAGCTCAAATGGATAATGACCGATGCCACTGATTATACACCGCTGCAGCAGCTCGGCCGCCAGGTGTATCTGCGTGAGGGGTGTTGGTACTGCCATTCGCAATACGTGCGTCCGGTGACCGGCGAGACGCGCCGTTGGGGTCCGGTCTCCGAAGCAGGCGAATACGCCTTCGACGTGCCGCACCTATGGGGCACCCGGCGTATCGGGCCGGATCTGACGCGGGTCGGGCTCAAGTTCAGCGACGAATGGCATCTGGCGCATTTCTGGAATCCGCGAATGCTCTCGCCGGATTCGAATATGGCGCCTTTTCGGGGACTGTTCGACACATCCGCAGAACAGGTCAAGATTGTCGATGACGGAGCTGGTAATCGCAGCCTGGAACGAACGCCCGTTACTGAGAAGCTCTTCGCATTTGAAAGCAAGGAGCAGGTCAAGCTCACCCCGAACGCCGATGGTCTTCTGTTCGTGCCCATGGAGGCGCGCGGCAAGGCTCCGATCGTTTGGACACCGAACAAGGAATATACCGGCGACACCGTCAACATTGCTGCCGAGACGGAAGCGCTGCAGGGGCTCATCGCTTATCTTCAAAAACTTGGCATGAATCGCGGCAAGTGGCGAGACCTGTTTGAGCCGCAAAAGCTCGACGTTACGGATGCTACGGTGCCACGATCGAGCGAATGGATCGCCTACGGCAAAGAGGTCTATCAGCGGCGATGCCTCGGCTGCCACGGGGAGAGCGGCGACGGCAATGGACCGGCTGCAACCTTTATGTACAAGCAGCGCCCGCGAAGCTTCGCTGCGGCGGTTTTTAAGTTCAGGCTGACCAAGGAGCCGTTGCCAACCGACGGCGACCTTCTGCGCACCATTACACGCGGCGTTCGGGGCACGGCGATGCCGGCCTGGCACGAGCTGCATATAATCGACCGCCTCGCCGTCATTCAGTACATCAAGTTTGAACTGGCGGTCGACCGTTCCGACCCGGCAAAGCCCTATGCCTATTTCAAAGAAGAACCGCCAGGTGCGCCACTGTACATCGGGCGGCCGCCTGTTCCGTCTGAGCAGATGCTCACTCGCGCCAAGGATGTGTGGCAGAGTGCAAAGTGTTGGGAGTGTCATGGTCAGACCGGGAAGGGTGATGGCGAAAAGGCTCCCGGGCTGAAGGACGATCTGGGCTTTCCGAGCCCTCCGGCGGACCTTACCGCTGGCCAATTCAAGTCAGGTCCTACAGTTGAGGACATCTTCCGCACCATGACGACCGGGTTGAGCGGCACACCGATGCCATCCTACCGGGATCCGCTGTCAGAAGAGGACCGCTGGGCGCTCTCCTACTACGTGCTTGCGCTATCGGCCTACAAGGATCCGCTGTCGGGTGAACCGCTGCCGATCGCCCCCAGTGATCGCAGGGCGCTCAACGATCCCGCGCTCGAGGCCGGCACGCCGGACAAAGCCTACGTTCCAAGCGGCCGTGCCGCAGCGAGCCGCGTCGGCACTCACGTCCAAGTCGGCCGCAACGCGAACAGCGTAGCCGAGCAACGGGCTGCCAAGGAGTAATGAGCGATGACCATCTATTTCGAGATCGTCGGCCCCTACATTGCAGCCTTGATGATGAGTCTCGGTGCACTCTGCATCTTCATTTGGGGCGTGCTCTCGGGCGCCTTTAGCGGCGCCAACGATGCATCCATACGGTTCCTGCAGAGGGAGATCGGCGATGACGGATCCGACGCACACGCCAAACACGACGGCGAATAACAGCTCACCCGCCGATAAGGAGGAGATGGAGGAGTATGCGGGTGGCACTATTCAGTCTCGCCACGGCTACATCCCCGTGTGGCTGCTGGCTGTCTATGTCGTCCTCTTCATCTGGGCGCTGTACTATCTTGTCGTTTATTGGGGCGGGTTGGGACCGGGACGGATCTAGCGATCGCCGCCCACGCGCAAGCTGGTGACTGACTGATTCCGATTCGAAAGAAAGGAGCAGGAATTGCCGGTTCAGAAGGAGCAGAAGGTGCTGGTAGCCAGGATCATTCTCGCCCTCGTGGCCTTGAATCTGCTGTTCCTGTTCACCGAGTTAGCCATAAACGTAATCCGCGTCTATTTCGGCTGACAGGAGGGCGTGCATGATCGAGAATCCGGTTTTTTCGCTCGCCGATGCGAGTGCGATCCAGATCATCGGGTTTGTCGGCTTCGCGATAGCCACCGTCGCCTTTTTCGTTTGGGTCGCCTATCTCGTGCGTGGGTAGCGGCGGCGAAGCGGTGCCGTCGCTGCACAAGCGTTGGACGGGCAGGGCAATCTGCCGATGAGCGCCTATCTCGTAATCTTCGTCGCAGGGTTCGCAGGCAGCTTTCACTGCATCGGTATGTGCGGCGGGTTTGCTTGTGCGCTGGGCCGCGATCCGCAGGGACGCGGTGCGACAGTTCTGCGCCATCTGCTGTACAACACCGGTCGATTGACGACCTACTGCTTTATCGGCGGACTCGCGGGCGCCCTCGGTCAGGTCATATGCACGCCGCAGGGAACGACAGTCCCGCTGCTGAGCGGTCCGCTTGACACCGGTCAGCGGATTCTCGCGATCTTCGCCGGACTGCTGATGATCGCCATGGCGCTGCAGTTCTTTGGCCTGCTGCCGCACCTGCATCGCGTCACCGCCGGCTTCGGCGCCAGTACGCTCGCGGCATCGCTGCGCAGCCTGTTGACGGCACCGGGACATGCCGCCCCGCTCGCGTTTGGCGTATTCAATGGCTTCCTGCCTTGTCCGCTGGTCTACGCGTTTGCCGCGCAGGCGGCGAGCACGGCCGCAGCGTTGCCGGGCTTTCTCACCATGGCAGCGTTTGGGCTTGGGACCTTCCCCGCAATGCTTCTGATGGGCGGCGTCGGCCGAGCGCTGGCGCCGGCGTGGCGGCAGCGCGGCGTGTGGCTGGCCGGCAGTTGCATTCTGCTCCTCGGTCTCGTCACCGCTGGCCGCGGCATCCTGCCCTTCGCCGTGCACGTCGCGCATGGTTGGACAGAACCAGCATGACGGCCCAGGACCATGCGCTGTGCAGCCACTGCCTGTTACCCATCGGGCGGCGGGCGATGCGGCGCACGGTGAACGGTGAGGCTTGCGCATTCTGCTGCTACGGCTGCTGTATCGCCTACCAGGTCAAGCACGGCCAAAACGAGGAGTGGGAGGCCGCTTGGCTGCTGATCCGGCTCGGGGTCGGCGGCTTTCTCTCCATGAATATCATGCTGTTCAGCCTGCTCCTGTATACCGGCGCCTTCAGCGGCGCAGATGCCGAGATGCTTCCCTGGATTCATCTCCTGCTCTGGCTGTTTGCCACGCCCGCGGTAATCATTCTCGGCGGACCGTTTCTGCGCGAGACGTGGCTCAACGGCAAGGAGGGACGCCTGACCTCCTCGGCGCTGATCGTCCTTGGCGTCGGCGCCGCCTATCTCTATTCCGCCTTCGCCGTCATCGAGCGCGCCCCCAATGTCTATTTCGACACCGCAAGCATGGTGCTGATGCTGTTCACCGTGGGCTACTATCTCGATGCCGTCGCGCGGGCACGGGCGGCGCGTGACCTGCAGCCGCTATTGGCGGCGGAAAGCGAGTGGGCGACCGTCGTTGTTGGCAACGGAGAGTATCGCCGGCCGGTGCGCGAGGTCGGCGCCGGTACGTTGGTGCGGGTGCGGCCGGGGGAGCGCATCCCCGTCGATGGTGTGGTCAAAGAGGGCGAATCGCACACCGACGAGGCCGTCATTACCGGCGAAAGCCGGCGGATCGCCAAGGACGTCGGATCGCAAGTGATCGCCGGCAGTCTCAATCTTGACGGCCCGCTCCTGATCGAAAGCAGCGGCGCGGCAGATGCGACCCGCTGGGCGCAAATCTGTCGATCGGTGCGCGATGCGCTCACCTGTCGCAGCCCAAGCCAGCGCCTTGCCGACAGCATTGTCGCCGCATTCGTACCGATCATTCTTATGCTGGGGGTTGGAGCGTCGGTGTACTGGGCACAGCGCCTGGCGTTTGACCGCGCCTTCTTGATCGGCCTCGCGGTACTGGTGGTGGCCTGTCCGTGCGCGGTGGGACTGGCGGCGCCAATGGCCACGTCCCTGGGCATCGGACGACTGGCGCGGCACGGCTGCCTCGTGCGCGACCCTGCCGCGCTCGAGGCGCTCGCGCGCATGCGGTTGATTGCCTTCGACAAGACCGGCACGCTCACTTCAGGCGAGACCCGCGTTGTCGCCATTGATACCGACGGCACCAGCGCCGACGTGGTGCTCGCGCATGCCACGGGACTGGAATGCCATTCCGAGCACGGCCTGGCCCGCGCCGTCGTTGCAGCGGCCGCGGCGCGTGGACTCGAGCAAGTGGCCAGCCGCGACGTTCGGGTCGTACCGGGACGCGGCATCCGCGGCAACTCGGGCGGTCAGACCGTGATGGCCGGCAGCGCGATCTTGATGCGCGAGTTGGGTTGGCCACTGGCGACCGCTCTGGCCGAGCGGGGGCGATTGCGCGAAGCGACGGGCCATTCGGTGATCTATGTCGGCTGGGGCGAGCGGGTGCGTGCCGTGCTGTCGCTTGACGATACGCCGCTCCCAGAGGCGCGCGCGACGGTCGAAGCTTTGCGTTGCCGCAAGGTGCGCGCGATACTGTTGACCGGCGACCTTCCGGCGGCCGCGCAGCGAATTGCCACGGCAGTCGGGATTGCGAGCGACGATATCGAGGCGGGCCTTTTGCCGGCGGCCAAGCGCGCGGCGCTGGAACGGCGACGGCGGAACCATGGCATGGCCGCGATGGTCGGTGATGGCCTTAATGACGCGCCGGTGTTGGCCGGAGCCGATGTGGGGATCGCGGTTGGTTCGGCGACTGACCTCGCCCGCGAGGCTGCCGCGGTCGTGCTCCCTCCGGGAGGGCTATGGATGCTGCCGTGGGTGATCGACGTTGCTCGCGCCGTTCGCGCGACTATACTCACCAACCTGGCGTGGGCGTTCGGTTATAATCTCATCGCCGTGGGTCTCGCGATGGCCGGATTACTCCTGCCGGTGTGGGCGGCGGCAGTGATGGCAGGCTCAAGCATTGTCGTCGTGTTGAATTCGCTGCGGCTGGAGCGGCTGCCTGAGCCAGCTCCATTCGCCGCGGCGGAGAGCGCTCCTCCACCTCGCAGCACCGCCGTTTCGGTCAATAGTGAAGTTCTCCAAGCGGGTTGACCCTTCGGAAGCGGGAGCTAGCCGAACGTGTCATGCGTAAACGCAGCGTACCAGCTTTGCGCCTCGCGCGCGGCCCGGTGGCGGGTTTCGGCGCTTTCCTGCACCTGGCTGACGAAGTTGTCGATGATCTTGATCGTTCCGGCAACGGGCTTGAAGCTGACAGCATTGCTCACCGCATCATCGGGACTAAGAAAAGTATAGCAAGTGTTGAACAAATGAGGCGGAGCGCGCTCGGACGCCGCAAGCGCCTCGACGATAGCAAATGCACAGGCCTTGGCCTGGCTATTCGCAACAAATGCCGATTTCGGCATGTCCCCGGCGCTGGCTGCATCGCCTACGACGTGGATTCCGGGCTGCAGCTTCGATTCGAATGTTATGGGATCGACCGGGCACCAGCCAGACTGATCCACCAGACCGATCTGCTGCGCGAACTGGCCGGCCTGTTGCGGGGGTATGACATTTGCGATGGCGGCCTTGAATGTCTCGCCCGCAGTCCTGACCGATCGTTCCTTCACGTCGATCGCCTTTATTCCACCGGTGAATTGGGCGGGTAGCCATTCGATCATACCCCTGTAGTGACGTTCCCAGGCATCCAGAAATAGATCCTGTGAGTTGAAGTTGTCTTTCGCATCGAGGATCAGGATCCTCGAGCCCGGCTTATGCTGTTTGAAATAATAAGCAATCAGAGAGGCACGTTCGTATGGGGCGGGCGGACAGCGGAACGGGTTAGGGGGCGCGACGAGCACGAAGACGCCGCCATCGTCCATGCTTTCGAGTTGTCGTCGCAGCAGTTGCGTCTGTGGGCCCGCGTTCCAGGCGTGCGGGATAACCTGCGTTGCCGCCTCGTCATACCCCGCGAGGGCGTCGTAATTGAAAGCGATGCCAGGGGCAACGACGACGCGGTCGTAAGGTAATTTTGGACCACTCTTAAGCCAGACGGTTTTTGCGACCGGATCAACCGCTGCCACGGAGTCATGAATGACATTTATGCCGTATCGTTGTGCGAGTGTCTTGTAGCCGTGCGTAAGCGACTCGAACGAGCATAGCCCGGCGAGATAAAGGTTGCTGAAAAAGCAGGTCGTATAATTCGGCTTTGGCTCAACCAGCGTGACCTCGATTGTTCGCGCGCTGGCGGCCAAGTACTTGGCTGCCGTGGCACCGCCGATGCCGCCGCCGACGACGACAACCCTCGCCTTGGCCTCGCCTGCCGCCAATCGAGGGCCGAGCGCCGCGAGGGCCATTGCTCCCGTCAAGCGACCGAACTCTCGACGTGTCCGGGCCCTCATGGCCTGACCTGCTTATCGAGCGCTGCGAGATAGCGCGCCACGGTCGCGATTTCTTCATCACTGAGCGAAAGGGCGATGGCGCGCATGATATGGCTCGGGCGCTCACGCGATCTGTACGCGAGCATTGTGCGAGTGAGCATCTCCGGACTCATGCCAAGGATCGTCGGAATACCACCATCGCCGCCATCCAGACGATGGCACGACGCACACATCGCAGCGAGTCGGGCTCCACGATCGCGATCCGCTGCCAGGCTGGGATCGGTGAAAGTAATGAACGAACCTGCAGTAATGGAAGCGGCAATGATTTTGCGCATGCTGAATCCGGCTCTATCCCGTGTCTGCGATCGCCAATCCCTTCTGCTCATGGGAGCATGGCAACATCTCTACAACACCATTAGGCGACAGTGAGCTGGTGCTCCAATTCATAGATGCCGCCGCCATCCTCTTCCCAAACGAACTGGAGCCGGCCGCTTTCTGTCGCACGCAAGTAGAACTCAATGAAAGGATTCGCTGCCATGGCTTCGTGGAGATCGACGCTGAATACCACGACCCCGTTGTAGCGGCAGATGAACTTGTTGACGATCTTGCGCGGGATGACGTTGCCGTGCTCATCCTGCCGCAGCCCGGTCTCCATCCGATGGCTGATCAGGGTCTTGACCGAAAACACTTCACCGCTCGCGGCGGCGCTTGGCACTTGTACACGGGGTGTCGGTGCGAACATTCCGCACCTCCTTCCGGGAAGTCATTTGCATCCGTTGGTGGCGACCTCGACCCAGGTCTCGGTCATCAGCAACGTGCCGTCGTTCATCTCCGCCATCGCCAGAACATATTGCGGTTCGGCAAGGCGAATGCGCGTCGACACGCGGGGCTCGCTGCGTTGCGGGAGGAAATGAAAGGTGGCGACCTCAATTAGCGGGTTTCGTGGCGCCAGCACAGAAACGTGCCTGACGTGATCGGCTTCCGTCATGGGACTATCGATCGCGAGCGTAAGCGGCACCGTGTATCCATTCGGAAAGCTCCGCGGCATCACCAGATGCAGACGATCGGATGCGGTCGGGGTTTTTCCGGTCAGTTGCTTGACGAGATCCACCGCGTAATCGTTCGGGGGCTGTGATAAGGCGAGAGCGGCGCTTGCAAAGCCGGTGCTCCCCGCAACGGCGGCAGTCAAGACGGTTCGGCGTGTAAAGCCAGGTAGCCTTGTCTTCTCCAACGCGAGATCCCTCCTATCGGCAGGCGGAACTCTCGAAACGAGCGCTCGACGTTCTCGATATCTTTGTGCGTCGAAATCCTACCATGGGTGCTCCGACTGGCCCTCGCGGGGCCCTGCGACCATTGGCGCAGCTCGACATTAATCCTATTGACGGGCATAGCCGAAGAGGCGCGCTGCAGGCGGCCGTATGCGGCTCGCGATTGATCAGAACTCCATGTTGCCGCGATGGTGGTCGTGATCATGGCCCGGCAAGGGTGGAGGCGGCGGCGTCGGCAGCTCGGCGACCATGGCTTCAGTGGTGATGAGCAGGCCGGCGACCGAGACCGCGTCCTGCAACGCGGTGCGCACCACCTTGGTTGGATCGATGATGCCCCTGGAGACCAGGTCGCCGTACTCGCAGGTCTGGGCATCATAACCCCAGTTGTACTGCTCCTCCTCCAGGATTTTACCGATCACCACCGAGGCGTCGTCGCCGGCGTTTAGTGCTATCTGCCGCGCTGGCCAACCGATTGCCTTCTTGACGATGTCAACGCCATGCTTCTGGTCCTCGTTGGCAGGCCTCATGCGGTCGAGCACCTTGGCGGCGCGCAGCAGCGCGACGCCGCCGCCCGGCAAGATGCCTTCCTCAACCGCGGCGCGCGTCGCATGCATCGCGTCGTCGACGCGATCCTTGCGCTCCCTCGCATCGATCTCTGTGGCCCCTCCGACATGGATCACCGCCACGCCGCCGGCCAGCTTGGCGAGCCGCTCCTCCAGCTTCTCGCGGTCATAGTCGGAGGTGGTCTCCGCGATATGCTTCTTGATCTGGTTGATGCGGGCCTCGATGTCCTCCTTCTTGCCGGCGCCGCCGACGATCGTGGTGCTTTCCTTGTCGATCATTACCGTTCTGGCGCAGCCGAGCATGTCGAGCGTGGCGTTCTCAAGCTTCATGCCGAGATCTTCCAAGATGGCGGTACCACCGGTAAGGATGGCGACGTCTTGCAGCATCGCCTTGCGGCGATCGCCAAAGCCGGGCGCTTTCACCGCCGCTACGTTGAGGCTGCCGCGCAGCTTGTTGACCACGAGGGTGGCGAGTGCTTCTCCTTCGATTTCTTCGGCGATAATAAGCAGCGGCTTGCCCGTCTGCGCCAGGGCTTCCAGCAGTGGCAGCAGTTCACGCAGGTCCGAGAGCTTCTTCTCATATGCGAGGACGTAGGGATTCTCCATCTCCACCCGCATCTTGTCGGCATTGGTGATGAAGTAGGGCGAGAGATAGCCGCGATCGAACTGCATGCCCTCGACTACGTCGAGCTCGGTCTCAATCGACTTCGCTTCTTCCGCCGTGATCACGCCCTCATTGCCTACCTTTTTCATGGCCTCGGCGAGCAACCTGCCGATTTCGGCATCGCCATTGGCGGAGATGGTGCCGACCTGCGCGATCTCGTCGTTGGAAGTTATCTTCTTCGAGTTCCTCTTGAGATCCTCGACGACCGCCTCGGCCGCAAGGTCGATGCCGCGCTTCAGGTCCATCGGATTCATGCCGGCGGCGACTGCCTTGGCGCCTTCGCGAACGAGGGAAGCCGCCAGCACGATCGCAGTGGTTGTGCCATCACCGGCGACATAGGAGGTCTTGCTCGCGACCTCGCGCACGAGCCGCGCCCCCATGTTCTCGAATTTGTTCTCGAGCTCGATATCTCCGGCGACCGTCACACCGTCCTTGGTAATGCGGGGTGTGCCAAACGACTTTTCCATTACCACGTTGCGGCCCTTGGGCCCGAGCGTCACCTGCACCGCGTTGGCGAGCATGTCGATACCGCGCAGCATGCTTTCACGCGCCCTGCCGGAAAATGCGATTTGCTTACCTACCATGGATGGTTCCCGACTTGATCAGGTGACCTCGCGGGCGCCGCGGGCGTATAAGTCCGAATTTGCGGGTCTCCCTTTGCTTGTCCGTACGACAACGACCCTCGGAGCGTGCACGTGCGGCGCGCTTGCGCTGGTGATTTCAATCCACACGATTTCAGGCCGTCCAATGTTTTAAGCTAGCGGCCAAAAAGCCAATCAAATTGCTTTGCCGCGGCATTAAGAATATCTTATCGAGGTGATCACGACCCGGCAGCTCTGTTATCTTGATGCGCTTGCCCGTCATCAGCATTTCGGACGAGCCGCGGCGGAGTGTTGTGTCAGCCAGCCCGCTCTTTCAATGCAGATCCACGAACTGGAGGGGCTTCTCGGCATAGAGTTGATCGAGCGGCGCCCGGGCGCGCCGATGTTCACCGAACTTGGCATCGAGATCGCGCAACGCGCCGGAGCGATCCTCGGTGCAGTGCGCGACCTGACAGACCGGGCTCAACATGGAGCCAAGGTGTTGAGCGGAACGTTGCGCCTTGGCGTTATCCCCACGCTGGCACCGTATATCTTGCCGCGGTTGCTACCGCAACTGGAGCACGGGTATCCCGATCTGCGCCTTGATTTGGTGGAAGCACAGACCAAGGTGCTGCTCGCTGATCTCGAGCGTGGCGCTCTCGAAGTATTGTTGTTGGCGTTGCCACTCAAGATGGCCGTGGTTGAAGTTCTCCATCTTGTGAGAGACCGCTTCCTCTTTGCTGTACCCGCCGATGACCCTCTTCCGGAAACTGCGCGCGTGACGCCCTGCGAGGTGAAGAAGCGTAAGCTTATCCTGCTGGAAGAAGGCCATTGCTTGCGGGATCAGGCGCTCGACTATTGCGCCAAGGGGCGTTGGAATGTCGCCTCGAGCCTCAGTGCGACGAGCCTTCCAACGGTCATGCAGATGGTGGCGAGCGGATATGGCGCCACGCTACTCCCAGAAGTCGCGGCCGATGCCGAGTTGCGCGACGACCGAGTGAAGCTCCTACGTTTTGTCGAACCGCAGCCGGCCCGCAGTATCGGGCTGGCCTGGCGCCGGACGTCTCCACGCAAGGGCGACTTCCTGGTGCTTGGTCAGATGGTGAAGAATGCACTGAGCGTACCAGCCCGACCGCAATGTATTCGCCACGAGCGCACCGGTTCGCGAACGGCGATCTAGTAGCAAGCAGTCGGATCGATGGCTGTGGTGCCGCTCGCAGTGCCGGCGTGTGCGTTCCTCTTCAACTCCTCACGCCTACCGACCCGCGGTCAATGGTGAACACCCGATCGAGCAGGCCATGCGCGTGTGTCATGCTCGATTCGGAGAGAATCACCGACAATCCGGACTTGCGCAGCCCCGAGATCACCTCGGCCAGGCGCCGGGCCAGCACCGGCGCCACGCCCTCGAACGGCTCGTCGAGCAAGAGAAGCTTGCGTCCCGCCATCATCGCCCGACCCAGGGCCACCAGCTTCTGCTGGCCGCCCGAGAGCTGCAAGGCCTTGCGTGCGCGCAAGGTCGTCAGCTCCGGGATGATGTTGTAGATGTGCGCGAGCTGCACCTTTGCGTCGTTCGCGTCCGCGGCCCAGGCAGGCAGCAGGATATTCTCCTCCGCCGACAGGCCAGGCACAAGCCGCCGATCCTCCGGCATGTAGCCGATGCCGAGCCCTGCGCGACGGTAGGTCGGCAAGTCCGCCAGCTCCAGGCTCTCGAAGTCGAGCCGTCCGGACGCCGGTGCCTGCAGCCCCATGATGGTGCGCAACAGGGTGGTCTTTCCTGCGCCATTGCGCCCGATCAGGCCGGCGAACTCCCCTGCGCTGACCTCCAGATCGACGCTGCGCAGAATCGTCACCGCCCCGATCGACACGGAGACACCCTCAAGCCGCAGCATGGGGTATCTCCTCGCCGATCACGTAGCGGCGTACGTTCTCTGCGCGCAGCACGGTATCGGGCGATCCGTCCGCGATGACGCTGCCGTCGTAGAACGCCACCACGCGCCCGGCAAATCGCGCCACGATGTCCATATCGTGTTCGACGAAGATCACCGTCACCCCGGCGATACGCGCCGCGCTCATCACGACGTCCATGATGGCGAACTTCTCGTCGGCGGAGACGCCGCTCGTCGGCTCGTCGAGCAGAAGCAGCTTGGAGCGGCTGGACAGGGCCATGGAAACGTCGAGCAGCTTGCGGATTCCTTCGGGCAACAGGCCGGCCTTCTGCGCCGCATAGGGAGCGAGCTCGAACCGCGCCAGCGCCTCATCGGTCGCAGCCCGGGGATTGTCAGTCGCGGCGATACTCTCGGCGAGCAGCAGATTCTCGCGAACGCTCAGCGAATTGAAGAGCTGCGGTATCTGAAACGAGCGCGAGATGCCGAGCTTGGTGATCTGGCGCGGGCTGAGGCCTACGATGTCGCGTTCGCCGAACAGGATTTGCCCGCTGTCGGGCCTGAGGTAACCAGTCACCATATTGAGAAAGGTCGTCTTGCCGGCGCCGTTGGCACCGATCAGGCTGACGACGATGTCGGGATCGAACGTCAGGCTGATGTCGGCTGCCGCCCGTACGGCGCCGAAGCTCTTCTGCAACCCTTGAGCTGTCAGCACCGCACTCATGCGGACCTCCGCCGCCGCTCGGCGAGCGTCCACAGGCCGGCGGGCAGGAACATTATGATGGCCAGCATGGCAAGGCCGAGCGACATCTGCCACACGTTGGGCGCGTACTGGCTGGCGATCGTGCGCAGAGCCTCGAAGATGGTGGCCGCCATGAACGGTGCCAGAATGCTCTGGATGCCGCCCAGGATGGCGATGAACACGAACTCGCCTGAGGTCGTCCAATACGTCATCTCGGGATCGACATGGCCGACCGCGAGTGCCGCGAGGGCGCCGCCCAGGCCCGCAAGGGCACCCGCGATCAGATAGTTGACGTAAACCACGCGGTAGGGTGAGGCGCCGAGATAGGCCACCCGCAGCTCGTTGTCGCGCACGCCGGTGGCCAATCGCCCCCAGTGTCCGCCCAGCAGCCTGTGCACCAATAGCGCCACAACCACTGCACAGACCGCGCCGGCAATGAGAAACACCCGCCGCTCCATGCCGGGCGCCAAGGCAACTCCGAAGAATGTGCGCGCATGCAGGTTGAACCCGTCCGTGCTGCCGAGCGCGGCGCTCTTCACCAGCACGCCGTACAGGATCATCGAAAATGCCAGCGACAGCATGGCAAAGAAGATGTCGCGATACCCGGCGAGCAGCAGGCCCAGCAGAGCGGCGACCAACCCGGCGGCAGCGGCGCCTGTGAGCAGCATCACGGCCGCATCGGCAACATGCAGATGATGCGAGAGGAGGGCAGCCGCATAGGCGCCGATGCCGAAATACAGCCCCTGCCCGAACGACACGAGCCCAGTGCGCATCAGCACAAGAAGGCCTAGCACCACCACGCCTTTGGCGAGAGCCAGCATGGCCATGAACACCAGCCATTGCGGCGAGAGCAGAGCCAACCCTGTCAGCGCGACGAGGGAAGCGATTGCGACGATTGCAGCTTTCATATCTTGCGCGCCTCCTGCGCCGCGAACAGTCCCTTCGGGCGCGCAATGAGCACCATGGCCATCACCGCGTAGATGGAGAACAGCTCGGCCTCCGGCCAGTAGCGCACCGTGGCCGAGCGGACGAGGCCGACCAGAAGCGCGCCGAGCGCCGCTCCGCCGAGACTGCCGAGACCGCCGATCACCACCACCGCGAAGGCGAGCACGATCACCTCCACGCCGATGCCGGGCGTCACGGCTATCGTCGGCGCCGTGAATGCCCCGCCGAGCGCCGCCAGCGTCGCACCGACGGCGAACGTGGCGAGATAGACCCGGCTCACGTTGATGCCCATGGCCATGCTCATCTCACGGTCGTGGATGACGGCGAGCAGCAGCTTGCCCTGGCGCGTGCGATAGAGCGCCCAGGCAAGGATGAGCCCGGTCGCCAACGCCAATGCGATCAGCAGTACGTTGTAGACGGGGTAAGGCAGGCCGCCGAGCTGAAAATTTCCGGGCAAAGCGTAGGGCTCGGGCAGCAGCAACGAGTCCACGCCCCAAACCAGCTTGATCACGTCCTCCATGATCAGGAAGACAGCATAGGTGATCAGCACGAGCACCACCTCGTCCTTGCCGTACATCCACTGCAGCAGGCCACGCTCGATCAGCGGGCCGACGAGGGAGCCGACGAGGACGGCCGCGAGCAGCAGCATGGCGAAGCTGCCGGCCGCGGGCAGTCCGCCACCGAGCCATGCGCCGGCAAGCGAGCAGGCCGCATAGGCGCCCAGGGCGTAGAGGCTGCCATGGGCCACGTTGAGGATGCGCATGACGCCATAGATCAGCGTCAGCCCGGCTGAGATCAGGAACAGCCAGGATGCATAGGCGATGCCGTCGAAGGCAACGGGCAGGATGCTGCTCATTGGAAGTGAAGCGGCGGCAGCCTGCAGAGCTGCCGTCCCTGATTGCTATTTCTTGAGGCCAGACTTGATCCAGGCTTCGCTTTTCACGCCGTCGGGTGGATTCACCTTGTCCGCGGAATAGCGTGCGACATCCACGATCTTGAGCTCACCGCCCTCGACCTTGGTCGTGCCGACAGCGGCATCCATGATCGCCTGGTGGCCCTTGCCGAGCGCCATCTTCACCGGCCCACCGGGGCCTTCAAAGGTCAGGTTCTCGAGCGCAGCGATGATCTTGTCTTGGTCGGGTGCCCCATTGCCGCTGCCCTTGGCCTTCTCGTAGGCCGCCTTCACGCCGAGGATTGCCTGCGTCATCTTGAAGGACGCATAGTTCGGCGGGACGTGGTAGCGGTCCTGGTAGGTGGTCTTCAGCCAGCGCGCGAGATCAGTGTCCGGTGCGAAGGGCCCAAACGGACCACGCGCCCCCAGAATGGTTCCGTCCGGAATCCGCGTGCCCAACCTGTTGATGGCCGGTTCGCCGGCCGACAGCACCACCTTGTGCTTCTCGAACAGGCCACGCGGTGCGCCCTGCAGCACCAGGCCCTCAAGATCGCCGCCCCACATGCTGGAATGGACCACCTCCGCACCGCTACCGAGGAGAGTGGTGATTTCGGCGCCGAACTGACCCGCAAAAAGCTTCGGCATCTGCGAGGTCTTCACCTCGATGCCAGGCTTGAGGGTCTTCATGGCGTTCTCGAAGTCCGCCCAGGAGTCCTGACCCCAGGCATAGTTCTGATTGAGGCCGGCAATCGACTTTACGTTGGGAGTACGCTCCACCAGATAAAGCGCAACGGAGACGTTATCCATCGTACCGGTTGGACCGGTGCGAAACACGTATTTATAGCTCGCGTCCTCGAAGATGCGAGGCGTGCCGCAGTCGAACAGGACGGTGAGCTTCTTCTGCTCCTCGGCAACGGGCGCAATCGCCAGGCAATCGCCGCTCGAGATGTAGCCGATTACGATGTCGACCCTTGGCACGAGATTGCGATACTCGGCCACCTGCTTCTGTGGGCCGCCCGCCTCGTCGATGATGACGAGTTCGATGGGCGTCCCGCCGAAGCCCTTCTGGGAATAGGGTGCGGGCACGGTGCCCGCGTTGAGCAACTCGGCCGTCAGCTCGGCGGCGTTGCGGGCCGGGACCCCGAACGGACCGGCGGCCGGACCGGACAGGAACGTCACGATGCCGACCTTGAGGGGTTGCTGCGCCTGCGAAGCCGGCACCGCCAGCAGAACGACGAACGCGGCCAAGGCCGCGCGCAACCCGAAGCTCGATAATGGTCGCATTTGTTTCTTCCTCCACGTTGTCGGTCTGATTGGACCCATGGACCTAGCGGTCTCTTGCAAGCCACTTTACTCCGCCTTGAACCCGTTAGAAGGCCGGCGAGGATTGCCGGCGGTTTTTCTGCGATCTTGCGTGCCGGATGATGGCCCGTCGTCAGGTGGCCAGTGCCAATCGGCAATGGCTGTGAGTTGCTGCCCGAATCCGGGCTCAGAAGACCTTGGTGTGTGGAAAGACCATGTCACGGCCTTTAGTACCTCTTACAGGCTTCGTGCGCGCTCCCTCAGCGTGAACTTCTGTACCTTGCCGGTCGCCGTCGTGGGCAGCGGCCCGAACACTACCGACTTTGGCGCCTTGAAGTGCGCGAGCCGGTCGCGACAGAAGGTGATGATCTCGTCCTCGGTCGCCTGAGTGCCGGGCTTGAGCTGCACGAAGGCGCAGGGCGTCTCGCCCCATTTCGAATCCGGCCGCGCGACCACGGCGGCGAGCTGCACCGCCGGGTGCTTGTAGAGCGCGATCTCGACTTCGACGCTGGAGATGTTCTCGCCGCCCGAGATGATGATGTCCTTCGCGCGATCCTTGATCTCCACGTAGCCGTTCGGATGCTCGACCGCGAGGTCGCCGGTGTGCATCCAGCCACCGCGGAAGGCGTCGGCCGTCGCCTTCGGCTCCTTCAGGTAGCCGAGCATCACCGTGTTGCCGCGAACCATGATCTCGCCGATCGACTGGCCGTCGCGGGGCACCGGCTTCATCGTCTTCGCATCGGCCACCATGTGCCCTTCGACCACGGGATAGCGGACGCCTTGGCGCGCGACGAAGCCGGTGCGTTCGGCAAGCGGCAGCGCCGACCAGTCATCCTGCGGCGCGCAATAGGTCGAAGGACCCTGCAGCTCCGTCATTCCGTAGATGTGCGTGACGCGGAAGCCGAGTTGCTCCATCGCTTCGATCACCTTGGCCGGCGGCGGCGAGCCCCCGGTCTGGATTTCCACCACATGGTTGAATCGGCGCAGTTGCTCTGCCGGCGCCGACGTCAGCATCGTCAGCACCGTCGGCGCGCCACACATGTGCGTCACGCCGTTCTCGACGATCATCGGGAAGATCAGCGCCGGATCGACCTTGCGCAGGCACACATGCGTGCCGCTCATCGCCACCACCGACCATGGGAAACACCAGCCGTTGCAGTGGAACATCGGCAGCGTCCAGAGATAGACCGGCTTTGGCGGCATCGGCCAGGCCATGATGTTGCCGACGGACTCGAGGAAGGTGCCGCGGTGATGATAGACGACGCCCTTCGGTTTTCCGGTGGTGCCGGATGTATAATTGAGCGCGATCGCGCTGCTCTCGTCGGCCGGCGCACTCCAGGCGAAGTTCGGATCGCCCTTGGCGATGAACGTCTCGTATTCGACCTTGCCGAGCCGCTCGCCGGCCCCGGAATGGAGCTCGTCGTCAACGTCGATCACCAGCGGTCGCTTTTTCAGTGCCGCAAGCGCAGGACCAACCTGCGCCGCGAACTCGCGGTCGGTGATCAACACTTTCGCCTCGGCGTGCTGGAGGATATAGGCGATCGTTGCCGCCTCGAGACGAGTGTTGATGGCGTTCAGCACCGCGCCGAGCATCGGCACGCCATAATGCGCCTCGACCATCGCCGGTACGTTCGGCAGCATGACCGAGACAGTATCGCCGCGCTTGACGCCGGCGCCCTCAAGCACCGATGCAAGGCGACGGGCGCGCTCATAGAACTGGCGATAGCTATAGCGCCGCTCGCCGTGGATTACCGCGATCCGATCCGGATAGATCTCGGCCGAGCGCGGCAGGAACGAAACGGGCGTGAGCGGGGTGAAGTTTGCTTTGCTGCGGCCGAGGCCAGAAAACACGCCGTTGCCGGCCCCGTCGCGCGGCCGTCGATTGGACTTCGCCGCACGCGTCTTGCGTGCTGGCCTGGAGATCGTTCGCTTGGGCCGTGCCGCACGCTTGCCTTGCGGTGCTCGTACCATCGCTGCTCCTCCCGGCGCCCGAGCTGTGGCGAAGCGTCGGCGCACGCCGTCCGATCCGGTTCTTTTAGACCAAGGCGCTGAGCATATACCAAACCGCGCCCCCCGACTGTCAGCAAGGCGAAATTCTTCGGCCCGCCCGATCATCTGCCATTCGATTGCTGCGGCACGGCATAATTCCGCGCCGGAAAGACAAGGGACTTGCAAACGAGCGTGACATTCCTCAGGCTCACCATCGTCCGCGGACGGTCAAGTGCAGGAGGTGCGACGCGGGACCGGCCTTGCAAGATTCTCAACCACAAAGGAGGCGGAAAAACCGCCCGCTTTTCAGCAGGAGGAGACACCATGAGAACTGTCAGTGTTGCGGCGGCTGCGCTGCTTGCCGGCATGATGACCAGTGTTTCGGGCGGCGCTTTGGCCCAGGAGCGTACCGTCAAGATCACCGGCTTCGGGGCCAAATCCGGCGTCGTCCGCGTGTTCGGCGTCAACAGCGAGGCGGCGATGAAGGCGGCCGCCGAGGAGATCAACAAGGCGGGTGGCGTCACCTTGGGCGACGACGCGAAAGCGAAGCTTTCGGTCGAATTCCTCGATGACCGCTGCAATGCCGAGGAGGGAATCTCCGTCATCCGCCGCATCGCCTCGTCGGATGCCTTTGTGGCCGTCGGGCCGACCTGCTCGAACGTTGCCGAGTCGCTTTTCGGCATCCTGCAGAAGAAGGTGGGCGATGCCTCCGACAGCGGCCTGCAATTTCCGGTTTTCGCAGACGTCGCTGCCAAGGGCGGCCTCGCCGCGATTTCCGAGTGGGCGTTCCGCAACGTCCCGAGTGAGCTCGAAATGTACAAGTCGCTGTTCGCGTGGCTGAAGCGGGAGCACCCCAATCTGAAGACGATCTACGGCGGCGTCGAAAAGGACTTTGCGCATTCCAACGCCACCTACGGCGTGATGAAGAAGCAGGCCGAGGAGAACGGCTTCCAGTTGCTCGGGACCGGCGAGTGGCTGCTGAATGACACGAACTTCTCGACGCAGGTGCGCGAAATGCGCCGCGCCAATCCGGAGATCGTCGCCATTTCCGCCCACCCGTTCACGACCTGCGGGGTGCTGCGTGAAATGGACCGCCAAGGCGTCAAGCCGAAACTCCTGATCGGCCTGACCAGTTCCTCCAGCATCGAGACGCTGCAGGGCTGCGCCAAGCAGGCGGAAGGCATCATCATACCGACCAGCTTTGCGCCGGTCACCGCAGAGGCGAAAACTGCGGCCGAGAACGTTTCCAAGCAAGGGGGCAGCATGGATCTGCACAGTGCGGCTGCCTACGAGATCATGTTCATCCTCAAGGACGTGATCGAGAGCCAGAAGATCATGGCAAAGCCCGATACCGTGCAGGCTGACCGCAACAAGATGCGGCAGGGGTTGGCCGCGTTGAAGGAAACAAAAGGGCTGCTCGGCACGGTTGGGCGCACCAACGACCGCGAAGCGATCAAGCCGTACCTCTACGTGTATGCGAAGGACGGGAGCTGGCAGGTCCTCCACAAGCCTTCGTCGTGATCGCCGTCAATGACGCGGCGGGCCCGGCTGGCCCGCCGCATCCTGTCAACCTGACCCTGTAGTGTGGGGGGCACCGCAGTGGACCTGCTTGATCTGATCGATGCCGCGCAGTCCGTCGCCGACGGGTTGCTGTTCGGCTCCACTTACGCGCTGCTCGGAATAGGTTTCACGCTCATCTTCGGTGTGATGCACAAGATCAACCTTTCCTATGCCGCCGCGTCGATTGGCGCTGCTTACGGAAGCCTGCTGCTTCTCAGCGGCTTCACCGCCGCGCCGGCAGTCATCGTCTTCATGGCCGCGGCGCTGTGCGGCGGGGTGATCGGCGCGCTCGTCTATTTCATCGGCTTCAAGTTCATCCCCGTCGCCAACCCGCTGGCCACCTTGATGTCGACCGTCGGGCTGCTGCTGCTAATTGACGAGATCATCGTGCACACGACCGAGGGCGTGCCGCTCGCCTATCCGGCGCTGTATTCCGACGTGGTCGTGCGGCTTGGCCAGTTCATGCTGCGCGGCGACCTGATGTTCGTCTTCGTCCTTGGTTGTGCCTGCATGGTGCTGTTCCTGCTGCTGCTTTATCGGACCAGGCTCGGCATCGCCACGCGCGCCGTCTCGCAGCAGCCGATCGCCTCGCAGCTCTGCGGCATCAGCATCCTGCAGGTGAACGTTCTGACCTTCGTGGTCACCGGCATGCTGGGGGGCATTGCCGGTGCCATGAGCGGCGCGGCGATCGGCATGCTGTCGCCGCTGTTGGCTCAGCCGCTCACCGTCAAGGGCCTGATTGTCACCGTGATCGGCGGCCTCGGCAGCATACCCGGGGCGATCATCGCCGGCCTGATCGTGGGCGCGCTGGAGAGCCTGTTCCAGTTCCTGCGCGGTGTGACCGAACGGGACCTCTACATTATGATGCTCCTGTTCGCCTTCCTCGTATTCCGGCCGGGAGGCATTTTCGCCAAGGCGCCCGGGCGCGACTGAGAGGGGAGCGGGCATGGATTTCTATCTCGGTCTCGCACAGGTCATCGGCGTCCATACGCTGCTGGGGCTCTCGGCCTATTGCGTCCTGCTCACCGGGCAGGTGAGCCTGGCACAGGCGGCCTTCTTCGCCGTCGGCGCCTATGTCGCGGCGATCCTCACCGTCATCTTCAAGTGGCATCTGTTTGCCGCGCTCGGCGTTTCCGCCGTCGTCTCCGGTCTGACCGCCTGTGCCGTCGGCTTCCCGGCGCTGCGCGTGAAAGGATTGATGCTGGTGGTCGCCACGCTCGCCTTCGGCGAGGCCGTGCGTCTGTTCTTCTTTAATTTCACCTACCAGATCCAGGCGGGCGAGCTGAAGATCGGTCCGCACGGCGCCGAAGGTTTTCGCCAGATCCGCTACTTCCCGGAGCATGGCTGGTCCACCTTCGACGTTCTCATGTTCATCTGGCTGATGGTGGCGATCGTCATGGCATGCCTGTGGTGGCTCGATCAATCGCGCGCCGGCGCCGTGATGCGCGCGGTCGGCGAAGACGAGGTAGCGGCGCACAGCTCCGGCATCAACGTCACGGCCGTGAAGGTATTGGCCATGACCATCGGCGGCGTCATCGCCGGAATCGGCGGCGGCATCTTCGCGCACTATACGACGCACATCGAGCATGTGCAGTTCGGCGTCATTCTCGCGACATTCGCCATCGCCTATCCGATCCTCGGTGGGCTTTCGAACGTGTTCGGCACGCTGCTTGCCGTCATCTTCATCCAGGGCTTCCTGATCGAGGGCCTGCGCTTTCTCGGTGATTGGCGCAATCTGCTGTTCGGCGCGCTGATCGTGCTGGCAATGAACCTGCGGCCGCGCGGCTTTCTCGACGCGGGCGGCGTCGCCTCCCTGAAACGCATGCTGTTTGCAGGCAAGGAGAGCTCCGGTGCTTGACCTTCAGGGCATCGCCAAGCATTTCGGCGGGGTCCACGCGGTGGACGGAGTAGATCTGACCGTGAAACGTGGCGAGATCCTCGGCCTGATCGGGCCGAATGGCTCCGGCAAGAGCACGATCGTCAACTTGGTCTCGGGCCTGTTTCCACTGACCTCCGGCCGGATTCTCTTCGAGGGCGACGACATCTCGGACCTGCCGTCCCATGCGCGGGTCGGCCTTGGCATTGCGCGGACTTTTCAGAATATCCGCCTGTTCGGGCAACTGTCGGTCTGGCAGAACCTGTGGGTCGCGCAGAACTCCCGCCAGCAACGGCAGGAGGTGTTCTTCAAGCGCTGGTTCGGCGGCTCCGCGGGCGTGCAGGCGGAAATCGAGCGGACGCTCGAATTCTTCGACCTGGCGCACAAGCGCCACGAACTCGCCGCCAATCTCTCCTTCGGAGAGCAGCGGCGGCTGGAATTCGCCCGCGCCATTTCCGCCAGGCCCAACCTGCTGCTGCTTGACGAGCCGGCGGCGGGCATGAATGCCGAGGAAGTGGATCAACTCGATGCCCGCATCCGCAAGATGCGCGATGACGGGTTTACCGTCCTGTTGATCGAGCATCACGTCGAGCTGGTCATGTCGGTCGCTGACCGGATCGCCGTTCTGAACTTCGGCCGCAAGATCGCCGAGGGGCCGCCGGCTGCCGTGCAAGACGATGCTGCCGTGCGCGAAGCCTATCTCGGCACGCGGTGAGGTGAATCATGCTGGACGTGTCGGAGCTTGTTACGACTTACGGTAAGATTGAAGCGCTCAAGGGCGTGTCGCTGCACGTCGCGGGCGGGAAGATCACCTGCCTGCTCGGACCGAACGGTGCCGGCAAGACGACCTTGATGATGACCATCGCCGGAATTCTCAGGCCCCGCCGCGGCTCGATCAAGCTCGAAGGCGCCGAGCTGGTCGGCCTGTCGCCCGCGAAGATCGTCTCGCGCGGCATTGCGCTGGTACCGGAGAACCGGCTGGTCTTCCCGGAGATGTCGGTACGCGAGAACCTGCTCGCGGGGGCATACCAGCGAAGAGACAAGAGCGAGATCGCTGCCGATATGGAGCGCATGTACGCGCGCTTTCCGCAACTGAAGGAGCGGAGGGAACAGCTTGCTGGTACGCTGTCCGGCGGCGAACAGCAGATGCTGGCGGTTGCTCGCGCATTGATGTCGCGCCCGCGCGTGCTGTTGATGGACGAGCCCTCGCTCGGACTCGCGCCCCTTATCGTGGCGGAGATCTTTGATATCGTCGCTGCGCTCAATCGCGACGGCACCACCATGCTACTGGTGGAGCAGAATGCGCACATGGCGCTGAAGGTGGCGCACCAGTTTTTCCTGATGGAGCAGGGCCGCGTCACCTTCCAGGGCACGCCCGGTCAGTTGGCGGAAGACGAGGTGATTCAGCGGGCCTATCTCGGTACCCGCCGCGCCGGATGAGCCGGCAGGTCAGGAGCCGATGATCGATTTCATCCAGAATACGATCGACGGCGTGATGATCGGCTCGTCATACGGGCTGCTCGCGCTCGGTTTCACCGTTATCTTCGGCGTCATGCGGCGTCTCAACCTGTCCTACGGGCCCACCGTGATGATCGGCGCTTATTTCGGCACCGTGCTCTATCTGGACTTTGGCGCCGGGCTGCTCGCAGTCGCCGCCGCCGTTGTCGCCGGAGCGGTGATCTCTGGCGTCTACGTGGAACGACTCTGCTTCGCGCCGATGAAGGCTGGTGCCGGAATCGCGTCGATGGTGTCGAGTTTTGCGATCTGGATGCAACTGGAGCAAGCGGCGGTTCTGGTCCTGCCGCGTCACACCTACCCGTTTCCGCCGCTGGCGACCGGGCCTGCGCTCGAGATCGGTCCATTGCTCGTCCGTCCCGACCACCTGATCATGCTGGGGGGCGCGCTCCTGCTCGCCGCTGTCGTGCAGCTCGCGCTCTATCACACGCGCTTCGGCCTTGGCCTGCGTGCGGTGATCGCCAACCCGATCGCGGCGAACCTGGTCGGCGTGGATGTCGGGCGCTTGGTCATGCTGGCGTTCGCCGCGGCATCGGCCATCGGAGGGGTGGCCGGCTTTCTCGTGTTGGCGGTTGACCAGCAGGTGACCCCGATGTTCGGCATGTGGGCAACGCTCAAGGGCCTGATCGCGATGATGATTGGCGGCCTCGGATCGATACCCGGCGCGCTGCTCGGCGGACTGCTGCTCGGCGTCGTCGAGGTGCACAGCCACTGGCTGTTCGGGCCCCAGGTGCGCGATTTGTTTGCCTATTTCGTGCTGTTCGCTTTCCTTGTGGCGCGTCCGGGCGGCCTGCTCGGCCGCACGGCCGACGTCGAGCTGTCGCACAGGGTGTAACCGATGGATGACTATCTGGTCAGCGTATTGTCCAACATCGGGGTCATCTCGTTCGTCGCGCTGTCCGCCTATCTCCTGCTGCTCACCGGGGAAATTTCCTTCGGGCAGCAGGCGTTCTTTGCGATCGGCGCGTATGCAGCCGGCATGGCTACTGCGATGTGGGGCTGGCCGCTGGCGCTGGGTATTGCCTGGGGCGCAGCGGTGGGTGCAGCTTGCGCCGTATCGCTTGGCATCCCGACATTGCGGCTTCGCGGACTTCAGTTCTCGATCGCGACGCTTGCGTTCGCCGAGATGGTGCGAATCCTGTTCGAGCTGTTCCGTTATCAGGTTGACATCGACGGCGAACCAGTTGGACCCAACGGCACTGACGGCTTTCGCAGTATCCGTTACATCTTCGATCACAACATCGAAACTTTCGATTTCATGATGCTGATCTATACGATGCTGGCGGTCACGCTCGCTGGCTTCATGCTGCTCGAACGCTCGCGGCTTGGCGTCATCTTCCGCATGATCGGTGAGGATGCGACGCTTGCCTCGCTGCAGGGGATAGCGGTCGCCCGCTACAAGGTTCTCGCGGCCGGCATCGCCGGCGCGCTCGCCGCGGTCGGCGGCGGCCTCTACGCCCATCTGACCACCTATGTGGAGCCACGAACCTTCGATGTCATGCTCGGTGTGCATTCCCTTGCCTATGGTCTGATCGGCGGGCTCGGCACTGCGCTTGGACCGCTGCTCGGGGTCGTCATCGACGTCGGGCTCCTCGAGTCAGTGCGACTGTTTGCGGGCTACCGCATGATCATTTTCGGCGGTCTGGTTGCGCTGCTGCTGATTTTTCGTCCGCGCGGCCTGCTCGATGAGCGACTGGTGAACAGAATTGGCCGATTGTTCCGGAACGCGATATCCGGATCGACCCGAACCGGACGAGGATCGCGATGAGAACGATCGTTTGCATGCTTGTTGCCGTGGCGGCATTGACGGCCGGTTATCCGCAAGCCGCGCACGGCCAGGTGCGCGCCAAGGCCGCTGTGACCTGCGTCTCGGCCGGGCAGGTGCTGGAGTACGACTGCACCATCAGGCTCGCGAACGCGCGCTCCGGCGAACCGCTCTCCGGGCTGACCGTATCCGTCGGAGCGGACATGCCCTCCATGCCCGGCATGCACAACGTGCGCGCCGTGAAGGCGACCGAGCAGGCGGAGAAGGGCGCTTATAAGGTCCGCCTCGAGCTCGAGATGCACGGCGACTGGGCGGTGCAGATCGATCTGCGGGGCGCCGTGCGCGACCGCGTGATTTCGATGTTGCGCTTCGAAGAAGCGGACGTCACTGACGTCAAACCGTCTTCGGGCCGGCGCGGGCATTGAAGCGCGCCCGGGGGGCGGCCTTCGAAATCGGGACTTTTTGAAGGGATGGTCATGCCGAGAACCGGAAGGAATATCGCAGCTCCACCGAGTGGGGAAAGGCGGTAGCGCTTTGTAATGGTTCTTTCCTATTGCGGCAGGCCCTTCTTAAGGAGTTATTGGCACACGTGCAGCGACAGACGACCCACCCGCTATCTGGGTTTGAGCTTCGGCGCGACACAGACCGCTTTTATCCCGACTGTCTTGCAGGATATTCGCGCCTCGTCGCTGCACGTGCCCTATAGCGCCGCTGCCAACTCAGCAGCGGCCAAAGGAACGATGGCGGGTGGGGCGGGCGACGCCGTGAAGTACGCAGACCTGTTCCCGGGCGTTAGCCAGGGCGGCGGTCAGGCGGTTGCGCCGGCCTCGTGGTCCTACACGCTGGTTGCCGGCGCGACGGCGCCCGGTCAGGCTGCCGATCCTCTGCAGCGCATGGCCGGCACGTCCGGCAGCATCCTGCTGCAGGAACAGCCGAGCTTTACCTACACAGCGAATCCCGCGCAGCAGACTCGTAACTCGGTGGTGATCGATCTCAATACCGGCTTCAGCACCTCGTCGCCGCCGAATACGAACTCCGGCACAACCGCTCCGGAAAACTGGTTGACCCCGATCACGAGCTATAGCGGGGTAAACGACAATGCGACTGCGGTCGTCGCGGTCGGCAGGCTCGATGCGATCCCAGCGCGCGCGCTGTTTGACCAGCTCTTCGCCGAGTTTATCGCCGAGAAATCACTGGTGCGGAATTCGACGGACCCGGCGAAGGGCTACAAGATCATCGAATCCTCGTCGAGCGGCTACAGCTTCGTCATGTCGGTGGCGAACTTCAAGTTGTTCTACAATGAGAAGATCGTTCCCAATCTGACCGCTATCCTCGCCGCGTACACGCTGCCGACGCCGCCTGTCCCGCCGGTCCAGACTACCGCCAGCGCAGCCACCATGGTGCGCACAGGAACGGGCGACATCAACATAGCGGCGAGCGGCGATATCCAATTGAAGGGTGGCGCGTCCATCTACACCGCCGGCCGGCGCGATCTCACGGTCTTTGCCGATTTCACGACCGGGCCGGCAACTGCCAACTACGGCGTGGGCGGTGGCCATGTTCACGTTGCCGCCGGCGGCAACATCGATGTTACCCTGCCGACCGATCGCTCGCAGATGCAGCACTATACCGAGTGGCTGAAGCGGCAGGGGACGGTCAATTCGTCCTACGTTTTCGGGCCAGTCTGGCAGAGCGGCCTGCCGGATCGTCCCCCCGAACAAAGCTCCTGGTGGATCGATTACACCAATTTCCAGCGCGGTGTCGGTGCCCTCGGCGGCGGTAATGTGGACATCAGCGCCGGCGGCGATCTCAACAACCTGACGGTTGCGGTGCCGACCAACGGCCGCGTGCGCGGCGGACGCACCGCCACCGAACAGAAAATCCTCGAGTTACGCAACGGCGGCGCCATGACGGTCGAGGCGGGTGGTGCAGTGCGCGCCGGCTACTATTACCTCGGACGCGGCGCCGGCACGATCGAGGCCGGCGAATTCGCGGTCGGACGCGAGGTCAAGATCACGAACAGCGGACGGGTGACGACCTATCCGATCGCGCCAATCCTCTCGCTCGGCGATGCCACGCTGAACGTGCGCACCGCCGGCGATCTGCGGCTGCAGACATTCCTCGATCCGCTGATGATCGGTAAGGGGGAAAGCCATGAGTTCAACTTCATGAGCGGCCAGACAGATCGCACGGCGCTGAGTCTCACCTCGACCGGCGGCGACGTGATCCTGGTCGGCCAAACGACCTATCTGTCCAAGGACCTGAACTCGACGGGCGGAGCCTCCGCGGCGTGGGCCAACGTCAACAACTTCGCCGGCAACATCTATCCGTCGAAGCTGCGTATCGCTGCGTTGAACGGCTCGGTGATCAACGAGGCGCAATATAACACGACGACGGGCTCGGTGCCGACGCTTTACACGCTGCCGGGCAGCAGTCCGGAGCTGCGGATTGTCGCCGCGGACGACGTTCTTGTTGGCTCGATCCTCATGAGCCGCGCCATGCCCGCAATGATCCCTTCACCTTTCGAGCCGGTCGCCGGAACCACCCTCGTGCACGTCAACCTCAGTGGGATGCATAGCGTTTTGACGAATCCCATCGGAGGGCCGCCCTTCACACCGCACGTTCTACACCTTTACAGTCTGAGCAATCCCGAGCATCTGCCGAACGAGAACGACTACGAGCCAAGCCGCATCTATGCCTTAGACGGCTCGATCATCGGCACCACCTATAGCTCGGGCGTCTCGATCGCCACGGCCGGCATTATGGCCAACGAGCAGACCTGGTTCCGCGCCGGCACGGACATCCGCAACATCAACTACAATTTGCGCAACATCCATCCGACCGACGTATCGCTCGTCGAGGCCGGTAACGACATCGTCGGGGGGCCGATCTATGGTTCGATTTACGCGCAAGGGCCCGGTGCCGTTGTGGTGAGCGCCGGCCGCGACGTCTATGCGCCCGAATTGCATATCATGACGGTTGGCAATCGCGCCTACGATACGAACAACCGGCCAGTCGATTTCTCGCAGATCTTCGGTCTGCCAGATGAGGGCGCGGCCATCACCGTGATGGCGGGTTTGAAAGGTAAACAGCCGTCCTATGACGCGTTTCTGGCGGCCTATCTCGATCCGTCGAACGTCACGGCGATGCCGGACTATCTGAAGACAACCCTGGCGGACGGCACAATCGTACCAATCTACTTCACCGACGCTTACGAACTCCGCAAGTCCGGACAGTCGCATAAAATCCGCTCTGGTCTTGTCTCGTTCGTCAAAGGCGTGACGGGCGAGACCCTGACGCCGCAGGATGCCTGGGCCAGGTTCCAGAGCCTGCCAATGCTGACCCGCGAACGCTTCGTACGGCAAGTCTATGTGCAGGAGCTGCGCGAGGCCGGTAAGGATCAGAAATCGCCAGGCGAAGACGGCAGGCCGCGCAATGTCGGCTACAACCGCGGCCATGCGGCGATCGAAAAGCTGTTCCCCGGCCAGGACTGGAAGGGCGACGTCACTGTCGGCAACACCCTGTTCCGCACCATGGCGGGTGGCAATGTTGAAGTGCTCACCCCCGGCGGCGGCTTGCAGGTGGCGGCGTTGGGCAAGAATGCCCCGTCGGGGTACGGCCTGGTGACGTTGGGCTATGGCGACATCAATATCTTCGCCCGTAACAGTGTCGTTGTGAACCGCTCGCGCATTAACACCTTTGGCGGTGGCGACGAGATCATCTGGTCAACGGTGGGTGATATCGACGCCGGCCGCGGCGCCAAGACCGCCCGCGTGTCGTCGGCGCCGGAGGTGCACACGGATATCGACGCGGTGACGCGCATTCTGGAGAAAGCCGACATGTCCGGCAGTGGCATCGGCACCATCGTTGGCTTCACCGGCGTGGAGGAGGGCGACGTCCATCTGATCGCGCCAGAGGGCACGGTGAATGCCGGCGACGCCGGTGTGCGGGTTAGCGGCAATCTCAATATTGCGGCCCTCTTCGTGCTGAATGCGAACAATTTCCAGGTATCAGGTGAAGTCAAAGGTTTGCCGGCGCAAGAGAGTTCGGCGGCTCCCTTGAAGGTCGAGGGCGGCGACGCCAGCCAGAAGGCGGCTACCGACGCGGCAAAGGATGTAACGCAATCCGGTGCAGGCCAGCAGGCTTCCATCATCATCGTCGAGGTACTCGGCTTCGGCGGCGGCGCCGGCGAAGCCCCGGTCAATCAAGACGAGCAGCAGGAGCGGCGAGGCGGTGTGAATGAGCAACGGACTCAAAATCCGGACAGCGCCTACCAGGTTCTGGGCGCTGGCCAAATGACGGCGGACGAGGCCAGGCAGGTGATAGCCGAGCGCCGTCGCGTCTCCGGACGGCGATGAGGCGCGAAAGATGTTCACTACGTTCGGGACGCAGGGGACTGTCAATTCTAACCCCGGCACTCAAGCGAACCGAGCATCGCGGCGATGACGTTGATTTGCGCGTCGTGTCAAACGTCTTCGCGTCGCCCGAAGCGTCCTTGCAACCGCGATGCTATGGGGTTGTTTTCGATATTTTAGTTGGGGCGGACATGCTCCGCGGACGGGCAGGGTTAAAAACATCAAGTCGCATTGAACCGGTATTGCGGTTAAGCAATTGAGATGGAATGGAAATTCTCCGTCGCAAGCCAGGAAAGCCGCCGTTGCAAGGGCAAGGCAATCGCGCGCGACTATGGAGCCGATAGCGTCTCTTATGAGCAGAGTTCAGTCTCCGGTCGATCGCGAAGAACTGCGGTGAGGATAACATTCCTGTCACGGCTGCGGAGGGGGTAAACCCGTCACGGCTTGGCCGGGCTCGATCGAGCTTTGAGCGGGATTTGGAACGTCTTGTATCGCGCTATCTCAGGAAAGCTGTCCGCGGCTCTGGTAGAGACTAACCCGACGACCGCGGCCGGAACTTCTTTGCCGACCAGCCGGCTGATCGCCGTGGTCTGACCTTTGCTCAGTTGGACGTCGGATGCACCCGCTACCGCCATCGCGGTCCTGACGCGGCTCATCGACGACTCGGAATATCTATCGTCGATCGCAATCGTCTTACCGGTCAGGTCGGAGACCGACTTGACGTCGGGACCTGCCACGAGGACGGCCACGAGAGCGTCCAGCGATGCATCCAATGTCGGGACCGACATTCGCTCCGCGACGGCAGATGCGGCCGCCACCTGCTCCTCTGTCGTTCGGGTCGGCGGAACGTCAGTCGTTGGATGCGGATCGGTGGCGCTTGCTGGAGGCGCCTGGGCAGCAACGGCATTGCCTGTCGTCTGCTGGTTTGCTTGCGGAGAAGGAACCGGCACAGGAATGGCAGCTTTCGCCACGACCTTGATCGGCTTGGGTGTTCGACGGACCGCGTGGTCCGCGTGAGATCGGGGCGGCCTGTCACCGCGCAAGGCGACGGCGGATACGGGTTTCGTTGCGGCAGAATCGCTCTCATACGACTCAGGTTCGATCGGCACATGAACCGCAGTCAGGCAGGCTAACGGGTTCAGGCCAACGCAGGATGGCTGTGTTGGTTGTTGGCTGCTGCAACCGACCAAGGCGACAGCCAGCGCGCAAATAAGGAGCGTCCTCAATCGATCCTCCTGAAAGAGGTTGAGTGCTGCCCGCAATTCTTGCGGCGTCTAAGATGTTGCGCTGGAACATCAATCAATGATGCAAAACCGTTAAATGCGCATTAAGCGTCGATCGCCGCGCGCTCGTGATGAGCCGGCATGGTTAATGCGTGAGCCGGTGTCGCTTCTTCTCAACAGAAGCGCCTCGACACCATCCCACGGTGCTTGCATTCACACGTCTGCCTTTTCGTTGCTTTCTTCCATGCGGGATTTCGCCACGAATCGGTCGCCATGCTCATGCGCTGGGGTTTTTCATCGAGTGATGGAGAATGACCGATGGCGAGTATCGAACGACTTCACAAAACTGCGCCGCTGGATTTAGCCAAGCTTGAGGAGGATGTGGTAGGGAGCCTTCCTGCGATCAGGGTGGCCCCATCGGGGCCGATGCCGGATTACGTCGAGCATGAAGAGGGCGTTACACGCGTGGGCGCGCTCACAGCCGAGGCCGTCGTACGCGACTATGAAGCCGCGGCCAAGGAAATCGAAGCAATGGGAGCAGAGCTGATCAACGCGGCGAAGAAATGCGAGGCAATGACCGCCGAAGTGCATAATGCCATTGCCTTCATGCGCGATACCGCGGCCTCGTATCGTGAGGAAGCCAAGAAGATCTTCAAGCGCATCGAGGAATGCTCGATCTTCACGGAACAGGTTCGCAAGACCTGCGAGACCGTCAAACTGAAGATGATCGAAGGCAAGCCATAGCCGCCTTGAGGTATCCGGAACATCGACCAGCTTTGTCGTCCCGATGGGAAGACCCGTTTTTCGAATTGTGTGTGTGAATTGCGGTACACGCTGGTGCCGCGAATCAGCTTATTTTGTAGTCTCTCCCTAGACTCGCACCCGTCGCAAATGGCGGGTTCTCTTTGCGATATCCGGCAGTCGGGATCGCGCGACATCGGTGCTGCGATGGCCGCACGCCTGATCAGGCAGGTCCGCATCAAAGTTGCAGGTTTTCCCTTGCACAATCGGCCCGGGTGAGGCGGGTGCGTGTCCGCAATGACACGCCGCCGCAATTCCTGTGGGACGGGGCGCGGGTTGATGCCCCTGCCGTCGCACCGTTCGCGTAAACTGAATGGGCCGGCCGGCTGCTGATTCCCGCTGGCTTCGCCGCGGTTCGGCGCTTCCAAGACGTTCGAGACTACCAAGACCACCCGGAGCATCTTCATGCTGTTTCTGAGCTACGCCTATCGATTCCTCTCCAACTTCGTGTTCTTGGCGCTGGTCTATTTTGCTCTGAATTTCCTCGAAAAGTACCAGCATCGCGTGGTCGTCGCGGTTCTCGTGCTGGTCTATGCCGGCATGCATGCGGCTTCCGCGCTGCGGTCGTTTCACTTCTTCCAGCGCATCGAACGGCTGGAACTGGAGGCTCGCCGTTTGGTGGCGGCGCTGGGCGAGGGGCCGAATTCGACGTCTACGCGCAAGCAGGTGATCGCCGAAGTCAGCGGGCTCCGCCAGGCCGGCGAGATCAAGGCCTATATCGACCTGCTGTTTCTCGCCATCGTCATCCTGCTCTGCATTGCCAAGATCGTGGCCAGTTGAGCCTTTGTCGCGATGGCGGGCGAGCGGCGCCCGACGTCAGGAAAACGGATCGGCCGGGACCGCAACCGATCAGCGCTTTTTCAAGCCCGCAACGCGAACCGACCGCGCATTCCGCTTGGCTTGTGCCGCCGGCTTCGGCGCGGTCCCGCTGGCGCCCTCCGGCGCCTGCACGGTCTGTCCGGCTGATGTCGGCGGCTGAGCGGTCGCTGCGCGGTCGTGGCGACGGGATTTCCCGGCGAGGCTTGCCGAGGAGACTTCCGTTGACCGAACTTGCACAATCGACGTCGTTCGCCGCGCGGACAAGGCCAGCATGGCTACGCGCGTCGATTCCGGGATCTTGAAAATACTCTCCGCCGGAATCGGTAGCGCGGCCAGCGTGCCGGCCGGCGGCAAACTCGTCTGGCGCGGCCACGGCGTTGCCGGTGGCAGGGGTGCACCGCGCCCGCGTCGCCGGGTGTGCGCACCAGGATCGGCCGTGTGCCAGTCGAGATTGGACAAGGCCGGGGCGGGCAGCGCGGCGGGGCCGGCAGCAGCGAATTTCGAGACCTTCGGCCAGCGCGAAATCGCCACCACTTCCGACGGCGGACGCAACTGCCATTGCTGCGGCTCGGTCGGCGTCGCCGGCCGCTCCGGCGTCGCCGGCACCACATGGACGATGCGATAGCCGCGCGCCTTCAGTTCGCTCAGGATTCTCGGCAGCGCCGTGACCGTGCGTGGCTGAATGTCGTGCAGCAGCAGGATGCCTTTTCCCTTGGCCTCCAGCCGCTTGAGCGCGAGCTCATAAACGCGTGCGGCGGACACATCGCGCCAGTCATCGGCCGGGAAATCGGCGCTCCAGAGCTGAAGTCCCTTGGAAGCGGCGAATTCCTCGATCTCGTTGGTGCGGCGCAGTCCGGGAATGCGCAGGAACGGCGCCGGCGCGGTGCCGTCGCCGAGCGCCGCGGTCACCGATGCGATGCCTTGTTCGATCTCCTGTTTGGAGCGGTCGAACGGCAGGCGATCCATGCCGGCGGGATGATTCTGGCTGTGGGTGGCCACCGTGTGGCCGGCATCGCGCACCTTGCGCACGCCTTCGGGATTGGCGTTGGCCTGGCTGCCAACCAGGAAGAAGGTCGCCTTCGCGCAATGGGCGGCGAGAATATCGAGAATCTGGTTGCTGTATTTCGGCAGCGGTCCGTCGTCGAAGGTCAGCACAACCTCATGGTCTTCGAGCGGGAGCGTCTTGCCATACTGCATGGTGCCGATGATGGGATAGGCGCGCGGATCGACCACGATGGTGCGTGATGTGCCGATGGCGTCGGGACGACCTGGGCACTCGGCGGCGGAGGCTGTTTGGACGGTGAGGCAGGCCAGCGCTCCCATCCACAAGGCGGCCCATGGCCGCGCTCGGGGGCCTTCGAATACGCTAACAATCATTGAACACCGGCTTCATTCCAACCCTTGGTTCCGACGACCAGCACCAAGGTTCAATCTTTCAGGCGGGCCATGCTTACACGAGACGCGATGAATCGTGCTTTAATCGACTGAACTTCATGCCGATTTTGGCTCTAATGTGCCTTGCCGGACACGGTTTTGGCATCTGCCGGGACGAGGTGGACCACGCGGTAGTGATTGTCGCGGAGGTAGCGCAGAAAGGCCGGCAGCATCGCCGCGGTCTGCGCTGTGTGGTGCGCGATGGTATGGCCCTGGGCGGCCATTCTTCGCACCAGTTCGGGATGTTCGGAGGCGCGCCTTCCGAGCAGGAAGAAGGTGGCGCGCACGCATTCCTGCGCCAGTGCCGCCAGTATCTTCTGGTCCGTCGGCTGCCACGGTCCGTCGTCGAAGGTCAGCACCACCTCGCGGTCTTCCAGCGGAAGCGTCTGCGGAAAGCTCTTGAGGCCCACGCGCGGGTAGGTGGCGGCATCCACCGCGAGAACGCGTGAGGTGCCGAGCGCGTCCTTGCGGGGACATTCGGCAGCCGTCGCTGCCGCAACGAAGGTGATCAATGTCGCGGCCGCCATGAACGGTGCCGCACTGAAATGTCGGGTCATTTGCGATCGGACATATTTGGCATTGCGCTGGGTGTTGCCGATTGGGTAAGCGTGCAGCGTAACTCAGACAAGTTCCCTCAATCTGTCAAACTGGCGAGGCGTGGCATGGCCGAGAATATCGACGTTGCCCAAGCCGAAGCGCGACCGGGCCAGGGATCGGTGCTCGATCATCTGTTGATGCGGGACGAGGAGGGGCAGCTCCGCCGCGAGTTTGTCGAGGAGATTGCGCGCGCGATCCATGCTGCCGACCGGCCGTTGTTGTGCGAGGTGGTGGCGGAACTACACGAGGCCGATCTCGGCGATTTGATCGCGGCCCTCGAGCCCGAGGACCGCGTCACCCTCGTCGAGATCACGGGCACCGATTTCGACTTCTCGGCGCTCAACGAGGTCGACGACGCCGTCCGCGAGGAGATCCTCGAGGAGCTCGAGCCGGAAACAGTTGCCGAGGGCGTTCGCGAACTGGAGTCCGACGACGCCGTCCAGTTGCTCCAGGGCCTCGACGAGGAGGACCAGGAAGAGATCCTCGAAAGGCTGCCGCCGCCCGAACGCGTCGCGATCGAGCGCGTGCTGCTCTATCCGGAAAATTCCGCCGGCCGCCGGATGCAGACCGCGTTTATCTCGGTGCCACCGGATTGGACGGTCGGGCAGGCGATCGACTACATGCGCGACACGCCCGATCTGCCTGACCGCTTCTACGAGATCTACGCGGTCGATTCCGAACAGCACTGGCAGGGCGCGGTTTCGCTCGACACGCTGTTGCGGGCACGCCGCCCGGTGCCGCTTGTCGACTTGATCGAGGAAGACCGCCGTCGCGTCTCGGTACTCGACGACCAGGAAGAGGTCGCGCGGATGTTCGGCAAGTACAATCTGGTTGCGGCCCCCGTCGTCGACACCACCAACCGGCTGGTCGGCGTCATCACCATCGACGACGTCGTCGACGTCATCGAGGAAGAGGCTGATGAAGACCTGAAGGCGCTCGGCGGCGTCACCAGCGACGAAGAATTGTCCGACAATGTCTGGACCATCGCGCGCGGCCGATTCAATTGGCTGCTGGTCAATCTGGCGACGGCGTTTCTGGCGTCCTCCGTGCTCGGCCTGTTCGAGGGCCAGCTCGAGAAGATGGTGGCGCTCGCCGTGCTCGCGCCGATCGTGGCGAGCCAGGGCGGCAACGCCGCGACCCAGACCATGACGGTGGCGGTGCGGGCGCTGGCGACCCGCGAACTCGGTTCCAACAACGCCTTCCGCGTCGTCATGCGCGAGGCGATGGTCGGCCTCGTCAACGGTCTCGCTTTTGCCGTCATCACGGGCGTCGCTGCGGTGGCATGGTTCAAGATCCCCGGCCTGGGCGTCGTGATCGGCCTCGCCATCATCTGCAACCTGGTGGCCGGCGCGCTCGGCGGCATCCTGATCCCGATGGTGCTGGACCGGGTGCGCGCCGACCCGGCGGTGGCGTCGGGAACTTTCGTCACGACGATCACCGACGTGGTCGGCTTCTTCTCGTTTCTCGGCATCGCCACGCTGTGGTTCGGGCTGAAGTAGCATAGCGTTTTCAAGCAAAGCATGCCCTCGGACTTGATCCGTGGTCGATTCCGGCTCGTGAAGAAAACCCGTCAAAACGAGGTCATTTATCGTTAATCGGACCTTAAGGCGCTTCGCCGATGATGTTGATCCACGAGGTCAACATGCAGCGGTTGCGGCTGAAAGCGGACGGGCGGATCGTCGAACTGCGGGACGGGCAGGAATTCCCGCTCGCGCCAGCGCTGCCTTCGACTGAGACCGTCATACCTGACGCAACGCCGGGAGAAATCGCCGGGCTGCCCGCCGTGCGCGACCTTCGTCGTCGCGCCTGCCTGACCCAGATCGAATTCGCGGCACGGCTCGGCGTGCCCGTCGAAACCATCCGGAATTGGGAGCAGGGCAAGCGCGTGCCGCGCGGGCCGGCGCGGGCGCTACTCGCGGTGATCGCCCATTCGCCGGAAACCGTTTTCGCCGCGCTGGCCACGGAACCGTCACCGGCCTAGGGCCTTTTCGGTTCTGATTGAATCAGAACCGGGCTCTAGGTTTTTGTTTTGACGCGTTTTCTTGACGCGAACCGGCGGCCACTTCGCTGGAAAACGCTCTAGCGCTTATTTTGGTGCGCTTCTTCACGCGCACCGGAATTCGCTCCGCCCCAAGCGCTATCTGTTGGCACGGCTGTTTCCGCAGCCCATAATGGGGACGGTCCGCGGATACAACCAATGCTATTTGTCGAAGCCAATGGCGCAAAAATTCCGGCGATTGGGCTGGGCACCTGGGAATTGCGCGGACGCACCTGCGCGCGGCTCGTCGAGCAGGCATTGCGGCTGGGGTATCGCCATATCGACACCGCACAGATGTATGACAATGAACGCGAGGTTGGTGAGGGGCTGCGGGCTGCGGGCGTCAAGCGCGATCAGGTTTTCATTACCACCAAGGTCTGGCCCTCGCATTTCGCGCCCCACGATCTGGAACGTTCCGCCAAGGAAAGCCTGGTGCGGCTGCGCCTGACCGAGGTCGATCTGTTGCTGCTGCACTGGCCGAACCCGCAGGTGCCGCTGGTGGAGACGCTGGGCGCGCTGGCACGGGTCAGACAGCAGGGCCTCGCCCGCCACATCGGCATATCCAATTTCACCGTGGCACTGATCGAGGAGGCGGTGGCGGCGTGCCCCGAGCCCTTGGCGTGCGACCAGGTCGAATTCCATCCCTATCTCGACCAGACCAAGGTCAGGGAAGCCTGCGCGCGCCACGGCATGGCCGTGGTGGCCTACAGTCCGGTCGCCAAGGGCCGCATCAAGAACGATCGCGCGATGCAGCGGATCGGCGACCGCTATCGCAAGACGGCGGCGCAAATCTCCCTGCGCTGGCTGGTGCAGCAAGGCGTGGCGGCGATTCCACGCACCTCGAAACTCGAACGGCTCTCGGAGAACATCGAGATCTTCGATTTCGAGCTGTCGGACGAGGACATGCAGGAGATCTCCGCCATGGGCAGCGCCGGCGGCCGGCTCACGGATTTCGGCTTCGCGCCGAAATGGGATTGAGGAACCGCGCCGCCGAACGCTATTCTGGCGACCGTAAGAGACCAACCTCATTTCGGTACGATGGAGCTTCGGCGGATCATACCTACTGAGATCACGGCGTCGGCAGTCGCACATGTGTCGCTGCTGACGCTGTTCCTGCTGTTTTCGGAGGTGCATCCGTTCGGCTCGGTGACCGCCGAGCAGGTCCCGGTCGAGATCGTTACGCCGCAGGAAATTCCCGAGCAGCCAAAGCCGGCCGAACAGCAAGCCGTTGAGACCAGGGCGGATCCGGCGCCAACGCCGCAGCCTGATTTCTCGCTACTGGAAACGCCTGCCGCTGCCAGTCCACCTCCGCCATCAGGGCAGCTACGGCCGCCGCCGCAGAAGCAGGCTGCGCTTGCTGCGCCGCCCGCTGCCTCGCCTCAGCCGGTGGCACAGCCACCATCGCAACCGGCGGCGCCAGCGTACGCGCCGCCCGAGCCGGATATCTCGATCAAGTACCAGGTGCTGCTGGGTTTGCCGCCCGACCTCTCGCTGCAGCCGCAGGCACCGACGCAAGCCCGCAACAAGGACGACGACAATTTCGATGGGCCGGCGACCGAAGCCGCCGACATCTCGAGCACGCTGATCGCGGAATTCCGGAGGCACCTCAAGACCTGCTCGAAACTGCCGGCCTCGCTATCGGGCACCGACGACGACGTCAGGGTCAAGCTGCGCGTCGTGATGACGCCGGACGGCAGGCTCGCCGCGGAACCGATCCTGATCGAGGCCAGCGCCTCCATGAAGGGACCATTGCTGATGCAGGGCGCCATCCGCGCGCTTTCGGCCTGCCAGCCCTATGCCATGCTGCCGGTAGATCGCTACGGCGAATGGAAGGTGCTCGATCTCAGCTTTACGCCGCAGGATTTTACGAGCGGCTAGAGCATGATGAAATTAGGTTTGCGACCACGAAGAAGGTGCGCTCCCTCTCCCGCTCGCGGGGGAGGGCTGGGGTGGGGGTGTCTCCGCAGGCGATACTGCCCGAGTGGAGAGAGCCCCACCCGGCGCTTCGCGCCGACCTCCCCCGCAAGCGGGAGAGGTGAAGCACGTCTGCGGCCAAATCGGTCTAACCAAAAATCATCATGCTCCAGCAACTTTCGCGAATGCCGCCCGGTTCGGGGCTCCCAACCCGGGCGGCATCAGTTCGCTTCTCAATTCGGGCTTTCCTGCAGCGCGCGCCGGATCGCCGTTTCGACCGGCGAATATTCGCCGTCCTCCCGTTCAAGCCGGATAGGTTCGGCCGGATGCAGTGGCGGCTGCGCCATGAAGCGTGGGCTCGAACCGTGGTGCGGCTGCGCAGCATGGATCAGGAAAGGATGACATAGATAGACCGTGCCGGCCTTTCCGACGGCAAGCGCTTCCGGACGCTCGGCCGCCACGTCGGCGAGCATCAGGTGCGACATGCCGGCTTCTCCCGCAGGTTTGAGCAGTCGCGCCATATCGAGGTGCGAGCCCACCCGGACACGGGTCGGCGCGTCCAGTTCGCCAATATCGGAAAACAGGAAGAGCATCAGCAGCGCGCGGCCACGCGATGTCACGTTGACTCGCCACGAGGCGAAATCGTTGCGCTCGTTTGGATCGTCCGACGGGGCGGGGAAGCTGAGGTCGACGTGCCAGCCGGTATCGCCGGGATCCTCGGCATGCGGGAAGCGCACCGGAAAACTGCCGAGGTCCGCGCGCGGCCACCAGCGGCCGCGCCCGACAAGCTGATCGAAGGCTGCGTGGAGCACCGGCGTGTTTACCGCTTGCCGAAACGGCTCCTGTCCGTAATAGCCGAGCCGGATCACCGGTCGAGTCCAGGTCTTCTTGTCGAAGGGATCGCATCCGGTGTCGCGCCAGAGAATGGCGCGGCCTTCCTCGGCAAGCTGTTCAGGGAAAGCGTTGTCCAGTCGGACAAACCCGTCTTGAACAAACTGATTCAGTTGTGCGTCGCTGAGCGCGGGCACGTGTCGAATTGTATTAGAAGGCATGAAATCCTCATATCGCTTGGCCAGCCAGCATCATCGCGCGCAGCGAGAATGGGTCGGCTCATTCGGTCCTTTGAATCGCGCTGGCGCCGAGAACGGCACAAACGCGCTCGTTTCCGCCCGCTGGCGCGGGCAAGCCGTCAGCGGCTGAGGAAAAAGGCCGAAGCGATTTTGAAGATGCGGATCATCATCATGGTGACCGGAGAAATAACACAGCCGGTTTGCGGCATCAACAAAGCCACCGGCCCGTCAGTTCCCCATTGCCCGCCAGGCGTTCGAGGCGAATTGCCGCCGCCAGGTCACGATCACGACGAGTGCGGTCGTGATCAGCAACAGCCAGGGGCTGACGAACCAGCCGAGATAGCCGAGCGCGAAGAAGAACGCGCGCTGGCCGCGATTGAAATGCCGCCCCGCCGCCTCGAAAAGGCGCGTCGTGCGCATGACATGGGCTTCTGCTTCCGCCGTGTCGCGCTGCGACGAGGGCGGCATCGCGCCGAGCAGGATCGCGACATAGTTGAACAGGCGATACGACCAGGCGAATTTGAAGAAGGCGTAGATGAAGATCAGGATCAGCCCGACACATTTGATCTCCCAAAGCGCCGGCGAGGGGGTGAGATCGACCGGCAACTCGCGAAGCACAGCCAAGGCGTCGTTGGTCGCGCGCAGCAGCGCCAGTGCGCCGCCGATCGCGATCAGGCTGGTGGAGGCGAAGAAGGCGGTGCCGTTCTGCAGCGAGGCCATGATCTGCATGTCGACCATGCGTGCCTCGCGATCGAGCATGTTGCGCACCCAGACCTCGCGGTAGGCATTCATGCGCGCCGACAGACTGTCGCGGCCGTAAGCCGTGTGTTCGAGCGTGAAGCCATAGGCCAGCCACTCGACGACGAAGAAGGCGACGGCGGCGATATCGACCCAATAAGCGCCCATGTGGCGGCATCTCCGATGATGGCTTGCGCGATCGTGATGTACAGGTTGGACGTGTGCCGTGCACTATGGCAAGATGCCGGTCCCAACAGGATTTCCCCCGCAAATGTTGAAATTGGTCATCGGCAACAAGAACTATTCGTCATGGTCGATGCGGCCATGGCTGGCGCTGCGCGCCAATGACATCCCCTTTGAGGAGGTGTTCATCCCGCTCTACACCAACGACAGGGCGGACAAGGACCGGATCCTGAGCTTTTCGGATTCGGGCAAGGTGCCGACGCTGATCGATGGCGATGTCACGGTGTGGGATTCGCTCGCAATCATCGAGTATCTCGCCGAAAAATTCCCGCAGGCGAAGCTGTGGCCGGAAGACCGCGCCCGCCGGGCGCATGCGCGTTCGATTTCGGCGGAAATGCATTCGGGATTCATGCCGCTGCGCAACGAATGCGGCATGAACCTGCACCGCCCGATCGGTGCCGTCGATCTGTCGGACGATGCACGCGCCAATGTGGCGCGCATTCAGGATATCTGGTCCGATTGTCATCGCCGTTACGGCAAGGACGGACCGTTCCTGTTCGGCGCGTTCGGCGGGGCAGACGCGATGTTTGCGCCGGTGGTGCATCGCTTTCGCACCTATGCGATCGAGGTCACGGGCGAGGCGAGGCACTATTTCGATGCGATGATGTCGTTGCCGGCATTCCAGGAATGGACCCGCGCCGGCCTTGCCGAAACACTTGTCATCGATCGGTTCGAGACGGTCTGACGACGGAGCGGGCCGGCGGGTCCTGCGGCTCCGCCCGCGGCTAGCGGCCCCCTCGATCAATCTGCCGCCGGACTGTCCGATTTTGGGAAAGACGACTTCGATGCCAGGTAGGCGGATGACCGGGAACCGCCTGGATTGGCGAGTATCGCCCTGAAAAACATGCAGAATTTGCGCATTTGCCATGCCTCGATGCCGCTGGCTTTTGGGCGATGGCCTGTGCTAGGTTGCCGCAGGGTTCTCAAGTCGGCCGAAAGCTAGCGGGACCGTGAGCGCGGCTGGCGTTCTTGCGTAATGGAGAGGGCGTTGAAGCATAAGTACTCCGTTGGAGAGACTGTCTATTTTACTGCCAGCAACGTGGCCCGTCCGGCCGCCAGCGGCACCTATGAGGTGATCCGGCTGCTGCCGACCGATGGCGACGACTGTCAGTATCGCATCAAAAGCTCGACCGAAGCTTTCGAACGGGTCGCCAAGGAAAGTCAGCTCGCGATTTCCTGAAACAGTTGTGCGCAAGCAGCCGGCTGACGGAGTTCCATTCGAAGCGCCGTCAAAAGGCCCCGTTCGCAGAACCATTCTGCCGAAAAGCGAATGCGATAAAGACGCATTCGCCTTTCGATCGCGTTTGATGCTGCGTTGAGGGACACTGCGCATGAACTGGGCCTGGGCTGCTTCGCTGGATCAGATCTGGCGCTCGCCGAACCTTCCTTTGTACCTGACGCTGGCCACGGCCGGCTTTGTCGGGGTTGTCGTGCTGATCACGCTGCTGCGCTCGGAGAGATCCGTGGCCAACGGCGTGCTGGCGCTCATCACGCTGCTGGCGATCGGCGTCGCGGGAGCCGTGACCTTCCGCGGTTTCAGCACGGCAAATGCGGTTCAGCCGACGGAGGCACGGCCGGTTTCAACCGCCACCGCCGCATTGCCGCAGCTTTCCTGTATCGACGAGCTCGCCGGTGATGCCGTCCTCGCCGCATGCGAGAAGGTGCTGTTCGGTTCGGCCGAGTCGGTGGCGGCGGCGGTTGCCTACGCCGCCTCGCAGATCACCCTGTTGACCTCGCTGGGCGATGTCGCCACCGCGAACAAGGGAGCCGGCTCCGATTTGCTGGCGCTGCGCCGCGCCGTCGAGCGCGACCGTTACGGGTTGATGGCCTATGTGCTGACGGCGCGCGACCGTTGTACGCCGGCGGCTTGCCGCGCGTTCCGCTCGCTGACCGACACGCGCCAGGTCGCGGCCAACATGGAAGACCGTGTCTACGAAAGCCTGGTCATGCGCCACGCGGCGTCGTGGAACGCGCCGCCGCAGACCGCGGCCGGCGTGATGGCGGCGCTACCGCCGTCCCAGCCGACGGGGAAGCCGACCAATGCCGAATTCCCGACCTCGGCCTCTACTCCGCCGGTCAGCATCATGACGCCCGAGCCGCCGGCGAAGCCGTCGGCACCGGCCGCTGCTGCGCCCACCCGGCCAGCCGCGCCGCGACCGGCCGCGGCGCCGCCGGCACCATCAGCATCACCCTCGCCAGCGCTGACCGCTGCCAAGAAGCCGCCGCCGGCGCCGAAGCGGCCGTCCACTGCGGCGCCGGTCCAGCTCGCGCCGTCGGCTTCGGGGGCTGCCGACAACGAGCAGTGATCTCCGCAAGGAGTGATCTTTTCAAAGCGTGCCTGGGCCGCTACATCGGCGGGATCATGCCTCTTCATCTCATCAAGCTCGCCGTTGGCTGCGAGTCGGTCAAAGAACTCAAAGGGTGGGTTGCCGAACGCATGGCAACCGCCAAGAAAAAGGGCCTGCCGCTTCGTCACGTCCACATCACGCGGATGACGCCGAAGCGCGACGGCGAGATCCTCGCCGGCGGCTCGCTCTACTGGGTCATCAAGGGTGAAATCGCCGCCCGCGAAAAAATCGTCGCGATCGAACCGTTCCGCGACAAGGACGGTATCGGGCGGTGCCGCCTGGTGATGCAGCCCAAGGTGTTTGCAGTCTCGCCGCGGCCGATGCGCCCGTTCCAGGGCTGGCGCTATTTGACCGAGGACGCAGCCCCCCCGGACCTCACCAAATCCGCCGCCGCCGGCGTTGCCGCAATGCCGGAACCGATGCGGCGCGAATTGCGCGATCTGGGACTGCTCTGACCGGGGCTGCGGCTACGTCTTAAACGCCGATGTTATCGATCAAGCGGGTCGTGCCGAGCTTCGCGGCGACGAGGATCCGCACCGGTCCTTCCTTGGTCGATGCGATCGGTGCCAGCGTCCCGGCGTGACGGGCCTCGAAATAGTCCAGCGCGAAGCCGGCGGCGGTGATCAGTTCGCGGCCGGCCGCCATCGCGGCCTCGAAATCCTCGCCGGCCTTCAGCCGTTTTGCGCTTTCCTTCATCGCGCGATGGAGCGTCGGTGCTGTCTGCCGTTCCTCGGCCGAGAGGTAGACGTTGCGCGAGGACATCGCCAGCCCGTCGCGTTCCCGCACGGTGCGTGAGCCGATCACCTTAACGCCGAGGTCGAGATCGGCGGCCATCTGCGTCACCACCCGCAGTTGCTGAAAGTCCTTCTCGCCGAAGATCGCGACGTCCGGCCGAACCTGCATGAACAGCTTGCCAACCACGGTGGCGACACCGCCGAAGAAATGCGGCCGGAAACGATCCTCGAGCCCGGCGGTAGCCGGACCTTCGGGCACGATCCTTGTGGCGAAGCCGTCCGGGTACATCGCCTTGACGTCCGGATTCCAGACCAGATCGACCTTCTCGGCGGTGAGTTTGGCGAGGTCGGCCTTCCAGGTGCGCGGGTATGAGCCGAAATCCTCCGTCGGCGCGAACTGCGTCGGGTTTACGAAGATCGAGACGACGACTTTCTGTGCGCGCCGCTTGGCGAGCCGGACCAGCGACATGTGTCCGTCATGAAGCGCACCCATGGTCGGCACCAGCGCGACGGCGGCCTTGCGGGCGCGCAAGGCCTCGACGGCGCGGCGCAATGCGGGAACGGTACGGACGACCATGGGACTTCGCGACATCTTGCCTCGATCTCTTGCAACTTGTGACGGGGTGAGGGAGCCGGTGGCCCCGATACTTTCGGCGGGCGCGCCGACCTTATAAGGCCAGAGCTTTGCCGCCAAGTTACTCGGGCAACGTTACTCGGGAATGGCAAGCCTGCGGCAGCTCAACGCGAAAGCTAGATGTGTGCGCCTCGCTGGTTGAAAAGGCTGCGAGCAGATCGCTGCAACGGAACGAAATCCGCACCATCGGATTCATGATTAAGACACACCGCGAGCGAATTGAATGCGTCGTCACGCATTTCACTTGACCGCAGCCGCGCTGTGATTTGAAGATATCGAGCGGGGGTTGAATCATGTTGCTTCAGGCGAGTCAGGGTCAATTTGGTTCGGCGCATGTCGTCGTGCTCGGCAACGAGAAGGGCGGTTCCGGAAAATCCACCACCGCCCTGCATATTGCTGTTGCCCTGCTGAAGGCCGGGCAGCGCGTCGCCACCATCGACCTCGACTGCCGCCAGCAGAGTTTTACCCGCTACATCGCCAACCGGAGCGCGTGGGCCCGCCGCACCGGTCTCGATCTCGAAATCCCCGTGCACTACTGCATCAAGCTCGGCGAGACGATGCAGATCGCCGACAACGAAAACTCCGAGTTCCAGCAGTTCGCGGCGGCGGTCGGCTCGGTCGAGCGCGCGTTCGACTTCATCGTCATCGATACGCCCGGTTCGGACTCCTACCTGATGCGGCTGGCGCATTCGATGGCCGACACGCTGGTGACCCCGATCAACGACAGCTTCCTCGATTTCGACGTGCTCGGCACCGTCGATCCTGCAACCTACACGGTAACCGGCGAGAGCCACTATGCGGAGATGGTGCGCGACACCAGGCGCAAGCGCCGCCAGCTCGACGGCGCCACCACGGACTGGATCGTGGTGCGCAACCGCCTGTCGATGATCGGATCGCGCAACAAGCAGCTCGTCGCCGACAGCCTGAAGGACCTTTCGCTGCGGCTCGGCTTCCGTTCCATCGATGGATTCGCCGAGCGGGTGGTCTACCGCGAATTCTTCCCGCGCGGACTCACGGCCCTGGACAATATCGACGAGGCTACCCTCGGCACCCGGCCCAGCATGGGCCATGTCACGGCGCGCGAGGAAGTAACCAGCCTGCTGCGCCAGCTCAAGCTGCCGCTCGACGAGCGCGGCCGCCGCCGCGCCGCCAACCGCGCCGAATGGTTCACCCAGGTCGACAAGCCTCTCGAAGTCCACGACATCATCGGCGACATCATCAGCGCCTGATCTCCATCGGCAGCCGGCTCGGCCTATCGCGGCTGGATGACCGTCATCTTGAACGGACCACTGTGTGCGGCGGCATGCGCGACCGCCTCGTTGGCGCGGTCGAGACCGAACGCGGTGATCTCAAAATGATCGAGATTGACCAGGCCGGCGCGGATCAGGCCGGTCATCAGCACGGCCGCATGCGGTGGGTACATCCATTGCCCCTGCAGGGTGATGCAGTTTCGCATCATCCAGGCGTAGGGCAGATCGAGGCCGGCGCCGCCCGGCATGCCGACGCCGCCCATCAGCACCACCCGGCCGTGAGGCCGCACCGCCATGATGGCGGTTCGCACCTGCGCGGCGTTGGCTGCCGGCGGGAGAATGTCGAGCACGCAGTCGATCGGGCCGGGCGCCGCCTGCAGGATGCGGGCGCGATCGTCGGCCTCGTGGCCGCGCATCGGCACGGTCCGGACGCGCCCACCGAACTGCCGCGTCAGCTCAGCCAGCGCCTGCTCGTTCCGCCCGGTCGCGACCACGCATTGCGCGCCCATCCCCAATGCGACCGCGACGGCCGCGCTGCCGAAGCTGCCGGTGGCGCCGTTGACCAGCGCGATCTCTCCGGCTTGCAGTTGTGCGGCAAGGAAGCCGCCGAAGGGTACGAGCAGGGTGCCGAGCGCACACCAGCAGCCAGCATCCTTCTCATCGATGTCGCCGATCGGAACCGCGTTTTCGGTCGGCACGCGCATCTGCTCGGCCCAGGCGCCGTTGTGGAAATGGCGTTGCAGATGCAGCCCGCCTTCGCTGCCGGCGGTGAGGCCCTGCAGGGCGATGTCAGGCGATAGTGCGTTGTCGCGCGAGCGCACGGTCGGATCGCAATAGACCCAATCGCCAGGGCGAAGGCGGGTCGCGTCGGGGCCGATGGCCCGGACACGGCCGATCGCGCCGGGGCCGGGCACCATGGGTAGTTCCATCAGGTACTTCCGCTGCCCGCTAAGCGCTTCGTTGGCATAGGCCAGCACGCGGCTCGCCATGACATCGACGATGACCTCGCCGGTGCCGAGCAGCGGGTCGGGAAGGGTCTCGATCGCAAGCGGCGATGCGAACGCGTTCAGAACGGCAGCCTTCATGGGGCCTCCTCGTTTCGATGAAGCCGCATTCTCGCAGGCTTCATCGCCTCAACAAGACCTGGTATTATCCTAGGACTGAAGAACCCTTCCTCGGGGGCGCGGCGCGCATGGCAGAACCAGGCAAGAATTCAAGGCAAAGCGAACTCGGCGACTTCCTGCGCTCACGGCGGCAGAAGCTGACGCCGAAGGCGGTCGGTCTGGCCGGCGGCCGGCGGCGCCGCACGCCCGGCCTGCGGCGGGAGGAAGTGGCCGACCTCGCCGGCATCGGCGTCGACTGGTACATCCGTCTCGAGCAGAGACGATCCGTCAGCCCTTCGCAAGCGACAATCGATGCGCTGGCGCGCGCGCTGCGGCTGACCAGGGCCGAACACCGGCATCTGAGAGAGCTGACGCAAAATGCCGACCGGCGCGCCTTTGTCCGCGAGACCGTTCCGCCCGCCGTCCGCCGCACGGTCGAGCAACTCTATCTGCCGGCTTATGTCACCGGCCGGCGCTGGGACATCCTCGCGTGGAATGCGGCCGCCGACGAAATCTTTGCGTTCAGCCGGCTGGCGGAAGGCGACCGCAACAGCCTGCTCTCCGTACTGACCAATCCCGCGACGAGGCGGCTGTTCGGTGCTTCATGGGCGGATGAGGCGCAGCGCATGGTTGCCCAGTTCAGGGCGACGCATGACCTGTGGGCCGGCGATCCAGCCTTTCGCGACTTGCTGGCGCGCCTTCGCGAAGGCTGTCCGGAATTTATTGGCTGGTGGGAGGCCCATGACGTCAGCGGCGTCGCGGCAGGACGGAAATCCTTGACCCATCCCAAAAAGGGGCGGCTCAAACTGGAGTATGCGAGTTTCCAGGCCAATGACGACCCGGCCTTGAAGCTTGTCATCTACACGACGGTTTAAGAATCCCTCTGAGGACCCGCCGCTGGTATTGACGCACCGTGACGCATTGTGACGCACCGGGACGCAGCGAGTTCCCGGGAACCGGTCCTGCACTACGCCGTTTTCACTAGACTTTTATCGGATGTTCGAACCGAAGCTTGAAAGGAGACGTCGTAGTAAAAAAAGAGGTCGAATTTGTGGAACTGAGTGGGCTGCACAGTTGATGGGTGCATCGCACAATGATCAGGCGGTCAATACACAACATTTGGCCTTTATGTCACGCCATCGTGACATATATCATCAACAAGGGACCGAAAGAGTCTCAAACAGGGTTGAGCCCCTAGCGGGCGCGAGGACGAAGACAAATATGAAACGTGGAATTCTCGTTCTGCTTTCACTCTCCGTGCTGGTCGCTGTCGCGTATGTCACCGCGAACAAGTGGGCGATCCGGCACGAGACAATCGCGTTTCATGATCCCGTCCGCGACAATCGTCTGGTAGCGGTCAGTATCGCCGTTCGCCGCGACAAGGAAATGCAGGCCAATGCCGGCTTGATCAAGCTGCCGGTTGCGATCCTCAATCACGGCAACACCGTCAAGAACACCGAGTATTCATTCCTGTCGACGGTGTTCGCCTGGCGTGGCTATCTTGCGGTCAGCCCGCAGCACGATCTACCGACCGATCCGCCGATGGTGACCAAGATCGGTGAACCCTATGTAGGCCGTCTGCCGCAGATTCAGCGCGGCGTCGCCAACATCCATTTCGCTGTCCACGAAATGAAGAAAATCCAGCCCAATGCCGACTATGACAAGGTGACCATGGTCGGCCATTCGATGGGCGGCGACATCTCGATGTATTTCGCCAAGCAGTATCCCGACGAGATCAAAAAGGTCGTGACGCTGGACAATTTGCGCGTGCCGTTCCTGACCGACGGCAAGTTCAAGATCCTGTCGTTCCGCTCCCAGGACACGCATTTCAAGGCGGACCCCGGCGTCGTGCCCGACGACGAGCAGTGCGAGCAGGCCGGCATCACCGTCGTGAACACCGGCTTCCAGCATAACGATATGCGCGACACCGGCCCTGACGCAGCCAAATCCTCGATCCGGTCGATGCTCGACAGGTTCCTTGAGGAGTCCGACAAGAGTGATGTGTTGAAGCCCGTGCCGACCAAGGTACCGGACGTTCTGACCAGCAGCCCGGGACCGGTGCCGCTGTCCGTTCCGCTGGCCAGCAATCCCGCGCCGAAAAACAAGCCGGTCACGAACTAGGCGGCCCACCATCATCCTGCGTGCGCGGCTACTGCGTCACTGTCTCCTCGCATTGACCGGCGCGGATCGCCGTCCCACATAGAGCTTGCTGTTTATCCGCGAGCGCTCATGGCCGGCGAACCCACCAAACCCAAATCGGCAGGCGATGTTGCTTCGGCAAGAGCCGAGGCGCGCAAAGGCGGCCCGTTGCCGGAGACCAAGCCGTCGGCGTCGGAGGACATCGCAGCCTTCGTGGCGAAAGCGCGCGCGATGTCGCCGCATCGCCCGGACGCCAGGGGAAGGCTGGTGTTTGCGCTCGACGCCACCATGAGCCGGCAGCCGACCTGGGACATGGCCTGCGCGCTGCAGGCCGACATGTTTCGCGAGGCAGCCTCGCTCGGCAGCCTCGATATCAGGCTGGTCTATTACCGCGGCTTCAACGAATGCCGCGCCACGAGCTGGATCTCCGATTCCGCGCAACTGGCACGGCTGATGAGCAAGATCGGTTGCCAGGGCGGCAATACCCAGATCGGCAAGGTGCTGTCGGAAGCGCGCCGCGAGGCGGTGGCGTCCGGCGTGCGCGCCATGGTGTTTGTCGGCGACGCCATGGAGGAGTCCGTCGACGACCTCTGCGCCAAGGCTGGCGAGCTCGGCCTGCTCAAGGTGCCCGTGTTCATGTTCCAGGAAGGCCACGACCCGACCGCCGAGCAGGCGTTCCGGGAGATTGCGCGGCTCACCGGCGGCGCATGGTGCAGGTTCGACCCCGGCGCCGCGGCGCAGTTGCGCGAGCTGCTGCGCGCCGCCGCAGCCTACGCCGCCGGCGGGCGCGAAGCGCTGCTGCGGCTGTCGAAGACCACAAGCGGCGCGGCCGCACTGATCGGCCAGATGAAGTGATTACGACTTTGGTTGCCGGATCACCGGGGCGCGAGAAGGTGCCGAACGTCATGCTTTTCGGCGCCAGTGCCGCTATATTAGAGCCATGGCAACCCTGATTGCCGGCGTCGTCGCCGTTGTCCTTCTGTACTTGCTGCTGCAGATGTTTCGTGCAGCCAACCCGGTCGTGCTCGCGCGCGCGATCAAGATCGTGGGCGGCGTGGTGGCGCTGGCGGTCGCAGCTTTCACCGGGCTGCGCGGCGAGCTTGCGGTGGCAATTCCGCTCGGCATCTTCGGCGCCGGCCTGCTCGGCTGGTCGCCGTTCGGGCCGGGCGGATTCAGCAATATCGGCGGGATCTTCGGCGGCGGCGCGCAGCGTTCGTCGGGGCAGGCCTCGCGCGTCCGCTCGCAATTTCTTGACATGAGTCTCGATCACGACAGCGGCGAACTGTCGGGGCGGATCGTGGACGGGCCGAATGCCGGGCGTTCGCTCGGCGAGTTCGACCTGCCGCAATTGATCGCGATGATACCGGCCTTCGACGCCGAGAGCGTCGCCTTACTTGAAAGCTATCTTGACCGCCGGTTTCCCGCTTGGCGTCAGAACGCGCAGGGCGATGCGGCAGGGGGGCAGCGCCGCACGGCGGCGAGCGGAAAAATGACGGACGAGGAAGCCTATCAGATCCTTGGCCTGCAGCCGGGGGCGGGGCGTGACGACATCGGCCGGGCGCACCGAGCCCTGATGAAGAAACTGCATCCCGACCAGGGGGGCTCGACGTACCTCGCTGCCCGCGTAAACGAGGCCAAGGATACTCTTCTTCGCACGCATTTCAGCTAACTCCGGCTCACGCCACCGACGCTACAAACCGCGAGTTGCTTCCATGCCGTTCTCTGACTGACGCCCCATATCGCCCGCCGTTGTCCGGCGTGGTCGATCGTTCATTGCAGGGAAACCTAACCGGAAATTCTTGACGAGAAGTTTTCGCGGACCGCCTTGGGCGTGATCTCGCGAGAGCCGTCGCGACTGTGTTTGGAAAACAACAAAGCCGGCGCCTGCGGCGCCGGCCTTGCCAAATTCAAAGAGGCGTCCGGATCAGTTGCGAACGGTGATGCAGGAAATGTCGGCGCGCTTGAGGGTCTTGCATACCGCTTCGGCCTGATCGCGCTCGAGGCCGGCGAAGCGGGCCCGGTAGAGCGTGCGGTTGTCCTTGGCGACCACCGGCTCGGTGAACGGATCGGCCTTGCCGAGCAGCGCGCTGGCTTTGGCGCGGGCGAGATCGATCCGCTGCTTGGCCTCGCTTTCGCTTTCGAGCGCACCAACCTGAATGATCCAGCCGGTGCGGACCGCCGCCGGTGCGGCCGGCTTGGCGGCACTGTTCTGCTGGACGGCCGGCGGCTGGGCGTGGGGGGCCGGATCGGCATAGGCCAGCGCCTGCGCGTGCGGGGCTTGCGAGGGGATCTGTGTCAGGCTGGAAGCGGGCAACACGCCGAGCACGCCCTGTCCGGTACCGTGATTGGCCGGCTGCGGCGGCATCGCGACCCTGGCGGCTTCGGTCTTGGTCTCCGCGGCCTTTGCGACGACGGCACTGGAAGTCTCGGCGATTTCAGGGCGGGCCGGAATGGTGTTGGTGATCGGCGGCGCCGCGGGCTGCGAGGGGCCGGCTGAAGCGAGCTTCATCGGTCCAGCCTTGACCTGAACCGTCTTGACCTTGACCGGCTTCATCGGCTCAGCCGAGCCGGGGATCGCTGATATCGCCTGGGTCTGGATGACGCCGTTGGTCAATGGTGCGGGTTCGGGCCTGACTTGCTGCTCGAACTTGTTCGGTTCGACCTTGGTGGGCGGCGGAGGCAGGGCAGCGGCAGCCGCCGCCATCAGAGACGGCTTGGCCGGCGCGATCGAGCGGGTGGCCGGCATGGCGGCGGGCCCGGGTTCGGCGCCGCCGGACTGAGCCGTTTCGGCCGGACGTGCACCGGTCTCGGCTGCGGCGACATCGACGGTGCCGTCGGCGGGATTGCGTTCGGTGATTGCAACGACGGTACGCTTGGTCGCGCCCTTCTCGAGGTTTTCGGCCAGCAGGTTGCGCATGGTGGCATCGCGCGAACCGCCGCTGCGGCCGCCCAGCACCACGCCGATCAGGTGGCGGTTGCCGCGGCGCATCGAGCTTACGAGGTTGAAGCCTGACGCGCGGGTGTAGCCGGTCTTGATGCCATCGACGCCTTCGACATTGCCGAGCAGGCGATTGTGATTGCGGATCGACTGTCCCCGATAATTGAACACCGAGGTCGCGAAGTAGCGGTAGTAGCGCGGGAAGCGATCCTGGATGGCGCGGCCGAGGGTCGCCTGATCGCGGGCGGTGGTCAGTTGCTCGTCGTTGGGCAGGCCGGAGGCGTTGCGATAGGTGGTTTTGCTCATGCCGAGCGCGCGCGCCTTGCGTGTCATCAGCCTGGCGAATTCGGCTTCATCGCCGGCAATCGCCTCGGCGACCACAACGGCGGCGTCATTGGCGGAACGCGTCACAAGACCCTTGATGGCGTCCTCGACCTTGAGGGTCTGGCCCGGACGCAGGCCGAGCTTGGTCGGCGCCTGCTCGGAGGCGTGCTCGGAGACTTCCATCTCGGTGTCGAGCTTCATCTTGCCGGATTCCAGGCGCTCGAACAGCAGATAGAGCGTCATGATCTTGGTCAGCGACGCCGGGCGCCGGATACCGTCGGGATTGTTGGAGGCGAGCACCGCGCCCGAATTGCCGTCGACGATGATGGAGGAGAATTGCGGGCTGTAGCTTTCGCGCGCGACGTGATGGTGGCGGCGGTGCTTGTAGCGGCGGGCTTCGGCGCTCTCGCTCGAGATCAGTATTGCCGTGGTGAAGGTAAAGAGGCCGAGGGCGCACACTCGCAATGCGCGCGAGGAAGCCAAGGTTGTACGAAGCATTTACTTCCCCGTCCCAATTTCTGTCTTGATCACCGGCTCGTGAGGCAAAATTGTGCCCACCAGCCGGTGATGGTTCCCCGTTCGAAGCGCTGGTCCGGCCATGACACGAGGCTGGAGTGGCCGATCAGGTCGCTTTTCTAGCTAAGATGCTGTTCACAAACAGCTTTCGGGCTGTCTGTCGGAACGCGAACCAGTCCAGGAATCAGGTTAGGCGGAGCGAGTTTCCAAAAGATTAATTAACCGTTGCGTAAGACCCCGGGTTTTCCGTTAATTGGGCGCATTTGTGCGACGCACAAGATTTCTTGACTTTATTGTGCGGTGCACATATAGAGGCCTTGGTCAGGGGGCCGGGACCTCCCGGCAATCGGAACGCGCAGTCTGGGAAAGGACTCCATGATGGTCAAAATTGAAGACATTCAGAACTACGGCAAAGAGCATCTCGAATCGGTTGCCGCTTCCGCAACCAACCTGCAGAGCGGCGTTCAGGCGATCGCCACTGCTTACGGCGACTACGCCAAGAAATCGTTCGAAGACACCAAGTCGTTTGTCGAAAAGCTCTCCGGCGTGAAGTCGCTGGACAAGGCGCTCGAAGCCCAGACCGAATTTGCGCGTTCTTCCTACGAAACCTTTGTCGCGGAGTCGCAGAAGATTGCCGGCCTCTACACCGACCTCGCCAAGCAGGCCTACAAGCCCTACGAAGGCCTGGTCGCGAAGTTCACCCCGGCCGCGCACTAACGCGCAGTAATTCGCGGGTCCATACTTCGAAAAACAAAAGCCCGGCCGCTACGGCCGGGCTTTTTTCTTTCCGCCTCGATGAGGCGCTTATTTCGCGACGCGCAGCTTGGCCAGCGACTGTCCAATCGAATTGAACACCGTCAAAGTCTGGTCGGCCGACTTGATGTGATAGAACTTATCCGGACTGCTGGCGCATCCCTTGAGCACGGCAGACTCGGCATCCCCGCCGGTATTGACCTGGACGGTGTAGACCGTGATCTCGGCCGCCTTGGCGTTTTCGCACAGGATCTTTTGGCAGGCATCGATCTGCGACGCGTTCGAATACCAGCGGTTCCCCGGTATGCTCAACGGCGGCTAAACGGGCCGTCGCCGTCCTTTGTCAAATCCGGCAGAAACGATTAACCTTGCTCCGGATAGCCGAGCCGGAATCGGGCCGGTCGCGGGACGTGGCAGGGCAACATCAATGCGCTTGCGGCGATCCGGCGGCGGACCCATATTCCAGGTGCCGATCCGGCCAACGGGTCGGACCGGGAGCGGCGATCTGGAATACGCGTTACTGGGTACCAGGCGGTGGCTCACGCCAGAGCCGATCGCGTGTGGGCCAGGATGCGCTCTCCGGTCATCCCTTTTGGAATTTCGAACGCCTGAGCCATGTTGCAGCCAACCTTCAAAGCTTGTCCGTCCGTGCCGGCAAAGTCATCTTCTGCTCTCCGAATGAGCAATGACGAGAACCGCAACGCCGGAACCGGCGGACCGTCAACATCGGTCATCACCAAGGTCAAGCCGAAGACCAAGCGCCCGAACCTCTATCGCGTGCTTATTCTGAACGACGACTACACGCCGATGGAGTTCGTCGTTCATGTGCTGGAGAAGTTCTTCCAGAAGGACGCCGAAGCGGCCACCAAGATCATGCTCCATGTCCATCACCACGGGATAGGTGAGTGCGGCGTGTTCACCTACGAGATTGCCGAGACCAAGGTCACGCAGGTGATGGATTTTGCGCGCAAGCACCAGCACCCGCTGCAATGTGTGATGGAAAAAAAATAGTCGCGCGTGGCTCGCGATCCGGCCGGAAATAAGGAACGGGATTGCATCGATCGGTGTTGATGGACGCCGACCGTATTCCCGGCAGCTTTTTTCGGGGGAGAGGTCGCGTGCCGCCGCCGTGGTGCCGCGAATTTAGAGGAAAACCACGCTTGCGGAACCGGTCTTTCGCCATGATCGTGTGTAACTATATGACAGGGGATGACGAAGGTTGTTGTTGCCTCACCGGGTAATGGCGATCATGATGACCGGGGGCCATAGAGGACGCGAATGCCAACTTTTTCCCAAAGCCTTGAACAATCCCTGCATCGTGCATTGGCGATTGCAAACGAGCGCCATCATCAATATGCGACGCTCGAACATCTTCTGCTGTCGCTGATCGATGACTCGGATGCGGCTGCGGTGATGCGTGCCTGCAGCGTCGATCTCGACAAGCTGCGCACCAGCCTCGTCAATTATCTCGAGACCGAATTCGAAAATCTGGTGACTGACGGCGCCGACGACGCCAAGCCGACGGCCGGTTTCCAGCGCGTGATCCAGCGCGCGGTGATACACGTACAGTCCTCAGGGCGCGAGGAAGTCACCGGCGCCAACGTGCTGATCGCGATTTTCGCGGAGCGCGAAAGTCACGCCGCCTATTTCCTGCAGGAGCAGGACATGACGCGGTACGACGCGGTCAACTACATCAGCCATGGCATCGCCAAGCGGCCGGGCGTCTCCGAAGCGCGCCCGGTGCGCGGCGTCGACGAGGAGACCGAGACCAAGGGCAACGAGGACGCCAAGAAGAAGGGCGAAGCGCTCGAGACCTATTGCGTCAACCTGAACAAGAAGGCGCGGGACGGTAAGATCGATCCGGTGATCGGGCGCAATGCCGAGATCAACCGTGCCATCCAGGTGCTGTGCCGCCGGCAGAAGAACAATCCGCTGTTCGTGGGCGAGGCCGGCGTTGGCAAGACCGCGATTGCGGAAGGGCTGGCCAAGCGCATCGTCGATTCCGAAGTGCCGGAAGTGCTGGCCGCCGCCACCGTGTTCTCGCTCGACATGGGCACGCTGCTCGCCGGCACCCGCTACCGCGGCGATTTCGAGGAGCGGCTGAAGCAGGTTTTGAAGGAACTGGAAGCGCATCCGAACGCCATCCTGTTCATCGATGAAATTCACACCGTGATCGGCGCGGGCGCCACCTCCGGCGGTGCGATGGACGCGTCCAACCTGCTGAAGCCGGCGCTGGCTTCCGGCACGATCCGCTGCATGGGTTCGACGACCTACAAGGAATACCGTCAACATTTCGAGAAGGACCGCGCACTGGTGCGCCGGTTCCAGAAGATCGACGTCAACGAGCCGACGGTGGAAGACGCGATTGCGATCCTGAAGGGGTTGAAGCCCTATTTCGAGGACTATCACCGGCTGAAATACACCAATGAGGCGATCGAGGCGGCGGTGCAATTGTCGTCGCGCTACATCCACGACCGCAAGCTGCCGGACAAGGCGATCGACGTGATCGACGAGTCGGGCGCGGCGCAGATGCTGGTCGCCGAGAACCGGCGCAAGAAGACGATCGGCATCAAGGAAATCGAGACCACGATCGCGACCATGGCGCGGATTCCGCCCAAGAGCGTGTCAAAGAACGATGCCGAGGTGCTGAAGCATCTCGAGCAGACGCTGAAGCGCGTGGTGTTCGGCCAGGACAAGGCGATCGAGTCGCTATCCGCCTCGATCAAGCTGGCGCGCGCCGGCCTGCGCGAGCCGGAGAAGCCGATCGGTTCATACCTGTTCTCCGGGCCGACCGGCGTCGGCAAGACCGAAGTGGCAAAACAGCTCGCGGCCTCGCTCGGCGTCGAATTGTTGCGCTTCGACATGTCCGAATACATGGAGCGGCACACGGTGTCGCGCCTGATCGGCGCGCCTCCCGGCTATGTCGGCTTCGACCAGGGCGGCCTTCTGACCGACGGCGTGGACCAGCATCCGCATTGCGTGGTGCTGCTCGACGAAATCGAGAAGGCGCATCCGGATCTCTACAACGTGCTGCTGCAGATCATGGACCACGGCCGGCTCACCGACCACAACGGCAAGCAGGTCAATTTCCGCAACGTGATCCTGATAATGACCACCAACGCGGGCGCCGCCGACCTCGCGCGGCAGGCCTTCGGCTTCACGCGCAACAAGCGGGAAGGCGACGACCACGAGGCGATCAACCGGCAGTTCGCCCCGGAATTCCGTAACCGGCTGGACGCGATCGTCTCGTTCGCCCATCTCAACGCCGATGTCATCGGCATGGTGGTCGAGAAGTTCGTGCTGCAGCTCGAGGCGCAGCTCGCCGATCGCGATGTCACCATCGAGCTGTCCGAGCCCGCCAAGGCCTGGCTGATCGAGCACGGCTATGACGAGCAGATGGGCGCGCGGCCGATGGCGCGCGTGATCCAGGAGCACATCAAGAAGCCGTTGGCGGACGAGGTGCTGTTCGGCCAGCTCAAGGGCGGCGGCCATGTCCGTGTGGTGCTGGTCAAGGACGCCGAGGGCAAGGACAAGATCGGCTTCGAGTTCGTCGAGGGTCCGGTCACGCCGAAGCCCGAAAAGCTGCCGGGGGCGCGCAAGCGCAAGCCGAAGTCCGGCGGCCCCAACGGAGGCGGCGGCTCCAAGGGCCCGGCCTCGAAGGGCCCGCTGGTCAAGGTGTGATCGCGGTTCGACCGAGCGATGCGAGGAGAGAATGCAAAAAGGCCGGCGACAGCCGGCCTTTTTCTTTAGCGTCTTGTAGCTTCAGCGCTCGCTGAGCAACTCGTCGATCCGGCGCTGGAGCTGCCGCTTCTTGATCTCGCTTCTGCGCAGCCGCTCCTCGAGATCGGAGACCGGCTCGGCTGGGCTTTCCGCCCTGAATGCGACGCCGACAAAATTGTCGCGCCACCAGATGACCCTGGCGAGGAAGGAGCGGCCCTTGCGCGCGATGCGCAGCGAGAGCTGCTCTTTCGGCAACTGGACGTCATTGCTGAATTCGATGGTCGCACCGTTATCGGAGATATTGCGGACGATGCATTCGCGCGTCGCGCCGCATTCGCCGATCTCGGCGACGCCGCCATACATCACCTTGTCGCGCACGCTCTCGCGCCGGTCCTGCATTGAAAGTCTCCCAAAAAAGTGAGGAGACTTTTACCCCGCTTTGTTGCCCGTAAAAGTCCGGCCGCCGCAAAATGCGGCGTTAACGTAAATTAACGCCGGTTCCGATGGCGGGGATTTCGGAGCAATTGCAACGCAAAAAGGCCGGCGCGGAGCGGAGGGGCGGCGGATCCATCGGCAAGCCATGATCGTTTGACTAACGCTTTCATCGCAATACGCATTCCCGGATTGCGAACTGCCATGCAAAGAGGTCGGTTTCTTCGCGCCCTGTGGTGCACGCTGTGGCTTTTGTCCTCAGTTGCGAACGCCTTCGCCGAGGATGCGGGTGAGGCTACCCGGTCGAGCGGGACAGCTAGCCAAAAGCCGGCCACCGCGCGCGAGAGCGAGGCGCGCGAGGCGATGTGCCTGATGATCGAGTCGGCGGCGAGGGCGTCGGACCTGCCGCTGGAGTTCTTCGCGCGCGTGATCTGGCAGGAGAGCCGCTTTCAGTCGGATGCGGTCGGGCCGGTGACGCGGAGCGGCGCGCGGGCGCAGGGCATTGCGCAGTTCATGCCGGGAACGGCGAACGAACGCGGCCTGCTCGATCCCTTCAATCCAGTGCAGGCGCTGCCGAAATCGGCCGAGTTTCTCGACGAGTTGCGCAACCAGTTCGGCAACCTCGGGCTCGCGGCGGCAGCCTATAATGCCGGCCCGCGTCGGGTGCAGGAATGGTTGGCCGGCACCGGCGGGATGCCGCAGGAAACCCGCAGCTACGTGATCGCCATCACCGGTTCGACGGTGGAGGAGTGGGCCGCAGCGGGAAAGGGCGGCAAGCAGCCCGAACGAATCCCGACATCGAGCTGCCGCGAATTGATGACGCTCTTGAAACAGGCGCCCAATCCCTTTGTCGCCGGGCTGGAGCAGCGCGTGAAGCTCGCCGCCGCGAAGGTGTGGGGCGTGCAGCTCGCCGCCGGCTTTTCCCGCGACAAGGCGCTTGCGATGTATGGGCGCGCGGTCTCGCGGCTTTCGAGCGTGATCGGCAATCGCGACCCCAGCATTCTCGCCTCGCGCCTGCGCAGCCGCGGCCCGGCGACGTTCTACCAAGTGCGATTTGGCGCCGACACACGCGGCGAGGCCGACGACCTCTGCAACCGCATCCGCAAGGTGGGCGGGGCGTGCTTTGTGCTGAGGAACAGGGGCGTGCCGGGGTGAGGGGGCGTCGTTACGGATCTCGTCATTGCGACTATCCGTTATGCCGCGCTATGGATTGCTTCGCTGGCAATGACGGTCGGGCAGGCGGGCCTTACTCCTGCATAACAGCTCTGTAGCTAGCATTCCTTGACGCAGGGCCCCTTCGCCAGCCCTATGCCCGCGACGACTCAAATCTCCATCTGGTCATCCGTGGCGCTGCCTCCACTCGACTCTCCCCAATGGAAAAGCCCCATTCGCGCCTTCGCATGGGGCATGAGTTCGGTCGCGTCCACGGTGCTGACGCTGGTGCTGTTTGCGACGTATCTCGGCATCGGCGCGCTGGCCCATGACAGCCATTTCAGTCTGGGCTGGGTGCTCGGCAGCACGCTGCTGGTCTGGGCGGGGCCGGCGCAGATCATCCTGATTTCGACGCTCGGCTCCGGGGCAACCGCGGTGCAGGCAGCGATTGCGGTGACGGTGAGCGCGATCCGGCTGTTTCCGATGGTGGTATCGGTGCTGCCGCTGATGAAGACGCCCAAGACGAGGCGCCGTCACCTCGTGCTGGCGACGCATTTCATCGCCGTCACGCTTTGGGTCGAATGCTATCGGCTGCTGCCAAAAGTGCCGCGCGAGCGGCGTATTGCGTTCACGCATGGCCTCGGCTGCGGGCTGGTTATCGTGTGCATGGTCGCGACCACGCTCGGCTACGAGCTTGCCGCCAAGCTGCCGCCGCTGTTTGCGGCGGCGATCCTGCTGCTGACGCCGCTGGCATTCCTGCTGTCGACGGCGCGCAACTGCAAGCAGATCTCGGATGTGCTGGCGCTGGTGCTGGGTCTGGCGTTGTTTCCGCTAGTCTCGATGCTGCATACCGGCGTCGATATCCTGATCAGCGGCGTCACCGCCGGCAGCATTGCCTACGGCGTGCACTGGTGGCGAGAGAGGGCGCGCGCATGAGCGAATTTTTCGGCAGCCCGCACGCGCTGTTGGTCCTCGTGCTTGCAGGTTTCCTGCCCAACGAGATCTGGCGGATGGCCGGGCTGTGGTTCGGCGCCGGCGTCGACGAGGGCTCGGAAGTCCTGGTGTGGGTGAGGGCGGTGGCGACCGCGATTCTCGCCGGCGTCATCGCGCAAATCCTGGTGCAGCCGCCGGGCGCGCTGGCCGGCGTGCCGGATTGGCTGCGCTATGGAGCAGTCGCGGCCGGCTTTGCGGTGTTCATGCTGACGCGACGCTCGATCTTTGCCGGCGTGGTCTCCGGCGAGATTATCCTTCTGGCCGGCAAATGGTGGCTCGGTTGATTGCATGGCCCATAATCCGGTACTGTCCCGCGCGCAAGAAAAGCGATCGGTGCCCATCTCACTGGATTAGGCAATGGTTCAGGATACCAAACTCCGCGAGGGCGAAGTTACCGTCGACATGCCGCCGGCCCGCGATGCCGGGCTGGTGTTCATCGGTCGCATCCGCACGCCCTGGAAGTCGCGGCTGGAGACGCCGCGGCAGGGCCGCCACGACGGCCCGGTCTGCCGACTCGAGATTTTCGAACCCTGGGTGCCCGCGATCAAGGGCGTCGACTTCTATGAAAATCTCGAAGTGATCTATTGGCTGCATCACTCGCGCCGCGATCTCGTGCTGCAGAGCCCGAAGAACAACCGGAAGACCCGCGGCACGTTCTCGCTGCGCTCACCGGTACGGCCGAATCCGATCGGCACCTCGATCGTGAGGTTCGTCGGCGTCGAGGGCAACACGATCCTGGTGCGCGGCCTCGACTGTCTCGACGAAACGCCGCTGCTCGACGTCAAGCCGGACCGCTGCGAGTTCTCGCCGCTGGCGCAGCCGAAGGGTGGGGATGTGGAGGGGGAGTAGGCTTCTCCACGTCATTGCGAGGAGCAAAGCGACGAAGCAATCCATATCTCGGCTTGCGGCGCGATGGATTGCTTCCGCCTTCGCTAAAGCTTCGGCGGACAAGTCGCTGCGCTCGCAATGACGGGGTGAGACTGCCCGACTACCCCAGCGCCGCCATCAGCTTGGTCGCGTTGTCCTCCAGCACTTTCACGTCTTCCTTGCGGCTTGCGGGCGGCAACAGCGCCACGCCATCGTGGCGCGGCATCACGTGCATGTGCAAATGAAACACGACCTGGCCGCCGGCGGGCTCGTTGAATTGCTGCACGGTGATGCCGTCGGCCTTGAACGCCTTCATGGCGGCGGCGGCGATCTTGTGGGCGGCGCGCGCGACGTGGGCGTAATCATCGGGCATGATGTCGAGGATGTTGCGGGCAGGGACTTTTGGGATCACCAGCGTGTGGCCCGGCGAGCGCGGCATGATGTCGAGGAAGGCCAGCACATGGTCGTCCTCATAGACCTTGTGGCAGGGAAACTCGCCGCGCAGAATTTTCGCGAAGGGGTTGTTGGCGTCGTAGGCGGGCATGGGCTTCTTCCCTCAAGGTTTGATCTCAAATCTCACGTCGCCAGCTCAACCGGTCAAGTCTCGTCGGCGGCCTTTCGGAACGGGCCGGCCTCGGTCAGTTCCCGTCCGACCTCGGCCACATAGGCGCGCTCGCGCTTCAGATAGTCGGCAATCGCGCGGCGTAAATCGGGATCGGCGATGAAATGCGCGGAATAGGTGGTTTGCGGGAGGTAGCCGCGGGCCAGCTTGTGCTCGCCCTGCGCGCCGGCCTCCACGACCTTCAGGCCGCGCTCGATCGCAAAATCGATCGCCTGATAGTAGCAGACCTCGAAATGCAGGAACGGGTGATGCTCGACCGCGCCCCAGTTGCGGCCGAACAGTGTGTCCGATCCGATGAAATTGATGGCACCCGCAATCCAGCGGCCGTTTCGTTTGGCCATCACCAGGAGCACGTCGCGGCTCATGCTCTCGCCGATCAGCGAGAAGAATTTTCGCGTGAGATAGGGGCGGCCCCATTTGCGCGAGCCGGTCTCCATATAGAACGCGAAGAACGCATCCCAAGCGTCCTCGGTGATATCGGCTCCGGTCAAGCGGTGGATCGTGATGCCGGCGGCCACCGCCTCGCGTCGCTCGCGCTTGATCGCCTTGCGGTGGCGCGAATTCAGCGAGTTCAGGAAATCGTCAAAACTACCGTAGCCCTCATTGTGCCAGTGAAACTGCTGGTCGTTCCGTTGCAGGAAGCCATGCTGACCCAACAACTTCGCTTCCGCCTCGCGGGCAAAGGTCACGTGCACCGAGGAGGCGTTGGTCGCGTTGCACAGCGCCATCAGCCCGCGCGCCAGCGCCGAGCCGATCTGTTTGCGGTCGACGCCGGCGCGGATCAGAAGTCGGGGGCCGGTGGCAGGCGTGAACGGCACCGAGACCTGCAGTTTGGGATAATAACGTCCGCCGGCGCGCTCATAGGCGTCCGCCCAGCCGCGGTCGAAGACATATTCGCCTTGCGAATGGGCTTTCAGATAGCAGGGCACGACTCCGACGATCTCGCCGTTGAGCCGTGCCAGCAGATGCCGAGGGCCCCAGCCGGTGCGGGCGCAGGCCGAGCCGGAAGCTTCCGCGGCTGCAAAAAAGGCATGAGAAACGAAGGGGTTATAGGCCGGCTTTGCAGCGGCGCAGGAGCCATTCCGCGCAGCCAGCGTGTCCAGGTTTTCGAGGCCGTTCGGGTCGCCCGTCGGATTGGCGCAGGCGTCCCAATCCGCAGCGTTGATGTCGCTGACGGAGGGGACGGCTTCGAGGGTGATTTCGGATGATGCCATCTAGAAATTCAAACCGGTCCCATCATGCGATCAGCCATCGCGCATGGCGACCAACGCCCTGCAAAGATCGTGCATTGGGCAGGCGAGTTCAAGGTGGCGCTGACAGCATCAGGTTCCCGGCAGGAACCCCTCGAAGATCATCTGGTCGGCGTAGCGCGCCGCCTGCGCACGCTGCTCCGGTGTGCGCACGGTCCAGGCCAACAACGGCAGGCCCAAGACGTTGCGGGCGATCCAGGGCGCGGCCGCGGGCAGCCCATTCACCCAATAGGCGACGAAATGCGGCCGGGTGCGAAAAGCGTGGCGCAGATGCGTCATGCCGCGGCGCTGTTCCGCTGATGCTTCCGGCCACTCCTCGGCGGTATAGTCGCGCTCGGCCACGATGCCGCGGGCGCGGCCAGGGATCAGTTCGCGCAACGCCACCACCTGGTCCGGATCGAAGGACATCCCGACCGCCGCGCCGTCATAGGAGGCGAGAACCTCTGCCATCCGTTTCACCAGCCGGCGATCGCCGTCGAAATGGCTTTTCACCTCGATCACCAGCGGCACGCGGCCGGCGACCAGCGCGCAGAGATCGCCGAGCGTCATCATCCGTTCCGGCGTATCCTTGAAATTGACGGCCTTGAGTTCGGTCGCGGTCTTGCCAAGCAACGCGCCCGAACCGTCGGTGAGGCGGCCGAGCGCATTGTCGTGGTGGACCATCGCCTCGCCGTCGGACGAAAGCTGGATATCGCATTCGATGGCGAAATTGCCGTCGACGGCGGCCTGCGCGGCCGCCGGCATGTTTTCGACGATGCCGCGCGAAATATCATGCAGGCCGCGATGAGCGACCGGCCTTGCCGTCAGCCAGTCCGGCGCGCGCACGAGAGCCGCTCCGCTTCAGGACACCTCGAAGATCGCGTCGACCTCGACGGCGGCATCCGAGGGGAGCGAAGCGACGCCGACCGTGGTGCGGGCGTGCCGTCCCTTGTCGCCAAATGCCGTGACCATCAGGTCGGAGGCGCCGTTGAGCACCTTGGGCCCGTCGAGAAAATCAGGCGCGGAATTGATGAAGCCTCCGAGCCTGACCACGCGGACGACCTTGTCGAGATCGCCGAGCGCCGCCTTGACCTGGGCCAGCAGGTTGACGCCACAGCCCTGCGCCGCGGCGTATCCCTGTTCGATCGTGACGCCGGCCCCGAGCTTACCCTTGGCGATCAGCTTGCCTTCGGCGTTGGCGCAGACCTGGCCGGAGACGAACAGCAGGTTTCCCGAGCGTACGAAGCCGACATAGTTCGCCATGGGGGTGCGCGGCTCGTTCAGGACGATACCTTGTGCCGCCAGCTTCTGTTCGACCGTACCCGCCATGTTTTGCATCCCCGCTTGATGTGACCGTTCCTGACCTGCGGTCAGGCGCGCATTGTTTCGCGCATCGCGCTTTGTCTTGCAAGCGACGGTGGGGCTTCCGTCCTGCATGGCGATCGAAGCGGATCGTGCCCGAAATGCCAAAAACGGTGCGCCTCGGCCTCGAATTCTTGCGTTTTCGCGGCGCCGCCCTAGTTGCGGCGCAATGGACCCATCACTAATGTAGTCGAATCTCCTTCGAGGAAAAAATAGGACATGGCTAGCTCGTTCCCGATTCCGGTTCGTGCTTTGGTATTTTCGGCTGCCGCCACTTTGCTCTCAGGCTTCACAAGCGGTCCGGCGCTGGCTGGCGCCAGCGGGCCATTTCTCGCCCATCAGGCGCTGTATGAGTTGAAGCTGGTCAAGTCGCGCGGATCCAATGCGATATCGGGTGCGCGCGGGCGCATTCTCTACAATTTTTCAGGCAGCGCCTGCGAAGGCTACACCTCCGAATTCCGCCAGGTGTCCGAACTCGACAGCGGCGAGGGCAGGCTGACGCTGAGCGATCTTCGCTCGCATTCCTGGGAAGATGCCGCCGGCAAGAGCTATCGCTTCAAGATCGACACCCGCATGAACGATACCGACTCCGCGCCGGTCAACGGCGTGGCGGAACGGGTCGGCGACCGCATCACGGTCAAGCTGAAACAGCCGGTTGCGAAGACGTTCGAGCTCGACGGCAAGGTCGTGTTCCCGACCGAGCAGATCCAGCACATCATCGCCGCCGCGCGCGCGGGCAAGTCGGTGCTGGAGCTGATGGTCTATGACGGCTCGGATAATGGCGAAAAAGTCTACAACACGCTGTCGGTGATCGGGAAGCCGATCCCGGGCACCCAAAGCATTGCCACGCCCGACCCCTCGACCGCCAACGACCAGATGAAGGCGCTGACCCGCTGGCCCGTGACCGTGAGCTATTACGACCGCGACGCCAAGGCGAAAGACGGCGAGCAGACGCCGGTTTACGCCATGTCGTTCGAGCTGTTTGAGAACGGCGTCTCCCGCGCGCTGGTGCTCGATTACAACGATTTCGTGATTGCCGGCGCCATGGGCCGGTTCGACGTCAGGGATTCCAAGCCGTGTAAGTGACGGCATCCTGAATACGGTCGCGCCCGGAGATCGCACGGCGTCTCACACTTTTGCTTGATATCACCCGCGCGTGAAATCGCCGGGCTTCAATCCGAGCGCCTGGACAGCCGGGGCCGGAAGCGGCCCCCAGGCCTCGACCCTTTCATTCGGGGCCATCATTGCTGCGATGATTGCCTCGGCCTTTGCCGGATCCCGTTCAGCCACATAGTAGACCGAGCGAACGGGTGCACCGCCTCCCAACGGTTCAGTTGTTACAAGGACAACCTGACCATTTGCCATGGCTTGATATACCACTGACGCGGTGTCGTTTCCACGGTGCCAAAGGCCGCCCCGCGAGCGCGGTGCAGCAACGGCCATACAAGATGGGTGCGCCCATCTTGTATTGTTCCGACCCAGCACCAATTACGAATTGTGGGATGCAGAATCGCTCTGGGAGCGAGGACGTGGCCAGCAAAAAAATGTCAGACGGAGGACTTCCCGTCATCGCGCGCTTTGAGGTGCGCCACCGCAATTACCTCGCGCCAGACGGCTCGATTAACCGGCCGCTCCCTGCATTCGCCTCCGATGCCAACCTTCTCACTGCGCTCTATCGAGCGATGCTGCTGCTGCGCAACTTTGACCGAAAGGCTGTCGCATTGCAGCGCACCGGCCGGCTCGGGACGTACGCCGTTTCGCTCGGCCAGGAGGCGGTGTCGGTCGGGATAGCCAGCGCGATGCGCGCAGAGGACGTCCTGTTGCCCTCCTATCGCGACAATGGCGCGCTGATCTGGCGTGGCGTCAAGCTGGAGGAGATCCTGCTGTTCTGGGGAGGGGACGAGCGGGGCAATCAATTCTCCGGACCGGTTCAGGATTTCCCGTTTTGTGTTCCCGTGGGTTCGCAGGCGCCGCATGCCGCCGGCGTTGCCTATGCCTTCAAGCTTCGCAAGCAGCCGCGTGTCGCCGTATGCATGTTCGGCGATGGCGCCACTTCGAAGGGTGACGTCTACGAGGCGATGAATTTTGCCGGGGTGCACAAATTGCCGGTCGTGTTCGTCGCCACCAACAACCAATGGGCTATTTCCGTCCCGTTACGACTACAGACCGGTTGCGAAACGCTGGCGCAGAAAGCCATCGCCGCCGGCTTCATCGGCGAGCAGGTGGACGGCAGCGATGTTGTGGCGATGCGCGCCGCGGCCGAAGACGCCATTGCCACCGCCCGTGAGGGCCAGGGCCCGCGCTTCATCGAGGCGGTCACCTACCGGCTCGGCGATCATACGACCTCCGATGACGCGTTACGCTATCGTTCGGCTGACGAAGTCCAGGCCCGCTGGAAGGAAGAGCCGATTACGCGCCTGAGGAGCTATCTCGTCGGTCAAAAAATGTGGAGCAAGGCGCAGGAGGAACAGCTCGCGGCGGAGTGCCATGAGCGCGTCGAGGCGGCGGTCGAGCGCTACCTGGCAACGGAGCCGCGCCGGCCGGAAATCATGTTCGATCATCTCTATGCCGAGCTGCCCGAGACGTACGCCGCGCAGCGCCGCCAACTCGCGGGAGACGGCGATGCCTGAGGTGACGTTGGTCGAGGCCGTCAATCTGGCGCTCGCCCGCGCGATGGAGGATGACCCTGATGTCGTCGTGCTTGGCGAAGATGTCGGCATCAACGGCGGAGTCTTCCGCGCAACCGTCGGCCTGCAAACGCGCTTCGGCCCCGAACGCGTCCTCGATACGCCGCTTGCCGAACTCCTGATCAGCGGGCTCTGTGTCGGCATGGCGGCGCAGGGGGTGAAGCCCGTCGGCGAGATCCAGTTTATGGGGTTTCTGTATCCCTGCATCGATCAACTGGTGAACCACGCCTCCCGAATCCGCAACCGCACCCAGGGACGGCTCACCTGTCCAATGGTTCTGCGGACGCCGCATGGCGCCGGCATTCGCGCGCCGGAGCATCATTCCGAAAGCACCGAGGCGATGCTCGCCCATATCCCCGGCCTGCGCGTTGTCATTCCTTCGTCGCCGGAGCGCGCCTACGGACTGCTGCTCGCCGCGATCCGCGATCCCGATCCGGTGGTGTTTCTGGAGCCGACCCGCATCTACCGCGCGGCGAAAGGCGAGGTGGAAGATAACGGTGAGGCTTTGCCGCTGGATGTCGCCTTTGTCCTGCGGGAGGGCCGCGACGTCACGCTGATTAGCTGGGGTGCGATGCTGAAGGAAACCATGGCGGCGGCCGACGCGCTGGCTGCCGACGGCGTCGCCGCCGAGGTCATCGATCTCGCCACGCTCAAGCCTTACGATGAAGCCACGGTGCTCGGTTCGGTCGCAAAAACCGGACGCTGTGTCATCGTGCACGAGGCGACACGCACCGGCGGATTCGGAGGCGAGATCGCGGCGCTGATCGCCGAGCGCGCTCTGACCTCTCTGCTCGCGCCTGTGGCCCGCGTCACCGGCTACGACACGATCATTCCGATGGCACGGCTCGAGCAACACATGATGCCATCGGTCGATCGTATCGTGACGGCCGCGCGCAAAGCGTGCCAGTTCAGTTGATTGCCAGCGGATTTATCCCATGCGCCAGTTCGTATTGCCGGATCTGGGAGAGGGTCTCGAAGAGGCCGAGATTGTGAACTGGTATGTCAACGAAGGCGATCACGTCGTTACCGATCAGCCACTGGTTTCAGTCGAGACCGACAAAGCCGTCGTCGAGGTGCCGTCGCCCTCGGGCGGACGCATCCTGCACCTGTTTGGCGCCAAGGGAGATGTGGTGAAGGTAGGCGCGCCGCTTGTCGAGTTTGCCGAAGGCCCCGAGCAAGACACCGGCACCATTGTCGGCGAACTTGGCGCTGGCGAGCCGCCGCCGGCAGCAGCGGCGCCCTCCGGGCCAGCGACTGGACAGAAGGCCCAGGTGTTTCCGGCGGTGCGCGCGCTCGCCCGCAAGCTCGATGTCGACCTCGACCTGATCGAAGCCACAGGACCCGGCGGCACCATCACGCGCGCGGATGTGGAACGGGCTGCCAGGGGCTTGTCCCATACCGGACCTCCCGAACCCTTGCGCGGTTTGCGGCGCGCGATGGCTCAGCGCATGACAGCGGCTCATGCCGAGATCGTTCCTGCCGGTGTCACCGACGAGGCCGATATCGACGATTGGCGAACCGGCGAGGATGTGACAATCCGACTGGTGCGCGCGATCGCTGCCGCCTGCAAGACGGAGCCTTCGCTCAATGCCTGGTACAATTCTGGCGTCGGCGAACGGCGTCTGATCGACCGTATCGATCTCGGCATTGCCGTCGATACCGGGGGTGGTCTTATCGTTCCCGTGTTGCGCAATGTCGCCGAGCGGGACGTATCGGACTTGCGAACCGGGCTTGACCGGATGCGGGCGGACGCCGTCGCGCGCTCGATACCTCCGGGAGAACTGCGCGGAGCGACGATTACGCTGTCGAATTTCGGAATGATCGGAGGCCGCTTCGCCAGTCTGATCGTCGTACCGCCACAAGTGGCGATCATAGGCGCCGGCCGGATTACCCAAGGGGTGGTCGCCTATCGAGGCCAGCCGGCGGTGAGGCGCGTGCTGCCATTGTCGCTTACCTTCGACCATCGCGTTGTAACAGGCGGTGAAGCCGCTCGCTTCCTGGTAGCGCTCAAAGCGGACCTTGAGCAGTTTTCGTGAGACAGCCGTGCGCAGGGGTATCCACGAGCGCTGATCGATGGATGGCCACGAGCGATCGGCCGGGAGGTTCGGTTAAACCCGACAATCAGGGAGAGCCACGATGGTAACGTATGTCGTGCTTGCCAACTTTACCGATCAAGGGATCCGAGGCGCGAAGGATTCACCGAAACGGGCAGAGGCTTTCAAGAAAATGGCCGAGACCTTCGGAATTACGGTAAAGGAGCTGTTCTGGACGCAGGGACGCTACGACATTGTGACGATCCTCGATGCGCCGGATGAATTCTCCGCCATGACGCTTAGCTTGAGCCTCGGCGCCTTGGGCAATGTTCGCACCGAGTCGTTGCGAGCCTTCTCGGCGGAGGACATGACCAAGGTCGTCGGCAAGATGCTCTGATCTGCGTCAGGGACTTGGCGACTTCTGCTCGACTTCCTGAGCAGGGGGCTGCTCCGAAAGTGCCGCTTGGCGGTCATGCTCCTCAGGTTCGAACTGTTCCTTGAAGATCGCTCGCAGCAACCGCCAGAGTTCACGGTGGCCCGCGGTTTGACCGCCTTGCGACAGATACTCCGCGATATCCATTACGTCCGTTCGATAGTCCGCCGCCCCGCGAATAAGCGGATCCATGTAGGTCCACTCATGTTCGACGTACAAGCGCTTGGTGTCAGTGTCGAAGACCAGGTTCCAAAGATCCAGCTCGGTGGTTTCCGGGCCTTTGACCTGCCGATGTAACTCCCGTTTTAAAATGGCCATGTTCCGTTCCTTCCGCGTAGGGGTTTCGTGGAACGCATCCGGGCCTGCGGGCTCCCTGCAAGTTGGAGACTTAATAGAAATCTGATCATTCCTTGCCGGTTCAAGGCCGCATAGTTGAGTATCTTCCTTTGAGGGTGGGCAAATTCGGCGTCAGGGATTGCAAGCCCTGCAATTAAGGGACCTCGTCTTCGGGGCAGGCCTTGGGACGCGTGCTGCGCATCCTGCGATAACGAGTCTGGTCGAGAGCGCCGGACCCGGATACGCTTCGGACGAACCATGCACGTCAGGGAGGCGTAAACATGAGCAAGCTCGAAAAACTTCGGCCAAGCGGCCTTCACCACAATCCGGCTTACTCCCACGTCGTCACAGCTTCAGGCGCGCGCACGATCTATATCGCGGGACAGGTATCCACCGATGAAGAGGGACGGGTGGTCGGCGAGGGTGATATAGCCGCGCAGACGACACAGGTGATGCAAAATATCGGCCTGGCGCTGAAAGCCGCCGGTGCGAGTTACGCTGACATCGTGAAGATCACCACTTTCGTCGTCGGCTATAGACCGGAGCTCCGTCCGATCATCGGCAAGGCGCGCTCGGTTTTCTTTGAAGGCATAGAGCCGCCGGCGAGCACGCTCGTCGGAGTCACGGCGCTCGCGGCCCCCGAATGGTTGATCGAGATTGAGGCAGTGGCGGTCGTCGATTGATGTCGTCATTGCTGACGTGGAGGGGCTGGTGTGCTACTCTTCCTCCTCGTCCTCCTCCTTCACCGGCCCCTTGTAGGCGATGCCCCGGATCACGGCGGCATTGCCGAACTTCTTCCGCAAGTCATCCATCGCGCGCTCGGCGTGGGCCGAGCGGCGGTCGAGCATGTCGATGTCGTCTCCTCGCGATCCCTCGCGCAGCGCGCTGACGCCCGTGCCCATCAGGCGGAAGGCGGTGCCGTCGATCTCCTTGGCCAGCATTTCGCGCGACACCGCAAAAATCTTCGCGGCGAGCTGGGTCGGCGCTTGAATCGATTGCGAGCGGGTGCGCTGCTTGAAGTCGGCGGCCTTCAGCTTCAGCGTGATGGTGAGGCCTGCAAGGTTGCCGTTCTTCAGCCGGGACGACACCTTTTCCGACAGCCGCCACAACAGCCGTTCCAGCGTGGCGAAATCGCGGATGTCGTTTTCGAACGTGGTTTCGCTCGATATCGTCTTGGCGCCGCGGTCGGGGACCACGCTGCGATCGTCGATGCCGCGCGCCAGCCGCCACAGCCGACGGCCTTCGCCGCCGAACTGCTTCATCAACTCGACCTCGTCGGCGCGCTGCAGGTCCGCAATGACACGAAACCCCCGCTGCTGCAGCTTTTCCTGGGTCGCGGGACCGACGCCGTAGATGAATCCGACCGGCTTGTCGGCGAGCATCTCGCGGGCCTCAATCTGGTCGAGGGCGGCAAAGCCGCGCGGCTTGTCGAGATCGGAGGCGATCTTGGCCAAAAACTTGTTGCAGGAGAGGCCGACGGAAACCGTAATGCCGATGTTGCGCTCGACCTCGCGGGCAAAGCGCGCCAGCACCTTGGCGGGAATCATGCCGTGAACGCGCTGCGTGCCGGAAAGATCGAGAAACGCCTCGTCGATCGAGAGCGGTTCCACCAACGGCGTCAGCGTCTGCATGGCCTGCCGCACCTCGCGGCCGACGCGGACATATTTGGCCATGTTTGGCGGGATCACGGCTGCCTGGGGGCAGAGCGCCAGCGCTTTAAACATCGGCATCGCCGAGCGCACGCCATAGGTCCGCGAGACATAACAGGCAGCCGACACCACGCCGCGCTTGCCGCCGCCGATGATCACGGGCTTGTCGGCAAGTTCCGGATTGTCGCGCTTCTCCACCGTGGCGTAGAACGCGTCGCAGTCGATGTGCGCCAGCGTCAGCGAGGGTAGGGCATGGTGGCGGACCAGGCGGGGGGAACCGCATTCATTGCATCGCCTTGCCTTGATATCGAGGTCGCCGAGGCAATCCCGGCAGAACGCGCGCGGACCATCTAAGAAGGTTGGCGCTTGCGCGTTCACGGCACGTCGCGCTCCCAATTCGGATCGCCGAGCACCTGGCGGGCGGCGGCAATGTTGGTCGGGTGCAGTTGCGAGGCGCTCGCAAATGCCTTCACCGTTGCGTCATCCCGCATCACAAAATCCAGCACCGAGGCCAGAAATTGCGGGTCGGCGGCGGCGGTGCGCAGCGTCTCCGGACCGATGCCGGTTTCAGCCAGGAACAGGCCGAGCCTCTCAGGATCGCCGGCAATGAAACTCAGCGCCTGAACCGCAACGATTTCAGCCACTTCGCGAGGGTTGTGAACAGGCTTTTTCAATAGATCGTTTGCCTTTCCGTTAACTTATGGTCTCTAATTTGGGAACCATCATGCCCGAGTCTGCGGAGTATGTTCAACAATCGGACCGCTTCGTAAAAGTTGGCGCATCGATTTAACGGCTTAGAGCGAATCTGGCGCTAGTTTGATTTCACTTTTCGACAGGGGGCGGCGTCGGAGCAAGACGTGCCGAAAGGCCGGACTTGTTTCCTGGGATGAGGGAGGGACGGGATGGCGAAAACCGTCCTGATCGTGGAGGACAACGAGCTCAATATGAAGCTCTTTCGCGATCTGTTGGAAGCGCATGGCTATCAAACCTCCGGCACCAGCAATGGTTTCGAGGCGCTCGATCTCGTCCGCAAGCTGCGCCCCGATCTGATCCTGATGGATATCCAGCTTCCGCAGGTGTCGGGCCTCGAAGTGACGCGCTGGATCAAGGACGATCCGGAGTTGCGCGCCATTCCGGTGGTTGCCGTCACCGCGTTTGCGATGAAGGGCGATGAAGAGCGCATCCGCGAAGGCGGCTGCGAGGCGTATCTGTCCAAGCCAATTTCCGTCGGCAAGTTTATTGAAACCGTACGGCGTTTTATCGGGTAGGGGTGAGTTTCGATGTCTGCGCGTATCCTCGTCGTCGATGACGTTCCTGCGAACGTCAAGCTGCTGGAAGCCCGGCTGTCGGCCGAATATTTCGACGTGCTGACTGCTTCCAACGGCGCCGAGGCGCTCGACCTCTGTTCGCGCTCCGAATGCGACATCATCCTGCTCGACGTCATGATGCCGGACATGGACGGTTTCGAGGTCTGTCGCCGGCTGAAATCCAACCCGGCGACCCATTTCATTCCCGTCGTGATCGTCACCGCGCTCGACAGCCCGTCCGATCGCGTCCGCGGGCTGGAAGCCGGGGCCGACGATTTTCTCACCAAGCCGGTATCCGACATTGTTCTGATCGCGCGCGTTCGGTCACTGACACGGCTGAAGATGATGACCGATGAGCTGCGCATGCGCGCCATCACCTCGCTCGAGATCGGCATGGAAGCGCCCGAGCGCAGCGCGATCGCCGACAAGGGCGTCGGCGGACGGATCCTTTTGGTCGATGACCGGCCGTCGTCCTACGAGCGGCTGGCGCCGATCCTTGCCTCCGAGCACACCGTCGACGTCGAAATCAATCCGGCGGAAGCGCTGTTTCACGCCGCTGACGGCAATTACGATTTGCTGATCGTCTCTCTCAGCCTGGAAAATTACGACGGTCTGCGGCTGTGCAGCCAGGCGCGCTCGCTGGAGCGCACCCGCCAGTTGCCCATTCTCGCCATCTCCGACGCCGACAACAATGCGCGTCTGCTGCGCGGGCTCGAAATCGGCGTCAACGATTATCTGCTCCGTCCCGTCGACAAGAACGAGCTGCTGGCGCGGGCGCGCACCCAGATCCGCAAGCGGCGCTATACCGACCATCTGCGCGACAACGTGCAGAACTCGATCGAAATGGCGATCACCGACGCGCTGACCGGCCTACACAATCGCCGCTACATGGAAAGCCATCTCTCGACGCTCGTCGAGCAGGCCTCGAGTCGCGGCAAGCCGCTCGCGCTGATGATCCTCGACATCGACTTCTTCAAATCCATCAACGACACCTACGGCCACGACGCCGGCGACGACGTGCTGCGCGAGTTCGCCGTGCGCATCCGCAAGTCGATCCGCGGCATCGATCTGGCCTGCCGCTATGGCGGCGAGGAATTCGTCATCGTGATGCCGGAAACCGACCTGAGCGTCGCCGGCATGGTTGCCGAGCGTCTGCGCCGCTCGATCGCCAGCGAAACCTTTGCGGTCAACAAGGGCACCAAGCGGATCGACGTCACGATCTCGATCGGCCTGGCGACGCTGGACCACAAGGGCGAGCCGGTCGCCGACGTGCTCAAGCGCGCCGACACTGCGCTCTATCGCGCCAAGCACGACGGACGAAACCGGGTGGTATCAGCGGCGGCCTAGCCGTCATTGCGCGGTTGCGCCGCCTTGCTAAGTCGTCATACCCCGCGAAAGCGGGGTATCCAGTACGCCGCGGCCTCTCAATTCGACGATTAACGTCTCTGGAATACTGGATCACCCGCTTTCGCGGGTGACGACAGCCGTTATGCGGATGCTTACGCGGACGCCCGCATCTCTTCGGCATCCTGCTTCACCGCCTCATACGCCAGTCGTTTGAACTCGAACGAGAACGGATGCACGAACGCCATCTGGCGCTGCGCCATCATCACGCCGGCCATGTTGCGCTTCGGCGAGATCCACCATTGGGTGCCGGCGACGCCGCCCCAATAGAGTTCGCCTGCGGCATCCGGGTGATCGAACGCCGAAGGCGTCAGGATCAATCCGCCGGCCAGGCTAAACGCTTTGCCGGGCTGCTCTCCCATCATGGCAAAGCGGATCCACTGGCCCTCGGGCAATTGGTTGGTCAGCATCAGCGCAATCGTCTCGGGCTTGAGCAGGGTCGACCCGCCGGGCAGCAGGCTTCGGATCAGCGCGACCATGTCGGGCAGGGTTGAAACCAGGCCGCCGCCGCCGCTCAGTCTTGCGATCGGGTGCAGATAAGCGCCGGGGAAGGGCGAGTTGTCGGTTCGGGTCAATCCCGGCTTCATCGGCTCCATCATATCAGCACCGGCGTAATAGGCGACGAGCCGGCCCCGATCCTTTTCCGGCACGACGAAGCCGGTATCGACCATGCCGAGCGGACCCAGAATGCGCGCCTGGATGAACTTGTCGAAACTCTGGCCGCTGATGACTTCGACCAGCCGCCCCAGCACGTCGGTGGCCAGCGAATATTCCCACGACGTGCCTGGCTGATAGATCAGCGGCAAGCCGGCCAGCACGTCCACCATGTCGGCCAGCGTCGTCATGGGATTGTGGACGCCGCGCTCGTTGAGCGCCTTGTAGATGGCGGTACCGGGATCGAAGAAGCCGTAGCTCAGGCCGGAGCTGTGGCTGAGCAACTGACGGATGGTGATCGAGCTCTTCGCAGGCTCGGTATCATCCAGCGAGCTGGCGCCGGGCCGCAGTACTTGGCGGTTTCCGAGCTGCGGAATGAATTTTTCGATTGCGTCGTCGAGCTTGAGTCTGCCTTCCTCGAACAGCAAGAGCACGGCGCAGGAGGTGATCAGCTTGGTGTTGGAGAAGACGCGGAAGATGTGATCGGTGCGGAGCGGCGTCTGCGCTTCCTTGTCGGCCCAGCCGACGCAATTCACGTCGACGAGGTCCCGCCCGACCATGACCGCCCAGGAAATGCCTGACAGCAGGTTGTTGTCGACATAGCGCTGCATGGCTGCGCGTGCCGGTTTGAAGTCATAACCGTTTGCGGTCACTTTCAGGTCTTCCATTTTCGCTCCCTTTACCTTCGTTAGTTTGGCGCGGCTCTATCTTGATGTCGTCCCTGCGAACGCAGGGACCCATAACCACCGGCGCTTTTTGCAGCAAGAAGGTAACCGCCACATCGCCTTATTGAAAGGCCGCAGCGTATGGGTCCCTGCGTTCGCAGGGACGACGGTTGGGAGCGCTTCAAGTTGCCGACCTTGACTGCCGCTTCTTTTCCGCATGCTTCGGCGCAGCCGCACCCACCTTCACCCCCGCATTCCTGAGCAGCACCGTCGCGGCTTCCTTTGCCGCGCGCGCCATCGCGGGGTCGTTGCGGATGAGATCCTGGGCGATCGAGCCGTCGACGAGCAGAGCGAGCTGCGTCGCCAGCGCGTCCGCTTCACGGGCGCCGAGTTGCACCAGCAGGTCGCGAAACCAGAGGCGGCGGCTTTCCTTGAACTCGACCGCAACCTTTCGGACCGACCGATCCTCGCCGAGTTCGGCCACCGCATTGACGAAGGGACAGCCGCGAAAATCTTTCGCCGAAAAGCGTCGCTCCAGCGAATCGAAAGTGCCGAGAATTTGCTCGACCGGCGACTTGTCTGATGGCCGCGGCGCCACGAAGCGCCGCGCCAGATAGGCCGAGATCAGCGCGTCCTTGGATGGAAAATGATTGTACAGCGTGCGCTTGCTGATGCCGATTTCGGCGGCGATGGTGTCGACGCCGACCGCGCGAATTCCCTGCAGATAGAACAGCCTATCCGCGGTTTCCAGAATCCGTTCCTTCATCGCCGGTTTGGCGGGCAGGGTAGCCATGCGAATGCGTGGGTCACCGTTTGCTTGACAGCAGCGCCCCTTATAGCCCAGGTACACAGGTCTGTGTACCTATTTCAGATGCCAATTGCAGGACGCGGCGTTCGAATCGCGCCCCTTAGGGAGAATAAAAACAATGGCCCTGCTGCAAATCCTGCGTCCGACGCTGCCCATTCTGATCGGCGCATCCATCATGCTGACGCTGAGCATGGGGCTGCGGCAGTCGCTCGGCATTTTCATGCAGCCGCTGACGCACGATATCAGAATATCGATTTCCGACTTCACGCTGGCGATCGCGGTGCAAAACCTCGCTTGGGGATTTTTGCAGCCGCTCGCCGGTGCGCTGACGGTGCGCTACGGCTTTCGCGCCATCATGGTGGTCGGCGCGCTGCTCTATGTCGCCGGCCTTGCCTTGATGGCCGGGGCGAACGGCGTTCTCGCCGTCATGATCGGCGGCGGCGTGTTGATCGGCACGTCGCTGGCATGCACCGCGGCGGCGATTGCGATGTCGGTTGCGGCGCGCGCGGTGCCAGCGACGGTGCGCTCCACCGTGCTCGGCCTGGTGTCGGGCGCCGGCTCCCTCGGCGCGCTGTTGTCGGCGCCGATCGGGCAGATGCTCAATGAAGGTTACGGCTGGCGAATCGGGCTCGTCGGCTTCGTGGTGCTGTCGCTCCTGATGATTCCCGCGGCCTGGTATGCGGGCAGGGTGGACAAGATTCCGTTGCCCAAGCCGACGGAAGACGAGATCGGCGATACTTCGGCCACCGCTGCAACGAAGATGGCGTTCGCCAACGCGTCTTTCGTGGTGATGACCGGCGCCTATTTCGTCTGCGGCATGCAGCTCGTCTTTCTCACCACGCACCTGCCGTCGTATCTTGCGATCTGCGGCATGGATCCGATGCTGAGCGCGCAGACGCTCGGCATGATCGGCGGCTTCAACGTGCTCGGCAGCATCTTCTTCGGCTGGGCCGGCCAGCGCTGGAACAAGCTGGCGCTGCTCGGCGGCATCTACATCTTCCGCTCGATCGCGCTCGCCTGGTATTTCACGCTGCCGCCGACGCCGGCGACCACGCTGCTGTTCGGCGCCATCATGGGTTTCCTCTGGATGGGCGTCGGCCCGTTGGTCGCGGGCGCGGTGGCGGAAATGTTCGGCCTGAAATGGCAGGCGATGATCCAGGGGCTCGCCTTCATGAGCCACCAGGTCGGCAGCTTCCTCGGCGCGTTCGGCGGCGGGGTGCTGTACGACGCGCTCGGCTCCTACACCATGGCGTGGCGGATCGGCGTCGCGCTTGGTCTGGCCGGCGGCATTGTCCAGGTCGCGTTCGCGCTGATCCGGCCGAGCGGACCGCCGCTGGTGGCGGCGCGATAGGCAGGCATCACCCAAGGTCAGGTCATTTGGCGGCCGGGATAAAGTGATCGCGGACCGAGGCGGCTTGGCCGGTTGTGACATCTATCGCCCTGAACTCGATATCGATCGCTTCCTTCGGCAAGCCGGCTGCCGCTACCTGCACCGATGCCCTGAGTTCCCGGGTCTGGTCGGGCCCGACCTCGACGATCAGTTTTCCGTCCGCCCCAGGTTCGATCCCCGACGTGCGAATCTCGGCGGCGGGAAGACCGTGCACTTCCAGCGCGAAGGAACGGGACACGCCGGCCTTGTTGAGGAAACGTACGGTATAGTCATTGCGGACGCTGCCATCGCTCAGGGCGACGAATAGCGGGCTGCGTTCGTGCAGCGCGCTGATGGCCATCGAGCTGCGGGTCGCCAGCGTGTACAGCATGATGCAGCCGACGACGACGATGATGGCGGCGTAGAGTACGGTACGCGCGCGGATCAGATGGTAGATCGGCGGCTTGCCGGCAAGCCGGCGCTCGACATTGATGTCGGTATCGTAGGCGATCAGCCCGGTCGGCCGGTTTATCTGCTGCATGATCGCGTCGCAGGCGTCGATGCACAGGCCGCATTGAATGCAGCCGAGTTGGATGCCGTTGCGGATGTCGACGCCGGTTGGACACACATTGATGCACTGATGGCAGTCGACGCAATCGCCGGCCGGTTCCCCGGCGAGGCGCAACTGCTCCGCCTTCTTGATGGAGGTGCGCGGTTCGCCGCGGTCGCGGCGATAGGTTACGTTGAGCGCCCATTCGTCCGTCAACGCCGCCTGGATGCGCGGCCAGGGACACATATAGATGCAGACCTGTTCGCGCGCATGGCCGGCGAACACATAGGTGGTCGCGGTCAGGATGCCGATCCAGAGATAGGCGATGAACGGCGCCTGGAAGGTGGCGAGATCCTTCACCAACGTCGGCGCATCGGCGAAATACAGCACCCAGGCGCCGCCGGTCCACCAGGCGATCATCAGCCACAGGAAGTGCTTGGTCGCGACCTCGCGCATATGGCTGAAGGTCCAGGCGTGCTTGTCCTTCAGGATGCGTTCGCGCCGGTCGCCCTCGACCCAGCGCTCGACGGCATAGAACAGGTCCGTCCAGATCGTTTGCGGGCAGAGGTAGCCGCACCAGATGCGGCCCGCCAGCGCGTTCATCAGGAATAGCGTCATCGCCGCGATGATCAGCAGGCCGGTGAAGTAGTAGACCTCCTGCGGCCATAGCTCGATGAAGAAGAAGTAGAAGCGGCGATGCGGCAGGTCGAGCAGTACCGCTTGGCTGGGTAGGCCGGGGCCGCGATCCCAGCGCACGAAAGGCAGCAGATAATAGACCGCCAGTCCCACCACCAGCAGCGTCCATTTGATCCGGCGAAACCGGCCATGGATGGCCTGCGGATAGACCTTCTTGCGGGGCGCATATAGCGGCCCTTCAATGATGGTTTCGCCCATGGCGGTTGTGCTTTCCTACTGTCGAGCCGGTGAGGTGCCGATCTTCCTGGCGATCAGATAGGAGAGCGGCATGGCGACAGAAAAACCGATCAGCACCGCGAACGGAATATTCTTCATGGCCTGAGCGGCAAGGGAGGGGACGGCGAGGACCGCAATCACGGCGGTGCCTGCAAGTGCCGTTCCCAAGATGATCCATACGAGAAGCGAGATCTTGAGCATGGCTTGTTCTCCGCGGTTGAAGCAGACCGCACTCTCGCAGCGCATTGAGCGCGCGCATTGATCAGCAACAAATTCCGCAGCGCTGAGGTTGTTTTTGCTCGGCGCGGCACCGGTTGATCCAGGTCAATGAGGGCTCGTTCGCGTACCATTATATTATGAAATGCTAATGTAATGATTTGGGGAGATTGCCGATGTCACCTTTCGACAGGGCCTGGTCGCCTTACGCTGCCGGCGTGCTGATCGGCCTGCTGCAGATCCCGGCATTCCTGATCATCGAGAGCGCGCTCGGAGCGTCGTCTTCGTACGTTACGGTCGGCGCGGCGATAGCCGGCTTGGCCGACCCCTCGCTACTGAACATCGACTACGTAGCCAAACATGTTGCGGCGAATGCCAAGAACCTCTGGCAAGTCGCGCTGGTCGCCGGCATTGGCTTCGGGGCATTCGCGTCGATGAAGATGTCGGGCGCGGTCCGTGCGCCGATATCGCCAATCTGGGCGAAGGCGCTGGGCTCGCCGTCGAGTGGCTTGCGATACGCAATTGCGTTTGTTGCCGGCTTCCTGATGCTGCTCGGCGCGCGGATTGCCGACGGCTGCACCAGCGGACACGGACTTTCTGGAATGGCGCAATTATCCGTCGGCTCGACGGTTGCGGTAGCAGCGATGTTCGGGGGTGGCATCGCTACCGCTTTGCTTCTGCTTCGCCGAATATAACCAGGAGGCCGTCATGTCGGTTGCAGTTGGAATCATCAGCGGCCTGCTGATGGGAGTTGTCTTCGGCTTCGCACTGGAGAAGTCGCGGGTATTCGAGCCGGGAATCATCGTCGGCCAGATGCAGTTGAGAAATTGGATCATGCTCAAGGTGTTCCTGAGCGCGGTTGCGACCGGGGCGGTGGTGCTGGCGTTTCTCAATGGATTTGGCTTCGTCAAGCTCCAGCCAAAGGCGGCGCTGTATGCCGCCGACATCGTCGGCGGGCTGATCCTCGGCGCCGGCATCGCGCTGGCGGGTGCCTGTCCCGGCACGACACTGGCACAGATTGGCGTCGGCTATCGCGACGCCATCTTCACGCTGCTCGGTGGATTGTCCGGTGCAGTCGTCTTCTCTTACGCGCAACCCTGGCTAGCCAAGTCGCTGATCGGCACGGGGACCAAACTGATCTTTACGGATCTGGCGGGCATTCCCTATTGGCAGGGCGCGCTCGCCCTGGCCGCGGCCATCGTTGTCATTCTGGTGCTGATCGAGAAGGCGCGGCCCTGGCGCAAGGACCTCGGTTCGGATGTGGACGGAAACGTAGCGCAGAGACTCCCGCGACCGCACCGCCGGCTGGCGCCGGTGGATTAAATGCCGCGCATAGACCAGTCGCAGGATCGAATGAAGGGTGCGTTGAGAATCGGAGCAATTCTCAACGCCGAGGATTGTTTCAGGTCCCGCGGGAGTTGATACCGCCCTTGCGAAACGGGGATTGCGGGACGGGTGGGGCTGCCCTGGGAAGGTCAGCTCTTGCGTCAAAGACGCTCCGCCTGCCGGCTGTGGTGGATTGCGTTGGGGCCGGCGCCGACGGTTCGATGTAGTACCCGAGCTTGGGGAAGCCGTTGTAGCGAACTTCGGCCGAGGCGGACGCTGCAAATGCAATGAGGCTGCCGATCGCGGCGAGACCGATCTTGATGAATGACATGGTAGCTCTCCCTGACATGCCCCGCGGCAAGTTCTGCGGAGCGATGACGGGAGTGTCGCGAATGGCGAGGGCGATCGGAAATATCAATTGGCTTTCGACACAATGCCGGAACGCTATGTAACGGCTGTCACGCCGATGCCGGAAAACGAAACGGGGCCCGAAGGGCCCCGTCGAATCCATCAGCAGTGAGCTGCCAACTATTTAATCTTCGCTTCGCGAAACTCGACGTGCTTGCGCGCGACCGGGTCGTACTTCTTCTTGACCAGCTTGTCGGTCATGGTGCGCGAATTCTTCTTGGCGACGTAATAGAAGCCGGTATCCGCCGAGGAAACGAGCTTGACCTTGATGGTGACCGCTTTGGCCATGTTCAGAACCTCAAAAATGGGGGTGTCAGGCGCCGGCCAAACCGGCCTGCATTTGCCGCGCAACCTAGCTTCTGATCGCCCAAAGTCAAGGTTTTCGGGGCAAAAACCGGCCTGATTGGCGGTAGAATCCATGTTTTGCGGGTACTCTGATCGCAAAACCGGTGCCCACTTTTGCGGAATGTGCGCGTTAACCTTCAAAGAACCGGTTTTTCGGCCTCGGCAGCCCCAAATTCTCCCGCAGCGTCTTGCCTTCATACTCTTTGCGGAAAATCCCGCGCCGCTGCAGTTCCGGCACCACCTTGTCGACGAAATCGTCCAATCCGGCCGGGAGGAACGGGAACATGATGTTAAAACCGTCGCTGCCGCGGCTCATCAGCCACTCCTCCATCTGGTCGGCGATCGTCTGCGGCGTGCCTACAAAGGACAGCCCGCCATAGCCGCCGACGCGCTGGGCGAGCTGGCGCACCGTCAGCTTGTCGCGCGCGGCGGCATCGACGAGGCGCTGGCGGCCGCTCTTGCTGGCGTTGGTCTCGGGGATCGGCGGCAATTGTCCGTCGGGATCGAAGCCGGAGGCGTCGGTGCCGAGCTGCACCGAGAGCGAGGCGATGGCGCTGTCGTAATGCACCATGCTGTCGAGCCTGGCCCTTTTCTCCTTGGCTTCCTCGACGCTGTCGCCGACCACGACGAAGGCGCCGGGCAGGATCTTCAGATGCTCGGGGTTGCGGCCGATCTTCTCCATGCGGCCCTTGATATCGGCATAAAGCTTCTGCCCGTCGGCGAGGCTGCCGCCGCCGGTGAAAACGGCTTCAGCAGTTTCCGCCGCGAGCTGCTTGCCGTCCTCGGACGCGCCGGCCTGCACGATCAGCGGCCAGCCCTGCACGGGGCGGGCGATGTTGAGCGGGCCGCGCACGGACAGATGTTTGCCCTTGTGATTGAGCACGTGCATTTTGGCGGGATCGAAATAGAGGCCTTGTTCGACGTCGCGCACGAAGGCGTCGTCGGCAAAGGAATCCCACAGACCCGTCACCACGTCATAAAACTCGCGCGCCCGCTTGTAGCGCTCGGCGTGCTCCATGTGGTCGTCGAGCCCGAAATTGAGCGCTGCGTCCGGATTGGAGGTGGTGACGATATTCCAGCCCGCGCGTCCACCTGAGATGTGATCGAGCGAGGCAAAGCGCCGGGCCACATGATAGGGCTCGTCGAACGTCGTCGATCCCGTCGCGATCAGGCCGATATGTTCCGTCACGGCTGATAGCGCCGACAACAGCGTGAACGGCTCGAACGAAGTGACCGTGTGGCTGCGCTTGAGCGCATTGATCGGCATGTTCAGCACGGCCAGATGATCGGCCATGAAGAACGCGTCGAACTTGCCGGCCTCCAGCTTCTGGATCAGTTGCTTGATGCGCGGGAAATTGAAATTGGCATCGGGCCAGGCGCCGGGATACCGCCACGCGCCGGTGTGGATGGAGACCGGCCGCATGAACGCGCCGAGCTTGAGTTGCCGCTGTGCCATTGCCCCGTTTCCGTAGCTGTTATTGTTGGGAAAGAGATAGGCACGGGCAAGGGCGACGCCATTAGGGGCGCGCAGAAGAATTTTTTGTTTTTGCGCGGAGTCTCAACACGACTGTCATTCCGGGATGCGCGTAGCGCAGACCCGGAATCTCGAGATTCCGGGTTCATCGCTCCGCGATGCCCCGGAATGACGCGGGGAGAGAGCAGAGCCTTACGTCCCCAGCACGTCCTTCTGCATCTTGCCGCCGTAGAAATGAAAGAACGGCACCGGCGCGTCGTGACGCAGCGGGCCGGTCGCAAGGCGGCGGTCGAGTTCGGCGAGCACGTTCTTGGTCATGGCGTGCGCGTCGGCGAGCGGCTGAGAGCCGATCTCGACCCACACCAGCTCCACCAGTTCGGCATCGGCGTGGATCACGCCTTCGACGCGATGGGCGATGGCCGACGCGTCGGCCGTGAAGAAGCGCGTATCAAAACGGCGGACGCGGCCGGGCGGGGTGATCGCGCGCGCGATCAGGAACAAGCCGGAAGGATCGGGCAAGAGGCCTGCCTCCGCAAACGGTTTCCACGCGCCGTCGAGCTTGACGGGCATGTCAACCTTGCATCCGAGGCAGAGGCCGGTTTCCTCGCAGGCCTCGCGGATCGCTGCAACCGCCAGCGCGCGCGCCCGCGATGGTGCGATCTTCGGACTGCCTTTGAGCAGGTTGGCCTCGAGCTCTGGGGTAATCGGCGCGGCGACCGGAATGCGGTTATCCGACTTGTCGACACGCCCGCCCGGGAAAACATATTTGCCCGGCATGAACACCACCTTGTCGTGGCGCTTGCCGACCAGAACTTTCGGTTTGTCGGCGGAGCGGTCGATCAGAATCAGCGTCGCTGCATCCTTGGGCCGGAAATAGGGATGATGATCGGCTTCTTTTTCTTCCTTTACGGCGGTCGCGACGTCGTTCATTCCATCCCCGTCTTTGGTGCTTCTTGTTACTACCGGTCTAGCTAGACCGGCGGAATGTCGCTATGGGCATTTTCGTCAAAACCGTGCATGCGCAGCGCCCATTGGATGCCGACCACCGCGCCCTTGATCGGCTGCAACAGAACCAGCGATAAGAGGAACGTCACCGGCAAATAGATCGCCAACTGCAGCCATACGGCCGGCGAGAAATTGGTCTCGATCCAGAGCGCCGCCGGTACCACGATGTGGCCGACCACGACGATCACGAGATAGGCCGGCAAATCGTCGGCGCGGTGCGGAGTAAAATCGAGTCCGCACTTCGAGCAATTATCGGCGGTCTTCAGGAAAGCGCGAAACATCTTGCCTTCGCCGCAACGCGGGCAACGGCAACGGAAGCCGCGCTTCATCGCGGTCCAGAGGTCGCGCTTCTCGGCCTGTGCGGTGTCCCGGGTCCATGTCGTCGCGGCGTTCACCGTTTCCATGACTTGCCTTTCTTCGATTTGCCGGGCTTGGCTTTTCCCGACTTGCCCTTGTGAGGCTTGCGAACCTTGTCGCGCGGGCTGCGGCCCGGATGCGATTTCGATGGCTTTGCCGATGCCTTCGAGCCGTCGCGTTTTCTGCCGCGCGGAATGACCTTGCCTTTCACTTGGCCTTCCGACAACAGCTCGAACCGCAACGCGCCGGCTACCGGTGCAGCTTCTACCAGACGCACGTCGACAACGTCACCCAACCGGTGCATGGCACCGCTGCGTGAGCCGACGAGCGCGTGACGCGTCTCGTCATAATTGTAGTACTCGGTGCCGAGCGTGCGGATCGGGATCAGCCCGTCGGCGCCGGTATCCGATAACTTCACGAACAGGCCGGCGCGGGTAACGCCCGAGATACGGCCTTGAAACGTCGCGCCGATACGGTCGGCGAGGAAATGCGCGATCAGCCGGTCGGCGGTTTCGCGCTCGGCCTTCATGGCGCGGCGCTCGGTGAGCGAGATCTGCGCCGCGATCTCGCTCAGTGTCTCCAGCGTCTCGCTCTCCGGCAACGCGCCTTCACCGAGACCGAGCGCGCGGATCAGCGCGCGATGCACGATCAGATCGGCGTATCGCCGGATCGGCGAGGTGAAATGCGCGTAGCGGCGCAGGTTGAGGCCGAAATGGCCGTAATTTTCCGCCGAGTATTCCGCCTGCGCCTGCGAGCGCAGCACCACCTCGTTCACCAGCGGCTCGTAATCCTCGCCGCGGACCTGGCCCAGCACCCGATTGAACAGCGAGGGGCGTAGCGCGCCGGTCTTCGCAAATGGCAGGTCGAGCGTTTTCAGGAATTCCTGGAGATTATGAACCTTCTCCAGGGTCGGTTCGTCATGCACCCGATAGATAAGCGGCAGCGCCTTCTTTTCAAGCATTTCGGCCGCGGCGACGTTGGCGAGGATCATGAATTCCTCGATCAAACGGTGCGCGTCGAGGCGCTCCGGCACGATGACGCGATCGACCGTGCCGTCGGGCTTGAGCAGGATTTTTCGCTCGGGCAGATCGAGATCGAGTGGATCGCGTTCGTCGCGCGCGAGCTTCACCAGCGCGTAGGCCGCGTAGAGCGGCATCAGGATCGGCTCCAGCAGCGGGCCAGTGATATCGTCGAGCCGCCCGTCGATCGCGGCCTGCGCCTGCGCGTAGTGCAGCTTCGCGGCCGAACGCATCAGCACGCGATGAAAGCTGTGCGAGCGCTTGCGGCCGTCGGGGCCGATGACGAGCCGAACCGCGAGGGCGCCACGCGCTTCGCCCGGCACCAGCGAGCAGAGATCGTTGGAGATGCGCTCGGGTAGCATCGGCACCACGCGGTCCGGAAAATACACCGAGTTGCCGCGCGTCACCGCTTCGCGGTCCAGCGCCGAGCCCGGCCGCACATAGAAGGCGACGTCGGCAATCGCGACATGGACCACATAGCCGCCCTTGTTGTTCGGATCGGAATCGGGCGCGGCGTGCACCGCGTCGTCATGGTCCTTCGCATCAGGCGGATCGATGGTGACCAGCGGCAAATCGCGCCAGTCCTCGCGGCCTTTCAAGTCGGCAGGCTGCGCCGCCTCGGCCTCGCGCAAGGCGGATGGTGAAAACGCCTGCGGGATTTCGTGGGCGTGGATCGCGATCAGGCTGATCGCCTTTTCGCTCGACAACGAGCCGAGCCGCTCCTTCACCTTGCCGGAGGCGAGGCCATAGCCGCGCGAGCGCACCAGATCGACGCTAATGAGGTCGCCGTCCTCGGCGTCCGCGGTGTCCGATGGCGCGATGTTCAATTCGCGCCCGGCCTGCTTCTTGTCGACGGGAACGAGCAGGCCGCCGCCGCCAGGCAGTTTGCGGAAGATACCGAGCACGCGCGCGCGGGCCTGATCGATGATCTTGATGATGCGCCCGCGATAGGGGGCGCCTTCGCTATCATCGGCCTTCTCGATCCGCAACAGGGCTCGGTCGCCGACGCCCGCCGCCGTGCCGGGTTGCAGACGGCGCGGGACGTGGATGCGGATCTTCGGCGCGGGGCCGCTCTGTTCAGTGTCCCATTCGGTGGGAGTGGCGAGCAGTTCGCCGTCGGTGTCGCGCCCGGTGATGTCGGCGATCACGGTCGGGGGCAGGAGGGCCGTCTCGTGAATCTTCCGGCCGCGTTTGGCGATAGCGCCTTCGTCGGCGAGCTCGCGCAGGATACGTTTCAGTTCGGCGCGGTCGGCATTCTTCAGGCCGAACTCGCGGGCTATCTCGCGGGTGCCGACCTTGCCCGGATGGGCGCGAATAAAGGCGACGATGGCGTCCCGGGCCGGAAAGCCATGGTCGTGTTTTCTCTTCACTTATCCTCGCGCCTTGCCCGCGCGCTTTTTCGCAGGCGTCTTGGGTGCAGTGGGCTTCGCCGCCGATGTCTTGGCGGCGGAGGCGACCGGCGCGCGCGCCTTGCTCACGGCCTCTGATTTCGGCTTCACAGCCGGCTTCTTCGCCGGCGCCTTCTTGGCGGGCTTCGGCGCATCGGGATCGGCAGCTTTGCTGGCAGTCTTGGTCGCGGTCTTGGCGGCGGCCTTCTTCGGCGCGGCCTTCTTGGCGCCGCGTTTCGGTTTGCCGCCGCCCTTTGCGGCGCGCTCGTCGATCAGCGCGATCGCCTCGGCCAGGGTGATCGTGTCCGGCGTCTTGTCGCTCGGGATCGTGGCATTGACACCGCCTGCGGTGACATAGGCGCCGTAGCGGCCGTTCTTGACAGCTACGCCGCCAAGGCTCGGATGCTCGCCGAGCGGCTTGCCAGGATCGGCGCCGAAGCGGCGGCCGCTCGGGCCTTTTGCGATCTTTTCCGCGATCAGCGTCACCGCGCGGTTGAGGCCGATGTCGAACACCTCGTCGCCGGCTTCAAGACTCGCATAGGTCTTCTCGTGACGCACGAAGGGCCCGAAGCGACCGATGCCGGCAGTGATCGGCTGGCCGGTTTCCGGATGCTTGCCGATCTCACGCGGCAGCGATAGCAGCTTCAGCGCCAGATCGAGCTCCATGTCGCCGGGCGACATGTTCTTCGGGATGCCGGCGCGTTTCGGCTTTTCGCCCTCGGGGTAGTCCTTCTGCTCGCCGAGCTGGATGTAGGGGCCGAAGCGGCCGGCCTTTACCGTCACGTCGAGGCCGGTTTCGGGATCCTTGCCGAGAACGCGGTCGGCGCTCGCCTCGGAGTCGGCGGCGAGCGGACGGGTGTAGCGGCATTCCGGATAGTTCGAGCAGCCGACGAAGGCGCCGAACTTGCCGGCTTTCAGATTGAGCCGGCCGGTACCGCAGGTCGGGCACTGCCTGATGTCGCCGCCATCGGCGCGCGGAGGATAGATGTGCGGCCCCAGCATGTCGTCGAGCGCATCCAGCACCTCGGCGACGCGCAGATCCTTGATGTCGTTGACCGCGCCGATGAAGCCGGTCCAGAAATCCTGCAGCACCTGCTGCCAGGAAATCTCGTTGTTGGAGATGCGGTCGAGCTGTTCTTCCAGCGCGGCGGTGAAGTCATACTCCACATAGCGCGAGAAGAAGTTTTCCAGGAAGGCGACCACGACGCGGCCCTTGTCCTCGCCATGCAGCCGCTTCTTCTCCAGCTTGACGTAACCGCGGTCCTTCAGGACCTGCAGGATCGAGGCGTAGGTCGAGGGACGGCCGATGCCGAGCTCTTCCATCCGCTTGACCAGCGAGGCCTCCGAGAAGCGTGGCGGCGGTTCGGTGAAATGCTGGGTGACGGCAAGCGCCTGCCGCTTCAGGGCTTCGCCTTCGCTCATGGCGGGGAGGCGGCGTGAATCTTCGTCTTCCTCGTCGTCGCGGCCTTCCTGGTAGAGCGCGAGGAAGCCGTCGAACTTGATGACCTGGCCCGAAGCGCGCAGCTCCAACACGCGGGAGCCGGCTTTCGCCGCAATGTCCACGGTGGTGCGTTCGAGTTCGGCCGATTCCATCTGGCTCGCAATGGTGCGGATCCAGATCAGTTCATAGAGTTTCGCCTGATCGGGGTCGAGGCGGCGGCGCATCTCGGCGGGCCGGCGCGACAGATCGGTCGGGCGGATCGCTTCGTGCGCTTCCTGCGCGTTCTTGGCCTTGGTCTGGTACTGGCGCGGCGCGTCGGGGACATAGGCGTTGCCGTAATCCTCACCGATCACCTTGCGGGCTTGGGTGATCGCCGAGCCGTCGATCTGCACGCCGTCGGTTCGCATATAGGTGATGAGACCGGTGGTCTCGCCGCCGATGTCGATACCTTCATAGAGGCGCTGCGCGATCCGCATGGTGTGCGCCGGCGCAAAGCCGAGCTTGCGGCTGGCTTCCTGCTGCAGCGTCGAGGTCGTGAACGGGGCCTGCGGATTGCGGCGCGCGGGTTTTGCTTCGACGGTCGAAACCGTGAAGTTCGCCGCTTCAATGGCCTTCTTGAGATCTTCGGCTTCGGCGCCGGAGCCGATGTCGAGCCGCTGGATCTTCTTGCCGTCGGCGCCGACGAGGCGCGCCTCAAAGCTGTCGCCGCGCGGCGTGGTCAGGGTCGCGACCAGCGACCAGTATTCGCGCGAGACGAATTTTTCGATTTCGAGTTCGCGGTCGCAGACCAGCCGCAGCGCGACCGACTGCACGCGGCCGGCCGAGCGCGCGCCCGGCAGCTTGCGCCAGAGCACCGGCGAGAGCGTGAAGCCGACCAGATAGTCCAGCGCGCGGCGCGCCATATAGGCGTCGACCAGCGCACCGTCGATCTGGCGCGGCGCCTTCATGGCATCGGTCACCGCTTGCTTGGTGATGGCGTTGAACACCACGCGCTCGATCTTCTGATCCTTCAGCGCGCGTTTCTCTTTCATCACCTCCAGCACATGCCAGGAGATCGCCTCGCCCTCGCGATCAGGGTCGGTTGCGAGAATCAGGCGGCTGGCGCCCTTCAAGGCCTTGGCGATGTCGTTGAGCCGGCCGGCCGCCTTGGGATCGACCTCCCAGATCATCTGAAAATTGGCGTCCGGATCGACGGAACCGTTCTTGGCGGGGAGGTCGCGGACATGGCCGAACGAGGCCAAAACCTCGTAGGAGGCGCCCAAATACTTATTGATCGTCTTGGCTTTCGCCGGCGACTCCACGATGACGATATTCATGTCATTCCAATGGCTTACGGGAAAAGATAAAGGCGGGTTCCGCGAGACTCGCGGCCCACCGATTGGACCCGAACATGGGTGGTGAGGCGGCCCCTGTCAAATCGGCAAATGCCGCCAGGGAACCTTTCGCTGTCCACTTATATCTGAGGAGTTGCGAAATGCGCCCTAGAGTTGCGCCTCCAAAGGGGTTATTTTTGGGCAATATTTTGTGCTGTTAGGATGCAAATTTTTTGAGCAAGGCTGCGGGCGGCCGGAAGCGGAAGGCTTCAGGCAAGAAACCGGAATCGCCAACCGAAGAACCAGAACGAGGTGAGGAAGGCGGCCCCGACGAGGCCGTGGCCTTCATTGCGGAGACCGTTGCCGAACTGGTCAAGCTCGCGGAGCGCCATCGGCTCGAGGTACTCAGCCATTTGCTCGGCATGGCGCAGCTTGAGGCGGAAGAGCGGCTGCGCACCCGCAGCAAGCGCAAGCTCTCGTGAGAGCTCGATCCGGACGGCAACCTCTCACGGAGCATTCTCCTTCTCCCCGCAAGAATGTTCAGACCGGGGGAGATGGAGAAGAATCTGCTTACGCCATGACCCGCCGGCTTTGCTTCCCTGTCGCCCGCGGCTTCAGCGCGGTATCGGCCGCACTCAATAACCGCCCATCCTGCGAGTGGAGTTCGAGTTTGCGAACCGGCTTACCCTTTTCCTTGTCGACCAGGATGGTGGCGATCTCTTGCGGGCGCTCGTCGAATTCCTCGCTCCATTGCCTCAGGGCGACCAGGATGGGGAAGACGCCACGGCCTTTCGGCGTCAGCAGATATTCCTGATAGGCGCTGCCGTCGGAAGCGGGCGCGGTTTTCAGAATGCCCTGATCGACCAGCGCGCGCAGCCGCACCGTGAGGATGTTCTTGGCGAGCCCCAGTCTCTTCTGGAATTCGCTGAAGCGGCTGATGCCAAACAGCGCCTCGCGAATGATCAGCATCGACCACCAGTCGCCGATCGCATCCAGCGCGCGCGCGACCGGGCAATCGTCGTGCTCAAAGCTGGTTCGTTTCACCATTTCAGTCTCCGATCGGGTTTGAGACCGATCACGGTCTTGTGTGGTTGCAATATTAAACCATATGCCCTAACTGATCAACACAGTTTAATAATGCAACCATCGGAGATGGCCATGAGGCTCGCGAACAAGACGGCGTTCATCACAGGGGGCAACAGCGGCATCGGGCTCGCGACCGCAAAGCTGTTCGTGGCCGAAGGTGCCCGGGTCGTCATAACCGGACGAAATCAGGCAACGCTCGATGCCGCAGCGAAGGAATTGGGCCCAAACGCGCTGGCGCTCGCGGCTGACGCCACCGACATCGCGGCGACCGAAGCTGCGATCGGGAAGGGGGCCGAAAAGTTCGGCAAATATGACATCCTGTTCGCCAATGCCGGGATCGCCGGTGGCACGCCGCTTGGTGACTCAACCCTCGAGACGTTCGAGAAAGTCATCAGCACCAACCTGACCGGTGTGTTCTTCACCGTGCAATCGGCGCTGCCGCATCTCAACGACAACGCCTCCATCATTCTCAACGGCTCGGTGATCTCGGTGCTCGGAATCCCCGGCTATTCGGCCTATGGCGCGGCCAAGGCCGGCGTGCGCGCGATGGCGCGGATCATGGCGTCGGAATTGTCGCCGCGTGGCATCCGCGTCAACGTGGTAGCGCCCGGCGCGATTCGCACCCCGATCTGGGGGGCGGCGATCGCCACGCCGGAAGCCGAAAAGGTGTTTGAACGGCGCATCGCGTTGTCGACGCCGCTCGGCCGGATCGGCGAACCCGACCATATTTCCAAGACGGTCCTGTTCCTCGCTTCCGACGATTCCGCCCATGTGCAGGGGCAGGAATTGTTCGTGGACGGCGGCGCCACGGCCTCTCCGAGTGGTGCGCCAATCTATCGGGGATAAGCAGGTCCCGGCACGATCCAAGCCGGTAAGCTGTCTAATCTCTGTCGTGCTGGCCGGCTCCGGCGCCCTGCGGCGGATTGGCGCGGAGCCAGAACGCGCATTGAACCCGGGGTGTAACTGCAGGACATTTTGAGGCAGGCGTTCTTGCCAATCAAAGAACCGGAGAGCCGTCATGCCGAAAACCGCTGGCATCTCCTCGTCGGCGTCGCAAAGTTCGGATACCGCTCAACTTGTTTCAGTTGCCCTGTTTTCCGGGGTCGGTCTGCTGATCTCGCTGGTCGTCGTTATCCTCCGCATCAACGGCGTGTTCTGATTGAGCGGCTGCCGTCGCGCCTGGCGGCGGCAACCGCTCTCGCTCCAACTACGCCGCGTGCAGGTCGCTCGCGGCCCTCAGCGCGCCGGCCACGGCTTTTTCGCGGTGCTCCGGGCCGACCTGGATGCCATCGGCGGAAATGAATTCGGGATTCCGGATGCCGATGAAGCCGAACACCCAGCGCAAATAGGTTTCGAGATGTTCGCCGAGCGCGGCCGGTGTGCCCGGGCCGTAATAGCCACCGCGCGAGATCGCGATGATGACGCGCTTGTTGCCGGCCAGCCCCTGGACACCTTGGGCATCGTATTTGAAGGTCTTCCCCGCGACCAGGATACGGTCGATCCAAGCCTTGAGCTGGCTCGGGATCGTGAAATTGTACATGGGCGCGCCGATCACGACGATGTCGGCGGCCAGAAACTCTTCCAGGACGGCCTGACCGGCGGCGATATCCTCCCGCAATGCAGCTTCCGGGGCCGCTCCCTGGCCGGCAGCGAGGTGTGAGCCGGTGAGATGCGCCAGCGGGGTCAGCGTGAGATCACGGTAGCCGACTTCGAGGCCGGGGGTGGATTGACGCAGGCGGTCGACGACGGCGGCGGAAACCTGGCGGCTGACGGAGTGGGGGCCGAGAACGCTGGAATCGAGATGCAGAAGCTTCATGAGGGTCACCCTTGGTATACGTTTGTAACTGGCGCTATATGAGTGACTGTCGTAAGGTCCCGCAAGAACGCACATTTTTTACACCCGAGCACATCCATGAGACCCGAGCACACCCATGTGCCTGCCCTGCCGCCCAGCCCGCATGCCGACGGCAATTGCCGCGCGGTGGCTTCCGTCCTGGCCCGCGTCGGCGACAAGTGGAGCGTGCTCGTGATCATGATGCTGATCGACGGGCCGGTGCGCTTCAACGAGCTCAAGCGCATGATCGGTGGCATTTCGCAGCGGATGTTGACGCTCACCCTGCGCGGGCTTGAGCGCGATGGGCTGGTGACACGCACAATCTTTCCGACCATTCCGCCGCGGGTCGATTACGAGTTGACCGATCTCGGGCGCGGGCTGGCGCAGCCGGTACAGGCGCTTGGCAAATGGGCGTTCGAGCACCTGCCGGAGATTGAGGGCGCGCGCACGAGCTTCGACGCGCGTAACGGTCAGGGCTAGATCAGCGACACCAGCCCGCCGCCGTGACGCTCCAGCCGTCCGGCGAGTTCGAGTTCGAGCAGCACCGTGCGAACGATGGTGGGCGAGAGGCCCGACATCCGGATCAGATCGTCGAGGCTGACCGGGCTCGGTCCCAGCAGCGCGACGATGCGCTCGCGTTCGCCTGGATCGGTATCGAAGTCGAGCGGCTCGTCGTCCTCGCGCGCCTCGAGCATGATCGGCCGTTCGAGGATCGGCTGAATGGCGTTGATGACGTCGTTCGCTTCGGTGACTAGCGCTGCGCCCTGCTTGATGAGATCGTTGGTGCCGGCGGCGCGTGGGTCGAGCGGCGAGCCGGGCACTGCGAACACTTCGCGGCCCTGTTCAGCAGCCATCCGCGCCGTGATCAGCGATCCCGACCGATGCGCGGCCTCGATCACGACGACGCCGAGCGAGGCACCCGAGATCAGGCGGTTGCGGCGTGGAAAGTCGCGGGCGCGCGGCACGTGGCCGAGCGGCATTTCGGAAATCGCGCCGCCGTGCTCGAGCAGGGCGGCGAGCAAATCCCCATGCTCCGGCGGATAGATCCGGTCGTGGCCGCCGGCCAGCGCCGCGACCGTGCCGCTTTCGATCGTCGCGCGATGCGCGGCCTGATCGATGCCGCGCGCCAGCCCGGAGATGACGACGAAGCCGGCGTCGCCAAGATCGCGCGCCAATTGGCCGGCGAATTTCAACCCGGCGCCGGAAGCGTTGCGCGAGCCGACTATCGCGATCATCGGCCGCATCAACGCGTCGGGCGCACCGCGCACGCCGAGTAGCGGCGGCGGATCGTCGAGCGTCGCCAGCCGCGGCGGGTAGGCGGCTTCGCCCGGCGCCACCAGCGAAACGCCGATCTTGCTCGCCGCCGCGATCTCGGCCCGCGCTTGCTCCTCGCTGCAGATGCGCCCCGAACGCGCAGCGCCGCCACGCTGCGCCAGATCGGGCAGCCGCTCCAGCGCCGCGCGCGCATTGCCAAAATGACTGATGAGCGAGTTGAAGGTCCGCGGGCCGACATTGTCGCTGCGGATCAGGCGCAGCCGGTCGATCCGCTCAGCGTCGGTGAGGTGAAGGGCTTGTGGCGTCCGGTCATGCATGCGGACACAGCTTTGACCAACCTGAGATTGCGATCAACCTGTTTGACGTAAAAACGTCCTGAGCTAGTTAGCGGCATGAGGCACCTTTGCCGCTTTCCTGAACGGGAGGACACGGCACGGAGCCGTACGAGCAGAACACGCAGCAGTCGCCCGCCAGCGGTTTCAGCGTCTCGCCGCAGCCTTTACAGACATACAAAAACTGGCAGGCGTCCGTTGGCATTTGCTCATCGGATTGATGGCTGCAGCGCGGACAGGTCAGGATGGATTCAAGCTGCATCAGGACTCACGGACAACTTTGACAGCGGCGGATCAATCATATTCCATCCAGTCGCCACGATCAAAAGCCGCAGGAACACGCCCATGATCTCGGTCGCCCACCTTCAGCGCGGCATCGATGCCGGCGAACTTTCACCCGATGCCGCCGTCGCGCAGTCACTGGAAGCGATCACCGCGCAGGACAAGACCATCGGCGCCTTCGTCTGCCGGACCGAAAATCTGCGCGCGGCAAGCGCCGGACCGCTACGCGGCATTGCGGTGGGCATCAAGGACATCATGGATACGGCGGAGTTTCCGACCGAGATGGGCTCGCCGATCTACCGGGGATATCGATCGCGCGGCGACGCTGCCGTCGTGATGATGCTGAAGCAGGCGGGCGCAAGCATCATCGGCAAGACCACGACGACGGCATTCGCCTCGATGGATCCGACGCCGACGCTCAATCCGCACAACAAGGGTCATACACCCGGCGGATCGTCATCGGGCTCGGCCGCAGCGGTTGCGGCCGGCATGATCCCGCTGGCACTGGGGACGCAGACCGGCGGTTCGGTGATCCGGCCGGCCTCGTTCTGTGGCGTCGCCGCTATCAAGCCGTCCTACCGCTTGCTGCCGACGGTCGGCGTCAAATGCTACTCGTGGACGCTTGATACGGTGGGGCTGTTCGCGGCCGGCATCGATGACGTCGCGCGCGGGTTGTCCGCGATGACCGGCCGGCCCGAATTGCTTCTGCCGCCCACGATTTCAACACCACGAATCGGCCTCGTGACCCAGAACTTCGCCGGTCCGCCGGAAGCGTCGGGCGAGGCGGCGTTGCGGATTGCGAGGCGGGCGGTGGAGAAGGCCGGCGCGTCCGTGCGTGCGCTGAACCTGCCCCAGATTTTTGCCGACGCATGGGCTGCGCAGCCGGTCGTGCAGGAATTCGAGGCACATCGGGCGCTCGCCTGGGAATACCGTGAACATTACGACGCGATGGCGCCGCTCTTGCGGGCCAAGCTGGATGGGAGCAGGGACACAACGCCCGCCGCCTATGACGCGGCGATTGGAACAGCGAACCGCGCCAGACAAGCGCTGGAAAAAGTGTTCGATGAGGTCGATGTGCTGCTGACCTTGTCGGCACCAGGTGCTGCCCCGCGGGGTTTGGCTTCGACCGGCGACGCCCGTTACAATCGGCTATGGACGCTGATGGGCGTACCCTGCATCAACGTTCCGGCTATTGTGGCGGAAGTCAATTTGCCCGTGGGCGTGCAGGTGATTGCGAGATACGGCGCCGATGCCCAAGCACTGGCAGCGGCGCGGTTTGTGGAGGGGGGCTTGCCCGGAAATAAAATGTCAATGGGCTTGTTGCTCCCATAATGGGATCATGATATATTACGGCGAATGAGGGTTATTGCTCGCCGCACATTGCGGGAATTCGTCCAGAGGCTTTCCGGCAGGAAGGATCAGCCGGCAGTAAAAGCGGCGCTGGATGCATGGTTCGACGAAGTGAGCAAGGCTTCGTGGAAGAGCACGGCGGAGGTCAAGCGTCGCTATGCCACGGCAAGTATCGTCAGCGCGGAGCGGATCGTCTTCAACATCAAGGGTAATGACTATCGACTTGTGGTGGCTGTCGATTTCGAAAAGGGCATCGTCTGGATCAAATGGATCGGCACTCACAAGGCCTATGACAGGATCGACGTGACAGAGGTGCGATATGGCGACTGAACTGAAACCGATCCGCACCAAGGCGGACTACAAGAACGCACTTGCCGAGGTGGAGCGCCTTTGGGGTGCAAAAAGCGGGACAGTGAAGGGCGACCGGCTCGATGTGCTGGCGACCCTGATCGACGCCTATGAAGCGAAGCACTATCCCATGGATCCGCCGGATCCAATCGAGGCGATCCAATTCCGAATGGAACAGCAAGGCCTTAGCCGCAAGGATCTCGAACCGTTGATTGGCACTCGCGCGCGGGTCGCAGAGGTGATGAATCGCAGGCGTAGCCTGTCAATCGATATGATCCGGCGTCTGCATGAGCAACTCGGAATTTCTGCCGAGATACTGATCCGTCCGACGCGGGAGGAAGAGGCAGCGTGATCGGCGGTTTGCTCCTCCACAACAAGCCGCGGCTACCTCGCCCCGATCCGGCCCTCAGTCCCGGCCTGCAGCCGCTTGATATTCTCGCTGTGCTTCCAGAACAGCAGCAGCGTCAGCACGACGAACAATGACGCCAGCGCGGGGTGGCCGAACCACCACAGGAAAAGCGGGGTGACGAACGCGGCAACCAGCGCCGACAGTGACGAATAGCGCGTGGTTAAGGCGGTGGCTAACCAGATCAGGCAGAACATCACGGCCCCCGGCCAGAACAGGCCGATCAGCACGCCGATATAGGTGGCGACGCCTTTGCCGCCGTTGAATTTGAGCCAGACCGGGAAGAGATGACCGAGGAATGCGCCGAGCGCAGCCAGCATCGCCGCATCGGCGCCGCCGAAATAGCCTGCGATCATCACCGCAACCGTGCCCTTGAGCATGTCGCCGATCAGCGTCGCAGCGGCGAGGCCCTTGCGCCCGGTGCGCAATACGTTGGTGGCGCCGATGTTGCCGGAGCCGATCGAGCGCAGGTCCTGCGTGCCCGCGACTGTGGTCAGCACCACCCCGAAGGGAATCGAGCCCAGCAGATAGCCGAGAACGAATGCCAACGGCAGCCATACTTCAGGTGACATCGCCGTTACTCCACGCGGGCTGGTTCGGACGAATCAGACGTGTTCATAAACTGTCCGCCCGCCCACGATAGTACGCACGACGCGCCCCGAGAAGCGGGCTTCGTCGAACGGTGTGTTCTTGCACTGCGATTTGAGGTCGGCGGGATCGAGCACCCAGGGCGTATCGGGATCGATGACGATCACGTCGGCCGGGGAACCCGCCCGCAGCGAGCCGCCGGGCAGGCCGAGAAGCTCCGCAGGGCGGGTCGACATCGCCCGGATCAGCGTCCTGAAGTCCATTTCGCCATTGTGGATCAGCCGCAGCGCCGCCGGCAGCATGGTCTGCAGCCCGACCGCGCCGGAAGCCGCTTCCGCGAACGGCAGCCGCTTCACCTCGACGTCCTGCGGATTGTGATCGGACATCACGACGTCGACCAGGCCGGCGGCGACCGCTGCGACAAGGGCGAGGCGGTCCTCCTCGGTGCGTAGCGGCGGCGAAAGCTTCAGGAAGGTGCGATAGGGGCCGATGTCGTTTTCGTTCAGCGTGACGTGGTTGATCGATACGGAAGCGCTGACGTCGAGGCCGGCGTCGCGCGCGCGTTTCAGGATTTCCAGCGACTCGATCGACGACAGCGAGGCCGCGTGATAGCGCCCGCCGGTCAACGCCACGAGACGCATGTCGCGTTCCAGCATCACCGCCTCGGCGGCGTTGGGAATGCCGGCGAGCCCAAGCCGGGCGGCGAACTCGCCCTCGTTCATCACGCCTTCGCCGACGAGATCAGGGTCCTCGGTGTGGTGCACGATCAGCGCGTCGAAATCGCGCGCATAGGTCAGCGCCCGGCGCATCACCTGCGCGTTGGTGACGCTCTTGTCGCCATCGGTAAAGGCGACCGCGCCGGCGGCCTTCAAGAGGCCGATCTCGGTCATTTCCGCACCACCTAGCCCCTTGGTCAGCGCCGCCATCGGGTGGATGTTGACAATCGCGGTGTCGCGGGCCCGGCGCAGCACGAAGTCGACGGTGGCCGAATTGTCGATGACGGGCGAAGTGTCCGGCTGGCAGATGATGGTGGTGATGCCGCCGGCGGCCGCCGCCTGGCTCGCTGAGGCAAAGGTTTCGCGATGGCTGGCGCCGGGTTCGCCGACAAAGGCGCGCATGTCGATCAGCCCCGGAGCGACGATCTTGCCGGCGCAATTGATGATGTCGGTACCTTCAGGCACGCCGGCGGCGCCGATGCCGCGCCGGGAGTCACGGACCGTTCCGTCGGCAATCAGGACGTCGCCGGGGCCGTCAAGGTCCCTGGAGGGATCGACGACGCGGGCATTGGCGAGCAGGATCGGGCGGCGGTCGGTCAGCATGATTTAAGCGTTCGGCAGGTTGCGGGCGAGCGCTTCAAGCACCGCCATCCGCACTGCCACTCCCATTTCCACCTGTTCACGGATCAGCGATTGCGCGCCGTCGGCCACGATCGAGTCGATCTCGACGCCGCGGTTCATCGGGCCCGGATGCATCACCAGCGCGTCCGGCTTGGCGTAAGCAAGCTTCTTCTGGTCGAGGCCGAAATAGTGGAAGTATTCGCCCGACGACGGCACGAAGGAGCCGTTCATGCGCTCGCGCTGCAGCCGCAGCATCATCACGATATCGGCGCCGTTGAGGCCTTCGCGCATGTCGCGCGCGACCTCGACACCCATCCGCTCGATACCGCGCGGCAGCAGCGTGGAGGGGGCGACGACGCGGACGCGCGCGCCCATGGTGTTGAGCAGGAGGATATTGGAGCGCGCTACGCGGGAATGCATGACGTCGCCGCAGATCGCGATCACGAGGCCTTCCAGCCGGCCTTTATTCCGGCGGATGGTCAGTGCGTCCAACAGCGCCTGGGTCGGATGTTCGTGCGCGCCGTCGCCGGCATTGATCACGGAACCGTCAACCTTGCGCGCCAGAAGTTCCACCGCACCGGAGGCGTGGTGCCGCACCACCAGGATATCCGGGTGCATGGCGTTGAGCGTCACGGCGGTGTCCATCAGCGTCTCGCCCTTGCGGATCGAGGACGAGGACACCGACATGTTCATAACGTCGGCGCCAAGCCGTTTTCCCGCCAGTTCGAACGAGGATTGGGTTCGGGTCGATGCCTCGAAAAACAGGTTCACCTGGGTGCGACCGCGCAAGGAGGTGCGCTTTTTGTCCACCTGGCGGTTGAGCTCGACATATTCCTCGGAAAGGTCGAGCAGGCCGGTAATATCGGCAGCGGAAAGCCCCTCGATTCCCAGCAGATGCCGGTGGCCGAGGACGAAGGTCGATTTCGATGCAGGGGTCATTAAAGCGAGAGCTATAGGCAGAGATGCCATGCAGGGCAAGCTTCAAATCCGAGGTGCCGACTTATCCACTAGCGCTTCGGCGACAGGGTAAATGGGCCCCCAGCGTTCCGCGCCAGGGGAATTCCACTAGAATGGCCGGGATCGGCACGCGGTATATCGGGCCATCGAAAACGTGCGGCATTTCATTCATGCATTCGGATCATGTGGGCGCTGGCGTGATCGTCGGCAGGGGTGCTGGAAGGCGGGTGGCACTCGTGGCGATATTCGCGGCGGGTTGCATCGCGAGCGCCGCTGCGCAGGCGCCAAAACTGCCGGCCGGTTTCGTCTATTTGCGCGACATAGATCCGACCATCATCCAGGATATCCGCTACGCCGGTCCGAACAATTTTGTCGGCCGTCCGCTGCGGGGCTATCAGGCTGCCGAATGCGTGGTGAAGCGCGAGGTCGGCATGCGCTTGAAGAGCGTTCAGGAAGAACTCGCGCTGCAGAACCTGTCGCTAAAGATGCTCGATTGTTACCGCCCGGTGCGCGCGGTGGCCGACATGGTGGCGTGGTCGCGCGATGGCCGCGAAACATCGGCGCAGAAGCGCTACAATCCATCGTTCAGGAAAGCCGACCTGTTTCGCCTGGGCTATATTGCTAAACGTTCGGGGCATTCGACCGGTGCGGCGCTCGATCTCACATTGGTTGACCTGAAGGTCGACAATTCGGCAACCTTCGATCCCGCCAAGGATTATGCCGACTGCATCGCCAACGTGAACCTGCGCGCGCCGGAAGGCAGCGTCGACATGGGCACCGGCTATGATTGTTCCGACGCCAAGTCGCATACGGCGGCAAAATCCATCACCGCGGCGCAACGCCGCTGGCGCGAGAAGCTGGTTCAGGTGATGGCGCGGCGAGGATTTGTAAACTATTCGAAGGAGTGGTGGCACTTTTCGCTGCCGGGCGCGGGCGGGCAGGCCTATGATTTCCCGATCACGCCGCGGAAGTGATTTTAACCGTTCCAGGATCAGCCATGAGCCAGGCAACATTTTCGACCCACGAGGTCTTCAACCAGTCGCCGCCATTTTGGGATGTCGATCTATACGTGGCCGACCGGCCGCTGCTCGATGCCGTCGCCGCCAATGGCGGCGCTGCGGCAGAGGTGGAGCTGTCTGATTTCGGCAAGCATTGGGGTTCTGCGGCGATGGCGGAGCGCGGCCACATCGCGAACGAGAATACGCCCAAGCTGCGTGCCTTCGATTCACGCGGCAATCGCCGCGACGAGGTCGAGTTTCACCCGGCCTATCACGATCTGATGGCGCACTCTGCGCATGCCGGCGTGCACAATTCGACGTGGACCGCCGACGGCAAGCCGGCCGGCGGTGCGTCCGAAGTGGTGCGCGCGGCAAAGTTCTACATGGCAGCACAGGTCGAGACCGGGCATCTCTGCCCGATCACTATGACGCGCGCGTCAGTGGCGGCGCTTGCGGAACAGCCTGACCTATTGGCGAAGGTGATGCCGGTCGTCGCGACGCGTTCCTATGACCCGAGCTTTGCGCCGTGGCTGACAAAACGCGGCATGACGCTCGGCATGGGCATGACCGAGAAGCAGGGTGGCACCGACGTCCGTTCCAACATGACGCGGGCGGAACGTGACGGGGACGTCTACCGCATCACGGGGCACAAATGGTTCATGTCGGCGCCGATGTGCGACGCTTTTCTGGTGCTGGCGCAGGCCGAGCAGGGATTGACCTGCTTCTTCATGCCGCGCTTTGCCCCGGACGGTTCGGTCAATTCGATCCGGTTCCAGCGGCTGAAAGACAAGCTCGGCAACCGCTCGAACGCCTCCTCGGAAGTTGAGTTTCACAGCGCCTACGCCGAGCGCGTCGGCGCCGAGGGCAAGGGCATCCGCACCATCATCCAGATGGTGCAGTTGACGCGGCAGGATTGCGCGATCGCGTCTGCCGGCCTGATGCGATCGGGGCTGGCGCATGCGCTGCACCACGCACGGCACCGCAGCGTGTTCCAGAAACATCTCGCCGACCAGCCGCTGATGCAGGCGGTGCTGTCGGACATGGCGCTGCATGTCGAGGCCACCGTCGCGCTTGTGATGCGGCTATGCCGTTCGTTCGATCGCGCTCCCCTGGACGCCAAGCAAGCCGCCTATATGCGGCTGCTGACGCCCGCCATCAAATACTGGGTCTGCAAGAGTGCCCCTGGCTTTCTCTATGAGGCGATGGAGTGCCTCGGCGGCAACGGCTACGTGGAGGAGGGCATTCTGGCGCGGCATTACCGGGAGTCGCCGGTCAATGCGATCTGGGAAGGCTCCGGCAATGTGATGTGCCTCGACGTGCTGCGCGCGCTGTCGCGCGAGCCGGAAGCGGCCTCCGGCATCGTGCATGAACTGACCGGCGAGACGCTCGGATTGCCGGGTGCAGGTGAAGCAACCGCGTTCATCGGCAAGGCGTTCCACCGGCCGGACAGCGAGCGTGTGGCGCGGCTGGCGGTCGAAAAGCTGGCGCTGCTGGCGGCTGCTGCGGCGCTCAATGCCGTGTCGCCGCGGCATGCCGAGCTGTTCGCAGCCACGCGCCTTGCCGGCAACCACGCCGGCATGTATGGCGCGGTCGACCTGGCTCCTGAAGATATCCGCAACCTTTTGGAGCGCGCGTTGCCGTGAATAGGTCTTTCATCGTCATGGCCGGGCTTGACCCGCACAAGGCCGGGCATGACGTCGACGAGAAAGTCACTTGATGGACTCCCTCACCACCGCTAGTCCCGCGGCCGTACCGCCCGCGATCCCCGATCAGCGGCCACGATGCGCCTGGAAATTCTGGCGCACGACGCTGTGGGGCCTGTTCATCTTTGCCGCGATGTTCCTCGGCCAACTCTCGGTCATCATCTATTTTGTGCTGCGGCAGGGCGGATCGTTCGACATCGCTGAGGCGATCCGTGTCATCGGCGGCGGCCTGACCATCTCGCTCTCGGTCATCCTGGGATTGCCCGCAGTGCTGCTGGCGACGTGGATTGCAATCCGACCGACGCGCATACCGTTTGCCGATTATCTAGCGCTGCGCTGGCCCTCATGGCGCGATTTCTTCATCGGCCTCGCTACGCTAGTCATTCTCGTCGGCGGCTGGGACCTGCTGTCGCGCGCGCTCGGGCGCGAGGTGACACCGGGCTTCATGGGCGAGGTCCTGAAAACAGCGCAGGCCGACGGCGCGCTGTGGCTATTGGTGATCGCGTTTGCCGTCGCCGCGCCGATGTGGGAGGAGATCTTCGCGCGCGGGTTTCTCTATCGCGGCTGGTCGGAGTCGCGGCTCGGCGTCGCCGGGGCCATCTTCCTGTCCTCGCTGGCCTGGACTTCGCTGCATCTGCAATACGACTGGTTCTTTTTCGGCGAGGTGTTTTCGATCGGCCTGCTGCTGGGCTATCTGCGCTACCGCGCCAATTCGACCTGGCTGACCGTCGTCCTGCACGGCATCAACAATCTGGCGGCGACCATCCAGACTTTCTGGCTGGCGGGGCAGGGGTAAGGCTCTCTCCCCGTCATTGCGCGCGAAGCGAAGCAATCCATCGCTCCGCAAGCGGAGGAATGGATTGCTTCGTCGCTACGCTCCTCGCAATGACGATCTACGCAACTAAAGCGATCGCAATTGGCATTGTGATGGCCGCCAGAATGGTCTGCAGCGTGATGATCTGGGCCAGCAGCGGTGCGTCGCCGCCCATTTGTCGCGCCAGCACATAGGCCGAGGAAGAGGTGGGCACGGCCGAGCAGACAGCCACGATCACCAGGCTTGAGCCCGATATGCCGAACCACAGCGCCAGCGCGACGCCAAGAACCGGCATCAGGATCAGCTTGAGGAACACCGCAATCGAAGCGGCCAGGCTCGGGCGGAACATACCTGCAAGCTGCAGGCCCGCGCCGGTGACGAGCAGGCCGATGCCGAGGGAGGAGCGGCCGAGCGCCTCGGCGACGTCGTGCCAGACCTGTGGCAGCGGCAGATGCGTGACATTCACCGCAAGCCCGACCGCGCAGGCCCAGATCAAAGGATTCGTCAGCACTGTCATCACGATCGCGCGGAGCGACTGCTTTTCCGGCGTAGCGTAGTGAGCCAGCACCGACACGCTGAAGACATTCACAAGCGGAATGATCGCGACCATGGCGACGGAGGCCAGCGCCAGCCCGGTGTGGCCAAAGAGATTGCTGGAGATGGCGAGCGCGACAAAAGTCTGCCAGCGCGTTGCGCCCTGGAAGATCGAGGTGAAGGCCGGGCCATCGATGTTCCAGCGGGAGAAGAGGGGCCGCAGCGCCAGGCACAAGAGCGACATCACTAGCGCCGAGAGCATCAGCGCGCCGCCGACCCCGGCCACCGGAACGCTGGACAGATCGGCCTTCACCAGCGTCTGGATCAGTAGCGTCGGGAACAGGACGTAATAGGTGAGCCTCTCCAGCCCGTGCCATTGCGTGTCAAGCCGCATCAGGCTGCGCTTGAGGACGAAGCCGAGCACGATCAACAGAAACACCGGCAGCAGCGCCGAGATCACCACCGCCATGCTCAGCGATCCCTGCGCAGTTTTGCGAGCCGGTCCAGCGCGCCCTGCAGGATGAAGATCGCGGCGTGCTCATCGATCACCTCGGCGCGGCGGGCGCGGGAAACGTCCATTCCGATTAGCTCACGCTCGACCGCCGCGGTTGAGAGCCGCTCGTCCCATAAGGCAATGGCAAGCCCGGTGAGATTGGAGAAATTGCGGGCAAAGGCGCGTGTCGATTGCGCGCGCGGCCCCTCGCTGCCGTCCATGTTGATGGGCAGCCCAAGCACGAAGCCGACCGCGTTGCGCTCGCCTGATATCGCGAGCAGCCGCGCCGCGTCGGCCTTGAAGGCCTTGCGCTGGATGGTCTCGACACCGGTCGCTAGCCGGCGATCGGGATCGGACACGGCGACGCCGATGGTCTTGGTGCCAAGATCGAGGCCGATCAGGGCGCCGCGCTCGGGCCAATGGGTGACGGCGTCGATCAACGGAAGAATAGGGGCGGGCATCGCCCCGCTTAACACGCGCCGCGGCGCGCACGCAAAGCCGATGGTGGCGTGGCATCCATGCGAGAAGGCCACGCCACGCTTGATCTTACCGGATCGCGACCGGGTTGATCATGCTCTGCACGCCGCCCTTGAAGCGCGGCTGTCCGAGCACGAACAGGAACTCATAGGCCTTGTCCTTGGCGAGTTCGGCCGTGTCCATGTTCTCCAGAATGTAGGTGCCGTTCATCGGCAACAGGACCTGGTGCACCTCGAAGACGTTCTTGGTCTCGAACGGCACCGCCTCGAGGCCCCAGGTATCGGCACCGACGGCGACGACGCCCTTGCCGGCGAGGTACTTGGCGCCTTCGACGCCGAGACCGGGTTCGCCGGCGCCAAAGCGCTTGTCGTCCTTGCCGATCAGGCTGAGCCAGCCGGTATGGAAGATCACGACGTCGCCCTGCCGGATCTCGACGCCCTGTTTCTTCGCGACTTCCTCGATCTCCTTGGTGTTGAAGGCGGTGCCCTCCTTGACCACGTCGGTATTGTAGTGGGCTGCCATGTCGAGCAGTACGCCACGGGTCACCATCGGCGGAATCTTTTCGACGCCGAGCTTCTTCAGCCCGGTCGGATCGGCGAAATCGGCGAGCTTGTTGCCGTTGTAATAGACATGCTCGACGCCAATGTGGCCGAGGCCGTCGAGCTGGCTGCCGACGCCGGCCCAGCCCTCGATGATGTCGTCATTGTAGGTGGTCTTGGTCGGCCCCAAGCCGGGAATGCCGGCCTGGCCGGGCTGCACGATCGTGACCTTGAAGGCCCGCGGCGGGTACGCTGGGGTCTTGGAGTCGACGGGGATGCCAAGCGCGTAGGTCTTGCCGGTCTTCACCAAGCCCGCTGCCTTCACGACAAGTTCGGGCTTCATGTAGTTGGCGGCGCCGATCTCGTCGTTCGGTCCCCATTTCGATTTCGTCCAGTCTTGAGCGCTTGCCGTTCCGGCCGTACCCAACAGGGCAACAGAACAGCACAATACGTACGCAACGTGCATCGCAAGTCCCTCCCAGATTGACGTTATGGTTTTTGGTAGCTAGCGGCTCATACTAACGTAGCGGTGCGCGGCGGCTAGAAATTTTTCGAGCCGATGCGTGTGTTGCAATTGAAGGCCGCGAGTGCTGCGGCGCTGGCATTCAGGCGGCGATGACCTCGCCGCTATTTTCCAGGCAGGCGACAAAACCCTGCAGGGCGCTGTATTGATGGGCCGTGCGACGGGTGATGAAAAGCGTCTCGACGCGTGCCTGCGCCGGGTTCAGCGTGTGGACGTTGACGGTTTCGTTCCGCCCGACGACGGCGCGCGGCAGCAGCGTCACGCCCATATCGGCGGCGACGCAGCCGATCATGCCGTCGAGCGTGCCGAGTTCGAACCGCGCCGAAGACGGCCAGCCGAATTCCGAGAACACCTGTTCGAGCCGCTGCCGGTACGTGCAGCCGATGCGGAAGACCAAGGCGGTCGGACCCGAGCCCGGCGTGCCTGCGCGTAAAGCACTGAGGCTCTGCCAGCGCCGTGCCGTGACCAGCACCAGTTCTTCGCGGAAGGCGAGCGTCGTGTCGAGTTCGGCATGCTCGATCGGACCGGCAACGAATGCGCCGTCAAATTTGCCGTTGAGCACGCCGGCCACGAGGTCAGCCGTTGTCGAGGTCCGCAGGCTCAATTGAACAGCGGGGAAGCGGCGATGGAATTCGGCGAGCAAAGAGGGCAGGCGTACCGCGGCCGTCGTTTCCATCGAGCCAATCGAAAGCGGCCCCTTCGGCTCGCCATCGTCGCGCGCGGCCAGCACAGCCTCGCGCGACAGCGCCGCCATCCGGTCGGCATAGGGAAGCAGGCGGCGGCCGGCGCCGGTCAGCGTCATGCCGCGGCTATGCCGTTCGAACAGCGCGGTGCCGATCTCGGCTTCGAGCGCCTTCACGCGCTGGGTGACGTTGGATTGCACGGTGTTGAGTTCGTCGGCGGCGCGGGTGATGCCGCCGAGCCGGGCCACGGCCGAGAAGGTGACGAGATCGCTCAGCTCCATGGCGAGCTCCGTTTCTTTCTAGAGATGGTAGGGTTCTATAGTATTCATTTTTAGAGAAGGATAGTTCGATCTAAATTGCCTGTCCAGTTTGCAGGGAATGGACATGCCGATCTCCACGCCGTTGACCGCCCGTCTGGGCATCCAGCATCCGATCCTGTCGGCGCCTATGGATGTGATTGCGGGCGCGCGTCTCACCTCGGCCGTCAGTGCTGCCGGAGGGTTCGGCATTCTCGGCGGCGGCTATGGCGACCGGGCATGGCTCGAGCAGGAGACGGCCAAGCTTGCCGATCTATCCGATCCCTTCGGCATTGGCTTCATTACCTGGAGCCTTGCCAAGCAGCCGGCACTCCTGGATGTCGCGCTTGAAGCCGGTCCACGCGCGATCATGCTCTCGTTCGGCGATCCCACACCTTTCGCACCGCGCGTCAAATCATCGGGCGCGTTGTTGATCTGCCAGGTTCAGGACGAGGACATGGCGCGACAGGCGCTCGATGCGGGCGCCGAGATTCTGATCGCGCAGGGAACGGAAGCCGGCGGCCATGGTGCGTCGCGCAGCACGATCGACATTGTGCCGGCGATAGTTGATCTGGCGGCCGGCCGGGTGCCAGTCGCAGCAGCAGGCGGGATAGGCGACGGCCGCGGGCTTGCGGCGATGATGATGCTGGGCGCTTCCGGCGTGCTGCTCGGCACCCGCTTTTATGCCAGCCAGGAATGCGACGGCGCGGACGAAGCCAAGCGGCGCATCTGTGCCGCAACCAGCGGCAACAGCGTCCGCGGTATCATTTTCGATCTGTCGCGCAACAATGTCTGGCCGGCGCCGTTTACCGGCCGCTGCCTGATCAACGATCATGCGCGGCGCTGGATGGGACGCGAGGTCGAACTGATGCAGAACATCAAGGCGGTCGCCGCCGAATATGCGGCAGCGAGAGCGGCAGGCAATTTCGATATCGCTGCCGTCATCGCGGGCGAAGCCGTCGGGCTGATTCACGATATCCCGCCGGCCGGCGAGATCGTTGACAGGATCGTTACCGAGGCGGAGCAGATATTGGGCGGACGGCGGAATTCCGTCGCCGCTTCTTCTTTCCCTTCTCCCCTTGTGGGAGAAGGTGGCGCGGACATAGTCCGCGCCGGATGAGGGGTATGTCTCCGCGGATAAAACCCCTCACCCGTCTCGAATGAGCTTCCGCTCATTCGATCCACCCTCTCCCACAAGGGGAGAGGGTACAGCGGCCGAGCAACCTAACTAGCGAGCACAATCATGTGGCCAGACCGCCGGATCATCGACCTCTTCAAGACCGAATTTCCGATCGTGCTGGCGCCGATGGCCGGCGTCATGGACGCCGAACTCGTGATCGCCGCAGCCCAGGGCGGTGCGCTGGGTTCGCTGCCATGCGCGATGATTTCGGTCGAGAAAGCGCGCGAGCAGGTCAACATCATCCGCCAGCGCGTCACCGCGCCGGTCAACATGAACTTCTTCTGTCACAAGCCGGTCGATGCCAATCCCGCGCGCGAGGCCGGTTGGAAGGCGCGGCTTGGCTCCTATTACAAGGAATTGGGTATCGATCCTGCCACGCCCATCAGCGCCGCCAACCGCGCACCGTTCGACGAGGCGATGTGTGCGGTGGTGGAAGAACTGAAGCCGGAAATCGTCAGCTTCCACTTCGGCCTGCCGGATCCGGCGCTGGTCAAGCGCGTCAGGGCGGCGGGTTGCCTCGTGATGTCCTCGGCAACCATCGTGAAGGAAGCGATCTGGCTGGAGGAGAACGGCGCCGACGTCATCATCGCGCAAGGCGCCGAAGCCGGCGGCCATCGCGGCATGTTCCTGACCGACAATATCGCCCAGCAGCCCGGCACGTTTGCGCTGGTGCCGCAGGTGGTCGACGCAGTGAAAGTGCCTGTGATCGCGGCCGGCGGCATCGCCGATGGGCGCGGCATTGCGGCGGCGTTCGCGCTCGGCGCATCCGGCGTGCAGATCGGCAGCGCCTATCTGCGCTGCCCGGAATCCAAAGTGATCGGACCGGTTCGCACTGCGCTAGCCCAGTCGCATGATGATTCCACCGTCATCACCAATGTCATGACCGGCCGTCCTGCGCGTGGCGTTGCCAACCGTGTCATGCGCGAGGTCGGACCGATCTCGCCGGACGCGCCCGCATTCCCCCATGCCGCAACCGCGCTTGGGCCGCTGAAGGCAGCAGCCGAAAAGCTCGGCAGGGTCGATTTCACCAGTCTGTGGGCCGGGCAGGCGGTGCGGATGGGGCGCGAGATGCCGGCGGCGGAATTGACCCGCTCGCTCGCAGGCGCTGCGCTAGCGCGGTTCAGTGCGTTGAGCGGCTAGTACCGCTGCACAGTGATTTTGACCGGCTGAATCTGCGATCAGGCTAGCTCCGGCACTTGTTTGGGATCAACGAGCAGCTCGATGTTGCGTCTCCGTGTTGAAGTCAAAACGTCCCAGCAATGGGTGCCGGACCGAACCGGTAGTTCAAGCCGAATGTGAAGGAATTAACCTTCAGGTCGACATCGAAGGGCGTCGGCGGTTGGCCCGCGGCCGTGATGCTGCGCGTCTCCGTTCCGAAATCCATGAAGCTGTATTCGAGCCGAGCCGTCCAGCGGCCGGCGATTGCCCACTCCACGCCGGCGCCAATTACCCATCCGGAGCGTGTGTCGTTGGCATCCGAGATCGGTATCGACGCCCCCAGCAAGGTAGAGTCGGTCGCGTAGCGCTCACCGGCCAGCGCCCAGCCGCCCTTGACGTAGGGGAGCGAGCTGCCGAGCGGGAGGCCGACACGGCCCGTGACCGTCGCAAGCCAATCGATGTCACTGCTGAGCCGGATGGTCGCGTTGAAGGGCGGAGGCGCACTGATCGGCAGAATGCTTCCCGTTGTATTGGCCCACGCTCCCTGAGCCTCAATGCCGAGCGCCCAACCGCCAGCTTGATAATTGAAGCCCACCTGACCGCCGGCAATGAAGCCGGCAGCATCCACACGAAACACACTGCCGGGGAGATTGGGCGGACCCAGATTGGCCGTGGGATCGAATAATTCCGTGCTGGTCCAAGCGCCGCCGATATGGGGACCGAGATAGAAGCCGGTCCAGTTGTACCCGAGAGCCGGCCTAAGATCTGGCGCCCGGGTTGCGGCGCGATCGGGCGTGCTTGCGGCCGCACCCGCCGGGAAGAGGTAGGACAAGCCGAGATAGGCCGTGTGCGTCTGCTGGTCCACCGAGAACCTGAACTGCTCGGCATTTACGCCGGTTGTGCCGAAGAAGGTGAAATCGGTGCTCTCATACTTGGAATAGCGGTACTCTCCGCGCAGCATCCAGTTGTCGGCCACCCTCCATTCCAAGCCGCCGCCTACCGTCCAGCCAACGAGGATATCCGACGCCGATTGGGTGCGGTTCCCGATGACCCCGAGACCGGGAACCAAGAGGGATGGACACAAGCTCACAGGCGCCAGCGGACCGGCACACGACGCGCTCACCTTCCTGCTGGTCCACGACGGGCCGCCGGTGGCGTAAAGCAGAAGATCAGGCGCGGCGAGATAGCCGAGGCGGGCGCGCACACTGGTATCCCACTCGTCCTTCACGGAGGCGGTGTCGGCGAGCCCTGGAGCGAAGACAGCAAGGCTGCCCGGTATGCCGATGCGGCGCCTGCCGTTGTCGCCCCAGCCGAGGTCGGCCTCGACGCCGAGCACCCAATGCGCGATCTGCCAGTTGTAGCCGAGATAGGCGCTGATTCTCGCATCGTTCAGGTCGAAGCCCGCCGGATTGCTGGTCGCGAACGGCGCGCGGGCGGTCTCGTCTTCTCCCAGTGCCGTCGTTATCCAATTGGCGTCGGTCCAGCGGCCGCCAAGTCCGACGCCGAGGTAGAAGCCGGACCAAGTAGGGAGAGATGCGGGAGGAGGCACACCGCCGTCAAGGTCTGCCGCGGCTGCCGAACGCCCGGCCAAGCCCCCTGCGAGTACAAGCCCCGCCAGCAAGATACGCATCATCGCCGAGCCTCCTCGGAGGATCGCTGCTTATTCTCACCTTGGCGCAACTAGAATGGGGGCCGGAGCTTCGCGCTAGTGTGCCGGAAGCACACCGATACAGAAAAACTGATGTACGGCATATGCTAGGCCAGGACGTCCTGCACACGCTGCAGGCGGCGCATCGCAGATTCAACCGGTCAATTACTGTGCAGCGCTACTAGCTGGCGGCTTGGAGCGGGTTTTGTGCTGTCCTAGTGTGCCGGTTCGTCGCGGTGGACCTCAAGATGCTCAACCGCCAGCGACCTGTAATGCGCCGCCATCTCCTTGTAATGCTGCTTTGAGATGGGGTCGGTCGCATTTTCGGCACGGCGCTCGAACATTTCCGCCTTTTCCCGCAGGATTTTAGCCTGGGACATGGCTCTTCTCCCGATTGGGTCAGGTTAGGCAGGCGAGGTAGATGATGGCGACGCCGAGAACGGTCCCGATGGACCAGAGGGCCGGATCCCAGCTTTCCGATCCGGCGCGGTCATTTTCGATGGTCGACACGACGCGGCCTCCCGATGTTCCGGCCGCGACTTTCATCCCCCGACTGTTTCAGGATGACTACGTCAATCGATAAAAATGGTTTCGTCGGGGCGCTTTTGCGCAGGAAATCTGCGCTTCGCACACAAAATCTTGTGCATCAGGGCAGGGCGACCGAAAGGGCGTGTGGCCGCCTGTTCCCGCGGTTGCGGCGCAAAAGCGGCCTCTGCTATACGGCGGGTGCGAATTCCCCGTTTGAGGCCTATATTTATGTCCGTTGATGCCGCCACCGTTCGCCGCATCGCGCATCTGGCGCGGATTGCGGTCACCGAGGCCGAGGTTCCCCATCTGCAGGGCGAGCTGAACACCATGCTGGCTTTCGTGGAGCAGCTTTCGGAAGTGAACATCGACGGCGTCGAGCCGATGACCTCGGTGACTCCGATGGAAATGAAGAAGCGGCAGGATGTGGTCAATGACGGCGAGATTCCCGACGACATCGTCAGGAATGCGCCGGAGACGCAAAACCATTTCTTCCTGGTGCCAAAGGTGGTCGAATAAGGCCATAGCGTTTTCGAGCGAAGTGGGTACCGGTTCGCGTTAAGAAAACGCATCAAACAAAGAAGCTCTGTTTTGAGATCGGAAGTCCGATGTGTCTGCTCTGCGACGATGAAAAGGCCTATCAGTCGTATATGGATTATCTTGACGCGATGGCGCGGCAGGGCAAGGCCGCCGATCCCGACAAGGCGATGGATGCCGTGCTGGATCAGCTCGAGGCCGCCGACAAGGCGCGCGCCCAGGAATCGAATAGCCCCGCCAACGACAAGACGCTTTCTCCGTTCTTCTGCAGCCCGATCAATAAATGACCGACCTGACATCTCTGACGATCGCGGAGGCCCGCGAGGGCCTCGCGAGCAAGTCTTTCACCTCGCTCGAACTGACGGACGCGCATCTCGCCGCGATCGAAGCGGCGCGCTCGCTCAATGCCTTCGTGCTGGAAACGCCGGACCAGGCCCGCGCCATGGCGCGCGCGGTCGATGCGAAGATTGCCAAGGGCGAGGGCGGGCCGCTTGCCGGCATTCCGCTCGGCATCAAGGACCTGTTCGCAACGAGAGACGTGCGCACCACCGCGTGCTCGAAAATCCTCGGCAACTTCGTGCCGCCGTATGAATCCACCGTGACCTCGCAGCTCTGGCGCGACGGCGCGGTGATGCTCGGCAAGCTCAACAACGACGAATTCGCGATGGGCTCGTCGAACGAGACCTCATGCTTCGGCCCCGTGGTCAATCCGTGGCGACGCGAGGGTTCCAACACCACGCTGGTGCCGGGCGGCTCGTCCGGCGGATCGGCATCCGCCGTGGCAGCGCTGCTCTGCATGGGCGCGACTGCGACCGACACCGGCGGTTCAATCCGCCAGCCGGCCGCCTTCACCGCAACCGTCGGCGTCAAGCCGACCTACGGCCGCTGCTCGCGCTGGGGCATCGTGGCGTTCGCATCCTCGCTCGACCAGGCCGGTCCGATCGCGCGCACGGTGCGCGATTCCGCGATCCTGATGCGCTCGATGGCGGGCCACGACCCGAAGGACACGACCTCCGTCGACATCGGCGTGCCCGACTACGAAGCCGCGATCGGCAAGTCGGTGAAGGGTATGAAGATCGGTATCCCGAAAGAGTATCGCCTCGACGGCATGCCGGCTGAGATCGAAAAGCTCTGGAGCGAAGGCGCGGCATGGCTGAAGGCGGCCGGCGCCGAACTGGTCGAGGTGTCGCTGCCGCATACCAAATACGCGCTGCCGGCCTATTACATTGTGGCGCCGGCGGAAGCCTCGTCGAACCTCGCGCGCTACGATGGCGTGCGGTACGGCCTGCGCGTGCCGGCACGCAGCATCGGCGAGTTGTACGAGAACACCCGCGCGGAAGGGTTTGGCGATGAAGTGCGCCGCCGCGTCATGATCGGCACTTATGTGCTCTCGGCCGGCTATTACGATGCCTATTATCTGCGCGCGCAGAAAGTGCGCACCCTGATCAAGAAAGATTTTGAAGATTGCTTCGCCAAGGGCATCAGCGCGATCCTGACGCCCGCGACGCCCTCGGCCGCCTTCGGCGTCGGCGAAAAGGGCGGCGCCGATCCCGTCGAGATGTATCTCAACGACATCTTCACGGTGACGGTGAACATGGCGGGGCTGCCGGGCATCGCCGTGCCGGCCGGCAAGGATGCGCAGGGACTGCCGCTTGGCCTGCAGTTGATCGGCCGTCCGTTCGATGAGGAGACGCTGTTCTCGCTTGGCGAAGTCGTGGAGCAGGCGGCCGGCCGCTTCACCCCGCCGCGCTGGTGGTGACATGCCGGATTTCCGCGCCAGCCTGACGGATGCAGCGCCCGCGCCGGGCCTCGAGCCGCCGCTGGCCGCGTTGTGGTGGGCTGCCAAGGGCGACTGGGATCGGGCGCACAAGATCGTGCAGGATGAAGGCACCGCCGAGGCCGCCTGGGTGCATGCCTATCTGCACCGGGTCGAAGGCGATCTCGGCAACGCCGGCTACTGGTATCGCCAGGCCGGCCAGCCGGTGGCGAAGGATTCTCTGGAAGCCGAATGGGAGCGGATCGTGTCCGCGCTGCTCGGAGGTGGAAAAGCATGACCGTGTCAGTCAAACCGGGAAAATTGATCAAGGGCCAGACCGGCGACTGGGAAGTCGTGATTGGGATGGAGGTGCACGCCCAGGTCACCTCGAAGTCAAAGCTGTTCTCCGGCGCTTCGACCGAATTCGGCGGCGAGCCCAACAGCCATGTGTCGCTGGTCGATGCCGCGATGCCGGGCATGCTGCCGGTCATCAACGAGGAATGCGTCAAGCAGGCTGTCCGAACCGGGCTCGGCCTCAACGCCAAGATCAACCTGCGTTCGGTGTTCGACCGAAAAAACTATTTCTATGCGGACTCGCCGCAGGGCTACCAGATCAGCCAGTACAAATCGCCTGTTGTGGGCGAGGGCGAGATCGTCGTCGAGCTCGACGGCGGCAGGACTGCCACCATCGGTATCGAGCGGCTGCATCTGGAACAGGATGCAGGCAAATTGCTGCATGACCAGTCACCGACGATGTCCTATGTCGACCTCAACCGCTGCGGCGTGGCGCTGATGGAGATCGTCTCCAAGCCCGACATCCGCGACGCCGAGCAGGCCAAGGCCTATGTGACCAAGCTGCGCTCGATCCTGCGCTATCTCGGCACTTGCGACGGCGACATGGAGAAGGGGTCCTTGCGCGCCGACGTCAACGTGTCCGTGCGAAAGCCCGGCGGGCCGCTCGGTACCCGCTGCGAGATCAAGAACATGAACTCGATCAACTTCATCGGCCAGGCGATCGAGTACGAGGCCCGGCGTCAGATCGAGATCATCGAGGATGGCGGCACGATCGACCAGGAGACGCGCCTGTTCGACCCCAACAAGGGCGAGACGCGATCGATGCGCTCCAAGGAAGAGGCGCACGACTATCGTTATTTCCCCGATCCCGACCTGCTGCCGCTCGAGTTCACGCAAAGCTATGTCGATGAGCTCAAGGCGAAGCTGCCGGAATTGCCGGACCAGAAGAAGGCACGCTTCATCGAGAGCCTCGGCCTGTCGCCCTATGATGCCGGCGTGCTGGTCGCCGAGCGGGAGAGCGCAGTGTTCTATGAGACCGTGCTCGCGGGGCTCGCCGACAAGGCGCGCGACGGCAAGCTCGCCGCCAATTGGGTGATCAACGAGCTGTTCGGACGCCTCAACAAGGAAGGCCATGGCATTGGAGATTCGCCAGTGTCGGCGGCGCAGTTGGCCGCGATCGTCGGCCTGATCGGCGAGGGCACGATCTCCGGCAAGATCGCAAAGGACCTGTTCGAGATCGTCTGGACCGAAGGCGGCGACCCGCGCGAGCTGGTCGAAGCGCGCGGCATGAAGCAGGTCACCGATCTCGGTGCGATCGAGAAGGTCGTCGACGACATCATCGCCGCCAATCCGGACAAGGTCGCGCAGGCGAAAGCCAAGCCGCAGCTCGCCGGCTGGTTCGTCGGCCAGGTGATGAAGCAGTCCGGCGGCAAGGCCAATCCGCAAGCAGTCAACGATCTCCTGAAGGCGAAGCTCGGCATCTGAAGCGTCCCGTAACGGGACGACTCCGTCGTTGACGGCGCCGCGACTGATGCGTGCGAGCGCGTTTCGATCGTCGATCGCGATCTGAAATTCACCTGCGCGCCCGATAGCGCAGTTGCGAATCGGTGTTCGCGATTCGCAAAAAAGTTCGGTTTTGGCGAGCGGCGATGAGACGCCAGCGCTGTGTCCACGAAAATTTTTTTATTGCCAAAATTTGCGACTCAGAGTCCGTGCACACGATGTTTTCGCGGCATCAGTGAGTCGCGACGACATCGAGTGCGCATCGAACGTGGTTGGCGCGAATTCAAGAAAGCGCTGCGGCACAGGCGATTCTTGCAATCTTGACAAACGCCGATGTCGGTCGTTGCGGCACTTTTTGCATCGACGCGCGAGCATGTCGTTGCGTCGCCGACTGCAGCGCTGTGCGCGCTCTCACATTGCCGCGTCAACACTTCCTTAAGCGGGACGCTGTTTTTTTGAATGTGTTGGTGTATTCGGGATGTAGTGCATCTCGATTCCCGAGTGCACGCAGCGACTAAGCCATCTCACTACATTAGGAGGGCAACATGGCCAAGAAAGCTAAGAAGGCGAAGAAAGCGAAGAGCGCAGTGAAGAAGACTGCGAAGAAGACCCGCAAGGTCGCCAAGAAGAAGAAGTAAGTTCGCTTCTTTGAAAATTGCCGGCGGCTCGATGCCGGCACGTCACCCGAGCCCCAAGACGAAACGCTGAAGGCTCTGGTCGACGAAAGAGGGTGTCGGCGAGACATCAGGTCAAACGGCTGGATCGTATTTCGGAAGAGCTTGCTCTTTCAAACCGGTCCGGCAGAAGAAACAGGTTTTCTTCGTTCGGTGCGGGCATCCTTAACTGCCCGCAATTTCATCGGGCCAAAAGCCCGGTTTGAAATCTGGTCCTGACGTGTTCGCCGACGCCCTCGTTCCCTTGGGGCGTCGTACCCGCGCTCGGGAACGCCCGCTCTCGCTGGAGCGCTCCGACAGCCCGCGCATCAGGCGTCCGGCGCTGAAGTTTCCCAAATTCACTTCATCGTTCACAGGCGCCGACGGTTCGGTTCCGCCTGTCGCGCCGATTCAGGCGCGTTTCGGTGGCCGGCGCGCCTTGAACTCCTGCATGGCTGCAGAGCTGCGCGACACCGGGTCATCTGGGAACCGTCAACGCTTCGGTCGGGTGACGGGTGATGATGACACCGACATTGGCCGCAATGGTTATCGTTCCGCGAAACCGCAGGGTAAACCGACTTTCACGATTGGCCACTTCTCCTTGTGCCGCAGATACTTCTGCGATTTTCGTGTCAACGGCGCAAGGTGCGCGTTTACACCCCGTTCATCGCGAACCTTAAACTGCTCTTCAAATTTGTTCGGCCATGATCATCCCAACAACAGACCGGAAAACGGTACGCGCATGATCCGCCAAAGTGTGGGTGGTTTGGCGATCAGATCATGCGCTCTTCTAATAATGGGCGCGCGATCGGACGCAAAACCGGTTTCCACTTTTGCTGATCGCGCGCTGGGGAAGTCAACAGTGGACAGGGGCCGCGCTCGGGGGAGGGCGGCAACGATAAGAAGGGGAGCTACATATGTTTCAGGGGCAGATCGATCTCGACACCGCAATTCCGGTGGAGGCGACCGCGATTCCGGACGTGCTGTTCGAGCGCGGCCTTTACTGGGCGAGCGGCCGTTCCGGCGTGGTCAATCTCGTCGCGGCCCACAAATGGTTCAATCTCGCCGCGCTGAAGGGACGCGCGGATGCAATCTCCATGCGCCGCGAGGTCGCCGCCATGATGTCGGATGCCGAAATCGCCACCGCACAGCGCGAGGCGCGTGCGTGGATGACGGCGCATTGAAAGTCGCCGGCGTCACGCCGGCGGCTCTCCGTTGGCAAAGGCAGCATTTCTTCGCTTTCTTGCCGCTCCCGCAGGGACATGGATCGTTACGTCCGACGTGGCGCCAGGGATTTCTGACCGGCTCGTTCGGATACACGAAATCGGCCCAGGACGATTTCTCGTCGCCTGCTTCGAACACATCGTCTTCGGACCGGCGCGCCCAATCCATCGATACCAGCACGTCCTCGATGTATCCCAGATTGATCTGCGCGAACCGGCCGATGTCGTCGGGCGCACTTTCGGCGTCGGCAAGATCCTCATCGAACTGAGGGCGATCGATCCACTCGGGGATACGGTCTTTGCGGAAGGTCTTGTCAACCAGCGGCACCAGATCACGCAGGCCGAGCAGGGCGATCGCCCGCAGCCAGCCGACCCAGGCCTGATCGCCGTCTTCTGCCGGCCGTTCCTCATGGAACCGGACAAGAAATCCCTTCAGCCGATCGCGCTCGATGCGGCGCTCCCATGCCAGGAAGGTCGCTGCACCAAACAATGCTTCACGGATGAATCCGTCGACCGAGCTGTCGGCGATCAAGGCTAACAAGCCGTCGGTATCGCCGTCGATACGCCAGCGACGATTTTAGCCAGGCTCTCGGTGACGGTGTCGCCGAGCAGCAGGTCGACTTCTTCATAGGGACGGCGCAGCAGACGCAGCGGCGGCTGGCACGCTTCGCGGTTGCGAGCTCCGCCCAGGATATGAAGCCCGCGGAACAGCAGCAGGCTGTCATCGTCTGACAAGACCTCGCCATCCGCAGCTCTCTCGAGGACGGCGAGCAATTTCGGCGCGGCTTCTCGCCGTACAAACTGCGATGGCGAAATCAGGAAGGTCCGGTTCGGTCGTCGCGACGGTGGTCCAGGCAACGTCGCCCTGGCGTATGTCTCCCGCAAAACCAATGCCGCTCACAGCGGCAGCAAAGGATGTAATAACGACCTTTCGTAACGGCCTTGCTTCGCTTCTTCGTCCAGAAGACTCGGTACTCGTTCTGATCGACCACCAGCCTTACCAACTCGCGAACGTGAACAGCCACGAACCCCAGATGGTGATCAACAATACGGCGGGTCTGGCGAAGGCCGCCAAGGCCTTCGGCGTCCCCACCATCCTAACCACCGTGATTGCTGAGCGGGGCGGTCTCCTCTTCCCTCAGATCACGGATGTTTTCCCAGGCCAGGAAGTGATCGACCGGACGTTCATCAACACCTGGGAGGATCAGAAGGTGGTGGACGCGGTCAGGTCGCCATCAAGCGCATGATCGCCGCCGGCGCGAACATGATGACCTGGCTGGCGCTGGCGGCCGAATGGCAGCGCGACTGGGCTCGGACAGATCAAAGCCGTCGCGTTGACGGAAGTGATCACGCAGCATGCCGGCGGTAGCGGCATCGCGTTCCTGTGGGAGCAGCAGTTGCTCAACACGCCGGTGCCGAGCGCCGCTGGTTGATTTGAGCGGCGATGCAGAGATTCTCGAGCGGCGCGTTGCGAGAAAGCTGATTGCTTATCGAGCCTCGTCATCCCCTCTCAATAGGAAGGCCGTCCATGCCCTAATGCACGCGGTCGGCATGATCAACGACCACCAGCCGCGCTGCTTTCTTCGCGGAGGTTCAGGGCCAGGCGGACGCGCGTGGTCGGGCACTCGGTCCAACCATTTCCCGCGACTGCAGCGGACACCGCTGCCTAGCGGTCAGTTTCTGCGAATGACCGGGACGTTTGCGATTGCTCGACCCGCTGATCGTGCCTTCGATGATCGTCCCCAGCGCAATAAGGCGCTGGTGATCGAGGCGATGACCTCACTGTTTGTCACGATGCGTCGGCAGTGGAACGCCTCGACGCTCCAAATTACATCCAGCACAATCCCAACATTCCCCAAGGTCGCGAGGCGTTGCAGGCGCTCGTCGCTGACCTGTCGCAGGCCGTCTACTCCGAGCCCGGCCTAATCGTCGCTGAAGGCGATTTCGTCGCCATCCACGGCCGCATCCGCGGCTGGGCAGACGAATCGCAGGTGGTGATCGATCTCTTTCGGGTTGAGGGCGGCAAGCTAGCCGAGCATTGGGACGTCGACTGAGCGACCCGAGACATAGGTGACATTTCGTACCGGACACATGGGACACTTTCCGCTTTTTGGTCGGGAGGTGTTGATGCCGTGGAAAGCGAGTTCGGTCATGGAAGAATGCCTTCGCTTTGTCGCTCGGCTTCTCGACGGAGAGGCCATGACGGATGTGTGCCGGGATTTCGGGGTATCTCGCAAGATCGGCTACAAGATCTATGGCCGCTACAAGGAGCAGGGGCTGGAGGCCCTGACGGACCGGTCGCGGCGACCGGTGCGCTACGCCAACCAATTACCGCACCAGGTCGAAAGCCTGATTGTCCGCCTCAAGGCCGAGAAACCACACTTGGGCGCCCGCAAGATCCGCGAGCTGCTGGTGCGTCGGCTCGACGGCGATGTCAGGGTTCCGGCCAAAAGTACCATCCATACGGTTCTCGACCGCCATGGCCTTGGTCAAGCGCGCCGGCGGGCCGCGCCACCGCGCGCGGCACGCCTCCCGCCAAGGGCGTGGCGCCCAATGATCTGTGGTGTGCCGACTTCAAAGGCGAGTTCAAGCTCGGCAATGGCCGGTATTGCTACCTGCTGACCGTGACAGACCATGCGTCCCGCTATCTGCTTCTCTGCGAAGCCCTCGGTTCGACCCGCGAGGACACGGCCTGCATCGCCTTTGAGCGGCTGTTCTGCGAGCACGGCTTGCCCTTGGCCATTCGCTCCGACAACGGCGTGCCCTTTGCCAGTCCCAATGCCCTGTTCAATTTGTCAAAGCTGTCGGTCTGGTGGCTTCGGCTCGCATCGCCATCGAACGCATCAAGCCGGGTCATCCGCAGCAGAACGGCCGCCACGAGCGCATGCACCTCACCCTCAAAAAAGAAGCAACACGGCCGCCGGGCTTCAACAGCCTGCAGCAGCAGGATCGCTTCGACGCCTTCGTAGGTGAGTTCAACACTGAACGGCCGCACGAGGCGCTCGACATGAAGTGCCCCGCCGAACTCTACACCGCCTCACCACGCCGCTACGACGGATTGCCCGAACTGTCTTATCCGTTCCACGATCGCGACGTGCTCGTCACCGCCTGCGGCCGCCTCTGCTTGCACCGAAAAAGGATCAACATCTCCACCGTGCTGGCAGGTCAGAGACTGGGCATCAAGGAGGTCGACGAGGGCATTTGGCTCGCCAGCTTCATGCACCATGATTTGCGATACTTCGACCAGGAGCAGAAAACCTTGCAGCCCCTCGACAACCCGTTCGGCACGAGGTTGTCACCCATGTCTTAGGTACGTTTCTTAGGTACGTTCCGTTACCCATGTCTCCGGGCCGGACAGATGGCAAATGGCGGAGCCGGAGGGATTCGAACCCTCGATAGGGCTTTACAACCCTATAACGGTTTAGCAAACCGCCGCCTTCAGCCACTCGGCCACAGCTCCATGAGGGCGGATATGCCCGACGCGAGGGCGAGCCGCAAGCGGCAGATTCAGGTTACGCCGGGGCTATTTGGTGGCGGTGCCGCCACAGGCGTTCCTGCCGTGTCGATCCCGCATCCCGCGGAGCAGATCACACCGCTTCTTTTCCTCTGACCATGACGGCGGGGGCGTCGGCTCCAGCCTTTATACTTGTCATGAATCGCCCAAACCGGCTGCCGCACGTCGCCTTTTCTTATGCGTTTGTTCAATGCGGATTCGGCGAATCCCACCATTCGATTCGACGCGATGACATCGTTCGGAGGGCAGAACCGCTTGCTGCGCTGCCCACGCAGCAACTCACGTGTCAAATAGAACTAATCAAAAATGTCTATTGGATACAAAGGCTTGCAGAAAAACTTCGATCACAAACACGTGTTATTTGTGCAACACCCTTCGGAAAAGGGGCGGAGTCGGGCCGCTCGAAGCGGTTCCTTTGTTGCTTGTGCAGGAGTCCTCGGTAATTGTGATCGGGCGACGGAGGGGGGCATCCCGAGGTCGTCCCGTTTTAGGTGGTTCGCTTAAGTCCCTCGCGTTCATGCGGGAGTGTCCGAAGGCGCGAAGCGACTAAGCGGGTTCAGGGGACAAGGGAACCAACCTTAGGGTGTTTCACCCAGCGGATCCGGAACCTTCCCTACAGAGCAACTTTTGGAGGTTTAGCATGAAGATGGTTAAGAGCCTTATTCTCGGCTCAGCGGCGGGTCTGGTCGCCATGAGCGGAGCACAGGCGGCCGATCTTCCCGTCAAGGCCAAAGCGGTCGAGTACGTGAGGATCTGCTCCCTTTATGGTGCGGGTTTCTTCTATATCCCCGGCACCGACACCTGCATGAAGATCGGTGGTTACCTACGCATTGACACCACGTTCAACGGCAACGTCTACGGTGGTCCGGCCTGGAGCGGCGATCTCGGTCAGGGTAACCGCTACCGCGATTACTTCGCTAGCCGTTCTCGTTTGGCGCTCACAGTTGATACGCGTACCGCCACTGAATACGGTGTTGTCCGCACCTTCGGCCAGGGTAACTTCCAGTTCAACAACTTCGGCACGGCCAACCCGAGCGCACTTGCCTCGTTCCCGGGCGGTGCTTCCAACGCGCTCAACACCGCGGGTGGCGGCTACGTCGCGGTCGACCAGATCTTCCTGCAGTTCGCCGGCTTCACCTTCGGTAAGTCGGTGTCGGCTTTTGCGACGCCCTGGAACGGCTATCCGGGCAACAACAACTCGTTCTTGATGGGTGGCCCCGACTACGTCACCGGCGTCAACAACATCCAGTACACCGCTCAGTTCGGAAACGGCGTGTCGGCCACCATCGGCCTCGATGATCCGACCCAGTACGGCCGTACCTCCCTGCTGAACCTCGGCGTGGCCGCCACACCCGCAGGGTTTGCATTGGGTGCTGTCCAGGCCACGGCCGCTGGTGCTAACGCCTACGGCGGAACGCATGCTCCCGACATCGTCGGCAACATCCGCGTCGACCAGGCCTGGGGTCTGTTCCAGATTTCGGGTGCTGCGCATCTCGTGAACGCTTCCTACAACATCCTCAACGTTGGCGGCACTCCGAACAATCTGTCGGAAATCTCCGGTCACCCCGACGACAAGTGGGGCGGTGCGGTGATGGCAGCCTTGCAGATCAAGAACCTGCCGACCGGCGCGGGTGACGACATCAAGATCGATGCCACCTACTCCAAGGGTATGACGAAGGCCGTGGTCGCCACGAGCGGTACCTCGCCGAACTTCGCGATGTTCGGTTCAACCGGCCTTGCGGGCGGTTACCAGAGCATCGGCTTCGGCCAAACGGCTGACGGGGTTTTCCTGCCCGGGTTTATTACCGGCGGTCTTACCGGCGACATCAAGCTGGTGGATGCATGGGGTATCCGTGGTGCGTTCAACCACAACTGGGATCCCTTCTGGTCGACCAGCCTCTGGGGCAGCTACGGTTCGGTGCGCTACGGCGGCGACGCTCTGGACATCCTTACCGCCAAGGGTCAGTTCTGCGCGAGTTTCAACTTCGGCAAGGTCGTGTCTGCAGACTATAGCTGCAACCCCGACTTCAACTTTGCCCAGGTTGGTGTGGTCACCCGCTGGACTCCCGTTAGGAACCTGACCTTCTCGGCTGAAGTCGGCGCGTTCTTCCTCGACCAGAAGTTCACGGGCTCTGCCATTCTGACGCCGGCGGCTCCGAAGCCGACCGCTGTGTACGAGTTCAGGGACCAGAGCACCGTCTTCCTGAACGTTCGCGCTCAGCGTAACTTCTGATCCTGAAAGACTTGAAACACTAGGAGAACCCCCGGCAGGCAACTGCCGGGGGTTTTTCATTGTGGGTATGGTTCGTGGCACGGACAAAGGGCGGCGCATGCCTTATCCGCGCTTCAGCACTTATTGCGAAAGATAGCTGCTGCCCGCAGGCTCGTTCTGGGCCCTGGCTCAATATTCAGGTCAAGTCGGGTTCGTTCCACGGCGTCATAATCGCTCAAACCCCTCATCTCAGGAATAAGCGCACTTGCGCTTATTCCGAAGGAGCCCGCGAGAAGCGGGCGTCTCGAAGGATGTAGGCCACAGACGGGGCCTCATGGTTCGAGACGCGCGTTCCAGGCTCCTCACCATGAGGGGCTTATGACGCAGTATGATTATTCGATGCTCGCGCCGCGATGCAGGTCGGCCTCGATCTGGAGCTTGGTCCCGCCGCCGAACCGCGCGCGATAGACCTGCATGTTCTCCATGATCCGTTGCACGTAGTTGCGCGTCTCGGAGAACGGGATCAGTTCGACCCAGTCGACGGCGTCGACCTTGGGATCGCGCGGATCGCCGTAACGCTCGATCCATTTCTTCACGCTGCCACGACCGGCATTGTAGCCGGCGAAGGTCAGGATGTAGGAGCCGCGATAGTCCTCGAGCAGCCCGCCGAGCTCGGCGGCGCCGAGCATGGCGTTGTAGACCGAATCGGTCTTCATCCGGTTCAGATCGAAGCTGACGCCGGCCCGCTTGCAAACGTAGCGTCCGGCATCCGGCGTCACCTGCATCAGCCCGTAGGCCTGGGCCGGCGAGACCACGGCCGGATTGAAGGCGCTTTCCTGCCGCGCGATCGAGTAGATGACGCTTCGCTCGACCTCGGGGCCAAGCTGCTTGAACGAAGGGATGCCCATGACGGGATAGGCGTAGTGCTCGAACGGCAGGCCGCGGTTGAGCGCGGCCTTGCCAAGCAGCAGCATGCCGCGGGCATCGTTGTAGCGCGCCGTGAGTTCGCCGATGCCGGCCACGGCATCCGGATCGCCGTTCTCACCCATGTCGCCGAAAATCGGAAGCGCAAGTTCGCGCTCATCGAGCTCATAGAGCAACTGGACGGCGCGAACGATCTCCAGTCGTTCGGCTCCGCGGCCCCGCGGCGCGCCATTCAGATCGAGCTGCGGCAGGCCGAGTTTTGCGCGTGCCAACTGGCCGTAATAGCTCGTCGATTGCTCGGCGGCGCGGCCGTACGCTGCGCGCGCTTCCTGGGCGCGGCCCGCGGCTTCCGCGGCGCGGCCCTGCCAGTAGCCGGCGCGCGCGAGCGCGGTCGGGTTTGCGCTGCCGACGCCGATGCGGGCGAAGTGCTGGGCGGCGATGGCTGGATCCTTCAGGAAGCGCAACGCGATCCAGCCCGCGGTGAATTCCTGCTCGGTTTTGTAGATGTCACGCGTCGGCAGCGCCGCATCCCGCGCGATCAGGTAGGCGTTGCGATACTCGCCGACATCAATCATCTTGCGCGCCAGGAGGCGCCGCTCGATCCACCATTCGTTAAGATTGTGCAGGCGATTGGGATCTTTCGGCGCGCTCAGCATGAGCTGCGCGGCTTCGTTGAACTTGTCTTCGCGGCGAAGCAGTTGGATTCTTGCGAAGAGATAGCCGGTTTCGCCATGCAATTCGCGCGGCACCGCCTCGAGCAGGGCCCTGAGGTTGGAGGCCTTCTTGTTGGCCGCAATGCGCGCCTTGGCGAGCGCGACATGACCTGAGCCGAGCCGTTTCGCGGCGCGCATGCCTCCGGCTTCCTGTTCGGTGCCGTAAAGCAAAGATTCCATCCGCGCCTTGTGGTCGCCCGCGGTCAGTAGCGCACCGAACATATCGAGCGCCGCGTTCTCGGTATCTTCCGACATGCCATCGCGGCGCCAGGACTCGCGGACCAGCCGTTCGGCATTGTTGCGATCGCCGCGCGCGAGCATCGCCTTCGCCAGCACGAACTTGCCCTTGCCCGAGATCGGCGATTGGTTTTCAAACCAGGACCAGACCGCCGCATCGTCGCGGCGGTCGTCCCAAAGGGCCGCCTCGATGCGCCGGCGCAGAAAGGTTTGCGAGGGCCAGCTCGGATTGGCGGAAATGAACGCACGATAGCGTTCGACCGAGGCGTTGTTGTTGTCGCTGCGCAGGATCAGCCATTCTGCAAGCTTGCGGGCGACAGGGTCCGAGATCGTGGCCTGCACTTGCGTCGCATCGCCGTGCTTCTGCTTGCGCACCAATTCGATGACGTTCTCCAGCGCGTCCTTGTCGGCCTGAGACGTCGAGGAGGTCGCGGCCACTGCGGCTGGGGCGTGTCTGCGCGGCGGCGGCGCGACAGCATGCTGGCGGGTCGCAGGCGCCAGAACAGGCGGCGGCGGGGCCGGCGCTGCATGGGTCGGCGCAGCCGGGGTGCTGGTATTGGCTGTCGGCGCGGACTTGGGCAGGGACTTGGGAACGACGTTGCGGGCAATCGGTCGCGGCTTCGGGACGGGAACTTTTGACTTGGCCCAGCTTTCCAGAGGGAAGGAAGTCAGTCCGACCGCCAGCGCCAGGCCTGTGGCCAGTGCGGTCGATCGCAACGCGGCGGCGCGGGCGGAAGGGATCACGGCTTTCCTCTGCGGCGGCGAATCATTCAATCGCTCCAGCCTTGGTCTATTTTGATTGAATATGTGGACAAAATGCTAAAAACGTCGCGGTGGACCTGTTTGCGCCATCACCACGGCAAAATCGCGGCTATCAGCGTTCGAGGATGGCAGATATTGGCCCGCGGCAGGAAAGAGCGTCGGAACAAGGCGCTAGCGCCTGATGCACGGCCCTTTCGCCTGGTCGCCAGACCCGATATGAATTGAAATCCAGTTTCGGTCGTGCCGTTTCTTAAGCGTTTGGAGGAAGTCCATGGCAGCCAAGACAAAATTCCGGGGGTCGTTTACCGCCTTGGTCACGCCATTCAAGAACGGCTCGGTCGACGAGGCCGCCTTCCGCGGCTTGGTGAACTGGCAGATCGCCGAAGGCACCCACGGCTTGGTCCCGGTGGGCACGACCGGTGAAAGCCCGACGCTGAGCCATGACGAGCACAAGCGCGTGGTCGAATGGTGCATCGACGAGGCCAAGGGCAAGGTGCCGGTGATTGCCGGCGCGGGTTCCAACTCGACCAAGGAAGCGGTCGAGCTTGCCGAGCATGCGGAGAAGGCGGGAGCAGATGCGGTGCTGGTGGTGACGCCGTACTACAACAAGCCCACCCAGGAAGGCATGTACCAGCACTTCAAGGCGATCAACGATGCCATCGGCATTCCGATCATCATCTACAACATTCCCGGCCGTTCCGTGATCGACATGTCGGTCGAGACCATGACGCGGCTGTTCGCGCTGAAAAACATCGCCGGCGTGAAGGATGCGACCGCCAGCATGGTGCGGGTATCGCAGCAGCGCGCGGCGATGGGCGAGGACTTCAACCAATTGTCGGGCGAGGACGCCACCATCCTCGGCTACATGGCGCATGGCGGCCATGGCTGCATCTCGGTCACGTCCAACGTCGCGCCGCGGCTGTGCTCGGAATTTCACGCGGCATGGCAGAAAGGCGATCACGCCACCGCGCTCAAACTGCATGACAAGCTGATGCCGCTGCACAACAACCTCTTCATCGAAAGCAATCCGGCGCCGGTGAAATACGCGCTCTCGCTGCTCGGCAAGATCGACGAGAAGCTGCGGCTGCCGATGGTGCCGGTGTCCGAGCCGACGCGCGTCGCCGTGCGCAGCGCCATGGTCCATGCCGGCCTGATCAACTAGGGCGGTTCCGCTTCGCCTGAAGAACGAAGAGGGGAAGCCAGCATGCTGAAGGAATTCCGCGAATTCGCGATGAAGGGTAACGTCGTCGACCTTGCGGTTGGCGTCATCATCGGTGCGGCCTTCGGCGCGATCGTGACCTCGTTGGTCGGCGACGTCATCATGCCGGTGATCGGCGCGATCACCGGCGGTCTTGATTTCTCCAACTATTTCACGCCACTGTCGAAGGCGGTAAACGCCAGCAACCTGGCGGACGCCAAAAAGCAAGGCGCCGTGCTGGCTTGGGGCAATTTCCTTACGCTGACGCTGAACTTCCTCATCATCGCCTTCGTGCTGTTCGTCGTCATTCGCGCGATGAACAAGCTGAAGCGCAAGGACGAAGCCGCGCCCGCGCCGCCGAAGCTGACCAAGCAGGAAGAACTGCTGATCGAGATCCGCGATCTCCTCAAGAAGGGCTAGTGCCGCCGATTTGAGGTCCCCACAATGTTTGCCGCGTGTCCGCGTGGGGACCTCAAATCGAAAAGCGGCACTAGCGATCATAAGTTTGCTAGTGCCCTTTGTCTTCCGAAGTTCGTATAAGGGCTCAGCAATCACTGTACGAACTTCGGAAGAGGGCACTAGCCGTGGCCGAAAAAAAAGAACGCCCGACCAAGGTCGTCGCCGAAAACCGCAAGGCCCGATTCAATTATGCAATCGAGGACACGGTCGAGGCTGGCATCGCGCTGACCGGCACCGAAGTGAAGTCGATCCGCAATGGCAAGACCACCATTGCGGAGTCCTATGCGGATTCCAAGGACGGCGAGATCTGGCTGATCAACGCCAATATTCCGGAATATCTGCAGGCCAACCGCTTCAACCACGAGCCGAAACGGCCGCGCAAATTGCTGTTGCACCGAAAGCAGATCAACAAGCTGATGGGCGCAGTCGATCGCGAAGGCATGACGCTGATTCCGCTAAAACTCTATTTCAACGAGCGCGGCCGCGCCAAGCTGTTGCTGGCGATCGCCAAGGGCAAGAAACTGCACGACAAGCGCGAGAGCGAAAAGAAGCGCGACTGGGGCCGGGAAAAAGGCCGCCTGATGCGGGCGAGAGGATAGGGGTGAATAGCGAATAGGGAAATTCTCTGAAGCCGACCCTTCCATTCGCTATTCGCGAACGAGAGGAAGACGAGATGGCTCAATCCAATCTGCATGAAGTCGACTGGAGCAAGATCCCTCCGCCGGTCGACGACGGCGCGTCTGCGCATCTCGTCGGCATGGCGATTCCGCCGGTCACGCTGCTGGCCACCGATGATAGTTCGGTGACGCTCTCGGCGCTTCCCGGCCGCACCGTGGTGTTCGCCTATCCCCGCACCGGGTCGCCGGGCAAGATCAGCCTGGTCGACGACTGGGACATGATCCCTGGCGCGCGGGGCTGCACGCCGCAAACCTGCTCGTTCCGCGATCTGTTTGCGGAATTGAAAGCGGCCGGCACCAGGCAGGTGTTCGGTCTATCAACCCAGGACAACGTCTACCAGACCGAGATGGCGTCACGGCTGCATTTGCCGTTTCCGGTTCTGTCGGATGAAAAGCTTAGGCTCACCCGCGCCCTGAACTTGCCGACCATGGAAGTGGCGGGACTGACGTTGATCAAGCGGCTGGCGCTGATCGTCGACGATGGGCGCATTGCTCACGTGTTCTATCCAGTTTTCCCGCCCGACCGGAACGCCGCCGACGTACTGGCATGGCTGAGGGAAAATCCGCGGTAGGCATTTTGTAGGGTGGGCAAAGGCGCTCTTGCGCCGTGCCCACCATCTATCGAACCGCGACACTGATGGTGGGCACGCTTCGCTTTGCCCACCCTACGATTCTACGACTCCAAATCGTTCCGCACTTTTGCAAACACGTCGCGAAACATCTCCGGTGTCAGCACCCGTGTGTTGGTGTTGTAGCGCGAGCAGTGATAGCTGTCGTAGAGTCTGATCGCGCCGGCTTTATGCACGGCGCCGTGCGCAAAGGGGGCGGCGCCATTGCGCAGGCCGAGCGCCTTCAGGGTCGAGTCATGTGCAATGCGGCCGAGCAGCACGATCGCGCGCAGTTTGGGCATGGTCGCAATTGTCGTCGCCAGAAATTGCCGGCAGGTGCTGATCTCGACCGGCAGCGGCTTGTTTTGCGGCGGCACGCAGCGCACCGCGTTGCTGATCCGGCAGTTGACGAGCTTCAGTCCGTCGTCCGGTCGCGCCTGGTAGACGCCCTTCGCAAAGCCGTATTCCAGCAAGGTCGCATACAAGAGATCGCCGGCGTAATCGCCGGTGAACGGGCGTCCGGTCCGGTTGGCGCCCTGCAGGCCCGGCGCCAGCCCGACAATCAACAGTTGCGCGGAGGCATCGCCGAACGAAGCGACCGGCGAGTTGTGCCAGCCCGGCTCGCGGGCACGTGCCTGCGCGCGAAATTCGGCGAGCCTCGGGCAGAGCGGGCAGTTGCGGTCGGGTTCGGCAGCCGCAGGGGCGGGGAGATTAGCCATCAGTCCAATGCGTTTTCGAGCGAAATTGAGTCACGGACCTGATCCGGCGTCGATACCGGTTCGCGTCAGATGCGCGCGCCAAAACAAAAAGCCCCGGTTCTGTTTTCAATCAGAACCGAGGCTCTAGCAGTGTACTGGCTCATGCTCAATCGTCGAAATCGTCGTCGCCGGCCCGTGGCGCCACGGTGGTCGCGCGCTGCAGGAATTGCGGCGAGTGGTGACGCGGCTCGCGCGGGGCAGGGCGCTCGGAGGGATCACGGCCCAGCTTTGATTGCAGTTCGACGAGATCGGTGAAGACATCGGCCTGGCGGCGCAGTTCGTCGGCGATCATCGGCGGCTGGCTCGAAATGGTCGAAACGACCGTGACGCGAACGCCGCGGCGCTGCACCGCTTCCACCAGCGAGCGGAAATCGCCGTCGCCCGAAAACAACACGATCTGATCGACATGCTCGGCGAGTTCCATGGCATCGACGGCGAGTTCGATATCCATATTGCCTTTCACCTTGCGGCGGCCGGATGCGTCGATGAATTCCTTCGTTGCCTTGGTGACGACGGTGTAGCCGTTGTAGTCGAGCCAGTCGATCAATGGACGGATCGAGGAGTATTCCTGATCCTCGATGATTGCCGTGTAGTAAAACGCACGCAACAGCGTTCCCCGGCTCTGAAATTCCTTGAGAAGGCGCTTGTAATCGATGTCGAAGCCGAGCGTCTTGGCCGTTGCGTAGAGGTTGGCGCCATCGATGAAGAGCGCAATCTTGTTGGAAGCTGGTGACATCAAATGGTTCTCACGTTGTTGTTAGCTTTTCTAGCGCAGCGGCTAACGACCGCGCGCACTTTCCGGTTCTGTTGCCTAAAGTTCGGTGAATCGTGCCCCACGACAGTCACCACTGCAATTATGGTGAGGCGAGGGCGAAAAACCTATACTTTGGACAGTGCAATGAAGAGATTTACTTGTCCTGTACGGCAACCCTGCCGCGTCTGGACGCTCCGGCCGTTCCTGTCCCCGTTCCGGCCCCAGAGTTGGCGTACCAGAGCCCATTGGGAAGGCAAATCACAATTTAGTCTTGCGAAACGGCCTCAGCCGCTATAACTAGCGCCGATAACCGACATATTGGCCCCCATTAACGGAGCGACAGTCTATGGCGCGCGTCACCGTGGAAGATTGCATTGACAAGGTCGACAACCGGTTCGACCTGGTCCTGCTGGCGGCGCATCGCGCCCGTATGATTTCGTCCGGATCGCAACTCACGGTTGATCGCGATAACGACAAAAATCCGGTCGTTTCGCTGCGGGAAATCGCCGATTCCACGATTTCCCCGGAAGACCTCCGCGAGGAACTGGTTCATTCCCTGCAGAAATTCGTCGAGGTCGACGAGCCTGAGCCCGATACCGTGCCTTTGATCGGCTCGGCCGGTGCCAGCGTGGATGCCGACGACACCGAGGTTGCGGTCGAGCGCATGACCGAAGAAGAGCTCCTCAAGGGGCTGGAAGGCCTGGCGCCGCCGGAAGAGCAGCCCGAAGAGGACGAGTAACCCGGAACCTTCTGGTCCGTCCCGAACTCCCGATCTGTCAAAGGCCCGGACGTCAGTCCGGGCCTTTGCTTTTGTTGACATTTTTGCGGTTACAATGCGTCCTTGGCCGGCGCGGCCGAAAACGGCTGACCAGGCGGGCTGACAGGACGTCGGGTTGGGCGTTGGACGGCCGCAGGCCCAAGCGAAATTGAACCGTATCGCGGCCAGCGCGGCGTGCATCGCCGTTCGAAAACGCATTAGATACGTAAACGAGATACATAACGGCGGGACCCGTCCGGGTCTGTTGGAAGAAGGTAGTGATGTGATGGCGTATTGGCGCCGCAGCTCCCGGCAAATGCAGGCCGCGACCGGCCAGGTCGCGGTGGCGCCGGGGTCGCCCGTGGCGGAGAAGCCGAAATCGCCGCGTTCGCGCATGATGCGGCAGTACGATCTGGTCGAGCGCGTCCGCACGTATAATCCGGATACCAACGAAGACCTGCTCAATCGCGCCTATGTCTACGCCATGAAGGCGCATGGCACGCAGACGCGCGCGTCCGGCGATCCCTATTTCTCGCATCCGCTCGAGGTCGCGGCGATCCTGACCAATCTTAAGCTCGACGACGCCACCATCGTCGCGGCGCTGCTGCACGATACCATCGAGGATACCGAAGCGACGCGTGCCGAGATCGACAATATCTTCGGCCACGAGATCGGCGCGCTGGTCGAAGGGCTCACCAAGCTGAAGCGGCTGGAGCTGGTCTCGCGCGAAGCCAAGCAGGCCGAGAACCTGCGCAAGCTCTTGCTGGCGATCGCCGACGACGTCCGCGTGCTCCTGATCAAGCTCGCCGATCGCCTGCACAACATGCGCACGCTGGAATTCGTGCCGCACGCCTCGCGCCGTCGCATTGCCGAGGAAACGCTGGACATCTATGCGCCGCTCGCCGGCCGCATGGGTATGCATGAGATGCGCGAGGAACTGGAAGATCTATCCTTCCACGTGCTCGATCCCGAAGCCTATGCGGTGGTGAAGCAGCGGCTCGACGCGCTTGCCGACCGCAACCGCAACCTGATCGGCGAGATCGAAAGCCAGCTCTCCAAGAACCTGCAGAAGAACGGGATCACTGCGCGCGTCTATGGCCGCCGCAAGCAGCCGTTCTCGATCTGGACCAAAATGGAGCGAAAGTCGGTCGGCTTCGAGCAACTGTCCGACATCTACGGCTTCCGCATCATTCTGGGCGACGCCGAGTCTTGCTACCGCGCGCTTGGCGTGGTGCATACCACCTGGCCGGTGGTGCCAGGGCGCTTCAAGGACTACATCTCGACGCCGAAGCAGAACGACTATCGCTCGCTGCACACCACCGTGATCGGACCCGGCAACCAGCGTGTCGAGCTGCAGATCCGCACCGAGGAAATGAACCAGATCGCCGAATTCGGCATTGCCGCACATGCCTTCTACAAGGAGGGCATGGGCTCGCCGACCGAGCGGCTGGAGCATGAATCCAACGCCTTTGCCTGGCTGCGTCACACCGTCGGCATCCTCTCCGAAAGCGCCAATCCGGAAGAGTTTCTGGAGCACACCAAGCTCGAATTGTTCCACGACCAGGTGTTCTGCTTCACCCCGAAGGGCAAACTGATCGCGCTGCCGCGGGAAGCCAATGTGATCGACTTCGCGTATGCCGTGCATACCGATGTCGGCAATTCGGCGGTCGGCTGCAAGATCAACGGCAAGTTCGCGCCGCTGTCGTCCGAATTGCAGAACGGCGACGAGGTCGAGGTGTTGACCTCGCAGGCGCAGTCGGCGCCGCCCTCGGCATGGGAATCGCTAGCGGTCACCGGCAAGGCCCGCGCCGCGATCCGCCGTGCCACGCGTACCGCGGTGCGCGATCAATATGCGGGACTTGGCCGCCGCATCGTCGACCGCCTGTTTGCCCGCGCCAAGATCGAATACGCCGACGACAAGCTGAAGGGTGCATTGCCGCGCCTGGCGCGCGCCTCGATCGAAGACGTGATGGCCTCGGTCGGACGGGGTGAACTGAAGGCCTCCGACGTCGCCCGCGCGATGTACCCGGACTACAAGGAAGAGCGGTTGGTGAAATACGGGGCCAAGAAGAGCCTCGCGGTGAAATTGAAGCTGAAGTCGCCACCGCATCCGGCGCGCAGCACCTCCGTGATCCCGGTACGTGGCATCAATTCGGATTTGCCGGTGAAATTTGCGCCGAACGGCGGTGCGGTTCCGGGCGATCGCATCGTCGGCATCGTCACGCCGGGTGAGGGGATCACGATCTATCCGATCCAGTCGCCTGCGCTGAAGGATTTCGAGGAGGAGCCGGAGCGCTGGCTCGACGTGCGCTGGGATATCGATGAAGCCATGCCGCAGCGTTTCCCGGCGCGGATCCTGGTGCACAACGTCAACGAGCCCGGCAGCCTCGCCCAGGTCGCCACCGTGATCGCCGAGCACGACGGCAATATCGACAATATCAGCATGTCGCGCCGCTCGCCCGATTTCACCGAGCTGACCATCGATCTCGAGGTCTATGACCTCAAGCATCTCAGTGCAATTATCGCTCAATTGCGTGCCAAGGCCGTCGTCGCCAAGGTCGAGCGCGTCAATGGGTAGACTTTCCTGCGTCGTCGCCCCTCATGGTGAGGAGGCGCACTTGCGCCGTCTACGGACGACGCTTAGCGTCGCCGCGAGAACCATGAGGCCACAGTAGGGCCCGCATCCTTCGAGACGCGGCGAAGACGCCGCTCCTCAGGATGAGGGATCGTCCACCAGAGAATGCCCGCGAGTCCCAAAATGCCCAATCCCCCGCTTCGCCTCGGCGTCAATGTCGATCACGTCGCCACCTTGCGCAACGCGCGGCGCGGCGAGCGGCCGGATCCGGTGCGCGCCGCGCTGCTCGCGATCGAGGCGGGCGCCGACGGCATCACCGCGCATCTGCGTGAGGACCGCCGCCACATCCGCGACAGCGACATGGCCCGGCTGAAGGCCGAAATATCAAAACCGCTGAATTTCGAGATGGCGGCTACGGAAGACATGCTGCGGATTTCGCTCGCGACAAAACCCCACGCCGTATGCCTGGTGCCGGAGCGCCGTGAAGAACTCACCACCGAGGGTGGATTGGACGTGGTCGGCCAGCACAACGTGCTGGCCCCGTTCATCGCGCGGCTCAACGATGCCGGCATCCGGGTGTCGCTGTTCATCGCCGCCGACCCGCCGCAGATCGAGATGGCGGCAAAGTTGCGCGCGCCCGTGATCGAGATCCACACCGGCGGCTGGTGCGACGCCGTGGTCGACGGCCACGCTGACAAGGCCGAGGCGGAGTGGCGGCGAATCGTCGAGGGCGCCGCCCTGGCGCGGGCGGCGGGGCTGGAGGTCCATGCCGGCCACGGCCTCGACTACCAGACCGCGGAGACGATTTCAGCGCTGCCCGAGATCGCCGAGCTCAACATCGGCTATTTCATGATGGGGGAGGCCCTGTTCGTCGGCCTTGGCGAGACTGTGCGGCAGATGCGCTCCGCAATGGACCGCGGCCGCCAGAAAGTCGCGGGCCGACCATGATCATCGGCATCGGTTCCGACCTGATCGACATCACGCGGGTTGCCAAGGTGATCGAGCGCCACGGCGACCGCTTCCTCGACCGCATCTTCACCGACGTCGAGCGCGCCAAGGCGGCGCGCCGCGCCAACAGTGAAAAAATGGTGGTCGCAACCTATGCCAAGCGGTTCGCGGCCAAGGAGGCCTGTTCCAAGGCGCTCGGCACCGGCATCCGGCGCGGCGTCTGGTGGCGGGACATGGGGGTGGTGAACATGCCGGGGGGACGGCCGACCATGAAACTTACCGGCGGCGCGCTGACCCGGCTCGAAGCGCTGACGCCGGAAGGCTTCGAGGCGCGAATCGATCTGTCGATCACCGATGACTGGCCGCTGGCGCAGGCCTTCGTCATAATTTCGGCGGTCGCACCCGGCAAATCATGAGCCGCGCAGGCGTTTGCGCCGGGGAAGCGGGAAAACTAAAAATCATTGATGTATCAATGGATTATAAAGTTTTGACAAGGCGCTTGATTGCGCGCCCACCAACAACCGTCTAAAAACGCCGCCAACGACCTGTTCGAGCCAGGGCCGATTCCGGTTACCGTCGGAATTGGCTCTCAACATCAGTTATCTAGACCATTTTCCTGACGCGAACGTATTTGGCGATTCGCGTGCGGAAAACGTTCTGCCACCGTGTGGGCTGGGGCCCGCGGGAATTGGGAAAGCGATGAGCGTGACATCCGGCACAAAATCTGAAAGCGGCTTGGGTGAAACCATCCGCGTCGTCATCCATGCTCTCCTGATCGCGCTCGTGATCCGCACCTTCCTGTTCCAGCCGTTCAACATCCCCTCGGGATCGATGAAGGCGACGCTTCTGGTCGGCGATTACCTGTTCGTCTCGAAATATTCCTACGGCTACAGCCACTATTCCATTCCATTGTCGCCGCCACTGTTCTCGGGCCGCATCTTCGGCTCGGAGCCGAACCGCGGCGACATCGTCGTGTTCCGCCTGCCGAAGGACGACTCCACCGATTACATCAAGCGCGTGATCGGCTTGCCGGGCGACCGCATCCAGATGCGGGAAGGACTGCTCCACATCAACGACAAGCCGGTCAAGCGCGAGCGGCTTTCCGACTTCATCGGCGAGGACCCCTGCGGCTCCGACGCCACTGCGCGCGTCAAGCGCTGGAAGGAAACGCTGCCGAACGGCGTCAGCTATGAATCGCTCGATTGCGTCGACAACGGTTTCTACGACAACACCAACGTCTATACCGTGCCCCCCGGCCACTTCTTCATGATGGGCGACAACCGCGACAACTCCACCGATAGCCGCGTGCTGTCGGCGGTGGGCTACGTGCCGTTCGAAAACATCGTCGGCCGGGCACAGATGATCTTCTTCTCCATTGCCGAGGGCGAACACGCCTGGATGTTCTGGCGCTGGCCGACTGCGGTGCGCTGGAATCGCCTATTCACAATTGTGCGATGAACGACGAGACAGCGACCATTCCCGACACATCGGCCTCGGGCGAGCCGGGCCAGCAGGCGGATGCGCCCCGCGAAGCTGCGCCGAAGAAGAAGCGCGGCAAGGCCGGCGCGAAGGCTGCGGCTGCCGCGATCGAGGGACGCATCGGCTACAAATTTTCCGATCCGGCGCTGCTGACGACCGCCTTTACCCATGTCTCGGCCTTGAAGCCCGCGACCCGACATCGCGCCGACAGTTATCAGCGGCTGGAATTCCTCGGCGACCACGTGCTCGGGCTGATTATCTCCGACATGCTATATCGCGCCTATCCGAGGGCGGACGAAGGCGAATTGTCCAAACGTCTCGCCGACCTCGTGCGCAAGGAAAGCTGCGCCGACGTCGCCAAGTCGCTCGGGCTGCTCGACGACATCAAGCTCGGCGCGGTGGGCGCAGGGGCGGGCGCGCGCCTGCGCAAATCCGTTCTCGGCGATATCTGCGAGGCGGTGATCGGGGCGATCTATCTCGACGGCGGCTATGCGGCGGCCTCGCAATTCGTCGAGCGCAACTGGCTGGAGCGGATGCGCAAACCGCGCCGGCCGCTGCGCGATCCCAAGACGGTGCTGCAGGAATGGGCCCAGAGCAAGGGCTTGCCGACGCCGGTCTATCGCGAGATCGAGCGCACCGGGCCGCATCACGACCCGCAGTTCCGCGTCGCTGTCGACTTGCCGGGGCTGGCGCCCGCCGAAGGCGTCGGCGGCTCCAAGCGCGCAGCCGAGAAGGTCGCAGCCTCCGTGATGATCGAACGCGAAGGCGTCGGCAGCAATGACAGTTGAACCCGCACCCGGCTCGTCCAGCGAGACCCGCTGCGGTTTCGTCGCGCTGATCGGCGCCCCCAACGTCGGCAAATCCACCCTTGTCAATGCGCTGGTTGGCTCCAAGGTCACCATCGTCTCGCGCAAGGTGCAGACGACGCGCGCGCTGATCCGCGGTATCGTGATCGAGGACAATGCGCAGATCATTCTGGTCGACACGCCCGGCATCTTCTTGCCGAAGCGGCGGCTGGACCGGGCCATGGTGTCGACCGCCTGGAGCGGGGCCCACGATGCCGACCTGGTCTGCGTGCTGCTCGACGCCAAGGCCGGAATCGATGAGGAGGCCGACGCGATCCTGAACAAGCTTGCGACGGTTGCGCACCCGAAAATCCTGGTGCTGAACAAGATTGACCTGATCCCGCGCGAAAAACTGCTGGCGCTGGCGCAGGCCGCCAATGAGCGGATGAAGTTCGAGCACACCTTCATGATCTCGGCACTGTCGGGCGACGGTGTCGCCGACCTGCGCAAGACGCTCGCGAAGAGCGTGCCGCCGGGTCCATTTCACTATCCCGAGGACCAGATGTCGGATGCGCCGCTGCGGCATCTGGCGGCGGAAATCACCCGGGAAAAGATCTACCGCCAGCTCCACCAGGAACTGCCGTATCAATCGACCGTTGAGACCGATAGCTGGACCGAGCGCAAGGACAAGTCGGTCCGGATCGAACAGACGATCTTTGTCGAGCGCGAGAGCCAGCGCAAGATCGTGCTCGGCAAGGGCGGCGCCACCATCAAGTCGATCGGCGCGGAGTCGCGGAAGGAACTCGCCGAAATTGTCGGCGTCCCCGTGCACCTGTTCCTGTTCGTCAAGGTGCGCGAGAACTGGGGCGACGACCCCGACCGCTACAGGGAAATGGGGCTGGAATTCCCCAAGGAATGATCGAGGAACGTCATTGCGGGCGCGGCGAAGCAAGCCACAGATGCAATGATGGATTGCTTCGTCGCTTTCGCTCCTCGCAATGACGGCTAGAACGCAACTCATGATGACGCAACAACAAACAAGCCCGATTAACGTACCCCGGAACGTAGTGTGGTTTGAGGCTCTGCTGTACATGTCGCTGACGCTGGATGCAGTGTCGGTGGCGTTCCAGGACCGTACGCCGAAGGCCGACGTGACGGCGCAGACGATCCAGATGATCGGCATCGCGACCATGATGGCGGCCGGCCTCATCCTGCTGTTGGTCTACTTCGTCTGGCTCGCGGCCCAGCGCCGCAAGAACTGGCCGCGCTGGGTCTTGGTGGCAGCCCTCGTGCTGACGGTGATTTCGCTTGCGCAAATGATCGGCGAAAAGGGCATTCAGTTCGACAGCGGCATCGAAGTGATCTCCTGCGTGCTGACTGCGGCGGGGCTGTATTTTTCGTTCACCGGCGATGCGGTCGGCTGGTTCAACGAGTGAGCGTAGGACCGCGTAGGGTGGGCAAAGGCGCTCCGCGCCGTGCCCACCATCTATCCACCGGTTCGTCGTGAATGGTGGGCACGCGGAGCCTGTCATCGGGCGCGCATTTCGCGCGACCCGTTGGCTTTGCCCACCCTACAAGCTCTGAAATCCTGTAAACTCCCGCCCATGGAATGGACCGACGAAGGCATCGTGCTGGGCGTACGGCGGCATGGCGAATCCTCCGCCATCGTCGAGCTCTTGACGCGTGGCCATGGCCGTCATCTCGGTCTGGTGCGCGGAGGTGCCTCCTCGCGGATGCGGCCGCTGCTGCAGCCTGGCAACAGCGTCACCGCCGTGTGGCGGGCGCGGCTCGACGAGCATCTCGGTACCTACGCCATCGAAGGCACGCGGCTGCGCGCCGCGACGCTGCTCGCGTCCTCGCATGCGGTCTATGGCGTTACCCATCTGGCCGCGCTGGCGCGGCTGCTGCCGGAGCGCGACCCGCACGAGGACATTTACGAGATGCTCGACCGCACCCTGGACGATTTCGACGACGCCGGCGGCGCGGCGGCGCACCTGATCCGGTTCGAGCTCGCGATGCTCGCCGAGCTCGGCTTCGGCCTCGATCTGGAAAACTGTGCCGCGACTGGCGCAACCTCCGACCTGATCTACGTCTCGCCGAAATCCGGCGGCGCCGTCTCGCGGGAGGCCGGCGAGCCCTATCGGGATCGCCTGCTGCGGTTGCCCGCCTTCCTGCGCGAAGGCGAGGGCGGGGCGAACAGTTGGTCGGACCAGGACCTGCAGGACGGTTTTCGCCTGACCGGCCTGTTCCTGCTCCGCCACGTGCTGGAGCCGCGCGGGCAGGTCCATTCCGACGCGAGGGACGGGTTCATCAATGCGGTGACGCGGCATCGGGCGCGAATCAGTTCGTCGGCCTGACCGCTCCCTCAGCCCGTCGTTCCTGCGAACGCAGGAACCCATACGCCGCGGCCTATCAATTGGCGCTGGAGCCTCCGCCATTTTTCGCCACAAACACCTGTGGTTATGGGCCCCTGCATTCGCAGGGGCGACGGAGGGCGCGTTTCGCGTCTTGCCCGATTCACCGCAAAAGTTTAACGCCTCCCCATGGGAAAACGACAGCTACCGCCGGAAGAACCGGCCGAAATCCACGAGGTCATGCTGCGCGATGCGCTGGAAGAGCGCTATCTCGCCTACGCGCTCTCGACCATTATGCACCGCGCTTTGCCGGACGCCCGCGACGGGCTGAAGCCGGTGCACCGGCGCATTCTCTACGGCATGCGCCTGCTCAGGCTCGACCCCGGCACGCCGTTCAAGAAATCGGCAAAAATCGTCGGCGACGTGATGGGCTCGTTCCATCCGCATGGCGACCAGGCGATCTACGACGCCATGGTGCGTCTCGCCCAGGATTTTGCCTCGCGCTACCCGCTGGTCGACGGCCAGGGCAATTTCGGCAATATCGACGGCGATAACCCGGCCGCCTACCGCTACACCGAAGCGCGCATGACCGAGGTCGCGCGGCTCCTGCTCGACGGCATCGATGAGGATGGCGTCGAGTTCCGCGCCAATTACGACGGCCAGAGCAAGGAACCGGTCGTTCTGCCCGGCGGCTTCCCAAACCTACTCGCCAACGGCGCGCAGGGCATTGCGGTCGGCATGGCCACCTCGATCCCGCCGCACAATGTCGCCGAGCTCTGCGACGCGGCGCTGCATCTGATCGACAAGCCTGAGGCGAAGTCGAAGTCGCTCCTGAGATGGGTCAAGGGTCCGGATTTCCCGACCGGTGGCATCGTGATCGATTCCAAGGAAAGCATCGCGGAGGCCTACACCACCGGGCGCGGCTCGTTCCGCACCCGCGCCAAATGGACTCAGGAGGAGGGCGCGCGCGGCACGTGGGTCGTGGTCATCACCGAGATCCCGTGGCTGGTGCAGAAATCCCGGCTGGTCGAAAAGATTGCCGAACTGCTCAACGAGAAGAAGCTGCCGCTGGTCGGCGACGTCAGGGATGAATCGGCCGAGGATGTTCGCCTCGTGATCGAGCCGAAATCCCGCGCCGTCGATCCCGCGCTGATGATGGAATCGCTGTTCCGGCTCACCGAGCTCGAGAGCAAGATTTCGCTGAACCTCAATGTGCTGATCAAGGGCAAGATCCCCAAGGTGGTGGGGCTTGCCGAGTGCCTGCGCGAATGGCTCGACCATCTGCGCGACGTGCTGGTGCGCCGCTCCAACTATCGCAAGACCCAGATCGAGAACCGGCTCGAAATACTCGGCGGCTACCTGATTGCCTATCTAAACATCGACAAGGTGATCAAGATCATCCGTACCGAGGACGAGCCGAAGCCGGCGCTGATCAAGGCGTTCAAGCTGACGGAAGTCCAGGCCGATGCGATCCTCAACATGCGGCTGCGCTCCTTGCGCAAGCTCGAGGAGTTCGAAATCCGCACCGAGGACAAGAACCTTCGCAACGAATTGAAGGGCATCAAGTCGCTGCTCGGGTCCGAAGCCGAGCAATGGTCCAAGGTCGGCGAACAGGTTCGGAAGGTGCGCGACATCTTTGGGCCGAAGACACCGCTCGGCAAGCGCCGCACGCAATTCGCCGACGCGCCCGAGCATGATCTTGCCGCGATCGAGGAAGCCTTTGTGGAACGCGAGCCAGTGACGGTCGTGATCTCGGAAAAGGGCTGGGTGCGTACACTGAAGGGCCATGTCGAGGATATCTCGGGCCTTGCCTTCAAGACCGACGACAAACTCGACCACGCCTTCTTCGCCGAGACCACGTCGAAGCTTCTGCTCTTCGCCACCAACGGCAAATTCTATTCGCTCGATGTGGCAAAATTGCCCGGCGGACGCGGCCATGGCGAGCCGATCCGCATGTTCATCGACCTCGAGCAGGACGCCGCGATCGTCTCGCTGTTCGTCAACAAGGGCGAGCGAAAGTTCCTGATCGCGAGCAGTGAGGGGCAGGGCTTTGTCGTCAAGGAAGAGGATTGCGTCAGCAATACCCGTAAGGGCAAGCAGGTGCTCAACGTCACCATGCCGAACGAGGCTTGCGCGATCGCAACCGTGCAAGGCGATACCGTTGCCGCGATCGGCACCAACCACAAGATGGTGCTGTTCCCGCTCGATCAGGTGCCGGAGATGGCGCGCGGCCGCGGCGTGCGGCTGCAGAAATATTCCAGCGCCAAATTGTCCGACGTCGCAGTGTTCGAGTTCAAGGCCGGGCTGACCTGGAAGGATTCGGCCGGCCGCGAGCAGAGCATGAGCGCCAAGGAACTGGCCGACTGGCGCGGCAACCGCGCCGACGCCGGCCGTCTCGCGCACGGCCTGCCGAAGTCGAACAAGTTTTTGCGCGGCGTAGAGTAGGAGAGAAGTAGGGTGGGCAAAGGCGCACTAGCACCGTGCCCACCGTTAGTCGGCACCCTCATTGCGAATGGTGGGCACGCTTCGCTTTGCCCACCCTACGATTCCGGCCGTAATAGTATTCGAGAATCCGCGCGCTATATAAGTCGTCGTCGAACCGAGACGAGTTGGAATTGGCGCACCATCACGACCATCACGATCATTCTCACCCACACGGTCACGCCGGCCACAGCCACGCGCCGGATAGTTTTGGCTGGGCGTTCGCCATCGGCGCCACGCTCAACACTGCGTTCGTCATTGCGGAGCTGATCTTCGGCTACGCCGCCAATTCGCTGGCGCTGATCTCTGACGCTGTTCACAATCTGTCCGACGTGATCGCACTGCTGCTGGCGTGGGGCGCCTCATGGCTGGCGCAGAAGCAGCCGACCCAGCGGCACACTTACGGTTATCGCCGGGCCTCGATCCTGGCGGCCCTCTTCAATGCCGGCCTGCTGCTGGTCGCCGTCGGCGGCATCGTCGTCGAGGCGGTCAATCGCTTTTATGCCCCGGCGCCGGTCGCGGGCATGACCGTCGTGCTGGTCGCCGCGCTCGGCGTCGCCATCAATGGTTTTACCGCACTTCTGTTCATGCGCGGCCGCCACGGCGATCTCAACATTCGCGGCGCCTATCTGCACATGGCGGCCGATGCGGGCGTTTCTCTTGGGGTGGTGGTCGCCGCCGGCATCATCATGCTGACCGGTTGGCTGTGGCTTGATCCAGCGATCAGCCTTGTCATTGCGGCTGTGGTGTTCTGGAGCGGATGGGGTCTGGCCCGCGACAGCGTCAATCTCGCGCTCGACGGCGTGCCGCGCGGCATCGAGCTTTCGGATGTGAAGGATTACCTTGGCGGGCTGGAAGGCGTCGTCGAGGTACACGACCTCCACGTCTGGGCCATGAGCACCAACGAGACCGCGTTGACGGCTCATCTGGTGCGGCCGGGCGGAACGGACGACGCGTTCCTGCACCGCGTGTGCGAGGAACTATCGAACCGCTTCAACATCCACCATTCCACGCTGCAGATCGAAGTCGGCCCCGACGTGTGCAAACTGGCACCGGCGCAGGTGGTTTAGCTGGTTTGCAGCAGCCGCCTCGCCGGTGAACGGAGCGCAAGCAGTGGTACAGCGATCAGGCCACTGACGAGCAAAAACCAGTCCTGTGGCACATGGAGCAGGATGGCTGCACTGCCTCCGATCAGCGACCAGACAACCGGAATGACAAGCAACCATCGCGACAGTGGCGGCACGGTCGCAAGCAACATTCCGAAGGTAAAGATCGTCACCGGACAGGGCGTCAGGCCGAACATGGGCACTGCCGGGTAGGTATGCCCGGCCACTCTGCCGATCAGGGGGTACAGGGCGGCCGCGTAAGTTACGAAGGCAAGGCCCAGCCACGCGAGGGGGCCAGACTCAATCGTGAAGTGAATTCGGCCGCGGAGGTAACCTTCGTAAAAGAAGTAGCCGCCTTGAATGACGAATAGTGCAGCGAAGAGATACGCTGCCTTGTTGATGCTGGCGAAGAAGAACGCGTGATAGGCGATTGCCGTCCATAGCCACATTGCCGCGAGAATGCCGGCGATTGCCCTATCGCCGCCGCGTGGTTTCCAGAACAGGAGCGCTACGGCGACGCCACCGAGCAAGTAGGCGCCGATCTGGGCCGGCCAGATTGCATGATTGTATCTTGCGAAGACCAATAGAAACTGGTCCGGCGTGAACGGCAGCATGTCGAGCCTCGCTGGCGCCAGACACTGTATCCGCAGCGGACACCGTGCGATTTGATCTGCCGCAAACGCCTTGCGGTGAACGATCTTCTCGTGCGCGACAGTCGATCAGGCAACCCCCACTAGCCGCAGCGCCACACCCGCCGCGCACGACCCCGCCAGCACCCACAACATCCCGACGTTAAGCCGGAAGATCGCCGTCGCCGCGGCGGCCGCCAGCACGAACGCTGCGACATCGAGACTTCCCCATACCGGCATGTCGAACGAAAGCCCCAGCGAGCGAACCGGCGTGGTCTGCCGGAATAGCGTGTGCAATCCGAACCAGATCGAGAGATTGAGGATCACGCCAACGACAGCAGCGGTGATGGCAGAGAGCGCGCCCGCGGGCCCCTTGTTGCCGCGTAGCGTCTCGATGTAGGGCGCGCCGAGAAAGATCCAGAGGAAGCAGGGGATGAAGGTGACCCAGGTCGCCAACAATCCGCCCAGCGTCGCGGCCAGCATCGGCGACAGCGTGCCGGGGTCGCGATAGGCGGCCATGAAGCCGACGAATTGCAGCACCATGATCAAGGGCCCCGGCGTGGTCTCGGCCATGCCGAGGCCATCCAGCATCTCGCGTGGCTGTAGCCAGTGATAATGCTCGACCGCCTGCTGGGCGACATAGGCCAGCACCGCATAGGCGCCGCCGAACGTCACCATCGCCATCTTGGAAAAGAACAGCGCGATCTGGCTGAACACATTGGCCTGTCCAAGCCCGATCAGCAGCGCCGCGACCGGCACCACCCACAGCAACAACCATATCGAGCTTACGCGCAGCGCGCGCGCCACGCTGGGGCGGACATGGTCGGGCAGTTCCTCGCCGAGCAGGCTGTCGACCGCCGCGGATTGCTTGCCGCCGCCGTGTTCGATGGCGGCAAACTCCGGCCGGCCGCTGCGCGCGCCGAAATAGCCGATCACGCCGGCCGCGATGATGATGACCGGGAAGGGGACGTTGAAAAAGAAGATCGCGACAAATGCGATCGCCGCGAGCGCGATCATCACGCGGTTGCGTAGGGACCGCTTGCCGACCCGGACGACCGCATGGACCACGATCGCCAGCACTGCAGCCTTCAGCCCGAAGAACAGCGCCTCGATGAAGCCGACGTTGCCATAGGCCGCATAGATGTAGCTCAAGCCCATGATGGCGATGATGCCGGGCAGGATGAATAGCCCGCCCGCCATGATGCCGCCGGCGGTACGATGCAACAGCCAGCCGATATAGGTCGCGAGTTGCTGCGCCTCCGGGCCCGGCAACAGCATGCAATAGTTCAGCGCATGCAGAAACCGCCCTTCGGAGATCCAGTTCTTTTCCTCGACCAGGATGCGGTGCATCACCGCGATCTGCCCGGCCGGGCCGCCAAAACTCAGTATGGCGACCCGCAGCCAGACCCGGAAGGCCTCGCCGAAGCTGATGCCGTGACCGGTTTCCCTGACGACATCGGCTTCGGCCGCCTTGTTCATCGCCGCGTCCATTACGGTTTCGCCTTGTTGGTCGGCCAATTGTGGGTCTCGCCGGTCGCGTCCCGGCACCATCGGTAGAACGCGTCGTACAGCGTCATGCCGGCTTCCAACTGCTCGAGATCATCATCGAACATGCGCGACAGCCCGAGCGAAGCCGCGAGCAGGCCGGGCGCTTCCGGTGACAGGTCGAGCCGCCCGGTGTCAGCGCCGCGGACCATTGTCGCCAGCCGCAGCAAGGGCGGCGTCGCGAGCCCGAATTCCTCGATCATGACGTCAAACGTGCAGAGTTCGCCGCGATGGCTCCAGAATACGTTCTCGACGTCGAAGGGGGCGGCGTTGAAACGCTCGCTGACTCCCAGCACTTCCGGCGGTGTCACGAAGAGGAATACCGCGTTGGGATCGACGAACCTGCGGATCAGCCACGGGCAGGCGATGCGGTCGATCTTTGGCCGCGCGCGGGTGACCCAGACGGTGCGACCCTGCGCGTCGCGCGCGGGGAGTTTTGCCGCCGGCACCAGCGGCAGCTTGGCGGCCTTCCAGCCTTCGAAACCGCCTTCCAGCGCTTCGGCCGAGACGTGGAGATGGCGCAGCCAGGCTGCGGTGCCTTGCGCCAGTTTCTGGCCGCGCAGGCAGACGACGATCGCCGAGCGGCCGGAGAACTCCTCGCCCCAATCGGCAGCTTCTTCGTGGTTGCGTCTGACGGCGCCCGGAATCAGCCGCTGGTCGGCGGCAAAATCCTCGTCGGTGCGCACATCGATCAGGGCCGGCATGTTCGCCGTGCCGATCAATTTTGAAAGCTTGTCGGGAGATATCGTGGTGTAGGATGACATGGCTGCGCCCTCGTCAAAAGAAACGGGACGCGATACTTGGGCATGTCGCCTCGTGGGGAGATCGCAACATCCCCATGCGCGGAATTAAGCGCCTGTGGCTTCCGCTGTCAACCAGCTCTCGCGGGAACCGTAGGATGGGTATCGCTTCCGCTCCACCCATCCTACGCAAGGGCGCTTGCGAAACCTCATATTCGGTTCTAGCTTTCCCCGTCGGGGACGAAGCAGGCTCCCCGTCAGACGGTCCGCCGTCCAAGCTCTGCGCACACTCGATTACGTCGAGGATGGCGCATGGATGCTGGGATGACCGATATCGCGACCGAACCAAAACCCTCAACCGCCAACGCGCTGATCCGGCTGCTCTATGTCGCACGCGGCCTGCGCGGTTTCGGCGACGGCTTTGCCATCATCATCTTGCCGGCCTACATGACCGCGCTGGGGTACGACGCTATCGCCGTCGGTATCGTCGCGACAGCGTCGCTGTTGGGAACGGCGCTGCTGACACTGATCACCGGCTGGATCGCGCCGCGCCATGACCTCCGGCCGCTGCTGATCGCGGGCGCCAGCCTGATGGCAGCGACCGGCATCGCCTTTCCCGCTGTCGAGCATTTTGTGCTGATTGCGCTGGTCGCATTTATCGGCACCATCAACGCTTCCGGCGGCGATCTCGGTGTGCTGGTGCCGCTCGAGCATGCGGTGCTGGCGCACAGCGTCACCGATGAGCGCCGCACCCAGGTGTTCGCGCGCTACAGCCTGATCGGCGCGCTCTGCACCGCTGCGGGTTCGCTTGCGGCCTCGCTGCCCGATCTCCTCGTCGCCGGCGGCAGCACGCAACTCGCCGCATTCCGTCTGATGTTCTACGCCTATGCCGCGCTGGGCATCGCCTGCGCGGCGCTCTATCGCTACGTCCCGCATCAGCGCGGCGAGGAGCGGGCGCCACAGACGCCGCTCGGGCCTTCGCGCGGCACGGTCTACAAGCTCGCAGCGCTGTTCAGTATCGATTCATTTGCCGGCGGTTTCGTCGCGCAGTCCCTTCTGGTGCTGTGGCTGTTTGAGCGCTTTGATCTGTCGCTGTCTGCAGCCGGCGTATTTTTCTTCTGGTCGAGCACGCTGAGCGCGTTCTCCTATCCGGTCGCGGCCTGGATCGCCAGGCGGATCGGGCTGGTCAACACGATGGTGTTCACGCATATCCCATCCAGCATCTTCCTGATCCTCGCGGCGTTTGCGCCGAACCTCTACGTCGCGCTCGGCTTGCTGCTGTTGCGCTCCGCGCTGTCGCAGATGGACGTGCCGACTCGCACCTCCTATGTAATGGCCGTGGTGACGCCGGCCGAACGGCCCGCGGCCGCCAGCGTCACCGCCGTGCCGCGCAGCCTCGCATCTGCCGTCAGCCCGGCAATCTCGGGCGCGCTCTTGATGACGTCGTTTACGGGGTTGCCGCTGGTGGTTTGCGGCACGCTCAAGATCGCCTACGACCTCGCTTTGCTGTTCTCGTTCCGCCATATCAAGCCGCCCGAGGAGCAGGGACGGTGACGCGCTTTCAGGCGATGCGGCGACCGGCGCGTCAACGCGGTTCGCGGGACTACCAGGGCGATCGCCGCCCGTCGGGCAGGGGGTCCATCACGCGTCGCTCATCCCGGACATGCGACCATTGCGCCAGCTTGATCTCCGGCGTTTCGGGGGTGTTGCCCCCTTCCGAGTGATAGGCAAGTTTCTGGCTTGCTTGCACCTGGTATTTGGCGGCTTGCGCCAGCCAATACCACTTCTTGTCGGGTTCGTTGAGCGCGCGTTGACGGCACTCGGCTTCCAATTCGCGTAAGCGGATCGCTTCCTTCATAACCACTTCCAGAGCCTGCAGGCTCCAACCTGCCGGAGCCTCGAAACCACCGGAAACCGGGGTTCCGGTCAGCTTCTCATGACAAAAACTTCTTGCCGGTAAGCTATGCCGGTCCGACGCAATTGATTGAAATTTAGGAACGGATTGAAGCGATAATTCGCGGATCTGATCGACTGTACCTCTAATCGTCGCCAGATTGGTCACGAATGCCGCCTGCCGGCGCCGACCGCGGCGCCGCCCTTGTTCCCGTTCCGCCGCATCAAGCCGCCAAAGGAAGCTTGACGTCCGCGCGATCAATGCTGCGCGACGGCCGTCTTGTCGAGCGCGGCGCGGACGTTGCGTGCCAGCTTCAGGGCGTCGTCGTTGGCCCAGAAATGAATGAAGAACATCCGCGGCTCTTCTGCAAGCATGTGGCTATGGATCGCGGTGACCTCGATATCGCCGGCGCGAAGTGTCCGAATCAAGGGATTGACCTCGTTGCCGGTCACGAGGAAGTCGCCGGTTATGGCGGCCTTGCCGCCACCGGTCGGCTGAAAGTTGATGGCGTTGGCGCCGCCGAGCGGCGTGTTGACCTGCATTCCGCCTTCCTTGGCCGGATCACGCCTCGGAATGCCGTACTGGTAGACACCGCCAGCCGCCGTGCCCTTGGCGCCCATCGCCTCGTCGAGCTTTGCGGTGTCGAGATCAATCGCAGGCGTAGCGGTGGCGGTGGTGGGCGGTGGATCGAACGGCGTCTTGCTTGCCGATGAAAGCGCTGCACGGATCGCGGTTGCCATTTTCTCGGGATCGCCGTGTCCGGCCACATGCATGTAGAAGGTCGCGGGAGAGGCGCGGAGAATGTGATTGTGGATGGCAGTGATATCCAATCCGCTGTCCAGCAGCTTCGTCATGACCGGGGTAATCTCGGTCTCGAGCAACACCAGATCGCCCATCAGCATGGCCTCTCCGTGCATGGGAGCGAAGGCGACCCAGCCTCCGAGCGCCAATGCTGGCTTGATCGCGACGCCGTCCAGCGTGACGTGCAGATCTGATCGCGGCAGCCCGTAACGATGCACTTCACCACTCACCGTGGCGGTCTTGCCGAGGGCGGCATCCACCTTCTTCCAGTCGATAGCATCGGCGCGGGCAGCATGCGACAGCAGCAGTGCGGCGCCGAGCGCGAGTAATATGAGCCGGTGTTTCATGGTGTTCTCCTTCTTGCGCGAGCCCCAAAGATCGACCGGATAGCGCGCGGCATCCCGCAAGCGTGATGCAGCGCGGCCGAGTGTCGGGGTATGGATGAGAGAATATTTGGGCATGCCTTGCGCCTCCGGAAAACCGGGACGCGATACTTGGGCATGTCGCCTCGTGGGGGGATCGCAAAACCCCCATGGCCGCATTCAGCCACACTGACGCGGAGTGTCAACGCGGTCACGCGCTGACATCAGCAGACTCACGCTCAATTGACCGGACGCGATCGAGCCGTTTTTCGCTCCCCGCTGCTATCAGATGATCAGCACCGCACCCGAGACCAGCAGCAATACCAGCACCACCTTCCGGAACGCCGCCTCATCCAGCCGGCCGTACAGCTTGAGCCCAGCCCAGGTGCCGGCGAACAAGGCTGGCAGTCCAATCAGAAACAGTTTGATCGTGTCAGGCGTGATCGCGCCCCTGGCTCCGATCCACAGGGCGCTCATGGCGAAGATCGCAACGGCCACCGGCTGAAACACCGTGCGCTGCACGTCCTTGGGCCAGCCGCGCAGGCCGCACCAGATCGTCACCAAAATTCCGGCAAGCCCGGTGATGCCGCCGAGCACGCCGTTGAGGAAACCGACGGCGGCGTCGGCAGCGGCGCCGCCCGCTTTCACCGCAGGGATGGCCGGTCGCAGCAGCGCGTAGAGGCTGTAGAGCACGAGGAACGCGCCGACGCCCGCGCGCACATGGGCAGGGTTCGCCCAGGTCAGAATGCCGACGCCGATGGGAACGCCGAGCGCGGCGCCGGCGACGAACGGCCAGAGCCGTCGCCAGTCGAGCGCGCCGCGCAGCTTCCAGACCGAATAGCCCTGCACGAGCAACCCGAACGCGATGATCAGCGTCGCCGCTTGCAGCGGAGTGAGGATGTAGAGCCAGATCGCGGAGACGACGAGGCCGAAGGCGAAGCCGGAGAGACCTGCGACCAGAGCGCCGACGAAGGTCGCGAGAAGGAACAGCGGCAGTTCGAGTGTCGTTCCATCCATGTGCCCGCTCCATACAAAGCGAGCAGCGCTTGAACGGGATCGCCATTTGACGGGGAGGCTGCGATTTCCCCGCGGGGCAGGCTAAGCCCGTCGTGGCCTCGCGCGCAAGACGGGAGATCGACGTGGGCTGCTGACAGTTGCCGCCATTTGCGTGCAGTTCGCGCGGCGCAAGACAAAAAGATTCATCCAAGCGTCGTCGAGCCTCGCGTACGCAATTTCCCGTACCATATGATCGCGCGATGGAGGCGGACGACAGGGGGCGGCGTTGGGTGAATGGATCGGGGTGGCAATCGCGCTGATCTCGAGCAGCCTCGGCGGCAGCGCCGCGGCGATTACGCGCTATCTCGCCGGCAACACAGATCCGATCACGCTTGCGATCCTGCGATGGGGGATCGGCTTCTGCTGCGTGCTGCCGGCGGCGCTGCTTATGAAGGCGCAATGGCCGAAGCGCGCGGACTGGCCCGCCGTCGCCGCCCTCGGCTTCTGCTTCTTCGGCGTGTTTTTCGTTCTCTACAATATTGCCATGACGTTCACGACCGCGGCGCGCGCCTCGCTCGCGCTGGCGACGCTGCCGCTGCACACCATGGTGGTCGGTGCTCTGCTCGGCATCGAGCCGCTGACGAAACGGAAGTCGATCGGGGTCTGCATCGCGGTGCTGGGTGTCGCCGCCGCGCTCGCAACGGGATTGTCGGCCGCGCCGGCGGGCGCGTGGCGCGGCGAACTGATCATGACCGGCGCCGTTCTGTGCATGGCGTTCTACAATGTCTGGTCCCGGCCGTTTATCCAGCGATCCAGCGCGCTCGGTTTCCTCACCGTGGGCATGGGCACCGGCGCAGCGGCCCTGATCCTGGTCGGAGCGTTGACCGGCAGCGTCGCATCACTCGGCCAGTTCGGAACACCGCAATGGATCGCGGGGCTTTATCTCGGCGTCGCCGGCGGGGCGCTCGCCTTCATCCTGTGGGTGCTCGCGCTCGAGCGGGCGTCGCCGACGCGCGTGGCCAACACCATGACCGTCAACCCGGTTGCCGCCGGCCTGCTTGCCACCCAGCTCGTCGGCGAGCCGATCACGCTCAACCTCATTGTCGGGCTGGTCGCCGTGTTTGCGGGCATATGGATCGCGACGTCGGAGAACAGGAAGCCGTAGGCTCACGTCTCAACTGGCAGGTTCGGCGATCCCTTGCGCAGCAGGAACAGCGCCAGCAGCGCCGAGATGCTGAGTGCCGAGGATACGAGCAGCACTCGCGCGCCCATGACCTCGATCAATAGGCCGAACAGCAGGGGGGCCGCGGCCTGCGCCATCCGTGCCGGTGCGCCGATGATGCCGAGGCGATAGCCGTAATTCTCCGGGCCGAAAACCGCGAGCGGCAGCGTGCCGCGTGCGATGGTCAGGATGCCATTGCCGGAGCCGTGGAACAGCGCGAACACGCTGGCCGCGCCGCCGCCGGCCAGGCCGAGGATGGCGGCGCCGATCGGGTGGGTAGTGCAGGCAAGCCTGGTCGAGACCAGCGGATGGTAGCGGCTGAGAAAGCCCGCCTCGAAGATCCTCGCGGCCACCTGCGCCGGGCCGATCAGCGCGCCGGCGAACACCGCCTGCGCGGTGGTCGCGCCGGCCGCTTCCATGATGCGCGGCAGATGCGCCGCCATCGCGCCGGTGACGGTCCAGGCCGCGGCGAACACGAAGGCGAGCACGATCATGGTGCGGTCGATCGGGATATGCGGCTTGACGGCTGCCGCCACCGCCGCCTTCGCCCCTTTCACGGCCGGCAGCATCAGGAGGTTGAGCGGCAGGCCGATCAGAATGTGCGCCGCCGCCCAGGCAAAGCAGGTGTTGCGCCATCCGATGGTTTCCAGCCCCCACGCCGACAACGGCCATCCCACGGTCGAGGCAAAGCCGGCCAGCAGCGTGATGCCGGTGATCGAGCGGCGCGCGGCATCGCCGTAGATGCGGCCGAGTGCGGCGAAGGCGGCGTCATAGAGGCCGGCACCCATGCCGACGCCGAGCAGCAGCCAGGCGATGACGAGCATGGGGATGGATGAAGTGAAGCCGAGCAGCGCCAGCCCTGCCGCCAGGACCAGGTTGGACAGCGACAGCACCGACCGGCCGCCGACCAGGTCGATCTGCCGTCCGACACGCGGGCCGATCAGGGCCGAAATCACCAGCGAGGCGGAGAAAGCGGTAAATATCCAGGTCGAGGATATGCCGAGATCGCGCGCAATGGGGTCAGCGAGGATCGCCGGCAGATAGTAGCTCGAAGCCCAGGCCAGGGTCTGTGTCGTGCCGAGGGCGAGAATGATGGGAAGCTGGTTCACTGGACCGTTTCTCTTCTTGACCACAGCAGCGCCAGCGGCCCGAGCAGGGTGCCCGCTGCCAGCACCGCGAACGCCGCCATCCGTGCCGAGGCATCTTGCGGCCCGCCGGTTACATCCAGCGCGACGCCGAGCTGCCCTACGCACATCGTAACGATGACGGATCGGCCTTCCAGCGAAATTCTATTCACTCCTCATGCCGAGGACGCGCAACCGCATCCCGATTTGCCTTGTTGCTTTGCTTTTTCATCCGCGACGCAACATGCGTCAACATCCGATATTGCGGGGCCGCCACAGCAATTGCCGGCATCTGGCGCGAGCGAGCGGCTGCAGACGCCGGTCTCGGGCAGCACCAGTTCGACCCGCTCTGCGGCAGCTCGGTCGCCGGCGATGTCGGCCGCTATCGAGCGCACCTGTTCGTACCCGGTGAGCATCAGGAAGGTCGGCGCGCGGCCGTAAGCTTTCATGCCGGCGAAATAGAAGCCCGGCTCGTCCTGCGCCAGTTCGCGGGCGCCGTGCGGCCGCACCGTGCCGCAGCTATGCTCGTTCGGATCGATCAGCGGCGCCAGCGCAATCGGACATTCGATCGCAGGATCGAGCCGGATGCGCAACTCGCGCACGAAATCGAGATCGGGGCGGAAACCCGTCGCGACGATCAGTTCATCGACCACGGCCTGCCGGGCGCTGCAGCCGGACAGGGCACCGACGACGAGGCGCGGACCGTCGGCCACGAGGTGCGAAACGCGAAATTCGCTTTCGACCTTGATGCGGCCTGCCGTCACCAACGCGGCAAAGGCCGCGCCCAATTCACCGCGAGCCACCAGCTTGTCGTTCGCGCCGCCACCGAAAGCCTTGGCCGGATCGCTGCCGCGCAGCAGCCAGATCGGCCGGGTGCCCGGCGCCTGGTCCGCAAGCTTCGCCAGATCGATCAGCGTGCCGATCGCCGAATGCCCCGCGCCCAGCACCGCGATGGTCTTGCCGGCGTAGCGCGCGCGCTCCTTGCCCAGGACGTCGGGCATCCCATAGGCAATCTTGTCGGAGGTATCAGCCTCGCCGATGGCGGAAAGGCCGTTGGCGCCTGCAGGGTTCGGCGAATGCCAGGTGCCGGAAGAGTCGATGATCGCGTCGGCCTTGACGACTTTCGGACCTTGTCCGTTCTGGTAGCGAATTTCGAACGGCGCCTTTTCGCGGCCCTTGGTCTTCATCTTGTCGAAGCCGGCCCGGCTGATCGCGGTGACGCGGCTCGAGGTGCGGATGTGGGGCTCGAGCGCCGAGTGGGCCGCAAGCGGTTCGAGATAATGCTCGACCATTTCCGCGCCGGTCGGATACTGATCCGGTTCGGGAGAATTCCATCCCGTTGTCGCCAGCAGCCGCGTCGCCGCCTTGTCGACATTGTATTCCCAGGGTGAGAACAGTTGCACGTGGCCCCACTGCCGCATGGCGTGGCCGACCTTGCCGCCGGCTTCCAGCACGATCGGCTGCAGCCCGCGCTCCAGCACATGGGCCGCGGCGGCAAGGCCGACCGGCCCGGCTCCGATGATCGCGACAGTCCGGGTTTCACTCATGGCATTCTCCCATAAAACTAGAAATATCGAAATACAGGTCGAAAAAGCGCAACGCACTAAGCCGCGGTCTTGGCATTGGTCTCGGCATTGATCTTGGCGTCGGCGGATTCGGCGCTTTCCGTGCAGCATTCGGCGACCAAGAAACCCACCAGCTCCCGCATCACCTCGTAGTTGGCGTGGCAGATCAGCGTGGTCGCATCGCGCACCTGGGTGACGAGGCCGGCCACCACCAGCGCCTTGATATGGTGGGAGAGGGTCGAGGGCGCGATTTTCAGCTTCTCCTGCAGGCGGCCGACGGCAAGTCCGGCGCCGCCGGCGCGGATCAGCGCACGATAGATCTTGAGCCGGGTCGGATTGCCCAGCGCTTCCAGATGGGCGGCGGCGTCATTGAGTTTCATGACTGCACGATCACACGGATATCACGGCCGGTCAACGGTATTTCCAGAATTATCGAAATAGCGAGCGGCCGAAGTGGCAACAGTAAAAGTTGACACGCCCCGATATATCGATAAGTCTGGATATATGGAATCCGAACAAGCCATTCTGGCGCTGGCGGCGCTGGCGCAATCGACCCGGCTCGACGTGTTTCGGCTATTGGCGAAACACGAGCCGGAGGGATTGCCTGCAGGTGACATCGCCAAGGCGCTCGCCGTACCGCAAAACACCATGTCCTCGCATCTGGCGATCTTGTCGCGTGCGGGGCTGGTGACAGCGCGCCGCTTCAGCCGCTCGATTGTCTACCGCGCCGATCTGAAGGCCTTTCAGTCCGTCGTGCTGTTCATGCTCAGGGATTGTTGCGACGGGCGGCCCGAAATCTGCGGTCCATTGATCGAAGACCTCACGCCTTGCTGCAACCCGAAGCCGAGGACGAAAGCGCATGTCTGAACGCATCTACAATGTACTCTTCCTGTGCACCGGAAACACTGCCCGTTCGATCCTGGCGGAATCGATCCTGCGCAAGGACGGCCGCCGCAATTTTCGCGCCTACTCCGCCGGCAGCCAGCCGAAGGGGACAGTCAATCCGTTTGCGATCAAGGTTCTCAACCGCCTCGATTACCCCACCGACGAATTGCGTTCGAAGAGCTGGGCAGAGTTCGCGCGCGCCGATGCTCCCGTGATGGATTTCGTCTTTACGGTCTGCGACAACGCCGCCGGCGAATCCTGCCCGATCTGGCCGGGACAGCCGATGACGGCACATTGGGGCATCGAGGACCCCGCCGCCGTCGAGGGCACCGATATCGAGAAGGAAGCCGCATTCGTCGAGGCTTTCCGCTATCTCAAGAATCGAATTGGCGCTTTTGCGAGCTTGCCGCTCGCAAGCATCGACAAGTTGTCGCTCGGGACCAAGCTGCGCGACATCGGCCGCAGCGACGGCGCGACCTCGGGCCATGAGAAGGCGAGCTGATGTCTGACTTCGATCTGCCACGCCGGCTCGCCGCCGAAGCGCTCGGGACCGCATTGTTGGTCGCGACCGTAGTCGGCTCCGGGATCATGGCCGAGACCTTGACCAAGGACGGCGCGCTGGCGCTGCTCGGCAACACGCTGCCGACCGGTGCCATCCTGGTCGTCCTCATCACCATTCTCGGTCCCATTTCCGGGGCCCATTTCAATCCGGCGGTATCGCTGGTCTTTGCGATCAGGCGCGAGCTGACGCCGCGCGAGGCGCTGCTCTACATCGCTGCGCAAATCGCGGGCGGGATTGCCGGAACCATGCTGGCGCATGCGATGTTCGCGCTGCCGCTGCTCGATGCCTCGCTGAAAATGCGAACCGGCGGCGCGCAATGGCTGGCCGAAGCCGTCGCCGCCTTCGGCCTGGTTGCGACCATTCTGGCCGGTATCCGGTTCAACCGCGCCGCGGTGCCGTGGCTGGTCGGCCTCTACATCACGGCGGCTTACTGGTTCACGGCGTCGACGTCGTTCGCCAATCCCGCCGTTGCCATTGCGCGCTCGCTGACCAATACGTTTTCGGGCATTCGCCCCACAGATCTTCCGGGCTTCATCGCGGCGGAAACCTGCGGCGCCATCATCGCGTTGATCTTCATGGGCTGGCTGCTCTGTGAAAGCGACAAGGCGCGCGCAGTGTTGAAGGAGGCGCAACCATGAGCGTCACGATCTATCACAACCCCGCCTGCGGCACCTCGCGCAACACGCTGGCGATGATCCGGCAGAGCGGCGAAGAGCCCGAGGTGATCGAGTACCTAAAGACGCCGCCGAGCCGCGCCCGGCTGGTCGAACTGATTGCCGCGCTCGGAATTTCGCCGCGCGAGCTGCTTCGCGAAAAAGGCACGCCCTATGCCGAGCTTGGCCTGGCCGACCCGAAATGGAGCGACGACGAGCTGATCGATCTCATGCTGAAACATCCGATCCTGATCAACCGGCCGATCGTGGCGACGCCAAAGGGCGTCCGCTTGTGCCGGCCCTCGGAGCTGGTGCTCGATCTCCTCGATAACCCGGTCGAATCCTTCGTCAAGGAAGACGGCGAGGCGGTGACGTGCGCGAAGCGTTAGAGTTGTTCGTGTCCCGGACGCGGTGCAGTGTGTAACGCTGCTCCGCAGACCCGGGACGCAAGCCGCAGAGTGTGGACCCCGGATCAGCAGCGCACCACGCCGCATGCCATAGCGCGTCGAAGACGCGCGTAAACGCGCTTATGGCGCTGCGCAGCATCCGGGGAACGCGGGCTGCCAGCCTTTCGCTCGCCCCGATTGCACGGCATAATAGCCGCATGGAGCTCACCCCCCGTCTGCGCCTGATGAACTGGCTGGTCGGCCAGGGCCTCACCGGCCTGCCTCAGAACGACCTGATCCGCGGTTTCTGCGAACGCTGCTGTGCCGAGGGGCTTGGCATCTCGCGCGGCATGGTCTTCATCGACACGCTGCACCCGATTTTCGAAGGCCGCGGCTTTCGCTGGAACGACGCCGAGACCAACGAAAGCGACGCGTTCGAATATGGCTCGACCAACGAGGGCGAAGCCGCGGAGGCATGGCGGAGTTCGATCTTCTACTACATGCTCCAAAACGGCCATGAAGAGCTGCCGCTCGACCTCGCCAATCGCACCTCCTACAACTTCAAATTCATGGGCGAGCTCGCCGAGAAAGGCCACAAGCATCTGGTCGCCTATGTGCACCAGTTCGGCGAGGCCGGCACCATGGGACAGATGGACTGCGTCTATTCCTATTGGGTGACACGGCGCGACGAGGGCTTTGGCGCGCAGGGGCTCGCCGCGCTCCGCGAGCTCGTGCCGACGCTGGGGCTGGCGATCAAATCCGCGGCTCAGGCTGACATCACCAAGACGCTGGGCCGGGTCTATCTCGGTCGCGACACCGCCGAGCAGGTGCTGCGCGGCCGCATCACGCGCGGCGTCACCGAGCGGATCAACACGGTGCTGTGGTTCTCCGATCTGCGCGGCTCGACGGCGATCAGCGAGAGCATCGATCCCGGCGAGATCATCCCGTTCCTCAACGATTATGCGCAGGCCTCGATCGACGCCATTCATGATGCCGGCGGCGAGGTGCTGAAGCTGATCGGCGATGGCGTGCTGGCGATGTTCACCCATGAGAACATGGCGAAGGCAAACCGCGCCGCGCTGCGCGCCGAATATCGCTTCCGCCGCAACATGAGGACGCTGAACGCCCGCCGCACCGCCGAGAGCCGGCCGGTCACATCGGCCCATGTCGGCCTGCATGTCGGCGAGGTCTTTTACGGGAATATCGGCAGCGACGACCGGCTCGACTTCACGGTGGTGGGACCCGCCGTCAACGAGGTCAGCCGCATCGCCTCGATGTGCCGCTCGGTCGACCGCGAATTGCTGATGTCCTCGGCGTTCCGCGGAGGTCTCGATGCGGCAGGGCGAAACTACCTGGTGTCGACCGGCCGCTACGCACTGCGCGGCATCGGCCGCGCGCAGGATCTCTACACGCTCGATCCAGATATTGCCGCGGACGAGGTGGTGGCCGGGAAGTACGAGCGGTATCTGGCCTCCTGAGACGGCCCGCAAACCAAAGCGTGAATGGCAAATGCCATCCAGCTCCTTGAACAATGCCCTGCGCTTCACAAATCCCGGACATGAAGACGGTATTGATCTCGGGTGCAGGAATCGCCGGACCGACGCTGGCGTTTTGGCTGCGAGCGGCCGGATTACAGCCCACGCTGGTCGAGCGCGCGCCTGAGCTGCGCAGCGGCGGCTATGTTATCGACTTCTGGGGGCTTGGATACGACATTGCCGAGCGCATGGGGCTGATAAGGGAGATCAACCGCGCCGGCTACCATGTGCAGGAGCTGCGGATTGTCGACGACAGGGGGCAACGCGTAACCGGATTTGGAACCAAGGTGTTCTCCGAGTTGACGGGCGATCGTTACGTGACGCTTCGGCGTAGCGATCTCTCGCGACTGCTGTTCGAGAAGATCAGGGGGACCACGGAAGTCATCTTTGACAGCGAGATCGTCAACCTCGAGCAGCAGCCAGACGGCGCGCAGGTGCGATTGAAGCATGCGGGCGAACGACGGTTCGATCTGGTGATCGGCGCCGATGGCCTGCATTCGGGCGTTCGCGGGCTGGCATTCGGGCCGCAGCATCAGTTCGAGAAACATCTCGGCTATGTCGTCGCGGCGTTCGAGGTCCACGGCTATCGTCCTCGCGACGAGGACGTATATCTGATGTACGGAAGGCCCGGGCGCATGCTGGGCCGCTTCACATTGCACGATGATCGAATGCTGTTCCTTTTCGTTTTCGCCGCGAAAGGCGGTTCACTGCCGAGCACGCTGGACCTGCAGAAGGCCATGCTGCGCAAGACCTATCGCGAAGGGAAGTGGGAATGTCCGCAGGTTCTGCAGCGGCTGGAGGAAACGGACGAGCTCTATTTCGATCGCGTCAGCCAAATCCGGATGGAGAGTTGGTCGCGAGGTCGCGTTGCGCTCGCCGGCGACGCCGCGTTTTGCGTGTCGCTGTTGGCCGGACAGGGCTCGGCGCTTGCCATGATTTCAGCCTACGTGCTGGCCGGCGAACTGGCCAGCGCCGACGGACGTCACGAAGAAGCCTTCAGCAACTACGAAGCGCGGTTGCGGAATTACATCCACGGCAAGCAGCAGGGCGCCGAGCGCTTCGCTTCGGCTTTTGCACCGAGAACCGCGGCAGGCCTGTGGTTTCGCAATCAGGTGATAAGGGCGTTTGCCATCCCCGGCCTAGCCCGGCTTGTGGCCGGCAGGGACATTGTCGACACCCTGCAACTTCCCGATTACCGGTGGCCGCTGTTGCAGGAGCTTCCGTCGGGCGCGCGGGCGTTGGCGTGAAATCGCTTCATGGCTTGGTCGCCCGGATCGAGTAAAGCGCTACGGCCACCAGCGAAAACACCATCAGAACTACGCCAAGCGCGAATAGCGCATCGTGGGAAATCGTCGCCGCGAGCCAGACGCCGATCGCGGCCGTCATCATCTGCGAGAAGCCGATGAGCGCCGATGCCGCGCCCGCTTTGTCGCCGAACGGGGACAGCGCCTGCGCCGTGCCTAACGGGCTAACGATGCCCATGCCGAGCAGGAACACGCTCATGGCCGCAAGAAACGGCAGGAAGGAGGGGGTGTATAGCGAGACCAGCAGCATCGCGAGGCTGCCGGCGGCGGCGGCGAACAGCCCGCCCCGGATCGGACGGTCGAGCCCATAGCGTGGCGCCAGCCGGGTCGCGAGCATACCGGCGGCGAACACGATCAGCACCGTGCCCGCAAAGAACAGGCCGAGTTGAATAGGCGTGAAATGCATCGCTTCGATCAGCACGCGGGGCGCCGCCGAGAAAATCGAGAACAGCGCGCCCAGAATCAGGCTGACGGTTGCCGCCGGCACCACGAAGCGGCGGTCGCGCAGCAGGGCGAGGTAGGTTTTTGCGATCGCCTGCGGATCGAGCGGGGTGCGTGTTGCGAGGTGGGTCTCGCCAAACGCCATGCCGTAGGCGAGGGCGCCGAGCCCGGCGAAAGCCGCGAGAAATGCGAATTCGGAGCGCCAGCCGAACGTGTGGTCGAGCGCGCCACCCAGTAGCGGCGAGAAGCCGGGTGCTGCCGCCATCGCGATCATGATCAGCGCCATCGCGCGGGCGAGTGCCGCGCCGGAGAACAGGTCGCGGGCAATGGCGCGGGACAGCACCGAGGTGGCGCAGGCGCCGGCCGCCTGGATGACACGGCCAATCAGCAGACTCGGCAAGTCATTGGCGAGGCCGCACCAGACGCTGCCGGCGAGAAAGATTGCAAATCCGGCCAAGACCGGCCAACGGCGGCCATAGCGGTCCGAGATCGGCCCGACCACGAGTTGGCCGATCGCGAACACCGCGAGGAAGACCGTGATCGCTGCGGTGACCGCCGCGCTCGTGACGTTGAGCGACGCCGCCATCTGCGGCAGCGACGGGAGCAGGATGTTGGTGGCGAGCGTTCCCGTTGCGGCGAGGCCTGCCAGGACAGCGATCTGCAGAACAGTGGAAGAAGCTTCCGAACGAGGGCGGGTGTCGATTGCTGCAGTCTGGTCGGCCATGAGGGTTCCCGCTTTTACATGAGATGATATATATCATATAAAGCGGCATGGGAAAGCACCAATGGGCTCCGGGCAATTAGAAAGAAATGCTGGCAAAAACCGTCATTGCGAGTGAGCGACGTGCCCCGGACGCGGCGCAGCACGAAGGGATGCGCTGCAGAGCCGGGGCCAATCTTTCCGCGGCGTGGGTCCCGGCTCTGCGGTGGAGCGCTGAAGGAACGCTGCACCGCGTCCGGGACACGAGCAGCACTTCCTCGGCTAGCACGCCGCCGGCTCGCCCACCATCTCCGGCTGCCGTGCCAGCGAGACCACCGGCGACAGCAGGATCACCAGCGCTTGGGCCGCGAAGATGGCGGCTGCCAGATAGAGGCAGGCTTCCGCGCCATAGAGCCCGCCGACGGCTGCGCCCAGCGCCGAGCCGAGCGGGCGAGCGCCATAGCTCATGATGTTGATGGCGGAGACGCGCCCGAGCAGCGAGGGCGGCGTCACCGATTGGCGCAGCGTGGTGGTCGAGATCACCCAGAGGATCGGGCCGGCGCCGAGCAGGAAGAAGCTCAGCCCCGCGAGCCACGGCGTCGGCACGATCGTCGTCAGCGCCATCACGGTGGCGGCAACGAAACCGGTCACCGGCCCGAGCCCGATCACGGTGCCGAAGGCCAGCCGCTGCATCACCCGCGTGGCCGCGAGCGCGCCGGCCACCATGCCGACGCCGTACATCGCAAGCGTCACGCCGACGCCGGTGGCTGATAGGCCGAGATGGCGAACGGCGTAGGGCACGAACACGGCCAGCAGCAGGAACGACGCCGTGTTGAAGATGAACTGCGTGATGAACACGGGCCGCAGCAGCGCGTGATGCAACACGAACGCGGCACCTTCCCTGATCTCCTGCAAGGGATGGCGGCGGGGGGCAGGGGCGCGTGCCGGTTCATAGATGCCCGACAGCAAGACGACGGCCATCACCGACAATGCGGCGGCAAAGCCGAAGGCAGGCGCAGCCCCGACCCATCCGACCAGCACGCCGCCGAGCGCCGGACCGCTCGCAAACGCCACCGTGCGCGCCAGTTCGATGCGCGCGTTCGCCGCGGGCAATTGCTCCGAATTGACCAGCGATGGCACCAAAGCCGGCGCGGCGACGCTGTAGGCTACGGTGCCGCATACGGCGACGAAGCCGAGTAGCGAGAGCAGCGGCAGCGTTATTGCGCCGAGCCAGATCAGCAGCAGCGTCGCGGCAAGCGCGGCCGCCCGCAGCGCTTCGGAGGCCGCCATCACCCAGCGCCGCGAGATGCGGTCGGCAAGGAGACCGGCTGGAATCGCAAACAGGATGAAGGGCAGGGTCAGCGCGGTCTGCAATAGCCCGGTCTGGCCTTCGCCCGTGCCGAGCAGCAGCACCGCGACGATGGGCGCTGCGGCCAGCGCAATCTGCTCGGCCGATTGCGCGGCGAGGTTCGACCAGGCCAGACGGTTGAAGGTCGCGGGCAGGCGCGGTGTCGGATCGGGTGACATGACGGTATTCCCTGGAAGATTCGATTCTCACCTCATTGTCTGGTCTGAGGACGATCGAACCCACCCGTTTCCCGACAAGCCCCTCTACAAACAAAAGCCTCCACACGCGCACGTGTGGAGGCATACCGGTTTGCGTGAGGGGCTGCCGTCATTCCGGGGCGATGCGAAGCATCGAACCCGGAATCTCGAGATTCCGGGTTCGCTTCGCGCCCCGGAATGACGATGGCGAGTGGATGCCCGGCAAACAGTTGGATCGAGCCAATCCGCAGAAGTTATTTCGTGAATTGGCATCAAACGTCGAACAGGAAATCGTGCTTTGTGAGTTCATGGGGCCGTACGTTGGTAAGTTCGATCCGGTCATCACCGACCTGGACCACCGTGTTCCCATGGTCGCCCCAGATCCTCACGTCGCGAAAGTCCAAACGGCCGGCATTCTCAAACACCAGCATGTCGACGCCCGGATCGAAGTCGGTGATCTCAGCTTTGGTGGATCCGAAATCAAACACAAAGCGATCCGCGCCGTCATTCCCTGTCATCGTCTGCTTGCCGGTTCCGGCGAACAGATAATCGCCCTGCGGACCGCCGATCAATGTGTCGTTGCCATCGGAGCCGATGACGATCTGGCGGGCTTCGGGGTCTTCGGACTCCACGCCACCGGCAAGGCCGGTGTGCCGCGTATAGGTGACGAAGACATCGTCCTGGATATGCTTGGTGTCGGTATTGCGCAGGATGATATCTGCCAGCGTCGTGCCTTTGATCTCTGCCAACGTCTTGGAATCGAATCCCTGATTCTCGAACCAGAACCGGTCGCCGTCGCGCAACGCCTCGAACTGCATCGTAATGATGGCCTGGAAGGTTTCGCCGACCAGCGCGCCAGCGACATGATTTTCTGACAAGCCGCCGGTCCACAGGCCGACGTTGTCGACATTGCCGTAAGCCGCTTTCAGTCCGGCCAGCGTTTCCGGGTCGCTCGTGATCTGGCTGAAATCCGTGTAGGGGTCGAGGCCGAGTGCTTCACGGGTCTGGTTGAGCGTGCCGAGGCCAAGGTCGCGCGCGCGCTGGATGTTGATCGCGGCGAGATCGAGAGACACCGGTGGATCGAAAAGGAAGTTACGCAGGTCGTCGACGATGCGCGCGTCGAGTGCTTGTGATGGATCGGCGGCCAGGTGGCGCAATTGTCCGTCGGCGCCGCCATTGTCGTTGAAGTTTGCAGCCGGCTGGAAAAATACATCCTTCAGGTCTTCCTCGGAGCCCGCGATGACTTCGCCGTTCTCCGCAAGGCCTTCGGTTTCGCCTGACACGATCGAATGTCCGAAGCGGAACGCCGCAGCGACGAATTCCAGCGTGAGGTGGGGATCGACATTGGGGTCATAGCCGTCGTAGGGCGTGAGCGCGTTCTTGCCAAGTAGGTTTGGCAGGAACTCCGAATAGGTGATGTTGGCGATTTCCGCCGTCACGATAGCGCGGGCGTGATTGTAGAGCTGGTCGCCGCTCCAGTTCGGGTGCTCAAGATGCAGTTTGTCGACCCAATAATTGTGTTCGCGCACGAATAGCGTTTGCAGCGCGGTGAGCGCCGGATTTTCTGCGGCACGGACGTCTCCTGCCACGACCATGCCGTCGACGATCGGCAGGTTGTTGCCAGCCGACGTCAACATGTGGCCGTCGGCGGTGCGCAGGCTGGCCGCGGTCGCGGCGTTGGACCCATAAACCATAGAGGCGTCCAGCCAGGCGGTATTGGAGTTGACCGCCATCGCGGGATTGGACGTGCCCGCACCGGTCGTGGGATCGATGACCGCGCGGGTGATCGGGATGATGGTGCCGGCGGGAAGCACGGGATCGCCGCCGGGGACGACGACGCTGATATCGTTGACGCCATCCGTCCGGGTCAGCGTCATGTCATGATCGATGAATTGACCCCATGCGTACATGAAGGCGGACACACCTTCCGGGTTCGCCACATCAGGGTCGCCGGCGCCGACGACAAGATTGCTGATGGTGCGGGGATTGTTGCCGCCGAGCGGGACGGAGATGCCGTCGGCAAAATGCGCCTCGCCGATACGTGCGAATTCGGTGCCGGCGGCGTTGAGGGTGGAATCCGATTGATTGTTCTGCGAACCGTCGAAGCTGCGGTACTCGAGTTTTACCGGCTTGGGATCCGGGTAGCACGGCGAGCCGTGAGGGCCATGTGGACCATGGTCCTCACCCGGGCCATGCGAGCCGTGCGGTCGGTGCGGCACATGAAAATGGCCGAGAAAATCGCCGAAGTGAAAATCGTCGTCTCTGTCTTGGTGTGCCTCCCAAGCCCGCTTGAACTGACGCATCTGGATGCTCCCTCAGTTGCAATTGCGAATTAGTTGCAATTGGTTGTCACGAATGCGAGGCATTTGCAATAAGGAAGTGCGGGCTGCCCGCAGCCCGCGCGCTTCCCTACAACTGACAGGAGAGAGGGACTCCAGGAAAAAGGCCCGCCGCGCGAATGGCGGCAGGCCTCGATTTGAACGGCGTTCTGGCTGCTTCTGCTTGATTACGACTTCGGCCCGAGCGTCGCCTTGCCGGTTCCCGAGATCGTCGCCGGCGGCGTAGCTAGCTCATCTTCATCAGCATCTATAGCAGCGGGCAATTCGGCAGGACTGGCGAGTTGCTGCGCGGCCAGCGCGTTGGTCAGGCTGGTCAGCGCGTCGGGGCCGGCGGCGAAGCCGCCCTCGGCGAGGATCTTGTCGATGATCGGCTTGAACGCCGAGACCGACAGCAACTGCGCGGCAAGGCCGTCACCCAGACCAAGCCCGTTGCCATGGCCGTTCATCGCGCCATTGCCGCCGCCACGGCCGAGCAGGCCGCCGGTGTCGAAGATCCGGATGTCGGAAATCTTCTCGATCGGCTTGACCGCTTCGGCCAGCGCGTTCGGGATGATGTTGATGCGCGCCATGGTGAGATCGTAGTCGACCATCGCCTGAGAGAGCTTGTTGCGCGCTTCCGCCTTCAAGGCCGCCACCTCGGCCTCGGCCTGGCCGAGCGATTTGACGCCGAGTGCGCGGGTGGTTGCCGCCTCGGCGTCGGCCTTGGCCAGCATGGTGATGGCTTCCGCCTTGTTGTTCGCAGCCTGGTTCTCGGCTTCCGCCATCACGGTGATCGGCATCGCCTCGGTCTCGGCAGCCTTGCGCGCCGCGATCACGTTGATGATCTTGTCGCGTTCGGCGATTTCGACGGCTTTGGCGGTGGTGACCTTTTCCTCGGCCGCAATTGCCAGCGCACGCGCGGTCTCGGCGACGGTCTGCGCTTCCGACTGTTCCTTGCTTTTGGTCGCAACCGCGATCGCGCTTTCCTGCGCGACGATCTGCAGGTCGCGCTCCATTTCAGTGTTGCGGCGCTTCACCGCGAGGTCGGCCTCGATCTTTCTGGTGTCGCGCAACTGATTGGCTTCGGTCTGCTTGTTGGCGACCGCCAGTTCCTGCTGGATGCGGTATTCGGCCTCGTTCTGCAGCGCGGTCTGCTCGACCTGCGCAGTCTGCGCGCGCATCGCGGCGGTCTTGTTGGCGATGTCGCGCTGTTGGGCCAGCTCCGCCTCGCGCTTGGTGGCCTCGATCGTCAGCGTGGTCTGGCGGGCGACGAGGTCCTGCTGCGCGATGTTGACCTCGGTGGTGCGCACGATCTGGTTGCGCTCCTGTTCGCGCTCGCGCGTGATCTTGGTCAGCGTCGTCAGACCGTGGGCGTCGAAGAAGTTGCTCGGGTTGAAATGTTTGATGTCGCTCTGGTCGAGACGGGTCAGCGACACCGATTCGAGCTCAAGGCCGTTGTTCTGGATGTCGGCGCCGACGGCGTCCTGCACCGATTTCACGAACGTCGCGCGCTGCTCCTGCAGCTCCTCGAGGTTCATGGTGGCGGCCACCGAACGCAGGCCGTCGACGAATTTGGCCTCGATCAGTTCGCGCAGCTCGCCTGCATTTTGGGTGCGGCTGCCGAGCGTTTGCGCGGCAAGCGCGATCGAGGAAGTATCGGGTTTGACGCGCAGATAGAACTCGGCGCCGATATCGACGCGCATGCGGTCCTTGGTGATCATCGAGTCCGGGCCGCCGCGGGTGACCTCCAGCCGCAGCGTCTTCAGATTGACCGCGGCGACGGAGTGGAACACCGGAAGGACGATCGAGCCGCCGTCGAGCACGACCTTCTGGCCGCCGAGTCCGGTGCGGACATAGGCTTCATCACGGGTCGAGCGGCGGTACAGTTTGGCAAGCAGTAAACCGATAACAAGAACGGCGATAACGCCAATCGTGACGGGTATTGCAAGTTCCCACATGTTCAAGCCCTGTCTGAACGTTGTTGCGCAATGAGGTCGGCTGGTGCGGAAATGGCGATAAAGCTTTTGGCGTCACGGTCGACCAGCAAAACGCTGGCGCCGACCGGGAGGGGTACGGATTCGGGACTGGCGCGCGCCACCAGAGAGTGCCAGTTACCGAAGACATCCTTGAGACGGACGCGGCCGGGCAGTCCCTGGTCGAGCGGGCCGATCGAAACCTCGGCGACATGGCCGATGAAATCGGCCTCGTCCACCGCATAGGTCTCGTCGCGAGGGATGATCTTGGCGATGCCGCGGCTGGTGACGCGGATGGCCGGAATGCTGCAGGCCGCCGCGGCGAGCGCCGCGATCGAGATGGGGACCGAGATCCCCACGCCGTGCGCCAACCCTTGCAGGAAGAATCCCGCGATCGAGAACGTGCCGAGCGCGAGAATGATCAGGATCAAAAGCGGTAGACGCCCCGCATTGATCCAGAGGAACAGGCCGCCGAGGCCATTGGCGTGGTCGGACTCGACGGTGACTTCCTTGCCGAGCAGTTCGCTGATCGAGAAGCCGACCAGCGTCGCCAGCAGTTCGATGCCACCGAGCGCCAGCATGATTGCGGCGGCAATTGCGAAGGGACGTACGTCGGGCGCCAGCAGGAGGTCGGACACGGCACTCATTGCTGCGATTTGATCCTTTCAAGCCGCGCCGCGATTTCCTTCTCGCGATGCAACCGGTCGAGTTCGTCGAGCTCCTTGTCGCCGGGCACGCTTGCAGCCGGCACGCCGGTGACGCGTGCGATCGCCGCCATCGCCCGATCGGGACTCACGGTCTTGGTCGCGCCGGCCGCGCGTCCGGTTTCGTGCGGCGCGTGTTTTTCGAGGCTCGCCTCGAGATCGGCGAGGCGGGTCTCGGCTTCACGCCGCGCGCCAAGCATCGCCTGCAACGCCTTGGTCTGCTCGTCGATTTCGAGTTCGATGAAATCCATCGCGCGCTCCAGCGCGGTACCCTGCGATTCCAGATCAATTTGCCGTGCAACGCCGGCGCGGGCGAGATCTTCGCGGTTCTCTGCAACCGCAAGACGAATCTTGTCGGTCAGCGCGGCGATTTCGCCGTCGAGCTCCTCGCGCCGGCGCTTGAGGCGGAACTCCTCGGCGCGGGACTTGCCGAGTGCGTGGCGCGCTTCGTCGGCGCCGGCGTCGATTTCGCGGATCGCCTGCTTGACCAGCGCGACCTTGTTGCTGTTCTCGGCATTGTCGATCGTCTCACTGGCAATGGCGGCAAGAAGTCTGCCCATACGCGCAAGGATACCTTCGTGAACCATGGTCTTCTCCTCCGGCTGTGGTGATTTCGATTTGACGGCGATGTGGATTTCGTAAGCCCGGCCGTCCGAAACCAAATGAGCCGGGAAAGGGCTATCCCAGCCGGCAAGATAGCCGGGGATTTCAAACGGCACCAAGACACGTCCGTGGACAGTGCTAATGGTCAGTGAAGTTGGTCCCTTGATCGCAAACAACTTGTCGTCGAGCGGGATTTTGCGCGTTGCCGAGCCGGCGACGTAACTGGCGCGGTCGCGCAGACCAAGCGTCACGAGACGCGCGGGCAGTCCCGTCTCGATGCGGATCCGCTCATAGGCCTGGGCGTGGAGGGTAACGAGGTTGGCGCCGACCGGGGCAACCTCGGCGAGGATCGCCATCATCCGGTCATAGGCGGCAAAGGTCGCTTCTATGGCGGCGATGCCGGCCTCGTCGGGGGCGAGGGCGTATCGCAGCGTGGCCGTCGGAGTTTCGATCGGAACCTTTATCATGCGGGTCAGCGTAAAGTACTTCCTCAGTGCTTTAGGCGATCTGCGGTATCATTTTCGTGATCTCCAGATGCAACTGCACATGATTGCCAGATGCAGTTGCAAATGAGTTGCAATAAGAACGAAGATCGGCCATCTTCCTGAAATGGATGCGCGCACGCCCGAGTTGGGACCGGAAGCCAAGGGTTTGGTGATGGCTGACACGACCGCCACCGGTTGGCGCGCTGACGCCGCCGCCGACGCGCGGCGGAGCTTGCCCGAGGTCAATTCCACGATCCTGGTGCCCTTTGGCGGGCATTGGTCGCGCCGGCTGCTGGCCTTCCTCGGCCCGGGCTATCTGGTTTCGGTCGGCTACATGGACCCCGGCAACTGGGCCACCGACCTCGCGGGCGGTTCGAAGTTCGGCTACACGCTGCTCGCGGTCATCCTGCTGTCGAACCTGATGGCGATCCTGTTGCAGGCGCTCGCCGCGCGGCTTGGCATCGTCACCGACCGCGATCTGGCGCAGGCCTGCCGCGCCAGCTTCTCGCGGCCCGTGAACTTCCTGCTCTGGGTGGTCTGCGAGGCGGCGATCATCGCCTGCGATCTTGCCGAGGTGATCGGCACCGCGATCGCGCTCAACCTGTTGTTCGGCATTCCCCTGATCTGGGGCGCGCTGATAACGGCGCTCGATGCCTTCCTGCTGCTCCTCCTGATGAACAAGGGTTTTCGCTTCCTCGAAGCCTTCGTCATCTCGCTGCTGATTGTGATCGCGGTCTGCTTTTCGATTCAGATCGTGGCTGCGGCGCCGCCGGTAGCTGCCGTCCTGAAGGGGTTTGTGCCGTCGCCCGAGATCGTCACCAATCCGGAGATGCTCTACATCGCCATCGGCATCATCGGCGCCACCGTGATGCCGCATAATCTCTACCTGCACTCTTCGATCGTGCAGACCCGCGCCTATGAACGCAACGACAAGGGGCGCCGCGAGGCGATCAAATGGGCGACGACGGACTCGACCATCGCGCTGATGCTGGCGCTGTTCATCAATGCCGCGATCCTGATCGTCGCCGCTTCCACCTTCCATGCGACCGGCCGCACGGAAGTGGCCGAAATCGGCCAGGCATATGAACTGCTGTCGCCGCTGCTCGGCCTCGGCATTGCCTCGACCCTGTTTGCGGTGGCGCTGCTCGCCTCCGGCCTGAACTCGACCGTCACCGCGACGCTGGCGGGCCAGATCGTGATGGAGGGCTTTCTGCACCTGCGGCTGCCGAACTGGGCGCGGCGGCTCGTCACCCGCGGCATCGCCATCGTTCCGGTCGTGATCGTCACCGCGCTCTATGGCGAGCGCGGCACCGGCCAACTCCTGGTGTTCAGCCAGGTCGTGCTGTCGATGCAATTGCCGTTCGCGGTGATCCCGCTGGTGAAATTCGTTTCCGACCGCCGCAAGATGGGCAAGTTCGTCATCCCGCGCGCGGTAGCTGCCGTGGCGTGGATCGTGGCCGGAATCATCGTCGCGCTGAACGTGAAGTTGTTGTTCGAGACGTTTTTCGGCTAGTGCCGCACAGTAGGTATTGCCCTCATGGTGAGGAGCGCGCACTTGCGCGCGTCTCGAACCATGAGGCCCCGTCAGTGCCATTCATCCTTCGAGACGCCGCTGCGCGGCTCCTCAGGATGAGGTTTGGCCCTCTTCAATCCTGCGGCTCGGACAGCATTTCGCCCATCGCATCCACCCGCAGCCAGCCTGACGGCGCCAGTCGCTGCTGCGGCAGGAAGCGGCCCTTGTAGTCCATCTTCTTGGAGCCTTCGATCCAGTAGCCGAGATAGACGTAAGGCAGCCCAAGCCGGCGCGCGCGGGTGATGTGGTCGAGGATCATGAAGGTGCCGAGCGAGCGGCTCGCCTGCGACGGCTCGAAGAACGAGTACACCATCGACAGCCCGTCGCTGAGCACATCCGTCAGCGCCACCGCGATCAGCTCCTCGCCGCGGCCGGTGATGCCGGTGTCGACGCCGCGCTTGCGGTATTCGATGATGCGGGTCTCGACATGGCTGTCTTCCACCATCATCGCGTAGTCGAGCACGGTCATGTCGGCCATGCCGCCATGGCGGTGGCGCCTGTCGAGATAGGCGCGGAACACGGAGTATTGCTCCGACGTCGGCACCGCGCTGCGCTGCTCGCCGACGATGTCGGCATTGCGCGCCAACACCTTCTTGAAGTTGCGCGAGGGGCGGAATTCGTTGGCGATGACGCGCACGGAGACGCAGGCCCGGCACTGGTCGCAGGCCGGGCGGTAGGCGATCGACTGGCTGCGGCGGAAGCCGCCATGGGTCAGGAGGTCGTTGAGGTCGCCGGCCTTGTCGCCGACCAGATGCGTGAACACCTTGCGCTCGTGCCGGCCCGGCAGATAGGGGCAGGGCGAGGGCGCCGTCAGGTAGAATTGCGGGGTATCACGCGAGTGTTGGGTCACGTCGGGTCGTCACGCCTCCGAAACAAGTCAACCATAGCGCTTTCCAACGCAGTAGACACGGTTCGCGTTAAGAAAACGCATCGGAACAAAAAAGCGCCGGCCCGGCCCCGATTCATCTTGGGGCCCCGACCGGCTCTAACATCGCGCCCCGAAGGCGGACGGTCAAATAGTTTGCTGCTCGCTCAATAGCTGCTGCGCGCCGAGGGGACTACCTGGGTACGAACCGAGCTGTTAATGACCACGGTTCCCAGGATGATGTCGTGCAGCAGCCGGCGGCGGCCGTTGAACAGGCCGACCAGCAGCACCAGCGGCGTCAGGAATGAGATCGAGACCCAGTACAGCACGGCATGGCAGGCACCGAGCACGAAATAGCCCGGTTCGCCGTACCAGGTGCGCAGCTCCAGATCCATCGCGCGCATGCCGAGCGTCGCCGAATGCGGGCCGCCGATCGAGGTCCCGTAATAGACGATCGCCCACACGATGGTGGCGGGCCAAGCCAGCCAGAACAGCATCCAGCCGAGCCCGAGCGTGATGATGCCGAACAGGCCGATGAAGATGTAGCCGAGGATGACGGGCACCGACAGCACGACGAGATCGATCAGGAACGCAAATACCCGCCGCGTCAGCACGCCGCGAAACAGTTCCGGCTGCGAATAGGGATCGAACGCATGCGGCGGCACTCCACCGTCGTTCCGCCAGCCGCCGCCAGCATTTTGAGCGCCGCCGCCAGTATTGCCAGAGCCGCTATAAGACATGGTCCGTCCTCCAGGCCGATTTCCCTGACGACACATGGGAACCGGCCGCGCGCTCGCCAAGGGCCTGCGACCATTAACAGCGCGCAATATTGTCGGGTTGCCGCGGTGGACGCACAACTTCTCCGTCGTCCCTGCGAACGCATACGCCGCGGCTCATCAATGGGACGATGGGGCCAGTTGTCTTCGCCACCACGTGCAGGAAACTGTAGGGTGTGCGAAGCGTGCCCACCATTCCGTCCGGAAGCCTTGGTGGTGGGCACGGCGCAAGAGCGCCTTTGCCCACCCTACGAGTCCGCCTTCAGCTTCTCCGCGGCCTTCGGCGCAAAGTACGTCAAGATGCCATCCGCGCCGGCGCGCTTGAAGCCGAGCAAGCTTTCCATCATGGCGCGGTCGCCGTCGATCCAGCCATTGGCCGCGGCTCCGGCGATCATCGCGTATTCGCCGGAGACCTGGTAGACGAAGGTCGGCATCGCAAACGTGTCTTTCACGCGCCGCACGACGTCGAGATAGGGCATGCCGGGCTTCACCATCACCATGTCGGCGCCTTCGGCGATGTCGAGCTCGACCTCGCGCAGCGCTTCGTCGGAATTGGCGCTGTCCATCTGGTAAGTGCGCTTGTCGCCGGTCAGCGTTTTGGCGGAGCCGATGGCGTCGCGGAACGGGCCGTAGAAGGCGGAGGCGTATTTCGCCGCATAGGACATGATCTGCACGTCCAGAAAACCTGCCTCGTCCAGCGCCGCGCGGATCGCGCCGACGCGGCCGTCCATCATGTCGGATGGCGCGATGACGTCGCAGCCGGCTTCCGCCTGCACCAGCGCCTGTTTCACCAGTACCGCCACCGTTTCGTCGTTGAGGATTTTGCCATCCTCGATCAGTCCATCATGGCCGTGGCTGGTGAATGGATCGAGCGCGACGTCGCACAGCACGCCGATCTCGGGAAATTCCTTCTTGATCGCGCGCACCGACTGGCAGACTAGATTGTTCGGGTTCAGCGCCTCGGAGCCGTGCTCGTCGCGGAGCGACGGCTCGGTATAGGGAAACAGCGCGATGCAGGGGATGTTCAGTTTTGCCGCGCGCTCGGCGTCGCGCACCGCCTGATCGACGGTGAGGCGGTCGACGCCGGGCATCGAGGCCACCGGCGTGCGCGTGTTGTGGCCGTCGACCACGAACATCGGCCAGATCAAGTCGTCCGTGGTCAGCACGTTTTCGCGCACCAGCCGCCGCGCCCATTCCGCCTTGCGGTTGCGGCGGAGGCGGATGGTCAGGTCGAGCGGGGTGGAGGCGAGGGCGGTCTGCCGCCGCGGCGCGTCGCGCATTTCGATCGGACGCCCGAACTTGATCGCCATGTGAACGGTACTCCTTGAGGCGGCGGGAAGGTTTTGATTTGTTCCAATTCTAGCACCTTGCCGCTGCCCCGTCACCGAGCCTTGATCTATCTCATCAGCAATTGATTTTGCCGTCCCGCCGGGCCAAGACATCAGGCCATGAGAAGATTCCAGCACGCATTGCGCCCCGGTTGCGAGGCCAGCCCCCAGATCACCTTCCGGGTTGGCTTCCATGTCTGACGTTTCGGCGCGCGATCAGGGGCGGGACAATGCCAGGGACAATGCGATGTCCATGGCGGCGATGTCCTCGGAGCGGATCGAGCCCGACGACAATGTGTGGACGCGTCGGCTGGTGCTGTTCCTGCGCATCATGGCGGTCGTGTCGATCATGAAGGGCCTGTACCACTGGGCGCAGGTCACAGGTTTCATCGGCGGCGAGGAAGAGGCGTTCGAAAACCAGTCGATGGCCTGGCAGACCGCGACCGTCTATTTCGCCGTCATCGAACTCGTCGGCGCCGTCGGCCTGTGGCTCGCGACGCCTTGGGGCGCCGTGGTGTGGCTCACCACTGTCGTGTCGATGGCGGTGATCGAGCTGATGTTTCCAGGCATCTACGGCGGCAGCCTGACGGTGGTAGGGCTCGAAGCCATGATGCTGGCCGCCTATCTCGCGCTCGCCTGGATGGCCGCGCGCGAGCGCCCGCCGTAGGATCCTGTGGCGCGTCCGGTGGCCTCATGGTTCGCTCGGCGATGCGCAGCATCGTCCGAAGACGCGCGGCCCTGCCGCGCTCCTCACCATGAGGACGAAGCTAGACCTCATCCTGAGGAGCGGCCGTCGCTTCAACGTGTCAGTTTTCCGCCATAATCCATCCGCGTGCAGAATCCGCGACGCGATCCCGTACAATTTTCAAAAAGTTTTCCCGTAACGATTTGGTCACCGTTAAAGGCCGTAAAGGGTTCCACCACACATCTTACGCGAGCGTTTCGATTTCAGACGCACCTGTTTCCGAATGCGACAAGGCTTGCAGACGAAGCGTGAACAGGACGCTTCCAGCGTCAATGAAATGTTGCAAAAAGCCTTGATCCATGGGGCTTAATCCACGATTCACTCTGTTAAATTCATGATCTCTTTATTGTCTTATTTAAGCGGATCTTCAAACCGCCCCCTTAAGTTGAAGCTATCAGGCGGGACAGAAGTTTCGTCGAAATAAGTCGAAAAACGACGACAGGGGAAGTGTCATGATCAAAGCCGTTGCAACGGCGGTGGAAACCGCTGAACGCTCTGCCGGTCAAACTCCGGTGCAGCCGCTCTATCTGGAAGCGTTGACTTTGGTGGAACGGCTGCATCGCCGGCTGCTCGACGTCATCAAGGACGAATTCGATCGCCGCGGCCGCGCCGACATCAATTCGGTGCAGGCATTGCTGCTCTATAACATCGGCGACAAGGAGCTGACCGCGGGCGAGCTGCGTACGCGCGGCTATTACCTCGGCTCCAACGTCTCCTATAACCTCAAGAAGCTCGTCGAGCTCGGCTTCCTCGATCATCAGCGCTCGCGCGTCGATCGTCGCTCGGTCCGCATTCGCCTCACCGCGCAGGGCCAGGAAATCCGCAAGATCGTCGATGCGCTCTACCAGAAGCACGTCAAGACGGTGGAGCAGGTCGGCGGCATCTCGAATGAGGAGTTCGCGACGCTGAACAAGTCGCTGCACCGCCTCGAGCGGTTCTGGACCGACCAGATCCTGTATCGGCTCTGAGAATTCGTAAGCGCCAAGCCGGCCACCTAGAAGACCGGCCGCCAACAAGCGGACAAATGAACTGGCAGGGCGGTAAACCCTGCCCAAAAGCGCATCGGCGCCGGTGTTCCGGCGCTGGTGCGCTTCGTTTTTGAGGGAAAATCCTCTGCATTTCCGGGCAGCTATCGCTGTTTCCTAAAGAGAAATTGCGATTTCTCGCTTTGGAACCAACTTCTTCTCGTTGTGGAACCATCTTCGCGCCTGCGAATTATCGGCCCGGCCACAAAACAGGTGGGGCATGCTGGTCGAGCGCGGAATTCAGGTCATGAATTTTGAAGTGGTGGGCGATGCCTACGCGATCGCCTCAAACTACCTTCGCAAGACTGGCGCCATTGCCGATACCTTGGTCACCGACGAGCGATTGCTCGCAATCATCGTGAAGATGTTCCGGCGCGGCGAATTCAACAGGCTCAGGCTCGCCAACAAGGCGATCGCCACGTTCGAAGCAGGCGCATTGGCCTGACGATCACCCGCTCACGCAAATCAGGAGAAATCCATGGAAGCCGCGATCGAACGGATCATGCAGACCTATGACCTGCTTCTGAACTGCAGCGCCGCTGCCAGCGACGAGGCGCGCGCCAAGGTCACGGCCTATCTCACCACGCTGGTCGAGGCGGGCGAGACGGATCCGCACCGGCTGACGGTGTACGGGCTCACCTATCTACGCCAGCTCGACGGCAGCAACGATCCGGTGAAGGCGGGGTATACGGGATTGTAACGAAAGACGCCTTGCCGCCGCGGCTTGACGCGAGCGTAGACCCGGCGCCTCCGAAGCAAGTCTTGCTGCCTCGCGCGCGCCACCATAGATTTGCGTCTCTGATCGACGGAGGCTCGCCATGACCTCACTCACTCGTCGTTTGTTTCTGTCGCTGGCGGCGGGCCTTGTGCCGGCTTCGGCCATCGCCCATCACGGTTGGGGCGGCTACGACACGTCGAAATCGTTCACCGTCACCGGCAAGATCCTGAAATCCACCTTCGAGAATCCGCATTGCGGGATCGAGATGGAGGTCGACGGCAAGCACTGGCACTTCGTCCTGGCGCCGCCGTCGCGCATGCAGGCGCGTGGCGCAACGCGCGAGCTGATCGCGCCCGGCAAGACCTGCACCGTGTTCGGCTATCCGCACACCAGCAAGCCGGACGAGGCGCGGATCGAATATATCGTGCTCGACGGCAAGCGTATCGAGTTGCGGTAGGGCAGTGGAACATCAGCCGGCCGCATCGATATTCCTGGCCCTGCAGGAAAGCGCGCTGGGTCATGCGATGCGCTCTTCGCCGGCGCTCTATCCCGCGGTCGAGATTCTGCACATTTTCGGCTTCGTGATCCTGGTGGGATCGATCCTGGCGCTCGACTTGAGGCTGCTGGGACTCGGGCGCACGCTTGCCATTCAACCGATGGCGCAATTGCTGCTACCCTTGTCGCGTGCAGGCTTTCTGCTCGCGATCACCATGGGCTTTTTGCTGTTCAGCGCCGATGCTTCGCATGTCGTGAAAAATCCTGCGTTCCAGGCCAAGGTACTGCTGATTGCGGCAGCGCTCGTCAACATCGTGATCGCGCATGCCGTTCCATGGCGTCATGTTGAACACTGGGGCGACAAGGCGTCCGGCGCAGCCAAGGTGACTGCACTGCTATCGATCCTGCTGTGGCTCGGCGTCATCTGCGCGGGGCGCCTGATTGCGTATTTCTAGCAAGGTCGCTTGCCATGTCCTGCATTCGTCTTGCCATCTTCGCGCTCCTCGTCGGTTTGTTCAGTTCGGCGGAGATCGCCACTGCCGAGGAGGCCGCCAACGCCTGGAGGGCGTTGCGCGCCGGGGGGCATGTCGCGCTGATGCGGCATACCGATGCACCGGGGGGCTTCGGCGATCCGCCCGGTTTCCGCGTTGAAGATTGTGCCACCCAGCGCAACCTAAGCGCCAAGGGGAGGGCGGACGCCGAGAAGATCGGTGCGCGGCTCAAGCGGGAAGGGATTGCGTTTGAAGCGATCCTGAGCTCGCCGTGGTGCCGATGCATCGACACCGCCAGATTGCTGAACTTGGGGACGGTCGAAACCGTTGCGACATTCGGTAATGTCGTGGTGCTGCGCGATCAACGAGAGACGCTGACGGCGGGCGCGCGTGAGCGCATCGCTAAATGGGCGTCGCGCGGAAACCTCCTCATTGTGACGCACGGCGCGAACATTTCGGCGCTCACCGGCGTCTCGCCGGCCAGCGGCGAAATCGTCGTCGTCAAAAGCGGAAGCGAACGCACTGAGCCTGCCGGCCGCCTGGTCCTCGATTGAGCCAATTCGAATTACCGTGCGTCCGCCCGCTCTGGTTCACTCTGCGGCCGGCAAAGGTCTCGCGCTGCCCGAAAGGCAAATCAGCTAGATGTTGTGTCCAGCCGGTCTCGCAAAAATTATCCGCTTTCGTCTCGAGGCAAATCAGTCACATATACCGTGCGTCTCACCCAATTGAGGGGCGGGTCGCGATCGTCACGAACGTGCGGTGAGATGCGATGGACGCGGAATGCGCAAGACGTAGGCGCAGGAAGCGTACGGCGAAGTCGTGTGGTTCGGGCGCCGCGGTGCTGGCGTTAAGCTGCGTGAAACTATTTGCGCAGCGACGGAGGCAAAAGAGCCGTTCTCCGGGGAGAGCACGAAGTAAGCCGTAAAGCCATTGCGCAGGGAAGGCCGGGATGCTCCCGCTGAACCTGTATGCTCGTGTGCGTGTTCTTGATGCGCAATGGCACACGAGACCGCGGGTGCAGCCAGCACCCGGTCTTCCCTGCGCCCTCTGTTTGGAGAGGGCGGGAAGTTGAGAGCAAACCTCGGGCGCCATGCGTCGCGAGATCGCGAAAGCGTATCTGCGTAGGATGGGTAGAGCGAAGCGAAACCCATCATCACGTGCGCCGGCATTGATGGGTATCGCTTCGCTCCACCCATCCTACGGGACCTCAAGAACCGCCACGCTCGAACAAGACCGGAGGAAGCCCCATGCTCACGGTTCATCATCTCAACGACTCCCGCTCTCAGCGAATTTTGTGGCTGCTGGAGGAACTCGGCACGCCCTATGAGCTGAAACGTTATCAGCGCAACGCCGAGACGCGGCTGGCGCCGCCGGAATTGAAAGAAGTTCATCCGCTCGGCAAATCGCCCGTCATCACGGACGGCGACATGACCATCGCCGAATCCGGCGCTGTCGTCGATTACATCATCCGCCGCTACGGCCAGGGAAAAGACAAGCCCGCGATGATGCCGGCGCCCGGCAGCGCGGACTACGAGGCCTACAACGAGTGGCTGCACTACTCGGAAGGCTCGGCGATGTTGCCGTTGATGCTGAACCTCTATGTCGGCCGGCTGAAGGAGGCGGGCGCGCCGCTGCATCCGCGCATCGAGGGTGAACTGGCGAACCACCTCGGCTATGTCGACCGCGCGCTGAATGGGCGGGAGTTCTTCGTCGGGGCGTCGCTGACCGGCGCCGACATCCAGATGAGTTTTGTCGGCGAGCTGGCAAAAGTGTTCGACAAGCTCGGGCCATATCGGAACCTGGCCGCTTGGCTGGAGCGCATGCATGCCCGCCCGGCGTTCCAGCGCTCGGTCGCCAAGGGCGGGCCGTACCGGTTTGCGTAACAACCCCGGATGTCGTCCCGGCGAACGCCGGGACCCAATACGCCGCGGCCGCGGGAAGGGGCACCTTGGCCGACGCCTTGCTGTTCCAGGTACCGCCGGGGGTTATGGGCCCCGGCTCAAGGCCGGGGCGACGAGGAATGGGGCTTCATCCCCACCATATCTTGCATAAATACCAGCCCTGTACCGCAAGTGCTTGGCCAATTCCGGCCGATGTGGTATCTCGCAGGCGTTTCTTTCGACCGCCACACCAGACCCGCCCGCTTCGCCCCTAAGGGCCTGCGGCGGTGGAGATATTTCGCCCAATGACCTCCTCGCCCACCAGCGCCAAGACCGGCTCCGCGCCCGACTCGTTCTTCACGGCCACGCTCCCCGAGGCCGACCCGGAAATCGCTGCCGCGATCAAGGGCGAACTCGGCCGCCAGCGGCACGAGATCGAGCTGATCGCCTCGGAAAACATCGTCAGCCGGGCCGTGCTGGAAGCGCAGGGTTCGGTGATGACCAACAAGTACGCGGAAGGCTATCCGGGCGCGCGTTACTATGGCGGCTGCGAATGGGTAGACGTCGCCGAGACGCTGGCGATCGAGCGCGCTAAAAAACTGTTCGGCGCTGGCTTTGCTAACGTCCAGCCCAATTCAGGCAGCCAGATGAACCAGGCGGCGTTCTTGGCGCTGCTGCAGCCTGGCGACACGTTCATGGGCCTCGACCTCGCCGCCGGTGGCCATCTCACGCACGGCTCGCCGGTCAACATGTCCGGCAAGTGGTTCAAGGCCGCGCACTATACGGTGCGGCGCGAGGACCAGATCATTGACATGGATGAGGTGGCGAAGCTGGCCGAGCAGGTGAAGCCGAAGCTGATCATCGCCGGCGGATCGGCCTATTCGCGCGCCTGGGACTTCAAGCGCTTCCGCGAGATCGCCGATAGCGTCGGCGCCTATCTGCTGGTCGACATGGCGCATTTCGCCGGCCTCGTCGCCGGTGGCGTCCATGCCTCGCCGGTGCCGCATGCGCACGTCACCACCACGACGACGCACAAATCGCTGCGCGGTCCGCGCGGCGGCCTGATCCTCTGCAACGACGAGGCGCTTGCCAAGAAGCTGAATTCGGCGATCTTCCCGGGCCTGCAGGGCGGCCCGCTGATGCATGTCATCGCCGCCAAGGCGGTGGCGTTCGCCGAGGCGCTGCGTCCGGACTTCAAGGTCTACGCGAAGAACGTCGTCGAGAACGCCAAGGCGCTTGCCGAAACGCTGCGCGGCCATGGCCTCGACATCGTCTCTGGCGGCACCGACAACCATCTGATGCTGGTCGACCTCCGGCCGAAGGGCCTGAAGGGCAACGTGTCGGAGAAGGCGCTGGTGCGCGCCGCGATCACCTGCAACAAGAACGGCATTCCGTTCGACCCCGAAAAGCCGTTCGTCACCTCGGGCCTGCGTCTCGGCACGCCGGCGGCGACCACGCGCGGCTTCGGTGTTGCCGAGTTCAAGCAGGTCGGCGGCATGATCGCCGAGGTGCTCAACGCGCTGGCGCAGTCGGAGGACGGCAAGGCACCGCTGGTCGAAGCCGCGATCAAGGAACGTGTGAAGGCGCTCACCGACCGCTTCCCGATCTATCAGTAAGGTCTAGCAAGTCGAAGGTCCCGTTGGATGCGTTGTCCTAGCTGCAACAGTCTCGATACGCAGGTGAAGGATTCGCGTCCGACCGAGGACTCGGCCGTGATCCGACGGCGGCGGGTATGCATTGCCTGCAACTTTCGCTTCACCACCTTCGAGCGGGTGCAGTTGCGCGAACTGACGGTCATCAAGCGCAACGGGCGCCGGGTGCCGTTCGACCGCGACAAGCTGGTCCGCTCGTTGCAGATCAGTCTGCGCAAGCGCCCGGTCGACCCTGAGCGGGTCGAGAAGATGGTTTCAGCCATCGTGCGCGAACTCGAGAGCGGCGGCGAGGCGGAGGTTTCCTCGGAGGCGATCGGCGAGATCGTGATGGAGCATCTGCGCCAGCTCGACGACGTCGCCTATGTGCGCTTCGCCTCCGTCTATCGCAATTTCCGCGAGGCCAAGGATTTTGAGACCGTGCTCGGCGAGCTCTCGGGCGAGGACGAAGCGCGGATCGCCACGTTGCGCAAATGATCTTCCGCATCCTGGAAGACCAGTACGGGCAGAAGATCAGGGAGTCCAAAGCGGCTGACCAGCGCTTCATGCAGCTTGCGCTGTCGCTCGGCCGGCGCGGGCTCGGGCGCACTTGGTCCAACCCGGCCGTCGGGGCAGTCGTCGTGAAGGATGGCGTCATCATCGGGCGCGGCTGGACGCAACCGGGCGGGCGACCGCATGCCGAGCCGGAAGCCTTGAGGCGTGCCGGCGAGGCGGCGCGGGGCGCGACGCTGTATGTGACGCTAGAGCCCTGTTCGCATTTCGGCAAGTCGCCGCCTTGCGTCGACGCCGTGATCGCCTCCGGCATCGCGCGCGTGGTGTCGGCGATCGAGGATCCCAATCCCGAGGTGGCCGGGCAGGGACATGCAAAGCTCCGCGCGGCCGGGATATCAGTCGATGTCGGACTCGGTGCCCAGGAAGCCGAGCGCGATCACGCCGGCCATTTCCGCCGCGTCCGCGACAAGCGCCCGCATGTGATCCTGAAACTCGCCGTCTCCGCCGACGACAAGATAGCTGCCGCCGGCCACAAGCCCGTTGCGATTACGGGCGAGGCCGCGAGAACGCGGGTGCATCTGTTGCGCGCGCAATGCGACGCCATCCTGGTTGGCATCGGCACCGTGCTGGCGGACGATCCACTGCTGACCTGCCGCCTGTCCGGCATGGAAGCACGGTCGCCGGTACGGGTGGTGCTGGATCGCGCGCTGCGCATTCCCGGCACAAGTAAGCTGGTTCAGTCCGCGCGGCAGACGCCGCTCTGGGTGATGACCTCAGATTTTGCCGAGGCGCCGGCCGCCGTGAAGCTCGGTGCGGCAGGCGCGCAGGTGATACGCGTTGCGGCTACCGCGGAGCCGCCGTGGCTGGATCTATCGGCGGTGCTTCACGCGCTGTCCGACAAGGGCATCACAAGGCTGATGGTCGAAGGCGGATCGCGGGTGGCGACGTCCTTCGTCGCGAGCGGCTTGGTCGATGAAATCTGGCTGTTGCGCGGTCCTGATAAAGTCGGCGCTGACGGCATTCCCGCGCTGGACGCATTGCCGCTGTCGGCAATCACCGGGTCGCCCGCGTTCAGGGCACGTGCTAGCGAACTACTCGGTAAAGATACCCTGACTGTTTACGAGCGCGCTTAATGTTTACTGGAATTGTCACCGACATCGGCGAAATCGTCGCCCTCACGCCAACGGCGCAGGGGCAGTTGCACCGCATGCGGATCGCTTGCCGCTACGACCGGACGACCATCGCCGACGGGGCCTCTATTGCCTGCAACGGCGTCTGCCTGACGGTGGTGGCTTCCGGCGTCGAAGGCGGCAAGACCTGGTTCGACGTCGATGCCGCCGCGGAAACGCTCGGCATGACCACGGCAAAGCATTGGGCGAAGGGAACCAGACTCAATCTCGAGCGTGCGCTGAAGATCGGCGACGAACTCGGCGGTCATATCGTCGCCGGCCACGCGGACGGCATCGCCTCCATCGTCAGGCGCGACGATCTGCCCGATATGGCCCGGTTCGACCTGCGCACCACGCGAGAGCTGGCGCGGTTCATCGCGGCCAAGGGTTCGGTGACGCTGGATGGTGTGTCGCTGACCGTGAATACGGTCGAGGATGTCACATTTTCGGTGTTGATTATCCCGCACACGCTCAACGTCACCACGCTTGGCGGCTGGGCAGCAGGCAGCGAGGTCAATATCGAGGTCGACCTGATGGCACGCTATGCGGCGCGGCTGTCGGAAATGAAGTGACGGGCGAAAGCCCGTCATTCCGGGGCGCGAAGCGAACCCGGAATCTCGAGATTCCGGGTCTGGTCCTTACGGACCATCCCGGAATGACGATGTCTGAGTTCGCGCTTGGCTTAACCACCCGCGGCGACTACATAACGCGCCGGTAGAAGAGTGAATGGATTAAACGATGGCAGACGCACGGCGCGCACCGCTGAAAGACCAGACCGACATCACAGGCGCGCGCGCGCTGATCGTGGAGGCGCGGTTTTATGACGACATCCAGGACGCGCTGCTGGAAGGTGCCGTCGCCGAGCTGAAGGCCGCGGGCGTGACGCATGACGTCATCACCGTGCCAGGCGCCTTGGAAATTCCGGCCGCGATCGCGATCGCGCTCGATGCCGCCGAGCGGAACGGCAAGCCCTATGACGCGGCGATTGCGCTCGGCTGTGTGGTGCGCGGTGACACCATCCATTTCGAGATCGTCTCGATCGAATCCTCCCGCGCCCTGATGGACCTTGCGGTCGCGCGAAAGGTGCCGCTCGGCAACGGCATCATCACCGTCAATACCGAGGCGCAGGCCTGGGCGAGGGCGCGCGCCAGCGAGTTGAACAAGGGCGGCGACGCCGCGCGCGCGGCGCTGGCGATGCTGCGGATCAAACGCCGGCTGGCAAAGGCTTAGGCGATGGCAGAGAAGAAGCCCGCCAAAACTCCCGACAAGAAAGCCAACCGCCGTGGCGCGGCGCGGCTCGCTGCCGTGCAGGCGCTGTACCAGATGGACATCGCGGGCGCTGGCATCAACGACATCTTCGCCGAGTTCGAAAGCCACTGGCTCGGCAACGAGGTCGAGGGCGAGAAATACCTGCCGGCGGAAGCTGCGTTCTTCCGCGACGTGGTGTCGGGCGTGGTCCGCGATCAGGCAAGGCTCGATCCTCTGATCGACGACGCGCTGCAGAAGGGCTGGCCGTTGAAGCGGATCGACGCGATCTTGCGCGCGGTGCTGCGCGCCGGCTCCTACGAGCTCGAGCATCGCAAGGACGTGCCGGGCCGCGTGGTCGTCTCAGAATATGTCGACGTCGCCCATGCCTTTGTCGAAAAGGACGAGACCGGCATGGTCAACGCCGTGCTCGATCAGATCGCGCGCCAGTTCCGCGCCGACGAGTTCACGCGTGGCTAGCGGCAAACCAGTGTCCGGCGAGGACCGGCTGATCGCGCGCTATTTCCGCCCGCTTGCGACCGACCCCGGCGCCCTCCGTCTCGACGACGATGCTGCGGCGCTGAAGCCGTCCGGCGATGACATCGTGGTGACGACGGATGCGATCGTCGAGGGCGTGCATTTCCTGCCCGATGATCCTCCCGATGCGGTCGCACGCAAGGCACTGCGGGTGAATCTCAGCGATCTCGCCGCGAAGGGAGCAACGCCGGCCGGCTTTGTCCTGACGCTGGCGCTTCGCAGTGCGGATGAGGGTTGGCTAAAACCGTTCGTGGCGGCGCTGGGCGAGGACATCGGACAGTTCGCATGCCCGCTGTTCGGCGGCGATACGGTGTCGACGCCGGGGCCGCTGATGGTTTCGGTGACTGCATTCGGCCGCGTGCCGCCGGGCAGAATGGTCCATCGCAGCGGTGCCAAACCCGGCGAGCGCGTGATGGTGACGGGCACGATCGGAGACGCGGTGCTGGGGCTGGCCATCCTCCGCGGGGGAAAGGTGCATGCCGCCGCCGATACAGCCGCGCGGGAGATGCTGGTCGGGCGCTATCGCGTCCCGCAGCCGCGCGTGGCAATGGCCGAGATCGTTCGCGAATACGCCAGTGCTTCGATGGACATATCGGATGGCTTGGCCGGCGACCTGACAAAGCTCTGCGGCGTGTCGGGCGTATCCGCCGTGGTCGATCTGGAGCAGGTGCCGTTGTCCGGCGCAGCGCGGGGGTTGGTGTCGCGCGGCGTTGTCGGACTGGAAACATTGATCGTCGGTGGCGACGATTACGAAATCCTCTGCACGATTCCGGAAGAGCGTGTTGAAGCCTTCGAAGCTGCCGCGGGGCGCGCAGGGGTTGCGCCTAGTTCCATCGGAACGATCGTCGCGGGGAGTTCAGTTCCGAAGTTCGTCGACAAAGCGGGCAAGGAAATCGTGCTGGAACGGCTGTCCTACAGCCATTTTTGAAGGCGTCGCAGCATGCCGTCGGCTTTATTTCCTGCCGGCCATTGCAATTTCGCTGAAAACCTATAGGTTGTGGCGCATTCGATTACCGCCGTGCCTTTTTGAACGCGCCCCACGGGGCTTCTTTCCAGAGACATCGTCGAGATTGGATTTGAATCCGTGCGATCGCCGCGCGGAATGAAAAGCCTATGTGCTTTGGAGAAGAGAAAATGGCTACGGGAACAGTGAAGTGGTTCAATGGTCAGAAGGGTTTCGGTTTCATTGAGCCGAGCGATGGCAGCAAGGATGTGTTCGTGCACATCTCCGCCGTCGAGCGCGCCGGCCTTGGCGGGCTGGCCGAAGGTCAGAAGGTTCAGTTCGAACTCAAGACCGACAAGATGCGGGGCAAGGTAAGCGCGGAAAACCTGTCGCTGGTCTAAGGCCTCGAAACGGTCGTTTCACGGATGTACTGGAATGGCTAGTGAGCCCGCTCGATTCCCTTGGGATTGAGTGGGCTCTTGTATTTTGGGCCGGGCCGAATGCCCGACGCCGCCGGGGCGCCAGTTGGCTGGACGTATTCCGGGTGACACCTTTCAAAAATCGACGGTTTTCGCCCTCCGTGACATTGCGCCGGAAGGGCGATTTTGGCATGGTCCCGCCCGATTTGAGGCCGCCCTTCTGGGCAGGGAAGGCCTCCTTTTTATGCGTCCGCCGCTACCCGCGGTGACGGCGCGGGGGTGGAACGAACAAAAAACTGAGGCAAATTCAATGACAGCATTGTGGGTGATTGTGCTCTGCGGAGCGCTTTCGATTGTCTACGCCATCTGGGCCACGTCTTCCGTTCTGAAATCGGACGCCGGCAATCCGCGCATGCAGGAAATCGCGGCGGCCGTCGCCGAAGGCGCGCAGGCCTATCTGCGCCGCCAGTACATGACGATCGCCATGGTCGGCGTCGTGATCTTCGCGCTGCTGGCCTACTTCCTCGGCATGCTGGTTGCGATCGGCTTCCTGATCGGCGCGGTGCTGTCGGGCGCTGCCGGCTTCATCGGCATGAACGTCTCGGTTCGCGCCAACGTGCGCACCGCCCAGGCGGCGACCACGTCGCTGGCCGGCGGCCTCGAACTGGCCTTCAAGGCGGGTGCGATCACCGGTCTTCTGGTGGCGGGTCTCGCGTTGCTCGGCGTCACCATCTACTTCGCCTATCTCACCCAGTTCATGGGGTTGAAGGCCAACGATCGCGTCGTCGTCGACGCGCTGGTAGCGCTCGGCTTCGGCGCCTCGCTGATCTCGATCTTCGCCCGTCTCGGCGGCGGCATCTTCACCAAGGGCGCCGACGTCGGCGGCGACCTCGTCGGCAAGGTCGAAGCCGGTATTCCCGAAGACGATCCGCGCAACCCGGCGACCATCGCCGACAACGTCGGCGACAATGTCGGCGACTGCGCCGGCATGGCGGCCGACCTGTTCGAGACCTATGCGGTGACCGCGGTCGCCACCATGGTGCTCGCCGCGATCTTCTTCGCGACCTCGCCGCTGCTGGTGAACATGATGACCCTGCCGCTCGCTATCGGCGGCATCTGCATCATCACCTCGATCATCGGCACGTTTTTCGTCAAGCTCGGCGCCAGCCAGTCGATCATGGGGGCCTTGTACAAGGGCCTGATTGCCACCGGCGTGCTGTCGCTGCTCGGCGTCGCAGCCGTCATCCACTGGCTGATCGGTTTCGGCGAGCTGGCGGGCGTGAAGTACACGGGCATGGCGCTGTTCCAATGCGGCGTCATCGGTCTCGCCGTCACCGGCCTGATCATCTGGATCACCGAATACTATACCGGTACCGATTATCGTCCGGTGAAGTCGATCGCCTCTTCCTCGGTCACGGGCCACGGCACCAACGTGATCCAGGGTCTGGCGATCTCGATGGAAGCGACTGCGATGCCCGCCATCGTCATCATCGCCGGCATTCTCATCACCTACAGCCTTGCCGGCCTGTTCGGCATCGCGATTGCGACCACGACGATGCTGGCGCTGGCCGGCATGATCGTCGCGCTCGACGCTTTCGGTCCGGTTACAGACAACGCCGGCGGCATTGCCGAAATGGCGGGCCTTCCGAAGGAGGTCCGCAAGTCGACCGACGCGCTGGATGCGGTCGGCAACACCACCAAGGCGGTCACCAAGGGCTACGCGATCGGCTCGGCCGGCCTCGGCGCGCTGGTGCTGTTCGCAGCCTACAATGAAGACCTCAAGTTCTTCATCGCCAACGCTCCGAAGCATCCGTACTTCCAGGGCGTGCTGCCCGACTTCTCGCTCAACAATCCCTACGTGGTGGTTGGTCTGCTGTTCGGTGGCCTGCTGCCGTATCTGTTCGGCGCAATGGGCATGACCGCGGTCGGCCGTGCGGCCGGCGCGATCGTCGAGGAAGTGCGGCGCCAGTTCCGCGAAAAGCCCGGCATCATGCAGGGCACCGACAAGCCGGATTACGGCAAGGCGGTTGACCTGCTGACCAAGGCTGCGATCAAGGAAATGATCATTCCGTCGCTGCTGCCGGTGCTGTCGCCGATCTTCGTCTACTTCGCGATCTACGCGATCGCGGGTGGCGGCGCGGCCGGCAAGTCGGCGGCGTTCTCCGCCGTCGGCGCCATGCTGCTCGGCGTGATCGTGACCGGCCTGTTCGTCGCGATCTCGATGACCTCAGGGGGCGGCGCCTGGGACAACGCCAAGAAGTACATCGAGGACGGCCACTTCGGCGGCAAGGGATCGGACGCCCACAAGGCCGCCGTGACCGGTGACACCGTCGGCGATCCCTACAAGGATACGGCGGGTCCCGCGGTCAACCCGATGATCAAGATCACCAACATCGTGGCGCTGCTGCTGCTGGCGATCCTGGCGCACTGATCCGGCGAATAGCTGATCGAACAAGAAACCCCGCGGTACGAGCCGCGGGGTTTTGATTTGGACGAGACGTCTGGCGCTCAGCCCGCGTCCATCTGCAGGCCTTCGCGCTTGATGATGTCGCCGAACTTCGTCGTCTCCGCCTGGAGGAAGTCGGAATACTGCTGCGGCGTCCCGTAATCGGTGCGTGCGCCGATCTTGGCCATCTGGTCCTTGATGTCATCGCGCTCCAGGAACACCTTGATCTCCTTGTTGAGCGCGTCGAGGACAGGGGCGGGCACACTCTTCGGCAGGAAAATGCCGAACCAGGACGAGACGTCGAACTTTGCAAGCTCCGGTGCGCTCTCGCGCATGGTGGGAATGGTGGGCGCCAGCGCGTTGCGCTCCGGCGTCGTCACCGCCAGCGCATTGAGCTTGCCGTCCAGAACCTGCGGCAGCGTCGGATAGAGATTGTCGAACAGGATCTGGATATCGCCGGCAAGCGCAGCCTGCAGCGCCGGGCCGGCGCCGCGGAACGGCACGTGGACCATCTTCAGGCCGGTCAATTGCAGGAACCAGGCGCCGGTAAGGTGGGGGCTCTGCCCAACGCCGGACGAGGCATAGGTGAGTTTGTCCGGATTTGCCCTGATATAGGCAATCAGGTCCGCGATCGACTTGATCGGCACCGACGGATGCGCCGATACGATGTTTGGAATTCGGATCAGGTTGGAAACCGGCTGCAGCTGATCCGCTTTGTAAGGCATGTTGCGGAAAATGCTGTAGGCGATCGCATTGGGGCCGGGATTGCCGACTAGGATGGTGTGTCCGTCACCCTTGCTGCGCACGGCTTCGGCGGTGCCGATGGTGCCGCCACCGCCGGAGCGGTTTTCCACGACCGCGGACTGGCCCCACGCCTTCTGCAGATGTGCCGCCAGCAAGCGTCCCATCACATCCGTGGTGCCTCCTGGTGCCGCCGGCACAATGAGGCGAACGTTTTCGGTCGGCCGCCAGTCGGCGCCTAGACTCGACCGCGGCAAGATTGCTGCTGCCGAAACCGCTGCGGCACCGGTCAACACGCGGCGGCGAGAAAAAACTCTAATCGTCACAAGTTCACTCCCTGTTGTTAAATCGTTGTACGCAGCGCCGTAGTAGGCAGCGTACGCGCGCAGGGCAAGCGTGTGATTTAGCTCAGGTTTTCCGTCTCGCGGAAAGCAGCCAATCGCTAGTTGAAGCTGAGCAACTTGAACAGCGGCGTCAGATAGCTGAGCTCCTGGCCGGACGTCGGCGTGGTGCGGCTGATGAAGTCGAAGATCTTGCCGTCTTGCAATCCGTAATTGGCAAGCCGCTGCACCTGGCGGTTCTTGTCGAAATAGATCGCTATCACGCGCTGGTCCACGACCTGCTGGTTCATGAAAGCGACTTTGCGCTCGGAGCGCTGCGAGATGTAGTAAAACACCTCGCCGTTCAAGGTCGCGACCGTGGATGGCGTTCCCATCACGATCAGCACCTGGTCCTGGCTGGCGCCGATCGGAATCTGCTCCAGCGCGTTGGGCGGCAGGATGTAGCCCTTCTGGAACTGCTCGCCGGTGCATCCGGCGAGTGCGGCGCAGACCAGTGCAACGGCTGCGGCAGCGCGAAAACCGCGCCGGCGCGCGGTCATGCGGCGCGGCGAGGACACGCGGGCGCTCAGGTGGCTCATTTCGGTCATCTCAGGAATTCGCCCGTCCTCTTGCATCGCGCGGTGCGTTGACGTACCGGGCAGCACGCTTGATTGCAACATGCGCGGCCCGGGAGGGCTCGCTTGCGGAACCCACAATGCTTTGGCCGTTCAATCACTTCAGGAAACCCCGGACGCCGCTGCGCGGCACCATCGAGGCCATCTATGGCATGATCGTGACGCAGGCGCGAGAACCGTTGTTTTATCGGGACTTTGGGGTTCCGGACACGGTTAACGGCCGTTTTGACCTGCTTCTCCTGCACTTGTGGCTGGTCCTGCGACGGCTGAAGTCGGTGGAGGGCGGCACGACGCTATCGCAGGGGCTGTTCGACCATTTTTGCAACGATATGGACGATAATCTGCGCGAGATGGGGGTCGGAGACCTCACGGTGCCGAAGCGCATGCAGGCCTTCGGCGAAGCCTTCTATGGCCGGACCGCGGCCTATGACCTTGCGCTGACCGAGGGCCGCGAGGCACTGGCGCAGGCGATGTGCAAGAATATCCTGAATGGCGAGAACATCGAAAAGGCCCGACTGCTGGCCGCCTACGCCGAGGCGGCAATGACGGGCCTCGACAGCCTCGACGAGGCGACGCTGGTAAGCGGCCGGGGCAAGTTTCCCTCGCCGGAGAAAGCAGGCGCGCAGCAATGAGCAAGACTGGCACAGAGAAGCCCGACCCGTGGCGTGTTCCCGTTGCGGTGGCGCAGATCCCCGAGACGGGCCTCCATCGCGACATCGAGGCCGATCAGGCCATCCGCAAAGCCGTGGCCGACACGGGCGGCTTGCGCGAGGTGCTATCGGCGCAGGCTTCCTTCGACGTGACGCCGAAGAGCGGCAGCCGCTTCCATGTGGCCGGCCATGTGCGGGCGCGGATCGGGCAGACCTGCGTGGTGACGCTGGAAGAGATCGAGAACGAGATCGACGAGCCGATCGACCTGATATTCGCTCCGCCCGAGCAGATCCCGCAGATGGCCGCGCTGGTCGATGACGCCGAGGAAAGCGACGAGGAAACGCCCGATCCGCCCGAGCCGATCGAGAACGGCACGATCGATCTCGGCAGGGTCGCCACCGATGCATTGTATCTCGCGGTCGATCCATATCCGCGCAAACCCGGCGCCGTATTCGAGCCGATGGTCGAAGCTGCCGATCCCGAGGATCACCCGTTCGCAGCGCTCAAGGCGTTGAAGGCAGCGCCGAAGAAATCCGGCACCAGGAAGCCCAAAGGCAAGTAGCCGGTGGCCAAAGTAGTCCATGAGGCCGCATTCGGTTTGATGTAGCTGCACCACCTCGCCAGGAATCCTCAATAAGGTATTGAATTATCTGAATATATTTCTTATTCTCGATTTCGGGCCACACCGCTTCGCTTTTGCCAAAAGAGCGTGGTCAAGAGGTTGTGTCGGGCCGGGGACACGCTATTGTCGCGGCCCGGCGGAGGTGCGGTATAGCGTTTCGCCGAGCACCGCCTAACGGTGCCATTCCAGTGCGCGGCCGGCGTCTACGAGGGCCGCAAGAGATCAGGTTTCCGGGACGTTCATGCCGCAAAAGGTTCGAATCGCGCTTGACGCCATGGGTGGCGATGTCGGCGCAGCGGTCGTCATTCCCGGCGCCGCCATCTCGCTGAAACGGCATCCCGACAGCGAATTTCTGCTCTATGGCGACAGCAAGCAGATCGACGCAGAATTGGCGAAATACCCCACATTGAAGGTGGCTTCGCGCGTTATCCATACCGACGTGGCCATCAGCAATGACGACAAGTTGAGCCAGGCGCTGCGGCGAGGCCGCAAGACCTCCTCGATGTGGCTTGCGATCGACGCGGTGAAGCGGGGCGAGGCCGATGTCGCGGTTTCCGCGGGCAACACCGGTGCGCTGATGGCGATGGCGCGGCTCCACTTGCGCACGCTGCCCGGCATCGACCGCCCGGCGATCGCAGCCCTGTGGCCGACCGTGCGCGGTGATACCGTCGTGCTCGATCTCGGCGCGTCTATCGGCGGCGATGCACACCACCTCGTGGCGCTCGCAGAGATGGGCAGCGCGATGGCGAGCGTCCTGTTCAGTATCGAGCGGCCGACCGTAGGGCTGCTCAATATCGGCCGGGAAGAGATGAAGGGACATGAAGAAATCCGCGAGGCGGCGGAGCGATTGCGAGCGATGAACCTGCCGCAGCTCAACTATGTCGGTTTCGTTGAGAGCGACGATATCGGCAGAGGGGTGGCCGACGTGGTCGTGACCGAAGGCTTTTCCGGCAATATCGCGCTGAAGGCAGCCGAGGGGACCGCACGGCAGATGTCGGAATTCCTGCGCAACGCCCTGTCGCAAAACTGGCTGAGACGCATCGGCTATCTGCTTGCCCGCGGCGCCTTTCAGGCGCTGCGTGACAAAATGGACCCGAACAAAGGCAATGGTGGTGTGCTGCTTGGATTGAAAGGCGTGGTTGTCAAAAGCCACGGCGGAACCAACGCCGAAGGCTTTGCCTACGCAGTCGATGTTGGCTATGAGATGGTCCGCTGCGATCTCCTCACCAAGATCAATCAGATGATAAATAGCGACGGCAGTGCGCTGGCACCGACCGCGCAGGAGGCTGTCTCGTGACTGCGAAACGTTCGGTGGTGCTGGGCTGCGGCTCTTACCTGCCGCAGAAGGTGCTGACCAATGCCGAACTGGCGGCCCGAATCGACACTTCGGATGAGTGGATCGTGCAGCGTACCGGCATTCGGGAGCGCCACATCGCGGCCGAAGGCGAGTTCACCTCGCACCTGGCGATCAACGCCGCGCGCGCGGCGCTGGAACATGCCGGTCTCGACGCTCAGGCGATCGACCTGATCGTGCTCGCGACCTCGACGCCGGACAACACCTTTCCGGCCACCGCGGTTGCAGTCCAGAACGGGCTCGGTATCCATCATGGCGCCGCCTTCGATCTGCAGGCGGTGTGTTCCGGCTTCGTCTTCGCGCTCGCCACCGCCGACAATTTCCTGCGCTCCGGCGCCTACAAGCGCGCACTGGTGATCGGAGCGGAGACGTTTTCGCGCATTCTCGACTGGAACGACCGCGGCACCTGCGTGCTGTTCGGCGATGGAGCCGGCGCGGTCGTCCTGGAGGCGCAGGATCAGCCGGGCTTGCCTTCCGATCACGGCGTGCTCACGACGCATCTGCGTTCAGACGGCCGGCACCAGTCGAAGCTGTTCGTGGACGGCGGCCCTTCCACGACGCAGACCGTCGGTCATCTCCGGATGGAGGGCCGCGAAGTGTTCAAGCACGCGGTCGGCATGATCACGGACGTCATCGTGGACGCCTTCAATGCGACCGGGACGACCGCCGAGGACATCGACTGGTTCATCCCGCATCAGGCCAACAAGCGAATCATCGATGCTTCGGCGCATAAGCTTCATATTGCGCCGCAAAAGGTGGTGTTGACCGTCGATTTGCACGGCAACACGTCGGCTGCGTCGATCCCGCTGGCGCTCGGCGTCGCCGTCAAGGACGGGCGCGTGAAGAAAGGCGATCTGGTGCTGTTCGAAGCCATGGGTGGCGGTTTCACCTGGGGTTCCGCGCTGGTGCGCTGGTAGACGTGGCGTAAAAGTACTGTCTAAAATTGTAGTGCGGTTCCATGCTTCTGCATGATGGTCTCTGTTGACCATTGCGTGCTAACCTCATAATTTCAGGGAATAAATTTGTTCGCCGAGAGTGCGGGGCAGGCGATGACCACCGGGACCGGAAAAACAGTCACACGTGTCGATTTGTGCGAGGCGGTCTACCAGAAGGTGGGCCTGTCGCGGACGGAATCTTCAGCGTTTGTCGAACTCGTTCTGAAAGAGATCACCGATTGCCTGGAGAAGGGCGAGACGGTGAAGCTGTCGTCGTTCGGCTCCTTCATGGTGCGCAAGAAGGGTCAGCGTATCGGACGTAATCCGAAGACCGGTACTGAAGTGCCGATCTCGCCGCGTCGCGTGATGGTGTTCAAGCCATCGGCGATCCTTAAGCAGCGGATCAACGGTCACGCGCCCGGCAACGGCGAAAGCAAGACCGACTGACAAGACCGATTAACAAGATGGACTAGCGAGATCGATTAGCACGGCTGCGTAGCAAGGCGAGTACCGCGTCTTCACCAACGAATAAAGTTGAGAGGAGCTGGCACTTGGACAAGGCGCCGGATGCGTTCCGCACCATCAGCGAAGTCGCTGAAGAACTCGACATTCCCCAGCACGTGCTGCGGTTCTGGGAGACGCGGTTTGCCCAGATCAAGCCGATGAAGCGAAGCGGCGGGCGGCGCTACTACCGCCCGGACGATGTCGATCTGCTGAAGGGCATCCGCCGTCTGCTATACGGCGAGGGCTATACGATCCGCGGCGTGCAGCGGATCCTCAAAGAGCACGGCATCAAATCGGTGCAGGGCCTTGCCGACCAGACCTCGGCGGTCACCTTCGGCGCCGTCGAGGAAGCGATCGGCCTCAGCCTGCAGGAGCCCGATGAGGGCGAGATCCCGACCGTCGCAGCCGACGACGAGGACTTCGAGACCGAAGAGAAGGAAATCGACTACCGCTTTGTCGACACCGACGACGACGGCATTTTGCTGCCGTTTGCGAGGACCAAGCCGGGGCCGTCGGACGCCGACCGCGAGCGCCTGGAGCGGGTGCTGCAGGACCTCATCGCCTGCAAGCAATTGCTGGACAACGCGCTGAAGGACGGCTGAGCGGGCGGACGGAACTGGCGGTCTACCCGGCCGCAATGGGGCCGCTCTCCTGCCTTGCGCCGGGCGCTGATCGCAGCTAATGGAACGGCATCGGAGCGTGGCGCAGCCCGGTTAGCGCACTAGTCTGGGAGACTAGGGGTCGGAGGTTCAAATCCTCTCGCTCCGACCATTCATTTTCACGGATAGTGATTTTGATCGCTGCTAGATGCCGAAAACCCAGACGGCAACAATGGCCCCCAGCACGGCTACTCCGCTAACTGTCCAGCCCGTCAAATAGGCCGCATCATCCGTTTCCGGTCGATCGACCATGGTATCGCGCCACTGGGTCACGGCGGCCTCCTGTTCATTTTATTTGTACTGCCTCCGGTATGTAGGTCGCTGCCGCGGGCTCAAGGTTCAAGCTACGCGGGCCGTGAATATTTCCCCGCAGCTTTCATGACCCAACCAAGCTCTATGCCTGCGCTGTCCTGGTCCCAGGGGGAATTGCCCGACGTGCGCCGCAACACCCTCAACGGGCCGGAGACGCGCGGCGTCGTGGACATCCTTGTGGTCGGCGGGTGGATCTGGGCGCCCAAAATATCGAATCTGGTGCAAAGCCTGTTCTCGGGCGGACCTAGTGTTTCAATGTTCGCCGACACCAATCGTATCGGCCGGCCGGAAACCGCGCCGGTCGTGCGAAGCTGTATCTTCAAAGCGATGGACCTCGGTCCGGACGCCAACAAGATGGAGTCGAGCGCGGCGTACTTCGTCCTGAAGGCCGGCAGCATGCAGGCGAACGTTTCCGCCATGCTTGGCAAGTCAGACCGCTGGTCCGAAAACCGGACAGTTAATCTGGCCAACACATGGGGACAATTGGCGAGTTGCATCTACGCGCTGGACGATCGCGAACTCTGCGATCCCGACAACCGCGCAGCGGCAGTAGAGGCCACCATGAAGTTCTTTGCCTACGCGAAGCAGACCGGCGCATCCGCAGGCAAGCCGGCGATATCATCGCTACGGTACGCTTGTGGGCGCCGATTTCGACAGTCTTGCACCGGCCGAAATAGTGCAAGTCATGCGCGGCGAGCAAGCAACCCGCGACATCTGCAAGCGCTGACCCGAGACGGTCAGCCCGCAATGTGTGAAGGGCGCGCCCTGCACGCGCCCGCAGTGCGTTGATCCGCGGTTGAGACCAAGCGCATGTGCAAGACGCGGCGTTTCCGCTACTCTGCCGTGCCAATTCCGCAACTGGATCGCCGTTCCGTCCTTGGGTACGCTTGGTTTTGCGAAAGCGGGGAATACGCCCGCACGCAACGGATGGAAACGCGAGGGCAGCCCATGAAAGCACGTCCGACCGGCGTGATACCGCCGATGACGACGCCGTTCCGGAAAGACGGCGAGATCGATTTCAAACTCGTTGCATCGCAGGTCGACTGGCTGATCGCGGCCGGCAGCCACGGCATGGCGGCCGGCGGTTCGACCGGGGAGGGGCATACGCTCGATCACGAGGAGTATCGTGATCTGGTGGCGGCGACGGTGGAGGCCGCGAAAGGGCGCGCGCCCGTGATCGCCGGCATCATCGTCGATTCCACCCGCGATGCGATCCGGCGCGGCAAGCTGGTGCGCGACATGGATGTTGCAGCGCTTCAGGTGACGCCGGTGCACTACCTGTTCAAGCCGGACGAGCAGGCGATGGTCGACCATTTCCGCCGCATGGCCGATGAAATCGGCATGCCGATCATCATCTACAACGTCGTGCCCTGGTCCTATCTGTCGCCAGCGCTGCTGACGCGGATCATGAAAGAGGTGCCGCTCGTCATCGGCGTCAAGCAGAGCGCGGGTGATCTGAAACTGTTTGCCGACCTCATGATGATGGCGCCGGACAAATTGATCTACAGTGCCGTCGATGCGCTGATGTATCCGTCCTATACGCTCGGCGCGCATGGTTCGATCGCGGCGATCCTGAGCGCCGCGCCGCATGCTTCCGTCGAACTCTGGAATGTGGTCAAGGCAGGCAACCACACTCGCGCGCTCGAGCTGCACAAGAAACTGCTGACGCTGTGGAACGCGATCGTCTCGGACAATCTGCCGGCATGCACGCGCTATGCGCAGTCCCTGCAGGGCCTGCCGACGACATTCTCCCGCGCGCCGATGCCAGACGCATCGTCCGCGCAGCAGGCCGCGATCCGGAAGGCGCTGGAGGGATTGGGCGCGCTCGGCGGCTCGCGCGAGGCAGCAGAGTAATTCCGCTGCGCGAAAACGCCCTGTAAGACAATCGAGCCGCCCGTCTCGCGGACGGCTTTACCGGCAGCTCCCACCTGTTACTGTCGTTCCGCACGGGCTCCATGCCATGAGGGCTCCAACTCAAAAATTGAAAACCGAGGTAAGCGTCTCAATGAAGGATTTTGCCGGAAAGTTCGCCGTCATCACCGGGGGCGGCACGGGCATGGGCCGCGAGCTCGCGCGTCAGCTCGCGGCCGAAGGCTGCAATGTCGCAATGTGCGACGTCTCGCCGGAAGCGATGGCCGAGACCAAGCGGTTGTGCGAGGCGGAGAGGCTGCCGCAGGGCCTGCGCGTCACCACCCACGTCGCCGATGTTTCGATCGAGGCGCATCTCCAGCGCTTTCGTGACGAACTGATCGAGCAGCAGGCGACCGACAGGATCCATCTGTTGTTCAACAATGCCGGCATCGGCGGCGGTGGCAGCCTGTTCACCAACACGCGCGAGCAGTGGGAGCGCACCTTCAACATCTGCTGGGGCGGCGTCTATCTCGGCGTCCGCACTTTTCTGCCGCTTATGATCAAGGCCGAGGAGGCCCACATCATCAACACATCGAGTGTCAACGGGTTCTGGGCATCCGTGGGCCTGGGTGCCTCGCACACAGCCTACAGCGCCGCCAAGTTCGCAGTGAAAGGCTTCACCGAGGCGTTGATGACGGACCTGCGGCTCAACGCCCCGCACATCAAATGCTCTGTCGTGATGCCCGGGCATATCGGCACTTCGATCGTTTCCAATTCGCGCAAGATCCAGAGCGGATCGGAATCCGATGAACTCAGCCCGAACGAAATTTTGGCGACGCGGCAGCGCCTGAAGGGCATGGGCATCGACACCGAGCCGATGTCGGATGACGACATCCAGAAGATCGCACTCGACCGCGCCCGCACTTTCCGTGAGGAGGCGCCGACCACGGCGGCGGCTGCGGCAAAAATCATCCTCGACGGCGTCAAGGCCGAACGCTGGCGGATTCTCGTCGGCGACGATGCCCACAAGCTCGACGAGCGGGTGCGGCAGGCCCCGGAGAAGGCCTACACGCCGGAGTTCTACAAGAGCTTTACGGAAGAGGTCGGCTGGCGGCTCGGGTAGGGCTGGTCGGCTCTGATTGAAGCAGAACCGACGCTTCTCTTTTGTTAGAGCGTATTCTTCATGCGAACCCGTTGCCTGATCCTCGCGAGACGCGTTGACGCGAACCAGGGCGGTAGGCGAGGCGCGTGTGGCCCGAGCAATAGGGCATGCCTTCCACCGGCGTATTGCCGCAAAAGCAGAAGTCCTCTGCTCCTGGTGTGCTGATCGGCCAGCGGCACCTTTCGTTGCTGAGTTCGAGCAGCGAGCAGCGCTGGTTGCTGGCGATTGGCTCTTCCTGGATCGGCTGCGGGTTTTCGTAAACGGCCTGCAGTATTTGATATTGCAACCGGGGAATGGATTTCCGCGAACGCTCCCTGGCAACCTTGGTCGGACGCGGTTCGGCAGGGGCGGGGCCGCGCGTCAATTGCAGGCGCGAGAGTTTGCCGATCACGGCGTTACGGCTGACGCCGATGCTGGCCGCGATCTCGCGGCAGGTGAGGCCGGCCTCAAAATGACTCTTCAGGAGTTCGACGCGATCGGTGGTCCAGGTCGGTACATTCGTAAGCATTTTCTCGGTTCCACGTTCTGTGAAAACCGCCGCGCTGCTCCCGTCAGGACGCCTTGCCGTTGTCGCGGATTGCAAGCAGCCCATCCTTGATGGCGAGCCGAATGCCTTCCTCGATCAGGGTCCTTGCAACGCCGGGAACACTAGTGCCGTGGGTGCCCTGTCTCACCAATTTTTCCATATAAGCGATGGTCGAGAGCGCCAAGGTCACGGGAACGCGGTCGGTTTCGGCTTTTTCTGTAGCCATGGGGAACGCTAACTTTTAAACGCTGTACTGAAAAGTTACTATTTCGACTCTATTTAGTTTTACACACATGAGTCAAACGACTTGTGGATAGCTCTCTATCCATTTGAAAAAACGTATTAAAAGTAGAAGCGGGGTTTGTGGATTAACCAAAACGCCCGTGACACGCAGCGCGCGGCAGTCTTAACGGCGGTTACAGGCGCGGCGAAACGATCCAGCCGTGTGTGTCATTTCCCCATTGCTTCGCGCTGCAGGGAATGCCGATGATGCCCTGGGATGGCGGCAAGGGCGCAATGACAGTAACGAACGGTCTCTACACCATTCATATCGAGATGACGGACGGCGGTCATGGCCGCGCGCACGGCGTGATTGTGCTGCGCGACGGCAAGATCGCCGGCGGTGACTCGTATTTCTATTACACGGGTTCATACACCGCGGATCGCGGCAAGTGGCGCGGTGAACTGATCACCAACGAGCACACGAAATCGGCAGGCAGCCTGCCGCTGTTCGGCGGGCGAGAAGTCACTTGCGGCTTCAGCGGGTCGTACGCCGCCGACGGCGCGCAAGTGCAGGGGACCGCGTTGGTCGGAAAGACCAGCGTATTGTTCTACGCGCGGCTGAAGCTGCGCTCTCCTTTTTGAAGAGGCGCAAGTCGTCCGATCAGCCGTGCACGACCGCCTTCGCGATCATGCAGTGAATGCCCTTGGAGCCGTTCACGGTTTGCGTCACGCGCAAATCGGCGGCGAGGCTGCAGAGCGTGTAGGCATCCTCGCGCGACAGATTGCGCTTCTCGCCGAGCAGCACGATCATGTCGCGCAGCGCCCGCACCACGCATTGATCGAGATCGGGGTCCATCGCCATCGTCATGTAATGGTCAGGCGTTTCCGCGCGGGGATAGGCGAGCCGCAGGTCCTTGCGCAGCGTCAGACGGAAGCGGCCCTGCAGCGCGGTCTCGATCGCGGTGACGCAGACTTCGCCATCGCCCTGCACGCCGTGGCCATCGCCGCAGGAGAACAGCGCGCCCGGCACGAACACCGGCAGGTACAACTTGGCGCCGGCGCCCAGCTCCTTGTTGTCGAGATTGCCGCCCATCGCGCGCGGGATCAGCGAGGTGATGCGGCCCCAGGCGGACGGCGGCGCCACGCCCATCACGCCGAAAAACGGCTTAAGCGGCAGATCGAGCCCCCACGGCATCCGTCCCACCATCCGCTCGCGGTCGAGCGGAATGTTCAGGATCCGCGTTTCGTGAAAATCGTCGGGTAGCGTCCCCGCCAGCGGACGGATCAGGTTGTATCCCCAGTCCTGCCGGAGCAGGACGTCGAGAATATCGACCTCCAGCACGTCGCCGGGCTCGGCCCCCTCCACGGCGACCGGGCCGGTGAGAATATGGCCCGGCAGCATCCGCTCGCTTCGCGCGTGAATATCGGCAAGCTCGGGAGGAACGTGAAACTTGCTGCGATCAGGCACCACGTCCGGGCCGCCCGTCACGGTGTCGATGGTGACTTCGTCGCCGCTGGCAATGGTCATGACGGGCGTCAATTTGGCTTCGAAGAAGCCCCAGTGGCAGGTTTCGGGGCTGGAATGCAGGTGATGATGGGGCATGCGGAGGCTTTTGGTTGCTGCAATGGCGTCGTATGACGCTGTACCAGACATTATCAGAGGCTTCCCTTGTTTTTTGTCCTCTCCAAGACGCTCGGCTTTCTGCTGTTGCCGACGAATCTGCTGATCGGCGTAGGCTTCGTCGGTGCCATCCTGATGTTCACCCGCTTTGCATCGCTCGGCCGCAAACTGGTGATCGCAGCCGTTCTGCTGCTTGTCATCTGCGGACTGTCGCCGCTCGGGAACCTGCTGCTCTATCCGCTGGAGCAGCGCTTTCCGCCATGGGACGGTGCGCGCGGCGCGCCTGATGGCATCATCGTGCTCGGCGCATCGATCGAAGCCGATCTCTCCGTCGCGCACGGCACGCCGGTGGTGCGCAGTTCGCCCGATCGCCTGATCGCGGCTGCCGCGCTGGCGCACCGCTACCCGAAGGCTCGCATTGTTTTCTCAGGCGGCAGCGCGAGACTGATTTCGAACGACGCCAGGGAAGCCGATTTCGCTGGCGCCATCTTCGAAAGCCTCGGCATCGACAAGTCGCGGCTGATCATGGAACGGGGTTCCCGCAACACGCAGGAGAACGCGGAATTCTCCAAGGCGCTGCTTGCGCCCAAGCAAGGCGAGCGCTGGCTCTTGGTGACCTCGGCCTTCCATATGCCGCGGTCGGTCGGCCTGTTCCGGAAGGCAGGATTTGCGGTCGAGCCCTATCCTGTCGACTGGCGGGTTGGCCGAGGCGGCGACGTATTTGATTTCACCAATATTGCGATCGATGGACTAGGACGAACCGACCTCGCGCTGCGCGAATGGATGGGCCTGATCGCTTACCGCGCCACCGGCAAGATCGACGAGGTGTTGCCGGGTCCGGCAAAGTAGCAGCCGGCAGCCAGCCGGGCTACAATCGAAGGACAGGCGCCGGCTAAGCGCGCCGATTTGGGAGTTGACGCCATGCAACAGCAGACGCCGCCGGAAGCGTTCGATTTGGCCGGCATGGTGGCCGACCTGAACAGCCTGCTACGGCTGAAGACGACCGTGATCGGCATCAAGATGTTTGCCAGCGTCGAGGAGATGACGGCGATTCCAAAAATCCGGCGTCCCTCGGCGGTGCATACCACCGATCAGATCGTCAGCATGGCTTCGCGGCTCGGCTGGACCGTCGGCATCACCGGCGACGATCTGGTCGGCGCGCAATGCCGTGCGGTGATCGGGCTTGCGCCGCAGGATGAGAAGTGGCTCGCGGGGGAAAACTACGTCGGCGTCTGGCATGGCACCGCCGAAGATGCACGCAAGCGTCAGGAAGCGCTCGACGTGGTGCCCTTCGGCCAGTACCAGGCGATGGCGGTGAGCCCGCTCACCAGCGGCCGGCTCAATCCGCCGGATATCTGCCTGGTCTACGCCACGCCCGGCCAGATGATCATTCTGATCAACGGCCTGCAATATACCGGTTACAAGAAATTCGAATGGGGCGTGGTCGGCGAGACCGCCTGCGCGGATTCCTGGGGCAGGGCGCTGAAGACCGGCGAGCCGTCGCTCTCGCTGCCCTGCTTTGCGGAACGGCGTTATGGCGGCGTGCCCGACGAAGAGATGCTGATCGCGCTCAAGCCGGAACATCTTGCCAAGGCCATCGTAGGCATGAAGCAGCTCGCGAAGAATGGCCTGCGCTATCCGATCGCGCCCTATGGGATCCAAGCTGATGTCCGCGCCGGGATGGGCGTGTCCTATCCGAAGAAATAGGCTTGCGAAAGCCAGAGGAAACCGTCATTGCGAGCGGAGCGAAGCAATCCATGCCGTCCAAGCGGAGCAGTGGATTGCTTCGTCGCTTCGCTCCTCGCAATGACGAGCCTTAGGGAAATCGAACATGTCTTCGTCGAAATTCGACATCGTCGTCTATGGCGCCACCGGTTTCACCGGCCAGCTCGTCGCCGAATATCTCGCCGAGCATTACAAAGGTGACGCCAGCCTCAAGTGGGCGATGGCCGGCCGCAGCAAGGACAAGCTCGCTTCCGTCCGTGACGCTATTGGTGCGCCGGCCGACACGCCGTTGATCGTCGCCGATGCGGCTGATCCTGCGTCGGTGAAGGCGATGGTTGGCCGGGCGAAATGCGTGATCAGCACGGTCGGCCCGTACCAGCTCTACGGCAATGACCTGATCGCAGCCTGCGTGGAGGCAGGCACCGATTATTTCGATCTCTGTGGCGAGCCGATCTGGATGCGGCAGATGATCGACAAGCACGAGGCCGCGGCGAAGGCGAGCGGCGCGCGGCTCGTGTTTTCCTGCGGCTTCGACTCCGTACCGTTCGAGCTCGGCGCATTCTTCGTGCAGGAGGAGGCCAAGCGCGTGTTCGGCGCGCCGGCATCGCGCGTCAAGGGTCGCGTGCGCGACATGCGCGGTACGCTTTCCGGCGGCACAGCAGCAAGCGCCAAAGCGACCTTCGATGCAGTCGCCAAGGATCTCAGCCTTGTGGTCATCCTCAACGATCCATTTGCGCTGACGCCCGGCTTCACCGGTCCAAAACAGCCGCGGGGCAACAAGCCCGCCTATGAGGAAGACATGCAATCCTGGGCCGCGCCGTTCATGATGGCCTTGATCAACACGCGCAACGTCCACCGTTCCAACATGCTGATGGGATTCCCGTACGGCCGCGAATTCATCTATGACGAAATGGTGCTGACCGGCCCCGGCGAGAAGGGCGAGGCCAATGCCAAGCTCGTGATGGCGGCCAATACCGAAAAGACCGGCCCGAATGCGCCAAAGCCCGGCGAGGGTCCTTCAAAGGAAGAGCGCGAGAACGGGCTCTATGATCTCCTGTACGTCGCGATCGCGCCCGACGGCCGACAGGTCCGCGCCGCGGTAAAGGGCGATCGCGATCCCGGCTACGGCTCCACCTCGAAGATGATCTCCGAATGCGCGATCTGCCTGCTGCGCGACGCGCCCGATGTGCCGGCCGGATTCTGGACGCCGGGCGCAGCGATGCAGCACAAGCTGATCAAGCGATTGGTTGATCACGCGGGGCTGACCTTTACGGTGGAGAAGTAGCCGCAGATCGTAGGGTGGGCAAAGCGAAGCGTGCCCACCATTAAGAGCGAGCAAGATCATGGTGGGCACGGCGCTTGCGCACCTTTGCCCACCCTACACGCTACGCTCCCGCGCCTGTGCCGGATCATTACCCGCCTTCCAGCGTTCGGCGGCGACGAACATGCCCCACATCGTTCCCAGCATCATCCAGAAGTGCCGCCAATGGTCGGTATCGATGATGAAGCTCTCGCCGACCGTGCCGAGGAAGGCCGCGAAGATTGCCAGATAAGCCGGCTGCCAGGGCACGCGGACGAAGACATAGCGGAAGCCCGTCAGAACCGTGACGAAGACCAATGCCGGATAGCAGACGCCGGAGAGCCAACCGCCCGACATGAACGCGTTCAGGTACGAATTGTGGGTGTCTTCCGGGAAGTAGCGGGTGAACTGTAGCGGACCGATGCCGAATGGCAGGCCCAACGCCATTTCTGCGCCGAGGATGTGCCGGCCGAACCGGCCGAAGCGGCCTTCGTCGTAGCTCTGGTCAAGGCTGGCGCGCTCCTTGAATAGCTGCGCAATCGAATCGAAGGACAGAAGCACCGCGACCAGGGCGGCGGCCAGCACTACGGTAACCAGCGCCATCACGATGATGCGCGAGCGCTGCGACTGCGAGCGGCTGGTCAGCACCATCAATGCCAGCACGAAGCCCGAGGTGATGATAAGCATACCCCACGCAGCGCGTGAGAACGCCAGGAGAATCGCCAACGATATGATGCCAAACACGATCGCGCTGCGGAACGCCTTGCCGAATTTGTCCGTGACCACGCTTTGCAGCACGAGTAGCGCCGGCAGGACCAGGAACGCGCCAAACACGTTCGGGTCCTTGAAGGTACCGCGGGCGCGGTCGTACAGCGTCAGCAGGTCGCGCCCGCCGGGGACGAGATTGAAGTAACCCGCGATGCCGGCTAGCGCCGCAATCATCGCGCCGACGATGAGGCCGCGCCGGAGCATGTCGAGCCGCGCCGCGGTATCCTCGGAGATCACCATCGCGAACAAGATGACCGTGATCGCCATGTACCAGGAGGTCGCAATCCAGCTCGGCACATTGGGCCGATCCATTACGGCGACCGCACTGATGCTGTAGCCGAGGTTGAGCAGGAACAAGAGCAACAGCAGCGGCATGAACACCAGCCGCATCCGTGCGCCCGTTGCGAAGAAAATCACCGAGGCGGCAAGCGTCGCCAGCTCATAGGGGCTCGGCTCGATGAAGACGATGGCGATCGACGCACCCACCAGCCAAACCAGAGCGCGCTGCAGCGCGAGCACGCCGGGCGCGGCCGTTATCGATGGGAGCGATTCCCCGGCTGTCGCCGCATACGCCATTACACACTCACGCAACTCAACTAACTTCGGCGCCACTTCCGCGTTGGCGTCTCCTCAACTCAATACGCGTTCTCGCTCTTGGTCATCAGCGCGATCGGCGTCTTGAGCAAGATGTAGAGATCGAACAGCACCGACCAGTTCTCGATGTAATACAGGTCGAACTCGACGCGCTTCTGGATCTTCTCGTCGGTGTCGACTTCGCCGCGCCAGCCGTTGATCTGAGCCCAGCCGGTAATCCCCGGCTTGACGCGGTGGCGCGCGAAATAGCCATCAACGGCTTCGTCGAACAGGCGGCTTTGCAACTTGCCTTGCACGGCGTGTGGGCGCGGCCCGACCAGGGACAAATTGCTCTTGAACACGACGTTAAAGAGCTGCGGCAGTTCGTCGAGGCTGGTCTTGCGGATGAAGCGCCCGACGCGGGTGACGCGCGGGTCATTCTTGGTCACGACCTTGGAGGCGGTCGGATCGGCCTGATGGTGGTACATCGAGCGAAACTTGAAGACGTCGATGCGCTCATTGTTGAAGCCGAAACGCTTCTGGCGGAACAGTATCGGCCCCGGGCTATCGAGCTTCACCGCGAGCGCAACCAGCCCCATCACCGGTAGCGCCAGCAGCAGGATCACGAATCCGACGACGTGGTCGAACAGCCACTTCATCACGAGGTCCCAGTCGGTGATCGGCGCCTCGAACACGTCGAGGGTAGGCACCTCGCCGAGATAGGAATAGGAGCGGGGACGAAAGCGCAGCTTGTTGGTATGGGCCGAAAGGCGGATATCGACCGGAAGCACCCACAGCTTCTTCAACATATCGAGAATGCGGGTCTCGGCCGAAATCGGCAGTGCGAACAGCACGAGGTCGATGCGGGTGCGGCGCGCAAACTCGACGATGTCGTCGACCTTGCCGAGCTTGGGACTGCCGGCGCAGGTGTCCATCGCGCGGTCGTCGTTGCGGTCGTCGAAAACGCCGAGCACATGGATGTCGGAATCATCCTGCGTCTTGAGCGCTTGGACGAGTTCCTCGCCGTTCTCGTCGGCGCCCACGATGATGGTGCGGCGATCGAGCCGGCCCTGGCGGGCCCAGCGGCGCACCAGCGAGCGCAGGAGCACGCGCTCCGTGACCAGCGCCGCGAGGCCGCTCACGAAAAACGCCGCAAGCCACAGCCGCGAAATCTCGCTGCCGAGCTTCACGATGAAGGATGCGCCGATGAACAGCAGGAACACGAATGCCCAGGATGAAATCATCCGCGTCATCTGGCGAAGATGGCCACGAAATAACTGTACCTGATAAATATCGGCGGCCTGGAAGCAGATCACGGCCGTTGCCGCCACGCCGAAGATCGCCGCAAGAAATTCCCAGGAAAAGCCGCTGAGAGGTACGACATAACCAAAATAGAGCGCAGTACCGATCGCGCTTAACATCGCGAAATCGATCACGCGAACCACGCCTGCGATCACGATCGGCGAATAGGCGCGGCCAACTTTCTGATGGGTGACGGTGAGCGCTGCCGGAGATAGCCTGCGGCGCCGTTCGATCGGCGGACGATCGGCGCTGGCGGTCGCCGCGGCATCGAGCATCGAGCGTGCGTTAATCGATTCCACTGGTCCACGTCCGTTCTTGAGCGGGCACACAGCAACGTGCCCGCTGGTGCGGAATTCCCCACACCACGGGCTTACGGGACAAATCGGAAGAAACAGTTACGCTGGTAATTTTCGGTTAACGATTGGCAAACGCCTCGCGGTAGCCGGCAACAACGCCCTCGACCATCGCCTTCTGCGAAAAATGCTGGAAGATTCGTTCGCGCAGCGATTTGGCTCGCTCCTTTGTCGCGGCCGGATCCTTCAGCGCAGCTTCGATGGCATCGGCCATGGCGGCTGCGTTGCTCGGCGCGAACAAGGCGTCGCCATGCGAGCCGAAAATCTCGGGGATGCCGCCGACATTGGCGGCGAGCATCGGAATGCCGGCGGCCGCCGCCTCGATCACGACGTAGGGCATCGAGTCTCCGCGGGAGGGAACCACCAGCAGCGAGCCCTTGGAGAAGCCGTAACGCGCCTTGACGTGGCCGATGAAGCGCACGGCCTCACCGAGGCCGAGCCGCGCGACCTGGGCTTTGAGGCCTTCGCCTTCCTCGCCGTCGCCTGCGAGCGTCAGCGTCACCGGACGGCCGTCGACGCGCAGCCGCGCTACCGCATCGATCAGAAGGTCGGCGCCCTTGATGTGTCGGAACTCGCCGACATAGATCAGGTCGGTGGCGTCCTCCGCCTTGATGACGGGGTCGAATTCACTGGCGGTGACGCCGTTGAACACGCATCGCACCAGTCCCGTCGGCGTGCCGATGGTGCGTTGGTAGGTGTTGCGAGCAAACGCGCTTTCGAACAGGAACAGGTCGGTATCGTTCATCAGCGCGCGTTCGACACGGGCATAGATGTTGCCCTTCAGCGTCGACAGCGGATAGTGCAGCGAGCCGCCGTGCGGAGTGTAGACCCTGACCCTGTCGCGGGAAGCGGTCCTTAAACGCATGAAGGCGCCGGCCTTGGCGCCATGACCGTGCAGCACGTCCGGCTTCAATTGGCGGATCATGCGCTGGAACCGGGCCCACACCAGAAGATCGGACGGCAGCGGCTCGCGGCGAATGGCGGTGCGGTGAACGCCGAGCTCGAGGCGCGGGGCGATTTCCGCCAGCGCCTGCTCGGCGCGTTCGCCGCCGGTGAGGCTATCGGCGATGATGCCGACGTGATGGCCGCGATCGACCTGGCCGTTGGCGAGATCGAGGATGTGGCGGAAGATGCCGCCGACCGGCGCGCGCGTTGCGTGCAGGATACGAAGCGGCTGACCGTCAACGACAGGCATCGAGACCGCCTTCAGATGCGACCGGAACCTGCGCAGCCCGGACCAGGCAGCCCGCAAGCGTCAGCGCAGCAATCAGATATCGAATAGGGGCGAGCACGCCTCGCATTACAGGTATCCTGAAAAGTATTCCGCGATTAAGGGCTTTGATGGTTAACAAAAAATGACTGCGCGCGCGAGGTTCTGCTCGGGCGCGCAGACGAGGCAAATTAACCCAGCAGCAACCATAATGAAGTGTAATCGCCTTGATCGAGTGGACCGATAGTTGCGTCCGCGGGAGTGTGCGATGCGTTTGGCGTTCTGGCGTGCAGGCAAGGACAAGCCGGTGGTGCAGCGGGCAATGGCAAGGCCTGTGTCTTCGGCGCCGAAGACCGTCACCGCATCCGATTCCGGCGATCTCGATCTGCATGCGCTTGGTCAGGCGTTGATGCGCAGGCGGACCTGGATCATCGTTCCGACAGTGCTGGCGCTGGTGCTGTCGCTGGCCGCGGTCAACATGATCACGCCGCGCTACAAGTCGGAAGCGCGCATCCTGGTCGATGGGCGCGAGAACGTTTTCCTGCGGCCGAACGGCGAGCGCAACGAGGAGCGCAGTGCGCTCGACGCCGAGGCCGTCACTAGCCAGGTGCAGTTGGTGCAATCGCGCGATCTGGCCCGCGAGATCATCAAAAAGAACAAGCTAGCCGAGCGTCCCGAATTCGATCCGGTGCTTCAGGGGCTCTCGCCGCTGAAATCGCTGCTGGCACTGGTCGGCATCGGGCGCGATCCGTTTTCGTTGACGCCGGAAGAGCGCGTGCTGGAAGCCTATTATGAGCGCTTCACGGCCTATGCGGTCGACAAGTCGCGGGTCATCGTGGTTGAATTCCAGTCGCGCGATCCCGAGTTGGCCGCGCGCGTCGCCAACTCGATCGCGGAAGGCTATCTGGTGCTGCAGCAGGACGCCCGGCAGCAGCAAGCGAAGTCTGCCAGCCAGTGGCTCTCGGGTGAAATAGAACACTTGCGCAAGCGCGTGGCCGAGGCCGAATCGCGGGTCGAGGATTTCCGCTCCAAGTCGAGCCTGTTCGTAGGCACCAACAACACCACGCTGTCCAACCAGCAGATGGGCGAGATCAACACGCAGTTGAACAACGCCCGCGCGCTGAAGTCGGATGCCGAATCCAAGGCGCGGCTGATCAAGGAGATGCTTCAGAGCGGCAAGCCGATCGAGGCTTCCGAGGTGCTCAATTCCGAACTGGTGCGCCGGCTGTCCGAGCAGCGCGTGACACTGCGCGCGCAGCTCGCCGAGCAATCCTCGACGCTGCTCGGCGGTCATCCCCGCATCAAGGAATTGAAGGCCCAGCTTGCCGATCTCGATCGGCAGTTGCGCGAGGAGGCGGGCAAGGTGTCTCGCTCGCTGGAAAACGATGCCCGCATCGCCGGCGGCCGGGTCGAAGGCCTGACGGCGAGCCTCGATCAATTGAAAAAACAGGCTTCTTCGACCAACGGCCAGGACGTGCAGCTCCGCGCCCTCGAGCGCGAGGCCAAGGCCCAGCGGGACCTCTTGGAATCCTATCTCGCCAAGTACCGCGAGGCGAACACCCGCGAGAATATCGAGGCGGCGCCGGCCGATGGTCGTATCATCTCCCGCGCTACTGTCTCCAACACCCCGGCCTATCCGAAGAAGCTGCCGATCGTCTTGATCGCGACGCTGGCGACCCTGCTGCTCACTTCGGGCGCGATCGCGACCGGTGAATTGCTACGCATGACCGCCCCTCGGGCACTCGGTGCGGCTTCGTCAGAAGTTATGCGTGAAATTGCGCCAGAGATCGTCCTGGCTTCTGCGCCGGAACCGGTGCGTCCGCCGGCGAACGCGCCCGAGCTTCCTGTGGCGAACCTCGCTGAAGCGGATCACGTTTCAGAGCCAACGCTGAATGAGCCGCATGCCGACGCCCCGCGCATGGATGCTGCGGCGGGGGACAGCGAGATCGAGCAACTGGCTGATGAGCTGGTTGGCGTAGCCGCTGCAGCGCGCAAGGTGGCCGTGCTCGGCACGGCATCGAGCGAGAGCATCACGCTGACCGCACTCACGCTGGCGCGGCTGATGGCGCAGCAGGCAAAGATCGTGGTGGTCGATCTCGTTGCATCCTCGCCGACGATGACGGCGGCGTCGGTCGATCCGGTGGCACCAGGGCTTGCCGAACTGATGCAGGGCGAGGCCTCGTTTGCGCAGATTATCACCAAGGACCGGCTGTCGCGCGTCCATCTCGTCAGCGCCGGACGCCCCGGCTTCGACCGTGCGCAGCTTCAATCGCCGCGGCTGACGCTTGCGATCGACGCGCTGCTGCGGGTCTACGATCATGTGCTGCTGGATGCCGGCACCGCGTCCGATCTGCCGGCCGAACTCCTGACGTCGCAGGCGCGCGCGGTCGTGGTGCCCGAAGCATCGATGGCTCAGGATGCGCGCGCGCTGATGTGCGATCAGCTCAAGGCGGTCGGCTTCCTTGAGGTGACGATGCTGAGCAAACCGTGCGAGTCGTCGGACGCCGTCGAAGCCGGCCTGCGCGTCGTAGCGGCTTGAACGAATTCGCAGGGTGGGCAAAGGCGCGTCAGCGCCGTGCCCACCGTTTCACGACGTCATCTTGAATGGTGGGCACTTGGATGGTGGGCACGCTTCGCTTTGCCCACCCTACAGTCCTACGATGATAACATCTAGCTGAACGCGCTGCGCAGCTTTTGCGCCATCTCCAGCAGCGCCGGATTGTGCTTCACCAGCCGCTTGGTGCGGTTGAGGCCCGACATGATGCCGGCTGCAAGCTTGCCGCGCTGGCTGAGCGGGATGAAGCTGTCGAAGATTGGCTCGTCGCTCTTGCAGAACAGCCGCTTGTAGTCGTCCGATCCGATTCCGAGGTCGAGTGCGCGGTAACCCTGTGCGGCATAGTGATCGATGATGTCGCGCATCAGGATCAGGCCGGGGCTGTACTTTGAATTCGCCGACATCGTGTAGGTGTTGAACATCATCGAGAACCGATGCCCGTCGGCGACGCCGGCAAAGATCGCGATCACTTCCTCGTCGCATTCCAGCGCGTGGATGTCGATGGCGTGCCTGCCGCCGCCGAGCGGCGCGGCGCAGGCGCTGCGGACGAATTCCTCGATGCCGGGATCGGCGAACACATTCGGGAGCTTCTGCTCGGCCATCCGCAGCGGCTTGACGCGGAAGAACCAGTCGAGCAGCCGGGTGATGTCGGCCTCTGACGACGCAATATGGCTGCGATAGCCGGGCAGGGACTGCAGCTTGCGTTCCTTGCCCTTGAGGCGGCGCCGGAACGAGTTGCTGATCAGCGCGGGGGGAGCGGCGCCAGGCTCGATCGCCAATAGCGGGCAATCATTGGCCGACGGCTGATGCGGCAGCAAGGCGAACGGATTAGGTAGATCGCGCCAGCGAACCGGTTGCTGGTGCAGCGCGAGGACGTCGGCTTCCGACCGCTGCGATATCGCCGAGATCAGGCTTTCGAGATCAGCTTGCGTTACGCTTGCGGCGAAATCGCGGTCGAACAGCGCCATGTTGAAGGTGGAATGCTTGCCGCCCATGAAACTGGCGCAGCGCGCGCCATAAGCGTGCCTGAGCGCGAGCGGAAGCAGCGCCAGCGGACGGCGTTCCGCGTCGTAGGCAATCACGATGAAGGGAACGAGGCCTTCGCGCGCGCCGACCTGCCGCTGCCAGGAGCTGAGGAAGTCGAAGCGCTGATACGGCGTGAAGAAGGTTTGCGCGCCTTCCAGATTGCGCCAGACGCCTTCCGCCGCGGCGAGGTCGTGGACGATGTCGATCCCGGCGATGCGGCTCGCCTTCGACCACCCATCTGCATCCGCCGTCCGGTCTTCGATCGCGGCAGCCATGGTCATCGCAGAGCCCGTGTTATATGAATTTGTTTACAATTTCGGCTTTGGCCGACCTTCGCAGGGAAATGTCAACAAAGGGTAATACGATGCGGGCGCGACGGGCAGCGCGACCGCATGCTGAGGGCGGTACGTTGGCGTCGGATTTCGGAATTTTGCGGCGGGCCTGGATGGAGCTCGCCTATTTCAGCGGCTACTTCAGGCTGAAGCAGCGGCGGAGCGGTGGCGCCGGCGTCATTTTGCGGTTCGAGCGCGTGCGTCCGTGCGATTCCCGCACCTTTCAGCCCAACCGGTGGCGTGAAATCACGCCGCAATTTCTCGACCGGACGATCCGTGCACTAAAGCGCTGGAACTTCGACCTGATCACGATGGACGAGGTGTGCCGGCGGGCGGTCACGCTGCCAAGGTCGAACCGGTTTGCCTGCCTGACCTTCGACGGCGGCTGCAAGGATGTCATCACGGAGGCCTATCCGGTGTTGTCAAAGCACGGCGTGCCCTTCACCGTCTACCTGCCCACCGCGTTTCCGGATGGGCTCGGCGAAGCCTGGTGGCTGGCGCTGGAAGAGATGATCGCGCGCGAGGATCGCATCAGCCTGGTGATCGACCGCAGGGAGCGGCGTTTCGCAACGGGCAGCACGTCCGAGAAGCATGACACGTTCGAATTTCTGGCGAGCTGGATGCGGATGCTGCCGCCGCCGGATCTTTCGTTCGCGATCCACGACCTCTGCACGCGCTACTCCGTCGATCTCGCGGCGCTGTCGCGCGCGGCCTCACTGGATTGGGACGATCTGGCCAAGCTCGCCTCCGATCCGTTGGTGACGATCGGCAGCGCAACGGTGAACTATTCCGCACTGTCCAACCTGAAAGGGACGGACGCGCAGCGCGAAATGACGATGGGCAAGGCGGTTGCGGAGACCGCCTTGCGCCAGCCCGTCAGGCATTTCGCCTATCCGTTCGGCGACCGGCAATCCTGGCGCCGGGAGCATGTCGTGATGGCGCAGGAGGCAGGTTTCGCCAGCGCCGTATCGACGATTCCAGGCGTCGTCGAGGCCAAAGGATACACGAATCTGCATGCATTGCCGCGGATCGCCTGGGACGGGCGGCAGGGTTCGTTGCGCACGATGCGGGTGTTGCTGTCGGGGATGATGTTTCCCGCGGTCAGGCCGACCCGGGACAACTGGGTCTAGAGCATGATCCGGAAAAGTGGGTACCGGTTTTCCGAAAAGATCATGCTCAAAATTACTAAGCGGCGCGATCGGGCCGCGACATCCAGCTCACGATCGGCATCGCCGGCAGCACCCATCCAAGCCCGGCCACGACATAGAAGATCGCCTGCAGCAGGCCTGAACTGGCCAGCCACGGCGTCTGGGCGATGGTCATGCCCAACAGCGACCACACCACGACCAGCACGAGCAAAGCGAGGGTTCCGAAGAATTTGCGGGTGCGTATCGTCATGGCGGATATATCAGGCTCGTGGCGGGTTGCGCGCGGGAAGGGGCGGACTATAAGGGGCGCGCCAATTCAATCAAGCGCGCCTTCGAGGCGAGCCAGGACGGATTTCAAGACGGGTTTATGACCTCTAGTTCCGCACAGCAGGCCCCACATGCCGGCGCCATCAGGTGGTGGCTGATCGTGGTTGCCACGCTGATTGCGGTCATGGTGCTGGTCGGCGGCGCCACGCGCTTGACGGAATCCGGATTGTCGATCGTGGAGTGGAAGCCGGTTACCGGCACGCTGCCGCCGCTCAACGAGGCGCAATGGGCGCAGGCGTTCGAGGGCTACAAGGCCATTCCGCAATACCGCGAACTCAACGCCGGCATGAGCCTTGCCGAGTTCAAGACCATCTTCTGGTGGGAATGGAGCCATCGCCTGCTCGGGCGCGTGATCGGTGCGGTCTATCTGCTGCCGTTCCTGTACTTTCTGTGGCGTGGCGCGTTCAGCGCTGAATTGAAAAAGCGGTTGTGGCTGATCTTCGGCCTCGGCGCGCTGCAGGGCGCGGTCGGCTGGTGGATGGTCGCCTCTGGTCTCTCGCAGCGGACGGAGGTGTCCCAGTATCGTCTGGCGACGCATCTGGTGCTGGCGCTGATCATCTTTGCGTCGATCATCTGGACGCTAAGGCGGATGAGCGCACGTCCGCAGCCTGTGGCGGCGCCACGACTGAAGATAACCGCTGTGGCCTTGCTGGGATTGACTTTCTTGCAGCTCTATTTCGGCGCGCTGGTCGCGGGCCTGCGCGCGGGACGGGTGTACAACACCTGGCCCGAGATCGATGGCGCCTTCATTCCATCAGCGGCGCGGCTGTTCTTCGAGGAGCCGTGGTGGCGCAACTTGTTCGACAACACGCTCACTGTGCAGTTCGAACACCGCATGACCGCCTACGCGCTGTTGGCGCTGGCGGTCCTTCATGCGGTCGATAGCGTGCGGTCACGGGCCGGTGTTGCCGTGGTCGGCGGGGCCTGGTCTCTGGCGGCGGCGATCGCGCTGCAGGCCGGGCTCGGCATTCTGACGCTGCTGCATCAGGTGCCGATCGATCTCGCGCTGGCGCATCAGGCCGTTGCGATCGTGGTCCTGACGCTGGCGGTTTTGCAGACAGAGCGTCTGGTTGCGCGGCGCACCGAGCGCGACCAGCAGAAGCTGGTGATGCCGCTCGGGCAGCCTGGCTGAAATTGAGCAATTCTAATCTGCTGTCATTGCCGGAAGTGCCCGAATTGCAGGGGTTTCTTGCTACGCAAAGGCCTTGATGCATTTGGGTGGCGTGCGACCGCTTTACTTGAATCGTTTGGACGATAAAACGAGCCAAAACAAAGGTTCAGTTTCATGTCGTCAGCTTTCATCCAGGCCGCAATCATCCTGCTCCGCGAGGGGCTCGAAGCCATGCTGGTGATAGCGGCACTCGCGGGCTACCTGACCAAGGCCGGTGCCGCCCACCGCATTCAGGCGCTGTACGGCGGCGCGCTAGCCGCGGTCGGCGCCAGCTTGGTCGCCGCCTGGCTGTTTGCGGTGCTCAACTCCGGCGATCACAGCGATGTCCTCGAGGGCGTCATCATTCTCGTCGCCGCCGCCCTGATGCTCTATGTCAGCGGCTGGCTGATGGTGAAACAGGACCCGCGCGGCTGGCAGGATTATCTCGCGCATAAAGCCGACCGCGCGCTGTCGCAGGACACGGTGTGGGCGGTCGGCGCGCTGGCTTTCCTCGCGGTGTTCCGGGAGGGCGCCGAGACCGTGCTGTTCATCCATGCGCTGGCGAAGACCGAGGGCGGCTGGAGCGCTGGCCTGTTCGCCGGCCTTGCCGCCGCGACGGTGGGCCTCGCCGTGCTGTTCTATTTCATCAACCTGATTGCGCGAAAGCTTCCGCTGCGGCCGCTGTTCATCGTCACCTCGGCGTTCCTGTTCGTGATGGCGATCAAGTTCATCGGTGAGGCGGTGCAGGAGTTCCAGGAACAGGCGATCATCACGGTAACCGAGGTGAAGGGCTCGGCGTTTCTGACCGCGATCGGCCTGAATCCTTCCATGGAAGCGCTGTCGATCCAGGGCCTCGTGATCCTGTTTGCGCTGGCGAGCTATTCGGTGGTCCAGCGCAACAACCGCCTGATGCGCGAGGACAAAGCCGCTATGCGCGCGGCCGAGTAATTCATCGCAACTACGCTGCCTGCCGATTGAGTCCGAGATAGTCGAGCCCGATATCCAGCGCGGCCGAGCTGTGGGTCAGCCAGCCGGCGGAAATCAGGTCGACACCGGTCGCGGCGATCGCTTTTGCCGTCTCGGCCGTAATGCGGCCGGAGGCTTCGGTGATCGCCCGACCGCCGGTCATCGCCACCGCCTGTCGCAGCTCCTCGACCGTCATGTTGTCGAGCAGGACGGCATCCACGCCGATCGCAAGGGCCTGTTCGAGTTGCGCCAGGGTGTCGACCTCGACCTCGATCTTGACGAGGTGGCCGGCATGCGCCTTTGCCCGCCCGATCGCGGTCCTGATATCGCCGGCCAATGCGATATGGTTGTCCTTGATCAGAATGGCGTCGTCGAGGCCAAAACGGTGATTGCTGCCACCGCCGGCGCGGACTGCGTATTTTTCCAGCGCGCGCAGCCCGGGCGTCGTCTTGCGGGTACAGACGATGCGCGCCTTGGTGCCTTGCGCGGCCGATACCAGGGAGGCCGTGGCGGTCGCGACGCCGCTGAGGTGGCAGAGAAAATTCAGCGCCGTCCGTTCGCCGGTCAATAGTCCGCGTGCCGGCCCCTCGATCGCGGCGATCACGTCTCCCGGCGCCACCACGCTGCCGTCAGGGTGTTCCGCCTCGAGTTGGATCGCAGGATTGACGAGCTGAAATGCACAGCGCGCGATGTCGAGCCCGGCCACCACGCCGGGCTGGCGTGCGCGCAGCACCAGCGAGGCGCGCTTGTCCGCCGGAACGATCGCATCTGCCGTGATGTCGCCGGCGCGGCCCAAGTCTTCGAGCAGGGCGGTTCGAACCAGCGGCTCGTACACGACAGGCAGAAGCGGGGTTGGTGTCACGGCTGGGCACTCCCAACAGACAGAGATCCGGCTGCAGCAATGTCGCGCGCGGCCTCGAGCGCGTCCGCAAGCGAGATGGATGAGGATATGGCCGAAGGCAGGACATCGGGGAAGTCGGTGCGAAAATGCCCGCCGCGGCTTTCCTCGCGCCGCCAGGCGGCGACCGCGATCATCAATCCCACCAGCGCGGGATCGGCTGCCGCACTTCTGCCGTTGACGAGCGGATAGAGGCTGCGGATCGCGCGCTCGATGCCGTGCCGGTCGCGGAGCACGCCAAGGCCCTGCGACAGGATCGGCCGTATGGCCGAAGGATCGGACGCGGGCGCAGGTGCGCTGGCCACGCGCGCTTTCAGCGGGCCGTGGCTCGCGCCCGTGACGCTCTCTGCAACCCATTGCGCACAGACGATGGCTTCCATCAGCGAATTGCTGGCGAGCCGGTTGGCGCCATGGAGTCCGGTACGGCTGACCTCGCCGCAGGCCCAGAGGCCGTCCACGCTGCTGCGGCCTTCGATGTCCACGGCGATACCGCCCATGTGGTAGTGCACCGCCGGCCTCACCGGAATCGGATCGACCGCGGGATCGATCCCGGCCATTTTGCAGAACGCGGAGATGACGGGATAGCGTTCTGCAAATTCCGCTCCCGGATGTTTGCGTGCGTCGAGGAAAACGTGATGCCCTTCCGCGCGGCGGCGCCAGACCGCGCGCGCGACAATGTCACGGGGCGCGAGTTCGGCACCTGGCTGATCCGCCATGAAGCGCTGCCCGGTATCGTCGATCAGGACGGCGCCGTCGCCGCGCACGGCCTCGGTCACGAGCGGCATCGGGCGCGACGGCCCGTCGAAGGCGGTCGGGTGAAACTGGATGAATTCGAGATCGGCGAGCCGCGCGCCCGCGCGCGCCGCCAAGTCAAGGCCTTGGCCGTAACAGCCGGCGGGGTTGGTACTGTCGAGGAACAGTCCGCCGATGCCGCCCGTCGCCAGCACGATGCGGGTCGTGTCGATCACCAGCGATCCCTGCGCGTTCACCGCGAGCACGCCCCTGATGGCGTGATCCTCGACGATCAGGCTGCGCGCCTCGACGCCCTCCAGCAGCGTGACCGACGGACAGCGGCGTACCGCTGCAATCAGCGCGCGCATGATCTCGCGGCCCGTGCCGTCGCCGGTCGCGTGCACGATCCGGTTGCGGCCGTGTACGGCCTCCAGGCCGAGCCGCCAGCCGCCATCGGGCCGACGATCGAAGGCAACGCCAAGCCGTGCGAGATGTTCGACGGCCGCAGGCGCCGCCTGAACGATCCGGTGAGCGACGGCTTCGTCGCACAGGTCGGCGCCAGCGGCGATCGTGTCGGCCAGGTGCAGGGCAGGGTCGTCATCCTCGCCCATCGCCGCCGCAAGCCCGCCCTGTGCCCACAGGCTCGAGGCTTCCGCGCCGAGCGGTGCCTTCGACAGCAACGCGACCGGCTCGGGCGCCATCTGAAGCGCCGTCATCAGTCCGGCGGCGCCGCCGCCGATGATGACGGGACGGTGGTTAAGCGCTGAAATCTTCGGGCTCATAGCGCCAACATCCTTTCCACCGCGCGACGGGCGGGCGCAGCGATCGCAGGATCGATCGTCACCTCGTCTCGGCCGGTTTCCAGCGCATGGCGGATATTCTTCAGTGTGATCCGCTTCATGTGCGGACAGAGATTGCAGGGCCGGATGAACTCCACGTCGGGATGGAGCACCGCGACGTTGTCGCTCATCGAGCATTCCGTCAGCAGCACGACGCGAGGCGGCCGCTGCTTGCCGACGTAATCCGACATCGCGGCCGTGGAGCCGGAGAAATCGGCTTCCGCCACCACTTCGGGCGGGCACTCCGGATGCGCCAGGATGGTCACATCAGGATGATTTTCGCGCAGTTGCCGGACGTCGGAGGCCGTGAAGAGCTCGTGCACCTCGCAATGGCCCTTCCATGCGATGATCTTCACGCTTGTCTGCGCGGCGATGTTCTGCGCCAGATATTCATCCGGCAGCATGATTACCCGCTCCACGCCGAGTGACTCCACGACCTTGAGCGCGTTGCCGGAGGTGCAGCAGATGTCGGATTCCGCCTTCACCGCGACCGAGGTGTTGACATAGGTGACGACGGGAACGCCGGGATAACGCTGGCGCATCAGCCGGACATCCTGCGCGGTGATGGAATCCGCCAGCGAACAGCCGGCTGCGAGGTCGGGGATCAGCACGGTCTTTTCCGGATTCAACAGCTTGGCCGTCTCGGCCATGAAGTGCACGCCGGCCAGCACGATGATGTCGGCATCAACTTTGGTGGCCTCGCGCGCCAGCAGCAGGCTGTCGCCGACGATGTCGGCTACACCGTGGAAGATTTCAGGTGTCTGATAGTTGTGCGCCAGGACGACGGCGTTGCGCTCGCGCTTGAGCGCCAGAATGGCGTCGACATCCTCGGCAAAGATGGCCCATTCAGGCGGCGGAATGACCCGTTTGACCCGATCGTAAAGCGGTGCGGTGCGGGCGAGCGCTGAGGAACTGAGATTGGCCATTTATACTCTCCATGAGTATATCCTGGCTTATCCTTATCCTGAGCATAATCGAAGTCAAGTGCGCGATAAGGGAAGTTTGGTTCCGGCGATCGCCCGCTCTGCCAGCACGCCGTGGCGGAATCTGAACAATTTGGCGGGACGGCCGACGGTGTCGGCGGCGATTGCGCCAGTTTCCTCAACGAGTTGCTGCTGCTCGATCAGGCGCCGAAAATTCTGCTTATGCAGCAGGCGGCCTGCAAGCGCCTCAACGCTGCGTTGCAGTTGCAGCAGGGTGAATTCGGCCGGCATCAGTTCGAACACCACGGGGCGGTATTTGATCTTGGCGCGCAGGCGCGCAATCCCGGTAGCAAGAATGCGGCGATGATCTCCGGTCATTGGCTTACCCGGAATGACGGTCGTGGCGGCTGCGCCGTCACGCACCGCTTCCGGGATCAAGCCTGCTTCATAGAGCAGCTCATAGCGCTGCAGCACCAGCTCCTCGTTCCATTCGCGATCGTCGAGGCCAAACGTGATGGCGGCGCGCTGCCAGCGTTGGCGCTGCAGGCCGGTGTTCTCAGCGGATTTCGCCCACGCCCGCAGCCGCGACGCCAACGTCTTCGCCAGTGAAGCGGGGAGGCCGGCCCGCTGATCCTCCCATGGGAAATATTCGTACCAGCCGGACCAGTGCGCCTCAAAACCCTGGCCGACCTTGTCTTCGCGAGTCAGGCCCAGATAGCTGATCGAGATCGAATGCGGCGACTTGGCATCTCCGGCGCGCCCACGATCGGCAAACGTGTAGAGCTGCTCGACATAGCCGAGCGGATGGCCGGTCTGTGCCTCGACCCAAGCCCGCAATCCCGTCTGCAGCGAACGGTGCGCGAATTCGAACGGGCCGCTCGGCAACGCGCCGTCGTTGGCGATGGTCATGATCTTGGGCTCGCCCTCGGTGACGGCGACGAGGACGGCGACCAGATCCGCCGTGATCGCGTTGGCAGAACCTGTTGCCCTGTCTTTCTTCAATGCCCCTGCCACCTCTGTTGTCCGTCTCCGTCTCTGATGCGCCGTTAGCAATATCCGTACACGCCGCAGGCATAGGGCAGGCGAGCCCAGTAGGGTGTATAGGGGCCGCCATAGTAGGGGCCGTCATAGCTGTAGGAATGGCTGGTTCCGTAATAGCCGGGCAGCGTCGACGACCCGGGCAGCAATGGCGTGCCCCTGATCAGCGGCACGTAGGGCACCACTCCCACCGGCCTGATCAGCACTTCGGGCTCTTCTTCCGCGACGACCACCAGTTGGCGGCCGCGCCGCACGTAGAGTGATGCGGCCGGGGCGACCGTGGTTCTGTAATTGTAATGGGCTCTGGGCAGGCCAGGCGGCAAATTGCTGGCGGCACGAACCGCGGCGCGCTTGGTGGCGGCGGGGCCGTCGGCGGCGACAGCGGTTCCGATCGCGAACGTTGCAATCAGCAATGACATCGTCCAGCGCAGCATGGTTGGCTCCGAATCACTCGGGGGCGGGTCACCGCGACTTTATGCCGGAATGACCGTTAACGAGAGGCTTGTGATGCTTTGGTGAATGCGTCATTCCGGGATGGTGCGAAAGTACCAGACCCGGAATCTCGAGATTCTCAGGTGCGCAATCGCGCACCATAGTTCGATGCTACGCATCGCCCCGGAATGACTGCTGTTACACGCTCAGCGCCTGCTCCAGATCCGCGATCAAATCTTCCTTGTCCTCGATGCCGATCGACAGGCGCACCACATCGGGCCCCGCGCCGGATCTCACCTTGGCGTCGTCGTCGAGCTGGCTGTGCGTGGTCGAGGCCGGGTGAATCACCAGCGAGCGGGTGTCGCCGACATTGGCCAGATGCGAGAACAGCTTCAGGTTCGATACCAGGCTGACGCCGGCGTCGTAGCCGCCCCTGAGGCTGAAGGTGAATACGGCACCGGCGCCCTTCGGCGCGTATTTGCGCGCGAGCTTGTTGTACCTGTCGCTGGCGAGGCCCGCATAGTTCACCGAGGCTACCGCGGAATGGCCGGCCAGAAATTCGGCGACCGCCTTGGCATTCTCGCAATGCTTCTGCATGCGCAACGGCAGCGTCTCGATGCCGGTCAGTATCATGAAGGCGTTGAAAGGCGACAGCGCCGGGCCGAGATCGCGCAGGCCCAGCACGCGGCAGGCGATCGCGAAGGCGAAATTGCCAAACGTCTCCTGGATCCTGATGCCGTGATATTCCGGCCGCGGCTCGTTGAGCATCGGATATTTGTTGTCCTTCGACCAGTCGAAGGTGCCGGCATCGACGATGATGCCGCCGAGCGAATTGCCATGGCCGCCCAAGAATTTCGTCAGCGAGTGCACGACGATGTCGGCGCCGTGATCGATCGGGCGGATCAAATATGGCGTTGCCAGCGTGTTGTCGACGATCAGCGGCACGCCGGCCTTGCGGGCCACTTCCGCGATCGCTTCGATGTCGGTGATGCTGCCGGCGGGGTTGGCGATCGACTCGATGAAGATCGCCTTGGTGCGCGGCGTCACCGTGCGCTCGAAACTGCCGATATCGTCGGGGTCGGCCCACGCCACGTTCCAGCCAAAGCTCTTGAACGCATGCGTGAACTGGTTGATCGAGCCGCCATAGAGTTTTCGCGCGGCGATGAACTCGTCGCCCGGCATCAGCAATTGCTGCAGCACGACGACTTGCGCCGCGTGTCCCGAGGCAACCGCAAGGGCTGCGGTGCCGCCTTCCAGCGCCGCGATGCGCTCTTCCAGCACGGCGGTCGTGGGATTGCCGATGCGGGTATAGATGTTGCCGAACGCCTGCAGCCCGAACAGCGAGGCGGCATGGTCGGCATCGTTGAACACGAAGGACGTGGTTTGATAGATCGGCGTCACCCGCGCGCCGGTGGTGGGATCGGGCTGCGCGCCGGCATGCACGGCAAGGGTTGAAAATCCCGGGAGACGGTCGGTCATTCTTCTTCGTCCTGTTCTCTGGCTTGCTTGAAATGCGTGGGTGATGCTGATCGCAGCCGCGTCCGCCGTCAAGGCGAGGCGTTCACATGCAGCGGATTGGAAACGGGCCTGCTTCGTCAGGCCGCGTCTTCGAAATAATTGTTTCTCATTGCTTCACGTCGGCTCGCTTTTGTTCTTTGCGGCGCGATCCGATGCTGCCGTTGCCCCGCCGCCGACGCTCATCCGGTTCAGCGACAGCCGCATGCCCTGCGTCGGGATCGGCGCGCGCTTGGAGCTCAGCGTGCGCGAATTGACGCCCATCCATGAAATCTCCGACGACAGCCGACCATACTCGATCTTCGGGCAGCGGTTCATCACCACCTTGATGCCGGCGGCTTCGGCTTTTTCGGCGGCTGCATCGTCACGCGCGCCGAGCTGCATCCAGATCACTCTTGGCAACGGCGACAATGTCAGGGCCTCGTCGACGACAGGCATGATGTGGCTGGAGCTGCGAAAGATGTCGATCATGTCGACGGGACGGCCGATATCGGACAGCGAGGCGACGAAGGGCTTGCCGAGTAGCTGCTTTCCGACATGACCGGGGTTGACCGGAATCATGTCGTAGCCACGCTGCGCCAGGTATTTGAACGCGAAGTAGCTCGGCCGCACATTGACCGGCGAGGCCCCGACCATCGCGATCGATTTCACGGAGTTGAGGATGCTGCGGATGTAATTGTCGTCGTATGCGTCGTGGTTCATTTTCAATTCCTGTCATTCCGGGGCGATGCGTAGCATCGAACCCGGAATCCCGAGATTCCGGGTTCTCGCTTCGCGAGCCCCGGAATGACGACGCTTTGCGTCGTCACTTATCCTGCCACTTTGGCTCACGCTTCTCGATGAACGCGCCGATGCCTTCCTCGGCGTCGCGCGCCATCATGTTCTCGGTCATCACTTCCGCCGTGTATCGATAGGCCTCGGCGAGACTCATTTCGGCCTGGCGATAGAAAGCCTCCTTGCCGAGCTTGACGGTATAGGCGGATTTGAGCGCGACTTTCTGCGCCAGCGCGATCGCCGCATCGCGCTCGGTGCCGGCGGCCACGACGCGGTTGATGAGGCCGATATTCTTCGCCGTCGTCGCCGAAATCGGTTCACCCGTGAGCAGCATCTCCATCGCCTGCTTGCGCGGGATGTTGCGCGACAGTGCCACCATCGGCGTCGAGCAGAACAGCCCGATATCGACGCCAGGGGTCGCGAAGCCGGCAGCCTCGGAGGCGACCGCGAGATCGCAGCTCGCCACCAACTGGCAGCCGGCGGCGGTCGCGATGCCTTGCACGGCGGCGACGACGGGTTTCGGCAGGTGGACGACAGCCTGCATCATCGCGCTGCAGGCGTTCATGATCTGCCCGAAATAGGCGCGGCCACGATCGGGATCGCTGCGGCGCGCGGTCAGTTCCTTCATGTCGTGGCCCGCGGAGAACGCCGGGCCGTTAGCTGCGATGACAACGGCGCGGACGCTGTTGTCGTCGTGGATTTCCTTCAGCGCGCCGTGCAACTCGGCGATCAGGCCCTCCGACAGGCTATTGCGCGCCGCCGGCCGGTTGAGCGTGAGCACCCGGATGCTGCCGACATTTTCCTGCAGCAGGATCGGGGGTTGCGGCGTGGGTGCGCGAGCAGTTTGGGCGGGCATCTCTGAGGTTTCCACTCCAAGATTTTTCATTTTGGCTTTGCTGACAACGTAATGTAACAGGCAGCCTTAATCGAGGGGCAGGGGTCGCATGGCGGCAGCGAAAATGAGCGTGGCTGAGCTGGAGAAGTTCCTCCGCGAGGAGTTTCCGCAAGCCTTCAGCGATGGCGATATCACCATCGAGAGTGCCGACGGCGAGACCTGCCTGCTGCGGCGGCGCTATGACGAGCGCATGCTGCGTCCAGGCGGCACCGTGTCGGGGCCGACCCTGATGGCGATGGCCGATTTTGCGATGTATGTGGTGCTGCTCTCGGCGATCGGTCCGGTGGGGCTCGCGGTAACGACCAATCTCAACATCAATTTCCTGCGCAAGGGCCAGCCGGGACAGGACGTATTGGCCGCGGCCCGCCTGCTAAAACTCGGCAAGCGGCTGGCGGTTGGCGAGGTCAACCTGCTGTCAGGCTCGTCGCCCGATCCGATCGCCCATGTGACGGCGACCTATTCCATTCCAAACAAATAGGCTTTTGAAAGGTAGTATTACACCATATTTACAAGCTGCTGTTTTCGTTGATGTAATTTGTAAACATTGGCGTTGACTGGCAGCGCGCTGTTCTCTAGAAACCCGCCAGTTCGGCGCATCTGGCGCCGATTTCCATTTTCACGGATTTCCTCACATGAAAACCTATTCGGCAAAGCCCGCCGAGGTGACGAAGAAGTGGGTCTTGATCGACGCCAAAGGTCTGGTGGTCGGCCGTCTCGCCACCCTCGTCTCGATGCGCCTGCGCGGCAAACATCTGCCCACCTATACCCCGCATGTCGATTGCGGCGACAACGTCATCATCATCAACGCGGCGCATGTGGTGCTGACCGGTCGCAAGCGCGACAACAAGGTCTATTACAAGCACACCGGCTTCATCGGCGGCATCAAGGAGCGCACCGCGAAACAGGTCCTCGAGGGACGCTTCCCCGAGCGCGTGGTCGAGAAGGCCATCGAGCGCATGATCCCGCGCGGTCCGCTCGGACGCGTGCAGATGGGCAATCTGCGCGTCTACCCCGGCGCCGAACATCCGCATGAAGCCCAGCAGCCCGAGAAAGTTGATATCGCTTCGATGAACCGCAAGAACATGAGGGCCGCATAAGATGTCGGATACCATGCAGTCGCTCGACCAGTTGGCGTCGTTGAAGACGGCCGCTCCGGAAGCGCCGAAATACGTCAAGAAGGTCGACAAATACGGCCGCGCCTATGCCACCGGCAAGCGCAAGGACGCGGTCGCCCGCGTCTGGATCAAGCCGGGCGCCGGCAAGATCATGGTCAACACCCGCGAAGTCGAGGTTTACTTCGCCCGTCCGGTGCTGCGCATGCTGATCCAGCAGCCGCTGGTCGCGGCCGCGCGTGCCGGCCAGTACGACGTCATCTGCACGGTCGCCGGCGGTGGTCTGTCGGGCCAGGCGGGTGCCGTGCGTCACGGCATCTCGAAGGCGCTGACCAACTTCGAGCCCGATCTGCGCGGCGTGCTGAAGAAGGGCGGCTTCCTGACCCGCGACTCCCGCACCGTGGAGCGCAAGAAGTACGGCCGGGCGAAAGCGCGCAAGTCGTTCCAGTTCTCGAAGCGCTAGTTGCTTCGCTAAAATTTGCAGCGGATTGCTGCATTCATCGGACGAAAAAAGGGCGCCGATCGGCGCCCTTTTTGCTTACTATTTAGTGATGGGTTACCACGGATTTTCGTGAAAACTTGCTTACCTGCACAAACGAAATTGGAACACGGCCCTCCTAGTGTCCCCTGATGCGATGGCGCGAAATTGCATTTTCAGTGTGCGCCGAACAAGTAGCATCACACGCGTTCGGGTGAGCCCATGTCGTTCGATACTTCCACGCTGTATTTATTTGCCACGATGGTCGCAGGCATGCTCGGGGCGATGCTGGTGCTGTTCGGCAAGCAGGAAAACATTCCAGCCTTGAAGTGGTGGGGGACGGCCTATCTGCTTGGCGCATCGTCGGTGGCAATCTGGACCATCGGCGGCGCCACACTCGGCGAGCCGCTGTTGCTGGCGCTGCATGCGCTTGGTTTCGTGGCCTGCGGCATGGTCTGGAACGCCGCGCGCGTATTCCACGGCCGCAAGCCCAACCTGCCGGGGCTTTCCCTAGGCGCGATCGCCTGGGTCGGCACGGTGCTGGCTCTGCCATCCTTGAATCCCGCCATGCGGCTGGTCGTCGGTGCGGCGATCGTCGCGATCTACGCGGGGCTGACGGCTTCCGAATTGTGGAGCGAACGGCGCCGGACGATGAACAAGCGCTGGCCCGCGATCGCCGTGCCCGTAATGCATGGTTGCGTGCTGGCGCTGCCGATCCTGCTCGGCAGCCTGCTGCGCCCGCATGACGAGTCATTTGCCAGCAGCATCTGGGTGACGGCATTCTCGATCGAACTGATCTTGTATGCGATCGGCACCGTGTTCGTGATCTTCATGCTGGTATCGGATCGCGCCGTGACGGTGCACAAGACCGCGGCCTCGGTCGATCCGTTGAGCGGAATGCTGAACCGCCGCGGCTTTTCGGAAGCCTGCAACGGCGTGATCGAACGCGAGGCCGCCGCGGGGCGGCCGGTGACGGTGATGATTTTCGACATCGACCATTTCAAGAGCATCAACGACCGCTTCGGCCATCCCGCGGGCGACGAGATCCTCAAATTGTTCTCCACTGTCGTGGTCAGCAATTTGCGCATCAGCGATCTGTCGGGGCGCATCGGCGGCGAGGAGTTCGCGGCATTGTTGGCGTGTCCGCTGGAAGAGGGCGTGATCGTGGCCGAGCGCGTGCGCGAGGCGTTCGAGGCGTCCAACATCGTCTGCGAGGAAGGCCCGGTCGACACCACCGTCAGCATCGGCGTTGCCGGCGGTCCGGCGGGCACCGAGCTCGAAGTGCTGCTGGCGGCGGCCGATACCGCGCTCTATCAGGCCAAGCGCGGCGGCCGTAACCGGGTCGAGGCGGCGGAAGAGCTGCCGCTGTCGCTGGAGAAATGGCGGCGCAAGACCGCGGGACGCGCGGCTTCGCAACGCCCGGCGACAGCGACCTAGCACGGAATGGTGCGCGAGCGGCTGAAGCGCTAGTTCGAGAGCCCGGATTTGATCGCGAGGTCTTGCACGACGGTGGCGACACGCATCAATTGGGGAAGCGCCTGGTCGCGGAACGCAGCCATGTCCATGCGCGTCGCATCCACCGTGACGCTTAGCCCGGCGGTCACCGAGCCCTGCGCATCGAAGACCGGCGCCGCCAGCGTGCGGAGACCGTAAGCGTTTTCGCCGTCGGAGATCGCGTGGCCCTGCTGCTTGACGAGATCAAGCCGGTCGAGCAAGGCATCGAGATCCGTCAGGGTTTTCTCGGATAATTTGATGCGTGGCCGCAATTCCAGCCGGCGGATCTGCTCGTCCCGCGGCAGATGTGCCAGCAGGATATGGCCGAGGGCGGCGCTGTAAGCCGGAATGCGCGTGCCGGGCCGCCGGTCCATCTTGTGCCGGTCGAGGCCGGTGCCGACGCGAGCGAGATAAATCACGTCGCCTCCGTCGAGGGCGCCGAGCGAGGCCGCGTCGCTCACCGACGGCACGAGGCCGCGCAGCAACGGCTCGGCCAATGCGCGCAGCGTCCCGCCTGACAGCACCGTGTAGCCGAGATCGAGGCATGCAACGCCGAGCCTGAACCGGCGGCTCTGCGGAACGGGTTGGAGATAGCCGAGTTCAACCAGGGTCTGGATCAGGCGGAACGCCGTGCCGCGATCGAGATTGGCGCGCGCGGCAATCTCGCTCAGCGTCAGCTCGAAGGCGTCGCTGGAAAAACCTTGCAGGACCGCGAAGGCCTTGCCGACGGAGGCGACGTAGTTCTTTGGATTCTGCGGCGCGGTGGTCGGCACGCGCTTTGAGTTCTTCGCCATCTCGTCAATGCCCGCTTGAACATTGGCCCGGCAGCCCTTGACGGCCGCGCCGGTCCGGTTCTAGGAGAGTGCAGACTATATAACAAATGTTCGCAATCCGAACAATGGCATTCGGGCGATCGGAGGAACTTTGTCGACATCATCCCTGCACCCTCGTGGCGTGTTCAGTGCGGCGCTGACCCCGCTTGACGCCGAGCTCGCTCCCGATCACGCGCGTTTTGTCGCGCATTGCCGCTATATCCTGAGCGAGGGCTGTGACGGCATCGCGATGCTCGGCACCACCGGCGAAGCCAACTCCTTCTCGGTCGGCGAACGCACGGCGCTGCTCGAGGCGGTCGTGCAGGACGGCATCGCGCCGAACCGGCTGCTGCCCGGAACCGGCGTCGCAGCGCTCAGCGATACCATTGCGCTGACGCGTCACGCGCTTTCGCTCAGCGTCGATACCGTGGTGATGCTGCCGCCGTTCTATTACAAGGGCGTCACCGATGACGGCGTCTATGCGTCCTACAGCGAAGTCGTGCAGCGGCTTGGCGATGCGCGGCTCAAGATCGTGCTCTATCATATTCCCCAGATGTCGATGCAGCCGATCTCGCATGCGCTGATCGAGCGGCTGCGCGCGGCCTATCCGGCGACCTTCGTCGGCATCAAGGATTCCTCCGGCGACTTCGCCAATATGACTGCGATGGTGGAGCGCTTTCCGGGCTTTGCGGTGCTGGCCGGCGCGGATCCGCTGCTCCTGCCGCTGTTGCGCAAGGGAGGCGCGGGATGCATCACCGCTACCTCCAACCTCGTCGCGCGCGATCTTGCCTATGTCTATCGGCACTTCCGCGACAGCGACGATGACGCCGGGCTCGCGGCGGCGCAGGCGCGCATCGTGAAGGCACGCGAGCTTGTCTCACGTTTTGCGCAGATGGCATCGCTGAAGGCTCTGGTTGCGCAGCGAACCGGCCATGCCGGATGGCAACGCCTCCGGCCGCCGCTGGAGTTGCTGCCGGCTCCGCAGTTGAAAGAGCTGCTTGCTAACGCCGGCGCGTTTGCCGCCGCCAGCGTTTAGCGCCAGTGGGCGACGAGACGAGCTGATGACCGGATCCTTCCAAAATGTGCTTGCTGGATTGGCGGCACTCGTTGGCGACAATTATGTCATCGGTTCCACCGGCGATCAGGAGCCCTATGTAGTGGACTGGCGCGGACGCTACCGCGGCCGGGCTGTTGCGGTCGTCAAACCCGGCTCGACGGCTGAGGTTGCGGCGGTTGTCCGCTATTGTGCAGACCAGCGGCTCTCGATTGTCCCGCAAGGCGGCAACACCGGCATGTGCGGCGCCGCCACACCGGATGACAGCGCATTCAACGTCGTGATCCGGCTCGACCGCATGCGGCGCGTGCGCGACGTCAGTTTGCTCGCCAATACGATTACGGTGGAGGCCGGCTGTATCCTCGCCGAAGTGCAGGCTGCGGCCGCGGCTGTGGACCGTCATTTTCCGTTGAGCCTCGGGGCCGAGGGCTCGTGCCAGATCGGCGGCAATATCGCGACCAATGCGGGCGGGACGGCTGTGCTTCGCTACGGACCGATGCGCGATCTCGTGCTTGGGTTGGAAGTGGTGCTGCCGGACGGACGCATCTTCAACGGCCTGCGCGCGCTGCGCAAGGACAACACGGGCTATGCGCTCAAGCAGCTCTTCATTGGTGCGGAAGGAACGCTTGGCATCGTGACCGCTGCGGTGCTGAAGCTGTTCGCGCCACCGCGCAGCTCCGCCCTGGCACTGCTCAAATTGCACAGTGTCGACCAGGCCCTGCAGATCATGCAGCGTCTGCGTGGCGCCGTCGGTGACCGGCTCGGCAGCCTCGAAATCATGTCACGCAGCCAGATCGAGGCGATTGCGGCGACCGTGCCGCATGTCACCATCCCTTTCGAAGTCACCACGCCGTGGTATCTGATCGTCGAACTGACCGACGCGCTGGCTGGGATCGACCTCAACGAGCCGCTGGCGGCGGTGCTCTCGGAGGCGATGGAGGCGGGACTGGCCGAAGATGCCGTTCTGGCCTCGAGCCTTGCCCAGGCGAAGGCGATCTGGGCCGTGCGGCACAGCGTGTCGGAGGGCAACAAGCGCAGCGGATACGTCGTGTCGCACGACAGCGTGGTTCCGCTGGAGCGGCAGGCCGCATTCGTCGCCAATGTCGAGACCAGGATCAAGGCGGCCGTTCCCGATGCGCAAGTTGTGATGCATGGCCATATCGGCGACGGCAATATTCATGTGATCGCCCTGATCGACCGCGATCGCTGCCAGGACCCCGCCGCGACCGCGGCGCTGGTGACGGAGATCAACGAGATCGTCGACGACGAGACCGCGGCGCAGGGCGGCGCGATCAGCGCCGAACACGGCATCGGCATCACCAATCGCGGCCGGCTCGCGCGTGTGGCCGACCCGCTCGATATCGACCTGATGCGCGGCATCAAGCAGCTGTTCGACCCAAATGGCCTGATGAATCCCGGCAAGATCTTCGCGGCCGAGCGCCGCACGGCCGGTAACGCGGGAGCAGCATGACGATGACGAGCATCCGCCTTCTTGCCGACGATCTCACCGGTGCGCTCGATACCGCCGCCGAGTTCGTCGGACTATGCGGACCGTTCGACGTGACCTGGCCGGAAGCGCTTTCGACGGACAACTCTCCAAGCCTGGCGATCGACAGCGGTACCCGCGAACTCGCACGGGCCGAGAGCGTCGAGATCGTAGGACGGCTGGCGCCGCTGCTGTGTGAAGGCACGATCGCCTACAAGAAGGTCGACAGCCTGTTGCGCGGCGCGTGGGCTTCCGAGCTTGGCGCCTGCCTGCGTACCGGCCGTTGGGCTTCCTGCGTCGTTGCGCCGGCCTTCGCCTACCAGGGGCGGCGCACCCGCGATGGTCAGCAGTTCGCCCGCACGCCGGATGGCGACTGGTATCCGGTCGGCGCCAATCTTCTGACGCAGCTCAAGGCGGAGAACATCGACGCCCGGCAAGGCCGGCCCGACACGCTGTCGCATGGTGGCGTCCAGGTCTTCGATGCCGAGAGCGACCGCGATCTCGATCGTGTTGTCGAGATGGGCCGTCAGCTTGCTGCGCCGGTCTTGTGGTGCGGCAGCGGCGGATTGGCCGGTGCCTTGGCACGCGGCCGCCGCGCTGGTGCGCCGCGCCATCTGAAAAAGCCGGTGCTGGGATTGTTCGGCTCCGATCAGGTCGTGACGGCGTCCCAGCTTGAGGCGTGTGGAGAGGCTACCATCACGCTTGCAGAGGGCGAGGCCGCAGGTGCGGCGCGGGTGCACCGCAAGCTTGCCGGTGACGGCGTGGCGCTGGTGAAGTTTTCACTGCCCGAGAGATTGTCGCGCGCAGAGGCGGCACAGCGGATCGCGCGTGAAATGACCGCATTGATTGCGGCACTTGATCCTCCCGGCACGCTGATTGTCGCCGGTGGCGAGACCTTGAAGGCGGCCTGCGTCGCGCTCGGTGCGCAGGCGTTACAGGTCGCCGGGCGCATCGTGCCGGGCCTGCCGCGCTCCATCCTTCAGGGCGGCCGCTGGGCCGGCGTCGACGTAATCTCCAAATCCGGAGCGTTTGGTACAAGGGAGCTGTGGCACGATCTGCTCCATGACAATGAACTGCTCAGCACAGGGAAACCGACATGACCTCTCGCCATCTCGCGATCACCATGGGCGATCCGGCCGGGATCGGGCCGGAGATCATCGTCAAGGCCTGCATCGGCTTGCAGGACAGGATCGCCAAGGGCGATCTGCGCCTTCTGATCATCGGCAGCGGTGCCGCATTGGGGGCCGCGAAGGCGGCGCTTGGCGCAAGCATCGCGATTCCGGAAGTGAGCGCCGAAGACCGCGATTGGCCCAATCTCTGCTTTTTGCAGGCCGACGCCGAAGGCGCGCCGATCAAACCGGGGGCGCTGAGCGCCGATGGCGGACGGTTTGCTTTCAAGGCGGTGGAGCACGGCGTGCGGCTGACGCAGGCCGGCCGGACCGCGGCCATCGTCACGGCGCCCTTGAACAAGGAAGCGCTCAACAAGGCAGGCTACCACTATCCCGGCCACACCGAGATGCTGGCGCATCTCACCGGCGTGCGCGGCTCGGTGATGTTGCTCGCCCATGGTAACATGCGCGTCAGCCATGTCTCGACGCACGTGGCGCTCGAGGACGTGCCGAAGCGCTTGACGGCGGAGCGGCTCCGTCAGGTGATCGACCTCACCGACGATGCGCTGCGCCGGCTCGGCATCGCGCGCCCGAAGATCGCCATCGCAGCACTCAATCCGCATGCCGGGGAGGGCGGGTTGTTCGGCCGGCAGGATATCGACGTCTCGGCGCCGACCATCGCCAAGGCGGTCGCCGACGGTCTCGACGTCATTGGGCCGGTGCCGGGCGACACCATCTTCGTCAAGCTGCGCGCCGGCCAGTTCGACGCGGCGGTCGCGATGTATCATGACCAGGGGCACATTCCGGTGAAGCTGTTGGGCTTCCAGGTCGATCCAGCGACCGGCCGCTGGCAGGAGCTTTCCGGCGTCAACATCACGTTGGGCCTTCCGATTATCCGCACCTCCGTCGACCACGGCACCGCCTTCGATATCGCAGGCAAGGGTATCGCCAACGAGCACAGCCTGATCGAGGCCATCGACTACGCCGAGCGCCTGGCCGGCGGCACCTCCATGGCTCCAAAGTGACGAGAGCAGACATCCAATGACCAATTCCTTCACGCCGATCGAAATTCTGCGTCCCAACGTCGTCGAGTTCGGATGCGGAACGATTGCCGCCGCTCAGCGCTTTGCGGAGCGGATCGGCGCGCGGCGGCCGCTGGTGATTTCGGATCCGTTCAACGCGAAGCGCGTCGATCAACTCGGGCTGCCTGGAGCAGTCAAGGTATTCGGTGACGTCAAGCCAGAGCCTGATATGCCCAACCTCGACAAGGCGGTGGCGATGGCGCGGGAGGCCGCGCCCGATCTCATCGTCGGTTTCGGCGGCGGCAGTGCGATGGACCTCGCCAAGCTGGTTGCCGTGCTCTGCACGGGTGAGGCGGCTTTTGCCGACGTCGTGGGCGCCGAAAAGGTTGCAGGCCGCAGCGTGGCGCTGATGCAGATTCCGACCACCTCCGGGACCGGCAGCGAAGCCGGCACCCGTGCACTCGTCACCGATCCGGCCAGCCGCAACAAGCTCGCGGTGCAGAGCCGCTTCATGCTGGCGGATATCGCCATCGTCGATCCCGACCTTACAATGACCGTGCCGAAGGATGTCACGGCGGCAACCGGCATCGACGCGCTGGCGCATTGCGTCGAGGCCTATACCAGCCGCAAGGCGCATCCGGCCATCGACCTCTACGCGATTGAAGGCGCGCGGCTGGTCGGCCGCTATCTGCGGCGTGCGGTATCCGACGGCAGCGATCGCGAAGCGCGCGCCGGCCTCGCGCTGGCCTCGCTTTATGGCGGTTATTGCCTCGGCCCGGTCAATACGACGGCTGGCCACGCCGTCGCCTATCCGCTCGGCACGCGCCACCATGTCGCGCATGGCCTCGCCTGCGCAGTGATCTTCCCGCATACGCTGGCGTCCAACATGCCGGCGACCTCGACGAAGACGATCACGGTGCTCCACGCGCTCGGCCTGCCGGAACGCAACGTTCCGGCGGCGGCATTCGACGCCACTTATCGTTTCTGCGCCGATCTCGGCATCGAGATGCGGTTGTCCGCGCTCGGTGTTCCCAAGGACGATCTCGGCGTCATGGCGGGCGAAGCCCATGCCATTCGCCGCCTGCTCGACAACAACCCGCGCGATTTGAGCCGAGACGAAATCTTGAAGATGTACGAGGCGGCGTTCTAGCGACCCGGCAGTAGCGCGCGGCGGACAATTAATAACAGGAAGCAGAGGAAACTTAGATGAAATCAATATGGCTTGTTGTTGCGTCGGCGATGTTGTTGGCGGCGGCGCCCTCGAAGGCGGAAGATGCGTATCCTTCGAGGCAGGTGAGCGTGATCGTTCCCTTCGCTGCCGGCGGCACCGCCGATATCTTCGCACGCATGGTGGCCAATCATCTTCAGGCGAAACTGGGCAAGCCGTTCGTGGTCGAAAACGTCGGCGGCGCCGGCAGTATCGTCGGCGTGACGCGGCTGGCGCGGTCGGCGCCGGACGGGCTGACCCTCGGCCTCGCCAGCACATCCGCGCTGGCGATCAATCCATCGCTGTATGGGCCGAAGCTCAGTTATCAGCCCGACAAGGATCTGCAGCCGATCGTCCAGATCAGCGTCGTTCCCAATGTGCTGGTCGTCAATCCCGACAAGATCAAGGCGCGGACCTTGCCGGATCTGATCGCCTATCTGAAGGCCAATCCGGACAAGGTCTCGTTCGGTTCGGCGGGTGTTGGCACCTCGCAGCACCTGGCGGGCGAATTGTTCCAGCAGATGACCGGCACCAAGATGGTGCATGTGCCCTACAAGGGCTCCAGCACGATGCTGACCGACCTCATCAGCGGCCAGATCGACCTTGCCTTCGACAATGTGCCGCTGCTTCTGCCGCAAGCCAAGGACGGCAAGCTGACGCTGATCGCCGCCGCAACGCCCAAGCGCGCCTCGTTCGATCCGAATCTTCCCACTGTGGCCGAGTATCTGCCGGGCTTCGAGGCGGTCGCCTGGCACGGCTTCTTCGTCCCGGCGGCGACGCCGAAGCCGATCGTGGAGAAGTTGTCGGCGGAAATCCGGACCTTCATGCAGCAGCCGGAGACGGTGCAGAAGATGGCCGAACTCGGTGCCGATGCCGTCGCGGTGGAGCCCGGGCCGTTTGCTGCCTACATCGCATCGGAGACGGCGCGGTGGAAGAAGGTCATCGTATCAGCCAACGTCAAGATGGAGTAGGGCGCTAATCGCGCTTTCTGAAACGTCACGCGTATACAACGCGATACGCCCGGAGACTAATTCAGTACTTTTGAATTGGTCTCCGGATGGACACAATGTGGTAATCTTCCGTTTACCATTCCATTCATATCATCTGCGCATGGACTCATCCCGCAGACGAAACCCACAGGCTGCCCTGATGTCGCTCGAAGCGGCCGCAGCCTCCGCCCGCGGCGGGTTTGGTTGCATGTTCTCGACCTCGGAAGAATTCGAGATGGCGCTCATCACCGAGCGCCGTGCGCAGGGGCGTTACGTTCAGCGCAGAATGCGCTGGCCTGCCATCCTGTTCATCGGCTGTGCGCTGATGGTCGCCGGCGCGGCGCTGCTGTTCGGCTAGCAGCTCATCCTCACTTCGCCAATGGGTCGGGGCGTACCTGAATATGCACCGCCCGCGGCTTTGAGCCCTTGCCACCCTCCATCAACCAGGGTGTGCGGTCGCCGCTCGAACTCCAGAGACCACGGCCTTTCCAGCCTGCGTTTGGATCGTCAATGCGTCCGTCGAGGCCCTTGGCAAAAAAACCGAGCGGATAGGGGATGCGCAGCATCACCATCTGCCCGTCCTTGAAGGCGACGAAGCCATCGTTGAGGTTGGCGGTGGAGATCGGGATGTTCTCGCCGAGCCCGGCCGTGTTGTGGTGATCGACCCAGGTGTAATAGCTCGCCTCGGCGCTGGAGTTCTCGAACCCTTCGAAGCCGGGGCCCGGATATTTGAAGTAGGCGAAGCCTTCCGGGCAGTGGTTGCCGGTCGCTCCCGGCCCATTCAGCGGCGCCTTGCACTTGCTGCGATCGAAGCGGATCAGGCTGCCGTTCGAGCCCGAGCCCCAGAGCACGCCGTTCTTGTCGATGTCGCCGCCGCGAATGCCGATGCCTTCCTTCGGAATCGCGTAAAATTCCGAGAGCTTGGTCTTGGGGTCGAACCGCATGAAGCCGGGTGGACCGACGAACACGTTGACGGTGTACCAGACCGAGCCGTCGGTCGGATGCGGCATCACCGCGTAGGGGCCGGAGCCCGCGATCCGCATATCCTTGCCGGCCTCCGCCGGCTTGCCCGGGTCGGTATATTCGTCGACCTTGCCGTTGCCGTTGGTGTCGAGCACGAATGGTGCCCAGCCCTGCGCTTTGACGGCATCGCCGGTCTCGTCCCACAGCCTGGTGTTCACCCAACCGGCGACCGGGCCGGTCCCCGAAAGCCACAGCGTATCGTCGGCGTCGTAGCCGAATTGCGGATGGTGGGTGCCGAAGCAGGTATCGACGAAGCTGTACTTCTGGGTCTTGGGATCGAATACCGACACCTGCCGGCCCGAGCGTTCGAGCGGAAACGCCTTGGCCGACGGGTGATCAGACCCCTTCTTGCAATACGCCGGATTTTCGATGCCGCGTACGGCCGCCGCCAGCCACAGGCGGCCCTTCTTGTCCAACATGCTGTTGTGATTGTTGGTCCGCTGGCTCCAGATCTTCTCGTCGCCCCAATAGGCCGAAGGGCTGACCGGATTGAGGAGGGCCGTGCCATGCAGCGGAGGGCCGAACGATTCCGGAGCGTTGGGATCGGCGACCGGCATCTTTGAGAACGTCACCTTGTGCGTTTTGGGATCGAGGATCGGCATGTCGTCGGAGGAATATTCGTTCGCGCCGAACAGCGGGCCGTAGGCGTTGACAGTCGGATAACGCCGGTCCGAGGAAATCAGGTCGTGGACGAAGTGTTTTTCGGTCGCCCATTCCCACGACGAGATCACGACGTTGCGCTCGATGCCGGACGGCCGCGGCGGTTTTTCTTTCGGTAGTTCGCCCTTGGCGACCCGGTCGGTCCAGTCGCCGAAATATTTGAACGGTACGCCGCCCATTTGCCCGGCGAGCCGGTTCACCATCCATTCGCCAGTTTGCCCTGCGGCAACGCGGCGCATCCAGGCTTCCTCGCCCGATTTGAATTCGCCGAACGCGGCCGGGACCGTGCGGGTGGATTCCTGGCCGAGTTGATGGCAGCCGATGCAGTCGACATTGTTCATCCGCTGGCGCCAGAGGTCCTGAGTGATCTCCTTCGGGATTTCGGTGGAGCCGCCGAAATCTTTTGCCGGCGGGATCTTCATCAGCGTGTACCAGTAGATCGCCGAGTAATAATGAGCGGCGGCTGCCTCGTTCGGCGCCGGGACCGTAGTGAGATTGACCTGCTGGCCGGGCTTGGCGCGCAGCCTGGGTGAATCCACCAGGCCATAGCCGCGAACCCAGATCGCGTAGTTGACGTTCGGCGGCAGGTCCGGGATCACGTAACGGCCCTGGTCGTCGGTGACGACGATCTTGGCGAATTTGGTCGGCAGTTCGGTGGTCTCCCCGATGACCCAGACGCCGGCCTCCGGCCCGTTCGGTCCGCGCACCACGCCGCCGATATCGTCATTGTCGATGGCGACTGCCGCTGGCTGCTGCGCATGCGATGGCGCCGCCATCAAGCTCAGTCCACTTGCCGCCGCGACCAGGGTGAAGGAGAACAGGATCCGACCGAGATTCATTGTTTCTCTCCCCGCGACCATGAGCTTGTTGTCGCTCGTTGTTGGCGCAAGCCTACACCAGACCAGGGTTGCGGCGGGAGCATGTCCCGCGCGCGGTTTCCTCACGCTTGCGGCATCAACGACTACCGTGCATCGCAACAACGTCCATGCATCCGCCTTTTGCTTTTGAGGCGTCTGGGTTAGACACGCCAATTCTCACGAGAGGGCGTAACCCAATGATCACCGAAATCGCACAAATCGACGTGAAGCCGGGCACCGAGAAGGATTTTGAAGCGGCCGTCGCCAAGGCCCGTCCGCTGTTCCTGCGCGCCAAGGGCGGCAAGGGGTTTGAACTGCACAAGTCGATCGAGAAGCCGCAGCGGTACCGGCTGGTGGCGAAGTGGGAGACGCTGGAAAACCACACCGTGGACTTTCGCGGCTCGGAAGATTTCACCGCCTGGCGGGCGCTGGTCGGGCCGTACTTTGCTTCGCCGCCCGAGGTCGAGCATACCGAGACGGTGCTGACCACGGCGGACTGAAGCCATCAGCCGGCCGCAATCGCGACCGGCGCTGCTTCCGCCTTGAAATGATCGATCATCACCTTGGCGATTGCCATCAGCGGCAGCGCAAGCGCCAGCCCCCAGATGCCGAACACGACGCCGAGCAGGATCTGGAATGCAAACAGCGTCGCAGGCGGAATATCCAGCGCCTGCCGCTGAATGATCGGCGTCAGCACGTAGCTTTCCAGCGCGTGCACGCCGAGGAACAGGATGAAGGCGGAGAGGCCCGCGACCCATCCCGACGCGAGACTTGCCAGCACCACGATCAGTCCGCCGAGAATGGCACCGACCGTCGGGATGAAGGCGAGCAGGCCTGCCTGGATGCCCAGGATGAACGAGCTCTGGATGCCGATGATCGATAGCCCGATCCAGGTTACCAGGAACACCGCGACCATGGTGATGATCTGCGCAATCAGCCAGCGCTCCAGCGTCTCGCCGATCCGGTCGACGATCGCTACCGCGCGCACGCGATGCTTCGCGGGCGCCATGAACAACAGGCCATTGCGGTAGACGCTCGGCTGGGTTGCGAAGGCAATCCCCAAAAACAGCACGATGAAGAAGTTTCCGACCGCGCTGGCGGTGCCGAGAATCAGTTTCAGGCTCTGGCTGAAGATGGCGCCGCCGCTGGCCGCTATCGTGCCGGCGCTGGGAAGCGTGTGCGGCGTCGGCGTCGCAGTGGGCGCCGGCGTGCCGTCATCCGACGTCGACGACAGCGTACCGAAATCGAAAAAGCTGGTGTCGATGCCGTTCCGCTCCAGGAAGCCTTTGACGTTGACGAGCTGCGATTTGAGCGTGTTGCTCAACGCCGTCGTCTGCTGGGCGATCGTGGTGCCGCCGAGGAAGACGATGCCCGACAGCATGCCCGCGACCACCAGGCAGACCATCGTCAGGCGCAGCGCGTGCGGCAGCCGCACCACGCGTCCGAGCAGGTTGCTCATGGCGTTGAGGGTGACGCCGAGCAGGATACCGGAAAAGATCAGAAACAGCGTCGCGGCAAAGTGCCAGGTGAACACGAGCAGCGCGGCGAACAGCACGACGCCGATGCCGCCGACCGATATCGCCCACGCCATATCGTTGCGGGCCTGAAGGCGATTGTCAGCCGGACCTGTCACGTTGATTCCTTCTCGCAGAATGTCGTCTGCAGTCTTTCGCCAAAAACGCCGCCGGGATCAAGCCGGAGCGCACGCGCCGGTTTGACGCTGCCACGTCCGGTATGCCAAGCGGTAGACGAATCCGATATGGCGCCGGCGAGGATGAGATGAATTTCAAATGGTTCGGCCCGATTGCGCTGTTGGCGGCGCTGGTGGTCGGCGACCAGATCAGAATCAACCGTCCCGCCCACAAATATCGTCTGTCGGTCGACGTCGAGACGCCGGAGGGGCGCAAATCGGCATCCGGCGTGGTGGCCGTTCATCCCGATCGCAGTTACACCCGCCGTGGTCAGACCCGCACCGTCGGCGACGCCATTTTCGTCGATCTCGGGCAAGGCAAGAACCTCGTCGCGCTGCTCGCGCATGTTGACACTAACCTCGTCCTCGACGACGTGAACTACGTGGCGCTGCGCGCCTACACGGCGGCGGCCGGCAAGCGGGTCTCTTTTGACGAGATGAGCCGGTTGACCGGCGTCGTGCCGGTAAAGGACGCGCTGATCCCGGTGCTCGTGACCTTTACCGATCCGGCCGAGCCCGGCACCGCGCGGCGGGTAGCGCCCGACGACGCCGAGGCGGTGCTCGGCAGCGGCTATCGCCTTCAGGGGATATCGGCTGAAGTGGTACCGAACGGATATTGGCCGGTCGATTTCGGCGGCGCGCTGGGCGAGCCGGTCACGCGTGGAATTCAGGCGAAACTGCCGTGGCTGGGTGATGCCGGCAATTCGGCTGCCGCGGCGCTCCGGGCGGCCGGTTTGCCCGGGGTCGACGGCATCGACGCCCGCGAGGCTTTCACGCGAAAATAGCAGGGCAGGCCCGCAAGCCGCTGCCGCATATTGATCCGCCGCCGGCTCGCGGGCATTATCGTCTGCAATGGCGGCCCAACCTAGAAGGTCCTTGCACAGGACGATGACAGCGGAAAATTGGCGATGAGACGGCCCGTGGTCGGTGTGATCGGGAACGCCTATCGCGTCGAAAATCGTTTCCAGACCCAGATGGTCGGAGAGCGCAATTTGCGTGCGGTCACCGACGTGGCGGGGGCGCTGCCGCTGATGTTTGCCGGGTCGCCCGAGATTACCGACATCGGCGCGCTGCTCGACGTCGTCGATGGCATTGTGCTGACCGGCGCGCGGGCCAATGTCCATCCGACCCGCTTCAAGACCGAGCCGCATGAGAGGCACGAGCCCTACGACATCCACCGCGATGACGTCGCGCTGGCGCTGACGGAGGCCTGCGTCGCCCGCGGCGTGCCGATCTTCGGCATCTGTCGCGGCCTGCAGGAGATGAACGTCGCCTTCGGCGGCTCGCTGCATCCGGAAATCCGCGAGATCCCCGGCCGCATGAACCACCGCATGCCGAGGCTGGAGAACGGCGAGATTCATCCCGATCCCACGGTCGTGTTCGCGGACCGCCACGACGTCCACCTCACGCCCGGCGGCACGTTTGCAAGTCTGCTCGGCTGCGAAACCATCCGGGTGAACTCGCTGCACGGGCAGGGCATCCTCGAACCGGGCAATCGCGTCGTCATCGAAGGCATTGCCGAGGACGGCACCATCGAAGCGATCCGGATTGCGGACGCGCCGAGCTTTGCGCTCGGCGTGCAGTGGCATGCCGAGTATGACCCGCAGCGCAACCCGATCAATCGCAAACTGTTCGAGGCGTTCGGGGCGGCGCTCAAGGCGCACGAGCGCGCGAGCTGACCGGACAGACGCGCGTCCCGGAGCGACCTGATCCGTAATCCTACGGGGCCGAAAAGATGGGATCGGCTCCGGGAAGTCGGCTAAGTCACCCATCATCTCGACACTGGTAAAGTCGCCATGACGCAACCTGGACGTCTCGCGCCGGCGATGATCCTGCTGGTCCTCGTGACGTCCTGCGTCGTGAGCGCAGTGACCTATTTCCTGGCGACCCGCGCCCCCTCGCTGGGGCCGCTGGCGATCATCGTCGGCGCCGCACTGGCGAGCGCTGTAATCATCGGCCTGTTTGCGATTCTTGCTGCGGCGCGGCTTTGGCACAGGCTTTCCGATGTCGCGGGCCTTGCGGATGGACGCAACGGAGCGGAGGAGGAACGCGCTGACCAGACGCTGATCGACAGCGACATGGCGCAAGCCATTATCGAGGGTTCGCTCGACGCCTTCGTCCAGACCGACGAGCGCTGCGTCATCCTCGGCTGGAGTCCGCATGCCGAGGCCCTGATGGGATGGACGCGCACCGAGGCGGTCGGCCGGAGCGTGGACGAACTGGTGTTTCCGGAATCGCAGCGCGCCGTGCACCGGCAGTGGGTCGACCGATTCCTGAGCGAGGCGGCAGCCAGCCCCGTTGGCGGGCGATACGAAACGCCGCTGCTGCACAAGGACGGCCGCGAATTCTTCGCCGAAATATCGCTCACAGCACTGCACCGCGGCGAAGGTTACATCATCAACGCCTTCGTCAGGGACATCACCGCCAAGCGCGCCACGGAGGAGCAGTTGAAGGAAAATCCGCCGAGGCGGGAGTAGGTCTTCGAGGGACGAAGACGGCGACAGCGCCGCCTTTCCGTCATTGCGAGCGCAGCGAAGCAATCCATCTCTCCGAGTGCGAGGTGACAATGGATTGCTTCGCTTCGCTCGCAATGACGCGGAGATAGCGACGCAACACTCGACTGTCATCCCCGCGAAGGCGGGGATCCAGTACGCTGCGGCTTCTCGGTTCAATCACTGGCGTCTCTGGAATACTGGATCGTCCGCCTTCGCGGACGACGACAGTTGAATACGACTTCGCGATCTCGCGACGCATTGCGCCCGAACTTTGCCTAAAACTTCTCGCCCTCTCGTTCGGAGGGCGCAGGGAAGACCGGGTGCTTGCTGCACCCGCGGTCTCGTGTGCAATTTGCGCACTAAGAACGCGCACACGAGCATACAGGTACAGCGGGAGCATCCCGGCCTTCCCTGCGCAATGGGTTTACGGCTTACTTCGTGCTCTTCCCGGAGAACGGCTCTTTTGCCTCCGTCATCGGCGGGACACTTCCCGCCAACTTAGCGCCAGCACCGCGGCGCCCGAACCACACGACTTCGCCGTACGCTTCCGGCGCGTACGTCTAGCGCGCCATCAGCGTCCATCGCATCTCACCGCACGTTCGTGACGATCGCGAGCGCCCCTCAATGGGTGAGACGGGCAGAGTTATGCGACTGATTTGCCTCTTGCGTTAAGCGAAATATTTTTGATTCCTGCGCTTGACACGATTTCGGAAAATCAGAATTGATTTGCCCGTCGTGTTGATTTGTCGCAGCCCTGGCGCGAGATCGCGCTTGCACGGCAGGCAAATCAGTAAAGCAAGTGGCCCCGCATGAGCCAACGGGTCGCGCGAATGCGCGCCCGATGACAGGCTCCGCGACATGCGGGCATGGTGAACATCCCAGGTGTCGCTTTCGCTCATCCGGACTACGCTTGCTGCTCTCGCGGCAACGTTAAGAAACGCCAGAAGAAGGCAACCTCAGTCGGCCTGGATATTTTTCGCGTTACCAGCATCGCTTCAGGCCCCGGATGTCGCTGCTCGCACAGTAATCACCACTAGAGGAGAGCCAACCCATGTACATCCTGTATCACTTTCCGTATTCCCAGCACGCGCGACGCGTGGTGTCGCTGATGGTGGAAGCGAATCTCGAATATGAGTTGCGCCACGTGGACATGGGCAAGGGCGAGCATCGGTCCACGGAGTACCTTTCCGTCAATCCGAATCATCAGGTCCCTACGCTCATCGACGGCGACATCAAGATTCACGAGTCGAATGCGATCCTGCGCTATCTCTGTGTGAAGCATGGCCTCGACGCGTGGTACCCGAAAGAACTGCCCGTGCGCGCCAAAGTCGAGCAATGGCTCGACTGGAATCAATGCCGGCTGTCTCCGACCGTCGTCGACATCGTGCTCAACAGCGTCTTTCTGGGGTCGGCGGGCGATAAGGCCGCTGTCGAGCGTGGGTTATCCCGGATGCCGGAGCTTTGGTCGATTCTGGATGCCGGACTCGCCGGCACGCAGTTTCTGGCCGGCTCACGACCGACGATCGCGGACCTGTCGTTGGCGTCCAGCGTCTTCCAGTTAACATTCGCTAGCATCACGCCGACCGCGCGCAATACCGTGGACTGGTTTCAGCGAGTGAGCGGGCTTGAGGGCTTCCGAAAATCGCTACCGTCGCAATAGTGTCGTAGCCAAAGTCAGATCCGAGCTTGGTTCAAGCTCCGCCGTGCGGATTAGCGGGCCGCGCGGCGGTGCATTATCAATGTCGTTGAACAGAATTACGGTGAGCACTGTCACCGAAATCATGCATCGGAGGCCGTGGCGAAGCGCGATTGCGGTGACGCTGCATTAACGCAAGCCCAAGCTTTGCGGGAGCGACGGTGTCTGGGCATTTTGCACTGACTGCTCCTGTGTTCGGGCGTCCGGTACCTCGACCCGTGCATTTTGCTCTTCCCGGACCCTTGCTCGATGATTTCGCTGGGTTCGGATCTCTGCTCGCGCATTGCGCTCGGACCGGGCCCGTCGATGTTTTTTCGTTGGCTGGGCCTGAACTGGGGCATCTTGCGCAACCGGCACCGGGGCAGCTTGCGCGGGCTGTACGGGCACGACCTGTACCCGTGAATCTTCCCTGGCCGCCCAGGCTTCGAATTCCTTCAACAAGGCCTCGGCTGGCGGCTGACCGATCGCGGTTTGATTCTGATCGGCAGGTTCGGAAGCTGCAGCAATTTCGTCGCGCGCCGGCGCGTCGCTTGTCGTCGTCGGCAAATCCTGAGTGCCGGCGATCGATTGAATTGCCGGCGCCGACGGACCGGCGTCAGGCTGAAGCGCCGGTTTTTCGACCCACGCAGCCGTGACGTTCTCAACGAGCGCGACTGGATCTCCCACCGATAGGATCGCGATACCGATCGCTGTCGCCGTTGCAGCCCAAATACTCGCCTTGAGGATTCGCGACGAGATAACCGCTCTTTCCCAAACCTTCCCGATATCCGGCTGCCCGATTTCTTCGGCAGGCTCGGAGAGAAAGATAGGAGAACGATCCGGCTGGAAACCGTCTTTTGTCGCCATTGGGGGATGCCGCCTCTTATTGTTCTCGCCCACGAATACCCCGCCAGCGAGGTCCAAAAGCGACAATGACCGCCACGATTTGGGAGAAGTCTTGATTTCACTGGGATTCGGGAACCGCAAGATCGCTGGAACCCGGATTGCCTTGAGCATGAGGGGAAGTGGCCGCCACAAAAACAAAAGGCGCCCGAATGCAGGCGCCTTTTGCATCTTGCGACAATGATCCCAGCGGCAAGCCGCCGACTAGTTCACCGGCGATGATGTCTCGTCACTGGGGCGCGCGGCGCGCGGGCGCAGCGGCGGCCGGTCGCAACTCCATTGTGGATACGCCTGCCGCAATATTCACGCCTGTCTGCCCCTGCACGGATAGCGGCTGCATCATCACCGTGCGGTCCGAGCCTCCAACCAGGACATTGGCACTCGCTCCGGCGCCGACCGTGCCGCCGGCGGTCGCACCCGTATAGGTTCCCGCCAATGCCGCCCGGCGCAGCGTGGTCGGCGCAAAAATCGCCCAGGCCAACTGCCCGCCGGTCGTGGCGCCGATGTCGAGGCCAAGCGTGCTGACGGTGCCCTCATAGGCTTCGCGCCCTCTGCCTCTCGTTGACGCATAGACGCAGCTCAGTTGCCGTTGCCCACCGATAACCATGCCGACACCGGGCGCTATGTTGCAGGTGAGCGTGCCGACTCTCGTCCGCCCGGTGTCCTGAGCCGTGGCCGGAGCCGCGGCAAGGGCGAGCGTCAGGGCAACGCATGTGGTCGCGAGACTATTCAAGGTTGTTCCATTCAGGGTTGCTTTGTTCATGGGCGGCGTCCTCCTTCGACGCATTCTGATGGACCCCTTCAACGCGCAGCGACATTGCGAGGTTCCGGCCCCTATGGCGGGCTTCGAGCGCTTGCGGCGATATGAGCGGAATTCGCGGCGGCAGTTGGCCGTCACGAATATACGAACGAGGCGGCCAAACGCCTGACTTTCCTTCGCAAAAACAAAAGGCGCCCCGCGAGGAGCGCCTTTCGCATTGTCGGACGGTGATACTGGCGGCCCGAGCGCCGGGCGCCATCACTGCGAATAATACATCTCGAACTCGACCGGATGCGGGGTCATCTCGAAGCGCTCGACTTCGGTCATCTTGAGCTCGATGAAGCTGTCGATGAAGTCGTCGTCGAACACGCCGCCGTTCTTCAGGAACGCGCGGTCCTTGTCGAGGTTTTCCAGTGCCTCGCGCAAGGAGCCGCAGACCGTCGGGATCTGCTTCAGCTCTTCCTTCGGCAGATCGTAGAGGTCCTTGTCCATCGCCGGGCCCGGATCGATCTTGTTCTTGATGCCGTCGAGGCCGGCCATCAGCATCGCGGCGAAGCCGAGATAGGGGTTGGCCATGGGATCGGGGAAGCGGACTTCGACGCGCTTGGCCTTCGGGTTCGCCGTATACGGGATGCGGCAGGAGGCCGAACGGTTGCGCGCGGAGTAGGCGAGCAGCACGGGGGCTTCATAGCCCGGGACCAGGCGCTTGTAGGAGTTGGTCGACGGGTTGGTGAAGGCGTTGATCGCTTTCGCATGCTTGATGATGCCGCCGATATAGTGGAGGCAGGTCTCCGAGAGGTCGGCATATTTGTTGCCGGCGAACACCGGCTTGCCGTCCTTCCAGATCGACTGGTGGCAGTGCATGCCCGAACCGTTGTCGCCGTAGACCGGCTTCGGCATGAAGGTGGCGGTCTTGCCGTAGATGTGGGCGACCTGGTGGATGCAGTATTTGTAGATCTGCATCTGGTCGGCCATCAGCGTCATGGTGTCGAACTTCATGCCGAGCTCGTGCTGGGCGGATGCGACTTCGTGGTGATGCTTCTCGACCTTGACGCCCATCTTGGCCATCGCGCCGAGCATTTCCGAGCGCATGTCCTGCACCGAGTCCTGCGGCGGGACCGGGAAGTAGCCGGCCTTGGTGCGGATGCGGTGACCGAGATTGCCGCCTTCATACTCGGTGTCCGAATTGATCGGCAGTTCCGAGGAATCGAGCTTGAAGCCGGTGTTGTAGGGGGTGGTCTGGTAGCGCACGTCGTCGAACACGAAGAATTCGGCTTCCGGTCCGAAGAACACGGTGTCGCCGACGCCCGACGATTTCACCATCGCCTCGGCTTTTTTGGCGATGCCGCGGGGGTCGCGGTTGTAGGGCTCGCCCGTGGTCGGCTCCAGCACATCGCAGACGATGACCATGGTGGTCTCTGCGAAGAACGGGTCGATCGTCGCGGTCACCGGATCAGGCATCAGGCACATGTCGGATTCATTGATCGCCTTCCAGCCGGCGATCGAGGAGCCGTCGAACATCTGGCCTTCGGCAAAGGTGTCCTCTTCGATCATGCTGACGTCGAAGGTCACGTGCTGCCACTTGCCGCGCGGATCGGTGAAGCGCAGGTCGACGTATTTTACGTCGTTGTCCTTGATCGATTTCAGGACGTCTTTAGCGGTCTTCATGAATACCCCTTTTGGCTTACGGGACGGTTTCCGGAGCGCGACATTTCGCAGACGATCGAGGCATCGCGAACGAAATCAGGCCGCGGAAGCAGCCCTTTTCTTGTTTTTCAGTCGCAAACTTTCGGATAGCACCCGGCTCAGATAGCGTCCAGCCCGGATTCTCCGGTTCTGATCCGGATCGCTTCCTCGATATTGGAGACGAAGATCTTGCCGTCGCCGATGCGCCCGGTCTGGGCGGCGCGGCGGATCGCGTCGATCGCCTTCTCGACCAGCTCGTCCGAAATCACGATCTCGATTTTCACCTTGGGCAGGAAGTCGACGATGTATTCCGCACCGCGATAGAGCTCGGCGTGTCCCTTCTGTCGGCCGAACCCCTTGGCCTCGGTGACCGTGATACCCTGCAGTCCGACTTCCTGAAGCGCCTCTTTCACCTCGTCGAGCTTGAATGGCTTGATGATGGCTTCAATCTTCTTCACTGAGCGCCTCCCGGGCATTTCCAAATTGCAGAGTGCAGATAGTTTCGGTGTCGCAGCCGGGTGAACTTACCTGGCGCCGTCTGGTTTGATCCTTGCATCCGGCAAAGCCGGAACGGCTCATGATTGCAAAACCGGAGCTGCTCATAATTGCCGCTGACTGCGACCATCCTGAGCTCGGCTTTCCAACCGGCTTCCTCAAAAGCAGGGTCTATGCCAAGTTGTTAATGCGGCTGATTTCGGAACGTTATCAGACTTTTAACAGGCAAGTGAGAGAGGTCAGCCGGCGGTTCGCATGATAGCGAAGCTTACAAAATAGGCAAACCGATCATTTCGTGTGCAGATGAGGCAAAGCGGGCCACCGGCGCGACGGGGATATGCCTCCAGAAAAGGCGGATGGATCGAGGATTCGGCATGGAAGTCTTGACCACGACCGAGATGGAGCGGGCCGACCGGCTGACGATCGCCGGCGGAACGCCCGGCTTTGCGCTGATGATGAGCGCCGGGCAGGCCGTGGCGGAGGTTGCGATGGATCTCGTCGAGGAGGGGCCGATCGTCGTGGTCGCCGGCCGCGGCAACAATGGCGGCGACGGCTTTGTGGCGGCCGCCGAACTCGCCGCACGCGGGCGCGAGGTTTCCGTCATCCTGTTGTGCGAGCGCGACAGCCTGCAGGGAGATGCCGCGCTCGCCGCGCGCGGCTGGAAATATCCGGTGCTGCCGTTCAACCCACAGGCGATCGGCAAGCCGTCCCTGATCATCGACGCGCTGTTCGGCGCAGGTCTCAATCGTCCGGTCAAGGGCGATCCGCTCGAGATGATCGAGGCGATCAACGCCAATGGCGCGCCGGTGCTGGCCGTCGACCTGCCGAGCGGCATCAACGGCACCACGGGCGCGGTGATGGGCGCTGCAATCGACGCCGTCGAAACCGTGACCTTCTTCCGCCGCAAGCCGGCGCATCTGTTGATGCCCGGGCGCAGGCATTGCGGCCGCGTCCGCGTCGCCGAGATCGGCATCGATGCGCATGTGCTCGAGGAGATTCGGCCGCAGACGTTCGAGAACGTTCCGCAGAGCTGGCGAAAATCTTTTCCGGTGCCTTCTATCGACGGCCACAAATACGCCCGCGGCCACGCCGTCGTGCTGTCGGGGGAGCTGGCGTCGACGGGTGCGGCGCGGCTGGCGGCCCGTGGCGCGCTGCGGGCAGGGGCTGGCCTCGTCACGGTGGCCTCGCCGCGCGATGCGCTCGCCGTCAATGCCGCGGCGCTGACGGCAGTCATGGTGCGTCCCGTCGATACCGTGATCGAATTCGCCGACCTCGTGGGCGACAGACGGCTCAATTCCATCGTGATCGGGCCGGGCGCCGGCATCGGCGCGCGGACACGCGATCTCGTTCACAGCGCGCTCTCGACGAAACGCGGCCTCGTGCTCGACGCCGATGCGCTGACGAGTTTTGCCGAAGCGCCGGAGCGGCTGTTTGAAGCGATCAAGGCCAGCGAGGAACCGCAGGTCATTCTCACCCCGCATGAGGGCGAGTTTCCGCGCTTGTTCAGCGACATCAGCAACAAGCACCCCGGCCGTTCGAAGCTGGAGCGGGTGCGCGACGCCGCCCAGCGCTCCAGCGCGGTGGTGCTGCTGAAGGGACCGGACACGGTGGTGGCTTCGCCGGACGGGCGTGCCAGCATCGCCGCCAACGCGCCGCCCTGGCTCGCGACGGCGGGAGCCGGCGATGTGTTGGCCGGCATGATCGCGGGGCTGCTGGCGCAAGGCGTGCCGGCCTATGAAGCCGCCTGCATCGGTGTCTGGATGCACGGCGAAGCCGCGGGCGAGGCGGGGCCTGGCCTGATCGCGGAAGACCTTTCGGAAGTGCTGCCCGCGGTATTCCGCCGGCTCTATGACGAGTTCGGCGTCGAGTATTAGATCGTAGGATGGGTGGAGCGGAAGCGATACCCATCAATTCCCGCGGCTTGGTTAGATGATGGGTATCGCTTCGCTCCACCCATCCTACGCGATCAGATACTTCGCGACCGCCGTCTCATTCCACTCCAGCCCAAGGCCTGGGCCTCGCGCCGTCACCGTGCCGTCGACGATCTCGGTGGGGTGGGCGAGGATGACGCTGGCGAAATCCATAAATTCGAGCCAGTGCGCGGTTGGCGTCACCGCCAGCATGTGGGCGCTGGCTTCGGCGAAGAGATGGCTCGACATCGGGATGTTGGCGGCTTCGGCTTGGGCGGCGACCTGCAGCCAGCCGGTGACGCCACCGCACTTCATCAAATCGGGCATGATGAAATCGCTGGCACCTAGCGCGATCGCCTCTGCAAAGCCGCGCGGGAACCACCAGTTCTCGCCGGCCTGAATCGGGGTCGGCGAAGTCTCGCGGACCCTGGCGTGGCCTGCGAGGTTTTCCTGCGGCACAGGTTCTTCGATCCAGTGCAAATCGTAGGGCGCGAGGCGAGCGATCCGGCGCGCGGCTTCCGCTGTAGCGAGCGACTGGTTGAAGTCGATCATCAGCGCGATGTCGGGGCCGATCAGGGCGCGCACGCCCTTGACCACGCGCTCGTCATTGGCGGCATCGCCGTCGCCGCCCTTGATCTTGATGCCGCGAAACCCCTGCTCCAGCGAGCGGCGCAGCGCCTTCTCGTCGGCCACGGGATCGACCACGCCATAGCTGTCATAGGCCCGGACCGGCTTTGGCGAACCGCCGAGCAGTTCAACCACCGGCTTGCCCGGTATCTGGCCGAGCGCGTCCCAATAGGCCATGTCGAGGCCGGACACCGCCATGCCGACCAGGCCCTGCCAGCCGAGCAGGCGGAATTTTGCGTCCATCGTCTTCATCAAGTCGAAGGGCGCCATCGGCTTGCCAACCAACTCGCGCCCGATCTCCTCGATCAGGTGCACCAGCGGCTTCAGCGTCAGCTTGCTGTAGGCGAAAATGTAGGAGTGGCCGGTAACGCCCTGGTCGGTCTCGACATCGATCAGGACCAGTGGTCCGACATCGATCACGCCAAAGGCGTTCTTCACGGGGCGGGCGAGCGGTACGACGAGCGCTCGCGCCTTGACGCTGCGAATAGCGGGAACGGGTTTGCTCATGGCGTGCTCCTCATTCGACTGCGTACCATCGCACCAGCCGCGGCGCCGCCCAGTCGGTGACGACGGATTCGATCAGCCAGAGGCCGGCATGTTCGGCGGCAAAGGCGATGCGTTGGGTCTGGCCCGGCTCGATCGCCAGCGTATCCAGCCAGAACGGCTTCCAGCCGTCGTCGAGCCGGTCGAGCAGGCGGAAATGATGGCCGTGGAGGTGGAAGACTGTGGCGACCGCGGCACGGTTGGTGAGCGCCAGCACTACGGTACGGCCTTTCCTGGCGCGGAAGGCGGGCGGGGCACTCACGGCAAAATTGGCCGGCGTCGCCCAATCAGCGGAAGGCCCGCCCAGCACAACATCGATCCGGATCGCCCCCTTGAGGTCGAGCCGCTCGGGCAGGCCGTTGGAGGGCAGCGGCGGAGCGGGTGGCAGCGGGGCCGCACGGACCGGCGGTTCGCTGGAGACGACAAGCTTGCCGATCGGGCGGGCTTCCTTGCCATCATGCAGCAGGATCGCATTGGTCGTGCCTACTGAGGCGGTCAAATCGATGAAGGCGTCGACCCGCCCGCCCGGCGCCAGTACCAGCGCGCTATTGCGGGCCTGGAAGGGCTCCGATGGCTGGCTGTCGATGGCCATGACCCGGACGTCGAGCCCATCCAGTTTGATAGCAACAACAGAGCGTTGGCATCCACTGATGATGCGGAGCCTGATCCGTTCGTTGGTACGACCTGAGAGTTCGAGCGAAGTCCGGCCGTTAATCGTTTGGAGGGGCGCGGTGTCCTTCGGATCGATTCCCGGCGCGATCGCTGTTCCGTCGGGCCTTGCCCGCCAGTCCTCGATCAGGAGCACCTCGTCGCGGTCGACAACGACCGGCTCGGTTTCACGAACGATCAACGGCCGTGCCCGCGCTGGTTGTGCCTGTTGGTCGCCAAGCAGCCCGGAGTCGCAGACGAAGGTCCCGGCCTGGCGCAGGGGAAGCTGCAAGATGGCCTTGCCACCGCTTGCGAGGGCTGCGCGCGCCGTGAGGGGGGCGTGAGCCGGAACGCCGTCCATCCCCAGCCAGTTGAGGACGACCGGCACTGGCAGCCCATTGGCGAAGGCTATCTCGGCCGTCTCGCCACGCTTGAAGGTGAGGTCGGGTCCTTGCAGCGACCAGACCGGCGCGGCGGTGCCGCCCGGCCGGAGTGCGAGGGTCTCCGGCGTGGCCTGTAACGTCAGCGGGGGGCGTGCCTGGGCTGCGCCGGAAACCGGCCATATCGGGGCCAGCGCGGCGGCGCCCAGCCCGGCTATCAGCTCGCGTCGATCTAGCGTTGATTTGGGGCTTGCCATCGGACCGATATGGACCATTTCTGATGTGCCTGTCCTAGCTGTGACGCCTTGCCCCGGGGCTGTCAAAAAGGGCCATTTTTTTTGCTGCGGAGGTGTAGGCTCATGTTATAAGCCCGCCGCCCGCGGCATCGCGGCCGGGTATGGATGCTTTTCACGCGGGCGTGGCGGAACTGGTAGACGCGCTGGATTTAGGTTCCAGTGACGAAAGTTGTGGGGGTTCGAGTCCCTCCGCCCGCACCAAGCGCTCTATCCAAGCGTTTGCATGACGAATACTGGAGGGCTTGCTTCCCCCTATGGGGGAGCCAAGGTCAGCCGAACCACCGGCGCAGGGCTGCAAGGCTTGCGCGCCGAACAAAATTAGACACTGCCGCGGCCGTTTGGCCCGGCGCAAGCGGAAGAAGATTGACACCATGCAGGTCACCGAAACCCTCGCCGAGGGATTGAAGCACGAGTTCAAGGTCAGCGTTCCCGCATCGGATCTCGATGCCAAGGCCGATGCCAAGCTGGTCGACCTCAAGGACAAGGTGAAGCTCAATGGCTTCCGCCCCGGCAAGGTGCCGGTGAGCCATCTGAAGAAGGTGTATGGCCGGTCGGTGATGGCCGAGACCATCGACCAGACCATCCGCGACACTAACACGCAGATCTTCACCGACCGCGGTTTCCGTCTCGCGACCGAGCCCAAGATCACGTTGCCGACCGAGCAGAAAGAGGTCGAGGAACTGCTCGCCGGCAAGAGCGATCTGACCTACACGGTGGCGATCGAGGTGGTGCCGACGATCCAGCTCGCCGATTTCAAGACCTTCTCGGTGGAGAAGCCGGTGGTCGAAGTGACCGGCGCCGAGGTCGACGAGGCGATCAAGCGCATCGCCGACCAGAACCGTCCCTATGCCGCGAAGGCCGAGGGCGCCAAGGCGGAAACCGGCGATCGCGTCACCATCAGCTTCAAGGGCAGCATTAGCGGCACCCCGTTCGACGGCGGGACTGGCGAGGGCATCCAGGTCGTGATCGGCGCCGGACAGTTCATTCCGGGTTTTGAGGAACAGCTCGTCGGCATCGGGGCCGGTGAAACCCGCACGCTGAAGGTGTCGTTCCCGAAGAATTACGCCAGCGAGAAGCTCGCCGGCCAGCCGGCCGAATTCGAGACCACGGCAACCCTGATCGAAGCGCCGGGCGAGACTGAGATCAACGACGAGTTTGCAAAAACCCTTGGCCTGGAATCGCTCGACAAGCTGAAGGAGGCCGCGCGCGAGCGGCTGGTTGCCGAGTTCGCAGGAGCCACGCGCCAGCGCGTCAAGCGCGCGCTGCTCGACCGGCTCGACGACAGCCACAAATTCGAGGCGCCACCGTCGCTGATCGAGGAAGAGTTCAACCTGATGTGGAACTCGATCAAGGCCGAGATGGAATCCTCCGGCAAGACCTTTGCCGATGAGAACACCACCGAAGAGGCGGCCCAGGAAGAGTACAAGAAGATCGCCGACCGCCGCGTCCGGCTCGGCCTCGTGCTGTCGGAGATCGGCGAGAAGAACAAGATCACCGTGACCGATGACGAGGTCAGCCGCGCGGTGATCGAGCGGGCGCGCTCGATGCCCGGCCGCGAGAAGGAGGTCTGGGACTACTATCGCAACAACGCCAATGCGCTGGCCCAGCTTCGTGCGCCTATTTATGAAGACAAGGTGGTCGATTTCATCCTCGAACTCGCCAACGTGACCGAGAAGAAGGTGTCGCGCGAGGACCTGTTCAAGGACGACGAGGCCGACGAGAAGAGCGCAGCCTGATCGATTTGGTCAGGCCGGCGTTAATGATGAACGGCGATAGCGGCGTGGTGACGGCACCCGTCGCTATGAGATTGGCTGCGAATCAGTTTGAACTTCTCTCATTCGGCTCCGCAATTGCCCGGCCTTGTCGCCAGGAAATTGGCTCATATCTGTGAGCTGAGTCGAAGTCCTGCATCACGGGACGTTCGTCCGCGCGCGGCAAAGATGTCTGCCTTGCCGATGGATGTTCCGCTTATTCTCTATCCGAACCCTTGGGGTGATTCATGCGCGATCCCGTTGAAACCTACATGAACCTCGTTCCGATGGTGGTCGAGCAGACCAACCGCGGGGAACGCGCCTACGACATTTTCTCGCGGCTTCTGAAGGAGCGCATCATCTTCCTGACCGGTCCGGTCGAAGACGGCATGTCGACGCTCGTCGTCGCGCAGCTTCTGTTCCTCGAGGCGGAGAATCCGAAGAAGGAAATCTCGATGTACATCAACTCGCCCGGCGGCGTGGTGACATCGGGACTTGCGATCTACGACACCATGCAGTTCATCCGTCCGCCGGTGTCGACGCTGTGCACCGGGCAGGCGGCCTCGATGGGTTCGCTGTTGCTCGCGGCTGGTGAAAAGGACATGCGCTTCTCGCTGCCCAATTCGCGCATCATGGTGCATCAGCCTTCCGGCGGCTTCCAGGGCCAGGCCACCGACATCATGCTGCATGCGCAAGAGATCCTGAATCTCAAGAAGCGCCTCAACGAAATCTACGTGAAGCACACCGGCCAGACCTACAAGGCGATCGAGGACGCGCTGGAGCGCGACAAATTCCTGACCGCCGACATGGCGCACGACTTTGGTATCGTCGACAAGGTGATCGACAAGCGTCCCGAAGAGACGACACCGGTGAAAGTCCCGTAAGGTACCGGGTAGCGACGCGTTGACCTTAACGGTTGGTTGAATCGGCAAATGTGGCCGAAAGCCGCGCCTATGCCCCGGCGTAGGCCGAAAGTTCCGCTTTCGTGCCGGTTTTGCGGCGTGGCAATACCGCAACGCTCGGTCGATTTCGTCAACTTCTCCCCGTGCGAACGCCACAAATCACGGTATTGTCACGGGTAGCCAAACCGGCCCCGATTAGCGAATTCTTGATAGTCGGGTGTCAGCATGGTTGGCTGTGTGGACTGCGTTAAGATCGCGGGGGATTCTAGAAGCCGTGATTCGCACGGTGGGTAATTGAGTTAGGGTCTTTTCTGGTACGGAATTTGCTCTATCTACCTTCAGGTCCGGTGCAGTGCCGGAATGGGTCGATCGGGTAACGGATCGAACGGCGGACGGAGACAGGAATGAGTAAGGTTGGCACGAGCGACTCCAAGAACACGCTATATTGCTCGTTCTGTGGAAAGAGCCAGCACGAAGTCCGCAAACTCATCGCGGGTCCCACCGTATTCATCTGCGACGAATGCGTCGAACTCTGCATGGACATCATCCGTGAGGAGAACAAGTCCTCGCTGGTGAAGTCGCGTGACGGCATCCCGACGCCGAAGGAAATCTGCAAGGTGCTGGACGACTACGTGATCGGTCAGAGCCATGCCAAGAAGGTGCTCTCGGTTGCCGTTCACAACCACTACAAGCGCCTCAATCACCAGACCAAGCACAACGACGTTGAACTCGCGAAGTCGAACATCCTGCTGATCGGTCCGACCGGTTCGGGCAAGACGCTGCTGGCGCAGACGCTGGCGCGGATTCTCGACGTGCCGTTCACCATGGCGGACGCGACGACGCTGACCGAAGCCGGCTACGTCGGCGAGGACGTCGAGAACATAATCCTGAAGCTGTTGCAGTCCGCCGACTACAATGTCGAGCGCGCGCAACGGGGCATCGTCTATATCGACGAAATCGACAAGATCAGCCGCAAGTCCGACAACCCGTCGATCACCCGCGACGTGTCGGGTGAGGGCGTGCAGCAGGCGCTGTTGAAGATCATGGAAGGCACGGTCGCTTCCGTGCCTCCGCAGGGCGGCCGCAAGCACCCGCAGCAGGAGTTCCTGCAGGTCGACACCACCAACATCCTGTTCATCTGCGGCGGCGCGTTCTCAGGCCTTGAGAAGATCATCTCCGCACGCGGACGCTCGACCTCGATCGGCTTCGCCGCCCAGGTGCTGGCGCCCGAAGACCGCCGCACCGGCGAAATCTTCCGCCATGTCGAGCCGGAAGACTTGCTGAAGTACGGCCTGATCCCCGAATTCGTCGGCCGTCTGCCGGTGGTCGCGACGCTGGAGGATCTCGACGAGACCTCGCTGAAGAAGATCCTGACCGATCCGAAGAACGCGCTGGTGAAACAATACCAGCGGCTGTTCGAGATGGAGAACATCGAACTCACCTTCGCCGACGAGGCGCTTGGCGCGGTCGCCCGCAAGGCGATCGAGCGCAAGACCGGCGCGCGCGGGTTGCGCTCGATCCTCGAAAGCATCCTGCTCGAGACGATGTTCGATCTGCCGGGTCTGGAAGGCGTCGAAGAGGTTGTGATCTCGCGCGAAGTTGTCGAGGGAACTGCCCGTCCGCTCTACATTTATGCGGACCGTTCGGACCGGGCCGTCGAGAGCAGCGCCAGCGCCTGATACCGTCGCGCTGCCCAGAACTCAGCATCTACAATAGCGCGGCTGCCGAGCCTTTCGGCGGCCGCTGTGGCGTAAGCATTTTTCGCGCGTCTGATCCGCAATTTGCGGTCATTTTCCGTGACTTGACACCCCCATACCCGATAGCCACCTAATGCCTATGGTGGCGGAAATCACGTTCGAGATTCGTCGCAAAGATCATCCGGTGAGAGGCGGCAGCGAAGGCGGCCGACCGGCCCGGAACTCCCAGCACCTTGTGGCGGTTGCGCAAGCGATGCGGACTGCGTGCAGGGGGGCAAAACAGAAGGAATAGGCCATGACGACTCCAAAAACCCGGCCAACCATCATTCTCGGCGAAAGCCATTCGTATCCGGTGCTGCCGCTCCGCGACATCGTCGTATTTCCGCACATGATCGTGCCGCTGTTCGTCGGCCGCGAGAAATCGATCCGCGCCCTCGAAGAGGTGATGAAGAACGACGCGCTGATCCTGCTAGCGACGCAGAAGAACGCGTCCGACGACGATCCGAGCCCGGATTCTATCTACGAAGTCGGTACGCTCGCCAGCGTGCTGCAGCTCCTGAAACTTCCCGACGGCACCGTGAAGGTGCTGGTCGAAGGGCTCGAGCGCGCGCGCGTGCAAAAGTATTCCGACCGCACCGAATATTACGAGGCGACCGCGGTCGCGCTCGCCGATACCGACGCCAACTCGGTCGAAGCCGAGGCTCTGGCGCGCTCGGTCGTGTCCGACTTCGAAAGCTATGTGAAGCTGAACAAGAAGATCTCCGCCGAAGTCGTCGGCGTGGTTCAGGCGATCACTGACTTCGCCAAGCTCAGCGATCAGGTCGCGCAGCATCTCGCTGTCAAGATCGCCGATCGTCAGGGTATCCTGGAGACGTTGTCCGTCACGCAGCGCCTGGAGAAGGTGCTGGGTCTGATGGAAAGCGAAATCTCGGTGCTGCAGGTCGAGAAGCGCATCCGCTCGCGCGTCAAGCGCCAGATGGAGAAGACCCAGCGCGAGTATTACCTGAACGAGCAGATGAAGGCGATCCAGAAGGAACTCGGCGACGACGAAGGTCGCGACGAGCTGGCCGATCTGGAAGAGAAGATTGCCAAGACCAAGCTTTCCAAGGAAGCGCGGGAGAAGGCGCAGCACGAATTGAAGAAGCTGCGCCAGATGTCGCCGATGTCCGCGGAAGCCACCGTCGTGCGCAACTATCTCGACTGGCTGTTGTCGATTCCGTGGAACAAGAAGTCCAAGGTCAAGAAGGACCTCGAGCAGGCCCAGGCCGTGCTGGACTCCGACCACTACGGGCTCGAGAAGGTCAAGGACCGCATCGTCGAGTATCTCGCCGTGCAGTCGCGCGCCAACAAGCTGACCGGACCGATCCTGTGTCTGGTCGGGCCTCCCGGCGTCGGCAAGACCTCGCTTGGCAAGTCGATCGCGAAGGCGACCGGTCGTGAGTTCGTGCGCGTCTCGCTCGGCGGCGTGCGGGATGAAGCGGAAATCCGTGGTCACCGCCGCACCTATATCGGCTCGATGCCCGGCAAGATCATCCAGTCGATGCGCAAGGCCAAGACCTCGAATCCGCTGTTCCTGTTGGACGAGATCGACAAGATGGGCGCCGATTTCCGCGGCGATCCATCGTCGGCACTGCTCGAGGTCCTTGACCCCGAGCAGAACTCGACCTTCAACGACCACTATCTGGAGGTCGACTACGATCTGTCGAACGTCATGTTCATCACGACCGCGAATACGCTCAATATTCCCGGGCCGCTGATGGATCGCATGGAGATCATCCGGATCGCCGGCTACACCGAGAACGAGAAGGTCGAGATCGCGCGCAAGCACCTGATCCCGAACGCCATCTCCAAGCATGGCCTCGATTCCAAGGAATGGTCGATCGACGACGATGCGCTGCTGTTGATGATCCGCCGCTACACCCGCGAAGCGGGCGTGCGTAACCTGGAGCGTGAGCTCTCCACACTCGCCCGCAAGGCGGTGAAGGAGCTGATGATCTCCAAGAAGAAGTCGGTCAAGGTCACCGAGAAGACTCTCGAAGACTTCCTCGGCGTGCCGAAGTACCGCTTCGGGGAGATCGAGAGCGAGCCGCAGGTCGGTATCGTCACGGGTCTGGCCTGGACCGATGTCGGCGGTGAGTTGCTGACGATCGAAGGCGTCATGATGCCCGGCAAGGGCAAGATGACGGTCACGGGCAACCTGCGCGACGTGATGAAGGAGTCGATCTCGGCGGCGGCGTCTTACGTCCGCTCGCGGGCGATCAACTACGGCGTCGAGCCGCCGCTGTTCGACAAGCGCGACATCCACGTCCACGTGCCGGAGGGCGCAACCCCGAAGGACGGACCGTCGGCGGGTGTCGCCATGGCCACCGCGATCATCTCGGTCATGACCGGCATTCCGGTCCGGCACGATGTCGCGATGACCGGCGAAATCACGCTGCGTGGCCGTGTGCTGCCGATCGGTGGCCTGAAGGAGAAGCTGCTCGCGGCCGCCCGCGGCGGTATCAAGACGGTGCTGATCCCGGAGGACAACGCCAAGGATCTCACGGAGATTTCCGATGCGATCAAGGGCGGTATGGATATCGTCCCGGTTGCTCGGCTCGATGACGTCGTCGCCAAGGCGCTGGTCCGCGCCCCAGTGCCGATCGTCTGGGAAGAGGACACCAAGGTGCCGGTCAAGCAGGACGCCTCGGACGAAGCGGCCGGTGGCCTGACGGCCCACTGAGCTCGATCAGTCACCACTGAGCATCGAACTGAAATGATAAAACGGCGCCTTCGGGCGCCGTTTTTGTTTATGCGCACGTCGTCACCGTCGTCCTGGCTGGACCTGATCCCAGTGTGTCCCGGACGCGGCGCGGCACCATCAGCGCGTTTACGCGCGTCTTCGACACGCTATGGTGACGCGATGCAGAGCCGGGACCCGGTTGGCCGCCTCTGGGTCCAGCTCTGCGGCGCACCGCCAAGAGGCGCTGCACCGCGTCCGGGACACGACGAGCGAGTTGTCGGGCAAATCTTTTGCTGATCGGATGCGAGCCTGCGGAGTTGATGAGGATGGAAATCGACGGGCAATGCCATTGCGGGCGGGTGACCTATCGGGCCGATATCGACCCTGAAAAAGTATCGATCTGTCACTGCACCGATTGCCAGAACCTGACGGGATCGCCGTATCGGGTGACGGTGATCTGTTCGGCCGAGCAGGTCCGCATGACCGGCGCACCGGCGAAGGTCTATCCGAAGAAGGGCGACAACGGCCGGACGCGCTTTCAGCACTTTTGCGAAGTCTGTGGCTCGCCAATGTTCACCAGTGGAGACGGCGGACCGGACGATTGGGGCATTCGCTGGGGCAGCATCCGCCAGCGCGATCAGCTCAAGCCGGCGCGCCAAATCTGGTGCCGCTCCGCCGCGCCGTGGATCCACGATCTTGAGGCGCTACCCGGGCGGCCGGGCGACTAGTGCAACCAAGCGCGGATATCCCACCTTGCACCAAAGGGGGTCGAGAGGCTAAACAGGCGGCTTACGGGCGGCTAGCTCAGCTGGTTAGAGCATCTCGTTTACACCGGGATGACGCCAATGCGCAAAGGCTTGAAGTGCATGGCCTTTTTGCATCGGTACTGCTGAGCGCAACAGAAACCGCAACAGATACGGCGGCGTGGGGCGGTTAGCTCAGCGGTAGAGCACTGGTTTTACACACCATTGGTCGGGAGTTCGATCCTCTCACCGCCCACCACCGTTTTTCCGAAGATGTGGCCTTATGGCGGGGCGGGAGGCGCATTCGATGCCAGTATTCGTTGCTAAGGTCACTGAGGAGAGCGGTGATCTATTGCTGCCTGTGACGGTGAGTGCACAAGACGCTCAAACAGCCGAGAAACTGGTTCGCGATTTGCCACATGTTGACGCGACGGCAAAGGTTGAGGTGCGCGAGTTGCAGGGCAATCTGAAGAAGGTTTTCGGCGCTCAGGCGGAGGGCACGGCTGTTGTTCGCATCGATTGGACTTGGCGAGGTGATCAGCCTGAGAAGAACCCGTTCTGAGGATGAAGGCATCACACACCATCTGATGATCCGCATCCTCGTGCCCAGCACGTTCCCGCGCTGTGTGCGTCCCTTTGACCGCATCGCCGGGACCGCTCCCGTGCCCGTGTTTATTTTTTTAGGAACTGCGCGTCCTTTACAAGTGACGCACCCAGCCGTGGCTTTCGATCATCGAGCGTATACAGGAAGTTGGTGTCTGCGGCGTAGACCTGCCGGTCCGCATAGGCGACCATCGCGCCGTTCAAGCGAGCAACGCCACTCGCATCGAGGACAATCGTATCTTCTTTGATTTCAAAAGCACCGACAACAGCCATGCGCCTACTGATGGGAAAGATGACTTCCGTGCCGGGCAGCCCGTGACCGGGGCCGTGAAAGCCGCCGCGCCTTTTGGGATCGGAGAACATCAAGCAGACAGGATGATCGCAGGTAATGAAGCCGCCAGTTTCCTTTGGAGCCAGCAACACCACCCACTTCCTATCAAGCAACGTTCTCAAGACGGCATCGAGCGAATGCAACTCAAGTTGAATGTGCCGCTCTGTGGACACCTCCAGCCGAAATGCCTTTTCCACAACAAAGCGGCGCAATTCTTCATAGGGCACATCGTGCTCGGGGACATAACCTGACGCCTTCATTCGTCGCATCTGGCCCTCCCATCGCTCTTTAGTGCTTGTCGCCAAGTCCATGATGATTTCCGCCGTGCGCTCGTGAAAGCCACGAATGTTTTCGCGGCGTCGCGGGTTTCTGATTGCTGTTATCCCGATCAGGTTCATCAGGAGCAAGCGGTCATCATCGTTGTTGAGCGAGCGGCTTTCCAATATGCGGAGTAGTGCCGGACCAAGTTCGCCTTCAAACTTCGCGTACCCTTGCTCGATTGCGTCCGGCGGATGGCCTTCGACATCTATGCGATTGAAGTCCTTTTCGGTCGCAACATTGATGATGTTGGCGGTGAACGCCTTACCGTCACGATCGGCAACGTAGACGTGATGCGAAGCGCCGCGTCCACGGGGTTTACCGAAGTGCTTCAGGTAGCATCGCGGCAGGTAATGATGTCGTCTGGCAACCATAGATTATCATGACATATGGCGGTTGAGGTCTCCAGCGCCATCAGACAGTAAGTTGTTGGCCGCCGCGCCCACCGGCGGCCGGGCAGAAAGGCAGTGATCAAGAGCAGAGCTACAATCGCGGCAGATTTCACTTGCGATCCTCCTCCGGCCTGAAGCCCTTCGGCAGTCGCGGCGGTTCGTCCGGTGTCGACCGATTGCATCGCGGGCAGGGCGCGCCAGCAGCGCCACAAGCGCAGGCGTGCGGGCCTTCCCATGGCTGGTCGGGATGGACCTCGCAGACCCAGCCCGTGTCGTCGCAGAGCGGGCACGTCATCATTGTTTGGGCTTCGGATGCGCCTGATCGTAAACGGCCGTCACGATGAACGCCGCGCTTGTCATCTCGCGACGCTGCTCGGTTCCGCAGTGGGGGCATTCAATGATCTCTAATTCCTTGCCGCCGGGGACACCGCCACCAATCGCTGTTACGGTGAACTGGCCTTGGCAGCGCGGGTCTTTGCAGGTCTCAGCCATCGGTCTCCACCCCCTTGGGTTTTATATTTTCGTTGTCTTTAAGCGAACAGGTCCGCACCGGACTGCGTGAACTTCACGAACGTCCCGCTCTCGTGCAGTTCGAGCCAGCCGCGCTCGATCGCGAAGGCGAGCCCGGCGGAATACTCTGCCGGAGTGCTTTTGTCTCCGAACAGGAACGGGCCGTTGAGAATCTCGATATAGATGCGGCCATCCTGCACCACCTCGAAGGCGTGCGCGTGCTGCATCAGTCGGCGCGCGGCCTTCTCGGGATCAGCGAAGGGCCGGTCGGCGGCGGTGTACTTCATCGCAGCGGCACCTTCTCGCCGCGATCCATCAGCGCGTACTTCCGTGCCGTCCAGTCGCGTTGGTCACGCCACTCTTCAAAGTCGGCCTGTGTGCGTTTGGCTGCGAAGGCCAGCCATGCCTTTTCGAACCTAGCCTTAGCCTCTTCGAAGGTCTCGGCGCAGCCTGTCCTGATCTCACCAGCGTGAGAGCCGGGGTAGAAGCCAGCGGACCAATTCCAGTTGTTGACCGCGTTGGGCATGCCGACGGCCTTAGCAATAGTGCCTGCGTGGATGTCGCCGCAATAAATGAACCAACAGTCGGGGCGGTCGGGGTCGCGGCGGCGGGTCAGCTTTGTGAAATCTAGCGTCACGACCGGCATTTAAGCGCTTCAGCTTGCCTGTGAATACTGGATCATCCTGTGTTCGGTCAACGCCGCGAGCTAAGTTTCTTGGCCACTCGTGCGGCGATATCGTCTGGGTCTGGCAGCACACCGAGTACAGCCCTGCACCGAGGGCAGTGGGCGATGTAACCAGATACAAGTGGCCCAGAAAAGCTATTGCCGAGCTGGCCTGCTTGCAGGTCAACATTCGACATGGTCTGCTCGCAGCTCGGGCATTTCACCGAGATCATCTTGAGTCCCTCTGGCCTAACGACGCGCGTCGTCAAGCCTGCATCTGATCGAGCTGAGGTGCGTTTAACGGCTTCCAGCTGCTGTTGTTCTTCTTGAAGCAGGTGGTGCCATTCTCGATCCGATCGAGATCGGCGAGACGTTCAAGCATCTTGCGGATGTGAACGTCTCCGCCGGCGAATTCGGAGTAGAGCGCGCGCAGGAGCCGATCGGCCGTGCCTGGGATGTGCTTGCCTCGGCTCTTTTCCCATAGCCGAAGGGTTTGCTCGGTCGCGCCGATGATGCCGGCGAGGTCCCTTTGCGTCAGCTCCATCTCGGTCCGGAGAAAGCGTAGCTCGGCGCCGTCGAGGGGGATCGGGCGCGTGATCAGGTGCTTGCCAATGGCCTTGTGGAGGCCGGCTGTGTTCTGGATCGACACGCCTTCGCCGTACGGCGTCTTGTGAATTGTGAAGCCGTCTACGAGATAGATGTTGTCGAGGCCGCTTTCCGTGTAGTGATAGCTCTTTGACATGGACTGCTCCTCTCAGAAGGTGGTGACGACGATCAATCGCGCTGGCCAGTCAATCGCGACGACGCAGGTGATTTGTTCACCGGCGGTAAACCGTGACAGATTGACTTGCCAATTTCCCTTCGCGTTGATGAAGGGTCCTTCTGTAATACTTCCTTTCTGGATGCACCGCTCGATCTGAGGGCGCGTGATATTTCGTTGTGCTCTTCGTTTCTGTGCATGCTTGATGACGACGATGTTATTGCTGTCGGCAGCAAGCATGTGGATAAGCTTGAGGGCATCCGCCTCGTTGAGGCGGTCCGGCTGTTCAGCGGGCGGAAACGCCCGCCGTATCGGGACAACCTCGGCCGAATGGCGTGCCTTATGCTCGGCCACACGCTTCGGTGGTCGCTTTGGCTTATCGTCCGGTTCATTCATGGACCTATAAATATTATAGGTTACGGTCCTGTCAACACCTGCTTTTGCCAATGGTTCCTGGGCGTGATGAATTCGCGGCAATGTGACCGATCCGCGACGGTAATTGGGCGTCCGACGCCGAAAATGGCTTGCCGTGCAAGGGGTTTGTTAACCTTGGCCGCGCGCGCGGGCTCCGGCGCTTTCACAGCCAGCGAAGGCAGGCGGCTCGACCCGGCTCTATTGCGCGCCCCCATCAAGCCCGGTCTCGGTCATCTGGCGGTAACGCTGGATCGATGTTTTCTGGAAGAAGCCGTCGCTTTTCGCGTCCACCTTGGTGCCGCTTGGCGCGTGCACCGATACGTTGACCGAGCCCTCGGCCTTCACCGCCCCGGCGCTTGTGCCGATCGCGCCATCGATGCGGCTGCGGCTGATGTCGGCGTCGACGTTGGCCCCGATCCGCCGCCGCTCCTCGTTGATCCGAGCCTGCATCGCTTCCCGGAAGCGTCGGGCTCCCGCATGGCCGCCAGGGCCGCCGCCCCAATCGTTATAGATGTTGGTGTCGCCACGGAACTCCTTGCGCCCGCCCATGTACCAGCCGTTCGGATCGCTCCTCATGCCCTGATCGGTTGCGCCTTCAAGTTCGTTGCTCGTGAATGCCTGATCGATGGCGCGGTTCATCTGGCCGGCAAGTGCCGGGTTGCGCCGTAGCCGTTCGATGTGCGCCGGCAATTCACCGCGCCGGATTGGACCGTAGAAGCGGCCTGTCATCATGTCAGCAAGCGGCTTGTTGGCATAGTCGGCGCGGTTGAACAGGCTTTCGACGACGCGGCGCGGGTTCCTGGCACCCTCGCTATGTGCAATCGCCGCCAGCTTCTCTCGCAATGCCGGGTTCGCTTCCAGCTCTTGCTTGAACCTGGCTCTACGCTCGGCGAGATATGCCGAGCCCGTGCTGTCCGATGTCACTGATCCAGCGCGGTTGGTGTCGAACGGCGACCTGCCGCCGCCATCGAGGCTCGGGACGGCACCGCCCAGCCCATTGCGGCCGGTGCCGAACATGCTGCGGTTGCCACCGCCCATTTCGGGGATCACAGAATAGCCGCCGCCACCGAAACCACCGAAACCACCGAACCCGCCGCCGCGTGCCGCACCGCTGCTACCGCCAAAGCTTGCATTGATCATGCCGCCGGTATTGCCGCCACTGAGCCCGCGCTCAAATTGGAAGTTCGCCTTCCTAAGATTGTCGGCGAACTTACCGAGTTCATCGTCTGTCTGACGAAACGACTGCGGTATCGCCCGGCCTCCTGTGCGCGGGTTGCCGGGGTTCAACAGCCGATCCCAAAAATCACCAGATGATCCACCAGCAGGCGGTTTGTAGCCACCGCGCGGTGACTGGTTTTCGCTCGGCCCGAACATATTTCTCAACTTCTCAAAGCCGCTGATCGTCTTTTCAATGGCGGTGTTGATCGCTTCCAGGCCGCGCGTGAATGTCGGAAACATTCCCGACAGCGCCTTGGTCTTGATGTCGTCGAGGGTGTTGCCGAGCTTTTCCCATTGCAGCCGGAATTTCTCGCTCGCCTCGATTTGATCTTTCGCAAGTGTCCCGCTCTTGGCTATTTCGGCGTTCGCTTTCTCAAGGTCCTGCCATGTCAGGCGAGCGGCGGCGGCGGTGCCGAACATGCTGTCAGCAAATCGCTTCGCTACCGCAGGGTTCTTCCGCTGCAACTCCTGCATACGCTGGAACGCAATCCGCAGCGCGTCGGTGGTGCTGCCGGCGCGAGCAATTGCCTCAACCACATCGCCAGCGCCGGGATTGTGCAGTTCGTCACGAAGCCCGCCGATGCGCAGTTTGAAATCTTCGGCGTTCTTCGCGAAGGTTTGTAATGCGGCAAGTGATTGGCTAGGGTCGATGCGAACGCCCTCGAACGCCCTCTGAAACGCCTTCAACTGCTGCGTGGTGAAGCCGAGCGAGTTCGCGGCAAACTTCATGTCGGCGTTGACCCTGGAAAAATCGCGCAACGCGGTCATGGTTTTGCCGGCCGCCGCAGCGAACACGCCTGCCGCAAGCCCGGCACCGGCGAGGCCGAACCGAAATTGCGATAGCGCCTCAACACCGCCGGTCAATCCGGTTCGCAGATTGCGCAGCGGGTTGACCATGCCGGTCAGTTCGCGGCGGGTGCGGGAAGTGTCGACGCCTTTCCCGAGTTCGGAAAGCTTGCCCCTGATCTGCGACAGCGTGCGCGACACGTCATCTTCGAGCGTCGCTCGCATCCTCAAGACATCGTCAGCCATTTCCATCACCCCGTTGATTATCAAAGACAGTATCAAATTCGGCGCGTCGCCGCTTTACGGAATTGCCACGGAAACACCATTGACGGCCCAGCCCTGACCGATCGCGCAAGCTGCCGGCTCCAGCATCGGCGCACGCGCCAGCAAACTGGTTGTGCTGCATGCCGCCCACCACGACGCGGTGCCGTCAGCGGTGAAGGTGCCGAGCGCGGTGAGGGACGTAACCTTTCGACCGCTCGGCGATCCTGCGGACGGCGGCCCGAACAGCGTTGGACCTGCCGGGTTCGTCGCAACGCCCATCTTGTAGGTTGATGATGCCTCCGCGAATGTCGTCGGCTCGGCGTTGCACAGAAACATCTGGCTTGCCTGACTTGAAAGAACACCCAGCCCACCGTCCAGAACCTCATCCCCAATAACGCCCGGCATCGCTTCCTCTCCTTGCCCAAACCACCAAAGCTCAAAAACCCGATGATGCGGATCATGCGGTCAGTGTAATCCGCGTTCGTGTGTCCATCGAACCATCGCGCGGAACTCGTCCAGCAACGCGTCCCTAGTGAGATTGAGCGGCGCGCCACCGAGCAGCGCGACGTCAAGCCGCTCCCGAAACCTCGCGACAACTGCGCCGTCCCACGCGGCGTCAAAAACAGCAAGGTGGGCCAGCACGCCGTCCTCGACCTGATCCAAAACATCAACGGCCCTCCGCAACATGCGACGCTGTTCGTCAGCATGTGTGTCGTCAGGATCGATGCTTATTTCCGCGATGGCATCGCCGAGCCGGGCGCGCAAATCGCAGGTGGCGTCCCAAAGCGGTGCAAGATCGGCGATTTCGTGTTTCATCGGAAGCTCGCAAGGTGTCAATCATCGCATCGTCGTCATTCGGCCGGCAGACGGATATCGAACGATGCCAGCGTGAAGGTGTTCGTTACGGCGACAACTTGCGCGGCCGCCAGAGGGCCGTGTGCATGCAGCGATGCAGTGCCGCAGGCAGCCCACCATGACGCGGTGCCGGATGTGGTGATGGTGCCGTCGGTTATCGCGACCGAGCTAACCTTCCTGCCGTTCGGAGATGCGTCCGAAGGCGAGGAAAACACATTGCCAGCGCCCCAGCTTTTGACGCCGAGAACGTATGTAGTCGACGCCTGCGCGTAGTTTGCCGGCTCGCTTGAGCAAATGAAGATATGAGACGTGAGCGTGTCGAGAACCGACAGCCCATTGTCCGCGACAACATCCGAAATTCCCGCTGGCATTTCACTGTCCCCCGGTCATCGTCATTAAAAGTTCGCAAGGTAGTTGGAGTCGGGCATCTCGTCTCCTGTCGACGTGGCTGCGATTTCCGCGTGATCAGTTTACCCGCCGCTTGCGTACCGTGTCGAACAACGGCCGGTGCAGTTCGTCGAGGAATGTTGCAGCGTCCGGGTGATCTAGCGTCGGGCCGCCGCCGACCGCGCGCAGCCTGATCTTCAGCGCCATCATGATGATGCCGCCGGTCGCGCGATCCGCCGACGCCAGGTTGTACAGCGTGACGTCCGGCACCTGACCCAGCGTGCCTGCGATCCTAGCGAGACCATCGCGCGCAGCGTCGGCGCAAGGGCTCGCCGGGCTGACCGCGATCGCGGCGGCGGCGATTGCGTCGCGCAGTTGATCCGCGAAGTCGTCGATGACGTTGATCATTTCCCTGATTTCGTCGTCACTCGGCTCGGGCTCATGCAGCATCGTCGACATCGGCACCCTCCTGTGCGCGCAGTTCATCAGCCTTGCGCCCGGCAACGTCAGCAATCTCGTGCAAGCACTCGTGGATGACGCCCTCGATCCTCCTGCGCAAGAGAAGATCCGAACCCGCAGCCCGCGCGGGAAGTCCGGACAGACAGGTCCGCATGACACCGCACATTTCGTCTACAATGTTCAGGTGATCATCGAACTTGATCAACGAGCCCGTCTTCTCGCCGACCTTCAGCCGCAGCAATTCCGTTTTCGCCTTGGTGAACTCGACGTCGGCCGCCGACCGCGCCGACTGCGCCCGCTGCTCACGCAGGCGCTTGATGTAGCGGCTCCGGCATTCGTCGAGATCGAAGCCGCCGCCCGGCAGCGCCTTGATGACATCGGCGGTCACCAACTTGCCGATGTATTGCCTCGAGCACGACAGATGCGTCGCCAAGGTGGCAGCCGACACGCCCGGCTTGGGCCGACCGGCAGCAGCAGCCTCGCCCAGGCGACGAGCCTGCGATCCCCGGCGGCGTGGTGGTGATTTCCCCGTCATGCTTGCCCCGGCAACCGCAACCTTGGTTTCTCGAAAATCAAATATCCTGAAGGCGGGCCGTCGCGCGTCCCCTGCTGGCTTTCCGAGCCCCAGAGGACCCGGAAGGGCTCAGCAGGGCCGTTGCCAGCCTCGCCCATGCGTTCCGCTGCCTCGGGTGTCGGCGGCGACATCCATCCTCGATTGCCGCATGGGCGGTGGCAGCGGCCTTGGCGCGGCCCTCTGGCGGCAACGGCCGGATAGGCTGCGGCCGTCACCATCGCTTCGCCCACGACTTTATCTCATATGGTACGTCCGGGGCGGGCGGCTTCGGCACCGCCTTCAATCCCAGTACGGCTTCGGCGGGCAGGCCGTCGCGAAAGGCGATCGGCGCGCCGGCATCGATCTGTTGCCATATCATGGCGCATTCGGTGCGGGCATTAGCCATGATGTCGTCGCTGATCTCGTCCTCACGACGTCGGCGATCGTCATCGGTCAGCGCGTTCGCGTCATCAGCTTCCGCTTCGATCTCGCGGTCCAGCGCGGCGACCAGCGCGTCCTGATGGACAAACGCAAACAGGCTCAGCAAATCAGGCTCGACCCACTGCGCTAGCGCGGCAGGGCTTTCCACGTTCGCAACTCTTGCGGAACGGCGCACGTCGGCAAACGTGATTTCGGAACCATGCTCAACCAGCGCGCCGACGTGCGGCCGCCCGCGCTCCGCCAGTTGGGCAATCTGCGATCGCATCGCTTGCTTTGCCCATGCGGATGGTCGCGGTGCTGACTGAACACGATGAAGGTCGCCTTGAAGCTCGCGGCCTCGGCGCTGCGCGCGCTTGGCGGCGTCCGTCAGCGTCTCGCCCTTCTTCATCTCAGGAACAACTTCGACAACCTCGAAGTCATTGGCCCCGGTGCTGCCTATAACCCATCCCTCGCAGGCCTCAACGATCCGGTTAATCGCCTGCCAGGCTGCACCTCTCTCGTCGCGGATAACTTCTAGGCGCTGTGCTTCGGCGCTCGCCGATGCCGCGACATTCTTCAGTCGCATGACCTCGGGATCGCCAGTGTCCTCGGGCAGGCGGAACACCGCGATCTGTCGCCGGATCGTCGCTTCAGCGTTTTGCTGGCGTTCCCTCTGCTGGTTCACGCGGTCCGACGCAGCCAGCACCGCAGCGTGCTTTTCGGCGCTCGCATCGCCAAGGCGGCGCAGGCGCGATGCCGCCACGTCAGGGAGAGCGATGTCGGCGGCGATGGGTTTGGCTAGTGTCGGATGCACTGTGTTTTCCTTTCATCGAAGCGTGATCGATCACAACGTGCCCGCGTCGGTGGCTAACGAATAGCGAGAAAGTGCGGCACGGGTTGTGCCGAGCGAAGGCACAGCGTCACGCGCCTTCAAAGCCTCGAAGCAATGTGCGGTGACCCGGCCAAGGTGGCGTGTCGGACAAGTCACTGCGGTCCGCTCGCGCCGCCAAGAACCGTTCGCATACATGCTGACGACATCACGCACTTTTCGCGCTGCCTCACGCTGCGACAAGCCGGGGAAGTGCTGCGCAATGGCTCGCAGAGCTTCATCACGCCGGGCGATGGCCGCCAAAAACTGCGGCGTCCTGATCCCGCGACCACGCGCCACCGGCGGTGCGTCGACCGCTTCAGCGCCGACGAGATCGACAGCGTGACGCAACTGTTTCATGGCTTGTCGTTCCCGGCATCCCAAGCGCGCGTCGGGTACGTCGTCGGCCACGGCAACTTGGGCAGCGTGATCGGACGGTGTTGAAGCTGCTGATGCTGTTCGTCATCAGCGGTCGGCCGGTCCTGCACGGGCTTTGGGTCAACACGCGCCGGGCTCGGCGGTCGCGGGGCACGGGACTTGACCGGCCGCCGGGCGGCTACCGCTAATTCCCGCGCCTCTGCTGCCGACGCAATCGAGCGCCATCGGTCCGAAAGCGTGAAAATCTGTGCACGGCGGACATCGACGAACCCGAGCGACGCGAGTTCGCGGGTCGATGAGGCGATGTGCGCCCTGTTGCACCCCGCCGCCTGAAGCGCGTCATACGATAGTGCCGCCGGTGCTCCATTGCGCGCCGCCGCGTCCACGGCAAGCGCAAGAATGTGCCGGCTCGTCTTGCCGAGGGTTGCGTAGGCGATTGATTGTTCACGTGTCATGTGGTCGCTTCCTCGCTTGCCTGCGCTCGGCGGCCTCTCTGCGCTTGCGTTGCGCAGGCGCGTCATGCAACACGGGCAGTGCTTTCTTCGTCACCGGGAGACCGGTGATCGGGTTCTGGGTACCGTGTTGATGCGGAATACCCCTTGGAAGGCCTCTTTCGGTGGTTCTGCGGTCTCGTGTCGCAAATGTTGTCCACAGTAAGAACCACAAGGTTACTGTGGACGCATTTTGCGACAGGGGGGCTAAGTCCTGCTGTAGCCGCCTTTTTCCGCCTCCGCTCCAAGGTCCGGCGGCAGATGCCCTCGGCCTCCCAAGGACGGCTCTGGCTCAGCGGCACGCGCTTCGGCTGGGCGGCGCGTTGGTCCCGCTTACGCTCACGATCCTTGCGCTTGCGCCGCTCCTCGGCCGTCTCGCCCGCGTTAAAGGCCCAGATGGTCTTGATCTTCAGTGCCGTGCGGACGTCATCCGTCAGGCCGATGGCGATGCCCAGCGCCGCCGCGTTGTATCTCCTCGGACGCGTGGCGGCCTGCTTTGCCATCGCCTCAGCCTTCGCTTCTGAGAGCCACGGTGCCCATACCTTCGCGAAATGGCAGCAGCGATTGATGACGTCGCTACCAGCCACAGCGAAGTGGTGAAACAGGATCATCAGATCGTCGCGCCCTGCGTCGTCGTCAGACAGGTGCCGGCCGTACTTCAATCTGAAGAAACGCTCCAACTCGCGGATACGCAGGTTGCCTTTCAGCCGGTAGGGTTGACCACCTTGCCTATCGAGTGCGGCGACGCGGTATTTGTGCGCGATGATGCGGCGACGGGTGGCGACTGCCTGGGGCGATGGCCGGGGCCGGGCTTGCGTCTGCCGATCCGCTGGCGTATGTGTTCTAGGCATCATTATTCGATCCTCGTCGAATGGTGGTGCGTTCATGGTGATGTGCCTCATCGCTGAACGCTGTTTTCGTCCTGAACCCCAAGTGTTGCCGCCGCTCCGTAGCCCCGGAAGCGGCGGTATTTTTTCGGTGATGGTGTGAGGGCGTCATGGCGTGGCCTCGCGCGGTCCGAACGAACCACCGGGCACGAAGCGGCTCAAGACGCGCGCGGCGTGCCCTTCAATTTCAGCGAAGGGCAAATCGCGCCAACACGGCAAGCAGACCGCGGAGACCGTCGCCGCAGTCGGGCGGACGGCGCTGCACGAATATAGAAATGCTGCCGGTTGCAGCGCTGTCTCGAAGTCAGCCTCACAGCAGATGCAACTGAGCGCGCCAGCGCCCCGAACGAAGTCCCCCAGCGCTGCTTTGAAGATATTCGCGTGCGGATGTGTGTCGAGCGGCACACCGGCCGCGACCAACGCGGTGTCGAGCCCGTACGCGCTGCGGCGGCGGAAGCGGCTGACCTTGGCGGCCTCGTGTCGGCGGGCGTGGCGGTTTTCACGGATAGGCGGAATAGCGCGCATGATGCGCTCGCTCTCTCTTCAAATCTGCACCGCGCCAGTCCCGCCACCGGCGTGTTACTAGAGCTTTCTCGTTATCCTGCTGCGCTCTTGGCCTGCGTCGGCCTGCCTTCAGCGAGGATACGCCGCCACAGATCGCCGGGCACCCGCAGCTTTCGCCCGAACTTGGTGGTCGGGATTTGCCCGCGCTTGGCCGCCTCGTAGGACGCGGCGCGGCTGAGGTCGACCATGGCTCCTGCTTCTGGAACGGCATAGGTAAGCGGCAAGTCCTTGCGTTTCATGTGAAAACCCCGCGCTGAAAAGTTGTCTGACACTATGAAAGACAGTCTCACTGCGTCTTGATCGTGGCAATGGGATGGGATAGGTTCTGACTTAATATTTGTAAGACAGTTTGAGGCAGGCGGCGGATGAGCAAGCGACGTGGGCCAGCCCCCAAGGGGGAGCATTACGGGAAGAGCGCAGTATTCAGCACGCGCATCCGCGCTGACCTTCGCGCCAAACTTGACGCAGCCGCAAAGGCCAGCGGCCGTTCTCTGTCCCAGGAAGTGGAGAACAGGCTTCGGCTTTCCTTCGTGCAGGATGAAAAAATTGCGGATCAGTTCGGCAGCGTACGCAACGCCCTCGTCATGAAGCTAATCGGCACCGTGCTACAGTTGGCACACAACCCCGAGCGGCCGAACGTCTCTTGGCTCGATGATGCCTACGCGTTTCGGCAAGCGATGCGCACCGTGGGCGCAGTTCTCGAAGCGATCCGTCCTGACGGCGCTCCCTCGCTCTCCGACAAGTCATTGCAGGGACGGGATGCATGGTCTCCATATGTCTCGGCGGCGAACCTGTGGGCCGGAATGACGCAGGCCGATGCCAGCTTGCCGCTTAAGGCGACGCCGGAGCAGCACTTCGCCAACACGATCAGGAACAGAATGCCGGACATAGTTGAAAGGGTCGCCGCACGCCGCGAAGCGGGCATGTCTGACCTAGAGAGGCGAACTAGCGCGCTAAAATCGAAATCGCGGAGGACGAAGCCGTGAGCATCTCCGATTACTACGCGGCATCCATGACGCGGATGAAGGCCGAACGCGCGCGGCGTGCGGCGGCGGGCGACCGGCTCGCCGTCCGGTTAGAAGCCGCGCGGGAGCGTGGCGAGGCCGCGCAGCGCGAGGAAGAAAGCCGCGAGCGCGCCCGGCTGCGGCAATTGCTCGCCGTCGACGACAAGGCCGTGCCGACGCCGTCCACGGTCGAGAAGCCCGAGCCGGTGTTGAAGGGCAGGCGGGCGCTAGCTATTCCTGAGAACGTCAGCGCAACCGACATGCTTCGGCTCGAAGTCGCCGCGCGCATCGCGTTCCCGGATGGCTCGATGTCCGCCAGCGCTCTGCGGCGCGAAGCGGCAGGGGGTCGCCTCACCATCTATCCAATCCGCAACAAGCACTTCACTACGCTCGCTCACATCGAGGAGATGCAACAGCTATGCCGCGCCCAAGCAAAGGTCCAAGGCTCGCGCTCTTCAAGGCCAGAGGCCGCACCGCCATGTGGAACATTCGCGACGGACAGCGCACCGTCGGCACTGGCTGCATTGAAAGCGACCGCGCAGGCGCTGAGCGAAAACTCGCCGCCTACATCGTCAGCAAGCACGATCCCCGAGCAAGCCGCAGCGGCGGTGATCCCAATGCGGTCAAGGTCGCTGACGCGCTGAGCGTTTACTTGACCGATCACTTCGCCACGGTGGCCCGCCCCAAGGCGCTGAAGAAGATGGTGCTCGATCTCGGCGAGTTCTTCGCTGAGGATACCATTGGCGATCTTAACGGCCAGCGGCAGCGCGACTATGCGAAGCAGCGGGGTTCGCAGAGCGCCGCGCGTCGTGATCTGGAAACGCTGGCGGCGGCAATCAACTACTACGTTCGCGACATGGTCGGCGGTGTGCAGACGCTGTTCCGGCCGGTTCTGCCGGAAGCGGTGCCCGCTCGCGAGCGGTGGCTCACCCGCAGTGAGGCCGCGAGCCTGATCCTGGCGGCATGGCGCAAGCGCTGCGATCACGATGGCGTCGAGAAGGGGCGGCACACCTCACGGCACATCGCCCGCTTCATACTCGTCGGGCTCTACACCGGGACGCGGGCGGGGGCGATCTGCGGCGCGGCGCTGATCGCGACCATTGGTCGCGGCCATGTCAACCTTGAGACCGGACAGTTCCGGCGGCTCGCCTACGGCAAGAAGCAGAATAACAAGCGGCAGCCGACGGTCGATCTCCCGCCGCGCCTTCTCGCCCACATGCGGCGATGGGAGCGGCTCGGCATCTCAAACAAGGCCGTAGTCGAGTATCAGGGCGAGCCGGTGCAGCGCGTCAGCAATGGCTGGGACGGCGTCGTCGAGAAGGCTGGGCTGGCAACTGAGGTCAAGGAACTGAAGGTCATCCCGCACACGCTGAGGCACACGGCGATCAGTTGGTATCTGCGCTCGGGGGTTCCCGTCGACAAGGTGTCCGATTATTGCGGTGTGTCGATCCAGATCATCAAGAAAGTCTACGGCCACCACATCCCTGGCGGGTTCGACGGCGTGGTCGAGGCTTCCGGGCGTATTGGCCGGAGCGCAACAGAAACGCAACAGAAACGGTTGCAACGGACGTGAACGAAGTGAGACAGGATCGACCAAAAATGCTGGATTTTCAGTATGGCGGTCGCGCTCTATCTCGTTTACACCGAGAGGGTCGGGAGTTCGAATCTCTCGCCGCCTACCAGCCTTCGCCCCTGCGGGGCTTCGGCTCGGCATGCCAGCTTCGCGGCAGTGGCGCGACCGTTTGCTCCTCCGCAGGGGCGAAGGCCGTCGCGCCGAGCTTGAAGAGCGAAGGCGGACTGGCCTTGCGCTCTTCTCATTCAACCTTGTGGGGTTGTCGTGGTAGCCGGGAGAATTAGGGGCGCTCCTCCAACCGAAACTGGCCCCACAGGTTGAGGCTGCCGATGCATCTTCTTGCGCACTACTCGGGATAGCCGGTTTTGAGCGTGCCTTGCTGAAATGGAGGAAGTTATTTCCGGCTTTATTGCATTTTGCAGCGAGTCGACCTTCGCCATAAGCTTGGAAAGCTGAGCAGATATCTTCTTCACGTCTTCATGTTCATCCGCTATCTGAGCGGAAATTTTCTTCACACTGACCTGCTCATCCACGACGCTTTGTCTCAGAGAAGCAAGCGCAATTGAATCCTGCTGAAGAAGAGCTGTGTTTTGCTGCAACAGGATATTGCTCTCTTGCAGCGCGACAACGTGTTGCTGCTGAGCCGACTGAATATCCTTCAATGCGGCAACAGCCGGATCTGCTATCGGATCGGAAGCTTTCTGATGTGGAAGCAGTTCGGCCAAGCGGCTGATATCCGGCAGGGTGAAATCCGGCGGCAGGGTATAGACGGCCGCCGCACTGTTTATTCCAAGAGCGAACACCGCTAGCGCCAAGACCGATTTCCGGCTCGATTGCTTGCTCGGTGCGGTGGATTCGGGTTGTTCGATTTGGCTCTGCGTTTCCGATGCCGTGGTCACGTGTACTAACCTCAAATGAGTGAAATCAAAAAAGGAGCCGTCGCTGGATCGTCCCTCGCGACGGCTCCCTTACGCGACACCCAACTAGACTGCCTGAAATAATAGGCCTGTGAGATTAATTCGGCGTTAGCGCCTCCAGGGCGCAGGCTAGCGCCGAAGCTCGCTGAGCGACGACGGACCTGATCGACATCGAACCGAGCTTCCGATCACGATGCGTAATGGAGGAGCCATCACCAGCAATCTAAACGCTAACAGGTGCAGGGCGGGGTGGCGCGGAGCAATGTCGCACCACCCCGCGACTGAAAATTAGCGAGCTCTACAGGCGACCTCTACAAGTCTCGCGATACCGACGGCAATTTCCTTCGCCTCGTTCACCCAACGCATCCTTGTTGAGGCAAGCTTGTCTCAATTCGGCGCAGACATCGGTCCGAACTGGTCGACCGCAGGCCTCCCGATATCTGCGGCAATTTCCTTCGCCCCGCTCCCCCAGCGCGTCCTTGTTTTCGCAGGCAAGCCTCAATTGCTCGCAGCGCCCACCTCCTCGATCCACTCGGACGCCTCCCGGTCCAATCTCAATGGATTGAGAAAAGGCCGAAATCGGAATTACAAATAGAGCGGCCGCCGCCGCGGCGCCGAACGCATATTTGCGCATTCCATTCATCTTGATCCCTCCAGGTGCTAGTGCCGGTCAGTGCCTTGCGGCAATAGATCACGCGAAAGGCGGGATATCGTTCCGAAGGAAATTCACGAAAGTGTAGTTATGGCTGTAAATCTCGGGGTATATGAACAAACGAAGCGGCATCACGGCAATGATACGGCAACGGTCTGGCACAGGTGCGACGGACGTTCGAAATTGAAAAAGGAACGCGCAAATGGACACACCGGCAAGCCACGAGCAAAACGCTGACCAGGTCGCCTACTGGAACGGTCCGGCCGGACAGCGCTGGGCGGACCGGCAGGCGGCTCAGGACGTACTGCTCAAACCGGTCGCCGACCTGGTCGTCGACCGGGCCAGGCTGAAGCCGGGCGACCGCGTCATCGACATCGGTTGCGGCAGTGGTGCCACCGCGATTGCGTTTGCGCGCAAGGTCGCGCCATCGGGCCATGTGCTCGGCATTGACGTATCCGGCCCGATGCTGGAGCGGGCGCGGCAGGCTGCGCCGAAGGATCTGCCGATCGATTTCATCCTTGCCGACGCCACCGTCTATCCGTTCGAGCATGCCAGCTTCGATGTCCTGGCCTCGCGGTTCGGCGTGATGTTCTTTGCCGATCCGGCGCTGTCGTTCGCCAACATGCGGAAAGCGCTGAAGCCTTCGGGGCGCATGGCCTTTGCCTGCTGGCGCGAGCCGCGCGAAAATCCGTTCTTCATGGCGCCGCTTGCGGCCGCCTACAAGCACGTGCCAAAGCTGCCGCAGCTTGGGCCGGAAGACCCGGGACCGTTTGCATTTGCTTCGGAGGCGCGCGTGCGCCGTATCCTCGACGCGGCCGGCTTTACCGGCGTCGAAATGGAAGCGTGTCCGCTGTCGCTGGATGCAGCGATCGGCCGCGGCCTCGACGGCGCGGTGCAGGGTGCGCTGGAGATCGGCCCGGTGAGCCGTGCGCTGGACGGCCAGTCGGAAGAAGCTCGTGCCGCCGTCGCCGCTTCCATTCGCGAAGCGCTGACTCCGTTCGCGAAGGGCGACGCGGTGCTGCTGCCGGCGTCGGTCTGGATCGTGACGGCGCGGGCGTCGTAATTCACCTCCGTCATTGCGAGCCACCCGGTCGGCGCGAAGCGCCGCCGGATGACAGGCTCCGCGAAGCAATCCATAGCGCCGCAGAACGGAAAAATGGATTGCTTCGTCGCTTCGCTCCTCGCAATGACGGGGAGAGAGCGGTGCGCGGACCCGCTACGCCCGCTCTTCCCAGATCATCGCCAGATGCACGATGGTCTCCGCCGCCTTCTCCATATCTTGACGGCTCACCCATTCCAGCCGTGAATGAAAGGCGTGTTCGCCGGCAAAGATGTTGGGGCAGGGCAGGCCCATGAAGGACAGCCGTGAGCCGTCGGTGCCGCCGCGGATCGAGCTTCGCACCGGCGTCAGCCCGGCGCGCTTGATCGCCTCGATCGCGTACTCGACGGTCTCGGGATGGCGGTCGATCACCTGCTTCATGTTGCGGTATTGCGGCTTGATCTCGATCCGGTAGGTCGAGCGCGGATAGTCCTTCATCACGTCTTTGACGATGCCTTCGAGCAGCGCTTCCTTTTGCTGCAGGCCCTCATCGGTGAAATCGCGCACGATGAAGCCGATGGTGGCCTTCTCCAGCGCGCCCGAAATGCCGATCGGGTGCAGAAAACCTTCTTTGCCTTCGGTCGTCTCAGGCGAGCAGGTATCCTTGGGCAAGCGGTCGATGATGGCCGCCGCGATCTTGATGGCGTGCTCCATCTTGCCTTTGGCAAAACCGGGATGGGTCGAGACGCCTTCGATGGTGATGGTGGCGCCGTCGGCTGAAAAGGTTTCGTCCTCGATATGTCCGGCGCTTTCGCCGTCCATCGTATAGGCGAAGTCGGCGCCGAGCTTTTTCAGGTCGACCTCGTCGACGCCGCGGCCGATCTCTTCATCCGGCGTGAACAGGATCTTGATGGTGCCGTGCTTGATTTGCGGATTTTCGATCAGGAACCGCGCCGCATCCATGATCTCGGCGAGGCCGGCCTTGTTGTCGGCGCCGAGCAGCGTGGTGCCGTCGGTCGTGATGATGTCGTGGCCGATCTGGCCGGCGAGCGCAGGATGATCGGCAAAGCGGATCACCTGGGTGGGGTCGGCCGGTAGCACGATGTCGCCGCCGCGATAATTCTTCACGACCTGCGGCTTGACGTTGGCCCCGGTGCAATCCGGGGAAGTATCCATATGCGAGCAGAAGCAGATCACCGGGACCTTCTTCTCGGTAGTGGCCGGGATCGTCGCATAGACGTAACCGTGCTCGTCGAGATGGGCGTCGGTGAGCCCCATCGCCTGCAACTCCGACGCCAGCAGGCGGCCGAGATTTTTCTGCTTCTCGGTGGAAGGGCAGGTCGGCGAGGCCGGGTCGGACTGGGTATCGATCACGACATAGCGCAGGAGGCGCTCGGTGACGTCGTGGGTGAAGGGGAGGGGCGAACGCGGCATGACGATCCGGAAAAATTGAGCAAGGAAAGCGCTCTATAACAGAAAAGCGCCATTCCGGGTCCCCGCCGGAATGGCGCTTCTGGTGCGATCGGGGAGGCGTGTCAGACCGCTTCCTTCAGTTCCTTGGCCGCGCGGAACGCGACCTTCTTGCTGGCCTTGATCTGGATCGGCTCGCCGGTGGCGGGGTTGCGGCCGGTGCGGGCGGCGCGCTTGCGGACCTGGAGGATGCCGAGGCCAACGATCCGGATACGCTCGCCCTTTTTCAGGTGTTTTGTGATCTTGCCGACCATGTCGGTCAGGATCGCCTCGGCGGCCTTTTTCGACAGATCATGTTCCTCGGCGAGAGCTGCTGCCAGATGCTTCAGTGTGATGGTGGCGGGAGCCGCCGCTTTCTTCGCCATGTCTGGCCCTCCTCGTTGGTTGAATGGCTTTGAGCGCGTTCGCTGGTACCGGTCCGCGCTGGGAAAATGCGTTCGTGGTGACTTGAAACCCGCGGTTCCGGTACAACCGGAGCGGGGAGGATTTCAAGAAACCCAGACGTAGCAGGCCTTAAACGATTCGGATAATCGCTACTTACGTTGTTTTACCTGAAAACAGGCGGCTATTTGCACAGGAATTGCAGAAATGCCCGTCTGGCGCGGGGATTCGCAACGTCCTTGACTAAGCGGGAGCGGGCCTTTATGCCCTCGGTTCTGCGCGGATCAGGATCTGATTACGGCATCCGCGGGAGTAGCTCAGTTGGTTAGAGCGCCGCCCTGTCACGGCGGAGGCCGCGGGTTCGAGTCCCGTCTCTCGCGCCATTTTCTCAGATCGGCTTGACCTTGGTCTCCGAGACTGCCGCCAATAAAAAAGGCCGCCCGAGGGCGGCCGTTTTTATTCCAACGATATCTATATCGCTTAACGGACCGTCGAGGTGTTCGAGCTGGTGACGACCACCGGCTTACCCGCTTTTACGACCTGGGCAGTTTGGCTGTACTCAGAACCGGTCCGAGCCGAAATGCCGAAGGCCGCAACCGCGATACCGGCCACCAGTGCGACAACCACGATCTTCAGGTGGGTACTGCGATCCGCCGAGTGAAAGGAGTGGTTCATGTGATGCCTCCCGGACACCTTTGGCGTCCTGTGTTGGGAAGAGACGTACGCTCTGTCTGTTTCAGGATCGTTTCGCGGTTTCGGCAAAATGGTTTCATTCGGGTGGTTTTTGGCCGGTTTTTTGCCCATGCATCCGTGATGTGGATCACATACAGCCTGTGTGCCGGATCGAACGCCGCTCAACCGGGCCGCAAGGCCCGACATGATCGCGGGTGCCCATAGTTGAGCTGCCGCCTGCGGCGCGACATCAACCATGCTTCCCCCTGAATGTTCTTTTTTGCTGAACCTGCCGCTCACGCCTCGCGAATGAAATTCCCCGCTTCGAATTCAACCGGCCGCGCGGTTGAATCGAAGGACACGCCGATCGGATCGCGGCCGGCGGCGATCCCTTCGAGCTGATCGCTCAGCATCCGCCGGATCATCAGGATGCCGCGGTCGCTCCGGCCGAAATGCTCTTCCGAATGCAGCGTCACCTTGCCCTGGCCGACCTGCGCCTCGTAATCACCGGGGAATTGCTGGTGCTCCTGTTCGGTCATCTCCCACCAGAATTTTCCGTTGAATTTCGAGCGCATCCTTCCGATATCGCCTGAATTCTTCACCCGGCCTGCGACGTAGATGCGGAAGGACGTGTCATCAATCGGCAGCGTCCAGCCGATCGACTCGACGCGGGCGAATTGCGCGACCCGCGGATTGGGTACGACGCGCAGCGTGGGGAGAGCGGCTTCGGTCACCCGGTAAAGCACCTTGCCGTCGTCCTGATGCCGGATCGAGCGCACGGTGACGCCGCGCGGCGACATCTCGAACTTCACCTCCGGCATCGAGGCCATCATGTCAGTGAATTGCGGGCCCGAGAACGAGCCGTGCAGCACCGGCACATGGTAGGGATCGACGACGTTCTCGAAATGCTGCAGCCAGTTGCAGGGGATGATGGCCGGACCGCCGCCGCCGATCGATGAATCGTCCGCCTCGACGAACTCGCCATCGTCCATTTTCTCCAGGCATTCGTAGCGCGGCAGCACCGGCTTTTTTTCGGCCGGGCCCAGATAGGCGAAGATCAGGCCGTAGCGCTCCTCGACCGGATACCAGGGCTGCCGCACCTTGTCCTTGAACAGGCCGCCCTCGGGCTCGCAGGGCTGTTCGAGGCAATGGCCCTCGGTGTCGAACTTCCAGCCGTGATAGCAGCAGCGGATGCCGTCTTCCTCGACCTTGCCGTAATAGAGCGTGGTGCCGCGATGGCAGCAGCGGGCGTGCAGCAGCCCGACGCGGGCATGCCGGTCGCGAAACAGCACCAGGTCCTCGCCGAGCACGCGCACTTTTCTGGGGATATCGGTGGCGTCGGACACGAGCCCGATCGGGTGCCAGTAGCGCCGCAGCAATTCGCCCATCGGCGTGCCGCGGCCGACCGCGGTCAGCTCGGTCCGGGTCGTCGACGGCTTCATGGCGTAGCCAGTCCCGAGATCGCGATCCCGCTCCGTAATGGTCATGCCGTGTTCCTCCCGCCGCGGCTTTGATGCCGCGGTCATTTGGCTTGTTCCAGGAAGTAAAATGCCGATCGATGATAATGTCAACGATTTCGATAGAGCTATTCGATGACCCCATTCGATGGGCTTATCTGATGATCCTTCTCGATCGTCCTTGGCACCGGCGCGCTTTGTTGGCAGAGGTTGCAAATGAGCCGGAAGCCGGAAAAGCAGACTGCGCCATCGCCTGCGGCCGCCGATGTCGCGGAATTGGCGCCGATCACCGCGATGATGTCGTCGCGGCTGATGGTGCTGGCCAATCTGCTCAAGCGCGGCGCGATCCTGCGCTACAAGCGGCTGGCGGGCTTGTCCTCGGTGGAGTTCGGCCTGGTGGCCTCGCTGGGGCGGCGGCCGCCGATGAGCGTTATCCGGCTTGCGGAGGCGGTCGGCATGGACAAGGGCCAGATCAGCCGGGCGCTGGCGGAACTGGTCGCGCGCAAGCTGGTCGCAAAGGCGGTCAACCCGCGGGACAACCGTGAGACGCTGGTTTGCCTGACCAAGGCGGGGCTGGCCGCCCATGATGCAATTGTGGCAGGGGCGCAGGAGCGTAACCGGCGCCTGCTGGAACAGCTCGGCAAGGAAGAGCTGGCGGTGCTGTTCGACCAGATCGATCGCCTGACCGACACGGCCGCCCAAATGCTCGCCGACGAAAAGGATTTGAAGTGAAAATTTGGGCACCATGCAGCCCGGCCCGCGTTGGACGGGCGAGGCAGGAACGCAACACTTTTCCGGGTTCTGCCGGCGCATCAAGGGCGGACGGAGACGTGAAACCAGCTTGTCTTGCGCCCTCTGTTGCGCTGCGCTAAGCCAAGAATAATTCCAATCAACGAATCTGCGGCCAAATCCGCACAAAAGGCACCGCCGATGAACGGCATCCTGCAAGATTACCTGCCACTTGTCGTGTTTGTCGGGGTGGCGAGCCTGATCGGTCTGGCGCTCCTGATCGCCCCGTTCCTGGTCGCGTTCCAGCAGCCGGACCCGGAAAAACTGTCCGCCTATGAATGCGGATTCAACGCATTCGACGACGCCCGCATGAAGTTCGACGTCCGCTTCTATCTGGTCGCGATCCTCTTCATCATCTTCGACCTGGAAGTGGCGTTCCTGTTCCCGTGGGCGGTCGCGTTCGGCAAGTTAGGGGCCACCGGCTTCTGGTCCATGATGGTGTTCCTCGCCGTCCTCACGGTCGGCTTTGCTTATGAATGGAAGAAAGGCGCGCTCGAATGGGATTGATGAGCCCGACAGCTTTAGGCTCCTCGCCTGATATCGCGCAGGCGCCGAAGGGCATTCTCGACCCCTCGACCGGCAAGCCGGTCGGGGCCAACGACCCGTTCTTTCTCGAGGTCAATCACGAGCTTTCCGACAAGGGTTTCTTCGTTGCCGCCGCCGACGATCTGATCACCTGGGCGCGCACCGGCTCGTTGATGTGGATGACGTTCGGCCTCGCCTGCTGCGCTGTCGAGATGATGCAGGTGTCGATGCCGCGCTACGACGTCGAGCGCTTCGGCTTTGCGCCGCGCGCCTCGCCGCGGCAATCCGACGTGATGATCGTGGCGGGTACGCTGACCAACAAGATGGCGCCGGCGCTGCGCAAGGTCTACGACCAGATGCCCGAGCCGCGCTACGTGATCTCGATGGGGTCATGCGCCAATGGCGGCGGCTACTATCATTACTCGTACTCGGTTGTGCGCGGCTGCGACCGCATCGTGCCGATCGACATCTACGTGCCCGGATGCCCGCCCACGGCGGAGGCGCTGCTCTACGGCATATTGCTGCTGCAGAAGAAGATCCGGCGCATCGGGACCATCGAACGCTAAGGTTTTAGGTAATGGACGACGGCAAGCTCGACACCCTTGGGCAGACGATTGTTAGCGCGCTTCCGGGCGCGGCCACTGCCCATGCGGTCGCGTTCAATCAGCTCACCGTCACGGTCGAGGCGGGCAAGATCGTCGAGGTCGTCAAATATCTGCGCGATGATCCGGCGCTGCGCTTCGTCAACTTCACCGACGTCACCGCGGTGGACTATCCCAGCCGCGAGAAGCGCTTCGACGTGGTCTATCATTTGCTGTCGCCGACGCTGAACGAGCGCATCCGCCTGCGGGCGGAAGCCGACGAGACCACGCAGGTGCCGTCGATCATCGACGTGTTTCCCGGCGCCGACTGGTTCGAGCGCGAGACCTACGACCTCTACGGCGTGATCTTCACCGGCCACCCCGACATGCGGCGGCTGCTGACGGATTACGGCTTCGATGGACATCCGCTGCGCAAGGATTTCCCGCTCACCGGCTTCGTCGAGGTCCGCTACGATGACCAGGAGAAGCGGGTGCTCTACGAGCCGGTCCGCCTCAACCAGGAATTCCGCAAATTCGATTTCCTCTCGCCATGGGAAGGTGCGGACTATCCGCTTCCGGGCGATGAGAAGGCTGAGCCGAAGGCCTGACCATGAACGAACAGCAGAACCTGCGTAACTTTACGATCAACTTTGGGCCGCAGCATCCGGCGGCGCATGGTGTGCTTCGTCTCGTCCTTGAATTGGATGGTGAAGTCGTCGAGCGCGTCGATCCGCATATTGGCCTGCTTCATCGCGGCACCGAAAAGCTGATCGAGCACAAGACCTACCTCCAGGCGATCCCGTATTTCGACCGGCTCGATTACGTCGCGCCGATGAACCAGGAGCACGCGTTCTGTCTCGCGGCGGAAAAGCTGCTCGGCATCACGGTGCCGCGCCGCGGTCAATTGATCCGCGTGCTCTACTGCGAGATCGGCCGTATCCTGTCGCACCTGCTCAACGTGACGACGCAGGCGATGGACGTCGGCGCGCTGACCCCGCCGCTGTGGGGTTTTGAAGAGCGCGAAAAGCTGATGCAATTCTACGAGCGCGCCTCCGGCTCGCGCATGCATGCGGCGTATTTCCGCGTCGGTGGCGTGCACCAGGACCTGCCGCAGAAACTGATCGACGATATCGACGCCTGGTGCGATCCGTTCCTGCAGGTCGTCGCCGATCTCGACACGCTGCTGACCGCCAATCGCATCTTCAAGCAGCGCAACGTCGATATCGGTGTGGTGTCGCTGCAGCAGGCCTGGGAGTGGGGCTTTTCGGGCGTGATGGTGCGCGGCTCCGGCGCGGCCTGGGACCTGCGCAAGGCGCAGCCTTACGAGTGCTATGCCGAGATGGATTTCGACGTTCCGATCGGCAAGAACGGCGACTGCTACGATCGCTACCTGATCCGCATGGAGGAGATGCGCCAGTCGGTCCGCATCATGAGGCAGTGCATCGCGAAGCTGAACTCGGCGGACGGGCAGGGGCCTGTCGTCGTCGAGGACAACAAGATCGCGCCGCCGCGGCGCGGCGAGATGAAGCGCTCGATGGAAGCGCTGATCCACCACTTCAAGCTCTACACCGAAGGCGTGCACGTGCCGGCCGGCGAGGTCTATGCCGCGGTCGAGGCGCCGAAAGGTGAGTTCGGCGTCTACTTGGTCTCTGACGGCACCAACAAACCTTACAAGTGCAAGATCCGCGCGCCGGGCTTTGCCCATCTGCAGGCGATGGATTTCATCTGCCGCGGCCATCTGCTCGCCGACGTCTCAGCCATTCTCGGCTCGCTCGACATCGTGTTCGGAGAGGTCGACCGGTGATGGCGCAGGCGCCCATCCAGTTTGACCGGGCTTCGGGCGTACTCGAGGGTGCGAACGCGTGGGAGCGTTTGGCTGCGGTGGCGCTGACGCTGGGGTCAAAGGTGGCGTCGAACTTCTCTCACCGCGGCTACAACATGTGCGCCAACCTGTTGCGCACGACGCTGCCGGAGCGCGGCATCCAGGTCAAACTCAACCACGACGCCGTGTTCGAGTTTCCCTATGGCGACGGCTACTGGAGCAAGCTGCTGAACCGCAGCTTCCGCTACGAGGATGAACTGGAGCTGTTGTTTCAGGATGCCGCCGAGGTCGATTACACGCTGCTCGATTGCGGCGCCAATTACGGCTACTGGTCGGTATTGGTGTCGAGCAAGCCGTTCGGCTCGCACAAGGCGATCGCGATCGAGCCCTCGGGACAGAATTATCCGAAGCTCGCCAACAACGCGCGGATCAATGGTAATCGTTTCGAGACGATGAAATGCGCGATCGGCGCTGCGCGTGGCATCGCGCGGCTGTCCGGCACCAAGCATGAGGCCTTCAGCATCGCCGGCGATCAGTCGGGCGGCGAGGAAGTGCCGGTTATCGCGCTCGACAATCTGCTCGATGACGGGAAGGTCGCAGCGGATGGAAAGTACCTGATCAAGCTCGACGTCGAGGGCGTCGAGATCGAGGCCATGAAGGGCGGCGCGCGGCTGATGCAGGGCGACAGCGTGTTGCTGTGCGAGGAGCACGGCAACGATCCCGAGCATACCGTGTCGCGCTATATCCTCGAACAGACCCCGCTGAAGCTGATCGTCTACGATCCGCGCAGCCATCGCCTTGAAACCGTGACCGACCTTTCGATTCTGGATCGGATCAAGGTTTCAACCCATGTCGGCTACAACGTGTTCGGCACCGCAAGCGCATTCTGGCTCGCCCGGATCGATGCGCTCAATGCGAAGGCCGCGCGCCGCGTGCAATGAGAGACTGAACGATGTCCGTCCGCCGCCTCGCACCGAAGGAATTGCAGCCCGCGAGCTTCACGTTCACGGATGAGAATCTCGCCTGGGCCAAGGCCCAGATCGCCAAGTATCCGCCGGGTCGTCAGGCCTCCGCCGTGATCGCGATCCTGTGGCGCGCGCAGGAGCAGCATGAGGGGTGGGTGTCGGAAGCCGCGATCCGCGTGGTCGCCGACCTGCTCGACATGCCCTACATCCGCGTGCTGGAAGTGGCGACCTTCTACACCATGTTCCAGTTGCAACCGGTCGGCAAGAAGGCCCATGTCCAGGTGTGCGGCACCACGCCGTGCCGGCTGCGCGGCGCCGGCGACCTGATCGAGGTGTGCCAGAGCCGGATCCATCACGAACCCTTCCATCTGTCGAAGGACGGCAATTTCAGTTGGGAGGAGGTCGAGTGCCTGGGCGCCTGCGTGAACGCGCCGATGGTGCAGATCTGGAAGGACACCTACGAGGACCTGACCAAGGAAAGCTTCGGCAAGGTGCTGGACGGCTTTGCCTCGGGCAATCCGCCGAAGCCCGGACCGCAGATCGACCGTCAGTTCTCGGCGCCTGCGGGCGGGCCGACGACGCTGAAGGAATCCACATGAGGCGTGACGCTACATTGTCCGTAAACCGGACCGAGAGGGGCGGCGTGATGGAGAAGTCACGCTGTGCCGGGGCTCGCCTGCGCGCAGTCCAATCGCTGATCTGAGGAAGCTTCAAGTCATGCTCGACGACAAGGATCGCATCTTCAAGAACCTTTATGGCCTCCACGATTGGGGGCTGGAGGGTGCGCGCCGCCGCGGCGCGTGGGACGGCACCAAGGCGATCATCGACAAGGGCCGCGACTGGATCATCAACGAGATGAAGGCCTCCGGCCTGCGCGGGCGCGGCGGGGCGGGCTTTCCGACCGGCCTGAAATGGTCGTTCATGCCGAAGGAATCGACCGACGGCCGGCCGAGCTATCTCGTGGTCAACGCCGACGAGTCCGAGCCCGGCACCTGCAAGGACCGCGAGATCATGCGGCACGACCCGCATCTCCTGGTCGAGGGCTGCCTGCTGGCGAGCTACGCGATGGGCGCGCATGCCTGCTACATCTACGTCCGCGGCGAGTTCATCCGGGAGCGGGAGCGCCTGCAGGCCGCGATCGACCAGGCCTATGACGCAAAACTGGTCGGCAAGGATAACGTCAACGGCTGGCCGTTCGACGTCTATGTCGCGCATGGCGCCGGCGCCTATATCTGCGGCGAAGAGACGGCGCTGCTGGAAAGCCTGGAGGGCAAGAAGGGCCAGCCGCGGCTAAAGCCGCCATTCCCGGCCAATGTCGGTCTCTATGGCTGCCCGACCACCGTCAACAACGTCGAATCCATCGCGGTTGCGCCCGACATCCTCAGGCGCGGGGCGGCGTGGTTCGCGGCGATCGGCCGGCCCAACAATGTCGGCACAAAGCTGTTCTGCGTCTCCGGTCATGTCGAGCGGCCCTGCAACGTCGAAGAGGCGATGGGGATTCCGTTCCGTGAGCTGATCGAGCGGCATTGCGGCGGCATTCGTGGCGGCTGGGACAATCTGAAAGCCGTAATCCCCGGCGGCTCGTCGGTGCGCATGGTGCCGGCCGAACAGATCATCGACACGCCGATGGATTTCGACAGCCTAGGCAAGCTGCGCTCCGGCCTCGGCACCGCGGCCGTGATCGTGATGGACAAGTCGACGGACCTGATCCGGGCGATCGCGCGCATCTCCTATTTCTACAAGCACGAGAGCTGCGGCCAGTGCACGCCGTGCCGCGAAGGTACCGGGTGGATGTGGCGCGTCTTGACGCGCATGGCCGAAGGCCGCGCCCACAAGCGCGAGATCGACATGCTGCTGGAGGTCACAAAACAGGTCGAAGGCCACACCATCTGCGCGCTCGGCGACGCTGCCGCATGGCCGATCCAGGGCCTGATCGCGCATTTCCGCCACGAGATCGAGGCGCGCATAGACCAGTATTCGCATAAGGCCGACATCGACGATGCCGGCGTGCGCGATCCCGAGAACCTGGTCGCGGCGGAGTGATGCCGATGTCGCAACCGAGCTCCTGGTGGCAGAGATACGGGACGCTGGCGCAGATGGCGCAGGCGGCCGTGGCGCTGCTCGGCTTTGTTGCGATCCTGTTCCAGATCAACGAAATCCGCACCAACAACCGCGCCACGAGCGCGCGGCAGGCGTTTCTGGGCTACACCGATCTGGCATTCAAGAATCCGAAATTCGCGCAGCCGGACTACGAGAAGATCAAGGCGGCCGGCGGCGATGAGCAGGTTCAGTACGAAAGCTTCGTCACGTACTTCCTCTACGCTTGCGAGGAAGCGATCGGCGCGTTCGCGGGAAAGCGCGAATGGCTGGCCTCCTGCGACTACGACCTGAAGCCGCATCTGCCGTTCCTGTGCGAGAAGAACGCGGCGCAGCCGGCCTATCTCGCTACCTATGGCGCCGAGACTCAGCGATGGATCACGGCGTCGATGAAGACCGCCAGCGTTACACCGCCAGACTGCAAGCTGGGAAAGACTTGAGACAGCAATGACCAAACTCATCATCGACGGCAAAGAGATCGATGTGCCTGCGGAGTACACGCTGCTGCAGGCGTGCGAGGCCGCGGGCGCCGAAATCCCGCGCTTCTGCTACCACGAGCGGCTGTCGATCGCCGGCAATTGCCGGATGTGCCTCGTCGAGATCAAGGGCGGCCCGAAGCCGGTCGCAAGCTGCGCCTGGGGCGTGCGCGATTGCCGGCCCGGCCCCAAGGGCGAGCCGCCGGAAATTTCCACGCGTTCGCCGATGGTCAAGAAGGCACGCGAAGGCGTGATGGAATTTTTGCTGATCAACCACCCGCTGGATTGCCCGATCTGCGACCAGGGCGGCGAGTGCGATCTGCAGGACCAGGCGATGGGCTATGGCGTCGACACCTCGCGCTTTGCCGAGAACAAGCGCGCGGTCGAGGACAAATATCTGGGCGCGCTGGTCAAGACCTCGATGAATCGCTGCATCCAGTGCACGCGCTGCGTCCGCTTCTCCGCCGAAGTCTGCGGCACGCCGGAAATGGGCGCCACCGGGCGCGGCGAGGACATGGAGATCACGACCTATCTGGAGCAGGCGCTGACGTCCGAGCTGCAGGGCAACCTCGTCGATATCTGTCCCGTGGGCGCGCTGACTTCGAAGCCGTATGCTTTCGCCGCGCGTCCGTGGGAACTCGGCAAGACGCAGTCGGTGGACGTCATGGATGGCGTCGGTTCCGCGATCCGCGTCGATACCCGTGGCCGCGAGGTGATGCGGATCCTGCCGCGCATCAACGAGGCGGTGAACGAGGAATGGATTTCCGACAAGACCCGTCACGTCGTCGACGGGCTGCGTACGCAGCGGCTCGACCGGCCCTATGTCCGCGAGCACGGCAAGCTTCGCGCCGCGTCGTGGCAGGAGGCCTTCGCGGCGGTCGCTGCCAAGGTCAGGATGAGCGACGGCAAGCGGATGGGAGCCGTCGCCGGTGACCTCGCCGCGGTCGAGGAGATGTTCGCGCTCAAGGATCTGTTGGGCCGATATGGCTCCAGCAATCTGGCGGTGCAGGGTGGCGACGCCTTCGACCCCAAGGCGGGACGGGCGACCTACATCTTCAATCCGACCATTGTGGGCATCGAGCAGGCCGACGCGCTCCTGATCATCGGCTCCAACCCGCGCAAGGAAGCCGCCGTCCTCAACGCGCGGATCCGCAAGCGCTGGCGCACGGGTCAGCTCAAGGTCGCTCTCGTCGGCGCCAAGGCCGATCTGACCTACGACTACGACTATCTCGGCGCGGGCGCGGATACGCTTGGCGAACTCGCCAGCGGCAAGCATTCCTTCGTCGAGGTGCTGAAGGGCGCCAAGCACCCGATCGTGCTGGTCGGCGCCGGTGCGCTGGCGCGCCATGACGGGGCGGCGGTGCTTTCGCTGGCGGCCAAGGTCGCGGCAGGTGCGGGCGCGCTCAAGGACGGCTGGAACGGCTTTGCCGTTTTGCAGGATACCGCCTCGCGCGCGGGCGCGCTCGATATCGGCTTTGCCCCCGGTGCGGGCGGGCTCAGCCTCGCGCAGATGACGACGTTCGGCACGCTCGACGTGCTGTTCCTGTTGGGGGCGGATGAGGTGAAGGTGCCGGACGGCACGTTCGTGGTCTATATCGGCACCCATGGCGACCGCGGCGCTCACCGCGCCGACGTCATCCTGCCGGGCGCGGCCTACACCGAGAAGTCCGGCCTCTACGTCAACACCGAGGGCAGGGCACAGATCGTCAGCCGCGCGGCGTTCCCGCCCGGAGAGGCGCGCGAGGACTGGGCGATCGTCCGCGCGCTGTCGGACGTGCTCGGCAAGAAGCTGCCCTACGACTCCCTGCAGGCGCTGCGCCAGGCGCTGTTCAAGGCCTTCCCGCATCTGATGCGGATCGACCAGATCGAGCCCGGCAAGGCCAGTGACGTCAAGGCGCTCGCAGGCAAGAAGGGCGGCAAGCTCGACAAGACCCCGTTCAAGAGTTCGGTCGAGGATTTCTATTTGACCAACCCCATCGCGCGGGCCTCGGTGGTGATGGCGGAATGTTCCCGGCTGGCGTCCGGGAAAATGCTGACGGCAGCGGAGTGAGCGTGATCTGATGGCTGAATTCTTCGCAAGCTCGTTCTGGACCGGCTTCCTCTGGCCGCTGATCATCATGGTCGCGCAGAGCCTGCTGCTGCTCGTCGTGCTGCTGATCGCGATCGCCTACATCCTGCTCGCCGACCGCAAGATCTGGGCGGCGGTGCAAATCCGCCGCGGCCCCAACGTGGTAGGTCCTTGGGGCCTGCTGCAATCCTTCGCGGACCTCTTGAAGTTCGTGCTGAAGGAGCCGATCATCCCGTCCGGCTCCAACAAGGGTGTGTTCCTGCTGGCGCCGCTGGTGTCCTGCGTGCTGGCGCTGGCCGCCTGGGCCGTCATTCCGATGGATGCCGGCTGGGTGATCTCCAATATCAATGTCGGCGTCCTCTACATCTTCGCGATCTCGTCGCTGTCGATCTACGGCATCATCATGGCCGGCTGGTCGTCGAACTCGAAATACCCGTTCCTGGCGGCGCTTCGCTCCGCGGCGCAGATGGTGTCCTACGAAGTCTCGATCGGCTTCGTCATCATCACGGTTTTGTTGTGCGCCGGCTCGCTCAACCTTTCGGCGGTGGTGGAAGCGCAGAATGCCCGCGGTTTCGCCAGCCTGATCGGCCTGCCGCAGCTCACCATCCTGAACTGGTATGTGTGGCCGCTGTTCCCGATGTTCGTGGTGTTCTACGTCTCGGCGCTGGCCGAGACCAACCGTCCGCCGTTCGATCTGGTGGAAGCAGAATCCGAACTGGTCGCCGGCTTCATGGTCGAATACGGCTCGACGCCGTATCTCTTGTTCATGCTGGGCGAATACGTCGCGATCACCACGATGTGCGCGCTGGCGACGATCATGTTCCTCGGGGGCTGGCTGCCGCCGGTGGCGCTGCCGCCGTTCACCTGGATCCCGGGTGTGGTCTGGTTTGCGCTGAAACTGTTCTTCATGTTCTTCCTGTTCGCGATGGCGAAGGCGATCGTGCCGCGCTACCGCTACGACCAACTGATGCGGCTCGGCTGGAAGGTGTTTTTGCCGCTGTCGCTGGCGATGGTGGTGATTGTGGCCGGGGTGCTGCAATTCGCCGGCATTGCGCCGAAGTGAGGCCATCATGAGTGTCAACGTCAATGCAACAGCCCGCGCGCTTCTCTTGAGCGAATTCGTATCGGCGTTCTTTCTCGCCATGCGCTATTTCTTCAAGCCGAAGCCGACCATCAACTATCCGTTCGAGAAGAACCCGATCTCGCCGCGCTTCCGCGGTGAGCATGCGCTGCGCCGCTATCCGAACGGCGAGGAACGCTGCATCGCCTGCAAGCTGTGCGAGGCGATCTGCCCGGCGCAGGCGATCACGATCGAGGCCGGCCCGCGCCGCAACGACGGCACCCGCCGCACCGTGCGCTACGACATCGACATGGTGAAATGTATCTATTGTGGCCTGTGCCAGGAAGCCTGTCCGGTCGATGCCATCGTCGAGGGACCGAATTTCGAATTCGCGACCGAGACCCGCGAGGAACTCTACTATGACAAGGCGAAACTGCTCGCCAATGGCGACCGCTGGGAGCGCGAGATTGCGAAAGCCATCGAACTCGACGCGCCGTACCGGTGAGGTGAGGATATGATCCTTCCCGCACTGTTCTTCTATCTCTTCGCCGGCGTCTGCGTGGCCTCGGCTGTGATGGTGATTGTGTCGCGCAATCCCGTGCACTCCGTGCTGTATCTGATCCTGGCCTTCGTCAACGCGTCCGGCCTGTTCGTGCTGATGGGCGCCGAATTCCTCGGCATGATGCTGATCGTGGTCTATGTCGGCGCGGTCGCGGTGCTGTTCCTGTTCGTGATCATGATGCTCGATGTCGACTTCACCGAGCTGCGTGAGGGCTTCATCGAATATCTGCCGATCGGTCTGGTGATCGGCGGCATCTTCCTCGCCGAGCTGCTACTGGTTGCCGGCGGCTGGGTCATGAACCCCGACACGGCGAAATCGATCACGGCGGCGATCCCGGCCAATGTCAGCAACACCGAGGCGCTCGGGCTGGTGCTCTATACGAAGTACATCCATTACTTCCAGATCGCCGGCATCGTGCTTCTGGTCGCGATGATCGGCGCCATCGTGCTGACGCTGCGCCACAAGGCGAAGGTCAAGCGGCAGGACATCAACGTGCAGAACGCGCGCACGCCGGAGCTCGCGATGGCCGTGCGCAAAGTGGCGTCGGGGCAGGGGCTGCAGGATACGGACGCGGCGGAGTGGGTGAAATGACGATCGGTCTGGGCCACTATCTCGCGGTCGCCGCCACCCTGTTCACGATCGGGATCCTCGGCATCTTCCTGAACCGCAAGAACATCATCGTCATTTTGATGTCGATCGAGCTGATCCTGCTCGCCGTCAACATCAACCTGGTGGCGTTCTCGACCTTCCTCGGCGACATCGTCGGCCAGGTATTCGCGCTGTTGGTGCTGACGGTCGCGGCGGCCGAGGCTGCGATCGGTCTCGCGGTGCTCGTGGTGTATTTCCGCAACCGCGGTTCGATCGCGGTTGAAGACGTCAATCTGATGAAGGGCTAAAGCAGCTATGGTTCAGGCAATCGTCTTTCTGCCGCTGCTGGGCGCCATTCTGGCCGGCCTGATCGCGATTTTCGGGGCGCATGCGCGCAATCCGAGCGGCGATGAGGTCAAGCATCACGACCACGGGCATCACGACCACGGCCATGGCGATCACGCGCACGCCGCGGAGGCCCATGACGATCATGGCCACGACGATCATCACGTCTCCGAGCCGCCGGCTCAGGGTTCGCGGGCGGCCGAACTGATCACGACGGGACTTCTGTTCGTTTCCGCCGCGCTCTCCTGGGTGACGCTGGTCGATGTCGGCTTCATGCACCATGACGCGCGGATCGCGCTGTTTCCCTGGATCAATTCCGGCGATCTGCAGGTGTCGTGGGCGCTGCGCGTCGACACGTTGACCGCCGTGATGCTGGTGGTGGTCAACACCGTCTCCTCGCTCGTGCACCTCTATTCCATCGGCTACATGGACGAGGATCCGCACCGGCCGCGCTTCTTCGCCTATCTCTCGCTGTTCACCTTCGCGATGCTGATGCTGGTGACCGCGGACAACCTGGTCCAGCTTTTCTTCGGCTGGGAGGGCGTCGGTCTGGCGAGCTATCTCCTGATCGGCTTCTGGTACCAGAAGCCGTCGGCGAACGCGGCGGCGATCAAGGCCTTCGTGGTCAACCGCGTCGGTGACTTCGGCTTTGCGCTCGGCATCTTCGCCGTCTTCATGCTGCTCAATACCACCGATTTCGAGACCATCTTTGCCGGCGCACAGGGGCTCTCGGGCAAGACCATCGACTTCTTCGGCTGGCACGCCGACGCACTGACGCTGATCTGCCTATTGCTGTTCATGGGCGCGATGGGCAAGTCGGCCCAGTTCCTGCTGCACACCTGGCTGCCGGACGCGATGGAAGGTCCGACCCCGGTCTCCGCGCTGATCCACGCCGCGACCATGGTCACCGCCGGCGTATTCATGGTGGCGCGGCTGTCGCCGCTGTTCGAACTGGCGCCCAACGCGCAGGCCGTGGTGATGTTCTTCGGCGCCACCACCGCGTTCTTTGCGGCAACCGTCGGCCTCGTGCAGAACGACATCAAGCGCATCGTCGCCTATTCGACCTGTTCGCAGCTCGGTTACATGTTCGTGGCGATGGGAGCAGGGGCCTATTCGGTCGGCATGTATCACCTGTTCACCCACGCCTTCTTCAAGGCGCTGTTGTTCTTGGGCTCGGGCTCGGTGATCTACGCGATGCACCACGAGCAGGACATCCGCAACATGGGCGGGCTGTGGCGCAAGATCCCCTACACCTATGCAGTGATGGTGATCGGCACGCTGGCGCTGACCGGCTTCCCGCTGACTGCGGGCTATTTCTCCAAGGACGCGATCATCGAGTCGGCTTATGTGGCGCACAACCCGTTCGGGTACTACGGCTTCGCTATGACGGTGATCGCGGCCGGCCTGACCTCGTTCTATTCGTGGCGCTTGATCTTCAAGACGTTCCACGGCGAACCGCACGACCAGCATCATTACGAAGCGGCGCATGAATCGCCGATGTGGATGCTGGTCCCGATCGGCATTCTCGCCGCAGGCTCGATCCTCGCCGGCTTCCCGTTCTACGAGGTATTCGCCGGTCACGGCGTGGGGGAATTCTTCCGCGAGTCGCTGAAGATGCATCCGAACATCATCGACGAGATGCACCACATTCCGAAGACCATCGTCTATCTGCCGACCGTCATGATGGGGATTGGCCTTTATATCGCTTACGTCTTCTACATCCGCCGGCCGTATCTGCCGGTCGAGCTCGCCAACCAGCACCAGATGCTCTACCACTTCCTGCTCAATAAATGGTACTTCGACGAGCTCTATGAAATCATCTTCGTTCGCCCCGCGAAGTGGCTCGGCCGCTTCCTGTGGAAGAAGGGCGACGGTTTCGTCATCGACGGCTTCGGCCCGGATGGTGTCTCGGCACGCGTGCTCGACGTCACCCGCAATGTGGTGAAGATCCAGACCGGCTACCTCTATCACTATGCTTTTGCGATGCTGATCGGTGTCGCGGGGCTGATCACCTGGTTCATGTTCGGCTTGGGAGGCCAGTAATGACAACCTGGCCCATCCTTTCGGTCGTCACCTTCCTGCCGGTCATCGGTGCAGTGGCGATCTATCTCACCCGCGGCGACGACGAAGCCGCGCGGCGCAATGCGCGCTGGATCGCGCTGTGGACCACGCTGGTCACCTACGCGGTGTCGCTGATCCTGGTCTGGCGCTTCGATGCCGCAAGTGCGGACTTCCAGTTCGTCGAAAAAGCGAACTGGCTTGCCAGCGGCATCACCTATCATATGGGGGTCGACGGCATCTCGCTGCCGTTCGTGATCCTGACCACGGCACTGATGCCGCTCTGCATCATCGCGAGCTGGAAATCCGTCACCAATCGCGTGCGCGAGTACATGATGGCGTTCCTGTTCCTGGAAACGCTGATGGTCGGCACGTTCTCGGCGCTCGACCTCGTGCTGTTTTATCTGTTCTTCGAAGGCGGCCTGATCCCGATGTTCCTGATCATCGGCGTCTGGGGCGGTCCGCGCCGGGTCTACGCGTCGTTCAAATTCTTCCTCTACACGCTGCTCGGCTCGGTGCTGATGCTGCTCGCGATCATGGCGCTGTACTGGAATGCCGGCACCACCGATATCCCGACCCTGATGCAGACAGCCGTGCCGCGCAGCTTGCAGACCTGGGCGTGGCTGGCGTTCTTTGCCTCGTTTGCGGTGAAGATGCCGATGTGGCCGGTGCACACTTGGTTGCCCGACGCGCATGTCGAGGCGCCGACGGCAGGCTCGGTGATCTTGGCCGCGATCCTCTTGAAGATGGGCGGCTACGGCTTCCTGCGCTTCTCGCTACCGATGTTCCCTCTGGCATCGCATGATTTCGCGCCGCTGATCTTCTCGCTGTCGGTGATCGCCATCGTCTACACCTCGCTGGTGGCGTTGATGCAGGAAGACATCAAGAAGCTGATCGCCTATTCGTCGGTGGCCCATATGGGCTTCGTCACCATGGGCATCTTCGCCGCGACCACGCAAGGCGTGGCCGGCGGCGTGTTCCAGATGGTGTCGCACGGCATCGTCTCCGGCGCGCTGTTCCTCTGCGTCGGCATCGTCTACGACCGCATGCATACCCGCGAGATCGTGGCCTATGGAGGCCTCGTCAACCGGATGCCGCTCTACGCGCTGGTGTTCATGGTGTTCACCATGGCCAATGTCGGGCTGCCCGGCACGAGCGGCTTCGTCGGCGAGTTCATGACGCTGCTCGGCACCTTCAAGGTCTCGATCCCGACCGCGACCTTTGCCACCCTCGGCGTCATCCTGTCGGCCGGCTATGCGCTGTGGCTCTATCGCAAGGTCGTGTTCGGCGCGCTGACCAAGCCGTCGCTCGCCAGCATCAAGGACCTGACGCCCCGCGAAAGCCTGACGCTGTTCCCGTTGGTGGCGCTAACCATCCTGTTCGGTGTCTATCCGAAGCCCGTGCTCGACATGTCGGCGGCCTCGGTTCAGCAACTCGTCAACAACTACAACGCCGCCGTGACTGCCGTGAAGGCAGCCGCGCTGGTCGCGCAATAACGTAGCGTTTTCAAGCGAAGTGGAAGCCGGTTCGCATGAAGAAGACGCGCCAAGGATAAGAACGTCATGAGCTTTTCGAGTGCAGGTTATCAGTTGCTGCCGGTATTGCCGGAGCTGGTGCTCGCCGTCGGCGCCATGGCGCTGTTGATGCTCGGCGCCTATCGCGGGCAGGAGACGACCCGGCTGGTCACCAGCCTTGCGGTGGTCCTGCTGGTCCTGACCGGCGTGCTGGTGTTGATGCTGCCCGCCGGCAAGCTCACGACCTTCGGCGGCAGCTTCGTCGTCGACGATTTTGCCCGCTTCCTGAAAATCCTTGCGATCATCGGCTCGGCGGTGACGCTGATCCTGTCGACGGAGTTTCTGTCCGATCCGTCGCGGCGCATTTTCGAATATTCGATCCTGGTGCTGCTCTCCACGCTCGGCATGATGGTGCTGATCTCGGCCGCCGACCTGATCATGCTCTATCTCGGGCTCGAGCTGATGTCGCTCGCGCTCTATGTGGTCGCGGCAAGCAACCGCGATAACGCCAAGTCCACCGAGGCCGGGCTGAAGTATTTTGTGCTCGGCGCGCTGTCCTCGGGCATGCTGCTCTACGGCGCTTCGCTGATCTACGGCTTCACCGGCACAGTCGATTTTGCGGGCATTGCGGCGGCGGTGAAGACCGGCAGCGTCGGCATCGTGTTCGGCCTCGTGTTCCTGCTGGCTGGGCTCTGCTTCAAGGTATCCGCCGTGCCTTTCCATATGTGGACGCCGGACGTCTATGAGGGTGCGCCGACGCCGGTCACGGCGTTCTTTGCATCGGCGCCGAAGGTCGCAGCCCTTGCGGTGTTCACCCGCGTCACGCTGACCGCTTTTCCGGGCATCGTCCCGCAATGGCAGCAGATCCTCGTGTTCGTCGCTATTGCCTCGATGGCGCTGGGTTCGTTCGCCGCGATCGGACAGAAGAACATCAAGCGCCTCATGGCCTATTCGTCGATCGGCCATATGGGCTTTGCGCTGGTCGGGCTTGCCTCGGGCACGGTGGAGGGCGCGCAGGGCGTGCTGGTCTACATCGCAATCTACGTCGCGATGACGCTGGGCTCGTTCGCCGTCATCCTGACCATGAAGCGCAACGGTCAGGCGGTCGAGCAGATCAGCGATTTCGCAGGGCTGTCGCGCACCAATCCGATGCTGGCGTTCTTCTTTGCGATGCTGCTGTTCTCGCTGGCCGGCATTCCGCCGCTCGCGGGCTTCTTCGCCAAATGGTACGTGTTCGTGGCCGCGATCAAGGCGGGCCTGTTCACGCTCGCCGTCATCGGCGTGCTGACCAGCGTGGTGGGCGCGTTCTACTATCTCACCATCATCAAGCTGATGTATTTCGACGAGCCGGCCGGCCAGGTCGAACCGATGCGCATCGAATTGCGGACGGTGCTGGCGGTTGCCGGTATCTTCAACATCTTCTTCTTCGTCTATCCGGGGCCGCTGGTCAGCGTCGCCACGGCGGCGGCGAAGTCGCTGTTTTAGGATGACCTTCTCGCTCGGTCCCAAAGCCAAATCGGCGGGCTACAAGCTCGCCGCCTTCGACCAGATCGGTTCGACCAACGCCGAAGCCATGGCGCGCGCCCGTAACGGCGAAGTTGGGCCGATGTGGTTCGTGACAACGGAGCAGACCGCGGGGCGCGGCCGACGGCAGCGCGCCTGGAGCGCGCCGCGCGGCAACCTCGCCAGCAGCATTCTGGAAGTCATGGATGTGTCGCCGGCCGTGGCGGCGACGCTGGGCTTTGCCGCGGGGCTTTCGTTGGAAAGTGCGCTGCAGAAACTCAGCCTGGAGGCCAATATGCGCCGGGCCGGCGCGGACTCACTGAAATTCGCCCTGAAATGGCCGAACGACGTGCTGGCGGAGCGGCAAAAGCTCGCCGGCATCCTGCTGGAGGCCGAAGCCGTGGCGGGCAACCGTCTCGCCGTGGTGGTCGGCATCGGCACCAACGTCATTGCCGCGCCCGAGGGCACGCCGACACCGGCGACCTCGCTTGCCGCGCTCGGCGTCCATGTCGGCGCGGAGGAGCTTTTCACGGCGCTGTCGGACGCCTGGGTCGAATTCCGCGGCATCTGGGACAACGGCCGCGGCTTTGCCGACATTCGGAAAGCCTGGCTGGAGCGTGCCTTCGGTCTCGGCGAGCGGGTCGCGATCAACACGGGAACAGCGACCGTCGAAGGCACCTTCGACACCATCGACGAGAGCGGCTGCCTGATCGTTCGCAACGCCGAGGGCAAGCGCGCGGCCGTTACGGCGGGCGAAGTCTATTTCGGCGCGGCGGCGTCGGTGGGGGCAGCCTGATGGCGCGGCCGGATGAACTGACGTTTGCGCCGCTTGGCGGTGTCGGCGAGATCGGCATGAACCTGTCGATCTACGGGCTCGGCAACCGCCACCAGCGGTCCTGGCTCGCGGTCGATCTCGGCGTCTCCTTTGGCGACGAGGAGCATCTGCCGGGCATCGACCTGATCATGCCCGATATCCGCTTCCTGGAGAAAGAGCGCAACAACCTGATGGGCCTGGTGCTGACGCACGCCCATGAGGACCATTTCGGCGCAATTATCGACCTCTGGCCGAAGCTGCAATGCAAGGTCTATGCGACCAAGTTCAGCGCTGCGCTGTTCGAGGCCAAATGCGCCGCCGAGCGCAACCCGCCGAAAATTCCGGTGACGGTGGTGCCGTCGGGCGGCCGCATCGAGCTTGGGCCGTTCACCGTCGAGTTCATTCCGGTCGCGCATTCGATTCCGGAATCGCATGCGCTGGCGATCCACACTTCCGTCGGCACCGTCCTCCACACAGGCGACTGGAAGATCGATCCGACGCCGATCATCGGTCTGCCGACCGACGAGCGCCGCCTGCGCGAGCTTGGCGACGAGGGCGTACTGGCGCTGGTCGGCGATTCCACCAATGCGGTGCGGGACGGGCGCTCGCCGTCGGAAACCGAGGTCGCCGCCACGATCAAGAAGTTGGTCGGCGCCGCCAAGGGCCGGGTCGCCGTCACCACCTTTGCTTCCAACGTCGCGCGGGTCAAAGCGGTGGCGGACGCTGCCAAAGCCGCCGATCGCGAGGTGGTCGTGGTCGGCCGCGCCATGGAGCGCGTGGTGCAGGTCGCCCGCGAGACCGGCTATCTCGATGGCGTGCAGAACTTTCGCGGCGCCGACTATTACGGCCATTTCCCACCCGAGAAGGTGCTGGCGCTCTGCACCGGCAGCCAGGGCGAGCCGCGCGCTGCGCTGGCCCGCATCGCCAACAACGACCATCCGCAGGTGACGCTGAACAAGGGCGACAGCGTGATCTTTTCCTCGCGCACCATTCCCGGTAACGAGAAGGCGGTCGGCTCCATCATCAACGGGCTGATCGTTCAGGGCATCGAGGTCATCACCGACCGCAACGATCTCGTCCATGTCTCCGGCCATCCGCGCCGCGACGAGCTGCGCGACATGATCTCGTGGGTGCGCCCGCAGATCCTGATCCCCGTCCATGGCGAGGCGCTGCATCTATCGGAGCACGCCAAGCTGGCGCGCGCCGCCGGCGTGCCGAAGGTAATGACCTGCCGCAACGGTGATCTGGTCAAGCTTGGCCCCGGCGATTCCGGCATCATCGACGAATTGCCGTCAGGACGGCTTTACAAGGACGGCGCGATCCTGGAGGACTCCAAATCCCGCGCCGTAGTCGAACGGCGCCGGATGGGGTTTGCCGGCTGCGCCTTCGTGGCGATTGCCATGACCGACAAGGGCGAGTTGGCCGACGATCCCGAGGTTGATCTCGTTGGCATCCCCGAGAAGAATACCGCCGGCGAGCTCATCGACGAGATCGTGTTCGATTTGGTGGTCTCTACGGTTGAAGGTCTGCCGCGGGCGCGGCGCCGCGACGCGGACGCCACGGCGGAATCGGTGCGGCGCGCGGTGCGGGCGGTCATTGCCGAGAATTGGGGTAAGAAGCCGATTTGCCTCGTTCACGTTCTAACGGTTTGAGGTAAAAGACCTTTCGGGCGGACACGGGTCCTCGCCGGGAGCGCTAGAGGCAGGGAGTGGAGTAATCATGCTGGGTCGGCTTAATCACGTCGCGATCGCGGTCAAGGACGCGGAAAAAGCCGCCAGGATCTACGGCGGTGCGTTCGGCGCGGAAATCTCCGGCGCGGTGCCGCTGCCGGAGCATGGCGTCATCACCGTGTTCGTGACGCTGCCCAACACCAAGATTGAGTTCATCCAGCCGCTCGGCGACGCCTCGCCGATCGCCAAATTCGTCGAGCGCAATGCCGACGGCGGCATCCATCATATCTGCTACGAGGTGCCCGACATCGTCGCCGCGCGCGACAGACTGATCAGCGAGGGCGCGCGCGTGCTGGGCGACGGCGAGCCGAAGATCGGTGCGCACGGCAAGCCGGTGCTGTTTTTCCACCCCAAGGATTTCTCCGGCGCGCTCGTCGAGATCGAACAGGCGTAATCCAGATGGCCTACAGCATCTCCACCGCGCTTGCGATCTACTTCGTGCTGTGGTGGGTCGTGCTGTTCACGACGCTGCCGTTCGGCGTCCGCAGCCAGCACGAGGACGGCGAGGGCGCGCCCGGCACCGATCCCGGCGCGCCGGTCATGGCGCGGATGGGCTGGAAGCTGCTCTGGACCACGATTGTTTCGGCCGTGATTTTCGGCATCGGGATGTGGGCTTATCACCAGGGCTATCTGAATATCGAGCGGCTATCGAAACTGATGGGGCTGCCGTTCTGAATTTTCGATGTGGCGACGCAAATGGCCTCGAAAGAAGCCGCAGGGATCATCGACCTGTACCAGCGCAAGGCGCGCCACTGGATCGAGAGCCGCGTCCGAACTGGCTTGTTTGAAAAGCCCTGGCTTGACCGCTTTCAGGCGTTGCTGTCGCCCACCGGGCCACTCCTCGATCTCGGGTGCGGCTCCGCCGAGCCGATGGCCGCGTATCTAATCGGGCTTGGCCATTCCGTCACTGGCGTGGATTCCTCTCCGGCCATGATCGACGCCAGTCGAAAGCGCTTTCCCGAGCAGGATTGGATCGTGGCCGATATGCGCAAGCTTGCTTTGCGGCGACAGTTTTCCGGCATCCTTGCGTGGGACAGTTTCTTTCATCTCTCTCACGACGACCAGCGCCGGATGTTTCCGGTGTTTCGCGCGCATGCGGCGCCAGACGCGGCGCTGATGTTCACCAGCGGCCCCGCGCATGGGGAGGCGATCGGGAGTCTTGGAGGCGAGCCGCTGTATCATGCAAGCCTCGACCCCGCCGAATATCGTTCATTGCTCGACCAGAATGGCTTTCGCGTGGTGTCGCATGTCGTCGAGGACCCCGACTGCGGCGGTCATACCGTCTGGCTCGCGCAGCTCATTTGAGACGCTGGGCCAAGTGGGGACGGGAGAGACGCTGGCCGCCAGCCGCGCCGTTTGGCTATGATCCGGTGAACACAAGGCTGGCTCAAACTGAAACGGGAGTGAACTCCCGCGCCGGCACGGGGGGGAGACCACGATGAGTTCACAGCGTCGATCATTGGCTGATCCGCGACAGGACGAATATCGAATTCTTCACGAAGCCGACCTGCGGGACTACCTCGCAGGAACTCTTGCGGTCGCGGCCCGTCTTGGCGGCGCCCCGGCTTCCTGGTCGATCAGCGAAGTCGGCGACGGCAACCTCAATCTCGTCTTCATCGTCAAGGGGGCGGCGGGCGGCGTCGCCGTCAAGCAGGCGCTGCCTTACGTGCGCCTCGTCGGCGAGAGCTGGCCGTTGCCGCTGTCGCGCTCGCATTACGAATATCTGGCGCTGACGCATCAGGCCCGGCTGGCGCCCGGCCTGTTGCCTGATGTGCTGCACCACAACGAGGCGCTCGCGCTCGTCGTCATGGAGCTGCTCGAGCCGCATATCATCATGCGCAAGGGGCTGGTGGCCGGCACTACCTATCCGCGCTTCGTCGAGGACATCACGACGTTTCTGGCGCGGACGCTGTTTCTTTCGTCCGACCTCGCGGTATCAGCCGCCGAGAAGAAGGAGGGAGTCGCCGCGTTCGCCGGCAACCATGCGCTCTGCAAGATCACCGAGGACCTGATCTTCACCGATCCCTACCGCGTGGCCGAGCAGAACCGCTGGACGCAGCCCTGGCTCGATGCGACCGCGGCGGGTTTTAGCGAAGACCTCGACCTCCACGTCGCGATCTCGCGGCTGAAACTGAAATTCCTGAACGCGCCGGAAGCCCTGATCCACGGTGACCTTCACACGGGATCGATCATGGTGACGGAGAGCGAGACCAGGGTGATCGATCCGGAGTTCGCGTTCTACGGACCGATGGGCTTCGATATCGGCGCCGTCATCGCCAATCTGCTGATGGCCTATCTGGCGTCCGCCGGTCACGAGCGTTCGCCGGGCGAGCGCCGCGCGTTCGAGGCGTGGGTGCAGGAGACGGCCGAGGGCGTGTGGAGCGAGTTCGCCCGTAAGTTCCTGGAGCTGTGGCGGACGCAAGCGGGAGGCGATGCCTATCCGCGGACGCTGTTCGAAGGCGAGGCCGGCGCCGCGCGGCTGGAGGCCGAGCGGCAGGCCTATATGGCGCGGCTGTTTGAGGACACCGTCGGATTCGCGGCGGCAAAAATCATCCGCCGTATTCTGGGGCTGGCGCACAACATCGATTTTGAATTGATCGAAGACCCGAAGCGGCGGGCGATCTCCGAGGCGCGCAGCCTGCGGCTGGCGCGGGCGATGATGGTGGATGTGGCGTCGTTCCAGACCATCAGTGCCGTGACGAAAGCGGCGCAGGAAGTGCGGGACTGGCAGCCGGATTTTGCCTGATTGCCTCCGGTCGGTTCACCGGCTCGCGGAGCGAGCGGGCGTTGCCGGACGATGCTGCGCATCGCCTAAGCTGCACCGCGTCCGGGACACGGATGGCAAGGTGCCATCCGCGTCAGCAGGATCATACCGCTGATCGATATCTTCAAGCTGAATCGGGGATGCGCGCTACGACGCTAACTTTTCGGCAGTTCCCGAATTAACCGCCAGCGCGGACATCAAGGTTAAATAACAAGCTTACCCGAGGGATTTGGTTGCTCGCCTCCACAGGACGGCTAACCGTCTGAGCCGCATTTCGAGAGATTTTTTCTGTCGGCTCGCATTTTCATTCAAGGAGCACCTCCATGGTACGTTTAGCAAAACCGCCGATCTTGGGCGCGATCGATCTTGAACGCGAGATTGAAGAAGAGTTTCGCAAACTACCGTCAGTTCGCGAATCCCAGCCGACCGACTACGCGCCGCCGTCCGTACGCGCTCCAGAGTTGGGGATGCCGGATTATGTGGAGCATAGCGACGGCGCAACGGAGATCGGCAAGCTGTCCGCGGAAGCTGTCGTGCGCGAATATGAAGCCGCCGCGAAGGATATCGAGGCCCTGGGCGTTGAGCTCATCGAGCAGGCCCGGCAATGCGAGGCCATGACCCGCGAGGCGCTCGCGGTGACCGAAGAACTGAAGGAGACCGCAGCGCGCTATCGCGCGGAGGCCAAACGCGTCTTCCTTCAAATTGAGAGCTGCTCGTTGCTGACGGCGGAGGTACGCAAGATCTGCGAAGAAATGAAGGACAAGATCGCAGCTCCGGCCTTGGTCGAAACGAAAGCCGGGGAGTAAAGTCCGAGCCGCCCAGGTCTCAGTCGGCCGTCCGCTCCCGCAATCTCTGCGCATAGACGTTGATCACCAACGCAGCCAGCAGGATCAGCCCGCGGATCAATATCTTCAAAAAACTGTCGATGTTGACGTGATCGAGTCCGTTGTTGAGGACGCCGAGCACGAACAGGCCGACGATGGTGTTGCCGATGCCGCCGCGGCCGCCAAACAGGCTGGTGCCGCCGACCACGACGGCGGCGATCGAATCCAGAAGATAGGTGTCGAACTCGTTCTGCTGCGCGCTGCCGAAATGCGCGACGCCGAGCATGCCGCCGACGCCGGCGCAGACCGCCGAGATCACCATGACGCTGCCGAGGATGAGCTTGACGTTGAGGCCGGAATATTCCGCCGCCTCGCGGTTTCCGCCGACCATGTAGACGTAGCGGCCGAAGCGCGTGTAGGTCAGCACCAGATGGCCGCCGAGCAGCATCAAGGCCGCCACGATCACGATCCAGGGGATGCCGCCGATCGATGTCGATCCCAGCGTCGTGACCAGCGGGGGCACCTTGTAGGCGATCTGGCCGCGCACCAACAGCGCCGAGATGCCGGCCGCGATCTGCATCATCGCCAGCGTCATGATGAAGGAGGGGATGCCGATCACCGTCAGCCCGAAGGCGTTGACGAGGCCGAGCAGGGCGCAAAGCGCCAGCGCCAGGAGGATCGCGGCCCATCCAGGCATCGGCACGTTGGCAATGTTGACGTAGGATTCCTGCAGCGTGAAATAGGCGACCGCAATGCCGGTGACGTTGGCGATGGCGGCGATCGAGAGGTCGATTTCGGCGCAGAGAATCACGAAAGTTAGGCCGACGGCGATGATGCCGGTGACCGAAATCTGGGTCAGGATGTTGCCGAGATTGTCCAGCGTCGCAAACGAGGGGCTGGCGGCGGCGAAGAAGCCGAACAGGCAGATCAGCGTCAGGAACGGCGCGATGTTGCGCATCTGGGAGCGCAGCATCACGGCGAGCCGGTGCGGGCGTTTGCGATCCGAAGCGGGGACTGTCACGCTTTCACCTGAAGTCATGTCGGTCTCCTCACGCCGCTTCGAGCAGGCGGTCCTTGCTGATCCGTTCGTTGGAAAATTCCCGCACCACCGCGCCGCGCTTGAGCACGATGATGCGGTCGGCGAGCGACAGCACCGTCTCCGGCTCGGTGGAGAGCACGATGACGGCGAGCCCCTTGGCGCGCAAATCTCTGACGATGTGGATGACGTCGTCCTTGGCGCCGACGTCCATGCCGCGGGTCGGTTCGCACAGCACCAATAGCCGCGGCGGATAGCTCAACCACTTCGCCAGCGCCACTTTCTGCTGATTGCCGCCCGAGAGCATGCCGAGATCGAGTTCGACGGCTGCGGGCCGGATCCGCAACTGGTCGACCTGGCGCGCGGCGATCTCGCGTTCGCGCGACGGCTTGAGCAGCAGGGATGAAATGCGGTCGAGGACGCTGATCGAGATGTTCTTGTAGACCGGCTCCTGGTGAAACAGCATGTCGCGCCGGCTCTCGGGCACGAAGGCGATGCCGGCGCGGCGTGCGCCGGCCGTGCTGCGGAAGGCCTTTTGTTCTCCGGCGATCGCCAGCGAGCCCTGGTCGGGTTTGAGCTTGCCGAACAGGATCCGCGCCAGTTCGAGCTGCCCGCATCCCATAAAACCGTAGATACCCAGCACTTCGCCGGCGCGGACGTCGAACGAAACGTCGCGCAGGCTGCGGGCGAGCGACAGCCCGCTCGCGTTCAGCACCACCGGCTTCTCGGCGGGCGGCGGCAGCATGATGTCATGCGTGTAGGTCTCCTCCAGCGCCTCGCGGCCATGGCCGATCATGGCCTCGATCAGCGCGGGCTTGCTGGTATCGGCGGCCCTCGTCTCGGCGACCTTCCTGCCGTTGCGGAACACCGTTACGACGTCGGAGACGCGCAGGATGTCCTCGATGAAATGCGAGATGAAGACGATGCTGGTGCCTTCATCCCGCAGCCGCTTCAGGGTCGCGAACAGGCGCTCCACTTCGGGCGGCGACAGCGCCGAGGTCGGCTCGTCGAGGATGATGATGCGGGCCCCCGAGAACAGCACGCGGGCGATCTCGATCAGTTGCTGCAGGCCGATCGGGAGGTCACCGAGCCGCGACATCGGATCGACGTCGATGCCGAAACGTTTGAGTTGCTCGCCGGCCTCGCGCGCCATGCGCCGCCATTGCACGAAGCCAAAGCGGTTGGTCGGCTGGTTGCCGAGAAACACGTTCTCGGCCACCGACAGATCGGGCGCCACGCTCAGTTCCTGATGCACCATGGCGATACCCGCCGCATGCGCGTCGCGCACCGAGCGGAAGCGGGTCTCCCGGCCGTCCAGGATAAAGCGGCCGGAAAAATCGGCATGCACGCCGGCGATGATCTTCATCAGCGTGCTTTTGCCCGCGCCGTTCTCGCCGACGAGACCATGGATCTCGCCGGGAGAAAGCGCGAAGTCGACACCACGAAGGGCTTCGACGCCGCCGAAGGCCTTCGTGATCTCTTGCAGTTCGAGGATGGGCTTAAGTCCCGCGGACATGCTGGCTCAGATCAGGAAATGGTCCTCCATCCATTGCATGCCGGCGGCATTGGCCTTTGTCACGACCGGGCCGTCGGTGATGACGTGCTTTGGAATACCCTGTCCGCTCTTCTCGCCCGCGGTCACCGCGGCGACGCCGGCAATGATGGCGCCGCCGTGGATGCGGCAGGAGGGATTGCGGACGGTCGCGAACATGCGGCCTTCGCTCACCGCCTGGATCGCCGGCGGCATGGCGTCGACGCCGCCGATCATGATGTTGGTGCGGTTGCGCGCCTTCATGATGTTGTAGGCGGCCAGCGCCATGTCGTCATTGTGGAAGAAGGCCGCGTCGATCTGCGGGTGCTTTGTCAGATAGGTCTCCCACAGCCGCGCCGTCTTCGAGACGTCCCAATCCGCGGGCTGGGTGTCCAGCACCTCGATGTTCGGGAACTGCTTCACCACCGTGTTAAAACCCTTGGCGCGGCCCTGCGCGCCGGTATGGCCGAGCGCACCCTGCGTCATGATGATCTTGCCCTTGCCGCCCATGGCGTTGCACAGCGCCTGGGTCACCGAAGCGCCCATGAATTCATTATCGGGCGCCAGGAACGAATGAACCTTGATCTGATCAAGCGGCGCGATCAGCGTGTCCATGTCGATCACGGGAATGCCGGCATCGATCATCTTCTGCACGGGCTGGGTCAGCGTGCCGATGCCGAATGCCTGGATGGCCACGAAATCCCATTTTTGCGACGCCATGTTGTCGATCGCCGCGCGCTGCTTGACCGCGTCGAGCTGGCCGTCGAACCAGGTGACTTCGACGTTGAACAGCTTGCCCCACCATTCCGCCGCCTGCTTGCCCTGGGCGCACCAGGTCGCCTGCAGGCCTGCATTGGAGAACGCCGCCTTCAACGGCTTCTCTGAACGTGCGGCCGCCGCCAGCGCTGGATTAATACCCAGTCCCCCGAGCAGGGCGGTGGCTGCGCCAGCCACGCCTGCGGCCTGAAGAAGGTCGCGCCTGGTCGTTGCCGTTTTGTCAGTTCCGGACATCGTTTGCTCCCTCGCTTGTCGTTTGTTATCGCCGTCGGCGTCGATTGCACGCACCGCGGATCGAGGCAGTCTTTCACACTCGGCGCGTTTGCGCCACCGGATGACTTGATCGTCGGTATCAATGAGCGCCGGGAGACTTTGGTCTCGTCATTTCACTGCGCTGCAACGAGGCCCTCGATCTCGCCGAGCAGTTTTTGCCACGCCGCGTCGATTTCGTCCGACCAGTCGGCTGCGATGATGTCGCGCAGCGTCTGCGCGATGATGCCGAAGAAGGCGACGAACAATTCACGCGGCGTGCCGTAGGAATCGTGCGAGGAAACTTCCGATGCGATTAGGCGGAAATGGCCGGTGCGTTCGCCGGCGAAATCCAGCATCGCCTCGATCGTCAGGGCCAGCATCGAGCCCTTGACGAGCTCGCTGCCCTCGGTCCGAAACATCGTGCGCGCTTCGGGATGCGTCTCGAACAGGCGGCGATAGACCAGCGGCGTCAGATCTTCGCAGCGCTCGGCGGCCAGTTCAAAACTTCGCTCGATCGGATTTGACGATGCCGTCATTGTCGCTTGCGATCGTAACGAAAAAAAAGAGCAGGGCACCAAGCCCTGCTCAAAAATTGTGTCGACCCTTAATTTCCCCGAAAATTGAGATTTGATCTTGATTGTCGAGGCGACGCTGCTTGTGCGCGTCAGGGCTCCTCCCGAGACTTGGACCACCAAGCTTTGCCTGTCGGCAAGCCTGAGCCCGAATTGGTAGACCATCTTTTTCGTCTTGTCACCAATTTCGGCAACGTTTGTTCAAAATTCCAGCACTCTGCGAAATGATTGGGAATTTACGACCAGGGGTTGTGGATTTAGCTCCAATTCGCCCGAGGCTTGGTATCTTGGTAGGGCGCCGTCCAAATGCTGCAAAACGCATCGCTTTTAGCCAAGTTTACTCCTTGAAGCTGCAACATAGTTCCGGGAACCTGATCTCGACTTCAGACTCCAGGGGTGATTAAGGTCTGAAGCGGATGGGTTTTGCGATGCGCCGGCGGCTGAAGAATTTCCTGCCAATCGTCCTGATTGCTCTGGTGGTGCAGATTTTTGCACCGATCGGCGCATGCTGGGCGGCGAGCATCGCAAGCTCCGATCCACTCGCCGGAGCTATGATCTGCCACGGCGATGGAGCGCCTGGCGCCGGGCAGGCCGACCAGACCGGCCACCGCGCCCATGACGGATGCTGTTCGGTTTGCAGCGTGCTGCAGACCGGAGCGCCGGTCGACCCGCCGCAGACTGCGACGATCGACATCGATCGGGTTGCCGAGCGGGTGGCCTGGTTCGACTTTGCTTTCCGGCTGACAAACGCTCGCGCCGGCAGTCACGCGCAGGCGCGCGCGCCTCCTTCCATTTCCTGACCTCACTTGACCTTCGTCAAATGGTGCGGCCGCGGCCGTGCCAGTTCGTTCAATTGAGCAAGCCAGCCAAAGCGCTGGCGTCAGGAATGTTCTATGTACCCCCATCGTGTTTTGGGAAGCGCGAGCCTGCTCGTGCTCGGCAGTGCGCTATCCCTCACGCCCTCGAACGCGACCGCCCAGACGGCGTTGCCGGCAGTGACCGTCGACGCGCCGCGCGCCGCGGCTGCCAGACCTGCGGCCCGAAAGCCGGCCATTCGCGCGTCCGCCAGGACGCAGGCGAGGCCGCCTTCGGCCAACCCCGCGCCTTCAGCGTCGCTAACCGCGGGCATTACCCCGAGCGTGGCGCGCGCTCTCCTGTACCAGGCACCCAATGGCCAGACCGAGACGACCATCGACCGCAGCCGCTTCGAGAACCGGCCGTCCTTCTCCGTGGCCGACGTGCTGCGCGAGAGCCCCGGCATTTCGGTGAAACAGGGCAACGGTCCGCGCGATGTCGGCATTTCCATCCGCGGCTCCAACGCCCGCAACGGCTTTGGTATCCGCAACCTCGTGATCTTCGAGGATGGTTTTCCGGTGACGCAGCCGGATGGACTTTCCCGGACCGATCTGATCGACCCGCGCGCCTATAGCGCGATCGACGTCATCCGCGGTCCGTCGTCTGCGCTCTACGGCAATTACGCGACCGGCGGCGCGCTCAATTTCCGCACCCGCCCGGGCGGCACGATCGACGGTGTCGAGTACGGCGCCGATGGCGGCAGCTTCGGCTACCTCAACAACTACCTGGCTGCCGGCAAGAAGGTCGGCAATTTCGAGGGCTCGCTGTTTGCGAGCGACGCGCGCGGCGATGGATTTATCGGCAATAGCTGGTTCAATACCCAGACGGTGAATTTTCTCGGCACGCTGCACGCCACGCCCGACGATCGCTTCACGGTCAAGTTCATCAACAACAATCTCGATACAAGGCTGCCGCTCCGGCTGTCGCTCAACCAGTACCATCAAAACCCGTTCCAGCAGGGCTGCGACATGGCCGGCGTCGCCGGCTGCGCCTCAGTTAACCTCCTCAACAACGGCTTCAACGGCACAAGAACTCCGATCACCGCTATCCAGGCCGGGCTTGGCCGCGAAGATCGCCGCACCATCGTCGGCGGCAGATGGGAGCACGATTTCGACAACACGACCACCTGGCGCAACCAGTTCGTGTTCGACGATCGCAATATCAGTCAGCCGACCGGAGCAACCAGCGCGATCGGCGATTTCCCGTCGTACAACTACATGAGCGACGTCACCAAGCGCGGCGAAATCCTCGGCATGGAATCGACGACGTATTTTGGCGCGTTCTACAACACGCTGACGGCGTCGAGCGATACGCGCAACGTCATGCCGGGAGGCAATGCGAGGCTCGGTCTTCTGCAAAGCAATACCTGGAGCGACACCACCAACTACGGCGTTCGTGCGCGCGAGGAATTGAAGCTGACGCCGCAACTGACCGCCATTGCCGGCATCGGATGGGAAACCACGCATCTGAAGGGGATCAATTCCGCCTACAATTACGGAAGTTCGCCAGTTCCGATGCCGACGATCACCACGACGACCGCCGACCGGCAATTTCAGAACACCGCGCCCGAGCTGGCGCTGCTCTACAAGCTGCATCCCGAATGGCTGTTTCGCGCGCGCGTCGCCACCGGCTACGGCACGCCGCAGGTCGGAAATCTCTTCGTTCTGCCGAACGGTCAGAACGGCAACAATACGCAGCTAAGAACGCAGAAGAATATCGGCTACGACCTTGGCTTCGACTGGACGCCGAACAGCACGCTCAGATTCAGTGCAACCGGCTTCTACGAGTTCTTCAAGGACGAGCTGGTGACCCAGGCGACTCAGGTCGGCGCGCCCAATGCGAGCTATACGTTCAATGCGCCGAGATCGGAGCATCGCGGCGTCGAGCTGGCGGCCGATTGGCAATTCCTGCCGGGCTGGCGGTTTACCGCGGCGTACACTTATCTCGACGAGATCTACACCCAATACACCGAGAGTATCGTCAACGGCGCAACGTTCAGCTTCAACCGTGCCGGCAACAAGATTCCCGGCATCTCGCCGAACGAACTCACCGCGCGCCTTGGCTATGAGCAGATGTGGGGGCCGCTCGCGGGCCTCGGCGCATTCGTCGAGGTGCAGTGGAAAGATTCGTTCTACATGGACAACGCCAATCTCTTGAAGGCGCCCGGCTACGAACTGGTCAATCTCAACGTTCACTACAAGACGGATCTCGTGTCCGATTACTTCAAATCGTTGAGCATGTATGTCGAAGTCAGGAATGTCTTCGACCGGACCTATGTGGCTTCCGCGAACAACATCGCGAACTCGGTAACGGCCGGTGGTATCCAGAATCCCGCCGGCGTATTGGCCAACACGACCGGCTCGATCTACGCCGGTTCGCCGCGCGCGTTCATCGCCGGAATGAAGCTGGCGTTCAAATGACCGGACAACACTTCAAGAGGAGTAAAGCCATGCTGCGAATGAGCCTGCTCGCGATGCTCGCCCTCTCGCTCTGCCAGCCCGCCGCGCATGCGCAAATGAGCCATCATCAGCATGCCTCGGAAGCTGCATGCGAGGAGGCCATCTTGCGCTGCGCGTCGAAGGTCGCGCCGGCCTTCGCGCCGGACGGAACGCTGTGGCTCGCCTGGATGGCGGGAGGCCAGATATCGGTCGCGAGTTCGAAGGACGAGGGGCGCAACTTTTCGACGCAGGTCCAGGTGACCGGGGAAAAGCTAAACCTCGATTGGGGTCCGGATGCGCGTCCGCAGATCGTCATCGACAAGAAGGGCGGCATTGCACTGGCGTTTTCGCGCTTCCGGGACAAGGCCTTCAATGGCCAGGTGCTGACCACGAGGTCGACCGATGGCGGCCAGAGCTTTGCCGCGCCGCAGCCGATTACCTCAAGCAACGAGAGCCAGCGCTTTGTCACACTCGGCCTCGATGCTGACGGTTCGGTGTTTGCGGCCTGGATCGACAAGCGCAACCGGGCGCCTGCGCGTGAGGCGGGCAGGAAATACGAAGGGGCAGGGCTGTTCTTCGCATCATCCAGGGATGGCGGCGCGACCTATTCCGAGACGCACCTCGCAGCCGACAACACCTGCGAATGCTGCCGGCTCGGCCTGGCATTCGCAGGCGCCGGCCGTCCCGTGGTGGTGCTCAGGAACATCTTCGAAGGCGGTGTGCGCGATCACGCGATCATGACGTTTGCCGATCCGGCGACGCCGGGCGAGGTTCGCCGCGTCAGCCATGACGACTGGCAGATTGCCGCGTGCCCGCATCATGGTCCCAGTCTTTCGATCTCGCCCGCCGGGACTTACCACGCGACCTGGTACACCAACGGCAAGGCGCGCAAGGGGCTGTTCTACGCCCGCTCGCAAGACGAGGGGCGTACGTTTTCCGATCCGCTTCCGCTCGGCCGTTCCGACCGCAATCCCACGCGGCCCTACGTGCTTGCCGGGGCGCGCGGCGCCACCATGGTCTGGAAAGAGTTCGATGGCGAGAAGACCGCGGTCAACGCAATGACGTCGCATGATGAGGGCAAGAGCTGGTCCAAGCCGGTCGCGATCGCCACGACGACGGACACGTCTGACCACCCGTTGCTGGTCAGTGACGGGCAGAAGGTCTACCTTTCGTGGATGACCAAGGCTGACGGCTATCGCCTCCTGCCGATCGGAGACGGTTCATGAAACGCCTCCTGCTCGCCGTCATATTACTCATTGCGTGTCTCGGCGCCGCGCCCGGCGGAGAAACGCCGTCCGAGCTCACGCTCAAGCCGTTCGTGCGGGGAAGCTGGCAGGACGTGCTGCGTTCGCATGCCGGGCGCCCGACGCTGGTGCATTTCTGGGGCGTCACCTGCGGCCCTTGCAAGGTCGAATTGCCGCTGCTCGGACAATTCATGAAGGACCATTCCGAGATCGACGTTGTGATGATCAGTGCCGACCTTGTTCCGAATCTGGACCGCGCAACGCGCGCGATGCTGGAGAAGGCCGGGCTGGGATCGGCGGAGAACTGGATTTTCAGCGACGGCTTCGTCGAACGCCTCCGGTTCGAGATCGATCCCGCCTGGCAGGGGGATATCCCGCGCACGCTCCTGATCGGGCGGGATGGAACCGTGACCACGATCGAAGGTTCGGCGGAAATACCGGACCTCGAAAAATGGTTGGTTCAGCAAAAGGCCGCGAAGAAATAAGGGCGCAATCCCGCTATTGTGAACATGCACGTTGCATTCTCACGTTAATGCAACGGCGGCCTCGGCCGTCCGTTGTGTGCCGGCCATACTTCATGAATCGAAAGATATCCGATGAAACCTGTCTTGCCATTGTTCGCCTTCGCCACCCTGTTTGCTCTCCTGGGCACGCCCGCGCACGCCCAGGAGGTCAAGGCCGGAGACCTCGTCATCAAGCAAGCCTGGAGCCGCGCTACGCCGAGCGGCGCAAAAATCGCCGGCGGCTATCTCACCGTGGAGAACAAGGGCAGCGCGCCGGACAAGCTCGTTGGCGGCTCGGGCGATAACATCGGCAAGGTCGAAATTCACGAGATGGCGATGAAGAACGGCGTCATGACGATGCGGCCGCTCGACAAGGGCCTGCCGATCGAGCCGGGCAAGACCGTCAAGCTCGCGCCCGGCGGCTATCATCTGATGCTGATGGATCTCAAGCAGCCCTTCAAGCAGGGCGACAAGGTGCCCGTTACCCTCGAATTCGAGAAGGCGGGAAAGGTGACGTTGTCGCTCGACGTGCAGGGCGTCGGCGCGCGGGGGCCGGCGGGGGGTGAAATGAAGCACGATCATTCCGGAATGAAGAAATAGGCGGCGAGCAATTTGTAGGATGGGTGGAGCGAAGCGATACCCATCGCCTTCGCGGTTACAGGCATTGATGGGTATCGCTTCGCTCCATCCATCCTACGAAACCCTGCCAAAACGACCCACAAATCCGCGTTTTCGGCGGCTTTTTCGCGGCTTCCGGCCTTGTATTTTCGCAGCCGATCCGGTTTCACTGCACGTCTTCCGGTAGCCCACTGATTCCTCGAGTTGTCCCATGCGGTTGTCGCGGTTTTTTCTACCCATCCTGAAAGAGAATCCGAAAGAGGCGGAGATCGTCTCGCATCGGCTGATGTTGCGCGCGGGCATGATGCGGCAGGAGGCGGCCGGCATTTACGCCTGGCTGCCGCTGGGCTTCCGGGTGCTGAAGAAGATCGAGCAGATCGTCCGCGAGGAACAGGACCGCGCCGGCGCCCTGGAACTGTTGATGCCGACGTTGCAGCTCGCCGACCTCTGGCGCGAGAGCGGACGCTACGACGCCTACGGCCCGGAGATGCTGCGCATCAGCGACCGCCACAAGCGCGAATTGCTGTATGGGCCGACCAATGAGGAAATGATCACCGAGATCTTTCGCGCCTACGTCAAATCCTACCGAAATCTGCCGCTCAATCTCTATCACATCCAGTGGAAGTTCCGCGACGAGCAGCGCCCGCGTTTCGGCGTGATGCGCGGCCGCGAGTTCCTGATGAAGGATGCGTACTCCTTCGATATCGACGAGGCGGCGGCGCGCCGTTCCTATAACCGGATGTTCGTCGCTTACCTGCGCACCTTCGCGCGAATGGGATTGAAGGCGATCCCGATGCGCGCCGAGACCGGGCCGATCGGCGGCGATCTCAGCCATGAATTCATCGTGCTCGCGGAAACCGGCGAGTCCGGCGTGTTCTGCAACAGCGACGTGCTGAACCTGCCGATCCCGCCCGACGACGTCGATTACGACGGCGATCTCACTTCGATCATCAAGCAATGGACGTCGGTCTATGCCGCAACCGAGGACGTCCACGATGCCGCTCGTTACGAGCACGAGGTGCCTGCCGACAAGCGCGTCAACACGCGCGGCATCGAGGTCGGTCAGATTTTCTACTTCGGCACCAAATATTCCGATGCGATGAAGGCGCTGGTCGCCGGCCCCGACGGCATCGACGTGCCGATCCATGGCGGTTCCTACGGCGTCGGGGTCTCGCGGCTGGTCGGCGCCATCATCGAGGCCTGCCACGACGATGCCGGCATCAAATGGCCGGAGGCGGTGGCGCCGTTCACGGCTGTGATTTTGAACCTGAAGCAGGGCGATGCTGCCGTCGATGGCGCCTGCGAGGAACTTTATCGCGAACTTCAGGCCAAGGGCGTCGATGTGCTCTATGACGATACCGACCAGCGCGCCGGCGCGAAATTCGCGGCCGCCGACCTGATCGGCATCCCCTGGCAGATTCTGGTCGGGCCGAAGGGCCTCGCCGAGGGCAAGCTCGAGATCAAGCGGCGCAGCGACGGCTCGCGTGAGAATCTCAGTCCGGCGGAAGTGGTGGCGAAGATCGCGGGATAAGATATCCACCGCGGCTGATATGTTGGCCAATACGGCCACATTTGGCCCGAATCATGGGATTATCGAGTAATGGATGAGACCATGAACGAGACAGCCCGAACTCCGCCTTTTGCGCCCTTCGAATGGCTGCTGTCCGGGCGTTACCTGCGGGCGCGTCGCAAGGAAGGCTTCATTTCCGTCATCGCCGGCTTTTCGTTCCTCGGCATCATGCTCGGCGTCGCCACGCTGATCATCGTGATGGCCGTGATGAACGGTTTTCGCAAGGAGCTGCTGGACAAGATTCTCGGCCTCAACGGTCATCTGTTGGTGCAGCCGCTGGAATCGCCGCTGACGGACTGGAAGGACGTCGCCGAGCGCGTCAGCCAGGTTGACGGCATCCGCCTTGCCGCGCCGGTCGTGGACGGCCAGGCGCTGGCGTCCTCGGCCTTCAACGCTGCCGGTGTGCTGGTACGCGGCATGCGCTCTGCGGACCTGAACAACCTCACCTCGATCGCCAAGAACATCAAGCAAGGCACGATGGAGGGGTTTGACGAGGGGCAGGGCGTCATCATCGGACGCCGGCTCGCCGATCAATTGTCGCTGCATGCCGGCGACACCATCACGCTGGTTGCGCCCAAGGGCGCTGTGACCCCGATGGGCACGACGCCGCGCATAAAACCCTACAAGGTGGCGGCCGTGTTCGAGATCGGCATGTCGGAATATGACGCCAGCTTCGTGTTCATGCCGCTGCCGGAGTCGCAGGCCTATTTCAATCGCAAGGACGACGTGACTGCGATCGAGGTATTCACCACCAATCCCGATCGAATCGACGCGTTCCGCAAGAGCGTGACGGAGTCAGCCGGACGGCCGGTGTTCCTGGTCGACTGGCGGCAGCGCAACTCGACCTTCTTCAACGCGCTTCAGGTCGAGCGCAACGTGATGTTTTTGATCCTGACCATGATCGTGCTGGTTGCCGCGCTGAACATCGTTTCGGGCCTGATCATGCTGGTCAAGGACAAGGGCCAGGACATCGCCATCCTGCGCACCATGGGCGCCTCGCAGGGCTCGATAATGCGGATATTCCTGATCACGGGCGCTGCGATCGGTGTGGTCGGCACGCTGACCGGATTTTTCGTCGGCATGCTGATCTGCCTGAATATCGAATCGATCCGGCAGTTCCTGTCCTGGATGACCAACACCGAATTGTTCTCGCCGGAACTCTATTTCCTCTCCCGGCTGCCGGCCGAGATCGATTTCGGCGAGACCACTGCGGTGGTGATCATGGCGCTAACGCTGTCGTTCCTGGCGACACTCTATCCGTCCTGGCGCGCCGCGCGCCTCGATCCCGTCGATGCGCTTCGTTATGAGTGAGGGCGCGATGGCCGAGGAGGCGGAAGATGTACCCGTTATCTATCTCCACGAGATAAAACGCGAGTACCGACAGGGCGAGGCGACGCTGACCATCCTCGACGGCGCCAAGCTTGCGCTGTGGGCGGGACAGTCGGTGGCGCTGGTGGCGCCGTCGGGGTCGGGCAAGTCGACGCTGCTGCACATCGCGGGCCTGCTCGAAAGCCCCGATGACGGCGAGGTCTATGTTGCGGGCACGCCGACCTCGCAACTATCAGATATCGACCGCACCCAGATCCGGCGCTCCGATATCGGCTTCGTCTATCAATCGCATCGGCTGTTGCCGGAATTCACCGCGCTCGAAAACGTCATGCTGCCGCAGATGATCCGCGGCCTCAAACGTTCCGAGACCATCAAGCGTTCGCAGGAGATTTTGGCCTATCTCGGCCTCGGCGATCGCATCTCGCACCGACCGGCCGAACTGTCCGGCGGCGAGCAGCAGCGCGTCGCCATTGCGCGCGCGGTCGCCAATGCGCCCCGGGCGCTACTCGCCGACGAGCCGACCGGAAATCTCGATCCGCATACCGCCGATCACGTCTTCAAGGCGCTGATGCAACTCGTGAAGGCGACGCAGGTCGCGATGCTGATCGCCACCCACAACATGGAGTTGGCCGGCCGCATGGACCGGCGGGTGTCGCTGGTCGACGGCCGGGTCGTCGAAATGGAATAGCGGCGTTCAGTAAACGCCGCGCTTGCGCACCGGCCGATCCTGATAAGCGTTCGACGCGTAGGGATTGACCACGCATTGTGCCGCGCGCCCCGACGCGGACAGATTACATTGCGCCAGCGACGTATAGCGGCACTCGTAGTACGTGGCCGGGCCGTAGACACGCAGGCAGACCGGGTAGTCGGAGCCGTAGGTCTGCGCCCGAGCCGGCGCCGAAGCGGAGATCATTGCAATCGCGAGGATCGCCAAAACCGGTATGCGCATCACAATCTCCCTTGAGACGTGCGATCGGTCACATGTGCAGACGGCCAGCAGACATTCGACGCGCTCCAGCGTCAAATCACGTTCGCGCGTTGCAAGGGCTCGCGTTCAGTAACCGTTGCGGTAGCGCTTGTAGCGGCGTGCCGACGGTTCTTGAGATGCATGCGCGAAATACGGATTGATCTCGCATTGCGCCGAGCGGCCGGACGCCGACATGTTGCATTGAGGCAGGGAGGTATAGGCACATTCGTAGTAGTTGATCCCCCTGTTATAAACATGCAGGCAAACCGGATAGCGGGGATCGTAAGTCTGTGCCTGCGCCGGTGCCGAGGCCGCCCCGACTGCCAAAATTGCCAAAGCCAGAATACGCATCAGAATCTCCTTGTGAACTGCATCGGTCCGCAAGTGCTGACGTCCAGCAGACATTCGACGCAGTCCGGCGTCAAATCACGTTCACGCGCTGTAGGTGCGGGCGTCCGGAGGCTCGCGTGTGCGGAATGTCTCGGCGGCGATAAGCCGCTGCTTAGTACCTGCCGTAGCCGGGAGCGGGCGGCAGCGCGCGGCCGGGCAGCGGGCGATAGGCGGCGGCTGGCGGTTCGCTCTCGCCAATATAATAGGGATTGGCAATGCAGGTGAGGAAGCGTCCCGATGCAGTCGCCTGGCACTGCTCGTAGCTCGTGAAGGTGCAGTAGCTCAGCGCCGGATATTCGTCTCCCTGAAGGCAGAACGGATATCGCGTGCCGACCGCTTCGGCGGGCGCAGCACCGATAGCTGCCAATCCGATCGCGGTCAGCACGGCCAGAATCGCTCTACGCATTTCGAATCTCCCTCACGGCGCATCGGCACTTCGCGTTCCATTCTGACGACACAAGCCGCAGCTCCGCAATCCCGTCAAGCCAATCCGCCCTGCAATACCGCCGCAAAACTAAAATGTGAATTTTTTGCGGTGAGGTTCGGCGCAATGTTTCAAAAAATGCCTGCAAGACAACATTAACTTACGTTCACACTGAGGCCGTTTGATGTGCATTGTTGCAGTGAGGTTACAGCAATTCGAGCCAACGATGCTATGAGCATGCCGCGGCCTTGGGGGCTGTCAAAAAAGGAACGGGAATAAGAATGAAGAAGGTTTTGCTTGTTACGGCCAGTCTGATCGCGCTCGGCGCGGCTGCGCCGGCTGTTGCTGCTGATCTCGCTGCGCGCCCTTACACCAAGGCGCCCCCGATGGTCGCTGCTGTGTATGATTGGACCGGGTTCTACATCGGTGCGAACGGCGGCTGGGGTTCGAGCCGCAACGAATGGGATTCGGTTCCGCCTGCTTTCGTTGGTCCCGAGGGCTCGCATGATGCGACCGGCGGCACGGTCGGTGGCCAGGTCGGCTACCGGTGGCAGGCTGGCACCTGGGTGTTCGGCGTTGAAGCCCAGGGCAACTGGGCCGACTTGTCGGGCAGCAACTTGAGCCAGGTGTTCCTCGGCTCTCGCAATCACACGAACGTCGATGCGTTCGGCCTGTTCACCGGTCAGGTCGGCTACGCCGTCAACAACGTCCTGCTCTACGTCAAGGGCGGTGCTGCTGTGACCTCGAACGAGTATCGCATCTCCAACCTTGCAGGCGCGACCATTGGCGTCACCGGCGATGACACCCGCTGGGGCGCCACGGTCGGCGCAGGCCTCGAATACGCCTTCGCCCCGAACTGGTCGGTTGGCGTTGAGTACAATCACCTGTTCATGCAGGACCGTACCTACACCTTCACCGCGCCGGGCGGCGGCGTCGTCGGTACCGACCGTATCAGTCAGGACGTTGATCTCGTCACCGCCCGCCTGAACTACAAGTTCGGCGGTCCGGGCGTCACGAGGTACTGATCTCGCGCGACCTGCGACCAACATCGAAGCCCCGGGACCTTCCCGGGGCTTTTTTTGCTGGCGGCTGGCCGGGTTAACCAAGCCGGAATGGTCGCAAGACGTGCCGTGAGACGGGCCTTGACTCAGAGAACAAAAAAGGAACAATGTTCCTCATATGTTCTTTGACTATGGGAGTCGGACCATGTTGCGGATGTTCGTGGAAGAGGCGGCAGCTCTGGCGTCGATTACGCTGTTTGTCGGGATGATCGCGGTGTGGGCGCAGGTGATTCCGCAGCTTTGAGGCGCGGAGGAGACCCGGCCCGATTCGGCTTGCGGGGTGGGCTGGGGAAAAGCCGGATGGCGGGTTCGCAAGTGGCGTTCCGCGTGGACTCCGTCCGGCCAAGGCATCACCATTGCGGCAGCGAGTCGGCGCTCCCTTAGCTGCCGGCGATCGCTCTCCATCACGATGCAAGAGCCCCTTTAGCGCATGTCCAGTGCCGGATTCGTTCATCTCCACGTTCATTCGGCCTATTCGCTGCTGAAGGGCTCCATCAAGATCGCCAAGCTAGGCGAACTGGCGAAAGCCGATCGCCAGCCGGCCTTAGCGCTGACCGACACCGACAACATGTTCGGAGCGCTGGAATTCTCCGACAAGATGGCAGGCTACGGCATCCAGCCGATTGTCGGTTGCGAGCTCGCCGTCGATTTCGGCGACCAGGATCCCAATGCCCGTAATTCGCTTGCCGCCACGCCGTCGCGAATCGTACTGCTGGCGGCGCGCGAGCGCGGGTACCGCAGCCTGATGCGGCTGAACTCGCGGGCTTTCTTGGAAACACCGGTCCATCAATCGCCGCACATCAAGCTCGAATGGCTGGAGGGCGATGCCGAGGATTTGATCGCGCTGACCGGCGGCCCTGACGGCCCGATTTCACTGGCGCTCAACGCCGATCACACAGCGCTTGCAGCCGGGCGTATCGACCGGCTGGCGGGCCTGTTCGGCGATCGCCTCTATGTCGAATTGCAGCGTCACGGCGTCGACAAGGAGCGTCGCGTCGAGGCCGGCCTGATCGATCTCGCTTACGCCAAGGGCCTGCCGCTGGTCGCGACCAACGAGCCATATTTCGCGTCGAACGATGACTATGAAGCCCATGACGCGCTGTTGTGCATCGCCGGCGGCAAGCTGATCGCGGAGACCGACCGCGAGCAGCTCACCCCCGATCACCGCTTCAAGACCCGCGCCGAAATGGCGGTGCTGTTTGCCGACGTTCCGGAAGCGCTGGCCTCCACGATCGAGATCGCCGAGCGCTGCTCGTTTCGCCCGAAGACAAGAAAACCGATCCTGCCGCGTTTCACCGTCGGTGCCGATTCGGGCTCCGACGCGGCAACCGAAGAAGCGGCGGAGCTGAAGCGTCAGGCCGAGGCGGGGCTCGCACGGCGTCTCCAAGTTCATGGCCTGTCTCCCGGCGCGACGGAAGAGGAATACCAGAAGCGTCTCGCCTTCGAGATCGACGTCATCAACCGCATGAACTATGCGGGCTACTTCCTGATCGTCTCGGACTTCATCAAATGGGCCAAGGCCCACGACATTCCGGTCGGTCCGGGCCGCGGCTCCGGCGCCGGCTCGCTGGTCGCCTATGCGCTCACCATCACCGACCTCGATCCCATTCGCTTTGGGCTACTGTTCGAGCGCTTCCTCAACCCCGAACGCGTCTCGATGCCGGACTTCGACATCGACTTCTGCCAGGACCGCCGCGGCGAGGTGATCGATTACGTGCAGCAGCGCTATGGCCGCGATCAGGTGGCGCAGATCATCACCTTCGGAACGCTGCAGGCGCGCGGAGTGCTGCGCGACGTCGGCCGCGTGCTGCAGATGCCCTACGGCCAGGTCGACAAGCTCACAAAACTGGTGCCGCAAAATCCCGCCGCGCCGGTGACGCTGGCGCAGGCGATCGAGGGTGAACCCAAGCTGCAGGCGTTCCGCGACGAGGATCCGGTGGTCGCGCGCGCCTTTGACATCGCCCAGCGCCTCGAAGGACTGACGCGCCACGCCTCGACCCACGCCGCCGGCATCGTGATCGGCGACCGGCCGTTAAGCGAACTGGTGCCGCTCTATCGCGATCCCAAATCCGACATGCCGGTGACCCAGTTCAACATGAAATGGGTCGAGCCGGCCGGGCTCGTGAAGTTCGACTTCCTCGGCCTGAAGACGCTGACGGTGCTCGACGTCGCGGTAAAACTGCTCAAGCAACGCAACATCCATATCGACCTGGCGACGCTGCCGATCGACGATGCGTCGAGTTACCAGATGCTGGCGCGGGGCGATGTGGTCGGCGTGTTCCAGGTGGAAAGCCAGGGTATGCGGCGGGCGCTGATCGACATGCGGCCGGACCGCTTCGAAGACATCATCGCGCTGGTGGCGCTCTATCGTCCGGGTCCGATGGCCAACATCCCGACCTATTGCGCGCGCAAGCACGGCGACGAGGAGCCGGAATATCTGCACCCCGTCCTGGAGCCGATCCTGAAAGAGACGTTCGGCGTCATCATCTACCAAGAACAGGTGATGCAGATCGCGCAGGTAATGTCGGGCTATTCGCTCGGCGACGCCGACCTCTTGCGCCGCGCGATGGGCAAGAAGATCCGCGCCGAGATGGAGAAGCAGCGCGCGATCTTCGTCGCCGGCGCCGTCAAGAACGGCGTGCCGAAGGGGCAGGCGGACACGATCTTCGAACTGCTCGCCAAATTTGCCGACTACGGCTTCAACAAGAGCCACGCCGCGGCTTACGCGCTGGTGTCCTACCACACCGCCTACATGAAGGCGCATTACCCGGTGGAGTTCTTGGCGGCGTCGATGACGCTCGAACTCAACAACACCGACAAGCTCTCGGAATTTCGCGCCGAGGCGCAGCGGCTCGGCATCAAGGTCGAGGCACCGAACATCAACCGCTCGGGCGCCACCTTCGAGGTTGGCGAGAAAACCATCTACTATGCGCTGGCGGCGCTGAAGGGCGTCGGCCTGCAGGCAGTCGAGCAGATCGTGGAGGAGCGCAAGAAGGGCGCCTTCACCTCGCTTGCGGACTTCGCCGCCCGCGTCAATCCGCGCTCGATCAACAAGCGCATCATCGAAAGCCTCGCCGCGGCCGGCGCATTCGACACGCTCGAGTCGAACCGCGCCCGCGTCTTTGCCGGGGCGGACGCGATTCTCGCCGCGTGTCAGCGCAGCCACGAAGCCGCAACGATCGGTCAGAACGACATGTTCGGCAATGCTGCCGACGCGCCGACCATCATGCTGCCGCAGATCGAGCCCTGGTTGCCGGCCGAAAAGCTCCGCCGCGAATACGATGCCGTCGGCTTCTTCCTGTCCGGCCATCCGCTCGACGACTACGCCACCGTGTTGAAGCGGCTGCGGGTGCAGTCCTGGGCGGAATTCTCGCGTGCCGTGAAGACCGGCGCGACCGCGGGCAAGGTCGCGGCGACCGTGGTATCGCGCATGGAGCGCCGCACCAAGACCGGCAACAAGATGGGCATCATGGGCCTGTCCGACCCGACCGGACATTTCGAGGCGGTGCTGTTTTCCGAAGGCCTGGCGCAATACCGCGATGTGCTGGAGCCGGGGGCGGCCGTATTGCTGCAGCTCGGCGCCGAGTTGCAGGGCGAAGACGTGCGCGCGCGGGTGCTGCATGCCGAGCCGCTGGATGACGCCGCGGCCAAAACCCAGAAGGGCCTGCGGATCTTCGTTCGCGACACCAAACCGCTGGATTCGATTGCGCGACGGCTCAACATGCCGGAAGCATCCGCGCAAAACGGTTCGGCCAAGGGCCTGCCGGCGAAGCCTGCGCCCGCGCCATCGGGCGGCGCCGATGGCGACGTCTCGCTCGTCATCATGCTCGATCTGCAGACCGAGGTGGAGATGAAACTGCCGGGCCGCTTCAAGGTCTCGCCGCAGATCGCGGGTGCGATCAAGGCGGTGGCCGGCGTGGTGGACGTGCAAACGCTGTAGGCGGGCCGGAGCGGGGCGGATAGCGTTTGGCTGAGACGGTATACTGCTAATTTGTGTCTGCATCATCAACGTGATGGCGGCGGCTCCTACAGCTTGAGGCGAGATAGGACCAAGGTCGCCCTCGTTTGATCCAGATCAATTCGCTATGTCACGCCCGCCGGGTAGGGTTGCATTCCGGGAGGATAGCGTGGCGCAGACCACCAAACACCATGCCGATCAGGTGCAGGCGACGGTCGCGCACGGCTCGGCTGCCACGTCGACTGTGGTCGCGTCCTGGCGCCGGTCGTCCAATTTTCATCGCCTCGACCCCGCCGAATGCAATCTGCCGCGCCGATTGAGCCAAGCCGAATTCGAATTCGCGCGCCAGCAGATCGAGCCGCTGGTCCGCGCCGCGCAATCCAATCTCGACCGGCTGTTTCTGGCGGTCGGCGGCGTCGGCTGCTGCGTGCTGCTCGCCGACCGCAACGGAGTGCCGGTCGACCGGCGCGGCGCCGCCTGCGACGACGAGACTTTCAAGGGATGGGGCCTGTGGACCGGCACGGTCTGGAGCGAGGGGTGCGAGGGCACCAACGGCATCGGAACGTGCCTTGCCGAGCAACGCGCGCTCACCGTTCATCGCGACCAGCACTTTTACGCGCGCAACACGCTGCTGAGCTGCACATCGGCGCCGATCTACGATCATGAGGGCAGGCTGGCCGCGGCGCTCGATGTATCCTCATGCCGCGCTGATCTCACCGAAGGCTTCGTCAATCTCATCGCCATCGCGGTCGGTGATGCTGCGCGTCGGATCGAGATGGAGAATTTCCGCCTGGCGTTTCCGAACGCCCGCTTCCTGTTCGCGCCCGACGTCAACCGTGGCGGTGGCGGGCTGGTCGCAGTCGATGCGGATGATCTCGTTATCGGCGCGATGCGCTCGGCGCGGCTGGCGCTCGGCGTGAGCAGGGATTTTCGGAAAAAGCCGCTGCCGGCGGCCGACCTGCTCGACGGGACCTCCAGCCCGTCGCGGGATCTCGACCAGGCCGAGCGGGTGGCCGTGCAACGGGCGCTGGCGCGCAGCGGCGGCAACGTTTCGGCGGCCGCCGAGGCACTCGGCATCAGCCGCGCGACCCTGCACCGGAAGCTGCGGCGCCTCGATCTCCACCGCGCTCACTAAACTCTGCTGCGTCAGAACCGCTCCAAACCCCTCATCCTGAGGAGCACGCGTCAGCGTGCGTCTCGAAGGATGTAGGCCACAGACGGAGCCTCATGGTTCGAGACGCGCGGAGCCTGTCATCGGGCGCGCATTCGCGCGATCCGTTGGCGCTCCTCACCATGAGGGGCTTATGACGCAGTGGAGCTAAAGGATTTTTCCCATTCGACTGTCGCAGTTCTGCGACACGCGCGCCGGCGATCAGGTTTGGGCGGACTGACAATAAACTCTGCCTTCGCCATGGTTTTCCCAGAGCGCCGCATCCAGCGACGCCATAGCGAGGAACAGCCATGAACAAGGTCGAATTCTCACGGACTGCGAAGGCCCCGTTCGAAAGGCGATACGGGAACTACATCAACGGAAAATGGGCCGAGCCGCGTTCGGGCCGCTATTTCGAGAATTTCTCGCCGGTGAATGGCCGGCTGCTTTGCGAGGTCGCGCGCTCCGAAGCGCAGGACGTCGAAGACGCGCTCGACGCGGCGCACGCCGCCAAGGAAGCCTGGGGCCGCACCAGCGTCGCCGAACGCGCCCTGATCCTGAACCGCATCGCCGACCGGATGGAGGAAAACCTCGACCTGCTCGCGCTTGCGGAGACCTGGGACAACGGCAAGCCGATTCGCGAGACCACCGCGGCCGACATTCCGCTCGCCATCGACCATTTCCGCTACTTCGCCGGCGCCATCCGCGCCCAGGAAGGCAGCCTTTCCGAAATCGATCACGATACCGTCGCCTATCATTTCCACGAGCCGCTCGGCGTCGTCGGCCAGATCATTCCCTGGAACTTCCCGCTGCTGATGGCGTGCTGGAAACTGGCGCCGGCGCTGGCTGCCGGAAACTGCGTGGTGCTGAAGCCGGCCGAACAGACCCCGGCCGCGATCATGGTGTGGGCAGGGCTGATCGGCGACCTGTTGCCGCCCGGCGTGCTCAACATCGTCAACGGCTTCGGTCTCGAGGCCGGCAAGCCACTGGCCTCATCGCCGCGCATCGCCAAGATTGCGTTCACCGGGGAAACATCGACGGGCCGGCTGATCATGCAGTATGCCAGCCAGAACCTCATTCCGGTGACACTCGAACTCGGCGGCAAATCGCCGAACATTTTCTTCAAGGACGTCGCCGCCGAGGATGACGACTTCCTCGACAAGGCGATCGAAGGCTTCGTGATGTTCGCGTTCAACCAGGGCGAGGTCTGCACCTGTCCGAGCCGTGCGCTGATTCACGAAAAGATCTTCGACCGCTTCATGGAGCGGGCCTTGAAGCGGGTCGAGGCGATCGTGCAGGGCGACCCGCTCGATCCGGCGACGATGATCGGTGCGCAGGCATCTTCCGAACAACTGCACAAGATCCTGTCCTATATCGATATCGGCCGCGGGGAGGGCGCGCAGGTGCTGACCGGCGGGGCGCGCAACGAACTGCCGGGCGACCTCGCCGGCGGCTTCTACGTCAAGCCGACGGTGTTCAAGGGCAACAACAAGATGCGCATCTTCCAGGAAGAGATCTTCGGACCGGTCGTTTCGGTCACGACCTTCAAGGATGACGACGAAGCGCTCGCGATCGCCAACGACACGCTCTACGGTCTCGGCGCCGGCATCTGGAGCCGCGATGCGAGCCGGCTCTACCGCTTCGGCCGCGCCATCCAGGCGGGCCGCGTCTGGACCAATTGCTATCACGCCTATCCGGCGCATGCCGCGTTCGGCGGTTACAAGCAATCGGGTGTCGGCCGCGAGACCCACAAGATGATGCTGGACCACTACCAGCAGACCAAGAACCTCTTGGTCAGCTACAGCCCGAAGAAGCTCGGCTTCTTCTGACATCCTTCTGAGTTGGGCGACGACGTTGCGCGGGGCACTTCAACCCGCGCAACGACGCGTTCAGTGAATTCAAGAAGTTGTCATTGCCTTTTTCGATGCCGACCTACCCGAAGCATCATATAATCGAACCGAGGGGGAACTGTGCTGCATCACGGGAGTATTACCTGAAATCGCAGTTACGGAGGTCCGCCATGAAAGTCAAAGACGCGATGCACAAGGGCGTCGACTGGGTCAACCCCGATACGCCTGTCACCGAAATCGCGAAGCTGATGCGAGAACATGACATCGGCTGCATTCCGATCGGAGAGGACGACCATCTGGTCGGGATGGTCACCGATCGCGACATCGTCTGCAAAGGGCTTGCGAACGGCAAGTTCGACCCCAGCCGTGCGCAGGCGCGCGACGTGATGACCGAAGGCATACATTGCTGCCGCGAGGACGATGACCTTGCCAAGGCCGTCCATCACATGGAGACGCTGCAGGTCCGCAGGTTGCCGGTGATCAACAAGAGCAAGCGAATGGTCGGCATGATCAGCCTCGGCGACGTCAGCCGTGCGGCGCCCAATGATTTGCTGGCCGGGTGCGTGAAGAGCGTTGCCGCCCATCACTGATGCGCGGCAGCCCTCGCGTTAGAGCCTTTTCGGTTCTGATTGAATCAGAACCGGGCTCTAGATTCTTGTTTTGACGCGTTTTCTTGACGCGAACCGGTGTCCACTTCGCTTGAAAACGCTCTAACGAGTAGAGCCCGCGTCGAAATCGACGCGGGCGTCGGCATGATCGAGCGGCCTCAATCGTGCGTGCTGAAGTGGCCGCGCCAGGCCTTGGCGTTGAGTCGCGCGAATTGCTCGCCGTCCATACGGATCAGCGTCGAATGATCGCCGGCCTCCATGTAGATATCCCGTCGCGCGTCGATGCTGTCGTCGACGATGACGTCGAGCCCGTAGCACTCGCCAACCGGCGGGATGGCTCCAATGTCGCAGTCGACAAACAGCTCCGCGATCTCTTTTTCGCTCGCCAGGTCGACCTTGTGACCGAGCTGACTCTTCAGGGTCGACAGATGCAGGTGATGGGAGGCCGGAAGAACGGCCATCATGTAGCCGCCGTCACGGCGCAGCACAACGGCCTTGGCCAGCGCATCGCCCGGCACGTGGCAGGCTTCTGCTGTGCGCGTCGATGACTTCGTGGGGGCATGAGGGATCACGTCGTAGGTGACGCTTTGATCCAGGTATTTCTGCAAGGTTGGGGCGACGGTCATGATGATTTCCTCCATTGCATGGGCATTCCGCACACCGGGAGGAACTCGCGCAGTCGCCTCACGATGCGGGCGAACACGATTAGGGGTGAAAGGATACGCCCGCCGGGCGGCCGCGACAATGCGAATCTCGGTGCCGGAACCGGGAGGACCAGGAATCCAGGGCTCGATTTGACTTGCGGCATGCCTTGCTGAGAGCGCATTTGTTCAAGAAAGGTTCAGCTTAACGCGCGTCCTATACAGCGCGGGCGGAGACAGGTGGGATCCCATGCGGGTAGCAAGAAGTTTGTCGATCCTCTCGGTGTGTCTCGTCGCGATGTCCGGTCTGGCCGGTCATTTGAGCTCCGCCGCTGCACAACAGCAGGAAAAGCGCATCGCGCTGGTGGTCGGCAATGCCGCCTATGCGAAATCGCCGCTGGCGACCGCGGCCAACGATGCCGGCCTGATCGCCCAAACCTTGCAGGCGGCGGGATTCGACGTGATCGGCGCCCGCGACCTCGATGGCGACACGCTGCGCAAGAGTTTCCGCGACTTCATCCAGAAGGCCGAAAGCTCGGGGCCGGACACGGTCGCGATGGTCTATCTGGCCGGTTACGGGCTGCAATTGGCCGGCGAGAACTATTTCGTGCCGGTCGATTCCGCGATCAACCGGGATACCGACGTTCCGACCGAGGCGTTGCGGACCGGTGACTACATCCGCCAACTCGCTTCGCTGCCGTTGAAGGCCGGAATCGTCGTGCTGGACGCGGCGCGGCAGCAGCCGTTCGTCGAGGGACAGATCGCAAGCGGTCTCGCTCTGGTCGAGGCTGATGCGCATATGCTGATCGCGTTCAACGCGGCGCCCGGGACGGTAGCGCCTGCCGAGCAGGGACCGTACGGCATCTACGCCCAATCGCTGGCCGAGATGATCCGGACCGGTGGATTGCCGCTGCCGGAGGTCTTCAATCGCCTACGGCTTCGCGTCAACGAAGCAGCCAAGGGCGCGCAGGTGCCGTGGGACAGCCAGAAGATCGACGCCAGCTTCACGTTCTTCGAGCGCGCCCCCGATGCGCCCGCTGCGCCGCCGCCGGATCAGGTCGCTGCTATCAGGGACAAGCCGATCCGCGATCTCGGCGTGCAGGACGCCTATGCCGCAGCGCTGGAGCGCGACACGTTGCAGGGCTACGAGGATTTTCTCGGAGCCTACGCGAGCGATCCCCTGGCAAAGCGGGTGAGGGCGATCGTGGCGGCGCGGCGCGAAGCGATCACCTGGCGCCGCACCTACCGCGCCGACACCCCGAACGCCTATTGGTCGTATCTGCAACGCTACCCGCGCGGGCCTCATGCGGCCGACGCGCGCCGCCGGCTGGTCATTCTCACTGCGCCGGTCGAGCCGCCGCCGACATTCGATGTCATCGATTACGACGTGCCGCCGCCGCCGCCGGACGAGATCATCTATGTGGATCGTCCCGTGCTGGTGTTCAGCGATCCCGAGTTCGATTTTGTGCCGCCGCCACCGGCGCCGGTCTACTACCTGCCGCCGCCGCCGGATGATTTCGTGGTGCTGGAGCCGCCACCGCCGCCGATCGGGCTGTTCATCCTGCCGCAGCCGATCTTTGTGCCGATACCGGTCTATGTGAGGCCGCCGCGCTATGTGGCGCCGCCGCCGAACAACATCATCTTTGCCAACATCCACAACCGGGCCGTGATCAACAACGTCATCAACAGGCCGCAGTCCGCTTTGCCTGCAGCGGGAATTGGCGACAGGGGACGTCCCGGCTCCCCGGCGCCGAGGGTTGCGCCGGCCCAGGTTGGTGGCGCCACACCGACGCTGCCGCCTGCCGTGGCACAACGGGCCACCCTGATCCAGCAGGGCAGAGCGCCGGTGCCGCCAAGCGCCACGATCAATCCTGCCGTGAGGACCGGTTTGCCCGCTGCTCCGGCTGGGCAGACCGGACGGCCTGGCGCGGTGCAGCCGGCGAACGCACCAGCCGCGCTGCCGTCGAGGCAGCCCCTGCCGGGCACCAACGCCCTGCCGGTTCCGGGCGCCAGGGGCGCGCCAGCCGCGCCCCCAAGCGCCGCCGTCAATCCGAACGCAAGGCCATTGCCGGGTGCGTTGCGCCCGGGAACAGCGGCGCCAACTGCACCCGGCGCTGTCGGTGCGCGGCCGGCCATTGGCGCCACGGCTCCCGCGGCTCCGGTGGGCCGGCAGCCCGCGGTTGCGCCGCCACCCAGTGCCGCCGCGCCATCAAGGCCGGCTGCTGCGGTTGCGCCAAGACCTCAATCGCAACCTGAGCTGCGGCGTGGCCCGCCACCGTCTGCGGTGCATGTGGCAAGGCCCCCACCACCGCCGGCAGCGCGAGTAACTCCGGCATCGCCCCCGCCCAGGATGGCCGCGCCGCCTCCACCGGCGAGGATGGCCGCACCGTCGCCTCCACCCAGGATGGCTGCGCCGCCGGCCCCGCCGCCGCGTATGGCCGCGCCCCCATCGCCTCCGCCGCGGATGGCGGCGCCGCCACCGCCGCCGCCGAGGATGGCCGCACCACCCCCGGCACCCGCGCGGATGGCCGCACCACCGCCGATGGCTGCACCGCGTGCGGCGCCGGCCCCGGCGATGGCTGCACCGCGCCCGGCTCCGGCTGCTCCGGCTGCCGCGGGCAGGGGTTGCCTGCCGGGCCGATGCTGATCGTTAGCCGGCCAGATCCCGGGTCTGGCCGGAGCGGCCCTAAAACGCTGATCTGGAAGACCGAACAAGCGGCTGTATTTCCTTGCTTCCGGCTGGAATCCGGCTATATAGCGCGCCATCTCACACGGAAACATGGCTCTCAAAGGCCGTCCGGTGGCAACCGGGCCAGTCAGGCTCGTTTGCTCACACGTTTCCGGAGGAACCAACCGGAGAACTATCACTATGGCGCTACCCGATTTTTCCATGCGTCAGCTCTTGGAAGCTGGCGTCCACTTTGGCCACCAATCGCACCGCTGGAATCCGAAGATGGCGGATTACATTTTCGGTGCACGCAACAACATCCACATCATCGATCTCGCCCAGACCGTGCCGATGCTGCATCGTGCGCTGCAGGCGGTTTCCGACACGGTTGCCAAGGGCGGCCGCATCCTGTTCGTCGGCACCAAGCGCCAGGCGCAGGACGGCGTTGCCGAGGCGGCGAAGCGCTCGGCGCAGTATTTCGTCAATTCACGCTGGCTCGGCGGCACGCTGACCAACTGGAAGACGATTTCGGGATCGATCAAGCGCCTGCGTCACCTCGATGAGGTGCTGTCGTCGGGCGAGGCCAACTCCTACACCAAGAAGGAGCGGCTGACGCTGCAGCGCGAGCGCGACAAGCTCGACCGCTCGCTTGGCGGTATCAAGGACATGGGCGGTCTCCCCGACATGATCTTCGTGATCGACACCAACAAGGAAGACATCGCGATCCAGGAAGCGCAGCGGCTCAACATTCCCGTTGCCGCGATCGTCGATACCAACTCGGACCCCAAGGGCATCACCTTCGTGGTGCCGGGCAATGACGATGCCGGCCGCGCCATTTCGCTGTATTGCGACCTGATTGCCCGCGCCGCCATCGACGGCATTTCGCGCGCGCAGGGCGATTCCGGCATCGATATCGGCGCCGCCGTTCAGCCGGTTCGCGAGGAAGTTCCGGCAGCGCCCCAGCCGACCGGCTTCCAGGGACTGGCCGGTCCGCGCGGCACTGCCGACAACCTCAAGAAGCTCACCGGCGTGTCGGGTACGATCGAGAAGAAGCTCAACGACCTCGGCATCTTCCATTACTGGCAGCTTGCCGAACTCGACCACGACACCGCGCACAAGATCGGTGAAGAGGTTGGTCTTCCGAGCCGGGCCGATGCCTGGGTCGCCCAGGCCAAGACGCTGACCGCGGAAGCGGAATAATTGGTTCGCCGCGTGGCCGGGTCTTCCGGCCACCGGTCCTGCTCCCCAGATACGGCATTCCCTGTAGCTGACGACGGCACGGTGCAAAGCGCGCGCCGCGCCCGCAGCTCACAGGCAAGAAGGATATTCGACGATGGCAACGATCACTGCGGCAATGGTCAAGGAACTGCGCGAGTCGACTGGCGCGGGCATGATGGACTGCAAGGCAGCGCTCACCGAAACCGCGGGCGACATGCAGGGCGCCCAGGATTGGCTGCGCAAGAAGGGCCTCTCGAAGGCCGCGAAGAAGGCCGGCCGCGTCGCGGCCGAAGGCCTGATCGGCGCGGTTACCCTCGGCGTCAAGGGCGTCGTGGTCGAAGTCAATTCCGAGACCGATTTCGTCGCCCGCAACGAGCAGTTCCAGGGCCTCGTCAAGATGATCGCGCAGGTCGCGCTCGACGTCGGCGCCGACGTCGAGAAGATCAAGGCGGCGAAGGTCGGCAGCGTCACCGTCGAAACCGCGATTTCGGACGCGATCGCCACCATCGGCGAAAACATGACGCTGCGCCGTGCTGCCTCGCTCGAGGTCGGCAAGGGCGTGGTGTCTAGCTACATCCATGGCGCCGTGATCGATGGCGCCGGCAAAATGGGCGTGCTGGTCGCGCTTGAGTCCACCGGCAAGACCGATGAACTCGCGCATCTCGGACGTCAGCTTGCGATGCATGTGGCTGCGACCAATCCGCAGGCACTGGATCCGTCCGGCCTCGACCCCGAGATCGTGAAGCGCGAAAAGGACGTGCTGGCCGACAAGTATCGCCAGCAGGGCAAGCCGGAAAACGTGATCGAGAAGATCGTCGAGTCCGGCCTGAAGACCTATTACAAGGAAGTCTGCCTGGTGGAGCAGGCGTTCATCCACGACGAAAAGGGCAAGTCGGTCGCGCAAGCCCTGAAGGAAGCCGAAGGCAAGATCGGCGCGCCTGTGAAGATTGCCGGATTTGTGCGCTATGCTCTCGGCGAGGGAATCGAAAAGCAGGAATCCGATTTCGCAGCCGAAGTCGCGGCGGCCAGCGGCAAGAAGTAACCGCTGCGGTCACAGTCTTCCGGCGTTAAATGCGCCGGAAGTCGCCTGCGCGGGAGAGGGAAGCGTAAGCAATGGCTGAGCCGGTCTATCGTCGCGTCGTGATCAAGCTCTCAGGCGAGTATCTCGCAGGTAGCCATTTCTTCGGCATCGACCAGCCCACCGTTGACCGCATCGCCGACGACCTGATCGCGGCCCACAAGCTCGGCGTCGAGGTGGCCGTCGTGATCGGCGGCGGCAACATCGTTCGCGGCGTGGAAGTGTCCTCGCGCGGCGTCTCGCGCCCGACCGGCGACACCATGGGCATGCTCGCCACCATGATGAACTGCCTGGCGCTGGAAGCCGCCATCGAGCGCAAGGGGGCGCCGGCGCGGACCCTGTCGGCTTTCGTGATGCCCGAGATTTCCGAGCTGTTCACCCGCAGTGCGGCGCACAAATATCTCGCGGATGGACGAATCGTCCTGCTCGGCGGTGGAACCGGCAATCCATTCTTCACCACCGATACCACGGCGGTGTTGCGGGCGGCCGAGATCGGGGCGCAGGCGGTGCTCAAAGCCACCAATGTCGACGGCGTTTATAGCGCCGACCCCAAAAAGGACCCGTCCGCCAAGCGTTTTGATCGGCTAACGCATTCGCAGGCGATCGCCGGCGACTACAAGGTGATGGACGCGACTGCATTCGCGCTTGCCCGCGAGACGTCACTGCCTATCATCGTATTCTCGATCGCCGAGCCGGGTTCGATCGGCGCGATCCTGCGCGGGACCGGCCACGGCACGGTGGTTGCCGGCTGATCTGCCGGTTGCAGTTTCGAACCGCGGCTTCAAGACGCCAGCGGCTGGTTTCCAAGGAGGGGAGAGCGTCATGCCCACGCCCGGTTTTGACATCAACGAATTGAAGCGCCGCATGCAAGGCGCCACCCATTCGCTCAAGCACGAGCTCGGTGGCTTGCGGACCGGCCGCGCGGCGGCGTCCATGCTGGAGCCGGTGCAGGTCGAGGCCTACGGCTCGCACATGCCGCTCAACCAGCTCGCCACCGTCAGCGTGCCCGAGCCGCGGCTGCTTTCCGTCCAGGTGTGGGACAAGTCGATGGTGAAAGCCGTGGAGAAGGCGATCATCGATTCCAATCTCGGCCTTTCGCCCGCGACCGAAGGGCAGGTGCTGCGCCTGCGAATTCCCGAGCTTAACGAGGAGCGGCGCAAGGAACTGGTGAAGGTCGCGCATAAATACGCCGAAGCCGCCAAGGTTGCCGTTCGCCACGTCCGTCGCGACGGCCTGGATATCGTCAAGAAGCTCGAGAAGAATCACGAGATTTCCGAAGACGATCAGGAGCGGCTCGCCAACGAGGTGCAGAAGGCGACCGACGGAACGATTGCGGAAATCGATCAGTTGCTGGCGGCGAAGGAAAAGGAAATCCTCACCGTTTGATGGCAACGTTCACGAGTTGAGACTGGCACTGGAATTCAGATAATGCCGAACGCCGCCGCCCCCGCCACGGAAGGACCGGATCGCTCCGTCCCGTTGCATGTGGCGATCATCATGGACGGAAACGGGCGCTGGGCGGCAGCGCGCGGCTTGCCGCGCGCCGAAGGCCACCGCCGCGGGGTCGAGGCGCTGCGCCGCGTCGTTCGCGCCGCGCATGAACTCGGCGTGCTCTATCTGACGATCTTTTCGTTCAGCTCCGAAAACTGGTCGCGGCCGGCGAGCGAAATCGGCGATCTGTTCGGATTGCTCCGCCGCTTCATCCGCAACGATCTGGCGACGCTGCACCGCGACGGCGTGCGCGTGCGCGTGATCGGCGAACGAGAGGGACTGGAGCCCGATATCTGCACGCTCTTGAACGAGGCCGAGGAACTAACGAGAGGCAACACCAAACTCAATCTCGTGGTCGCGTTCAATTACGGATCGCGCCAGGAAATTGCCGGCGCTGCCCAGCGGCTGGCGCGTGAAGTCGCGGAGGGCAAGCGCGATCCCGCCTCGATCGATGCCGATACGCTCGGCCGCTATCTCGATGCACCTGACATTCCCGATCCCGATCTGATCATCCGCACCAGCGGCGAACAGCGGCTGTCGAACTTCCTGATGTGGCAGGCGGCCTATAGCGAACTCGTGTTCGTGCCGATTCACTGGCCGGATTTCGACAAGGCCGCGCTCGAAAGCGCCATTGCCGAATATGCCAGACGGGAACGCCGTTTCGGCGGTCTGGTTGCGAAAACCGGATCGTGACCGACCCCGAGCCCTCGCCGGCGGCAGCAAGCGCGCCCGATTCACGCAATCTCGTGATGCGTATCGCCGCCGCCGCGGTGCTGATCCCGCTTGCGGTCGCCATCGCCTATGCGGGCGGCTGGCTGTGGGCCGCGCTGGTGACGCTGGCGGCCGTCGGCCTGTTCGTCGAATGGCTCGCGATCGCGGGCTTCGCCGGGGCAACGCGTGTGATCGTCCCGGGCGTGGCCGCGCTTGCGCTCGGCGGGGTTTGCTTTGCGATCGGTCGGCTCGATGCTGCCCTGATCGTGCTCGGCATCGGCTTTGTCGCGGTTGTGTCAATCGCGCCGGAGCGGCGAAACTGGGCGGCGGCCGGATTTCTGTACGCGGCGGCGGCCGAGATTGCGTCGGTGTTGGTGCGTCTGGATTCAACGAAGGGTTTCGCCGCCCTGATGTTCGTGCTGCTGATTGTGTGGGTGACCGATAGTGGCGGCTATTTCGCGGGCCGCGGTATTGGCGGACCAAAACTGTGGCCGCGCGTCAGCCCGAAAAAGACCTGGGCCGGCGCCGTCGGCGGTTTTGCCGCCAGTCTGGCCGTGGCAGGCGGATTTGCCGCCTTCGGTCTCGGTAAAGTGGGGCCGCTGCTGGTGCTTTCGGCGGCCCTTTCGGTCGTTTCGCAGCTCGGCGACCTCTTCGAATCCGCCGTGAAGCGCCGTTTTGGCGTAAAGGACTCAAGTCACATCATCCCCGGCCATGGCGGACTAATGGATCGTCTGGACGGGTTTGTCGCAGCCGTTGTCGTGGCGGCACTTTTCGGCTTTCTGCGGGGCGGCGCCGATGGCGTCGGTCGCGGTCTTATGGTTTGGTGAAACGATGAGCGCAGTTCCATTGCGTAACAACAAGGCCGCTTGGTCGGATGCGCGCACCGTCACGGTGCTGGGCGCCACCGGTTCCATCGGCGACAGCACCATGGATCTGCTGCGCGGTGCGCGCGACCGCTACCAGGTCGAGGCGCTGACCGCGAATTCCAACGTCGAAGCGCTGGCCAGGCTGGCGAAGGAATTCGGCGTACGATTCGCTGCGATCGCCGACCCCGCGCGACTTGGCGAACTGAAGGATGCGCTGGCAGGCACGAACATCGAATGCGGCGCCGGCGAAAGCGCGATCATCGAGGCCGCCGCGCGTCCCGCCGACTGGGTGATGGCGGCGGTGAGCGGCGCGGCCGGGCTGAAGCCCGCGCTCGCAGCGGTCGACCGCGGTGCCGCCGTCGCATTGGCGAACAAGGAATGCCTGGTGTGTGCCGGCGATTTCTTCATGCAGCGCGCGGCGAAGGCCGGCGCCTGCATCCTCCCGGCGGATTCCGAACACAATGCGCTGTTTCAGGCGCTCTCTTCGGGCAATCGCGAGGAATTGGTGCGCGTGATCATCACTGCATCCGGTGGCCCGTTCCGCACCTGGGCGCCGGCCGACATCGAGCAGGCGACGCTTGAGCAGGCCTTGAAGCATCCGAACTGGAGCATGGGCCAGAAGATCACTATTGATTCGGCCTCGATGATGAACAAGGGCCTCGAAGTCATCGAAGCCTCCTATCTCTTTGCGCTTTCGGCCGACGAGATCGACGTCCTCGTGCATCCGCAGTCGATCATCCACGGCATGGTCGAATTCTCGGATCGCTCTGTGGTTGCGCAGCTCGGCGCGCCCGACATGCGCATCCCGATCGCGCACTGCCTTGGATGGCCCGATCGAATCGTTGGCCCGTCGGCCAGGCTGGACCTCGCAAAAATCGGCCAGCTCACATTCGAGGCGCCGGACTTCGAGCGGTTCCCGGGCTTGCGGCTGGCCTACGAAGCGTTACGTACGGGACGTGGCGCGACCACGGTATTCAACGCCGCCAATGAGGTGGCTGTGGCGGCGTTCATTGCCGGAAAGATCAAATTCGGGTCGATCGCGCGCCTCGTCGAAGCCACCATCAACGATTGGATTCGTGCCGGGAACCTTGCGCCTTTGAGCTCGGCCGACGACGCGATCTCCGTTGACCATAACGCGCGAAATCGAGCCGCCTCCCTATTGCCTCAAATTGCCTTAAAGGCATCCTAGAGGGTTGGGGACGGAGCCATCGGCTCTTGTCGAGGGGAACCTGATGTCAGAGTTTTTTTTAAGCAGTTTCAGTACGTTGGGCCACGGGCTCATCGGCTACATCATTCCCTTTTTGTTCGTTCTGACCATCGTCGTGTTCTTTCATGAACTCGGCCACTTCCTGGTCGCCCGCTGGGCGGGCGTGAAGGTGTTGACGTTCTCGCTCGGGTTCGGCCCGGAACTTGCCGGCTTCAACGACCGCCACGGCACGCGCTGGAAGATCTCCGCGATCCCGCTAGGCGGCTACGTGAAGTTCTTCGGCGACGAATCGGAAGCCTCGACGCCCGCATCGGCCGAATCGCTCGCCCGCATGAGCGAGGAAGAGCGCGCGGGCAGTTTCCATCACAAGAAAGTCGGCGCGCGTGCAGCCATCGTGGCCGCCGGTCCGATCGCGAATTTCATTCTGGCGATCGTCATTTTCACCTGTCTCTTCACTTTCTTCGGCAAGCCGAGCACGACGGCACGCGTCGACAAGATCGAAGCCAGCAGCGCCGCCGAGCGGGCGGGCTTTCAGGTCGGCGATGTCGTCACTGCCATCGACGGCAAGAAGATCGGCAGCTTCTCCGACATGCAACGCTTCGTGAGCGTTCGCGCCGGCGAGACCATGACCTTCACCGTCAAGCGCGGTGATTCCACGCTGCAGTTGAATGGCACGCCGGAGCTGCGCGAAGTGAAGGATCCGTTCGGAAACACCCAGCGGCTCGGGATTCTCGGCATTACCCGTGCGACTACGCCGGGCGAGGTGACCACCGAGAAGGTCGATCCGGCGACGGCATTCTGGCTCGGAATCAAGGAGACCTGGTTCGTCATCGAGCAGACGCTCGCCTATATCGGTAACATTTTTACCGGCCGGGCGAGCGCGGACCAGATCGGCGGGCCGATTCGGATCGCGCAGATTTCGGGGCAGGTGGCTACCTTGGGAATCATTCCGCTGCTGCATCTGGCGGCGGTGCTGTCCATTTCGATCGGGCTATTGAATTTGTTCCCGGTGCCCTTGCTCGATGGCGGTCACCTTATGTTCTACACGGCCGAGGTGCTCCGCGGGCGTCCATTGTCGGAAAAATCCCAGGAATACGGGTTCCGAGTCGGGCTGGTTTTGGTCCTGATGCTGATGGTTTTCGCCTTCTACAACGACTTCCATCAGGTGCCCTGGCTGAAAGGGCTGTTCGGGAGATCGTAGTAGCGGCTTTTTTATGACGTTGCCCTTTGGCAACGTCTTGGAATGAAATTGGAATCGCATCGCGATGTCTGGTTTGCCGCCCTGTCGAAATTGGCTACAAGCAATGCAACTTTGGGAATCTGCCGGTTCGTAGGGGTACGGGCCGGCATTGCAATGACGAGGGCGCGTTGCGCATGATGTTTGGAATGCGAGTGCGGGGGGGCTTACTGGCCGCTCTGATCATGGTTGCCGCGCCGATGGGGGGCGCGCTGATCTCTGTGCCGGCAGCGGCCCAGACGGCGGCGTCGATAGCCGTTGAGGGGAACCGGCGTGTCGAGGTCGAGACCATCCGCTCCTATTTCAAGCCGGGCCCCGGCGGCCGCCTCGGCCAGGCCCAGATCGACGATGGCCTGAAAGCGCTGATCGAGACGGGCCTGTTCCAGGACGTGCGAATCAACCAGGTCGGCGGCCGACTGGTCGTGACGGTCGTCGAAAACGCCGTGATCGGGCGCATCGCCTTCGAAGGCAACAAGAAGGTCAAGGACGAGCAGCTTTCGGCCGAAATCCAGTCCAAGCCGCGCGGTACTTTCTCGCGCCCGATGGTTCAGTCGGACGCCCAGCGCATCGCCGAAATCTACCGGCGCTCCGGCCGTTATGACGTAAGCGTCACCCCGGAAATCATCGAGCAGCCGAACAACCGCGTCGACCTGATCTTCACGATCACCGAAGGCAGCAAGACCGGCGTCAAGTCGATCGAGTTCATCGGCAACGTCGCCTATTCGTCCTATCGCCTCAAGGACGTCATCAAGACGCGCGAATCGAACCTTCTGAGCTTCCTCGGCGGCGCCGACGTCTACGATCCCGACCGGGTCGAGGCCGACCGCGACCTGATTCGCCGCTTCTACCTCAAGAACGGTTACGCCGACGTGCAGGTGGTCGCCGCGCTGACCGAGTATGACCCCGACAAGAAGGGCTTCCTCGTCACCTTCAAGATCGATGAGGGGCAGCAATATCGCGTCGCCTCCGTCGATTTCCAGACCTCCATCCCGACCCTCGATGCCACCTCGATGCGCAGCTTCTCGCGCGTCAGCGTCGGCTCGGTTTACAATGCCGAGGCGCTGGAGAAATCCGTCGAGGAAATGCAGATCGAGGCTTCACGGCGCGGCTACGCCTTCGCGGTAGTGCGTCCGCGCGGCGATCGCAATTTCGAGCAGCACACGGTTTCGATCGTGTTCGCCGTCGACGAAGGCCCGCGAACCTATATCGAGCGCATCAACGTCCGCGGCAACACCCGGACCCGCGACTACGTGATCCGCCGCGAGTTCGACCTGTCCGAAGGCGACGCTTACAACCGCGCCCTGGTCGACCGCGCCGAGCGCCGGCTGAAGAACCTCGACTTCTTCAAGAGCGTGAAGATTCTGACCGAGCCCGGCTCGTCGACCGATCGCGTGATCCTGATCGTCGATCTCGAAGAGAAATCGACCGGCGACTTCTCGGTGTCCGGCGGCTATTCGACCTCGGACGGCGCACTGGCCGAGGTTAGCATCTCCGAGCGCAACTTCCTCGGCCGGGGCCTGTATGCGAAGGCTGCCGTGACCTACGGTCAGTACGCGCGCGGCGGCTCGCTGTCCTTCGTCGATCCCTATCTGTTTGACTACCGCGTCGCGCTTGGCCTCGACCTGTTCTATCGTGAACAGCTCGCCAACAGCTACATCGCGTACGGCACCAAGACGCTGGGCTTCAGCCCGCGGCTCGGCTTCACCCTGCGGGAAGATCTTGCGCTTCAGTTGCGCTACTCGATCTACCAGCAGGAAATCTCGCTGCCGAACACGCTGGCGAATTGTAACAACAACTCGGCGAACTCGTTGCTCGCGTTCAACCCGTCGCCGGCATTTGCCCAACTGAATGGTGTTGGCGCGGGCGGATCGATAACGTCAGGAGGCCAGACCGCCACTGACGTCTCCGGCCAGGGCCTGTGGTGTTACTTCGACGGTGAAGCCTCGCTGCCGGTCCGCAGGGAACTGCAAAGCGGCAAGGCGCTGACCTCGTCAGTCGGCTATTCGCTGAACTACAACACGCTGGACAACAACAAGAACCCGACCGACGGCTTGCTGATCGACTGGAAGCAGGACTTCGCCGGTGTCGGCGGCGACGTGAGCTACATCAAGTCGGCGATCGACGCGAAGTACTACACTCCGCTGGTCGCCGATATCGTCGGCCTGATCCATCTCCAGGGCGGTATTCTCAACCAGTTCGGCGGCAGCGAACTGCGCATGCTGGATCACTTCCAGATGGGCCCGAACCTGGTGCGCGGTTTTGCGCCGAATGGTATCGGTCCGCGCGATTTGAACCCGTTCGGCACGCGTGACGCGCTCGGCGGCACCAAGTACTGGGGCGCTTCGTTCGAATTGCAGATGCCGTTCTGGTTCCTGCCGAAGGAAGTTGGGCTCAAGGGCTCGGTCTATGCCGACGCCGGCGGACTGTTCGACTACAAGGGTCCGACGTCGTGGGCGGCAACGGGCGAGGTCAATGTGCCGGGCTGCGTCCCGCCGACGCAGGCGACGGCGACGACCGCGGCCAATCCCGGGACCTGTTTGGGATTGCAGTACGACAACGGCAATGTGGTTCGCACCTCGGTGGGTGTCGGCTTGATCTGGGCCTCGCCCTTCGGTCCGCTGCGCTTCGACTATGCGGTTCCGCTTACGAAGGGCCAGTTTGACCGCGTGCAGGAATTCAAGTTTGGCGGTGGCACATCGTTCTGAGGTGTCTTGAAGCGAAATGGACTAAGGTCCACGTGACGAGAACACCAAGGAATATGAGGAGGGTTCGGCTCCGTTTCGTCGGAGCCGGCTCTCCGGTGTGAACAGCGGCCGGACTGCGACGGGTGAAATGGCGCAGCCGATATCCTTCAAGCAACCTCCTTCCTCGACGCTGGCCGAGCTGGCCGCGTTGACGGGAGCGGTATTGGTCGACCCTGCGCGGGCCGGTGATGTGATCAGGGGCCTCGCTTCGCTTGACGAAGCGGGTCCGATGCATCTGGCGTTCTTCGACAATCTCAAATATGCCGATCAGCTCAAGGCGACCACTGCCGGCGCTTGCCTGGTCAGCCCGCGTTTCGAGGCCCAGGTGCCCGCCCATGTGGCGGTGCTGCGGGCGGCCCAGCCGTTCCGCGCCTTCGTGAAGCTGGCGCGCGAGTGGCACGCCGATGCGCTCCGCCCGCAATCCTGGTTCGACAATGACGGCATCGCGCCATCGGCGATCATCGACCCGTCCGCCCATCTCGAGGACGGCGTCATCGTCGATCCGCTCGCGGTGATCGGCCCTCGGGTCGAGATCGGCACTGGCACCGTAATCGGTGCCGGCGCGGTGATCGGCGCCGACGTCAAAATCGGCCGCGACTGCAATGTAGGTGCACGCAGCGCGATCCAGTTCGCCCTGATCGGCAACAACGTGCTGATCCATCCCGCCTGCAGCATCGGCCAGGACGGCTATGGCTTCATTTTCTTCGGCCCCGAGGGCCATCTGAAGGTGCCCCAGACCGGCCGCGTCCTGATCCAGAACGATGTCGAAATCGGCGCCGGCACCTGCATCGACCGCGGCAGCCTGCGGGATACGGTAATCGGCGAGGGCACCAAAATCGACAATCAGGTCCAGATCGGCCACAATGTGACCATCGGCAGGCACTGCCTGCTCGCGGCCCAGATCGGGCTCGCGGGCAGCCTGACGATCGGTGACAACGTCGCGCTGGGCGCCAAGGTGGGCATCAACAACCACCTCAAGATCGGCGATGGCGCGCAAGTGACGGCGATGAGCGCGGTCAAGGACGATATCCCACCCAATGGCCGCTGGGGTGGCCATTTTGCCAAACCGACCAAGCAGTGGTTCAGGGAGATTGTTGCAGTGGAGCGGCTGGTGCAGGGCGGCACGGCCGATTCGAAAGGCGAAGGGCGCGAGTGATGGAGGAGGCACCGGTCAGGTTTGAGCTCGTGGATATCAACGAGATCCTCAAGACGCTCCCGCACCGTTATCCAATGCTGCTGATCGATCGGGTGATCAAGATCCGGACCGATTACAGTGGCATCGGCATCAAGAACGTTACCTTCAACGAGCCGCCATTTCTCGGCCATTTCCCCGAACGTCCGGTCTATCCCGGCGTGATGATGATCGAGGCGATGGCGCAGACCGCCGGCGTGATCGGCATCAAGTCGGTCGAGGGCACCGAAAAGCCGCGCGCGGTTTATTTCCTCACCATCGACAAGTGCAAATTCCGCAAGCCGGTGATGCCCGGCGACACCATCGAATACCACATGCGCTCGATCGGCCGCCGCAAGGCGATGTGGTGGTTTCACGGCGACGCCAAGGTAAATGGTGCCGTGGTTGCGGAAGCCGACGTCGGCGCGATGCTGACGGATTGAGCCGGATTGAATTTACCCGTCACACAACTGACGTCTTCCTGATGTCTTTGTTCAATCCTTGGTAGTGGAAACCCATTTTCGAGGTTATTGACGAAATCTGCTGATTAGACCTGGCTTGGGTCCACGCTTTTTAACGGAGGCGTCCTTGAACAAGTTTGCGTCCATCATTTCATGTTTGGTCATTTTTCTGCTGATGCCGCCGCAAGTTTACGCGGCAGATCTCAACGGTCTTGTCACATCCCTCAAGGGTGGCGGCTACGTCATCGTGTTTCGGCACGGCGCCACCGACGATAGCCAGAAGGACATTTACCCCTTCAAATTCTACGATATGAGCGCACAGCGCCAACTGAGCGAGAAGGGCCGCACGCTGGCGCGCGACCTTGGGGCTGCGCTCGCGAAACTCGGCATACCGATCGGCGAGGTCTACACAAGCCAGCTAAACCGCGCGGTCGAGACCGGCAAGCTGCTCAGCGGCAAGGACGTGTCTCCCGTCGACGCCCTGACCGACAGCGGCGCCGGCAGTGCGTCGGCGATGGCGAACCCCGACGGCAAGAATGCCAAAATTGGGCGCGCCGTGCGCGATCTCGTCAATGCGCCCCTGAAGGCCGGCGTCAATAATGTGGTGGTGACGCACAAGACCAACGTCGCCGATGCCTTCGGAAAGGAATTTGGCGATATCCGCGAGGGCGAGGCGCTCGTCTACAAGACCAGCAGCTCGGGCCCGGCCGTCCTGGTCGCGCGCGTGCAGCCTGGCGATTGGATTGCTCAGACCGGCAGCTAGAGCCTTTTCGGTTCTGATTGAATCAGAACCGGGCTTTAGATTCTTGTTTTGAAGCGTTTTCTTGACGCGAGAACCGGTGTCCGCCCCGGATCAAGTCCGGGGTAGGCTTTCGCTGGCCAGCGCTCTAGCAGGATACCGTTGTGCATCAACCTTTGGGCGATCGGTCCAGCTTTAATTGTGAGATGTTGAGGGAACTTCAGCCAGCCCAGCAGCTTTATAGATGCTGTGGAGAATCTGTTGCCGGATGGCCGCATGAAGTTTCTCTGGGTCGGTGTTGCACTGTTAGTTCTTGGCGGACATGCTGTGGCCCGCGATGACGGTCGCTACGCCAAATCCCCGCTCAAGTCGTGGTTCGACAGCCTCAGGAGCGGAAAGGGGCCATGTTGCTCCGACGCTGATGGCTCCGCTGTCTCCGATGTCGATTGGGAATCCAAGGACGGTCATTACCGCGTGCGGCTCGAGGGCCAATGGATCGACGTCCCCGACGATGCGGTGATTACCGAGCCCAATCGCGCCGGCCGAACCATGGTGTGGCCGATGAAGGACTCGCTCGGGATTTCGATCCGCTGCTTCCTGCCCGGCAGCATGACATAGCGACGGCTTGTCTCGGCTTTCGGGAATTGGACGGCAGCGGATGGGATCTTGCAGGCGTTGCGCGCCCGACACATGACGTAATCATACGTCACTAGACAGCATTGAAGTGCCGCGCTAACCACCGGAAAACGCGAGATATTCGCGCGCAATCGATGGGCTGGGCTGCTTGATGGGTACGATCGATCCAACCGCGCGGGTTGAGGATGGCGCTGTGATCGGCGAGGGGACGACAATCGGTCCCTATTGCATCATCGGGCCGAACGTCGTCATCGGCGCGAATTGCAAGTTGATCGCGCATGTGCACATCACCGCACAGACCACAATCGGCGACGGCTGCACGATCTACCCGTTCGTCTCGCTTGGCACGCCGCCGCAATCGCTGAGCTACAAGGGCGAACTGACCCGGCTCGAGATCGGAGCGGGCTGCACCATCCGCGAATCCGTCACCATGAACGCTGGCACGGTCGCCGGCGGTGGCATCACCCGCGTCGGCGAACGCGGCTACTTCATGAATTGCAGCCATGTGGGACACGATTGCCAGGTCGGCAATGACGTGATTTTTGCCACTTCGGCGACGCTTGGCGGTCACTGCGAGATCGGCGATTTCGTCTTCATCGGCGGGCTCTCTGCCGTGCATCAGTTCACGCGGATCGGGCCGCAGGTGATGGTCGGTGGCGTCTGCGGCGTCCGCGGCGACATCATTCCGTTCGGGCTCGCCAATGGACAGTATGCCAGTCTCGAAGGGCTGAACATCATCGGCATGAAGCGCCGCAAGTTCACCAGGGAGCGGCTCGCCAAGGTGCGCTCGTTCTACCAGAAGCTGTTTCACGGGCCCGGTATCTTTGCCGAGCGGCTGAATGCGGTGCAGCCGATGGCTGGAGAGGATCCGGCGATCGCCGAAATCCTCGCCTTCATCGGCGACGGTAAACTTCGTCCGCTCTGCCTTCCTGCCGGCGACGGCAACAAACCTTGATGACGGGATCGCCGCAGCCATGATCTCAGCGGCTTCCGATATTTCATCGCCGGTCGGCGTCATCGCAGGCGGCGGCGCGATGCCGTTCGCGGTGGCGGAGTCGCTTAGCCAGCGGGGATTGGCGCCAGTGCTGTTCGCGCTGCGAGGCGCCTGCGATCCGGATCGCGTCGGCCGCTTCCGCCATCACTGGATCTCGGTCGGACAGCTCGGCCGCGCGACAAAGCTGTTCCGTAGTGAGGGTTGCCGCGACCTGATCTTCATCGGTACGCTGCTGCGGCCCGCGCTGTCGGAAATCAGGCTGGACTGGGGAACGATCCGGGTGATCGGCCGCGTCTGGGCGGCGTTTCGCGGCGGCGACGATCACCTGTTGTCGGGGATCGGCCGCATCCTCGAACAGGACGGTTTCCGGATGGTCGGTATCAGGGATGTCGCCCCCGACGTGCTGATGCCGGAGGGGCGAATTGCCCGTGCCATGCCGGATACCGCCGCCGCCGCCGATATTGCCAAGGGGCGGGAGGTGCTCGGCGCGCTCGGTCCGTTCGACATCGGCCAGGCCGTGGTCGTGATCGACGGGCACGTGGTCGCGGTCGAGGATATCGAGGGCACCGACGGGCTGTTGGCGCGGGTGGCGAGGCTGCGCGAGGCGGGGCGCATTCGCGCCAAATCCGGCCGCGGCGTGCTGGTGAAGGCGCCGAAGAGCGGGCAGGATTTGCGCTTCGACTTGCCGGCCGTGGGCGCAAAAACCATCGAAGGCGTGGCAAAAGCCGGGCTCGCCGGCATTGCCGTGATCGCCGGCCATACCATTGCCGCGGACTCGCAAGCCATGATCGAGGCCGCTGATAGCGCCGGCCTGTTCATCCAGGGCCTGCCCGCGTGACGCCGCCTCGCGCGACCGCCGGGATGGAGCGGAGGATATTTCTGATCGCGACGGAAGAATCCGGCGATCGCCTCGGCGCCAGTTTGATGAAGGTGCTGCGTCAGCGCCTTGGCGATGCGGTACAATTCGAGGGCGTCGGCGGTCGCGCAATGGCGCGCGAAGGCCTGGAGTCGCTGTTTCCGATTGAAGAACTCTCGATCATCGGGCTGGCCGCAGTCGTCAAGGAACTGCCGAAGATCCTCGGGCTGATCAAGGAAACGGCTATCGTAGTGACGGAGGCATCGCCGGATATTCTCGTCATCATCGACAGCCCCGACTTTACCCATCGCGTCGCCAGGCGTGTGCGCGCCAAGGATCCCAAGATTCCGATCGTCGACTATGTGTCGCCCTCGGTATGGGCGTGGCGACCCGGCCGGGCGCGCGCGATGCGCAAATATGTCGATCACGTGCTGGCGCTGCTGCCGTTCGAGCCCGAGGCCTATCGCAGGCTGCACGGCCCGCCCTGCACCTATGTCGGTCACCCCCTGACCGAGCAACTGGCCTCGCTGCGGCCGAATGCCGATGAGAGCAGGCGGCGGGCGGAATCGCCGCCGGTGCTGCTGGTGCTGCCGGGAAGCCGCCGCAGCGAAATTCGTCACCACATGGCGGTATTCGGCCAGGCGGTGGGACTGCTGCAGGAGCAGGGCACGCCGTTCGAACTGGTGCTGCCGACCATGCCGCATCTGCAGGAGGCGGTCGTGGATGCGGTCAAAGGCTGGCCGGTGCAGCCGCAGGTCGTCATCGGCGAGCAGGAGAAGCGGGCGGCATTCCGGATCGCGCATGCAGCGCTCGCCAAATCCGGCACCGTGACGCTCGAGCTGGCATTGGCTGGCGTGCCGATGGTGACGGCCTACCGGACCGGCGCCGTGGAAGCCTGGATCTTGCGGCGGGCGATCAAGGTGAACTCGGTGATCTTGGCCAATCTCGTGATCGGCGAGAATGTCGTGCCGGAATTCCTGCAGGAGAATTGCACGCCGGAGAAACTCGCAGCCGCGCTGCGCGAGGCGTTGGGCGAAAGCGAACTGCGTCGAAAGCAACTCGAGGCCTTCGGCAAAATCGACGGCATCATGTCGACCGGCAACCAGCCGCCGAGCGTGCGCGCCGCGGACATCGTGCTGCAGACGATGTGGCAGGCGCGGCGGGGATAGGATTGTAGGATGGGTGGAGCGAAGCGATACCCATCAATCGCGGCGTATACTGACGATGGGTATCGCTGCGCTCCACCCATCCTACGCGTCAAACAAAAGCCGGACGCGATGATCGCATCCGGCTTTCGAAATGTGGTGTAAGCGACGTCGATTACTTCCGCTTGTCCATCGCCACGTAATCGCGGCGGGCGACGCCGGTATAGAGCTGGCGCGGACGGCCGATCTTCTGCTGCGGATCCTCGATCATCTCGCTCCACTGGCTGATCCAGCCGACGGTGCGGGCGACGGCGAACAGCACGGTGAACATCGAGGTCGGGAAGCCCATCGCCTTCAGCGTGATGCCTGAATAGAAGTCGACGTTCGGGTAGAGCTTGCGGTCGATGAAGTACTGGTCGCTCAACGCGATCCTTTCCAGTTCCATCGCGACGTTCAGCATCGGATCGTTGCCATGGCCGGTCTCGGCGAGCACGGCGTGACACATCTTCTGCATGATCTTGGCGCGCGGGTCGTAGTTCTTGTAGACGCGGTGACCGAAACCCATCAGGCGGACTTCCGAGTTCTTGTCCTTCACCTTGGCGATGAATTCCGGAATCTTGTCGACCGTGCCGATCTCCGCGAGCATCGCCAGCGCGGCCTCGTTGGCGCCGCCATGCGCCGGACCCCACAGACAGGCGATGCCCGCGGCGATACAGGCGAACGGGTTGGCGCCGGAGGAGCCGGCGATACGCACCGTCGAGGTCGAGGCGTTCTGCTCGTGGTCGGCGTGCAGGATGAAGATCTTGTCGAGCGCGTCAGCCAGCACCGGATTGATCTTGTATTCCTCGCAGGGCACCGCGAAGCACATGTGCAGGAAGTTCTCGGCAAAGGAGAGCGAGTTCTTCGGATACATGAAGGGCTGGCCGACGGTGTATTTGTAGGCCATCGCGGCCAGCGTCGGGACCTTCGCGATCATCCGCATCGAAGCGATCATGCGCTGCCGCGGATCGTTGATGTCGGTGCTATCGTGATAGAATGCGGCCAGTGCGCCGACGGCGGCGACCATGATCGCCATCGGGTGGGCGTCGCGGCGAAAACCCTGGAAGAAGCGGGCCATCTGCTCGTGAACCATGGTGTGATGGATCACGCGGTGGTCGAAATCCTGCTTCTGGGCCTTGGTCGGAAGTTCCCCGTAGAGCAGGAGGTAGCAGGTCTCGAGGAAGTCGCCCTGTTCGGCGAGCTGCTCGATCGGGTAGCCGCGGTATTCCAGCACACCGGCGTCGCCGTCGATATAGGTGATCTTCGACTGGCAGCTTCCGGTGGAGGTGAAGCCGGGGTCGTAGGTGAACATCCCGGCCTGGGCGTAGAGCTTGGCGATGTCGATGACATCTGGCCCCACCGTGCCGCTGAGGATCGGGAAATCGTAGGTCTTGTTGCCTACCGTGAGCGTTGCAGTCTTGTTGCTGGATTTTGCGTCCATCGTGAAGTCCCCGATGAAATCGTTGCGAAAACCGCGCCTGACCCTGGTGCCAATTTCCGGGGCACAAGCAAGGAGGCCGGCTTGTCTGGAAGCGGCGGCAATTGGGTTAGCTTATTGCCCTGTGCACTGCAAGATGGCCGGAAACCCGCATAAGGTAGGGGCTTCAGTCGGCCGCCTGATCAGCTAGCCGACCCAGGCATTCCTCGCGCCCCAGGACTGCCAAAACGTCGAAAATGCCGGGCGAAGTCGTCCGTCCGGTCAGCGCCACCCGGAGCGGCTGGGCGACGGCGCCGAGCTTGAGGTTGTTCTGCTCCGCGAAATTCCGCATGGCGGATTCGGTGGTCTCGGCGCGCCAGTCGGTCACGGTTTCCAGCGCGGTGCGGAGCTGGCCGATCAGGATGCGGGTTTCCGGCGTCAGCAGAGCCAAGGCCTTCGGCTCGATCTGGAGCGGACGGTCGGCAAAGATGAAGTAGGCGCCCGAGATCAGCTCGATCAGCGTCTTGGCGCGCTCCTTCAGGCTCGGCATCGCCCGCAGCAATTGTGCGCGGGTGGTGTCGTTGAGTTTCGCCTTCAACTCGGCGCCATCGGGAACATAGTCCAGAACGCTCTCGAATTGGGATACCAGCGCACCGTCGTCGGCGTGGCGGATGTAGTGGCCGTTGAGGTTTTCCAGCTTGGCGAAATCGAAGCGTGCAGCAGACCGCCCGATCGCGGGCAGGTCGAACGCATCGATCATTTCCTGCGTCGAGAAAATCTCCTGGTCGCCATGGCTCCAGCCGAGCCGGACCAGGTAATTGCGCAGCGCCGCCGGCAGATATCCCATGGCGCGGTAGGCATCGACACCGAGCGCGCCATGGCGCTTCGAGAGTTTTGAACCATCGGGCCCGTGGATCAGCGGGATATGGGACATGTTCGGGATGTCCCATCCGAGCGCATCGTAGATCTGCTTCTGGCGTGCGGCGTTGATCAGATGGTCGTCGCCGCGGATGACGTGGGTCACGCCCATGTCGTGGTCGTCGACGACGACAGCCAGCATGTAGGTCGGATTGCCGTCGCCACGCAGCAGCACGAGATCGTCGAGATTTTCGTTCTGCCAGACCACGCGGCCCTGCACCTGGTCCTCGATCACGGTCTCGCCGGTCTGCGGGGCCTTCAGGCGAATGGTCGGCTTCATGCCGGCGGGCGCGTCTCCCGGATCACGATCCCGCCACATCCCGTCATAGAGGCGGGTGCGGCCCTCCGCGCGCGCCTTCTCGCGCATCGCGGTCAGCTCCTCCGCGGTGGCGTAGCAACGGTACGCCTTGCCGCTGGCGAGCAGTTGCTCGGCGACCTCGCGATGCCTTGCGGCGCGGCTGAACTGGTAGATGACGTCGTCGTCCCAATCGAGCTCGAGCCATTTCAGCCCGTCAAGGATCGCGGCGATGGCGGCTTCCGTGGAGCGTTCGCGGTCGGTGTCCTCGATCCGCAGCAGCATCTTGCCGCCGCGCTTCTTGGCATAGAGCCAGTTGAACAGCGCGGTCCGGGCGCCTCCGATATGGAGGAAGCCGGTGGGCGAAGGGGCGAAGCGTGTGACGACGGAATCAGTCATTACCAAGCGCGTGAGCGGTGAACGGCGGTGGTGTATAGCAGGAACGGTGCATAACTAAAGCCCGGGCTGGCGGCAAAGTGGGCTTGGCTCACAGGGGCGAATTTGGCAGAAGGTTCGCCAATCCCTAACAGGAACTCAGGATGACCACAGAACCGGTAACGGCAGAGGCGGGGCGCGATTTCATCCGCGACATCGTCCAGGCCGATCTCTCTTCCGACAAGCACAGCCGGATCGTGACCCGATTTCCGCCGGAGCCGAACGGCTATCTGCATATCGGCCATGCCAAGTCGATTGCCCTCAATTTCGGCATCGCGCAGGAGTTTGGAGGCAAGTGTCATCTGCGCTTCGACGATACCAACCCGACCAAGGAAGAGCAGGAATATATCGATTCCATCCAGGCCGACGTGCATTGGCTCGGCTACGACTGGGGAACCGACCTCTATTACGCCTCCGACTATTTCGATCGTCTGTATGACTGGGCGGAGGGCCTGATCAAGGCGGGCGATGCCTATGTCGACGACCAGTCGCAGGAGGAAATCCGTATCAACCGCGGCACGCTGACGGAACCCGGCAAGAACTCGCCGTTCCGCGACCGCACGGTGGAGGAAAACCTCGATCTCTTCAGGCGCATGAAGGCCGGCGAGTTTCCGAACGGCAGCCGCGTGCTGCGGGCCAAGATCGACATGGCGGCCGGCAATATCAACCTGCGCGATCCCGTGCTCTACCGCATCCTCCACGCCGAGCATCCGCGCACCGGCACCAAATGGTCGATCTATCCGAGCTACGACTACGCCCACGGCCAGTCGGACGCCATCGAAGGCATCACGCATTCGATCTGCACGTTGGAATTCGAGGACCATCGTCCGCTCTATGAATGGCTGCTGGACAAGCTGCCGGTTCCGTCAAAGCCGCGCCAGTACGAATTCGCCCGCCTCAACCTGACCTATACGCTGCTGTCGAAGCGCGTGCTGACGCAGCTCGTCCGCGACGGTCACGTCTCCGGCTGGGACGATCCGCGGATGCCGACGATCGCCGGGTTGAAGCGGCGCGGCGTGCCGCCGGCCGCGGTGCGCGAATTCGTCAAACGTATCGGCGTGGCCAAAGCCAACAGCGTGGTCGATGTCGGCATGCTGGAATTCTGCATCCGCGAGCACCTCAACAAGACGGCGCAGCGGCGGATGGCGGTGCTGCGGCCGCTGAAGGTCGTGATCGAGAATTATCCGGAAGGGCAGACGGAAGAGCTCGAAGCCGTCAACCATCCCGACGATCCGGCCGCGGGCACGCGCAAAATCTCGTTCGGCCGCGAGCTCTATATCGAGCGCGACGATTTCATGGAGAACCCGCCCAAAAAATTCTTCCGCCTGTCGCCGGGCAATGAGGTGCGGCTGCGCTACGCCTATTTCGTGAAATGCACCGGCGTCATCAAGAATGACGCGGGCGAAGTGGTCGAACTGCGCTGCACCTATGATCCCGCGACGAGGGGCGGCAACGCGCCTGACGGCCGCAAGGTCAAGGCCACCATGCACTGGCTGTCGGCCAAGGATTCGGTGCCGGCGGAAATCCGCGTCTACAATCAGCTCTTCTCGAGCGCGAGCCCGAGTGCCGCGAATTTCGCGGCCGACCTCAGTCCGGAATCACTGGAGGTGTTGTCTGACGCGCGGGTCGAGCCGTCGGTCGCATCAGACAATTCGGGCGAAGTGATGCAGTTCGAGCGGCAGGGCTATTTCGTGCGCGACAAGGATTCCGAGCCGGGCAAGCCGGTGTTCAACCGCACCATCGGCCTGCGCGACACCTTTGCCAAGGAAGTCGGCGGGAAGGGGTGAGCGAGGGAATGTAGGGTGGGCAAAGCGCAGCGTGCCCACCATTGACGACACGACTTGAGGAGAGGTGGTGGGCACGCTGCGCTTTGCCCACCCTACGATTTTGGATCGTGTTGATGCAGAACGCCACCGACGACATCGTCTCCGGAATCATGAAGAGATGGGCGGCGGCGTTCAGCAAACTGGATGCCGAGGCACTCGCCGCGCTCTATTCGAGGAGCGCATTCTTCTTCGGCTCGAACCCGAACTTCTACCGCGGCGATGACGGCGTTAAGGCCTATTTCAAGGGGCTGCCGCGCTGGCGGTCGCCCTCCGTTCAATTCACCGATGTCAGGACGGCACAGGCGGCACCCGACCTGATCAACGTCGCGGGCACGGCGACGTTTACCGTCGAGAAGGGTGCGGAGCCGCTGGTAGTGAAAATCACCTGGGTGATCTTTCGCGAAGACGGCGACTGGAAGATCGTCAGCCATCACGTCTCGTCGAAGACGCCGCTGATCGCGCAGTAGCCTGGTCAAGCCTTAGCTAGCGCGGTCGCTGCTAAATATCGTAATACAAGTGAAACTCGTAAGGATGAGGGCGCAGCCGGATAGGATCGATCTCCTTCTTCCGCTTGTAGTCGAGCCAGGTCTCGATCGCGTCGTCGGTGAACACATCGCCCCGAAGCAGGAAGGCGTGATCGCGCTCAAGCGCGTCAAGCGCCTGATCAAGTGACCCCGGAGTCGACTTCACGTCCTTCGCCTCGGCGGGCGGCAGATCATAGAGGTTCTTGTCGATCGGGCTGCCCGGATCGATCCGATTATCGATGCCGTCAAGGCCGGCCATCAGCATCGCGGCAAAGGCCAAATAGGGATTGCAAGAAGGATCCGGCGAGCGAAACTCGACGCGCTTTGCCCGCGGGTGCGGCGAATACATCGGAATACGGCAGCAGGCTGAGCGGTTGCGCTGAGAATAGACCAGGTTGATCGGAGCTTCGTACCCGGGCACCAGGCGCCGATAGGAGTTCGTGGTGGGGGCGCAAAGCCCGCACAACGCCCAGGCGTGGGTCAACAGACCGCCGATGTAGTAGCGACCAAGCTGGCTCAACTCGGCATAATCGCCGCTGTTGTAGAACAGATTGGTCTCACCCTTCCAAAGGGACTGGTGAACGTGCATCCCCGACGCGTTGTCCTCGAACAGCGGCTTCGGCATGAAGGTTGCGGTCATGCGGTGCTCCCGGGCAGTGTTCTTCACCACGTATTTGTAGATCATCAGATTGTCCGCCATGCGGGTGAGCGTCGTGAAGCGCATGTCGATTTCGTTCTGGCCGCCGGTCGCGACTTCATGGTGATGGGCTTCGATCAGGATGCCCAGCTGTTCCATCGTCAACACCATTTCGGTGCGGAGAGCCTGCATGCTGTCGGTCGGGGGAACGGGAAAGTATCCCTCCTTCGGGCGCGGCTTGTGGGCCAGATTCGGCGTTTCCTCCTTGCCCGTGTTCCAACTGCCTTCGCTGGAATCGATTTCGTGAAAGGCGAAATTGATGCCCTGTCCGTAGCGCACGTCGTCGAACACGAAGAACTCCGCCTCCGGGCCGAAATAGCTCGTATCGGCGTGGCCGCTGCCCGTCAGGTAGGTTTCGGCCTTCTGGGCGATGTAACGGGCATCGCGGTTATAGGATTGACCGGTCACGGGGTCCCGGATGTTGCAGATCAGGACCAGGGTCGATGCCGGAGAATAGGGGTCGAGGAATGCCGTGGTCGGGTCCGGGACGACCAGCATGTCGCTTTCCTGGATCTCCTGGAAACCGCGAATCGATGAGCCATCGAATCCAATGCCTTCGCTGAGAGCATCGACACTCGCTGCACCCGGCGGCACGGAGAAATGTTGCCACACCCCGGGCAAGTCGGTGAAGCGCAGATCGATCATCTGCACCTTCTCGTCCTTGATCGCCTTCACGAGATCTTCGGCTGTCGTACACTTCGGAAACATGGCTTCGCTCCTGTCATGGAGAGCCGAATCGTGGACGTCGTGATGCCCTTCAGGCGCGGCGAAGCGGCCTGCGACGGGCCCTGGCGCACGTTCTGCGTTACTGCGCCGGCAACCTCAGCTTTGGTGGGGCCCGCGCATGAGCTTCATCGCGTCTTCGATATGCCGCCAGGTTCTGGCCAGTTCGACCTCGCCCTTTGCCTCGAGCTCGATGGCGTTCTGGGCGGCTTCAGCGATAGCCTTGGCACCGTGTGCTTCCAGCAGCTGCCGCGCATAGTCGTGGATTTCGGTTTCTCGCATGGCGTCATGCTCCTCTCGCTCCGAGTGCAACCGTGAATTCCAGTCGAACTGAGAGCCGTAGACGTTGACACCTGATCTTGCGCCCACAGTGTGCATCCTGCTGCGGCGCACTTGCAAGAGCGCGTTCCGGGCGGTGGGCTGCCGGGTTGGATGGGGGCTCCGGGAAGAGCAGCGGCAACACAGCGCAGGCCGCCGCGACGGCGGGTGGCTGTGCGCCGGTCAGCGACAGCGCCCGGTCGGCGCCTCCGCCTAGCAGCCCCGACAAATGCCCCGTATGGCTTTTGCGAGCTGGGCGTCGTCCGGCGACATCGGCTCGTAGGGCTTTTGCTGCTCGGCTTGCCGCGCTTCGTTCGCTTTCTGCCGGGCGGCGCGCGCAACCTCCTGGCGCTGGTAGCACGCCTCGCGTTCAGCTCTCGCCTCGATGAATCGGCATTGCTCTGGAGTGGCCGCATTGGCGTGAGAGGTAATCAAGATCACCGCAAATAAAAGGCTGGTCGCAAGCTTCATGTCGCTTCTTTGTCCTGATTCCGGTTCAATCCATAGCGTTCGACTGTAACTCCAGCCGGCGTGCATTTCTTCAGGTTTCTGCTTCCGTTCCGCTAGCGGGCTGAATACAGCGTCCGGTAGTCTTGCGGTCTCCACGAGATCGTAAGGTGTAGGCTCGGTGGCGGAGCAGGGCGACACGTCGGGCCGAAAACGGGGCTATGCCGGCACTTGGCCGCCGCGCGCTGCGGCGCCGGTCGGCGGCATTTTGCCATCGCGTCCCGAGTTCTGGCCGCCACTGATCGAAACCCTGCGCGCATGGGCGCGCGCGGAAGCCGGCGCCGGCCGCTTGCTGCCGTGGGTACCGGTCGCATTCGGTACCGGCATCGCGTTTTACTTCGCCGCCGATCATGAGCCGGTGCTGTCGGTGGCTGCCATTGTGGCGATCGCGCTGTGCGCGGTGGCGGTTCTGTTGCGGCGGCAGAAATTCTTTCCCGCCGCGGTGATGATCGCGGCCGTCGCCGCGGGCTTTGCGATAGCGACCTGGAAGACCGCGCGGATCGCGCATGGCGTGCTGGCGCGGCCGATGTTTTCGGTGTCGCTGACGGGTTTTGTCGAGACGCGCGACATTCGTGAGCGCACCGACCGTTTTGTCCTTCGTGTCGTCACCATGGAAAGCGCGCGCGGAACGACGAATCTGGAGCGCGTACGGCTCTCGTTAAGGAAGGGCACGGCCCCGCCGGTCGGTAGCTTCGTTGAATTGAAGGCGCGGCTATTGCCGCCGCTCGCGCCGGTGCGGCCGGGCAGCTACGATTTCAGCCGCGACATGTTTTTCGCCGGCATCGGGGCCTCCGGCTTCGTGATGGGCGCGATCAAGACCACCGAGCCGCCAGCCGCGGGCGGCGGGCTCCGCCTGCGTTATTCGGCCGTGATGCAAGGCCTGCGCGATACGATCGATGCGCGGATCAGGACCACGCTGGAAGGCGACAAGCGCGCGATTGCGACCGCCCTGTTGACCGGGCGGCGCGATGCGATCTCGCCACCGGTGAACGACGCGATGTTCATCTCCGGTCTCGGCCATGTGCTATCGATCTCCGGCTACCACATGGCCGTCGTCGCCGGCGTCGTGTTTTTCGCGGTCCGGGCGCTGTTGGCGCTGTTTCCCGTGCTCACGGTCGGCCAGCCCATCAAGAAGTGGGCGGCGGCGGCGGCCCTCGTTGCCGCTGCGTTCTATTTGCTGCTGTCGGGCGCCGAGGTCGCGACGCAAAGATCGTTTTTCATGACGGCCGTGGTGCTGATCGCCGTCATGGTCGATCGCCGCGCGATTACGTTTCGCACACTCGCGGTCGCCGCCCTGATCGTGCTCACGGTCGCGCCGGAAGCGCTGGTGCATCCCAGCTTTCAGATGTCGTTTGCGGCAACGCTCGGGCTGGTGGCGCTGGTGCAGATCGGCATGCCGCGCCTGTTCGCGACGGCGGATCATACCGCAACGGCGCGCGTGGCGCTGTGGGGCGGCCGCGAAGTCACCATGCTGTTGCTGGCCTCGTTTGTGGCGGGGCTTGCGACCATGCCTTACGCCGCCTTTCACTTTCACCGGGTCACGCCTTACGGCGTGCTAGCCAACCTCGCGGCGATGCCGGTGGTCTCCGCGCTCGTGATGCCGGCGGGCCTGCTCGGCCTCGTCGCGATGCCGTTCGGCTTCGATCGACTGTTCTGGGCGGTCATGGGCCTCGGCATCGACTGGATGATTGCGGTGACGCAATGGGTCGCGGCGTTACCCGGCGCGGTCGGCCGGGTGCCGGCCTTCGGCATCGGACCGCTGATTGCGGCGAGCCTCGGCATCATCCTGCTCGGCCTGTTGCGCACGCCGTTGCGCTGGTCGGGTGCGGCGCTGGTACTATCAGCGGCGCTCTGGGCGGCGAGGGTGCCGCAGCCTGATATCCTGATTTCCGCCGACGGGCGCAATGTCGGGGTGCGCGGCCAGGATGGCCGGCTGCATTTGATGCACGCGGCCAAGGGGTCTCGGGACGTCTTCCTCTTGAAGGAGTGGCTGGCGGCGGATGCGGACGCGCGAACCGCGGCTGACGCCTCGCTCACGTCAGGCGTCTCATGCGACGATCTTGGCTGCGTGGTGCAAGCCGTCGGCGGCGGCCTGATCGCGCAGGCGCTCAGGCCCGAGGCGTTTTCGGACGATTGCGAGCGCGCGGCAATCATTGTGACGCTGCGGCAGGCGCCCGCATCATGCGCGGCTTCGATCATCGATGCCGAACGGCTGCGGCGGCAGGGCGCCATGGCGTTGCGGCGTAGCCGCGAGGGATTTGTCGTCGAGGCGGTCAAGCCGAGGAGGATCGACCGCCCATGGTCGCCGGCCATAGCCGACGCAGGCGAAACAGACGCCACCGTGCTTGCGCCGCGCGTCGTGCCACCGCGCAGCGTCGATGCCACGCCGGCCGAGGCAGACCTTCAGGCGGAGGAGTAGACGGGCGTCAAAGCTCGTCGACCGTGGGCTTGGCTGGTATTTCGAACGCGCCGAGATGGAATTCCTCGGGCGCATCGGGCGCTGACGGCAGAGCGACCAGCGTAAACGATGCGTCGGGGAATTGCTGCCAGATTGCGAGATCTTCGGCCGTGATGGTGAGCCAGCCGTACCTGAACATGTACCGCCCGGGCTCAGTGACGCGCCCGGCTTTTTGCCACGTAACCTTGTTGACCACCGACTGCCCCCCGGTGCCGAGTTCTGAAAAATGTACCACCCTGATCCGCCGGCCTGGACCGGCGGATCATATGCGCGTGGGCGTTTATCCGGTCACGATCGATTCGGCCGGAGGCGCTTCCGTCACCTTCGGCGCGCGTTCGCCACCGGTCTGGACCACCGGCAATTGCAGCACGGTCGCGCGCTGGCCTTCGCAAAGCTGCGTCACCAGCACATGGCTTCCGTCGGGAAATTCGATCGCATCATGGTGACGGTCGGAGATATGGGGGTCGATTTGATTGAACTTGCCGACCCGCCAGTCGGTGGTTCGAGTCCAGATCCACCGGTTGTCGTATTTGACGTCCTCAGCGAACGCCAGTTCGGTGCCGGGAAGCATGCAGACCGCCACTGCAGGCTCGCGTTCCGACGCAAAGCCGCGGGTCGATGTACCGCGGAATGTCGTGGTGATCAGCGTCTCGCCGACCTCGGCAGGCCGCGTAGCCACAGCATGCAGGCTATAGTCACACATCGGATGGCTCCCTCGTTTGAGATAGCTGACCCGTGTCTAGAAGGAGGCACAGGCCTCTATCAGAGTGGACATGGCGCAGAGCCTTTTCTCGTTTCTGGGCAATTCTGCGACTGGCGCACTGCGCCACATTCACAAACGCGCTAACGGGCGTTGGTTCCACACGTGCAACAAAAAACCCCGGCCGCGGGCCGGGGCTCTTTTCCGTCACGGCCCGGACGGCATAGCGGGTCAGTATTTGCGGTAGAGCCCGATCAGCTTGCCCTGAATCCGGACCCGGTTCGGCGGCAGGATGCGGACTTCGTAGGCGGTGTTGGCGGGCTCGAGCGCAATCGAGGCGCCGCGGCGGCGGAAGCGCTTCAGCGTCGCTTCCTCCTCGTCGATCAGCGCCACGACGATGTCGCCGGTGTCGGCGGTTTCGTTGCGTTGGATCAGCGCCATGTCGCCGTCGAGAATGCCCGCGTCCACCATGGAATCGCCGCGCACTTCGAGCGCATAATGTTCGCCGGAGCCGAGCATATCAGGCGGTACGCTGATGGTGTGGCTGCGAGTCTGCAGCGCCTCGATCGGCGTACCGGCGGCAATCCGGCCCATGACAGGCACGGCGACCGGGCGATTGCCGTCGTCCTCGGCGGCCGGCGCGCCCACCGTGCGCTTGCCGAGCGTGCCCTCGATGACGCTCGGCGTGAAGCCGCGGCGGCTGTTGGCGGCGGCTGCGAGCTCGGGCAGCTTGATGACTTCGATGGCGCGTGCGCGGTTGGGCAGACGGCGGATGAAGCCGCGCTCCTCCAGTGCCGTGATGAGGCGGTGGATTCCGGATTTCGAGCGCAGATCGAGCGCGTCCTTCATCTCGTCGAAAGAGGGCGGCACGCCGGCCTCTTTCAGCCGTTCATTGATGAAACGCAGAAGTTCATACTGTTTGCGCGTAAGCATCGCGAGCAATCCCCCGGTTGGCGTCGTCTCGTTCCGAATCTTCAGAGCCCTGACCGTGGAGTCCCCAAACTCCCAATCAAAGACACTAGCAGTCGAAACAAATCATGAACGGACACTATATGTTCGATATGTGTTCCGCAACCACTTAATTTCAGGTGAACGCATTGCGGTTCCGGCACCAGGGGCTGTTGGAGCGCCATTCGGGCGTCATTCCGGCAGCCGGAGCAGCTCGCAACGCGATCCCTTTGCGGCAGCCGGCGCGAACGGCGGACGTATCACAAGTGCACGTGCCGCAGCGAGATTCCCTAATAGCGACGAGTCCTGATGGTTCACCGGCACGGCGACCAGCGCGCCGTCGTCGCGCGCTTCGAGACTGGCGCGAAGATAGTCTTCGCGCTGGTCGTTGGCGGCGAGATCGCAGCCGAGCAGGGCGTTTTCGCGCGGATGATGGATGGTATCGCGGCCCGATAGAGCGCGAATCAGCGGCACCAGAAACAGGAAGCCGCAGACATAGGAGGAGACGGGATTGCCGGGCAGGCCGATCACCCGCATCGCCTCCAGCCTGCCATGCATCATCGGCTTGCCCGGCCGCATCGCGATCCGCCAGAACGCCATGGCGATGCCCTCGGCCTCCAGCGACCGCTTGACGAGGTCGTGGTCGCCGACCGAGGCGCCGCCGATGGTGATCAGGATGTCCGCGTCGGCCTTGCGGGCACGGCGGATGCCTTCCGTGGTCGCGGCGACGGTGTCGGCGGCGATCCCGAGGTCGATGATTTCTGCCCCCTCGGCCCGCGCCAGCGCCCGCAAGCCGTAGCCATTGGAATAGACGATCTGGCCGGGGCTCGGGGTTGCGCCCGGCATCACCAGTTCGTCGCCAGTCGCCAGCATCGCAACTTTCGGGCGACGGTGCACCGCAAGTTCGGGGTAGTTCATGCCGGCGGCGAGCGAGAGGTCGCGGTCGGTGAGGCGGCGCCCGCGTTTGAGGAGGACGTCGCCTTCGCGGAAATCGACGCCCGCCGCGCGGATATGCCGCCCCGGGACGGCTGCTTCCGTGATGGTGATATGATCGCCCTCGACGCCAGTGTCTTCCTGGATGATGACAGCGTCGGCGCCATCGGGGATCACGCCGCCGGTAAAGATCCGCACCGCTTCGCCTTTGCCGACCTTCCGCTCGAACGGGCGGCCTGCGGCGACCTCGCCGATCACCTTCAGCCGTGCGCTGACATCGGCGGCGTCAGCCGCGCGCACCGCATAGCCGTCCATCGCCGACATCGCCTGCGGCGGCTGCGTCCGCTTTGCTGCGACGTCGCGTGCGAGAATGCGGTGATACGCGTCGTCGAGCGCCACCAATTCGTCGGGCAGGGGATCGGCGCCCGCAAGGATGGCGGACAATGCATCGGCAACCGGCATCAACGCCACGGGCAGACCTCCCTCAAATTCCAAGTCCGGTCAGTGCCCTCGCCACGTCATCCGTCGATGTCACGTGGATGGCAGAAAGGCCGCGCGCCCGCGCACCTTCAATATTGGCAGCCGAGTCGTCGAAGAACAGGATCCGCGACGCCGGCACGCCGATCGCTTTTACCACATGATCATAGGCTTCGGCGTCGGGTTTGCGCAAACCGATGCTGGAGGACAGGTATATCTGGCGGAAATGGCCGAGCACATCCGCATAGGCCTGCGAAAAATGGGTGACATGGGCCGGATTGGTGTTGGAAAAAGCATAGAGCGGCAGGCGTTTTGCTGCACGCGCCAGCAGCGGCGAAATTCCGGGCATCTCGCCGGTGAAGATCGCGTTCCAGCCTTCCAGGAACTGCGCGTCGGTGATGCCGATGCCGAGCGACTGGCGCAGGCTCGAAAAGAACGCCGCATCGTCGATCCTGCCGGTCTCGTGGTGCTTGAAACTGTCGTCCACCACAAAGCGTCCGGCGAGGTCGGCAGGCGCGCAGCCGGCATACCCAGCCCAGCACGTCATTACCTGATCGAAACTGATATCGAGCACGACACGGCCGAGGTCGAACAGCAGGGCATCGACGGAATGGGGCACTGGCGGCGAATTCATGGCAGTCGTTTACAAAACCGGACCGGCCTCGGCAACGGCCACGGCGATTTGCGTCGCAGCCCAATCCGGCGCTTAAGCCCGTACGCAGGCTGTGCTAAGGCTTGGGGCCAGTTTCTTGGGCCAATTTCTCGGGCCAATTTTCAGGGAGTAGTCGCATGCAAGTTGTTGGCAGGATCCTGGGCGTTGTCGCCGTGATCGCATTGTTGGCCGGCCCCGCCTGGGGCCAACAAGCCCGTCCTCCCGCATATGGCGAGACCGACAAGGACAAGACGCCCGCGGAAAAGGCGGCGGAGAAGGAGGCCGAGCGGGCCTACCGGAGGTCGCTCGGCAATATCCCCGAGCAGCAGAAGAGCTCCGACCCCTGGGGAACGATGCGGGGCGACAGTGCGCAGCCGAAAGCCGCCGCCAAGGCGCCGGCAGCGAAGTCAAAGGCCAAATCCGCCGAAGGCGCTGCAAAGTAGAACTTCCCGGCACCATGTCGGGACAATGATGTCCGCGAGGCTAAGGAAATCATGACGGAAACGCTGCTGTTTTCCCCGATGACGATCCGCGGCGTCACGCTGAAGAACCGCATCGTGGTGCCGCCGATGCATCAATATTCGGCCGTCAAGGGTTTTCCGACCGACTGGCACCTGATGAACGCCGGCAAGTTCGCCGCCGGCGGCGCCGGCCTTGTCGTGGTGGAATCGACCAAGGTCGAGCGGCGCGGCTGCGGCACCGTCGGCGATCTCGGCATCTGGAACGACAAATTCGTCGAGCCGCTCGGCCGCCTCGTCAAATTCATCAAGCAGCAGAACGCGGTCGCCGGCATCCAACTCGGCCATTCCGGCCGCAAGGCGCGCGCGACGCGGCCGTGGGAGGGCGACCGCCCGCTGCAGCGGACCCCCGACATCGAGGATTGGGACGCGTGGCCGCCAGTGGCGCCGAGCGCGATCGCTCATAGCGAGAAATGGCCGGTGCCGCGCGCGCTTGAAACAGGTGAGGTGAAAGATCTCGTACAGGCCTGGGGGCAGGCGGCGCGCCGCGCGCATGAGGCAGGCTTTGACGTGCTGGAGCTGCACGGCGCCCATGGTTATCTCGTGCACGAGTTCCTGTCGGAGCGCGCCAATCAGCGCACGGACGAATACGGCGGCTCCGAAGCCAACCGCATGCGCTTCCTGATCGAGGTGACGGAAGCCGTGCGCGCGCATTGGCCCGACCGCAAGCCGCTGTTCGTCCGCCTGTCGGTCGAGGACAACGCCGGCTGGGGACCGGAACAGAGCGCGCGGCTGGCCAAAATTCTCAAGACAAAAGGCGTCGACGTCATCGATTGTTCATCCGGCGGCATCACCGAGGCGGCGCCCATCCTGGGCAAGGAAATCAAATACAGCTATCAGGTGCCCCTGTCGGAATATGTCAGGCGCCATGCCGACATGATGACGATGGCGGTCGGCCTCATCATCCACGGCGACCAGGCCGAGCAGATCCTGCGCGACGGGCAGGCCGATTTGATCGCCGTGGGCCGGGAAATCCTCAACAATCCCAATTGGCCGATGGACGCCGCGCTGAAACTGGGCGTCGAGGCGCCGTTCCGCAACGTTCCCCCGCAATTCGGCTACTGGCTGGGCACCCGCGCCAAGCGCGGTTTTGGAACCCGCCCCTCCACCTGGCAAAACGGGTTGCAGGAGGCCGACAAGGCCTCCTGAAGAACGACCGCATTGTGCCCCGGGTCGCGTGCCTTGATCCGACCAAAAAGCCATTGTGAGTTGGCGGGGCCGGGACAGGGCGCCGATTCACAAGGGATGGTGTGGCGTCCGTAGAGATAGAGGGACGCTCCACGATGCGCAGGAAATTTGCCTTTCTTCTCGGCACGGTGACGGGCGCGTGTCTGACTGCTCTCGTGATCGGACCTCAAGGGGCGCATCTGGTGGCGGCGGCCAAGGCCGCGGCCCGTTCCGACACCTACACCCAGCTCAATTTGTTCGGCAATGTGTTCGAGCGCATCAAGACGAGCTACGTCGAGAAGCCGGACGATTCCAAGCTGATGGAAGGCGCCATCAACGGCATGATCTCGGCGCTCGATCCTCATTCGCGGTACATGAATGAGAAGGGCTGGAGCGACATGCAGGAGACCACCCATGGCGAGTTCGGCGGGCTCGGCATCGAGGTGACGATGGAAGACGGCCTCGTCAAGGTAGTCACGCCGATCGACGATACGCCTGCGGCCAAGGCCGGCATGCTGTCGGGCGACGTGATCACCCAGATCGACGACGAGGTCATCCAGGGCATGACCCTCGAACAGGCGGTGGGCCGGATGAAGGGCCCCGCCAACAGCAAGATCCGCCTCAAGGTCGTGCGCAAGGGGGCCGCCGCGCCGATCGACGTCGCCATTGTGCGCGAGATCATCCGGGTGCGGCCGGTCCGCTTCAAGGCCGACGGCGGCGACATCGGTTACATCAGGATCACCCGCTTCAACGAGCAGACCACCGACGGCTTGAAGAAGGCGATCGCCAGCATTTCGAAGGAAATTCCGCCGGAGAAACTAACGGGCTATGTGATCGACCTCCGCAACAATCCCGGCGGGTTGCTCGACCAGGCGGTGTCGGTGTCGAGCACCTTCATGAACCGGGGCGAGGTGGTCTCGACGCGCGGCCGCACTTCGGAGGAAACCCAGCGTTTTACTGCACGCGGCGGCGACATCACCAAGGGCAAGCCGCTGGTCGTGCTGATCAACGGCGGCTCGGCTTCGGCGTCCGAAATCGTGGCAGGTGCCTTGCGCGACCACAAGCGCGCTACGCTGATCGGCACGCGCACCTTCGGCAAGGGCTCGGTGCAGACCATCATCCCGCTCGGGCACGGCAACGGCGCGCTGGCGCTGACCACGGCGCGCTACTTCACGCCCTCGGGCCGCTCGATCCAGGCCCAGGGCATCGCGCCCGACGTCGAGGTGCTGCAGGACGTGCCGGATGAACTCAAGGGCCGCACTGAGCTGAAGGGCGAAGCCTCGATGCGCGGCCACCTTGCTGCCGAAGGCGCCGAGCAGACCGGCTCGCAAGCCTATGTCCCGCCGAACGAAAAGGACGACAAGGCGCTCAACGCCGCGTTCAACCTGCTGCGCGGCGGCACTGTGAACGCGAACGCGGTCACGGCCGCGAAGCGGGCAGTGCCGAATTAAAGCTTGGTGAAATTAGGTTTGCTTGCGACCACGAAGAAGGTGCGCTCCCTCTCCCGCTTGCGGGGGAGGGCTGGGGTAGGGGGTGTCTCCGCGGGCGACACTGCCCGTGTGGAGAGAGCCCCCACCCGGCGCTTCGCGCCGACCTCCCCCGCAGGCGGGAGAGGTGAAGCGCGTCTGCGGCCCAGTCGATCTAACCATGCTCTAGACTCAGAACCCGCCGCTTCATTGCGAGGCGCGAAGCGACGACCGCGTCCACCGTAGCTCGAAGAGCGTAGGCGGAAGCAATCCATATATCCGCAAACGGAGAGGTGGATTGCTTCGCGGCGCCTGTCATCCGGGACTTCGGTTGTTCTCGCCACTTGTGCTGCTGAATCACGCGATCAACCAGCCAAAAGCACGGCGCAGGTAAGCTCCGGCATCCTGCTCTATTGGTGTTCCGTGGGCCATCAGCACCTTCTCGGCGGGCCATGCGAGAATGTGGCGCAGCGAGTCTCGCGCGACGCGGCGGTTGGCAAAAGCGACGCGAAACTTGCGCGGCACAGACGGCTCAAGCCCCGTCATGAGGTCCAGTTTCGCTACGACAGCTCGCCAGCCGGAGAGCCGATCGGCAGGGATCTGCTGGATCAGATCGGTAAAGAGCACGGTGCCGCTCTTGAAATGAAAGAATACGGCCTCCGTAGTGATCAGGTTGCCGTGCACCAGAACCTGATCGATCTCCCCGATCCAATCCGCACTGGGCGCGCTTCCGAGATCAGCATCAAATATTATGTCCTCGCGTTTCCTTCGCAATCCGGGCGGGGCGTAAACCTTGGCGCTGGGGTAGGCGTGCTTCCACTCTTGAAGAAACAAGTGATGAAGTGAATTTGGCGCAACGATGTGCCGTACTTGACCGATAGCATCCACTTCTGCACGCAGGCCATCCGTGAGATGTATCGGCGACCAGATGAAGAGGCCGTCGTCTGATAGACCTATTGCGGCCATCCGAGTCGGGTAATGAAATCCAGCTACTGCAACGTCCGGTCCGTCCGCAGTCCAGATCTTCTGACCGAATTCCTTCAACATAACTGATCTAACTCAATTATAGCGAGCCGGATCATTATCCCTGTTTTTGAACTCCAGGGCGACAAAAGGTACCGTCAAGACGCGCATAGCGATCCGCAAGCAACGCCACTTTTTTGAAACTCGATCTCCATCCATTCGTAGCTCGCGCCAAACACCATGCGCGTTCGAACGGAGCAGTCATGTCGAGAAGATGGATTTTGCCGGCCCTGATCTTGTCCCTTGGTTCGGGTGGAGCCCTGCAGGCCAATCCGCTGGATTCACCCGGCATCGTCTATATCGACGGGCTGCCATGCAACCGCGCGTGCCAGTCCTACATGGCCTGGTCCGATCAGGCATTGTCTGCCCGGCACCGCGCGGTTCGCGAGACTGATATCGCGGTGCCGGCTGAGGCCGAAACTGCAAGACCAGAACATGCCAGTCCCGCACGCGTAGCGAGGCAGGGCGCACCCGTTTCCCGGGCCACGCCGCGCGGCAGCAAGGCGGCCTCCAATACGAGGCCGTCAACCGCCAAAAAGGCAGCCGCTCCCGCTCTCGCAGCAGCCAGGAAGAACATTCCGGCGGCCACGGCGCCAGTGGCTCGCGAAAAGGCCGTCGCAGGTGGCCAGCCGCCGGAGCGCAAATTGGAAATCCCTGATAGCCCCGAGACCAGCCAGGCAGCCGCCGTCGCTGCGTCGCAGCCTGCGGAGACTCCCAAGTCGGAGGTGAAGTCGGAGGTCAAATCCGAGGTCGCCCTGCCGCCAGCCACGCTCGAAATCGCCGCGACGCCTGCCACGCCCGAGGCGACTGCGTTGCCTTCCTCGGCCGGCGTTGCTCCCGCTCCGGCCTCGCGAACGATACAGCAGCAGCTTGTGGAAGCGACGGGCATGGCCGATCTCGTCACGGCGATCGGGACGGGGCGGGAAGCGGCCAGTAAATCGGACAATCCGGAAGCAGCACCCGCCGACGTGAGCGATACCAACAAAGCGGCATCCGCAGCGCCAGACGAGCCGGACAATCTGGTCGCGCTCGTCCTGGCGCGTCCAGAGATCAATTCGCTGTCCGACCTGAACAACAAGAGCATTGCGATCGAGGAGAAGCAGTCCGCTTCCAGCGGACGCGTCAGCGCCGCGTTGATGGCGGCGGGAGCCGCGGAAGTCCAGTTCAGCGAAGGCGAGCGAGGGGCGATCGACCGGCTGATCAGCGGCGAAGTCCCGGCCGCGGTCCTGACACTGGCGTCGCGCCAAGCCGCCGAGGGGTTTCCCGATATCGAAGGCTTCAGGACGTTTCGGATACCTCTCGCACAGGCGCGACTCTAGACGTCGTAGCGTAGCCCGGATGAGCGGCTTGTCCGCCGTAGCTCGAAGAGCGAAGGCGGAAGCGACATCCGGGTTTGGCTTGTTCCCGCATATCGCGGCGCTCATGCGGGTACTTGCTACGGCCCTTTCTCCTTCGCAATTCGACCGGGAAACCATCTCCCTCTCGCGCGTTGTGCGGAGGAGAGCCACAGGAGGATAGCTCATGCGAACCTCAGTTCTCGCGATGATGGTCGCTTTTGGAACCGCGCTCACCATGCCGGCACTGGCCCAGCAGTCGACCGCGCCTGGCCAGCAGGAGGTGCAAACCGACAAACAGATGCAGGAGGAAGCGGATAAGGGAATCAAGACCCGCGACTCCGGACAATCCGGCCTTGTTAGCGAACAGGAAACGCCCGGTGCTTCCGCACATCCGCCGGGACAACCCAATCCGAGCAGCCAAACGACGGGTTCGGCCCCTGATACGGGTGGCAGGCAGGGAACTGCGCCTGATAGCAGTCCGCGTTAGCCCTGAGTTTCAGCAAGGGATGGTCGGACCGACGTGCGGCCCTACGCAGTGCCGGCTTCGTTCTTGCGCTTGCGCCCCATGCGTCCTGCATCAGGGCGCTGCCGATGATCAGATAGCATCGGCCTGATCTCCGCCGCCGGCTTCGGCGCGCTGAACAGGTAGCCCTGCATTTCCGAACAGCCGAGTTCGCGCAGCAAGTCGCGCTGCTGTTCGGTCTCGACGCCTTCGGCCGTCGTCGTCATGTGACGTTCGGCGGCGATGTTCACCACCGCCTCCACGATGCAGGACGAGCCTTCCGGCCCGGCGATATCGGTGATGAAGCAGCGGTCGATCTTGATCTTGTCGAACGGAAAACGCTGCAGATAGCTCAGCGAGGAATAGCCGGTGCCGAAATCGTCGAGCGCGATGCGAACCCCGATGGCGCGGAGGTCGTGCAGGACGGCGAGCGCGGCCTCGTCATCTCTGATCAGCACGGCTTCGGTGATCTCGAGCTCCAGCCGGCTCGCCGCGAGGCCCGATGCGGCGAGCGCCGCCATCACTTTCAGCGGAAGCGTGCCGCTCCTGAATTGAATCGGCGAGACGTTGACCGCGAGCCTGATATCGCCGGGCCAGGTCGCGGCCTCCTTGCAGGCGGTGGTCAGCACCCATTCGCCGAGCTGGTTGATCAGACCGGTGTCCTCTGCGAGCGGCACGAACTCGGCGGGCGAAATCATGCCGCGCTGCGGATGGCGCCAGCGCACCAGCGCCTCGCAGCCGGTGATCGCGTTGGTCTGCAGGCTCAGACATGGCTGGTAATAGACCTCGAAGCCGCCGTCGACGAGCGCCTGGCGCAGGTCCATTTCCAGGCTGCGGCGGGCGCGGACCTCGGCTTCCATGTCCGGTTCGAAGAAGCGATAGGTGCGGCGGCCGGCGGCCTTGGCGGCGTACATCGCCAGATCCGCGTTCTTCAGGATCTGGTCGATATCGGAGCCGTCTTGCGGCGCGAGCGCAATGCCGATGCTGGCGTCGGTGGTGACCTGATGGCCGAGGCATTGATAGGGCGAGCGGATCGCCCCGAAGATGCGGCTGACGAGCTTCATCACGTCGTCGATATCGTCGATCCCGGTCTGCACGATGGCGAATTCGTCGCCGCCGAGCCGGGCGACGAAATCGGATCTCCGCGTGCAGGCGGCGAGGCTGGCCGCGACCGATTTCAGGAGCTCGTCGCCGATCATGTGGCCGAGCGAATCGTTAACGCTCTTGAATTCGTCGATGTCGATATAGAGCACTGCCAGTGGCCGGTTCGGCGCGACGTAAGACAATTCGCGCTTGAGCCGCTCGTGGAACAGGGTGCGGTTCGGCAGATCGGTCAGCGCGTCGTAATGGGCGAGGTGAGTGATGCGCTCCTCGGCGCGCCGCCGCTCGGTGATGTCTTCATGGGTCGCCAGCCATCCGCCGTCCGCCACCGGTTCGTTGACGACCTGGATCGAGCGCCCGTCGGGCGTCGAGATGACCATGACGTTGCGGCGCGCGATGTCGCGCAGCACCATCTCGACATAGTGATCGATGTCGCCGACGAACGAGCCGGTCTCCTTGCGATGGGAGATCACCTCGCGGAAGCTGCAACCCGGCTTCACGACATCGGCCGACAGGCCGTACATTTCGAGGTATCGCCTGTTGCAGATGATGAGCTGCCGCTTTGCATCGAACAGCAACAAGCCCTGCGTCATGTTGTTGACGGCGGTGTCGAGACGCTGCTTTTCCAGCGTCAGCCGCTGCTTGGATGCGCGGTGTTGATAGGAAAGCTTGCGGACAACGAGAAACAGCAGGGCGGCGATCGCCAGCACGGAAAACCCGGTGACGGCGATCAGGATTCCGATCTGCTCGCGCAAGTCGGCCAGCGCGGCCGATGTCGTGATCGAGGCGACGATCAGAAGCGGAAAATTGGTGAGCGCGCGGGACGCGATCAGCCGGTCCTCGCCGTCGATCGGGCTGGTGAGGCGCGAGGTGCTGCGGGGCAGCTCGAAGACCTGCCGCTGGGCGGCCGGACCGGTCCTGAAGTTCTTGCCGACCAGCTCTGCCACATGCGGATAACGGGCCAGCAGCGTGCCGTCGCTGTGGTGCATGGCGATGGAGGCGCCGGGACCGAGGGCTACGGTTGCGAAGAACTTTTCGAAATGGACGGGTTCGATGCCCCGGCCGATGACGCCGAGCAATTCGCCTTTCGGCCCGGTGATCTTGCGCGCGATCACGGTGGTCCAGGCGCCGGTGATGCGGCTGTAGACCGGCTCGACCAGCATCTCCGGCGATTGTGGGCCGGACTTGAATGTTCTGAAGAAAGCGCGGTCCGCCGAGTTGACCGGCGGCGGCGGCCAGGCGGCCGACGCATTGATCAGATTGCCTTCGGCGTCGAAGATGTTGATGCCGCCGACATAGGACAGCGCGTCGATCTTGGATTTCAGGATGAGATGGATGTCATGGCCGGACATCCGGCGCTTGTAGTTCTCGAGCGTGGCGATCCCGCTCGAACGCATGAACGCGATCAGGTCCCTCTGAACGACTTGAAAATCCTCGAGCTGCTGGTCGAAATGGCGGGCGAGCAGCAGCACGGTGTTTTCCAGTTCGCGTTCGCTATTGCGCAGCGCGCGCTCGCGAAAATTGCCGGCCATGATGGTCGCGCCGATCGCGATGGTGGCGATCAAGAGCGTGCCGCCCAGGATCAACCAGCGGATCGGGCCGCCGCGAAAGGCGAACGCGATCCTCAATGATTTGGTGCCGGTTGAAACCATGGAACGCGATCGCGGCCGGGAAATGAACTGCCGGAAGCGGCGTTCTCCCAAACCCGGCCGATAGATTCGATACCGCGCCGAGATGGAGTTGACGTTAGGAAGTCTGGTTAACGAATGGTTAGTTCGGTGGCGAATGTGGGCTGTGACAACCACAGGGGAGGGTCGGGTTCCGGCCATCCGCAGGCGTCCGGGTCGTGACGACGATGATCGCTGCAAGGATGTTGGCGGCAACGCCGGCCAGGATCGGCAGCGTATAGTCGTGGGTGAGATCGAACGCGAATCCGGCAGCGCTGGGACCGATCAGGGTGCCGAAGGCGACGCTCGTGTAGAGAATGCCGATGATGCCGCTGACGTTGCGGCCGCCGAAATAGTCCATCACGACGGCCGGAAGCACTGCGACCCAGGCGCCGTAAATCATGCCGTAGACGAACGCAAAAATGGCAAGCGGCCAGAATGTCGTTGAGATCGTCCAGATCGCCATTGCGATCGCCATGCCCGCGAAGAGCAGGAGCAGGGACGACTGGCGGCCGATCCGGTCGGCGAGACCGCCGAGGAAAAATCGGCCGGCCGTGCTGCCGATGCCGATGATGCCGAGCAGCAGCACGGCGGATGTGGCCGGGACGCCGTGGTCCCCGGCATAGGGAACGAGATGCACGAACGGCACGAACAGGCCGAACGAGCAGATCAGGCACGCGGCGTATAGCGAGACGAAGCGTCGCGACCGGATCGCCTCGCGCACCGACGCACCTTCTGCCCGTGTCGACATGGCTCCCTGCTGGAGTGGATCGCCGTCGGGATTGAGGCCCCGGTCGCGCGGATCGTTTTCGAGAAGGAGCGCCATCCCCCCGCCGACAATCGCGGCGAATGCGCCGAGCGCAAAATAGGCGCCGCGCCATCCGAGCATCTCGATCAGGAGCGTTGCCTGCGCCGGCATCACCAGTGTGCCAACTCCGATCCCGCTCACGGCGAGACCAGAGGCAAAGCCCCGCCGCCGCACGAACCAGCGCTGCACCGCGCCGACCGCCGGGACATAGGCGCAGCCGACGCCGAGTCCGACGCCCAGGCCGTAGGCTGCGTACACCTCGACCAGATTGCGCGCGGCACTTGCCGCGGCAAGCCCAAGGCCGATCAGCAGCATGCCCGCCAGCGCGAGACGGCGCGAGCCATAGCGGTCGGCGAGGGGACCGCTGACGATGCCGAGGCCGAAATAGAGAAAGCCGGCCAACGAAAATACCAGCGACACCGAACCACGCGAGGCGCCGAATTCACGCTGCAACGAGTCGAGAAACGCGCTGAACGTATAGGCGCAGCCGAAGCCGACAAAGGTCACGGCAAAAGCGGCAGCCACCACAAACCAGCCATAGAAGATGCGGGAACCGGGCAACGCCGACAGGACACTCAATGTTGCCTCCATGAGCTCGGCGACGGATGGCGGCGATGCCAGGATGTGGCCTTCTGGAATGCCGCGCCAGCGCGTACCAGCGTGGCTTCGTCCAGATCGGCGGCTACAAGCTGAAACGCGATCGGCATTCCGGTTGCGGAGAAACCGCCGGGCAGCGTGATCGTGGGATGACCGGTCATGTTGAACGGGCAGGTGTATTCCTGCAGCCTGGCGATCAGGTCCGGCCGGTCGCCGAGCGTTCGTATCTTGGCGAGCGTCAAAGGTGGGAATGGGTGAACCGGAATGAGCAGCAGATCGATTGTCTCGAACAGCGATGCGATCCGGCCGCGCAATTCCAGCCGCCGCAGCAGGATTCTCTGGTAGTCGGTAGCGGATAACGCGCGACCTGCCTCGATGACGGCGGCGAGGATCGGACCATATTCATCTTTGCGCGCGGGATAAGTTGCATCGTGCGCGACCGCGGCCTCGACTGCGCAATTCGGAACCCAGTCGGCGACGGCCTGCTTCACGTCGGGAAACCGCACATCGACGATGTCAGCGCCAAGCCCACGTAACGTCTTGATCGCCTCGCCCAGCACCTGCTGGGTCGTAACGTCTACGCCGTCGCTGCTCCACGTCGCGTCGAAGCCGATCCGCAGGCCCCTTACCTCCTGTTCCGCCGCAGCCAGATAGTTGGGCACAGGGTCGAGGACGGCGGTCGGATCGGCATGATCGCGCCCGGCGATGTCGCCAAGCATGGCGCCGGCATCCGTCGCGCTCCGCGCGATGACTCCGACATGGTCCAATGTCGCTGCCAGTTCAAACACGCCGTGGCGGCTGACGCGTCCCCAACTTGGCTTCAAGCCGGTAAGACCGTTGGCGGCGCACGGCCAGCGGATCGAACCGCCGGTATCGGACGCGAGCGAGCCGTAGCAGAGCCCCGCTGCAGTTGCGACGGCCGAGCCACTTGATGAAATGCCCGGCCAATAGTCCGGATTCCACGGATTTTTCGGCGGCGTTACCGATGGATGGTGATCGGAATAAGCCCCTTCCGTGAGCTGCAGCTTCCCCAGCACGACCGCGCCGGCTTCATTCAGGCGGTGCACCACCGTTGCGTCTTCATCGGGCCGAAAATCGCCGTGGACGACGGTGCCGGCAGCGGTCGGAACATTCCTTGTCCAAAACAGATCCTTCACCGCAATCGGAACACCGTGCAGCGGCCCGCGATACCGGCCTGCTGCGATTTCGGCGTGCGCCGCTTCGGCTTGCGCCATCGCAGCATCGGCCATCACCCGGACATAGCTGCCGAGTTCGCCATCGAGCGCGGCGATGCGTTCGAGTTGCGCGCGCGTTGCTTCCAGCGGAGAAATCTTGCGGGCCCTGATGCATGCCGCAAGCTCCGTGAGCTCGAGGTAGTGCAGATCGTCGGTGCCGATGTCCATTCTGTCTCCGTCAGCGATGCGGCTGGAATCTTCCGGCAAAGGACCAATTCTCGCTCAACACTGCTATAAACGTTATACTGGTGTCTATTGATGTCAACCAGTAAATCTGCTTTACCGGTGTTGCAATGTCGAAATTGTCCAGACAGTTCAAGGTTCCCGACGAGTTGGCCAATCTCTACGATTTCGCCAATACGCTCGACGTACGGCATTTCACGCATCATGGCGTGCAGCATCCGCAAGGTGATGAACTGGCAAACGCTAGGGAATTCGCAGTGTGGATGCGGCAACGTGGGCTGTTGCTTGCTGACGCCAGGATTTCGCCAGCGATGCTCGCAACCGCGATTGAGCTGAGGCACTTGATCCGCGACTATCTGCAGCGTGATCCGCGCTTGCGAAGCAAGAACAGGGACTCGGTTCGCGCACTGAATAAAGTGCTCAAACTGTTTCCGCTGCTCGCGACGGCAAGGGATGATGGCGGCATGGTGCTTAAGGCAGCGCGTGACGATGCGCTGGCGGGGCTCTCATCGGTCGTTGCGGAGCTCTACGACGGCTCCAGAAATGGAACGCTCGATCGGCTGAAAATGTGCGCTTCCGACGAATGCCGCCGCGTGTTCTTTGATCGGTCGAAGCCCGCCACGCGGCGATGGTGCATGTCGTCATTGTGCGGGAACCGCATGAAGACGAGAAGTTATCGCGAGCGCCAGCGCAACACGTACCGCAATGGTCACACGTAGTGACAATTGAAGGGCGTCGCCGGGCTCACCGCTCCGCGCGATAATGGCCGGACTTGCCGCCGCGCTTCTCGACGAGATGGATGCCTTCGATGCGAACGCCGCGCTCGACCGCCTTGATCATGTCGTAGACCGTCAGGCACGCGACCGACACCGCCGTCAGCGCTTCCATCTCGACGCCCGTCGGACCGGTGACCTTGACGGTGGCGCGGACGATGCAGCCCGGAAGTTTTTTGTCAGGCGTGATGTCGAGCGTCACCTTGGACAGCGCCAGCGGATGGCACAGCGGGATCAATTCCGACGTGCGCTTTGCCGCCATGATGCCGGCGATGCGGGCCGTGCCCAGCACGTCGCCCTTCTTGGCATTGCCGGAGACGATCAGATCGAGCGTCGCCTTGGCCATGACGACACGCCCCTCGGCGATGGCGGTGCGCTCGGTCGCTGCCTTCGCGGAGACGTCGACCATCCGCGCTTCGCCGGCGGCGTCGATATGGGTGAGGGCGCCACCGCCTTTGGAAGCCTTCCGCGCCATCTGCTAGCCGGTCCCGGTCGCGCGGGCCGTATCGGAACGCGCCAGCAATGCGCGGGTTGCCGCGGTCACATCGGCCTGCCGCATCAGGCTTTCGCCAACCAGGAAGGTCGACATGCCGACGCGCTCGAGGCGGACGAGGTCATCAGGCGTAAAGATACCGCTTTCGCCGACCATCAGGCGATCACGCGGGATCAGCGGCGCCAGCGCCTCGCTGGTCGCCAGCGTCGACTCGAAGGTCCGTAAGTTACGGTTGTTGACGCCGATCATCGGCGAACGAAGTTTTAGCGCGCGGTCGAGCTCGGTGCGGTCGTGGATTTCGATCAGCACGTCGATGCCGAGCGCAATCGCCGCGTCCTCGATATCCCTCGCGGCGGCATCGTCGAGCGCAGCCATGATGATCAGGATGCAGTCCGCGCCATGGGCGCGGGCTTCCACCACCTGATAGGTATCGAACAGGAAGTCCTTGCGCAGCACCGGCAGATTGGTGGCCGCGCGCGCCGCCACCATGAAATCGAGATGGCCCTGGAACGAGGGCGCGTCCGTCAGTACCGATAGGCACGCGGCGCCGCCGGCCTCGTAAGCCTTGGCCAGCGCCGGCGGATCGAAATCGGCGCGGATCAGCCCCTTCGATGGCGAGGCCTTCTTCACCTCGGCGATCAGCGCGTAGTCGCCACGAGCGAGTTTTTCCCTGACAGCGCGGACGAAGCCGCGCGGCGGCGGGGCCGCCTTGGCGCGCGCCTCGACCTCGGCAAGCGGATGCTCGCGCTTGGCTACAGCGATCTCTTCGCGCTTGTAAGTCTCGATCTTGCTCAGGATATCGGACATTTCTGGCGCCCCTTCAATCAGCCGCGTGAGACCGCGATCAGGTGCTTCAGCCGTGCCGCCGCCGCACCGCTATCGAGCGATTTCGCGCCGACCGCGACGCCTTCCTTCAGGTCCCTGGCACGGCCGGCCACGATCAGCGCTGCCGCGGCGTTCAATAGCGCGACGTCGCGATAGGGGCTGGGTTTGCCGTTGAGCACGCCTTGCAGCGCCAGCGCATTGGCGTCCGCATCGCCGCCCTTGAGCGCATCGACGTTGCAGCAGGTGAGGCCCGCGTCCTCCGGCGTCACCTCGAAGGTGGTGATCTTTCCGTTGTCGAGGCTGGCGACAAAGCTCGGACCCGTGAGGGTGATTTCGTCGAGCCCGTCCGAGCCGTGGACGACCCAGACGGATTCAGAGCCGAGATTTTTCAGGACCTGCGCCAGCGGCTGCACCCAGTGCCTGGAGAACACGCCGACCATCTGGCGCTTGACGCCGGCCGGATTGGAGAGCGGCCCGAGCAGATTGAAGATCGTGCGGGTGGCGAGCTCGACGCGGGTCGGGCCGACATTCTTCATCGCGGGGTGATGCGCGGGAGCGAACATGAAGCCGATGCCGGCCTCCTGCACGCAGCGGCCGACCTGGTCGGGCGTGAGGTCGATCTTGACGCCGAGGGAGGCCAGCACGTCGGCAGCCCCCGAACGCGACGACAGCGCACGGTTGCCATGCTTGGCGACGGGCACGCCGGCGCCTGCGACGATGAAGGCCGCGCAGGTCGAGACATTGACCGAACCGGAGCCGTCGCCGCCGGTGCCGACCACGTCGACCGCGTCCGCAGGCGCCTTGACCCGCAGCATCTTGCCGCGCATCGCCGCCACCGCGCCGGTGATCTCGTCGACGGTCTCGCCGCGAACCCTGAGCGCCATCAACAGCCCGCCCATCTGCGAGGGCGTGGCCTCGCCGGACATCATGGCATCGAAGGCGGAGGCTGCCTCGTCACGCGACAGCGTCGCGCCGGTGGCGACTTTTCCGATGATAGATTTGAGGTCGTCCATCGTTTGGCTTTCAAAATCGAGACCTCATGGTGAGGCGGCGTTCTTGCGCCGTCTCCGGACGATGCTTCGCATCGCTCGGAGAACCATGAGGCCAGCTCTCATCCTTCGAGGCGCGGCCAGGTGGCCGCTCCTCAGGATGAGGTGAGTTATTATGCTCAATTGTTCGCGCCCGTCACCTGTGCGAAGGCGGCCGCGTTGATGGAGGTGCCGATCTCGGATTCGATCTTGGTCACGTATTGCGCGACCTGTTCGTCGGTCAGGCCGCGCTGCAACGTCTCCTTCAACTTCTTCAGCTCATCGGAGGCCATGTCGATCGGCGGCACCGTCACGTCGGTGACGCGCAGCACGATCCACTCGCTGCCACCGGTGCCTGGCGTCTGCGTGACGCCGTCCTTGGGCGTCCGGAATGCGGCCGTGATGGCGGCGGAGGGTACGCCTGAAAGCTGTGCGTCGCGGCGGAAACCGGTCGCAGTCTCGACCTTTACTCCGGCCGCAGCCGCTTCGGCGGCGAGCGTGCCGCCTTGCTCGACCTTCTGCACCATCTCGGTTGCCTTCGCGCGCAACTTGCTCGAAATCTGGTCTTCGCGCCATTTTGCCTCGACCTGGCTGCGGACCTCGTCGAGCGGACGCTCGCGCGAGGGCGTAATGCCGAGCACGTCGTACCAGACATAGCCGCCGGCAAACTGGATCGGTTCGTTGTCGACGCCGATATCGCTGTTGAAGGCCTGCGAAACCACGTCGAGGCCGCGCGGAATATTCGCCACCGGCTGGCCGTCGGGCGTGCGGCCGGAGCGATCGACGGCCTCGACCGTGACGGGGGTGAGGCCGAGCTTCTGTGAAGCCTCGACCACATTGGCGCCGCCGCTGCGCTCGTCTTCCATCTTGTTCTGGATTTCGTTGACCTTGGCGCGCGCGCGTTCGGTCGCGATTTCCTTCTTCACCTGCGCCGCGACGCTTTCAAAGGTCGGGGTAACACCCGGCTCGATCTTGCCGACCTTGACCAGGGCCACACCGAACCGGCCCTGCACCGGCTGGCTGACTTCGCCTGACTGCAGCGAGAACGCCGCATCCGCAATCGCCGGATCGATGATCGCATTCTTTGCGATCATGCCGAGATCGACGTCGGCCAGATTGAGGTTGCGCTCCTTGGCGACGTCGTCGAACGATGTTCCCGACGTGATGCGGCTGCGCGCGGCCTGCGCTTCACCTTCGTTCGGAAAAAACATCTGCGATACTTCGCGCTTTTCCGGCGTCCCGAGCTGGTCGCGGCGTTGCTCGAAGGCCTTCTTCGCATCCTCGTCGGAGACTTCGGTCCACTTGCCGATCTCTTCGGGGCTGATCATGACAAAGGACAGTTTGCGATATTCGGGCGCGCGGAACTGGGTTTTGCGGTCCTCGAAATAGGCGGCCAGCGCCTCGGGCGACGGCGGATCGATCGTGCCGGCCTGCGCCGCGTCGAGCGTGACGTACTCCATCGAACGCTGCTCGTTCTGGAAACGGGCGAGCGCCTCGATCAGGACCTTCGGCGGCTCCGCCCCGGCCGAGACGGTACCGACGATCTGGCGCCGCAGCCCGACGCGCCGCTGTTCGGCGAGATAGCGCTGCTCGGTGTATCCGAACTGGCGGATCGTGGCCTGGAATCGCTGTGGGTCGAAATTGCCGCCCAATCCCTTGAAATTCGGGTCGTCGTAGATCAGCCGCATGGTCTCTTCCTGCGACTGGGCAAGCCCTTTGCGCCGGGCTTCCTCATCCAGTGCGGCTTCGGCGATGGTCTGTTGCAGCACCTGCCGATCGAGCCCGAAGGCGCGGGCCTGTTCGGGGGTCAGTGGCCGGCCGAAACGGCGGCCGAGCTGCTGCAGCTTTTCCGTGTAGATCTGGCGGAACTGCTCCGTCGAAATCTCGGTCTTGCCAATCGTGGCGAGCGACGACTGGCCAAATCCCTTGAAGATGTCGGCAATACCCCAAACTGCGAAACTGACAATCAAAACGCCCATCACGGTGGCCATGACAATCTTGCCGAGCCAGTTTGATGAGGCTTTCCGAATTCCTCGAAGCATGGGTCCAACTTGTTTTTAAAGGAGAGGGGAACCGGGTCGTACCCAAGGGAATTCGATCCGGGACCGAATTCCGCAACAAGGCGTCACCGAGTTGAAAACGCATCATAAAGTGGCCGCGCCCCCCTCGCAACCTCGCCCATGCGGGCTATTTGAAGCGGCTAATGGCCCCGGGGTCGCCCGACGGGTATCTGGAACTGCCGGCGTGGCTCTGCTAGCGCATCTAGAACGCTGACATTTTGCGGGACAATCGACATGACCGATGCCATCCGGCCGCTGATCGCCGGCAACTGGAAAATGAACGGCCTGAAATCCGCCTTAGGTGAATTCGAGGCAATGATTGCGGGGGCGGGTGCTTTGGCCGGCAAGGCCGACCTGCTGGTCTGCCCTCCGGCCACCCTGATAGGCGGCTTCGCCGACAGGGCGCTCGGTTCAAAACTCACCGTCGGGGCGCAAGATTGCCACGCCAAGGCCTCGGGCGCCCATACCGGCGATCTCTCGGCGGAGATGCTGGCGGATGCCGGCGCCAGTGCCATCATCGTCGGGCATTCGGAGCGGCGCGCCGATCACGGTGAGACCGACGCGGTGGTCCGGCAGAAAGCGGAAGCGGCTTGGCGGGCGGGGCTAGTGGCGATCGTCTGTATCGGCGAGACCCAGCAGCAACGCGATGCCGGCCAGACGCTGGATGTCTGCGGCGGGCAACTTGCTGGTTCGCTGCCAGAAGGTGCGACATCAGCCAATCTGGTGGTGGCCTATGAGCCGGTCTGGGCGATCGGCACCGGTCTGACGCCGACACCAAAAGATGTCGAACAAGTTCATCGCTTTATCCGCGATGTTCTCGTCAGCCGATTTAAGGCGGAAGGCAGCAAGGTCCGGATTCTTTATGGCGGATCGGTCAAGCCCTCGAACGCGGCCGAACTGATGGCGGTTGCCGATGTCAATGGCGCACTGGTCGGCGGCGCCAGCCTGAAGGCTGTGGACTTTCTGGCGATTGCGGAGGCCTGCTAACTCAGGCGGGCCTGCCTTCCTGCAACCGCTTCCAGTAGATCAGCGTGCCCGTCAGCCCGCCATGGGGTTTGAACGCGTAGTCCGGAATCACGCCGGTCAGCATGAATCCCATCCGCTCGTAGAGTCCGGCCGCGCCTTCGTCCTCGGCGGTATCCAGCACCAACAACCAGCGCCCGCGCGCGATCGCCAGCCGCTCGGCCTCGCGCAGCAGCGCCGTGGCGACGCCGCGATGGCGGTGACTGACGCGCGTCATCATCTTCGCGATCTCGGCGCGATGCGGCTGGTTCGGCGGAAGATCGAGCAACAGCGTGACCGTCCCGATCAGCCTGTCCCCATCAAAGGCGCCAAGGATGATTCGCTCGCCGCGGCCAGCAGCGGTGAGAGAGTTGGACCAGAACGCCTCGGCCGCCTTCTCTGACAGCGGATGCATGAAACTGACCGAGCCGCCGTTCGCCACGGTTTCGATCAGCAAATCACCGAGCATCGCGCAAATTTCGGGCGAGGGATTCAAGGCTTTGATCAGGATGTCCGACATCGGGATGAATTTCCGCAAGGTTCAGCTTCGAGGATTGACGGCGCGCCGCGAGCGAGCCCGCTTGATCTCTACAATCCGTTCGACATCCTCGATCTGCAGGTGACGGCCGCGTTCGAGAATCTCCAGCGTGTATTCTTCATAGGTGAGGCCCAGCCGCTCGGCTTTCCGGATGCGGAACGCGACAATGCCGGGCGAGGGGTTGTGCCAGGCCGCGCGATGCGCCGTCTTCCAGTAAAAGTAATTGCCGATGCCGCCGTCGCCCCATTCAGGCCGGTGCTCATCCTCGAGCGGCGGCCCGCCATTGTGGCCGGCGGGGGTTGGAGCGTCGGTGCTTGCAGGCTGAGTCGCGGCATTCTTGCGTGCGATCTCCAGCATCGGCGTCAGCTCCGGGCAAGCGCAACGACGTAAGTGCAGGGCGCAGCGCTCTCGTTAGCGAACGTCACTTCCGCCGGCGGGCCGAATCCAAGGCAGTCGCCGGCGCCGAGTTCATGGCGTTCGCCGCCATCGATCAGCACGAGCGCGCCCGACAACACCCAGAGGACCTGGCGGATGTGGGCATAGGATGAAGCGGGCAGCGTAACGCGCTGCTTCGCCGGCATCTCGACCTTGATAATCTCAATGGGATGATCGGGCCGGTTGAACACCTGCCGGCGCAAATAGCCGGTCTCGGGATCGCGCCACACCGGCTGCCCGGCGGCGCGCGAAAGACGCCCGCCTTGGCCTTCAGCGCGCAGCATCAGGCCGGCAAGGGTGAGGTCGAAGGCGCTGGCGAGCCGGACCAGCACCACCGCGGTCGGGCTGACCTCGGCGCGCTCGATCTTGCTGATGGTGGCTTTTGATACCCCGGAGCGTTCGGCGAGATCTGCCAACGACCAGCCGCGGCTGTCGCGTTCGAGCCGCAGGCGGTGGGCGAGCCGGGCGCTGAGATCGTCTACTAAAGTATCCATTCGTCCATTATAGGAGAAACTGCCGCGACCTCAAGTCCCCGGATGCGAGCATCGGGCGGGAGGCATGGGCAGCCTTGCCGTAGCGCCTGCGGCAATTATCTCCACGGCGGCAGTTGGGGGTGACAATGCCCCGTCCGATCGTGTAACACCGCGCAACTTCAGGAAAACCCGCAAGCTCTTGGTGCAGCCGAAGCCCGGCGCTCTTCGCTTGTGACGGAAGGTTTTGAGATGCAGACCGTCATTATCGTCGTTCACCTCATGATCGTCGCCGTGCTGATCGGCGCCGTGCTGCTGCAGAAATCCGAAGGCGGCGGCCTCGGCATGGGCGGCGGTGCCGGCTTCATGTCGAGTCGCGGCACCGCCAATCTCCTGACGCGGACGACCGCCGTTCTGGCGGGGCTTTTCTTCGTGACCAGCATGACGCTGGCCTGGCTTGCGGGCGTCGATCGCAAGCCCGCATCGATCCTCGGCCCCGCGCCGACGACGCAGTCCCAGCCGGGTGGCGCCACGCCGGTCGCTCCGCCGACCTCCGGCGGCGTGCTCGATACGCTTAAGAAGGTGGATGAGCAGCAGTCCGGGCCGCAGGCGCCGCGTTCGCAATAAAGCAGGGTGGCTATGCAGGGCGGCCCTCTACCGTCCGGCATCAGAATTTCCCATTAATGCTCTGAAATCGCTTTAAAATTCACGTCACCCACAGCCCGGCAAAATGTTTGTCCGCGCATGCGATTCGTTTTGGAGAATCAGGGCAGTGGCCTTAAAGGTAGAATCCCATGGCGCGGTACATATTCATCACCGGCGGCGTGGTTTCTTCGCTCGGAAAGGGTCTGGCTTCGGCGGCACTCGGTGCCCTGCTGCAGGCTCGCGGGTACAAGGTCCGTCTCCGCAAACTCGACCCCTATCTCAACCTCGATCCAGGAACGATGTCGCCGTATCAGCACGGCGAAGTGTTCGTGACCGATGACGGCGCCGAGACCGATCTCGATCTCGGCCATTACGAGCGCTTCACCGGGCGTCCGGCCACCAAGGCCGACAACATCACCACCGGGCGCATCTACCAGGACATCATCACCAAGGAACGCCGCGGCGACTATCTCGGCGCAACCATCCAGGTCGTCCCGCACGTCACCAACGCGATCAAGGAATTCGTTCTCTCCGGCAATGACGAGTACGACTTCGTGCTGGTCGAGATCGGCGGCACCGTCGGCGACATCGAGGGCTTGCCGTTCTTCGAGGCGATCCGTCAGCTCAAGAACGAGCTGCCGCGCGATCATGCCGTCTACATTCATTTGACGTTGCTGCCTTACATTCCAAGCGCCGGCGAGCTGAAGACCAAGCCGACGCAGCACTCGGTGAAGGAGCTGCGCTCGATCGGCATCCAACCCGACATCCTGTTGTGCCGTACCGACCGCGAAATCCCGAAGGAAGAGCGGCGCAAGCTCGGCCTGTTCTGCAACGTGCGCGAAAGCGCCGTCATCGAGGCGAGGGACGTCGACAACATCTATGCCGTTCCTGAGGCCTATCACGCCGCAGGTCTCGACGACGAGGTGCTGGCCGCCTTCGGCATCACGCCAAAAATTCCGCCAGCGCTGCAAAGCTGGAACGTCATCAACGAGCGCGTGCGTAATCCGGAAGGCGCCGTGACGATTGCCATTGTCGGCAAGTACACCGGCATGAAGGACGCCTACAAATCGTTGATCGAGGCGCTCTCCCATGGCGGCATCGCCAACAAGGTGAAGGTCAATCTCGACTGGATCGAGAGCGAGGTGTTCGAGAACGAAGACCCGGCGCCGTTCCTCGAACACGTCAACGGCATTCTGGTGCCCGGCGGCTTCGGCCAGCGCGGCGCCGAGGGCAAGATCCGCGCGGCGCAGTTCGCCCGTGTCCGCGACGTTCCGTATTTCGGCATCTGCTTCGGCATGCAGATGGCGGTGATCGAAGCCGCCCGCAATCTCGTCGGCATCGAGGAAGCCAACTCCACCGAGTTCGGCCCGACCAAGGAGCCGCTGGTCGGCCTGATGACGGAATGGCTGCGTGGCAACGAGTTGGAGAAGCGCTCGCAGTCGGGCGACCTCGGCGGCACCATGCGGCTTGGCGCTTACCCCGCAACGCTGAAGCGCGGCAGCCGCGTCTCGGCCGTCTATGGCGGTGCCACCGAGATTTCCGAGCGCCACCGCCACCGCTACGAGGTCAACACGGCCTACAAGGACCGCCTCGAACAGCACGGCCTGCGCTTCTCAGGCCTTTCGCCCGACGGCGTGTTGCCGGAGATCGTCGAATACGAGGACCATCCCTGGTTCATCGGCGTGCAATTCCACCCCGAGCTGAAGTCACGGCCGTTTGAGCCGCATCCGCTGTTCGCGTCCTTCATTCAGGCGGCGGTGGTGCAGAGCCGGCTGGTGTAAACCCGCAACGGAATTGTAGGGTGGGCAAAGCCAACGGGTCGCGCGAATGCGCGCCCGATGACAGGCTCCGCGTGCCCACCGTTGCTTGCACCTTGCGTTTAGATGGTGGGCACGGCGCTTTGCGCCTTTGCCCACCCTACACTTTGACGAACGCGTCAATTATTGCGACAAACCGCTCCCGTTACCTCAAGAACAATAACCCTAGGGAGCAAAGCCGATGATCATGGAAATGCGCGTCTATCGTTGTCTGCCGGGCCGCCTGCCGGCGCTGATGAAGCGGTTCGATACGCTGACGCTGAAGCTGTGGGACAAGCACGGCATCAAACAGGCCGGCTTCTACACCACGCTGATCGGCACTTCCAATCAGGAACTGACCTACTTCATCGCTTGGGAGTCGCTCGCTGAACGCGAGAAGAAATGGACCGCATTCCAGAGCGATCCCGACTGGATCGCCGGCCGCGCTAGAAGCGAGGAAGACGGACAGATCATCGACAACATCGTCAGCCAGTTGCTGGTGCCGACGGCGTTCTCCGCGGTAAAATAGCTGGCCGGCGCAACCCTGATATTCAGGGGTTAAACGGGGTTGATCCTGACTTCGCGGACCGGCATGGTCCGCGCCAGCAGAAGGAACATCCCTTGAACACGAAACTTGACGCAGCGCCGGTCGTCTCGGTCGGCCCGGTCAAATTCGGCAACGGCCTGCCGATTTCGATCATTGCAGGTCCGTGCCAACTCGAAAGCCGTGCGCATGCGCTCGAAGTAGCGACTGCGCTGAAAGAGATCGCCGGCCGGCTCGGAATAGGCCTCGTCTACAAGACCTCCTTCGACAAGGCCAATCGAACCTCGGGCTCGGCCGCGCGCGGAATTGGCTTGGCGCAGGCCTTGCCGATCTTCGCCGAGATACGCTCCTCGCTCGGTTTGCCCGTGCTGACCGACGTGCACGAGACCGCCCAATGCGCCGAGGCGGCACAGGCAGTCGATGTGCTGCAGATCCCGGCCTTCCTGTGCCGGCAGACCGATCTGCTGCTTGCAGCGGCGGCGACCGGCAAAGTCGTCAACGTCAAGAAAGGCCAGTTCCTCGCGCCGTGGGAAATGACCAACGTCGTCACCAAGATCACCGGCGGTGGCAATCCCAACGTGCTGGTCACCGAACGCGGCGCGTCGTTCGGCTACAACACGCTGGTGTCCGACATGCGTGCGCTGCCGATCATGGCGCAGACGACGGGTGCGCCCGTCATTTTCGACGCCACCCATTCGGTGCAGCAACCGGGCGGGAAGGGCACCTCGTCCGGCGGCCAGCGCGAATTCGTTCCGGTGCTGGCGCGCGCCGCGGTCGCCGTCGGCGTCGCCGGTGTGTTCATCGAGACCCATCCTGATCCGGACCGCGCGCCGTCGGATGGACCCAATATGGTTCCGCTACGCGAGTTCGAAGCCTTGGTGAAGACGCTGATGGGTTTTGACGCGCTGGCCAAGAACGCCTCGTCGTGACCGCCGCCAGCGGCATGCCGCCGGCGCTCAATATCATTGCGCTCGCGACCTTTTCGGCAGCCCTGTCTGCCCGCGCGCTCGATCCGGTGTTGCCGCATGTGGCCGAGGATTTTTCGGTCAGCATCGCCACAGCCGCGAGTTTCGCCGCCGCCTTCGCCTTCACCTTTGCCATCATCCAGCCGGTGCTTGGCGCCTTCGCCGACATTTTCGGCAAGGCGAGGTTGATGATCGTCTGCCTAGCATTGCTCGGCTTCGCCAACATTCTCGGCGCGATGGCGACGTCGTTCCCGCTATTGTTTGCGAGCCGAATTCTGGCCGGCATCGGTTCGGGCGGCGTGTTTCCGATCGCACTGGGGCTGACCAGCGATCTCGTTGGTGCCGAGAAGCGTCAGGTCGCGATCGGGCGTACGCTGGCTGGCGCCATGACTGGCAATCTTCTGGGCGCTACGGTGTCCGGCCTGATCGGCGATTTCCTCGGCTGGCGCGGCGTGCTGGCTGTGCTCGGTGGGATCGTCGTGCTGGCCTCGATCGTGGTTGCGATCGGATTCCGCGGCGCGGCGCTGACACATCCGCCCCGGACCAGCCTGTCAGCCCTCAAACAGGGCTATCGCACGATTTTCACCAACCCGAATGCGCGCATCTGCTACGCGGCCGTCTTTATCGAAGGCTGCTGCGTGCTCGGTCTGTTTCCGTTCATTGCCGCCTTTCTGTTCGAGCTCGGACAAACCTCGCTGTCGATCGCGGGTGTCGTCATCGCGGGCTTTGCGATCGGCGGCCTATTTTACACCATGACCGTGTCGCGGCTTCTGCCGAAGATCGGTGTGAATGGAATGATGATCGGAGGAGCGGCGCTGGTCGGTGTCCAACTCATCGCAGTCGCGATGGGGCCGGAATGGAAGTTGCAAACGCTCAGCCTGATCTTCATGGGCTGGGGCTTCTACATGATCCACGGCAGTCTGCAGGTATTCGCCAGCGAATTGTCGGCGGAGGCGCGCGCGACAGCACTGTCGTTGCACGCGTTCTTTTTCTTCATGGGGCAGACCGTCGGCCCGATCGCCTATGGCTTCGGTATCCAGCATGCCGGCAAGGTCCCGACCTTGCTCACCGCGGCGGCCGTGATGATCGCGCTGGGCTTTGTCTGCGCCAAACTGCTGCGCCAGACGCGGCCGGCGGACGCGGCGGTGACGTAGCCGATCGCGCGGGGCGCGCGACAGGCGTGGAGCCGGGTCAGCGCCCGCACGTCAGCACTTGCCAAGTTCCCGCATTGTGCCAAGATCGCGATGGTGCCGCCGGAGTCGTGCACGCGATGCTGCTGCGCAGCCAGGCGCTGCTGCTGCCGATCAGGACGCTGGTGCTGACCGGGCATTGAGCGGTACGGCAGGGCTTCTTCGGTATCGTGCATTTGAGATGCCGAGCAGAGAGCTGATTTCCCTATCAAGAGCAAACGGACGCGAAAACTCCGCAACGAGTTCTTGCCGAGAGCGGCTGTTTGCTTTGGAGTCTATGATAAGAAGCAGCGGTGGACGGCCGTAGCAAGTGCAGTGTCGAGCTTGTCTTGTACCGGGTGCCAACGAATGATTGTCCGAGAACGTTTTTTTGGCCTTTTCCAGAAGTATTTGCTTGTGCTGTTCATGGCCGTCGCGATTCCGCTCGTGGTGAACGGTGTTGTCGAAAGCTGGTTCGGCTATCGCGACCAACGAGAAAGGCTCGATCAGTTGCTGGGCGTTCAAGCAACGTCGGCCGCCGCCGAAATCCATGACTTCATCTTCGGTATCACAAACCAGCTCGGCTGGTTGATCCAGGTTCCGTGGAGCGACGAGCCAGACGAACGTCGGCGGACCGAGGCGTTGCGCTTGCTTCGGCAAGATCCCGCCATCGTCGGTCTGGCACTCATCGATCACAAGGGCCTGGAACGCCTCTATGTCTCACGGATCGGGCTCAATCGAATTGAAAGCCGCGCGGACCGCTCCGCTGATCCTGCGGTAGTTGGCGCCCGCTCGGCACGAGTCTGGTTCAGCGACGTAAGTTACCATCGAGGCTCTGAACCACATTTGACGGTTGCGGTGGTCGGTAACCGCCCATCGGTCGGCGCGGTTGTCGCGGAGGTCAATCTCAAGCTGATCTGGGACGTGATTTCAGCGATAAAAGTGGGAAAGCGTGGCTTTGCCTTCGTCCTGGACCGGCCGGGTCGGCTCATTGCGCATCCCGACATCAGTCTTGTGCTCCGTGGGGCGGAAGAAGCCACCTCCAAGCCGTTCCGTATCATACGCGACGCAATCGGCCCGGCGGGGGCAGGCTTTGCGACGAGCCGGGATGCGGAAGGCCGCGAGATTGCCGCCGTCGCTGCTCCCGTTGCGGGTCCCGATTGGACAGTAATAGTCGAACAGCCGCTGTCTGAAGCCTACGCGCCCATCTATGCAGCCTTATGGCGGACCGCGGCGCTTCTCGCCGCGGGTACGATATTTGCCGCGCTGCTTGCCTACGCATTGGCGCACCGGATGACCGAACCGATAAGGGTTTTGGAGGAAGGGACTGAGAAAATCGGGGCCGGCTCTTTCGGTCACCGCATTTCCATCGAGACCGGAGACGAGTTTCAGCGTCTGGCAAACAGCTTCAACAACATGGCTGCCGAGTTGGAGCTCGCGCAGCAGCATCAGGAACGCATAGCGAAGCTGAAGCGATTCCTCGCGCCGCAGGTCGCCGACCTCGTCGATCGAGCGGGCGACGACAGTGTATTGGACGGCCGCCACGCGGAAGTCGTCGTCATATTCTGCGACTTGCGAGGCTTCACGGCATTTTCTGCGGCACTTGCGCCAGAGCAAGTCATGAGCGTTTTGTCGGAGTACTATGAGTGCCTCGGCAGAGCCATCACGCAATTTGCAGCGACACTCATCAGCTTCTCTGGGGACGGCCTCATGGTTCTGGTGAATGCTCCCGTTCCCGTCGAAGAGCCGGCATTAAGGGCTGTCGATCTCGCCGTTGAGATGCAGAAGAGCGTGCAAGGGCTCATCGCCGGCTGGCGATCCCGAGGCTACCAGGTTGGCTTCGGGATCGGTCTTGCCAGCGGGGCAGCGACCGTTGGACGGATCGGATACGCGGACCGGTTCGATTACACCGCCATCGGCAGTGTGGTGAACCTCGCGGCACGTCTATGCGCATCGGCGGCAGACCGGGAAATCCTGATAGACGCTGAAGTCGCCGAACACGTTAGGGGCAAGCGTCCCCTGGCGAGACTTGGCGACCGCCAAATCAAGGGATTTGACGAAGCTATTCCGGTATTCGGAATTTCTTTCGACACCGTGGCCGACATCAAGCCGCAGGGGTCTGGCGTAATCCGTTAGGGACTAGGTCAACTTCACGGGATATGCTGGGGGCGGCGTCCGAAACACAGTCAATCGGTGAAAGCATGACGAGCGCCAACTTCAACGCAATGACGTCCGGCAGATGCGTCAGGCGACGAGACTTGCTTGCGTTGATGGCGGGCGCCGCCGCTTGGACAACCCCACTACATGCGCAGAAGGCAACGATGCCGGTCATCGGCTATCTCTGCGCGGAATCTCCCGAGCTGTTTGCCAGCCGGCTGAAAGCTTTCCATGAAGGACTTCGTGAAGCTGGCTTTGTCGAAGGCCGCAATGTCGCCATCGACTACCAGTGGGCCGAAGGGCAGTACACCCGAGTGCCGGCCCTGGCTGCCAACCTCGTTGCGCGCAATGTCGACATTGTCGTCGCGCCCGGCGGCGCGCAGATGGCGCTCGCTGCGAAAGCTGCTGCCTCCGACAATGCAATCGTCTTTGAGATGGGTGGTGACCCCGTTCAGTTAGGTGTCGTGGACAGCCTGTCGCGGCCGGGCGGCAATATCACGGGGGTTTCGAGCCTGAGCGTCGACGTGTCGCCGAAGCGGCTTGAGTTGATGCATGAAGTACTGCCAGTCGCAGCAAAGCTGACGGTGGTCGCCAACCCTACGAGCCCAACCGCCAATTCACAATTGCAGAAGCTGCGCTCGGGCGCCGAAACCTTGGGTGTCCGTCTGCAGGTGGTGAATGCAAGTACCGAGAAGGAATTCGAACCGATTTTCGCTGCCGCGGCCGAGGAAGCGGGCGGGCTCGTCTTTACGTCCGATCCCTATTTCGCGTTCCGCAGCAGACAACTGGCCGAACTCGCCATGAAATATCGCGTGCCGGCAATTACTCAGTCCCGGGACTTCCCCATGGCAGGCGGCTTGATGAGCTATGGGGGGGACTTTGCGCAATCGCATCGACGCGCGGGCATGTATGCCGGGCGGATCCTGAAAGGCGAGAAGCCCTCCGATCTTCCGGTACAGCTTGTCACCAAGGTGGAGTTCATCATCAACATGAAGGCGGCGAAGTTATTGGGGCGGGAGTTCTCGCCTTCATTCGTCAGCGGCGCTGATGAGGTGATTGAGTAAGAGATCTGTTCCCGCTGCGAGGTCAGATCAGAGGCCGAGTGTGATCTCGGCCCAGCGCATCACAGTGCTGCCATTGAGAAACTCGATCACGCTGGGCTCGATAGCTTCCGGCCGGTCGTGACTGAGCACGGCAGTCGCTGCGATCATGTCGCAGCGTTCCCTGAAGACGACGGATATCGCCGTCTTGCCGAGCGGATTGCGAGCGTTGAGCGTATATGCGCGGCTGCGACCTTCCATCCACGCAATTCTGATTGGACGGCTGGTGCCGAGCGGGGAGACGTCGCCGACGAGCACAATATCTCCCATGCGGTCCACATCGTCGTCATCGGCTACGCCCGTCGTGCAATTGCAAAAGCCGATCTTGGCACGCAGATAAATGTTCACCTCGGCGCCGCAACCCGCCGCCTTGCAGCGGAAGGCCTTTCCCTTCCCGAAGGGATCGCTGGGGAAGGGCCAAGCCATCTCGGTCCATACCGGCGTGGTCGCCGTTGCGGCCGCGTTCTGTGGCAGACCAGACCATGCCAGCAGCGCCGCCAGCACGCTTGCCAGCGACGCTGCTACAATGGCGACACGACCTACCGCTCTCATGGTACCACCGTCGGTTGGGCTAGTTGCTGGCGAGATACTTCTTCGCCGCCGCGACGTCTGGCCGTTCCGTGTCGGCATTCGCCGTCAGCGACACGAGTTGCTGATAGTTGTCTCGCGCCACAACCTTGTCACCGAGCGCATCGGCGGCCTTGGCGGCGCCTGCGTAGCCTTGGAGACGGTTCGGCTCCTTGGCCTTGGTGGCCTCGAAGGCCGCAAGCGCCTCCTTGGCCATGCCGCGATCGAGCAGCATGAAGCCGTAAAGCTCGCGCGCCGGTGCCAGCGGGCCTGGCGTGATCACATGCTTTTCGGTCTTGTCCTCGGCCTCCGCTGCAGCGCTCATGGCCTTGAGCGCTTCGTCGTATTTGCCCTCGGAGTGAAGCACCCAGGCAACAGCCACCTGATGCTGGATATCGACGATCCCCGACCAATAATTATCTTTGGCTTCGCGCAACTTGTCGCGCAATTCTGCGAGCTTCTGGACGTCGGCCCTCGCGGCCTCCGGCTTGCCAGAGCGCGCTGCGCCGAGCGCGCGGGCGAAGTGCGAGATGGCCATCGCGAAGTTCAAGCCGCTCGGTCTGACAGCCAGTTGTGAGGCGCCGTCCCAGTCACCGCGCTCGATCGCATAACGGGCTGGCGACGCCGCCAGCGCGTAGTCGGCCGCCGCGACGGTGGCCTTGAAGTCGGTCTCCCTTGTCATGTCGTTCGTGACGGCGAGCGCCTGCTGATCTTGGGCAAGTTGAAGGTGGGCGTAAACCATATAATCCTGCGCGTGCAGATAATTGCCCACCGACTTTTCGGCCTTGGCCGCCTTTACCGAGGCGACGTTGGAGGCGATCGATTCCTTCCAGTAGCCGACGCGGGTGTAGATGTGCGACGGCATGTGCTGGGCGTGCGGCGCGGCCGGCGCGATCTTGGCGTACCGGTTGGCGGCGTCGAGCCCTTTTTGTGCGGTCGCCGGATAGTCGTACAGATGGATCAGGTAGTGCGTTACGCCCGGATGCTGCGGCAGCCGCACGGACAATGGCTCAAGAATTGCGGCGCCCTTGGCCTGCTGGGCGTATGTCTTGTCGTTCAGATCTGCCGACGTGTTGAGCGTGATGGCGTAGGCGATCTGAGCTTCGTCGTCATCAGGATATTTCGCTGCGACTTTAGCTAGCGCATCCCGCAAGGCGCGCATGCGCTGGACGTGGGGAATTTTGTCATAATCCGCGTACATCACCATAAGGGCATCGATGTAGTCGCGTTCGCGCTCGGTCTTGGCCCCGATTTCCTTGGCCTTCGTGATAGCGGCAAGCCCGGGCGCGAGATTCGGCCGCGGGATTGCGGCGTGCGGGTTGTCCATCAGCGTGAGCGCAATGCCCCAATATCCCATGGCACATGTGGGGTCAGCCTCGATGACCTCCTTAAAGATCTCTTTGGCGTTGGCGTACCAATAGGAGTGCTGATAGCGCATCGCACGATCGAAGCGACGCTGCGCCACCTCGTTGCAAGAGGTCTTAAAATGCACTTGACCGAGCTGCTGATCCACATCGTCTTGCGCGAACAGCGGCTGGGATGTCGATAGGGTAAGAGCTGCGACGGTAAACCCGAGGAGAGACTTCCGCATGGCCTTCCTCCTTTTGACGCACCTGGAAATGAATAGATCGCAATATGCCTTTATACGCCTTTCGCGCCCGTGCTTGAACGAATATGTGGATCATGGCAGCGCAACTGACCTTTCGGCCCTTGAGCTCAAACCTTCTTGGAGGGTCCGCTGCGCGTCTACTTCGGATCAGCGCGCTTAGCCGCGCCCGCGATAGGGCGCGACGCCCTGATCGGGCACCCACACGTCCTTGGGCAGTCTGCCGGTCTGCCGGAACAGGTCGATCGGGATACCGCCGCGCGGATACCAGTAGCCACCGATGCGCAAGAATTTCGGCTTGATCTCGGCCGCGATCCGCTTGCCGATCATGACCGTGCAATCCTCATGGAAGGCGCCGTGATTGCGAAAGCTCGCGACGGTAAGTTCGGTCCTTCGAAAGGCTATTCTGGGTTTCAGCCGTGTGCTAGAATGTAGGTACAGGGAAGGGGAGCAGCTATGAAGCTTCTCAGACAATCTCTGATGCTGGCAGCCCTTGCCGCGGCGATTTTTTTCGGGTGGAGCACAGTTGCGCAGGCTGGCGAGCCCCGTATTGCCCTTAAAGGCTATGACCCGGTGGCATATTTCACTGACGAACGTCCGATGGTCGGCGATCCGCAATATCAATACGAGTGGGACGGAGCGGTCTACCGATTTGCATCCGCCCAACATCTCACGCTGTTCAAGGCCGATCCCGATCGCTATCTGCCGCAATACAACAACTGGTGCGCTGCTTCAGTGGCGAAAGGCGAGAAGGTACACGGGAATCCGGAATGGTGGCTCGTGGTCGATGGCCGCCTCTATCTGTTCGGAAGACCGATCGGTCCCAGTCTGATGAGCAAGGATGCGGGCATGAAAGGCCGGGCCGACGAGAACTGGCCGAAGGTTTCAGGATTGCCGGCTCCGCCACTGCCCGACCACATGCGTGGCGCGAGCCAATCGCAATAGCGGGCCTATAACCCGGCCGCCTTCATTCCTTCCCGCAGATATTCGGAATGTGAAGGGTCTTTGAAGCGCGAGCCTAACTTCTCCAAATCGAGAAACGGTACGCGGCGGCGGAGCGCCTCGACATAACGCGCGGCTTGCTCCTTGCGGCCGAGTTGGGCAGCGGCCGCAGCAGCCGGGACATTGAACATGGGAAAATCGGAATAGCGCGCAAGGCCGCGCTCGGCGACGCGCAGGGCGTCCTCGTGCCGATGCTCGAGATAATAGGCGACCGCCAGATCGAACACGAACCTCGGTTCGAGCATGGGATCGAGCTTGAGCGCGAGCTGGAGCGCTTCGGTCGCTCCGCCGATGTCGCCCGAGAAGGACTGCACCGACCCCCATATTGCCAGCGCGTTGGCGTCGCTCGGGTTGATTTCAATAGCTCGCTTCACCGCGTCCTTTGCTTGATCGTATTCGGTGCGCGCAAGAAGTATATGTCCGAGTGCACGGTATCCGTCGGGCTCGTTGGGTCCCAGCGTGATCGCCTTGCGTGCTTCTGCCGCGCCCCGCGCGAGTTCCTGATCGGGAAATTCCGTCCAGCCCAGAATTGCCATTGAGTAGAGCGCTTCTGCCAGCAGGGCCCGTGCCGCAGCATAATTTGGGTCCAACTCTATCGCCTTCGTGATCAGCTCGCGAAACTGGCGGTTCGTGGCTCGCGAACCTCCTTGCCCGATCGCCCTCGCGCGCAGAACCAGATCGAAGGCCGTCGGATTGGGCCGCGGGTGATCGAGCTGCCGTCGGCTTTCGATGAGCGTAACATTGGCCGCAAGGGTGCCGGCGATCCGACGGGCGATCGTGTCCTGAAACTCGAAAATATCGGTAAGCTGGCCGTCGAAATGATCGGTCCACATCACTGTGCCAACTCGTGGTTCGGTCAATTCCGCAGCGATACGCACGCGTGTACCCGAGTGCCTGACACTCCCCCCAACCAGATAGTTCGCGCCCAGCTCGGAAACGATCTCTTCACGTGTGGCCGGCCGCTTCTTGTAGGGCAACACGGCATTTCGCCCGATCACCCGCAGCGTGTTGAAACGGCCGAGAGCGCTGATGACTTCCTCGGTTACACCGTCGGCGAAATAGTCCTTGCCTTCGTCGCCGGTTTGATTGGCAAAGGGCAACACGGCAATGACCGGGATCGCGCTGGAGGCGATGGGCCTTGCCGGCGCGGCGCCTTGCGATACATTGGGTGGCGCGCGAGGCAAGCTGAACCATGTGATCGCCGCTAAAGCGATCGTGACCGTTATCGCCACGCCCGCCCATGTCCACACCGATGATCGTCGTCTCGGCTGAGCGAGCGGCGCGGCCGGTTCGACCGCTGCAGCCACTGAAGGCTCGATGCGATAGACCTTGATAGGGTTGGAAATGTTCTTGAGTTTCTGCTCCCCGGCGTCCGTGATGGGAATTTCGAGCTTACCCCGTACTTGTCGGTACGCATCTTCGGACAGGCAGATGCCGCCCGGCGGCGCAATCTGCTCCAGCCTTGCCGCGATGTTGACTCCATCGCCGAATACGTCGCCTTTCTCGACAATAACGTCTCCGAGGTTGACTCCGATGCGGAATTCGATGCGGACGTCGGCAGCAATGTTCGTGTTGCGCCGTGCCATTCCACTCTGTATCGCCACGGCACAGGAAACTGCTTCCACAATCGACGGGAACGAAAGCAATAAGCCGTCCCCGGTGGTTTTAACGATGTGTCCCTTGTGAGCGGCAATAAGCGGATCGATCAACGCCAGGCGATGTGCTTTCAACGCCGCCAATGTGCCTCTCTCGTTCGCGCCCATCAGACGCGAGTAGCCCACCACGTCGGCGGCGACGATCGCAGCGAGGTGACGCTCGATAGGGCCCGTAGACACAGTCGAGATTCCCTACCAACCTTGAATAGTCCGTCACCTTAGCTCTATTCGGTCCCGCGCGGCGGCAGCAAATGGCCGCAGAGGCCGTGCCAATAGCTAAGGATCCGGTCAGTATCGGGCATAAGGAGCGCGGATGATGACCGCTTCTGACACATCGCGTCCCTTCGCTGCGACGCGGAATTTGGTCGCCATCATGCCATAGCGCACGTCGAGTAAGCACATCAATCAATCTCGATTTATGGGTACGCGCCCCGGCTCGTGCCTAGCCGCGCCCGCGATAAGGCGCGACGCCCTGATCGGGCACCCACACGTCCTTTGGAAGTTTGCCGGTCTGCCAGAACACGTCGATTGGGATGCCGCCGCGCGGATACCAGTAGCCGCCAATGCGCAGCCATTTCGGCTTGATTTCGGCCGCAATCCGCTTACCGATCATGACCGTGCAATCCTCGTGGAAAGCGCCGTGATTGCGAAAGCTCGCGACATAGAGCTTTAGCGATTTGGATTCCAGCAGCCATTGTCCCGGCACATAGTCGATCACGAGATGCGCGAAATCCGGCTGGCCGGTCACGGGGCAAATCGAAGTGAATTCCGGTGCGGTGAAGCGAACCAGATAATTGGTGCCCGCTTGCGGATTGGGCACGCGGTCGAGCTGTGCCTTTTCAGGGCTATCAGGCCATTCCACGGCGCGGCCGAGCTGCAGTGATTTGGGCAATGATTTCTGCAAAGATTTCTTGGCCATCATGATTGTCCTGTTGGAAGGGCTGACATGGACGCAAGCGTCGTTGCCGTCAACTGTCAGCGCGAGGAGGGATCGGCGAGAAACTTCACCAGCGCCTGCCGTTCGGCGGTGTCCTCGATCCCACGCATCGACATCCACAATCCCGGAAACATCGCGGCGGGATCGGCGAGGAAGGCTTCCAGCAGCTTCACGTCCCAGCGCAATCCTTCGTCGCGCGCCTTGCGCAACACCGGCGAATAGTCGAAGCCGGCGTCGCTGCCGACAGGGCGTCCGATCACACCTGACAGGTTAGGGCCGGGCAGGCCACGCTCCGCGGGATCGAGGCTATGGCAGGCGCGGCAGGGCGTGAACGCCCGCGCGCCGTCTTCCGCCGCATTGGCGGGAGCGGGCAGGAGAAGGGATATCAGCGGCAGGACGACGAAGAGCCTCACGCGGCCGTCTGTATCACGACCAGCCGGCCATTGCCGGATTCAGCGCCCCAGGTCTCGCCGGGCCGGCCGTCGAGCTGGCGCACATTCGCACCCGACTTGTCGCTCGGGAACGCGTTGAATTTTTCCGTTACCGGATCGAAGCGCACGATGGCGTTGGCGCCGAAATCGGTGAGCCAGACCTTGTCCTTGTCGTCGACATAGACGGCATACGCCCGCGGATTGCTCCCGGGCAGCTTCCAGGCCTTCCAGGAGCCGTCGGCGGGATCGTGCACCGACACTTGGCCGCTGTTCCATTCGCTGACCCAGATCCGGCTCTTGGAGTCCGACCACACCCGCCGCGCACCCTGCTTTGGCGTTGACGGTTCGACGATGGTCGCCTGGCCGCTCGCCAGATCGATCTTTGCAATGTGATTGCCGGCGAGTGAGGCGTACCAGATCTCGCCCTTCGGGGTGACCGTGATCCCGTACGGACCGACGCCGCGCGGCGCCTTGAACACGGTCGTTTCGCCCGATTTCGGATCGAGCCGGCCATAGATGCCGGACTGGCCGGTGAACCAGTAGATGCCGCTCTTGTCGAACACGCCGGTGTTGAGATTGGCATAGGCCTCCTTTTCTGGCAGGCGGAACAGCGTCACCTTGTGGTCGGCGGGGTCGACGCGCGCAATCGCGTTCTGTCCGCCCTCGGTCACCCACGGCGCGCCGTCGGGGCCGATCACGACGCCATGCGGCGATGCGCCCTTGCCGAGATTGATCAATTTGAACGTGCCGTCCCGTGGGTCTAGTCGCCCCAGCGTTCCGTTGCGCTGACCGGTGAACCAGATCGCGCCATCACGCGCGGGCGTGACGTCGTGCAGGCCGACGCCAGCATCGATCGGATAATATTTGACCCGGAACGGGCCTTCCTGCGCGGCGGCTGCGCGCAGCAGGGCGGGGGCAGCCAAAACTCCAGCAGTGGTGTTTTTAAGAAACTGACGGCGGTTCATTGCGTTACCCCTGCTTGTGAACGTGAAGGTTTGGACGCCGATATCAATCCTGGAGCAGTTTATCCTGACCAGGCGGTGCCGTCCGGAAAAGGCCATTCCTCAAGCGTTCACATTTGCTTGCTCCCCGTGTAAGACCGCCCCCGAAACCGGACCACCCATTCCCAGGAAAGTTTAAGACATGACCGCCATCGTCGACATCATTGGCCGTGAAATTCTCGATAGCCGTGGCAATCCCACCGTTGAAGTCGATGTGGTGCTGGAAGACGGCTCGATCGGCCGCGCGGCTGTTCCCTCCGGTGCGTCCACCGGCGCCCATGAGGCGGTCGAGCTGCGGGACGGCGACAAGCAGCGCTATCTCGGCAAGGGCGTGCAGAAGGCGGTGGAGGCTGTCAACGGCGAGATCTTCGAGGCGCTGAGCGATCAGGCCGTCGAGGACCAGGTCCACATTGACCAGATCATGATCGATCTCGACGGCACGCCGAACAAGAGCCGGCTCGGCGCCAACGCCATCCTCGGCGTCTCGCTGGCCTGCGCCAAGGCAGCGGCCGAATCCTTCGACATGCCGCTCTACCGTTACGTCGGCGGCACCTCGGCGCGGACGCTGCCGGTGCCGATGATGAACATCATCAACGGCGGCGTGCATGCCGACAACCCGATCGATTTCCAGGAATTCATGATCCTTCCCGTGGGCGCCGCGAGCTTCGCCGAGGCACTGCGCTGCGGCTCGGAAATCTTTCACACGCTACGCAGCGAACTGAAGAAGGCCGGCCACAACACCAATGTCGGCGACGAGGGCGGCTTTGCGCCGAACCTGCCGTCGGCGGACGCCGCCCTCGATTTCGTGGTGAGCGCGATCGGCAAGGCCGGCTACAAGGCGGGCAGCGACGTCATGCTCGGCCTCGACTGCGCGGCCACCGAGTTCTTCAAGGACGGCAATTACGTCTACGGCGGTGAGAACAAGACCCGCTCGCGTTCCGAGCAGGCAAAATATCTCGCCGATCTCGTCTCGCGTTATCCGATCGTCACGATCGAGGACGGCATGTCGGAGGATGACATGGACGGCTGGAAGGAATTGACCGACCTGGTCGGCAAGAAGTGCCAGCTCGTCGGCGACGACCTGTTCGTCACCAACGTCACCCGCCTTGCCGACGGCATCAAGAACGGCCGCGCCAATTCGATCCTGATCAAGGTCAACCAGATCGGCACACTGACGGAGACGCTCGCCGCCGTCGAGCTGGCGCACAAATACGGTTACACTTCCGTGATGTCGCACCGTTCCGGCGAGACGGAAGATTCCACCATCGCCGATCTCGCGGTCGCCACCAATTGCGGCCAGATCAAAACCGGATCATTGGCGCGCTCCGATCGCACCGCCAAGTACAACCAGCTCCTGCGCATCGAGCAGCAACTCGGCAATCAGGCGAAATATGCCGGCAAATCGGCGCTGAAGGCCTTGGCATAACGCGCCGGCGCAACCAGATAGGACGGACACCAGGGGGAGGATGGCGATGAGCGACGGCAGAAATGGGCTACAACTGCGTTCGCTGCTCAAGAAGAGCGGCGAACTCGAACTGTCGCTGGTCGATGTCCCGACGCCCGAGCCGGCCGACGACGAAGTCGTGGTCCGTGTCGAGGCGACCCCGATCAATCCGTCCGACCTTGGGCTGCTGATCGGTCCCGCCGACATGTCGACGGCGAAGGAGTCCGGCACCAAGGACGCGCCCATGGTCACGGCGAAGATGCCGGAAGCCGCGATGCGGATGATGGCGGCGCGGCTCGACCAGTCGCTCCCCGTCGGCAATGAAGGTGCCGGCGTGGTGATCAGGACCGGATCTTCGGACGCCGCGAAAGCGCTGATGGGCAAAGCGGTCTCGATGATCGGCGGCGCGATGTACACGCAGTATCGCACCATCAAGGTCAGGGACGTCATGGAGCTGCCGTCAGGCACAACGCCGGCTGACGGCGCATCATGGTTCGTCAATCCCTTGACCGCGCTTGGGATGACCGAGACGATGCGGCGCGAGAACCACAAGGCGCTGGTGCACACCGCGGCCGCCTCCAATCTCGGGCAGATGCTCAACAAGATCTGCATCAAGGACGGCATCGGTCTCGTCAATATCGTCCGCAGCAAGGAGCAGGCCGACATCCTGCACGAGATCGGCGCCAAGTATGTCGTCGATTCCACCGCAGACACGTTCATGGACGATCTGACCAACGCGCTGGTGGAAACCGGCGCCACCATTGCGTTCGATGCGATCGGCGGCGGCAAGCTGGCAAGCCAGATTCTTACCTGCATGGAAATCGCGGCCAACAAGACCGCCAAGGAATACAGCCGCTACGGCTCGAACGTGTACAAGCAGGTCTATATCTACGGCAGTCTCGACAATCGCCCGACCGAGCTCAGCCGTACATTCGGCCTGACCTGGGGCGTCGGCGGCTGGCTCTTGACGCCGTTCCTGCAGAAGATCGGCCCCGCCGAAATCGGCCGGCTGCGCCAGCGTGTCGCGTCCGAGCTCAAGACCACCTTTGCCAGCCGCTACACGCAGGTAGTGTCGCTGCAGGAGACGCTGCAGCTTTCCAACATCGCCGTCTACAACAAGCGCTCCACTGGCGAGAAATTCCTGATCAATCCGAACAAGGGGTGACGCGCGCTTCTATCGCCGCGAACAGGCTGCCTTTCAGGCGGCTTGTTTTTGCATGCCGAGGCAGCCGTAAAGATAAGTTAATGCACTTGCATCTTTCCGCCGATCTGGCGTAAGGGAGCGCTGGCGCTTTCGCTTCAAAAGGGGAATCCAATGGCCACCTACTACACCATCGTCACGATCGTCGGCTCTCTCCGCAAGGAGAGCTTTTCGCTCAAGGTCGCCAATGCGCTCGCCAAACTGGCGCCGGCTTCGCTCAAGCTCGATGTGACCACGCTGCATGAAATTTCCTTCTTCAACCAGGATTTGGAAGCGGCGCCGCCGGCTGACTGGCTGGCGTTTCGCGAAAAGCTGCAGAAGTCGAACGGCGTGCTGTTCGTGACGCCCGAATATAATCGCTCGATTCCCGGCGTCCTGAAAAACGCGATCGACGTCGGGTCGCGCCCCTATGGCAAGAGCTCGTTTCTCGGCAAGCCGACCGGCATCGTCAGCAACTCGCCCGGCGCGCTCGGCGGCGTCAGCGCCGCCAAGCATTTGCAGAACATCCTGCCCGGTATTTCCGGCCCGATCCTCGGCCAGCCCGAAATCTACCTCAACGGCATCGCCGACGCTTTTAACGAGAAGGGCGAGCTCGCGAAGGAAGCGGTGCAGAAGGTGCTGCAGCAATACATCGACGCGTTTGCGGCGTTTGTTGAAAAGCAAAACGGGTAACAGCTCTCTCACCGTTGTTGCGAGGAGCAAACTCTCGCCCGTCATTGCCTGCGACAAACGCGAAGCGTTTGCGCAAGGGAGCGCAAGCGACGAGGCAATCCATCCCCCCGTTATGCTGCGGCATGGATTGCTTCGCTTCGCTCGCAATGACGGAGGGGCCAGTCAGGCCGCGTTCTTAGCATTCCATTAACCCGACCGTCGCATCTTGACGGCATGGTCTCCCGCGCCCGATTGAAATCCGTCCTGACCGGGCTCGCCCTCTATACGGTGGCGGCGATGATGGTCGGCTATTTCGGCGTCAACGCCTATACCGGCAAATACGGCCTGAACGCGCGCCAGGAACTGGATCAGGAAATCATTGCCCTGACTTCGGAATTGGCGCGGCTGAAGCGGGAGAGGGCAGAGGGCGAGCAGCGGGTATCGCTGCTGCGGTCCGACCGGGTCGATCCCGACATGCTGGATGAGCGCGCGCGCTTCCAGCTCGACTACGCCAATCCGCGCGATCTGATCCGGATCGTCAAGCCGAACTGATTTCAAACCGATGTCACGAACACGGCCGTCATGGGGACGCTGCCGGCGTGAGCAGTCCGCAAATTTCAAAAAATCGCGAAATCAATTTCGAAAATGTCGCGGCCCACATTGCACTGCGGCATAGCAATATTTTCTCCAGCGCACGCAATCCTTTCACGGCGGTTTGAGTTGGGATAGAGAGGGCTGATCCGTCTCTCTTTCACCCGGAATTGCCATGGCTGCACCCAAGAAAAGCGTCGCGAAAGAATCAGTGCAGGAGAAGGCAAACGGGTCCCCACCGGAATTCACCAAGGCGCAGGAACTGGCCGCGCTGCGGGACATGCTCTTGATCCGCCGCTTCGAGGAAAAGGCCGGCCAGCTCTACGGCATGGGCGCAATTGGCGGCTTTTGCCATCTCTATATCGGCCAGGAAGCTGTGGTGGTCGGAATGCAGATGGCCCTGAAGAAGGGCGATCAGGTCATAACCGGATACCGTGACCACGGCCACATGCTGGCCTGCGGGATGGACGCCAACGGCGTCATGGCCGAACTCACCGGCCGCCGCGGCGGCTACTCCAAGGGCAAAGGCGGCTCCATGCACATGTTCAGCATGGAGAAGAATTTCTACGGCGGCCACGGCATCGTCGGTGCCCAGGTTTCGCTCGGGACCGGCCTTGCTTTCGCCAATCGTTATCGCGGCAATGACTTCGTCAGCGTCGCCTATTTCGGTGACGGCGCGTCCAACCAGGGCCAGGTCTACGAGAGTTTTAATATGGCGGAGCTGTGGAAGCTCCCGGTGATCTACGTGATCGAGAACAACCGCTACGCCATGGGCACGTCGGTGACGCGCTCCTCGGCACTGACCGATTTTTCCAAGCGCGGCGCCTCCTTCAACATTCCTGGTCAGCAGGTCGACGGCATGGATGTGCGCGCCGTGAAAGCCGCCGGCGACGAGGCGGTGGCCTGGTGCCGCGCCGGCAAGGGGCCGTTCATCCTGGAAATGCAGACCTATCGCTACCGCGGCCACTCGATGTCCGACCCGGCGAAATACCGGACCCGCGAAGAAGTCGAGAAGATCCGCACCGACCAGGACCCGATCGAGCAGGTGCGCAACCGCCTGCTGGCCGCCAAGGTCAGCGAGCAGGAGCTGAAGGCGATCGACGCCGAGGTCCGCGAGATCGTCAACGCATCCGCCGATTTCGCCCAGCGCGATCCCGAGCCCGATCCGTCCGAGCTCTGGACCGACGTCTACAGGTAATTCAACGCATAGTTCGTAAAACGTGGGACCTGGTTTGCTGCTCTCGCGACCTGCAGATCAAACGAGCGCAGAACCACTGACGAGTGATTTTCGGGAGCCGATATGCCCATTCAAGTGCTGATGCCTGCGCTGTCGCCCACCATGGAGAAGGGCAACCTTGCGAAGTGGCTGAAGAAGGAAGGCGAGACGATCAAATCGGGCGATGTTATCGCCGAGATCGAGACCGACAAGGCGACGATGGAAGTCGAGGCGACCGATGAGGGCACGCTCGGCAAGATATTGATCCCCGAAGGCACCGCCGACGTCGCCGTCAACACGCCGATCGCGACCATTCTGGCCGACGGCGAGAGCGCAGCCGATCTCGGCAAGGCCAGCGCGCCGGCGCAAGCGGCGAAGGCCGCGGAATCGGCGCCCCCCGCTGAAGCCAAAGCGGAAGCGCCGCAGCCCAAGGCCGAGAAGGCGCCAGCGGCACCGCCGGCCGCGGTCGCCGAGCCCGATCCGGAGGTCCCCGCCGGCACCGAGATGGTCACCCAGACCATTCGCGAGGCGCTGCGCGATGCGATGGCGGAAGAGATGCGGCGCGACCCCGACGTGTTCATCATGGGCGAAGAGGTCGCGGAATATCAGGGCGCCTACAAGGTGACCCAGGGGCTCTTGCAGGAATTCGGCGCGCGGCGCGTGATCGATACCCCAATCACCGAGCATGGTTTTGCCGGCGTCGGCGTTGGGGCTGCGATGTCGGGGCTGAAGCCGGTCGTCGAATTCATGACGTTCAATTTCGCCATGCAGGCGATCGACCAGATCATCAACTCCGCGGCCAAGACGCTGTACATGTCGGGCGGCCAGATGGGCTGCTCGATCGTATTCCGCGGCCCGAACGGTGCTGCCGCCCGCGTCGCCGCCCAGCACAGCCAGGACTACTCGGCCTGGTACTCGCAAATTCCCGGGCTGAAGGTGATCGCGCCGTTCTCGGCGGCCGACTACAAGGGGCTGCTCAAGGCCGCGATCCGCGATCCCAACCCCGTCATCTTCCTCGAAAACGAAGTCTTGTACGGCCACACCGGCGAAGTGCCGAAACTCGACGACTACGTGATCCCGATCGGCAAGGCGCGTATCGTTCGCTCGGGCAAGGACGTAACGCTGATCTCGTGGTCGAATGGCATGACTTACGCGCTGAAGGCCGCCGACGAGCTCGCGAAGGAAGGCATCGAGGCAGAGGTGATCGACCTGCGCACGCTACGCCCGATGGACACCGAGACGATCGTCAACTCGGTAAAGAAGACCGGCCGCGCGGTGACGGTGGAGGAGGGTTGGCAGCAGTCCGGCGTCGGCGCCGAGATTGCCGCCCGCATCATGGAGCACGCCTTCGACTATCTCGATGCGCCGGTCGCGCGCGTATCCGGCAAGGACGTGCCGATGCCTTATGCCGCGAACCTCGAAAAGCTCGCATTGCCTTCCGTGGCCGAGGTGGTTGCGGCCGCCAAAGCCGTTTCTTATCGGTAAGCCCATGGCCGGTCCTAACGAACAACCGCTGCCGCCGGACGTGATCGGCCGCGAGGACGCCGTTGAAGTCCTGCGCGCCTTCGTCGTCGATGGTGGGCTCTCGATCGCGTTCCAGCGCGCCTTCGAGGAGCCTGACATGTGGGGCCTCTTGCTGGTCGATATCGCCCGCCACGCCGCCCGCGCCTATGCGCGCGAGAGCGGCTACACCGAGGACGAGGCGCTTGCGCGCATCGTCGAGATGTTCGAAGCCGAAATCAACCGGCCGACCGACATGGGCTCCACCACGCCCCGGCCGCAACAGGGTCACTGACGATGCCGATCAACATTTTGATGCCCGCGCTGTCGCCCACGATGGAGAAGGGCAACCTTGCCAAGTGGCTCAAGAAAGAGGGCGACAAGGTCAAGTCCGGCGACGTGATCGCCGAGATCGAGACCGACAAGGCGACGATGGAAGTCGAGGCGGTCGACGAGGGTACGATTGCCAAGATTCTGGTACCGGAGGGTACGCAGGACGTCCCCGTCAACGACGTGATCGCGGTATTGGCCGGCGACGGCGAGGATGTGAAGGCGGCAGGCGCCGCGCCCGCGCCGAAGGCTGCCGAAGCGCCCAAGGAGGCACCCAAAGAAGCGCCCAAGGAAGCACCTAAGCCTGCTGCCGCGGCACCGGCGCTAACGCCTGCGCCCGCAGCGGCTCCCGCGCCTGCCCCTCAGGCGGCCGCTCCTGCCAAGGGTAACGGCCAAGCCCGCATCTTCTCTTCGCCGCTCGCGCGCCGTCTCGCCAAGGATGCGGGCATTGATCTTTCGCGTATCAACGGCTCGGGGCCGCATGGCCGTGTCGTCGCCCGCGACGTCGAGGACGCGAAATCCGGCAAGGGCCTGAAAGCCCCGGCCGCCGCGCCTGCGGCGGGTCCGAGCATCGCGCCGTCGATGTCCGACAAGCAGATCCTGGCGCTGTTCGAGGAGGGCAGTTACGAGATCGTGCCGCATGACGGCATGCGCCGCACCATTGCGCAACGGCTCACCGCTTCGGTGCAGACCGTGCCGCATTTCTATCTGACGATGGACTGCGACATCGGCAAGCTCCTGGTCGCCCGCGAGGAGATCAACGCCGCAGCCCCCAAGGACAAGGAAAAGAAGCCGCTCTACAAGCTCTCGGTCAACGACTTCGTCATCAAGGCGATGGCGATCGCGCTGCAGCGGATCCCGAATTGCAACGTGAGCTGGACCGAAGGCGGCATGCTCAAGCACAAGCACTCCGACATCGGCGTGGCCGTGGCGATGCCCGGCGGCCTGATCACGCCGATCATCCGCAAAGCCGAGACCAAGACACTCTCCACGATTTCATCGGAGATGAAGGACTTTGCCGCGCGCGCGCGGGCGCGCAAGCTGAAGCCGGAAGAGTATCAGGGCGGCACCACCGCGGTGTCGAACCTCGGCATGTACGGCATCAACCACTTCACTGCCGTGATCAACCCGCCGCATGCGACGATCCTCGCGGTCGGCACCAGCGAGGAGCGTCCCGTGGTGCGCGGCGGCAAGATCGAGATCGCGCAGATGATGAGCGTGACCTTGTCGTGCGATCACCGCGCCATCGACGGCGCGCTCGGCGCCGAGCTGATCGGCGCATTCAAGCAGTTGATCGAAAACCCCGTGATGATGATGGTGTGAGGGAAACGCAGGCGCCGATCTTCTTGCGTCGGGCGAAATCCACCGACTTCAGACCAAGGGAAAGCGATGTCGCCAAGTGAAGTCAAACTGTCGGTCAAACCGATGTTCATCGGCTGGATTACGCTGTTGACTCAGCTTCCGTTGCAGGTGTTTTTCACGCTGTGGTGCGGCGTCTTCTTCGGTGGCGTGGGCGCGTCGATCGGCATTTTTCCGAATGCGAAGGATGCGTCCTACGCCATAGGCGCGATTGCATTCTTTGCTGTTCCGGTCGTTGCCTATATCGGCAAGAAGCTGAATTACAGTCAGACCGAATACCGCTTCTATTCCGACCGGCTCGAATTCGATGAAGGTTTTCTCACCATCAACAAGAAGGTGATCAAGTTTCGCGACGTAAAGGAGACTACCTTGCGCAAGGGCATCCTTCAGCGCAGCTACGATCTCGGGTCAATTTACCTCGCAACCCTTGCGACAGGGTCGACACGAAATTCGAATCCGTTCGTGGCGCTGGGTTTCGGTAATGTTTCGGCGAGCGGCGTCATTGTGCGCGACATCTCCGATCCCGACGAAACCTTTGAGACAATCCGGAAGCTGGTTGACGCGAAGAGCGATTAGAACAAAGCCGAGACGCCCCGCGCCAGACCTCGCACCAAACGATATTCTAACGATCCAGGCAGAGACCGACCAACATGGCCGATACATCCTTCGACGTCATCATCATCGGCTCCGGTCCGGGCGGCTACGTCACCGCGATCCGCTCGGCGCAGCTTGGCTTCAAGACCGCAATTGTCGAAAAATCTTATCTCGGCGGCATCTGCCTGAACTGGGGTTGCATCCCGACCAAGGCGCTTCTGCGCTCGGCCGAGATCTTCCATTACATGCAGCACGCCAAGGATTACGGTCTCTCCGCGGAGAAAATATCGTTCGATCCGAAGGCGGTGGTACAACGCTCGCGCGGCGTTTCGAAGCGGCTGAATGACGGCGTCGGCTTCCTGATGAAGAAGAACAAGGTGACGGTGATCTGGGGCGAGGCGTCGATCGATGCGCCAGGCAAGGTCACGGTGAAGAAATCCGCCGTCGAGGCGCCGAAGGGGGCGCTGGGTGAGGGCGCCTATCAGGCCAAGCATATCATTCTCGCGACTGGCGCCCGGCCGCGCGTGCTGCCGGGGCTCGAGCCTGACAAGAAACTGGTCTGGACCTATTTCGAGGCAATGGTGCCGGAGCGGATGCCGAAATCGCTGCTGGTGGTCGGCTCCGGCGCGATCGGCATTGAGTTCGCCTCGTTCTTCCACACCATGGGCGCCGATGTCACCGTCGTCGAGGTGCTGCCGCAGATCCTCCCGGTCGAGGACGCCGAGATCGCCGGCCTCGCGCGCAAGCGGTTCGAGAAGCAGGGCATCAAGATCCTCTCAAACACCAAAGTCACGAAGCTCGAGAAGAAAGCCGACAGCGTGGTTGCCACCATCGACGACGGCAAGAAGCCGCAGACGGTCGAGTTCGAGCGGGTGATCTCGGCGGTCGGCGTGGTCGGCAATGTCGAAGGCCTCGGCCTCGAAAAACTCGGCGTCAAGACCGACCGCGGCGTCGTCGTGATCGACGGCTACGGCAAGACCAATGTCCCCGGCATCTATGCCATTGGCGACGTCGCAGGTCCCCCGATGCTCGCCCACAAGGCCGAGCACGAAGGCGTCGTCTGCATCGAGGCGATCAAGGGCCTGCATCCGCACGCCATGGACAAGAATCTCATTCCCGGCTGCACCTATTGCCACCCGCAGATTGCTTCCGTGGGGCTGACCGAGGCGAAGGCGAAAGAGGGCGGCCGCGAGATCCGCGTCGGCCGTTTCCCGTTTGTGGGCAACGGCAAGGCGATTGCGCTTGGCGAGGACCAGGGCCTCGTCAAGGTGATCTTCGACAAGAAGACGGGGCAATTGCTCGGCGCCCACATGATCGGCACGGAGGTGACCGAGTTGATCCAGGGTTACGTGGTCGCCATGAACCTGGAGACTACGGAGGAGGAGTTGATGCACACCGTATTCCCGCATCCGACGCTGTCCGAGATGATGAAGGAGGCCGTGTTGGATGCCTACGGCCGCGTGCTGAATATCTGATGCCGCCGTCATTGCGAGCGGAGCGAAGCAATCCACCTATCCACTTGCGGCGCTATGGATTGCTTCGTCGCTGACGCTCCTCGCAATGACGGATAACGAGAGATCGCTAAAACAAGAAAGAAACGACGCGTGAAAGACAACGACAATCTGACCATCGAACGCCCGACGTTTGTGACCCATCTCGAATGCGCGATGGAGGGCGATCGGTACGAGGCCGATCAGATCCACAACCTCTCCAAGGCCGGCAAGCCGCTACTGGTGCGCTACGACCTCGCTGGCGTGAAGAAGGCGCTGACCAAGGAAGCCCTCGCGCAGCGCCCGGCCGACATGTGGCGCTATCGCGAGCTGCTGCCGGTGCGTAAGGTCACGGACATCGTCAGCCTCGGCGAAGTGACGACGCCGCTGATCCGGCTGCCGAAGCTTGCGAAAAAACTCGGCGGCGGCGAGATCATCGTGAAGGACGAGGGCCGCTTGCCGACCGGCTCGTTCAAGGCCCGCGGCCTTGTCATGGCGGTGTCGATGGGCAAGGCGCTCGGTATCAAGCACATGGCGATGCCGACCAACGGCAATGCGGGCGCGGCGCTCGCGGCCTACGCGACGTCCTGCGGCATCAAGACGACGATCTTCTGCCCCGCCGACACACCGGAGGTGAACGTCAGCGAAATCGAGCTGCAGGGCGCCACCGTCTATCGCGTCAACGGCCTGATCGACGATTGCGGCAAGATCGTCGGCGAGGGGAAGGCAAAGGCGGGCTGGTTCGACACCTCGACGCTGAAGGAGCCTTACCGGATCGAAGGCAAGAAGACGATGGGCCTTGAGCTCGCCGAACAGCTCGGCTGGGAGATGCCCGACGTGATCTTCTACCCGACCGGCGGCGGCACCGGCCTGATCGGGATGTGGAAGGCGTTTGCCGAACTGGAAGCCATCGGCTTCATCGGCGCGAAGCGGCCGCGGATGGTCGCGGTACAGGCGTCCGGCTGCGCGCCGATGGTGCGCGCCTTCGAGAACGGCACCGAGCACGCTCCGCGGTGGGAGGATGCCCATACCATCGCGTCAGGCATCCGCGTGCCGCAAGCGGTCGGAGATTTTCTGATCCTGCGCGCGGTTCGCGAGAGCAAGGGATTTGCGATCGCGGTCCCGGACGAGAAGATTTCTGCTGCGCTCAACGAAGTGGCGCGCGAGGAGGGTCTGCTGTTGTGTCCGGAAGGGGCGGCGACGTATGCTGCCTATCAGCAAAGCCTTGCCGACGGCCGCGTGACCAAAAACGATCGGGTCATGCTGTTCAATTGCGCGACAGGGCTTAAATATCCGCTGCCGCCGGTCACGCGCACGCTCGATCGCCACCAGCCGATCGACTACGCCAAGCTCTGACCGTGATGCGGCGGAATGTGATGGGAGCATGAGATGCGAAAGATCGTTCTGGCCGCGATTGCAGTGTTGGCGTTCGGTGGTGTTGCGGCAGCGCAAAATTTTCCCTCGCGTCCCGTCACGATCATCGTGCCGTTCTCGGCCGGCGGTCCTTCGGATGCGATGGCGCGGATTCTCGCCGAGCGCATGAAGGTCACGCTCGGCGAGCAGGTTCTGGTCGAAAACGTGACGGGAGCGGCCGGCACGGTCGGCGTCGGCCGTGCCGTGCGTTCGCCGCCTGACGGCTACACGATCAGCTTCGGCCATCTCGGCACCCACGTCGCCAATGGCGCGATCTACAAGCTCGGCTACGACCTCACAACCGACCTCGAACCGGTCGCGCTGCTGCCGAGCAATCCGATGATCATCGTCAGCAAGAAGGCGGTGCCCGCAACCTCGCTGAAGGAATTTGTGGCGTGGCTGAAGGCGCAGCCGACGCCGGCGACCGCGGGCACGGCCGGCGCCGGCTCCGGCAGCCATATCGCCGGGGTCTATTTCGAGAACGTTACCGGCATCAAGCTGCAATATGTGCCCTATCGCGGCACAGGCCCCGCGATGAACGATCTCGTCGCTGGCCAGATCGACATGATCGTCGACCAGACCTCGAACTCGATCGGGCAGGTTCGGGCCGGCAACATCCGCGCCTATGCCATCACCGACAGCAAGCGCGTGGAATCTGCCTCCGACATCCCGACCGTGGACGAGGCGGGACTGCCCGGATTTCATATGACGCTATGGTCCGGCCTCTGGGTACCCAAGGGTACGCCGAAGGATGTCATCGCCAAGCTGAATGCGGCGACGGTGGAGGCGTTGAACGATCCGGCGGTGCGCAAGCAGCTTGAAAACCTCGGCCTGCAAATGCCGCCCAAGGACAAGCTCGCGCCCGAAGCGCTCGGCGCCTGGCAAAAGGCCGAGATCGCAAAATGGTGGCCGATGATCAAGGCCGCCAATGTGAAGGTGGACTAACTCCGGATGTGCACGCGGACCAATGTGCAAGACCGAGGGCAGGGAACCTACGGGTAGCGCGGACGTTAACGCTCTTATACGGAGCGCAAGATGGCTGGCGACAACCGATCCAAGAGCACAATCGGACTCATTCTCGGCGGAATCATCGCGGTGGCTGCCGCGCTATTCATTCTCACCGGCGGGGAATTGGGCGGGGTTAAAGAAGTGACCAAAGATGCTGACCTTGCGCCTGTCGCGCCCGGAAAGAAATAGCGTGAACATGGATTGGTGAGTGTGCTGATTTGTTCTCGTTGATATGGACGGTCCGCGGATTAGCAAGGTTCTTGCATCAAGGGATTCTGATCTACCCTAGACCATCATAGGTAACATCCGCGCCTGCGCCATCACCGGCAACAAGGGCGTGGAATCGGCTGCCGATATTCCGACCGTTGACGAGGCGGGGCCCATCGAGGGTCAGAGATCGGACACTTTGCGTCCTGTTCTTTCTCCTTGAGTCGACATTTATGCCGATTCAAGTCGACTGGCCAACACCTTGTCAATCCGCCTGCCGTCGAGATCGGCGACCTCAAACTGCCATCCCTCATCTTCAATTTTATCACCCACGTTAGGAATCTTGCCAAACTCTTGAAGCAGAAAGCCGGCAAACGTCTGATAAGGCCGCGATGCAGGAAGGGCAATTCCAAGCAAATGTGCGGCCTCAACCGCCGGCATCCAACCGGAGATTAAATACGATCCGTCGTCACGCTTTACGGCAGCAGGCTCGACCGGCCCGTCTTTGGTATTGAAGGAGCCGACAATCGCTTCGAGGATGTCAGCGCTGGTCACGACACCTTGGAAAACGCCATATTCGTCATGCACCAGTCCCACGTGAACAGGTGCACCGCGCAAGAGCGTAACCACATCTCGAGCATCGAGCGCTTCCGGCAGTATGGGTGCTTCGCGAACCAGATCTCGGATTTTGGGGGTCTTGCCCGCCAGGTAGACGTCAAGCAAATCTTTTGCACTCACGATACCTATCGCGCCTTCGTGATCGCCATCAAAGGCAACGAGATGGGAGTGTTTGCTCTCCAAAAGGTCAGCGAAAATTTGGTCGTTACTATCTTCCAAGTTGATAGACTCTACTTCGTGACGTGGAGTCATTACCGCCCCCACGGCCAGATCGCCGAGCCGCATCACCCCGGCGATCCATTCCTTCTCGCCCGGCTCTAGTACTCCGGCATTCTCAGCCTCGGCGACAAGCGTTCGAATTTCATCCTCACTGACTCTATCGGCCGCTTGCTCTCGATGACCCAGCAGCCACAGCAATATCTTGCCGGATCGGTCAAGGAGCCACACGAGCGGGTGCGACGCCTTGGCAAGCAACACCATTGCGGGTGCCACCTTCACTGCCACGGCCTCTGGATCACGAAGCGCAATCTGCTTCGGAACGAGCTCGCCGATAATCAGTGACGCATAGGTGATGAAAGCCACGACAACGCCAACCCCGGCCGGCTCTGCGACGCCGGGCGACAGGCCGGCCTCGATCAGCCAGGATGCAAGACGCAGCCCTAACGTCGCGCCGGAGAAAGCGCCGGACAACACGCCAATCAGGGTAATGCCGATCTGAACCGTCGACAGGAATTTCCCGGGATCAGATGCCAGTGAAAGGGCGCGGCGAGCCCCCTTGACACGCTTCTCAACGAGGCCGGCCAGTCTCGACGGACGCGACGATACAATGGCCAACTCCGACATTGCGAGTAGGCCATTGAGAACAATCAGGACCGTGACGATCCCGAGGTCTAGATATAGCACGATCTTACCTTCTGTGGCGCGGGTGGCCGCACCGGTACCACACGATCGCCGCGTCACATATGTAGTGTGCTGCCATAGGCACGCAAATGGAACCAGTTCCCGGAGGCCGGCATGCGGGACAGTCAAGATCGTGGCTTAATCAGCTTCCGAACTTTTGTCGTTATCGCTGCAGCAGTCATTCTGATGATTGCCGCCCTTGCATGGGAGAACATCGCACATGTTCCCAGCAATCCCGGACCAAGCGGAATACCGGGATCGACGGCGCGAGATCAGACCCCACCGCCCGCCGGGGATATCTCGGGGACGACCACCGGGAAGTCGCGCTGACCTCAGGGCGCCTTGTTGAGATGCGGATGCAGCCTCGCGCCCGGTGACGATTGAATCGACACCGGACGCTGGAGATGCAAGGGCCGGAAAACCGGCCCTTGCAGGTGTTTGAGATCTGAGTTCCTTCGCCTTACGCGTAGGTGGCCACGTTGGCCATCGCTGTCATTTCGTTGTGGTGGCCGCCGTCGGTGCCGCCACCGGCCAGCACGCCATCGTCTTCGATATCGAAATGCGCGCCGCCGAGTTCGCCAACCTTCTCGTAGGCGCCATACACGGTTTGGGTTACGTTGATATCGCTCTGCTTCACCAGGTTGCCGTAGACGGTGATGGTGCCGAGCAGATCCTCGTCATGCGCGCCGGCATTGCCTTGCTGGCTGATGACGGTGATCACGCTGTAGTCGTTCCTGCCGTCGCCGTTGCTGTCCTTGTGCTCGATCGACTTGACCTCGGCGGTGTGCGCCGAGATTTCGATCTTGTCGCCCTGGGCGCGGTTGAAGTCGCGGATCACGTCGTTGCCGAAGCCGTCGACCCAGTGATCATGCGTGGCGCCGTTCTCGCCGGTGACGCCAACCCAGTCGATGGTGCCGTCGTCGTTGACATGCTTGGCGACGATCTCGTCCTTGGCGTTCACCATGCCTTCGAAGCGGAAGGTGTCGCCGCCCCTGCCGCCGGTGAGGGTGTCGTTGACCGCCTTGAACGCGGCGGTTTCTTCCGCGAAGATCTGGGTCGTGCCGTCCTGGGCCGCGACCATCTCGCCGGCGTCCGACCGGCTGAGCAGCACGTCGTTGCCGGAGCCGCCATCCATGCGGTCAGCGCCGAAGCCGCCGACCAGGAGATCGGCGCCGGTGCCGCCTGAGAGATTGTCGTTGCCCGAGCCACCCCACACCTTGTCGTCGCCGGAGCCGGCGTTCAGCGTGTCGTTACCGGCCATGCCGGCGACCGAGTCCGCCTTGGCACCGGAGTACAAGACGTTGTTGCCCGTCGTGCCGTTCAGATGATCGTGGTCGGCGGAGCCACCCGTAAACCTGGCTAAAAAATCATCGAGACGGCCGTCATCGAAGAATCTGTTCAGATTGAAGCGTGCCATTAGTCGAACCTCTTACTCAGAGGCCTCACGGACTAGAAACGACCACGGACTTTGGGAAAGCCTCGCGTGATGCGCGCGGGAAGGACGTGAGGCAGGATCCCTCACCCGCATCGAAGAAGAAACAGCAAAACGGGCCCGTGGCTGGACGTGTGCGCGGCGGATTTGCGCTGCGCAGGGGCAATATGGTGACGCGAAAGGCGTTCGTGCGCCGATCCTTGGGCCAGCGCCTCATTCCAGCCGGCGATCAAAACGTCTGCGACAAATTGCGTACCGCGTTGTTTTTTCGTGCTTATGAACGACAAGCGCCGCCGCGCGCATATCGCGGGCCGCATCATCGCGTGACGAAAACTGGCGCAAAAAGTGCCGGCCGCACAAAAATGACGCGATCCCTGATCGCGACGATGTGCCCCCTGCACGGTGGCGCAACGCCTAGGCTCGATCCTGGCAGACTTCGAACGGGCGCAGGAATCCGCTGCACTGCTCTGGACTGACCGAACGTGTCAAAATCTCACGGCGAGGCGGCCTCGGACGGCGTGGTCTTCGGCGTTGCGTGCGACCTGGCCCTGGTAGAGAATGCCGAGCGTGGTTTGCGCATTGAGATACAGGTCAGCGCCGGCTTCAAGGAGCGCGCTGTCGCGCGCGAGCGGCGCGCCCGCGATCTCGAAGGCAGTCCCTCCGCTCGCAAAGGAGAGGGTGGTGACCGGCGTCACGTCGCCGAGCACGTGCTGCCAGGCGGCGGAGAGGCGCGGCGCCAGCGTCATTCCCCCGACCGCGACGGTGGTGGCGAGCCGTGCGCCAAGCGTCGCGAAGCCCGCCTCTTCGCGGTCGCGCGCGCCCGTGAGCGCCGCGACGCCGCCCCTCTCAGTGAAACCGCTTGTCCTCGCCTGCACCCAGGCAGCCCCTGCGAACGGCTCGAGCGCCACCGGGCCGAGCCCGAAACCGTACCCGATCTCGCCAAACACCTGGGTGGTGCCGCCATAATAGTTGGCCGACGCGCGATCGACAAAGCCCGGAAACGCGATGGTGCGGGTGGTGTCGATCTGGTGGTACGAATAGGCCAAGCCGGCGCGCACGCTCCAGGCGCCGGCACTGCCCGCGCCGTAGAACGCCGCGTGGCCGCTGTCCACCGAGGCCGAGCTCGCGCGCGCGTCCACGCCGACCGCGGAGTCCGAATAGCCCGCCGCGAAACCGAAGCGCCAGTCATCAACAGCGCCGTCGAGCCCCGCGACGGCGCCAGCGTGGCGGCGACCGACCGTTGCCGCATTGCCGTCGCCGTCGATGCGACCACGCGCGCCGAGTCCCTGCGCCCAGAAGGTCAGGCGGGACGAGTGCGTCTCCGTCTCCGGCACGGTCCCCGGAAGGGCCGCCGGGCGGGTGGCACGCGACGCCGTCCCGCCTGCCGCGTTGTCGAAGGACGCCTGGCGCAGGCGGCCGAGCACCGCGTCGCGCAGATCGCGCGATTCGTCGACGAGCACGCCCGCCGTACTCGCATGCAACTCGCCCGAGAGTGCATCGAACGCCTGCCGCGCCTGCACGGCCGTGCCGTAGAGCACCGTATTGAAGATGGGATTGCCGAAGCCCAGCGAATCGACGCCGGTGCCGGTGGCAATCTGGTTGCGCGTCCAGCCTACGCTCGCGAAGCTCGCCGTGCGTGCGAGGGTGAAGAATACGTGGTCGGCATTGTAGGACACGGTCGGCGCCATGAAGGCGGTCGACGTGAGATTGGAAGTCACGCTGTCGAACGTGCCGGCGATGCCGCCAGTCGCCGAGAGAATCGTGTAGGTGGTGCCCGGCGCGTAGCTCCCGGGCGCTGCGACCACTCGCAAGGCACCGGCGAGCTGCGCCGCGCCCGTGACATCGGTGCGATCGGCACTCGTCGGCGCGATCTCGACCATGTAGGTCGAGGCCGCCGACAGCACCAGATTGCCCTGCACCGTGATGGTGCCGATCGAGTTGCCGGGCGAGAGTGTGCCCGCACCGATGGTCGTTGCGCCAAGAAAACCAGTGCCTCCGACAAGACCGCCGCCATCCACCGTCAGCAGTGACGAGGCGATCGAGCCGTTCACGATGAGCGTGGCGCCGTTGACGGTCGTGGGACCCGTGTAGCTGTTGGCAGCCGTCAGGATGGTGGCGCCGGACAGCACATTGACGCTGCCGTTGCCGGTCACCGTCGACCCGAACACGTAGTTGGCGTACGTATGATTGAAGTTGATCGTGCCAATGCCAGCGCCGAACGCGACGCTTGCCGCGTCGAGCGTGCCGGCGGCCGCCGCCGGACTGCCTGCCGCCGCGCCGATGTTCAGCGTGCCACGCGAGCCGGCTTGGCTCGCCACATGCACGGTGCCGGCGCGCACCGTCGCACCCTCCGCGACGGTGAGCGTTCCGGTGCCGTCGAATCCGAGATGGAGGTCTCCGGAATTGGTCCATGTCGAGCCGGCGCCTGTCACCGCCACGGTTCCTTGCGAGCCGATGGCCGACCCGATGATGGCGGACGCGCTGCTCACGGATCCACCGTTGTCGATGGCGAGCACGCCAGTGCCGCTGACGCCAATTGTGAGGGAGGCATTGGTGTTCCAGGTCGAGCCCGGACCCGTCACTGTCACCGTGCCTTGCGAGCCGGCGTCGTGACCGACGTGGCCGTTCGCATTGCTCACCGTGCCGCCATTCGAGACCGCAAGCGAACCCGTACCGGCGTTGCCGACGTAAAGGTCCTGGGAATTGGCCCAGGCAGAGCCGGCGCCCGCGACCGTGGCCGAGCCCTGCGCGCCGCCAAACTCGCCGAGGATCCCATATGTGCTGCTGACCGTCCCCCCGCTTGCGACAGCGAGCACCCCGACGCCGGAATAGCCGATCGAGAGCTGTGAGGAATTGGTCCAGGTGGAGCCAACGCCCGTCACCGTCACGCTGCCTTGTGAGCCGTTAGCCGATCCGACAATTGCGGAGGTGTTACTCACGGCTCCGCCATTCTCGATGGCAAGTACGCCCGTGCCGCCGCCACCGATCGTGAGGGAGGAACTGTTGCTCCAGGCCGAGCCGGCGCCTGTCACCGTCATGGACCCCTGCGAACCGGCGCCCAAACCGACGAAACCGAGCGTGTTGCTCACCCGGCCGCCGTCCACGATGGTGAGCGCGCCCGTACCGGCGTTACCGACGAAGAGGCTTCCGCTGTTGGTCCAGGCGGAGCCGTTGCCGGTCACCGTCCCCGTGCCGTGGGAGCCGGTGTCGTTGCCGACGATGCCGATTGCGCCGCTCACCCGGCCGCCGTCCGCGATCGTCAGCATGCCTGTGCCGGCATCGCCGATGACGAGATTTCCGTTGTTGGTCCAGGCGGAGCCGGCGCCGGTCACCGTCGCCGTGCCAAGAGACACAGCGCTGCGGCCGAGATAGCCGTCCGTATTGCTCACCGTTGCGCCATTCGCGATGGCAAGCGTGCCTGTGCCGGCATCCCCGACGAAGAGATTTCCGGAATTGGTCCAGGTGGATCCCGCGCCGGTCACCGTTATGGTTCCGCGGGCGCTACCGAGGGCGCCGACATAGCTGTTCACGCTGCTCACTGTTGCGCCGTCCGCGATGGTGAGCGTGCCTGTGCCGGCACGGCCGACGAAGAGATTTCCGGAATTGATCCAGGTGGAGCCGTTGCCGGTCACCGTCATCGTGCCAGAAGAAAAAGCGCTGTGGCCGAGATAGCCGTCCGTATTGCTCACCGTTGCGCCATTCGCGATGGCAAGCGTGCCTGTGCCGGCACGGCCGACGAAGAGATTTCCGGAATTGGTCCAGGTGGATCCTGCGCCGGTCACCGTCACGGTTCCGCGGGCGCTATCGTCGTTGCCGACATAGCCGTCCACGCTGCTCACCGTTGCGCCATCCGCGATGGTGAGCGTGCCCCTGCCGCCACGCCCGGCGAAGAGATCTCCGCTGTTGGTCCAGGTGGAGCCGGCGCCGGTCACTGTCACCGTGCCCTCGGAGCTGGGAATCGCGGCGACATAGCCGTCCACGCTGCTCACCGTCCCACCGCCCTCGATGGTGAGCGTCCCTGTGCCGAAGTAGCCGACGTGAAGGACCTGGGAATTGCTCCAGTTGGATCCGGGACCGGTCACCGTCACCGTGCCATGAGACCCCAAGATGGCGTAGCCGACATAGCCGTCGTCGCTGCTCAGCGTACCGCCTCCCGTTATGGTGAGCGCGCCTACGGCGTTGATGCCAACCGCAACGACGTTCGTGGCAGCGCCGGGTGCATTCACCACTGGAGCATTGGGTGCGGTCGCGTCGACGGCTGCCGTTCCCCCGACCGGAACGCCGTTCGTCCAGTTGCTTACCAATTGCTGGATGCGGCGCCGGTCCAGTCGGTGGTTTGCGCCATGGCCGGCAACGACGTCGCCGCTGGCACGAGACAGACGCCGCCAAGGATGGCCGACGAACACAACCAGGAGTAACGCAACCAAGAGTATAGGCGTTGTTGCACCGACAACTGACCCGCCTCCCTCTCTCACGCTCGCCGCTCGATCCATGTCGCGAGCCGCGTCGCATCTCCGAATGCACTCCGTACTTACCTCCGAAACAGCGCGGCATGTCAATCGAGGCAGGTGCTACGCACCATTCAGAGGTGCTAATTCCGCCGCATGTTGTGTCGCAATCACACGGCACACCTTTGAATATGCCGGCCGTTCGCTGGGTTGTAGCGCAGCGCTGCAGCAACCCAGCGGAGACAGAAGGCGATGGGCACCGATGTTGACGAACGCACGACCCGATTCTCGCCGATGCTTGCCAAATTCAGTTTGGCCGAGTGATGAGGCGATCGTCCTGAGGTTGTGGCCGGCGCGAGGGGCGGGCTCCCGAAATCGACGCCCGGAGGGGCCGCGGGTGCCGGCTTAGACAAACCCCAAATAATGGTTGCCGCCGAGCCACGATTGTTGCGTGACCGCAACAACAGGGGAACATTTGGTTAACCGCCCCGCCTGCCTCTTGCTTGCGCCGCTTTTTAGCCACACCCCTCCATGAAACCATTTCTTTCTTAAGCTGATTAGCCTCAGCGCCAGGGAAGGCGACGGGAGATTGCTCCCGAGACCGACAGGAGATGGCTGAGGAAACAGGTTCCGCGGATGGACGCCAAGACCGACATCAAGAAGAGGTTGCCGAGCCGTCACGTGACGGAAGGGCCGGAGCGCGCCCCTCATCGGTCCTATCTCTACGCGATGGGGCTGACCACCCAGCAGATCCACCAGCCTTTCGTCGGCGTCGCGTCCTGCTGGAATGAAGCCGCGCCTTGCAATATCTCGCTGATGCGCCAGGCGCAGGCGGTCAAGAAAGGCGTTGCGGCTGCCGGCGGCACCCCGCGCGAATTCTGCACCATCACCGTGACCGATGGCATCGCCATGGGCCACGACGGCATGCGCTCGTCCCTGCCGTCCAGGGAATGCATCGCCGACTCGGTCGAGTTGACCGTCCGTGGCCACGCCTATGACGCCCTCGTCGGGCTCGCCGGCTGCGACAAGTCGCTGCCGGGCATGATGATGGCGATGGTCCGGCTCAACGTGCCCTCGATCTTCATCTACGGCGGCTCGATTCTGCCGGGCAATTTCCGCGGCCAGCAGGTCACGGTGCAGGACATGTTCGAGGCCGTAGGCCGACACTCGGTCGGTGATATGTCGGATGCCGATCTCGACGAAATCGAGCGGGTGGCTTGCCCCTCGGCCGGGGCGTGCGGCGCGCAATTCACCGCCAACACCATGGCGACCGTGTCAGAGGCGATTGGCCTGGCGTTGCCCTATTCGGCTGGCGCGCCGGCACCTTACGAGATTCGCGACGCGTTTTGCGCCGCCGCCGGCGAGAAGATTCTTGAGCTGATCGCGGCCAACATCCGCCCGCGCGACATCGTCACCCGTCGCTCACTGGAAAACGCCGCCGCCGTCGTTGCCGCCTCCGGCGGGTCGACCAATGCTGCGCTGCACCTGCCGGCGATTGCGCATGAGTGCGGGATAAAATTTGACTTATTCGACGTCGCCGAAATCTTCAAAAAGACTCCTTATGTCGCGGATTTGAAGCCAGGGGGCCGTTATGTTGCCAAAGACATGTTCGAGGTTGGCGGCATTCCGCTTCTGATGAAGACGCTGCTCGACAATGGCCACCTGCACGGAGATTGCATTACCGTCACGGGCCGTACGATCGCCGAAAATCTCAAGAGCGTGAAATGGAATCCGCACCAGGATGTGGTGCGGTCCGCCGACAGCCCGATCACGGTTACGGGAGGGGTTGTCGGATTGAAGGGTAATCTCGCGCCGGAAGGTGCGATCGTGAAGGTCGCGGGAATGTCGAAGCTGAAATTTACTGGCCCTGCGCGCTGCTTCGACCGCGAGGAAGACGCCTTCGAGTCAGTCCAGAAAAAGACCTACAAGGAAGGCGAGGTCATCGTGATCCGCTACGAGGGGCCGCGCGGCGGTCCCGGCATGCGGGAGATGCTCTCGACGACGGCGGCGCTGACCGGGCAGGGGATGGGCGGCAAGGTCGCCCTGATCACCGACGGCCGGTTCTCCGGCGCCACCCGCGGCTTCTGTATCGGCCATGTCGGGCCGGAGGCGGCCGTGGGCGGCCCGATCGCCCTGTTGCAAAATGGTGACATTATCGAGATCGACGCCGAGGCCGGGACTCTTAACGTAAAATTGACCGACGCCGAACTCGCCGAACGTAAAACCAAATGGCTGCCTCGACAGACTAACCACACGTCGGGTGCGCTGTGGAAATATGCCCAACAGGTTGGGCCGGCGGTGGATGGGGCTGTGACCCATCCTGGCGGTGCGCACGAGAAACAGTGTTATGCGGACATCTAGGCGTATCATTCTTGCGTTGATGCTGGGGGCCGCGCCGGTGGCCGCTCCCGGATTCGCATTTGATGGCTCACCGGTGAAGCCGGATGCGGCGCTCCCCGTGATGAACCAGCCCGCGGCCGCGCAAGCCGTCACGGCGCAGGCGCTGAAGAAGGCTGCGCCCGCGGCGGCTACCGCCACGGCGACTGCGGTTAATGCGCCTTCGCTGACTTCGCTGCAATACGCTGCCGAGGGGGGCCATCCCGTCGCGCAGTGGAAACTCGGCCGGATGTATGCCGACGGCGATGGCGTGGTTCAGGATGACCTGCGCGCGTTTGAATATTTCAGCCGTATCGCCAACCAGCATGCTGAGGATAGCCCGTCGGCGCCGCAGGCCGCGATCGTGGCTAACGCCTTCGTGGCGCTGGGGCGCTACTATCTCAACGGCATCCCGAATTCCAAGATCAAGGCGGATACCGATCGTGCCCGGGAGATGTTCTCCTATGCCGCGTCCTATTTCGGCAATGCCGACGCGCAATACGATCTGGCGCGGCTTTATCTGAAGACCCCGGACGCCTCGCGGGACGATTTCCGCTATGGGGCGCGCTGGCTTGGTCTGGCTGCCCAGAAGGGCCAGCATCAGGCGCAGGCCATGCTCGGCCAGATGCTGTTCAACGGCGACCGGCTGCCGCGGCAGGCCGCCCGCGGATTGATGTGGCTGACGCTGGCGCGTGACAACGCAGCGCCCGATGAGACCTGGATCCGCGAAAGCTACAACCGCGCGTTCGCCAAGGCCTCCGACGACGACCGCGCCACGGCCTTGCAAATGCTCGAGCACTGGGTGCAGGGCAAGCGCGACTGACGCCGCGCTGCCGGTAGGATGGGCAAAGGCGCGTAAGCGCCGTGCCCACCATCTCTTCACGCAGCAATCTTGGGAATGGTGGGCACGCTGCGCTTTGCCCACCCGACCGATTCTGCGCCTGTCCCGCTCAGGCCTTCTCCAGATCGAAATCCGCCCAGACCGGCACGTGGTCGGACGGTTTCTCCCAGGCGCGGACGTAGCTGTCGACGCCGACATCGGTCAGGCGGTCGCTGGCCTGCGGCGACAGCAGGAGGTGGTCGATTCGAAGGCCCCAGTTCTTCTGCCAGGCGCCCGCCTGGTAGTCCCAGAAGGTGTAGAGGCCCGGCTCGTCGGTCACCGCGCGCAGCGCATCGGTCAAGCCGAGGCCGAGCAGGGACTGGAAAGCCTCGCGGGTTTGCGGGCGGAACAGCGCGTCGTTACCCCAAGCGGCGGGGTTATAGACGTCGGCGGCAGCCGGAATGACGTTGAAGTCGCCTGCGAGCACCAGCGGCTCTTCTGCCTTGAGCCGCTCTTTCGAGTACTCAAGAAGCCGCGACATCCATTTGAGTTTATAGGGATATTTGTCCGTGTCCGGCGGGTTTCCGTTGGGCAAATAGAGGCAGGCAATCCGCATCACGCCGGTCTTCAGCGTCACCACGCCTTCGAGGAATCTGGCATGGGCGTCCTCGTCGTCGCCGGCCAGGCCCGATTTGGTCTCGTCGAACGGCAGTTTCGACAGCAGGGCGACACCGTTGAAGGTCTTCTGTCCATGGGTGACGACGTTATAGCCGAGCGACTCGATCTCCAGCCGTGGGAACGCATCGTCAACGCACTTGGTTTCCTGCAGACAGACGACGTCCGGCGAGCAGTCTTTCAGCCACGTCAAGAGAGGCTCGAGCCGCTGCCGGATCGAATTGACGTTCCAGGTTGCAACACGCATGAATTCTTTCCGGATCGTAACTACACAATTTCTGCTGCAGTGGCATACCATGTGCAGCCGTGCTGTGATAACCGTTTAAGAATAAGGCGCAGACATCGCCGTCAAGGGGCAGGAGTAAACCGTCCCGTCCGTTGTGGGACCGGCGAGCGTGAAAATTATGAAAAAGCGTACCTTGATACTTGTTACCGGCGCCATCGCCATTGCTACCGCGGCCGGCTTCATTACCCGCTCCTCATGGATGGGCGGCAGCAGCAACGCTCAAGCCCCGCAGCGGCCGCGGACGGTTTCGGTCGAAATGGCGAAGGCGGAGCGCAAATCCGTCCCGGTCGATGTCGACGCCAATGGGACGGTGACGCCGATCTCCAGCGTGGCGCTGAAATCGCGGCTGGAAACCACCATCGTCGCGGTGCATTTCGAGGACGGCGCCAAGGTCAACCAGGGCGACTTGCTGTTCACGCTCGATAGCCGCCAGATCGACGCCCAGATCGAACAGGCCGAGGGCGTGCTCGCCAGGGACCACGCGCAGCTCGAGGGCGCGCAGCGTGACCTCCGCCGCTTCAACGATCTGGTCGCCAAGGGCGCGACCACGCAGGTCAATGTCGATAACGCCAGGACACAGTCCGATATCCTGACCGGTACCATCAAGGCCAACCAGGCTGCGCTGGACAACCTGAAGGTCCAGAAAAGCTACACCATGATCCGCGCGCCTTTCTCGGGCCGGATCAGCGCGGCCAACGTGAAGGTCGGCAATTTCGTGCGCCCCGCCGATACCACCCCGCTTGCGGTCATCAACCAGATGGCGCCGGTCTATGTGACATTCGCGGTACCGCAGCGCGTGCTGGTCGATTTGCGGGAGTCGATGGCGAAGGGGATCTCCACCGTCACCGCGATGATCCCGGGCCATAAGCGTTCGGAGACCGGCAAGGTCGCAATGGTCGAAAACACCGTGGACGCGACCACCGGCATGGTCACCGTGCGCGGCATCATGGCCAACGAGAATGAGACGTTGTGGCCGGGCACACTGGTCGCCACCAAGCTCGTCATCCGCAACGAAGACGCAATCGTAGTGCCGACGGTCGCGGTGCAGCGCAGCCAGAGCGGCAATTTCGTCTTCGTGGTCAAGGACGGGGTCGCCAAGGTCCAACCGGTCACGGTCGACCGCACCTCGCAGGGCATCTCGGTGATTTCGGAGGGGCTCGCCGGCGACGAAAGCGTGGTGGTCGACGGGCAATTGCTACTGTCTGACGGAACGCGGGTCGAGCCGCGGGCTAAAAAGGCCGGGGCGTAGCCATGACCCTGTCCGAACTCTGCATCCGCCGGCCGGTCATGACGACGCTGATCACGGCGTCGATCATCGCGTTCGGAATCTTCGGCTTTCGGCTGTTGCCGGTCTCGGCGCTGCCGCGGGTCGATTTCCCGACCATCGCCGTGACCGCAACCCTGCCGGGCGCGAGCGCGGATACCATGGCGTCCTCGGTTGCGGGCGTCATCGAGCGCCAGCTCTCGACGATCGCCGGCATCTCATCGATGTCGTCGAACTCGTCGCAGGGCACCAGCACCATCACCATCCAGTTCGATCTCAACCGCAACATCGATGCCGCTGCACTGGACGTGCAGACCGCGCTGACGATCGCGCAGCGCCGGTTGCCGCGTGAGATGATCATCCCGCCGAGTTTCCGCAAAGTGAATCCGGCCGATTTCCCGGTGCTGTTCGTGGTGCTCGGCTCGTCCACGCTGCCGCTGTCCGCCGTCAACGAATATGGCGAGATCACCATCGGCCAGACCCTGTCGCAGATTCCGGGCGTCGCCCAGGTCAGCGTCTACGGCGCGCAGAAATTCGCCATCCGCGTCCAGGCCGATCCGGAGGCCGCCGCGGCGCGCGGGCTGTCGCTCGAGGATATCAGGAGTGCGGTTTCGGCCGCCAATTCCTCGACCCCGGTCGGCACGCTGAACGGACCGAAGCAGGACGTAGCCCTGCAGGCCTCGGGCCAGATGGACAAGGCGATGGACTATCGCCAGATCGTGGTGGCCTGGCGGAACGGCTCCCCGGTCAAGCTCGACGAGGTGGCGCGGATCTACGACAGCGTCGAGAACGAGCGGATCGCGAGCTGGCTGAACGGCGACCGTTCCATCGTGCTCGGCATCCAGAAGCAGCCGGACGCCAACACCGTGGCGGTGGTCGATTCCATCCTGGCCAAACTGCCGGTGCTGCGGGCGCAGATCCCGCCATCGGTCTCGATCAACGTCCTGATGGACCGCTCGGTCTCGATCCGCCAGGCGGTGGCCGACGTCGAGGAAACGCTTTTGATCGCGATCGGGCTGGTGATCCTGGTGATCTTCCTGTTCCTGCGCTCGGCGTCCGCGACCTTCATTCCGGCGCTGGCGGTACCGATTTCGCTGTTCGGCACCTGCGCGGTGATGTACGCGCTCGACTATTCCATCAACAACATGACGCTGCTCGCGATGACGCTGTCGGTCGGCTTCGTGGTCGACGACGCCATCGTCATGCTGGAAAACATCGTCCGCCACATCGAGCATGGCATGCGGCCGTTCGAGGCGGCGCTGAAGGGCGCCCGCGAGATCGGCTTCACCATCATTTCGATCACGTTTTCCTTGATCGCGGTGTTCATCCCGGTGCTCCTGATGGGTGGCATCGTCGGCCGCGTGTTCCGCGAATTTGCGGTGACGGTATCGGTCGCCATCCTGGTGTCCGGATTCGTGTCGCTGACGCTGACGCCGATGCTGTGCGCGCGCGTGCTGCGGGCGCATGACGCGACCAAGCGGCCGAACATCGTGCTCCGCATCTTCGAGAGGATGTTCGATTCCTGGCTGCGCGCCTACGAATGGACGCTCGACTGGGTGTTGGCCCGCAAATTCCTGATGCTGATGGTGACGCTGGCGACGCTTGGCGGCACCGTCTACCTCTACATGATCGTGCCGAAGGGATTCTTTCCGCAGGAGGACACCGGCTTCCTGATCGGCGTGACCGAAGCCGCCACCGATACTTCCTTCGAGGCGATGAAGGAGCGGCAGCAGGCGCTGGTCGACGTGCTCAGATCTGATCCGGCGATAGACTACATCAACTCCACGGTCGGCTCCGGCGGTCCCAATCCGACGGCGAATTATGGACGCCTGTTCATCGCCCTGAAGCCAAAAAAGGAGCGCGACAACCTCAACACAATCATCGGGCGGCTGCGCGGCAAGGCGCGGCAGGTTCCGGGCATGCAGGCGTTCTTCCAGCCGATCCAGAATCTCAACATCGGCGGGCGGATTTCGAAGAGCCAGTATCAATACGTGATGCAGAGCGGCGACACCGACTCGCTGTACCGGCTGGCGCCGGAAATGCGCGAGAAGATCGAGAAGCTGCCGGGCCTGCTCGACGTCACCACCGACCTGTACATCAAGAATCCGCAGATGACGGTCGATATCGACCGCGAAAAGGCCGCCGTCTACGGCGTCACCGTCGATCAGGTGCGCAACCAGCTCTACAACGCCTACGGCTCACGCCAGGTCGGCACCATCTACATGCCGTCGAACGACTACCAGATTATTCTGGAGGTGCAGCCGCAGTTCCGGGTCGATCCGTCCGATCTCTCCAAGCTCTACATGAAGACCCAGAACAACCAGACCATCCCGCTTTCGGCGGTGGCAAAACTGGTTCCGACCGTCGGTCCGCTGCAGATCAACCACCAGGCGCAGCAGCCGGCGGTGACGATCTCCTTCAACCTCGCGCCGGGCTATTCGCTGGGCTACGCGGTCGACGAGATCACCAAGCTGGAGCAGGCTTCGAATCTGCCGGCGACGATCGCCACTGGATTCTCCGGCACCGCGCAGGTGTTCCAGGATTCGCTGCGCGGGCAGGGCGTCCTGATCCTCGCCGCCGTGTTCGCCGCCTTCGTCATCCTCGGCATTCTCTACGAGAGCTTCATCCACCCGATCACCATCATCTCCGGCCTGCCGTCGGCCGGTATCGGCGCGATCCTGACCCTGATGATGTTCGGGATGGAAATGTCCGTGATTGCGATGATCGGCATCGTGATGCTGGTCGGCATCGTCAAGAAGAACGCCATCATGATGGTCGACTTCGCGCTGGAGCGTCGCCGCGTGGGCTTAAGCGCCGAGCACGCGATCCGGGAAGCGGCGCTCTTGCGGTTCCGTCCGATTATGATGACGACGTTCGCCGCGATCTTCGGCACGCTGCCGATCGCGCTCGGCGCCGGCGCCGGCGCCGAACTACGCCAGCCGCTCGGCGTCGCCGTGGTCGGCGGTCTCTGCCTGTCGCAACTGCTGACGCTGTACATCACGCCCGTGATCTACATCTATCTCGATCGCATCGACCGCCGGCTGCGGCGCAGGCTCGAACCGCAACTGCAGGAAGCGGGCGAGGGCGAGCGGCCGCACGTGGTCGCCGCCGAATGACGATGTTCGGACGGGCGTCGCGATTTATCGCCTTGCTGATCGCGCTCGCATGGACCGCAGGCACGATCGATCGCGCCAACGCCGACGAGCCGATCGAAATCTTCGACGCCCACCTGCACTACAATTGGGAGCCAAAGCCTCATTTCGGCGTCGAAGAGGTGCTGGCGCTGTTCAAAAAACACCGCATCACCGGCATCCTCGCGACCAGCCGTCCGAACACCGGCACGCATGCGCTCATGGATGCCAAGCCGCAGGGCCTTTGGATTGTGCCGTTCATCCGGCCCTATCGGGTGCGCGCCGACATTCAGACCTGGTTCGGCGACCCCTTCATCTTCGACCTCGTGCAGGACGAGTTCAAACGCGGCTATTACCGCGGCATCGGCGAATTCCACATCTCGGGCAAGGCGGCCGATACCGAGTGGGTGAAGAAGACCGTCGATTTCGCGGTCGAGCACGACCTCTATCTGCACGCCCATGCCGATGACGTGGCCGTCGAAATCCTGATGCGCCACAATCCGCGCGCCCGCATCATCTGGGCCCATACCGGCTTTGGTCTGTCGACCGACCGCGTTGCCGAGATGCTCACAAAACATCCGAAACTGTGGGGCGAGTTGTCCTATCGCGGCGGCATCGTTGGCGGCGGCGGAAAACTGACGGACGAATGGCGCACCCTGTTCGAGCGCTACCCCGATCGATTCCTGCTCGGCTCCGACACCTGGATCAACCAGCGCTGGGAAAGCTACGGCGAAATCATCGCGGAGTACCGTGCCTGGCTCGCGCAGCTACCGCCAAAGGTCGCGGCGCAGATTGCCCATGGCAATGCGCGGGCGCTGTTCGGTCCTGGCCACTAGCCCCGTGCACTCATAAACCGGACCTTCGGTTAGGTGCGTTCGGTGCCCGCCTGTTCCCCAAGAGCGGCGCAAAAGCCAACGCGCCGGTCGGAGCACATGGCGATCACGGCGCTCGTTTTGGTCCGATCAGCTCGAATTGAAACTTCTGCTCATCACTCAGTGTAGTATAGAAGTCTTCCAGCGCGTCGCTCACCAGATTGATGGCTTGTTGCATGGTACCGAGCCGACCATCAACCGCGGCGAGGCGAGCGGGTGGCGTGATCGCATCATTCGGCTGACATTCATAGCTCAGCATCTCGACAGCTCTGGCGCTGGCACGCTGCAGCCGTTCAAGCGCGTCGCGTTGGGCATCGTTCGGGTGCAGCCTGGCCTCGATCTCGCCAGCCGGCCATTGCAACGCGGCTGGCAGGGACGCTTCGCAGCCCTGGGCCGGCGCCTTCATGGTCCCGTTCGCGGACGCCGTCTTGAGCTGATCATCAGCGAGTGCGTTGAGCCGTGTTTTCTGCTCGTCATTCAGCAGATCATAGAGGTCCTCGAGCTGCGGCTGCAGGGATATTACTGCAGTGAGAATAGCCGCAGTGCGCTGCTGCATCAGGGCCAATCGAGCCGGCGCCGTTGATGCGGGCTGCGTCGGACAAGACGCCTGAATGATCTGAGCGGCCGAGTTCGACGCGTCGGCAAGATGGTCCAGCGCGGCCCGTTGTGCCTCGGTCGGCTGAATCGCCCGCTGAATCTGATCAATGGCGAGACCGGTACTTTCGCGGCCGGCATCACCGCAGAGCTGCTGTAGCGGCGGGATCCTTCGTTCTCTTTGGCCGGAAGAGTCCGGTGCCATATAAGCCGCTAGTTCGTCACTGCCGTAAGGCCCAAAAATTCCGGCATGGATGTCGGGGTAGCCGTAGTCCCAGAAGCCCATGCCATCGCCGAAGATGGCATAACCATAAATATCATTGTAGGCGAACGGCCAGAACAGCGGCCCAACCCAGCCATATCCGCCATGGCCATGCGACCACCACCCGTCTGTGGTGTTGCGGTCACCATGCCAGTGAGCAAGTGCGGCAGTCGCGGCGATCTGCCTGCGTGCCGCAGGGTCGGTGAATAGCCTGCCAACAACCAACCCCTCCTCGCCGGAGGGCTGGTTCGCAGACGGGATGTTTTGTAAAGCAGCGGGAGCGCTTTTTAAAGGAGCGCTTTTGGTCCGACGGACGTGCACCCGGCGGTGATGCGTGGGGCGACTGTGAAGCAGCCCTGGCGCAAGCAAGCGGGCGAACGCGGATTTCACGCTGCCGAGTGGGCCGAGACCAAAATGTCCGCGCCCTTTCGCAGTGGCGGCACTCGACAGCGCGGTCACCAATACGACAGCGATTACTGTAACGCCGAACTTCGACATGGCACCTCCCATGCCAAGCCTTGGCCGCGCCAGTTATGACGCCGCACATCATCGAAAGTTCCTTGTAAGCAATCATGCAGACCAGGGATCGCGTTTAAAAACGGCAGCAATCACGTCGTTTCAGAAGGCCCCGAGTGGCGCATACCGTCCGCAGAAGTCGGCCTGGGTCGAAAGCTGATCATTTCAAAATTGTCCGCTTTTAAGTCAGTTCGCGCTGAAGTGCGAACTCTTTCAAGCCACTGGTGCATCCTTGCGTCCGCGGACTACTAGGCTTCAGCCACAGGAGCGCCCGGCCGGTCCCTCGCCTGCAGGCGGGACACCGCCTCGGCCAGCGGAACGTCGGCCTGTGAGCCGTCGCGCTCGCGCAAGCTCACCCGGCCGTCCCTCATCTCGCGACCGCCGACGACAGCCATCACCGGCACCGCTATTTCATGCGCCGCCACGATGCGCCGCGAAAGGGTATCGGCGCCGTCATAGGCAACGGCCCGGATCCCGGCATCCTCGAACGCCGCCAGAACGTGCGCGCCGTATCCGGCCTGGTCTTTCGAGATCGGCGCGACCGCGACCTGGTCCGGTGACAGCCAGAATGGAAGCGCGCCGCCATGGTGCTCGAGCAGGATCGCGATCATGCGGCCGAGCGATCCGAAGATGGCGTGGTGGATCATCAGGGGCCTCGCGCGGCTGCCGTCGGGGGCGATGTAGGACGCCTCGAGCCGCTGCGGCAGCACGCCATCGAGCTGTACTGTGCCGCACTGCCAGGAGCGTCCCAGCCGATCGCGCAGCGCGAATTCCAGCTTCGGTCCGTAGAACGCACCTTCGCCGGGGTTGATTTGAGGCGCGAGGCCGCAGCGCCGCGCGGCATCGCCGAGCTTCTCCTCCAACCAGTCCCAGGTTGCGTCGTCGCCGGCGCGCACCGCCGGCCGCGTCGCCAGCGCCACCTCGTAGTCGGGAAAGCCGAGGTCTCGGTAGACCTCGTCCAACAGGGTGATGAAGCGTGCGACTTCGGCCTCCACGTCCTGTTCGCGACAGAACACATGCGCGTCGTCTTGCTCGAAGGCGCGCGTTCGCATGATGCCGTGGAGCGAACCGGAAGGCTCATTGCGGTGGCAAGCGCCGAACTCGGCATAGCGGATCGGAAGCTCCCGCCACGAGCGCAGCCCCTTGTTGAAGATCTGCACGTGGCACGGGCACGACATCGGTTTCAGCGCCATCGCCTGCTCGCCGTCGTCGACCCGGAACATGTTCTCGCCGAACTTGTCCCAGTGGCCGCTGCGGCCCCAGAACTCCTTTGGCAGCAACTGTGGCGTCTGGACCTCGGCATAGCCGGCTCGGCGCATCTTGCGCCGGAGGTAGTCCTCCAGCACCCGGTAGACCGCGTATCCGCGCGGATGCCAGAACACCATGCCCGGCGCATCTTCCTGAAGGTGCCAGAGTTTGAGCTTCACGCCGAGATTTCTGTGGTCGAGATCGTCCATGGCTACGTTCCTTGTGATGGGAGGAAGCGCGGACGGGGACCATCAAAACCGGAAAAGGCCCCGTCCGTCGCCGGCGGGGCCTTTTCTGGTGAAGTACGCTTGTCTCTAGCGCGCGCAACCAGCAGGCGATCCGCCGTAAGCGGTCGCCGTGGTGGTCAGTGCGGCTGATGGAAGCTTATTCATGCTCTGTATATGGCGGCAAAACGCTCAGGCGTCAACGCCAGCCGCTTGGCGTCGCGGAATATGGATGATGCGCAGGGACATCAATACTCCCGTGGCGGATGATGCGGCTCCTTGGTCAGAATGCCGGTCTGCTCAGTAACGCGCTTGAAATCGGCTAACGTCTTTCGTTGATGATTGATGGCCAGCGGCTCGTCTCTTCGAGGGGTCAAGAAGCAGCGGTGTCAAGGCAAGCGCCAAGTTGAGTCCGGCCCCCCTCGGACAACCGACGTCGTGGCGGCTAGCGCTCAATCCGCGAATTGCCCCGCCGCCTTGATGATCGGCGCCCAGCGGTCGACCTCGCTGATCAACTGCTTCTTCAAGGCTTCGGGCGTCGCTTCGTTCTGCGGGACAGGTTCCGTGTTGATGTCGTTGAAGCGCTTCACCAAATCCGGATCGCGCAACGCCTCCTGCAGCGTCTTGGACAGTTTTTGAACGATCTCGTCGGGCGTACCCTTCGGCGCGTAGATGCCGTGCCAGGCGCCGACTTCAAAGCCCTTCAGGCCCGCTTCGTCGGCGGCCGGCAGATCGGGCATGGACGCGAGCCGTGTCTTCGTCGTGATGGCGTAGGCCTTGACCAGCTTCGATGCGATCGGGCTCGTGGTGTTTGTGGTCTGGTCGCAGGAGAGGTCGATCTGCTTGGCAATCAGATCATTCATCACGGGCGCATTGCCCTTGTAGGGCACCGTCAGGACCTGCTTGCCGACCGCCGTCATGAACAGCATGCCGCATAGGTGCGACGCGGCGCCAAGGCCGGCATTGCCGAACGTCATCTTGTCGCCGTTGGCCTTGATGTAGGTGACGAGTTCGGCGAGCGTGTTCGGCGGCAGATCGGGGCGCCCGATGATCGTCATCGGCGCGTTGGTCACGAGCCCGATCGGCGCGAATGCCGTCTTGGTGTCGTAAGGCAGCTTGCGATACAGCGTGGCGGCGGTGGAGATGCCGATATGGTGGATCAGGAGGGTGTAGCCGTCCGCCTCCGCGCGTGAGGCGCGCGTGGCCGCGATGGTGCCGCCGGCGCCCGTGGCGTTCTCGATGACGATGGTCTGACCCAGCAGTTTTGACATCGACTGCGCCGTCACCCGCGCGACCGTGTCGGTGGCGCCGCCGGCGGCGAACGGGACCAGCAACGTAATAGGTCTGCTGGGATAGTTCTGCGCCAAAGCGGTCGAACTGAGCATCGCGATCGCTGCAGCGATGATGGCTGTCTTCCTCATACGTGCCTCCCGGAGAATTTGTTTTGTTTGGCCTTTAACGCAGGCCTCTTGCCGCACGACCGGTTCGCCGTGCGGGCCTCACACGTTGGAGCTATGGATCGCCTCCACAACGGCCGCGGTGACATCCTTAGTCGTCGCTGTGCCGCCGACGTCGGGCGTCGTGATGCCGGCGCCGGTGACCTTCTCCACGGCACGCATCAGCCGCGCCGAGGCTTCAGCCTCGCCGAGATGATCGAGCATCTGCGATGCCGTCCAGAAACTCGCGACCGGGTTGGCGATGCCCTTGCCGGTAATGTCGAAGGCCGAGCCGTGGATCGGTTCGAACATCGAGGGAAAGCGTCGCTCCGGATCGATGTTCGCCGTCGGCGCCACACCGAGGCTGCCGGCGAGCGCACCGGCGAGATCGGACAGGATATCGGCGTGAAGGTTGGTGGCGACGATGGTATCGAGGCTCTGCGGCTTCAGCGTCATCCGCACCGTCATCGCATCGACCAGCATCTTGTCCCACGTGACGTCGGGAAACTCTTTCGAGACCTGCTCGGCGATCTCGTCCCACATCACCATGCCATGCCGCTGCGCATTCGATTTTGTCACCACCGTGAGCAGCTTGCGCGGCCGTGATTGCGCCAGCTTGAATGCGTAGCGCATGATGCGCTGGACGCCGACGCGGGTGAAGACAGCGACTTCCGTGCCGACTTCTTCCGGCAGGCCGCGATGCACCCGTCCGCCGCAGCCGGCATATTCGCCTTCGGAGTTTTCACGCACGATCACCCAGTCGAGGTCGCCCACCTCGGCATGGCGGAGCGGCGAGGTGATGCCGAGCAGGATCCGGGTCGGGCGCACGTTGGCGTATTGGTCAAACCCCTGGCAGATCGGCAGGCGCAGGCCCCACAGCGTGACGTGATCGGGCACGTCGGGCGCGCCGACCGCGCCGAAATAGATCGCGTCGAATTTCTTCAGCGTGGCGAGGCCGTCGGCCGGCATCATCACGCCGTGCTTGCGGTAATAGGCCGAGCCCCAATCGAAGGTTTCGACGTTGAATTTCACATCGCCAAGCCGCCTCGCGAGGCTTTCGAGCGCGGTGACGCCGGCGGCGATGACTTCCGGGCCAATCCCGTCGGCAGGGATGGCCGCGATTGAATATTCACGCATCGAAATCTCCGTAGCTTCGTGGACTGCAGCTTGCGGCTTCGGCAAAGGGCAGGCAATTGCCTCGCGTTTATACAAAAAATTGATATAATCCTGGCGAGGAGGAGCGATGGACCTTCATCACTTGCGTTGCTTCGTGGCTGCCGCCGAAGAACTGCATTTTGGCCGGGCGGCGCAGCGGCTCGACATGCTGCCGTCGGCGCTCGGCCGATTCATCCGACTGCTTGAGGAGGACCTCGGCACGCGGTTGATGACGCGCACGACGCGAAGCGTCGCGCTGACCGACGATGGCGCCGTGCTGCTCAAGGAGGCGCGGGCGCTGTTGACGCAGGCCGATGCGCTTGCCGGCAAGTTCCGTACGCGCGGCCGCAAGCGCGCGGCAATCATTCGCGTCGGCGCCATCGACAGCGCCGCCGCGGGGCTGTTGCCAAGACTGCTTCATGATTTCCGGCAGCGCCGGCCCGACGTCAGCGTGCAACTGGTCGAGGACAAGACGGTCCGCCTGCTGCCGCGCCTGTTGTCCGGCCGGCTCGATCTCGCCTTGGTGCGCCCGCCGGAGCGGCCCGACAAGCGGCTGGAGTTTGCCTTCCTGCTGCACGAGACCGCCGTCGTTGCGGTCGCCGACCGGCATCCGCTGTCACAGCGCAGGCGCGTGACCATCGCCGATCTCGAAAACGAGCCGTTGATTGTGCCCGAACGCCGCTCGCGTCCGCACAGCCACGACCTCACGATGAAACTGTTCGCCGAGGCGGGGTTAGAGGCGCGCGTCGCCCAGATCGCCGACGAGAAGCAGACCATCGTCAACCTGGTCTCCACCGGCCTTGGCCTCGCCATCGTCCCGCGCTGGACCTCGCGCATGGCGACGCGCGGTGTCCGCTTCATCCGCCTTGCCGCCTCCGACATGAACAAGCTGCCGCTTGCCGCCGCCTGGACCCGCGGCACGCGCGATCCGGTCAGGGACGACGTTCTGGAAATGCTGAAAGCCGATCTGCCGCGCTACGCGCGCGAGGCGTAGGGCGCTCCCGTCATCGTCCGCCAACGGGTCGCGCGAATGCGCGCCCGATGACAGGCTCCGGCGAACGATCCAGTAGGCCAGAGGCAGTAGTGATTGAACCGGTAGGCCGCAGCGTACTGGATACCCCGCATGCGCGGGGTATGACGACTACGATTGGGCAAAGGAATTCGCCCCGAAACTCAGATCGAAAAACTGGTCCCGCAGCCGCACGACGCGGTCGCATTTGGGTTGACCACGCGGAAGGACGCGCCGATCAGGTCGTCGACGAAATCGACTTCGGAGCCGGCGAGGAACGGCACCGAGGCTGGGTCGACCAGCACCACTGCGCCCTCGCGCGCGATCACGAGGTCGTCCTCCGCCTTGGCGCGGTCGACGTCGAATTTATACTGGAAGCCGGAGCAGCCGCCGCCCTCGACGGAAATGCGCAGCATGGCGCCGTCGCCTTCGCTCTTAAGGATTTCGCCGATGCGGCGGGCAGCCCGCTCGCTGACGGTGATGGCAGTGGTCATTGCATGGTCTCCGGCCGCGTCATACCCAATTCATTTGGTATGGTGCGTCAGACATAGTTAAGTGCGCAATCTCGCGGAATCAAATGGATAAGGACTAAAAAACCGTGTCGGTCGGAATGGCTGCCCCCCGCGCGCTTTATGGCTGCGACCCTGACCGGAGCCGCGGGCGGCTGTTTGCGGAGCCGCCGAGCCGGACCCGCAGCCCGTTCCGGCGCGATTGCGACCGGGTGATCCATTCCACCGCGTTCCGGCGGCTGAAGCACAAGACACAAGTTTTCGTGTTCCACGAGGGCGACCATTATCGCACCCGGCTGACCCATTCGCTGGAAGTGGCGCAGATCGCCCGTGCGCTGGCCCGCCAGCTTGGGCTAGACGAGGATCTCACCGAAACGCTGGCGCTGGCCCATGACCTCGGCCATCCCCCGTTCGGCCATGCCGGCGAGCGGGCGCTCGACAAATGCCTCAGGGATCACGGCGGCTTCGACCACAACGCGCAGGCGCTGCGGGTCGTGACCTCGCTGGAGCATCGCTATCCCGAGTTCGACGGGCTGAACCTGACCTGGGAGTCGCTGGAGGGCATCGTCAAGCACAACGGCCCGCTGACCAAGCGGGATGGGGCCCCGGCCGGGCCTTACCGCGACGGCGGCATCCCCATCGGCATCTCCGATTTCAATCAAAAATTCGATCTCGAGCTGTGGAGCTACGCCTCGCTTGAGGCGCAGGCCGCAGCGTTTGCCGACGACATCGCCTATGATGCCCACGACATCGACGACGGCCTGCGTGCCGGCCTGTTTGCCGTCGACGACCTCAAGGTGATGCCGCTGACTGAGGCAATCATCGCCGAAATCGACCGGCACTATCCCAACCTCGACGACGCCAGGCGCGGCGCGGAACTGGTACGTGAGCTGATCTCCTACATGATCGTGGCGGTCATGTCGGAGGCGGGCAGGCGCTTGGCAGAAGCGAAGCCGCAATCGGCCCACGACGTCCGCCACCATCACCAGCCGCTGATCGCTTTTCCGCCTGACGTTGCGGAAGAGGAGGCTGCCATCAAGGCGTTCCTGAAGCAGCACATGTACCGCCACAATCGGGTGATGCGGGTGATGGGCGAGGCGGAAGGCATCCTGTTCGATTTGTTCGCGCGCTACCAGAATTCGCCGGGAGACCTGCCGGCCGAATGGGTGGAGGGTACCGAGCGCGTCACGGACGGCGAGCGGGCGCGCCGGATTGGCAATTTCATCGCCGGGATGACCGACCGTTACGCCCTGATGGAGCACCAGCGGCTTTTTGACTCGACCCCGGATTTGCGTTAGGCGGCGGCCATGTCCGATAAGCCAGCCACACAACATCTGTTCGCCGACGCGCTGGCGCGCGTGCAGGCGGTCTGCGCCGCGCTCGCAGCCGAGGGCCAATGGCCCGCCGGCGTCGATTTCTCCCGCGTCGTGGTCGAACCGCCGCGCGATGCGAGCCATGGCGACATGGCGACCAACGCGGCGATGGTGCTGGCCAAGGACGCCAAGGCAAAGCCGCGCGAACTCGCTGACAAGATCGCGGAAAAATTGCGCGCCGATGACCTGGTTGCCGCCGTCGATGTCGCCGGGCCAGGCTTCATCAATCTCACCTTGAAGCCGCAAGTCTGGGCCGACGAATTGCGCACCGTGCTGCGCGAAGGCGTGTCCTACGGCAAGAGCGCGATCGGCCGCGGTGAAAAGGTCAATGTCGAGTATGTCTCCGCCAACCCGACCGGGCCGATGCATGTCGGCCATTGCCGCGGCGCGGTGTTCGGCGACGCGCTGTGCGGCCTGCTGGATTTTGCCGGCTATGACGTCACGCGCGAATATTACATCAATGATGCCGGCGCGCAGGTCGACGTGCTCGCGCGCTCGGCCTACCTGCGCTATCTGGAAGCGCTCGGCGAAGTCATCGGCGAGATCCCGGAAGGGCTTTACCCCGGCGACTATCTCGTGCCGGTCGGGCAGGCGCTTGCCGCCGAGCACGGCGACAAGCTGAAGGCGATGGCTGAAGCCGCCTGGCTGCCGATCGTACGCGCCAAGGCGATCGCCATGATGATGGACATGATCAAGGGCGATCTCGCCGCGCTCAATATCAAGCACGAGGTGTTCTTCTCGGAGCGGTCGCTGATCGAGACCGGCAACAACAAGGTTACCGAGACCATCGATTTCCTGCGCTCGAAGGGCGACATCTACGAGGGCCGCCTGCCGCCGCCGAAGGGCAAGCCGGTCGAAGACTACGAGGACCGGATCCAGACGCTGTTCCGTGCCACCGCCTACGGCGACGACGTCGATCGTCCGCTGATCAAGTCGGATGGCTCTTACACCTACTTCGCTTCCGACATCGCCTATCACAAGAACAAGGTCGATCGCGGCTTCCTCGACATGATCGACGTGTTCGGCGCCGACCATGGCGGCTACATCAAGCGCATGCAGGCGGCGGTGAAGGGCGTCAGCGGCGGCAAGGCGGCGCTCGACGTCAAGGTGGTGCAACTCGTTCGCCTGCTGCGTGCCGGCGAGCCCGTGCGGATGTCGAAACGCTCCGGCGATTTCGTCACGCTGCGCGAAGTGGTCGACGAGGTCGGTTCCGACGCGGTGCGGTTCATGATGTTGTTCCGCAAGAACGACGCCGTGCTCGATTTCGACCTCGCCAAAGTGCTCGAGCAATCGAAGGATAATCCTGTCTTCTACGTCCAATACGGGCACGCCCGCGGCCACTCAATTTTCAAGAATGCCCGCGAGGTGGTCCCGGACCTCCCCGAGGATGACGCGGCCCGGACGGCCTATTTGGGGGATTCCCCGGTGGAGCGGCTGACGGATCCGGCCGAACTTGACCTTTTGAAGCGGTTGGCGCTCTATCCCCGGATGGTCGAGGCGGCGGCCCTCGCACATGAACCGCACCGAATCGCTTTTTATCTGTATGATTTAGCCAGTGAATTTCACGCGTTATGGACGAAAGGGCGGGATTTGCCCTATTTACGCTTCATTATAACTAATGATGCAGAAATCACGAGGGCGCGGCTGGCTATGGTCCAGGGCGTCGTCTCGGTTCTGGCATCGGGCTTAGCCGTTCTCGGCGTCCACGCTCCGACCGAGATGCGGTAGGCAGGGGCGAAGGCCCTTCACGGATGGGGGTTCGTGGGGGTATCTGGCAGGGGCCACGCTCGTCATGGTTTGTTTGACATGGCGAGTTGGCGCTGTCCCGTAGGGGATGCATCATCACGATGGCTGATCGATATCAGGACCGACATTTTCCCTCCGCCGACCAGGATCGCGGCGAGAGCGATCCGCTTGCCGAGCTCGCAAGGCTGATCGGGCAGAACGACCCGTACGGGGCTGCCGCCAAACCGGCACCGCGTCCGCTGCAGTCGCGGGCGAATGTGCGTCCACAGCAGTATGATCCGCCGGAAGATCTCGATGCGCCTCCGGCCCCGCCGGCATGGATGCAGCGCGCGCGCCAGGAAACGCGCCAAGAAACGCGCCAAACCCCGCCGCCACCACTTCCATCGCCGCTGCCGCAGGATCAGGTTTTCGACGACGAGCCGGATTACCAGCCGGCGCCGGTGCATCCCTTGCACCGCTACGCGGCTCAGCACCAGGCGCCCGAACAGGACTCGCAGGACTATTACGAGGCCCCGCAGCAACATGCCGACGAGCCGCAGCAGGACCCGTCGCGCTACGACGAAGCGCTGTATGGACGGCTCGAAAATGGCGAGCACGACTATCAGCGCGATCCGGCCTATCCGGACGATCCGTATGCGTACCAGGGCGAGTATGAGCAGGAGGAGCCCGCTCCGAAGAAGCGCTCGAGCGGCCTGATGACGATCGCTGCGGTGCTGGCGTTGGCTGTGGTCGGGACGGGCGCTGCCTTTGCCTATCGCACTTACATCGGTTCGCCCCGCTCGGGCGAGCCGCCGATCATCAGGGCCGACAACAGCCCGACCAAGGTAATGCCGGCACCGTCCGACGTGGGCGCCGCCAAGGCCCCTGACCGCATGCTGCCGGGCGATGGCGGCGAGAAGCTGGTGTCGCGCGAAGAGACGCCGGTCGACGTCAATGCAAGGTCCGGCGCGCCGCGCGTGGTGTTTCCGCCGCTGAATCCGAATAGCAACCCGCCGCCGGTCGCGAGCGTTTCGCCGTCCGGCCCGCCGCCGCAGACGGGCGTGAACGGTACGATGAACAACGAGCCGCGCAGGATCAGGACGCTCGCCGTCAAGGGTGACCCCGCCGACAATGGTGGCATTCCGGCAGGGGCGAGCGCGCCGCCGCCGAGGCCGGCACCGACGACCCGCAGCGCTGCGGCTTCGCCGCCGGCTCCTGCCCAGCCGCCGGCGCGTAACCCTGCGTCGGCGAACGCCAGCGCCAACACGCCGATGCCGCTCACGCCGCAGGGTGGGGCTGATCCGGCGCCGACTCGAATGGCGGCTACCAATCCGACCCAGCCGGCTGCCCCGGCCGGCGGAGGCTACCTGGTCCAGGTCTCCTCGCAGAAGAACGAAGCCGACGCGCAGGCCTCCTACCGGGCGCTGCAAAGCAAGTTCCCGAGCGTGCTGGGACCACACTCGTCACTCGTGAAGCGCGTCGATCTCGGCGAAAAGGGCGTCTATTACCGCGCGTTCGCCGGCCCGTTCGGCTCGTCCGAAGAGGCGGCGCAGGTCTGCAGTAGCCTGAAATCTGCCGGCGGGCAGTGCTTCGTCCAAAGGAATTAACGGCGGTTTCCTTGACCCCGGGGCTGTGAGGGGCCTAATCGGCCCCCATGACAAGCCGCGCATTCATCACGGGCGTATCGGGACTGGAACTGAGCGCTGCGGAGCGCGAATTCATCCGTGGCGAGCGGCCATGGGGCTTGATCCTGTTCAAACGAAACGTCGAGACGCCGGATCAAGTATCTGCGCTTGTTGATGAATTTCGAGATTGCGCAGGCGAGGCAGATGCGCCGGTCCTGGTCGACCAGGAAGGCGGGCGGGTAGCGCGTCTCGGACCGCCGCATTGGCCGGTATATCCGCCCGGCGCCGTCTTCGGTGCGCTCTACGACATCGACCCAGCGCTGGGCCTGCAAGCCGCGCGCTTGAGCTCCCGCCTGATTGCGGTCGACCTGATCGACCTCGGCATCACGGTCGACTGCCTGCCGTTGGCGGACGTGCCGGTGGCTGGCGCGGATGCCGTGATCGGCAACCGGGCTTATGGAACCGAGCCGGGCAAGGTCGCCGCAATCGCCCGCGCCGTTACAGAAGGGCTGGAGCAGGGCGGCGTGCTACCCGTGCTGAAGCACATTCCCGGTCATGGCCGGGCAAATGCGGATAGCCATTTCCGTCTACCGACCGTTGATACAGCGCGGGAAGAGCTGGAACGGACCGATTTCGCCGCCTTTCAGCCGCTGGCGGACCTGCCGATGGCCATGACCGCGCATGTTGTGTTTAGCGCGTTAGACCCCGTCCAACCGGCGACGACTTCTGCGACAATCATCCGTCAGGTGATTCGCGGCGTAATTGGGTTCCAGGGTTTGTTGATGAGTGATGACGTGTCGATGAATGCGTTGGCGGGATCGATCTCGGATCGGACCCGCGCCATCGTCAACGCCGGCTGCGACATGGTCCTGCATTGCAACGGCAAGCTCGACGAGATGCGCGACGTGGCGCGCGAGACGCCGGAACTGGCGGGCGAGGCCTTGAGCCGCGCCGAACGGGCGCTGGCCTCGCGAAAACAGCCTGAGCCGTTCGACCGGCAGGCGGCGCGGGCTGAACTTGAAGCGTTGATGGATCGGGTAGGAACGGCATGACGGCTGAGATTCTATCGTTTGAAACCGGACGGCCCGCCGAAATCACCGAAGGCGAGCCGGCGCTGGTCGTCGACGTCGAGGGCTATGAAGGCCCGCTCGACCTGCTGCTCACGCTGGCGCGGCAGCAGAAGGTCGATCTCGCCAAGATTTCGATCCTGGCGCTGGCTGACCAGTATCTGACCTTCATCGAGGCGGCGCGAAAGATCCGCCTCGAACTCGCCGCCGATTACCTCGTGATGGCGGCCTGGCTGGCGTTCCTGAAATCGCGGCTGTTGCTGCCCGAACCGGCGACGCCCGACGGGCCGAGCGCCGAGGAAATGGCCACCGCGCTGGCCAACCGGCTGCGCCGGCTCGAAGCCATCCGCGAAGCCGCCAACCGGTTGATGAACCGGCCGCAGTTCCAGCGCGATATTTTTCCGCGCGGCAATCCGGAAACGATCGCCGAAATCAAGCACCCCAAATTCACGGCGACGCTGTTCGACCTGCTCACCGCCTATGCCACGCAGCGCCAGCAGCGCGTGCTGGCGACGGTGCATCTGGCCAAGCGCACGGTGTGGTCGCTGGCCGAAGCGCGCGCCTCGCTGGAGCGGCTGGTCGGCATGGCCGAGTCCGAGGAGTGGAACTGTCTCGACGATTGCCTGCTCAGCTACGTGGTCGATCCCTCGCAGCGGGCGACGGTATTCGCCTCGAGCTTTGCCGCGGCGCTCGAACTGGTGCGCGAAGGCGAGATGGAATTGAACCAGAAAGAGGCGTTCGCGCCGCTGTATTTTCGTAAGCGTCCGCCGCAGGCCGCAATGCCTGCGCCGGATATGACGGTCGAGTAAGTGGAAGGAGACCTAGCCATGGCAAGCCTGGCGGAAAAACGCATGGAAGATGCCGAGGATCATCCCATCGACCAGAACACCGATCAGGCCGCGCGGCCCGAGGAATTGCGGCTGCTGGAAGCGTTGCTGTTTGCCTCCGCGGAGCCGGTCGACCAGGCGACCTTGGCCAAACGCATGCCCGACGGCGTCGACGTCAAGGCGGCGCTGGCGCAATTGCAGGAGGAATACGCGCCGCGTGGCGTCAATCTGGTGCGCGTCGCCAACAAATGGACGTTCCGCACCGCGGGCGATCTGTCGTGGCTGATGACGCGCGAAAGCACGGAGACGCGTCGGCTTTCGCGGGCGGCGATCGAGGTGCTCGCGATCATTGCCTATCACCAGCCCGTGACACGCGCCGAGATCGAGGAGATCCGCGGCGTGATCACGTCAAAGGGAACGCTGGATGTGTTGCTCGAAACCGGCTGGATTCGTCCCCGCGGCCGCCGCAAGACGCCGGGGCGGCCGCTGACGTTCGGCACAACGGAAGCGTTCCTTTCGCAGTTCAGCCTGGAGGCGCTGAGCGACCTGCCGGGCCTGGAAGAGCTGAAGGGGACGGGGCTCCTGGATTCGCGGCTGCCTTCCGGCTTCAGCGTTCCGACGCCGTCGGATGACGTGGCGCTGCGCGAGGACGAGGATCCGCTGGATGCTGGCGATAACCTGGAACTGCTGCTGGCCCCAGCCGCCGAGCCTGAAGGCGGCAGCGAAAGCTAGTTCCGGTGGCTCCGCCGATTATTCACTCAGGCGGGGTTAATAATAGCCATAATACGTAGCCGCGACAGCGATTTGCCGCGGCAGGGGTCCTTGTTTTTGACACCCCGCGGGCCTACCTTCCGCGAAAGCTTGGCCGGAAGCCGGCCGTCTCTTTTTGGAGGGTTGCAGGATGGGTTCGCTTAGCATTTGGCACTGGATCGTCGTGATCGCAGTGGTCCTGCTGTTGTTCGGCCGCGGCAAGATTTCTGACCTGATGGGCGATGTCGCAAATGGCATCAAGGCCTTCAAGAAAGGCATGCAGGACGACGAGAAGGCGCCCGAAAAGCCCGCTGAGCCGGTGAAGACCATCGATCACAATGCGACGCCGGCGCCGACAGCGCGGACGGATGTCGGTAGCAAGGCTGTCTGAACCGGGCACTATTGACCCTGGCGTCGGTTGAGGACGCCGGTTGAGAGAAGCCGCGGGCGGCTCCAAACCTTGGCTATGATGGATTGGGGCGCGGACGTCTCGCGCGAGCGGAAGAATTCATGTTCGACATCGGGTGGAGTGAACTGGTCATCATCGCGGTCGTCGCGCTGATCGCCATCGGCCCGAAAGAGCTTCCCGGTGTGCTGCGCATGGTCGGGCAATGGATGGGCAAGGCGCGCAAGATGGCCGCCGAATTCCAGGGCCAGTTCCAGGAAGCCATGCGCGAGGCCGAAATGGCCGACCTCAAGAAGAGTTTTGACGAGGTCAAGGACGTGGCTACGGGTCTTTCGCCGGCCAACGTCATGACCTCGCTGCAAAAAGACGTCAACGACGCCCTGCAGATTGGGGATATCGACAAGCCTGCCGACAAGCCGGCGGATGCGCAAATTGCCTCCGCGACCGGCGAGCCTGTCACGCCAACTACCCCGGCGCTGCCCACACCGGAAACCTTCGTCGAGGCCGAGGCGCATGCGGCGGCCTCCGAGCCGCTGGCGATCACGCGTGAAGCTCAGGCCGTGCCGCAGGACATCGCGCCGGCGGCGCCCGACATTCTCAAGGACGCCAAAGCGTCATGACCATCGAAGACATCGAGGCCAGCAAGGCGCCGTTGATGGACCATTTGATCGAGCTGCGCTCGCGGCTGATCAAGGCGCTGCTCGCCTTTGGCATTGCGTTCATCTTCTGCTTCTTCTTCGCCAAGCAGATCTACAACGTGCTGGTCTGGCCCTTCGTCTGGGTGGCGGGTGCCGAGAATTCGAAATTCATCTACACCGCGCTGCTGGAATACTTCCTCACACAATTGAAGCTCGCTCTGTTCGGCGCCGCCTTCATCTCGTTCCCGATCGTGGCAACGCAGATCTACAAATTCGTGGCGCCCGGCCTCTACAAGCACGAGCGCGGCGCGTTCCTGCCATACCTGGTCGCGACGCCGTTCTTCTTCGTGCTCGGCTCGCTTCTCGTTTACTTCATCGTGCTGCCGATGCTGGTGCGGTTCTCGCTCGGCATGCAGCAGACCGGCAGCGACGAGGCCGCGCAGATTCAGTTGCTGCCCAAGGTCGGCGAATATTTGTCGCTGATGATGTCGTTGATCTTTGCCTTCGGCATCGCGTTTCAGCTCCCCGTCATTCTGACCCTGCTGGGGCGGATCGGCGTCGTAAACTCCAGGATGCTGCGCGAAAAGCGGCGCTATTTCATCGTCGGCGCCTTTGTCATCGCCGCCGTTCTGACGCCGCCCGACGTCATCAGCCAGGCCTCCCTCGCGATACCCCTGATGGCGCTCTACGAGGGCGCGATCGTCGCGGTCCGCATGGTGGAAAAGAAGGCCGCCGCCCAGGCCGCGAGTGGCACGCCACCTGCCAGCCCGCCTCCGGAAGCCAATCCGGCCGAGTAGGGCGCTGCTGGCGCCTCACCTTTGGCTGTCATTCCCCGCGAAAGCGGGGAATCCAGTACGCCGCGGCCTAGCAATTTATCTCGAACTGCTCTGGAATACCGGATCACCCGCTTTCGCGGGTGATAACGGGTGTGGTACTTGGGACGCGCACGCAAACAATTAACATGAGTGTTGATTGTATTGCAGAATACGACTTCAGGACCGCCCCTCATGCACGACATCAAATCGATCCGCGACAACCCCCGGGCGTTCGACGCCGGACTGAAGCGCCGGGGGCTGGCGCCGTTGTCGGCTTCGCTGCTGGCAATCGACGAGAAGCGCCGGGCGGCGATCCTGGCGTCCGAGCAGGCGCAGGCGCGGCGCAATGCGGCTTCGAAGGAAATCGGTGAGGCCAAGAAGGCCAAGGATGACGCGCGCGCCAACAAGCTGATGGCCGAAGTCGCCGAGCTCAAGACCACGATGCCGGAGCTCGAGCTTGCTGCGAAGACGGCGGACGAGGAATTGGCGAAAGAACTCGCTGCGATTCCGAACCTGCCGCTCGACGACGTGCCCGACGGCATGGACGAGCACGGCAATGTGCAGCGCCACGTCTTCGGAAAAATCCGCAACTACGCGTTTGCGCCGAAGCCGCATGACGATCTCGGCGGCGCGCTCGGCTACATGGATTTTGAGGCGGCCGCGAGACTCTCCGGCGCGCGCTTCGTGGTGCTGAAGAAAGGCCTGGCGCGGCTGGAGCGCGCGATCGGGCAGTTCATGCTCGATCTTCACACCAACGAGCATGGCTACACCGAGGTCAATCCGCCGCTATTGGTGCGCAACGACGTGATGTTCGGCACGGGCCAATTGCCGAAATTCGAGGACGACCAGTTCTGGGCCATCAAGGGCGAATTGCTTGCGGCTCCCGACGAACGATTGAAGACCGAGCGTCTGGGTCTCATCCCCACCGCCGAAGTCTCGCTCACGAATCTCGTCCGCGAATCCATCGTCGATGAGAAAGAACTGCCGATGCGGCTCACCGCGCTGACGCCGTGCTTCCGCGCCGAAGCGGGTGCTGCCGGGCGCGATACCCGCGGCATGATCCGGCAGCATCAATTTACAAAAGTCGAACTGGTTTCGATCGCGACGCCGGAGACCAGCCGCGACGAGCACGAGCGCATGCTGTCCTGCGCCGAGGAAGTGCTGCGCCGGCTCGAGCTGCATTACCGCGTGATGACGCTGTGCTCCGGCGACATGGGCTTCTCCGCGCAGAAGACCTACGACATCGAGGTCTGGATGCCAGGACAATTTTCGAGTCAGGGCGAGGGCGGCGCTTATCGCGAGATCTCGAGCTGCTCGGTGTGCGGCGATTTCCAGGCGCGGCGCATGGATGCGCGTTCGCGTGGGCCCGATGGCAAGCCGCGTTTCGTGCATACGTTGAACGGATCCGGCACGGCGGTCGGCCGCGCGCTGATCGCGGTGATGGAAACCTATCAGCAGGAAGACGGCTCCATCGCGGTGCCTGCGGTGCTGCAGCCCTATATGGGCGGGCTCAAAACCATCGAGCGGGACAAATAGCGCAAAGCAAAATGGCATTGCATCGCGACATCCTTTGGATCGGGAAGCAATGGGCTGTCACCGGCCACGGGATGCAATTGATCGACCAGCGGCTGATGGGCGCCTTCGATATCGAGGTGGCCCGCTTGTGGGACGACGATCTGATCGAACGCATGCATGCCAAGGAGTGGCTCAACGCCGCGGATTTCGACAAGGGGCTGGCGGTCGCGCGAACGCGGCACATGCAGCCGGAGGCGGGATCGGCTGCGGTGCTTACGGCGATCGAGCCCGTCGCGGCACCTTCGCCCAAGCCGGCGGACGCGAGCCCGCCCTCTCTGCCCGTCGAATCGGCGCAACAGGCATCGCCAGACCTGCAGATGAAAATCGATGGCAGCGCCAGATTTGCCCGCCCCTGGCGTGTCTGGATGAAGAAAAGCTGAGGAAATAGGCCGGTTTGCCTCAGCCGCGATAGCCGGATAAGACGAGGCCCAAGGGCAAAAGCCTACCTCGACCTGAACCTGAAGGCATTTTGACGGATGCGAATTCTCTGCACCAACGACGACGGCATTCATGCGCCGGGTCTGAAGATCGTCGAGGAGATCGCCCGCGCGCTTTCCGACGATGTCTGGATCGTGGCGCCGGAGCTCGATCAGTCCGGTGTCTCGCATTCACTGTCGCTGAACGATCCGTTGCGCTTACGCGAAATCGGTCCGCGCCATTTCGCGGTGCGGGGCACGCCGACGGATTGCGTGATCATGGGCTCGCGCCACATCCTCGGCGAGAAGATGCCCGATCTCGTGCTGTCCGGCGTCAACAAGGGCCGCAACGTCGCCGAGGACGTCGTCTATTCCGGCACGATCGCGGGCGCGCTCGAGGGCACGATTCTGGGCATCCCGTCGTTTGCGCTGAGCCAGGAATTTTCCGTCGAGACCCGTCACGCGCCGCTGTGGGATACCGCACTGAAATTCGGCCCCGGCATCCTGCGCAAGGTGATCGATGCGGGGGTGCCGAAAAACACCGTGATCAACGTCAACTTTCCCGCCTGCACGCCCGATCAGGTCAAGGGTGTTCGGGTGACGCGTCAGGGCAAGCGCAATCTCGGCTTCCTGAAAATCGACAAGCGCCACGACGGCCGCGGCAATCCGTATTACTGGATCGGTTTCGAACGCGCCGCGACGATGGATACACCGGCCGATGGCACCGATCTGGCAGCGCTGGCAGCGCGCTACGTCTCGGTCACCCCGCTGCGGCTGGATCGTACCGATGAAGCGTTCTCGGAAGAGTTGACGGCGACGTTGAAGTAGTCAGCCCGCAGTATAATTCGTCATACCCGCGAAGGCGGGTATCCAGTAAGCCGGGGCTTGTCGATTCTATCGTAGGTCTCTGGGATACTGGATCATCCGCTTTCGCGGATGATGACGGCTGAGTGTGCCGGATGGACGGTCTAAACCGGCGCGCTCTTCAACGTAGAGGCGATCATCTGGGCCAGGGTTTCCAGTTGGAATGGCTTCTGCAGCGCGGGGCGGTCGCGATATTCCTGGGGCAGGCCGGAGGAGCCGTAGCCGGTCGCAAAGATGAACGGACGGTTGCGCGCCGTGATCAGTTCGGCCACCGGCGTGATCACCTTGCCGTTGACGTTGACGTCGAGAATGGCGAGATCGAATTCGGTGGATTGCACCAGCTTGACCGCCTCACCGATTTCGCCGGCCTCGGCGGCTACGCTGTGGCCCAGCTCTTCCAGCATGTCAGCGACCATCATGCGGATCATGACCTCGTCTTCAACGAGGAAAACTGAACAGCCCGCCGGCCGTGTCGCTACCATGATGGATTCCTTGCCCTTCCGAGTGTGGAGGTTCGCAAAAAACGGACCTGGGTGCAATGTCGGTAATGGGCGCGTAGGCGCTGTGTAAAGACTCTTCGCGAAGGATTTTCCCGGGCCCTAACGTCGGGACGCGGTCCCCAGTTCCGGACGAGGAACCACAATCTTAAGGAAAATCATTCCTTAAGTGCACGGACGCTATATTACATCTCGGCGAGGCCGAAGCATTGGATTGGCGGCAGACTCCCGCCACGAGACCGCGATGTCCCAAGAACCGCTCGAAAAGATGATGTTTCAGCTCACTCTGCGGCGGCGGGGGATCAGCGACCAGGCGGTGCTGCGGACCATGGAAGAGGTGCCCCGCGAGGCTTTCGTGGCCGCTGGCGATCGCGGCCATGCCTATCGTGACAGCGCGCTCGGCATCGCCTGCGGGCAGACCATCAGCCAGCCCTTCGTGGTCGCCTACATGACCGAGCAGTTGCAACTGCAGAAGCACCACAAGGTCCTCGAGATCGGCACCGGCTCCGGCTACCAGGCCGCGGTACTGTCGCGGCTATGCGCGCATGTCCTGACCATCGAGCGCTACCGGACGCTGGCGGACACGGCGCGCGACCGGCTCGAAGCGCTTGGGTATTTCAATATCGAAGTGATGTTGGGCGACGGTTTCCAGATTCCGCCCGGCGCCGGCGACTTCGACCGCATCATCGTGACGGCGGCGATGGAGCAAATTCCCGAAAAGCTGCTGGAGCGGCTGCTGCCGGGCGGCATCCTGATCGCGCCGGTCGGGCCCCATCATGGCAGCCAGACGCTGGTCAGGGTGACCAGGACGGATAGCGGTTTTGAGCGCAAGGAATTGGTCGATGTCCGCTTCGTCCCGGCCCTGCCGGGAATTGCGCGCGAACTGTAGAATCCCGGATTGGCGGTTCCCGCCAACATCTTATTCCAAGGGTTAAGCGGTTATTTACTCGGTACGTGTTTACTCAAAACAGTATTTTGTTGCGTACGAGTGAGTAACCATGTCCCGTGTCGCCGAGTTGCTTCGCTCGCGTCGGGTGCCGCAGGCCGCGGTGCTGGCGCTGATGTCGGTCGGCTTTGCCGGCTGCAGCGCCGATATGCAGACGCGCTTTTCCGATAGCTCGTTCTCCAATCCCTTTGCCTCTCAGCCCGAAGCGACCGGTTCGGTGCGCGCTCCCGCCGTCGAACGCCGCGAACCGCCGCAGTATGCCCGGCCGCAGGCCTCGACCCCGCAATATCAGTCCCAGGACCTGCCGCCGCCCGCCGTTGCTGCGCCGCCGGCCTATCCCGCCAGCTCCAGCGGGGTGTCGGGAGGAGGGCGCGGGGTTTCGTCCTATGCGCCGCCATCCCGTCCGCCCATCGAGACCACCGCCACGGTGCCGCCGCGCTCGGTGGCCGCCGCGCGCCCATCCGCGCCGGGCGGCACCACGATCATCGTCGGTACCAGCGACACGCTCGACATTCTGGCGAAGCGCTACAACGTTTCGGCCGCTGCGATCCTGCAGGCCAATGGCTATAAGGGCCCGCGCGTGCTGTCGCCCGGCCAGCAACTGATCATTCCGCGCCAGACGGCGACGGCAGCGCCCGCGCCGGCCCTCGCGCCTGCGGCCAGCAAGCCGGTTGCCGCGGCGGCAGCGTCGACCGTCCATGTCGTCAATCGCGGCGATACGCTGATGAGCATCGCCCGGCGCAATCAGGTTTCGGTCAGCGAACTCGCCAAGGCCAACAATCTTGATCAGTCCGCCAAGCTCAGCCTCGGCATGAAGCTGACCGTGCCCGGTTCGAAATCCGCGGTCGCAGCACCAGTGGCCCAGCCCGTTGCCGCAGCTTCCGCCCAGCCGGCCGCCGCGGTTGCGGCCCCGGCCACCAAGATGGCTGCCGCCGGCGGCCCGCCGCAGAGCGCCCGGCTGGCACAGGCGACTACCAACGTCACCGAAGAGAAGCCCGTCGTCGAGCAAGCCTCGATCAAGCCCAGCGAAGCCACCGGCGCGTTGCCGACCTTCCGCTGGCCGGTGCGCGGCAAGGTGATCACGAGTTATGGCGCCAAGACCAACGGCAAGTCGAATGACGGCATCAACCTGGCGGTGCCGGAAGGAACGCCGGTGAAAGCCGCCGAAGATGGCGTGGTCGCCTATTCCGGTAACGAGCTCAAGGGCTACGGCAATCTGGTTCTGGTGCGGCATTCCAACGGTTACGTCACCGCATATGCCCATGCGAGTGAACTGCTGGTGAAGCGCGGCGATACGATCAAGCGCGGCCAGATCATTGCCAAATCGGGTCAATCGGGCGAGGTGGGCTCGCCGCAGCTCCACTTCGAGATCCGCAAGGGATCTTCACCGGTTGACCCCCTTCAATTCCTGAACGGGGCGTGAGCGGGTAGCTGCCAACCGCAGTGACGCGACGCGTCCACATCCACTACTGTCATCGCCCGGCCTTGTGCGCAATTGCGCACTGGGACCGGGCGATCCAGTATTCCAGAGCAGTTACGATTGAGCCGAGAAACCGCGGCGTACTGGATCCCCGCCTTCGCGGGGATGACATCGGGGGGGCTTGGCCGCGCCTACTTCCCGGCCAGCCTCACGCCGAGCCTTCCCGCCAATTCTTGCGTGAACTGCCAGGCGACGCGCCCCGAGCGGGAGCCGCGGGTGGTCGACCATTCCAGCGCCTCGCGCTCCAGCTCTTCGTCGGCAAGCTTGATGCCGAAATGGCCGCAATAGCCGCGCACCATGGCGAGGTACTCATCCTGGCTGCATCGGTGGAAGCCGAGCCACAGGCCAAACCGGTCCGATAGCGACACCTTCTCCTCGACGGCTTCGCCCGGGTTGATCGCGGTCGAGCGCTCGTTCTCGATCATCTCGCGCGCCAAGAGATGCCGCCGGTTCGAGGTGGCGTAGAGGATGACGTTGTCGGGACGTCCCTCGATGCCGCCCTCCAGCACCGCTTTCAGCGATTTGTAGGAGGCGTCGTTGCCGTCGAAGGAGAGGTCGTCGCAAAACACGATGAAGCGGAAATCGGAGCTGCGTAAGAGGTCCATCAGACCGGGCAGGCTCTCGATATCCTCGCGGTGAATCTCGATCAGCTTCAGCCGGTCGGCCGGCTTGCGGTCGATGTTGATGCTGGCATGAGCGGCCTTTACCAGCGAGGACTTGCCCATGCCGCGCGCGCCCCACAGCAGCGCGTTGTTGGCGGGCAGGCCGTCGGCAAAGCGCTCGGTATTTTCGATCAGGATGTCGCGCATCCGGTCGATGCCCTTGAGCAGGCCGAGATCGACGCGGCTGACGCGCGGTACTGGCGAAAGGCGCCCCTCCGGATGCCAGACAAAGGCATCGGCCGAGCCGAACGCCTCGGGGCCTCCCGTCGCCGGCGAAGCGGCGGAGAGATGGCCGGCGATGGCTTCCAGCGCGATGGCGATCCGCTCGGCGGTGGCGCCGTTAAGCCGGTTTGCCGGACCTTTTGTCGCGGTTTTCCCATGTCCTCGCGAGGCGGCCTTGGGGGCGGTGCGGGACGCTGTTGGAGCCGCAGTTTTCTTGGCTTTTTTCGACATTTCCCGAGTTCCTGACGGCGCAGCCTTAACGGGCCTTGGAAGCTCTCGCAAGCGGCCTAAATGAGGGGGCGGCCAACGTTGCAATTGGGCCCGCCGCCGCTATAGTCCGCGCAAATTTACCCGGACCGGCGACATGCCCAGGATGCTGTGCCCAGGCATGGCCGGTTCTTTTCCGTCTCACGAGGATTGTTCGAATGCTGATTACCCCTGCGTACGCCCAGGCTGCAGCCGGTGGCGATGCCAACAGCATGTTGATGTCGCTGCTGCCGTTCGCACTGATCTTCGTGATCATGTACTTCCTGATTCTGCGACCGCAGCAGAAGAAGATCAAGGATCACCAGGAACTGGTCAAAAACATCCGCCGCGGCGACACCGTCGTCACCTCGGGCGGCCTGGTCGGCAAGGTGACCAAGGTGGTGGACGACGACCAGATCGAGTTCGAGATTTCGGACGGCGTCCGCGTGCGGCAGATGCGGCAGATGATTTCGGGCGTTCGCGCCAAGGGCGAGCCGGCCAAGGAAAAGAGTGAAGCCAAGGACGAGACGTCCGCGAGCTGAGTTTTCCGCGCCGCTTGCCGCGGCGCATTTTCCTGGATCTGACGGGTCTACTCGATGTTGTATTTCACGCGGTGGAAGGCACTGGCGATCATTTTGACCGCCTTGATCGTTTGCCTTTGCGCGGTTCCGAATTTCTTCCCTCAGGAGCGGGTGAGGACCTGGCCGGTATGGGCGCAGCGCCACATCGTGCTCGGCCTCGATTTGCAGGGCGGTTCGTACCTGCTGCTCGAAGTCGATTCCAACTACGTTAAGAAGGAAAAGCTCGATCAGGTACGCGACGAAGTCCGTCGCGTGCTGCGCGACGCCAAGATCGGGTATACGGGCTTGGCCGTGCGCGGGGACGCCGTCGAGGTCCGTGTCAAGGAGAGCGACCTGCAGGCTGCGCTCCCCAAGGTGCGTGAACTGTCGCAGCCGCTTGGTGGTCTGCTCGGCTCAAGCGGACAGCGCAGCGTTGAGGTTTCGGACGCCGGCGGCGGCCTGATCCGCCTTGTCGTACCGCAAGCTGCAATCACCGACCGCATCCGGCAAACGATCGAACAGTCGATCCAGATCGTCGAACGGCGCGTCAACCAGCTCGGCACCGTGGAGCCGGTGATCCAGCGGCAGGGCACCGACCGAATTCTTGTGCAGGTGCCGGGCTTGCAGGACCCGACGCGGTTGAAGGATCTGCTCGGCAAGACCGCCAAAATGGAATTCCGCATGGTCGATCCGACCGTGTCGCCAGAGCAGGCGCAGGGGGGCCGAGTGCCTGGGGACTCGGAGGTGCTAATGAGCGCCTCGTCGCCGAAAGTGCCTTACGTCATCAAGAGGCAGGTGCTGGTGTCTGGCGGTGACCTCACCGACGCGCAGCCCGGGTTTGACCAGCGTACCAACGAGCCGATCGTCAGCTTCCGCTTCAACACTTCAGGCGCGCGAAAATTCGCCCAAGCGACCACCGAGAACGTCGGACAGCCCTTTGCGATCGTGCTCGACAACGAGGTGATTTCCGCTCCCGTGATCCGCGAGCCGATCACCGGCGGCTCCGGCCAGATTTCCGGCAGCTTCACCGTGCAGGCCGCCAACGATCTGGCCATCCTGCTGCGCGCCGGCGCGCTGCCGGCACCGCTGACCGTGATCGAGGAGCGCACGGTCGGCCCCGGCCTTGGCCAGGACTCGATCGAAAAGGGCCAGCTGGCGGCCTATATCGGCTCGATCATGGTCATCGTGTTCATGCTGGTGACCTACCGGCTGTTCGGCGTGTTCGCCAACATCGCGGTCGCCATCAACGTGGCGATGATCTTCGGCATTCTGTCGCTGCTGAACGCCACTCTGACGCTGCCCGGCATTGCCGGTGTCGTGCTGACAGTCGGAATCGCGGTCGACTCCAACGTGCTGATCTATGAGCGCATCCGCGAGGAACTGCGCGGCGGACGCAACGCGATTTCGGCCATCGACGCCGGATTTAGGCGCGCGCTGGCGACTATTCTGGACTCCAACATCACCACCTTCATCGCTGCCGCGGTGCTGTTCTACATCGGCACCGGCCCGGTCCGCGGCTTCGCCGTCACGCTCGGCATCGGCATCATTACCACGGTCTTCACAGCATTTACGCTCACCAGCCTGATCGTCGCCGGCTGGGTGTGGTGGAAGCGGCCGAAGACCGTGCCGATCTAGGAACCCCACCGTGACTCAATACGTTCTCATTGCGCTGGGCGTTCTGGTCGTCGTGCTGACCATCGTCGCTATCTTCGATCTGTTGCCGCCGCTGCGCATCGTCCCGGACGACACGCATTTCGATTTCACTCGGTTTCGCCGCATCAGTTTTCCGATCTCGGCGGCGCTGTCGATCGTCGCGATCGTGCTGTTCTTTACCCACGGGCTGAATTTCGGCATCGACTTCAGGGGCGGTACGCTCCTGGAAGTGCAGAACAAGTCCGGTCCCGCCGATATCGGCGCGATGCGCACGACTTTGAGCGCGCTCGGGCTCGGCGAAGTCCAGTTGCAGCAGTTCGGCGGTCCGAACAACGTGCTGATCCGGGTGGCCGAGCAGCCGGGCGGCGACGCCGCCCAGCAGGCGGCCGTGCAGAAAGTTCGCGGCGCGCTCGGCGACAGTGTCGATTACCGTCGCGTCGAGGTGGTGGGGCCGCGCGTTTCGGGCGAACTCTTGGCCTACGGCATGATCGGCCTGATGCTCGCGATTGTCGGCATCCTGATCTATCTATGGTTCCGGTTCGAGTGGCAGTTCGCGCTCGGCGCCATGATCTCCAACGTCCACGACATCGTGTTGACGATCGGCTTCATGTCGATCTCGCAGGTCGATTTCGACCTCACCAGCATCGCGGCGCTATTGACGATCCTCGGCTACTCCCTGAACGACACGGTCGTCATCTACGACCGCATCCGGGAAATGCTGCGGCGATACAAGAAAATGCCGATGCCGCAGCTTCTGAACGAATCCATCAATTCGACGCTTTCGCGTTCGATCATCACCCACGTCACGGTGACGCTGGCCTTGTTCGCGCTGCTGCTGTTCGGTGGCCACGCGATCCACAGCTTCACCGCCGTCATGATGTTCGGCGTGGTGCTGGTCGGCACCTACACCTCGATCTTCATCGCCGCGCCGATCCTGATCTATCTCGGCGTTGGTGAGCACCGCGAGGCGCCGGATACGCCTGCGAAGAAACCGGATACGCCGGCAAAGAAATAGTCATGGCAACATCCTCGGACGCTCCGCATCTTCCGAGGCCGGCACCGATCGAAGCCTACGGCAAGGGCGGCTTCGCTTTCGCCGACATGTCGCATCGCGGCTCGCTGCTGTGCCTGCCGGACGGCATCTGGGCCTGGCCGGTGACAAAGCCCGCCGAGATCGATCAGTATTCGCTGGACCGCGTGTTCAGGGTGGCCAATTCGATCGATACGCTGATTGTCGGCACCGGCACCGAAGTCTGGCTGCCGCCGCGCGGCCTTCGCGAGGCGCTGCGGACGGTCAGGGTGGTGCTGGACCCAATGCAGACGGGTCCGGCGATTCGCACCTACAACATCATGCTGGGCGAGCGGCGGCGTGTCGCGGCGGCATTGATCGCGGTGCCATGAGCGCCACGGCGACGTCGAAAGAATCCGCTGCGTTCTGCGCCGATCTGGTGCGCACGCACGACTTTGTCCGCTATGCCTCGACACTGTTCCTGCCTCAGGCCCAGCGCCGCGCACTGCTGTCGATCTATGCCTTCAACGTCGAGATTTTGCGCGTGCGCGAGCAGGTCAGCCAGCCGTTGCCGGGCGAAATCCGGCTGCAATGGTGGACCGATATGCTGGTAGGCGCCGGCCATGGCGGCGTCGAAGGCAATCCGGTTGCAGCCGAACTGCTGCAGACGATCGGCGAATTCAGCCTACCGATCGAGCCGCTGTCGCGGCTGATTGAGGAACATCAGTTCGATCTCTACAACGATCCAATGCCGTCGATGGCGGCACTGGAAGGCTATGTCACCGACACCTCGTCGGAGTTGTTTTCGCTTGGCGCGCGGATTGCGGCACAGCCATCGGTGGCGATCGATCATCTCTCCCGCCATGCGGGTCTCGCCCAGGGCATGGCGCAGGTGATCGCAGCGCTGCCGCTCGATGCCGCGCGGCGGCAGTTGTTCGTGCCACTGCAATTACTGCAGCAGCATGGCAGCGGGATGGAGCAGGTCTTTTCGGGCAAGCAGACGCCGCAGGCGCGTGCCGCGGTCGATCAGTTGATCGGAGAGGGGCAAAAACATCTCCGTACGGCCTTCGAGCTGCTCACGCATGTGCCGCCCCAAGTGCGGCCGGTATTCCTTCCGCTGGCGATGGTCCGCCGCGATCTGGAGCGCATGTCACGGGCTGACGTCGATCCGTTCGTGCCGCACGTAACGTCACGACTCCGGACGCTGTGGACGCTCTGGCGCGCCTCGCGCTCGCGGGAGTTTGGCGGGTAAGTTTCCGGTGTTCCCCGGATGCTGCGCAGCGCGTCGCACTTGCGCGACGTGGTGCGCTGCTGATCCGGGGTCCATCCGTCACCGCCAAGTGGGTCCCGGTTTCTGCGAAGCGCGCTGCATCGCGCCCGGGACACGCGGGGGTCAATTCGGCCGCGAATTCAACTCGCTGCTTTCGAAATTGAACCGGTCCCGCAGATTCTTGCGGCTCTCCAGAATGTCCTTCAGGAACGCGCGGTCGATATCGCTCGTGATCAGCGGCTCGATCAGGTCGAGCTGGTTCATCGCCACAAGCTGCAAGATCTCCGTGCGCGGCTTGCCGGCGGCATCGCGGGGCAGGGCATGCACCACCTGGATATGCTCCGGCGGTTTGACGCCTTTGGCCGACGAAAGCTCGCGGCCCAACTGCTTTTCCAGCGCGACGTTGTCGGCCTCGACGAAGGCATACAGGCCGACGCCGGTACGGCGGTCGGCGAACGCGACAATGGCGGTATCGCGCACTTCAGGATTTTTCCTGATCAGGGCGCTCAGCACCGGTGCATCGTTGACCAGCCGGCGGCCGCCGCCTTCGCGATCGGTGAAGTTGAACAGGCCGCGGGTGATGGCCTGATAGACCTTCTTGCCGGTCTTGAGCCAGATACTGGCGACGAGGGATTTGCGCGCCAGAATCTTGCGCTCCATCGGCGTCAGCGCCGCCGGCGCATAGCTGCGCTTGTGCTTCAGCATATGCCGCAGATCTTCGTAAGCCGCGATCCGGAATAGCCGGCTGCGAGTCTTGAAACAGGCGGCCAGTTGAAAATCGGTGAGGTAGGCGCGGCCGTCGCGGCCCACCAGCCAGTTCTGTTCTTTGGCGAGATCGTTGTGGCAGATGCCGGCGCGGTGCAGCTTGCGAAGAGCTGATTTGGCGGAACGGAAATAGGCGATGTCGCCATGGGGCTTTGCCAGATGCAGCGCAACGCCGTCGATGAAGCCGCGCACCAATGCCTGCCGTCCGGCCCATAGCAGTCTCGGGCCGACATTGAGATCACGCGCCAATGTCAGTGCGCTGCGCTCGCGGACGAACAGATGACGCGCGAGCGGATAGGACCAGACCGGCACCTGATCGATCCGGCGCAGCACGGCATCGACCTCACAGGAATCGTCGCGAAACCGGCCGCGTTCGACGGTCGAGAACACGTCACGCTTGAGCAGCACGCCTTCGATCCATCGCGCCGACAGGGTGGCGGCGTCGTCTTTCGGCAAGCCCATGGGATTACGCCGCCGCCGCTACGCGCAGACGATCGGCGATCCAGCGATCGAGATCGGACAAGGCGCGTGCGCTGAGCGCCTGCTTCTTGGCGACCGTCTTCTCATTGCCGCGCAGCCTGCTGCCATCGGGCTTCTTGGTCGGCACGCTGGCAAGCGGGGGAAACAGGCCGAAATTGATGTTCATCGGCTGGAACGAGCGTGTTCCGGCCTCGATCGTCTCGATGTGGCCGCCGGTGATATGGCCGAGCAGCGAGCCCAGCGCCGTGGTCGCAGGCGGCGGTTCGAGCGACTGTCCTCGCGCATTTGCCGCGGCATAGAGGCCTGCGATCAGGCCGATGCTCGCGGATTCCACATAGCCCTCGCAGCCGGTCATCTGGCCGGCAAAGCGCAGCCGTGATTGCGCGCGCAGCCGCAATTGCGCGTCCAGCAGCTTTGGCGAGTTCAGGAAGGTGTTGCGATGCAGGCCGCCGAGCCGCGCGAATTCGGCGTTCTCGAGCCCCGGAATGGTGCGGAACACACGCTGCTGCGCGCCGTAGTTTAGCTTGGTTTGGAAGCCCACCATGTTGTAGAGCGTGCCGAGTTTATTATCCTGTCGCAACTGCACGATGGCATAAGGCTTGACCGTCGGATTGTGCGGATTGGTGAGCCCGACCGGCTTCATAGGACCGTGCCGCAGCGTCTCATGGCCGCGTTCGGCCATCACCTCGACCGGCAGGCAGCCGTCGAAATAGGGCGTATTTGTCTCCCAGTCCTTGAAGTCCACCTTCTCGCCGGCCAGCAATGCCGCGACGAAGGCGTCGTATTGCTCCTTCGTCATCGGGCAATTGATGTAGTCGGCGCCGGTGCCGCCGGGCCCGACCTTGTCGTAGCGCGACTGAAACCACGCCACCGACATGTCGATGGAGTCCTTGTGCACGATCGGTGCAATCGCATCGAAGAACGCCAGTGCGTTCTCGTCGGTCAGTTCGCGAATGGCGTCCGCCAGCGGCGCCGAGGTGAGGGGGCCGGTCGCGACGATCGCGTTGCCCCATTCGGCCGGCGGCAGGCCGGCGATTTCGGAGCGGTCGATCTCGATCAGGGGATGGTCGTGCAAGGCTCGGGTGACGGCGGCGGAAAACCCGTCGCGGTCGACCGCCAGCGCCCCGCCCGCAGGCACCTGGTTGGCGTCGGCGGAGCGCATGATCAGCGAGCCCAGCCGGCGCATTTCGGCGTGCAGCAGGCCCACGGCGTTGTTGGCAGCGTCGTCCGAGCGGAACGAATTGGAGCAGACGAGTTCGGCCAGGCCCTCGGTGCGATGGGCCTCGGTCATCCGCAAGGGGCGCATCTCATGCAGGACGACGCGAACGCCTGCATTGGCGATCTGCCAGGCCGCTTCCGAGCCGGCAAGGCCGCCGCCGATCACATGGACGGTGTCAGTTTTGGGAGTGTTGGAAATCATGCGCGCAGGGTTAGCGCGTTTTCGCGCCTGGCGCACCTACGAAGCGCTTCCAAGCGAAGGCTGGCCTGGTGCAAACGACAACGCCCGCAGCGGGGCGGGCGTTATCCGTTCATCCAGGCGGCTGACCAATGATCAGCCGTTATAGTTTCCGGCGGCAACGCGCGGGATGTCCGAACGATCAAGGCCAATATCGGCCAGTTCCCGATCGCTGAGCTGGGACAGTTCGCTGACATTGCGCTGATAATCCCGGAATGCCTGGATCATGCGGATGAGCGAGAGCAACATGGTAGTCTCCTTGCAGTTACGATTCAGCCCTTGGAGGACGGCTTCACCGTTGAAATGAATATAGCTTGGTTTTTTGCAGTGCAGAAGTTCCTATGTTGCGATGCAGCTAATCCTAAAACGCATAACGATGGTAACGGCCGTTTAACGCTTCGGCATAGTCGCGGATTAGCCGGCAGCAGCACGTGATGGCGTGCGCCAAATATGTAAAGTAATGCCGTAGATTTGCGGGTTTCTCGTAATCGTCAGATAACCCTGAATTGGCGATCAAGGAGGCCGGGAACCAGCTCGAAGGCTCTCAAGGGTCGACAAAACGTGTCGCAAATACCGATGCTTTTGGAATCTTCTTATGCGCGAATCGCATGCTGTTTGCAGAATAAATTGAATATGAATTCATTATTACGGTGAACAGCGCTCGACGCGGCTGCCGCAGGCAGCCCTGGTGAATGGGCCGAGCTGCGAAGGGCCGCTCACCACGGCCAGCCCTCTGAGTTCGTGTTAAGGCGCCCGCGAAAGCTGTGTCGCGAAATAGCCGATGGTCTTTGCGTAGACCTCGCTCTTGTTCCACTCCTTGATCGCAGCGAAATTGGCGCCGCCGGGCTCCCAGTCCTTGCCGCGCTGCCAGCCGTGGTTGGCGAGGAAGTTGGCGGTCGAGGCCAGCACGTCGGGCGGGCTACGCAGCAGGTCACGGCGGCCGTTGCCGTCGAAGTCGACCGCGAACTTGATGTAGGACGACGGCATGAACTGGGTCTGGCCGATTTCGCCGGCCCAGGCGCCGCGCATTTCCTGCGGCGCGATATCGCCGCGCTCGACGATGCGTAGTGCGTCCATCAACTCGGCCTTGAACATGTCGGCGCGGCGGCAATCATAAGCCAGCGTCGCCAGCGCGCGCAGCGTCGGGAATTTTCCGATGTTGACGCCGAAATCGGTTTCCAGGCCCCAGATCGCCACCAAGACTTCTCCGGGCACGCCGTACGCCTGTTCGATGCGCCCGAGCACCGAGCCGTATTGCTTGAGCATGTTGGACCCACGCGTCAGCCGGGGCGGGACCATGCGGCCGGAGAATTCCTCAAAACTCTGGCTGAAGACCTTCTGCGATTGGTCGCGGGCCAGCACGCTCTTGTCGAACGTGACGCCGGTCAAGCCGGCCTGGATGGCGGACGCCGATATTCCCTTGGATGCCGCTTCCTTCTTGAAGTCCTCCAGCCATGTTTCAAACGGGCTCGTGCCGCAGGGCGCCGCGAGCGCGGCCGTAGTGGTCAGTAGGAGCGCGCCCAAGGTCAGGGCGCGCAGGGAAAGGCGAGAAATCATCGTGCCGTTCGCTCCACGATCGATGCGTCTTCGGCGTTAGTGTCGACGCCACGCCGAATGTTCGAAGCAAGGTCGGCTAAAACAAGGCTTATGTAGGTGCGCGCAATGCTATTCCGTTGAACGTGCTCAATTCATCGTTAGTGAGCGGTGAACAATCAAACCGCCGGGGCGGATTCGACCGGCGGTTTGATCGATCAGGTTCCGTGCAGGCTATACGTTGTCCCTGCGCCGCCAGGGGAACAGATTGGCCGGGAAATCGGCAGCAGGCTTGCGTTCGCGGTGCGGGCGGGGCGGAAGCGGCTGCGGGTTGAGTTCCGGCTCGATCGTCTCCCGATAGAGATGCCAGGTAGCGTGCCCAAGCAGCGGGATGACGACGGCAAGGCCGAGGAAGAACGGCAACGTTCCCGCGACCAGCAGCACCGCGACGATCAAGCCCCAGGCCGCCATCGGCACCGGGTTGTGTGCGACCGCGCGCAGCGAGGTCACCATCGCATCGCCAGCGCCGGCATGACGTTCCAGCATCAGTGGGAACGAGACCACGCTGATGCAGAGCGCGACGAGGGCAAACAGGAAGCCGACGCCGCAGCCAACCACGATTAGCCACCAGCCTTGTGGCGTCGTCAGCACGCGCGTCGCGAAATCGGAAAAGCCGGTCGCTCCCTCATAGCCGAACGCCGCGATGTAGATCGCCTGCGCGGTCGCCACCCAGGTCACGAAAAGTGCCAGCAGCAGCACGCCGAGCCCGAGCATCGCGCCGAACGACGGCGAGCGTACTACCTCGAGCGCATCCCAGGCGGTCGCCGGTTCACGGCGTTCGCGACGGCGGCTCATCTCGTAGAGGCCGAGCGCCGCGAATGGGCCGATCAGGGCGAAGCCGGCGGCCAGCGGAAACAACAGCGGTATGACAGAATAGCCGAGAACGGCGCGTGCCAGCACCAATCCGAGAACGGGATAGATCACACACAGGAGGATGGCGTGGCTTGGCACCGCCTTGAAATCTTCCCAGCCGCGCCGCAACGCGCGACCGAGATCGGCGAAGTCGATGGTTCGGATGACTGGCGCAGCCGCGGCCCCTCCGCTTTGCGTCAGTGATGTGACATTGCCTTGATAAGAAGTGGCCATGGTCGCTGTCTCCCTTCGGCGGCCGCAATTTTGCGCCCGAAGACGCAAACGTGCCGTCTCCAAAAAAGATCACGATCAGACCAGACGCGAAGACAGGTGGTGGAACTGGCCGTGTCGCGAACTGTTCTGTCAGCGTACTCCCATGCAACGACAATCACACTCACGCTTAGGTGAATGTTTCATTGGCAAGCATCGCTTGGCTCGCTAAAGTTGCTGGCGATCCCGGCGTGGTGCTGCCGGTCAAACAGTGCCGCCCAAGACTCACCCCATCCTCAACTCATTGGGAGCGAACGATGAGCATTTTCGGAAAAATCATGAGCGCGATATTCGGCACCAAGGCAGACGCCGCGCCGGCCGGCGGCGGTGCAGTTGAGGGAGGCGGATCGTCCGGTGCGGCCGCTGCACCTGCGGCGACCGTCGACGTCGCGCCGATCCTCGATCAGGCAGTGAAGGCCAAGGGCGAGAAGCTGGAGTGGCGCACCTCGATCGTCGATCTGATGAAGGCGCTCGACATCGATTCCAGCTTCGCCGCGCGCAAGGATCTTGCGAAAGAACTCGGCTACATCGGGGACAGCAACGATTCCGCCAGCATGAACATCTGGCTGCACAAGCAGGTCATGGCCAAGTTGGCCGCCAATGGCGGCAAGCTGCCGCCGGACATCAAGCACTGACGCTTCGCTCGGTCCTGACATGCGAAGGTCCGCGGCGACGCGGGCCTTCTTTTTTGTGCGATTGAGGGAGGCGTTATCCTGTGCAAGCTCGAGGGGCCTGCCGGATATGTCGGTCCGGATCACGTGAGGTTTGTTGTTCTGTTACGCACGTCATTCCGGGGCGACGCAAAGCGTCGAACCCGGAATCTCGAGATTCCGGGTTCGCGCTAACGCGCGCCCCGGAATGACGGTGTGCCACGTCACCCCGTCAGATCGGCAAATTCCGGATTTCTGCGCAGATAATCCACGACAAAACCGCAGCCGGCGATGACCTTGCGTCCGTCGGCGCGGATCAATTCGAGGGCGCCCCTGATCAGCTCAGAGGCGATGCCGCGGCCGCGCAGGGCGCGCGGCGTTTCGGTATGGGTGATGATGACCGCCGCGGGCGTGATGCGATAATTCGCAAACGCCACGGCGCCATCGATATCGAGTTCGAAGCGGTTTTGAGCCTTGTTGTCGCGGACGGCGGCCATGCAGCGATTCCCGGATGATTCACCGCTCGATTTAGGGACATGAACCCGCCGATGCAAACCGGCGCCGAACGGACGACTGCCTCGCTGGGATTGGCTGAGATGCTGTCTTGAGCCAGATCGCCGTTGCTGGGGCAACCGACCGCCTCAACGAGCCGGCTGGGGCAATCGCGAGAGCCTGCAGCGGCTCGGTGCAGCGCAGTAAGAACGCGCACACGCACGGGAACTTTACGGGCGAGGCCTTGCAACCGTGGGTGAGGTTCCTACGTCTTTGGGATGACATACGCCGCTGAGGCGGCCGGGTCTGGGTTCGATATCGGAAATGCTGTGATCGCGGCCGCCGACGTATGCCTCTTTTCAAGGGGAGGTCTACAATGTCGGGCTTTGGATTCTTCAGCAAGCATCGCACGTGGGAAGACTGGTTCGGCATGCTGCTTGGCGTGCTGATCGTGGTATCGCCGTGGTTTCCGTTCTCCAGCCACGACGTGATGGACGCCGAACGCAGCACCATGATCCTCAATACGTTCGTGATCGGTATGCTGGTCTTCGGTCTGGCGCAGCTCGAGTATGTCGCACTGCAGCGCTGGGAAGAGGTGGGGGAGATCGCGCTCGGCCTCTGGCTGGCCGCCTCGCCCTTCCTGTTCGGCTATGCCGGTGACGACATGCTTCGGGCCTGGCACATCGCCCTCGGTGGAATCGTCGTCTTGCTGGGCGCGCTTCAGCTTTGGCAGGACTGGCGCTTGAGCGATCAGGAATTGGCCAATCATCCGCAGTAAATTCTGGAGAGCCCGTCGGCCCCACACGTGGCTGGCGGGCTCTCGTTTCAATTCTAGTACTTGAATGAGACGATAGGTGGGGCGCGGACCGACCACGGGCTGACGGCGCACTTGATGTCGTCGATCTTCCATTGGCCAACGAAAATCATTTGCGCGGGCTTATGGACGCGAGCGCGTGGCCATGGTGATGTCGGCCCTTTGGCGGGAGACTCTCATGATAACGCCGCGACGGCGGATTTGAGTTGACGCCGGGCTTTCTGCTATTGTTGCCATGAGATGTTCTATGTCTGTTTTTCTGAGGCGTGATGGTTGATTCCCTGTGACTGAAACGATGACGATTCCTACCCCGCGCGGTGGTCTGGCGCGGATGTCGCGCCGGGTGATGAATCTGGCGCATATGCTGACCCAGAATACCCGCCGCCACGGCGACCGCATTGGCTTCATCTGGGGCGACAAATCCTGGACCTGGCGCGAGATCGATGGTGCCGTGTCGGCTCTGGCCGCAGGCCTCGCCGCGCGCGGTATCGCCAAGGGCGACCGCATCCTCGTCCATTCCAAGAATTGCGACGAGATGTTCTGGTCGATGTTCGCGGCCTTTCGGCTCGGCGCGGTCTGGGTGCCGACCAATTTCCGCCTGATGCCGGACGAGGTCGCCTATCTCGCCAGCGCCTCTGGTGCGAAGGCGTTTTTGTGCCATGGCGATTTCCCCGACCACGCCACAGCGGCAGCCAATCCCGCGCTCGAATTTATATGGAGGATCGGCGAGGGCGCCCTCGGCGAGAAGACGGTCAGTGATGTGATCGCCGAGCATGCTGGCGCCAAGGTCGAGAATGCGGCGGTCGACTACGACGATCCCTGCTGGTTCTTCTTCACCTCCGGCACGACCGGGCGCTCCAAGGCCGCGGTTCTTACCCATGGGCAGATGGCCTTTGTGGTGACAAATCATCTCGCCGATTTGATGCCGGGCACGACAGAGACGGATGCCTCGCTGGTGGTCGCGCCGCTGTCGCACGGCGCCGGCGTGCACCAGCTCGTGCAGGCGGCGCGCGGCGTACCGACCATCCTGCTGCCGTCGGAAAAATTCGACATCGCTGAGGCGTTCCGGTTGATTGAGGCTCATCGCGTCAGCAACATCTTTACGGTGCCGACGATTTTGAAGATGATGGTCGAGCATCCGGCGGTCGACAAATATGATCATTCCTCGCTGCGCTTCGTGATTTATGCCGGCGCGCCGATGTATCGCGAGGACCAGAAGGCCGCGCTGAACAAGCTCGGCAAGGTGCTCGTGCAGTATTTCGGCCTCGGCGAGGTCACCGGCAACATCACGGTGATGCCGGCCAGTCTGCACGACACGGAGGACGGCCCGCAGGCCCGCATCGGTACCTGTGGCTTCGAGCGCACCGGCATGCAGGTGTCGATCCAGGGCGACGACGGGCGCGAGCTCAAACCGTTTGAGACCGGCGAGATCTGCGTGATCGGCCCCGCCGTGTTCGCCGGCTATTATGACAACCCCGAGGCCAACGCGAAGGCGTTTCGCGACGGCTGGTTTGGCACCGGCGATCTCGGCCACATGGACGAGGAGGGATTCGTCTACATCACCGGCCGCGCCTCGGACATGTACATCTCCGGCGGCTCCAACATTTATCCGCGCGAAGTCGAGGAGAAGATCCTCACCCATCCCGCGATCGGCGAGGTGGCGGTGCTCGGCGTGCCCGACCCGTTCTGGGGCGAGGTAGGGGTCGCCGTCTGCGTCGCGCGCGAGGGCGCTGGCGCGGTGAGCGAAGCGGAGCTTGCTGCATTCCTGGCGCCCAAGGTGCCGCGCTACAAAATGCCGAAGCGCTTCTTCTTCTGGGAGGCGCTGCCGAAATCCGGTTACGGCAAGATTCCGAAGCGGCTGGTTCGCGATGAACTGGAGGCGAGGGGACTGCTTGCGCTCATCTCCAAAACGGTTAGCTGACGCGATGCGCAGCGTCGCGCAGCCCGGGCCGCCCGCGCCGGAGCGCATCCAATGGGTCGAGGCGCGGGGCCGGGCGTTTTCGTTCACGTTGCAGGCCGGCCTGCCGCTGCTCGAGGCCGCGCGCCGCGGCTTTGCCGAAGCCGGATTTTCCGGCGGCGTGTTGAGCATGCGGGGAGGGGCACTCGGGCCGTTTGCCTATGTGATGCCGGCGCTGTCGAAGACCGGCGCCAATGCCGCGTTCTACAGCGATACGTTTCGGCCCGCCGGCATCACGCGGCTGAAGCTCGGCGCGATGACGCTCGGCGAGCGCGACGGCGCGCCGTTCTTCCATTGCCACGGGCTGTGGACCGAGACCGACGGGCAACTGCACGGCGGCCACATTCTTCCCGAGGAAAGCGTCGTCGCCGAATCGTTCGAGGTCGAAGCATTCGGTATCGACGGCGCTGTCTTCACGGCCGAGCCCGATCCCGAGACCAATTTCAAATTGTTCGGGCCGGTGGCGTGCGCGAGCACGGACGCCGAGACCACGAGCCGCGCCTTTGCGCTGCGGCTGCGGCCGAACCAGGATTTTGCTGCGGCGCTGGAGACCTTCTGCCGGCAGCACGGAATCCTGCGCGCGCGGATTCACGGCGGCGTCGGCTCCACCATCGGCGCGCATTTCACCGATGGCCGAACCGTGGTGCCGTTTGCAACCGAGCTTGCGATCAGGGACGGCCTGATCGCGCCCGGCGCTGACGGCACGCTGCACGCGGGGCTCGATGTCGCGCTGGTCGATTATCTCGGCGGCATCGCCGAGGGACGGCTGATGCGCGGCGACAATCCGGTGCTGATGACGATGGAGCTGGTGCTGGAGGTGGTGTGAATCCGTAGGGTGGGCAAAGGCGCAACGCGCCGTGCCCACCATCTCTCCGGTTCGTTTGCGGAATGGTAGGCACGCTTGCGCTTTGCCCACCCTACGCAGCTTGCGCGGTGATAGCGCGTCTCACCTGAAGTGATAGTTCACGCCCACCTTGATGGTGTGGAAGTCAACGGTGCCGGAGTCAAACACGTCGCCGGCCAGATTGTAGGTCTCGCCGCCGAGGCTGGTGTACATGTATTCGGCCTTGGCCGACCAGTTCGGCGTGAACAAATATTCGAGGCCGCCGCCGATGGTGTATCCAGTGTGAGACTGGCTATCCGAATCCGACACGCCAAGCGCTGGAATTGAAAGGGAGTCCTTTCTGTTGGCCCACGCAAAACCGCCCTTGGCGTAGATGAGGGCCGCATCCAATGCGAAGCCCGCGCGGCCGGTCACGCTGCCGAACGAGTTGATCTTGATCTCCTCCGTGGCCAGGACGCCGCCGCCGATGTCTGCGGTGAGGCTATCCTTGATGCTGGCGCCGGCGGCGTCGACTTCGATGCCGAAAACAAACTGACTGCCTGGGAATTGCCAGTTGTAGCCGATGGTGCCGCCGCCGAATCCGCCGCTGGCGTCCCCGCTGTCCCAGCCATAGCCGCCCATCGCGCCGATATAGAAGCCGGACCAGTTATACGCCGGAGACACCACCGCCGCAGGAGGCGCCTTGGCGTAGGGCCGCGCCTGCATGTCGGCGGCCGAGGCTGCGGTCGCGACCGAGAGGGCCACACTAGCTAGAAGTAGTCGTTTCATTTTTTGTCCCCTAAAGTTGAACATTCGTATAACCCCCTGCGGGCTCGATAGCGAACCGATCGCACCGGCATGGTGACGTATCGTTTTCGGAAAGCGGGCGCGAACGCGCCCCAAAGAGCCGTCTGCAAGCAACGTTCGCGCGGATGTGAGAACGCCGCTCGCAAGTTCACCATACGATGCGTATGCCGGCAAAAATTGGACCGAAGCGCGTTCCCTCATTGGCGCAGGCAGGTTGCTATTTCGACAGCAGTGCGGCGACGTGTGGTGCAGAACGCTCTCGCGATCTGCGAGAGAGGGGCGCGAATGCGAGCGTGATGAGAGGCGGGCCCGCGTCAGCGCCGCTTTCGAACATGAACGTTGATGTCGAGATCGATATCGTTGACGCAGGTCTGCGTCGTGCGATGCGAGCCGCCTTCGTGCCAGCGCCCCTCGCGCGCGTGGGCATCTCTGACATTTGCCAGCTTCAGGCAGCGCCATTGCGGCAACGGGCCAGAGCTTTCGCCCGCGAATTGCCAGGCCAGTGCGACCTCTTCGCCGTGTCTGTTGGTGCCGATGATGTGCGGGCATAGTTCGCGGGCGCAGCCGTCATAGCGGCAGACGACCTGCTGTTCGTCAAGGATGGCATTGCGGAAGAGGGTGTAGGTGGCACTCGGCATCGCTGGTTCTTGGGAGGGCTTTCTCGCCATCTGGGGTTGCAGGACGATCCGGATATATGCATTGAATGCGATGTTGTTCCCTTCGGACCTGCGCACATGGCTTCACGACGCAACCGCCCGATCAACCTGCCGGCGCCGTACCTCAAGCGCATCTGGCTCGAGCCATCACGGGTCACCGATCGCGAGGCCTATCCGTTCTGCCTTCCCTTGCTGCGCGACGATTTCGAATTGAGTTTTGAGCGCGCGATCACCATCATTGTCGGCGAGAACGGGACGGGGAAGTCCACGCTGCTTGAAGGCATCGCTGTGCTTGCCGGCTACGATGAAGCCGGTGGCGGCAAGGGGTACATGCCCGTCGATCATTCGAAGGCGTTGGAGAAGATGGGTGGAACGTTGTCGACCGCCCTTCGCGCAAGCTGGCTTCCGAAGATCACCAACGGATGGTTCTTTCGTGCCGAGAGTTTCTTTTCGGTCGCCCGATATCTCGATGAAGCGGCCATCGGAACGCCCGGGCCGCCGCCTCCCGATTTCCTCTCGCACTCCCACGGCGAAGGCTTTTTGCGCTTCTTCGAAGAGCGCTGCCAGCGGCAGGGCATCTTCATCTTCGATGAACTGGAATCCGCGCTGTCGCCCGCGCGCCAGATCGAGTTTCTGAAGCTGATGCGGCGCATGGACCAGATCGGCCATTGTCAGATCATCATGGCCACGCATTCGCCTGTCCTGATGGCCTATCCGAACGCGACGCTGCTGCGGCTGACAAAATACGGGCTGGAGCCGGTCACGGTGCGCGAGACCGACCACTACAAGGTGCTGCGCGAGTTTTGCGACGACCCGGACGGATTTGTGCAGGCCGCGATCGAGGAGTGAGAGGGCGGTGAGTTGCTGACCAGCTTGTAGTTCACCGGAACTCGTAGTATGTCCATGCCATGATCAAGTCGTGGCGGAATTCGGTGACCCGCAAGGTTTGGGATGGAGACCGGCCAAATCAGTTCCGCGGGTTGGATTTTGAAGCTGCCATTGACCTGTTGCTGGCTTTGAATGTCGCCAAATCGCTGAACGATTTGAGTCCGTTGAGGAGCGTCGGCTTGCATAAGCTTAAGGGTAATCGTCGCGGACAATGGGCGATGACCGTCAATGATCGATGGCGAATTTGCTTCGAGTTTCGCAAGAGCGACGCCTTCGAGGTAGAAATCGTGGATTATCATAGAGGATGAATAATGGCTCCCGTCGTACATCCCGGCCGCTTGCTGAAGCGCGAGATGGCAGCCCGCAAGCTGAGTGCCAACCGGCTATCTCTGGACATTGGCGTGCCGTCCGGCCGCATCACCGATATTCTCAACTTTCGCCGGGCGATCACCGCTGATACAGCCGTGCGGCTCGGCCGGTACTTCGGAAACGGCGCACAGTTTTGGCTCGACCTGCAAGGTCAGTACGACATCGGCGTGGTCGAGCGCGAGAAGGGCGCGGAGATCGCCAAGCGCGTGAGGCCCGCCGACGCGGCGTGAGCTGTCGTAGGGGCCGGCCTCTCGACCGAGCTTCGCCCGTTGGGCTAAAGCGGACACCTCGTTCCACCCACGCCACTGCAGAGTTTTGTTGCAGGGTGGCTCGTCCATCTCGAGCCCAGTTGTGCTATTATGTCAACCGAACAAGGGAAGACAGGGAGGTCGCCATGCCCCATACCCTGGTGCCCAGTGATCGCGTCGAGCGCGTGAACGTGTACGGGCGCGACGGCACAAAGCTCGGCTCGATCGAGCGACTGATGCTCGACAAGGTGAGCGGAACGGTTGCCTACGCCGTGATCAAAACCGGAGGACTGCTCGGCAGCCACCATCATTGTCCGATCCGGTGGGACGCACTCCGATTTGATCCCGCGCGTCAGGCCTACCAATCCGACGTAACACTGGAGGATCTGCGCGCGGGCCCGTCCGAGCTCGATGACGACGCCTTCGACTGGGGCGACCGCTCGCGGCCGCATCCGCATTATTGGGGGGTGTAGCGGCGGCAGCGGAGTGACCTGCTCGCAGAGCGAAGCGATACCCATCAATCCAATCGACAGTTGTGATGGGTATCGCGAAGCGATACCCATCCTACGCTACTGGCATGGGTGTTCCGGGTTTGTGTCCGCCCTGCCTCTGGCTTATTCCGCCGCCTCGCTCGCAGCTCCGCTCTTCCGCGGCTTGCCATCTGCCTTCTTCAGCACGGGCGCCAGAAACTTGCCCGTGTAGCTCCGCGGCGCCTTGACGATGTCCTCCGGCGGGCCCCAGGCGACGATTTCTCCGCCGCCGTCGCCGCCTTCGGGGCCGAGGTCGATGACCCAATCGGCGGTCTTGATGACCTCCAGATTGTGCTCGATCACGACGACCGTGTTGCCCTGGGCGACGAGCTCGTGCAGCACTTCCAGGAGCTTTGCGACGTCGTGGAAGTGCAGCCCCGTCGTCGGCTCGTCCAGGATGTAGAGCGTGCGGCCGGTTGCGCGTTTTGACAGTTCTTTTGCAAGCTTGACGCGCTGGGCTTCGCCGCCGGACAAGGTCGTCGCCTGCTGGCCGACGTGGATATAGTCCAAGCCGACGCGGTGCAGCGTCTTGAAGGTTTCGCGCACGCGCGGCACCGCCTTGAAGAATTCGGCGGCTTCTTCCACCGTCATGTCGAGCACGTCGGAGATCGACTTGCCCTTGAACAGGACCTCTAACGTCTCGCGGTTGTAGCGTTTGCCTTTACAGGTATCGCAGGTTACGTAGACGTCGGGCAAAAAGTGCATCTCGATCTTGATGACGCCGTCGCCCTGGCAAGCCTCGCAGCGGCCGCCCTTGACGTTGAAGGAGAAGCGGCCGGGTTCGTAGCCGCGCGCCTTGGCTTCGGGCAGGCCGGCAAACCATTCGCGGATCGGGGTGAAGGCGCCGGTATAGGTCGCAGGGTTGGAGCGCGGGGTGCGGCCGATCGGCGACTGATCGATATCGATGATCTTGTCGATGTGCTCCAGCCCCTCGATGCGGTCGTGGGGGGCGGCGCCTTCGCTGGCGTTGTTGAGTTTGCGAGCGATGGCACGGTAGAGCGTGTCGATCAGCAGCGTGGACTTGCCGCCGCCGGAGACTCCCGTCACGCAGGTGAATAGCCCCAACGGAATTTCCGCCGAGACGTTTTTCAAATTGTTGCCGCGGGCGTTGACGACCTTGATGGTGCGGCGATGGTTCGGCGGCCGGCGCTCGGGGATCGGCACCGACAATTCGCCGGTGAGGTATTTGCCCGTCAGCGACTTCGGATTCCGCATGATGTCGGCCGGTGTGCCTTGCGCCACGATATGGCCACCATGCATGCCGGCGCCGGGGCCGATGTCGAGCACGTAGTCCGCCAGACGTATCGCGTCCTCGTCATGCTCGACCACGATCACGGTATTGCCGAGATCGCGCAGCCGCTTCAGCGTTTCCAGCAGGCGCGCATTGTCGCGCTGGTGCAGGCCGATCGAGGGCTCGTCCAGCACGTAGAGCACGCCTGTTAGCCCCGAGCCGATCTGCGAAGCGAGGCGGATGCGCTGGCTTTCGCCGCCGGAGAGCGTGCCGGAGGAGCGGGAGAGCGTGAGGTAGTTCAGGCCGACGTCGAGCAGGAAGGACAGCCGCTCGCGGATCTCCTTCAGGACGCGCGCGGCGATCTCGTTCTGCTGGTCGTTGAGCGCCTTCGGCACGCTTTCGAACCATTCGCCGGCGCGCTTCACCGACATTTCCGAGATCTCGCCGATATGCTTGCCGCCGATCTTGACGCAGAGCGCCTCGGGCTTGAGGCGATGGCCCTTGCAGGCCTCGCAGGGGATGTCGGAGAAATATTTGGCCAGTTCCTCGCGCGCCCATTCGCTCTCGGTCTCGCGGTAGCGGCGCTCGAGGTTGGTGATGACGCCCTCGAACGGCTTTTTGGTATCGTAGGAGCGGACGCCATCCTCGTAGGAGAACTTTATCTCGTCGTCGCCGGAGCCATGCAGCAGGGCTCCTTGTGTCTTCTTCGGCAGGTCCTTCCACTTGGTGTCGAGCGTGAACTTGTAAAACTTTCCGAGCGCGGTCAGCGTCTGGATGTAATAGGGCGAGGACGACTTTGCCCACGGCGCGATTGCGCCCTTGCGCAAGGTCAATTCCTTGTCGGGAATGACGAGGTCCTCGTCGATGTGCTGCTCGATGCCGAGGCCACCGCAGGCCGGGCAGGCGCCATAGGGATTGTTGAACGAGAACAACCGCGGCTCGATTTCGGGAATCGTGAATCCGGAGACCGGGCAGGCGAATTTCTCCGAGAACAGAATCCGCTCGGGCCCGCTCTTGTCGTGGATCTTTGCGGTTTTCTTCTTGTCCTCCGCCGCAGATGCGCCCGCCGGCGCGTCGGCGTATTCGATGACGGCGAGGCCTTCGGCCAGCTTCAGCGCGGTCTCAAAGCTTTCCGCGAGGCGCTGGCCGAGATCGGGGCGCACCACGATGCGGTCGACGACGACGTCGATGTCGTGCGGGAATTTCTTGTCGAGCGTCGGCGCGTCGGAGAGTTCATAGAAGGTGCCGTCGATCTTGACGCGCTGAAAGCCTTTCTTGAGCCATTCGGCGAGCTCCTTTTTGTACTCGCCCTTGCGGCCGCGCACGACGGGAGCCAGCAGATAGAGGCGGGTGCCTTCGAGTAGCGCCAGCACGCGATCGACCATCTGCGAGACGACCTGGCTTTCGATCGGCAGTCCAGTTGCCGGCGAGTAGGGCACGCCGACGCGCGCCCATAGCAGGCGCATGTAGTCGTAGATCTCGGTGACGGTGCCGACGGTGGAGCGCGGATTCTTCGACGTGGTCTTCTGCTCGATCGAGATCGCAGGAGACAGCCCGTCGATCTGGTCGACGTCCGGTTTCTGCATCATCTCCAGGAATTGGCGCGCGTAGGCCGAGAGCGACTCGACGTAGCGGCGCTGGCCCTCGGCATAGATGGTATCGAAGGCGAGCGAGGATTTGCCGGAGCCGGAGAGGCCGGTGAACACCACGAGCTTGTCGCGGGGAATCTCGAGATCGACATTCTTGAGATTGTGCTCGCGCGCACCGCGGATGGTGATCGCACGCGATGCGGAGCCGGCGTTCTGTTGGCGCTTCGCCCTTAGCACTTCATCCATATCGGCATTTCCAGGCGCGAGGCACGCGCCACGTTGGGCGCGCATCGCCGGGCAAGAACCGGGATCAGGCGCCGTTGATTGAAAGTCGGAACATAGGAAGAACGGCAAGGAATTTCCAGTGCCGCGCGCGAATCATCAACGGATTGTTTGTGCTGTCATATTTTTGGCAGCAGCAGGCAGCAGCTCGAATTCGGAACTCCGCAAACAGAAACGCCTCCGTTCCGGATTCGTCGGAACGGAGGCGCAGGTAGCTTCAGCCAAACAGACTTAGAAGTGATAGTTCACGCCGACCTGGACGCTGTTGAGATTGAGCGTTCCCGTCGGGAGGACGCCGGCGAAGTAGGTCTCGCCGTCAAAGCTGCGGTAGAGATACTCGGCCTTGACGGACCATTTCGGTGCGAACATCACCTCAACACCGGCACCGAGAGTCCAGCCGGAGTGGATCTTGCTGTCCGACAGTCCTGCGATCGACAGACGGTTGTCGGCCCAGGCATAACCGCCGGTGCCGTAGACCAAGACCTGGTCGAACGCGTAGCCGACACGGCCACGAACGGTGCCCATGTCGCGAGTCCGGGACTCGAGCAGGCCGATGGTTGCGCCGACATCCGCCCAGGCCGCATCAGCCTCGATGCCGAGAACGACGTTGCCCATTTGCCAGTTGTAACCAACGGTGCCGCCGGCGAAGCCGCCGCTGAGCGTACCGATGCCATCGCTGTTTTCCTGCGCGTAGCCGCCCATCGCACCGATGTAGAAGCCGGTCCAGTTATTGATCGCAATCGCTGCAGCCGGCGCCTTGGTGTAGGGCCTGGCAGCGAGATCGGCGGCCATCGCAGGCGCCATCCCAAGCGCGATCAGGGCAGTGGTGGTCAGCAGAATCTTCTTCACTTTCGTCTTCCTTTCGCGGATATCCAACGCAACTTTCCTCAGCCGTCAATTTGAGGTTGCTGGGCGATATAGCGCGAAGTTCCCGAGAAATGCTGTCGCTGAAAAACCACATCCGCGGCGAAAGTAGGCGCAATGCAACCGATGCGGGTGGTGACCGCGCCGTCCTACAACCAAACAAAAAGGCCGGCATGAAGCCGGCCTTTCCGTAGTCCCGCGCTGGTGTTGCGGTCAGTACCTCCCGATGACCGGGCCGCCCCAGCGGTAGTTGACGCGGACCGTGACGAGATCGACGTCCTGGCTGATGTTACTAGTCCTCGAAAACGAGCCGGCCGGAGCAAAGATGCCGGATGCAGCAAAGTCGACGTCGCGGTCACCCATGAACAGGTGGTTGTACTCGACGCCAACCGACCAGTTCGGGGCGAAGCCGACTTCGAGACCGGCACCAACGACGCCGCCCCAACGCGTTTCCTTGGCGCTGTCGACCAGAAGCCCGGTCGGGATATCGAATCCCCTGTACTTGTCGCTGGTCACCGCAGCGCCGCCCTTTACGTAGAGCAGGACGTTGTTCCAGGCATAACCGACCTGACCGGTGATCAGTCCGAACGCGTTGATCCTCGACTCATTCTCAGTGGGAGCGAGCAAGGCCAAACTTGTGTTGGAGCCCGTGAAGTCAGCCCAGTTGCCTTGCCCTTCCACGCCAAACACCCAGGTACCGGCCTGCCAGCGGTAGCCGAGTTGACCGCCGGCCGTGCCGCCCGTCGCGTCATGGCAACCTTCGGCCAGGGGCGGAACGAAAGGACCCACGACGTCGGCGGTGAGATCCCAGCACTTGCGGCCCGAACCCCAGCCGCCGTTGGCGCCGATGTAGAAGCCAGTCCAATCATACACGGCGGCGATCGGAGCGGGCGGCGCCTTGGTGTAAGGGCGCGCAGCAAGGTCGGCCGCCGCCGCAGGTGCGGCGAACGCAATGAGCGCAACTGTAGCCAACAGATACTTCTTCATGATCTATCCCCAGTTTTGTCCGCTTCCCGCTAGGCCTGAAGCGTTGTTGTGACGCGAGCGCCCGCGCCGCTGGAGAATTCTATAGCGTGACTCGCGCGGAAATGGCGTGTCCCGGATGCAACAGGCGCCCACCAAGTTTGTGGAACAAGCTTATGATTTATCTGGTATAATTGGAACCGAGGCGGGAATTTTCGGGTTCCATTTCGTCTCTTTCGGTTCCCCCGTGAGTTCCCGGGGTTCGCTTAAAGATTGTAGAGCCGCCAGCAAGCGCACATGGGACGTTATCCGGAACAAAGCTGGAACGTGCACATAGGCGATGCTATATGTGGATAACCGGCGACTTGCCGAGCGATCGCCAAGTCAGCGGGGTCTGTCAGTGTATAGGGTCCGGATGTCCGGGAGCGGACGCGGAAACGGACAAGCGACAGGTCAAGAATTGAAGACGGCCGGCACGGAAGCGGCCGGACCAGTGATTTTTGCCGGCGATATTGAGTGGAGAGCGGCGATGGCGGGAAGCGTGAACAAGGTGATTCTGGTCGGCAACCTCGGCAAGGATCCTGAAATCCGGCGGACACAGGACGGGCGACCGATCGCCAATCTGAGCATCGCGACATCGGAGACCTGGCGCGACAAAGGCACCGGCGAGCGCAAGGAAAAGACCGAGTGGCACCGCGTGGTGATCTTCAACGAGGGTCTCTGCAAGGTCGCCGAACAGTATCTGAAGAAGGGCGCCAAGGTTTACATCGAAGGCCAGTTACAGACGCGCAAATGGACGGATCAGAGCGGGGTCGACAAATACTCGACCGAGGTCGTACTGCAGGGCTTTAACTCGAACCTGACCATGCTCGACGGCCGCAGCGGCGGTGGGGGCGGCAGCTTCGGCTCCGATGATTCCGGTGATTTCGGCTCGAGCGGTCCGGCCAGCTCCGCGCCGCGGCGGGCGGTCGCGGCGGGCAGCCGCAACAGCGATATGGACGACGACATCCCGTTCTGAGTGCGAAATCACCCGGCAGAATCGCATTTTCGGTAGAGCGTTAGTTTGAGGCATTCGGCCTATCTCGCGCCGAATGCCTTCGTGCGCCTGCAATTCCACGGCAGCCAAATCTGCAAGGATGATCGGGGTTGACCTGACCATGACGAACGCATGCGTTTTGAATGGCCCGGCAGAAGCTTGAACCTGGGGGCAAGCGCGATAGGATCGAACTTGACAGTGGAAAGATTGATGTAAATACTTCTTACATGATGCGGGAACCCTGCATCACACGTGCGGTCGCCGGGAGTTTCAGATGTCGCTTGCACCGCTACTGGATGCCGCTCCCGCCATACCGGTTCATGCCTTTGCCGCCATGGCGGCGTTTGCGCTCGGTGTCGTTCAATTGGCCGCGCCAAAGGGAACGCTGCCGCACCGGACGGTTGGCTGGATCTGGGTCGGCCTGATGGCCGTCGTCGCCGCCAGCTCGTTCTGGATCCACGAGATCCGGCTGCTCGGCCCCTGGAGTCCGATCCATCTCCTGTCGGTCATGGTTCTGCTGATGCTGCCGATCGCCGTCATCGCTGCGCGCCGGCACAATGTGAGCCGCCATCGCAAGACGATGATCGGTATTTTCGCCGGCGGATTGATCATCGCCGGGCTGTTCACGTTCGTCCCTGGGCGGATCATGCACGCCGTGCTTTTTGGCCATTAGGCCGACCGCGGGAACATCACTTTTGACACCGCCCTCCGGCCCTGAAATGGCGGTTCCGGCAGGGCTCGGGCGAGCTGTCTCCGATCCCGGTAAGTCTATGAAAAAACGAGCGGAAAAACAGCTTCCTCCTGACAGCTTCGGGGTGGTTATCGGACCCTCGATGCGCTATATGATTCTTAGCTGAGAACTGACTGGATTCCCCTTTGTCCGATAACGAAGACGACAAGTCCGGCGAGCCGCCGGAGCATTCCGACATTCGCCCCGTTTCCATTCTCGACGAGATGAAACGCTCCTACCTCGATTACGCCATGAGCGTGATCGTGGCGCGGGCGCTGCCGGACGCGCGCGACGGGCTCAAGCCCGTGCATCGCCGCATTCTCTACGCGATGCACGAGAACGGCTTCGAGTGGAACAAGCCGTACCGCAAATCGGCGCGCACGGTCGGCGACGTCATCGGTAAATACCACCCCCACGGCGATCAGTCGGTCTATGACGCCCTGGTGCGCATGGCGCAGGAATTTTCCATGCGCGTGCCGCTGATCGACGGCCAAGGCAATTTCGGCTCGGTCGACGGCGATATGGCGGCGGCCATGCGCTACACCGAATCCCGCCTGACCAAGATCGCGCAGAGCCTGCTCGACGACATCGACAAGGATACGGTCGACTTCCAGCCGAACTACGACAGTTCGGAGAAAGAGCCGTCGGTCCTGCCGGCGAAGTTCCCGAACCTTTTGGTCAACGGCGCCGGCGGCATCGCGGTCGGCATGGCCACCAACATTCCGCCGCACAACCTCGGCGAAGTCATCGACGCCTGCGTGGCGCTGATCGACAACCCTGCGCTTGCCATCGACGATCTCATCAACATCGTGCCGGGCCCGGATTTCCCGACGGGGGGCATCATTCTCGGCCGCCAGGGCATCCGCTCGGCCTATCACCTCGGCCGTGGCTCGATCGTGATGCGCGGCAAGGTGACGATCGACACCATCCGCAAGGATCGCGAAGCGATCATCATCACCGAAATTCCCTACCAGGTGAACAAGGCCACCATGGTCGAGCGCATCGCCGAACTGGTGCGCGAGAAGAAGATCGACGGCATTTCCGACCTGCGCGACGAATCCGACCGCGACGGATTCCGCGTCGTGGTCGAACTGAAGCGCGATGCAGTGCCCGACGTGGTGCTGAACCAGCTCTATCGCTTCACGCCGCTGCAGACCAATTTCGGTGCTAACATGGTGGCGCTGGATGGTGGCCGGCCGCAATTGATGAATTTGAAAGACCTGCTGACGCTGTTCATTGCATTCCGCGAGCAGGTCGTCACCCGTCGCACCAAATTCCTGCTCAACAGGGCGCGCGACCGCGCTCATATCCTGGTTGGCCTCGCGATTGCGGTGGCGAATATCGACGAGATCATTCGCGTGATCAGAACTTCGCCCGATCCGAACACGGCGCGGGATACGTTGATGTCGCGCGATTGGCCGGCGAAGGACGTGGAGGCGATGATCACGCTGATCGACGATCCCCGTCACCGGATGGCGCCCGACGGCACCGCGCGGCTGTCGTTGGAGCAGGCCAAGGCCATTCTCGACCTGCGCCTGCAGCGGCTGACCGCGCTCGGCCGGGACGAGATTTCGGAAGATCTCGACAAGCTTGCGGTGGAAATCGCCGATTACCTGGAAATCCTGCGCTCGCGCGCGCGTGTGCAGGCGATCATCAAGGACGAACTCGCCGCGGTGAAGAACGAGTTCGCGACCCCGCGCAAAACCGTGATCGTCGAGCAGGAAGGCGAGGTCGAGGACGAGGACCTGATCCAGCGCGAGGACATGGTGGTCACGGTCTCGCACGCCGGCTACGTCAAGCGCGTGCCGCTCTCGACCTATCGCGCCCAGCGCCGCGGCGGCAAGGGCCGCGCCGGCATGCAGACCCGCGACGAGGATTTTGTGAGCCGGCTGTTCGTGGCCTCGACCCATACGCCGGTGCTGTTCTTCTCCTCGCGCGGCCAGGTCTACAAGGAAAAGGTCTGGCGGCTGCCGGTGGCGGCGCCGAACGCGCGCGGCAAGGCGATGATCAACATCCTGCCGCTGGAGCAGGGCGAGCGTATCACCACCATCATGCCGTTGCCGGAGGATGAATCCTCCTGGGGCAATCTCGACGTGATGTTCGCTACCACCGGGGGCACGGTCCGCCGCAACAAGCTATCCGACTTCGTCGACGTCCGCCGCTCCGGCATCATCGCCATGAAGCTCGGGGAGGGTGAATCGATCGTCGACGTGCAGATCTGCACCGAGCGCGACGACGTGCTGCTGACGGCGGCCGGCGGGCAGTGCATCCGCTTCCCGGTCACCGATGTGCGCGTCTTCACGGGGCGCACATCGATGGGCGTGCGCGGCATTGCGCTGGCGGGAGGCGATAAATTGATCTCGCTGGCGATCCTGCGCCATGTCGAGACCACCTCGGACGAGCGGTCGGCCTACCTGAAGATGCGCCGCGCGGTAGCCGGCGAAACCGCGGCGGAAGAGCCCGTTGATGCCGAGGGCGAGGAGACTTCGGGTTCGCTCCAGCTCTCGCAGGAGCGCTACGCCGAAATGTCGGCGCAGGAGCAGGTGGTGCTGACGGTCTCCGTCAACGGCTACGGCAAGCGTACCTCGTCCTACGAGTACCGCACCACCGGCCGCGGCGGCAAAGGCATCGTCGCAATGAGCGTCAACAACCGCAACGGCAAGCTGGTGGCGTCGTTCCCGGTTGAGCACAGCGATCAGATCATGCTGGTCACCGACAAGGGCCAGCTCATCCGCTGCCCGGTCGAGGACATACGCATCGCCGGCCGCTCGACCCAAGGCGTCATCGTGTTCGATACCGCCGAGGACGAGCACGTGGTGTCGGTCGAGCATATCTCGGAAGACGAGAACGGCGTGAACGGGAATGGCGGCTAGCGCCGTCCACCGTCATCCCGGGCATCACGAACGCGATGAGCCCGGAATCCATCCCGCCATTTGCGTTTGCGGCGCGATGGATTCCGGGCCTGCGTGCTGCGCATCCCGGAATGACAAGGTGCGTAGTCCGAAAGAGCTGGACGCTCGCCCCGGCGCGCCGCGTCAGGGCTCCCGTCTACGGTAAACCAAGCATTAACTATAGATTGATACCGTTTGCTGTGTCCGGGTGGTGACCGTCCGGCCAACGGGAGCGGATCTCATGCCCGTCGAGATGCTGACGTATGCCGGTCTGGGCGAACGGCTCAAGATTTCCCCAGAGGCTGCCCGCGCTCTGGTGAAGCGACACCGATGGCCGCGCTCCCGCTCCAACGACGGCAAGACGCTAGTCCAGATCGATCTCAGCGAATTCAGCCATTCCCCAATACCCCGTCAGCCGCAAACGCAGGCCGGTCACCAGGTGGTCACCGCCCTAAAGCAGCAAATCGAGACGTTGCAGGCCGAGCTGGCGGAGATGAAGGTGATTGCCGCCGGCCATCGGGGCGACTTTGAAAGAGAATGCGAACGCACGAACAAGCTGTTGGCCGAACTGCTCAAAGTCAGCACGGAAAGCGTGGGAGCCCGGGAAAGGGCAGCTCTGCTCGAAGGCAAGCTATCGATGCTGACGCAACCTTGGCGACGTCGGCTGGTCGATGCTTTCACCCTTGCTTTACCTCAAGTCGCCTCCAACCCTCGCGAGAGCGCCGGCCCTGTAGCCCAATCACAGAATTGAACCGGCTTGCCGACGGGCCGGGTTCCGCCGCGATTGGCACAAACTTTCAGATCACACCGGACATTCCGGAGCGTTGCCGATCTAGGTTCAACCTCGGCGCCGATTGACATACAGGAGCGTCACTGGAGCGCATCAAGCAGCGCCTTGGCCTCCCGCAGATCAGGGGTGTCGAAACCTTCCGTGAACCAGCCATAGACCGGCGCGAGAAGATCACCGGCCTGCCGCTGCTTGCCCTGATCACGCCAGAGCCGGGCCAAGCTCATGGTGGCGCGCAGCTCCAGGGCCTTCGCGCTCTGGCGACCGGCCACGTCAACCGCTCGCCGAAAGTACGCTTCCGCTTCGGTCCTGTCGCCGCCTGGCCTTGCCATCGTAAGCTCCCCAATCAAGCGATAAATTTCCGCCTCCCATCGCTGCTCGCCGGTCTCCTCGACAGCGGTCGTAGCTTCGGCCAGCGCAGTCAATCCTTGCTCGATTTCACCGACCCACGCCAAAGCTTCAGCCAGTAGTGCGAGATAATAAGGTCGACGGATGCGCACGCCCGTCGGCTCGACGGCTGCGAGACCGCCGCGAACCTCCGCGATCCCTTCCACCGCCTGGCCGCGTTCCGCGATCGCCCAGCCCCGCAAGATGCTTCCAGCCGCCGCCAAGTGCGGTGCGATGCCATGCTCGGCGCACACCGCGATTGCGGCCTCCGCTTGCTCCAGGGCCGGCTCCGCTTCCCGCCGATGCTGGTAGATCATCCCCGCGAACACCAGGGCGAGAACAAGGCTAAAGGGATGCGACAGCTCCCGCGCCATGCTCACGGCCTCGCGCGCCATCGCAAGCGCCTGCTGAGGGAAACCAAGCGGCCACAGCGCCGCGGCCGCGGTGTATCGGTTGCAGACGCCCGCGTCGTGGCTGCCGTAGAGGAACTTGTGAGCCCGGTACGCGTCCGGCCGATAGAGCGTCAGTCCCGCCTCGAGATGCGCACGGCACGCGGTCGGCTCCGGGAGATTGAGAAGCGTTGTCCATGCGGCATGATGCGCCTGCAGGAGGAGTCCCGGATCGGCGCTCCGCCGAGCGACTGCGAACAGCTCGTCCAACAGATCGCGAGCCGTCTTGAACTCGCAGCGCTGCTGGTACACGAGCCACAATCCCCAACTGACGGTAAAGAGCTGCACCACATCGCCAGCTTGCCGGCACAGGTCGCGGGCGCGCAGGTATGCTTGCTCCACCTCCGGTGCCGACCAGCTCTTGGTGGCGATCAGCACCGGCGCAAGCACGAGCTGCAACTCGAGTTCGCGGCAGGCGCGTTCCGCCGGATCGGCAACTTGCTCTGCGACGATCAGCCCATTGCGGAGATGGGCGATCGCCTCCGCGTGTGCCGAGCGCTCGGCTGCGCGCTGGCCGGCCTTGCGCCAGTAGGCAACAGCGCTTTCGGTCAGATTAGCCTCGGTGAAGTGGTGCGCAAGCACCTCCGGCTGGGTGGCTGCAATGTCTGGGAAATGCTCCTCCAGCGCCCGCGCGATGCGCGCGTGTAGAGGTTGCCGCCTGCTGCGCAGCAGTGTGCCGTAGGCGGTGTCCTGGACCAGGGCGTGCTTGAAGCTATAGGCCGATGAACCACGATGGAAAATCAACTGTGACGCAGTGAGCTGTTCGAGGGCCGCCTGCAAGGGAGCTTCCGGCAGCGGCGAGACGGCCCGTATCAGATCGTCGGAGAACTCCCGGCCAATAGCGGCGCCGGTCTGGGCAATTTCTTTGGCTTCCGGGCCGAGGCGGTCGAGACGGGCAAGGAGCGAGGCGTGCAGGGTGGCCGGGACGGCGAGTGCACCCGGCGAGATTCGCGATAGCACAGCCTTGGCATCCCCTTCAACGGCTCCTGTTTCGAGCACCGCCTTGGTCAGTTCCTCAACGAACAGCGGCACGCCGTCCGTGCGGTCGACGATTTCGTGGACGATCGCGCGAGGCAGCACCTTCTCGCCGACTACCCGCTCCACGAGGGTTGCGGTGTCGCGGCGGTTCAAGCGACCAAGCGTCAGCATCGTGACGTGCGGCTGGCCGATCCATGGTGGCGGGAACTCCGGTCGGAAGGTGAGGAGCAACAGCACCGGTAGCTGCTGCACGCGATCGACCGTCATCTGGAGCAGTTCAAGCGAGGTCGGGTCGATCCAGTGCACGTCTTCGAAGACCATCAGCACGGGATTGCGCTGAGACAGGTTCTCCACGTGCCGGATCAGCGCCTGAAGCGTGCGCTCCTTCTTCGCCTGCGGACTGAGCGCTGCCAGACTATAGCGGTCGGAGGGCAACGACAGCAGTTCCGCCAAGAGTGGCACGTCCTCGGTGGTGGTCGCTGCGCCCGCCAATAGCGCCTCGAGTTTGTCGAGCTTGACCGCCAGCGGATCGTCCCGGGCGAACCGGGCCGCCCGCTCCAGTTGCTTGATCACGGGGTACAGCGCGCTGCCCTGGTGGTGCGGCGAGCAGAAGCAGCGCGGGCGCGAGTACGGTTCGGCTTGAAGCTTCTCCTGGAGGGCCGCCACGAGCCGCGATTTCCCGACCCCGGGCTCGGCTGAGAGCAGCACCACCTGCCCCTCGCCAGAGATCGCTCGCTGCCACCGGCGCAGCAGTAGTTCGATCTCCTCCTCGCGACCGACCAGCGGGGTCAGACCGGCCGAATGAAATGCTTCAAACCGGCTCTCGACGGCGCTCGACCGGAGCACCTGATAGGCTCGGACCGGCTGCGGGAAGCCCTTCATCGCAACCGTGCCGAGATCACGGTACTCGAAAAGATCACCCAGCAGGTGGCGCGTCGTGGGGCCGACGACAATGGTGTTCGGCTCGCCAAGAGCTTGCAGGCGCGCCGCGAGGTTGGGCGTCTCGCCTACCACGACGCGTTCCTGTGCTTCGCCCGAGCCAATGAGGTCGCCGACCACGACTAGCCCGGTGCCGATGCCGATGCGGACCCGAAGGCGCTCGGAGGTTTGCAGTTGGTCGACGGCGTCGATAAGGGCCAAACCGGCGCGCACCGCTCGCTCGGCGTCGTCCTCGTGCGCATGCGGATAGCCGAAATAAAGCAGTACGCCGTCGCCCATGTACTTGGCGACGAAGCCGTCGAAGCGGGCGACCGTCTCAGCTACGCAGCGGTGATAGGCGCCAATCACCTCGCGTAGGTCCTCGGGGTCAAGACCAGCCGATAGCGCGGTCGAACCGACGAGGTCGCAGAACATCACCGTGAGCTGCCGACGTTCGGCCGAGGAGACGGCACTGAGGCTTGGCGCCGACGCGGCGCTCGGGCCTGCCAATTCCGAGGGCTGTGGCAGGCATGCGGCCGCTTTCAATAGCTTCTTGCGCTGGCCAAGCGAGAGACCGAGCTTCTCCAGGTCCGCCTCGCTCAGCTCAGGCAGGATCTTGAGATCGACATCGTTCGCCCGCAACGCGGGTGCGAGCTGCATCAGCCCAAGCGGCGCCAGCCAGCGCTCCAGCTCGTCCACGGCTTCCTCCTCGCTCGTGCGAATTCTACCAGATCGAGCGCGCGCTCCAAAGGGATCTCTGCCGGCTGCAGGAGTTCCGAAAGAGGTGGACTCGGCTCCGATCCGCGATAGTCGGCTCTTGGCCCTTCGCGTCATTACGCTGCCGTGCGGTAACGCGTCGCTTTAGGACCGAGCAGACACTACTTCTGTACGTCACGCCACAGGTCTTATGAGTACACGGCCGAGAGCGGAAACGGGCGTGGAAGTCGCCCGGCGGAAGGTCACGATCAGCACCTGCAGAAGATCACCAGGCCGTCCGAGATGTTCGTGATCGATGATCGGATTGTAGCGGAGTTTTCCTCCCTGATGTTTATTGATCGTACTTATCGTTTGCTGTGTCGCGCGAGCACGCGGTCGACCATCGCTCCCGCGGTGCCGAGATAGTTTGACGGCTCGCACAACGCGGCCAGCCGATCGCGCGGCACGGCCGATGCGATGGCAGGGCGGCGCAGCGCGGCATCGAGCAGCGCGTCGCCGCGGTCGAACGCATCGCGGCAGGCGGCATAGACCTCATCATGGGCCAACTGGCGCCCAAGCGCGGGCGCGAGCCCCATCATGACTGCTTCGGCGACGATCAGCCCGCGCGTGGATTGCAGGTTTCGCTTCATCGCCTGGGGATCGACGATCAGGCCGGACAGCATGAATTGCGCCTGCGCCAGCGATCCGGCCGTCAGCAAACAGACTTGGGGCAATGCCAGCCATTCGCAGTGCCAGGGCCCGGTTGCGCGCTCGAGATCCTGAACCATGGCATCCAGCATCAGCGAAGCGGCGTCGCGGGATGCCTTTGCGTTCGCCAGCAGAATTTCCGAGGAGATCGGGTTGCGCTTCTGCGGCATGGTCGAGGATGCGCCGCGATGCGAGGAGAACGGCTCGAACACCTCGCCGATCTCGGTTGCCATCAGGATCATGACGTCGTAGCCGATCTTGCCGAGTGCGCCGCAGATCACGGCGAGCGTCTGCACCATCTCGACCAGTCCGTCGCGGGCGACATGCCAGGTGATGTCGGGGTCGGCCAGACCGAGCACGCGGGCATAGGCGGCACGTACATCCAGTCCGCGATCGCCGAGTGAAGCCAGCGTTCCCGCCGCGCCGCCGAGCTGAGCCTGAAGAGCGCGAGGCTTGACCTGTTCGAGGCGATCGGCCGAGCGCTGCAGCGCAGACAGCCAGATCGCTGCCTTGTGTCCGAACGTGATCGGCAGCGCCTGCTGCAGGTGCGTCCGTCCCGCCATCGGCGTATCGCGATGGAGGCGGGCGAGATTGGCAAGAGTTGCCATGACCTCGCCGAGCTGCGCTTCGATCAGCGCGACCGCTTCGCGCAGTTGCAGCACAGTCGCCGTATCCATGATGTCCTGGGTGGTCGCCCCCCAATGCAGATAGCGGCCGGCTTCGCCGAGTCGCTCCGATAGCTGGCGGACCAGGCCGACGATGGGATAGCCGACGTTCTCGGTGTCGCGCTTCAACTGCTCGATATCGAGCGCGATCGTCAGCGCCTGCCGCGCGATCGCCTCGGCCGCCTCGCGCGGAATCACGCCGGCTTCGCCTTGCGCCGTGGCAAGCGCCACTTCGGCCTGCACATAGGCCTTGAGCTGTGCCTCGTCGGAAAACACCGTCCGCATGGCCGGCGTCGAGAAAACGTCGCGATAGAGGGCGCTGTCGAACATCGTGCTGGCCACGCGCTTGTTTCCTCCCTGTTAATATGTCCGGCCATCTGATTGATACGTACAAATCCGTCAAGCGCGGCCCGCGAAGACCTCGAACGCTTGCTCGCGCGCTGTGGCAGGCAGAAGAATTTCGCGCAATCCAGGCCTCCAGAACGCAATGGCGAGCAGGGGGGCATCCCTACTCGCCACGAGAGCGTTTCTTGGAGGTGGGGTCGGAACGAATATTTGCCGTTACGGGGTGCGGTCGGCGGTCACCAGGCGGGCTTCCCTCACCACGGCCTTGGAGCCGGCGGCGCGCAGGCAGGAAGCCTCGAAATTCGGCCAGGCCTGCTGCGAGCAATCCTTGCCGACGGTGCGGATATCCAGGCGGTCACCCTTGGCAAGCGCCTGCGGCACGCTGGCTTCGACCTGGGGGGCAAAGCCGGGCAATACGGTCATCGCGGCGGCGATGAACGCGGCAGCAGCGATGGCGGAAAAAGCCTTGATCATGACGGTCCCCTGTCATGGGCCTTGGCGGCCCGTCGTTTCGTTGGGCGAACTTGTAGGGGGCGCAAGTTTCCGGCCGTCTTCGCCGCGTTCGAAAATGGTTTCGTCCGGGCCGAGTTTTGTTTCGTCGGCCGGTGGCGGACGAAACATTGCCGGCCGCCCGGGGACGCCCGGGCTCCAGGGCCTGGTTCATTAGCTGACTTGAAGTAAAAACCCGGAACCGAAGGGAACCGACTCGGCTTGCCGGGCCGCCCGGAGCGCGGTAGGAGGGGAATATGTCCCGTATCGCGCTTTATCCCGGTTCATTCGATCCCATCACCAACGGCCATCTGGACGTGCTGCGGCACGCCGTGACGCTGTGCGACCGCCTGATTGTCGCCATCGGCGTCCATTCCGGCAAAAAACCGCTGTTTTCGACTGAGGAGCGGCTGGAGATGGTTCGGGCGGTATGTGAGCCGATTGCGCAAAAGGCCGGCTGCGCTTTCGACTGCACCACCTATGACAACCTCACCGTAGCTGCGGCGCGGCAGGTCGGCGCGACCATCATGATTCGCGGCCTGCGCGACGGAACCGATATGGACTACGAAATGCAGCTTGCCGGCATGAACGAGGTGATGGCGCCAGAGGTGCACACCGTGTTCGTCCCGGCGTCGCCCGCGGTCCGCCCGATCACCGCCACGCTGGTTCGCCAGATCGCCGGGATGGGCGGCGACTACTCCGCCTTCGTGCCGCCCCAGATTGCCGCAAGGCTGAAGGCCAAGTTCGCGGGTTAACGCGCTTCTACGCGCTGTCCTGTTTCACATGACCGGAGCTTTCATGATCCGAATTCTCGCACTCGTCGCCGCGCTCGTCTGTGCGGTTCCCGCAATCGCGCAGCCGCTGCCTGGCAATCTCGACAAGGCGAATGCGATCGTGATCGACACCACCAAGGGCCGTATCGTGATCAAGCTGCGGACCGACATCGCGCCTCAGCATGCCGAACGCATCAAGCTGCTCGCGCGCGAGGGCTACTACAACAATGTGCCGTTCCATCGCGTGATCGAAGGCTTCATGGCGCAGACCGGCGACGGCAAGAATTTCAACGGCACCGGCGGCTCGAAACATCCGAACCTGCCGGCCGAGTTCTCCAACGTGCCGTATAAGCGCGGCATCGTCGGCATGGCGCGAACCAGCGATCCCAACTCGGCGAATTCGCAGTTCTTCATCATGTTCGCGGAAGGCGCGTCGCTGAACGGCAAGTACACCGTGATCGGCGAAGTGGTGTCGGGCATGGATGTGGTCGACAAGATCAAGCGCGGCGAACCGGTCGTCGACCCCGACAAGATGGTGAAGGTGCAAGTCGCATCCGACATCAAGTGAGGCCATGACGGCGGGCCGCAGCAAGCCATTCGTCTGGTTTGCCGCTGCTCTCGTGTGGCTCGCATCGGGTGCGCATGCGGAGGCTCAGCCGCAGCAGCTCGACACCCTCAAGGACGTCTTCGCCAAACTGTATTCCTGCTGGCAGCCGCCGCCTTATTCGCGCGCCAACCCGATGGACATCACAGTTGTCGTCAGTTTCAACCGCGAAGGCGCCATTCTCGGTCAACCCAGGATTACCTATGAATCCGGAAACCCCAGCGATAATGACCGGATTGCGTACCGGACTGCCGTCATGGAAACATTGCAACGCTGTACGCCGTTGCCATTTACCGAGGGACTGGGCGGTGCGGTCGCCGGCCGGCCTTTCGCGGTTACTTTCAGAACCCGCAAACGTCCACCCAAACCGGAAGAGAAACGAGCATGGCTGACACCGAAAATACTTTGATCCTTGAAACCACCCAGGGCCCCGTCACCATCGAAATGCGTCCCGACCTCGCACCTGGCCACGTCGCTCAGATCAAGAAGCTGGTGCGCGAGGGATTTTACGACGGCATCGTGTTCCATCGCGTCATCGAGGGCTTCATGGCGCAGACCGGCTGCCCGCATGGCACCGGCACCGGCGGTTCCGGCAACAAGCTGAAGGCCGAGTTCAACAAGGAACCGCATGTGCGCGGCACGGTCTCGATGGCTCGCGCCGCGAACCCGGATTCCGGCGACAGCCAGTTCTTCATCTGCTTCGATGACGCCTCCTTCCTCAACGGCCAGTACACGGTCTGGGGCAAGGTCACGTCGGGCATGGAGAACGTCGACAAGATCAAGCGCGGCGAGCCGGTGCAGAACCCGGACAAGATCGTGAAAGCGCGCATGGCGCTGGACGCATGATTTGACTCTGTCATTCCGGGGCACGCGAAGCGTGAACCCGGAATCTCGAGATTCCGGGTTCGCATCTTCGATGCGCCCCGGAATGACGGCAAGTGAGCTTACCGGCGCCATGCGCACCGATCTCTTCGACTTCGAACTCCCCGCCACCAGCGTCGCGCTGCGGCCCGCGAGCCCGCGCGATGCTGCGCGGATGCTGGTGGTGCAGCCCGATGGGGTGCTGCGTGATCGAACCGTCGCCGAGTTGACGCAATGGCTGGAGCCCGGCGACCAACTCGTCGTCAACGACACCAAGGTGATCTCCGCCCAGCTCAAGGGCCGGCGCATCGGCCGCGAGACCGAGCCGAAGATCGAGGCGACGTTGATCAAGCGGCTGGACGGGTCGCGCTGGCAGGCGCTGGCCAAGCCGGCGAAGAAGCTCGCGCCTGGCGACATCGTTCGCTTCGGCAATGAGGGAAAGGTCTGCCTGCTCGGCCATCTCGACGCCGAGGTCGAGGCCAAGGGCGAAGAGGGCGAGGTCACGCTGTCGTTTTCGTTTCACGGTCCGGCGCTGGACCAGGCCATCGCCGATCTCGGCACGCCGCCGCTGCCGCCCTATATCGCCTCCAAACGCACGCCCGACGATCGCGATGCCGCCGACTATCAGACCATGTTCGCCGCAAATGAGGGGGCGGTCGCGGCGCCAACGGCGGGACTGCATTTCACGCCTGAGCTCGAGACGGCGCTACGCCGCCACGGTGTCGAATTGCATCGGATAACGCTGCATGTCGGGGCAGGGACTTTCCTGCCGGTGAAGGTGGACGAGACCTCCGAGCACAGGATGCATGCCGAATGGGGATCGATTTCGGCTGATACCGCTGCCGCGTTGAATGCCGCGCGCGCCCAGGGCGGGCGCATCATAGCTGTCGGCACCACATCGCTACGGCTATTGGAGAGCGCCACGCACGAAGACGGCACCGTTCAGCCGTTCGACGGCGAGACCTCGATCTTCATCACGCCGGGCTATCGCTTTCGCGCGGTCGATATCCTCATGACCAATTTCCACCTGCCACGCTCGACGCTGTTCATGCTGGTGTCGGCGTTCTCCGGTCTGGACACGATGAAGCGCGCCTATGCGCATGCGATCGCAGCCGGCTACCGGTTCTATTCCTACGGCGATGCTTGCTTGCTGTTTCGCGCACCGGATTGAGGCGAAGCCGGGCGTCCTCGCTGGAAAAAGAGGCCCGCCCAATTGGGCGGGCAAAGGTTCAGGGAGGAAGCGCTCTGACAATAAAGCGCTAACGCCTGTCTCTTTGATTCGGCGGCTGACGCCAAGATCGTATAACTACCGTCTCTCGGCGCATCGGTGCGCGGGAACTACAGGGGCTTTTGCATGAACTTTTCCGGCATTTTCGCACGAATGGTCGCGCTGATCGGCGCCGCGGCGCTGCTGTGGCGCCGTCTGCAGGGATCCGCGCCCAAAGCGGCCTGGGGCAGCGCGCCGGCGATCCCGGCGGCGAAGCCGCAAGGTGCGATCCCGACGCTCAAGATGCCAACAGCGCAGGGCTGGAGCGACGGCGAGACGCCGACCGCGGCGCCCGGGCTCAAGGTCAACGCGTTTGCGACCGGCCTGGACCATCCGCGCTGGATCAACGTGCTGCCCAATGGCGACGTGCTCATTGCCGAGGCGACGCAGATCGCCGGACCGCCCAGGAGTGTGTTCCATTATGCGATGCAGGCAACGATGCGGCGTGCCGCGGCGCTCGGCGTCAGCGCCAACCGCATCACGCTGCTGCGTGATCGCGACGGCGACGGCGTTGCGGAGGCGCGCGGGATTTTCATGGAAGGGCTGAGCCAGCCGTTCGGCATGGCGCTGGTGGGCGAGACGTTTTACGTCGGCAACACCGATGGCGTGGTTGCCTTTCCCTATGTGGCTGGTGCGGACCGCATCACTGCCGAGGGACGAAAACTGGTCACGTTCAAGCCCGGCGGGCATTGGACGCGGAGCCTGCTGCCGAGCGCGGATGGCAAAAAACTCTATGCCGGCGTCGGCTCGCTCAGCAACATCGCCGAGAGCGGGATGGAGGTCGAGCAAGGCCGCGCGGCGATCTATGAGCTCGATCTGGCTAATGGCACGAGCCGTATCTTCGCCAGCGGCCTGCGCAACCCCGTGGGCCTCGCCTGGGAGCCCAACACCGGCGTGCTCTGGACCGTCGTCAACGAGCGCGACGGCCTCGGCGACGAGACGCCGCCGGACTATCTGACGTCGGTGCGCGGCGGCGGCTTCTATGGCTGGCCCTATTGCTACTGGGGCCAGACGGTGGACGACCGCGTGCCGCAGGACCCGGCCCTGGTCGCGAGGGCGATTACGCCAGACTATGCGCTCGGTGGGCACACCGCCTCGCTCGGCCTGTGCTGGATGCCATCAGGCACGCTGCCGGGCTTTCCGGACGGCATGGTGATCGGCCAGCACGGCTCCTGGAATCGCAGCACGCTGAGCGGCTACGCCGTCGTCTTCGTGCCGTTCGAGAACGGCCGCCCATCGGGCCCGCCGCGGGATATTCTGGCGGGCTTTCTCGCAGCCGATGAGAAGGTCTCGTACGGACGACCGGTCGGCGTCACGCTCGGTCCCGACCGCTCGCTCTTGGTGGCGGATGATGTCGGCAACGTCATCTGGCGCGTGACGGGCGCGTAACCGGTAGGTGCGGTAGGGTGGGCAAAGGCGCGCCGCGCCGTGCCCACCATCGTTCCGCACCGTCGGTCACAATGGTGCGCACGCTTCGCTTTGCCCACCCTACAAATCCGTCGCCTTCACGCCATCGCGCGCTGCGGCAACAGCTCCGCGATCTGGATCGCGTTCAGCGCCGCGCCCTTCAGGAGCTGGTCGGCCGACACGAACATCGAGATCGAATGGCCGGACGCGTCGCTGAGATCCTTGCGGATGCGGCCGACGAGAACGTCGTCCTGGCCGGACGCATCGATCGGCATCGGAAAATAGTTCTTTGCCCGGTCGTCGACGATCTTGACGCCCGGCGCCTTCGACAGGATCGCGCGCACTTCATCCTCGGTGATCGGCTTTTCGCATTCGAAGGTGATGGCTTCGCAGTGGGCGCGCAGCACCGGCACGCGCACACACGTCACGCCGATAGCGATCTGATCGTCCTCGAAGATCTTGCGAGTCTCCTTGATCACCTTGGTCTCTTCGTCGTTGTAGCCGGTGTCGGGATCGATCGCCGTGTTGTGGCTGAAGACGTTGAAGGCGTAGGGGAGCGGGATCACCTTGGGCGTGAACGGCCGGCCGTCGAGATAGGCGCGGGTCGACTCCACGAGTTCTTCCATGGCGGCCGCGCCTGCGCCGCTTGCCGCCTGGTAGGTCGAGACGATCATCCGCTTGATGCGGTTCTGGCGGTGGATCGGCCACAGCGGCACCAACGCGGTGATCGCCGAGCAGTTCGGGTTGGCGATGATGCCCTTGTGGTTGCGGATGCGGCCCGCGTTGATCTCGGGGATCACCAGCGGCACGTTCGGGTCCATCCGGAACGCTGAGGAATTGTCGACCACGACCGCGCCAGCCTTCACGGCAGCAGGCGCGAACTTGCGCGAGATGCCGCCGCCGGCCGAGAACAACGCGATGTCGACACCCTCGAACGACTTCTCGGTGAGCTCCTCGATCACGATCTGCTCGCCGCGGAAGTCGATGGTCTTGCCGGCCGAACGGGCGCTGGCCAGCGCCTTGAGCCTGCGGACGGGAAAGTTGCGCCTGTCCATCGTGGCGATGAATTCGGCGCCGACCGCGCCGGTCACGCCGGCAATGGCTACAACGGGTTCGTGGCTCACGGGTCTATCCTCTGGTTGAGCATCAATGCTGCGGGCAATAAAAAAGCCCCGGTCCTTTTCAGGCGGGGCTTCGGTTCAGATAATGCGATCGTTCGACTACGCGCGCACGGCTCCCGAGCCCCCGGAGGGTGCTTTGGTTTTCGTGGTCGCTTTGGTCGAGGTCGTCATGGCGCGGACTTATGCGGCAGCTTGGGGCTGCCGTCAACGGCTTTTCGCCCCATCCGGGCTGCAAACGGGGGCAGACGAGCCCGTCATCGCCGCCTTGCGGCGCCGGGAGGCTCGAGGATCACCGCTTTCAGGTCGTTGCCACTCATGACGACGATCGCGAAATTCAGCCGGCCGCGTTCGCGGATCAGGCCGCCGCTGATGGCCTTGCCCGACGCCGCGTGCTCTGCCACGCGGACGGCATCTGCCAGGCGCTGCCTGATCGTCTTCAGTGCAACGAGGTTGCTGCGGTCCCCGGCATCGAACTCCTTCAAGGGAAGGGCGGCTTCGCCGCCGACGATCTTGCCAGTCGTGGCGTCGATGGCATGGTGCCAGATGCGGTCGTTGTGAAGGGTCTTGACGCGGTAGACTGGTGAATCCGGCGCGCCGTCGAAGCTGACATCGGCGGTCGTCGCGCCGGCATGCAGGGCTTCGGCGATGGCCATCGCCTCGCTCAGCGAGACCGCCGAGCCACGGAAGAGCTCGAGCTCGCGGTTGACCGCCTGCTGGTCGGACGCAGCGCCATCCTCGGCCTCATTGCGGAGCGAGGCCGGCTCGCCGGTCGACGACGCGGTGGCATAGGCAGGGGCAGGGAGGATGATCGCCAGCAGGACGACCGCAAGAAACTGCCTGAAACATCTCGGCGTACGCATGTTTGCAGTCTCTCCACTCTTGAGCCTGTCTTTGCCGGCGGTCGCGCCGGATCGTCCCGTACAACGCGCGGCCGACCCTTTTGGAGGCATAGGGTCGGCCGCGGAGCGTCGCAAACGGGTACCGCCGTTTGCGGCGATCGAAGCGGCGAGCCCCACCGGGGACCACAAAGCGGGGAACTCGCTCACTTCGCTTATAACAAAACCATACCGTATCGTTTTGTTTTGGTCAACGACATCTCCCGACGTGAACGCCGTTCTCACGGAATTGTCAGCGGGAGGGACGTCGCCGAGCGGTTCCCTTAATGGCTCCCTTGGGGACGGACTGAATGCGGCTCGATGGCCCAAGCGCACCGGCCAGGAACAGCCTGATCGCCAAGCGCATGCGTTTTTCGGCGGACTTCATCTCCAGCGGCGTTCCGAACGTCGCCATGCGGTGGGTGTGACCGACGACAACATCGAGAAAGACCTCTGCCGCGATGCCGGTATCCTCGACGTCCATGGCGCCCTGTGCAACCAAATGATCGAAGAAGCGCGCGGTCGTGGAAACGGCCTTCAACCAGCCCTCTTCCTTGCCGAGTTTGGCAATGTCGGGAAAGTTGATGGCCTGTGACGTCATCATGCGGCTGAACGCAACGGCATCGGGTCCGCAGGTGAACATCAGCATCTCGCGCCCGACCTCTATCAGGCGCTGCTCGACCGAAATGTCCGACGAACGCGTGAGCTGCCCTTCCGCCGCTTCAGCAAGCGGCGCAAGCCAGCGCGCGATCTCGCGCCTCAGCACCTCCGCAAACAGCCCGCGCTTGTCGCCGTAGCGCGAATAGACGGTGGGCTTGCTGACCCGGGCTGCTTCCGCAACCGCATCAAGCGAGGTTGCGTCGTAGCCCCGGTCCAAAAAAAGACGGGTGGCAACTTCGATCAGCCGCTGATCGCGCTCGATGGCGGCGCTCTTCGTCGGCCGGCCGCCGCGCGACTTCTGGACGTCTCGTCTTGCCGGTCTGGCCTTGGTCGCAGTCAATCCCATGCCCATCGATTCCTGCGCGATCGTGATAGTCGTCATAGCTCTATAACGCGCAGTAACAGGGGCGTCATCGCGAATCTGGCCGAATTGGCCATATCGTCGACGGTCCAGATTCTAGTTTTGACGCGTTTTCTTGACGCGAACCGGTACCCACTTCGCTCGAAAACGCTCTGGGCAGGTCGTCGTTCCGCTCCTGCGCGGCTCACGGAAGCGTCGAGGTCCAGGCCCGGCCCGATGCAGCCTTCTCATAGCCATACCGATAAAGGGCGCGCATATAGGCGGTGTCGAACCCCTCTGAGGGCGACGCGGGGTAGTCGCGCTCGATATAGGACAGATGGAAGCCCCACCGATTGCGCTTGGCGAAATCGTAGGTCGAGAAGATGACCGAGCGCGTCTGGGACTGGGTGATCGACGACAGGCTGCGTGAGGCGACATCGATCGTGCTGTTGGACACGAGCTCAAAAGTTCGCTCGAGCTTCTTGTTGACGAGGATGTAGATGTTCATCCGGCTGTTTCCGGGCAGACGTCCCTGGAAGAGCAGGGCATCCGGCAGCGTCAGGACCGGAGCGGTCACGCCGCCGTCGACATGCATCTCCTCAAAGCGCCGGCCCTGGCCCTCGGCTTCAATCAGGATCGGCGGGAAGACCAGGGGAATGCTGGCGGAGGCCGCCATCACGTCGCGAAACAGGCGCAACGCCTCGGGCGAACCGAGCGCGGCGATTTTTCCCATGTCCCAAACGACCGTGCGTTGGGTGTCGAGATCGGTCGTCACCACGAGCAGTTTTCGGCCCTTGGCATTTTCGCGTGCAACGGCGGCCAGGATCTCCGGCCCGACATAGCGGGCCACCAGCTCGCGCAGTCGCTTATTGCCGAACAGGCCGGATCCGAACAGCACGCGAATGATGCTGGGATCAGCAAGCAGGCTCTCCGCTATGCCGCTGGTGTAGACCTCCCTCAACGTGTCGTCGTATTGGGAGCCGAGAAACGCGAAAGGCGCAATCAGGCCGCCGGTGCTTACGCCTGAGACGACCGAGAAGGTCGGGCGGGTGCCGGCTGCGGTCCAGCCGTTCAACACGCCCACGCCATAGGCGCCATCGCCGCCGCCGCCGGAGAGCGCGAGATAGGTCTTGGTTGAGGAGAGGTCTTTCTCGAAACGGAATTTTGTGACGGGTTCGTCGGTGTAGCGCCGCAGGCCGTCGATATCGAGCACGCGGGAGCTAGAGGCATCCGCGGCGCTGTAGGGCGTCCGCGGCAGGGATGTGCAGGCGGCAGCCGCGAGGCTGCACAGCAAGACGGCTGACCTGAGCAGGCGTGAGGTTGCCCTCCTGATCCACCGGTCGGAGGGGAGTGATCCAGCTGGGAAAAAAGAGGGGGAGGGCATTCGTCGTCAGTCGCCGTACACGCTACTATCCGCCGCCGGCCTCATCGCCCACGGTATCCCGTCTTGCCTTTTTATAAAACTATACGGTATCGTTTTATTTAACAAGCGAAAAGCTGAGACGCGTTGGGGGGGTGGATTGACTGAATAACCCTGACATTGCACCTTTCTAGTGCCACAACCAAAAAGGTGCTTTCGATGTCGGACGTTACGATGAAGGACTTAGGCGGTGTGTTCGCTGGCAGCCTGATTCCTAGCGCTCTTTTGGAGACCTTGTTGGCTAGTGGCAGGCTTTCGCTCGCCGAAGTCCGCGAAACCGTGCAGAAGGCCCAGGATGCTGTTGGGCATCCTCCGAGCGGTGCTATGGAGGTCGAGGCCGCTACAATCTTGAACTGGATGCTCGAGATGCGCTTTGCGGCGAACAGCGTCCGCAAATAGCGCTGGCAGCATGCCTTAGCTTTCTTTTTTTGGCTGCTTAGCCTTCGTAGACTTCTTGGCCTTGTGAGGCTGTGGCTTTGTATGCAGGAACGTCTGCACAATCTTTTGAAATTCAGGGCCTTTGTTGGATCGGGTTTCGTCATGGACGCTCAAGCGGTTGAACAAGCCAAAGAAAGGCTTCGAAAGGCTGATAAGGCCCTATACGCGCTGAAAACGGCCACCTGTTACGAAGAGGCCGAAGAGGCATGGTCGGATTTCCTATTGGCCGCATCGACGATCTATTCAAAGTTAGAACAGGGTGCAAAGCAAGCAAAAGGCAAGAGCGCTCCGTGGTTTGGTAGAAAAAAGAAAGAGCGGAAGGATGACCCTCTATTGCGTTTCCTGCATCACGCCAGAAATTCAGATGAGCATGGTATCAAGCGCGTTGCTGCGCGCGGCGGCAATGCTCGCGGTATGAACGGCAAACCTCTAATGTTCAACGAATACGAAGAATGCATAATGGAATACCGCGATTCCGTCACCGGAGAACTTAAAACAACACCCGCCATTTTGCATGGCCCCTCGCTTCAAATGGTTAGGGTGCATGACGACCGCTTTGGCGATTATTGCGATCCTCCAATCCAACACCTGGGCAAGACTATTGAAGTAGAAGACAACTCTCTGATCGGGGTTGCCTCGCTGGGATTTACTTTTCTGACGAATCTCGTCGCAGAGGCGGAGACTCTTGTTCCCCGCTAGGGGCGGGTCAATTGTGTCCGGCGTGGGCCGCGGGCTGCCCGGTGCCCGCAATAGGCGGTTGATCGCCCGTCCCCGGCGCGCAATAAGCAGCGCCATGAGTCTTCCCAATCACTTCGAATTGCTCGCCACCAATGGTACTGCGCGCACCGGGCGACTGACCACGCCGCATGGCGTGGTGCAAACGCCGGCCTTTATGCCGGTCGGCACAGCGGGCGCGATGAAGGGCATGCATTGGCGCGAGGTGCGCGATGCGGGCGCCGATATCGTGCTCGGCAACACCTACCATCTGATGCTGCGGCCGGGCGCCGAGCGGATCGCGGCGCTCGGCGGCTTGCAGGCCTTCACCGGCTGGAACGGCCCGATGCTGACCGACTCCGGCGGCTTCCAGGTGATGTCGCTGTCGGACCTGCGCAAGGTGAGCGAAAAGGCCGTGACGTTTCGCTCGCATATCGACGGCGCCAAGGTCGAATTGTCGCCGGAGCGTTCGATCGAGGTGCAGCGGCTGCTCGGCGCCGACATCGCGATGCAGATGGATGAATGCGTGCGGCTGCCGGCCGAGCGCTCCGACATCGAACGCGCGATGCGGCTGTCGTTACGCTGGGCCGAGCGCAGCAAGCGGGCGTTCGAGAGCGCGCCGGAAGGTTACATGCTGTTCGGCATCGTGCAGGGCGGCGACATTCCCGAGATGCGCCATATCAATGCACGCGAACTGGTCGACATCGGCTTCCACGGCTACGCGATCGGCGGACTTGCGGTCGGCGAGCCGCAGGCGGTGATGCTGGCGATGATCGAGGAAACCGCGCCGGCGCTGCCGGTCGATCGTCCGCGCTATCTGATGGGCGTCGGCACGCCGGAGGACTTGATGGAAGCGGTGGCGCGCGGCATCGACATGTTCGATTGCGTGATGCCGACAAGGAACGGGCGGCACGGCATGGCGTTCACCCGCTTCGGCCAGATCAATCTGCGTAACGCCCGTCATGCCGACGATCCGCGTCCGCTCGACGAGGAGAGCGAGTGGCCCTCGGCGCGCAACATCTCGCGCGCTTATTTGCATCATCTGGTCAGGTCGGGAGAGACGCTTGGCGCAATGCTGCTGTCAGAGATCAACGTGGCTTATTACCAGCGTCTGATGCAGGGCATGCGCGACGCGATTACCGCCGGCACGTTCGGGACGTTCCAAGAACAAACGCGCGCCGGATGGGCGAAGGGCGACATACCACCGCGCTAGGGAGCGGACTGGCCAGGGCGCAACTCGATCTTCAAGTTGAAGTTGCTGAAGCGGGTGCGGACCTTTGGCCAAGCAGAATGATCGCTGCGGCCAGAAACTGAACCACCGCAATGAGTGCGAACGGCAATTGATAATTGGCCGTCGTGTCACGCATGGCGCCAATGATTGCAGGTGCGAATGCAAATACCCCCTGGTTGATCGCGATAATGAGCGCCACTGCGGTGCCGACATCCTCGCGCTCGAACTCCTTCTGCACGATCAATGGCGGGAGTGACGTCAGATTGCCGATGCCGAGACCGAAGAGAACGCATCCGAGCGTAAGACCGACCCATCCAGTACTGAAAATCAGCCATAGGACGCCGCCAATCTGCACGGCAAAGTTGATCGCAGCCGCTAAACGGCGATCATGCTCACCGATCCATTTCCCAACGAGGGTTCGGCCTATGATGGCACTTATCGTAGCCAGGCTGACAAGAAACCCCGCGTAGCTGATCCCAAGGTCCGGCGTCAGACGAGCAACCAGGTGAGCGAGCAGGCCGATCTGTGCGAACAGGCCAAGCGAGAAGGCGGCCGAAATCGTGATGAAGCGTGAGGTTCGAATGATCTCGGTGCGTGTCCGTCGTGGCCTTTGGCTCGGTGCTGCCCTATGCGATGCATCGCCGTCTGGCGCCAGGCCCATTTGGCCGGGCGACCTAGCCAGGAACCTGACGCAGAGATATGCAACCGTAGCCACCATGCAGCCTCCGACGAGGAGCGCTGCTGATGGGAATCCGATCGATCGTATCAGGTAGACCCATATCGGCACGAACAGCACGCCGCCGACGCTGGCGCCATTGAATGCCAGGGCGATCGCCACCGGCCGGTCGCGATCGAACCATTTTGCCACGATGGCGTTCAACGCTGCTCCGCTCGTCATGGCCCAACCAGCCCCGCTCGGGATAGTCGCGACGAACAAATGCCACGGCTCGCGTGCGCCGGACCAAAAAATCAGGCCCGTCGCCGTTGCGACCGCTCCAATGAACGTCGTTGTGGCGATCCCCAGTCGGCGATGAATCTCCGGCAGATAGGCTATGATGATTGCGCTGACCAAGAAGTGAGCCGTGACAGCCATTGAAATCTTCGAGATCGGCCAACCTCGCGATTCGTGCAGCGATTGGAGAAATACCGAAGGGCCGTAGAACCCGATGCCCCAGGCGAACACGGCGATCGCAAACGCCGACCAGGCAACTGACCATCCAAAGAAGCGGCTCGCCGCGACCATTGTCTCCGTTCTCCCGAAACATAAGATGAGCACGACGTAGCATCAGGAGCGCGGAATGGCTCGCCGCAAACGGACTCCGTCGTCGGCAAGGGCGGAGCTTGGCAATCTGGACGTCGCAGCCTGCGAGCGGGCTCGCGTCAGCCGTGATCGACGGTTCGACGGTCGGTTCTTTTCAGGCGTCAGGACAACGCGCATTTACTGCCGTCCGGTCTGTCCGGTTCGCCCCGCGAAGGCGGAGAACGTGTCCTTTTATCCATCTGCAGCGGCGGCGGAGCGCGCCGGATTTCGGCCGTGCCTACGGTGCCGGCCAGAGACGGCGCCATTCTCTCCGGCATGGAAGGGCTCATTGGCGACGGTCGAACGTGCGATGCGACTGATAGCGAGGGGCGCACTCGATCGGGCGACGGTTGAAGCGCTCGCGGCCCGTCTTGGCGTCGGGGCGCGGCATCTATCTCGATTGTTCGACAAGCATCTCGGCGCGAGCCCCGGTCAGGTTGCCAAGACGGCACGGGTGCAGCGGGCGAAGCGACTTTTGGATGATACCAAACTGCCGATGACCGAGATTGCGTCGCTGGCTGGTTTTCGCAGCCTGCGCCGCTTCAATGCGGTCTTTGCGGAGGTCTACAAGCGTCCTCCGAGCGAAATTCGGCGGAGGCAGCGGAAAAGTCTAAAAATTTCAGGGCCTACGCAGCCTAGTACCGCTGCACAGCGATTATGACAGGTTGAACCGGGGATCAAAGTAGCTCTGGCGGGTGTTTCGGATCAACGAGCAGTTCGATGCCGCGGGGGCTGCGCGGTTGCCTTTTGAATCCCTCGCGCTCGAGCGCTAACACCATCGGCGTTCACTACCTGAAGAGCCGGTGAAGCTGGCGAGCTGAGGCGCCGGCGCGGCAGCCGGACTGAAACTCCCACGCATCCTTGCCGTACTTGTGCGCTGGGAGGATCAAATCATGAATGCGAGCTTCGAAGCCGGGCAACGGGGAGGCCTGTCCTGGACCGGCCAGGCGAGGAACGGAATCGCCGGGCAGACGGCGGCGCGCACGCGCATCGATTCCGTCGACCTCGTGCGCGGCCTCGTGATGGTATTGATGGCGCTCGACCATGTGCGCGATTTCTTCGCCCCGGGTGGCTTCAACCCGCGCGACGTGACCGATCCCGCGCTGTTCATGACGCGCTGGATCACGCATTTCTGTGCACCCGCCTTCGTCCTTCTCGCAGGTGTGTCGGCATTCCTCTATGGTGAGCGCGGCCGTAGCACGCGGCAGCTCAGCCGCTTCCTGCTCACGCGCGGGATTTGGCTCGTACTGATCGAGCTCACGCTCGTCCGCCTTGCATGGACCTTCAGCTTCGATCTCAGCTACTTCTTCAGCCAGGTCATCTTCGCTATCGGCGCGTCGATGATTGCGCTCTCCGTGCTGGTCTTTCTGCCGCGCAGTGCGGTCGCGGCCATCGCGCTCGTCTTGATCGCCTCGCACAATCTACTCGATCCCATCAAGGCAGAGGCCTTTGGCCCGGCCGCGCCGATCTGGAATTTCCTGCATGAGCCGGCTCTGCTGCAGTTCGGCGCCACCGTGAAGTGGTTCGCGGTCTACCCGTTGATCCCGTGGATCGGCGTGATGGCGGCGGGCTACGCGCTCGGTCCGGTCTTCACGCTCGATCGTGCGAAGCGGACGCGCTGGCTCGTTGGATGGGGCACCGTCGCGGTGATCGGTTTCGTTCTGCTGCGGGCGAGCAATGTCTACGGCGACCCCGCGCCCTGGAGCGTTCAAGCCGGTGCAATTGCGACGTTGCTGTCCTTCATCAACTGCGAAAAATACCCGCCATCGCTGCTGTATCTGGCCATGACGATCGGGCCGACATTGCTGCTGCTTGCTGCGGTTGAGAACGCGCGCGGCCGGTTCGCGGCGTGGGTCACCACCTTCGGCCGCGTTCCATTCTTCTATTATTTGGTTCATGTTTTTGTCATCCACGCGCTCGCGGTGATCTTCGCGTGGGCGAGCGGTGCGGAGACCGCCTGGCTGTTTGGTCCATTCCCTGCCGACAAGCCGAACGGATACGGCGTCGGCCTCCTGGGCGTCTTTTCCGTCTGGCTTGCGGTTGTGGCGGCGCTGTACCCGCTTTGCAACTGGTTTGCCGGCATCAAAGAACGTCGCAGCGACTGGTGGCTATCCTACCTCTAGTACCGCTGCACGGTGATTATGACTCATTGGCTGAGCGTTTTGGGGGCCGCCTGCCAAGGGGTAGGCGCGGCCAATTTTGGCGCGAGCACTCGCTGCAAAAATCTTCACTCGCCTTCAGTTCATCCGAAACACCTGCCAGAGCTACTTTGATCCCCGGTTCAACCTGTCAGAATACCTGTGCAGCCGTACTAGTCGCATCTCGCACCGAACCGATCGGCAAGGGTAGTTTCGAGGCATCCAAAAACAACCGCGCGCCGGTTGGGCGCGCGGTGACATTGCTCCGAGATGGGCTATTTTGGTTTGACGCGTTTTCTTCACGCGAACCGGACTTCACGCCACTTCGCTTGAAAACGCTATGCCCTCAATTACAGGCGAACCGCTTGACCGAATGCTTGGTCACGAAGCCGTAACCGCAGGTGTCACAGGTCCAGAGATAGCTGATCACGTTGTCCTGCAGGTAGGCGGAGGCTTCCGCTGCCACCATCGTATCGGCACACACGGGGCAGGTCGGCAAATCGCAGCCGCGCGGATCTGGCCTAGATGCTAGGGTCGACAGGATTTCAGCAATAGCTGGCATCGTGACCTCCATGCGATCTGAACCTCAGGCCCAGCTCACGACCAAAGTATAATCAGAAATCTTTGACGATGTCGCAACACAAATGCGTTGATTTCGCGATATTTAGCGAAGTTCTTGTTTTGCAATGCAGCGAACTCTTCGTTCCGGCAATTCCGGCTTGCGCATCGATGTGGCCGCCTCCTAAGTAGGAGAGCGCCTTTTCCCCGCACATGATCGCTTTGGGAGTGTCGAGATGGATGCGTCGTCAGCCGCGAGTGCAGTGCAACGTCCGGGCCGGGGACGGGTCTTCGACTCCATCGTCGATGCGATCGGTGACACGCCGATCGTTCGTCTGCGCAAATTGCCGGAGGCGCATGGTGTTGGCGCAACCATCCTGGCCAAGCTGGAATATTTCAATCCCGCCGCGAGCGTCAAAGACCGCATTGGCGCCGCGATGGTGATCGCGATGGAAAAGGCCGGCGTGATCAACGCCGACACCGTGCTGATCGAGCCGACCTCGGGCAATACCGGCATTGCGCTGGCGTTCGTCGCGGCTTCACGCGGCTACCGGCTGAAGCTTGTGATGCCGGAATCGATGTCGATCGAGCGGCGCAAGATGCTGGCGTTCCTCGGCGCCGAGATCATCCTGACGCCCGCCGCGCAGGGCATGAAGGGCTCGATCGCAACCGCCGAGGAACTGGTGCGCACCACGCCCAACGCCGTGATGCCGCAGCAGTTCAAGAACCTCGCCAACCCCGAAATTCACCGCCGCACCACGGCGGAAGAGATCTGGAACGACACCGGCGGCAACATCGATTTCTTCGTTGCAGGCGTCGGCACCGGCGGCACCATCACCGGCGTCGGACAGGTGCTGAAACCGCGCAAGCCGTCTTTGCGGATCGTTGCCGTCGAGCCGGAGGAAAGCCCGGTGCTGGGCGGCGGCCAACATACGCCGCACAAGATCCAGGGCATCGGCGCCGGCTTCATTCCGGACATTCTGGATCGCTCTGTGATCGACGAGATCGTCAGGGTCAACGGCCCGACCGCGATCGAAATGTCGCGTGCGCTGGCGCGCATGGAGGGCATTCCCGGCGGCATCTCCTCGGGCGCCGCGATCGCGGCGGCGCTAGCGATCGGCAAGCGTCCCGAGAGTGCCGGCAAGACCATTTTGGCCGTCGTGCCGTCATTCTCCGAACGCTATTTGTCGACGGCCTTGTTTGAAGGAATTTAGCGATGGCGGACCAGCCGCGGCGGCCGAGAACCCTGAACGATGCGCGCACCGAAGCCGAGGCCGCATTCAAGCGCGCGACCGCGAAGGTGGCGCAAGCGCCGGCCAAACAAACCGCCGTTCCCGGCGTGCGCGAGCAGGTCACGCTGCGGATCGATCAAGATGTGCTGGAATGGTTTCAGGAGGGGGGTCCGGGTTGGCAGGATCGCATCAACGAGGCGCTGCGAAAGGCTGCAGGCAAATAGTTCTACTGCGTCATGGCTACTCAAACCCCTCATCCTGAGGAGCCCGCGAGAAGCGGGCGTCTCGAAGGATGTAGGCCACGAATGGGCCTCATGGTTCGAGACGCGCGGAGCCTGTCATCGGGCCGCGCTACGCGCGGACCCGGTGGCGCTCCTCACCATGAGGGGCTTATAACGGAGCACGGATAGCACGCCGTCTAGAACTCGCTTTGCGACCTTCAAAATGAAAAAGGCCCGGGATGATCCCGGGCCTTTTTTGGCAGATGGGTCGCTCGCCGTTAGCGCAGCATGCCGCCGACGACGCCGCCGATGAAGCGTCCGGCACCGGCCGGATCGGGGCCGGGGTTGCTGTACTGGCGCTGCGGCGGGGGCTGCTGCGGTTGAGGCTGCGCCTGAACGGTGCTGGGGGCGCGGCGCTTGGGGGCGGGACGCTCCTCATCGGAACTCGCAGTCGGTGCGGCCGCCACGATCTCCGTCAGCAGCGCCTTGTGCTGCAGCTTGTTGAGGTAGCCGCTCTTCGGATAGCCGCGCGCCGCTTGCCAACGCGTGATCACGGCGCGGGTCGGGGCGTCGAACTGGCCGGTGACCTTGGTATCGAAACCGAGTCCGGTCAGGCGGCGCTGCACGTCGCGGCGCTGGCCTTTGTCGAGGCCGATCTGGTCCTCGGTGGTCTGGTTGGCTTCGTCCTTGAAGGTCGCGGGATCGATACCCGTGCTCAGGTTGCGGGTTGCATCCTTTGCACCGCTCTCCAGCGACGCAATCCGCGACAGCGCCAGCGACCGGAACTGACCGTTGGGATAGTTGGTCAGATAGGCATTGAACTCTTCCGGCTTGTTGGAATCCTTGATCGAGCGCCAGAACTCCAGTTCGACGTCGGAGCCCGGCTTTGGACCTGATGCCGGCGCTGCAGCCGCCACGGCGCCAGGCGCGGGCGAGCCGTTCAGGTAAACCGCGCCGATCAGGTTGGTGTGGCCCCAGGGGAGCTGACCCTTGTTGGTCTCTTCGTTGACCTGGGCACGGACCTTGGTCATCGCCTGCTGGATCTCGACGCCGGGCTGGGTGAGGTTGGCGAGCAGGGCGCGCGTGAACGGGCTGTTGCCGCCTTCCTGGCCGTCGAGCGCGGTCTGGCCCGGGCCGGTCGCAAACGCGATCAACGTGCCTTCACCTGACTTCATTTCGGCCAGACCGGTCTGCACGTTGACGCTGCGGGTGGCGGAGTTCGACTTGATCTTGGCTGCGAACGGGTTGTCGCGGCAGGCGTCGAGGAACACCAGCTTGACCTTGGCATCGCCCATGGTCTGCTCGAGGGTGAGGTCGATATTGATCGCGGCGCCGAGTTTGACGTCCATTTCGGATTTGATGTCGGCGTCGATCGGCAACAGATAGTTGGTGCCGGAGATGGCAATGCCATGGCCGGCATAGAAGAACAGCGCGACGTCGGCGCCTTGCGCCTTCTTGCCGAAGTCGAGCAGACGTTCGGTCATCTTGTCGCGCGTGAGGTTGGACCCCTCGACCACCTCGAATCCGACATTGCGTAGCGCGGCGGCCATCGCCTTTGCGTCCACGGAAGGATTCGGAAGCGGAGCAACGTTCTTGTAGGTGCCGTTGCCGACGACGAAAGCGACGCGCCTTTCGGCTTGAGCGGTTCCGGTCGCAAAGACCATGCATATGACGGACAAAATGAGCGTTGGGTAACGCATAAGAAATCCCCCTGCAGAATCAACAAAGGCTTTGGCTGTAACGCTGGCTGGACATTACAAATATCGCCTGCTTCGCACCACAAAAAAGCAGCCAAACGGCCAAATCCGGAGCCATCCGTTACCGTCGCGACACGCGCCGTAGCGTGATCTAGATCACAGCCCGGGAAATAAACTTCAGCCTTGCACGCGCGCAGGCGAAGGATTCGGTTTCAGGTTCAACAGATTGCCGGTGAGGATCAGCGCCGCGCCGAACACGGTGAATGCATCCAGCCGTTCCGAATAGATCAGCCAGCCCGCGGCGGCGCTCAATGGAACCCGCAGAAAATCCATCGGGATCACCACGGTGGCATCCGCGTGCAGCATCGCGCGCGCCATGCAGTAGTGGGAGAACGTGCCGCAAAACGCGATCACCACCACCCAGCCCCAGAGATGGGCCGGCGGCCAGGTCCAGACGTAGAGCGCGGGGAAGAGACCGGCCGCAGACTGTATCACCAGCATCCAGAACATGATCGAGAGCGTGTGCTCGGTCCGGGTGAGCGACTTCACCATCGCCACCGAAACGCCGAACCCGACCGCGGCTGCCAGCGCAATCAACTGCCCCGGATTGATCTCGCTGGCGGCGGGTCGAACAATGACCACGACGCCGACGATTCCGAGCACGATCGCAGCGATCTTCCAGAGTGTCATGCGCTCGCCCAGAAACGCGGCGGCCAGGATTGCGGTCCAGATCGGCATAGTGAATTCGATCGCCACCACCTGACCGATCGGGATCAGCGTGAGCGCAAAGAACCAGCCGAGCTGCGCGCCATAGTGAATGAGGTTGCGCGCAACGTGCTGCGGCAGCCGCGCCGTCTTCATCATGGCAAATCCGCCCCGGGCGCGGATCAGCGGGTACAGCATCAGAAAGCCGAGGATCGAGCGCATCTCCATGAGCTGGAACACGTTGATCTCGCGCGCCGCCTCGCGCCCGGCGATCGCGATGATCAGCATCAGGGTCAGCCAGCCGGCCATCCAAAGCGCGGCCAGGGTTTTGGATTGTGTGCGGTCCATTCGCGGGGAGATCGTTGAGAGCAGGCCGGTATCGGCGAGCGCGCCACAATTTGCAACGCGCAAATGCGCGGGGGCAGCGATGCACGCCTTCGCAATTTTGCTGTGGGAGCGGCTGCCGGTTCAGTGGTAAGCACCGTCGTCATTCCGGGGCGATGCGAAGCATCGAACCCGGAATCTCGAGATTCCCCGATGCGCAATTGCGCATCTGAGGTCTGGTCCTTCGGACCATCCCGGAATGACCAAGGAGAGGAAACTACGCATGCGTATCTTGCAACCGGCCGAATGGTCGAAACCCCGCGGCTTCTCGCATGGTGTCGAGGTCGATGCTTCAGGCAAATGGGTCGTGCTGGCCGGCCAGACCGGCGGCGACGAGAAGGGCGACTATGCTCCCGACATGGCCGCGCAGGTCGGCACGGCGCTCAAGCGCATCGTCAAGCTGCTTGGCGAAGCAGGCGCCGGCCCCGAGCACATCGTGCGCCTGACCTGGTACCTGACCAGCCGCAGCGAATACGAGGCCGCAGGTCCCGGCATCGGTGCGGCCTGGAAGGAAACACTCGGGCGCAATTTCCCGCCGTCGACGCTACTCTACATCGACGGGTTGGTCGACGTCAGGGCCAAGGTCGAAATCGAAGTCACGGCCTTCGTGCCCAAGGCGTAGCCAGACATCACAACTGCCACACCGGCGCTGTCCGCTTGATCAGGCGCGCCGGAAAAAGACAAAAGGATACCGTGAGCCAATGACCACTACTCGATCGACCTCTGCAGATTTCGTGACCGCCTTCGCAACCGGCTGGCCCGAGCACCAGCCCGACATCATGGTGCTGTCGCTGACCACGCACCGCGGCGTGCAGGACTTTGCCTTCAACAAGGAGCAGGCCTTGCTGATCGCCAAGACGATCAAGGAGACCGCGGCGAAGCTCGAAAAGCCGAAGACGAGTTAAGAGCTGGGGTGAGCGACATACACACTTGTCGTCGCCCGCGAACGCGGGCGATCCAGTACGCCGCGGCCCATCCCTTCAAGCCGTGACGTCTCTGGAATACTGGATCGCCCGCTTTCCCAGGCGATGACAGTTGAAGGGGGATTAATCTACTTCGATAGCGAAATATTGGCGGCGCGGAACACGCTGTCTGCCCTCAGGGCGATGTGCTGCTTGCTGCCGGTGGTCTTCAGCGAGATGTTGGCGGCGAATCCGGCCGCTTGGGCGATCACCTGGAAACTGCCGTTAGCCCCGCGGCCCTGGATGCTGCCGCCGATATTCCGGCTGGTTTCGCTCCAGGTGCCGCTGACTTCGCCTCCGGCTGCGACCACCGCCGCTTGCAGGTTGAACCTGTAGGCGTCGCTGGCGCAGGTGAGGGCCATTTCCATGCTGGCCCCGATCACCTTGTAGGTGGAGCGGCAGCGGATCCGCTCGCTCGAACCGTCATCCAGCGTCACCGTGCCGGGACCGGACCATGTGCCGGCCATGCCGGCGAACGTGCTGGACTGTGCGTGGCTCGTGGTGGTGGCCAAGGCCGCCATTAAAAAGGCCGTCATAAAAAAAGCGACGGCTGCGAATGTCAGCCGCCGCGCTTTGGCAGAAGATTTAAAAGTCGGGGTTGCCTTACTGACGGGACGCTTCCCATCGACCGCTACATGCGACACCAGCTGAAGCCCCATTCCATTTCCCCGATCCGGAGTTGCCACTGAGTTGACCGTTCGCATATGCACCATTGATCGAGACTCGTACAAGTCCCCCGCTGCCGACGCTGCCGGAAACCGGACCGCCCGAAATCTTGCCGCCGGTGACATTCACGGTGGAGGTAGTCTGCGCATCGCAACTGCCCGTTTTTGTGACAACGGTCACCTGCCAAAGGCCGTCATAGGGATTCTGGGCGGAGGCGGGAGCGCTGGCGAAGGTGGCGGCGGAAGCAAGCAACGAAACAAAAAGCAGGTTGCGGATGCGGTTGGCGCGCATGAATCAAATCCTTGCGATGTGTGTGATGGCGCGCCTTATCTGGCCACAATGTGTCCAAACTTGGGTGCGTCGCAGCACTGAGGAATGTTCCCGCGATCTCAAACACATCAAGGTGAATCTGGTTCCGGTGGAGGAACGGAAAAATTCGCAGTTTTGTCGCGATTGCGGCGGATTACAGCGTTTTGTGGTATGATGGTAGAGATCAATGCTTGGCGTCGGTCAGGCTCGGTGCCTTGGTGGCAAATTCCTCATCCTGGGGCGTGGCCGGCAGGCTGCCGTGGGCTTTGGCGTGGTAAATGACATCGGCCAACAATTTCTGGCCAAGCGGCGCCAGCGCTCGCTCCCAGAGCTCTCGGGCGGTTTCCCCTTTTTTGACGAACACCCATTCCTGCGCGGCGATCGCGCCGGCATCCATCCGGTCGGCGAGATGGTAGATGGTACCGCCAGCGATCGGATCGCCTTCCTTGATGGTCCATTCGACTGCGGCGATGCCGCGATGCCGAGGCAGCAGCGAGGGGTGATAACCAATGCCGCCGAGTTTGGCCGTGGCCAGCGCCTCCCTGGTGACGCGGGCATGGCTGTGTGCAGTGACGATCAGGTCGGTCGCTGCTGCGATTTCGGAGGCGATCACGCGCTTCGGATCGGCCTGCACCACGACGTCAACCCCGGCGGCCCGCGCCGCGGCGGCAAGCCGGTCCTCGCCGTCGTGAACGACGACGCGAACGATTTCGACCCCATGTTGGCGTAGGGTATTGAATGTCGTCACGCCAAAATGGCGGGAACCGACCAGGGTAATCCGCATGTGTTCCGTCCGTCGTTTATCAGGCCGATATGCCGATAGCACACCACGCCGGCCTGTCTCGATGCTCGCCAACAGGGGCGTGGGTTATCAACAGGGCGGGCCGGCAGAGCAGGGGCGGAGCGGCGGGTGCCTAATTCTGTTCCGTCACCATGAAAGGATTCGCAGTTCTGGCCTGGAATAGGGCGAGGCCGGTGATCGGACCGGCTCGGGCTGTTGTTCCGCCACCCTCTGCAGGCATGCCCGCAAGTCGGCGCTGCACAGCTTCATCTGGTTGCGCAGCTCGCGCCGGGCGAAGGTGGTGAGGGAGGGATCGCCGAGCTGCTGCCAGGCAGCGCGCAGCCATTGCTGCAGGGCGCGGATATCGGAATCGAGCACTTCGGGCTGGTTCATGCCGCCGGAATCTCAAAACGTGATCGCGCCTTGATTAGGACTGATTCTCCCGCCGACGCCTACTCCGTATCAGGGCGGGCAGCACGAAGATGGGCTCGCCTGGAAGCTGGGGAACACGCGTCCTACATGTTCGTTGAGTAGGAGCCTCCTGGAGAGACCTCGATGTCCCGCAATCCGGCGCTTGTTCTCTTCGCGGCGCTCAGCCTGATCGTTCCCGTAAAGGCATTCGCACAACTGACGCCGCCAGCCGGCTCGGCGGGCGCCGGCAATTCGCCGATATCGGGCGTGCCGTTCGGACCGGCGAACCCCAGGGCGCTCTCCGATCCCAGCGGCATCGGCAATGCCGCGAGCGTGCCACCGCTCCGCCCCAACCCCCCGCCGCCGGCCGTCTCCTACGGCTCAGTTGATCCGCCGCGCGCACGTGTCGTGACGCCGCCATATCCAACCGCCTCGCAGCGGATCATCAGTGCGCGCAAGGCCCCGCGTAAGTCGCCGGTTCGGCCGCGGGGGCGGCCGGAGGTGAGCAGGTTCACCGGGATCTGCCGCGGGTGCTAGCGATCAAATCGCGATCCATCCTGCGGGAAACGAAGCGCCGGAAGACCGACGTTTCCGCGCCCGGCCACAGCTAGGAACAAATTTTCTCCTGCCGGATTTGTCCAAGGTCAAGCGCTCAGCGGTCGTGCGTGCTGGTCCCTGCATGTGCCGACACCGAGTATCGTGTAACGCAAAATTGCCCTTCGGCAGGGATGGCGGGAATGAACATCCAGCGACGGACGGCCAAGACTTTCTCCCAGCCAGGCCGGTCCGCCTTCCTGGACGTGCCTCATCTGCCTCGCGATGAATGGCGGCAGGCGCACGAAGACAGGCTGGCTGTCACCTACGAGCATGTCGGCGTCGGCATCATCGAGATCGATGAGGCTGGGCGGATGCTGCGCGTCAATCAGAAGGCCTGCGATCTGGTGGGACGAGAAGCGGCCGACTTGCTCGGCCGCTCCATCTTTGACGAGACCTCGCCACAGGACGTCGCGCAGGATCTCGCGCAGTTCAGACGACAGGTCGCGGGCGAAATCGATCGCTATACCATCGAAAAGCGTCTCGCGCGCAAGGACGGGTCATACTTCTGGGCGGAGGTCACGTCCTCAAGCGTTTGCGATGCGTTGGGAAATTTCCTCTACGCGGTGCGTGCTCAGCATGACATCAGCGCCCGCAAGCAAGCCGAACAGGCGCGGTGCGCCGCCGAAGACCGTGCGCAGCAACTCGCTTCGATCGTGGATTCCTCCGACGACGCGATCATCAGCAAGGATCTCGACGGGATCATCAGGACCTGGAATTCAGGCGCCGAGCGGCTGTTCGGCTATACCGCCGCCGAGGTCCTCGGCGAGCCCGTGACCATTCTTTTTCCGCCAGGACGCGAAAACGAGGAGCCCGGGATTCTCGCACGCATACGGCGAGGCGAGCGCATCCACCATTACGAAACGGTTCGCCGGCGGAAGGACGGGAGCCTTGTGGACATCTCGCTGACCGTCTCGCCCGTGCGCGACCGCGCGGGGGGCATCGTCGGCGCGTCGAAGATCGCCCGCGACATCACCGATCGCAAGCAAGCCGAACGCAAGCTGCGGGAGAGCGAGCAGCGTCTTTCGGAATTGCTCGCGGCGATTCCCGCCGCGGTCTACACGACCGACGCGCAAGGGAAAATTACGTATTTCAATCCGGCCGCAGTCGAATTCTCGGGGCGGACGCCCGCGCTCGGCAGCGACGAATGGTGTGTCACGTGGAAGCTGTTCAACCCCGACGGTACGCCGCTTCCGCACGACCAGTGCCCGATGGCGGTTGCGCTGAAGGAAGGACGCGTCGTGCGCGGCGCCGAAGCAGTTGCGGAACGGCCGGACGGGACGCGGGTGCCGTTCATTCCGTTCCCGACGCCGCTGCGGGACACTTCCGGCCAGATCACCGGCGCCATCAACATGCTGGTTGATATCAGCGAGCGACGGCAAGCGGAAACCCAGCAACGGCTTTTGCTCGACGAACTCAATCATCGCACCAAGAACAACATGCAGATGCTGCAGTCGCTGCTTTTCTCGGCGGCAAGGACCGCACCGAGCGAGGAGGCGCGCAAAGTCCTGAAGGAAGCCAGCGCACGGATCGCGGCCATGGCGGCGGCGCAGCGTGTGCTGTACGGCCGAAGCGATGCCACCTGCTTCGCTGCGGAGGAATTTCTTCCGGCGGTTTGTCAAACCGTTCGGCAGTTGCTGCCGCCGGATGCACGAATTGAGTGTGGCGCGGCGCGCGGCGCGCTTTCCAACGACATAGCGATGCCGCTGGCATTGATATTGAACGAGCTGCTGACAAACGCCGTGAAGCACGGCACCAGGGACTATGCGAGGCAGGCCGTTCGCGTCAGCCTGACCAGCCAGGACGGACGTCTGGCGCTCTGCGTCGAGGACGACGGCGAGGGGTTCGACCTGGAGGCAGTGCGTAAGAACTCGTCCGGGCTCCGGCTCGTACTCGGCCTCGCACGCCAGCTCCATGGAACGCTTCACGTCACGAAAAGCCCTTCGCGGGCGTGCCTCGATTTTCCTGCTGCCAAGAGTTAGGCCGGCGATCGATGACGACGCCTCATCAGAACGCAGGGGATATTGCGTTGCCATCCGATCCGGACCGGAATTCGTCGCCACCTGCTGAAGAGACCCGGCCCATGGAAGGGAAGCAGGGCCCGCTGCGGGTTCTTGTCGTCGAGGATGATTTCCTGATCGCCATGCAATCCGAAGTCGCGCTGACGGCTGCCGGCTTTGAAGTTGTCGGTCCGGCCACGACCGCCGAGGAAGCGGTCGCGCTCGCCAGCGAGGCCCAACCGACTCTCGCTGTGATGGATATTCGCCTGGCCAGCACCCGCGACGGTATCGACGCCGCACGGCAACTCTATCAGGACTTCGCCATTCGCTGCATCTTTGCAACCGCACACGACGATGTGCACACGCGCGGGCGCGCCGAGCCCTACGCTCCGCTCGGCTGGCTGCCGAAGCCGTACACCATGGCGTCGCTGATATCGGTGGTCGTCGAGGCTCTCGCACAGTTGCGCCGGCCGTAGCGGATGCGTCGGCCGTCTAACCGGAACTATGGAACTTTTCGGTCCGAGCAATTGCAGAGAAGGTGGATCGACCGTGCTCACGGCTCACCGGTCCGGCGCCAAGGACCGCCGTCGGACAAGAGATCGACGCGGGCGGCCGACGTTTGACAAATGCGCCTGAGGCGCCGCGGCGCCTCAGGCGACGTTTTGCTTTCTCCGCGGCGCTAGTCGGTGCGGTAGGCATCCAGCGCGTGGGCGGCGAAGATCCCTACGCTAATCAGGGCAAGAATCCCTGCTGACAGCTCGATCATTGTTCGGCGTCCCTGTGTTTTTATTAATAACTAGGTACGCAGTCGTTTGTTTCAGGCAGCGGTCGAGCAATCGTGAAATTGACGTTTGGCGAGGGACAGCCGGGCTAAATGGAACAGGGGAGGACGTTCGGCGCTTCTTCATCTCCGCGGCAACCTGGAATGCCAGGCGGTTTCGGATCGCGTCGATGGGGCATACGTCGATGGGGCGTACTTGGCGTGAGCGCGACGGTCGGCCGCGTTCGCTCTGAGCCATTGGTAGTGCACCGATCGTCCTTCAAGACAAAGCCGCCAGGCGGAGATCGCCTGACGGCTTGCTGGTGTGGGCCCGGACGCTTGGGGGATTGTCCGGCGGCTGATCGTTAGGCGTCCCCGCAGCGGGCGGCAATCGAACTTGCAGTTTAACCTAACCAGTCAACCTTACCGACCGCGATCGCTCTTGGTGAGCTCAAGCAAAAGCAACGTAATGGTCGATTTAAGATTTTCACGGCGCGTGGTCAAAGCTCTCACCGTCATCGGAAATGCAAAGTGATGAGGATCTCTCGTCGGACTTTTCTGTAGTTCAGCCTCAATGCTTTGATCAAGCAGGCGGAGGGCGTTCTTGATGTCGATTAGCATTGCTTCAGTTTGTTGACGCCTCCGCCTAAGCGCGTCATCCGCCGCGAGCTGCTTGCGCTCTGCCATGGCCTGTCGCTTAGCCTGAACGCGAACATGATGTCGTAGATCCGCTGTCTCGAATTGGGGCTGGTTCATTTGTTTGCTCCGCAATGGCACATCGCTGGCAGCGATACGTGGCGATGCCGTAAGGAGAGCAAGGAGCTTGCCAGAAACAAAATGACCGCCCGAAGGGCGGTCTCTCTGTTTGCGAGTGCAGCTTTGAGCGGCGCGATCGTCCCAAGGACTTCGACCGCGGCTGAAGTCGATCCGACCTTCGCATGGATCGAGCAGGCGCTGCCGGGCAGGCTCAACCCGGATCCCCAAGCTGAGCAACGGCCCAATGGAAGGCGAATGTTAACTTTTTCTTAAGTATTTGGATGAAATAGTTCAGAGTTTAAGAAATTGCGAATCATCGGGCTGGAGATTTGCCATGCTCACGACGGTTCTCTTGATGGCTTTGACCGCGCTGGCCGCTTGCACAGTTATCCTTGTCCGGTTCGAATTGTTAGCACGAAAGCGAAGGGCGTCATAACTGCCTCAGGCGGATGCCCATTGAGGCAACAAGGGTAGGGCAGCCGGACCTCGGGAGCCCGAACGGCTGCATCGAGCTACAGGTCGAAGACCACGCCAAGTCTGTAGTCCTTGCGCCACACAACGCGACAAGGGAGCTTTAGCTTGTCATCCGGTAAGATCAATGTGAACTCATTGGGAATGCGGAGCAGCTCGGAAAAGTCCAGCGCCGCGCCCGTGCTGGAGATGTCATGAACGATACAAGGATACTTGTCGCCGCCGTAATCGATCTTGGCAGGCTTCATCACGCGAACACGTGGAGCAATCCGAGTTTCCACCATCGCAATAATCCGCTTTAAAATACTGCCTTGATAGCACTGAACTCTTAAAGCGTTCCAAAGATGGAGCCCGTTTTCAGGCAGATCGTGTCAGCGATCGGCGTCGAGGACGGTCGAATGGGCGACAGTGGATAATCGCCGCAGAACACGACGACACCGCAGACGCCCGATTCGCGCATCTCTCCAAAGGTGATTATCCAATGTCGCGGCATCGTGCCCAATTCTGCCAAGAATCGAAATCAGCCTGAACGGGCCATTTTGGGGAGTGCCCTTTGGGGAGTACCCCGGCGTGGCATGGCTCTGCGCATGTCGTCCGGCAACGTCGTGCGCAGAGCCTTCCATTGTTGGAAGGCTCCGGCAATGAGGACAGCGAGCACGACGACGATCGTAACGATGAGGCCGTATCCGCTGCAGGGCGCCGCCTGTCACGCCTGTTTGTTCGTCCCCGAGACGTCCTGCGAGGCGCGGAATGCGCGGCTCGACCGAGGCCCGCTGACCCAAACGGTCTTAGGTGGCGGAGTTCCGCTGTTGGGGTGAGGCAGAGCTGTAGCTGCCAAGCGCTGCGTCGCGTTACCTTGTACCAAAAGTTTGCGTTCCCAGGCGAGCGCATGGCGGACGATCAGGGAAAGATCATCCCATTGAGGCCGCCAGCCTAGCAGATTGCGCATCCGTTCCGCCGATGCCACGATCTCCGCCGGATCGCCGGGCCGGCGGGCGGCAAGTTCGACGGGAAAGTCGTTTCCGGATTCGTGCTGCATGGCCTCGATCACCTGCAAGACCGAAAAGCCGCGGCCGTAGCCGCAATTTAGCGTCAGGGATTCTCCACCACCGCGCAGGTATGAAAGCGCGTGATAATGGGCGTTTGCGAGGTCGCTCACGTGGATATAGTCGCGAATGCAGGTCCCGTCAGGCGTGGGGTAATCGGTGCCGAAAACCTGCATCTTCTCTCGCAGACCCACGGCGGTTTCCGCTGCAACCTTGATAAGATGCGTTGCCCCACGCGTTGCCTGTCCAGTGCGCAGGGCAGGATCGGCGCCTGCTACGTTGAAGTACCTCAGGATGACGTACCGTAGGCCATGAGCGCGTGCAGCATCACGCAGCATTGTTTCGGCCATGAATTTGGATGAGCCGTAAGGTGATACGGGCGCGACGGGGGTCTCTTCCGTGACAGGATTTGCCGGCGGATTCCCGTACACCGCAGCAGTCGACGAGAGGATGAAACGCCGCACCCCACTCTTGATTGCGATCTCGAACAGGCTTCGGGAATTTGCGGTGTTGTTGCGATAATATCTAAGCGGTTCGGCAACCGACTCAGGCACGGCGACAGAAGCCGCAAGATGAATGATCTCAGAAATCCCATACTTCGTGATCAGCCGCGCAACTCGCCGCTGATCCCCGATGTCCTCAACGAAAACCGAAACTCCGGATGGTATTGCCCATTTGAAGCCCGACGAAAAATCATCGATCACGACGGGCAGTTCGCCACGATCAGCAAGTTCGTACACCAGGTGGCTCCCGATGTATCCGCCACCACCGGTGATAAGGATCGCCATTGCTATCGCCTTAGGAGACCTGATTTGAAACTTCGGAACAAAGTTCCTTTCAGGCGTGTTATGCCCATTCCAAGGACAACACTTGAGGTGCGCTGGGGGTTCGTTCCCGATTAAGCGATTTAGCTGGGTGTCGCCTGATATGATGCAGGCGGCGGTATCGGCCGATGGATGGCAGAAGCGTCCGCGTGTCGATCCGCCGCTTGAAACTCTTCGTGCCGCCGCTCGATCGCATTGGTGGTAGTAGCGATGTGGCGATTCCGCCGCGCGAATTCCCACCACATTTCCAGCCGGCACCAGTGCGTTGTCATGCAACCGGTCAAGGACAATGCATGGCGCTTGAACAGGTGGATGACGACGGCTCCGGGTTTGCGAGGCCGAAACTCGGTCTCGCATTTGCTGCTCGCCATGCCGAGACGCTGCTCGTGCTCCTCGTGCTGGGCGTGGCCGTGGTCATCGGGCTTGCGACCGCCGCGGATTACGGGCTGTCGACCGACGAATTCAACACCGACGATTACGGCCCCAAGGCGCTTGCCTGGTACACGAGCGCGTTTGCGGACCGGTCTCAGTTCGAGACGGTCGAAGAGTATTTGTGGATGTATGGACCGTGGTTTCAGATGCTCGTTGCGGCCGTGCAGTCGCTTGAGCTCGCGAGCCCGATCACGGTCCGGCACGCCATGACCTTCCTGTTCGGCCTCGCTGGGCTCGCCGCCGTCGTGCCGTTGGCACGGCTCACGGTCGGGTACTGGGCTGGGTTGACGGCGCTCATTCTGTGCCTGCTGACCGGCTACCTGTACGGCAACCTGTTTTTTGCCCCGATCGACGTGCCGTTCCTGTTCGCCATGAGCTGGTCGACGCTCTCGATCGTCCTGATGGTGCGGCAGGAGGTGCCGAGCTGGCGTCTGACCCTTGTGACGGGCCTTGCCACTGGCCTCGCCATTGCGACGCGCACCGGCGGGGTGATCACGCACGCCTACCTCATCGGCGGCATGAGCCTGTGCGCGCTCGAGGTGTTGCTGCGCCATGGCCGCGCGGGCTATGGCCAATTGCGCCAGATCGCCCTGCGTACGCTGCTCGCCATCCTCGTCGCCTGGCTGACGGCGATTGCGCTCTGGCCGTGGTTGCAGATTGGACATCCGCTCAGACAATTCCTCGAGGCCTATCGGCACTTTGCCCCGCTCGACACCTCGTTCGAATTCCAGAACTGGGGCCAGCGCACGTTCACCGATAAGCCGCCCGCCTGGTACATCCCCGGACAGCTCGCGGCGCGTTTGCCCGAGGGCTTTTTGGCGTTGCTGTTGCTCGGCATCGCGGTCTGGATCGGTGCTGCAGGGTCGTGGGCGCGCGCCGCCCTCAGCGCCTTGCGTCGGTCCGGCGTCGTGGGCCTGCGACCAGTCGCGGCCGAGCTCGCAGGATCGCGCGCGGTGCTAGTCGTCAGCGTGGCGGCGTTCGGGCCTATCGTGGTGCTCATCCTGCAGGGCTCGACGCTCTATGACGGTGTCCGCCACATATTGTTCGTGATCCCAATGCTCGCCATCGTGGCCGCGCGCGGGCTGACGAGCCTCTTGCCCTTCTTGCGACGCCTCCCGATTGTGCCCGCAGCCCTCGGGGTCGCGCACGTGGCCGTCATCGTGGTGACGCTCGTCATCCTGCATCCGCTCGAATATATCGCGATGAACAGTCTGGCAGGCGGCGTCGCCGGCGCTTACGGCCGATTCGACCTCGACTATTGGAGCATGGCGGCTCCCGAGGCACTGCGCCGCCTCGAGGGTCGAATTGACGCCGAAGGCCGGTTCGCGGGCGATCCACCGCGCGTGCTGGTCTGCCTGGGCTGGCGCGAGCAACTGGCCGGCATGATGTTTCGTCGCAACTGGATTGCCGAAACCGATCTGCGTAAGGCCGACTACCTGATCGCCACCGAGCGCTGGCCTTGTGCCAAAGGCACGTCGGCCGTGCTGGTTGATGAGGTCACGCGATTTGGCCGCTCGTTCGCCCAGATCTACGCTACTCGTCGCGGGCTCGGCGACTGACGCCAAATCCCGGCGCGAATTGGCCAGCGGACTTGGCCAGCGGACTTGGCAATGGCATCTACTTCTTCGCTTGCAATTCGATCGGGGACGCCTCGGCGGCCTTTCGGCCCAACATGACCTGGCGACGTTTTCGCGGCGGGCCCGCCTCACGCCGGCTCTCCTTGGCGTGATCGATCGCGACGGCGCGCGCCAGCCGCGTGATCATATCGAGCTGGACCCGCAGCTTGAGATGCAAGTTGAGCATGATGAGCAGGCTGATCACGACCCAGATGTAGAGGATGAGGTCGGAGCCGCGGCCGATTCCCACGAAGGCGGCAAGGGCGGTGGCATGCTCCGGCACCCAGACGAAGTAGAGGCCGGCGAGCGTAGCGCAGCTCGCGAGCAGGCCGATGATCGGCACCGTCCGATGCGCCGACCAGGCGTAGACCAGAACCAGCGCCAGAAGGGCCGTCAACAATAGCTGTGCGATCATCGGTAGAGCCTCCGCGCAAACAGGTCGATCAGGATGGCCAGCGCATCGCTGATGCGTTGGCCCTTGCCCAGCGAATAGGCGCTGTACTCGATGTTCACCGGCACTTCGGCAAAGCGCAGGCGGCTCTGCGCGATCTGGTGCAGGATCTCGGACGCATGCGCCATTCGGTTCTGTCGCAAGGAGATCGCTCGGGCGCCGCGCGCGGTCATCGCCCGTAGGCCATTGTGGGTATCGGTGAGCGGCAGTCCGGTGCTCGCGCGCGTGAACCAGAGCGCGGCGCCGAGCAGGATGCGGCGCGACACCGGCAGATTTACCGTCGCGCCGGTGAGAAAGCGGCTGCCGAGCGCGAAATCGATGCCGGGCGGCTCGATCGCCGCGAGCAGCGCCGCGATGGCCACGGGGGAATGCTGGCCGTCGGCGTCGAACGTGACGAGCGCATCCGCACGCTGCTCAAGGGCGTAGTCGATGCCGGTCTGCAGCGCAGCACCCTGTCCGAGGTTGACCGGATGCCGGACGACGACCGCGCCGGCGAGCAGCGCGACGTCGCCGGTCCTGTCACTGGAGCCGTCATCGACCACGACGACCGCGTATCCGGCGCGGCGAATGCCGGAAACGACGTTGCCGACCACCGGCGCTTCATTGTACGCCGCGACGACGACCCAGGGATTACGAATCCGGCCGAGGTTGAGGCGCTCTGTCATGGGGCGCTCGTATCCGGACATGGTGGCGCCTTGCTCAAGACCACGCGCATCGCGTCGAACAGGTTTACCGGAATGGCGAACCGGTTGCCGGTTGGGCTGGCCGCGATCTTGCGGCCGAGCATGCGACCGACCTGGAAGGCGATCAGCGAAAACGGCACGAATTTCCAAGGGTAATCGGAACTCTCGACGCGAAAGCCGACCGAATGGGCCAGAGACGCGATGCTGGCGCGATTGAAGAACCACAGGTGCTGCGGAGGCGTCATCAGGCGCCAGTGCGGGCCGGTCGACCGCGCCGCCAGGGAACCGAAGTCTCCGGTCGTCAGCACGATGATTCCGTCCGGCCGGAGATGGTCCGCGAGCAGCGCGAGGGCTTCCTGCGGGTCGGGCAGATGCTCGATGACGTCGAGGAGGACGATAACATCCAGGGTGCCAAGCTGCTTGAGAGTCGCTTCGCTCAGCAAGCCGCAGATGACGTTCAAGCCGAGATCGCCGGCATGGGCAGCAGCCGACTCCGCCGGCTCGATGCCGCTCACCTCAAATCCCGCGCGGCGGGCTTCATCGAGAAAGAAGCCGTAGGCGCAACCGATCTCGAGCAGGCAGCCCTGTGGCTTGCGGCGCTGGATGAACTCGACCGTGCGGGCGAACTCGCGCCGTAGCACGGGTTCGGCGCCGCGATAGTCGGCGTAGCCGTCGGACTGACGGCCGGAAAAGTAGCCATCGTCATAGTAAGCGAGGGGATCGAAGCTCGATGCGTCGGTGCGTCCCAGTCCGCAGTCCCGACATTGAAAGATGTCGCAACCGTTCCTGATGTAAAGAAACCGATGTGGCGTCGCCCGGCTGCACGCGGGACATTTCAGCGTAAGCGCAGTTCGGACGTTTCGCATCAGCACATGCGTCCCCACAGCGTTTCTCGAGTTGCGAAAAAACGCCTCCGATGCCGAACGGTTCCGCTTGGCGAACGGCCACGGGGTCGCAGGCTGCTTTGTCTGCGCTTCGAATATTGACCCCTTTCGGCGCCCAGTGACCCCAGTCAGAGTCATTTTTCGACCGGCTCGAGACTGCAGGCAAATTTTGGAGGCGCGTCAGCCTCGGCGAAAGGCGCGAGGGTCGAAAGCGAGATCGACGCGTAGTTGAACAACTTGATCCAGCAAACGCTCGCGCGCACTCGGCACACGCGGAAATCAGACCGACAAGTGTGCGGCTCCCCTGCGTAGATCGCACGCCTGACCAATCTACTACCAACGTGCTGATCCGCGCTGATAGCTTGCTACCTATTTGCTACCTGGGAGAGCTTTTTGGCAGCAGCCAAAAAATCCTGTCTAGAAGCGCTTGATTCTATCTACGGAGTCCAAGCTCGCTCGCTAGTGCATTTCCAGTCGTTGCTGATATTGCAGCAGACGCAAGCTAAAGCACCTCAACGCGAACTTGGGCCACGCCGCGATCCGTGATCCCCAAAGTCCGTGCGGCACCGAGCGAAAGGTCAAGGATACGGCCGCGTACCCACGGTCCGCGGTCGATGATACGGACTACCACTGACCTGCTGCTCATAGGATCAGTTACGCGAACTCTTGTGCCGAACGGCAGGCTGCGGTGAGCTGCGGTCAGTGCATCGCGACTGAACGTGGAGCCGCTGGCTGTTTTTCCTTTCGTGTACGCATAGTAAGAGGTCTTTCCGGAAAAAGTGCGATTGGAAGATTGACGAGTTACGCGATCGTCCGAGGGCCGGGTCGGCTGTCCTCCAACCTGAGATTGCTCTGGCGAACTTCGCTTGGTCTGGTCGGGTGCTTCAGGTGCCGGTTCTGCATGAGCCTTCGGAATGATCGACCATCTCTCATTGAAGCTCTGAGCTGCAGCGGAATTTACATGCAAGCCTAACCACGCGGGGACTGTCGCAATCGCGACTATTCTAAACAGGAGACGCATGACCAACCTCACAAACAATGAAAACAGAAGATAATGCAAGCTCATGAGGCTGTGTTCCGGAAGAGCGTAGAACCTCCAGCGCCATGATCGTGAACGGTGATAAGTTACCGATGATTTCATGTGCGCCGAGGTAAGCGGCTTTGAGGCACTGCAGCAAGAAGGACGTATTTGTTTCGCTAAGCCTTCCGTAGAACAGACGGACTTCGAATTTTTCCGGAATGTTCGCAACGCGGACGGCTTGCACCTGCTGGCGTTCGGAGATGCCGGCCCCTCAGCGAGGTGCCTCTGGGACAAATTAGTATGGGCCACCTCGCTGTTCTGACGGGCGATCGCGAATCCATCGAACTGCTTCATCCGTCGGCACTCCGCGCGCCTGGATGCGATCGGATAATGTCGGCAATTTAGATAGCTACCAGCAAACGGGGTGTGGCATCGTATAATGCGGCGCGGATGTCCGCGACGCTGAGGGCGCGCACACACCATTGAGCACGGGCGAATGCGGAGCGCTGATAGTTGCATGTCGGTTAAGCCGCAGTCCTGGTCAGGATGCGCCCAACTGCGTTGCGTCTCGGCAGGTTTTTGGCCTACGGACTCCGAAGATGTTGCTCGATCAGTTCGCGAGCGGCCTCGAACACGTCTGGCGAGGAAGTCATGACCTGGTTAGTCTCAAGCATCAAAAGCGCCTGCTCGTAGATCTCATGGCCTTCTTCGTCGGTAATGAGATGATTGCGGATCATCGACTGAATTATTGCCGCTTGCATGGCGCCGGCCATCAGGCTTGACGCTATGGCCAACTCGAGCGCAGAGAGCTCCTTCATCAAACGCCCCTGTGCAAAGGCAAACAAGTTGACACAGGATAGAAACTTGGAGGGGCGCCGAGTGGTTCCTAGGCGATCATTTGGCGCGTTCAATCCCCGACTGTACAAGCGGCGGAACTAGTCCCGATTGTTCCTCATCTTCACCGCTCTGTTTACTATCGTACAAGCGTTGCCAGCCTTTCCCGCTTCAATCGGGGCGCCAGACGGGTACCCACTACCCTGTCTGGCTGTTTGAAAACGATAGACAGCTCAAAGGACGGGCTACGCGGTCGGGACCGTCTGCCGTCCTCATTAAATTTTCTTCAGTGCATTGAGACTGAGCCTCTCTCCCATATCTCTGAAGTTTCAAATGGTTTCATGATCGCCGGGACGCATCATGCGGAATGAGTGGGAGTCAATGTCTACCGAGGAACTGTTCGAACTGCACCAACAAATGCAGTCAGTCCTCCTTGAAAAACTCCTCGCCAAAAAGGCTGCGCTGGAGGATCGGTTGCGTCAGCTCAACCAGCCGCCGAGCGACGCAGCAAGCGCGAAGCCCCCTCGACGTGTGAAGCCGCCGACCTAACTAAACCGCCAATCGAGATTCGGTGTACGAAGCGGTGTCGCTCGGCGAAGGTCGGGCACGCCTTTGCGCAGTTGACGCTTGCAGCGCCTCTGCAATATGCACCGCTTCTCTGAGCTTCTGAAGTTCGGCCATGCGGAGGGAAAGATCGAGGTCTATCTGCGAGAGACGCTGCTCCGAAATAAATTGGCCCATTTTTAATCCTCGGTCGACACCCATGCCCTCTAGGACCCATCAGGCAGCCGGCGAGTTCGTCGCGGCAGCCTTCGGGGCAGTAACATGCTCTTCGCCCTCGGCTGAGGTTCCATGTATCAATTAGGCCTGTTGCCTGGGTTTCCTGGGCCTGTTCCCGGACCATCGTTGATTGGCGGATTTCCCGGGGGCTGCGGATCAATGCCGTTGCCGACGCCGTTGTTTCCCCTGGCACCAGACGTCGAGATCGCCTCTGAGGTCAAGGTTGTCGACAACAATAACGTAATCGCCGGCGGGGTGACTGCTGCGAATTTTCCGCAGGCTGCCAGGAATTTCCGCCGATCGGCTTCGGCCTCGTTCTCTAAATTGCCCATAGAAAGTCTCCTTGAGAAAAGTGAGACCTGCGCCACCACCATCATTGAAAATTCGGCAGAGTCAAATAACATTTAATTGCCATTTAATCCCGCATCTAATTACAACGCTGAGATAGACAGGAAACTTGCCTACGAGATCCAATGCTTGATCTCGTGCAGATCGCCGAGACCGTGAACGCCCATCGAGCGCATTCCGCCGAAAGTTATTTTTTCGGCCCGCCGGTTCACGCTGGCGGACGTGAAGTGGATGGCAGCGCTATTTCAGGCGAGTACGCCTTTCGGATACCTCGGAAGATCCTAGTAGACCTCGAGAGAGTACGTTCGAGGTAATCTGCCATCTGCTATCAAGGAGATGTGCCGAGGCCAGTTTGCTTCTCTGCACAGTAGACGCATATCCCTTGCGGCCCCAGCAGCCCCCAAGCCCCGCTGGGGCCGTATTTTAGTTGGCGGCGTCTTGCACCTTCAGCCCCCGAGCACCTGCCGCCGATCGCCAGCACCCGGATCACGAGCATGGCGTAGGCGTCCTGCGGCGGGACGCGTCATGCTGAGGGAGTGGAAGTCAATGTCGATCACTGTTCGAACTGCACCAACTGATGCAGTCAGTTCTTCGTGAGAAACTGGTCGCTCAGAAGAAGCCGCTGGAAGATCGATTGCGTCAGCTCAACCAGCGGTCCGATAGCGAGGGTGGGAAGGATGATCCCCGGCCTTGGTTGGTCTCAACTTTCTGCTCGATGCTTGCGTCGCGTGCAGGGCTTCCTCTTTCTGTCGAACTAGCTCCCGCAGAGTTGCGAGCTCCGCAAATTTTCGGACTAGATCAGCATTATCTATGTTCAATTGATACAGGTAGTAGCTTGGAATTTGGACTCTCGCCCTCATCAGTCCCTCCCACGCACCTTGCATCCAATGGTCGAAGGATACCGTTTTCGCCATGAGAAGTTCCTAAGCCATTGCCATCTTTTCCCAGCACAACGGGCTACACACCTCGCGGGAACCTGCAGCGTTGGAACCGACGAATTGTCTTGCACGCGAAATGGGGCGGTGCTGGAAGATTTGCGGCGGTGACTCCCCCCGCAATGACGCTGCTGCTGTCAACTTCTCTGACATCCGATGCAATCGCCGCATCTGGCAATAACGGCTACGGCAATGGTGGTGGCGACGGCAGTCCGAACGGCAAGGACGACAAATATCGGTAATGCACGGCCTATGAATCAGTTATCGAAAGTTCGGCCAGCGCGGGCGTAGAGCCGCCGCTAAGCCAGCCCCGGCGGCGGCTCTTTCGTGCCCGCGGGTTCACGCACAGCACTAAGATTACCAGCATGGCATACGCGGTCCTGCGGCCAATGCGATTCATTCCAGAACTTCATAGTTGAAGGCGACACCCTGGGGGCGGGGCATCGACGCCTGCCGGCTACCCATATCTTCCTTTTTGCCGCTCTGTTCACTTTCGTACAGACGTTGCCAGCCTTTTCCGCTTTTTTCGGGGAGCCAGACGGGTACCCACTACCCTGTCCGGCTATTTGAAATGGGAATACTTGGGATGGCCTCGGCGCGACCCCGCGCTGAGGCCATTTTTCTTCAGTGCCGTGTCAAAAAGATACGCCGCCGGGCTTGAAATACGGTGTCCCGGCGGCGCCTGTTTCAGACTGAGCCCTGAAATCCCAGTCCCTCGGTACGGTGCAATAGCTATGCCACAGGAGGATGACGGCACGGGAAAAACCGGAAAAGCGTTAACACTAGGGATTACCGCAGGCTCTTTACCCTGGCCTGCTTGCTACCTTGAAAATCTGGCCGCACGTCGGCGCCGCGCTTGCCGCATGCCTCGCACACGAACTGCGGCTCAATGTCCGAGAGCCGCACATGATCCGGCCAGCGGTCGGCGGGCAGGCGAGTGGAGGGCTGCAATGGCAGTCACCGCAGAACACCACGACGTGCCGGACTCCCGCATTTCGCCGAGAATAATCTTCTGTTCTCGCTGCATCGCACACCATTAGCAGGGAGTCGTCCCCGGTGGAAAACTGTTCGCATCGCTTAAATGCCTGAATATCGGCATCGACTAATCGAGATTTAAGCTGTCAACTCCAACGGTCGCGGGTTGGAATTTGGGGACGATCCATGACCACTTTGCAAGCCATAGCATTTGGAGCCATGCTCGCGTGGACGCCATCGCTCATCATCCTGGCAGTCTCGCTATGGGATGTTCGCGAGCTTGAGGGAATGGATTAGCCGGGGCATCCTGCATCAGTTCGCGAAGTGCGAACAGCCCATCGGCGCGACGATTGCTGGATGGATCGGCTCTTGGCTGGGCCCGCCCTCCGCTGATCGTACCATCTCTCTGAGTTTCTGAATTTCGGCCATGCGGTTGTGAAGATCGGTCGAGATTTGAAGAAGGCTGTGCATACGTACTTCAAATGCCTGCTCCATGTTGCACCTCTTACGCCCACACAACGCCGATTACGCCAAGACAACACCGGCCCTACCAAGCTATTCCTTCTCGGTCGTGATAGTCTGTACACTAATTGTTATCGAACAGGGCGGCGCGGTCTTAGTGAGCTTCGGTACCTGAAAGCGTAACTTGATGCCCGCCACGGGTAGGAATAAGCTCGTGGCGAAGGAAGAAATGGCCCGATAACCCGTCAGAGTGGGCGTGGTTTCATGCGCCAAAAGATTGAGACCGCACCGAGGGATGGGAGCCTCGTTATCCTCGGGGATGAGGCGAGCGGGACGTTTGATGTCGCTCACTGGTCGCCTGAGGCCGGTCAATGGATCGGAGAAGCCGGCGAGCCGAGCAAGATAACGCCGTCGCATTGGTATCCAATGCCGGCGAAAAATTATATTCGGCAAGGGGACGGTCCGCCCAGCGGCCTCTCCGACGCGTCGACGTCGGCAGGTCGAGCGCGTCGTCATGGCTTCTTTTCTTTTTTCTCAATTGCCGCAATCCTAGTCGCGGCGCCGCTCATCGGCGTGTATTTCCACGCTGAAGTAATCGCCTATGTGGCACGATACGCTAGTCAGCAGAAGATATTAGGCCCACCGGTCATGGCGCAGCAGATCCCATTGCCGAAGGATGACGAGGCGGCGCAGTTCAAGCGGGCGGTGGACGGCGCGACAGCGGACCTGCGTCAGTCTCTGCGGCATGAGCGCGACTGGGCCAAGGCGCTGGAAACCGAACTGGTTAACCGGCGGCGGGACGTCGACACGCTATTAGGGGACGTCGAGACGCTGCTGTCGGAGCACAAGATCAACGAAGTGGAGCGGCTCAATCAGGCGGTGGACAGCGCGACGGCGGACCTGCGTCAGTCTCTGCAGCAGGAGCACGACCGGGCCGAGGCGCTGGCAAGCGAACTGGCGAAGGCGCGGCGCGCCGCAGAACAGAAACCTGCCGCGGTGGAAGAGAAGTCCGGTGTCTCCTTGCTTGCCTGGGCAAACAGCGACGCCCTCGTGAAGCCCGCCCAGACCGCGGTGCAACCGGACGTGGCCACAGAGACCGGCAAATCGGCAACTAAACTGAGTGAACCACTTCGCGTTGAGCACGAAGCGCGCGGGGGCTACGGCTGCCAGCACTTTCGGACCTTGGCGTTATCGCGCTTGCCGACAAACGACTGGCTCACCTGTTGGCTGTTCGGACCAACCATAGCGACGCCCTCACGACGGCCACAACAAACGCGCCGACCCACTATTTTGCGAAAGGATGTGGGTGTACGGCCCAATCAAAAGACCTCGGCAAACTTGGGAATGCGTCCGCTTTGAGGTAGTTCCGCACTTCCTTGATCGCCTGAGCCGAGATCTGCGCGGGGTCTGTCAGCCATTCTGTCATGGGATCGCGAGCGAAAACCTGAGGATTTCGAACGACTGCGCTGAAGTGTTCGGCCAGCGATCTGCGGGGAAGGCCGCTGAGTGGAGCGATCTCCTTGGCGAGGGCCCGGCGTGTGTCGTCCTGAAGCGTCGCCTGCCGGGCCGCCTTACCTCGGGATACTTGCAGCTCGCGCGTTTCGTCTGGAAGGCTCCGCCTCATCGCCGGGGCGTTTCTGTTACGATAGGGTTGCCGTCCCGCCGGGTTCTATCCGCCTTTGGATGGATTGAAATCAGCAGTCAGGAACAGCTGCATGAAGGCAATCGCACTGACGGCCATCCTGTTCATCGGTCCACTTGCCCCGGAAATCGTACGCAACACGGCCCAGCAAGTCGCGAGTTGGCAACTGTCGCACTTCCATGAAGTGCCCCAGGCGCCTGAAACTGATTGGACACGCGCCGCCTTCTATATCGGTCTCGCTAGATGGGCCGCGACACCAGGTCAGACGATACACTTCGACGCCATCCGGGAGCTTGGGGAACGCACCGGTTGGCAGCTGGGCAACAGCGACTGGGCGCCCCCGATCTACTTTGCGGACGACCATGCCATGGGGCAGGTTTATATCGCCGCCTACGATCATTTTGGCGATCGGCGCATGATCGAGCCGACAGTGCAGCGGCTCAACTATATCCTGCAGCACCAACCACAGGTCTCTCTCGAATTCGACAGCGCGAAGTGCCTGCAGCGATGGTGCTGGTCCGACGCCATATTCATGGGGCCGGCGACGTGGTTCGGCATTGCGCGCATCCAGAAGGATCCGCGCTTCCGTGATTATGCCGACAGGGAATTCTGGGCCACGAAAGACCTCCTGTTTGATAGCGACGAGCACTTGTTCTACCGCGACAGCCGTTTCATCGGAAAAACTGGCGCGCATGGTGAAAAGATATTTTGGGGCCGCGGGAACGGCTGGGTGCTCGCTGGACTTGTCAACATCCTGCGCGAGCTTCAGCCCGGCGACCCGCTGCGCGAGAAATACGTCAAGTTATTTGTCGAGATCGCGAACCGCATAGCGAAACTGCAGCGGCCGGATGGCTTCTGGTCCACCTCGCTGCTCGCTCCGCCTGACGCAGGCACGCCAGAATCCAGCTGCACAGGTTTGCTGACCTACGGCCTGGCCGCCGGGGTGCGCATCGGACTACTCGACGCAAAGCGGTTTAGTCCAGTGATTGAACGAGGCTGGCAGGCTCTGGCATCGGCGACGGTTGACGGCCGGCTCGGTCGCGTGCAGCCGATCGGCGACAAGCCGGACCCCGTCCACATCACAGACACCCAGCTCTACGGGGCTGGCGCTCTCTTGTTGGCCGCATCTGAACTAATCCACTAACGTCACATCTTCGCGTGCACGACGTGCGGCATCGTGGCCGCGCGCCGATCCAAGCAGCTGGACTGCTGGCATCGGGGATTTCGATAGCCGACTGAGTCCGCGGACCCTAGGACGGTTGGGATCACGTCATATCGCTCTCCGCGCGCCCGCGCTGGCGATCTTGGTAGCGTCAACGCGCGCCGGGGCGCTCATAGAGAGGAGAGGGACAACTTCAATGGTGAGCGCGGAGGGACTCGAACCCTCGACCCCATGATTAAAAGTCACGTGCTCTACCGCCTGAGCTACGCGCTCACTCGCCGCGCTGTGTAGGGGGCGGGCCCCTGCGGGTCAATAGCAACCCCGCGGCTAATTCGTGGTTCGTTCGATCCCAATTCTCTTTAGGTAGCTAAAGGTTAGTTCGGATTCTTCAACTACCCGCCGCCAATCAATCCACCGCGGTTAGTTGACCTCCCGGCGAATCTCGGAGGCGACCGGCTGGGACTGGGTATTGACCGTCGGCAGGGTGACCGGGCGCAACCCGATCAGTTCCGCCGTCCGCACCGCGCTGTTACGCCAGAAGGCGAAGGAATTGATACGGGAGTTTTCCAGCACCGCGATCGCGACCGCCGCGAGGAACGGCAGGCTTTGCAGCACCAGGACGCCGGCAAAGATGTAGATCTCGCGCACCTCTTTGTAGCCGTTGGTGACGACCAGGACGGCGGCCCCGATCAAGAGAAGCACGCCGATCACGGCCTCCCAGAACGCCTGGAATTCGATCGACATCCGTGACAGGCCGCCCTTGGAGGTGCGGGCGAAGGCGAGATGCTCGGTGATCAGGCCTTGGGCCACCGCGCGCGACACCGTCCATTGCACGCTCATTGCCGCGATCATGGCGCCCAACATCTGGCCGGCCTTGATCTTCACCCGCAGGCGATAGAGCGCCACGAAATGCACCAGCGAGACGACGAAGGAGCCGATGATCGGCAGCGTCAGGATCTTGTCGGGGATGGCGATGTCGGCAAACGCCACGATCGGCACCCAGATCAGGTTGAGGATTGCCACCACCACGCCGAGGCTTTCGGCGCCGAGCCAGTTCAGCCAGCCCAGCGAAAATTCGCGGCGCTGGTCCGGCGTCAGCCGGCTCGCGCCGGGCAGGAAGCGCCGCCAATGCTTCTTGACGATCTGGAAGCCGCCATAGGCCCAGCGGTGACGCTGCTTCTTGAACGCCTCATAGGTGTCGGGCAGCAGGCCCTCGCCATAGCGGACGTTGGTGTAGTGCGTCAGCCAGCCCTGCTGCTGGATGGTCAGGCCGAGATCGGTGTCCTCGCAGATGGTGTCGCTGGACCAGCCACCGGCCATGTCCATCGCGGAGCGGCGGATCAGGCACATCGTGCCGTGCACGATGATCGAGTTGAACTCGTTGCGCTGGACCATGCCGATGTCGAAGAACCCGGCATATTCGCCGTTCATGATGTAGTGCATCAGCGAGCGGTCGCCGTCGCGATGCTCCTGCGGCGCCTGCACCAGGCCGACGCGCGGGTCGGCGAAAACAGGCACGAGATCCTTCAGCCAGTCCGGATGCACGACATAGTCGGCGTCGATGATGCCGATGATCTCGGCGTCCGCCGCGGTGCGCTCCATGGCGATGCGGAGCGCGCCGGCCTTGAAGCCCTGCACCTTCTCGGCGTTGATGAACTTGAAGCGTTCGCCGAGCGCACGGCAGTGATCCTGGATCGGCCGCCAGAATTCCGGGTCGGGCGTGTTGTTGATGATGCAGACGCATTCGAAGTTCGGGTAATCGAGCCGCGACACCGCATCCAGCGTCTGCTTCAGCATCTCGACCGGTTCGAAATAGGCGGGGATGTGAATCGAGACCTTCGGGAAGGCGACGTTCTCGCCGATGGTGGCGGGCGCTAACGGCGCGCTCTTGGTAATCAGCCGGCGCGGACCGCGGCCGAAGGCAATCGCCGCGATTTCGTCGATGCGCGCCATCGCGATCAGGATCAGCGGAACCAGCAGGATCAGGCCAAGCGTCAGCGCAAACGCCGAGCCGAACACGAAATAATGCCCGGCCCAGTAGGCGAACACGGTGGAAACCCAGGCGCCGACGCCGTTCGCTGCCGCCGAAAGCAGCAGCGCCTGCATGATGGTCGGCTGCTCGATCCGCAGGATCGGCAGTGACATCAGGATGCCCATCAGCAGCGCGATCGCAGCCAACTTCCAATAATTCTCGTTCACGATCGGGCCGGTCCACGCGAATTTCGGTTCGCGATTGGCATCGAGGATGCCCCAATAGGGGCCGACGCCGCCTTCGAAGAATTTCCAGGGCTGATCGATCGCCTCGACGATGTTGTAGTCGATGCCGATGGCTTCGGCGCGGGTGACGAAGTTGCGCAGCACCGAGGCCTGTTCGAACGGGCCGGGCTCGGCGTTCCTCAAATTGTATCCGGCGCTCGGCCAGCCGAACTCGGCAATCACGATCCGTTTGCCGGGAAACTGATCGCGCAGTAGCTGGAACATCGCCACCGCCTGATCGACGGCCTGCCTGTCGGTGAAGTTCTCCCAATAGGGCAGCACGTGCGCGGCGATGAAATCGACGGAGGACGCCAGTTCCGGATTGTCGCGCCAGATGTTCCAGATCTCACCGGTCGTCACGGGGACGTTGACGGATTTCTTGACCTGCTTGATCAGCTCGACCAGGTCGTCGATCTTCTGCTCGCCGCGGAAAATGGTTTCGTTGCCGACGACGATTCCGTTGACGTTGCTGTTGCGCTTGGCGAGGTTGATCGCCGCCTCGATCTCGCGCTTGTTGCGATCGGAATTCTTGTCGATCCAGGCGCCGACGGTGACCTTCAGGCCGAATTCGGCCGCGATCGGCGGCACCAGTTCGACGCCACCGGTCGAGGAGTAGAGACGAATCGCGCGCGTGATCGTCGAGAGCTTCTTCAGGTCGGCGCGGATCTTTTCGATCTGCGGAATATTGTCGATGTCGGGATGCGCCGAACCCTCGAACGGCGCATAGGAGACGCTCGGCAAAATGCCCCTGAAATCGGGCGCCGGTTGCTTTTCCTGGAATAGGCCCCACAGCCCGGCGTGAGCTGCGGTGACAAACAGCAGAACGGCGACGACAGCACGCATCGGGGGCTAAACCATACGGGGGCTGCAATTTATGGGAAGCGAACCTGTCCCCTAGGTTCGACCGACACGGCGGCGTCATAAGGATAGTCCTGCCCTGCGTTTTCACAACTGGTATGACGCCATGACTTTTTTAAGGACGGCGCTTCAAGGGCGTGACCAATCCAAACGCCGGACAAATAGGATCGTTCCGCTGAACGTTTCCTGAATGCCGGACGTCGGACGTCTATTTCGCGGGCGGGGCAGGCGCGGGACTGGGGGCAGGCGAGGGCGAAGCGGCCGGCGCAGGCGTCGCATTGCCGGCGGTCGCAGGCGCCGGGTTGGCTGCTGCGGCAGCCTGCGGCTGGGCGCCCGGATTGATCCAGCAGACATGGATGCGGCTGTCGAGGGTCTCCGCCACCTTGGGATCGATCTGTCCGCCAAAGCGGGTCAGGCAACGGAAGGTGGCCTGGACATGCCCGCCGGGGCAGCCAAACCGGTCATAGAGATCGAGGTGCCGGAAGGCGGTATCCAGGTCGTCGCGCCACATCAGACGAACCACCCGGCGGCCGAGCCAGACGCATTCGGGGTTTCCGGCCGGGCCGTTGATGGCCTGGGCGGCCTCGACGAATTCGTCGGCCTTGCGCTGGTTGTCCTTGTTGGCGTCGGCGGCGGCATTGGCCGGCGCCTTGCCTTGATCCTGCGGGGTCGGGCTGCCGCTCTGGGCAAACGCCCCGCCCGATCCGATCAGGAGGGCCAGGCCGGCAGCGGCGAAGCGCCTCAAAACCGCAACTCTTGGATCAAGCAACCGTCGACGCATACATTCCCCGATCAATTTCCTGCCGCAAGCGGCTGGTGGTGGTGTTCTGGCTTGTTGCCGCCCAAATAGGTCTCCAATGCGGCGGAAACATCCGGCGATTCACATGACGGGTATTTCAGATTTTGTCCAGCAAAGTCACAACTTTATCATAGGCGCTGGTAAAACTGCCGCAAGGCGGAGGCGGAATAGGGCGATCGTGCATCTTGGCAGAACGCCGATGAACGGGTAATCGACGGTCCCCGCCCGGAGGATGGAACCGATTTCTCTTCGTACGCCGCTGGCGCTTCTCCTGTCATCGCTAGGTATGATCGCGGCTCTTTGGTGGTGGCTCGCCACGCCGATTACGCTGGCGCGCGCGCCGATCGACCCCACTGCCAAGCTGCAATGCGTCTCCTACGCGCCGTTCCGCGGCGCGCAGACACCCCTGATACCGACCACGCAGATCGCTCCTGAACAGATCGCGGAGGACCTGGCGCAACTCGCCAAGATAACCGACTGCGTGCGGACCTATTCGATCGAGAATGGGCTCGACCAGGTTCCGGCGCTGGCCGCCAAGGTCGGGCTGAAGGTGATCCAGGGGATCTGGCTCTCGAGCAACCGGATCAAGAATCTTGCCCAGATTTCGGTTGCGATCGAACTGACCAAGGAACATCCGGACGTCATTACGGCGCTGGTGGTCGGCAACGAGGTGCTGCTGCGCGGCGAGATGACGACATCGGATCTCGCGGCCCACATCCGCTCGGTCAAGTCGCGGGTCACCGTGCCCGTGACCTATGCCGACGTCTGGGAGTTCTGGCTGCGCAACCGCGAAATCTACGACGCGGTCGACTTCGTCACGATCCACATCCTGCCGTACTGGGAAGACATGCCGGTGCGCGCTAAGCACGCCGCCGGCCATGTCGACGATATCCGCAAGCGGATGGCAGTGGCATTTCCAGCCAAGGAAATCCTGATCGGCGAAACCGGCTGGCCGAGCGCGGGGCGGATGCGCGAAGGCGCGCTGCCGTCGCGCACCAACCAGGCGCGCGTGGTGTCCGAAATCCTCGATCTCGCCAAGCGCGAAAAGTTTCGGGTCAATTTGATCGAGGCCTATGACCAGCCGTGGAAGCGTGAGCTCGAAGGCACCGTCGGCGGCTATTGGGGCATGATCAATGACTCGCAGCGGGCGGTGAAATATCCGCCCGGCGAGCCGATCAGCAATTATCCGTTCTGGAAACTGCAGATGGGAGGCGGCATGGCGCTCAGCGGCCTCGTCTTCCTGGCGGGCTGGCTGACGCTGCGGCGGCGGCCGTGGAAGCCCGGGCTGGCCGCCTGGATCGCGGTCGGAACATCGGCGACGACCGCCGGCATGCTGCTCGGGGTCGCCGCGGACAAGATGTTTTACGAGAGCTACGGGGCAGGCGGCTGGCTGCAATGGGGCGCGCTGCTGGCAGCCGCCATTGCCTCGCCGGTGCTGTGCGCGAACGCCGCGATGTCGGGGCGGTCGCTGCCGACCTTTCTCGAACTGCTCGGGCCGCGCGAGGGCCGGACCAAGTCGGTGCTATCGGCGTTGCTGGGGCTTGCGCTTGTCGTCACCACGCTGATTGCGGCGGCAACCGCCCTCGGCTTTGCGTTCGATCCGCGCTACCGCGATTTTCCGTTCGCTTCGCTGACCATGGCGGTGGTGCCGTTCGCGGCGCTGATGCTGCTGAACCGGCCGAAAGACGGCGTTCGCCCGATTGCCGAATCCGCCTTTGCCGGCTTGCTGGTCGTGGCCGCGCTGTTCACCGGCATCAACGAAGGCAATCAGAACTGGCAGTCGATGTGGACCTGCGCGATCTATTTGCTGCTGGCGCTCACGCTGTGGCGGGCGCGGGCCGTGCAAATCCCAAAATGAGCAGGCCGATCGCAATTCCCGACAGCGCGATATTGTAGAGCACGATCCCGAATCCCGCCGCGATCAGGCCGCCGGTCAGCAGCACGATTGACGGCCGCATGACGTGAAGTGTCGCAATGATCAGCGCGGTGATGCCGAATACCGAATTCTTGAACAGGTAGGTGGCGAGCGTCCGCGACTTACACTGCATGGTTTGCAGGCCGGCGTCGCAGGCGAGCGCGACAGTCGAGAACTCGACCGTGAGGTAGCGCAGATAGAGCGCGTAGCCGACGGTAACGAAGCCGACCACCAGCAGGAATTGGACTTGATAGGGCGTGAGCCGGAACGGGGATTTTTTCATCGGCGCAATATGGTCGGGATTGGCGGCCGGGACAAGCGCTCGCAGGCGAGCGAGAATGCAAGTCAGAAATGCGCCGTAACGCGCTGTAGTCAAAAGCCTACGCCATGATGAAATTAGATTTGATTGCGACCACGAGGAAGGTGCGCTCCCTCTCCCGCTTGCGGGGGAGGGCTGGGGTGGGGGTGTCTCCGCGGGCGATACTGCCTGGGTGGAGAGAGCCCCCACCCGGCGCTTCGCGCCGACCTCCCCCGCAAGCGGGCTACGGGATTCCCGGATTTTCGTGTTGGGTGGCAAGGGCATATCCCTCGAGTGTGGCGGCGAGCCGATTCCATCCGTCGCGCATGGTCTTTGGGCCCGGCGGCTTGTAGTAGCAATTCCAGCCGC
>NZ_MAXC01000024.1 GCF_001693485.1 Bradyrhizobium sp. LMTR 3
TTCGTGATTGAACAGGATGCCGTTCGAGGCAAACATGCCGTAGGCCTCGCGGTAATTGACCGTGATCCAGTAGCCGTACAGCTTGGCGACGCCGTAGGGCGAGCGCGGGTAGAACGGCGTGGATTCCCTCTGCGGCACCTCTTGCACGAGACCATAGAGCTCCGAGGTCGAGGCCTGGTAGAACCGGGTCTCCTTTTCCATGCCGAGGATCCGGATCGCCTCCAGCAGCCGCAGCACGCCGATGGCGTCGGCGTTGGCGGTATATTCCGGGCTTTCGAAGCTGACGCCGACATGGCTCTGGGCGGCTAGGTTATAGATCTCGGTCGGCCTGACCTGTTGCATCAGCCGGATCAGGTTGGTCGAGTCGGTCATGTCCCCGTAGTGCATCAGGAAAGGCACGTTGCCGACATGGGGGTCCACGTAGAGATGATCGACGCGCGCCGTATTGAACGAGGACGAGCGCCGCTTGATGCCGTGGACCTCATAGCCGAGGCCAAGCAGGTATTCGGCCAAGTAGGCGCCATCCTGGCCGGTGACGCCGGTAATCAGAGCAACGCGCTGCTTAGAAACCTGAGGATGCAATGAAGCCTCCTTTAATCGCGAGGACTACCATTTGTGCGCTCAAGGCCGCGCAATTCGGTATCGTCGCTAGAGTGTGCCTAAGTTTCGCGTCTACTTGGTATCGGCCAGGATTGCAACTACGGTCGGTCCGCTATGGAAACAGCGGTCCGCAAAATCTTACTGCGACCCGTCGTTTGAGTGGGGCGTGGATGGAGTCTATTGATCTTGGAAGACCAGGGGGGCCGGCTAGTCATGCGAACGGTACTTACAACCAGGGGGCATCAGTGGCGCTTGTAAGTATTGGTCCGGGGTGGTTGTGGCTCAATTCGTTCCACTTCATGCGCCAAATCGTCGAGATCGGCCTCGTCGTGCTCCATGCATTGCGTGCACCATTGAAGGGCCCCTCGGCCTGCGGCGGGCCAGTGTGTGGCCATGTGAAAGGTACAATTCGTATTGTTACTCCGCAAACTTGTTCAGTTACTCCTGCTCTTTGAGAGACAAAAGCGGCCTCAAAAATTGCGCAAGATGTCCGCCCGAATACAGATAGCCTTGAACGCCAGCGGCCCGCGCCGCTTCTAGATCAATAGGCTTGTCTCCTATGAGAATGCTTCGACTGACATCCACGGGAAAGCGCTCCAAAAGATCGTTAATCATTCCCGGCGCAGGCTTGCGTCGCTGACTTACTTGACGATATCGCTCTATAACCGCGTCGGGATGGTAAGGGCAGTATTCGAACGCATCTATGTGAGCTCCGATCTTCGTTAATTCGTCAGCCATCCACCTATGTAGTGCTTCAACATGGCTTTCCTGGTAAAGGCCTCTGGCTACCCCTGACTGGTTAGTCACTACGAAGACAAAGTATCCGGCATCATTAGCGGCCTTCACCGCTTCTCGCGCACCATCTATCCACCTTAGCTTGCTAACTTCAAAGACGTAACCGCTGTCCTGGTTCAATACCCCGTCGCGGTCAAAGAAGACTGCTGGTCTCTTCATCTCACTGTCCTTGAAATCGCGTGCTGCTATCAAGCGAAGCTAGGTAACTGTAGCTAAGAATTTGGAGTAAAGTATTAGGCCGTGTGCGCGGATTTCTTCGGTTTTGCTGATCACGGAGATCAGTTGATTTACCGCCGCCTCCTGTATGTCGGCTCATCTGTCGTTGAGCTTTTGAATCTCGCGCACCTTTGCCTTAGACGCGTGTCGTGACGCTCTGATCTCCCTCCGAATGCTGCCATGTCTGATCTTCATGCGCGTTCCTCTGTGCACCAAAGTACCACTATTAGCTGCGCTACGGCACAGACCCGGGCGCAAGGGTGAAGTGACGGAGGTGCTGACTACTGATCCCGCTCTTATTGGCGTCTTTTCCGATATTTCGCTCCTTCGGTGAATTCGCCCCACCACCGAACGACCTCGGCGACAATAGTGTAAGTGCCGACAATCAAAACAATGGCCTCAGACATGGCTGCCCCTTGATAACCAGCAACAGGTACAACGACTACATATGGTTGCGAGGATCGCAACTTACACGGAAAGCGAGCTTCTTGCCTCGGGCCGCCGAGGCCGGAACCTTGGGAACTTGGGTCGCTTCCCACAGCTCTTGGCGATCGGTAACAATTCAATGTGCATATTTGCTTCCCGGAGGGGCATGCTCGATCTCGTGATGGATGCCAGTTCCTTTCAAGAGGGCCTGGCAGGCATGGTCTTGTTCACTGCGATCGCGCCAATCTTTTGCCTGATCCAGTGGGCGCATAAGGGATATTGTGCCTTGTTGATATCTATAAGGTGGCCGTCGAATGTTCTCACAACGGACGCGATCTGTTCCTTGAGTGAAACTGGGTACTGTCCGTATTCGACCCAGTGGCTTAAGATTTTGAGCGCGTCCTAATTTGCTATTAATCAGGTTGCGCTTGGATTTGGGGGAGGCGGATGCGATTGTTAGCCGCGGCGTTGTGTATAGGCCTTGCAGGCTGCTCTTCGGCTCTCGACGCGTTGCCAGATGGCGGCGAGCCGCCGGTCTTATCTGCCGTAACGGGCGTCATCAGGACTGTGGCTGCCGAAGCCAAGCTTTCGAGTCCACTTGAAGTCGCCGGCCCTATTCGTGCCCATCCGATTTCATCGGATCCTTGGATTATCTGCGTCAGAAGCCAAGCGCCTGATTCACACTTGAATCGGACCTACGCGATCTTCTTCAAGGACGGCAAATTTGTATCGTTCCGGATGACCGCCCTTGTCGATCAATGCGATTCTCAGAAATTCACTGGCCTCTAAAGCCGCCTCAGTTGGCAGCCTCTTGTTAAACGTCTATTCAAGTTGCTGGCCGAAAATCCTCTTGACTTGCTCCTCATATTTCCCTGATCACGCGATACTTGGGCTATGCCGTGGATAGTACCGTGAACTGGGCCTCGCCTCAAACACAAGCTCTTTCAAAGACTGACAACGAACCTTGGTTATCCGAAACTCAGAGAGCATCTGGGAGCGGTCGTCGCAGACTAGCACGACTTCAAAGCCAAGCTCGATCGGTTGTATCCTCGGCAGGATGTCTGGACGCGACTGTCGCTGGATTACTCGCCCGAGGAAACAGCGGTAAGGGTCTGTAACGAAAGAGGCCGCCAACTGAGGCGGCCTTACTCGTCCGTCACACCAAAATGAGGCCCCAGACCGCTACCAAAAACATGGCGATGATAAGCAGGGATAAAAGTAATTCGGTGCCCCACCGTTTCCAGTCTGCGACGAAAGTGGCAGGATCCGCCGCTAGCATGATCGCGGAAATACCGATGGTACGCATTTCTGGCACTCCAAAATTACCAGAAAATCTTCGAACGGAACCTGAGCTAAATTCTGTCTGGAGTGCGACGGTTCCCCGCCCGGAACTGACAAAGAAAATGGCCCAGCAGCCGATAGTTGAGCGCTGAAGATTCGTGGCAACGACCGCGATCCGTTCCTCCGTGAAATTAGGCCACTCCATATTTCAACACTTAGGCCACTGAGGTCGGAAACAGGCCAGTACCGGCTATGGGGTAACCTCGATCAAGCGCCAACCAGGTCTTTGCGAGGTGCAGTCGTGCAAACAGACCCGCCGATCGCGGATACAGGGCTGACCAACTACTGACTACGGAGACGACTATAGGGCAGAAGCTCATAATCCATTGTAATTGCGACAAAGAACAGCGCCGGTCGGGAGAGGCGACTACAGGGACGACTACAGCCGCGACTACAAATAAGAAACAATTGAACAAATTAGAAACTTCTTGCTGCCCGAAAGGGGAGCCCGAAGGGCTCTCCGATTGGTACGAAATCTATCCGCGGAAGAAGCAGCGGAAGGACGCGGCAAAGGCTTTCGGCAAGGTCATTCGCGACAAGCTGATTGCTCTGCCTCTTTTGAACGAAAGAACCGGCGCGTTCGCTGCCGGCTGGGCCCAACGTCCGGCGCGTGATCGTCAGTTCATCCCATACCCGGCGAGCTGGTTGAACAAGGGCGGTTGCGAAGATGACGGCAGCAGCGGTGATGGCTGCGCCGTTCCCGCCCCGCCGACGATCGATCCGCGATCATTCACACCAGTTCAGTGGAGGGCGCGCCTGCGCGAGGCCGACGAGACCGGCGTTTGGCGCGAGGTGTGGGGTCCAGAGCCCGGCAAGCCTGGGATGTCTAGTCCCCCCGCATTTGATTGTCACGCCGGTTGTGCCCGATAGCTCGGCTGAATCTTTCAGAGCGGCGGTGCGCTCATGATGCCGCCCGATAAAACGAGCTGGCGGGTGCTTATTCCTTTTGATGCCCGAGAGGGGGTGAACCTAAGCCATGCAGCGGCGCTGGCTGGCAAAAGCGAACCTACACTTCGTAATAGGAGTGTGGAGTACGGGCTTGGCCGCCGCTTTGGGGGCGGTACTTGGGTTGTCAGCTACCCGGCGCTTTTGATGTTCCTCGAGGGCAACAAAAAAGCGCTAAATGCATATTACGAGGGCGAACGCTCCAGCGAACTTGTCACACAGTATTATTGCCGTTGCGGCGTGCCGATTCCGACAATCTTATCCGCGCGTAGTTCGCGGCAGATCCGCAGGGTGTTCATAACTTCGGAGCAAGTCCCGTGACAAAATTCTGCGCCCGCTTTTTCGTCGCCATAGCCATTGTTCTGTTTGCTTGCGCTCCGACCAGGGCTCAGTGGCTTGTGCCGGATCGAGCCATCCCTGTAGGACGCGGGACGAGCGCCGTCATTCAATCCAGCAGCTATGGAACTGTATGCAATGGCGTGGTCGACGACACGACGGCGCTGTCGAACTGGATCGCCGCCGTCAACGCCAGCACCGAAGCTAGCGTTTATGCGGTATTTGGCCCGGGCGATTGCCAGCTAAGCTCGATTTTCTTATCGACCGGGCTTGTTGTTGCGCGCAGCAATGTGACGATCGACGGTCAGGGCGCGAAGATAACGGTCACCGGGGCATCACTGATGAAACAGGTGTTCTCGAGCTCCGATCAATCCCACATCCACTACAAGAATATTAATCTGATCGGCAATTCCGTCGCGACGGACTTTGCGCTAGGTGGCGCGATCGGGTTCACCAACGCTTCTGCCGATATAACCGACCTCCTGGTCGAAGACTGCACGTTCACGAATTTCAAGGGTGACTACTGGATTTACATCCAAACGCTCGGCGGCTTCAGCAACTCCATCCAAAACATCAACATCAACCGAAATTATTTTCTCTCGGCGAACGGTAACGCGCGCGGGCCTACCAATATCGGCATCAATTCGTCCTTTGTGCTTGTGTATGGGGTTGGCAACAACGGCGGCCCGTTGACGCCTAATTCCTTCGTGCGCTCTGTCCGCGTCACCAACAACGTGATGCGGGCAGATTACATTAAAGTCGGGATTCAGGTCTTTGAGAACGTACAGGACGTGCTGATCTTCGGCAATCAGATCTACAACTCGGGCCTGCTCGGCGGTATCACCGATGACAAAGGCTCCTACGCGATGATGGTCTATGAGGGTGGCAGCCCGTACAGTAAGCACGCAATCATCGAGAATAACTATATCTTCAATGCTAGAGACAACTGCCTTTATATGGCCGGTCGATGGACCAATTCTGTGGTCAACGCGAATGTCTGCGACACTCAGCTATCGACCGCGACCGCGACTTTGCCGAAGGGCGGGTTCTCCTTCAACGGGTCGATTGGCACTACCATCACGAACAACCGGGCTGTTAGCATCGCGGGCGACGGTATCACGCTCGTGGCGCCGGCCGTATCAACGAATGGCGATTGGCTAATTGCGAACAATTATATCAATGCGGGGTTGAGCGGCGTAAGACTGCTGAATAGCGGCGGTAACGCGACAGGCGTGATGGTCGTCAACAACACCATCCTCAATTTTTCGACGGCGGTCGGGGTTTTTCTCCGCGCCCACCCTGGCGCTTCCTACACCGACCTAAAAGTTGACGATAACAAGATTACAGCGGGTACTTATAGCATCTGGTTTATGCCGGATTCTGGGACGTTGACGCTTACGAATGTCTCGGTCTCTCGCAATCTATCTCGTGGGGCGACCTCGAGCGGCATTGACGTCAGCCAGGTCGTTGCTGGTGGCCCGGTCCTCGTTCATGGAAATGTGGTGTCCGGAGCGCCCACGAAAGCCAGTTTTGACATCACTTCGACCCTAAATCTCGTCGCACAAGACAACGTTGTTTCGGGACAGAATGTTGGCGTTGGTTGGACCACCGCAGGAGCGCAGGGAACGCTGCGCAATAATTCTTTCGACCGAACGCCAGTTGCAAACATCGTTGCCACGCTTGGACCCACCGACCTTGGCCGAGCGATCCCGGCGTGGATACCAGCCTCGTCGGGTGGGATGTCTGTAGTTCAAGTTCTCAACACATCCGAACAGGGCGCCTCCCCAAACAAATTCCTCCTTCGTGAATGGGTTTACAGTGCCGCTTCGGGCGTATGGCTGGAGCAGCGAATGTTTACCGGCAATTAATCGACGAGCAGCGAACGCAGCGGCTGGCGCCAACATCTTCACACCACGAAAGGATGGCGCATGATTCGCCAGCTCTAACCATGGGGATACGGAACGACACGCCGACAACGCCGGCCGAAGAGATAAAAGACTTTTTATTGGAGAAACCACGGAATGGTCGCGCTGCAAATCGATGATCCAAAGTTGCCCTAGGATACCCGTTCATTCCAGAACCTCATATTCGAATACGACGCCTTCTGGGTCGTTTTCCTCAAACCAGCTTTCCACGGCGTCCTGATTGGCAAACACCTTGAGATGCTCGGGATCTCCGATCTGCTTGCTCGTATCGACGTAGATAAGAACGGTCATTGGTCCGCTCGTCGGATAGGGGCGGCCTGCTAATAGCGCCCGCAAGCTACGAGCGCTTCTTGCCGTCCCACGCAGATTCCGTATTTGCGCGTCGCCGAACCGTAATGGTGCGCGCATTGGTTACGCCACATATCGCAGTCCGGCGTCTCTGGCGGAGGATATCCGGCATAGCCCGCCGGGTCTTGGCAATAATACATTGCTTGGGGCTGGTTCATGCATTCATACCAGCGCTCGGTCTGCCCATGAAGCGTTGTGCATTTTTGCTCCCAGCGATTGCAGCTTTGCCCTGGATATTGGGGCGGCGCAGCGGCAGGGCCGCCGCGCTCGAATGCGATAGTCACAAAGGCAAATAACAAGCAAATTCCGATCAGAATGCGCGGGGTCATTGGTCCCTCTTGAGCTTCATCCGCCCTCAATGATTGCGTCTTGCCTGGCTCTCTAAACTTGCGAACGTGTCCGCGGTTCAAGGCCCGCGTGATCAACAACCAACAACAGCGATTCAAGCGCGAAACCGATGAAGGCGCAGTAATTCACGCGGCTGCCTTGTCTTCCTTGTCCACACCGCGCGCGACGATCTTCAGGGCGTCATCGGGCAATGGTCGCTGCAGCGACTTTGCCTCATCCCACGGCGCGCGCATCCAGACGTCGTATTTCTCCGGCGTCGTCAGGATCGCCGGCATCGCCTTGGAATGAATCGGCTCGACAATCGCATTCGGCGACGTCGTCAGGAAACCATAGACGGCAGATCGGTTGCCAAATGTTCTTGTTTTGTTCACAGGATCTTGAGCATCTTCGGGCGGAGATAGAGCGGATGAGGGTACAAGTAGGCCGGCAGCGCAAAGAGATTCTCCATCTCGAGCGGGCAGGCATAAGCGCTCCATCGGCTGAAGCACTACTGCAGAGAATGTTCGACGGCCTCTGCGCGGAACGGGACCGGCTGAAAGCTGAACTTCCACGGCCGAAAGGAAAAGTGCTGGGTGGCCGGAAATGGTGAGCGCTCCGCTCAAATATTTTCAGGACGAACCCAACCCGCCACCGTTTATCAAGGCGCTGGCGGAGGTCCGACAATTAGCAACGCGGGAAGGGTGGTGCTACTTCCACGTCCATGTGAACCGGGCGCAGGCGGAGCGCGTCATAGAGGCCGCGCGTCGGCAGCGCGAACTCCCTCTGCTTATTGACCCGGCGCCCGGCTTGACGGTCTCACAGATCGCCGCAAGGGCTCGGCGCCACAAGCAAAAGCTGGAGCGGCAGGGCTTGTTGCTCGGGCCTGTGATCGTCGATCACATGCATATCGTGAAGCCCTCGAATCGCTACCCAGGGGCTCGCGTCAACGAGTTTACCGAAATCTCAGGGAGCCTTAAGGCGCTCGCGAAAGAGTGGACGTTCCCGTTCTGGCGTTGGCGCAGTTATCGCGTGAAGTCGAGAAGCGCGAGGACAAGCGTCCAACGATGGCTGACCTTCGCGACTCCGGTTCAATCGAGCAGGATGCAGACGCGATTAGACCTGAGTGTTGATTGCATTCGAGTCGTACCCGTAAGTCGCAAGGCGCCCGTCGATTTCGCGTGCTGCCGTTGGGTCTACTCGCCAGATCCGGGCGTTTCGTCGGATGTGGTCGTGCGCGGCGTCCTCCATCTCGGGCGGCAGTTCGGCGAGATCGATATGGCGTAGAGTCTGTTCGATAGCTTTTTCGCCGTAGTGATCCAACAGTTTGTGCCGCAATACTCGGTAGCGCTGGATCTCCCAGGATAGTTCCACCACGTCGATTGCCAGCAGCCACTCGATCACGCTGCGTGGTGCGAGGTCGGCGAATATTGCTTGGCGCATAAGTTCATATTTTTTGAGTGATTCACCGGGCAGCAGCATGGGTGGGGGCGAGCTTTGAGCGGTATTGAAGGGCGCATTCATGTTGCGAGTCCCTTGGGCATTAATGTGTGTGCGGTGTTTGCCAATACCGCAGCTCCTTCTTGGCCGCCGGTCTGGCTAGCGTCCCACAGTTGTTTGGCAATAGGCATTGGCGCGATCTGCATATTCGCCCACCAGGCCTTTTCGTTGCCGTGCCGATGCAAATCTTGGTGGTGGGTCCGGCAGAGTGGCACCGTGAACTCATCGCTGACCTTGCGTCCTAAGGCGCGCTGTTGGGCGAACTTTAGATGGTGTGGGTCCGACGGGGTTTGTCGGCAGACCAAGCAAGGTTTTCCTCGTACGAAGGACAGGTGCGCCTTGCTTCGCTTGCGCATAGGCTCTTTCGGCAGTGCGAGCGTCGCCGCCGCACTTTGCGGGACGCCGGGGATGGACGGTTCCGCCGGTGAGGTCACTACATTTTCAGAAGGATACGCGGCTTCGCCGAGCTTCTGCTGATAGGCGACCTCGATCAACCGGGCATCCGCCTCCAGCAGAGCGTTCTTCCGAGGTAGTCCGTCTTTGGCCCAGGCGAGTAGCTCATTCTCCGTGGTTAAGCTGCCGATCTCACCCAGCATCTGGTCCCGCAGCTGGGCGGACTGATCTTGGCCAAGCGTTGGTGAACGGTGCAGAATGGGCTTATTGCGTTTGCCGTCGGCTGCGTGTGGCGCATTCGGCCGGGGCGGTGGCAGGCCGGGCAAGACGTCAGGTGCGTCCAAGTCGTCCTCGCCCGCGATACCCACCAGTGCGAACAGGGCGTAACGCCTGGCATAGGTCAAGGCCGCCCCCATCCGGTGCGGCGCATCGGTGTCCTTCGCGGCACATACCGGCCAGTCGGCCGAAATCCATTCGCCTGATGAATGGGCAAGCAGAGTGGTCAGACGAACTTGCCCCGAACTCGGCTCGATCCGGGTGGTTTGGATAGTTGCAATCTCCTGCTGGCTCAAGGCCTTGCGCACGATGTCCAGGCCGCTTGCAAGAGAGGCGTAGCGGAACGTGCGGTCCTCCTCGCGCGGAAACGGCGAGCGGATCGTGGCAACTAAGGTTTTTTCCGGGTTGGTCAACTCGGCCTGCGCTCTGGCAAGCGCCGCCGCAATCGCACCGATGCGCTCACTGGACTGGTGCATTTGAGTCCTCCATCTGAATCGGATCAAAGCTGATCGCGCCAGACTTCGAGCGCTTCGCACGGATACCGTGTCCGCTAGCTTCCTTTGCGTCTTCAGGCACGAGCTTCTTAAGTTCCGCTTTAGTGATCTCGTGATCCTGGTGCGCCGCGCGTGTTCGCAAGTAGGTGGCAGCGAGCTCTGCCCAAGAGTTCGATGGCGACATGTCCACAACCTTTACGGCTTCGAGCCGTGGCCGTGGCGCTTCAGTCCCGAAAAGTGATGGGGATTCGCCCGTCTGCACACACCGCCAGAACTTTTTCTCTGCCGTCAAAAGGAGGTGCTGGTAGAGCGGATCGGCGTGGACCTTAATCTCTACCCATTGGCCGCCTCCGGTGATGATCGAAAGCACCGCTGACTTTGCTGCCACTACCCACATGTTGTGCTGGAGCTGCGCCATATGTTTCTCCGCCGCAGCTTCCTCAGAGAAATTCCATGGCAGCATGAACTTTGCTTCAAAGAGCGCCCCGGTTTGCTGAACGCGCCCGTCCAACGTCGCTCTCATCCATTTGTGGATGGGATGCCGGACTAGCCTCTGGACCTCATCGACCCTATGGCCGCTGTTGCGCTCGTACCAGGTCCGGTTGAGGTCCTCCGTGACCTTGCCGAGCTGGACGATCAGCTCGCCGCTCAGGTCCTGGGTTTCGACCTCTCCCCGCTTCTCTCGCCATAGCCGGATCAGCTTGTCCTCATCTTCTCCCATGATGATCCTGGCGTCTGAGCCGCCGACAAAACGGCGGCGATCTGCAGCATGATTAAGGGAGAGCCTTTTCGGGGGAATCACTGCACTCTCCACGGGTTCGGAGCTAATAGGCGAGGAGCGACATAAAATGTTGATAGCCTACATCCATCGGTGCGTCAACATAAAATGTTGAAGGCTATTTCCCCCGCTCAGTGTCGAGGGGCGCGAGCCCTGCTCGATATCACTCAGCCCGAGCTTGCCCGCCGAGCTCGGCTTGGACTGTCGACGGTAGTTGATTTCGAACGCGGGCGCCGGAGCGTTTCATCGGAGGTGGTCGGAAAGATGCAGCAGGCGTTAGAAATTAGCGGCGTAGAGTTCATTGACGAGAACGGAGGAGGGGCGGGTGTCCGACTTCGGAAGCCGGGAAAAGAAATGAGAGGAAGAAGCTAGGAAATCCGGCCATGCGTGTCGGCGAAGGGTTCACATTCTCTGAAGCAGCTTTGGTAATTGACTCTCAGAAAACGCTACCTTGCTCTGGGCGTTAGGTTCAGCAGGATCACGTTTGACCCGATCATGCGGACATGCGCAAAGGATGTGCTCGCCATAAGTCAGTCGAGCAGCACCTCGCTGATCAGGCCGGCGGCCTTGACAGCAAAAAACTTCGGCAATAGGCTTCGCGAGCGGCTTGCGGGTGATACCCGCAGCGCGGCGATGCCCTTCGAGCGATGACGGCGATGCCCTTCGCAGTTGGCCGGCACATAGCCGGAAGCCGCATTCCTGGCGATGCCAGTGTATTTTCCGGGACAGCATATCATAGCGCTAGCGAGCTGCACTCGCAGAGCGGCGGTATCAACGCGCGGGTGGGTTCCAATGCGCCTGCTGGAGGAGTTCAATGAATTTCAAGCGCAAGGCTGGGGGCAGAAAACTGAAAAGGCCGAACCGGCGAACCGCACATGGGCGGCATGACGTGGCCGAGACGATGAAGGATGGGCCACGTATCCCTGTACAAATTGTCAAGCTCAATTCGGTTCAGCGTCTCCGATACGTTAGCGACTGCTGCTTAGCTTTGGCCGAACGCGAGCTCAAAAAAGGCGACCGCGCCGAGTTGGGATCCATGCTCGCCCTACTGCAGGTCGGAGCTTTATGCGCAGCGAAGGCTGCGCCGTACATTCACCCGCAACTCGCGCCGAGGCCGGTCAGTGTTGGCGACGGGCCGCAGTCCTCACTTGATTTCGCAAAGTTAAGCGACGAAGAGTTGATGGCTCTCGAGCGGATCGCGGCGAAAGCGCAGGTGACAGTCCGAAATCAGGCTGAAGAACGCTCTAGGCCTGCTGATGAATATTTATCTGATTCCGAAGGTGAAATCAAAGAGGAAGGCCGCAAGCCGGAGGGTGAGTCCAGACGATCATGCGCGCGATTCGAAATGACGACGCAACAGCGGAGGTCAAAATGACCCGCCGATCGGAGAGCAAGGAGATGGTGCTGTTCTCCACACCCCTATTGACGAGGGGTGAATCCGCCGACGAATACGCCTCCTTGCGCAACGCGCTTGAACTGGATATCCGGCCAAAAGGCATCATCGAGGAGCTCTACCTCGCCGATTTCGTGGCGATCGTCTGGGAGATCCAGCGCCTGCGCCGCTGTAAAGCCAACCTCATCAACAATGCGGTCCGTCACGCTTTGCAGAATCTTCTCAGAAGTCTGATGTGGTCTCCTGAGCGACCGTACTACGATGAAGCTGACGCGCTTGCCGTGGAATGGTATTCTAGTGAACAGGCCAAACACAAGGTTTCGGCGCTATTGCGCCGCTTTCACCTCGATGAAACCGCTATCGTCACCGAAGCGATCAGAGAGTCGCTTCCCGACCTCGAAGCGATCGACAGGATGATGGCATCGTTGGAGTCGCGCCGCGATAAGGTGCTTCGCTGCGTCGCCGATTGTCGGCAGAGTTTGGCAGAGCGGATGCGGCAGAGTTCAGACCGGACCCTTCAAAGCGAAGATTCACTCTGTCTTGAATGTACTGACAGAGAGAAAGCGGTGGTGGTGTAACCATGGCCAGCGAACGACAAATGGCTGCGAATCGTAGAAACGCGTGTAAAAGCACCGGCCCTCGCTCCTGCGCCGGCAAAAAACGGGCGAGCCAGAACGCGTATAGCCATGGTCTGACTTTAAGCATTCCAGTCGCGGCATTTACAAAACAGCTTGAGAAGCGCGCTCGAAAAATTGCTGGCGGGAGTAAGGACCAAATCATTCTGGCCCTCGCCCGCGAAGCTACGGCAGCTGAGTTCGATCTCGCGCGCGTTCGGCAGGTCAAGGTAGCTTTAATCGAACGGGGTTCCGCGCTCGGAGGACTCGATCGTGCTCAGGTGTTTGATTCAGTGGCTGCGGACGTCCGCTACACTAAAGCGGTTTCTACAGGCAGGCCACCACCAAAAAAGGCAGACGGGACTAACTTCCCAGCGAGAATGCCGACGCATGAGCCTGAACGTACGGCCGAAGGCATAGCAAGTGCACTGCCGGACCTCCGCAAGCTTGATCGATACGAATGCCGGGCCGCCGCTCGGCGTGACCGTGCAATCCGGGAGATTGTAAAAAGGATTTACCATGGAGGTCGTTGATCAACAAAGCGATGGTGGTGACCCGGACCAGTCCTCTCAGATTCTCCGTGCGGAACGCAAGAACGGATATCTTGGCGAATAGGGGTATGAACCAAAGATCGAGATCTTTCTTGCAGAACGAACCCAATTTTTACTTCGAGATCCAGAAGTTTAGTCGCGGCAGTTCACTCGCCAAGCTTTACCTGCCGATGTATGTACCAGTACTTCAAACGTCCCGAAGAAAGAACCCGTGATCAGCCGCGCTCGTCCGCGATCAACTATCCGACGGCGCTGCCGTTCCTTGCCGCGTATCAGCGGTTCGGCCATCGCCCGGAGCAGTTTCCGAATGCGTTTGGCGATCAGGAACGTATCCTGTCGTTACCGATGTTTGCCGAGATCACTCGGGGGCAGCAGGACGAGGTGATCGATCTGGTTCGCAAGTTTTGAGCGCTCAGCGCTCGTCGGCGATCACCTTGCCGTCGTTCGGCAGCGCGCCTGCGCCAACCAATTCGACATTGCCGCCGAGCTTCGTTACGGAGCGCAAGGTGGCGGCGAGCTCGCTCCGAAGCACCTCGCTAGCCGCAACCGTTTCCGCCTTCAGCGTCATCACGTCGCTCTCGCCAGAGCGCGTGACGACGAGGCGTAGTCTTCCGAGTTGCGGATGGCGCTTGCCGATCTCGGCGATCTGCTCGGGGCGGACGAACATGCCCTTGACCTTGGTGGTCTGGTCGGCGCGACCCATCCAGCCCTTGATGCGCATGTTGGTGCGTCCGCACGGGCTTGCCCCTGGCAACGCCGCGGTAAGGTCGCCGAGCGCGAGCCGGATCCAGGGATGCTGCGGATCGAGCGAGGTGACGACGATCTCGCCGACATCGCCGGGCGCCACCGGATCGCCGGTGCCGGGACGCACGATCTCCATAATGAGATCCTCGTTGACGACCATGCCTTCGCGCGCCGGCGTCTCGAACGCGACCATGCCGAGGTCGGCGGTGCCGAACGCCTGATAGGCGTCGATGCCGCGCGCCTTGACTTCGTCTTGCAGTGATTTCGGAAACGCCGCCCCGGAGACCAGCGCGCGCTTGATCGAGGAGACGTCACGCCCGGCATTCGCGGCAGCGTCGAGCAGGATCTTGAGGAAATCAGGCGTGCCGCTATAGCCGACCGGACGATAGGCTTCGATCAGTTCAAACTGCTGCTCGGTATTGCCGGGGCCGGCCGGAATCACCGCGCAGCCCAGCGCTCGAGCCGAGGCATCGAAAATGAAGCCGCCCGGCGTCAGATGGTAACTGAAGGTGTTGAGCACCACGTCGCCGGGCCGAAAGCCCGCCGCAAACAGCGCCCGCGCGCCACGCCAGGGGTCGGCGTGAACGGGCTCGGGCTCGAAGATCGGTCCCGGAGAGGTAAACAGCCGTCCGAACGACCCAAGCGGCCCCGCGACGAAGCCGCCGAAGGGCGGCGCAGCCTTGTGCAGGGCAGGGAGTTCCGATTTGCGCAGCACCGGCAACTCGGCAAGCGCGGTGCGGCTGGTCACGGTGGCGGGATCGATGCCTTTCAACCGATCGGCATAGGCCGGCGCGGCGAGCGCCTTGCGCAGGACGTCCGGAAGCTTTGAAAACAGCTCCGCCTCGCGTATGCCCGGCTCGCGCGTTTCAAGGGTGTCGTAGTGGTCGGTCATGGCTGATGCCTCAGATCGTAGCGTTTTCGAGCGAAGTGGGTTTCCGGTTCGCGTGAAGAAAACGCGTCAAAACAAAACCCTGAGACGTCGGTTCTGACCGAATCAGAACCGACGTCTCAGGGCCGATTGCGTGCCGCCTCTGACGTGCTATCAGACGGCTTCTACCGGTGTTGATGTTCCAGGGAACGCAATGGCTGAAAGAGATACCGCTGCGGCGGCAGACACGTTGGATTCGGCCGATATCGTCGCCAGGCTGAAGCTTCGCATGGTCGATCATTGCCTGCCGCTGTGGTCGACCGAGGGGTGGGACGATAGAGCGGGCGGCTTTCTCGATCGGCTCGATCTGGACGGCCGTGCCGACCGCCTGGCGCCGCGCCGGGTTTTCGTGCAGGCGCGCCAGATCTATTGCTACGCCAAGGCGGCGCAAATGGGCTGGTATCCGGAAGGCCGCGCGATCGCGCTGAAGGGGCTGGAGCACCTGCTGGCGAAGGCGAAAGCCCCCGACGGCAAGCCGGGCTTTGTGCACACGCTGCAGCCTGATGGCGCGGTGCTGGACCCGCTGCGGGATTCCTACGACCACGCCTTCGTGCTGTTGGCACTGGCAACCGTCTATGGCCTCGATCGCGATGAGCAGATCCGCTCCGAGATCGACGCACTGTGCCACTTCGTCGAGACGCAACTGCGCTCGCCGCACGGCGGGGTTCATGAAGGATTGCCGGTATCGATGCCGCGGCGGCAGAACCCGCAGATGCATCTGTTCGAGGCGATGATCGCCGCGTTCGACGCGACACATGACCTCGTGTTCCAGAACAGGGCCGGAAATTTCTTCAGCCTGTTTCTGGCCAACCTCTACGACAAGCAGCGGCAGGTGCTTGGCGAATATTTCGAGGAGGACTGGTCGAGGATCGAGCCGGTCAGCGTCGAGCCCGGACATCAGGCGGAATGGGCGTGGCTGCTGAAAGGCTTTGAGCGCATCACTGGCTGTCCGACCGGGCGCTATCGCGGCGAATTGCTGGCAACAGCGCTGCGCTATCGCGACGAGGCGACCGGCTGCCTGATCGACGAAGGCGACGCCCGCGGCAAAATCAGGCGGCATACGCGCCGGCTGTGGCCGCAGACGGAAATCGCCAAGGCGTGGATCGCGCAGGCCGAGGCGGGGGAAGCGGGAGCTGCCGATGAAGCGCGCGCGGCGCTGGTGCGGCTCGAACGGCACTATCTCAGCCATCCCGTCGCGGGCGGCTGGTACGACCAATTCGACCGCGACGGCAACTCCCTGGTCGCCACCATTCCTGCGTCTTCGTTCTATCATGTTCTCAGCGCGGTAGCGGAAGCGGAGCAGGTGCTCGGCTGAGCATCTGATTCTTTTGTTTTGACGCGTTTTCTTCACGCGAACCGGTCTCCATCCCCGGATCAAGTCCGAGGACATGCTTCGTTCGAAAACGCTATGGTTCACAGCCACCGCTTTCGCCGCTTGAAACTCTTCAGGTTCTTGAAACTCTTGCGCTGGTCGCCGGCGCCGCCGAGATAGAACTCCTTGACGTCCTCGTTGTCGCGCAATTCGTCAGCGGTGCCGTCGAGCACCACCTTGCCCTGTTCCATGATGTAGCCGTGGCTCGCGACCGACAGCGCCGCGCGCGCGTTCTGCTCCACCAGCAGGATGGTGACGCCTAGGTCGCGGTTGATCGCTTTGATGATCCCAAACACTTCCTTGACCAGGAGCGGCGACAGGCCCATCGACGGCTCGTCCATCAGGATCATCTTGGGGCGCGCCATCAGCGCGCGGCCGATCGCCAGCATCTGCTGTTCGCCGCCGGAGAGATAGCCGGCGAGCCCGGTACGCTCCTTGAGCCGCGGAAAATATCTGAACACCATGTCGATGTCGGCGGCGATCTCGTTGTCGGTGCGCGTGAACGCGCCGAGCTTCAGGTTTTCGATCGAGGTCATGTCCGCGATGATGCGGCGGCCTTCCATTACCTGGAAGATGCCGCGGCGGACGATCTTGTCGGGGTCGATGCCGTTGATGCGCTCGCCGTCGAAGACGATTTCGCCGCGGATCACTTCGCCGTCCTCGGTCTTGAGCAGGCCCGAGATCGCCTTCAGCGTCGTCGACTTGCCGGCGCCGTTGGCGCCGAGCAGCGCCACGATCGCGCCCTTCGGTACTTCAAGGCTCAAGCCGCGCAGCACCAGGATGACCTTGTCGTAGACCACCTCGATGTTGTGGACGCTGAGCAGCGGGGCGGCGGCTTGCGCGGCAGTCTTCGCAGGACGATTGAGTTCGGTTGCTTCAGTCATGTCCGATCACCTCTTGCCGTCATCACCCGCGAAAGCGGGTGATCCAGTATTCCAGAGCCGCCAGCGATAGGCCGAGAAGCCGCGGCGTACTGGATCCCCCGCTTTTGCGGGGGATGACGGGGAGTGTTGGGGTTGCCCGAAGGCAACCCGTGAAATTACCAGCCGAGCCAGTCGGGCTTGCGCGGCAGGTCGATCGTCTTCACCTTCTCCATCTTGATGCCGCCGTTCTTGACGAGCTCGTTGAGCGGGGCGTCGGTCGCGCCTGCGACCTTCATGCGATACAGATCGACCTTGAGTGTGCCACGGTGATCCTTCTCGGTGAAGGTCGAGGGGTTGCAGATGCCTTCGCCGCCGGCGGGCACCCAATCCTTCTTCTGGTAGAAGCCCTTCTTGACGTTCTCGCCGGTGGCGCCGCCGTTCTTGGCCGCCCATTCGACGGCTTCCTTCATGTAGAGCGCGGTGCAGACGCCGGCGAGGTAATGCACGGGACGGTAGGCGGAACCGGCCGCGTCCGACATCTTGGAGATTTCCGTGAACGTCTTCATGCCGGGCGCGTTGCCGCCCCAGGCGATCGCGGTGCGCAGCGGAAACACCACACCATCGGCGGCAGCACCGGCAGCCTTGGCGGCATTCTCATCCATGCCCCAGACGTTGCCGAGGAACTGAACGTCGACGCCGGCGGCCTTGCAGGCGTTGAGCACGGAGATGTTCGAGCCCGCGGTATTGCCGAGATAGGCGTAATTGGCGCCCGAGCTCTTCAGCGTCAGGCACTGCGCACTGTAGTCGCCGGGCGTCAATGCGAACACGATCGGCGGCAACACTTCGAACCCGAGGTCGGTGGCAATCGCTTCACCTGCCGCCTTCGGCGCGTTCGGATAGGGATGGTTGGCGCCCATGTGGACATATTTCGGCTTGCCGGGCTTGCCCTTGGCTTTCCAGTCCTCGGCCGCCCAGGTCAGCATGCCGCGAAGTGCGTCGGAGTAGCTGGGGCCATAGAAGAAGTTGTAGGGCGCCGGCTTGGCCTTTCCGCCGGCGCCGGTCGGATCGGAGAGTGCTGCGGCATAGGATGCCGAGATATCCGGGATCTTGTCCTGGGCCAGGAATCCCGTCAGCGCCTCGGTATCGGCAGTGCCCCAGCCGAGAATGGCGGCGACCTTGTCGGCGCCCGACCATTTCTTGTACTGGGCGATCGCGCGGGGCACCTGATAGCCGTAATCGACGGTATCGAGGTTGACCTTGGCGCCGTTGATGCCGCCGCTCTTGTTGATCCATGCATAGGTGTCGGCGACACCCTGTCCGAACGGCGTTCCGACGTCCGAAGTTGGTCCTGAATAGTCGGTGAGATGCCCCAGCGCGACCGGCGCCTGGGCCGATGCAGCGGTAGAACCCAACAGCAAAGCAAGCGAGGCTGTGCTCAACAGAGTCTTCATCGTCATAGACATAGTCCTCCCGGTTACTTCTCGAGGTCTTCTCGTTATTCGTCCCGTTCCGACCTCAATGCGAGAACGGGTAGAGTTTCCAGTATGCCTTGATCTGCCGCCATCGATGCGCAAGTCCGTCCGGCTCGAACACCAGAAAGATGATGATGATCAGACCGATGGCCATCTCGCGCAGGAAAGCGATATTGTTCTTTAGTCCCAGAAATTGATCGATCGGGCTGTCGCGGAGCGCGACGCTGAGCCATTCCATCGATTCCGGCAGCAGCACCATGAAGGCGGTACCCATCAGCGTGCCCATGATCGAACCGAGCCCGCCGATGATGATCATGGCGAGGAAGATGATCGAGCGATCGATGCCAAAGCCTTCGTTGGAGACCACCTGATTGTAATGCGCATAGAGCGCGCCGCCGACGCCGGCAAAGAAGGCGGCGAGGCCGAACGACAGCGTCCGGTATTTGGTCAGGTTGATGCCCATGATCTCGGCGGACAGATAATGGTCGCGCACGGCGACCAGCGCGCGTCCGTCGCGCGAACGGATCAGGTTCGTCACCAGCAGATAGCAGACGACGACATAGGCCAGCACGACGTAAAAATACTGCTTATCGCCGCGCAGCATGTATCCGAAGATCGAGAACGGTTCGGCGCTGGCGGGAACGCTGCCGCCGGTGAACCACTCGGCGCGGGCAAAGAAGTCGAGCAGTATGTATTGCGCCGCCAGCGTCGCGATCGCGAGATAAAGCCCTTTCAGCCGCGCCGCGGGCAGGCCGAAGACCAGACCGACCGCGGCCGTCACGGCGCCGGCGAGCGGAATGCAGAAGAAGACGGGAATGCCGAACCGGTTCGAGAGATAGGCCGAGGTAAAGGCGCCGAAGCCGAAGAAGGCAGCATGACCGATCGAGATCTGGCCGGTGAAGCCGACGACGATGTTGAGCCCGAGGGCCGCGATGCCGAAGATGCCGATCTGGATCAGCAGGCTGAGGACGTATTCGTTGACGACGTGCGGCGCAAGGCAAATCAGCGCGATGCCGGCGATCATGGCGTTGCGGCTGGTCGTGGTCGGAAACACGGTGGTATCCGCCGCATAGCTGGTGCGGAAATCGCCGGCGGGAATGAGGGTCTGGCCTGCCATGATTGATTTACACCCGCTCGATGTCCTTGGTGCCGAACAGGCCGTACGGCTTGATCATGAGGATGATGATGAGCGCATAGAACGGCGCGATCTCGTAGAGATTGCCCCAGTGCAGATATTCGCTGTCGAGAAAGTGCGCGACGTTTTCCAACAGGCCGATGATGATGCCGCCAAGCACGGCGCCGCCGACGCTGTCGAGACCACCGAGGATCGCGGCCGGAAACACCTTGACGCCGTAGGCGGAGAGGCCTGCCGACACGCCGTTGACGACGGCCACCACCACGCCTGCGACGGCGGAGACGGTCGCCGAGATCGCCCAGGCCATCGCGAACACGCTTTTGACGGAAATGCCGAGCGACTGCGCCACCTGCTGGTTGAACGCGGTGGCGCGCATCGCCAGACCATATTTGGAGAGGCGGAAGAACCACGCCATGCCCACCATCATCGCCACCGAGACCGCGAGGCTCATCAGATAGACGGTCTGCACCTGCAGGCCGAGAATGTTGACGTTCTGGGTCTGGAAGATGCGCGGGAACGGCTGCAGATTGACGCCGAACATCCATTTCATCAGCGCCGAAAACACGGTCGAGAGCGCGATCGTCACCATGATCACGGAAATGATCGGCTCGCCGATCATGGGGCGCAGGATGACGATCTGGATCGCGATGCCGAACAGGAACATGAACACCAGCGTGATCGGCATGCCCAGGTAGAACGGCACCTGATATTTGGTCAGCAGCCACCAGCACACCCAGGCGCCCACCAGCAGCAGTTCGCCCTGCGCGAAGTTCACCACTTGCGTCGCCTTGTAGATCAGCACGAACGACATCGCGACCACGCCGTAGAGGGTGCCGACCACAAGGCCGTTGACGAGGAGCTGGATCAGAAGCTGGGTGTTCATGCGGCCCTCTTTCCCTCTCCCCTTGTGGGAGAGGGTGGCTTCGCGAAGCGAAGACGGGTGAGGGGTTCTCTCCGCATACGCGTATGTGGAGGGGAACCCCTCACCGAAGTGAGTTTGTAGCGATCAGCGGTGTAGTCCTCTCCCATAAGGGGAGAGGACGCATTAATGCGCGCCTTGCTTTGCTGCACCATCATTCCGCGGCCTCCGCCATCGGCGCTGGCCCGCCGAGATCGACGACCCGCAGCGTGGTGCGGATGCGCTGGGTGGTGCCGTCCTGGAAGCGGATCACGGTATCGACCGGAATGTCGTTCTTGCCGGCGTAGATCGCGTCGATGATATCGGCGTATTTTTCGTTGATGACGCTGCGGCGGACCTTGCGGGTGCGGGTCAACTCGCCATCGTCAGCGTCGAGCTCCTTGTAGAGCAACAGGAAGCGGGAAATACGCTGCGCCGGCGGCAGCGTTGCGTTGACGCCTTCCACCTCCTTGCGCAACAGCGCATAGACCTCGGAGCGCGAGGAGAGGTCGGTATAGGTCGTGAACGAGATGCGGTTCTTCTCTGCCCATTTGGAGATGATCGAATAACGAATACAGATCATCGCCGCCAGCGCATCGCGGCCGGCGCCGAGCACCACCGTCTCGGCGATGTAGGGCGAGAATTTTAGCTTGTTTTCCAGATATTGCGGCGAGAAGCGCTCACCGCGCGCGGTCTCGGCGAGATCCTTGATGCGGTCGATGACGACGAGCTGGCCCTGATCGTTGAAATAGCCGGCATCGCCGGAATGCATCCAGCCGTCCTTGATATCGGCGGCAGAGGCTTCCGGATTCTTGTAGTAGCCCAAGAACATGTTGGGGTGGCGCACGACGATCTCCCCAACGCCGTTGACATCGGGGTTGTCGACGCGGATTTCGATATCGTCGGCCATCGGCACGCCGGTCGTATCCGGATCGACCTTGCCGGCGGGATGCAGCGTGTAGGCACCCAGCAATTCGGTTTGACCATAGAGCGTGCGCAGCGGCACGCCCATCGCCTGGAAGAACTTGAAGGTGTCGGGGCCGAGTGCGGCGCCGCCGGTTGCAGCCGAGCGCAACCGCGTGAAACCCAGGCGGTCGCGCAGCGCGCGGAACAGGAGCTGATCGGCGAACATCGAATGCTTGCCCTGCGCAAGCGCCGACAGGCCCGCCTTCATTCCGACATCGAACAGCTTTTGTTTCAGCGGCGAGGAATCCATCACGCCGGCGCGGACATCGGCGGCGATCGATTCCCAGAGCCGCGGCGCGAACAGCACGAAAGTCGGCGCGATCTCGCGGAAATCGTGCATCATGGTCTCGGGCTCTTCGACGAAGTTAACCTTCATCCGGCACAGCAACCCTTTGCCGAGCGCGTAGACCTGTTCCATGATCCAGGGCAGCGGCAGCACCGAAACGTATTCGTCGTCCGGCCCCTTCGGATCGAAGGCCAAATACGTCGCGCAATGTCTCAGGACGCGCCCGGCCGCCAGCATCGCGAGCTTGGGATTGGCCGTGGTGCCCGATGTCGTGCAGAGGATCGCGACATCCTCGCCGCGGGTGGAGTCGACCAGCCGGTCGTAAAGGCCCGGCTCGCGCGCGGCGCGGTCGCGTCCCATCGTGGCCAGCTTCTCGGCTTCCATCAGACGGGGATCGTCGTATTTCCGCATGCCGCGCGGATCGGAATAGACGATGTGCTTGAGGTTGGGAGCGCGATCGGCCAGCGCCAGCAGCTTGTCGACCTGCTCCTCGTCCTCGGCGAACACCAGTTTCGCCTCGCCGTAGCTGAGCAGGTAGGCCGCTTCCTCGTCCAGCACGTCGCGATAAAGACCGAGGCTCATGGCGCCGATGGCATGGGTTGCGATTTCGGCGGCCACCCAGTCCGGGCGATTGTCGCCGATGATGCCGATGACGTCGCCGCGCCCAAGACCCAGTTCGACCAGGCCGAGCGCGAAATCATGGACGCGGGTCTGGTAATCGCTCCAGGTGAAGACGCGCCACAGCCCGAGATCCTTTTCGCGCAGTGCAATCTCGCCGCCGTGCTCCCTCGCGTTGAGGCGCAGCAGCTTTGGAAAAGTATCGGCTAGGGCGGCGCGCCCGGCGTAATCCATCATGCCACGCTCTCCCGAGGCGCCGGCGTGTCGTCGGGGTCGACGAGGACCTCATCCTCTTCGCCGAGATAGGCGCGTTTCACGTGCGGATCAGCGAGGACGGAGGCGGGATCGCCTTCGGCGATCTTGCGGCCGAAATCCAGCACCATGACGCGGTGGGAGATGTCCATCACCACGCCCATGTCGTGCTCGATCATCATCACGGTCATGCCGAACTCTTCGTTGAGGTCGACGATGTAGCGCGCCATGTCCTCCTTTTCCTCGAAGTTCATGCCGGCCATCGGCTCGTCGAGCAGGATCAGTTGCGGCTCCAGCGCCATGGCGCGGGCCAGCTCGACGCGCTTGCGCAGGCCGTAGGGCAGGGTGCCGGCGGTCGCCTTGCGCACCGACTGCAGGTCAAGGAAATCGATGATCTCCTCCACCTTGCGGCGGTGCTCGAGTTCCTCGCGCCGTGCGCCGGTCAGCCAGTAAAGCGAGCCGGTGATAAAATTGTTCTTCAAGAGGTGGTGCCGCCCGACCATAATGTTGTCGAGCACGCTCATGTGGTGGAACAGCGCCAGGTTCTGGAAAGTGCGGCCGATGCCGAGCTGTGGCCGCGCGTTCGGATTGAGGCCGGTGATGTCCTTGCCGCGGTAGAATAGCCGGCCTTCGGTCGGCTTGTAGCGGCCGGAAATGCAATTGACGATGGAGGTCTTGCCGGCGCCGTTCGGGCCGATGATCGAGAACAATTCGCCCTCGTCCACGCCGAACGAGACCTCGGTCAGCGCACGGACGCCACCGAAGCGCAGCGACACGCCGCGCACTTCCAACGTATGAGCCACTCATTCCCTCCAGATAAGGCGCTTGCCGCGCTCTTTATCTATCGTTCGCAACTACACCCGCAACCTTACATCCGCAGTCGCCTTCCGGTCATCCGACTAACGATGCCGATCACGGCCGGCATCACGCGTGGTAACGCCGCACCCCAACCGGTAGCGCCATGGGCACACCCGCCGAGGTGGCCCTCCTTAGGGCAATGCGATAGTTTGAAATGTCTTTTGCCTGACAATTCGTCGGGAAATTTTGCCAGGCTGCACTTCTGCTGCAGTGCAGCAAGTGTAGGGCGTGACGGTCGATGCGATCATGATTGCTGCGGATAACCTCAAGCGCATCGCGGCCTGGTCGCGCGAACTGAACGAGCGGGAAATCGAGGTCGCCCGTGCCGGCATCGTCGAGAAATCCTATCGCGCCAACGAGCATATCTTCATGCGCGGCGATCCCTTCGATTACTGGACCGGCATCGTCACCGGCCTTGCCCGGATGAGTACGGTGTCGAGCGGGGGCAAGGCCGCGACCTTCGCCGGCCTCACAGCCGGTGCATGGTTCGGCGAAGGCTCGGTGCTCAAGGGCGAGCCGCGCCGTTACGACGTGGTCGCATTGCGCGACACCAGGCTGGCGCTGATGGACCGCAGCACCTTCTTCTGGCTGTTCGAGAACAGCGTTGCGTTCAACCGCTTTCTGGTCCGGCAGCTCAACGAGCGCCTCGGCCAGTTCATCGGAGCGGTGGAACATGGCCGCACGCTCGACGCAACCAGCCGCGTCGCGCGTTCCATCGCGTCGTTGTTTAATCCGATTCTCTATCCGGACATGACGCGCCATCTGGAGGTCACACAGGAGGAAATCGGAGCGCTCTCCGGTATTTCGCGGCAAAACGCCAACCAGTGCCTGAAGCGGCTCGAGAAGGAGGGCTTGCTACGGCTCGAATATGGCGGCGTCACCATCATCGAACTCGAACGCTTGCGCCACCATGGCGATTAGGCACCTAAGAGACTGATTTCAAACGACTTTGGCGATAGACTTGGCACAGGTCGAATGCTATGGCCTGCGCGACGAGCGGGTTTGGAGAAGACATGGCGGCTCAGGATTTAAAGCGGCGCGTGGCGCTGATCACCGGCGTCACCGGCCAGGACGGCGCCTACTTGGCCGAATATCTGCTTGGCCTCGGCTATGAGGTCCATGGCATCAAGCGGCGGTCATCCTCGTTCAACACGGCGCGGATCGATCACCTGTACCAGGATCCGCATTCCCGCAAGATACCGTTCCTGCTGCATTATGGCGACATGACCGACTCGACCAACCTGATCCGGCTGATGCAGCAGATCAGGCCGACCGAGATCTACAACCTCGCGGCCCAGAGCCATGTCGGCGTCAGCTTCGAAAGCCCGGAATATACCGCCAACGCCGACGCCATCGGCGTGCTGCGGCTCTTGGAGGCGATCCGCATCCTCGGCATGGAGAAGGAGACGCGGTTCTATCAGGCCTCGACCTCCGAGCTCTACGGCCTGGCCCAGGAGGTGCCGCAAAGGGAGACCACGCCGTTCTACCCGCGCTCGCCCTACGGCGTCGCCAAGCTGTACGGCTACTGGATCACGGTCAATTACCGCGAGGCCTACGGCATGTTTGCCTCGAACGGCATCCTGTTCAATCACGAG
>NZ_MAXC01000025.1 GCF_001693485.1 Bradyrhizobium sp. LMTR 3
TTCCGCGTCAATCAGGTCGAGCGCTGGTTCGCTGAACTCACCAGAAAGCAGATCCAGCGAGGTGTTCACACCTCCGTCAGGCAGCTCGAGGCCGACATCCGCTCCTTCATCGACCTGCACAACAAAAACCCGAAGCCCTTCAAATGGACCAAGTCCGCAGACCAGATTTTGGCTTCGGTCAAACGCTTCTGCCACAAAGCCCAGCAGACTTTATGTGGTGAACTTTAGATTCACGTGGCTAGCAATTGTTCTCATTTTTACCCCTTGAATGAGGTTATGCCCGTAGCGCGGTACTGGTAATCCTGAGAGGACGTTTCTTGTATTGAGCTAAGCGGGAGTTGATTTGCTTTTCGATCGATGACGGTCGGTCAAGTAAACTGGATTGATTTCGAAACTCTGAACTCGCGCTTTGTACGTGAAGCGCTGCTGTTCAACGTCGATGTGAGTGCATTGCCAGTCCCAGCAACGTGCTTGGCTGCAATCTGCGACAGTTGATAATTTTTACAGAAAAACTGTGGGACTTGCGCGAAATCGCTGCTAAGCTACACAAAAAAGATCGGTTTTGCGATTATTTGTGCTCGGATTACAGAGAACTGAAGCATCACGCGACAGTCATGTCCTCACACGCTTATCGTGAGTGATTGATCTACTCATCTCGACGCTTCTTGCGCTTTGGGGCGTTTGCCGTGCGAGACATTCGCGCGGCTTTTTTTCGCAATCGACAAAAGATGCCGACTGATATGTAAGGATTAACGCGGTTTGAACGCGGAGGCGTTTAGCGCACGACGCCAGCCTTGGGCGCCTATTTATGGTCGCGTGACCAAGTACTCAGAGCATTTCTAATACTTGTTTGTCTCGCGCCGCGATTTTGCGCCATGTCACTTCGACGGGTAGATAGTCTAGGAACAGTGGACGCCCGATTGCCCCTCTCACAAGGCAAGTGTGAAGTCCTTGCATCTCGGCTCGCGGCGACCTCAGTGCTGACGCCACATCCATGACGGAACCGGGTCGAGCGGCATACGATAGACCTCCCGGATGTAGAATAGACAGTTCGGTGGCAAGCTGGTCCGCTCGATCGGCGGCAACCTCGATATTCTCGAGGATGAGGCCACCCTGATTCTTGTACTCCTCACCAATCACAAGATCAAAAGAGTAGTACGGCATCCAAAGGTCCCCCATTGTTCGGATTCGCTCCGTGGTGCGCATCCTTGTCGTCCGCTCAGGTTTCGCCCGATGATTCAGTCCCGTTCGAAGAGGATCAGGAGCCGACGCTATTCACGCTGCGACTGCCATCGACACTGAGCGGCAAACCGCCATCGGTGGCAACGCGGCGTGCCACGCGACGTTGAACCCATATTCATGGACCGCATAGTGCTCGGTCCCGCGATTGTCCCAGATCGCAACGTCGCCCGCCTTCCAGCTCCAGCGCACGGTATTCTTCGGCGCCGTGATGTAGGATTGAAGTAGGTCGAACAGCTTCTGGCCGGTATGTTCCTGTAGCCGACGAAGCGCGGCACAAAATTGCCGAGCACGAGCGTGCGCTCGCCTGTCTCAGGATGGACACGGACGACAGGATATTTGGCTTCGTAGATCGCTCCGGTGAGACATCGTCGAAATGCTTCTTGTCCGCCTCGGCGGCGCGCTCGGTCACGACGTAGTTATCACCATTGCTGTGCACCGCCCAGAGGTCGTCGGCAAGCATGCGCAGCGGCGCCGGAAGGTCAAGATATGCAGCCGCAGTGTTCGACCAAAAGGTGTCACAGCCATAAGGCGGGATCACCGCGCCGCGCAGCACCGAGATTCGCGGACAGGTGTCGAACAAAGTGACATCCATATGCGACTGGTCCCGACCACTGCCGCAACCCGAATCCGCTTCCAGGATCGACGACGTTTCCTCGTCTGCACCGATCGTGGGGCGAGGAACGAGCGAGCCGAGTCGGGCGGCAAACCGCTCCTGCTCGGAATCATCGAGATGTCCCTGATCACGGAAGAAGATGACCTTATGCTCGAGCAGCAGTTGATTGATGGCTCGAATGGCGTCTTCGGACAAGTCGCCCGATAATCTCATGTTTTTGATCTCGGCACCAAGCCGGGCGGCGTGCTGAGCGATGTCTGCGCACGGAATCGTGTTACCAATTGTTGTCGCGTTGCTCATGATCGTGCTCTCATCATCGCAATCCTGACAAGGTTCCCCCATGAAAATGGTTGCTGGACTGGCGGCGGTTAACGAAAGTCCCTTCTTGTGACGACGCCCTACTCGGCCGCGAAGGTGCTTCGATGGCCGTCACAAAGGCCGAGCCACATCACCGGCCACGCACCACGATGGCATTGTGATCTACTCCGTCGCAAACAGGACCCAATTCTGCGCATCGCGCCCGACTAGGCGAAAGGCTTGGCGGGCAACGCTAGCGGAATTGACTGCAGCATGATGAAGACCCTCGCTTTGATGTCGCAATCGTAAGAGCGATCGATGTCCAGTCAATGAAACAAAACCAGCTTTCTTTTCGACGGCGGGCACTGTTCGCTTCGTCGGCAAGGTAGGTCCTGAAAAATTTTTGGATGGTGGCGACTCGATCACCATCTCACAGATCCGCAAGAGATAAGATCGAGCGATGGACACTCAAGATAGCTTGAATCGCTGTCTTTACTAATCTGTACGGTCGAGCGATGTGCTGCGCTCCTGTATCAGTCATAACGTACAATAGGTCGCCCCTTGTTATTACCGCAACTCCGTCATGACGTGAGTAGCAAAGATGCGTAAGGGATCCGATTGTTCAATGTCTGCTCGTTCATACGCCTGTCACATCTCGACCGATCTTTCCGACTGATCGACGATCAAAAGATCGATACTACATCTGCTCCTGTTCAACTCCCACACTAGTGCAAGAATCGAACCTCTAAGACTCACGCTAGCGCGATCAGCCACGCACGAGAAACGTCGCAGTCGAACGCGAACTCGGACTTGATTCGAATGAGCTGAAACATCATCTTCGCCGTTGAAACAATGGGACTAGAGGGCTCCGATTTGCCCGCTTAGCGCGACTTGCGGGAATGCCAGACAGATGTAGAACTTCGGTGGCGTTCCCGATCGCTTAAACGCGCTGTGAAACTCGACTGGACGAGTTCACGCGCTTGCAGGGGCGGAGCCTCGCGCAAAAGCGTAAAGTGGGGACGATAGGGTAGCCCGCTCTCGAGCTTCGCCGAATAGCTTCTTGTCCGTATGCGAGCAGGGTGAATGACTGGTCTACGTGGTGGTCTACGTGGTGAACGGTGTCACTCGAGGAAGATGGGGACGCAATTTCTCGTCGGCAGAATTGACGGGCAGGCCGGCCTCAATTCGCAGCGGAAGGGACGAGCGATCAGGCCGGATTAAAACCTACTGGCACACGTTTCACCCACTGGTCGCCCCGCGCTGCTCCTGGCGCATGCCGTCGGGGGCCTGCATCAACAAGAAGCGATCGGGCCCCAGGAGCGGTCGGCCCCGTCTCTGCCGGGCACCTCCGAAGCAGTCGGGGAGTGCTTCCATAAATTTGAGAAGTTCACGTCCCTTTTCCGTGATGCGCCAGCCGCCGTTCATGCGTTCAATGAGCTTCTGCGAAAAGATGTCGACGAGGTTCGGCACACGCGCGGCCAATCTCTTGGTGCGCTCGGCCCAATCCCTACCGCTCTTAGCCAAAATGGCCATGTCGCGCCTGAGCTCGGCCATTTGCGGGAATCCATCCGGATAGCTCACCAGGATCTTCAGGACTGTGACCTGGAAATTCACCCGAATGACAACATCATGGTGCGTATGCCTACCGCCACGTCGTGGGTGCTTCGGAAAATGCTTTGCGGCCAATCTGTTTGAGGCGGTCGGGCGTCATCTCCCCCTGATGGTGGCTTCCAGAATCTTCGAGGCGACGCAGGTGCGGGCATCCGTATCATACGGGGGAAACGCTCTCGCAGACCTCGTCAAGGATCGCCTGCGGAAGCGGTGATAATATTATCCAACATTTGGAGATGTTCCCCAACCCAGCGAAGAAGATATTGCGCATTTAGCGTCCTGGGATTCAAGCGTGCTTGATCGGATAAAAATTCCAGGACTGGGCTGTTCGTCACGCGTCGCCGCAGGCTCCTTTCGCTTCTCCCTACGCGGGCTTGCGCCCATAGTTCGATTGCGGCCCACAGCTTCGATCGCGCCTTGCGTCGTGCTTCCGCTTGGCTCTCCAGTGCTGCCTCTCGGGCCTGTCGATTACCTCCTCAAGCCACTGGCGGCGTCGTCCTTCCGACATCACACTTTTGCGCTGGCTCTATTCGCCCGCGACGCAAGCGCGGCACTGCACGCTACAACGCCCTCGCGTCTTGCGCAGTGGCTCTTTACATCGCGACCAGTCTCTAGCGCTTGTCATAAATTCTTGGCTGCTCCTCAAAGACTTCCCCTCGAACCTTCTCTCCTGTGGGGCTCGATATGAGCCTGCAGGGATCGCGTTGGCCGCTGAAAAGCGGCCGCCCAATCCATTTGCTCTGTTTTCAAGCGCGAAGGCACTCCGTGCTCCAATCGCCGATGGAAACCGAGAGAGCTACAGCTAATCCTCTTTTCTCAGCGAACGGGCTTGAGTAGGTCACGATCTCGCGATCGCATCCAAGGCAGAAATTAAGCGTCGCAGGGAGCGAGCTCTACCAATTGAGCACCGCGCCTGGCCGCATGCTCGCCTGGCCTGGCATTGACTCGGATTTTGCAAGTGGAATTCGCCGACGCCAAGATCAGCGGGATGTCAGTCTTATTAGTGCTGGGCCGCTCAAACATCGATCGGCGGAGAGGTATAGTATTCTTGCTACCCGCTCAAAGCCTGACTGCGACGTTCTGAAATCCGCCGAGATAAAGCTGGGCTTAGATATGCGCTCTTCGAAGCATGTGAAGCCCTGGCGACGGCTTCGGCGGCATTGCCTCCATGCTGGACTGCCTGTCCAGCCATGCTGGACAGTGCTCTGACCGCACTAGTTCGTTCCCGAGCTGCATCAGGTTAAACTGCCCCAGATCTTTTGCAGCGCATCGCGCCTGCTGCGTCGAAACAACGTCTCGGCATACCTGCTCATGCGGAGCCGGTAGAAGCGACGGCCCATGGCTTTTCTCCTATGTCGTTTCTGGACGTACGAGCTCGTGAAGCAGCGTTGGCTGCGTCCCCTGTAAAGTAACTGGATGTTGATGCTGATTATGCAAGGTACCGCCGGGGCCTGCTTAAATTCCGCGCCTGAATGGGGCTTTGCGACGGATTTCACCCCTGTTCCGCCTGCGGCTGACCGACAGATTTCGAGGCCACGACCATGGTCGCCAGATGCTCAGCATTGGCATGCGCAGCATGTCCTTGCTGGGAGAGACGCTCGTCTGCAGCAAAATTGGCGGGATTCACAATTCAATATGTACGATCTACTCCGCTCGCCGCCGAGACCATGAGAGAAATGGCATTCTTTCGGTAGAAACCTTCAGCGTTGATTGTCACCTTGAGCCTTATTGGCCCGCTATGCCGCAACCGCGCCCGCTCGATTCCAATAAGGAGGAGACGCCGCCCGAGCCCGAGAGTAGCGGCCGGACAAGATGAATAACCGCGTCACTCGGCGTCAACGAATCCGACCACGGCACTGCCGCGCAGACATACGGTCATGCACCCCTAGGCGATGAGTTCTTCGAAAAGCCGACGTACGCTCGCCCATCCAATTCTCCATTTGGTTCCGAGAATAGGCGGCCCCTGCGAGGCCGGCGATTGGCGCTTTCGTAATACGGTAAACCGCCTCCGCGTCTTCGCTGCTGGCGGATCGGAAGTAGAAGCTGCCGTCGGCTGTCATCGGAAGCGGCACCAGATTGTCGCTCGTGGCAATGTCGAACTTTATGAAGTTGGCTACGTTCTCAACCGGATTGCGGCGAGACCGTTACTTTTCGCGAATAAACAGGTAGAACCGAAGCCGAATTTCTGCCCGAGACCCCGACGGTCGGTCAAAATCCCCCGGGTGTGGTCACCTCAAACTCCCCCACCTGATTCCGCCTGGCTGGGCGGCTGATCGGCCGCCAAGCGCGTAGCAGGACGTTTGTTTTCGCCCCCTTTTAGGGAAGAGGGGACGGGGAGTTGAACGTCTTGAAGCCGCACCTGCAAAGCACCGTATTTACGTTACTTGAGCGCCAGACGAGCCAACGAGAGATCCAGCGGCTGACGGGGATCGACCGCAAGACGATCCGGCGCTACCAGGCGATATTCGTGTCCCGGCGAGCGGCGGAGGCAAATTCCCCCGGGGTGACCGCCGGCTCCGACGCCGCCGATGGCCAAACTCCCCCACCTCCGCGACCGCCGGCTATCGGAGCGACGGTGGCCGCCAAGACGTTCGATTTCGCCCGCTCAGCCTGTGAACCGCATCGGGAATGGATCGAACAGCAGGTCCGCCTGAAGCGCAATGCGCAGGCGATCTACCAGGATCTGGTCGACCAGTTCGGCTTCACGGCGAGCTACGAAAGCGTCAAGCGTTTCGTGCGCGCCTTGCGCCAGATCGACCCCCAACAGTTTGACCGTCTCGAGTTTGCCCCCGGCGAGGAAGCCCAGGTCGATTATGGCGAAGGCGCGCTGACCCGCGATCCGAAGAGCGGTCGTTACCGCCGGCCGCGCCTGTTCGTGATGACCCTGCGCTATTCGCGGCGCAGCTTCCGGCGGGTGGTCTGGAAGTCGAGCCAGCAGATCTGGGCACAGCTCCACGAAGAGGCTTTCCGGTATTTCGGCGGCGCCGCCGGCTATGTTGTGCTCGATAATCTCAAGGAAGGCGTCATCACGCCCGACCTGTACGAGCCCGAGCTCAACCGGCTCTACGGCGCGGTGCTCGCGCATTACGGCGTCGTGGCCGATCCGGCGAGGGTGCGGGACCCGAACCGCAAGGGGACCGTGGAGAACGCGATCCAGCACACCCAGGGCACCGCGCTCGCCGGGCGGCGCTTCGAGTCACTCGAGGCTCAGAACAGGTTTCTGGAGCACTGGGAGACGAACTGGGCTTCCAAACGCATCCATGGCAGCACCAGGCGTCAGGTCGAGGCCATGTTCCAGGAGGAGAAGCCGCATCTGCGGCCATTGCCCGCGACCGGCTTCCGTTACTTCTCCGAGCTCGTGCGCACCGTCTATGACGACACCACTGTGCGCGTGGACCACAGCGACTACGCCGCGCGCCCCGCGGCGATCGGCAGCCGGGTCGTGGTACGCCTCTACGAGACCACGATCGAGATCCGCGACCGCAGCACCCAGGCGCTGCTGCGCGTTCATGCCCGCGCCGCACGGCCGGGTTCGCTCGCACTGCCGGACAACGAGCGCCCGTTCAATCCATCCCGTCAGACCGCCTTCCTGCTGGCAAGCGCCGGCGACATCGGACCGCAAGCGAAGGCGCTCTGTCAGCACCTGTTCGATACCGAAGGCCGCGTCGGCCAACGCGCGATGTGGGGCATTGTCGGACTTGCGAAGAAGTATCCCGCCCGGCTCGTCGAGCAGGCCTGCGATCACGCGGTGCGTCATCACATCCATCGCTACAAACAGGTGCGCGCCATCGTCGAGCGATTGTTCGAGCAGGCGCTGGAGTGCCTCGATCAAGCACCACAACTCACGCTGCCGCTGACGCAGGATCATCCACTGATCCGTCCCGCGGCCGAATACGGCGACCTCTTTCGCCTCGGCGCCCAGACCCGTGCCAGCAACGAGAGCCGGCCGATCAACAACGGCGATGATCAGCCCGCGCCAAACCGCGCTCGCGTCGTCTCCGCAACCCCGGCCAGCTCCGCCGACGCGAGCGCTCCCACCGAGACCTTGATTGCCGATCAACTCCGCCTTTCAACCTCCACAGGAGATCATTCGGAATGACCATGACCTTGCCAGAAATCGATCGCTGCCTACGACAGTTGCGGCTGTCGGGCATACGCGACACGCTCGAGACCCGTGTCCTGCAGGCCCAGGGTGCCAGCCAACCATTCCTCGAGACCTATGCCTGCTCCTGCAGGACGAACTCGATCGTCGTCAGTCCCGTCTCATCGCTCGCCGCTACCAGCAATCCGGGCTTGAAGAGAAGCTCACGCTCGCGGAGTTCGACTGGTCCTTCAATCCCAAACTGCCGCGTCAGGCCTGCTTCCAGCTGCACGCGCTGAAGTTTGTCGCCGTCGGTGAAAACGCTCTGCTCATCGGCAAGCCCGGCACCGGAAAGTCGCACGTGGCCAAGGCCGTCGCCTACCAGGCCATCCTGCAAGGCCACAAGGTCCAGTATCTCGAGGCCGATGACTTCTTTCACCGTTACGCCCTCAGCCCCGCCGCTCAGCGCGAAGCTCGACTGCGGAGCATCTTTGACTGCGATCTGCTCGTGCTTGACGATCTGTTCCTCGCTCGCACCATCCCCGACGAAGCTGGCGCTTTGCTGCAGACTCTGATCCATCAACGCTACAAATTGCACCGCAGCGTCATCGTCACGTCCAATCGCGTCGTGCAGGATTGGGGCGCCTATCTCCGCGACAACACTATGAGCACGACGATCCTTGACCGCCTCATGCACCATTGCCATCTGCTCGAGTTCGACGGCCGCAGCTACCGCCTCAAGGAAGCCGCCGAAGCCCTTGCACGCAAAACCCAGTCAACCTAATAACCGCTTGTCCTGCTCCACAAGTGGGGGAGTTTGCGCGACCACAGGTGGGGGAATTTGAAGTGACCGTCCGGGCCCGAGATAAAGGAAAAGGCGCCGGTAAGACTGCGCCACCCCAAATCTAATTTGCACGTGGTCGAGGTATTGCAACTGATCAACAGTTGCCAAATGCTGCTTCACGATCTCAATCGGCTTTTCCACGTCGCGCTCCCCTGAGCGAAACACATCTGCTGCGGCGAACAGGCCACGGCTGACCGCGAGTGCCCGCTGACGTTCTTCCGTGCAAAGATATCGGTTGCGACTGCTCATTGCGAGACCATCACGCTCCCGGACGGTTGGCATGGTGACGATTTCGATGGGAAGATTGCGATCAGCTGTCATGCGACGTATGACAGCGCATTGCTGAAAATCCTTTTCTCCAAAAAACCGCGACGTCCGGCTGGACCATGTTGAACAGCTTGCAGTCGACAGTCGCGACGCCCCGAAAGGGTCAAGGCTTAAAAGCTCCGCACAGTGGCTTTTCCGAGCTCGGCCGGCTCGACGAAGGCCTCAAACCCAGCGGAGTAGACCTCTCGCGCATCCGGCGCAAAGACGATCGCAACGCCAGCATTGCGACAGAGCTTTTCATCACGCACAAAGGCGCGCGGATATACATGCTGAGGTTGTCATTCGGTCCAAATTGAGTCAGATTGACGAAGATGCTGACGTCAGTGATATCGCTTCGCATCCTGCTCGCGTCGACGACCGCGAGGTGGCCATCGTGCAGGTAACCCATTGTCGGCACGAAGCCCACGCGTCTACCGGCCTTGCGCGCCTTTGCGAGAGCGTGACGCAGCTCGGCGACCGTCATGGTTGTTTGCATGTTGAGGTTTACATCAGGTTGAGTTGGAGGGCGTCCAGCTTGCGATCGAGTCACCCAGTCCCTCGGGAAGCCGGTAAGACTTTTGTGGCGCGGGGAATGCACCGCTACGGATATCGGCAGCCCAGCGCGACAGCGCCTCCTGCAACAGCTGGAAACCATTTGCATAGGCGCGAGCAAATTTGGGGCAATGAGCTTGTGTCAGACCCAAGACGTCATGGAATACGAGCACTTGCCCCGAGCAGCTGGGCCCTGCTCCGATTCCGATGGTCGGTATGGTCAGGCAGTCGGTTGCTCGTGCGGCGAGCTCAGCCGGAATGCCTTCGAGGACCAAAGCAAAACAGCCGGCCTCCCGCAGACGGTGAGCGTCAGCCAGTCAGTCTCGCGGCTTTCGAGCAACCTCGAGTTCGGCAACGAGATCGACGTCATGATCTACGGTGAATTCGATAACGAGGCGGAACTCGCAGCTTACAAAGCGCATAATCTATACCAGGAAGCGATCAGACGGGTACGCCCGCTCCGGGGAGCTGCGGTTGGCGGCCAACTACAATGTATCGATTGATGCGTGTTGAGTTACTCGGCGCAGCGTCCCATGGCGGGGTCGCCGGAAACCGGCGGCTCCATTACCGGGGCGCCAAAGGTACCATCGATGGAAATTATTGCGGAAGTTGAACGCGTGGCACGAGAGGTCTCTTGCGGGGCGATCGGCCTTATCGGCTTCAACGGGCACATGGACACGAGCATCGCGATCCGAACCGTCACGATCGACGAGGATCTTGCTGTGTTTTATGCGGGCAGCGGGATAACGGCGATGTCGGACCCAGAGGCCGAATACGCGGAAACCCTCGCGAAGGCGCAGCGCATCTTTTGCGCGTTATTTTCGTATGCTTGGAGAAACAACGGAGGTGATCCGGAACGATGTGGTTAGCGTAGCCGATCTTGTTGGCCTCAAGCCGCGCGCAGTAGTCATCTCGCCGGGTCCCTGAACTCCAACGGAGGCGGGGATATCTACCGCCGTCATCCGAGAACTTTCAGGTCGCATTCCAATTCTAGGCATTTGCCTCGGACACCAGTGCATTGGCAGCGTTTTCGGCGGACGGGTTGCGCGCGCACATCGTCCCATGCACGGTCGCTCCTTGTTCTTGACAGATGAGGGCCGAGGGTTGTTCAAGGAACTGCCGTCTCCACTTTCCGTTGGGCGCTACCATTCTCTTGTTGTTGAGCTCGGTGAGTCATGCACGTCTCATCTAGTGGTGACATCGCGTTCGGACGAAGGCGAGATAATGGCCCTCGCCCATCGCGATCACGCAAGTCCAGTTCCATCCGGAATCGATCCTTACCGAACCAGGGCATGTGCTGATGATGAATTTCTTACGGCTCGCAGAAACATCCTGAAGAAGTTTCCGTCATCTCGCCAAGGAAGACTGCGCAGCCGACGAATATGTTCCCAGGTAGGATCGACGATTGTAGCGGATCGACTGATCGAGACCAGAAAAGCCCCGAGATTGGCCGCTTCTTATCCTGGATTTCTTAGGCGATGGAGAACTCGATCGCCCCTGATCGTCTGGCACTGAAGATGTCACGTCGACGTCGCCCGTGCGCAGCTGTTCTGGGAATCCTGCGTTCATCATCGCTATGCTGACCGGCAGGTTTTCGAGCGCCGTCTCTGTCTTTTGCATCACCGGTTCAGGAAATCATCACGGCCAAACGAATCCTTGAACGTCGCCCGCAGCGCGCCTGCGTCAGAGGAGGAAGTCAGGGCAATCGCCCTAACCAACACACCCGATTTCGCAAATTGCGCTCTCAGACTCAGCATTTCGTTCGCCAATGAATGCAAGATCTGGCGCTTCTCTATCGACAGCAGCAAGTGATCGATGGTTCCTGCTGTCGAAATTGGATTGCGACTTACGCAATCAGGCTGTGCGAACGCGAACAAGTCGTTAGCCCTTGATGGCTGAACGCGAATCAGCCGCTGCGGGCGTCGTTGCTGATACCCTGTTACACACCTACTCGAAAATTTGGATCTGAATTAAAAAGGCCCCCAGCGGGCATGCCGGGGGCCTTCTTGGAGGTCAACTTTGATCTATAGAGCCTTACTTTTCTCCTTCTGCTAGTTGCACAGAGATTTACCAGTTGCGCTGGACGCGCAGCAACATCGCCAGCCTGTTCTGATCCTTCAGTTCGTAGACAGCACCCGGTTTGGCGATACCGGATTGCAGCGGCAGCGTCACAGTGCTTCCGCTCGCGTACTTCTGGTCGAGCATCAGGTAAGAGAGTTCGGCCGAGAAGGTCAAGTTCTTGACCGGGCTCCAGCGCGTGACTGTACCAACAACCGCGTAGTTGAAGTCGGGGTTACAGCCAGCACCGCCGCTCGATAGCGCCAGGGTTGCGACGAACGCGCCGCAGACGTAGCCCTTCGCCGTGCTGTTGTACCGCACAGCAGCCCACGCGCCGTAGATAGCGGTGTTCCAACGTGGATCCCAGTTGTGGGTGAAGGCGCCGTTGAAACCATATGTCGTGGTCAGCTCTTGACCGGCACCGGTCACAAACACAGAGTCAGAGAGACCGGCAAGACCGATGCTCTGGTAAGCACCCGCAAGGCCGGTGCCGCCATACATCGCGTAGGTGCTCGATAGATAGCTCTGGAAGTTGTAGCGGCTTGCACCATTCGTATACACGCCTTCGACGTTGATGGTGTCACCCGGTCCCGTCGGGATGTTCTTGATTGACAAGGCCAACTGACCAGCCCAACCCCACTTGTCGTCCGGATGGCCGGTGACCTCGGACGCGCCATAGTATGCTGCATGATTGTTATGTGCAGCAAGCGATGCTTGGAAGAGGCCCCAAGCCTGATCAACACGAAGCATCCCGACTAAGTCTGGAGCTCGCGAACCGCCGATGTCGTTCGCACCGTACGCGCCGCCGGCTAAACCTACGGCTGTCGCCCCGCTCACGTTCCAGATGTTAGTTGTGTAGTTGGCCACTTGATCCTGGGCCGAAAGCGAGGCCGTGATGCCTTGACCGAAATCAGCAGTGTAAGTGAACTGGTTCACGGGCTCAAAGCCGCCGCCGCCGGGCAGTTCGAAGTTGTTGCCCGGGTATGTGGTCCAGGGCGAGCTGAACTGCGACTGCGCTTTGCCGAAAGTGAACCCAGCGAACTGGATGAAAGCGTTCCAGACACCAAGCGTACCACCGCCGACCTGCGCACCGGTTGACGAACTATACGCGGTGGCACCATTCACGCCAGTTGAACCTGCGCCGGAATAGGTACCGCCGGTCCAGGTGAACACCCCATCGAAGAAAGTGCGGACCAGGCCATACTCGGTCGCGGTGCGCGTATCGATAGATTGGTACAAACGACTGCGCGCGCTGTAATAGTCGCTGAGGCGGTTGCGCGCACCACCTACGCCGTTGCTGGCGGCGTCAAAATGGTAGCTGGTACCCAGCGTTGTTTCAGCCCGAATATAACCTCCCAATCTGATGCACGTGTCGGTGCCGGGAATGTAATAGAACCCCGCACCATACAACGAGCAAATCTTCACGTACTCGACCGGTTTGGCCTTCATGGGAACATCGGCCGCTTTTGCGCCGGCACCCGCGAGCATTGTTGCAGAACCGAGGATAAGACTCTTCACCAGTTTCATCGATGAACCTCCAAGCTGGAAACGTCGTTTCCGTCCTTCAAAGATCCGCCGCTACCAGCCTCGCCCCTTGGGCGGGTGCTCAACGGAACGACTTCGAGGTGCCCCCTCGCTGTCCAATGCCGTATAATTTCTCGAATCAATTGTAGCAATCAAATAAGATAAGCAATCGTTTTTTAACGAAAGAACGTTGCTCTCGGGCAACAGTCGCCTGCTCTTATCGCGAGCCTAAGCTGATAAACACCAAAAAGCCTCCCGGTGGGCATCCGGGAGGCCTCACTTGGGGGCTTTGGTAGGATCGTTGGCTAGATACTCCTTAACGGGCCGAGGACATCACTACCTAAAATTAATTTCTCTTGTCAATTGTTTTTTTACATGGTGATTGTGTCATGCGTGCACTTTGGATACATATGTTCACGCTGACGAGGAATCAGGTGGTGCGCGCCCTATCGGCGACGCTAAGTTTGGCGGAAAGACCAAAATGGCCGAAACTAAACAACTCGATAGAGCCGTTACCGATTTCATCTGGAACATTGTCGAGATCCACTCCCAACTCGAGGAAATACATAAGAGCTGGGCGCAGATGCTGGGAATAACCGAGCCACAGTGGTTGATCCTGATGGCGATTGACGAGCTTGACGGAGGTCGCGGTGTCTCCGGGATTGCAGTTGCGAATAAACTCCGAATCCATCCTGCCTTCGTTACCAACCAAACGAAGAGACTCGAAAAACTGGAGTTTCTGGTCCGCGTAACGTCGCCTGAGGATGCAAGATTCCTGCAGATCTCCCTAACTCAAAAGGCGCGTGCGGAAATCGCGAATCTCTCAATCAAAAGGCAAGCCCTCAACTCTACGATGTTTGGCGAGCTCGATGAGGAGTCCCTTCACTACCTCAACAAACGGCTAAGCTCGATTGCCAAAAATAGCCGATTGGCATCTCAAAAACTGAGTATAGGCGTGTTGTAGGGCGACGATTCCGATTGGCGGTGCCTTAAGCTTTCTATCGGCGCTCGGTACGCACAAGACGGGATCGCGCGGCACCTTCGCGGTTGAGCACCGAGCTTGCTGCGAAATGATTTTGCCCAGCTTTCCTTCCGGATAAGTGGTTATCGAACTGAACTGCGTGCGAGCTTATGCTCTAGCCATCCGAAGATACAATCGTCGGAGGTCACGAAGTTTTCGATGTCTCCCACGGGGGTCCGGGCCATCTGCGGCATCGCCAACTCCAAATCAATGCGCGCGACCTCGCACTCCGCTTGTAGTTTAATCGCCTCCGTCGCGCTGACGATGCCACGCCCACCGGCGACCACGAGAACTGGGCATTTCATCTGTCGTACCAATCGCGAGCGATGCGCCGACGGTACCGCCTCGTCGATTTCATCCGCAGTTCTCGCGATCCAGGCGACGGATGCTAGAGTCCGAGCCCAATTCCACAGACCCGCGTCGCAAACCGCCGCAGCGACGCGGCGATCAGACAGAACGAAATCGGTAGCGAGAACAGCCGACAACCCTTCTCCAGAGACGCCTATCCGAGCGGCGTCAACGTCTGGTCGACCTGACAAGTAATCCAAGCAGCAAGACAATAGGAAGTTTGCTTGGTCGCGCCAATGATTTGACAAGTCATCATGAGAGACTGCAAGGACCGAAATGCCTCTACCAACCACTACGGGCAAGAGTCTTCCTAGCAGCGTCACCCCGGTTTCTTCTTCGCTGCTGATGCAAACGACTGCTGGGGTGGGCAAATGGGATCGGCCAGCCGGCAAGTAGTAGGCTAAAAATTCGGCTGTATCATCGCAAGCAAGTTGTACGCGCTCCACCTTCCGCTCTAGAGATCCGAATCTCTGAATGCCAGCCTCGACTTTGGCCGAAACATTTCCACTTTGCGGATCATCCTCGTCAACTAGCCGCCGCGCAACTTCAAACGCAGTTAGAGCGCAAAGCCAAGCTTCGGCCGCCTCATCGAACGCTCCCTTTTCGACATCCAGGTCACCAACGAGGCAGTGAGCATCTGCGATGTCCGTCCACCGCTGGACCCAGCTCTGCCGACTCTTTGCCCCGTAGACGCCCTCGAGATTGCCCAAGAACGCCGCGGCGTCCCGACGTGTGGACGCCAGATCGCTCCTTACATGAGGCCAAGCCGCACACAACATCCGATTCGCCCCTTGATGCGGTCCTCACCACCCGCTTTAGCATCAGCCCAACAATCTGCTCGTGTGGAGTTTCTCGGGGACCGAATCAGCCCTTAAATTCGGTTTTCTCCATCGTTGTCCAAAGATTACCAAAACCCTAACGCCGGAATCCGCTAATGTAGGGCCTCGCCTGGTCGTAATTCCGTGCCCTTTTCAAAAATTCGAAGGTTTTCGTTTATGCCATGCAACCGCGCGGATGCGTCTGCCGTATCCTCTCGCGCTGATAATTTTTGCTCTCAACGAGATCCCGTTAGCCCCTGTTTGCCAGCCCGATGGGTGCTATCGTCATCTGGCAAAGGTCCGTAATATGGTAAACGGGCAGCTTCGCCATGAGACGGAGAGGCGCCGTGCTCGGCGGCACAGCGAATGGCACGTTCTGACGGATCGTGTCGCAAGAACGGCTCATGAGGTTCTCATGCCTCGCCTGCGCGACATGCTCCATATTCCTCGCGTTGACCTTCTGTGGTGGCGCAATTGCACTGGCGTTGGGCGGTGTGGGTTGGGTCATCGCCTGGTCCGGGCTCGGCGTGAGCGCGCAGCTGCCGAGCCCGCGATGCGTCGTGGGCGCACCATTTCGATCTACTATGCTTTGGCAGAGATGCGCAGACAAGAACTGGACGAGCGCATCTTTCCAACTGCGCGCTGGAGAGCTTCCACCTCCAATCAAGCTTTAGATCGAGCGGTCGCCGAATTCGGCCCGGAGGCCCGAGCGGTAGGCCTCTCATTTTCCCCGGTACTGCCCCCCCTCACAAGCGTCGAATATCTCAATAGTTCAATAAGTTCTAGAGAGATAAACCGTTGCAAGTTCACCGCTTTCTCGACGATTTTTGGTCCAACTTTCTCCAGCGGCGTCCCGCAAAAATTTCTTCCCGACGTCTGAATCATTCAAAAGTTTTTTCTAGTTTCACGGCGCGAATTTCACGGTCTCGCTGTAAGGTTGACCATGATTTATCAGAATGGTGACCGAAGACGGATAGCGACCTTTCCCAGAATGCTTGCTGAGCGACCGGATCGAGCTCGATCTCGATTTTCTTCATCAACCCGGCTACAGTGGGACTTGTCATTAAAGAGGGCGAGTACCACTCTCTGCCGGATAGCGGAGCCACCGAGACGTATTCCATGGAAAGCTGAGCATCAATATCAGTGGACGGGGCGCTGTCGCAAAACGATTCAGATGTTCTTGTGAAAGAACCGATCTGCACTCGGTCAATGTTTTTGTAATCAATCTCGTGCGCGTTCACGAGGTTGGAAAGCGACGATTGTCGTATGGAGAAGCCGCAGCAGGGAAACTGCTTTGAGAGACGACTCTCGTGTCCGCCAAACTTGCTTTAGTGACAGTTGAGAGGGGTCGAACTGGTCTGATCCAATCATCCTCGCAAGCCTCGTTCCGCGTCGCTCAGCATCGCAAATGGACCAATGATATCTCGACGAGCGCAGATAGCAGCGTCGATCCCGCCCAGCGCCATTTGCTCCATAATTCGCTTTGCGGGCATGCGTTGGGCGACCGTACTGAACGTACCAAAGAGGAAGGGAGGTGTTCGCGGCGGCATGGCCTAGTGCAGATCGGAATTGCTCTTCCGTGCCTCCGGGCACGACCATAGCGGCTGCCCCAGCCGCTATACCATGCCACGCGTGATAGACAGCGAACGGCGATAGACGTCGGGGCTTGCGGAAGTTGCATTATGTACCTAGATACCCGCCTCGTATCACGTAACAGCTCCAGCGAGAAACTGCTGTGGCACGCATCAAGATGTTCCGCCATCGCCAAAGCTGCAGGTATTACCGTTGGAGCACAAATTTGCGCGAACTTGGGCTGTTTCGACGGATTTATGCAAACCGTCCCAAGGCTTCCCTCTGTTTATCCCGCTAGCCGGCGGAGCAATCCCGCCGTCTCGGAGCTGAACCGTCTTATGAAGGGACACGGGCCCGGCTGGGACATACGCATGAACACTGCAGCAGAGAGCTTCAATCTTAGCCGCACTCCTCGCTAGGCGTAGACCTCACACTAGGCCTCGCCACTCCAGGGCAGCGGCGCCAAAGCCGATTGATCCGTGACAACATCGACGACGGTCGGCAAGCCCGACGCGCGCGCCCTTGCGAAGGCAGCGGGAAGATCCGCGGGGTCTTCCACCCGTACGCCAAAACAATCCATGTCCCGCGATCCGGGCAAAGTCGATCTCACGATAGGCGAACATCTCTTCCTTGTTGCCAGACCGGCCTTCATACGCCGCGTCAATGATACGTCGCCCCAGCGCCAGGCAATGATTGTTGTTCACGACCGTGATCGTATTGAGGCCATGACGCCGGGCGGTCACGAGTTCAGGCAGGTGATACATGAACCCACCGTCGCACAGTTAGACAAATCACCGGCTTGTCGGGGTGGGCATGGCCGCGTGGGCGCTCGCGCGCTTCACGCACACGAATGCGCGCAACCTCGTGCCCGTGGTGATGTTCACAAACTGCGGCAACAAAGGACGCCCTGTTGGCCTTCGGCCCGAAGGATTCGGCGCAGCGGTGGGCCTGTCTTCGATCAGCAACCTGATCCACTTCTCGCTCGGCGCGCGCGTCACGAACGTCCATGCGAGCACGCGAGAGCTCCTCATCAGTGCCTTAATGATCGCCAGCGCCTTGGGCTTCATCAGTGCGGCGACTGGCGTGCGCCCGCCTGACATGATCTTTATCGGCATGAAGATGCTCGGCGAAGCGATGGCGCCGCTGATGCTGTTTTCGCTGGGCCGGGCGTGCGGCTCACGCAACTTAAACGCGAAGACGTTTCGCGAGCTCTGCTGGGGGCTTTCGCGCGTCGGCTGATTGGCTTGGCGCTGGCGCCGCCCCTCGCGCATTTGCTCGACTAACGGGTATGTCGCGCGCGGCAGTTGTTGCTGTTCGGCGCGCTGCCACCGGCCGTCGTGCAGTTCATATTGGCCGAGCGATATCGCCAGGACCCAAGCGCGTCGCCGCGATGATCCTGCTAGGCAATGCGCTGGCGGTGCTGTTCGTGCTGCTCGGGCTGGCTCTTTCGCTCTAACCCGTCCGCTGTCCGCGCGACCTTGGCGCAGCATTCGGCCATGGCCTCTTCGAAGGAACCTCGACGACCGGCGGTTGGCCGATGGGTGGGCCTCCATCCAGGCACACGCTAACAAGGGCCTGCCCCTGAGCCGGACGCAAAGCCGGCTTGCCTTCGCCGATCCCGAATTCCTCGGCGTCCGATTCCAGCTGGAGCTGCTCAAACCCGATCTCGAACAGCAGGCGCTGGGCAGTGCGCTTCCGCAGCGAGGTGAAAGCAGCCGAGCAAAGCAGCGACGAAGCGCAGATGCGCCGCGCCCGCGCGCTTGCGCGCAACGCGCACCACTACGAGAAGACGCGTGCGTTCGGCAAGCTGGTCGCGCAAATACAGCTCGGGCAAGGAACCGCGCGACATGCTCTTCATCTGCACGATTGGTGAACCGGCATCATGGAAGCGGCTAACAGTGGCGCGACGAAGCCCAAGGTATCAGCGTCGGCCTGTCGATCGCGCTGCCGATGCAAGAAGGCGCGAACCGCTACGTGACGCCTGCGCTGTCGTTCCGCTTCCAAGATCCCCCTCGTGCCAGACGCGAAAGTCGAAGCAGGTGCCCAGCGTGCTGTTCGGCTCCGACCACTGGAAGCGGCTGGTGGATTTCGACGTCTTGATCGAAGAAGGTGTGATCTCGCCGCAGGACCTGCCGCTGTTCCAGTACGCCGACACGGCCGAAGCGGCGTGGCAGGTGATCCGGGAGTTTTACCGGCACTGAACCCGAAGCTTGAACGCGAGCTTCACGCCGCCGCCCACTACGCACCGAACACCCAGAACAGGCCGGAGATGCCGATCATGGTGCCGACGATGCCGAACAGCATTCGGCATCGTGATGCTCGACGCGTTGATCGCCATGATCCGCAACGCCACCGCTTGCCCGTGACGGTGTTCGGGTGTGATCTGGTGCAGCGTGCTCATGATCATCGGCTGCACCGTGCCTAGCGTGAAGCCAAGCAGGACGGAACATAGGCCCATCGTCACCGCCGAATGCATGAACGGGTAGATCGCGAAGACGGCGGCCGTGGTCGCCATCGCACCTGCGATCACGACCCATTCGCGCAATTGCGCTGCCAGCGCCGGCAGCAAGAGACGGATCGCGGCAGCGGGTACCGCGAACGGAGCGAGGATAGTGCCGAAGCCCCCGTTCGTGACCAAGGACCGGCACGACGAAGGTGTGCACCTCCCAGCACGAGACGAGCAGCCAGTTCACGATCAGCAAACGGCGGAAGTGCGGCTCGCGCAGCAGGTCCCACGCGTTCGTTGGTGGCTCGCCTTCCGGATGGACCGCCGGCGGCAGTTCCTTCGCTGCACGCAGTACCAACACACGAGCGGCAGCGTAGCCATGAGCAGGAACGCAAGTGCAAAGCCGCCGCGATCGATGACGAGCCCCCGCCGCAAACGGACCGACGAAATTGGAGATCGCCGGCCCGAGCGCGAGCCACGAGAACAACCTGCTTCAGCTGCATCGGGTCTTCAGCCGCGCGCCCGGCGTGCCGCTGCAGCGCGATCGCCGCGGTGCCCGTAGCGCCTCCCGTGAGCAGCGCGGCGATGCACAGTGCGGGGAACGACGGGGACACGACGACCGCGCCCGCACCGACAGTCGCGGCAAGCAAGGCGAGACCCAAAGGTCGCTTTAACCCGTGGCGATCGGCATAGCGCCCCGCAGGCAGCAGGAATACCTGCGTCAGCGCGAACAGCGCGAGCAATACGCCGACGGCCGCTTCGCTCTGGGCCCTGCTGCAGCGCGAGCAGCGGGGCGGCCAGTCGCGTGCCGGCCATCGATGCATGCAGGAACACCTGCCCTACGATCAGGCGCATGAGGGCGGGGTTCAGGCCTGAGCTCATGCGCCCGGTTTGCACCACAGGATCCGAACCGGGTTCGCGAGGCGTGTTGTTTGCGGCGAGGGCCGCGAGTTCCTCGGCGGCTTCGGTCTCGGGCATTTCGTTGTCGGTGAGTTGCAGGAGCCCGGCCGGCATCTTCTTGGATCCTTTCACGCCGAGGCTCGTGAGCTTTTGCGCCTGCGACACCAGGTTGCCCTGCCCGTCTGCAGCTTCTTGAGCGCTTCACCGCACGCGGCCTGCGCCTGGTCAAGACAGCTGCCGACCACTTCGAGATCCTTCAGGAAATCGCAGAACTTGTCGTAGAGGCTCGCGCCGCAGTCGGCGATCGCTTGCGCGTTGCGGTTCTGGTCTTCCTGCCGCCACTGATATGCGACCGTGCGAAGGACGAACAGCAGCGTCGACGGGCTGACTAGCAACACGTTACTTCTCCCAGGCCTGTGAGAACAGCCGCTTGTCGTTCGCGGCGATCATGAACGCGGGCTCGATGGGGATGAACATCATCGTGAAGTCCATCGCCGGATACAAGCTTCTGGTATTCACGGTCCGACAGGCCGGCGATGTACCTCCGTACGGAATCCAGATGTGCTCGCAGCGCTGCGGCAGGTTCGTCGTCATCCTTCGTGCTGGCATATTGCTCGTAAGCGACGAGCGACACCTTCGAATCGACCACCAGCTGCCGCGTGCACCTCGGCGTTGTCCTTGAGCGCATCGGTCAGGTTCTGCGCGTCCTGGCTCAGGGTCTTATTTAGCGACAGGAGCTGCTCCACCTGCTCCGCAAGCGCTGTGCGGTCCCTCCTGTACGGACCTGTTCGACCTTGCCTCTGAACTTGGTCAACTGGCTGCGCAAAAGATCGAGCAATGCACCCAGAGCCGTGCGGTTCTATTAGGCGAACTTCCGCGATTTCTCGTCGAGGATCTGGTTCGCGAGCACCTTGAAATGGTTCGACAGCGCGTCCTGAGCTTGCTGCAGCAACGCGAGCTTCTCAACCGGTACACGACCCGCCGGTGTGCAAACAGCTCTCGCGTGCGGTCGGTTCAGCGCAGCTGTGGCTCCGGCGCGCGCGCTCGTAGCGGGCGCCAGCCGAGGAACACCGTCACCTCATCCTCAACGGCCCGCCCGACACAAGACGGGCGCCGAGCAGGCCGCGATCGGCGAGACG
>NZ_MAXC01000026.1 GCF_001693485.1 Bradyrhizobium sp. LMTR 3
CGTTTCAACTCGTGCAGGGCAAGATCGCCGACATGTACACCACGATGAATGCCTCGCGCGCCTATGTCTATGCGGTGGCAAAGGCTTGCGACCGCGGCGAGACCACGCGCGAGGACGCCGCCGGCGCGATCCTCTACGCCGCCGAGAAGGCGACGCAATGCGCGCTCGATGCCATCCAACTGCTCGGCGGCAACGGCTATATCAACGACTACCCGACCGGACGGCTGTTGCGCGACGCAAAACTCTACGAGATCGGCGCCGGCACCAGCGAAATCCGCCGCATGCTGATCGGGCGGGAGCTGTTCGAAAAGACGGCGTAGCCTTTGGTCCTTCTCCCCGCTCTTGCGGGGAGAAGGTTGGGATGAGGGGGCTCTCAACGCAGGTGATCCCAATGTGGCGCGACGGCTCCGCCCAGCCTCAAATCCGCAAGCTTCAATGCATGTGTGGGGCCTGGGTCACACAACGGCCGGCAAATCTGTGGTTTGATCCGCTATCGTTCGCGCTGGAGTTGAACCATGAATCAGATGAGCTGGCCGCCGCAGGTGCCGCCACCGCAGCCTTTGCCTGTGCCGCCGCCGATGCCGGTGGCGTTTTCGGGCAGCCGTGGCGAATTCTTTGATCTGGTCAAGCGCGGCGCCGGGTTGGAATTCGTCACCCTCGGCTTCTACCGGTTTTGGCTGCTCACCGACATCCGCCGCCATCTCTGGGCCAACACCCATGTCGATGGCGACGCCGCCGAATATACCGGCCGTGGTAAGGAATTGCTGATCGGATTTTTAGTCGCGCTCGCGATCCTGGTACCGGTCTATCTCGGCTATTTTCTGATCGGCCTCGAGGCCGAGCATATCCAGGCGTTTGCCAGTATTCCGCTGGTCGCGTTCTTCTACGTGTTCGGGCAGTTCGCGATTTACCGCGCGCGCCGTTACCGGCTGACGCGCACGGTGTGGCGCGGCCTGCGGTTCTGGATGACCGGATCGGGCTGGGCCTACGCGGCGCGGGCGACACTGTGGGGACTGTTGTCGGCACTCACTCTTGGGCTGGCGCTGCCGTGGCGCTCGGCCGCGCTCGAACGCTACAAGATGCGCCACACCTTCTACGGCGACCTGCAGGGCAGTTTTGAGGGGCGCGGCTGGGAGTTTTTCAAGCGCGGCTGGTGGCTGTGGCTGCTGGCGCCCGTCGCCATGATGGTGTATCCGCTCGCGCCGTTTATCTACGGGGCCTTCAAGGCGATCGAATGGCGCTGGTGGCTGTCGGGCATCCGGTTCGGTGGCGTGCGTGTCGAATCGTCCTTGCCCAAGAGCGCATTGATCGGCCTGTACTGGAAAGTCATCGGCTGGATCGTGGTGCTCGGATTGGTGTTCTCGGCCTACCTTGCGCTGTCGGCGGTATTGGTCGCCAGCATGAGCGGGGATTCATTCAGCGAATTTTTCAAGTCGCAGGAATTTGCGAAGAGCATCCCGCTTCTGGTGCTCGCCGGTATCGGCTATCTTGCCTTCGCGCTGGCGATGAATATCGTGATCCGGGTCTATCTGTTGCGTGATCTCTGGGTCAGGGTGCTCGGATCGATCAATGTCAGCGGTATCGAGACCGCCGCCAACGTTTCGGCGCGCGGCGGAATGGCCAGCGCGCTGGGCGAAGGATTTGCCGACGGCCTCGATGTCGGCGGCTTTTGATGCTTCAGAGTCCTGATGGTCATGGATAGCGATACACCAACGCCTGCAAAATCGACCGCGCTCGGTTCGGTGACCTATTTTGACGGAACGTCGAGCCGGCGGCGCATGGTGACGCTCCGCTTTGCCGACCGGCTCGAAATCGACGAGGGCGAACAAACGCTGGCGGCGTGGACCTACGCCGACGTCCGCCGCGCCGACAGTCCGGCCGGTGTGCTGCGTTTGAGCTGCCTGACCGCGCCCGCGCTGGCGCGATTGGAGATTCGCGACAAGGAGCTTGCCAACGAGCTGGTCTCGCGCTGCACCAACATCGATGACCACATGATCGGCCGCCGTGGCGTTGCCGCCATCGTCGGCTGGTCGCTCGCGGCCGCGGCTTCCATCGTCGCCGTGGTGCTGTTCGGACTTCCGCTCGCGGCCGATCGCCTCACGCCGCTGGTGCCCGAAGCGTTCGAACGGCGGTTCGGCGATGTCGCAGACAGCCAAGTCAAGACGATGTTCGATGCCAAGGTGTGCGACAATGCCGCCGGGCAAAAGGCCTTCACCAAACTCATGACCGCGCTTCGGGAATCCGCGGGTCTCGACACCTCGGTGCAGTCGGGCGTGCTGTCGAGTTCGGTGCCGAATGCATTCGCGCTGCCGGGCGGCAAGGTCTATCTGTTCAACGGATTATTGGCGAAGGCTGAGAACGCCGATGAGATCGCGGGCGTGCTGGCCCATGAACTCGGCCATCTCAAGCATCGCGACAGCATGCGCGCAATGATCCACAACGGCGGCACCTCGTTCCTGATCGGATTGTTGTTCGGCGATATCACGGGCTCCAGCGCGCTGATCTTCGGCTCGCGCACGCTGGTGACGTCGTCGCATTCGCGCGAAGCCGAGACCGATGCCGACAGTTTTGCGATCGACGTCATGCACCGGCTCGGCCGACCGGCGAAGCCGACCGGGGAATTGCTGCTTCGGGTCACTGGAAAGGAAGGCAAGGGCCTCTCCATCATCTCCACCCATCCTTTGAGCGAGGACCGGCTGGCACGGATGAGCCGGCAAGACCCGCCGGCCAGCGGGCCGCCGCTGTTGACGTCAGAGGAATGGAAGGCACTGAAATCGATCTGCAGCGCCAAGATCTGATCGGGCTGGCTTACCTGCGCGCGCTCTTCCGTGATCTCGCCGCTTCGATCGGCGCAGGCGCCGCGCCGGCCGGCTTCAAGTCCCACACCGCCTGCATGGCTGAGAAGGCTTGTGCAATCATCGGCTCGTGGCGTCGCGGCGTCAGGCAGGCGAAACCGAGGTCGCAGGTCAGTGCCACCTTGTCGACTATCACGAAATTCCGTTTGCTCGTGATGCGGGCGAGCACGCTGTCGCGGGCGAGGCCGAGGCCATTGCCGCCTTCGACGTGATCGATCATGGCTTCTTCCTGATAGGCGAAGGCGACGCGCTTCGGCGATGAGCCGATCGGCCGGAACACGTCGTCGAGCAGCCTCCGCTGCGCCGAGTCATGCGGCGTTCCGATCCAGGGCAGGTCGGCGAGATCGACCCAGTCCTTGCTCACCACCTTGCCGCTCCATGCGCGTGGGGCGATCACGCGGTAGTCGAAGCGCGTTAGCGCCATGAGCTGGAACTTGCCATCGTCGATGGTGCGTTCGGACAGCATCCCTGACGTAAGGAACTCGGCGGGCGTGGCATCGATATAGTATCCGACGTCGAGCTCGCCTCTGCCGATCTGCGCCAGTACGTCCTCGGTCATGCCGTAGCGGAGGAAGACTTCGGTCTTTTTCGAGGAGGTGGCGAGGCTTCGCACGAACGGACCGAGCCGGATCGACTCGGGATCAAGGATCGTGCCGACGCGCAACGTGCCCCGCAGCGATTCGCGCAGGGAATCCGCCGCTGTCCTGAAATCTGCCGACGCCGAGACCGTCCGATGCGCCAGCGGCAGCAGGGCGGCACCCGCTTCTGTCAGGGTAAAGCCGCCCGGCGTCCGGTTGAAAAGCTGCAAGCCCGTGCTCTCCTCCAGGCCCTTCAATTGCAGGCTGACGGCAGGCTGGGTCAGGTGCAGCAAGGTGGCCGCGCGCGAAACCGTGCCTTCGCGGGCCACGGTGATGAAGCAGCGCAAGGCCTGGATCCGCGGCAGGTCGCTCATTTGAAGGACTTATAGGAAGCACCCATGACCCCATTAGACAGGATTTGCTCTTGGAAGTCACAACCTTTCATCGATAAAACTTGGCGTTGTCATTGGAAAAAAGTGGATAGCCCCGATTTGGGGGCCGAGACGGATTCGCCCCGCCGCCCCTCACTGCGGCAGGTTGTTAACCTTTCGCACCCAGGTGCGCACGTCGGCCAGCACATCCGGCAGCAGCGCCTTGACCTCCTGAACGGTCATGCCGGGCTTGATCCGGGGATCGTAGAGAAGGTTGAGGAGGTATTGGTCGTAGATGTCGAAATAGCCCCTCGACACATTGTCGTTGAACATGGTCCAGGGCACGGTCGAGGTATCGTTGATCGGCCCGAGCGACTGCAGCAATTCCTCATAGGCGCAGTCGAAGAAGACGAAGTCGCCATTGTCGACGGTGAGGATCACGTCGGAATGCTCGATTTCGAATTTCTCGTTCTTGCGAAAGCCGGACAGGCATTGCGGGTCGAGCGAAGAGCGAATCTGGCGCGCCCGCTCGCTGCCGTAGAAGGTCGCAATCGTGCGCTGGAGATCGCGGTCGCGCACCAGCTTGACCCGCACGTTGGCGTCTTCGCTGGTTTCGGCCATCGCGATGTCGAGGTGCTGAACCCGCGCGGCGATGTCGGCGACGATCTTCGCGAGCTGCGCCTTGCGGTCGGCGCGCGTGCCGTCGGCGAACACCCGCACCGGCCCGTCATATTTGCGGATGCGGTCGACACGGCCGGCGAGATGATATTCGGCGCCGAAGGCGATCTTCAGAAAGCCTTCGACGATCTCGCTGTCGGTGAAGATCTTTTTCTCGGTGCGCTGACGCTGCGCGATGGCGGGAATATCGGCGAAGGCCGTGTACGGCGTGAAGGTTTCGCCGAGTGCCGCGGCGCAAAGAGCAGCCGCTAGCGTCCGTACATACAGGAATCGGCGGGGCGTGCGCATTCAAACAACGCTGCAGCAATTGGCGCGCGCGTGCAAGGCTTGAAAGGCTCGATCAAGCGCTTGCGCGCATGACGCCCAATTCCGGGATGGCTATGGCCTAGTTCCTCACGATAACCGGTGTGCCGATGCGGACGCGGCTATAGAGATCGGTCACGTCCTCATTGGTCATGCGGAAGCAGCCGGACGATACCGCCTGTCCGATCGTCTCGGGCTCGTTGGAGCCGTGGATGCGGTAGAGCGTCGAGCCCAGATACATCGCCCGCGCGCCGAGCGGGTTGTCGATGCCGCCGGGCATGTGGCGCGGCAGGTCCGGCCGCCGCCGCAGCATCTGGGCCGGCGGGGTCCAGCTCGGCCATTCCTTCTTGGCGCTGACGCGGTGGGTTCCGCTCCAGCGGAAGCCGTCCCGGCCTACGCCAATGCCGTAGCGGATCGCCTGGCCGTTGCCGAGCACGAGATAGAGCCGGCGCTCGGCGGTGCTGATGAGAATCGTGCCGGGAGCGTAATTGCCGGCAAAGTAAACGGTCGTGCGCGGGATCGGACTCGCTCCGCTGGGCATGCCGGGTCGAAAGAAACCGGGGCCGCCGCCCATGATGTCGCGCGAGTCTTCAAAGATAAAGAGACCTTGGGCCTGCGCGTGGCCGGCGCCCGCCAGCATCGCGATCGCCGCAAACAGCAAAGCAAAAGCCCGGGTCATTGTTCTCCCTCGCGAAAAAATCTGAATGTGCAGGTCGAGACAGGCCATAATTGCGGCGATCGTGCAAGCAACGAGCCCGTGACCACGGCCATTTTCAAACACCGCGGTTAAAAAAGGCAACATGCCCTACGCGATGGCTGCATTGTCCCGCTAAACCTTTGACGAAACGTGCGAACAATGTTTGATCGTCAGCGGTTCTTAAGAACAAAGCGCGAAGGGGAATGAGACCATGAACGGTGCGGAAAGTCTGGTGCGGACATTGGTCGCGGGCGGGGTGGACGTCTGCTTCACCAATCCCGGCACCTCGGAGATGCATTTCGTCGCCGCACTGGACCGGGTCGAGGGGATGCGCTGCGTGCTCGGTCTGTTCGAGGGCGTGGTGACGGGAGCTGCCGACGGCTATTACCGCATGAAGGGCACGCCGGCCTCGACGCTGTTGCATCTCGGGCCTGGCCTCGCCAACGGTCTTGCCAACCTGCACAACGCCAAGAAGGCCAATTCCGGCATCGTCAACATCGTCGGCCAGCACGCGACCTACCATATCGGCTACAACGCCCCGCTGACATCAGACATCGAAGGGCTGGCGCGGCCGATGTCGTCCTGGGTGCGGACCTCGCCGGATGCCAAATCCGTTGCCGCCGATGGCGCGGCCGCGATCGCCGCCGCCAGGAGTTCGCCGCCGCAGATTGCAACCCTGATCCTGCCGGCCGACACGGCCTGGAACGAGGCCGACGGCATCGCGCAAGCGCCGGCGGAAAGCCAGCGCGCCAATTATTCCGCGCAGGCCGTCGACAACGCCGCCAAGGTTCTGCGCAACGGCGGCGCGTCGACGCTGCTCTTGATGACCGGCAGCGCGCTGACCGAGCACGGGCTGGCGCTGGCTGCCCAGATCGCGGGCAAGACCGGCTGCAAGGTGATGGGCCAGACCTACAATCCGCGCATGGCGCGCGGCCGGGGCCGGTTCGCGATCGACCGCATCCCTTACGTGATCGAACAGGCGCTGCCGATCCTGAAGGATTTCAAGAATATCGTGCTGGTCGAGGCCAACGACCCCGTCGCATTCTTCGCTTATCCGAACAAGCCGAGCATGCTGAAGCCGCAAGGGTGCGAAGTGCACCGCATGACCACGGGCGCCGAAAATTCCGTTGCCGCGCTGGAAGCGCTGGCTGGCGCGCTGCACGCGCAGCCGCAGGACCGGCAACCGCAAAAGATGGTCGAAATCGCAAAACCGACCGGCGCGCTGACGCACGCCTCGATCGCGCAGGCGATTGCGATGGCGATCCCGGAAAACGCCATCGTGGTCGATGAATCCATCACCACCGGGCGTGGCTTCTTTCCGCCGACGGCCGCCGCCGCCCCGCACGACTGGCTGCAGAACATGGGCGGCTCGATCGGCTTCTCGACTCCGGTCGCGACGGGGGCCGCGGTGGCATGCCCGGACCGCAAGGTGATCTGCATGGTCGGCGATGGCAGCGCGATGTACACGCTGCAATCGCTGTGGACGCAGGCGCGCGAAGGCCTCAACGTCGTCACGATCGTATTCGCCAACAAGATCTACCAGATTCTTCGCGGCGAATTCGACGGCGTCGGCGCCGGCGAGCCGGGGCAGCGCGCACAGGACATGCTCAAGATCGACCGTCCCGACCTCGACTTCGTGGCGCTTGCCAAGGGCATGGGCGTGCCGGGCCGCGCGGTCGCCAATGCCGACGACTTCAACAAGGCGCTGGCGGAAGCCGTGGCCGAGCCGGGACCGCGGCTGATCGAAGTGCAGATGTAAGGCGACTGTCACCGCTCGCCTTGCTGGGAGGCGTTATGCAGACCGAGCTGAACAAGGTTGTGGCCGCACTGCACGAGTTCTATGCGTGCGAAACCTTTCTGCTCGAGAAGGAGGCCGGCGAGCGCGCGCTGACGCATCGGCTGGCCGTTCAGTTCGAAAGGCAGTTTCCGGGTTGGGACATCGATTGCGAATATGACCGGCTCGGCGATCGCACGCTGCGGCTGCCGCGCGGAACGACCGTCTCCAGCGACGATCACCTCGCAAAGTCGATCTATCCCGACATCGTGGTGCACCAGCGCGCCATTCCCAACAATCTGCTCGCGATCGAGGTGCGCAAATCAGCCAATCATCAGCCGCTCGAACATGACCAGCACAAGCTGCGCGCGCTGACCGATCCGCATTTGTGGTTCGCTTACTGGATCGGCGTCCTGCTGACGCTGGGCAAGACCCACGTCACGATGTCGGAGGTCTATACCAGCGGCGTTCTCGACCAGGCCATGTCCGGCTGGTTCGCGCAGCGGCTGAAGGATGCAGGCTTGAGCGCAGGCTGAAGCCCGCGAAGGGAGATTTTTGATGACGCTTAGTCGATCGATCATGGCCATCGCATTTGTCGCCGTCGCACAGCACGCCCTGGTGCGAGAGGCCGCCGCGCAAGCTTCCGCGCCCGATCTGGAAGCCATTCTGGCCCATCCCAAAATCGTCAAGACGCTCGACGACATCAAGGCTGACGACGAGCGGACCTTTGCCGAGCAGAAGCGCATCACCGAAATCCCTGCGCCGCCGTTCAAGGAAAAAGTCCGTGCCGAATATTTTCAGAAGCGGATGCAGGAGCTCGGCTTCAAGAATGCGTCGATCGATGCCGAAGGCAATGTGATCGCGCTACGCAAGGGCAGTGGCGGCGGCCGGCCCAAGCTCGTGGTTTCCGCGCATCTCGACACGGTGTTTCCCGAAGGCACCGACGTCACGGTGAAGGAAAAAGACGGCGCGATCGTAGCGCCAGGCATCGGCGACGATTCACGCGGCCTTGCGGCCTTGCTGTCGCTGATCAAGGTGATGAACGAAAACGGGATCGCGACCGTCGGCGATATCCTGTTCGTCGGCACCGTCGGCGAGGAAGAGCTCGGCAATCTCCGCGGCGTGAAGGCGCTGTTCCGCGATCACAGCGATATCGACGGCTTCATCTCGATCGACGGGCTTGGCATCACCCGCGTCGTCAACCAGGCGACCGGCAGCCATCGCTACGAGTTCACCTTCAGGGGCCCAGGCGGGCACTCGTTCCAGGAATTCGGACTGCCGAGCGCGACGCACGCGTTGGGCCGGGCGATCGCGAAAATTTCCGAGCTGCAGCCGCCGTCCGATCCGAAGACCACGTTTACCGTCGGCACCGTGATCGGCGGCACCTCGGTCAACGCCATCGCCGCGGAAGCGCGGATGGCCGTCGACATGCGCTCGAATTCGACCGAGGAACTACTCAAGCTAGAGGCGCGGCTGCTCGAACTCGTGAAGGAAGCGGTGGCGGATGAGAACGCGCGCTGGAAGTCCGACAAGATGACGGTCGAGGCGAAACTGATCGGCGAGCGGCCGGCGGGCATTGTCGCGATGGATTCGCCGATCGTGCAGGCGACCCAGCGCGCAGTCTCTGCCGTTACCAAGGGGCCGCGGCCGACCTTTGCCGGCTCCTCCACCGATTCCAACATCGCGATGTCGCTCGGCATCCCGGCTGTCACCATTGGCGGCGGCGGCGAGGGCGGCAACTGGCACTCGCGCAACGAATGGTACAAGCCAACCAACGCCTGGTACGGCCCGCAGAACGCCCTGCTAACCGTCCTGATCCTGACCGGGCTCGACGGTGTGACCAAACCGGCGCTTGCGGTGCGAAACACCGCGAAATAGGAGCTGAACTGTCCCCAGCGCCGTTAACCATGCCCCCGATTGGACAAATTGTCGGCCAATTGCGGCCAAAGCGCTATCCGAACATCGTTCCCCAGTAGTTCTACGTGCGTAGGGGATGTGGCATGGCGTACAGGATCGTGGCGGAACGCAAGGACGAGACCGTCAGGATGGACCGAAGCAGCATGCTGGTGGCCGTCGCCAAAGCGCGGGTCTGGGCCAGTGAGGGATGGAAGGTCACCATCATCGTCGGCGACGAAAACGAGATCGCACCGGCCGACGCGCGCCGGCTTTCCTTCGTCTGATCGAAGAATCTAGAGCCCGGTTCTGATTGAATCAGAACCGGGCTCTAGATTCTTGTTTTTGACGTGTTCTCTTGACGCGAACCGGTGTCCACCCCGGATCAAGTCCGGGGCAGGCTTTCGCTGGAAAACGCTCTAGCGCCTTCTCTCCGACGGCCTCCAGATAGAGCGGAACCGGGAACCCGGGTCGACGTTACACTTGCGGGCAGGCTTTTTGGAGCAATGCCATGCAGTGGCGGTCTGCATCCACAGGCGCCGACGAAATGCGCGGCACCAGCGACGACGACATCTCCTATGCAACCGGATGGACCATCAGTGGCCTAGCGACACTCGGCACCATCGTGGCGATCTGGGTGTTTGGGATCTGATGTAGCTCCATCTCTGCGCGACCCGCGTGCCGCCGGTCACGAGCAGTCTTGCCGTGCACTGGACGTTCGTCGTTATGCGGCGGATCTCACAGGCTCGCACGCCGTGAGCCGGATCTTGCCGGATCGCGTGAAGCTGAAATGCGTTCTCATGATCCTTCCGTCGTAACCACGATAATCCAGTGAAATGCCGTCCTCCTCCGGCATCAATGCGTCGATGGCGAACGCGTCGTTTCCCGCCCTGGCGAGCCGTGGCCGCCAATATCGTTCCATCTCTGATCGACCGTTGAAGCTGCCGCTCTCGCGGCATTCCACGGTGGCCGTATCGTCATACAGGTCCAGTAATGCGTCGAGGCGCCGCTGCTTACAGGCATCGATCCAATCGACGACAACACCTACAGCATCGAAACGGTTATTCGTGTTTGCCATGTTCGGTCCTCCTGCGGATTACTAACGGCAAAGCGAATGAACACGTTCTGAACCAAGCGTTCAGGCGCGGTTAGCTGGGGTTCCACATATGGAACTGCCGGGCGCTCCAAACGCATTTTCGCCAAACTATTATTGGCTTCTGATTGCGGGGCAGGACCGTTTAAATCGGAGTCCTGCATGCTCAAACAAATCCTCGTCGCGTCTGTCCTTGTTGTAATCGGATCTATCGCCTCGGAAGCCCGTCCTTCCCGCACCGCTCAAATACCCGAATGCAATGTGACCATGCCCTGCGACTTCTCGTTTTCGCAGCCCCGTCGTGAGCGGATTAATTCTTACACACATCAAGCGACCGCGCCGAGTTACGGTCGCGAATTGGCGGACGTGCGTGTCGATCGCGGTCAAACGGTCGGCGGTCGTCCGGCCGGTTGTCCGCGCTCGTTCTGCGGCTGCGGCGCGTCTATACGCGTCTTCGGCCGGATCGTGCCTGGTTTAAATCTCGCATCCAACTGGCTGCGCTTTCCACGGACATCGCCAGCACCCGGAATGGTCGCTGCGCGGCGTGGGCACGTTTTCGTTCTAGAGCGACATGTCGAAGGCGATACGTGGATAGCATACGATGCGAACTCGGGCGGCCGCGCAACGAGAATTCATGCGCGTTCATTACGCGGATACACGGTTGTTAACCCGCATGCCGCTTGACCATTAGTTCAGCCGCCAATGTAAATTCGACGCGCGGTTGTGCCAGAATTGGCGCAGCCGCGTTGGGCTGAAAAGAAAAGGCCGCCGTTGCGCGACCTCTTCCTGAAGCGGGATATAAGTAAATTTAATTCAGATGATAATCTCGATCGGGGAGCATTTAATTCACTAGGGTTGGCAGTTGGCCGAATTTGATATCGACGCGATCGCTAAATGCGGCTGCACTTGATCCCGCGGTGCCATCGCGCGATAGGAACGAAAATCTGAGGCCCGCATTGGACCGTGTGTCGCATATCCCCGATGCGACATTGACTGAAAGGACCTCAGCGCCGCCGCTGGGGCCCTTTCGGCTGATGGCTTGCAGCAAAAAGGCTCGGCTGCGAACGCGGGACGCGTCTTTAAAACGCCCGGCGCCGCGGCGGCGGACCGGCTTGCGGGTGGCGCGCACGGGTGAGTTCGGAAACAGCGATCAGCGCGGCGCCCGCGATGATGGTGATGGCCGCCATCACAAGAAGGGTTGTAAGCATGGTTCGCTCCCGGAAAGTGCCGCTACCACGACGCCCCGAGAATCGTGTTCCGGCAAGACGGGCAAACTACGGGCCGCGACTTATTGAGGACAAGAAGCAGCCTGCCCAATGAGTCTGGTGCCGGACAGACGGCGATCCGGCACGGGATTTCAATGGCCCTCGTGAACGAGGAACACGGGCATGCCAACACGACGGCGCATCAAGCATGAGAAGACCTTCGAAGAGCGGCTGGCGGAAGAGGCCAAGCGCTTCAGAGAGGCGGCAAGGGAGGCACAGCCCGGCATGGCACGGGAACTGCTCCTGCGGCGGGCGCGACAGATGGAAGCCGCATCTCGGCTAAACGAATGGCTCCGCTCGCCCGGCATGAGGGCGCCGGAGTAAAGCCGCCTCGGCTTCGCCTTTCTCTCTTCCTGTGGCGGCCGCAACGGACTTCTCGAGGGGAACAGGACGTTCTCGACACGGTTGCCGCGTCAGAGGAGGTGCCCATGACCGAAAAGCCCACGCATGAACAGCTTGAGGAATTGAAGAGGCTCAGCCGAGAGGCCCGCGTCCCCGACGTGTCCGAAATCGTGACCTCAAAGGAAGAGGCCGAAATCCGCATCCGCGACCTGAAGGAAAAAGCCCGCATCGAATAGGTAGGCCGATTTCGATGCGCCTACACGCGTCGCGCTGGTGACGCGGCTATCTGCCGAATGGGGGATACCAAAAGACAAAAGCCCCGGCATGCGGGGCTTTGAATGGTGGACGCACAAGGGATCGAACCTTGGACCTCTCCCGTGTGAAGGGAACGCTCTCCCGCTGAGCTATGCGTCCGGGAAGTGTGGGCGAACAGTGAGCCCCGTCAGAGCCCGCGATTTACGAAGGACGGGCCTATAGTGTCAAGCGATCAGTCGGGCCGTGACCTCGCGTTTTCGCGCGGGGACGGGGGAATTACGCCCCCTGCTGGCGGGCCCGCGAAGCGTGCGACTGTAGCGCGCGGATGCGCTCGGCCAGCGTCCCGCCGCCTTCCGACATGGCGGGGGCGGCACCGGCGACGTCGTTGGCGGGGGCCGGCACTTTCGGCACGGCCGGTTCCGCCGCCAGCATGGCCTCGATCGCCGAATTCGGTCCCTCGAGCTGCATCGCGAGTTTTGCAACTTCGGCCGCGATGTCGTTGATGCGCTCGCGGAGCAGTGCGTTTTCCATCCGCTCCGTCGCCCAGGAGCTTTCGGCCTGCTGCTGGATCGCGTTGATGTCGCGCTGCAGTTTCGCGCGCTCGTCGCGGGCGATGCGAAGCTGTTCTTCCACCGCCGCCTTCTCAGCTCGCAATTTTTCCATGGTCGGCGACTTGCCGCCGCTCATGCCCGCGATCTCCTCGCGCAGTTCGCGCGCGGCGCGTTCGGCGTTCTCGTTCGCCTGCCGGAGCTGATTGTTCTCGTATTCGCGCTCAGCCAGGATCTTGCCTTGTGTCGCCAGCCGCGCTTCGAGGTCGTTGACGCGGTTGCCGAGCATCTCGGCTTCCTTGACCTGCACGATCAATTGCCGGTCGAGATCGGTGACGCGCTGGCTCAAGTTTTCGACACGGCTGCGCGCGTCCGTCAATTCGCGCGTCGCATGCTCGGATTCGACGCGCTCCTGCGCGAGGCGGGTCTGGGTTGCCGAAAATTCCTTCTCGGCGTCGCCGACGCGGCCCTTCAGTTCCTCGATCTGGGTGCGCACCGCCACCAGCTCGACCTGGCGGCTGTCCGCCATCATCGAACGATCATTCAATTCGTGATTGATCGTGGCGAGTTCGCCCTGCTTGTCGGTCAGCGCCTGCTCGGCGTTGCGCAACAGTTCGGTCTTGGCCGCGAATTCTTCTTCGGTGGCGCGTAGCTGCTCTTTCATCGCCTTCTCGCGCGCTTCGAGCGCAAAGATCGTGGCGTTCTTTTCGCCGAGCTCGATCTTCATGCGATTGATCGCATCGCTCTTCTTGCCGAGTTCGGCGAGTTGGCTGGTGGTCTTGTTCTTGAGCTGCTCGACGCTCATTTCGAGCCGCCGCGCCGACATGGCGAATTCCGCGCGCAACTGATCCTTGTCGGCCTGGATTTCGGCCATCGACAGCGGCGTCGCCGCCTCCAGCCGCCGGGTCGTCAGCCGCACCGCGCGGTTATGTACCAGCGGCACGATCATCAGGCCGAACAACATCGAGACCAGAAAACCGATCGCCAGATACATGATCGGCTCGATCATGGATGGTTACTCCACACAGACAAGGAATCGTTAATCACAATGCCACGCCAGCCCGACCCTGCGCCAGCCCGATGCCGCGTTAACCTGAATCCATCCGGGGAGACTTTGGCGTCTGTGCTTGAAGCTGGGCTTAGAATGGGTTCCAGGTCGCCCGCGGCGTATATTTGAGATATCCGACATTGGCGCCGAGCCTTAAGCCGATGCCGGAACGGATCGGCACAAGCACGATGTTGTTGGCGGTCAGCGCGGTCATGCCGAAGCCACCGACGATATAGGCGGAGCCGTCGATGCCGACGAAGCGCTGATAGATCGCGTTGGTGGCGGGCAGGTTGTAGACCAGCGTCATGGTGCGCGCGCCGTCGCCGCCCCAGTCGAAGCCGACCGACGGCCCCTGCCAGTAGACACGCAAGTCGCCGGCATTCTTGGTGTAGAGCGTGCCTTCGCCGTACCGCAGGCCCGCCACAAAGGCGCCGCTGCCTTCTTCACCCAGCACGTAACCGTTGGGCAGGCCCCATTGGCTGACCGCGCGCTCGATGACCGACGCCAGGCCCCGCGAGACGTTGCCGAAGAATTTGTGCCCGGCCGAGACCAGTTCTTCGGGCCCGAAGGTGTCGGGACTCGGCTGGCGCTGCGGTGGCGGGTAAGGCCCGGGCCCCGGCTGCTGTGCAGAGTACGCCGGTGGCGGCGGCTGCTGCGCAGAAGCTGGCACGGTCCAGCACATCAGCGCGGCAAACGTCACCGCGGCAAGGCGTGAAGCAAACGTCATGAAAAGACCCCTGGCATCGAAATCTGGCCGCCGCCTTAACCTGACGCCAACAAGCATGGCTCTAGGTTGCGCCCAGTGTCCCCTCGACTCGCATGTTATCGGCACCAACTATGACGGCACAACGGCAGGAAAGATACGGTTCGCGCCCCCAAATGGCCGCTTTTGCCTTATTGGCAAGTTTTTTTTGCGTAGCCAGCCTTGATTTCGTCGCGCGCGCCGCGACCACCGAGCGCGTGGTGGTGAACCGCTATTCCGGCCTCGCCATCGGAGGCTTCGATCCCGTCGCCTATTTTACGGAATCCATGGCCGTCGAGGGTTTACCCGATTTCGAGGCTCGCGAAGCCGGCGCCGTCTGGCGTTTCCGCAACGAAGGTAATCGCGCTTCCTTTGTCGCGCATCCGGATATCTACGGGCCTCAGTTCGGCGGCTATGATCCGGTCGATCTGGGGCGAGGAGTAACCTATGCAGGCAACCCGCGCTTTTGGGTGGTTGCGGGCCAGCGGCTCTACTTGTTCGGCCGCGAGGATAACCGCGATGCGTTCGCCGCCGAGCCGGCGCGTTTCCTCGAGGAAGCCACCGCACGTTGGCCGGCGCTCGAGCAAGGGCTGGCGCAGTAGATTACAGACGCCGTAGCTGCCGTAGCCCGGGCGAGCGCAGCGACCCCGGGAACAGTGTCGGCCAAATGGAACAGAGATTGTTCTTGTAAACCACCGGCCCCGGGGTCGCTTCGCTCGCCCGGGCTACGATTCCATTGCCTTCGGATCGCCCCAGGCGATGAATTCCGGAACGATGAAGCCCGTCCGTCCCGTGCCAAATTGCAGGGCGCCGCCGCTTGAATCCGTGATCCTGCCGCCGGCGGCCGCGACGACGGCATGGCCTGCGGCCACGTCCCATTCCGAGACCGGCGACAGCCGGGGATAGATATCGACGGAGCCTTCGGCCACCCGGCCCAATTTGACCGCCGAACCAAGCTCGCACCGTACTGCCCCCGGTCTTGCGGCAATAAAGGCTTCGGTCCTGGCGTCGCCATGCGAGCGGCTGACCGCCACAGTCCATGGCTGGCCGCGCGGCGGGCAAGAGCGGGTATGTATAGGCTCGACGAGCGGCTTGCCGTTGCCGAGCGTCAGCCGCTCCGCGCCGCGTCCGACAATGCCGCGCCAGATCAACCCGAGCGCTGGTGCGCTGATAATGCCAAGCAGCGGCGTCCCCTGGGTCACCAGCGCCAGGTTGACGGTGAATTCGTTGCGGCCGGCGACGAATTCCTTGGTGCCGTCGAGCGGGTCGATCAGGAAGAAGCTCTCCATATAGGGCAGCGCGGACGTTTGGACGCGCTCCTCCGAGAGCGCAGGTATTTCGGGAACTACCCGGGCAAGGCCCTCGGCGATGATTCGGTCGGCCGCCAGATCGGCCTCCGTTACCGGCGAGCCGTCGGTCTTGCCGTCGACCTTCATGGCGGAACGGTTGACGGCAAGGATGGCGACGCCGGCCCGGATCACGATCTCGGTCAGTGGTTCGATCAGCACTGCTGCGGCCTCGCGATCGAGTGGACGTGCCTCATTCATGAGCTCGGCCCATTTGCTGTTCGTCCTGCCTTACCATTGCCGCCCCCTGCTGGCAGCACGGGGCTGCGCAGTGTATCAAACCGATAAGCACGCGTGATTCGTAACGGTCCGCCAGCAATTTGCGACCGGCGGCTTTCCAGGAACCCATGATGTCTGGCACTTCATCTCCCGGTCCGGCTCCCGATACCCTCGAACTTGCGGCGCTGTTGTGTTCGCGAGTCTGTCACGATCTCATCAGCCCGGTTGGCGCGATCGTCAATGGGCTTGAGGTGCTTGACGACAACCCGAAGCCCGAAGACCGCGATTTCGCGCTCGATCTGATCCGCAAGAGCGCCAAGACCGCCTCCGCACGGTTGCAGTTCTGCCGCCTGGCGTTTGGCGCTGCGGGATCGGCGGGCGCGCAGATCGATCTCGGCGATGCACAGACCATGGCACGCGGCCACATCGAGGACGGCAAGATCACCATCACCTGGAATCTGCCGCGGCTGTTGCTGCCGAAGAACCGCGTCAAGCTGCTGTTGAACATGCTGATCATCGCGCAGCAGACGATCCCGCGCGGCGGCACGCTGACGATCGATCCGATCGGCGACGGTGAAACGATGGGCTTTCGCGTCACGTCTTCGGGCCTCAATGCGCGCGTGCCGCAGAACATCGCCAATCTCGTGAGCGCGAGTTCGACGGCGACCGTCGACGCGCATGCGGTGCAGCCTTACTATACGCGGCTGTTGGCGCAGGCCTGCGGGCTGAGCGTGACGCTTGCACCCGACGGGGAAAAGGTAATCGTTACTGCCTCCTGAGTGCGCCATCGCGCCGACATGGTTAACCAACGGTTGAAAACAGGCGGCAGAATTCATTTCTGCCGTCTTATCTCTTTGTTGATCCCGTTCTTTTCCATTTGCTCAACCAATATTAAACGCTTTGCATAGAAGCTGGCCCTGTTCCGTAAGGCGCGTCGATGTCGCGTGCCGGTGCGTACGAAGGCCAGTTTCATGGATGATTTGTTGCGGGAGTTCCTGACCGAAACCAGCGAGAGCCTGGATACGGTCGACAATCAGTTGGTGCGGTTCGAGCAGGATCCGAGCGACGCGAAGATCCTGGATAACATCTTCCGCCTGGTCCACACCATCAAGGGCACCTGCGGCTTCTTAGGGCTACCGCGACTGGAAGCACTGGCCCATGCCGGCGAGACCTTGATGGGTAAATTCCGCGACGGCATGCCGGTCAAGGCCGAAGCCGTGACGCTGATCCTGTCGAGCATCGACCGCATCAAGGAAATCCTCGCGGGCCTGGAGGCCACCGAGACCGAGCCCGAAGGCACCGACGAAGACCTGATCGAGAAGCTGCATGCGATGGCCGAAGGCGGTCACCATGCGGCGGAAGCGCCGGTTGCGTCCGCGCCCGTTGCCGTGGTCGAAGCACCGCCGGTCGCGCCCGCGATGACCAAGGGCACGCTGGTCGAGCAGGTGCTGGAACGCCCGCTGCGTCCCGGCGAAGTCTCGCTCGACGACCTCGAGCGCGCCTTCCGCGAGACCGAGACCGAAGCCGCGCCGGCACCCGTCGCCAAGGCTGCGCCGGCGCCTGAGGTTAAGGAAGCTGCCAAGGAAACGGCCAAGGAAACGGCGAAAGCAAAACCGGCCAAGCGCGCCGCCGCCGTGGAGGCTGACGGCGAGGTCGCCGACAAGATCGCCAACCAGTCGATCCGCGTCAACGTCGATACCCTCGAACATCTGATGACCATGGTCTCCGAACTGGTGCTGACCCGCAACCAGCTCCTGGAAATCTCCCGCCGCAACGAGGACACCGAGTTCAAGGTGCCGCTGCAGCGGCTCTCCAACGTCACCGCCGAGCTGCAGGAAGGCGTCATGAAGACGCGGATGCAGCCGATCGGCAATGCCTGGCAGAAGCTGCCGCGCATCGTGCGCGACCTCTCCGGCGAACTCGGCAAGCAGATCGAGCTCGAGATGCACGGCGCCGACACCGAGCTCGACCGCCAGGTGCTCGATTTGATCAAGGATCCCTTGACCCACATGGTGCGCAACTCCGCCGACCACGGCCTGGAGACGCCGGCCGAGCGGGTCGCGGCCGGCAAGGGCGAGCAGGGCACCATCAGGCTCTCCGCCTATCACGAAGGCGGTCACATCATCATCTGCATCGCCGATAACGGCCGCGGGCTGAACACCGAGCGGATCAAGGCGAAAGCGCTGCAGAACGGCCTCGTCACCGAGGCCGAACTGGAGAAGATGACCGAAGCCCAGATCCACAAGTTCATCTTCGCGCCGGGCTTCTCCACCGCGGCCACCGTCACCTCGGTCTCCGGCCGCGGCGTCGGCATGGACGTGGTGCGCACCAATATCGACCAGATCGGCGGCACCATCGACATCAAGAGCGTGGCCGGCGAAGGTTCTTCCGTCACCATCAAGA
>NZ_MAXC01000027.1 GCF_001693485.1 Bradyrhizobium sp. LMTR 3
GAGCCGGTCGCGTCCAGAAGGACCCCTGTCTTGACATCGTTTTGTTTGCAGATGTCCCAAAGGGCTCGAAGAAGGTCTTCACCTCGCTCGAGTTGCGCGTAGATGACCTCCTCGATCTTCCCGCTGAGCATGGGCCTTTTCATGTAGATCTCCAAATTGATTATGAACCCACCGCTTCCTTGAGTTCCGCCGAAACAATAGGCGATACCGTAGCCGAATTTCCGCAATGCCCGCCTCACAAGGACGAAATTCTTCTCCTGAGGTGGAGAGTGCGAAGCTTTTGCGCGATCAAGCGTCGCGTCTGGGGTCACATGAGCAAAGCACTGGGTCGTGTGGACTCTTGGGATTGAACTAAACCACCGGCCACATCGCGCCTTTGTAAGAGACAGCTGAAGCTCAAGGTCGCGAAAACAGTGGAGAGCTTGCAGAAATTCCGCACATCTCGGCGCACCCAGTCCGACGAAACTGGCCTCAATGCTGACGTCACGCTGAGCGACGGGCTCCTCAGAACCTACCTCTTCGCGGCACCGTTCTGCTTTATCGAAGGAGCAAATAGTTCTTCCTCAAAGCCTGCCGAGTGAAGTCCGCCAAGCGGATTGGCATAAGGAATGCAAAGGTCGCCATTCCGCGCAAAATCGCCGTTGTTCTGCACTGCATCTGGATCAACGGTACCTCCTTCGACGGGAGCAGCCGAACGAGATGTGATCCCGTCTTAGAAGTTTCTGGCCCGGTCTCGACCGGCCGGCGAGGTCCCACTGGCAGGATGGTTGTGGTGACCTCGGTCAATCGGCTGGTCGCAGCTCGTGGGCACTCCACTGCATACGTTGAGGCGCCCGCCCCGGACATCGTCATGGGGCGCTACGCGACCTCGGAAAAGAGAATGCCCCCATCGATGGCATCAAGAGTCAACTAAGCCTGTGCGCGCGAAAGCAAATGTAGAATCGGCGTTCGCCACCGCGATAGAAATTCAATCCAGTCTTGAGGAACGCGAGTTTGGCCTGCGGCCGGATGAGAACGCGTGGGGGCGCGCGCAGGACACCATCGGGTGAAGAGGATTAATAGGTAAGGGAGGTTGAATTCCGGGTCACTCGAAGTTAGTCATCGCTTCAGAAGAATGAGCGCATCGTGATGCTCGTCCGACGAGCAAGGTCGGCACCACGCTGGCGCTTGGAATAAGACGATGAGATTTCTATTGGACGAGCAATTACCACCCTGTCGTGACGACCGCCAAGCGCAGCATGCCTGGTGTCTGGGTCGTCCTTCAAAACAGGGGATGTGACGCTGTCGACGCAGGAAGCGACCTCGCTCAGCTGGTCGTCACACGGCAAGTCGATGAATGTGATCGCGGACTTGCTTGGGATCAAGCCGGGAACAGTCCAGTTCTATCTGGATAATGCGCGCGACAAACTCGGCGCCAGCAATCTCCAGCAGGCCGTCCGCATCGCCTGTCCAGTGTGAGCGCCCGCGGGCAGCGCTCACTCTCACGTTGGGTAACCGCCCCAAGCCAGACAAGGCGGAGACCACGATGCGCAGCACGGCATGCGGTAATTCGTGATGTCCGCGAGCTGCCGTGTCGATTATTCGGCTGGGACCTTCGGAATGTAGCCGAGCCGATTGATCAGGTTGTTTAAGACAAGCTGACGCGCCCGTGCACGGTCTCCGCGTGTTGATGGATTTGTTGGAGCTCCGCGCGACGTTCGGGACAAGAGTTCGTGTCAGCCTCTGCGGCTACCCGCGCAATCGGACCGTCTCAGCGAGGGCGACGCTGGCACGGTATTCGCTGATGGCGTCGATGGTCAGGCGCCCCAAGCTCAGGTGGGGGCCATTCCCCCGAAGTTGTGCTCAAGATCATAATTGAGCGCTGAGGCTGCCAACCACTTCACTCAAGGAGGACACCGGATGAGGTTGCACGCTGGTGGTCGCCGAGTGTCAAGGGCGGGGTCGTCGCTGCCGGCGGCCGCCATGGCGGGCGGAGCGTAGGTAAGTTGCGCGACCGCCACCCTGCGACGGATGCGAATGCCGTCACCGATCACTTCCCACCTGTGCTCCCATCAGGATGAAGAGGACTCGCGAGCAACATCGCGTCGAATTTCGCCGCCTAGCTCCCTAAACCAACGACGGGATCTCGACACCACAGCTCCTCACCGGCTCGTCAGACTGCGCCAGACCAAGGCCATCCTCTCCATTGGGCCGAAGAACATCACCAGGTTCATAGGCCCGTTGCGCCGATCCATCGCGGGGTCATGACGATCAGCACCACGCCGTCGTCGGTGCGCCCGGCGCGTCTCAGCTCACAGCCGAGCCGGCCTCCGACTGCCGTGCCGGCGACAGCGGCCGCTCAAGCCCGAAATGGTCGCGCAAGATGGTGCCCTCGTACTCGGTGCGCGCGAGGCCGCGGCGCTGCAGCTCTGGGATCAGCAGCTGGCAGACCGCGTCGAAGGCCTCGGGCACCGCGGTGGGCGTGACGACGAGTGTCGCAAGCCTCGGCCTCGTACCACTCCTGCATCAGGTAGGCGACTTGGTTGAACGACCCGATCGGAGCGTGGTGACCGTTGTCTCGATCGCCGCGCGCGGCCATCTCACGCAGCGTCATCTTGTCCTTGACCGCCGTGTCATAGAAGTTGCGATAGCGACTGACACTGGCTGGCGGCATAGTGTTCTCGAAGCTGGCATAGCCAGGTGAGACGAGCCGCTCCGCCGGAATCGGCTGATCGGGATCGAGGTTCTCCAGCTCCGCCTGCAGGATCTCCTGCATGCGCTCGATGCCAATGTTCAGGGGCATCCACTCGTTGAGCTGGTTCTCGAACGCCCGCGCCTGCTCGGCAGTATCAGCCACGATCGATTCAAGCCTGGCAGGACCTTGATGCTGTCCGGGCTGCGCCCCGCTGCTGCCGCGCGGGCCCTGAGATCGCGACGGAACGCCGGGGGCCGCTTCGGTATCAGTTTGGGCGGTGAACACCACCTCCGCGTTGCGCGCGGCGAAGTCCCGGCCCACCGGGGACTGCCCGGCCTGGACGATCACCGGTCGGCCCTGGGACGCCCGGCGCATGAACAGCTGGCCCTGGGCCTTGTAGTAGCGCCCCTCGTAGTCGATCGGGTGGATGCGATCGGGCCGGGCCAAGAAGCCGGTGGTGCGGTGGTTGACGACTGCGTAGATTACGGAAGGTTGGACGATGGCTTACTGCAACACGCCTTGGCGATTTGCACCCGTGGGCGCGGGTCAAGGCCCGGGCCGTTTCAGGCCATCGGCGCATTCCTAACGGAGCACGCCCGTCAGCGTGTCCCGACCTTGGCGCGCTCTGTGTATGGGAGCGCGCGCATTTGAAATCCACTGCGACGAGGCTGGATATCATCTCTTCGCCGCGCGTGACGCGAACGTCGCCGACTATGGCGTTTATGTCAGACATCTATTTCCCGACCGCGTGTGTTCGAAGATCCTGCCCCCGCGCGCCTGGCTCGTGTGTCTCCACCTAAATGGACACGCGCCTAAGCTGCCGCTCCAGCAGCCCCGAAGCGCAGCGATCTCGTCGCCAAATTCAAATTATGCGAGCACCTCGTCCGTATGCTCCGCGAGCATTGGAGCGAGCGTTGTCGGCTGTCTCCCCCATCTGGACGGCGTTGCTCATGTTTCTTTACTTGCCGACACGCGGGCGGTCGCGCGCGACGACGAGCCCCTCCGCGACGACTTGAGGGCGTCGACATGTCCTTAAGCTTTCGGACCGCGCAAGGTACCCTTCGAAACATCAGCTGTTCCCATTCAAGTGCGGTGTGTTGCTCCTGATCAGCGGTATGATCTCGTCCTTCCGGCTGTGACGCTTCAAGCGGCGCTCCGAGCTAGACTCGCAGCAGATCGCCTGTTCGAGCCATAGACAGGCGGCCACACCGTGCCTCACCGCGAACAGGAGTATCGAGACGGCGAGCCTCGGGATCGTCAACTTCTTTCACGAGGACGTCCGCCGCGCCAGCGAGCGTAGCCCAGGCGATCGAAACAGCCGTGATGTCCGCGTGCCAGATTCAGTTATGCTCGTGCGCGCTCAAGCGTTGCATCGACCTGGCGATGGCATCGTAAGGAACCCCGCGCCGCCGTCGCGCCGAAGCTCGCGGCCGACGGAATGAATGCCCTGAATTACGATCGTGCCCAAGCCATGGTGTAACTTCGGCGGTGTGATCACCCCGATCTCCGGCTACGCGGGGATCTGGTCAGGCGGCCACGGCGAGCAAGCTGACGAAGGCATCATCGCTGAGCGGACCGATGCTTTCCCGGGTTCATGTAGCGGGAGCGCGGGACGCGCAATGGTCCGACGCCCTAAAAAATCAATCACAATCACGAAGCGCACCAATAGTTTCAAATACCCGCGCGAAGTACGATGAAATGCTCGTCTCGATCACTGCCCGGATGCTGGGCTCGGTACCCGCAAGCGTACGCGCCAGCTGCTTCTTGAAATCGAGTTGCATTGCACGTGCAATCTGGATGCGTTGTGCCTGTGGGGAGCCGGCACCGTGCATCGATTCTGTGAGATAGCCGACCGCATTGCGGCCCAACGTCATGTTCTCGATGAGCCGCAGGACGCGGATACGATCTTCCGTCGGAATATCCTTGCGGCCTTTGAGATATTTGCGAATGAGTGGGCCGACCTCGGCGTGGTCGAGGTCTTGCGCTGAGGGTAGCGTCACCATCAAGCCGCCGGCCAGATCCTGCGCAAGACGTCCAATCTCGTACGGTATTCTCGTCACGTGATGCTTGCACACGTTTGCAAGCATCTCATCGGGGATAAATACCCCCGATTTCATCCGGGAGCCTTGGTGGCTGGCCGCGATCCCGATACCGTAAATGGTCTCATTGAGGTGTGTCATCTCGACGAGTTTGTCCTTGACGTGCGACGCGTTCTCGACGCCGTTGTAGTCGGCTACTACAGCCGCAGCTCCTATGAGCACATCGCCGACCCCAGTCTTGCAAACATAGCTGCGCCGATGATAGCAAGCGAAACGCTCCACCATAGGAGCGGCAAACTCAACCTCGCCGTCCATAAACACGCGCGCCCACGGGACGAACACATTGTCAAATACGATCATTGCCTCCTGGCCAGCATACGCTGCGTTGCCGGCATCAACCCCGCCGGACTCCGCACTGCGGGTGTCGCATGACTGCCGGCCGTAGATGTACGTGATACCGGGCGCCTCGACGGGTATCGCTGCAGCAATTGCATAATCGCGATCCGCAGGGCCGAGCCGCATAGTAGGCATGACAATCAGCCAATGCGAATTCAAGCATCCGGTTTGGTGCGCCTTTGCGCCGCTGATGAATAGACCTTCCTTGGTACGCCGCGTTACGTGCACGAAGAGGTCGGGGTCGTCCTGTTCGGATGGCGACTTGCTGCGGTCGCCCTTCACATCTGTCATCGCTCCGGCGATGACGAGGTTGGCTCCCTGTACCATGGTAAAGAAGTCAAGGAATCGTTGGTGATAGGTCGTGCCAGCCTGTGCATCCATCTCGAAGGTGACCGAGTGGAGCATGTTGCTCGCATCCATGCCAACGCAACGCTGGAAGCAGGTACCAGTGAGTTGACCAAGCCTTCGCTGCATCTTGTTCTGCATGACGAGGTCGTTACGGCTCATCGCAATGTGGAGGAAACGGTTGACGCGCGAGCCTGTGTAGGGTGAGAACGCGGTTGCGATTTCAGGATCGCGTGCGGCTAGATCGAAGGTCTCGGCGACGGCATTGATCGACGGCCGGATGATGGGATGCTCCACAGGTTCGTCGACGAGTTCGCCCGAAAGGAATACGCGCAGTTTTCGCCCGCGCAAGCTCTCGATGTAGTCGACGCCAGATTGAATCGGCTTTGCGTCGCCTGCTGCGCGGACGTTAGTTGTAGTGGCCATCGTGCGGTCGCTTTCTTCTCGAGTTCAGGGTGCTGGCAGGGACCTGCGCAAATTTGCGGCTGATACCGTTAACTTCGCCAATCACCATGCGGTTTCGCCCGACAGATCTGAAGCTTGTTGAAAGTGTCGAAATCAACCCTTTCATCTCACTTCCGTACGCAAGCGAAAGCGCAAGCAGGCGGTCGCGGCGCCCAGCTCGCCCAAGATTCCGCGGCGGAATGCCAGAGCAGGCCATGAACACAACGCCGATCATCACTGGGCTGCAGACGCCGTGCCAGCTAGCACGTTCTGCAGCGCCACTAGCACTGTGACACCAAATTGGCGCATTTGGCGTACCCGCCGTGATAAAGACTTTACGGGACGATTCGTTGTTCATTCGATAACCACCGCCCAACCGCGACGAGCGGCCGACCGACGGCGAGGGGAATTCGGTCGTCCAGCAGAGCGTCGGCGTATCGAAATAGCGCTTTGGGAAGCTACGAACAATCCTGTCGCTTACGGCGAAATGAAGGTTCATCTTGCTTGAGCGCTGTGACGATAGGTTCGATAGCTCAATCTTCGAGATAGGATGGAATATGAGCCGGCAATGGCGTGTCTTCTCTTCACGCGGACACTCTCTTCAGTCATCGTCGAATCGAAACCGAGTTTGACCGGCGTCACTCACCACACACCCCGCCGTGGGCGCGGGAAAATGGGCTGTCAACAGCTTCGTCGGCGTGTCAATGCAGCGGGCAATTAGCTTGTGTATCACCTGGATGGCCGCAGCGCGGTCATAGCAGTTCAACCCGTTCACCCAATCCGGCCGCGCGAACTGGATAGGATGGTGGATGGCGTCACCCGCGAAGATCGCATCCTGCGATCGCGAGCGAAGATAGAGGCCGCAGTGGTGTTTGGTGTGACCGCTCAGGGGCAGGTATCGTACCTCGTCCGGCATTTCGTTCTCGATGGCATAGTCATCGTCCACGAACGTCGCCAAGCCGTGCTTCACCACAGGCAATACGCTGTCGTCGAATGGCTGCTTCCTGTGCGACAGCACGCGACCCGTGTCGATCGCTTCGCTCCACCAGTCGAATTCGCCTTTGCTAATCAGGTAACGTGCGTTGGGGAAAGTGGGCACCCATTCGCCGTTGTGCAGCCGCGTGTTCCAGCCGATATGGTCTGCGTGCAAATGCGAACACATGACAAAGTCGATTTGCTCCGGCAGGACACCTGCTCGCGCAAGATTCTGAAGAAAAGGCGTCTGCAGTCGATGCCACTGAGGGCAATCAGGACGCTCCTTATCATTTCCGCAGCAGGTGTCGAACAGGATCGTGTGGTGTCGCGTACGTATGAGATACGCATGTGAGCGGACGATCAGCTTTCCCGTTCCTGCTTCCACGAGACGCGGACCCAGCCAGTGTTCATGTTCGGCAACGCCCTCGGCTGTCGCGCCTACCAGCAGCCAATGCGGCTCAATCGCCCAATTATCAAATTCGGCGATTGAGTCGACGCGGATGTCCCCGAAAACCTGTGTCTTCATGCTCGAATTCCTCAGCAGTTAAACAGCCGCGCCTTTTTGCTCGTAGAGGAGCGATCTATTCACAGCGCAGCTCCTTGATAGCTGCAGCTATCGCCTTGCGAGCTCCAGCCTTTTCAGAAACCGCCACAGCGTCTTCGAGATCGAAGACCGGAGCACCTGCTCCATATTTTGGCGCCACTAGCGTCCAGTCGAGCTTGTTTCCCGGGATATACAGCATCGAGCGACAGCACTTTGCATCTCGAAAGGTCTCAGGCAAGCGAGTCTCCTTCAACTCTTAGCTCGCACGAGGCCGATGGTCCACGACTCGCACGATCTTTCGCTATCTTGCACAAAGCCCCAAAGTACAGGGACGTGGCGCGGAGAGGCTGCAACGATCAGAGCAAGGTTGCCGGAAACCTGCGAAAAACCCGTCACAAAGCTCTGTTTTCGTCGAGCACAGTTGGAGGACTGGAGCGGTTGTTCCTGAGTAACGGGCTTTAGCGAGACTCCCGTCCATCGAGCTTCACTGCATGGCCGCCCCACCACCGCTTCAATCGCGTTGTCGTCGTTCGTGCGTAACCTTCATGCGAATGCCGGGATCGGGATCGCTGCCTTTCTTGCGAAATGGACTTCCGATTACCAATGGGCAGCCGCCTGGTGCGACGGGAGAACACGAGTGTAGGCCAGCGTCTCGGGCGCGACAATGAACGCGGCGCCAAGTCACTGGTATGATGAAGACGGGATCAGCGTCGGGCCTTCCATCACGCTGCCGATGGAGGAAACGGCCAACGTGACGCTGGCACTATCCTTCAAGTCCCACTAGTTTGCGTGACTGCGCGCCAGTTGGCCAGCGTGCAGCCGATGGCGGCGGCCAGCGCCGATTTCGTCGACAGCGTCTGATCCACCATTGGATCGTACCTGCAGATATGCTTCGTACACCTCTCTCTAGTCGATGTTGAACGGTTTGCTCGGCTGGTTCACCGTCATCCTCCTGTTGTCAGTTGCGACGATGGCCAGCCCGCCTGATCCGATCCCTTCGCTCTGGCCCCATTACGAGCCTTCGTCGCTAATACGAATCGGTCCGTCCCAGTGCTCCGCGTCGATAATCTCGCCTCGCGGTCTTCTCCGCTTGTGCTCTCCCCTTCCATCGGAGCGACTGTTTCCTGCAGTTCCGCGGCAGCGCCTGCATCCGATTCACGCCCCCTCAACACCGGTCGCCCGATCATCAGGCTTCCGGCGGGCTCATCCCAGAGGTACGACACACCTTTGGTTTTGACGACGATTTCCACGTTACGACGGTTCATCGGCGGGTTCATTTTCATTCGTCTCTTGGACGCCTATCCGTTCGGGTATTCCCGACCGTTAGCTTCAACGCTCACGACCGCGCCTCTTAGGCGAAGCCGCTTAAAGTGATTTGAGACCTACTCCTGAAAGTCGATCCCGAGGGGCCATCCCTGCCACAGCTTGTGCACACAGATTTTCAGATCATCTCGATCCTCCTTTCTGTGTGCTTCTGCAGCACACTGTCGTCGCCGCGGACCTTGCCCGCTTGCAGCACGTGGCGGCCCACCGCGTCGACGAGTGGTGTGAGAAGCCGCGCTTGTTAGCCAAGCCATTCGCACAGAGGTGAGCGCGCATGACATCATTGTGGTGGCTGTAGCGGACAAAAAGCTCCCCACCCCCGCGACCAAGTGCGTTAGCAAGAGAAAAAAGCTGACGACCTACCTGCGCTTCTCCGTGGAGCACCGCGAGCGCATCCGCCACACCGATCTGATCGAGCGGACCTTCGGCGAACCGCGCCGCAGGGTAAAGGTCATCGGGCCAGTACAGGACATGAGACGTCGGGATGCGGCCGAAGAGGTGATCGCCACCTGAGATGTGCGAGGAGGGCCGAGCGTCCGTGGCGATTTACACCGAACCTTGGACGCCACCCGGCCCTTCCTCGTGGCTTCATCAGGTGCGGAAGGGTACGCATGCCCACTCCCCGTCGCCGGATGTGCGGCGCGGAACGGGCTCGGCTCGGCCGCGCCGCTCCTGGATAATTGGTCACCGGCAGACCATGATCACCAACGGTCCATTCAGAGAATGACTGCCTCGAAGGCGTCACCGGCCCGGAGCGCAGTCTCCGGACCGGGCTAGTTTCTGCTTTCGCTAGCGAGCTTCTGTAAGGTGTAAGGTTTCAAACCTCCCGCCGCCAAAATCGAAAGTAAGACTTGCGGTGCGGGCACCAGGCTAATCGCCACCGACCGGTTCAGGACGTTCCCCTTTCCCGTCCTGAGGTTCAGCTCCAGAAGATCGCCCGACTCCACCTTCGATGGAAGGTCCGGGTACGCGATGGCTGGAATCCCTCGGTCGATGCACTCGCGCTGGAACTGCGGGTGAAAACTCTCGGCCACAAAGCCACCGAACCCCAGTTCCTGGAACGCACTGATGTAGTAGAAGTGATGTTTGCCTTGCCCGAAGCCCTTTCCCGCCACGAGCACATCGCCACCCTCAACTTGCCGGACCAGATGCGGATCGACCTCTTCAAGAAAATGCTTGGCGAGTTCTTCCGGCTGTTCGGCGATACCCAGCATCTCGTAGATCGGGGGGAAGAAGTAATAGACGCTGAGGTTGTCGCCATATTTCCAAACCTTGCCTTTGAGCGTCAGGGTGTTCATCTGAAATAGCCCCTTGGGTCAGTGATCTCTCCCGTAAGCGCCGATGCTGCTACCACTGCTGCGTTCGCGGCATAGATCTTCGCCTTGTCGCTTCCCATCCGCCCGGAATAGTTCTCGACGGAAGCAGTGATGCATGTCTCCCCATCGGCGAGCCGTAGCGGCGACTGATTGCCCCAAGTGCACGCTCCGCACCCCGGTGATGTCACCGTCGCGCCAGCGCGCAGGAGTGTTTGCAGCACGCCGTTCTCGGCGGCGTCCCGTAGTACATTCGATGAAATCGGTGTCACGACAAGCCGTACATCAGGCGTAATCTTCCGCCCGTCCAGAACCTCCGCCGCGAGCTTGAGATCCTCCATCCTTCCACTTGAGCACGACCCCATATACGCTGCCTGAACCGTTGTGCCTCTCACCTCACTGAGGGGCTGAATCTTCGAAATGTCCCCAGGCCCAGAAACCAATGGCTCGAACGTGGACAAGTCGTATGCGTAGGAGGCGACGTACTTGGCATCTCGGTCCGCGGTCACCGGTTCGAATGGCCCCCTTGCCCTAGGCTTCAAGTAATCGAGAAGCCTCTGGTCAGGTTCGAATAGCGAGGTCATAGCCCCGATGTGATTCGAACCGTTTGCCACACCCATGCGCACGTCAATAGGCAGTGACTGCAATCCGGGCCCACCGAACTCCAGCACGCGACTATCAGCTCGGCCATGAAGGTCTTGAAGCAGCCGGAAATAGATATCCTTTCCGAGGATCCCTTTGGGCATCTCTCCCGTGAGAGTTATTCGGATAGACTCTGGCACGACCATCCACATCTCGCCTGTTGCGATTGCCGGGAACGTCGAGAAGAGTCCTGCGATCGCGAAGCAGTTCAGCGCACCCATCGTGGCGCCTTGTGTGTCCCCAGCAACATAAAACGTGCCCGGCAGAACCCACCCCTCCTCGGCCGGTACTTGGTGCGATAGGCCATGTCTGCCGACGTCGTAGACGTTCTCTTTCGGTACTCCTAGCTTCTGCGCAAACTCCCTCGATCGCGCCACATCGCCCCACCATTTGAGCTCCGCAGCGGTGAAATGGTCGAACGAGAAGACCACCCTCCTTGGATCCCACGCCTTGAGATTGTTCTCAATCAGCCAATCGTCGATGAATCCGTCGCTCATCGAGACGACATCGATCCTCGCTGTAACTACATCCCCGACCGAAACCGCGTCTTTTCCGGAAGCTTTTGCGAGAAGCTTCTCCGTCATCGTCTTGGACATGTCTTTGCTCCTCGCGGGCGCTTGTAAACGTCGAAATGTAAGAGATAATTGAGGTTCAAATTAGGAAAAGCAGGTAAGGGTTTGCAGAAATTCTGCACTTTGTCCCACCTTGGCGCAGGTGTCGATGCTATTCGTGCGGATAGCAGCCTTGCCCTAGATGCCCGAAAACGCGACCAGGCTACCTCGTCGATCTCCACCTACCCTGAGCCTCAAGCTCCCGTAAAAGCTCGAACTGAAGGAGGATCGCAGACCCGCGCGTGAACCACGGCTCAAAGGCGCAGTCCATGAGGCGGCCCACTCCCGGCAAGGTGCAGACGTTTGCGATTCGCGAGGCCAGATACCGTGGCGGGTGGCTGTGTCGGCGAACATCACCCCGATGTCCCGCTGCGCGTCGAAGCCCGCCAGCTTGACGCGCGCGGCGTCTGGGCCGCGATAGTTGTCGGGCATCACCGTAAGGCCGAGCCCCGCCGCCAACAGGGCGAACACCCGGTCGTCATTGCTTGCCCCGTAGCTGAACCGCGGACGGACGCCCGGCGCCGTGAAGTGCCGGCTGGTGTCCTGCAGGACTCGCAGTGGCGGCGCACAATCGTCACATCGCCGGCCAGGGCCTCGGCCTCCGCCGCCCCCCGCGCCGCCGGATGGTACTCGGGGGCCGGCGAGCCCGTAGCCGTCTAGATAGAGAACTTCTGTCGGATAGCGGATCTCTGTGGGCCGGATGTCAGGGCGGCGTCGATCCGGCGGCGCTGCGGGCTTGCCCCGGAGCTCCCGCTCCGCCCTTCAAGGAGCTCAAGCCGGCGTGGCTCGGGCAGCGATGCGTTGAGCATCACTAGGGCTGCCAGCATGCTATGCTGGCTTTGCGGGCCTCTATGCGCCCGATCCGAAGACGGCCATCCCGCGGCTGATGGAGGTGGCCTGCCGAGTAGGCGAGGATGTTGCCTTCCCCGCCCCTCACAGACCCGGACGAGCGGATTACCCGCATCCGGTTCTTCACGCGTAAGCTTCGCTCACGGGACGGCATATTGGTGGACGATCTTGGCTGTCGGCAGCGGGTGTCGCGAGAGCATGGCCCGGAAGCGCGACCACGGCAGATTGCTGTGGCGGCCACGCCGCGCGAGCCATTTCTTCCATATCCGCGTGATCTGGTGGTCAGACCATCTGATCCGTCGGCCGTTGCCGGAGATGCGTAGTAGGCGCAGTGCACCCGGATCACCCGCGACAAGTGCGCGTGCTGCTCCCGGAACGGACGATGCAGGTTGAGCCGACACCATTCCGTCACGGAAGCGAGCGCGCGGGCGTAACGGTCTTTCGCCGTTATCTGTCGGACGACATTCTTACCCTTCCTCGATGGCCCCAACACATGGGTGAAGGCAAGGAAGTTGAATGTGGTCCCCGTCGTCGCGGCATGACGCCCACCGGGGCGTTTGAACCGGAAGTCTACGAAGCGGGTCTTGGTCGGATGGAGTTGAAGCCCATACCGACCAAGCCGCTTGCCCAGCACATTCAGCAATCGCTTGCCGGACAGATGGTCCTCGAAGGCGATCACCGCGTCATCAGCATATCGGACCAGTTGGCACCGTCCCTTGAGCCGCGGTCGCCACCTGCTCGAACCATTCATCCAGCACGTAGTGCAGATAGATGTTTGCGAGCAGTGGCGAGATCACGCCGCCTTGGGGCGTTCCGCCAGTCCTGCGGCGCAGGACGCCTTTTCGAGCATCCCGCCTTCAGCCATTATCAATCATCCTCCGGACGGCGCCGTCCGTGACTCGCTGGTCGAGGAATCGGCGCAGGTGCGCGTGGTCGATGGTGTCGAAGTATTTCGAGATATTGACGTCCACAACCCAGCGACCATCATGCCGTCGACGCCGGGCGCTCCATCCTTGCGCGTCAGGCGATAGGCTTCGAGCATCCATTCACGGTCGAGGCGATGCTGCCCCCGGTCCCAACACGCGAAGGCTTCAGCACGACCATGATTTCGAGTCTTGCCACAGGGCTTCGGTACCCGCTATCTACGCTTCACGAGCGAGGTTGCCGCCGCCCATGCAAGACTCGCTTCCGGCTGGCGGGCTCCGCCTTTGACGGGAGGGCGTCGAACCCTCTTGGTCACGTTGAAAGCTTTCAGACTACATTCTTCCTTTCCAGGGCTTATCCTGACGCAAGCTGGGCGCACGCGCGGCGAAAGGTCTACGAGGTGCATGCCGCCGCCGGCTCGGCCACCGCCCAGGAGATCCTCGCGCGAATGGGCGGGCTCTTCGAGATCGAGGCCGAGATCCGCGGCCGTAGCCCCGCGACACGGCTGGCGGCGGACCAGGCCCGTAGCGTCCGCAGCTCGCCGAACTCGCCGTTCTGGACCAGACGCTGGTGAGGATCAGCGGCAAGAGCTCGCTCGCCCAGGCGATCTCATGCGCGCTCACCTCTACGACCCGGGATCTCAGCGAAGTCCCCCAATGGCTTCCGGCTGGTTGTAAATCCGGTGCACGTATCGCGCACTACCGCCCGAGCTCCGCAGCTCGTCAATGCTCCGCAATCGACGTCCGCGCTCCCCGATGAGTGCGCGAGGGGATTGTCATAAGTTAGCATAAATCGGTAGCAGCTATATCAGCAGGAGAGGCTTGAGGTGGCTGTCGCAGACAGCTATGTCCACATCACGCGAGGATGGCAGGGTATTGATCCCTGCGATCATATTGTTTCGCCGAAGCTCGCTTCACTGCTTGACAAAGAGCTTCCGTTCAAAATTCGTCAGGGTCTCGGCGCCATGCTTGGTAACCAGAACCGTATCGCTAATACTGTAGTTTGGATCATCCCTGATCGTACCGTCACCGGTCCACATACCACAGAGGAGGCGGAAACACATGCCCTCCCGGAGCTCATCCTTACTTCCGCGTTCCAAGCTTGCTGTGTATTCGCGCCAACTGGGATGATAGTTTAGACCAAGAGTATATCCAATTCGCGTGGCGTTCTTAAAGCCATTGGGCACCAGTACGGCTTGCCATGCGGCCCAAACATCGTGACATGCCACGCTTGGCTTCATGACCGCCAGCGCAGCTGCGTGCCCCTCGTGAACGGTACTTGCCAATCGGGTCAGACGGTCGCTCGGCTTACCAAGGGTGACAGCACGCGCAATTGCGGCATTATAGCGGAAGTAGCACCCCCCAAGTTCCATGACTGTGATCCTGCCGCCTTCAATAACGTCGGTTGTCCATGGTGCATGAACGATACCCGCATGTTTTCCGATCTGAATGAACGGAGTGCCAGTGGGATAGCTGGCGCCAAACTCTTGGTCGCCCTCGATTTGCGCTTGCACAATTCGCGCGGCATAGTCGTTTTCACGGATTCCTGGCTTAAGAGAATCAACCGCGACGCCCATGACTTTGTCGGCGATCTTTGCCGCACGTCGCATGAATTCGATTTCACGCGGTGACTTGATTGTCCTGAGCCAATTGACCAGAACACCAACGTCAACCAATTCAGCTCGGGGAAGATTTCTTTGAAGAGTGAAAAATCCGCGCACGCTAAAATAGAAGGCATCACCTTCGTAACCAATCCGGCCAGTGCTCCACCCTCGCTTTTTGATCTCGCTTGCGACTGCCTGCATCGCGTGATTCGGGTAGTTATCGGCATAAGCCTCAGCGTAGCTGACAACATTATCCGCGGAGAGCCAAGTTGTGTGCTGCGCGCAAATGAGATCGACGGCACGTCCAACCCAAACTGGCTCGAGGTCAGCGCTCGTTACAAGTAGAGCCTGGGTATTTTGGTAGGTCATAGCATCATACCCGGAGATATAATTGATATTCGCCGGATTAGCCAAGACTAGTAGAGACAATCCTTGCTCGTTCATCTTCTGGCGCAACCGCGTCAGACGTTCTTGATATTCCACCTTTGGAAATACGGGCGCCATCCTTAAGCTCCTCTGTGATTATGCGCGTCGAGTTAGTTCTCGGAGGTCGGCTGGAGCGACGGCCTGGCGGGTGTTGACAGCAGGCTCATGAGCCCGCTGGTTCTTGGTGCGCGAAAAGCGACGACCGACACCTCCGGTGCCCGTTGGCACGCCTCGGCCGCGGATGCGTCGCTATAGAAGCGGGACGATCTCTTCCCCCCAACGCTTCATCCAAGCGCTGGTGTGTTCGGTGAGATAGGCCCAGTCGGGTCGGTACGTGAACTGACCGATCTCTTCGTTGCTAAACACGAGTGGCTTCATTTCGTCCGCCACTTCCGCCTTCATATTGACCGGAACGCCACCGATCAGGCGATTGAACTCAGCGTTTTTCTCAGGGCCGATGGCGAAATTGGCGAACTTGAATGCGGCATCGGTGTGTTTGCCCTTCAGGACGCACCATCCTTGATCGAAGAGAAAAGTCCAGAAACCCGTGGTCTTTGGGTCCTGCTTAATCAGATATCGAATCTTGAATTTGCGCGCCAGATTGGTGGCGACAGCGCCGCTCTCGAACGCGACACAAGTTTCTCCAGAGATTATGGAGTTGTTGAGCTCAGCTAAGGTCCCCCAAACGCGACCAATATTCCCGATACGGGCGAGCTCTTTCATGAAATCCCACGCTGGCTCCATACGCCTCTCGTCACCGCCTCTATTGAGCGCCATGGACACCATCTGCATATTGAGGTTGGCGGTGGGCGTCGGAATGCAAATCTTGCCCTTGAGCCGAGGGTCCAAAAGGTCATCGAGCCTGGTGATCTCAAAAGGCGTTATATCGTCTCGGCAGAACCAAAAGGCCTGTGTCATGGTTCGCGGGATGTTGACGATGTTGCCGGCCCTATCCCTGACCAGTAGCCGCGATGGGACGTCCACAAGGTTGGGGACCTTCGCCAGGGTGACGGGCTCTGCCCAGCCTTCCTGGGCGATTTGTGGATAGGTTCCATCCCACCCCGCCAAAAGATCTATGCCAGCGTGAGGCCACAGCTCTTTGATACGGGACATAATCGTTATGGCGCCGCCTATGTGCAGCTGCCAATTGAAGTCCACATCCGACTGTTCGGCGGCGATCGCTTTTATCGATTCGATGTAATGTCCGCCCCAATCAATGGCTGTGATCGTTTCAGCGGCGCGGGCCGCAGACGTCGCGGGCATGTTCGACCTTCCCTTCTCCCACAGCGCGAGCGCAATCAACATGGGACCGAGCGCGTTGACGCGCATCGATCTCTAGGATGATTAAGGTAAGAGGTGTGAATTCCTCACTCCCTGAAAGACTTTGATGGCCGACTTGGTGTGAGGTTCTGACTAAACAATACAGACTTGCTTAAGCGGAATTTCCGCAATGTGGCGACGTACAAGATGAAATCCTTTGGCCGAGCCTGAGAACCCGACGCTTTTGTGCGAGCCAGCGTTGCCCTGGGGTCAACGAGCAAAGCACTAGGATCGATCGTGCCCCGGGTCCCGCTCTATAAGGCCAGGTTCAAGGAGGAAATCGATCACCGAGTCGAAGGGATGGGCCAGTTGGCCGGCACGGCGACGATGAGCCCTTAGGTATTTGAGCCAATCGAACGCGCCCAGCGCTCGAAGCGGGCTGGGCGTCCACCCGGCGTAACGCCGGAGCGCGCTCGGCGTGTGCTCCGGATCGGTGCGGTGGCGGCCGCCGCCGTAGCGGCTCGGGTGAGCGGCGACATGGTGTGCGCGCGGTGGAATACCTCGATGGTGCGGGCGGTGATGCGCACATCGACCCTGAGCGCGAATGAGCGCGAGCGGGACCGAGTAGCAGAAGCCTTCCACTTCGATGTGGTGATCGGGTGCGACCCAGGCAAGACGCGATTCCGCGAGTGCATATCGGTCTCCGGCAGCGGCGCAGCGTCGGCCGATCGACACTGTCGAACAGGTCCTTGCGGCTTACCCCGAAGACGACGCGTGACATAAGCCTTCATGCGCACGAGCATCAGCCCGATCGCCTCTTTAGCTTGCGTCAGCGAGAAGAACGCCCGATGGCGTAGCCACCCAAGCAAATAGGTCTGGGCGAAGCGCACCCCACCTCCGACCTTGGTCTTGTCCTTCGGACGCCGCGGTCGTGCTGGGAGGACGCCCACATTATATGCGCCGCCATCATCCCGTAGCTGCGCTTGATCTCGGGATCGCAGAACGACGACTTATACACCGCTATTCAGATTGTCTGGGACCACCGGGCTCGGTACGAGGCGCAACATACGCACGTGCGCTACCGACAGGCACACGAATTCGGCTCCTGGCCGCTCAACAACTACTACAGAACCATCGATAACGCTCCGCTCGGACGACTTCCAAAAGGCGGCCAGTATCAGGCACAGAATCTAGTCATCTGGAACGCAAGTTCGTCACATTGTATGATAGCTCGAACCTCTCGATAGAGGAGAGCGCTTGTGACGAATGCGGGTGTGAGAGGCCGGCCCATCGCGCCGTTGGTGCTGAGTGCGCAGGAGCGAGCGTACTTAGAGAGGCAAGTTCGTCGTCATCGTGTTGCCCGG
>NZ_MAXC01000028.1 GCF_001693485.1 Bradyrhizobium sp. LMTR 3
CCGGGCAACACGATGACGACGAACTTGCCTCTCTAAGTACGCTCGCTCCTGCGCACTCAGCACCAACGGCGCGATGGGCCGGCCTCTCACACCCGCATTCGTCACAAGCGCTCTCCTCTATCGAGAGATTCGAATCATACAGTGTGACGAACTTGCGTTCCAGATGACTAGCAGGAGTGGCCGGCAAGGCATCGTGGCTTACGTATTGGGTTGTGCGGCCAAATAGCACTCCTAGTGATTTCCGCTGTCCTCGTCACGGGCGCAATCTGTGCCGCCGGCCGGAATTACGCGAACTTTGTCCAAGCGGTTCGAATGAGAGCAACCAGTTCAAAGCTCATGTCGCATCGTTGTCGCAAAGCTTCCTAGAGGCTAGGACTAATCGCGAGCGAATTCCTGCGCAACCCAGTGAAACGTCGATCATGGACCAAGCCGCGAGTTACGAGCGGCAGCTCGCAGACTTAAGACGCGTCGAGGCATTTGTCACGGCTTTGCCCGACCAAGATCCGCTGAAGCAGGCAACCTCTCCACGGCCGGTGATCGATCTCTACGTAACGCGCTTTCATAATGTCGTCGCAGCGCAGCGCAATCTCGGCTTCAACGAAAATGATGGATTCCAGGGAAGGCTGCGCAACGCGGTGCACACTGTGGTTCAGCCTATCGCCACAATCGCGCGACAAACCAATTTGCTTGCATTAAACGCGGCAATTGAAGCCGCGCGCGCCGGTAATCTCGGCAGATGTCGCGCGGTCGTCGCCCAGGAAGTGAAATACCTAGCGACGCAAACCGCACATGCGACTCTTGACATTAGCGAGCATATTGGCGGCATTAAGGCACGACGGCTGAATCCGTCGACACGATTGTCGAATCGGCATCATCATTAGTCGCATCTCGGAGATTGCCATGACCGTGGTCGACTCCATCGGGGAGCAGAAGGCAACGAGCAAGAACATCGCGTTCAATTTGCAGGAAGCGGCGACCAGGACGACCGAGGTGGCAGCGAGCGCCGGCGAAGTGACCAGCCGTGCGAACGAAATCGGAGGGGCTTCTATGCAGGTGCTAAGGTCTGCCGAACTGCTGTCTGAAGAAAGCTCTCGGCTGAAGCATGAGCTGGACAGCTTCCTGGGCAGAATTCAAACAGCTTAGTTGGACTTGCCGTTACTGTCGCTGGGTGATGGATCGGCATTCAGAAGTGGTTGAATACCGGGCCTGCAACGGAGTTGCATCAACGGCTGGCGAGCTTCTTACGCGCGGTCATTCAGTATGCTGGATATTGAGCAGATGCCGAGGATGTTCTTAGTTCGACCGAGCCGTCCGCATTGCGATAGCCCCGAACGTGTAGCCTTGCGCGGCGGCAGCGGCGCCGGCACGGCTGCCAAGATTTCGGTCTTGTCGAGCGGCGGCGCCTCCGGCAAGCGGATGTACGCTTCTTCGGTCATTCGACGGCCAGGATCTGAGAGAGCGCATGGCCGATCACCTCGCCATAGCGGATCGGCTCACCTGGCGCAATGTCAACCAGCCTTGTGGCCTTGCGGCATGAACGCGCGAAGCGTGAGCCCCACGGTCAAGCGGGAGCGGCGGGAAGCCCGAAAATCATTGACCACGATCGCGACATTGTATGAGCTTGGCGGCGCGGCGGCTCTTTTCGCCACGACTGACTGGTCCATGCGCTTTCCTCAAGAACAGAAAAAGCCATGATTGAGGTCCCAGCGGGGAGAGATCGGCGTACCGCCCCCCGCGGGTCCCGAGAGAGTGTCACCCCTCAGGCGGATCGCATCTGACGATGCATCCGGCCTCTCCCAAGGAAGAGGTGGGGTACCGTCGCCGCGGCACCGCCTCGATCATCACAATCAGCCGGGATTGGTGTAGGCGGTCTTCACCGTGGTGTAGAACTCGCGGGCATACGAACCCTGCTCGCGGATGCCGTGGCTCGAGCCTTTGCGGCCGCCGAACGGCGCTTGGCGCCTTTGTCCTTGCCGATATTGAGATAGTGCAGGTCGTGGTCGAGCTGGCTCTGGTTGCCACGGGGCCGACATGCACGCCCGCTTTGCACAAGTCATCGACGGCGAGGCCCTTATGCGCGCCGTCAGCGCCTCGACGAAGCGGTCGTGAATCCCTGCGGTGACGATCAGGCGCGAGCACGCCGTGCAGCGCTGGCCGGTGGAGAAATAGGCGCCGTTGACGGCGCATTCGACGGCGACCGTGACGTCTGCGTCCTCGAGCGCGACCAGCGGATTCTTGCCGCCCATCTCAAGTTGGAATTTCTTCATTGGGCTCGACAGCACGCGGGCCCGCGCGAGCTTGCGGCCGGTCTGGACCGAGCCGGTGAAGGAGATCGCGGCGACGTCGGGATGTTCAAGCAGCGTCTGGCCGACCACACCACTAGGTTGAACACCCCCGCCGGAACGCCGGAGCGGGTGATGATCTCCGACAGCGCATGCGCAGAGCCTGGGACGAGCTCGGCAGGCTTGAACACGACGGTGTTGCCGTAGCAGAGCGCGGGCGCGATCTTCCAGGCGGGAATCGCGATAGGGAAATTCCAGGGCGTGATCATGCCTATCACGCCAACGGGCTCGCGGGTGATCTCGACCTCGAGGCCGGGACGCACCCGAGCACCCTTCTCGCCAATCAACCACAGCGCTTCGCCGGTAGAGCGCAAGGATCTGCCCCGCGCGCGCGACCTCGCGATGCCTTCGGGCAGGGTCTTGCCTTCCTCGCGGGCGAGCAAGCCGCCGAGCTCTTCCTCGCGGGCGAGGATCTCGGTCGAGATCTTGTTCAGCGCGTCATAGCGCTCCTGCGGGGGTCGAACGCGCCCAGGCGGGGAAGGCGGCCTTCGCGGCCGCAATCGCCTTCTCGGTCTGCGCCTTGTCGGCCTTGGCGTATTCGCCGACGACGTCATTGGTGTTGGAGGGGTTGATGTTTCTTGTGACACCGGAGCCGTCGACCCATTCGCCGTCGATGAAGTTTTTCATCTCGTTTCCTCAAGTAAGGTTTTTGGCGCACGAGGCACGGACGCTTGTCGTCGAAGGTCCAGCCCGGGATCAGGTACTGCATGGCAATAGCGTCATCGTGCTCGCCGAGTCCATGCTGCTCATGCGCTGCTTCGGATCGATAACAGCTCGTTCAGCCACCAGGTCGCAACCCCGGCTTCCATCAGCAACTGATCAGTATCCCAACTGTGGCGCCGAGACACTGGCTCTCGCGCGTTGTGTCGATCGATGACAGCGTAGCGATGAACGAGCAGGGCACGATTGAGCTCCGGTGTCGACACGATGGTCCCAGAGTCGCCCCTTGTGCCTTGTTCGCAGATCGGATGTCGAGGCCAAAAAAGGCTTCACATCCCAATAGGCGGAGAATTCCGGCGCTACCAGGTCGGTGATTGGACCTTGGGGGCTCGGTAAGATTTGCGCAAGAGGCAAGATAAGCGAGGCTCACAGCCGGGCCTTCGCAATCCGTTCGTTATAGTGAACACCATGCGTGAGGCGGGTCTCGGGGAGCAAGCATCCTGGACCCGCAAGCTAGGCCTGCGCATCCGGAGAACCGCAACAGGACACGCGATCTATGCTTAACAATGAGGTCAAACAAATCTGGAGTTCGGGCAAATCGGTGGTGAACGCCTGGCTTGCGACACCGTCCGGTCTCACCGCCGAGGTGATCGCGCAATGCGGCTTCGACAGCGTTACGGTCGACCTGCAGCACGGCGTACAGGACTATATATCCATGGTCCAGTGCTTCCAGGCCATGGGAGGCCACGCGGTCACGCCAATGGTCCGCGTGCCTTGGAACGAGCCGGGCATCATCGGCAAGGCGCGGGACGGTGGCCTATGGCGTGATCTGTCCGATGGTCAACACATCGCGGGAGGCGAAGAATCTTGTCTCCTATTCCAAATATCCGCCCGTGGGCACTCGCTCCAACGCGCCGATCCGCGTCGGCATGTACGGCGCTGCCGGCGCCTACCAGAAGACGGCCAACGAGGAGATCGTGCTGCTGCCGATGATAGAGACCAAGACCACGGTCGAAAACATGGAGGCCATCCTCGATGTCCCGGGCATCGATGGTGTCTAGTCGGCCCATCCGATCTCGGCTTCTCCCTCGGGCTGAGCCGAAGCTCGATCACACGAACCTGAGATCCTGAGGATCTATGAAAAGATCGTCAGGGAGAGCGCCAAGCGCAACGTCCATCCCGGCATTTCACTAAGGCGCAGTGCGCGCGATCAACATGGGCTTCAAGCTCGTGACGCTGTCCAACGAAGTCGGCCTAATGTCTACCTATGCGAAGATGCAGGTCACGCAGAGCCGCAAGATTCGGGCGGAAGAGCTTAACTTTTCTCCTGCCGCTTGCGGGGAGAGGGGCATCTCTGCGCCAATTCGATGTTCGCTATGGAAAACTGGGCTTCCCATCATGCGGAGGTTTGGCACGGCGGCGCAATCTAAAGCCGGCGCGGACTGCGCGTGGCCCGGGGCTGGGAATGCTGTTTCACTGAGATGCACGTGGGCATGGGGAATAATGCGCATCCGCAACTACGTCAGTGAAGACGGCTGCCCTTTCTTGCGATAAATCGCGGCAGAACAGCGCACATTGGTACCCGATGGTATCGAGCGCCGATGCTAGCGAGTCCGTAGTCAAATGTTATTCGGGAGATTGTTCGACCTTTCCACGATGCGCGCGGATTATCGCCACTGGTCCAAGCCGCGCGTAAGTCAAGGTCACTAGGTGATCGCACCCAGATGATCCATAACGGCCTGAAAGCTTTTACCGAACCGGCAAGGCGAGCTTCCACGAATGCCGTCGTTCTGGCTCTCGACATCTGGAAACCACCCACTTCACGCCGTCCAAACCGGCATGCTCTGCGAAGTGGCTAGTTCTTTCCCCACGGCCTGGGCCCAAGAGAGGACGACAACCGCTCTTCGGTTCGCGCACCACGTTTTCTTCAGCTTCTCCCGCACCTAGCGCCATGACAATCACCCTTGCCACCCGCGCAATGATCCCCTCGACGTCGTCTAGGCCGCGTTTTGCCGTCCGACAACCCGGTCAACCGCTCGGTGTCGCGCACGGTCTGCTGCGGCATCGCAAGCGCGAAGTGCAAGCTCCGATAGAGCTCGACCTCGCGGCGCTCGGGCACCGCGCGCTTCATCGCGGCGATGAATTTGCGCAAATAATCGAGCTCTCGGTTGCAAATCCTGCGAATCGCCGGTACCGGCTCGATTTTGGTGCGAATCATGAAGCGAGCCGTCGAGTTCTGGGCGTTGGCACCAAAACACCGCCGCAAGCTCGGTTCGATCAGGGCATTGATAATATCAATGATTCCTGCAACCCCGCGGTCTCTTTCTTCTGCCGCACGCAATTCGCGTAAGCGTTCGCGATTTAGCGGTAGACTCTGGCTAACGAAAGGTATGCGATCAGCTCGTCCTTTGAGCCAAACTGATACTTCACCGCGGCGAGGTTGACGTTGGCCCTCTGTCACGATGTCGCGCAAGAAACGTCGCAAGCCGCGATCGGCATAAAGCCGCTCGGCTGCAGCAAGAATGGCGGAGCGGGTCTGGTCGTCGGCATGCATTACCAATTCATTTGGTCAAAAAGCGTTGCAAGTTCAGCCCGCTGGAGGACTACACTTATAACGTCACCGGGTCGGCATCTTCGATGCTAGATTCCACTTAGCTCATGACCGGGTGAGCGGCCAATCCCTTCATGTCAAAGCGTGCCTGGAAAGGCCCCGCCGTCGAGCAGGATGTTTTGCCCGGTTATAAAGCCGGCATTCGCTCCGCATAGGAATGCACAGAGTATACCAAGCTCCTCAGGATCGCCGACCCGGCCCGCGGGAATGCTCTTGCCGTGCTCGGCAACCAATTCATCGACAGAAATCCCCCGCTTCTCGGCTTCCATTAGGACGTCCGATCCGCGCAGCCGATCCGTATTAAAGATTCCAGGCAACAGGCTGTTTATGGTGACATTGTTGATCACCGTTCTGCGTGCAATGCCCGCAATGAAGCCGGTCAGCCCGGTACGTGCTCCATTGGAGAGATCCCGCGACGTTGGCGCTTTCACTGAAGAAGAGGTGATGTTGATGATCCGACCGAATTTGCGGGTCATCATGCCGTCGACAGTGGCCTTGATCATTTCGATCGGTGTGAGCATGTTGGCGTCAAGCGCATTGACCCAGTCGGCGCGGGTCCAGTTGCGGAAATCTCCAGCCGGCGGTCCGTTGGCATTATTGATGAGGATGTCAGGCTCGGGACATGCCTTCAGTACCGCATCACGGCCTGCGGGCGTTGTGATGTCGCCGACGACCTCCATCACACTAACGCCTGGATTGGCTTTCCGGATCTCGTTTGCCGTTTGGGAGAGCGCTTCCGCGCCGCGCGCCGTGAGCGTGACATGTACGCCCTCGTTGGCCAGGGAGATGGCGCAGGCCCGCCCTAATCCCTTGGACGATGCACAAACGATGGCACGGCGGCCTTTGATCCCAAGATCCATTGTTTCGGCTGTCGTTAAAAGTTTATCTTTGCGCAAACCTATCGGCTCCCCGGGGCCGAAGCTCCCTAATATTCGGCTTGTCTCGCCGAAATTCTGCTTCCAATCGAGAAGTGCGCAGCTTTTTTCATGAGATTGGGGAAGTCGACCTCTCGTTCTATGAGCAAGCCTCGAGAGGCGACCTGAGTCTTGATCGTGCCGGCACTACAACACCGACAGTAACACCGATGCCTACCCGTGAACCTGAGCACCTTCTGGACAGCGTTCAAGTCGCGCGGGAGAAGAAGGCCGCTCGGCGTCTGGGGGACCAAGCAGCCGAAATGCGAGTCCGCTGCAGTATTCATAATTTCTCGAGTGGCCATCTGGATGTCATCCACCATCAGCTTGGCCTAGGAGTCTCCGAGCGCATCGTCCAGAATGGCTTTGAGGCGCGCTGCTCCTTTTGCCAACTCGCGATCCAGTTCCGCTTTCACGGCGGCGGCGTAGTCGACGCCGATTTCCACGGGATGGCTCGTGTCGTTGTGGTCTAGCGTTCCTGGTGGCAGGGGCTGATAGGCCTTTATCCCAAGAGCGTGGGTGTCGTTCGCCCAGCCGGCGATGCGTGTCGTTATATGGAGGCGATTCCACCGTCGGCAATGAATTCGCATCAATCGCGTCCGTGTAACCTCCCCAGGAATATGCCTGGAGGTCGACCAGGGAGTCGTCCCACATGCTGTGGAAAGCGATGCGCGGGTATACGCGACGCCATCCGAGTCGTTTCGCGTGCAAGACGACGTGCAGCTTGTTGCCGCCTTGATCATTGTTGCGCTCGCTTGCATGCAACGGCTGTTCCAGGTCACCGGCGAGGTGAACGATGGGTTTCAGCGCGTGCAACCGGTCTTCTTTGGAGCGCGACTTATCTTTCAGCATCGCAATGGCTGCTGCTAAACCTTGGACGATGCACGTGCCTTGGCTGTTCATGTCCTTGCAGTCGAGGACCGCGTCGCACGTCGGACGTTCGATGTCAAGATCGACGAAATGCCATTTTCATTCCAGCGTGAACTTGTAGTCATCCGCCCACTTTAAGATGGCCGCGAGAGAAGTACCCCCGATCAGCTGGTTGAGCTTGGCTTGCGCGGCCGAAGTCAAGTGTCGTTGCGCCAATTCCGCAATTACGGAATGACCTAGCTACCCCCCGGCAAAGGCGGAGGAGGTGCTGGCCATCAAGGCAGCGGCGCAGACAGGTAGTATGAATCTGAGCGGTGTCACTATGCATCCCCAATATCTGGCAAGTGCGGGTCAGGGCACTGCCACAACGAGACCAAAGATCTTGAAGAAAATACTCGAAGAATGCGACGACGTGACGAAAGTTCGCCATGTGGAGCGTCTCTCGAGCGCGGATCAAGAGCGCGGCGGCAGCTCGGCCCGCTGGCGAGGCGGAAAATGACCGGCAACGGCCCCAAAAACGGCGCTCTTGACGTGACGCGGACAGCTGGTTGCCCCAAAATCGAAACGGAACCCCGGGGCAATCCGCTGGTCGAAACCAAGTCCTTCGGCTAGGGCACGCTAACCGGTGGCATGGCCGCGGTCGGGAGCGGCACGAGCCTATCTTGGTGCTGGCAGCGTGCCGCTAACCACGATTGCAAAAGCCACGCCACTAAGAGAAGTAGAAATCGACGCCTTCTGAAAAGTTACTCCGGAAGCTGTATCGCAATTATGGGGCGGCTCACATCCTGTGCGAGTATGTTCCAGCGCACAAACGTCCCAGCGCTCAATAGAGCAGCCTATTAGGCCTGCAAGAGCCTAAGGCTCGCAGGCCGCGAGTTCTCAACTTTGATATTCTTTGCCTTCGCCGCAAGACGGCGAACTGTGATGTGGCCATGCTGGATAAATGCATTCTTTCATTGCAACATCAGGAATAGTGCGTCCGATTTGAGTAATCATTTTTGTGTTAACCTGACGGCGCGATAGCAGCAGCTGGTGCGCTCTTTCAGAGGTGCAATCGAGGGCTTTTCATGCGCAATCATGACCTCGTCTCGGGAGCCTGCTCGCCTTTGTCTTCGTATAAGCTCAGCGGGCTGGCGTGCCTCGCGAATCTAGCTTGATGCTCGTCCTTCCTTCGATGGAAACGAGTCAGTGAACCGAGGCCGGCCTGCGATTGACTTAGCTCTTGTGGCTGTGGTTGCACATAATTTCGAGGCAAGCCAAGGGGGCGTTGGCTTGGTCCATTGGTGCAGCGCAGGCGCAATACCTCGGCACGGGCCCTAATCCAAACAGCCACAGCGTCTCAGGCCATACCCGCAGCAACGGCACCTATTTGCAGCCGTACACGGCTACGAATCCGAATAGCACCCAGCGCGACAATTACGGCACCAGCGGCAACTACAATCGGAACAATGGCACATTCGGCCATCGGTCGGCGCGCTACTGAAGGAAGTCACCTCGATGGCCAAGTCAATGCGCAAAACCGTCAAACCTTGACGCTACCTGGCCCCCGTGAGCAGGCTTACGAGCTCGACCCTCCCGTCTTGGCGCGTTGAACATTTTTCGTGATCACTTGCGCGGGCGTCGCGCCGACCAGCTCTCCGTAGAGGCGAGGATCGGTCGCGCCCTCGGTGTTGATCAGGAACACCCGTGCATTTTGTCCAAGACCGATCCTGCCACGCAATGCCTGGTCGGACACGACCTTCAGCAAAGCTGCCAGACCGACACCACCACTTTCGCCAGCGACGATAGGGGGCGGCATTCCTGGGATCTGCTAAGCGCTTCATGACACTGATTGCGTCCTCGTCTTCGACAGTCATAAAGGCGTCCGCTGCGCGCGAAAGGATGCGCCAAGCGACAAGCGAAGGCTAGTAGCATTCGAGCATAGCCATCACGGTCGGCTGCCCATGATCCACCTTCACAGGGTGCCCGGCCCGGGCGGTTTCAAAGAGGCATGCTCGCGCGCGAGGGGTCGACAACCGCGAAGAACGGCCGGTTGTCACCCAACAACACCGAAAAATGTCCGGCGACGGCTGCGGCGACTCCACCCACTCCCGCGTGGACGAAGACGTGGGTCGGGAATTCGGGCAGCTGGCGCAGTGCTTCGCTGAGCAGGGCGGTGTATCCCTGCATCACGAAGCCGGGGATGCGCTCGTAGCCCGGCCAGGATGTGTCAGACACCGTCATCCAGCCCTTTTCCCCGGCAATTCGGGACGCCTCGGCGAGGGAGTCATCGTAGTTACCATTGACGCGGATCATCTTTGGGCCGAAACGCGCGATGGCGGCGATGCGCTCGTCGGTGACGCCTGAGCGAACGAATATGGCACACTCGGCGCCAACGAGCTGGGCACCTTGCGTTACCGACCTGCCATGATTGCCATCCGTGGCACAGAATACCATCATCTCCCGTGCCACGGCCCTCACTTCAGCTATGTGAAGCTCCTACACGTCGACAGCTCGGCCGAGCCGCCGGCTTGCGGCCTCTAACACTATCCGGATCACGGCATAAGAGCCGCCCAAAGCTTTGAAGCTGCCAAGCGAATCGATGGCCTTCGTCCGTTAGATGGATCGAGCCTACGCTGATCTCACGAGCAAGGGCCGGCAAAGACACGAGAGGTGTTTCCTTGTGGCCCTCGCGGTGCTTGAGAATCGCTCGACTTCGCGAGCAGCTTCGACGCTCAACATGTCGGCATCCGAAGCATCCAAGGGCGCACGGTGCTCGGCGTGCTGGTTTCTTTCTGGTGCCGGTTAATGGCTCAGTATGATCTACGTTATTCGCGACGACAAAGCGCTGCATTCCAGCGCCTCTCAGGCAAGAGTTGCTCACCAAGGGCTCGAAACGAGGCATAATAGGCGCTCACCGAGCAGGTGAGATCGCCGTCAGCGCAAACGACCTTCCCACGGACGTTTTCGGCCTTTGAAAAGTTCTGCCGTCCTGGCGCTGAGAGTGGTTGAACGTCAGGTCGGATATTTGGGAGGGATGGCTTTCTCCCAGCCCTCTTGGCCAGGCACTGGCAGTCTTCCGTACTTCAGCGTGTGCTTAGGTTTCCCGGGTCCCGTGCAGATCGTGATTTAAGCTTAGTTGCAGCGTGTTGCCAGGATAGGCGCAGAAATTCTGCGCCAAGTCGTGCAACTTTACATCTTCACATCGGCCCTTGCGGCTACAGTGGCGACGAGGAGATTGGTGACTAGAGCGCACAAGGAGCGCGTGTGCTCCTGGAGTGCAGCGAACGACGTATTAGGCGTGGGTTCGACACCTTCTCGGGGGAATCAGGATGAATTCGTCCACAGCTGAGTCGGAACGTCGAAAAACGTGCTGGTTGTTGCTCCTGGCGCCAGCGTTGCTTACACTGATTGTATTTATGTTGATTCCAGCCGGCATCGTCCTGCGGATAAGCTTCTATCCTGGCAGCACGACTATCGGAGCAGAAGGCTACTCGCTCGCTCAGTACGTGAAGTTCTTTTGGAACCCGCTGCACTTGTCAGTGCTTGGGGAGACCGTGGCGTACGCGCTGATTGTCTGCCTCGGGTGCCTGGTTCTTGGCTTTCCCGTTGGTTATTCCCTTGCGCGCCACCCACCGGCTAAGCGTCGCGTGCGTATGCTGATGGTGATCGTCCCCTTGACGCTGAGCCTGGTGGTGGTCGTATTTGGTTGGCTCGTGCTGCTGGGTCGACAGGGGCTGATCAATAATGTTCTCGTGTGGCTCGGGATCTTGTCCAGTCCGCAACAGCTACTGTTCAATCGTACTGCAGTCGTAATCGTCCTGATTCAGCAATTTCTGCCATTCATCATCCTCTCGGTGATGAATGTTGTCATGCAAATAGATCCTTTTCTCGAGCAGGCGTCGACGAGCTTGCGCGCGAACCGCGTGCGGACATTCATAAAGGTAGTCATTCCACTCTCGACACCAGGCATATTGGCCGGATTATCCCTGATTTTCGTAATGGCCGCTTCCGCATTTGTGACTCCGCGGCTGGTTGGCGGACCGCGTGCGCAGATGGTTGGCGGATTTATCTATGATCAAATCCTGACTACATCGAACTGGCCATTTGGCGCCGCGATGGCTTTCATTCTGCTCGCTGTAGGATTCGGACTTATGGCAGCGCTGAACACCGCAATCATTCGCCCGCTCACGAGAGGCCTCCATGTTCAGTGACATCGTGGACAGAATGTTGGCCGGGGTAGGCAAGCTTGTTCGCGTCCTAGTATATCTTACGCTGATACTTCCCGGCGTTATCGTCGTCGCCACTTCCTTTACATCGGGGAACGCGATGCGGTTTCCGCCGACCGGCTTCTCCCTGCGTTGGTACTACGCGTTCTGGGAGAGCTCGCTCTTTTTCGATTCGCTGACTCTGAGTCTGAAATTGGCTGCGCTTTCGACAGTCCTGTCCCTTCTGTTTGGTTTCGCAGCAGCCTTCGCAATCGAGCGGCACAAGTTCTCGGGTCGAGAGCTGATTCGAGGGTTCATGCTTTCTCCGCTGCTGATCCCAGCCGTGGTCCTGGGTTTGGGGCTGATGCAGTTGCAAGTCTGGATCGGTCTAAGTCAAACTTTCGTTGGCCTGCTCATCGGGCACGTGGTCGTGACGCTCCCATATGTTGTCCGCACGCTGTCCGCCAGCATGGTGTTGTTAGACCAGAATCTCGAACAGGCCGCAATGAGCTTGCGGGCAAAGCCCGCCACGGTTCTGAGAACAATAACGATCCCGCTGCTTGTGCCGGGCATAATTTCTGCCGGCGTGTTTGCATTCGTCACATCGTTCGGAAATGTCAGCCTCTCAGTGTTCTTAGGAGCCGGAGGCAATGTCACTCTTCCCGTCCAGGTGTTGGCCTACGTTGAGCAAACAGTAGATCCGCTGGTTGCGGCTGTATCCTCAGTTGTCATCGTCTTCACATTGCTGGCCATCTTGATCGCTGACCGCATCTCGGGGCCAAGGACAGTAATTTGAGGAAAAACATGCAAATACTAGCTCAAGATGCACTTGCGTCCGGCCTGCAGCGCGAAACGATCGTTGTCTTTCGTAACCTTAGGAAGGACTACGGCGCACTTACGGTTGTGCCCGACTTTTCGCTAGAGATCCGCCGTGGTGAGTTGGTGTGTCTCCTCGGCCCGTCAGGATGCGGCAAAACAACGACGCTGCGCATGTTGGCGGGGTTTATTTCGCCAACAAGCGGAGAGATCCTGATCGAAGGCCAAAATGTAACGCGCGTTCCCGCCTATAGGCGCGACGTTGGTATTGTTTTCCAGAATTACGCTCTCTTTCCGCACATGACCGTCGCGAAGAACGTGGAGTACGGGCTGGTCAATATCGGCATGAAAAGGCAGGAAAGGGCGAGCCGGGTTCAGGACATGCTCCGCCGGGTCGAGCTGCAGCACCTCGCCGAGCGCTACCCGCGGGAGCTTTCAGGGGGACAGCAACAACGCGTCGCGCTTGCCCGAGCGCTTGCCCTTCAGCCGAAAGTGCTCCTTCTCGACGAACCCTTTTCCAATCTTGATGCGCAACTTCGCGTACGTCTTCGTGATGATCTACATAGCCTAATCCGCAATCTCAAAATGACCACACTCTTTGTGACCCACGACCAAGACGAGGCCCTCACGCTGGCCGATCGTATTGTCGTCATGAACAAGGGCGCGGCGGAGCAGGTAGGCAGCCCAGAGGAGATCTACGATGCTCCCGCGACGCGGTTCGTCGCTGAGTTCGTTGGACAATGCTCTCTCTTAGAGGGGCAGATTCTCGATGGAGGCGAGTTTAGAACCGATGACGGGTTGAAGCTGCCAGCCTTCGGCCAGGTTGGAAAGGCGACCGCTGTTATCAGGCCCGAGAATGTAAAGAAAGCGCGCGAGATGCCGGGGGTGCCCGCCCGCAGGGCGAGGATCGAGACGAGTGGTTATCACGGTGCCCTTACCCGGCTCCAACTTCGCCTCGGCGGCTCCAAGCTCATCATGGATACCCAGTTCCCCGTTGGACAAAAGCCCAAGCCTGGGGAGCAGATAGACATCGCTATTGATCCAGTAGCCGTTCGCTTTGTGCCGCCAGTTCAATGACGCGTGCAATGATTTTGCCAATGTCACGCCAAGTCTTCGTAAAGCAGGAACCTCATGGAGGAGTTTATGAGAAGACGGGAATTTCTTGTAGTCGGTGCCGCCGCGGCCCTGGCGACGGTCACAGCACCCGCAGTGCACGCTCAGCAGAAGAAATTTTCCGGGGTAAGGCTTCGTATCAATGGCTACGGCGGCACATACGACAAGGCTCTCATTGAGGGCGTGGCGAAGCCTCTCGAAGAAAGCACCGGCCTCAAGGTTGAATATATCCCCTCGAGCACTGCTGCCGACCTGGCGAAGCTCATTTCCAACAAGAGCAACCCGCACATTGATCTCTTCATGGCGGATAGCCCGCTCATGCCCCAGGCCATTGCAGGAGGTATATTGGAGAGCTTCAGCGCGTCAGATGCACCCAATCTTTCCCGTGTCCTTCCGGGTTTTCGTGAATTCGGCGACTATGGTGCGCCATTTAGCGTTGCGTCGATCGTACCCGTCTATAACTCGAATACGGTCAAGCCGCCACTGACCTCTTTTTCCGACATCGCTCGGCCCGACTTGAAGGGAAAGGTTTCGACCATGCCGGCCAACGCCTTTACGGGGTGGATCGTCTTGCTTGCTCTTGCCGAAGGCAATGGCGGGTCTTTGGCTAATATGGAGCCGGCGTTCAAAATCATGGCCGCAGCGAAGGATAACATTGTCGCAACACCTCCTAGCTCCGTCACCCAGCTCCAGGCCTTTACACAGGGCGAGGCGCAGGCAGGTACGTTGTGGGAAGGCCGGGCGTATGAGGCGCGGAAATCGGGAACGCCGTTGGAAACGGTTATCGCACGAGAGGGCATTTACGCCGTCACCTCCTACACGAACATCGTGCGAGGATGTCGCAACAAGGAGGCCGCACTAGCTTACATCAACCAGCTTCTTTCTGATCAAGGCATGCTTTCCGTGCCGAAAGCGCTCCGCTACGGACCGACCACGGACGTGGCGCTCGGAGAACTCGCGGCTGACATCCTTATCAATTCTCGCGAGCGGGCGGCATTGAAGAGGCCGATCGACTGGAAAGCCTTCATGGAGCAGGGCGCAGCTCTCGGAGAGAGGATGACTAAGGAGCTAAGAGGCTAGCACTTCCGAGCCTGCGGGGATCGACTCTAATCAACGCTTGGATCTTCGTTTTTTCGGCGGCCTTTTGGGTCCGCTGGCGTACGATGACCCATCTATCGGCAAAGATTTGATCTAAGGCTAGCCGCCGCCGCGAATGTGCGCATTGGGCCAAAATCTCGCAGCATTGCTGCGCCACGCCCTGTGAGTCGATGCTTTCCGTCGGTCGCGGTTTGCTAAGTTGAACACAGGTTCGACTCGATACAGTGGCGAGATGACAATGGAAACAATCGCAAACAACTTGCTTTCCGGTGCCGAACAGGACGCCATAATCAAGATGCGTCATGCCATGCATCGCGAGCCCGAGCTTTCCAACAATGAATGGAAAACGCAGCAACGGATCCGCGAAACCCTCGAAAAATTTGGACTAACGGGCGCGAAAACGTTTCACAAAACCGGCCTCTACGTCGACATCGAAGGCTTAACCTCGGGGTCGCAGCGTTCCGTCGCTGTGCGCGGCGACATCGATGCATTGCCGATCCAGGAAACTCGAGACGACATCTCTTACCATTCGCAAGTTCCGGGCGTAATGCACGCCTGTGGCCACGATACGCATACATCGATCGCTTTGGGCACCGCGCTCGCATTCCATCGGATGCGCGAGAATTTTTCTGGCAAGCTTCGCGTGATTTTCCAGCCTGCTGAGGAGGCTGAGCCACTCGGTGGCCGTTCGGTAGCTGAAGAAGGGTTGCTCACCGGGTTCGATGCTGCCGTTGGCTTCCACGTCAAAACTGATTTGCCCGCCGGAATGTACGGCGCACGCGCAGGCGCAGTGACCAAGTCGGCCGATCAATTCGCGCTCAAGCTCATCGGGACCATGGCTCACGGCGCCAGGCCGCATGCCGGGGTGGACGCGATTGCGATGGCAGGGGCGTTTATCAACGAGGTCCAAAAAGTCGTCTCTCGAGAAATGCCGTTCGACGACGGCGCAATCATCACCATTGGTACTATCGCTGGTGGCGAGGCTACAAACATCATTTGTCCTTCCATCACCATGACCGGGACAATCAGAACGAGCAGTGCAGAGCGAAGAATACTCTTGGTTCAGCGCGTTCGCCAAATAGCTGAAGGCGTCGCCGCCATGCATCGGGGGAAAGCAGAATTTTCCCACCGGCTTGGCGAGCCGCCTGTCATCAACGATGCTGCCATGGTAGAACGCTTTCGGCGGCTAGTTATCGATACGGTGGGCGAGGACAAATTCTCTGACAAAAAGTCGCCGACCGCCGGCGGCGGCAGCGATGATTTCGGCTTCTATTCCGCTTGCGTGCCTTCGATCTATTTCTGGTTTGGCAGCCAGGAACCGGGGAACGAGTCCGGCGTGCACACGCCGACGTTCGGAGCGTCTGACGACCTGCTTGTTCCGACAACCGAACTGACGGTTCGGTACTGCTTGGAAATGCTGAATTCGTGACAGCGTCGATGTTAGACCACTGCCACAAACGGTGCGGTCCCAAGTCGATGGCGGATCGTACCCTGCTTAAGCCATTCGCGTCGCTGGATTGTATCTTGCTAGGCTTTCGAGTTGTAGGGGGGCTTCAAGTTGGCTGCCCGCTGCGAAGGTAAGTCGCTCCGATCTACCGGCAGAAACCCGGGATGCGCGTATTGGTCTAATCGAGAGCACACAGAAGAACCCAGTATGTCATGAAAGGAGTTGAAAGCATGGCAATGCCAAAGGGCTCGCAGGCGTTCCCCCGCTCTGAGTATCTACGGAGGTTGACTGCCGTTAAGTTGGAGATGGAGCGACGCCAGGTCGAAGTGCTGGTGGTCACGTCCCCAGCGAACATTACGTATCTTTCAGGATACACGTCAAAGTCCGCATATGTGCCT
>NZ_MAXC01000029.1 GCF_001693485.1 Bradyrhizobium sp. LMTR 3
AACAGCGTCGCCGACGCGCCTTCGGTCTGGGCATGGCGGCGAACCCGCGTGTAACGGAAATAGCGATATCCGAAGCGGAGCGAGCTCAGCGCGAACACCTGCAGAAACCAGTAGAGAACGATGGTGACACGGCCGAACAGCACCGGCGCCTTGCCGTTCGACGCGGCGAAAATGAAGGCATAGTCCAGCACGACGAGCGCGACCGCCAGAACGGTCGCCACGCGCAGGATGTTCAGCGCATCGGGAAGCGAAATGAAACGCCATTTCGTCGTCGTCAGATTGAAGAAGTAGCTGATAACGATGCTGAAGGCGACGAAGAGCGGTAAGATCTTCAGCAGCAGCGGCAGGCGGGCATAGAAGGCCTCGCCTCCCTCGAACCGCAGGTAGAAGCTAGCGAGCAGCGCAAGCGCGGTCGCCAACCCATCATGCGCTGCGATCAGGTAATTGCGACGGGTCAATTGCGAAAGAGGCGTCATTCCATTGGCCCGCTGCGGAAACGATGGGGATTCATAGGGCGTCCCTCGCCCGCTGATATCTTATCTGCGGCGTGCATGCCAGCAATCATGGCCGGACTGTTCCAGAAGATTCCGCCCCCTCCGATCTGGCGCGCAACACCATGCCCCCGGCAACTCCGACGCCCAGCACATACATCCAGCCTTCATGGAAGTCGAAGATGTGAGAGTTGAACAGCGAGGTGAAGATATTCTGCACTACGACCAGAAGCCCGATCCAATTCGCAAGCCCATCGCCACGGAACAGGAGCAGGTGCAACAGCCACATCGCGTACAGTATGACGACACCGACAATGCCCCATTGCACCGCGACGTTGAGCGTCTGGTTATGGGGATTTCCGATCACTTCGCTGCTGGCCTGGTAGGAGCCGTTCGTGGCGACGCGCTCGAACAGGCCCCGCGTCGCGCCCGTGCCGTGGCCGATCAGCGGTGCCTCGGCAAAGAAGCCGAGAGACTTCCGCCAGAACTCGAGCCGCAGCCCGACCGATGTCGGAATGTTTTGTTCCTTGTAGAGCTGGTAGTCCCGGGCAAACGTCTCCGCGGTCCGGCGCAACGCCGGCGAGGTCTGCCAGGCAACGGCGGCGAACGCGGCCGCTGCGCACAGGATGATGACGATGCTGCGCCACCTCAGATGCAGCAGCGCAAACACCGCGAACATGATCGGCACCGTGACCAATGCCGTGCGCGACACCACCAGAAACGCCATGTTGACGAAGAAGCCGAAAGCGATGGCGATCAGCAGCACGGCCAGCGCAATCCGCCTTGCCCGCAGCAGCATGATGACCGGATAGGCCAGCGCAACCGCGCACAGCGTGAATTCCTGGCTCTGGGCGATGTAGTTCTTGACAAAGATGCCGCGTGCGGCGAGCTCCGGCGTGCGCAACGAAAGTTCAGGACGGAGAAACACCAGCCAGGACATCAGCATCAACAGCGTGCACGAAGCGAGGAACGCCACCAACACCCATGACCCGCGCGCCGAACGCTCGAAATGATAGAGCAGGACCGGAAGCACCAGGAGCTTCGCGGCCGGCCCCACGGCATAGAATCGCGCGCCCCAAGCGGCGTCCGACCACAGGGTTCCGACAAGCGCCAGAACGAACAGGACGATCGGCAGCGCGGAGATCGGGCGCTTCAGCGAGGCAAGAAAGCCCTTCAACTCGACCGTCGGTGCAACCGTGACCAGAAGCACCGCGCCGAAAATGCCGACCAGCGAGGTCGACCATGGCAGCGACAGCGCAAGCAGGACCGCGACGACGTCGCTCACCTTCATCCATGCGGCAGGATCGCGCCAGATCGGCAGCGCCTTGGCCATAGGCGTGGAAACTGCGTTCGCGCTCACGCCTTGTCTCCCCGCGCGCGGCCGACCAGCGACGTCGTGCTGTGGCCCGGCAGGATATCGACGAGCACGACCTCGCCGCCGGTAGCCTCGACGATCTCGTGGCCGACGACCTGCTCGCGCGTATAATCGCCGCCCTTGACCAGCACGCTCGGCCTCACCCGCGTAATCAGGTCGATCGGCGTGTCCTCCGCGAAGATCGCGACGAGATCGACCGCCTCCAACGCTGCCAGCACTTCGGCGCGCGCCCGCTCATCCTGCACCGGGCGTCCCTCGCCCTTCAATCGTTTCACCGAGGCATCGCTGTTGAGGCCGACGATCAGGCGGTCGCAGGCGCCGCGCGCCGCCGTCAGCACCTTGACGTGGCCGGGATGCAGAATATCGAAGCAGCCATTGGTGAAGCCGATGCGCAGCCCCTGCCGGCGCCATTCCGCCAGATGCACGGCGAGATCGCCGCCTGCCGGCACGATCTTCTCTTCGGCCGCCAGCGACGCATGCGGCAAAATCTTCCGCCGCAGTTCCGCGGGCGTCACGGTCGCAGTGCCCTTCTTGCCGACGGCAACGGCTGCCGCCGCATTCGCCATCCGCAGCGCCGTCTCCCAATCGGTGTTGGCCGCCAGCGTCAGCGCCAGCATCGCGGCAACGGTGTCGCCGGCGCCGGAGACGTCGCGCACCCTGACCGGAAGCGCCGGCACGTGGATCGTCTCGCCGCTGCGCAGCACCAGCGTCATGCCGTGCTCGCTCTGCTTCACCAGAATGGCCTCGCAATCGGCCAGATGCATCGCATCCTGCGCCGCGCCAGCGATGTTCTGGTCAGTGTCGGCGCGGCTGCGGGTGGCCGCCGCAAACTCCCTGCGGTTGGGTGTCAGCAGCGTGGCGCCGCGATAGATCGCCAAATTGGCGCTCTTGGGATCGACGATCACGCGCTTGCCGAGCGTTCTCGCGGCATCGATGATATTGCGAATGACGCGCGCCGTCAGAACCCCCTTGGCATAATCGGACAGCAGCACGATGTCGGCGCGCGGCAGATGCGGCAGGATCGCGTCGATCAGCTTTTGCTCGACGTCGGTCGAGGCCGGAACGGCGAGCTCCCAATCCGCGCGAAGCATGTGGGTGGAAAAATGCTCGGAGACGAAGCGGACCTTCCGCGTCGTCGGCCGCGAGGCGTCAGAAACCAGCACGGCCTCGATCAGCTTCTCTCGTGCCAGATCGGCCTTCAGCTTCGCACCAGCCTCGTCCTCGCCGATCAGGCCGGCAAAGATGCAGCGGGCGCCGAGCGAGGCGATGTTGCGCGCGACATTGCCGGCACCGCCAACATTGGTCTCGCTACGCTGGACCGCGATCACCGGCGCCGGCGCCTCCGGCGAAACACGGGATACGTCGCCATAGACGAACTCGTCGAGCATGAGATCGCCGACGCAGAGCACGGTCTGATTTGGGATCGCCTGGCTCAGGGCTTCAAAATCGAACATCTGTCCACCTGGTGCCCATCAGCGAAAGCGATCGGGACGATCGAGAAAAACCCTCACATAGGTCTCGACCGCGTCTTCCAGCGCGGTGAAGCCGCCATTATACCCGGCGTTCAGCAGCCGATCGACTTCGCTCTGGGTGAAGTACTGATAGCTGCCGCGGATCTGCTCGGGCATGTCGATATACTGGATGTTCGGTGCGATGCCGAGCGCGGCATAGGCCGACAGCATCAGATCGCGAAAGCTGCGCGCGGTGCCGGTGCCGACGTTGAAGAGGCCGCTGACGGCAGGCGTTTCGAGGAGCCACATCGTGACGCGCACGACGTCGTCGACATAGATGAAGTCGCGCCGCTGATCCCCGTCGGCGATCCCTTCCCGATGCGACTTGAACAATTGCACCGGACGGCCGGCCTTGATGTCGTCGAAGCGCCGCGCCAGCACGCTCATCATCGTACCCTTGTGATATTCGTTGGGGCCGAACACGTTGAAGAATTTCAATCCAGCCCATTGCGGCGGCAGCCGTTCGCCGCGCGCAGAGCGTTCGGCGACAGCCATGTCGAACAGATGCTTGCTCCAGCCATAGAGGTTCATCGGCCGCAGCTTCTTCAGCGCATCCATTGACTGATCGTCGCGAAAGCCGCTGCTGCCGTCGCCATAGGTCGCGGCCGAGGACGCGTAGATCAGCGGCGTGGCGTTGGCCGTGCACAGCTCGAGCAACCGCATCGACAGGCGGAAATTGGTCTCGATCACCAGGTCGCCATCTGTCGCCGTGGTTTCGGAAATGGCGCCGAGATGGATGACGGCTTCCAGCCGGCGGCCCTTCAGCCAGTCCATCAGTTCCGAAGGCGGTACAAAATCGGCCAGCCGGCGTTTGGCCAGATTGCGCCATTTGCCGTCATCGCCGAGCACGTCGCACACGACCACGTCCCGGCCGGCGTCATTCAACGCAGCCACGACGTTCGACCCGATAAAACCGGCACCCCCGGTCACCAGCAACATGCCATCCCCTGCCATGGTTGTTCGGGCGAAAGCTTTGCCTCACTCCCGCGCGGCAGGCAACTTTGCTTCTCGGCGAATCGAAGACCGAATCGACCGGCTTTACGTGTCGCCTTGGAGCGGTTACCGACGGGCCGGCAACTGGTTAGCGGCGAAACAAGCCAAGATATGAATCTAAACTCACCAAATGGGATCGAAATGGAAGATAGCGCCGACACCAGGCCTATCCTGATCGTTCCCTATATGTGGATTGGCGATTTCGTCCGCGGCCATACGGTGGTGCGGGTATTGAAGCAGCGCTGGCCGAATCGCCCGGTCGACCTCCTGGCGACCTCCCTCTGCGCGCCGCTGGTCGGCTATATGCCCGGTGTCCGGGCGGGCATCGTCTGGGACCTGCCCCGCAGCCGGCTTGCGCTGGCCAAGCAGCGGGGTCTCGCATCCGAACTGCGCGCCCGCGGCTATGGAACCGCCCTCGTCCTGCCCCGCACCTGGAAGGCGGCGATTGCACCCGCGCTGGCCGGGATCCCCGAGCGCGTCGGCTTTTTCGGCGAGGCGCGATTCGGGCTGATCAATCGGATGCGCTGGGGCGAAAAGGCCCTGCCCCGCTTTATCGACAAGAATGCCGCGCTGGCGCTGCCCGACAGCGCGCCGCTGCCGGCCGAATGGCCAGTGCCGCAGCTCGTGGTTCCGCCCGAGGAAACCGCCCGCTGGCGGCAGGCGAACGGGCTCGGCACCGGTCCCGCCGTAGCGCTCGGCCCGGGCTCTGTCGGCGCCTCGAAACGATGGACCTATTATCCGGAAGCCGCGCGGCTCCTGATCGAGCGCGGCCTCGACGTCTGGGTTGTCGGCGGTCCCGGCGAAAAGACGCTGGCGCAGGAAATCGTCTCCGCTACCGGCGGCAAGGCCCGCGACCTCACGGGGACTGATCTGCGCAACGGTATTCTGGCGATGGCGGCGGCGAGCGTCGCGATCTCGAACGACTCCGGCCTGATGCACATCGCGGCCGCGATCGGCACGCCGACCATGGGCATTTTCGGCCCCACCAGCCCCTATCTCTGGGCGCCGCTGAACGGCCTTGCCGCTACGGTGCTGCAGACCAAATCGAAGCTATCCTGCCAGCCCTGCCAGCGCACGGTCTGCACCATGAACGACCACCGCTGCATGCGCGACATTGCGGCGGCCGAGGTGGCCGACATCGCGCAGCGCGTGATGGCTCAATCGAGTGTGCGATAGACTGCGGCGATCGCATTCGCTTCCGCCTCAAGACTGAACTTTTCCAGCACGCCCGCCCGCGCCCGCTCGCCCATCGCATGTGCCGAGGCCGGATCGCACATCAAAGGCTCGAGCGCCGCGACCAGCGCCTCGGTATCTCCCGGCGGCGTCAGCACGCCGGTCACGCCGTCCTCGACCACGAACTCCGCTGCGCCTGCCCGCGCCGCCACCAACGCCGCACCTGCCGCCATCGCCTCGATCAGCGTCAGGCCAAAGCCTTCGTTGCGCGAGGTGAAGGCGTAGATCGTCAGCCGCTGATACCAGCGCTGCACTTCCTCGATTTCGAGTTCGCCCGTGATGACGATGCGCGATTGCAGCCCTGCCGCCTCGATCTGCCGTTTCAGGCCGTCGGCAAAACCCTGCTGCTCCGGCACGACCGCACCGACGATGACGGCGGTGAAATCCGGGTAGCGCGGCAGCAACCGGCACATCGCCTCGACGAACACATCCGTGCCCTTTTGCGCGCGCACCCGCCCGAAGCAGCCGATCGCGTAATGTCCCGGCAGTCTCGCCTCGGCAAACGCCGCGGCGCGGTCGGCCGGCGGCGCGTAGGCGTTGGTGTCGACGCCATGCATCACGACCGTCGCCTCGCGTTTGAGAAACGACGCCGACAGTTCGGAGGTTGCGATCACGGCATCCATCTGCCGGATCAGCCAGCGCGTCAGCCAGGTGTGATGCCGCTGCGCCGCCGAGGTGAAGACCAGTTTCAGCGGCCAGCCGAGCGCACGCAGCAAAACGCCGACAATCATCTCGTCGTTGCGCCGCGCGTGCCAGATCACGGCGTTGCGGCGTCGCCAGAGCTTCAACAGATCCGCAAAACCCATCCGCGCGATGCCGTCGGGCGCGTGCGGCCCGAGCCATGCTGCGCGGTACATCTGCGCGAGCTTCGGCGCCACCATCCGGTTGGTCGCCGTCACGCCCGAATAGCGCCTGTGCAGATTCGGCACGATGAGCTGCAGATCACTGGCCAAATTGTTCTCGATCGGCACGTCCGGCTCCGTTTCGGCCAGTTCCTATACGCAACATTAAGCATAGTGGCCAGTTCGGCCTGTGCCGAAACTCCCTCTTCACCGCGAGCCCCTAGCATTGCCTGCAAATAAATCGGGAGAGGTGACCCATGACCGTGCTCGTCACCGGTGGCGCCGGTTATATCGGAAGTCATACGGTTCATGCGCTGGTGGATGCCGGCGAAAACGTCGTCGTGATCGACAACCTGTCCACCGGATTTTCCTCACTTTTGCCCCGCCCCGTGCCTCTGTTCATCGGCGACGCCGGCGACGAAAACCTCGTCGAGGGCGTGATCGCCCAGCACCGTGTCGAGAGCATCATTCATTTCGCAGGCTCCGTTGTGGTGCCGGATTCGATGCGCGATCCGCTCGGCTATTACCGCAACAACACCATGACGACCCGCAGCCTCTTGAATTCAGCCGTGAAGGGAGGTGTCAGCCGCTTCATCTTTTCGTCGACGGCTGCCGTCTACGGCAATCCGGACCAGGTACCGGTGCCGGAACATGCACCGACGAGACCGATGTCGCCTTACGGCTCATCCAAGCTGATGACCGAAATCATGCTGCATGACGTCGCCGGTGCACACGACATGAATTATGTCGTGCTGCGCTATTTCAACGTCGCCGGCGCCGATCCGAACGGCCGCTGCGGCCTCTCGACCGTCGGCGCGACGCATCTGCTCAAGATTGCGGTCGAAGCCGCCACCGGGCAGCGCGCCAAGGTCGACGTGTACGGAACCGACTACCCGACGCCGGACGGAAGCTGCATCCGCGATTTCATCCATGTCAGCGATCTCGCGGAGGCCCATCGCGCCGCGCTGTCGTACCTGCGCGGCGGCGGAAGCTCGATCACGCTGAACTGCGGCTACGGCCGCGGCTATTCGGTGCTGGAAACCATCGAAGCCGTCCGCCGCGTCTCGATGCGCAATTTCGCGGTCTCCTATGCGCCGCGCCGCCCCGGCGACATCGTGACCATGGTTGCCGATACCAACCGCATTCGTTCGATGCTGGAGTGGACGCCGCAATACGACAATCTCGAAATCATTGCCGGCCACGCGCTGACCTGGGAAAAGAGGCTGTTCAGCGAACGCGGCGGCATTCCGCGGCAAGCGGAATCGGCCTGAAATCAAGCGCTTATTGGGCTTGAAAAAGCCCCTCTAAGCAGGCAAGGAGGCATCGCAGCAGCCCTGACGCGCCGGGCTAACCAGGCGCCGTCGATGGAACGCGGATGACCGAATTTCCTACAGAAACTCCGAAGAAAATCACCGACGACCCATATGGTGCGGCGATCCTGATTCGGCGCCTCGTCGCTGAACAGGGGCTGGCCTACTGGCGGCGCTATCTGCTCGCCTTTTCGCTGATGGGATTAGCGGCGGTGACAACCGCGGGTTCCGCCTACCTGCTCGGCGAGGTCATCAACAAGGCCTATGTCGACAAGGATGTGCGCGGGATTGCGCTCTTGTCGCTGGTCACCGTCGTCATCTTTACGATCAAGGGTGCGGCGACCTACGGGCACACCGTGATCCTGTCGCAGATCGGCAATGCGATCCTCGCAAACAACCAGCGCCGGCTGTTTGCCAAGCTGATGAGCGAAAACATCGCGTTCTTCTCCGAGCGGCATTCATCGGAATTCCTGGCGCGGCTCACTGCTGGCGCTACCGCGGTGACGCAAGTGCTCAATCTCCTGATTAACGCCATCGGCCGCGACCTGCTGTCGCTGATCGCGCTCGTCGTCGTCATGGTGATGACCGATCCCCTGATGGCGCTGCTCGGTTTTGCGGTGGCACCGCCGGCGATGATCGTGCTGCGCAAGCTGGTGAAGCGCATCAAGGGTCTTGCACACAACCAGTTCTCCGGCACTGCCGACATCATGGAGACGATGCAGGAATCGCTGCAGGGCATCCGCACCGTGAAAGCCTTTACGCTCGAACAGGCGATGCGCGAACGGATCGACGCCAGCATCACCGCGGTCGAGCGCAACGCCAACAAGATGGCGCGCGTTTCCAACCGCTCCAGCCCGTTGATGGAAACCCTCGGCGGCTTCGCGATCGCGGGCGGCCTGATGTATGGCGGCTATCGCGTGGTCGCGATGGGCGCTTCGCCCGGCCAGTTCTTTTCATTCCTGACCGCGTTCCTATTGGCCTATGAGCCGGCCAAGCGGCTGGCGCGGCTCAACATCGAGCTCAACAGCAACCTGATCGGCGCGCGCAAGCTGCTCGAAATCGTCGACAGCCCACCGAGCGAGCCTGACGACAGTGACAAGCCGACGCTGAAACTCACTGACGCGCGGGTCGAGTTCCGCGACGTGACCTTCGGCTACCGGCCAGACGAGCCGGTCCTCAATCGCATGAGCTTCGTCGCCGAGCCCGGCAAGACCACCGCGCTGGTCGGCCCCTCCGGCGGCGGCAAGTCTACGGTGCTCGCGCTGCTGCTGCGGCTCTACGAGGTGAACCAAGGCGAAATCCTGGTCGACGGCCAGAACATTTCCAGCGTGTCGCGGCGCTCGCTGCGGCGGCAGACCGCCTATGTCGGGCAGGACGTCTACCTGTTCCGCGACACGATCGGCGCCAACATCGCCTTCGGCAAGGAAGGCGCCAGCCAGGACGAGATCGTGGCGGCTGCGAAGGCGGCCTGCGCGCACGATTTCATCATGAGCTTTCCGCTCGGCTACGATACGCCGGTCGGCGAGCACGGCACGCAGCTATCCGGCGGCCAGCGCCAGCGCATCGCAGTGGCCCGGGCGCTGATCAAGAACGCGCCGATCATCCTGTTGGATGAGGCGACCGCAGCGCTCGATTCCGAGTCCGAGAAAGCCGTGCAGGAGGCGATCGAGCATCTTTGCCGGAACCGCACCACCATCGTGATCGCCCACCGCCTGCACACCATCATGCATGCCGATGCCATCCTGGTCGTCGAGGCCGGCGAGATCGTCGAACGCGGCCAGCATGACGATTTGCTGCGCCGCGGCGGGCGCTATGCTTCCTTCTTCCGCCTGCAGCAGCGCGAAGCCGGTCCGCCCAGTCTGGCGCCGGTCAGCGCAACCGCGTAAAAGCTAGAGCATGATCCGGAAAAGTGGGTACCGGTTTTCCGAAAAGATCATGCTCAAATATAAGATGACACCGGAATTCCACCGTAACCCGAGACCCTTTTCATGACCGCAGCCTCCTACGTCATATCAGCAGCCCCGCAGCCTGCGCTTCCCGTCGTCGGCGAGACCGGCTCCTATCCGGTTCGCCGCATCTGGTGCGTCGGGCGCAACTATCTCGAGCACATCCGCGAGATGGGCAATGACGAGCGCGCGCCGCCGTTTTTCTTCGCCAAGCACGCCGACATGCTGGTACCCGACGGCGCCACGATTCCCTATCCGCCGCTGACCAAGGACCTGCATCACGAAGTCGAACTGATCGTCGCGATGAAGAGCGGCGGCCTCAACATCCCGGCCGACAAGGCGCTCGATCATGTCTACGGCTATGCGGTCGGTATCGACCTCACCCGCCGCGATTTGCAGATCGCCTCGCGCAAGAAGGAGCGGCCGTGGGAAGTCGGAAAGTCCTTCGACTATTCCGCGCCCTGCTCCGCGATCCAGCCCGCATCCAGGATCGGCCATCCTGCCCAGGGCAAGATCTGGCTGACGGTCAACGGCAAGGAAACGCAGAAGGGCGACCTCACCGAACTGATCTGGAGCGTACCCGAGATCATCTGGCAGCTCTCGCAGCAGGTGAAACTCGCCGCCGGCGACATCATCATGACCGGCACGCCGGCCGGAGTCTCGCAGCTCAATCCCGGCGACAAGATCGAGTGCGGCGTCGACGGCGTCGGCACGCTGAAGGTGAATATCGGCAAGCCGGAATAGGCCGACGATACTTTCGACGGCAAGAAGCCCCGGATACATCCGGGGCTTCTTATTGCAGGAAGGCCTATTTCTGCGGCGTCATTGCGTGCTCGCTGAGATAAGCCTGGTAGGCGAGCCGGATGCCGTCCTCAAGCTTCGTGCTGGCCCGCCAGCCGAGTTTTGCCAGGCGGCCGACGTCGAGCAGCTTTCGCGGCGTGCCATCCGGGCGCGAGGCATCAAAACCGATCTCGCCGCTGTAGCCGACGGTCGCCGCGACCACGCGGGCGAAATCGGCGATCGTGATGTCCTCGCCGGTGCCGATATTGACCAGTTCGCGATCCGAATAGGTCTTCATCAAGTGGATGCAGGCATCGGCAAGGTCGTCGACGTGGAGGAATTCGCGGCGCGGCGTGCCGGTGCCCCAGACCACGACTTTGTCGGCGCCGGCAACCTTGGCTTCGTGAACGCGGCGGATCAGAGCGGCGACGACATGGCTGTATTCGGGATGATAATTGTCGCCGCGGCCGTAGAGATTGGTCGGCATCACATTGATGAAGTCGGCGCCGTACTGGCTGCGATAGGCCTCCACCAGC
>NZ_MAXC01000030.1 GCF_001693485.1 Bradyrhizobium sp. LMTR 3
AGGCACATATGCGGACTTTGACGTGTATCCTGAAAGATACGTAATGTTCGCTGGGGACGTGACCACCAGCACTTCGACCTGGCGTCGCTCCATCTCCAACTTAACGGCAGTCAACCTCCGTAGATACCAGAGCGGGGGAACGCCTGCGAGCCCTTTGGCATTGCCATGCTTTCAACTCCTTTCATGACATACTGGGTTCTTCTGTGTGCTCTCGATTAGACCAATGCGCGCATCCCGGGTTTCTGCCGGTAGATCGGAGCGATTTACGCGCTACACGGTCCGCGCCCGATGGTACGCTTGCCACCAGTGACAGGAACATGGCTCGCGGCAACGAAGGCAAGCGGCCTTCCTGCGCAGACCTGCCGCGTCGGTGTGCAGCGGCCCGGAGGCCAAGCAAGCAACACTGGGAGTACTTTTCCGACTGATAGCCCGTCAGCATGACACCACGCTACTGGCGCCATGGCCAACAGCGACTGGTGGGTCGCAGTGAATGTTCGGATCGCGCAGCATTCCAGCAACCTTACGCCAGCTGTCTCCGAGGACCGTGATCGCGCGATGTCAGCCCACAAGGAAGGGTAGGTGTGCGGGCGATTCAGATATGTGACAACAGCTAGGCCACAACGGTCGACGCAAGCCAGCAAGAGGCACTGACCTTGATGCTGTTAGAAACGTAAGTCCCGAACGAGGAACAGATTATGCCCCAGACATTTCGAGAAGCTCGCTGGTATCGCTCGATGCTCTACGTCCCTGGACACAAACTAGACTGGATGTTAAAGGCGCCCAAATATGGAGCGGATGCCCTGATGTTCGATCTTGAAGACTCGGTCGAGCTTACTCAGAAAGCTGGAGCTCGCAACGCAATCGCGGCAGCTATCAAGGAGCTACGCACCGGCCCCTTCGGGCGCTTCGTGAGGCTCAATAGTTGGCGGACAGGCCGTCTGCTAGACGACCTTAATGCGGTTGTAATCGATGGCCTCGACGGAGTGGCGTTGGCTAAGACTGAAGATCCGGAAGAAATTGCCGCTTTGGACCTTGTGCTGGGGGACTTGGAGAGGTCGCGGGGTCTGCCGGTCGGCCGAATCGAAATATGTCCGCAGGCGGAAACGGCAGTGGCGAAGTACAGGATGTACCACCTCTGCACGGCATCCCAGCGTGTCAAAAGGGCCGGCTGTTCTGGTGCCCCAACGCCAGGTGGAGACGGGGCTCGCTCGCTGGGCCTGCAGTTGGATGATTTGGCCGAAGATGGGATTTCCTTCGGAGCCTATTCCGTGCTGCAAGCTCGCGCTGCCGGGATTATACACGTTGAAGGCGCCATGACCGCGACGTTGGACGACCTCGAGTTGGTGCGGCGAATCGGCGAAAGATGCAAGCGCATGGGCGCATCTTGGGCTTCGGCGGTCCACCCTAACCATATCCCCGTCATCAATGAGATCTACTCGCCATCGCAAGACGAGATCAATGAGGCGTGTGACATCCTGTCCGCCGTGGCTGAGGCCACCGCCCGCGGCGAGGCCGCGGTTCGGTATAAGTCAACGATGATGCTGGACTATGCGCATGTTCGGAGTGCCATGGAGGTCCTTAAGAAGGCTCAGGCAGCCGGAATTGACGTTGGTAACGTTGCAAATGTCGAGTTACCAGCACTTTGAGAACGTTTGGCGACGGTCGACGGCGTTAAACTGGCGACTTCGATATAGCTCGGCTGCCTTTGGCCGGCCGCCGGGCACTGACGTTTCATCCATCGGCTCACTTGCAGATGATACTGCGATGCCGGTTGATTACGACGGCTTCACCTGCCGAGACAATTTTGTTCTTCATCGATCAACCTAAGCCGTGGCCGCAAGCCATTGGGCGATGCTTTTGCTCAAGCGACCCTGCGACTTGCTCGGACCGGACGATGTCATGGTTGAGATCTTCCAGCCATGCTTAACCGCCTTGCCCGGATGGCGCGGACGATCCGTCAGCCACTTTACATCCGCAGAAGGTTCATCCATTTTGCTTCATCACCGGATCACATAGAGGAGATTGAGGTTGTATTTTGTCAACGAGCGCATCGGTATCGAGAATGTTGAACCCATGAACTCGCCTCGCAAGACTCCGAACGCATCGACAAGTCTGTCGACGTTTAGCCGCGTGCAGTGTGCGCGCCCCAACATTAACGAGCCCGTGGGTGCCGCTGTATCGTCCCTTTCGCCATGAACGTCGATCGGCGTGATGGTGAGTACGTGATTTTGTACCTTCTCGGGATGGAGCGCCGGGCAGCAGCTCGTGAATACGCTGCCTTCGCAGATCCCGAGCAATGTCACATCTATCGTGCCTGTCTGGCGGCATACGCAACTGCTGCATCAATATCGTAGATGGAGAGCCACCGCTAGTGTCCCGAGCAACTCTAGATTGCGCATTAGATTCGCGTCGCTGTGCGCGGCTGCAACAGCGACGGAGGATCTGATGGCAGCCCGGCAACTTGCGGCCTTGACATTGAGCAATGACGAGCGTGCCGAAGTCGCTGACGATGCGGCGGAAGACGGCGCAGGCGCTGGCTCTGAGAGCGCGGATCGTGCTGACCTGCGCGAAGGCGGTCAGAACAAAGAAGTGGCGGCCAAGCTGGGGTTGGACCGGCAGACCGTAGGCAAATGGCGGCGGCGTTTTGTGGAGCAGTGCGTGGCCGGGCTGCACGATGAACCGCGCGCGGCGCCGCGCACCATTGACGATTGCCCGCATCGAAGCCGTGATCATGAGGACGCTGGAAAGCTGCCCCGAGAACGCCACTCATTGGAGTTCCCGCGGCTTGCAAGGCCAGCAGCCTGTCGGTGTCGACGGTGCAACGCATCTGGCGGGCCTTCGGGCTCCAGCCGCACCGGCTGGAGACGCTCAAGCTCTCGACCGATCCGAATTTCGTGGCCAAGGTGCGCGACGTCGTGGGCTTTACTTCTCGACGCCGGAGCATGCCATCGTTCTGTAGTCTCAAATCCAGGCGCTGGACCGCAGCCAGCCGATGCTGTGGATGCGTCCCGGCCAGCCGGCCCGAAGAAGCCATGACTACAAAAGGCACGGCACCACATCGCTGTTCGCCGCCCTCGACATCGCGACCGGACGGGTCATCGGCAAGTGCAACGGGCGCTCGTGCCGCGTAGTTCCGCAAGTTTCTCGACGAGATCGAGGCCGCCGTGCTGCGCGAACTCGCCGTCCATCTCGTCATGGAAACTACGCCACACAAGCCCCCGCTGATCCGGCGATGGCTGGCTAAAAGGCCACGATGGCATGTGCACCTGACCCCGACCAGTTCTTCATGGCTCAATCAGGTCGAGCGCTTCTTCGCGCTCCTCACCGACAAGAAGAGCAGGCGCGGCGTCTATCGCAGTGTCGCCGCCCTCAGGACTGACATCACTTCGTTCATCGACGACATAACGCCGATCCCAAGCCGTTCCGATGGACCAAATCAGCCGATGACATCCTTGCTTCCATCGAGCGCTTTTGCCGATACAGTGCCCCGGCAGAACACGACGCAATGTCGCGAACTTCTGGTTCAGGACACTAGGTAGGGCTAGGCTTATCCCAATCGACCAGCTAGAGGTCCAATCCCTCCCAGCAGACTACGGATCAGGGAACGATCGGATTACAGTTCGGCAATCGTATATTGGCTTATCAGTCCATAGACCATGAGCACGGGGGACGTCCACCTTCTGCGGCGCCATGGGGAACGTAACGGAACAGCTCATGAGCAACATCAGTTCGGTCTGAATGCCGCGAAATTCGGGGGCGGCCGTAACAGCTCCCGTCAGTTCCTCATTGGTACGGCGCACCACGCCGTGACGTCCTTTGGCCAGTCCTCCTGAGTTCCACTCCAATCCTTCGGCAGTGCTTCGCGAGAGCTGCAAGGCGCGGTATCCACGATCGCCAGACGTTCGCATTATAGGCTACCAGCTTCTGACACAACCTGCTCCAGGCTGTAAATGTGCTCATCAGCTTGCGATCGATGTCCCATACATCCGCGAGCCTCGGATATCGGGCCAGCCGTTCAATCGCTTCGCTCAACTAGTCTAGTCGCCCAGTACGCTCCTTTTCTCGGCGGCACGGGGTCGCGAGGATTCTGAGTATCAAGCCGGACCATGCTACTGCCAGCCCGATAGGTAGGTCAGCTATCTTTCGTCATGTTCCGTCCAGTGCGCAATGTGTTCGCGATCGCGTCGGCCTACTGCACTTATCTGTCATTGTGGCGCGCATGTGATGGTGCCGAGCATCAGGCGGTCGCCCGGTTTCCGAAAGCTTCTGTGTAGATCGCAAGAGCATCTTCGAAACGGACTTCGCGGGGATTATTAATGAGCAGCCGCGTCTGCTTCATCGCATCCTCAGCAAGCTTGTTCAGATCTTGAGCGCCAATCCCGACATCAGCCAATGACAGCGGAATCTTGCAATCACGGCAGATAGCGGCCATTGCATCGACAAACAGCCGGGCTCGCTGGGCGACCGACAGGTTGACAGCCCGGAAATCAACGAGAGGCGCAAGTTCAGCATAGAGGAGCTCGGCCGCGGGCAGGTTAAAGCGAAGTACTTGCGTTAGGACCAGGGCATTCGACAATCCATGAGGCAGGTCGAAAATTGCACCGATAGGATAGGCTAACGCGTGGACGGCCGCCACGGGCGCATTGGCAAAAGCAATGCCAGCGAGCATCGATCCTAGCAGCATCTGCGAGCGCGCTTCGACGTCCTTCCCGTCCTCGCAAACCCGACGTACATTGGCCGAGAGTAGACCGAGCGCCTGACGTGCAAGCTGGTCTGATATCGGGTTCTTCTTGTGCTTGCTGGTGTAGGCTTCGATCGCATGCACCATGGCGTCGATACCGGTCGCGGCTGTGACGAACGCCGGCAGGCTGAGCGTCAGCTCAGCATCCAGGATAGCCCAGTCAGGGATGAGTACCGGTGAAATGACACCTTTCTTTTCCGTAGTGGGTGTCGTGACGATCGCGATCGGTGTTACTTCCGAACCGGTGCCCGCTGTTGTCGGCACCAACAATAGCGGCAAACGTTGTCCCTTGGCGAGACCAACACCATAAATGTCGTCAAGACGATCGGGAGTCTTCGCTAAATAAGCGACAAGTTTGGCCGTATCAAGGGCACTCCCGCCACCGATTGATAGCACGAGTTCGATCCTGTCGGCTCGACAGGCGGCAACAGCGGCTTCCACGACGTGGGAGGGGGGATCGGCGACGACATCCTCAAAGATGCTGACACGAATACCGGCTGCCGCCAGTGATGCTTCGGCGCCTGCCGTTAACCCAGCCCCGCGCACGATCTTACCGGTCACCAACATGACACGGCGAGCGCCATAGTGAGCGACGAGCTCTCCCATCTTGCGGGAAGCTCCCGGCTGGAACAGAATATTGGACGGCGCTTGAAAAGTAAAACTTCCGACCATACTTCACTCCTCGTCTATCTCTATCGCCGCAGTGCGGGCAGACGCGCGCCAGTATCACCACCGATGCATCGCGATCATCTTTTCTTGGGTCATGCCACACATCACGTACAGGAGTTCGCCGGCGCCATAGCCTGCTTCCCCTGTCAGAGTACGGCATCCAGTCGTGAAGATGGACGGTGCGGTCTGCAGCTTTGCTTCCATCGAAGTAGCTTGGTCGATCGGTACATCGGCCAGGCGGGTTTCGATTGAACGTCTCGATAAGCTGCAGCATTCGAGTCGCCCTACACGAAGTCGACCAGCTGCTGGCACTAGTTGAACTCCTCGACCAAGACACGGGTGTTCTCGGAATAGTCGATCGGCACGTCCACCAAGTGGATACCACCTTCCATGAAGGCCGCCTCGAGCGTCGGCACCAGTGCATCGACAGACATTACGCGTGCGCCCTTCGCGCCAAACGATTCGGCGTATCGCACAAAATCCGGATTTCCAAACGTCAGGCCGAAGTCGGAGAGGTTGCGGACGGCCTGCTTCCAGCGGATCATGCCGTAGGCCCCGTCATTCAGAATCAGCACCACCAGGTTAAGCTTGAGCCGCACAGCGGTTTCTAGCTCCTGGCTGTTCATCATAAAGCCACCATCACCGCAGACCGCCATCACCCGGCGATCTGGATAAAGCAAGGCGGCCATCATTGCCGACGGCAACCCGGCGCCCATTGTGGCCAGCGCATTGTCGAGCAGCAGCGTATTCGTAACATAGGTACAGTAGTTGCGCGCCCACCAGATCTTGTACATGCCGTTATCGAGCGCAACGATGCCGTTCTCCGGAATCACCTTGCGCACGTCGTGAACCAGCCGCTGCGGCGTGATAGGCCAAAGGCTTTCCGTCGCGTGGTCGGAAACCCGATCCAGAATGCTCTGACGTAGCGGCAGCAGCGCCTTTGCGTTCGGGAGCTTTCCTTCGACACGGTCGGCAAGCAGTTCGAGACTGGGCCCCACGTCGCCAACGATCTCCGCATGCGGGAAATAGACCTGCTCCACTGTGGCTGGCGTATAGCTGACGTGGATTACGTGCGGGCCCTTCGGCCCCATGATGAAAGGCGGCTTTTCTATGGTATCATGCCCGATCGCGATGATCAGATCCGCCTGATTGATCGCCTCATGAACATAGTCGCGCTCAGAGAGAGCAGTCGTCCCTATGTACAGACTTGTGCCGCCGGGCACCGAGCCTTTTCCCATCTGCGTCGTGAAAAACGGAATGCCGGTACGGTGCACGAAGCCCGCAATTCCGTGGGCCGACCGCAGCCGGCTTGCCGCCGCTCCCAGCATGATGAGAGGCCGTTTAGCGCCTAGAATGATCTCGGCTGCCCGGTCGAGTGCCGCGCGATGCGCAACCGGGATTTCGATCGGATGAACCGGGACCATCGGCACCGGCTCGATTTCGTCTGCGGCGATGTCCTCAGGCAGCTCGAGATGCACCGGGCCCGGCCGTTCCTCCATCGCGATACGAAACGCATCGCGAACCAGCGTAGGAATGCTCACCGAGCTTACGATCTGTCGCGACAGCTTCGTAAGTGGTTTCGTCGACGCAATCACATCGACAAGCTGAAAACGCCCCTCTCGGCTGCTCATGATCGCCTTTTGTCCGGTGATCATGACCATCGGCATTGCGCCAAGGTGAGCATACGCGGCCCCGGTCGAGAGGTTAAGCGCGCCAGGACCGCGAGATGCAATGCACACGCCCGGGCGGCCGGTGAGCCGCCCGTACGTCGCCGCCATGAACGCAGCGGCCTGTTCATGGCGCGTCAGCACCCACTCGATCTTCGAATTCCGAAGCGATTCCAGCACATCGAGATTCCCTTCGCCGGGCACGCCAAAAACACGATCAACCCCCTCATGCGACAGCGCTTCGACAAGTAAATCTGAGCCCTTCACCATCCTGTCCCCCTATTGCCCCGAATCCTCAGTTAGGTTCCGAAGGCGGTGCGGATATTTATCACCGCAGCGTCTGATCGATCGCGCGCTGCAGCCGGGGTGCGGGTTCAGCTTGTTGACATGCTTCAACATCAACCCGGTAGATAGCGCAGCGTATTCGTAACATAGGTACAGTAGTTGCGCGCCCACCAGATCTTGTACATGCCGTTATCGAGCGCAACGATGCCGTTCTCCGGAATCACCTTGCGCACGTCGTGAACCAGCCGCTGCGGCGTGACAGGCCAAAGGCTTTCCGTCGCGTGGTCGGAAACCCGATCCAGAATGCTCTGACGTAGCGGCAGCAGCGCCTTTGCGTTCGGGAGCTTTCCTTCGACACGGTCGGCAAGCAGTTCGAGACTGGGCCCCACGTCGCCAACGATCTCCGCATGCGGGAAATAGACCTGCTCCACTGTGGCTGGCATATAGCTGACGTGGATTACGTGCGGGCCCTTCGGTCCCATGATGAAAGGCGGCTTTTCTATGGTATCATGCCCGATCGCGATGATCAGATCCGCCTGATTGATCGCCTCATGAACTATTGAACCTGCCAGATTCCAGCGCGGCAGGAAGGGCTACCGCCGTTATCGGGCCCGAGAGCGTTACGAAAGCGCACGAGATGCCGGGGCTGCCCGTCCGCCGGGCGAAGATCGAGGCGAGTGATTATCGCGTTGCTCTTACCCGACTCCAGCTTCGCCTCGGCTGCTCCAAACTCATCATGGACACCCAGTTTCCCGTTGGGCGAAAGCCAATGGAGTGAGCAGATCGACATCGCTATTGACCCAGTAGCCGTTCGCTTTGTGCCGGCAGTTCAATGACGCGCGGCACGGATTCGCCAACCTCACGCCAAGCTTCGTAAAGCAGGAACCTCATGGAGGAGTTTATGAGAAGACGGGACTTTCTTGCACTCTGTGCCGGATTCACCGGAAGAATTGTCGAGTCAGGCGTCGAGTGGGCTCATGAAGCCGGCGTGCAAGCGGTGGTCGGCTTCGGTGGCGGCAGCCCTCGATGGATGTCGCCAAGCTCGTCGCCTTGCGTGTGGGAAGCGGCAAGTCATTGGCCTCCGTGTATGGCGTCGGATTCTCGTACCCACGAGGGGGCACCAGCTCGGAAGTGAGGTTTATATCGGTCATCACGACCTACGAGGGCGAGAAGAAGGGCGTGTCATCGCCGGTGCTGCTGCCGGATCTCGCGAGGCTCGATGCCGAACTACCTAGCTCGCGAGGCTCTGCCTCTGCGTCTGCCAGGAGGACGTGGCCGTCCATGGTCGGATAGATTCCCGAGTAACAGGTCCCCACCAACGATGGACGTCGCGAGGCTCGCTTTCAGCCCATATGAATTGGCCGGCCTGCAATGCGATAGCGGACTGCAATAGAGAGGCCTTCACATGCTGTCCTTCGCCTGTCCGCAGCCGATGTACGAGGCAAGGGTCCGAGCAGTCAAGCTGCGCCTCTCGCTCAAGAGGCCCAAGGCTGACCGTGTCCAATGATCGAGATCAATAAATGAAGCGCGACATCTCAGTCAGATCGAGCGAAAGGCGAAACGAACTCTAACCGATGAAAAACGTGTCGCCATCGACACTCTGGTTCTGGCCGAACAAGCCACCTTACCTAAAGATCGTCGCGGACGGCTAAGGGTATCGAAAAGTTCGCCGACGGGTCCGCAACGCGATGACCAGCAAATAGCAGCACAACACTAATTCCCAGACTGGGGAAATCTGCTGGCGCGCGCCCGAAGAGGCGTGAGTTAGCTCCTTATCAGATCCCGGAACGCGCCCCTTCGGTCCTACAAATACGCCGGTGCACAGACAGTTCAGCGCAGCTGTGGCTCCGGCGCGCGCGCTCGTAGCGGGCGCCAGCCGAGGAACACCGTCACCTCATCCTCAACGGCCCGCCCGACACAAGACGGGCGCCGAGCAGGCCGCGATCGGCGAGACG
>NZ_MAXC01000031.1 GCF_001693485.1 Bradyrhizobium sp. LMTR 3
GTCATGGGGATGCTCCTGTTTTGAGTGAAGGTTGCGAACCCCTCATCTCAAGACAGGACGCCCCGTTGCGCTATCCTGTTAGCTGTGCTGCCTGCCGCAGCGCCCTACCGCGCGAGCGGTTTAGTCCATTGGCCCGTTGGGGACATGCCGACGGACTCACAGAATGTCCGTTCGTATGGGTAGACCGGAAGTGGTTTACGCACGGGCGAAGCGGCGCTTTTGACCCAAAGGCGACCTCATGAACTGGCACCAGATTTCTACGTTGGCGGGTCAACGCTGGACGGAACATTGGTGCTATGATGTTGCCGTCAAAGGCCGCGGAGCTTCTGGACTAGGGGTCCCTATGACGCGGAAAAGCGACTTTGAAAACGCACTTCGAGAAAGTGAGCAACGGCTGCGCTGGCTGGCCTCCATAGTCGAATCCAGCGACGACGCGATTGTGAGCAAGAATCTCGATGGCATTATTTCGAGCTGGAACAAGGGTGCCGAGCGCATCTTCGGCTACTCGCCCAGTGAGGCGATTGGTCAGCCCATTACGCTTGTTATCCCTGAGGACCGGCAAAGCGAGGAACGCGAGATACTTACTCGCATCAGGCGAGGTGAGCGCATCGACCATTTTGAGACTGTCCGGCAAACTAAGCGCGGCAGCCTCATTGTCGTTTCGCTGACGGTTTCTCCTGTCAAGGATGCTAGCGGCAAGATCGTTGGCGCATCAAAGATCGCGAGAGATATCACCGAGCAAAAGAAAAATCAGGAGATGATCACGACATTGGCACGCGAGGCCGAGCACCGCAGCAAGAACATGCTTGCGAGCGTTCTGGCGGTGGTTAATCTTTCTCAATCAAGCTCGCCGGAAGATCTCAAACAGACGATTGTTGGGCGCATCGAAGCGCTTGCGAAGGTTTGCTCGCTCTTTGTCGCGACACGCTGGATCGGTGCCGATCTATCGGCGATCGCCGAACAGGAACTCGCTCCATATTCCGGGAAGCGACTGCTGATAGATGGACCGCCAATCCTGTTAGAACCCGGCGTCGCTCAGGCAATTGCCATGACGCTACACGAGCTGGCCACCAACGCCGCGAAGTACGGTGCTTTGTCCCAGTCCAACGGCCAGGTCCACCTGCAATGGTCGCACGAGGCTCGCGGTCAATTGCATCTACGCTGGACAGAGACAGGTGGTCCTGCCGCGCAGGAACCCACGCGAAAGGGCGTTGGTGGCCGCATCATTGAAGGAATGATCACCCAGCTAAAGGGGAAAGTTCACCTTGACTGGCGCAAAGACGGACTTGTCTGCGAAATTACACTCCCGGTCTGAGGTCGCAACAAGCTCGACAGATAGAGAGAATTGGTGGGGTTCGCCGACAGCCGCTCCTGGCCCAAAGTGGAATTGGCTATCGCTGGACTGATTGAACGTTTCGAGCAGCAATCGCTATATGCTCTGGATCAGACACTCCGATCGTGCGTTTACGTTTGGTCATTCCAATACGGAAAGGCCGCGGCTATGGCGGACTTTGCTCCAGTCTCGCCTCGATCTTCGCCAGCCACTCAGCCCACAGGCTCGCCGATCCTGACGGCCGGCGGCATCGTCCTTGCGATCGGAGGACTCTATTTCGGCCGAGATATCTTTGTTCCCTTCGCCCTCGCCATCCTCTTAAGCTTCGTTCTCACACCGTTGGTAAACTTTCTAGGACGCTGGAGGTTGCCCCGCATTGCCGCGGTGCTGATTGCCGTTACGCTTGCCTTTATCCTGATTACAGGCGTCGCCTTCGTGGTCGGGCGCCAGCTCGTCCAACTCGCTAACAATCTTCCGAGCTACCAGACTACTATCACTCAGAAAATCCGGTCCTTGCAGGAGTCTGCCCCTGGTGGCGGCGTCCTCGATAATATTACCAGAACGATAGAGGATCTCGGCAAGGACATCTCGGGCGACGAGAGGAAGCCTGAAGAAGCACAGCCCCGCGTCGGAGCCGGCCCTAAGTCTCCGGAGCCGGTCACCGTGCGCCTAGAGGCACCACGGCCAAAACCCCTTGAGATTATCCGATCCGTAGTCGGTCCGCTGTTAGCGCCGCTCGCCACTGCCGGGCTGGTCGTCATCTTCGTGATCTTCGTGCTGCTAGAGCGGGAGGACCTGCGCGATCGCTTCATTAAACTCGCAGGGGCCGGAGACCTTCAGAAAAGTACGCAGGCCATCAACGACGCCACCGCCCGGGTCAGTCGTTACCTCCTGATGCAGCTCGTCGTGAATCTGACCTACGGCATTCCGATTGGCATTGCCCTTTACTTCATTGGCGTGCCCAATGCCCCGCTGTGGGGGCTGCTAGCCGCAGTCCTCCGATTCATCCCGTATCTCGGTCCCTTTCTGGCCGCCTTGTTTCCTATTGCCCTTGCAGTCGCCGTTGATCCTGGCTGGACCATGTTATTCTGGGTGGTCGGGGTGTTCCTCGTGGCTGAACTGATCAGCAACAATGTCGTCGAGCCATGGCTTTACGGCGCCAGTACAGGCCTGTCCTCCCTGGCCATCATCATTGCGGCAATCTTCTGGACCATGCTGTGGGGCCCTGTCGGGCTGTTCCTAGCGACGCCCCTGACCGTCTGCGCGGTCGTCATCGGGCGCTACGTCCCGCAACTCGAGTTCCTGGGCGTGCTTCTTGGCAGCGATCCGGTGCTTGCGCCGGAGGAGCAGCTTTATCAACGCCTGCTAGCCGGCAACCTGGAAGAGGCGGTGGAGATGGCTGAAGACTATGTCGACAAATACTCCTCGCACGAGTTCTATGATAACGTGGCCATACCGGCACTGCGCCTTGCGGAAAACGATCGCCAGCGCAGCACGACGGATACCAATTACCGCCGGCTAGTTGCCGACACGGCGATCTCTGTTGTGCGGGAGGTCGAGGACCATATCCGGGAAAAGGCCTCCTCAGCGGCCGAGCCGGGCGAAGATCGCACAGCTGAGCGGCTACCGTGCGTTCTCTGCGTCGCCGGCCGCACTGAGCTAGATCACGCGGCGGCGGAGATGATGGCGCAGGTGCTCGAGGAGCGGAGCATCAGCGCCAAGGTCCTGCCGCCGATCGCAGTCAGCCAGGGAGCGCTGGGGCAGCTTGGTCTCGAAGGCGTCGACGTGGTGTGCCTGTCCTACCTGCATCCCCAGCCGCAGGTCTATGCCCGGTACATCCTCCGTCGTCTGCGTCGCCGAGCCCCCCACGTGAAGCTCATCGTCTGCTCCTGGAATCTGGCGCACGGTACGCAACAAACGGAAGAGCTCAACAAGCAGATGGCGGCCGATGCGGTATTCGCCTCGCTTCAGGGCTGTATCAAGCAAGTTGATGAATGGATGTGCCGCCCAGCATCTGGCAGCGGCACGCGTCCGGTTCTTCCTGACGTTAGGCAAGAGCAGGTTGCAGCGCTGCACAGCCTCGGTTTGGCCGCCGTGAAAGGACAGCAGTTCGATGAGGCGTCCAAGAAGATCGCGCAGGCTTTCAATGTCCCGATCGCACTCGTATCTCTGGCTGACGATATTCACCCGACTCAGCCAGACCCAACAGACCTGTCGCAGGAAAATCAGGCCATCAATCAGGCTCCTCATGAGGAGCCGCTCGGCGCATACGTGATCGCGGCAAACGAAGTGCTGGTTTCCGAAGACGTGACCGAGGACCCACGCTTTGCCGACGATCCACGCGTGCTGGAGAAGGGCATTCGCTTTTACGCAGGCGTCCCCTTGCGGACCTCAGCTGGACACGTCGTAGGCTCCCTGTGCATCGTTGACATGCAGCCCCGCGAGTTTGTGGATCGAGATCGCCAACGCCTCCAGCAGATGGCCAACGACTTGATGGGTCATATCGAGAGCCGCGCTACGGATCCTGCAGTCGCCGTTTCGGACCCAATTGGACCAAGCGCTGCATCCAGGTCTTGATTGTTCAGTGCTTTGTAGATGGGCATTACCGAACGGACATCGCACCACCGCCAGTTCATGTTCGGGGCCAAGCGGAAGCGACCGACGGGACTTCCGAGTTTGTGAAGGGTTTCGGATGCCGGCCGCTTGAGGGACGTCGCGGCGTATTCGGCGGCCGGCGTCCGAAAGCCTCCAAGGGAGGAAACCGCGGGAGGGAGCACGTGGGTAGCGCGGCGTGGCTATGGG
>NZ_MAXC01000032.1 GCF_001693485.1 Bradyrhizobium sp. LMTR 3
AACAGCGTCGCCGACGCGCCTTCGGTCTGGGCATGGCGGCGAACCCGCGTGTAACGGAAATAGCGATATCCGAAGCGGAGCGAGCTCAGCGCGAACACCTGCAGAAACCAGTAGAGAACGATGGTGATACGGCCGAACAGCACCGGCGCCTTGCCAGTCGGTTCGTCGAAAATGAGGGCATAGTCCAGCACGACGAGCGCTACCGCCAGAATGGTCGCCACGCGCAGGATGTTCAGTGCATCGGGAAGCGAAATGAAACGCCATTTCGTGGTCGTCAGATTGAAGAGGTAGCAGATAACGATGCTGAAGGCGACGAAGAGCGGTAATATCTTCAGCAGCAGCGGCAGGCGGGCATAGAAGGCCTCGCCACCGTCGAAGCGCAGGTAGAAGCTTGCAAGCAGCGCAAGCGCGGTCGCCAACCCATCATGCGCTGCGATCAGGTAATTGCGACGGGTCAATTGCGAAAGAGGCGTCATTCCATTGGCCGGCTGCGGAAACGATCGGGATTCATAGGGGCGTCCCTCGCCCGCTGATATCTTATCTCCGGCGCGCATGCCAGCGATCATGGCGGGACAATCGGGAAGGTTCCACAGCCTCCGCAGGACCTGGCTTGCAGCACCATGCCGCCAGTCCAGCCGTCATTGCGAGAAGCGAAGCGACGACTTGTGCGCCTTAGCTCGAAGAGCGATGGCGAAGTCTATCCGTCTTGCTACGCCTTCGCCGGCCGCAACATACGCGTGACACTGCCGAACGCCTTGTCGATAACGGGCCAGAACAGCAACATGATCGCCAGTGTCGTGATCGAGCCGACCAGGCCGTTCGACCAGAACACCTTCAAATCGCCGCCGGCACCGATCATCGAGAGGCGGAACGCATCCTCGGCGCGGTTGCCGAGCACCAGCGCCAGCGTGAACGGCGCGAGCGGAATGCCGATCTTCTTGAAGACGTAGCCGACGACGCCAAAGCCTAGCATCAGCCAGATGTCGAATATCGCGTTCTGTTGCTGTCGTTAGCTGGACGAAGCTCGTTGAAAAACAGCGCCGCCGAATGGCTTCGATCGAACGCTCCGCCCACCCGTTCAGCTCTGAAATGCGCAACCACGATCGCGCACGTTCCGCCAGGATTCCTAAGGCGGCGATAAACATCGCCATCTCGAACCTCGATCTGGTCAAACTTCTCGGCGGAGAATTTCCCCCGGCCGTCGGAAATCAGTCATGGCACTCGCCCCTTGAACCATGCCCTTTTGGGAGTGTCCCCAAGGCAGTGTATACTAACTCCTTTTACAAACCCCCAGTTCACGCAAAGTGGAAGTCGCTGCTATTAAGCGCGCTCAGTTTGGTGTTCTTCAGCGTAAGCGTATCGCTTCCGGCGGAAATGACGATATCCTGGCCAACTTGGCTCGCGTGCGAGAGAACGCTCGCAAAGCTGTCGAATACTGTCTTGCTGAACTGGATCGTGTCTTGCGCAGTTCCGCTCGCCGCGAAATCCTTGATGACGTCGCGGCCGAAATTTGCGGCAAACACGAAAGTATCGGACTGGCCGCCGCCAACCAAGATGTCATTACCCGAGGTGCTCTTCAGCGTATTGCTGGCTGTCGAGCCAAGAATCGCGCTGCCTGAAGCACCAACGACCTGGCCAGCGCTATCGATCTGCTTGGCTGTATAGGTGTGAACCGTGTCGGACACGGCCGACGATGTCTGGAAGGACCAGGTACCATCAGCTGCCGCAGTAACTTTTCCAATCGACGTGTTGCCATCGTACAGCTTGATCTGACTGTTGGCATCGGCGATGCCTTTGATGGTGACGATGTCGCTCCAGTTCTTGTACATGGTGGTCAAACCGACAGACGAGATAGGCGCACCAGCGCTTGAGCCGGCAATCAGGCCATCCCCGTTCAGGTCCTGCTGGAAGCTGGCTTCGAAGGATTTCAACGCAGATCCAGTCATGATGCTTGTATGCGAAACAAGATTGCCGCCCTTGTCGATGTTCCAGACTCCGTATTGGTCCTTGCCTGTGAGCTTCCAAGCAACCTGATATCCTGTTGCCGTCTGCTCCACTCCGATCGGCGTCCAGCCGCCGGACTGCCCCTCGACCACGGCGGCGCCGTAGGCTTTCAGCGTGGGTCCGGCCCCGCCGCCGCTGAGGCTAAAGTTCTCACCAACCTGAACGAGGCTGGTCGACCCAGCCGCCTCGATTGTCTTGCTCGCGAGGCCGACCGTCCCGTCGCCATTCAGATCCTGCTGGAAGCTTGCTTCGATGGATTTCAACGCAGACCCGGACATAACGTTCGTATGTGAAACTAAATTGCCGCTCTTATCCGTATTCCAGACACCGTATTGGTCTTTGCCTGTGAGCTTCCAAGCAACCTGATATCCCGATGCCGTCTGCTCCACTCCGATGGGCACCCAGCCGCCGGACTGACCCTCGACCACGGCCGCGCCGTACGCTTTCAACGTGGGACCGGACCCGCTGGCGCCGTAGAGGGCGTAGTTCTCGCCGATCTGAACGAGACTCGTCGCACCGGCCGACTCGATTTGCGTACTTGGCGTTGGCGTCGTCGACCCACTGATCACGCTGTTGATCGACTGCGACGCGGCGCTCACATTGCCGGCGACGTCCGCAGCCTTCGCTGTCAGCGTGTGCGTGCCGGTCGACAAGGCATTGGTCGTGACGCTCCAGGCCCCGGTCGAGTTCGTCGTCCCGGTTCCGACCACCGTGCTTCCGTCGTAGATCGTTACCTTGCTGTTGGCCTCGGCGGTGCCGGACAGCTTGACCTGATTGGTATTGACGATGGCGTTGCTGCTCAGGACCGGAGCAGTCGGCGCCACCGTATCCACCGTCACGGTCACCGCACCGGATGCGGCACTGGTCTGGCCGCTCGAGGTGGTCGCGGTCGCGGTCAGCACATGCTTGGCGTTGGTCAGGACCGAGGTGATGTAGTCCCAGCTCCCGGTCGAACTGGCGGTCGTCGTGCCGATCTGGGTCGAGCCATCGTAAATCTTGATGGTACTGTTGGCGGCAGCGGTACCCTTGAGCTGGAGGGTATTATCGCTGGTGATGCCATCGCCGGCCGCTCCGGTGTCGTTCGAGAACGACGCGATGGTCGGCGTCGCCGGTGTGGCCGGGGGTGCCGAGG
>NZ_MAXC01000043.1 GCF_001693485.1 Bradyrhizobium sp. LMTR 3
CGGCTGGAATTGCTACTACAAGCCGCCGGGCCCAAAGACCATGCGCGACGGATGGAATCGGCTCGCCGCCACACTCGAGGGATATGCCCTTGCCACCCAACACGAAAATCCGGGAATCCCGTAGCCCTCCAGGGGAGGGTGAAGGAGTGACCCGCGCGAGATTCACCCGATCGCGACGCCGCTGCCGATGGTGCGGTTGATGACCTGCGTGGTTTTTTCGATGCGGTCGGCGGCGGCGTTGAGCGCGTTGGCGACGGCGACCTGGGTGGCCTTGGCGCGGTCGGCGGCGGCTGTGCGAACGTTGCGCAGGGTTTCGAGTTCGCCCTCCAGCGCGCGGATGCGCGCGTTGGCATCCAGCAGTTCGTCGCACACGGTGAGAGCGGCCATCACCGTCAGCCGCGCATCGCCGATTTCGCCGAACTTGCCGCGCAACTCTCCGACCCGCGATTCCAGGCTCTCGGCAAGCTTCAACAGCCGCACCTCCTGCCCTTCCTCGCAGGCCATGCGGTACTGCCGGCCGTTGATGGTGACGTTGATGTGACTCATTCACTCTCTCCGGCGTCGGCATCGAGCACCGCACGGATGGTGCCGATTGCGGCATCCAGCTTTTCCGATATCTCGCGGTTGGCGCGCTCCAGCCGCCGCGTCTTCACCAGCGAACCGTCGAGTTCGTCGGCGAGCCGCGAGCGATCGGCGCCGAGCGCCTGGATCCGGCTCGCCAGCTCGTTCTCGTCACGGTCGGCGTCGCGCCGCCGCTCGGCCGCGGCCTCGAGCGCATCGAGCGCCATCATCAGGCGCCGCGTGGCGGCGTCGATGTCGACTTGGACCGGCTCGGCATTGCCAGCCCCGTTGGTGTGACGATCGCTCATGAGAGACAGCGCGCACCCTCGCAGTAGGCCCGCCGCACGGCAGCAAAATCCGCGGTTCGGCAAGCGGTTAGAGCACGAAATTTACGTGGCAAGCGAGCCAAGCGCAACGCCCGCGCGAAGCTATGCACCGCTAAGCAACTTTTCGCATGGCAAGGGCGTTTCCACGCCTTGGACTCCCGGGGATTGAGGTGCTATCCAGCCCGCACTTTCCCTCAAACACGCCCGTATTGCGGCCTTCGCCCGGTACATACCCCTAACCAAGCACCTCATTTCAGGCGGATTTTCACATGACGCAGGTCGATCATACCCGTATGGCCAATGCGATTCGCGGGCTTGCCATGGATGCCGTCGAAAAGGCGAAATCCGGCCATCCCGGCCTGCCGATGGGCGCAGCCGACATCGCGACCGTGCTGTTCACACAGTTCCTCAAATTCGATGTGGCGGCTCCGACCTGGCCGGACCGCGACCGCTTCGTGCTGTCGGCCGGACACGGCTCGATGCTGCTCTATGCCTTGCTGTACCTGACCGGCAACAAGGACATGACGCTCGATCAGATCCGGAATTTCCGTCAGCTCGGCTCCAAGACGCCGGGACACCCGGAGAATTTCGAGACCAGCGGCGTCGAGACCACCACCGGTCCGCTCGGCCAGGGCATCGCTACCTCGATCGGCATGGCGCTGGCGGAAAAGATGCTGGCCGCCGAGTTCGGCAAGAAGGTGGTGAGCCACCACACCTACGTGCTCGCTTCCGACGGCGACCTGATGGAAGGCGTGTCGCAGGAAGCGATCGCGATGGCCGGACACTGGAAGCTGAACAAGCTGATCGTGCTGTATGACAACAACGGCATCTCGATCGACGGCCCGACCTCGCTCGCCGATTCGGTCGACCAGGTGAAGCGTTTCAAGTCCGCGGGCTGGGCCGCGGAATTGATCGACGGCCAGGATCCGAAGGCGATTGCCGCCGCGATCAGCCGCGCGCAAAAATCCAACAAGCCGTCGCTGATCTCCTGCAAGACCACGATCGGTTACGGCGCGCCGACGCGGGCCGGCACGGCGAAGGCCCATGGCGAGGCGCTCGGCGCCGACGAGCTCAAGGGCGCCAAGGAAAAGCTCGGCATTTCGCTCGACGCCTTCTCGGTGCCTGACGATGTGTTGAAGGCATGGCGTGCCGCCGGTAGCCGCGGCGCTGCCGCGCGCGAGGAATGGGAAAGCGTTTTCGCCGAGCTCGGCCCGCGCAAGCGCGCCGAGTTCGAGCGGCGGATGCGACACGAGCGGCCGGCCGCGCTTTCGAAGGCGCTGCGGGCGCACAAGAAGGCGCTATTGGAATCGCCGCAGAATGTCGCGACGCGGAAATCCTCCGAATCCGCGATCGAGGCGATCGCGGCTGCGATGCCGATGGAATTTTTGGCTGGCTCCGCCGACCTCACCGGCTCCAACAACAACAAGGCGAAGTCGGCCGTGGCGTTCTCGGCCAAGATGCCGAAGGGCCGCTTCATCCACTACGGCATCCGCGAGCACGGCATGGCCGCGGCGATGAACGGCATCTTCCTGCATGGCGGCTTCGCGCCGAACGGCGCGACCTTCCTGGTGTTCACGGACTATGCCCGACCCGCGATGCGGCTCGCCGCGCTGATGGGCGCGGGCGTCGTCTACGTGATGACCCATGATTCGATCGGGCTCGGCGAGGACGGGCCGACGCATCAGCCGGTCGAGCATCTCGCGGCGCTTCGCGCGATTCCCAACATGCGCGTGTTCCGCCCGTGCGACGCCGTCGAGGTCGCGGAATGCTGGGAACTGGCGCTCAACCGTGTCGACGGCCCGACGGTGCTGGCGCTGACCCGCCAGAACCTGCCGCAGCTTCGCACCAATGCGCCGAACGATAATCCTTGCGCGCATGGCGCCTATGAGCTGGTCGCGGCGCAGGGCAACGCAAAAGTGTCACTGTTCGCCTCGGGCTCCGAGGTCGAGATCGCGGTGGCAGCCCAGAAGCAACTGAGTGAGCGTGGCATCCCGTCGCGGGTGGTCTCGGTGCCCTCGCTCGAGCTTCTGCTGGCGCAGCCGGCAGACCGAAAGGCAGCCATTATCGGCGATGCGCCGGTCAAGGTCGCCATCGAGGCCGCGGTACGCTGGGGCTGGGACGCCGTGATCGGCCAGGATGGTGAATTCATCGGCATGCACGGTTTCGGTGCAAGCGCCCCCGCCAAGGACCTTTTCAAGCATTTCGGAATTACTGCCGAGGCTGCGGTTAACGCTGTCCTGAAGCGCTTGGGCTGACGGTTGAGGTTGAGGGGAAAAAGGACTACCTAGACCCCCATCTTGACCGTTCCCGCCCGGCCGAACCGGGCGTTCCGCCGTAAGCACCTCCGTGGAACGCCTCCGCGGGGCGGGCACCGGCTATCAGAGGAGAAACCAGCATGGCAGTCCGCATCGGGATCAACGGATTTGGCCGCATCGGCCGCAATATCTTGCGCGCCATCGCAGAATCCGGCCGCAAGGATATCGAAGTGGTCGGCATCAACGATCTCGGCCCGGTCGAGACCAACGCCCACCTGCTACGCTTCGATTCCGTACACGGCCGTTTCCCCGGCACCGTGACCGTTGACGGCGACTCCATCAGCCTCGGCAACGGCAAGATCAAGGTCTCCGCCGAACGCGATCCGTCGAAGCTGCCGTGGAAGGCGCTCGGCGTCGACATTGCGCTGGAATGCACCGGCATCTTCACGGCCAAGGACAAGGCCTCCGCGCATCTGACCGCCGGCGCCAAGCGCGTGCTGGTCTCGGCGCCCGCCGACAACGCTGACGCCACCATCGTCTACGGCGTCAACCACGACACCCTGACCAAGGATCACCTGGTCGTCTCCAACGGCTCCTGCACCACCAACTGCCTGGCGCCGCTCGCCAAGGTCTTGAACGACACCGTCGGCATCGAGACCGGCTTCATGACCACGATCCACGCTTACACTGGCGACCAGCCGACGCTCGACACCCTGCACAAGGATCTCTATCGCGGCCGTGCGGCGGCGATGTCGATGATCCCGACCTCGACCGGTGCGGCGAAGGCGATCGGCCTCGTGCTCCCCGAACTGAAGGGCAAGCTCGACGGCGTCGCGATCCGCGTGCCGACCCCGAACGTGTCGGTGGTCGATCTCAAGATCGTCGCCAAGCGCGCCACCGATACCAAGGAAATCAACGCGGCGATGAAGCGCGCCTCCGAGCAGCAGCTCAAGGGCATCCTCGGCTACACCACCGCGCCGAATGTCTCGATCGACTTCAACCACGATCCCCACTCGTCGACGTTCCACGAGGACCAGACCAAGGTGCAGAACGGCACGCTGGTGCGTGTGATGTCCTGGTACGACAATGAATGGGGTTTCTCCAACCGCATGGCGGACACCGCCGTGGCGATGGGGAAGCTGCTGTAGAACTATTTCGTCATGCCCGGCCTAGCGCCGGGCATTCTTGTCTTCCGTCATTCCGGGATGGTCCGAAGGACCAGACCCGGAATCTCGAGATTCCGGGTTCGATGCTTCGCATCGCCCCGGAATGACTGTCGAGAATCCGAGTCCGCCCATGACAAAATCCTTCCGAACCCTCGATGACGTCGATGTGAAGGGCAAGCGCGTGCTGCTGCGCGTCGACCTCAACGTGCCCATGGAGAACGGCCGCGTCACCGACGCGACCAGGCTCGAGCGCGTCGCGCCGACCATCACCGAAATTTCCGACAAGGGCGGCAAGGTCATCCTGCTCGCGCATTTCGGCCGCCCGAAGGGGCGCGACGCCAAGGATTCGCTGAAGCCTGTCGCGGCAGCGCTCAGCCACGTCATCAAGAAGCCGGTTGCATTTGCCGACGACTGCATCGGCGAGGCTGCCGCCAAGGCCGTCGGCGCCATGAAGGATGGCGATATTCTCTGCCTGGAAAACACCCGTTTCCATAAAGAGGAAGAGAAGAACGACCCTGCCTTCGTCGCGGAGCTGGCGAAGCTCGGCGACATCTGGGTCAACGACGCCTTTTCGGCGGCGCACCGTGCGCACGCTACGACCGAAGGCCTTGGCCACAAGCTGCCCGCCTATGCCGGCCGCACCATGCAGGCCGAACTCGACGCGCTTGGCAAGGCGCTGGAAGCGCCGACCAAGCCTGTTATCGCGATCATTGGCGGCGCCAAGGTCTCCACCAAGATCGATCTGCTCGAAAACCTGGTGACGAAAGTCGATGCGCTGGTGATCGGCGGCGGCATGGCCAACACCTTCCTGCACGCGCAGGGCGTCGGCGTCGGCAAGTCGCTGGCGGAAAAAGACCTCGCCGCGACGGCGCTGCGTATCCTGGAAAAAGCCACCGCTGCGAACTGCGCCATCATCCTCCCCGTCGATGCCGTGGTCGCCTATCACTTCGCCGCCAACTCGCCCTCGCACGCCTATGGTCTCGATGCCATCCCGGCCGACGGCATGATCCTCGACGTCGGGCCGCAATCGATCGCGCGGATTCACGCCGCGATCGACGACGCCGCGACGCTGGTCTGGAACGGCCCGCTCGGCGCGTTCGAAATGACGCCGTTCGACCGTGGCACGGTGGTTGCGGCCAAGCACGCAGCGGAGCGCACCAAGGCGAAGAAGCTAATCTCGGTTGCCGGAGGCGGCGACACGGTCGCGGCGCTGAATCAGGCCGGCGTGGCCGATGATTTTTCCTACGTATCGACGGCCGGCGGCGCGTTTCTCGAATGGATGGAAGGCAAACCGCTTCCCGGCGTCGAAGTTCTCAAACTGCGTTAGACCAAGACTCAATGAAGCGCCGAAGGCGCGGCAAATACAGGAGAATTTGAATGGCTCGCATTACCTTGCGTCAACTGCTCGATCATGCGGCAGAGCACGATTACGGGGTGCCGGCGTTCAACATCAACAACATGGAGCAGGCGCTCGCCATCATGGAGGCCGCCTCCTCGGTCGACGCGCCCGTCATTATCCAGGCCTCGCGCGGCGCGCGCTCCTACGCCAACGATGTGATGCTCAGGCACATGATGGACGCCGTCACCGAAATCTATCCGCAGATCCCGGTCTGCGTGCATCTCGACCACGGTAATGAGCCCGCGACCTGCATGACCGCGATCCAGGCCGGCTTCACCTCGGTCATGATGGACGGCTCGCTCAAGGCCGACGGCAAGACCCCGGGCGATTGGGACTACAATGTCGGCGTGACCAGGACGGTCACCGACATGGCCCATCTCGGCGGCATCTCGGTGGAAGGCGAGCTCGGCGTGCTCGGCTCGCTGGAGACCGGCATGGGCGACAAGGAAGACGGCCACGGCGCCGAGGGCAAGCTGTCGCACGACCAGTTGCTCACCAACCCCGACGAAGCCGTGAAGTTCGTCAAGGAGACCAAGGTCGACGCGCTGGCGATCGCGATGGGCACGTCGCACGGCGCCTACAAGTTCACCCGCAAGCCGGACGGCGACATCCTCGCCATGAACGTGATCGAGGAAATCCATCGCAAGCTGCCGAACACGCATCTGGTGATGCACGGCTCGTCCTCGGTGCCGCAGGACCTGCAGGAAATCATCAATGCCAATGGCGGCAAGATGAAGCCGACCTGGGGTGTGCCGGTGTCCGAGATTCAGCGCGGCATCAAGAACGGCGTGCGCAAGATCAACATCGACACCGACAACCGCATGGCGATGACCGGGCAGATCCGCAAAGTCTTCAAGGACAATCCGGAAGAGTTCGACCCGCGCAAATACCTCAAGCCCGCGATGGAAGCGATGGCCAAGCTGTGCAAGCAGCGGCTGCAGGAATTCAATACCGCAGGCCAGGCCAGCAAGATCAAGAAGGTGCTGACGACGGCCGAAATGGCCAAACGGTACGGCAAGGGCGAGCTGGACCCGCGGGTCGCCTGAGCCGCCCCCCGCGCCTTGCAAACACCCGGGGTGCGACGAACGTTTTCTAGGCAATTGCCCGAGAACCGCCTATTTTGGTGCGCAAGGGCATGATGTTTTCGGAGAACGTTCCCATGAATCTTGCTGACCTCAACAAGGTTGCCCTCGCCATGGTCACCCCAGGCAAGGGCATTCTCGCCGCCGACGAATCTTCGGGCACGATCAAGAAGCGTTTTGACGCCATCAAGGTCGAGTCCACGGAGGAGAATCGCCGCGACTACCGTGAAATGCTGTTCCGCTCCACCGAGGCGATGAGCAAGTACGTCTCGGGCGTCATCCTCTACGACGAAACCATCTGGCAGACGGCCCGCGACGGCACGCCGCTGGTCAAGCTGATCGAGCAGTCCGGCGCCATCCCCGGCATCAAGGTCGATGAAGGAACGCAAGCGCTGCCGCAATGTCCGGGCGAACTGGTCACCGTCGGCCTCGACAAGCTCGCCGAGCGCCTGAAGAAATATTACGAGCGCGGCGCGCGCTTCGCCAAGTGGCGTGCAGTGATCGATATCGGCAGCGGCATCCCCACGCAGACGGCGATCCACGTCAACGCGCATGCGCTGGCGCGCTACGCCGCGCTGTGCCAGGCGGCGCAGATCGTGCCGATCGTCGAACCGGAAGTGCTGATGGACGGCGATCACGACATCGACCGCTGCTACGATGTGACCCAGCGTGTGCTGAACAAGACATTCCAGGAATTGCGGGTCCAGCGTGTCGAGCTCGAAGGCATGGTGCTGAAGCCCAACATGGCCGTCTCTGGCAAGAAGTGCGCGAAGCAGGCTTCCGTCGATGAAGTCGCGGAGAAGACGGTGCGCATGCTAAAGGCCTGCGTTCCCGCGGCCGTGCCGGGCATCGCCTTCCTCTCCGGCGGACAATCCGACGAGGAAGCGACCGCGCATCTGGATGCCATGAACCGGATCGGCGGCCTGCCCTGGAAACTGACCTTCTCCTATGGCCGCGCGCTGCAGGCAGCGCCGCAGAAAGCGTGGTCCGGCAAGGCCGAGAATGTCGCCGCGGGCCAGCGCGCGTTCACGCACCGCGCGAAGATGAATGCGCTGGCGAGCAAGGGCGAGTGGGAAACCGGCCTGGAAAAGAAGGTCGCCTAGACTTGTCCAACAAACCCGTTCCGCCGCGCCCGGCGCCGCGCCTCTATCTCGCGACGCCCGAGGTGGACGATCCATCGCAGCTCGCAAACCAGCTTCCGGAGCTGTTGGCTGCGGCCGACGTCGCGGCGGTGCTGTTGCGGCTGAAGCAGACCGACCAGCGCACGATGATCGCGCGCGTGAAAGCACTTGCGCCCGCGATCCAGAATAGCGGCGCGGCGCTGTTGCTCGACGGCCATGTCGAACTGGTGGCGCGTGCCGGCGCCGACGGTGCGCATCTGACCGGCCTCGCCGCGCTGGAAGATGCCTGGCCGTCGCTGAAGCCGGACCGCATCGCCGGCATCGGCGGCCTTGCCACGCGGCACGATTCGATGGCCGCGGGCGAAGCGGGCGCCGACTACGTGCTATTCGGCGAGCCCGATGCCAAGGGACAGCGGCCATCGACTGAAGCGATTGCCGAACGCCTGCAATGGTGGGATGAACTGTTCGAGCCGCCCTGCGTCGGCTTTGCCGCCTCGCGCGAGGAGGCTTCCGAATTCGCGGCTGCCGGCGCCGATTTCGTGCTGGTCGGCGATTTCATCTGGGCCGACCCGCGCGGCGCCAAGGCGGCACTGATCGACGCCGCGCAGGCAATCGCGCAAGCGTACGAAGCGGCGTTCGGAAAAGCCAAAGCTGGTATTGATAAGTCTGGCCCAGATAAGGCCGGGCACGGATAACGCCGGACAATGAAACTCCTGCGTCCCATATCGCTGCTTGCGGGCCTCGTGATGACGATGGCCGGCGCCTCTGCGCAGATCTCGCTGACGCCGCCTGCCGCGCAACCGCCCGCCAGCCCACCAGCGGCGAAAAAGGAAGCGCCGCCCAAGCCAAAAGCTCCTCCCGCAGCGAAGCAGCCCGCCGCGCCGCCGAAGCCGGCGGCAGCGCCCAAAACGGAGGCAACGCCCGCGCCGGCCCCCTCGCCGACGACGGCCTTCGAGGATCCCAACGTCGATCTCGTCTACGGCGCCTATCAGCGCGGCATGTACAAGACCGCGTTCGATCTCGCGACGACGCGCGCGCAGTATAACGGCGACCCAAAGGCGATGACGATGCTGGGCGAGCTCTACGCCAATGGGCTCGGCATCAAGCGCGACTATGCGAAGGCCGCCGATTGGTACCAGCGTGCGGCCGATGCCGGCGACCGCGAGGCCATGTTCGCGCTCGCGATGATGCGGCTGTCAGGCCGCGGCGGGCCGACCAATCGGGAACAGGCCGTCAAGCTTTTGGCCTCCGCGGCGAAACTCGGCAACCCGAAGTCGGCCTACAATCTGGCGCTGCTCTACCTCGACGGCAACACGCTGCCGCAGGATGTCCGGCGCGCTGCCGAACTGCTGCGCGTCGCAGCCGACGCAGGCAGTCCGGAAGCACAATACGCGTTAGCTACCTTCTACAAGGAAGGCACCGGCGTGCCGAAGGACATCGACAAGGCGGTGCGGCTGCTGCAGGCGGCATCGCTGGCCGACAATGTCGACGCCGAGGTCGAATATGCGATTGCGCTCTACAACGGCACCGGCACGCCGAAGAACCAGGCCGCGGCGGTCGCGCTGCTGCGCAAGGCGGCGCGGCAGAACTCGCCGATCGCGCAGAATCGGCTCGCCCGCGTGCTGGTCACCGGACAGGGCGCGCCGATGGACAAGATCGAGGGCTTCAAGTGGCACATTGTCGCCAAGACCGCCGGCAAGGGCGACCCGGAGCTGGACGAAAGGTTCTCCGAGATCAGTCCCGAAGAACGCGCCAAGGCCCAGGAAGCCGCGAAAAAATGGATCGGCACCGCCAGTAAATGACGCCTTGACGGCGGCACATCTGCAGGGCACCCACTCCCTAAACCCTCATGGCATTGGGCCGTTCCCTCTCACACCATAAGCTCGCATCATGCTCTACTCCGCCCTTATCAACGTCATGGTGAAAGCCGCGCGCCGCGCCGGCCGCAGCCTCAAGCGCGACCTCGGCGAGATCGAACATCTGCAGGTGTCGCTGAAGGGGCCGGCGAACTTCGTCACCAAGGCCGACAAGCGCGCCGAGGAAATGCTGTACGAGGACCTCGCCAAGGCACGGCCCGGCTACGGCTTCATCGGCGAGGAAGGCGGCACGCGCGAAGGCGCCGACAAGACCCACACCTGGATCGTCGATCCGCTCGACGGCACCACCAACTTCCTGCATGGCATCCCGCAATTCGCGATCTCGATCGGCCTCGCCCGCGAAGGCACCGTCATCGCCGGCGTGATCTATAATCCCGCCAACGACGAGCTCTACATCGCCGAGCGCGGCAAGGGCGCGTTCCTCAACGATCAGCGGCTGCGCGTCGCCGGCCGCCGCCAGCTCAACGAATGTGTGGTCGCCTGCGGCCTGCCGCATATCGGCCGCGGCGACCATGCGCTGGCGCTAAAGGAAATGGCCGCGCTGCAGAACAAGGTCGCCGGCTTCCGCCGCTTCGGCGCCGCCTCGCTCGACCTCGCCTTCGTCGCCGCCGGCCGCCTCGACGGCTACTGGGAACGCAACCTGTCGCCGTGGGACATCGCAGCGGGGCAGATCATGGTGCGGGAAGCAGGCGGCACGATCTCTGACATCGGCGGCAAGGACGATGCGCTGAAGACCGGGCATGTGGTCTGCGGGAACGAGTTCGTGCACGGGGAATTGGTGAAGATACTGGGACCGCTGGGCTGACGTCATTCCGGGGCGCGCGCAGCGCGAGCCCGGAATCCATTGTGCCTCCTGCTCTGTGGATGAATGGATTCCGGGCTCGCGCCAAGTGGCGCGCCCCGGAATGACGACGCCTCAGTGGCTGGGTTGCGCCGGCGCGGGCGGCCCATGCAGCTCGCTCGCGGCCGCCACCTCCTCCACCTTCTCCCGATCCCCCGCCAGCACGCGCTGCACGCTGACGAAGAACACCGGTACCATCAACAGCGCCAGAATCACCACCGCAATCATGCCGCCCATCACGCTGGTGCCGAGTGCCTGCTGGCTGGCGCCGCCGGCACCGGTGGCAATCGCCATCGGCAGCACGCCGCAGACGAAGGCCAAGCCAGTCATCAGGATCGGGCGGAAGCGCAGCGAGCAGGCTTCGACCGTGGCTTCGATCAGCGGCTTGCCTTGGGCGCGCAGATCCTTGGCGAATTCGATGATGAGGATGGCGTCTTTCGCTGCCAGGCCGATGATGGTGATCAGGCCGACGGTGAAGTAGACGTCGTTCGGCAGTCCCCGCATGGTCGCGGCAATCACCGCGCCGCAGATGCCGAGGGGCACCGTCAGCAAGACCGCAAGCGGAATGGTCCAGCTCTCATAGAGCGCGGCAAGCAGCAGGAAGACCACCAGCACCGAGAGGCCGAGCAGGAACGGCGCCTGCGAGCCCGACAGCTTTTCCTGCAGCGACTGGCCGGTCCATTCGAAACCGAAGCCGCGCGGCAGCTTGTTGGCCAGCCGCTCCATCTCGGCGATGGCATCGCCGGAGGTGAAGCCGGGCTTGGCTTCGCCCGAGATGCGCACGGCGGGATAGTAGTTGAAGCCCGCGATCTGGGTCGGCCCCTTCGACCACTGAACCGTGGCGAAGGCGGAGAACGGTACCAATTGACCGCGGCTGTTCTTGACGTTGTAATTGAGGATGTCGTCGGCGTTCATGCGGCTGGCGCGGTCGGCCTGCACGATAACGCGCTGCATCCTGCCGCGGTTCGGAAAGTCGTTGATATAGTTCGAGCCGAGATTGGTCGAAATCGTCTGGTTGATGTCCTCGAAGGTGACGCCGAATGCGCCGGCTTTTTCGCGGTCGATCATAAGATTGACCTGCGGCGCCGGCGGCAGGCCCTCGACATAGACCTTCTGCAGGATGGGGCTGGCGTTGGCTTCTGCGATCAGCCGGTCGGATGCGGCAACCAGCGCCGGATAGCCCTTCTGGCCGCGGTCCTGCAGGCGGAACGAGAAGCCGGAGGAATTGCCGAGATTGTCGATCGGCGGCGGCTGCAGCGCCGAGATCCTGGCGTCGCGGATCGACGAGAGCTCGCGGTTGATGTCGGCGACGATCGCGGCGGCGGAATCCTTTTTGCCCCGCTCCGACCAGTCCTTCAACGTGATGAAGGCCTGCGCGGTGTTCATGCCCTGGCCGAGGAAGCTGAAGCCGGTGAGGAACGTGATGTCCTCGACCCCGGCGCGATTGAGCAGATACTTCTCCACGGCCTCGACCGCCGCTTCGGTGCGGGCGTAGGAGGAGTCGGACGGCGTCTGCACGTCTGTCGTGATGAAGCCCTGGTCGTCGACCGGCAGGAAGCCGCCGGGCAGCCGGACGAAGGCCCAGCCGAGGCCGATGAGCAGCGCGGCGTAGATCAGCATCAAACGCCCGGTGCGCTTCAGCGAGCCCTGCACGGTGCGCGAATAGCCGCCACGGCTCGTCTCGAGCACGCGGTTGAACCAGCCGAACACGCCCTTGCGCGCATGGCCGTGGCCGGCCTCGACCGGCTTCAACAGTGTCGCGCACAGCGCCGGCGTCAGCGAAAGCGCCAGCAGCGCGGAGAAAGCGATGGCCGAGATCATCGTGACCGAGAACTGGCGATAGATGATGCCGACCGAACCCGGGAAGAACGCCATCGGCACGAACACGGCCATCAGTACCAGCGTGATGCCGATGATGGCGCTGGTGATCTGCGACATCGCCTTGCGGGTCGCTTCCTTCGGCGGCAGGCCCTCTTCCGCCATGATCCGCTCGACGTTCTCGACCACGACGATGGCGTCGTCGACGAGAATGCCGACCGCCAGCACCATGCCGAACATGGTCAGCATGTTGATGGAATAGCCGGCCGCCATCAGCATCGCACAGGTGCCGAGCAGCGCCACCGGCACCACGATGGTCGGAATGATGGTGTAGCGGATGTTCTGCAGGAACAGGAACATCACGATGAAGACCAGCACCACCGCTTCCACCAATGTCATCAACACCTTGTTGATCGAGGCCTTGACGACGGGCGTGATGTTGTACGGGATTTCGTAACCGATATTGGTCGGAAAGAATTTTGACAATTCCTTCATCTTGGCTTCGACGGCGCTTGCGGTGGCGAGCGCGTTGCCGGTCGGCGACAGCAGCACCGAAAGGCCCGCCGTCGGCTTGCCGTTGAGCCGCGTGTTGAACTGGTAGCTCAGGCCGCCAATCTCGATGCGGGCGACGTCGCGCAGCCGCACCGTCGATCCATCCGCATTGGCGCGCAGCGTGATCGCGCCAAATTCATCCGGCGATGAGAGCTGACCCTTGACCAGCACCAGCGCGGAAATCCTCTGCTCCGGCGTGCTCGGCTCGGCGCCGACGCTGCCCGAGGCGACCTGGGCGTTCTGCGCCGAGATCGCCTTGTTGACGTCGTCGGCGGTAAGGCCGTAGCCGACCAGCTTGGCCGGATCGACCCAGATCCGCAGCGAACGTTCGGTGGAATAGAGCGTGGCGCGGCCAACGCCGGGAATGCGCCTGATCTCGCCGAGCACGTTGCGGATCATGAAATCGCCGAGGCCGATTTCGTCGAGCGAGCCGTCGGTCGAATTCAGCGTAATGATCTGCAGCACGGCAGAGGAGGCCTCCTCGACCAGGATGCCCTGCTGGATCACCGCGCGCGGAAGCCGCGCCTCGACGCGCTTGAGGCGGTTCTGCACTTCGACCGACGCCGCCCCCGTCTCCGTGCCGGGCACGAAGTTGGCGATGATTTCGACCTGTCCCAGCGAGTCAGAGGTAGATTCGAAATTGAGAATGCCGGAGGCGCCGTTGAGCTCCTCCTCGATCAGCCGCGTGACACTGTTGTAAAGGTTCTCCGGCGACGCGCCGGGATAGCTGGTCGAGATCGAGATCGAGGGCGGTGCGATGATCGGATATTGCGCGACCGCCAGCAACGGGATCGAGATCGCGCCGATCAGGCAGATGAAAAGCGCGACCACCCAGGCGAAGATCGGCCGGTCAATGAAGAAGCTGGGCATGTCCCGGTCTCAGCGGGACGCTTGCGCTGCCGGTGCTCCCGGTATCGAACCAACCGAGGCATCCGCATCGATCCACGCCTTCGCCTTGACCTTGTCGCCGGCAACAAACTTCTGGAACCCGTCGACGATGACGCGGTCGCCCTCCTTGAGGCCCTCGCTGATCAGCCACACGCCGTCCTGCATCGGGCCGGTGCGAACCGGCTGCGTCGCGACGCGGCCGTCGTCCTTGACCACGAAGACCTCGCTGGCGCCGCCGGCATCGCGCTGGATCGCCTGCTGCGGCACGGCCATGGCATCGGAATCGATGCCCTGTTCGATCAGGACGCGGACATACATGCCGGGCAGTAGTTCGCGATTCGGATTCGGAAACTGTCCGCGCAGCGTGACCTGCCCGGTATAGGCGTCGACCTTGGCATCAGAGAACAGAAGCTTGCCGGGAGTCGGATAAACTGTACCATCGTCGAGCACGAGGCGGACTTTGGCCACATCGGGCGCGATGCGGTCGAGGTCGCCGCTTTCGAGCGCACGGCGCAGCTTGTTCATCTCCGCGATCGATTGGGTGAAGTCGGCGTAGATCGGGTCGAGCTGCTGGATCGTGGCGAGGCTGGTAGTGTCATTCTGCACCACGAGCGCGCCTTCGCTCACCAGCGCGGCGCCGACGACGCCGCTGATTGGCGCCCGGATCGTCGCATAATCGAGATTGAGCTTCGCGCGGGCAACATCGGCTCTGCGGCTGTCAACTTCAGCCTCAGCCTGGCGTTGGGCTGCGATGGCCTTTTCGTTCTCCGCCTCGGGCGCCGCGCGCTGGCTGGTCAGCGTCGCAATGCGGCGGGCGTGCTGGGTGGCGAGATCGAGCGCAGCTTCCGCCTTGTCCAGCGCGGCTTCGCTCGCCTGCAGTTCCACCTCGAAGGGTTTGGGGTCGATCCGGTACAGGGGATCGCCGGCCTTCACCTCGGTGCCCTGGTGGAACAGGCGCTCAACGACGATGCCCGAAACCCGCGCACGGACTTCCGAGACCCGGGTGGGTGCGATTCGGCCGGGCAATTCACGAATGATGGCGCGGGCCTGAGATCGTACGGTGAAAGTGCCCACTTCAGGCTCGGGCGGCTTTACCGCGGCGGTCGCGGCGATCGGTTCGTTGCAGCCAGCCAAAAGCGGCGCCATCGCAGTCAACATCACAACGATGCATGCCGATTGCGTTCGTAGTCCGGACATTGAAAGCATTGCCCCAGTTCAAGTTGGAAGGCGCGAATTGAGCATTCGCGGCGTTGTCGTAAGCAGTCTTGGGAACTCACGGTTGATGGAAGATAGGATACGGACAGGCTGCTGCAACGCAATACGGTTTCGCGGCGGCCCAATGTCACACAACGCTATCACACTGAACTTCCGCCGATTTTTCCAGATTCACTTGATTGTGAGCCGGTTCCATCGCGTTTGGCCCGAAACAGAGGGCCGGGAACACGCCGTTTCTCTGCATATGATTGCAGCAGATGACCGCGCGGGAGGCATCCGGCACGAATCGGTTAACGCCGGGCTAAGCCGCCGCCTTGAGCTGATGCCCCATTCGCTGCCACCGGCGTAACCGAACAGGCCTGCGGTGGCGAGCAGGAACCAGCGCCAGCGCCGTATCCACTATTCGATAGCGCGTGCCGCCATCTCGTCGGCGAGCCAGGCGTCGCTTTCTGCATGTCCGGCGGCGAGCTTCGCCGGCAGCGGCCGCGGGAAGAATCGGCTGGTCCGCAACCGGCAGTCGCGATAGTGCCACTGCCGGGCGTTGGGCGGGGCTCCTCATGAAAAATCCCGGTTGGACATCGAACCGTTCCAAAATACGCTGATGTCTAGCCGGGTTCCACCACCGTCGGCCCGAAATCGCGGCTTGCCAGCTTTTTTCTCCAGCCCGCTGTGCCATATTGGCCGCCAGCGCGCCTTTTCGTAACCGGATGACACCCCGCAAATGCCTTCAGGCCCCTCCTCCCGCTCCGAAATGGAGATCGAACTGAGCAAACTGTCCTCACCGCGGATTTTCCTGGTGCGGATGCTCGTGTTCCTGGTGCTGTGCGCGCTGGTCGCGGTCGTGCTCTACAAGCAGATCATCGTGGCGTTCTTTGCCAATCCTGGCCTTAACGCGCTGATCGGCGGGGTGCTCCTGATCGGCATCATCCTGTCGTTCCGGCAGGTGGTTCGGCTCTATCCGGAGGTGGCCTGGGTCAACAGTTTCCGCATCGCCGATCCGGGGCTCGCGATCGATCGGCGCCCGACCCTGCTGGCGCCGATGGCGGCGATCCTCGGCGGCGAGCGTACCGGGCGAATGACGATATCGCAGCAGACCATGCGGCACTTGCTGGATTCGATTGCGACGCGGCTCGATGAAGCCCGCGATATTTCCCGCTACATGACCGGCTTGCTGGTCTTCCTCGGCCTGCTCGGCACCTTCTGGGGCCTGATCGAAACCGTCGGTTCCGTCGGCAAGGTGATCGATGGCCTGAAAGTCGGCGGCGATGCCGGCTCGCTGTTCGACACCCTCAAAGAGGGGTTGGCCGCGCCGCTCGGCGGCATGGGCATTTCGTTCTCGTCCTCGCTGTTCGGCCTCGCGGGCTCCCTGATCCTGGGCTTTCTCGACCTGCAGTCGAGCCAGGCGCAGAACCGCTTCTATACCGACCTTGAAGACTGGCTCGCCTCCACCGTGCGCGAATATGGCGATGGCAGTTCCGGAATCGGCGGCGAGCTGCAGCATGCGATGGAACGTATCCGCGCGGTGGTGGAAGAGAGCGGCGGCAGCCGTAACACCACGGCGGCGATGGCCAATCTGGCCGAGGCGATCCAGGGCCTGGTTGCGCATATGCGCACCGAGCAGCAGATGATCCGCGAATGGGCCGACGGCCAGGGCGAACAAAACCGCGAGATCAAGAAGCTCCTGGAGCGGATCGCCAGGCAGCCCGAGAAGAGCTGAACGAGCGTTCGTGCCCCGGACGCTGCGCAGCGCGAAGCGTTGCGCTGCAGAGCCGGGGCCCACGCAAGCATATAGGTCCCGGCTCTGCGGCGCGGCGTTGCACGCCGCATCGCGTCCGGGACACGAGATTGGAGACGACAAATGGCCCTCGCCCGTGCACGCCGCAGTGAATCCGGTTTCAACTACTGGCCGGGCTTCGTCGACGCGCTGTCGACGCTGGTGCTGTCGATCGTGTTCCTGCTGTCGGTGTTTTTGGTGGTGCAATTCTTCCTGTCGCAGGAGGTCACCGGCAAGGACAAGGCGCTCGAACAGCTCAACGCCAAGATCGCGCAGTTGAACGACCTGCTGTCGCTGGAAAAGCTCGGCAAGCTCACGCTCGACGACCAGCTCGCGCAATTGCGCGCCGGCCTCGCCGCCGCGGAAGGCGAACGCGACCGCATCAAGGGGCTTTACGATGGGTTGAGCGGTGCCGGCGACGCCCAGGGCCGCGCCAACGAGCTCAACAAGGCGCTCGAATCCGAAAAGGCGGTGACCTCGCGCGCGCTCGCCCAGATCGAGGTGCTGAACCAGCAGATCAGCGCGCTGCGCCGCCAGCTTGCGGCGCTCGAGGAAGCGCTGGAAGCCTCCGAAAAGCGTGACAAGGAATCGCAAGGGAGGATTGCCGATCTCGGCCAGCGCCTGAACGTCGCGCTGGCGCAACGCGTGCAGGAATTGTCGCGCTACCGTTCGGAATTCTTCGGCCGCCTGCGCGCCATTCTGGGCAACCGCCCCGATATCCGCATCGTCGGCGACCGCTTCGTATTCCAGTCGGAAGTGTTCTTCGATACCGGCCAGGCGGTGCTGCTCCCCGAGGGCCGCTCCGAACTCGACAAGCTCGCCACCGCGCTGATCGACCTGGACAAGCAGATACCGAGCGAGATCGGCTGGGTGCTGCGGGTCGACGGCCACACCGACATGCGGCCGATCAACTCGCCGCTGTTCAAGTCGAACTGGGAATTGTCGTCGGCGCGCGCCATCTCCGTGGTGCAATATCTGGTTTTCCTCGGCGTTCCCGCGCAGCGGCTGGTCGCCGCCGGCTTTGCCGAATTCCAGCCGCTCGATTCAGCACCCAACGAAGACGCCTACAAGCGCAACCGCCGCATCGAGCTGAAGCTGACGGAACGGTAGTGGCCGCAGATTTCACGCTCCGCCCCTATCGCGCCGAGGACGAGGACGCGGCGATCGAGCTGTGGCGCCTGACGTGGCAGCAGGCCTATCCCTCGATCGATTTCAATGCGCGGGTGGCATGGTGGCGTGATCGCTGGCGCAACGAACTGGTGGCAAACGCTCAGATCATCGTCGCCGAGCAGGCGGATGCGCTGATAGGCTTCGTGACCATCGATGCATCTGGCTATCTCGACCAGCTCTTGGTCAGTCCGGATCATTGGGGCTCGAAGCTTGCGACAAGTCTGGTCGATGAAGCCAAGCGCCTGTCGCCCAATGGTGTCGCGCTTCGGGTCAACAAGGACAACGCCCGCGCCATCCGCTTCTATGAGCGCAACGGCTTTGCGCATGCCGGCGAGGATGTGAATCCGACGTCGGGAAGGCCGGTATTGAAGATGGAATGGAAGGCATAACACCCTTACCCAGCCCGACAGGGTCATACCCCGCGCATGCGGGTATCCAGTACGCCGCGGCTTCTCAGCTTATCACTGACGTCTCTGGAATACCGGGTCACCCGCCGGAGCCTGTCATCGGGCGCGCATTCGCGCGGGTGACGACAGTTCCCTCCGATCGGCTACATCCCCTCGAACTGCAGCCGCGCCAATCGCGCGTACAGCCCGTTCGCCGCGACCAGCTCGGCATGCGTGCCCTGTTCGACGATCCTGCCCTGGTCCATCACCATGATGCGGTCGCAGGAGAGCACGGTGGCGAGGCGATGCGCGATGACGAGCGTGGTGCGATGGCGCATCAGTTCTTCCAGCGCGGTCTGCACCAGCGTCTCGCTTTCGGCATCGAGCGCTGACGTCGCTTCGTCGAGCAGCAGTAGCGGCGCGTCACGCAGGATCGCACGCGCAATCGCGATGCGCTGGCGCTGGCCGCCGGACAGAGTCACGCCGCGCTCGCCGAGTTGCGCCTCGAAGCCGCCGGGCAGCTTGCGCAGGAATTCGGTGGCGTGCGCGAGATCGGCGGCGCGCTCGACCTCGGCGTCGGTGGCATCGGGCCGGCCGAAGCGGATGTTTTCGCGCGCCGTGGCCGCAAACACCACCGAGTCCTGTGGCACCAGCGCAATCCGCGAGCGCACGTCAAGCGGATCCGCCGATTTGACCGGCACGCCGTCGAGCGAGATCGTGCCCTTGGCCGGATCGTAGAACCGCAGCAGGAGATGAAACAGCGTGCTCTTGCCCGCACCCGAGGGACCCACGATCGCGACCTTCTCACCGGCCTTGACCGAGAGCGAAACCTGATCGACCGCGAGTACATCCGGCCGCGCCGGATAGGCAAAGCTGACGTTCTCGAACCCGACGTCGCCACGCGCAGGCTGCGGCAGCGCGACGGGTTGTGGCGGCGCCGTGATCTGCGACTTGACCCGAAGAATCTCGAACAGCCGCTCGGCCGCGCCGGAGGCGGCGGAGACTTCACCCCAGACCTCGCTAAGCTGTCCGAGACCGGCGGCCGCGAACGCCGCATACAGCACGAACTGACCGAGCCGGCCCGGCGTGATCTGGCCGGTCAGCACGTCGTGCGAGCCGACCCAGAGGATCGCCACCACGCTGGAGAACACGATGAAGATGATGATCAGCGTCAGCACCGCGCGCGCCCGCGTCGAGCTGCGCGCCGCCTCATAGGCCTGTTCGACATCGCCGCCGAAGCGGGCGGTGGCCATCCGCTCGCTGGTGTAGGCCTGCACGGTCCTGATCGCGCCGACCAGCTCGGAAGCGTACGCGCTGGCGTCCGCCAGGGTATCCTGCGCGTTGCGCGACAGCCGCCGCACCCAGCGCCCGAAGGCGACCAGCGGGATCACCATCACGGGGATCGCCAGCAGCACGAAGCCCGAAAGCTTGGGGCTCGTGATCACCATCATGGTGGCGGCGCCGACGAACAGCATCATGTTGCGCAGCGCGATCGATACCGAGGCGCCGACCGCGGACTTGATCTGGGTGGTATCGGCCGTCAGCCGCGACACCAACTCGCCCGAACGCGCCGAATCGAAGAATGCGGGCGAGAGCGAGACCAGATGCGCAAACACGTCGCGCCTGATGTCGGCGACGATGCGTTCGCCGATCGTCATGACGAGGTAGTAACGCGATGCGCTGGCGGCGGCGAGCACCGCGACGATCGCGATCATGACGCTGAAATAGCTGTTGATCAGGGCGATGCCTTCGGGACTGAAGCCGAAATCGATCATGCGCCGGACCGCGATCGGCACGACCAGCGTGGTGATCGCCGCGACCGTCAACGAAATCAGGGCGAGCGCCGCCCGCCCGCGGTAGCGCGCGACATAGGGCGCGAGCGCTAGCAGCGGGCGCAGCCTGGCGCCGGTCCTGGCCGGCGATTGCGTCAACTGGCTCTCGATGAAGGCCTCTTCCTCGAGCAGGGCGTCACGCGGCGGCGCGCCGCGGGTGGCTTCAATCTGTTCCACTGCGCTCATGAAATCCGACCCGTTTTTCTACCCTCAGATAGGCCTCCGCGCCCCCCTCTGGCAAATCCGGGAGATTCCCAATCAGGACATATACGTAGCTTGTTTTGACAGGCTTCCTAAGCTATAGAGCCGCCAAATCCCGTATCCCCTGCCAGTCGAGACGGGCGCCGGCGCGCCGAAGGATATGCCATGAAAGCCGAAATTCATCCGAATTATCATACGATTACGGTCGTGATGACCGACGGGACCGAGTACCAGACCCGCTCCACCTGGGGCAAGGAAGGCGACAAGCTGAACCTCGATATCGATCCCAAGTCGCACCCGGCCTGGACCGGCGGCTCGCAGCAGATCCTCGACCGCGGCGGCCGAGTGTCGCGCTTCCAGAAGAAGTTTTCGGGCTTCCTCAAGAAGGACTGAGACCGCCCGGCCCTGCTTTCTTGGGTTCAGAAATGTGAAACGCCCCGGACAGCCGGGGCGTTTTTGTTTGGCACTGGTCTATCCCCGTCATTGCGAGAAGCCAACGGTCGCGCGAATGCGTGCCCGATGACAGGCTCCGCGACGAAGCAATCCATCGTTCCGCATATGCTGAGAGATGGATTGCTTCGCTTACGCTCGCAATGACGGTGGAGGGAGCTTCGAACCTACTGCTCGAACGCCGCTTTCAACCTGTTGAGCTGCGGCACCAGCGGATTGCCGATCGGCGCACGTTCCGCGGGCGCCGCGTGGATCGAGATGTCGAGGCGACGGACCCGCGTCTGCAGGCTCATCGAGCGCGCAATCAGATCCTGCAATTGCTGCGGGAGCTTCTCGATCATGTCCTCCGGCCCGGGATCGGCGGCCGTGAGCTTGACCTTGGTCTTTTCCCGATTGGCCTGGGTCAGCGTCATCTCGCCTTCCTTGACCGCGCGGTGCAGCAACAGCCATGACGCAAGCTGCATCAGGCGGGTGGTCAGGCGCATGCTTTCGGTTGCGTAAGTAAGGCTGACTGAACGTTCGAGCGCCTTGGCTTCGGTGCGGCCATCGCCATCGAGATAGGCGGCGGTTTCCTCGACCAGATCCATGCCTTCCCGGAAGAGAGTTCCGAACGCCGCCGAATTAGTCAGCCGCTCGCTGAACAGAACGAGCGCGGATTCGCTTTGCGAACGGTCCGCCATGGTTAACGCCCTCACGCCACTATTTGCCCCAACCGGCTGTGAACCACCGGCTTATGATGAACAAATCATTGCTCGGGCGAAGTCGAGAGTCCAGCGGCAACCGGATTTATGGTTTCCAGCTCGTGGGGGCACAAAATAGCCGTGGAGAGCACAAAAAAGAGCCGCCGTTTCCGGCGGCTTTTGAAGTTGATAACAGGGAGGCGTCAAACAGAGTGGACAGGAGCCACTCGGTGTCCAAACGAGGACGATGACAGTCATAATCGAGAAAGCTTAACGGACCGTAAACGAACGATTTTCTTTAGGGATTGTTTGCCATGTCGGCCATTGGCCGAGTCTTGTGATTGACTCTAACCGCGGGTCGCCCCCGCGAACGCAGGGACCCATAACCACCAACGGTTATAATGGAGGGAAAGTCGGCCAGCGCCCTGCCACAAGATGGGCTGCGGCGCATGGGTCCCGGCGTTCGCCGGGACGACGTGGTGAGAGATCGCGTTCGAAGACCTTATGACTTGAAGAAGCTGTTCGCCGCATCCTTCGAGGCGCGTTTTTTCGTCACCGCCTCCTTCAAGCGGTCGGCCTCCGCATTCAACAGCGCGATGCGCTCCGTCAGTTCCTCGACCGAGAGCAGCGACAGGTCCTGGCCGATCTCATGGCTGATTTTCTTCCGCGGTTTGTCGTCGTCTTCGATGGCCATGCGTTCCTCCTTTCGGCATTTCCCTGCAGATCCGGCCGTCCCTTCTCGCGGTTGCCAGCCGCAGCCGGGCTGGCTAATCAGGGGGGCCGCCTTCAATTCTCAGCCTTTCGCAAGGACAAATCATGGAAAAGCTGCCCGCGCAAATGACCGTCATCGGCATCAGCAAGCCAGGCGGCCCCGAAGTGCTATTGCCCGAAACCCGCAGCGTTCCAGCGCCCGGCCCGGGCGAAATCCTGGTCAAGGTGATGGCGGCGGGTGTCAACCGCCCCGACGTCGCGCAGCGTTCCGGCGCTTACCCGCCGCCGCCCGGCGCCAGCGACCTGCCCGGCCTTGAGATCGCGGGCGAAGTGGTGGCGCTCGGCGAAGGCGCCAAAAAGCACAAACTCGGCGACAAGGTGATGTCGCTGGTCGCGGGCGGTGGCTACGCCCAGTATTGCATTGCGCAAGACGCGCAGGCGATGGCGGTGCCGCCGTCGCTGTCGATCCAGGAAGCCGGCGCGATCCCGGAAACGCTGATGACCGTCTGGCACAATGTGTTCGAGCGCGGCGCGCTCAAGCCCGGCGAAACACTTTTGATCCACGGCGGCTCGTCCGGCATCGGCACCATGGCGATCCAGCTTGCGAAAGCGTTCGGCTCCAAGGTGATCGTGACCGTCGGCTCTCAGGACAAGATCGACGCCTGCCTCAAGCTCGGCGCCGACCGCGCGATCAATTACAAGACCGAAGACTTCGTCGCCGTGGTCAAGGCCGAGACCAACAATGTCGGCGCCAATCTGATCCTCGACATGGTCGCCGGCGACTATGTCGATCGCAACTATGATGCTGCCGCGGTCGACGGCCGTATCGTTCAGATCGCGACCCTCAACAGCCCGAAGGTTACCGTCAACATTGCCAAGGTGATGGTGAAGCGGCTGACCCATACCGGCTCCACGCTGCGCCCCCGTACTAATGCGGATAAGGCAGCGATGGTCGCCGCGATCGAGGCCAAGGTGATGCCGCTATTGCGCGAGGGACGTGTAAAACCGCTGATGGACAGCTCATTCCCGCTGGAAAAAGCGGCCGACGCGCACCGGCGGATGGAGACCTCCGCACATATTGGCAAAATTGTGTTGGCGGTCTAGCCGATCGCGAGCGAAGCGCGGGTGGAAACCCTTTGATTTGCTTCGCTTTCATGTCATTTATCGCGCAACGCCGACCCCGTTCGCTGGGCCGGGAGAATCGTTGGTCGCGGAGTACTGAAATTGCGTCTGATCAGGTGCCTTGCGCTGATAGCGCTGGGCCTCATGATTGTTATGGCCGCGCCTGCGGCGCATGCCATTGACGCGGTCAGCGTCCGCAGCGACGCGCCTGCCATCGATCTCACCGCAGTGCTCGACCATCAGCGTAGCGAAACCGATCGTATCCAGGTTTCGACAGCGCCGGGAACCGACGGCATCGTCCGCCGCATCGAGGTTCGCGCTCGCGAGGGCGGACAGAACTGGGTGGTGTTCGCGCTTGCCAACAATACCGACGACCAGCTCGACCGCCTGATCGTCGCGCCGCACTATCGGATCGTGTCATCGGGCCTGTTGTGGCCCGACCTCGGCCTGTCGCGCATCGCGACCATTACGCCGTCGACCGGCGACCGCCCCGAACGGCAGGAGAGCGCGACCGCCGACATCTTCCGCATCACGCTCGACCCCGGTGCCGTCATCACCTTCGTGGCGGAGCTGCGCACCGACAAGCTGCCGCAGCTCTATCTCTGGGAACCCGACGCCTACAAGGACAAGGTCAACTCGTTCACGCTCTACCAAGGCATCGTGATCGGCATCTCCGGCCTGCTGGCGCTGGTGCTGACGATCCTGTTCGTGGTGAAGGGCAGCATCATGTTCCCCGCCGCCGCCGCGCTCGCCTGGGCGGTGCTGGTCTATATCGGCGTCGATTTCGGCTTCTGGGGCAAGGTGCTCGACATGTCGAACAATGCCGAGCGCGTCTGGCGCGCGGCCGGCGAAGCGATCCTCGCGGCGACGCTGCTGGTGTTTCTGTTCGCCTATCTCAACTTGAGCCGCTGGCATGTGCGCTATTCCCACATCACCGTCGGCTGGCTGGTCTTCCTGGGATCGCTGGTGGCGCTGGCGCTGTTCGATCCCGCGGTCGCCTCCGGCATTGCCCGCATCTCGCTGGTCTTGATCGCCTTCGCCGGCTTTGCGCTGATCGTCTATCTCTCGACGCATGGTTTCGACCGCGCGGTGTTGTTGATCCCGACCTGGTTCCTGCTGGTGGTCTGGGTAATCGCCGCCGGCATGACGGTGGCGGGCTCCGTCACCAACGACATCGTAGGTCCGGCGCTGCTCGGCGGCCTCGTGCTGATCGTGATGCTGATCGGATTTACGGTGATGCAGCACGCGTTCGCCGGCGGCGGCGCAACAACCGGCATTGTCTCCGACATCGAGCGCCGCGCGCTGGCGCTGACCGGCTCCGGCGACCTGATCTGGGACTGGGACGTCTCTGCCGACAAGGTATTCACCAGCCCGGAGACCGAAAGCCTGCTCGGGCTGAAGCGCGGCACGCTGGAAGGTCCGGCCGCAAAATGGCTCGAGGTGCTGCACCCGCTCGACCAGGATCGCTTCCGCGCCGCGCTGGACAGCGTGCTCGACCAGCGCCGCGGCCGGCTGGTGCAGGATTTCCGCCTGCGCACGCCTGACGGCCACTTCATGTGGTTCGCGCTGAAGGCGCGCCCGGTGGTCGGCTCCGACGGCGAAGTCTCGCGCGTGGTTGGAACGCTGACCGACGTCACCGAAATCAAGAACGCCGAAGAGCGCATGCTGCACGACTCGGTGCATGACAACCTCACCGGCCTGCCCAACCGCAAACTGTTCATGGATCGCCTCGGCGCGGTGGCGAATTTCGCCAAGAGCATGCCCAACCTGCGGCCGACGCTGATGGTGATCGACCTCGATCGCTTCAAGCAGGTCAACGATTCCGTCGGCATTGCGGTCGGCGACTCCATCCTGCTGACGCTGGCGCGGCGGCTGACGCGCATCCTGAAACCGCAGGATACGCTGGCGCGGCTGGCCGGCGACCAGTTCGGCCTGATCCTGATGTCGGAGCAGGACCCGGCGCGCATCACCGCCTTCGCCGAAACCATCCGCAAGACCATCCGCGCCCCGATCGCCTTCAACGACCGCGAGATCTTCCTGACCGCGTCCATCGGGCTCGCGCTGTCGGATCTGCAGACGCAATTGTCCGACGAGATCATCAAGGACGCCGAGCTTGCGATGTATCACTCCAAGCGGATCGGCGGCGACCGCATCGACGTCTACAAGCCGGCGATGCGCGCGCGAAAGACCGACCGCCTGACGCTGGAAAGCGAATTGCGCCGGGCCATCGAGCGGCAGGAAATCACCATTCTCTACCAGCCGATCGTGCGGCTGGAAGATCGCTCGATCGCCGGCTTCGAGGCGCTGGCGCGCTGGGATCATCCCAAGCTCGGCCGGATGTCGCCGTCGGAATTCATCTCGATTGCCGAGGAAATCGGCCTGATCGTCGATCTCGGCATGTTCGTGCTGGACCAGACGGCGCGGCAGCTCTCGGTATGGCAGCGCGCCATGCGCTCGCGCGAACCGATCTTCGCCTCCGTCAACGTTTCCTCGCGGCAGTTGCTGCGCCATGACCTGATCCACGATATCCGCACCGTGCTGTCGCGTTCGTCGGTGGCGCGCGGCACGCTTAAGCTGGAGCTCACCGAGTCGCTTGTGATGGAGAATCCGGAGCATGCCGCGCAGATGCTGGCGCGCATTCGCGAACTCGGCACCGGACTGTCGCTGGACGATTTCGGCACCGGCCATTCCTCGCTGGCGTACCTGCAGCGCTTCCCCTTCGACACCATCAAGATCGACCAGTCCTTCGTGCGCACGACCAGCCGCGGCACGCGGCCGGTGATCCTCAAATCGATCATTGCGCTGGCGCACGACCTCGGCATGGACGTGGTGGCGGAAGGCGCGGAGACGGATTCGGATGCGGTCGAGCTCTATCAGTTGGGCTGCGAATACGCGCAAGGGTTCGCCTTTGGCGAGCCGATGGATGCCGACGCCGCGATGCGGCTATTGACCGAAGAACGGCTGGAAGCGGCGAGCTAATCGCTGCCGAACGAGTCCCCTGAGGGGTGTATCGTCGCATGATACAAAGTCCTTGCGGGCTGTATCAATACGTGATACGCAAGGGCTTGTGATCAAGAGCTTCAAGAATGATCTGGCCCGTGCCGCCTTCGAAGGCGAAGCGACAAAGGGCTTTCCGGCCAATCTGCTCAAGGTGGCCCGCCGCAAGCTTCAGTACCTGAACGCGGCGATTTCCTTGCAAGACCTTCGTTCCCCTCCAGGAAATCGGCTGGAAGCCCTGAAGGGCGACAGGGACGGACAACACTCCATTCGCGTGAACGATCAGTTTCGCATCTGCTTTGTCTGGACCAAGGACGGACCGAAAGACGTCGAATTCACGGACTACCACTAGCCACACCGAGACTGCCGAAGGGAGAAGTCGCACATGGCAAGGAAACTGGCACCGATGCACCCCGGAGAAGTTCTCCGGGAAGAGTTCTTGAAGCCGCTCGGGCTCTCGCCGGGCGCGCTGGCAAAGGCGTGCGGCGTCCCCCGCACCAGGATCGAGCGCATTGCGAGCGAGACCACCAACATCACGGCGGATACGGCTCTCAGGCTGTCCAAGGCACTCAATACTTCAGCCCTGCTCTGGCTTAACCTACAGAACACCTATGACGTGGAGACGGCTAAGCGCGAGCTCGGCAAGCAACTGGAAAAGATCAAGCCGGTGATCGCTGATGCTGCCTGAAGCCGCAACGCCCGCTATTCTTCCACAGATCGGAGACCGAAATCCGCACCGTTAGACTGGTGTCTTCGTCGCCCCTGCGAAAGCAGGGGCCCATACGCCGCGGCTTTCCCGTGAAATGATGGGGGCCAATTGCCTTCGCTACAACAACGCCCGGTGGTTATGGGTCCCCGCGTTCGCGGGGACGACGGCGGTCTTGAGGCATTCTCTTGAACTTCACGCTCTTTCCATCCGCCTGCCGCGTTGCGATGTAGCCGGCTTCGAGGCAGGCCTCGCGCTGCGGCATCTTCTCCTGCGGGCTCCGCAATGTCTCCCACCATGACGCACGGTGCGCGGCGCGGGGCAGCGCCGCATCGATGATTTCCTCGATCTCTTCGAAGCTCAGCACGAATTCGGCACGCGTCTGCGCCTTCAGATAGTCCCGCAACGGATCGTAAACGTTCACGCGTGTCCTCTTGAGCGAATTGCACAAAACCGTCGACGCCGGCAACCGAACGTTAACTGTCTACCATATCGCCGTCGCCGCTTAAGACCGCAACAATTTATCCGGCGCATACCGGAGGGCTTGGAGCGGATGAATGCTATTCGAGCGACAAAGCGACGTAGCCAGAAAGGGTTGGTTCAGGAAAGACTCCGGCCGCCGCCCCTGGCGATTGTCCGTAAAGCTGTTGATCGCGTCGTCGGTCGCGGCCGTGATCGGCTTCTCCGCGATCTGCACCAGCGTCATGTTCGACATGCGCCGCGGCGAGGAAGAGCTGGCGCGTCAAACGCTGGAAAATCTGGCCTCGAGCATCGACTCCGACATCAGCCGGAATATCGAACTCTACGATCTGTCGCTGCGTAGCGTCGCCACCAATCTGGTCATGCCGGAGATCGAAAAGGTCAGCAAGGAGATTCGCCATCTGATTCTGTTCGATCATGCCGCGACTGCCAGGCATTTCGGCGCGATCCAGGTGTTCGACGCGCAGGGCAAGCTAACGATCGATGCGGCAAGCCTAGATCCCGTGCCGGAGGATCGCAGCGATGAGGAATACTTCCTCGTCCATCGCGACAGGCCCGACGCGGGCTTGTACATGAGCCGTCCGATGCTGCATCGCAGCGCCTATTCGATCGTGCTCAGCCGACGCATCACCGACGCCGATGGTGGTTTTCTCGGTGTGGTCGTGGGCTCGATCCGCTTCAGCTATTTCCACGATTTGTTCGGGCGGCTGACACTCGATCCCGCCGATACGATCACGGTATTGCGCCGTGACCGGACGATCATCATGCGCAAGCCATTCGACCTCGACATCGTCGGCAAAAATCTGGCAGAGCGAAGAAACTGGAATCCGGCAAATCTCAAGCAAGGCGGGTCCTACGCCGGGGTCGGACCGGTGGACCCGACACCGCGGCTTTACGTTCGAAGCGCCAATACGAGCCTGTTCTTTGTCGTCGTCGGAAAGCCGCTGGCGAGCATCCTGAGCCTCTGGCACCGGGAGGTGATCCGGATCGGAGCGGTCATGGTGACCCTGATCCTGTTCGTGCTCGGCACCACATTGTTCCTCGCGCGCGAGATCGGCCGCCGCGCCGAGGCAGAGGAAAAGCTGGAAGAGCTTGCGACCACCGACGCGCTCACCGGCCTGAAGAACCGGCGCAAATTCGATTCCGAGATCGACCTGGAATGGCGGCGGGCGACGCGCAACCAGACCCCCGTCGCGGTGCTGATGATCGATGCCGATCATTTCAAATCGTACAATGACACGTTTGGACATCAGGCCGGCGACCAGGTGCTGGTCGGCATTGCGATCTGCATTTCGGATTCGGTGGGGCGGGCCGGCGACTGTCCGGCCAGATATGGCGGCGAGGAATTCGCGGTACTTCTGCCCGGCCTCTCGGCGGTGGAAGCGCTCACCGTCGCCGAAACCATCCGCTTGAAAGTCGAACAATGGGCCGAAGACCCCGGCGTGACGACGGTGAGTATCGGCGTGGCGAGCTTGACGCCCACGGCAGCGATCGATTGGTCCTATCTGATCGAAGCGGCCGACAAGGCGCTCTACGCGGCCAAGGCCAACGGCCGCAACCAGTCGGTGGTCGCCGCCATCCCCAAGCTTGCGCTGGTGGCTTGAGGCTGACAAACGTCATTCCGGGGCGGCTGCATCGCAGCCGAACTCTGGTGCGCAATTGCGCACCTGAGAATCCCGAGGTTGTTGGAAAAGAATCGATGCGGCTCGAGATTCCGGATTCGCGCTACGCGCGCTCTGGAATGACGAGAGCAGCTCGCCGCGCTGTTCTCGTCACTTCTCCAGATACTTCTTCATCTCCGCGCGCAGGCCGTCGCGCAGGTCGGGGCGGGCCATGCCGTAGGCGATGTTGGCGCGCAGGAAGCCGGATTTCGAGCCGCAGTCGTGCCGCTCGCCTTCGAATTCCACGCCGTAGAACTTTTGCGTCTTGGCGAGAGCTTTCATCGCATCGGTGAGCTGGATCTCGTTGCCTGCGCCGCGCTCCTGGGTTTCGAGGATCTTGAAGATTTCCGGCTGCAGGATATAGCGCCCGGTGATCGAAAGGTTTGACGGCGCGGTGCCCTTCGGCGGTTTCTCCACCATGCCGTCGACCTCGAACATGTTTTTGGCGAGGCGCTGGCCGACGCCGCAAATGCCATACTGGTGTGTGAGATCGTCGGGCACCGCCTCCACCGCGAGCAGATTGGATTTGGCGCCGAGTTTCGCCGCGGCCTCGATCATCTGCTTCAGGCAACCCGGGCTGTTGAGCACCAGCTCGTCCGGCAGCACCACGGCGAACGGCTCATCGCCAACGATATCGCGCGCGCACCAGACCGCGTGGCCGAGGCCGAGCGGCGCCTGCTGGCGGGTGAAACTCATGGCGCCGGCTTCGGGCTGGTCGCGCGCCAGGATGTCCTGCTCGGCCTTCTTGCCGCGCGCGGCGAGCGTGGTGTCGAGCTCGAACATCCGGTCGAAATGATCCTCGATCACCCCCTTGTTGCGCCCGGTGACGAAGACGAAATGCTCGATGCCGGCCTCCTTGGCCTCGTCGACCACGTATTGAATCAGCGGCTTGTCGACGATGGTCAGCATTTCCTTCGGCATCGCCTTGGTGGCGGGCAGGACGCGGGTGCCGAGGCCGGCGACCGGGAAGACGGCTTTACGGATTTTCATGGGATGTCGGGCGCCTTGATATTGAGATCTGGAAATGAGGAAAGTGCTTTGATTGCACGTTGATAGCCGGTTTGCACCCTCGAACAAAGGCGGATGTATGGTGGCGTTCCCGCCCGACTTCCCGCCTCTCTTGCACCTCCCCTTGCGCGCGCCGGGCGCGACAACAAAATCCGCTCTGTTAAGCTATTGGAAACCGTGGCAGGGCCTTCTGGCACGGGGTTGGTTTCGAAGGACGGGTACGGCATGGGTCTCTTGGAACGAGTGACGATTAATCGAACCGGCGCGATCTTAATCGCCGCAGCGCTGTTGTGTTCCAGCGGCCAGTCCCAGGCCCAATCTCAAGCCCAATCCTCCGGCAACGGGGTTTCGAACTTTTTCGGCAATATCTTCTCAGGGCAGAAGGCCGTGGCGCAGCAGGCCACGCCCGGCCCGGACGGCAGTCCGCCGCCCTGGAGCGGAGAGGACGGCGCCTCCGGCCATCCGCTGATGACGGCGTCCGCGATCCGGCAGGCGGCGGCGAACTTTCAAAATTGCGTCGCCTCGATGTGGCCGGATGCTGCGCGGCGCAACATCACCCAGCAAAATTTCGAGCGCTTCACCGCCGGCCTCGAGCCTGATTTGCGCATCATGGACCTGATGGACTCGCAGCCCGAGTTCACCAAGGCGATCTGGGACTATCTCGATATCCTCGTGAACGACAACCGCCTTGCCAAGGGCCGCGAGATCCTCGCCCAATACAAGCCGCAATTCGACGCGGTGGAGAAAACCTCTGGCGTCGACCGCTACATCATCGCATCGATCTGGGGCATCGAATCGAACTACTCGACGCAAGTGGGCGACCGCAACGTCGTGCGATCGACCGCGACACTGGCCTGCATCGGCCGCCGCCAGGCCTATTTCAAGGATGAATTCCTCACCGCGATCGAGATACTCAACCGCGGCGATCTCAGACCCGAACAGATGCGCGGCTCCTGGGCCGGCGCGTTCGGACCGACGCAGTTTATGCCGACCGCCTTCAAGCGCTATGCCGTCGACGCCGACGGCGACGGCCGCCGCGACGTCGTCGACAATGTCGCCGATCTGATCGCCTCCACCGCCAACAACCTCAGGAAAGACGGCTGGCAGACCGGCCGGAGCTGGGGTTACGAGGTGGTGCTGCCGGAGGGCTTTAATTTCATGCTGGCGGACAAGTCCAAGGCGATGACGATTGCGCAGTGGCAGAGCCAGGGACTGAAGCGGGCCGATGGCAAGCCGTTTCCTGACACAACCGAGAAGGCCTATCTGCTGGCGCCGGCCGGGATGCAGGGGCCCGGCTTCCTGATGCTGCAGAATTTCCGGGTGATCATGAAGTACAACCCGGCCGAGGCCTATGCGCTGGCGATCGGCCACTTTGCCGACCGGCTGCGCGGCGGGCCGCCGTTCGTGCAACCCTGGCCGCGGCAGGAACGGGTGCTGTCGCGGGCGGAGCGACTGGAACTGCAGCAGCTCCTGGCGCAGCGCGGCTTATACAAGGGCACGCCGGATGGCCAGTTCGGTGGCCAGACGCGGGAGGCGCTCCGCAGCTTCCAGGCGTCGATCGGGGCGCCAGCGGACGGATTTGCCTCTTCCGACGTGCTGGAGCGGCTGCGGGGCCGTTAAGACCTGTTTTCAGCGCTTAAATGACCCTGAAAACCACGATTCGGCAGGAGCCTTGACGCTGGGCCTGGAACCTCGGTTTATGGGATGTGAAATCTGCCCGCTTGCGGCCCGATTCCGCTGCTATATTTGACGCTTCACAATCCATTTGCGACCGAGCCGGATGCGAAAGCCAACCTCCTTCTTGCGCGTGTTTACCGAGACCGGGCCACTGGTGGCGCTGGCGGTTGCGATCGCGCTCCTGATCGGGATCGTGGGACCCGCGTCGGCGCAGTTTTTCAATTTCGGCGGCTTCGGCGGGCCGCCGCAGCGGCAAGCGCCGCAGCGCGGCTGGTTCGGCGGCGATTTCTTTTCGCCATTCCAGCAGCAGACGCCGCAGGCGCCGCGCCAGGATTTCTCCCGCGCCCCCGCGCCCGCCAAGCGAGACACGGTGCCGGAACGTAACGTGCTGGTGCTCGGCGACGCCATGGCCGACTGGCTGGCCTATGGCCTGGAAGACGCCTATTCCGAGCAGTCCGACATGGGCGTGATCCGCAAGCACAAGACCGTCTCCGGCCTGATCAAGTATCAGCCGCGCGGCGAGCCCGCCGATTGGACCGCGGCCGCCAAGGGCATCCTCGCCACCGAAAAGCCCGATGCCATCGTCGTCATGCTCGGCCTCCACGACCGCCAGGCCATCCGCGAGGCGGTCACCGAGAAGAAGACCGACAAGAAGGAAGACAAGAAGGACGCGCGCGGCAAGACCGATACCAAGCCGGCGGACGCAAAGAAGCCGGAAGGCTCGGCTGACACGGCGAAGCGCGACGATAAGCCGGCCGATGCCGAATTGTCGCCTGACGATGCAGCCGATAACGACACGCCACAAACCGCCGCACCCGCGCGATCTGGCGGCGGGCTTTACGAATTCCGCGACGAGCGCTGGGTCGAACTCTACACCAAGAAGATCGAAGAGCTGATCGGCGTGCTGAAATCCAAGGGCGTCCCGGTGTTGTGGGTCGGCCTGCCGGCGATCCGCGGGCAAAAGGGAACGGCCGACATGCTGTTCCTCGATGCGCTCTATCGTGACGGCGCCGGCAAGGCTGGCGTCACCTATGTCGATATCTGGGATGGCTTTGTCGATGAAGCCGGCCGCTTCCTGCAGAAAGGTCCGGACTTCGAAGGCCAGATCCGCCAGCTCCGCACGGCCGACGGCGTCTTCTTCACCAAGCCCGGCGCGCGCAAGCTCGCGCACTATGTCGAGCGCGAGGTGACGCGCCTGTTGGCCGCCCGCTCCGGGCCAATCGCTGTGCCGATCGAACCGGCGACGCCGGAGGCCAATGTCGCGCCGGGCCAGCCGGCCCCGCGTCCGCTGGCCGGGCCGGTCATGCCGCTGGTGGCCTCTTCCGTCGGCACCGATCAGTTGCTCGGCGGTCCCGGCTCGCGTCCGGCAGCGGTCGATGCACTCGCCGCGCGCACGCTTGTGAAGGGTGAAGCGCTGGCCGCGCCGGCCGGCCGCGCCGACGACTATATGTGGCCTCGCCGCGAAATCGGTCGCGAGCCAGCCAAGGGTGATACGCCGATGGCGGCCACCTCACCGAGCGGAACCGCGGCAGCCGCCCCGCCACAGAAGCAGCTTTTACTGCCGCCGCCGCAGCAAACGTTGCAGCAACAGAAAAGACAACCGCCGCCGCCGATGCAGATCCGCCCGGCGCAAAACAACGGTCCGTCCCTGCGTGACTTCTTCGGCGGGTTCGGTGCGGCGCCGCGGCCGCCTGCACCACCCGCGGCTGCGCCGCCGCGTGGACCCGCTGCTCTTCCGGGCGCGCCGCGCCCGCCGGGCAATGTCGGACGCTCGGCAGAGGTTCCGCCGGGCAATTTCACGCGGTGATGCTGTCATTCCGGGGCGATGCGCCAGCATCGAACCCGGAATCTCGCGCCGCGCCTGCGGTGCATCTCTATCATAAACTTCTGGATTCCGGGTTCGCGCTGACGCGCGCCCCGGAATGACCGATGCAGCTTAGCCGTAATAGCGCCAGCGCGGCGGCGGGCGGCGCGGCGGGCGCGTCATCAACAGCGCCAGCGCAAAGCCAATTCCGGCTGCGACCAACAGCGCACCGAGCGGATTTTCCTGCACGGTTTTCGCTACCGTCTGCTGGCCGCTACGAATGGTGTCACCGCTGTGCTCAATGGCGTCCTTGGCATAGCTGACGGCGGTGTCAGTGGCGTCGCGAGCGGCGTCCTTGGCCTGGCCGTAGAGATTTTGCACTGTGCCGGCCGCTTCATGCATGCGGCCCTCGGCTTGGGTCTTCGCGTCACCAGCCATATCGCCGACGGTGCTTTCGACCTTACCCGCAAAATCCGTCGCCGAACCAGCAATCCGATCCTTGTCCATCGCAGTCCCTCCTGTTTTCGGAAGATTTAACCGACGAGACATGCCCGGGTTCCTACCGCGCTCGAAACGCGCTTCTAATCAAGATGCCGGGCTCACAGGATCAGCCCGCCATCGACCACGATGGTCTGGCCGATGATGTAGGATGATAGCGGCGAGGCCAGGAACAGCGCAGCGCCGGCCATGTCGACTGGCGTGCCGAGCCGCTTCAACGGGATCCGCTCAAGCGCGCCTTCGAGGCGTTTCGGATTGGCGGTGGTCGCCTTGGTCATCTTGGTATCGACCAGGCCGGGCGCGATGCCATTGACGCGGATGCCGTCCCCGGCCCACGCCTCGCCGAGCGTGCGCGTCAGCCCAACCGCGCCGGTCTTCGAGGCGTTGTAGGCTGGATTGCCCATCGTGGAGTGATAGGCGGCGGTCGAACTGACGATGATGAGCGCGCCTTTGCCGGCGCTCAGCATCGCATGGAATTTTGTCGCACAGGCCATCAGGCTCATCAGGTTGACTTCCACCACCTTGCGAAAGCCATCCATCTCGAATTCGCCGCGGCGGTAGATCACCGCGCCCTGCGCCAGCACCAGCACGTCCAGTTTCGTGAAGGATGGCTGGAAGGCTTCAATGGCCTGCGCGTTGCTGACGTCGAGTTGAAAATACTCCAGCCCGTCAAGAAGCGAGCCTTCGTCGGGCGAATAGTCGGCGGCGCTTTCGCGGGTGCCGCAGACGGTGACACGCGCGCGCCTGGCGCGGAACGCCTGCGCGATGCCATTGCCGATTCCGCTGGAGCCGCCGACCACCAGCACCTGCCTGCCGCTGAAATCCAGTTCATTCATCCCTGCGATCCTTTTTGTGTGTTCTAGGGTGTACTCATAAATCCAAAATAGCCATGTACCTAGTGATGTCCGCATACGCTTAGAAGCTTCGGGGCTGGCCTCAAGCGCGTCTGCTTTGTGACAGACATGCGGGGGTCATCAGGAGACCTCAACACGAACCTACCTGGTTGCTTTGGTGGATTGAGCGAACGCAGCAAACGCAATTGCGGGCCTCGAGCTTTTTGAGACTACGGTTGCTTCCGAGGCTGCTGCATTTGCCTGCCATCTCTTAGCGTCTGCGAAGGACTTTCCCCAAAGTGCGCGCGGTACGTGACCGAGAACCGGCCCATATGCGTAAACCCCGTGCTCATGGCAATCTCGGTGACATTCGCTTCCGGATCGGCCCGCAGCAGGGCTTGGCGAACTTGCCGCAAGCGGGCGTTCCGCAGGTAGCGCATGGGGGAGACGCCCTTGAAATCGCTGAAGTGTTTAAAGAGTGTTCGGCCTGCAACGCCGGTCGCCGTAACAAGGTCGACCACTGTGATTGCCTGGTCGAGATGGGCTTCGATGTAGTCGACTGCGCGCCTCACGTCACGCGGCGCAATCGGCCTCTCGAGGCGTCGCAGCGCGTTGCTGTAATTGTGCGGGTGCGACAACAGCAGTGCGGTAATGATGAACTCCTCGAATTTGCTCATCGTTGTCGAGCTCCAGAGCACTGATCCCGACTGTTCCAGGTCCGAGACGGCTGTCAGCACGTAGCGTGCCAGGCTGCGGCCGTACCCGGCGGCGAGGTCGATGGTGGGCGCAAAGTCGAGTGGAACGGTTGGTGGCTCGCCGAGTAGGGCGGCAAGCTGAGCTGTAAGGCTGGATTTGGTCAAAGACAGTTGGATGCGGCTGCTATCGGCCTCCGATACCAGCCGACAACTCTCGCGCATCGGCGAGATGATTGTGGCGAGGTTCGGATTGCAAACGACGTTGTCACGGCCAATGGTGGCTTCAAGCTGCCCGCGAAGCGGCAGGTGGATCCAGGTGGCCGTGCGGGCGGGGCTCGGCGACAGGACGACCGATGCGCCGCCGTATTGCACGTAACCCATGTAGACGTTCGGCATGTAAACGCCGTTGAGGCGCGCATCGAGCTGGCGGGCCTGCCGCCCCGCGATGTCGAAGCGGTAGCCTTTCGCGCGCAGGAATGCACCGGTCTCTTCCACATTGCGGCTGTGGAAGATGGGTAGCTGCTCCAGAAGCGGCGCTGTGCCAAGCTGCATGCTCGCCTCCGTGTTGATCGACCATACCACGCATACCGCGGCATGGGCACGGGGGCCCGGAATGCTCCGATCATTCTTGCAGTTTCTGGATAGTGATAGTTGGCGCTTTCCGTGGGCGATTTCCACGTTTACGCGCTTTCCGGATAGGCGCCGGCGGCAATCGGATATCTAGCACCCAATGCGCCAGCTAGGCTTCGCGCCCAACGGGGGCGCCGTGCCTATCGATGCCGTGCCTATCGATAGGGGGCCCATCAAGGAGGGAAGCGTCGTGGCTGCAGGGCATGTTCACAGAATAGCTCGTCGCCAATTTCTGGGTGAATCGGCTGCAGCGGCTCTGGCCGCGGCTGCGTGGGTGTCTTCGCCGCGACCGACACGGGCAGCCATCCATAGCGTACCGATCCACAAATCAGGCAGCCTCGAGACGCTGGTGGTAAGCGACGGCTATTTCTTCCTTCCAGCGGCTTTCCTCGTGACGCCGGGTTCTCCGCCCGCCGAGCGCGAAGCCGCCCTGAACGCAGCCGGACAAACCGGCGAACAGCTCCAGCTCGTGAACACCGTCGCGGTGATCCGTAGCCAGTCCGATGTGATCCTGGTCGACACGGGCACCGGCCCGCGCCATCAGCCCACGGCGGGAAAGCTTGCGGAGAACCTCAAAGCTGCCGGCATCCCACCTGCGGCCGTGACCAAGATCGTCCTGACCCACGGCCATCCCGACCACCTCTGGGGCGTCCTCGACGCAAATGATAGCCCGATCTATCCGAACGCGAGCTATCTCGTTTCGGCCGTCGAATGGAACCTTTGGGCCGACGCGGATGTGAAGCGAAGGTTGCCGGCAATCTTGACAGCCAACGATCGCATCATCAATGGCGCCAAGAACCATTTCTCGCACGTCAAGGACAAGATCAGGACAGTACGGGATGGCGATGAGATTGTCAGTGGCGTGCAGGTCATCGATACGCCAGGGCATACGCAGGGCCACATCTCGGTCGAAATCGCCGGTGAGGATGGTCTCGTCGTCGTTGCGGACGCGCTTACGCACGCTGTGATCTCATTCCAGCATCCGTCGTGGCCAGTGCCAGTCGACCACGAGCCCGATCGCGGCATCTCGACCCGCCTGCGCCTGCTTGATCGACTCGCCGTTGACAAGCGCCGGCTGATCGGCGCTCACCTGCCGTTCCCTGGCACCGGCTTCGTCGAGCGCAAGGATGGCGCCTATCGCTTCGTTCCGGCTTGAAGCTCGCGCAAGGTCGAGTTGAGCATCATCGCTTTCGGGAGGCGCAGTGTGATGGCGGTTCAATGGCTATTCAAGAGCGAGACCTACGATAACTGCAATTGCGCCATGAATTGTGGTTGCCAGTTCAACCTGCCGAGTACCCACGGCTATTGCCAGTCGGCCTTCGTCGGCACCGTCGTTGAAGGCCGCTTCAACGATACGCCGCTCTCAGGCATGAACTGGGCGGCGCTGTATGAGTGGCCTGGCGAAATCAAGGACGGAAACGGGCGGCGCCAGATCGTTATCGACGAGCGTGCAGACGAAGCTCAACGGATCGCGCTTGAAACGATCATCTCGGGCGAGGCATGCGAACCTTTGAGCAATCTCTTCGCCGTATTCGCGTCCACATGCTCGGAATTTTGCGAGACGTTGTTCCTGCCGATTGATCTCGATGCGGACTTGGAGCTCAGAACCGCAAGGGTAGAGATACCCGGCGTCATGCGGAGCACCGGCAGGCCGAAGATCAACGAGTTCACTGGTCAGCCATTCCACATTGCGCTGGCGCGTCCCAGCGGCAGTTTCGAGTTTACCTACGCAGAAATCGGGCTAGGTACCACGTCGGTCACAGGTGACATGAAAATGGCATTCGAAGATTCATGGGCACACTTTTGCGTTCATCACTTCAATCAGGATGGCCTGGTCAGGGAGAGATCAAGACTCACGGCATGGCTTGGGCCGACCCCGCGGTCCCCTCGTCGAGAAATTTGACCATCAGAATCTCGTCGTAATATCGCCCACCCTGCTTGAGGGCTCGCTTTTCATAGCCGTACTCGACAAAGCCCATGGCGCTGTAAAGCCGGCGCGCCGCTTCGTTCTCGCTCACGACAGTCAATTGAACCATCTCCACGCGCCCGCGCGCATGGTCGAGAACGGCCGCGACAAGCAACTTTCGAAGACCCGAACCTCGCGCGGTGTTTCGAACATACATCGCCCAAAGCCGCCCCTTATGCGCCTGCTTCAAACCTTCCTGCGCGGAAAATCCGGCAATTCCGGCAAGCTTCCCGTCAAGGAATGCGCCGAAGATATCCGCCCGTTCGATGGCCGCTTCGAACCAAGATAGTGGTTGCGCATTTTCTCGCTCGAACGTGCTGCCGAACGCCTCCGGATTTTTCTCAAGCGCTTCCAGTCGGATCGTTCGGTACAGGGCCGCGTCGGCAAGCTCCAGGAGACGTATCTGCGCCCCGCCAGTATCGGTCACGGTTGCACCTCGCTCGGCTTCGTTTGACCTGTCTGCGGATCGGTGCCAGCCTTGTCAATCCTGCAAAGCGCATCTCTGTCCGGATCTCACCATGTCAGATTTCAAAGAGCTGAGTCGTTCGGTCAAAGGCTTAACCGTCCTCGTCACCGGTGCTGCCAGCGGCATGGGTCGCGCCACGGCGCTGGTGTTCGCGGCCGAGGGCGCCAATGTTGCAGTCACCGATCTGAACGCCGAGTCGACCCAGGCGGTTGCCAGCGAGATCGCAGCGAAGGGCGAATCGGCAAAAGCGTGGACGCTCGACGTCGCCAATCCCGGCAACATCACCAAGGTCGTCAACGACGTTGCCGCACATTTCGGCTCCCTCGACATCGTCATCAACAATGCCGGCATCTCCGTGCGCGTGGCGATCGACGAGGAAGGTTATGAAGCCGCCTGGGACAGGGCGGTGGCCGTGATGCTGACCGCGCATCCACGTATCATCCGGGCCGCGTTGCCGCATTTGCGCCGATCGAAGAATCCGCGGATCGTCAACATCGCATCGACCGAGGCGCTCGGCGCCACCGCGCTGCACAGCCCCTATTCGGCGGCGAAAGCCGGCGTCACCGGTTTGACGCGCTCGCTCGCCGTCGAGCTCGGCCGCGAGGGCATCACCGTGAACTGCATCTGCCCGGGCCCGATCCGCACCGCAATCACCGAGCGGATTTCCGAAGAGCACAAGACGATCTATGCCAAGCGCCGCACCGCACTCGGCCGCTACGGCGAGCCGGAGGAAGTGGCGCACATGACGCTGAGCCTCTGTCTGCCGGCGGCTTCGTTCATGACCGGCGCGGTGATCCCGGTCGATGGTGGGCTGATGGCGCGGAATGCGTGAGGCGTTCCCCGGATGCTGCGCAGCAGCCATGTTTGGCGCTGGGGAAGATTGGGTAGAGGCGCGAACGTGTCCCGGACGCGGTGCAGCCTAGGCGATGCGAAGCATCGTCCGGTAACGCTGCGCCGCAGAGCCGGGCCCCATATCGCCGCTAGACTTGTCACCGCTAGACTTGGGCCCCGGTTCAGCAACGCAGCACGTTGTGCTGCGTTGCGCCCGGGGCACGAGAGATCAGCCGCGCTTGACGCCACGAGACAGGCGCAATGCCGCATGCGCGCCGCAGCGTTGACTTGGACAGGTTGGAGAGTAATTTTTCCTACAAACAGAGCGGGCCAAACCGCCCGCCGCTTTCGGGAGAGACGCATGGCGATCGCAATCCGGCAGTTGCATCCGCATTTTGTCGGCGAAGTATCCGGACTTGACCTGCGAAAACCCCTGAATCCGCAGGAAGCAGCCGACGTCGAAGCCGGCATGGACAGATACGCCGTGCTGCTGTTCCGCAACCAGGACATCACGGACGAACAGCAACTCGCATTTGCGCTGAATTTCGGCAAGCGCGAGGACGCTCGCGGCGGCAATATCGTCAAGCCTCAGGATTCGCGCCTCTCGACCGGCCTCAACGACGTCTCCAATCTCGGCAAGGACGGCAAGCCATTGCCGCGCGACAGCCGCGCACATCTGTTCAACCTCGGCAATTGCCTGTGGCATTCCGACAGCTCGTTTCGTCCGATCCCGGCGAAGTTCTCGCTCTTGTCGGCGCGGGTGGTGAATCCGAAGGGCGGCAACACCGAATTCGCCGACATGCGCGCGGCCTATGACGCGCTCGACGACGACACCAAGGCCGAGATCGAGGACCTGATCTGCGAACATTCGCTGATGTATTCGCGCGGCTCGCTCGGCTTCCTGGATTATACCGACGAAGAAAAAGAGATGTTCAAGCCGGTGCTGCAGCGGCTGGTGCGGACGCATCCGGTGCATCGCCGCAAGTCGCTGTATCTGTCATCGCACGCGGGCGCGATACTGGGCATGAGCATGCCCGAGGCGCGGTTATTGCTGCGCGACCTGACCGAGCACGCCACGCAGAAGGAATTCGTCTACGTCCATAAATGGACCGTGCATGACCTCGTGATGTGGGACAATCGCCAGACCATGCACCGGGTTCGGCGCTACGACCAGTCGCAGCCCCGCGACATGCGCCGCGCCACGGTTGCCGGTACCGAGCCGACGGTGACGCAGCAGGCCGCGGAGTAAGTAGCCACAAAATCGGTGTCGTCCCTGCGAACGCAGGGACCCATAACCACCACTGTGAATTGCTGAGAAGAGCTGGAGCCCGAGCTTGCCTGACCGCAAACGTTTGGGGTTATGGGTCCCTGCGTTCGCAGGGACGACGCGGTGATTGTGGCAACGTCCGCGACGGGACGCCTCAAGCGTGCCCGGCTTCATTCGACAGCATGCCTGGGTCGATGCCGATCTTGCGCAACGCACGTTGATATTTGTCGTCGACGTCGTCGCCGAAGATCAGATCCGGGTCGGCGTCGCAATGCAGCCAGCCATTGTGCTGGATCTCGTTCTCGAGTTGCCCGGGCGCCCAGCCGGCATAGCCGAGCGCCAGGATGGCGTGCTTCGGGCCGGTGCCTTTGGCGATCGCCTTGAGGATGTCCACCGTCGCGGTCAGGCAGATGCCGTCGTCGATGTTCAGCGTCGCGTCCTTGATGAAGAAATCGCTCGAATGCAGCACGAAACCGCGGCCGGTATCGACCGGGCCGCCCTTCAGCACCTGCATGGTCTCGGCGTTTTCCGGCAGTGTGATCTGGTCGGCCTTCTCGATGATATCGAGTTGCACCAGCAGTCCTGGAAAGTCGATGCTGCCGGCCGGACGGTTGACAATGATGCCCATCGCCCCTTCCGACGAGTGCGCGCACATGTAGATGACGGAGCGCTCGAAGCGCGGATCGCCCATGACCGGCATGGCGATCAGCAGCCGGCCGTCCAGATAGCCCTCGCCGGACGAATTATCGCCAAAGCCGGCGGTTTTGCGGCGGACAGGCTTCGATGTCTTGCCTTCAGGGCTCATCCGCAAAGGCCTTTCTCTTGCAGGTTCATATCCTGATATCGGGTGCGGTTTCTGTCAATCAAGCTTCCGGCATCATTCGGCTGCCGATCACACGCAATTCAATGGTTTGCCGCGAAACTTGCCTGTAAAGACGTGCCATGAGCGTCCTAGTTCCCCTACGCGCCGCACTCGGCGTCGCCGCATTGAGTGTCGCGTGTGCGGCGTCGGAGGTTCGCGCCCAGGATGCCTCGCCGTGGCAACACGACGCCCATTCCGCGGTACGGTTGCTGGCGGGATCACGCAGCGGCGCGGTGCTGCTCGGCGGCGTAGCCATCCAGTTGCAGCCGGGATGGAAGACCTATTGGCGGACGCCCGGGGATTCCGGCGTGCCACCCCGCTTCGACTTCTCCAAATCCGACAATGTCGAAGCTGTGACGGTGCTGTGGCCGGCGCCGATGAAATTCGACGACGGCGCAGGCGGCACCGCGCTGGGATACAAGCAACAGGTCGTGCTGCCGTTGCGGATCGTCGCCAAGAATGCCGACAAGCCGGTGACGCTGCGCACCCACATCAGCTACGCGGTTTGCGAAAAGCTCTGCATTCCCGTGGAAGCCCATGCCGAACTCGCTTTTGCCAGCGTGGCAAGCACCGAGGACGGCACACTGTCCGATGCGCTCAATGCGGTGCCGAAGCCGGCCAATGTCGGGGACTCCAATCCGCTGACCATCCGCGACGTCAAGCGCGAGGGAAAGAGCGTGCTCGTCGACGTGACCGCGCCCGAGGCCAGGGAGGTCAACCTGTTCGCCGAGGGGCCGACGCCCGACTGGGCGCTGCCGGTTCCCAAACTCGTGGAGCAAGGCCCGCCCGGCGTCAAACGCTTTGCCTTCGAACTCGACGGCCTGCCGCCCGGCGCCAGTCCGGAAGGCGCTGCACTCAAACTGACGCTGGTCGGCGGCGATCGGGCCTACGAGTTCAACGTCAGTTTGAATTGACCCGACCTGCCGTCCCTGCGGACGTGCTCAGCCGCGCCACGATGCCGCAAGGTGTTTCCACCCGGTGCAGCGACGTTTTTCCAGTCAGAGGAGAGCCGTCGCTTGGCAGCTCTCCTCTTCAGCAACGTATGTCCTCCTAGCTCTTCTGGCCGCTCATCTGCTGAGCGCGCATATAGCTCTTGCAAGCGCCACGCATGTCGCCCTTTGACATGGCGGCATTCGCCGCGCCCATCTCTTTCATCATCGCAAATTTGCCGGGACTATCAGGCATAGCGTTACCGGACGCGACGAGCTTGGCCATGTTTTCGCTTGTGCAACCCGTCTTCTGGGCAGAAGCTTTCTGGGCAGAAGCCGGGCTGACAGCCAGCGCGGTGGCGATCGTTACAGCGGTGACAAGCAGTAATTTCATATCTTTCCTCCCCGGCCGCACCATGCGGCCGAAGCTCAAGTTACAAAAAGCCGGAAAAGTTCCGCCAGCCCCCCGGGGCCAACCAGCATGAAGCTACGAAACCGGGGATACCTGCACGGCCGGCGGGGCGCTGCGGGTCGGTATGGGATCGGGCGCGTTGATCACGTAGAGCGCGCCGGCCACCAGCATGATGGCAGCGATCATCAATCCCAACATGGCCAGAACCAGATCGTTCGGGTCATCCATCTCGCGGCCCGGACACGCGGGCTGTTCGGGTGGGACGGCAGCCATCGCCTTTGGCTATCCGCGCGAGCGCTTGCAATGAATAACGGCGGGTCGGAAGACCTTTGGCTATCCGCGACATGCGCCGTTGTGAGCGGCGGGCGATGGCTCCGCGGCATCAAACGACGGCTCAGCGGTTTTGTTCCTGACTTCGTCGTTCGCAGCTCCAGACGGCAGCAATTCAGCGGAATGCGCGGGCCGCCACCCAACCGAATCTTAACGAATGGTTGATACATCCGATCGTCGCCGCCGCCTCGCGGCACGTTTCGGGGATGTACCGTTGTGGCCGTAATGGATTCGCAATCCGCAACCGCTCCGCCTGGTGGCGTGATCGCGCGCCTGCGTGCGCTGCTTGGCGGCTCCAGTGAAGCCTCCGTTACAAGGCGGCTGGCCGGCACGATCTTCGTGATCCGCGTCTTCAGCGCAGCGCTTGCCTATTTCTCGCAGATCCTGCTGGCGCGCTGGATGGGCGGCTCGGACTACGGCGTCTATGTCTATGTCTGGACCTGGGTGCTGCTGCTCGGCAGCATGATGGATTTCGGCATCTCGGCATCCGCGCAGAAGCTCATTCCGGAATATCGTACACGCGGCGAACACGCGCTGTTGCGCGGCTTCCTCTCCGGCAGCCGATGGATGACGTTCGCAGTGTCCTCCATCGTCTCGCTGCTGCTGGCAGGCGCGGTGAAGGGATTGTCGCCGTGGATCGACGGCAACGCGATAGTTCCCCTCTACATCGGTTGCCTGACACTGCCGGCGTTCGTCGTCGCCAACACCCAGGACGGCATCGCCCGCTCGCACGACTGGATGCGGCTTGGCCTGGTGCCGCAGTTCATCGTGCGCCAGTCGCTGATCATTGGCCTGACCGCCGGCGCCTTTGCGCTCGGCTTCAACCTCGGCGCCACCGCCGCAATGTGGGCCAGCGCCGCGGCGGTATGGATCGCGATGATCGGCCAGATGATCGTGCTCAATCGCAAGCTCGGCGGCCACATCGAGCCCGGCCCCCGGGCATACGACTTCCGCGGCTGGCTCGCGGTCTCGCTGCCGATCCTGCTGGTGGAAAGCTTCTATCTGCTTTTGTCATACACCGACGTACTGGTGCTGCAGCAATTCCGCTCCTCGGAAGAGGTCGGCGTCTACTTTGCCGTGGTGAAGACGCTGGCGCTGGTCTCCTTCATTCACTACGCGATGGGGGCTTCGACTGCGCATCGCTTTGCCGAGTATCACGCGCAGGGCGATAAGCCGCGGCTGTCGGCCTATGTGGCGCATGCGATCCAGTGGACGTTCTGGCCGTCGCTCGGCGCAACCATTCTGCTGCTGGCGCTGGGCAAGCCGCTATTATGGCTGTTCGGGCCGCAATTCGTCGTCGGCTATGACATCATGTTCATTGCAGCGATTGGCCTTGTGGTGCGTTCCGCCATCGGCCCGGTCGAGCGGCTCCTGAATATGCTCGGCCATCAGCACATCTGCGCGCTGGCCTATGCGCTCGCCTTTGTCATGAACGTTGTGTTGTGCGTCGTCCTGGTGCCCCACTTCGGCGGCCACGGCGCGGCGGCCGCGACCTCGATCTCGCTGACGTTCGAGACGGTGCTGCTGTTCTGGATCGTGCGCCGGCGGCTCGGACTACACGTCCTGGCGCTCGGGAAGCGCTGATTCGAGGCGCCCCATCGACCATGATGCGCAGACGCAGTTGGGCCAGCCTGTTCACCCCTTCAAAGGACGATCTTCGGGGCATTGGCGGCTGCTTCAGTGACCGCTACAGCCTTTCAATGGTCTCGCTTTAGCCGCAGGACGTCGCTATCGCCCTGTACCGCCAAATTGGGGAAAATAACCACCGGATTCCGATGTGCGCATGAAATATTCTTATTTCACCCGATGCGCCGCCATCGATAGGACGTTTATTCCCTGCGTTGATATATACTCGCACATGCCAAATGGAACTTGCACCCGGAAATGATTGATCCACTTTACGTTGCGTCGGGATTCGGCGTCGGCCTGCTGGTCGGGATGACCGGTGTCGGCGGCGGCTCGCTGATGACGCCGTTGCTGATTCTGCTATTCGGCATCCACCCGTCGACCGCTGTCGGCACCGACCTTCTATATGCCGCGGCCACCAAGACGGGCGGCAGCCTGGTGCATGGATTTGCACGCAGCATCCACTGGCCGGCCGTGATGCGCCTTGCCAGCGGCAGCATCCCGGCAAGCGTCGTTACCTTGCTCGTGCTGTGGCAACTCGAGCTCAAGGGGGAGGCCGCGCGCAGCCTGGTCAATCTGGTGCTGTGCTTCGCGCTCCTCCTCACGGCGACATCGTTGATCTTCCGCAGGGCGATCATGGATCACTATCGCCGGCGCATGGAAGGGTTCGATGCCGCGGCGACCGGCCGCGCGACCGTGATGGTCGGCGTGGCGCTCGGTGTGCTGGTCTCGATTTCATCCGTCGGCGCCGGCGCCGTCGGCGTCACCGCGCTCTTGCTGCTCTATCCGCGCCTGCCGATGGCGAGCATTGTTGGCTCCGACATCGCACATGCGGTGCCGCTGACGCTGGTGGCCGGCATCGGACATTGGGCGCTGGGTTCGGTCGATTGGGCGCTGATGGGTGTGCTGTTGGTCGGATCTTTGCCCGGCATCGTGATCGGCAGCTACTGCGCGGTTCGCGTGCCGGAGACGGTGCTGAGGGTGGTGCTGGCCTCAGTCCTGATTCTGGTGGCCAGCAAGCTCGGCTTCAACGAGCTGCATTTTTCGCAGGCGAGTATCGCAGCCGTGACCGGAAGCGTCGCCCACTAGGCGCGCTTCCCGGGCCGTTCGAAATTCCTCGTTCGCAATTGCTATGCCGCGGTCCATCCGCCATCGATCGACAGATTGGCGCCGGTGATCTGGGCGGCATCGTCGCTGCACAGGAACAGCGCCAGTGCGGCGACCTGTTCTGAGGTCACGAACTCCTTGGTCGGCTGCGCCTCCAGCAACACGTCGTTGATGACCTGCTCCTTGGTCAGGTTGCGCGCCTTCATGGTGTCGGGAATCTGCTTTTCCACCAGCGGCGTCCAGACGTAACCGGGACTGATGCAGTTGCAGGTGATCTTGAACGTCGCAAGCTCCAGCGCCACCGTCTTGGTGAGACCGGCAATGCCGTGCTTGGCCGAGACGTAGGCCGCCTTGAACGGCGACGCCACCAGCGAATGCGCGGAAGCCGTGTTGATGATACGGCCCCAGCCGCGCTTCTTCATGCCGGGGACTGCGGCGCGGATGCCGTAGAACGCCGACGACAGGTTGATGGCGATAATGGCTTCCCACTTCTCGGGCGGAAACTCCTCGATCGGCGAGACGAACTGGATGCCGGCATTGTTGACGAGGATATCGACCGAACCAAACGTCTTCTCGCCAAGCGCGACCATTTCGGCAATCTCGGCGGGCTTGGTCATGTCGGCGGGCGAGTGCACGGCGCGGACCTTGAAGTCGGTCTCGATGCCGGAACGCTCGCGCTCGATGTCGGCCGGCACGCCCATGCCGTTGAGGACGACATTGGCGCCGGCGGCGGCAAAAGCGCGCGCGTAAGCCAATCCGATGCCGCTTGTCGAGCCGGTCACGACAGCGGTCTTGCCTTTTAACGTACCCATTGCATTCACTCCTGCTTGCCTGCGGCGGTCTTCGAAACATCCGCCGTCATATCGTAGGCCATCATGGTCTGGCCGGATTGCGGACGCTCCAACACATCCTTGTGACGCATCGACAGATGAACGTCGCGGACGCCTGCGTTCCAGTGTTCGACCATGGCGACATGCGAAAAGTCGTAATCCTTGGATGAAGTTTCGTAGTTCTTGCTCTTGTAGATCAGATGCACGACGGTGACGGTGTTTTCCTTGGCCGCGTTGCAGAGAACTGCCACCGACGGATCGTTCTTGAGATCGTCGGGCAGCCTTCCGAGCAGCTCGCGCAGCGCCTTGCGCGCGTTGTGCACCTGCTTGTTCTTGTCGGTGGTCATGCGGGTGCGGCTGGAATAGCGGATGTCCTTTTCGCGCTCCGCGGCCTCCAGCAGCGACGTCGGCAATTCCCCGCGCGCGCTGAACAAATCGACCTGAAAGATCAGGAGATCGCGGTTGGTTTCCCCGGCCAGCACATAGTCGAGCGGGGTGTTGGAAGCGATGCCGCCGTCCCAATAGTGCTCGCCTTCGATCTCGATGGAAGGAAAGCCGGGCGGCAGCGCGCCGGAGGCCATGATGTGCTCCGGGCCGATCTTCTTGCCGAGCTTCCTGAACTCGAAGTTGTCGAAATATTTCAGGTTGCCCGAGGTTACGCCGACCGCGCCGACGCTGAGCCGCGTCTTCAGATCGTTGATGCGGTCGAAGTCGATCAGCCGCTCCAGCGTTTTCTTCAGCGGCGCAGTGTCATAATAGCTTTGCGATTGCCGGCTGCCCGGCGGCCACAAGGGTGCGGGCGGAATGCGCGGCGTGAAGAAGCCCGGTACGCCGAAGGTCGCAATCAGCGCGGCACTGGTTTCGTTGAACAGCGAGCGCGCGCGGTCGCCTGATGCGACGGGCTTCCATGGCACCGGAGATGACACCATCTCCCAAAATTCTTTCAGCCGGTCGACGCGCTTTTCACCTTCGTTGCCGGCAATGATCGCGGCATTGACGGAGCCGATTGAAATGCCCGCGATCCATTCGGGTTCGAACCCCGAGCGGCACAGCGCCTCAAAGGCACCCGCCTGATAGGAGCCAAGCGCGCCGCCGCCTTGCAGGACCAGCACACGCTGCGCTTTGGCGGGCGTGGTTGCCGGCGCGATATCGGAATGATCCATCGTGACCGTCGGCTAGTGGACAATGACCGGGGCACCGTGGCGGCAGTTCGCGACGGCGTCAATCAGGCAGGATCGAAGCAAGGATCACGCCGAGTTTATCGCTTTGTGAGACGTCGAGCCCGCATCCGGCGTTGCCTCAGGTCGATGCTAGGATGAGCGTCCAGAACACCTTGTATTTGGTGTTTGGAGCATAAACCGCCGCGATGCCCAATTTTGTGACACCGTTCTTGAGCATATTGGCCTTGTGCGGCGGCGAGTCGCGCCAGCCGGAGAAGGCTTCCGCCATCGTGTGATAGCCGGCCGAGATATTCTCGACGGCAAGCTTCGCGGGATAGCCTGAGGCCCCCAGCCGCTTGTCCAGCGGGCCCTTCACGTTATGGTCCATCTTGTTGCGGGCCGCCATCGCCTGGGACTGCTGCTCCGCCAGCTTGATCAGATCGGGATCGACCACGACGGCACCGAGGCCGTTGTTCTGGCGATATTGCGAGATCAGGAGCGCCGCCGCGACGGGGTCGAGCGTGGCGCCGGGTTGGGCCATGTCGAGATACATGGCCGGCTGCTCCGGAATCTTGACGTCTGCCGAGCAGCCGGCAAGCAGCAATAGGCCGATAATGGCGGTGGTCGCCCGTTTCACTGAAGAATCCCCCCGAAAGAAGCCCCTAAGCCTGGATGGCCGCTTGTTGCATACCAACCGTGGCTGAATGGTGAACGGGGGAGCAATTGACGTCATTCCGGGATGGTGCGCTAGCACCAGACCCGGAATCTCGAGATTCTCAGGTGCGCAAGTGCGCACCCTAGTTCGATGCTGCGCATCGCCCCGGAATGACGACTTCGACGTCAATCCTGCGCGGCAAAGATCCGGTAGCGGCGGGGTTGCAGGCTGATGATTTCGCCGGCCTGGAGTTCCCGGTCCCGGGGGGCGTCGATCTCGATCACGGTCTTGCCTTCCCCGCCCGTCAAGGCGATCTCCGCCCGCTGGATCGGGCCGAACGAGCGGACATGGCGCACCGCGCCCTCCAGCGAGCCGGTTCCGGCGGGCCCGATCTGCATGTCGTGGCGACGGACGAACAGCTTTGAGGCGCCGGAGGCTGCACCATCGGCGGTGATATTAAGCGGCCGGCCGCCGAGCCGCACCGAGCCGCCTGAGACCTCGACCGGCAGCACGATGGATTCGCCGATGAAGCCGTGGACAAAGGCGGTCGCCGGATTGTCATAGACATCGCCGGGCGTGCCGATCTGCTCGATGCGCCCCTTGTCCATCACCACCACTCGGTTGGCGACTTCCAGCGCCTCTTCCTGGTCGTGGGTGACGAAGATCGAGGTGACATGGATTTCGGAATGCAGCGAACGCAGCCATTGCCGCAGCTCTTTCCGCACCTTCGCGTCGAGCGCGCCGAAGGGCTCGTCGAGCAGGAGAATGCGCGGCTCGATCGCAAGCGCGCGGGCGAGTGCAATGCGCTGCCGCTGGCCGCCGGACAATTGGCTGGGATAGCGGTTTGCCAACCAGTCGAGTTGCACCAGGTCGAGCAATTCCTTGACGCGGGCACGGATCGTGGCCTCGTCCTTGCGGACGGCGCGCGGCTGCACGCGCAGGCCAAAGGCGACGTTCTCGAACACCGTCATGTGGCGGAACAACGCGTAGTGCTGGAACACGAATCCGACGTGGCGCTCGCTGGCGCCGTGTCCCAGCGCATCCTCGCCATCGATCCGCACCTCGCCTGTATCGGGCCAGTCGAGGCCGGCAATGATCCGCAGCAGCGTGGTTTTGCCCGACCCGGATGGGCCAAGCAGCGCCAGCAATTCGCCTTTGCCGACCTTCAAATCGACATTGTCGAGGGCTGCGAACGCGCCGAATTTCTTGACGATGTTTTTGACTTCAATGGTCACCTTGGATCGTCCCTTGGAATTAGTTCTTCGTCCAGGCGCTGTTCGAGAACGGTCTTCACGACCAGCGTGATCAATGCCAGCATCGCCAGCAGCGAGGCGATCGCAAACGACGCCACGAACTGATACTCGTTGTAGAGGATCTCGACCAGTAGCGGCATGGTGTTGGTCTCGCCACGGATATGGCCCGACACCACCGACACCGCGCCGAACTCGCCCATGGCGCGCGCATTGCACAGCAGTACGCCATACAATAGGCCCCATTTGATATTGGGCAGAGTGACGCGGAAGAAGGTCTGCAGGCCTGACGCTCCCAGCGAGATCGCGGCTTCCTCCTCCAGCGTGCCCTGCTCCTGCATCAGCGGGATCAGCGAGCGGGCCACAAACGGAAACGTCACGAAGATGGTCGCGAGCGCAATGCCGGGCACGGCGAACAAAATATGGATATTGTGCGCCTGCAGCCAGGTGCCCCAATAGCCCTGCGCGCCGAACAGCAGCACGAAGACGAGGCCCGAAATGACCGGACTGACCGAGAACGGCAGGTCGATCAGCGTGACCAGGAAGGTCTTGCCGGGGAAATCGAACTTTGCGATCGCCCAAGCCGCGATCACCCCGAACAGCAGATTGAGGCCGACCGAAATCGCCGCCACCAGCAGGGTCAACCGGATTGCCGACAGCGCCTCCGGCTCGGCCAGCGCGGCAAAATAGGCACTGATGCCTTTCGACAAGGCCGACGCGAACACCACAACCAGCGGCAGCACGACAAAGATGGTGAGGAAGCTGACGGCAAGCGCGACGATGACGAAGCGGACCGGCCCCGGCTCTGTCCGAAAATCCTTGGGTGAAGCAATCGCCCGCGGACGCTCGCGCGCTTCGCGGCGCGACAGCGAGGAAATGGCCGCGCCCGCCGTCGACGCGTAGGCCTTTAGCGGCGCCTCCGGAGTCACAAAGCTCGTTTGCGTCGACATCAGCCGGCCCTCAATGCGCGGGAATGCGGGTTTGCGCCCAGCGTTGCAGGCGATTGACGGCAAAGATGATCACGAACGAAGCCAGCAGCATGACGACGGCAATCGCCGTCGCATCGGCGTAGCGAAATTCGGACAACCGGATCACGATCAGCAGTGGCGCGATCTCCGATACATTGGGCAGATTGCCGGCGATGAAGATCACCGACCCGTACTCGCCGACCGCGCGCGCGAATGCCAGCGCGAAGCCGGTCAGCAGCGCCGGAATCAGGCTCGGCAAGATCACCCGGAACACGGTGTGCCAGCGGTCGGCGCCGAGGCTTGCGGCCGCCTCCTCGATTTCCGGGTCGAGATCGATCAGGACGGGCTGAACCGTGCGCACCACGAACGGGATTCCGATGAAAACCATCGCGATAAAGATCCCGATCGGCGTGAACGCCACCTTGATGCCGAGCTCAGCCAGCGGCGCGCCGAGCCATCCTTTCTGTGCGAACAATTGCGTCAGCGCCACACCCGCAACCGCGGTCGGCAGCGCAAAGGGAATGTCGACGATGGCATCGAATATCCGCCGGCCCGGAAAGCGGTAGCGCACCAGCGCCCACACGATGATGGTGCCCATCACCAGGTTGACGCAGGCTGCGGCAAAGGAGAGACCGAACGAAATCCTCAGCGCATTCAGCGTGCGGCGGCTGGTGAGAATTTCCCAGAACTGAGCGGGCGAAAGCTCGAGCGTCTTGAGGAACAGGCCGGCAAGCGGAATGAGGATGATAACGGAGAGCCACGTCAGCGTCAGACCCATGGTCAGACCGAACCCGGGCAAGCTCGTGCGCCGTGCGACCGCTGTGCTCACAAATCCCCCTGCTTTCGCTACGGCTGACGTTGGCCGGATCAATTCTTGTAGATCTGGTCGAAAATGCCGCCTTCGCCGAAGTGATCTTTCTGCGCCTTGGTCCAACCACCGAAAACGTCGTCGATTGTGAAAAGTTCGAGCCTCGCGAAGGATTTTTCGTGCTCCTTCGCAATTTCCGCATCGCGCGGACGATAGAAATTGCGCGCGGCGATTTCCTGGCCTTCTTTGGTATACCAATACTTCAGATAGGCTTCGGCGACGGCTCGGGTGCCTTTTTTATCGGCAACCTTGTCGACGACCGAAACCGGCGGCTCGGCGAGAATCGACAAAGGCGGCGCGACGATCTCGAATTTGCCCTTGCCGAATTCGCGCTGCGCCAGGAATGCCTCGTTCTCCCACGCCAGCAACACGTCGCCGACGTCGCGCTCGACGAAAGTTACGGTCGAGCCGCGCGCGCCGGTATCGAGCACCGGCACGTTTTTGAAGAGATCGGCGACGAACTTCTTCGCCTTGTCGGCGGAACCGAATTTCTTTTCGGCAAAGCCCCATGCGGCCAGGTAATTCCATCGCGCGCCGCCCGAGGTCTTCGGGTTCGGCGTAATCACCTGCACGCCGGGCTTGATGAGATCGCTCCAATCCTTGATGGCTTTGGGGTTACCCTTGCGCACCAGGAATACGATCGTCGAAGCATACGGCGATGCATTGAGCGACAGGCGCTTCTGCCAATCCGGCGCCACCAGCCCCTTCGCAGCGATGGCGTCGATGTCATAGGCCAGCGCCAGCGTGACGACATCGGCCTGCAGCCCGTCGATTACCGCGCGCGCCTGCGAGCCTGAGCCGCCATGCGATTGCTTGATCTCGACGCTCTTGCCGTTCTCTTTCTGGTAGGCCGCCGCGAACGCCTTGTTGAAATCGGCGTACAGCTCGCGCGTCGGATCGTAGGACACGTTGAGCAAGGTGTAGTCGGCAGCGAAGGCCGAACTCGCCCAGAGCAATCCGGCAACAAGCGGCAGAATGCGACGGATCATCGTTGATCTCCATTCGGCTTGACGAAGCATATCATCAACCACGAACACGTAGGTCGCAACGAAAGGCCGCTTAGTCAACGAAACCGCATTTCATTGTTTGCGGTTCCGCAGCTTCCCTGTCCCATAAAGTCCGGACTCTAGGAAGTTTTGGTCGTGTGGATGCCGCATTCCGTCTTGGACCTGCCGCGCCAGCGGCCGGCGCGGGCGTCTTCGTCCGGCGCCGTCCGGCTCGAACACGGCATGCATCCGACCGACAGGTAACCCGAGGCAACGAGCGGATGCGGCGGCAGTTTGGCGAGCTTGTAGATCGCCTCGAGCTCTTCGCGCGACACGTTGGCAAACGGATTGAATTTCAGCCTGTCGCCATCGTCCTCGACAACGGAAATCTCAGCGCGCGCGCCGCCCTGAAAACGCTTGCGTCCGTTGATCCAGGCCGAGAACGGTTTGAGCGCCCGCGCCAGCGGCTCTACTTTACGGATACGGCAGCAGGCGTCGGGATCGGAAAACCATAATTCGCGATCGGGATCCTGGCGTGAGAGCGTTTCTGCCAGCGGCTTGATCGAGCGGACGTCGCGGAGGCCAAGCGCAGCAATCAGCGTATCGCGATAGGCGAGCGTTTCCTCGAACAGCCAACCGGTATCGAGGAAGATCACGGGAATCGCGGGATCGACGTCGGCCATCACCTTCAGCAGCGCCGCCGATTCCGTACCGAACGACGACACCAGCGCAAGCTGCTCGCGGCCGACGGTCTTCAGCGCGGTTTCAATGACATGCGTTGGCGAAGCGTCGCGCAAGGTATGGTCGAGTGTCTGCGCCGAATGAAGGATCGCTGCTTCAGCGGCGACCACCTGCTGTGAAATCGTGCTCACTGGCCGGCACTCTCCGAATGACGCAACTGCATCCGCCGATTGAGCGCCGTGACGCGGCCATCGCCGGTCGGCTGGTAGAACACCGAATAGCGCTTCATGGTCTCGGCGAAGGCATCGGCGTCGGCATCCTTCTTCACCTCGAACGCGTCGAAGCCGGCGCGCGACATGAACACGAACTGGTCGCGCAGCACTTGGCCGGTGGCGCGCAGCTCGCCGTCATAGCCATGCCTCTCGCGCAACAAGCGCGCCTGGCTGTAGGCGCGGCCGTCGCGGAAGATCGGGAACACCAGCGCGACGGCGGCCAGACGATCGAGATAGGGCACGAGGTCGTCGACGGCACGGCTGTTCGGCCAGATCACGCCGGTTTTGCCGGCGCGCTTGAGAATGGCTTCCGGATCTTCGAGGAACCGCGCCGCCGAAATGAGGACCGCTCCGTCGCCCGGCAATTCGGCGCCGTCGGCAACATGGACGAACAGGTCGATGGCGATTCTTCCGTTCTTAACGAGTGGCATAGACCCGCTCCTTGAATGGCTCAACGCCCAGACGCTTCACCGTGTCGACGAACAGCTCTTCGGGACGGTCGCGGAGCGCGAGATAGGCTTCGACAATGTCTTCGATCACGTCGGCAACTTCCGCATAAGGGACGGCAGGGCCGATCAGCGCGCCCATCTGCGCGTTCTCGTCGGCGCGGCCGCCGATCGTGATCTGGTAAAACTCCTCGCCGTTCTTCTCGACGCCGAGGATGCCGATGTGGCCGACGTGATGATGGCCGCACGCGTTGATGCAGCCGGAGATGTTGATGTGCAGCCGGCCGATCATGTCGGCGGTGTCGTGGTTGGCAAAACGCCGCGTCAATTCCTGTGCGATCGGAATCGAGCGCGCGTTGGCGAGCGAGCAGTAATCGAGCCCAGGGCAGGCAATGATATCGGTGACCAGATTGACGTTCGGCGTGGCGAGCCCGAGACGGTCGAGCGCCTTCCACAACTGCGGCAAGTCGCGCTTGGCAACATGCGGCAACGCCAGGTTCTGCTCGTGGCCGACGCGGATCTCGCCGAAGGAGTATTTGTCGGCGAGATCGGCGATCGCGTCCATCTGGTCGGCGGTGGCATCGCCGGGCGGGCCGCCCACCGGCTTCAGCGACAGCGTCACGATCGAATAGCCCTGCACCTTGTGCGGTGCCACCGAGTTCTTGCGCCAGCGCTCGAACAGCGGATCATGCGCGGCCTGCTTCAGCTCGTCCGGCATGTGCGGAAGCTTCTCGTAGGCCGGATAGGAGAAGCGCGAACGCACCTCCTCGATGACGGAATGGTCGAGTGTCAGGGCGCTGTGGCCCATCTGCCTCCATTCCTCGTCGACCTCACGCGCGAACTTCTCGATGCCGAGCTCATGTACCAGGATCTTGATGCGCGCCTTGTAGATGTTGTCACGGCGGCCGTACTGGTTGTAGACGCGCAGGATCGCCTCGACATAGCTGAGAATGTCGCGGCCGGCTACGAACGGCTTGATGGTCTTGGCGATGAACGGCGTGCGGCCAAGGCCGCCGCCGACCAGCACCTCGAAGCCGGTCTCGCCGTCGGCGTTCTTGTGCAGCCGCAAGCCGATGTCGTGGATCTTGATTGCGGCGCGGTCGTGCTCGGATGCGGTGATCGCGATCTTGAACTTGCGCGGCAGGAACGAGAATTCCGGATGCAGCGTGGTGTGCTGACGCAGGATCTCCGACCAGATTCGTGGATCCTCGACCTCACCGGGCGCGACGCCCGCCCATTGGTCCGAGGTGACGTTGCGCATGTTATTGCCGGAGGTCTGCATCGCGTGGATACCGACCTCGGCAAGCTCGGCCAGTGCATCGGGCAACTCGGCAAGCTTGATCCAGTTGAACTGGATGTTCTGCCGCGTGGTGAAGTGGCCGTAACCGCGGTCGTAGCGGCGGGCAATATGGGCGAGCCGGCGCAACTGCTTCGACGACAACGTGCCATAGGGGATCGCGACGCGGAACATGTAGGCGTGCAATTGCAGGTACACACCGTTCTGCAGCCGCAGCATCTTGAATTCGTCCTCGGTGAGTTCGCCCGAGAGGCGGCGCTTCACCTGATCGCGGAATTCCGAAACCCGCTCGTTGATGAGCGTGCGGTCGAGTTCGTCATATGCATACATGATGGATCAGCCTTTAGGCCGGAAGAAGGTCGATGGTGAGGCCCTTCGACCGGATGTGTTCACGGAGGTTGCCGGGCTTGACCACCCCGCCCTTGAGCTCGACCGGGGCGATATAGGCACCGACCGCGCCGACGTCATCGGCCGCGCTTTCGGCGAGCAACGCACGCGCATCATCCGAAGTGCTCACGATCGCAGCGTCGGACAGAGCGGTCGACCACCCCTGTTGTGCGGTCCGGTAGACCACGGCGCCATCCCAGGTGCGGTTGGCGGTCACTACCGACGGCCCGGTGATTCTGATTTTCTTTTGTTCGAGCGGAGAGGTCATTCGGCAGCATCCAATAGTTTTGAGATGACTTGATTGAGGTTGGACTGGCGCCACGGCGCGGAATGCGCGACGACGTCGCCGATGATGAGGATGGCGGGGCCGCCATCGATTTTTTCGACCAGCGCGGGAAGGTTTTCGAGCGTCCCGACCACGGCCTGCGCATCCGGCCGCGTCACCCGCGCGAACACACCGACGGGCGTTTGCGGCAACCGACCGGCAGCCAACAGACCCGCGCGGACCGACGGCGCGGCGGTCATGCCCATATAGACCACGATGGTCATCTTCTTGTCTGTCAGCACCGACCAGTCGACGTTCTCGGCGTCCTTTGCCTTGTGCGCGGTCAGGAAAGTGATGCGCAGCGCCTCATGCCGATAGGTCAACGGCGCTTCGAACTGCGCGGCAGCGCCCAGGCCTGCGGTGATGCCCGGCACCACCGAATAGGCAACGCCTGCGGCGCGCAACACTTCGATCTCCTCGCCGCCACGGCCGAAGACATAGGGATCGCCGCCCTTCAGCCGCACCGCGCGCTGTCCAGCCTTGGCAGCCTCGATCAGCAGCTTGTTGATTGCATCCTGGCCGATGCCGGGTTTGCCGACGCGACGGCCGACCGGAATGCGCGAAGCGTCGCGACGGATGCGGTCGAGAATTTCCGGCGAGACCAGCTCGTCGTAGAAAACGACGTCGGCATCCTGCAGCGCGCGCAACGCCTTGATGGTGAGCAGATCCGGATCGCCCGGCCCCGCGCCGACCAGCGTCACCCTGCCCTCGGCCTTGCCGTCCTCGTTCGCGCCAGCGAAGGCGGAGGGATCGGCGATTTCATTCAGCGCGGTTTCCGCCTCGGTCTTGCGCCCAGCCAGAACCAGCGCACCGATCGGGCCGTCGATCACGCGCTCCCAGAACCGGCGGCGCAGCGCAAATTCGGGAATGCGCGCATGCATCGATTTACGAAAGCTGCCGATGAAGGTGGCGAGATCGCCGATGCGCGCCGGCAGCACCGCCTCGATGCGCTCGCGCACGCGACGTGCGACCACCGGCGAAGCACCGCCGGTGCCGACGGCGACGACGACGTCGCCGCGATCGACGATCGCCGGAAAGATGAAAGTGGAATGCGCGAGATCGTCCATCACATTCACAGGCAGACCGACCGCCTTCGCGCGCACCGACATCGCAACGCCGATATCACCGGCGCCGGCGCAGAGCACCGCGATGACGCCTGAGATATCGGCCGTGAGCGGATCGCCGGTTGCGCGTTCGATCCGCGCGGCAGCGGCCGCATCGAGTCCCGAAACGTCATGGCTGCCGTCGGTCGCATACCAGCGAATGTTTGCGCCGGCCGATGCCAAGAGGCGCAACTTCGCGCGCACGAGTTCGCCGGCTCCGACGAGCAGCACCACGCCGCTTTGCAGGTCGAGAAATACGGGCAGAAATCGCATGCGAAACTCGCTTCCCCCACTTCGGGGTTGACTGGAATTATTTTCTATATATGTGTCGTTCAGCGCCCGCAAAGAGAAAATTTTTTCTTCTCTGTTGCATCGCGACTATAGAATTTTCGCCCACCAAGGCCAAGGCCCAGAGATGCATCTTCTCAATCCCGACTCTGCCAAAGACCGGTTGCGTGGCGCGGACCGCAAAAGCGGTGCCACCGTCGAACAAATTTTCACCGATGGACGGCTGCCGCCGCCCTCGATGGATCATCTCGACGAACTCGAGGCACAGAGCATCTACATTCTGCGCGAGGCGTTCGCGCGGTTGAAAAAACTCGCGCTGCTGTGGTCGCTCGGAAAAGATTCCAACGTGATGATCTGGCTGGCGCGCAAGGCCTTCTTCGGCCGCGTGCCGTTTCCGGCGCTTCACGTCGATACCGGCAAGAAATTTGCCGAGATGTACGCCTTCCGCGATCGCTTCGGAAAAGAGTGGGATCTCGATCTGAAGGTCGAACCCTGCCCGTCGATCGATGCCGTCGATCCAACGCTACCGCCGGCCGCACGTTCGGCCGCCCGCAAGACCGAAGGGCTGAAGTGGGCCCTGACCAAATATGGTTTCGACGGATTGATTGCCGGCATCCGCCGCGATGAGGAGGCCACGCGCGCCAAGGAGCGCGTGTTCTCGCCGCGCGGACTCGAAGGCGGCTGGGACGTGCGCGACCAGCCCCCGGAGTTCTGGGACCAGTTCAACGCATCAGTGCCGCAAGGCGCGCATTTGCGCGTCCATCCGATCCTGCATTGGACCGAGGCCGACATCTGGGCCTACACCAAGCGCGAAAACATTCCGATCATTCCGCTCTATCTCTCGAAGGACGGCAAGCGCTATCGCTCGCTGGGCGATCAGGACATCACCAATCCGGTGGCGTCGACCGCCTCCAGCATCGACGAGATTCTCGCCGAGCTCGACGGCACCAGGGTGCCGGAGCGCGCCGGCCGCGCGCTGGATCATGAGACCGAAGATGCTTTCGAGCGGCTGCGCGTCGCCGGCTATCTCTAACGGACATTTGCTGTGAGCGTTGCGATGAACATGATCCTGCCTGCCAGCGTTTCGGCAACACCGAACGGCACCACCCGCCCGCAAGTCCGCATCGTCATCGTCGGTCACGTCGATCACGGCAAATCCACGCTGGTCGGCCGCCTGCTGCACGAGACCGGCAGCCTGCCCGAAGGCAAGCTGGAGATGCTGAAAGCCGTCAGCACACGGCGCGGCATGCCGTTCGAATGGTCGTTCCTGCTCGATGCGCTGCAGACCGAGCGCGATCAGGGCATCACCATCGACACCACGCAAATCCGCTTCCGCACCCGCTCGCGCGACGTCGTACTGATCGACGCGCCCGGCCATGCCGAATTTCTGCGCAACATGATCACCGGCGCCTCGCAGGCCGACGGTGCGGTGCTGATCATCGACGCGCTGGAGGGCGTGCGCGACCAGACCCGGCGTCACGGCTATCTGCTGCATCTGTTGGGCATCAGGCAGGTCGCGATCGTCGTCAACAAGATGGACCGCGTCGATTTCAGCGCGGATCGCTTCGAGGAGATCAGCGACGAGATTTCGACGCATCTCATCGGCCTTGGCGTGACGCCTTCGGCCGTGATTCCGATTTCCGCGCGCGACGGCGACGGCGTTGCGGAGCAGACGCCACGGATCGGCTGGTACCAGGGACCAACCGTCGTCGAAGCGCTTGACGCGCTCGAGCCGGCGCGGCCGTTGGAGCAACTGGCGCTGCGGCTGCCGGTGCAGGCGATCTACAAGTTCGACGACCGCCGCATCGTTGCGGGGCGCATCGAGTCCGGACATCTGAGTGCCGGCGATGAAATCGTCATCATGCCCGCCGGCAAGATCGCGAAGATCAAGACGGTGGAGAGCTGGCCAGTGACGCCGCTGAAGGGCAGTCACGGCGCCGGCCGTTCGGTCGGCATCACGCTCGACCGCGAATTATTCATCGAGCGCGGCGATGTCATCGCCCATGCGGGAGCTACCCCGCGCGACACACGGCGCATTCGCGCGCGCATTTTCTGGCTGCACGACAAGCCGCTGTCGAAGGGCGACCAGATCCTGATCCGCCTCGGCACGCGGGAAACCCGCGCCAGCGTGGTCGCGATCGAGAAGGCGGTCGATCCCGGTGAACTCTCCAACGAGGAGACCACGGCGATCGCGCGCAATCATGTTGGCGAAATCGACATCTCGCTGGCGCAGCCGATCGCGGCCGATCCCTATCAGGAAAATTCGCGCACTGGTCGGCTGGTGATCGAGGTCAATGGCCGCATCGCCGGCGGCGGCCTCGTGCTGTCGGTCGATGCCGGACAGCGCGCCGTTCCGATCGACATCGTGCCGGTGGAATCCGCATTGCGCCCGGAAGAGCGCTCGGCGCGCTACCGCCACAACGGCGCGGTGATCTGGCTGACCGGCCTGCCGGGCTCAGGCAAATCGACGCTGGCGCGCGCACTCGAGCGACGGCTGTTTTCGCGCGGCGGTTCGCCCATTCTGCTCGATGGCGACACGCTCCGCGCCGGCCTCAACGGCGATCTCGGCTTCTCGGCGCAGGACCGCACCGAGAACATCCGCCGGCTGGCGGAAGTTGCGACCCATCTGGCGCGCAACGGGCACATTGCCGTCGTCGCTGCGGTGTCGCCGTCCGCGGACGATCGCGCAGCCGCGCGCCGCATCGCCGATGCTTCGTTCCGCGAGATCTACGTCGCGACGCCGGCCGAAATCTGCGAGAGCCGCGACCCCAAGGGCCATTATGCCAAGGCGCGCGCGGGCACGCTGCAGGCTTTCACCGGCATCGGCAACGACTATCAACCGCCGGCTCAAGCGGAGCTCCGCATCGACACCTCTGCGCGCACGGTTTCGGATGCGACCGACGAGATCGAGCGGATGCTGGCTGAGACGGGCATTCTGTTCGACGAACTGGTGGATCTGGCGGCGAATATCTAGGCCTTTTGGGGCCTTCTCATCGACCCGGCTTTAGGGCTAAAAGGGCGGCCAATACCGCCCCTTTGGCGCGTTTTTTGCTGTTTTCGTCTGAAAACCAGCCATTGAACGCCAGTTTACCCGAGAAAGCCCGTCATGAATCGTGTCGATGCCCACGGATTGAAGATCGCCCCTGTCCTGTTCGATTTCATCGCCAAGGAGGCGACTCCCAAGACCGGGATTTCCCCAGACGCGTTCTGGGCCGGCGTCGCCGCCATCGTCAAAAAGCTCGGGCCGAAAAATCGCGAGCTGCTCGCCCTCCGCGACGCGCTGCAGGTCAAAATCGACGGCTGGCATCGCGCCAACAAGGGCAAGGCGTTCGACATGAACGCCTATACGGCGTTCCTGAAGGAGATCGGTTATCTCCTGCCCGAGCCGGCCACGCAGAAGGTCGAGACATCAGATGTCGACGAGGAGATCGGCAAGATCTGCGGACCGCAGCTCGTCGTTCCCTTGACCAATGCCCGCTACGCGCTGAACGCCGCGAACGCGCGCTGGGGCTCACTATACGACGCCTTCTACGGCACCGACGCGATTCCGCATGATCCGAGCGAAGCTGGCCGCGGCTACAACAAGGCGCGCGGCGACAAGGTGATCGCCAAGGCCAAGGCGTTCCTCGACTCCGCCGTGCCGCTCGCGACCGGCAGCCACACCGATGTGACGTCGTACAGCGTCATCGCCGGCCAGCTCGCGGTTAAACTGAAGAGCGGCAACGCCACCGCGCTAAAATCCGCTTCGCAGTTCGCCGGCTACCAGGGCGACCCCGCTCAGCCTTCCGCGGTCCTGCTCGTCAACAATGGCATGCACGTCGAAGTGAAGATCAACCGCAATCATTCGATCGGCAAGGATGATCCGGCCGGTGTCGCCGACATGATTCTGGAATCGGCGGTTTCCACCATTCTCGACATGGAAGACTCGGTTGCCGCGGTCGACGCCGAAGACAAGGTGCTGGTCTATCGCAACACGCTCGGTTTGATGAACGGCACGCTTTCCGCCGATTTCGAGAAGGGCGGCAAGACGGTTCAACGATCTCTCAACCCTGACCGCGTCTACAAGACGCCCGACGGCAAGGAGCTGACGCTGCACGGTCGCAGCCTGCTGCTGATGCGCAATGTCGGCCATCACATGTTCACCGACGCATTGCTCGATGAAAAGGGCGAGGAGATTCCGGAAGGGCTGCTCGATGCTGCGGTCGCCGGTCTGCTTGCGATCCACGACCTCAGGGGCAATTCGAAGATCAGGAATAGCCGCACCGGCTCGATCTACATCGTCAAGCCGAAGATGCACGGCCCCGACGAAGTCGCACTGACCTGTGAACTGTTCGGCGAGGTGGAAAGGCTGCTCGGACTGCCCGAGAACACCATGAAGGTCGGCATCATGGACGAGGAGCGTCGCACCACGGTGAACCTGAAGGCCTGCATCCAGAACGCCTCGAAGCGCATCTGCTTCATCAACACCGGCTTCCTCGACCGCACCGGCGACGAGATTCACACCTCGATGGAAGCGGGTCCGATGATCCGCAAGAACGACATGAAGGCGCAGCCCTGGATCAAGGCCTATGAGGACTGGAACGTCGACATGGGACTGATCGACGGCCTGCCCGGCCATGCCCAGATCGGCAAGGGCATGTGGGCGGCACCCGACAAGATGGCCGACATGTTGACCCAGAAGCTCGGTCATCCGCAGGCCGGCGCGACCACGGCATGGGTGCCCTCGCCGACCGCCGCCACGCTGCATGCGTTGCACTATCACCAGGTCAACGTGATCGCGCGACAGGAGGAGCTCGCCAGGGGTGGCCAGCGCGCAAAACTCTCCGACATCCTCACCGTTCCGGTGTCGCAGTCGAACTGGGCGCCCGATGACGTGAAGCAGGAGATCGACAACAACTGTCAGGGTATCCTCGGCTATGTCGTGCGCTGGATCGACCAGGGCGTTGGCTGCTCCAAGGTGCCCGACATCCATGACGTCGGCCTGATGGAGGACCGCGCGACGTTGCGGATTTCCAGCCAGCATCTGGCGAATTGGCTGGCGCATGGCGTCGTCAGCAAGGATCAGGTGATGGAATCGCTGAAGCGAATGGCCGTCGTGGTGGACAAGCAGAATGCCGGCGACCCGCTCTACAAGCCGATGGCGCCTTCGTTCGATGGCGTTGCCTTCCAGGCCGCCTGCGATCTCGTCTTCAAGGGCCGCGAGCAGCCGAACGGCTACACCGAATACATCCTCACCGCTCGCCGCCGCGAGGCAAAGGCGGCGGGCTGAGCCCGCCGCGACACGTCACGATGCCGCATTGATTCTGGCGGAACGCCTGAGCTTTTTGTCCGTTGATCGCCATACCAACTGAGGAGGAGATGGCGATGGATTGGAACAGGGTTGAAGGCAACTGGAAACAGTTCAAGGGCTCAGCCAAGGAGAAGTGGGGCAAGCTTACCGATGACGATCTGAACGTCATCGAGGGCCGCCGCGAACAACTCGAAGGCAAGCTGCAGCAGCGCTACGGCTTCGCCAAGGACCAGATCCGCAAGGACGTGGACGACTGGTTCAGGACCTTGAAATAGGAACGCGCTTTCGAGCGAAAAAGCCCCGGTCCGCGCCGGGGCTTTTTCGTTGGTGGCTGCGGCTAAATCACCGCGATGTATCTCAACAGCGAGATCACGCCCAGAATGATCACCACGACGCGGGCGATCTGCTTGGCGCGGCCGTCGATCGGCAGGAGGTTGATGAGATAGAGGACGAGGATAACGACCAGAAACGTGATGAGTATACTGACAAGCATGCGAAGCCCCCTCGGCGTTGGCCGGAAAATGCGCTGGTAGTGTTTTGTTAACGTGAACAAGCGCGCCGGGTTCCGTGCCACGGAACCGAGCCCGCTTGGAAAATCGCAGCCATTTCAAGGAATCCTCGTAATACTACGCGGCTCTCACTCGATAAGTCTTTACCGTTTCCCCCCCAAATGACCCACGACGCCTCGGGGGAGCATCATGTTGAACCGTCTGACCGTATCCGCGCTGCTGAAAGCCGTCATCCTCGTCACCTCATTCTGCGTGGTGGTCGGATTTTCGCTTAGTGCCTGGGACTCCTGGGGCCGCTTGCAGGTGGCGAGCCGCATTGCGGTCATCGCCGACGCCTCCGCAAACATGTTCAAGGCGATGCACAATCTGCGCACCGATCGCTCCACGACCAACCGGCTCTTGAATTCCGATGCGCCGATGGACGCCGATATCGAGAAGTATCTGCGCAACATCCGCGACACCGAAATGCCGGCGATGGGCAATGCGCTCGGCCTGCTCGGCGGCCTGGAGTTCGCGCAGCACCAGACGCTGGTCCCCGAGTTCGACCGCCTCTACAAGACGATGACCACGCTGCAGAAGGAGTTCTGGGAAGCCGTGGCCAAGCCGAAGGCCGCGCGCCGCCCCGAACTGGCCAAGGAATACTTTGCTGCCGCCAGCGCGATGCTGGAGACGCTGGAGAAGCTGTCCGGGGCGCTGGGTGCGGCCGTCAATCACCAGGACGCGACCATCGACCAGTTGCTGGCGATCAAGCAGATCGCCTGGCTGTTGCGCAACACCGCCGGCGAAGCCTCGCTGATCGTCTCGAACGGGCTCAATACCGGCAAGGTGGCGCCTGAGATGAGGCTCGCCTATACGAAATACAGCGGCGGCATCGACGCCGCCTGGAGCGCGCTGGAATTGACCGCCGCGGGGATGCAGTTGCCCCCGGCGATCTCGAGCGCCATGGCTGCAACCAAAACCGCCTATTTCGAGCCGCAATATCTCGCTCTGCGCGACCGGCTGCTGACGCAGGTTGCGGCCGGCGAGAAGTCGGAACTGACCGCCAACCAGTGGACCCCGGTCACGGTCGGGCGTCTCGCTGCCGCCGTCGCCGTCGCCGAGGCCGCGCTCGACGCCGCCAAGGATCACGCCGCGCACCTGCGCTCCACCGCCCAACGCTCGCTGACGATGCAGCTCGCATTGCTGACCGGCGCGCTGGCGCTGGCGTTCGGCGCCATGGCGATCGTTACCCGCCGCGTCATCAAGCCGCTGCACGCCATGCGCGACGCCATGCTGAAAGTCGCAGCCGGCGACCTCGGCGTCGATACCGGCCATGCGGCGCGCCAAGACGAAATCGGCGCGCTGGCCGGCGCGCTGGAGACGTTCAAGCAGCAGGCCGCCGACAAGGCGCGGATCGAAGCGCAGGAGCGCGACCGCAACGCCGGCGCGATGGCGCGGCAGCAGGCGATCGAGAGCTATGTCGGCGAGTTCGAGGGCATGGTGCGCGAGACGCTCACCCAGCTCGGCGATGCTTCCGGCCAGATGCGGACCACCTCGACCGGCCTCTCGACGATTTCGCGCCAGACCAACGAGCGCGTCCAGGTCGCCGAGAAGGCCTCCGGCGACGCCTCGATGAGCGTCGAGACAGTCGCTGCGGCTTCCGAAGAGCTCAGCGCCTCGATCAACGACATCAGCCAGCAGGCGGCGCACGCCGCCAGCATCGCCAGCCGCGCGGTCGGCCAGGCGCGCAATACCGACGGCACCGTTCAGGGGCTGGCGCAATCGGCAGGGCGGATCGGCGAAGTCGTCGGCCTGATCAATACCATTGCCGCGCAGACCAATCTCTTGGCACTCAACGCCACCATCGAGGCCGCGCGCGCCGGCGAGGCAGGCCGCGGCTTCGCGGTGGTCGCCTCCGAGGTCAAATCGCTGGCGAGCCAGACTGCGAAGGCGACCGAGGAGATTTCCGAGCAGATCTCGGACATCCAGCGCGTTGCCGGCGAGGCCATCGACGCCATCAAGGGCATCGGCAGCATCATCGGCGAGGTCAACGAGGTCGCGACCGCGATTGCCGCCGCCGTGCAGCAACAGGGTGCCGCGACGCAGGAGATCACGCGCAGCACCCAGTTTGCCGCGCAGGGCACCAAGAACGTGTCCGACAACATCACTGGCGTGAAGGCCGATGCCGACGCAGCAGCAGCCGCCGCCGAGGACGTCAAGCAGGCTTCCCAGACGCTGGAGACGCAGAGCCAGCAGCTCGGCAATCAGGTCACCGCGTTCCTCGGCAAGATCCGCGCGGCTTAGCTGGTTACTCTCCCGCGGGGTCGAGACGAGCGAAGCTCGCTCTCCGGTCGACGCGCTCGCCAGAGCGTGGCGGGTGGGAGAAGTCCCTCCGCGAACTCTAAGCATCCGTTATGCGGAGGCACCCCCACCCCGGCCCTCCCCCGCAAGCGGGAGAGGGAGTGGCCGAGCCTCTCAATCCCGCGCCACCACCGGCACGCGCCCATACTTGGCGCGGACCTTGCCGGAGGCGGGTGAGAGGTTCAGTTCGGCGCCGCGCCTGTCGCCCCTGCGGCCCGCGACCAATAGCCCGTTCTCGCCGGCGACGATGTCGCCCTTGCGCAGTGTCGGGTCGTCCTCGATTTTGACCAGCGCCAGCCCGACCTGGTCCTTGCCGTTGCAGGTGCAGCCGCTGACGAGTTCGTTGCGATAGCGGAACGCGTTCGGCAATTCCGAATAGGCTTTTCCGTTTTCGGCGGCCGCGTCGTCGATGCTGCTGCCATAGAACAATTTGGTCTCGCTTGCCGGGCAGAAGCTGTTGCAGGAGGCTGCGCGGCTGGCATTGTCGGATCCGCTGACCGGGAAATAGCGTCCATCGCAGGTCCGCACGCAATAGGCCTGGCCGCCGCCGTAACGGGTGCGCCCCTCGCCGCGCGGCACATACACCTGGCCGTCGTCATTGGGAAACGGCATCTGGAGAGTGGGCTGATGGCGCGGGCGGGCGAATCCGCCGAATAGTTGCGAGAAGAAGTCCTGCGCCTGCGCGGCAGGCGCCAACGCCGACGCGCAGGCCAGCGCGGCTGCTCCCCATGCCGCCAGTTTTCCCGATCGCATCAACGCTCTCCTCTCACGCAATACCAGGCATCAATTCAGTTCAGCTCCGGCGGCGTCAGGTTCATCGCCTGGCGGCCCGAAGGCGCGGCGGCGACCGGGCGCGAATGCGCCGCGGCCGGACGCGCCGTGATGCCGGTCCTGGAGTCCCCGCCGCGCGCCATGACGGGCGCGTTCTTCCGCAGCACCACGACCTTGGTGCCGACATCGACGCGGTTGAACAGATCGATGACGTCCTCATTGACCAGGCGGATGCAGCCGGACGAGACGAATTTCCCGATCGTCGAAGGATCGTTGGTGCCGTGAATGCGGTACTGGCTGGTGCCGAGATACATCGCCCGCGCGCCGAGCGGATTGCCGGGACCACCGGCCATGAAGCGCGGCAGATAGGGCTGGCGCGCGATCATCTGGCTGGGTGGATGCCAATCCGGCCATTCCGCCTTGCGGCTGATGGTCTGCACCCCGGACCAGGTAAAGCCTTCGCGACCGACGCCGACGCCGTACCTGACGGCGCGGCCCTGGCCGAGCACGTAATAGAGCGTGGTGTTGCCGGTATCGATGACGATGGTGCCCGGCGCCTCGGTCGTGCCGAAGGGGACGACGGCGCGTCGAAGCCGTTCGGGCGTCGCGCCCTCGTCGGAGGCAATCACCTCATCGGCGGGATAGCCATTCGGTGGGGTGGACGCGTAGCCGAGCGTCTGCGCGTTCGCAGCGCTCAAGAGTGCCGAGGGCGTCAGCAAGACGGCGGCGACGAGAACAAACGCGCTCGCCACGCGCGACGAAGGCCGGCGATCGGAGGACTGTGTCATGGGACCTGCCCCGTGGGATTGCGCATCGCTGGATGCCCTGCTCCAACAAACGCCGCCGCGAGCCGGCGGTTCCGAACCGCCGATGTCGCGTCGCATCACGTCAAGTGCGACACCGCTCACGCCTGCGCGATTGGAACTCGCACCTTGGCGTCACGTTATGATCGCAGTCCGGTTCGCGACGTCGCTTTGCCGTGTCACCGCCGCTTCGGGCGAGGGAAAACCATTGTGAGCGTCATTCCCACCAAGCCTTCGCCCGCCAAGCCTTTGGCCGCCAAATCTCCGCCGACAAAGCCGTTGCCCGGTGAACGCCAGCTTTCCCACGAGCAGGAAGGCACGCCGGTCCCCGAGAGCAAGCTCGATTTGCCGCCGGTCATCCGTCGCACGGAAGTAGTTGCGATCTGCCTCGTGGGCCTTCTGATCATCTGCATCATCACCGGCCTCTATCTCGCCAAGGCGTTCCTTCTGCCGATCACGATGGCCTTTATCGTCGGGACTATGCTTTCCCCGGCCGCCGGCCTCCTGGAGCGTTACCGCATTCCGCGCGCGGTCGCCGCGGTGCTGATCGTGGCTGCCACCAGCGCCGCCACCGCTTTCATGGTCGGCCTGATCGCCTCGCCCGCGATCGAATGGAGCAGCAAGCTTCCGGAGCTGGGAGCGCTTTTGAAGGACAAGCTGCGCGTGTTCGACCGGCCGCTCGTGCTGTGGCAGGAGTTGCAGAGCATGCTCGGCGGGCCCGATACGCTGACGACGTTGCATCTGCCCAAGGTCGACTGGGTGCAGCCTACATTGGAATTCCTGTCGCCGACCTTTGCCGAATTCCTGCTGTTCATCGCGACGTTGCTCCTGTTCATCGCGAGCTGGCGGGACCTGCGCCGGGCCCTGATCCTGAATTTCGGCGAGCGGGCGTGGCGGCTGCGGACGCTGCGGATCCTCAACGAGATCGAGGAGCATCTCGGCAACTATCTGTTGCTGGTGACCATGATCAATGCCGGCGTCGGCATCGCCACCGGCCTGATCTGCGCGGTCACGGGCATGCCCAACCCGGCCAGTCTCGGCGCACTGGCGGCGATCCTGAACTTCATTCCGATCATCGGCCCGGTGGCGATGTTTGCCGTGCTGGTCGTGGTCGGCCTTGTCGCATTCCCGACCATCGGCGCCGGGTTGCTGGCGCCGGCCATGTTCGCCGTGATGACTTTTCTGGAAGGTCATTTCCTGACACCGACGATCGTCGGCCGCCGGCTGGCACTGAACGCGCTTGCAGTATTCCTGGCGGTGGCTTTCTGGACCTGGCTGTGGGGCCCGATGGGCGCGTTCCTGTCGTCGCCGCTTCTGATCGTCGCGCTGATCGTGAAGGAGCACTTGATGCCGCCGGCTTCGCCGCAACTGCCGGAGGACTAGGGCGAGGAACTTCCCATTCGGCGGAGCGTTTGTTCCGCGAATGAACTCAGTACCCGGGAGCTTTCGATGTCTGACGCCGCAATGAAGAATCTGACGGACAAAGCGACCTACGAGCGCCTGCAGAAGGATGTAACCGCTGTGAAAAACGATATCGCAGCCCTGACCGAGCAGATTACCGACGCGCTGGGCAGTTTTGCCGGCACCGCCGGCAAGCAGGCGCGGCATGGCTTCAGGCAGGCGCGCGCCAATGCGGAACAGGTGGTCGACGACGTGTCGGAGCGCGGCAGCGCGATGATGGACGCCGCCCAGGACGCCGCCTCTTCGATCGAGGAGACGCTGGAAGACGCCATCACGCAGCGTCCGCTGGCAACCGTCGCCCTAGCGCTGGGGATCGGCTTTCTGATCGGTGTGACGTGGCGTAGGTAGGTTTGGCGACGGATCGCGTGCGCTGGGCAGCCATGCCTTGCATCGCCTCTTGCATTCCCGTGGCGACGGAGCGCTGCGGCGTGTTTTGTTGACGCGGCTTTCAGATCGAGGCGTGGCCATGTTTCAGCGACTGATCGACGATTTCAAGGAATCGACCGGCACCGCGTTGCGACTGACTTCGCTGGCGGCAGCGGCGGCGATGGCATTGCTGGTCACGGCTGCGTTTCTGTGCGCCGCGGCCTTCGTGTTCGTGCTGGAGCGGTACGGTCCCGTACAGGCTTGCCTCACCGGGGCCGGCATCTTCTTCGTGGTCGCGCTGATCGCGGCCGGCTGGTACATGGTGCGCAAGAAGCAGATCGAGGAGCGCGCCAAGCAGGCAGCGAAGGCGCGATCCACCGCGCAGGCCGTGCTGTCCGATCCGGTGCTGGTCGCGACCGGCATCCAGGTGATCCGCGCCATCGGCGTCAAGAAGCTGATCCCGATTCTCGCAATCGGCGGACTGGCGCTTGGATTTCTCGCGAGCCGCGCCAACGCAAGCAGCGGCGAGAGCGAAGCGCCGGCGGAGTAGACGAGCCTCGCGTGTCGTGAGATAACGAAGTTGTTGTTCCGCGCGCATGCGCTCGCAATGACGGGGAGAGATAGCGACGCAACACTCGACTGTCGTCCCCGCCAACGGGTCGCGCGAATGCGCGCCGATGACAGGCTCCGGCGGGGATCCAGTACGCTGCGGCTTCTCGGTTCAATCACTGGCGTCTCTGGAATACTGGGTCGCCCGGTCAAGCCGGGCGATGACTACCGAGTATGAGGAGGCGATCTCGCGGCGCATTTCGCCCGAGGTATGCTCTCAACTTCCCGCCCTCTCCAAACTGAGGGCGCAGGGAAGACCGGGTGCGCGCCGCACCCGCGGTCTCGTGTGCCATTGCGCATAAAGAACACGCACACGAGCATACAGGTACAGCGGGAGCATCCCGGCCTTCCCTGCGCAATGGCTTTACGGCTTACTTCGTGCTCTTCCCGGAGAACGGCTCTTTTGCCTCCGTCATCGGCGGGACACTTCCCGCCAACTTAACGCCAGCACCGCGGCGCCCGAACCACACGACTTCACCGTACGCCTCCGGCGCGTACGTCTAGCGCGCCATCAGCGTCCATCGCATCTCACCGCGCGTTCGTGACGATCGCGAGCCGCCCCTCCATCGGGTGAGACGGCGGAGTTATGCCGATGATTTGCCCGTGATGTTAAGCGGAATATTTTTGATTCCCGGGCTTGACACGATTTCTGAAAATCAGAAGTGATTTGCCCGTCGTGCCAATTGGTCGCAACCGCGCATTGAAATTTCGCTTGGGCGCGAGGCAAATCAGTTTGCATTTCGTAGGGTGGGCAAAGCGCAAGCGTGCCCACCATCAATCACCGTGCTCGATGATAGATGGTGGGCACGGCGCTATCGCGCCTTTGCCCAACCTACAGATCTCGCTTGGCGGATACGATGCCTACGTCACGCAGCGGCCGGGCTGGAGCAGCTTTGCGACTTCGGTCAGCACGCTGACGGGCGGTTCGCAGGCGATCGTTGTCTTCGGTTTGCCGGGCTTGTTGTCGGGTTTGGCCGGCGGCGCCGGGCGGTTCCGCGCCTCCTCTTGAACCACGGGAACACGTACCACCACGGAAGTGTCCTCGAGGCCGACGGTCCGGATCGTAATCGTCTCGGTCTGGCCCGCCGCGGCTTTGACGGCCGCGCGGTCGGCCTTGGTGGCGCGGTTGATGTCTGCTCCGCGGTTGATGTCTGTTCCGGGTGAGGTCGCGGCGAGTTTCAGCCGGCTGGCGAGGTCGTGGCCGGAAGCGAGCTGAACGGCGCCAAACGTGGCGAAGACGGCAAGAAGGGCAAAAATTGCTTTGAAAATCTGTGACATGGCTCTGTGTCCCTCGCCCCATGGCGATCACGAACACAACCCGAACCGAGTAGCCGCAGGTCCGGTGCTTAGCGATCACTTAACCGTGTACGAAAAATATTTGCGGTCTCATGGAACGACTCCGGGGGCTCGGAGTCATCCCGGCAGCCGGTTATTCCCCCTGCCCCATTGACCGGCGACGTAGGGCGCGATCGTGGTGATGCCGATCGCGCCCTGCTTTTTTGTAACTACCGCCCCGCCGCCTTCATCTCCTCGCTCGGCTTCACATCCTGCGATCTGCTGTAAATGGCAACCGCCACGATCAGCACCAGCGTCAGCGTGCCGAACAGCGCGCGATAGGCGTCCTCCGTGCGTGCGCCACTGGCCAGCGGCTCGAACGCGCCGATGATGATGCCGGAGAGCGTCTGCATGCAGGCGACGCCGAGCATCACCGACGTGTTCATGGTGGAGATGCCGCGGCCGATCAGGCGGTCCGGAAAGATGCCGCGACCGTGCGTCATCACCATGGTGCTGGAGGCGGAGAAGAAGCCCATGGCGACGATGACGCCGACCGGCAGCCAGGTGGGCGGGTGGGAGAACAGCGCCAGAATCGCGAGCAGCAAGATGATCGCCGAGGTGCCGCCGATGGCGATCCATTTGCGGGTGTCGAGCCGGCGGTCGAGCGGGCCGAAGGCGAGCATGCCGGCCTGGTAGGCGATCACGGCGCAGAGCAGGACATTGCCGGCCGCGATCGGGCTCAGGCCATGCACCTCGCGCAGGAACGCGCCGCCCCACAGGCCCTGCACGGTGAAGGTGCAGGCATAGTTGCAGAAGTTCAGCGCCAGGATCGGCTTCAGGTGCGGATTGCGCAGCACCTCGATCAGGCCTTTGAGCATCTCGCCGGGCGGCTCCGCCTTGCGGCTCAGGAAGGGGTGGCCGGGCGGCGCGTCGCGCACCACCAGAAAGATCGCGACCGTGGCGAGCGCGGTGAAGACGACCACGGCGCCGAACACCGGACGCCAGCCGACCGCCTGCGATGCCCAGGCGAGCGGCGTGGTGGCGGCGAGGTTGCCGAGCAGGCCGATCGACAGCACGAGCGCGGTCAGCGTGGAGAAACGATCCGGCGGAAACCAGCGCGAGATCACCACCATGCTGCCGATCAGCATCACGCCGCAGCCGGCCCCCATCAGCGCGCGGCCGGTGAGCAGCACCGGCCAGCTCGGCGCCAGCGTGAACATCGCGCCGCCGATGCAGGCCACGATCAGCATGCCGACCACGGTATAGCGCGGCCCGAAACGGTCGAAGAAGAAGCCGCAAGGAATCTGCATCGCCGCGAAGCCGAAGAAGAACGCGCCGGTCAGAGCCCCCAGCGCTTCCGGCCCGATGGCAAGATCGCGCATCAGGTCGAGGCCGATGGTAACGTTGGAGGCGCGGAAAAAATGGCTGGCGACATAGGCGGTCGCCAATGTCGCAACGATGATGAGGCCCCGGCGGTGGGGGAAAGGCCGCTCGGCGGACTGCATCGGTGAAGGACGTTTCCGGTTGTTTTTCTTGTGGCTGCGAGCCTATGCGGGCACGGAACGCAGTTCAACCAGCAATCGATCCGATTGGTGGCCTCCATGTCAGTGCGCGCATGGCTCTTGCCCACAAAAAAATCCGGCGCGCTGGTGGCGCGCCGGATAGTCCGACCAGCTTTTCACATCGAAGCTGGTGGCCCTAGCCAGGGGGAGGTGCCTGGCCGAGAACACGGTAACGCCGGCGGTCGCCGGTCCCAACGTGTGGAATTCCAGGATCGGCGGCGTGTCAGGAGAAGCAATCATACCGCCGGCCTCACAAGCCGGACGTGAACTGCTTCACAGACCGCGTGCACAAAAATACAGGCCGTGCAGCGGGCACGCGGAATCCATTCCAACTCTACGCAACAGCAACTCGAACCAGTCCGCAGCCCGCGGTTCAACCGACCAATCGGAAATCATTCCGCAATGCCCCCGCCATTGATCGCTCCGCGCGTCGCGAACGACGGCAATTGCTGGCGGGTCTCGCGCAGTACCGGCCGCTCGGACGGGGCGCGCCCGAGCGCGGCCTTCAATTCCGCAAGGTCGATGAAGGCATCGGCCTGACGCCGCAGTTCGTCAGCCACCATCGGCGGCTGACTGGTCAGGGTCGAGACGACGGTAACGTGCACGCCGCGGCGCTGCACCGCCTCCAGCAGCGGGCGAAAATCCCCATCGCCGGAGAACAGAAACATCCTGTCGATACGCTCGGCGAGTTCCATCGCATTGACGGCAAGCTCGATATGCATGCTGCCCTTCACCTTGCGGCGGCCGCCGGCGTCGGTGAATTCCTTGGTGAGCTTGGTGACGACGGTGTAGCCGTTGTAATCGAGCCAATCGACAAGGGGACGGATGGATGTATATTCCTGATCCTCGATAATGGTCGTGTAGTAGAACGCGCGCAATAACGCGCCACGGCCCTGGAACTCCTTGAGCAGACGCCGGTAGTCGATATCGAAACCGAGTGTCCTGGCGGTCGCATATAGATTGGCGCCATCGATAAAGAGCGCGATTCTGTCGGACGGCATCATCAGACACTGGCCTCTCATTCAAGGGGACGCCGATCGAGCGAGCATTGCCTAAAGGCCCGCACGCTGCTGCTAGGTACCAAAGCTGACCGAGGTGACGAGGCAGGTGGCGCCGACGATCGGGAGGAACAATCGCGCGCTGCGCCAGTAGTTCAGTCGATATGCATCCTGCCTCGACGCGCCAACGTTAAGGTGCGTGCGCGCCAAGCTCAATTGTACCGAGGTAAGCCGCCGGTATCGAAACGGATGGACCGGCTATACGAAGGTTTATGACTTAGCTCCGCGGCGACGCCGCGGACGATGCAGTTTCATCCGAACTGCGTCAGCCGCGCCTGGCGCCCGCGACATAGCCGGCGGTAACTTCGCCCTTGTGCGCGGCGAAGGCTGCGAGGACCTCACCCTTCTCCCGCTTGGGCACCTTGAAGATGCTCAGCGTCCGCCCGAGTTCGGCTGCCACCTCGTCGAATTCTGCGGGCGAGATCCGCAAGTTCCGGTGGGCCTCTTCAAGGCCGACCGGCGTCTTGCCGGGCTTGGTCGCGGTGAACTGGAACGGGCCGCCCGCAACGTTGCAGACCCAGAGCGTCCGCATGAATTTGAGACCGGGCAGCCTTTGCAGGTTCTTGGTGTGCCATTGCCGCAGTTGCGGGTTTTTGGATTTTTGGCCGACGATGGGATTCTTCACGATGGCGTCGCTGAAATGATCGACGACGGCTGCGATGGCGAAAACGCCGCCCAGCCGCTCATATAGACTTTTCTCCGACGTTGCGTCCTTGGCCTGCGCGTGGGCGTTGTCGGCCGTTACCAAAGCCGCCGGCACGGCGGTGAGCGCCAGCGCTGCGACCACGCTGCGTCTGGAAATGGAAGTCGAACGAGCTCGTGCCATTGGTTACCTCCATGGTGCGGGTACGAAAGGCATTACCGTCCGGGCGCCTGGCGCGCTGAACCAGCTCGGTATCGTCCGGTGCCCATGGGTCGAGGCCCGTTGCGGCATCGGCGCTCTCGTCGCCGTGTCACTTGGATGGAGCTGAAAGAAAAACGTTCCTGATAAAATCGGGCTGGACGTGAATTTTCGTGAGCTCCGCGAACGTCCTCAGCCCGCTCGGCCGCGGCGATAGCGCGAGCGAGCGCATTTCATCCGGCTCGCATTACGTGGCCTTCCGCCACCCTTGCAGAACAGCTTTCACAGCTTTCCACGCCGGCGCGACGACAAATCCGACGACCGGAATCGATGCGGCGCCGATCAGCAATCCGATGACACCGGAGATGGCGGCCTCAACCACCCATTCGAGAATCGCGGCGGCGGGCGGCATCGCGTGCGCCGCAGCCTCCTCCGCCGCCTTGACGGCGTGTTCGATCGCGGGCGGGCCGTAGACCTCGAGGCCATGCAGGATGATGCCGCCACCCACCCAGATCATGGCGGCGGTGCCGATCACGCTGAGGAGTTTCAGCAGCACGGGCATGCCCCGCACGAGGCCGCGGCCGAGCGCACGGCCGACGAGCGAAGCACGATCGCTGGTCGCAAGCGCTAAGCCAACGTCGTCGGCTTTCACGATCAGGGCGACCACGCCGTACACGGCGACGGTGATTCCGATCGCCACGACCGCCAACACGAGCGCCTGCTTCCAAAGGCTCCCGGCCGGTAGCGCCGCCAGCGTGATCGCCATGATCTCGGCCGAGAGGATGAAGTCGGTCTTAACGGCGCTTGCGACCTTCTCGTCTTCGACTGACTGAGGGTTCAACGCCACCGTGCCGAGCTGGGCCTCATGCTGGTGTGCCTGATGGGGCATGACCGCTTCGAGCACTTTCTCCACCCCTTCGTAGCAGAGATAGGCTCCGCCCAGCATCAGCAGCGGCGTAATCGTCCAGGGAAGGAAGTAGCTCAGCACCAAGGCGGCTGGCAGCAGGATCAACAGCTTGTTGCGCAGCGATCCCGCGGCGATCCTGCCCACAATGGGAAGCTCGCGCTTCGGCTCGAACCCGATCACGTAGCCGGGCGTAACCGCGGTATCGTCGATCACGACGCCTGCGGCCTTTGCGCCTGCCCTGGCGGCCTGGCTGGCGACATCATCGAGGGAGGCTGCAGCTACCTTCGCGATACCAGCGACATCGTCGAGAAGGCCGATCAGCCCGATACTCATCGAATTTTAGCCCCCAACCGTTCGCAGATTCGTAGCAGACAAGCTGCGGTATGTGACACGACGAGAAAAATCCGGCGCGCAGTGGGGCGCGCCGGATGCATTCTTACTCACTCAAGAAGATCTAGATCAACCGGTGGCTGCTCGCGGGGTGCGATTGCGCGAGTTGCGCTGGAAGAACAGCGCCTGGCTCGCGACCGCCGAAACCATTGCGGGCTGGAACGGCTTTGAGATCAGGAACGCGGGCTCGGGGCGTTCGCCGGTCAGGAAGCGCTCGGGGTAAGCGGTGATGAACACCACCGGCACCTCGAACGCGCGCAGCAATTCGTTGACCGCATCCAGGCCCGACGAGCCGTCGGCGAGCTGGATGTCGGCGAGGATCAGGCCGGGCTTCTTATTTTTGGCCAGCGCGACCGCGTCGGCATGGGTGCGGGCGACGCCGATGACGTTGTGACCGAGGTTCTTCACGAGGCTCTCGAGGTCCATCGCGATGAAGGTCTCGTCCTCGATGATGAGAACGTCGGTGGCGATCTCGGCCGCCATTTCGCGGCCGGCGGTATCCGTCAACTGCCGGGTCTCGGCGATGTCGGTATTGAGGATGAACGCCACCTCTTCCTCGGAGAAGCCTTCGAGCGACAGCAACAGGAACGCCTGCCGCGGCAGCGGCGTGATGTTCGACAGCCGCCGCTCCGGCGGCAGCGCCAACGTCGCGACATCAGGATTGTCGTTGAGCGAGACCGAATTCCAGATCTGGGTGAACAGCTTGAACAGCCCGGCGCGCGGGCCGTACCGTTCATCCAGCAGCGAGGCATCCTGCAGCAGGGCCTCCAGCATGGCGGCCACATAGGCATCGCCCGAGGCCTGGTTTCCGGTGAGCGCACGGGCATAGCGCCGCAACAGCGGCAGATGTTCAGCAACGAGCTGTGATCGGGACATCCCCATTATCCTTGTCTTGGGCCGTATCGTTGGCCGTTACTTAGGGTCGCATCTGGGCGAACGTAACCTCGCGCGCCGCGTCCGGCGCCAAATTAAAAGTTTCTTAAGCCTCGATTCGGGGGGACCCGGTTCCCCTGTCACCCCGACTACTCGCGGAAGGCAAAAAAGTTCCAGAAAAAGTTCCCAGATTTCGGAACCATCCGCAGATATTCGCATTAGCCTTTGACCTATAACGCGGCGGCCTAGGCCCAATTTCGAGGTAACCTCTTGAAACCACAGAGAATTAACTCTCGGGGAAGCGTGGATCAGACCATGAAGGAAGCAAAAAAGCAGGGCGGGCTCAATGCCGAGATTCAATCGAGGATCGGCCACCAGCTCCGTGCCATGTACGACGATGTGGTCCGACAGGGCGTGCCGGACCGCTTTGCGGAGCTGATCCGGAAGCTCGATGGGCCGGAAGCGGCGGCGGCCCAAATCGACAACAAAGAAGACGGGAGGGACTAATGCCTCTCACAGACTCTCTTCGCGACGACATTTTGGCGTCGGTACCAAGCCTGCGCGCGTTCGCGATCTCGCTCTCGGGCAATGGCGACCGTGCGGACGACCTCGTACAGGAAACGTTGCTGCGCGCCATTGCCAACATTGACTCGTTCCAGCCCGGCTCGAACCTGCCGGCCTGGTTGTTCACCATCCTGCGCAACCTGTTTCGCTCGGACTATCGCAAGCGGCGGCGCGAGGTGGAGGACGCCGAGGGCAATTACGCGAAAACTTTGAAGACCCAGCCGTCGCAAAACGCGCATCTGGAGTTCGAGGAGTTTCGCACAGCGCTCGACAAGCTGCCGCAGGACCAGCGCGAAGCGTTGATCCTGGTCGGCGCCTCCGGCTTCTCCTACGAGGACGCCGCCGCCATCTGCGGCTGCGCGGTCGGCACCATCAAGAGCCGCGTCAACCGCGCGCGCTCGAAACTCTCCGCGTTGCTCTATGTCGAGGGCGCCGAGGATTTCGGACCTGACGAGACGGTGCGCGCCGTGATCGGCGGCAACGGCGGCTGATGACGCGATCGAGACGACACGGAAAGGCGGCCCGAGCGGGCCGCCTCTTTTGACGCTGTCATAACCTGGACGTGATGGCCTTCGTTGTCGTCCCTGCGAACGCAGGGACCCATACGCCGCGGCCGGCGGAAGTAGCACAAGGCAAGACGGCTTGTCTGACCATTCACAGCGGTGGTTATGGGTCCCTGCGTTCGCAGGAACGACAGAGCGACGGAGCGTGGCCTACTTTGCCGGCCGTACCGGCGCGGAAATCTCGCCCGTGCGGTCGCGCTCAGTCATGTCGACCACCGTGGCCATCGGCGCGAGGAGTTCGTAGACATAGCTGACATCGGTGAAGTAGCGTTTTGCAGTGCCGCCGAGCGCTTCGGGGGCGACGCGGTCGAGCAGGATGAGGCCGAAATCGCTATCTTCGCGCCGTGTTGCCGCGCTGGTGTTGAACTCTTCCCAGCGAAAATGAAAGATCGTGTCGGGCTCCTCGCCCGAGACTTCCCAGTTCGCGACGATATGCGGATGCTTGCCGACCAGCGACAGGCCCTCGTCGGAGTGCGAGGCCAGCTCGAAAAACAAAAGCGAGAGCGACTGCGCGGCGCGCGCGCTGACGGCGATATCCGGGCCGTTGACGACGATGCGGTCGGCATGCGGAATCGCTCGCGACTCGAACAGGCCCTTGAGCTTGACGCCCTGCCACTGGCTTTCGCTGAGCAGCGTCACCACGTTCGACATCGCATGGATGCGGCCAATCAACAGCTCGCGTGCCACATCCATGTCGGAGCCGTGACGCAGCGTCCGCGTCACGATCGACTGGATCACGGCGAGGATGTTCTTGACCCGGTGGTTGAGCTCGTCGATGACGGCGGTCAAGCGCCGCTCGAAACCGATCCGCACCTGGATCTCGCGGCTGAGCCGCAGATTGTTGTAGGCGACATAGCCGAACAGCCCGCAGACGATGCCGGTGAGCGCCAGCCCAATGGCCGCCACGACGATCGCGGTCTGCTGCGCACGCTGCGCGGCGTTGTTCTTGGCGTAATAGGCGAGCGACCAGTCGCGGCCGCCGAACGTCACCGTCCGCACCACCGACGGCAGCGGATCGCCCTGCCTCACCGCCCGCAGGGTGACGACGCCCTGGTCGTTGGCGACATATTCGTCGTTGGCGTCATCAGGGTCCTTCAGCACCACCGAGAACAGCGAGCGGTCGTCATCGGTCAGCATCAGCGGCGCCAGCTCGTAGGAAAAGGTAACGAAACCGGCCGGCTCCGAGCCGCCGTCCTGCAGAATCGGAGACGCCAGCACGAGGCCGATCGGCCCGTTCTGGCGCAACAGCGGGATCGGGTCCGATGCTAGCGGCTTGCCGGTTGCCGCCGCCTGCGCCAGCATCGGCCCGATCACCGAGTGCCGGTCGTAGGCGCGGCCGGGAAAGCCGAGCGTGTCCGGACTGCGCGGCTCGAGATCCATCAGCACGTCGATCGGCTTGTTGATGGTCCGTAGATCCAGCGGCTTGTCGTCGAAATCCCTGATCGTCGGATTGGTGAAGCCGGCGCCCTTCAGCTCCGCCTGCGCAGCCGCCAGATCGCCCGGCTTGAGACGCGCGATCCAGAACGCGCTCACAAAATCGGTCTTGAAGGCATAGATCGCCGAGCGCAGCGGCTGCAGCATGTTGGCCTTCACTACTGAGGGTGAGCGAAACAAGCCGGATGCAACGCGTGCGAGCAATTCGCGCTCGGTCAGCCGGTCCTGCACCAGGCTGGCATGAACGTCGATGGCTCGCGACAGCGCGATGCCGTCGATCGCCAGTTCCTGCTCGTGGACGCGATAGGCTGCGAGACCGGAGAGCAAAACTCCGATCAGGGCGATAAAGCCGATAATGAAGCCCAGCCGAACCACTCGCTTACTCAGGAATGACGTGTTGGCGAAGACGTATTGGAAGCATTTCGAGGTCTGCCGGGGCAGAGACACGTGGCAGTAGCGCGAAGGCCAAGCGCGGCGAATATGACGGAGCGATCATCAGCACGCAACTGACAGCTTGGCAGCGGGCAAACAACGGCAGCCGTTAACGCTGATTTGGCGGCGCCAGAAGTTGATAATCTGACAGCGTCGATTTGGTTCCAGCGCGGACGGACAAATCCGAGGGCTGCGGCGGCGGACCGAGCATTAATGTTAATAGGCCGCTCACCTGCCGCTGGCCTGACCGCGCGTTCGGCCGCCTGTTCATCCGGGCCCGGCGGGGCCGGCTACCCCCGGGCCTACCGGGCCTTCGCGGCCGGGCGCAGGCCGCCCTTGGTCTCGATGAAGCCGATGATGCGATCGAGCCCCTCGCTCTTCTTCAAATTGGTCATCACGAACGGCCGCTCGCCGCGCATCCGCTTGGCGTCCGTCTCCATCTTCTCCAGTGACGCGCCGACATGAGGCGCCAGGTCGATCTTGTTGATGACGAGCAGGTCCGAGCGGGTGATGCCGGGGCCGCCCTTGGAGGGAATCTTGTCGCCGGCGGCGACGTCGATCACGTAGATCGTGAGATCGGCGAGTTCGGGGGAAAACGTTGCGGCGAGATTGTCGCCGCCGGATTCGATCAGCACCAGATCGAGATCGGGAAATTTCGCGCGCATGTCGGCGACCGCCGCGAGATTCATCGATGCATCCTCGCGGATCGCGGTGTGCGGGCAGCCACCGGTCTCGACGCCGGCGATGCGGTCCGGCGTCAGCGAGCCCGAGCGCACCAGGAATTCGGCGTCCCATTTGGTGTAGATGTCGTTGGTGATGGCGGCGATATCGTAGCGCTCGCGCATCGACTTGCAGAGCAGGTCCATCAGCGCGGTCTTGCCGGAGCCGACAGGACCGCCGACGCCGATCCGAAGCGGGCCGTGAGAAGTTGCCATGTTAATGCTCTCTACGTTGTCGTCCCTGCGAACGCAGGGACCCATAGCCGCTGAATTTAATCTTGACCGACGGCGGCTGCATCCGGGCCTTCATGGTTCGAGACGGCGCTTTGCGCCTCCTCACCATGAGGGGAAACAAGCAACGTTTGGCCGACACCGATCTTTCTCCCCTCATGGTGAGGAGACCCGCGCAGCGGGTCGTCTCGAACCATGCAGGCCCCCAACGCATCGGCATAGAGTTCATGACCTAAACAGCCGCGTGTATTGCGTCTCGTGGCGGAGACTGGCGAGATCGGCGCGGAAGGTGGCGCTGCCGAGATCGTCCAGCGAGGCGGCGAGCGCGCGCTTCGCCGTTGCAGCGACATCAGTTTCCAGGCTCGCGAGAATGCGCTGGCTGTCGGTTTGCCCGAGCGGCACGAGGCGCGCGCCGGCGGAAATCCAGTTCGACACCACGGCATGCAGGAAGGCATGCATTGCCGGCGCAAGCGGAACGGCATGGGCGGCGCTGACGACACCAACCGCGACGGGATAAACGATCGCGCTGCCGCTCGCAGCCACCATGCTGTCGAACCCGTCGCAGGCCCAGGCGGCGCGCGCGATATCGATGAAGGCGCGGCCCTGCGTCGAGGTCTCGAGCTGACGCTCGCGGGAGGGCACGAAGGCAGCGGCGAGTTCGGCAATCTCGCGCAACGCCGTGACGTCCTGCACGGACGCGGCGCGATAGGCCTGCGCCAGAAACACGGCGTCGCAGAAACCGGAGCCGTCAACCAGCATCGTGGCCAGCCAGTCGCGCAGCGATGCGGCGTCGGTGATATCGCCCGCCTCCACCGCCCATTCGATGCCGCTGGAGTAGGAGAATGCACCGACCGGGAAGGACGGCGACAGCCAGGTCATCAGCCGGTACAGCGCCGCTGACTCCTCCCCATTCATTCCGCTGCTCGCATCGGCAGGCGCCGGCTCACTTGTGGTCGTGAGCATGGGAGTGATCGTGGTGGTGATGATCGTGGTCGCAATGTTCGTCGTGGTGGTGATGATCATGGCCGTGGCCATGGTGGTGCGCGGCATGATCATGCGAAGCCTGCGCATAGGCGCCGCCTTCGGGATCGAACGGCGCCTCGATCTCGATGATGCGCGCACCCAGCCCCTTCACCATCGCCTCGATGACGTGATCGCGGCGGATGCGCAGGCCCTTCGGCATGATCTGGGTCGGCAAATGGCGGTTGCCGAGATGCCAGGCGATGCGGACCAGATGCAAGGGATCGACGCCCCTGATCTCGATCAGGGGCTCCGCGGCCGCGACCACCTCGATCAGCCTGCCGTCCTCCAGCACCAGCGCGTCACCGCCGCGCAGCGCCACCGCATTCTCCAGGTCGAGCAGGAATTCCAGCCCGCGCGTTCCCGTCATCGCCATCCGCCGCCGGTGCCGGTCGTCGAAATCGAGCACGACGGTGTCGGCGGCTGCTTGCGTCCAGCGATGCTGGCCCAGGACTTTGGTCGCGCGGATCATAAGGGCACGCTTGGTACAGATGCGAGGTCGGTGGCTTCATCCTTCGAGACGGCGCTTCGCGCCTCCTCAGGATGAGGTCTGAGACCCTCATGGTGAGGAGCGCGGCAACGCCGCGCGTCTCGAACCACGAGGCCGTGACTCCACCCAAGCACCTAAAACTTCTCCACCTTGCCGTCGCTGATGATCTCGATCACCGTCGGCGCCGTCTTCATTTGCGAGGAATATTCCCGCCACATCTTCATGTGAGGCGCACGGCCATGTGCATTGAGGTCGTCGCGGGTCTCCCAGCGCTCCACCACCACATATAGATTTGGATCGTTCACGCTGACATGGCCCTCGTAGGAGATGCAGCCTTTCTCCTTCCGCGTTTCGGCGATGCAGGCCTTGTGCCCCTTGATGAAGTCGTCCTTGTTTTCCGGCTTCATCGGCGTGGTGGCGATGACGTAGATCATAGGTTTGTTCCCGTTTTTTCTTGATTAGCGGACGTCGATCTTTTCGGGCGTAATCACTTCGATCTTTGGTGGCGCCGACATGCATTTCACGGCGACGCGACCGAACGTCTTCATGTGCTCGGCGCCACGATGCGGCACCAGCGCCTCGGCATTTTCCCACTGCTCGACGAACACCATTTTTGAGGGATCGGTGACGCTCTCATGCAGGTCATAGGCGATGTTGCCCGGCTCTTTGCGGGTTTCCTTGATGCAGGCAGCGGCGGCGGCAATGAAATCGGCGCGCGTTTCGGGCTTGATGGTCAGCGTGGCAACGACGTAGATCACTCGATCCTCCCGGAATCTTGTTCTGGCTATGGTTCCGGGAGGGACCTTAGAACATGAAATACCTCTGCGCCATGGGCAGGACCTCCGCCGGCGCGCATGTCAGAAGCTCGCCGTCTGCGCGCACCTCATAGGTCTCGGCATCGACCTCGATCTTGGGCGTCGCGCCGTTATGGATCATGCTCTTCTTGGAGATGCCGCCGCGGGTGTTTTTCACCGGGTAGAGCGTCTTGGCTATGCCAAGCTTGCGCGCCAGCCCGCCGGTAATCGCGGCCTTCGAGGTGAACACCACTGAAGATGCGGTCAGCGACTTGCCGAAGGCGGCGAACATCGGCTGGTAGTGCACCGGCTGCGGCGTCGGGATCGAGGCGTTCGGATCGCCCATCGGTGCCGCCACGATCGAGCCGCCCTTGATGATGCAATCCGGTTTCACGCCGAAGAACGCCGGCGACCACAGCACGAGATCGGCGAGCTTGCCCTTCTCCACCGAGCCGATCAGTTTCGACACGCCATGCGCGATCGCGGGGTTGATGGTGTATTTTGAAATGTAGCGCTTGACGCGGAAATTGTCGTTGTCGTTACCCTTGTCCTCGGGCAGCGAACCGCGCTGCTTCTTCATCTTGTCGGCGGTCTGCCAGGTCCGGATGATGACTTCGCCGAGCCGGCCCATCGCCTGCGAATCCGACGACATCATCGAGAGCGCGCCGAGATCGTGCAGGATATCTTCGGCTGCGATGGTCTCTTTGCGGATACGGCTTTCGGCAAACGCGAGATCTTCCGCAATCGACGGATCGAGATGGTGGCACACCATCAGCATGTCCAAATGCTCGTCGATCGTGTTGCGCGTGAACGGGCGCGTCGGGTTGGTCGAGGACGGCAGCACATTCTTCAGCCCTGCGATCTTGATGATGTCAGGCGCATGGCCGCCGCCGGCGCCTTCGGTGTGGAAGGCGTGGATGGTGCGGCCCTTGAAGGCTTTTACCGTGTCCTCGACGAAGCCGGATTCGTTCAGCGTGTCCGAATGCAGCATCACCTGGACGTCGTAATCGTCGGCGACGGCGAGACAGTTGTCGATCGCGGCCGGCGTGGTGCCCCAATCCTCGTGCAGCTTCAGCGCGCAGGCGCCGGCCTTGACCATCTCGACCAGTGCAGCGGGGCGCGCGGCATTGCCCTTGCCTGATATGCCGAGATTGACCGGGAAGGCGTCGAACGACTGGATCATGCGGCCCATGTGCCAGGGGCCGGGCGTGCAAGTGGTCGCAAACGTGCCGTGCGAGGGCCCAGTGCCGCCGCCGAGCATCGAGGTGACGCCACTCATCAACGCATGCTCGATCTGCTGCGGGCAGATGAAATGGATGTGGCTGTCGAACCCACCGGCGGTGAGAATTTTTCCTTCGCCGGCGATGACGTCGGTGCCGGGGCCGATAATGATGGTGACACCGGGCTGGATATCGGGATTGCCGGCCTTGCCGATCGCTGCGATCATCCCCTCTTTGATCGCGACGTCGGCCTTCACGATGCCCCAGTGATCGACGATCAGCGCATTGGTGATGACGGTATCGGCAGCGCCCTGCCGGTTCGTCACCTGCGACTGCCCCATGCCATCGCGGATCACCTTGCCGCCGCCGAACTTCACCTCCTCGCCATAGGTGGTGAAGTCCTTTTCTACCTCGATGATGAGATCGGTGTCGGCGAGCCGCACTCTGTCGCCGGTGGTCGGCCCGAACATGTCGGCATAGACGCTACGTTTGATTTTTACGGACATATCGGACTCCGGCTTTCAGATCTGATCGGCGGTTTCATTACTGGCGTCATGACTCGTGGTCACCCCTCTCCCCAACCCTCCCCCGCAAGGGGGGAGGGAGCCCTACCCGCGTGCTCACCTCACAATGCGTCACGGCGCTGCCCTCGATCACACGCTTACAGCTTGCCCTGCACGTCACCGCGAAAACCGTAGATGGTGCGTTTGCCAGCAAGCGCGACGAGTTGGACGTCGCGGGTCTGGCCCGGCTCGAACCGCACCGCGGTGCCGGCGGCGATGTCGAGGCGCATGCCGCGGGATTTCTTGCGGTCGAATTTCAGTGCGGGGTTGGTTTCGAAGAAATGGTAGTGCGAGCCGACCTGGATCGGGCGGTCGCCAGTATTGGCGACGGTGAGCGTCACCGTCTTGCGGCCGGCGTTGAGTTCGATCTCGCCGTCCTTGATGAAGCGTTCGCCGGGGATCATGTACCCTCCTCTGTCATTCCGGGGCGATGCGTAGCATCGAACCCGGAATCTCGAAATGATTAACCTCTGGATTCCGGGTTCACGCTTCGCGTGCCCCGGAATGACGAATAACTATCTGATCGGCTCATGCACGGTGACGAGTTTTGTCCCATCTGGAAACGTCGCTTCCACCTGGATGTCGTGGATCATCTCCGCAATCCCGTCCATGCATTGGGCGCGGGTGATGACCTGCGCGCCGGCCTGCATCAGCTCGGCAACGGTGCGGCCGTCGCGGGCGCCTTCGACGATGAAGTCGGAGATGATGGCGACCGCCTCGGGGTGGTTGAGCTTGACGCCGCGCTCCAGCCTGCGGCGCGCCACCATGGCCGCCATCGAGATCAAGAGCTTGTCCTTTTCGCGGGGGGAGAGATTCATGCGAGCACTCTGGTGGATGAAAAACCTAATTGAGCCACAGCGGTTAATTGAGCCAAAGTCTTGGCAGCGCCACGCCGCTGGCGCGGCCGAGCACCGTCATCATATCGGCGCGCAGCCGGGCCGCATCTTGGGCACAGAAGCGCGTCATTGCAAATCCATTCCAGCAGGAGATGCCGACCTCGCCGCCGAACGCTTCCGAGGCTGCGCGGATACGCTCCACGACTGCCTCATCGCCGGGCACGATCAGCGCGGTGCCGATGGCGACGCCGCCCTTGGCCACGGCTGGCCGCGCCAGCTTTGCGCCGATGTCGCCGTCGAGCCGGATGGTCTCCGCAAACACCAGCTTGCCGCCGCGGCGCAGACGCCAGCGGTCGACGAACTCGCCGTGAAGCATCCGTTCGCCCATCGCGGCTCGGCCGAACACCACGATTTCGCAGAGCAGAAGCGATGCGTCTTCGGCCAGGTCGATGTCGATGCGGCGGATAATCCGGGCACGGTCAAACAGGATGGTCTCCTGCGGCAGCCAGGCAAGATGCGCGCCCGCTTCCGCTTTCAGTCCGATGCCGAGTTGCGCGGCGGGACCGGGGGCGCGATAGACCTTTTCGGCCGCTGCCGTTGTCAGCGTCAGCCGGGTGCGCTCGCCTGCCCTGATGTCGATGTCGAAACGGTCGCCGCCGGCAATACCGCCGGCGGTGTTGACGAACACGCCCGACAAGCCCTCTGTTTCAGGCGAGGGAAAGCGCACGCGCAGCGAGCCGGATTCATGCAAGTCCCCGCGGCGGGTGACGCCATCCTGCAGATGCACGCCGAACCTGACCGCGCCCTGGGCCCGGTTGGCAGCAAACGTTGCTGAAGCCGTGCGCGTGATATCGGTCCGCATCCGTCCCCCCAAACGGTGTATGCCGCGCTCGAAAACGTTACAGCGCCATCTGGCGGCTGATCTCCGCGGGATCGAGATTGGCGCGGTCGCAAGCATATTTCACCGCGCCGCGGTCCATGACCGCGAAATTGTCGCCGAGCTCGCAGGCAAAGTCGAGATATTGTTCGACGAGCACGATCGCGATGTTGCCGAGGCTGCGCAGGTAAGAGATCGCGCGGCCGATGTCCTTGATGATCGAGGGCTGGATACCCTCGGTCGGCTCGTCCAAGAGCAACAGTTTCGGCCGCATCACCAAAGCACGGCCGATCGCGAGCTGTTGCTGTTGCCCACCGGAGAGGTCGCCGCCGCGCCGCCCCAGCATCGTATTCAGTACCGGGAACAGTGAAAACACGTCGTCGGGGATATGGCGATCCTCGCGCTTGAGCGGCCCGAACCCGGTCTTGAGATTTTCCTCAACTGTGAGCAGCGGAAAAATTTCGCGGCCCTGCGGCACGAAGCCGATGCCGCGCCGGGCGCGTTCGTAAGGTTTCAGACCGGTGATATCGTGACCATCAAGCGCGATCGAGCCACTGGCGATCGGATACTGGCCGACCATCGCGCGCAGCAGCGAGGTCTTGCCGACGCCGTTGCGGCCCAGCACGCACGTCACCTTGCCGGGCTCGGCGGACAGCGAGACGCCGCGCAAGGCCTGTGCTGCGCCGTAGTAGAGATTGATGTTTTTCACGTCCAGCATCGTCAGCCTTTCGCGAATAGCGAATGGCGAGTAGCGAATAGTTAAAAGAAGGATTCCATTCGCTATTCGCTACTCGCCATTCGCCTATCTTCCCAAATACACTTCAATCACGCGCTCGTTCGACGAGACCTGATCGATGGTCCCCTCCGCCAGCACCGTGCCTTCGTGCAGGCAGGTGACCTTGACGCCGAGCTCGCGCACGAAGGTCATGTCGTGCTCGACGACCATGACGGTCTTTTCCTTGTTGATTTCCTTCAACAGCTCCGCGGTCTGATGCGTTTCGACATCGGTCATGCCCGCGACCGGTTCGTCGACCAGCAGCAGTTTTGGGTCCTGTGCCAGCAGCATGCCGATCTCCAGCCACTGCTTCTGGCCGTGTGACAGGCTGCCCGCAAGACGGTTGCGTGCATCGGTCAGGCGAATGGTTTCGAGCACGCGGTCGATCCGCTCGGATTCATCCCTGCTGCCGCGCCAGAACAGCGTGCCCTTGACGCTGTGATCGACATTGAGCGCCAGCAACAGATTATCCTCGATGGTCTGGCTCTCGAACACCGTCGGCTTCTGGAATTTGCGGCCGATGCCGAGTTCGGCGATGTGGGTCTCGTCCAGCCGCGTCAGGTCGGTCATGCCATCGAACAGCACCGTGCCTTCGTCCGGCTTGGTCTTGCCGGTGATGATGTCCATCATCGTGGTCTTGCCGGCGCCGTTCGGGCCGATGATGGCGCGCATCTCGCCTGGCTCGAGGGTAAGCGAGAGATTGTTGATGGCGTGAAAGCCGTCGAACGAGACATGGACGCCGTCGAGGTAGAGCAGCGCCGAAGTGGTCCTTCCCTCCATGACACTCATGCGCTCACTCCGCCGGCTTCGGTTCGCCGACGCCGTCTTCGAGCGCAGCACTTTCGGCATTGGCTTTTTCGGTTGCCTTCCGGGACTCCCGCCAGGCGTTGAAGGTGCCGACGATCCCCTTTGGCAGCAGCAGCGTCACCAGGATGAACAGCGCGCCCAGCATGAACAGCCAGTACGGCGCCAGCGGGCCCGAGGTGAAGTAGGTTTTTGCGTAGTTGACGACGACGGCGCCGAGTGCAGCGCCCACCAGCGTGCCGCGGCCGCCGACGGCGACCCAGATCACCGCTTCGATGGAGTTGCCCGGTGCAAATTCGCTCGGATTGATGATGCCGACTTGCGGCACGTAGAGCGCGCCCGCAACGCCGGCCATACAGGCCGACAGCGTGAACACGAACAATTTGTAGGACTCGACGCGATAGCCGAGGAAACGCGTGCGCGACTCGGCATCGCGGATGGCGATCAAGACCTTGCCGAGCTTCGACGTCACCACCGCCCGGCAGATCAGGAAGGTGACGATCAGCGCCAGGCAGCTCAGCGCGAACAAGGCGGCGCGGGTGCCGTCGGCCTGCACGTTGAAGCCGAGGATGTCCTTGAAGTCGGTCAGGCCGTTATTGCCACCGAAACCGAAATCGTTACGGAAGAACGCCAGCAGCAGCGCATACGTCATGGCCTGGGTGATGATCGAGAGATAGACGCCGGTGACGCGGGAGCGGAACGCCAGCCAGCCGAAGCAGAACGCGAGCAGGCCGGGGACAAGAATGACCATCAGCGCTGCAAACCAGAACATATCAAAGCCGTGCCAGTACCAGGGCAGCGCCGGATAGTTCAGGAACACCATGAAGTCGGGCAGGATCGGATTGCCGTAGACGCCGCGGCTGCCGATCTGGCGCATCAGGTACATGCCCATGGCGTAGCCGCCGAGCGCGAAGAACGCGCCGTGGCCGAGCGAGAGAATGCCGCAATAGCCCCAGATCAGGTCGATGGAGAGCGCCAAAATGGCGTAGCAGGCGTATTTGCCGAACAGCGCGACAAGATAGGTCGGCACCTGCAGCGACGAGCCTGAAGGCAGCAGGACATTGGAGAGCGGGATCAGCACGCCGAGGCCGGCGACCACCACCAGGAAGACGGTGGCGCTGCGATCGAGCGAGCGCGTGAGGACGTGCGGCGTCATGCTTCCACCGCCCGGCCCTTGAGCGCGAACAGGCCGCGCGGACGTTTCTGGATGAACAGGATGATCAGCACCAGGATGGCGATCTTGCCGAGCACGGCGCCCGCCACCGGCTCCAGGAACTTGTTGGCGATGCCGAGCGTGAAGGCGCCGACCAGCGTGCCCCAGAGATTGCCGACGCCGCCGAACACGACGACCATGAAGCTGTCGATGATATAGCTCTGGCCGAGATTGGGGCTGACATTGTCGATCTGCGACAGCGCCACGCCGGCAATCCCGGCGATCCCCGAGCCGAGACCGAAGGTCAGCGCATCGACGCGCGAGGTGGCGATGCCCATCGAGGCCGCCATGCGCCGGTTCTGCGTCACCGCGCGCATCTCGAGCCCGAGCGCAGTGTAACGCAGCATCGCCAGCAGGATGACGAACACGGCCAGCGTGAAGCAGAGGATCCAGAGCCGGTTATAGGTGATGGTGATCTGCCCGAGCTCGAACGCGCCGCTCATCCAGGAGGGGTTGCCGACCTCGCGATTGGTGGGGCCGAACGCCGTGCGCACGGCCTGCTGCAATACCAGCGACAGGCCCCAGGTCGCGAGCAGCGTTTCCAGCGGACGGCCATAGAGAAAGCGGATGATGCCGCGCTCGATCGCTACACCGACCGCGCCCGCGACAAGGAATGCCAGCGGCACCGCGATCAGCAGCGAATAATCGAACAGGCCGGGATAATTGTTGCGAATGACCTCCTGCACCACGAAGGTGGTGTAGGCGCCCAGCATCACCATCTCGCCATGGGCCATGTTGATGACGCCCATGACGCCGAACGTGATGGCGAGGCCGATCGCGGCGAGCAGCAGCACCGATCCCAGGGACAGGCCGTACCAGGCGTTCTGCACCATCGACCACATCGCAAGATTGCTCTGGATCGAGGCGATCGCGCTTGCCGCGGCGCGCGCGACATTGGGCGGCAGGTCGCCGCCCAAGCCGGTCAGGAGCGCCATCGCCTCCTGATCGCCGCGCGCCTTGACGACGGCGACCGCTTCGAGCTTCTCGACTTCGGTCGCGTCGGACTTGTAGAGCAGGATGGCGGCGCGGGCTTCCGCAAAGGCAGCCTTGACGGACTTGTTGGTCTCCTTCGCCAGGGCGCCGTCGATCACGGACAGCGCGCTCTCCTCATGGCTCTTGAACACCGATTGCGCCGCCGCGATCCGCTTGGCCGGGTCCGGTGACAACAGCGTCAACCCGCCGAGCGCGGCCTCGACGGCGCGGCGCAAGCGGTTGTTGAGGCGCACGGCGGCCGCATTGTCCGGCAGCTTGTCCACGGCAGCGCCGGTCGCGGCATCGATGATCTTGCCGTCGGCCTGTGTGATGAAAACCTTCTTGGTGTCCGGATCAGCGGACAGCCTTCCGTCCTGCAGCGCGCTGATGATCGGAAAGGCCAGCGGATTGCCCGACGTCGCGACCGCGCCGATCGCCTCATCGGTGTCGGAAAAATCGTCGTTGGCGAACTTGGCGACCGCGTCCTCGAACGGGCCCGCCAGCGCCGGCGCTGCAAAGGCTACGGCGAGAGAAATCGCGAGCAAGAACGCGCGAAGGCGATCAAGGAAATTGGCAGACACAATACGACCCCGGCAGGAGTATGGGGAGAAGGCGGCGGCAGCGCCGCCTTCTCCCGTCGTTCTCTTCGAAGAACTCTTGGAAGTTCTTTATTGCAGCTCAGGCGATCCTGATCCTATCGGATCAGATCGGGATCAGGAGCCCTGACCGCCGCACTTGTTGGTCTTGGTGTTGTAGTTGCCGCACTTCTTGCCGACCCAGTCGCCGATCAGGTCCTTGGAGCCCTCAAGCTCCTTCGACCAGGCGTCGCCAGCGACCAGGCCCGGGGTCTTCCACACCACGTCGAACTGGCCGTTGGCTTTGATTTCGCCAATGAAGACCGGCTTGGTGATGTGATGGTTGGGCAGCATCTTGGAGGTGCCGCCGGTCAGGTTCTTGGCTTCGATGCCGGGCAGCGCGTCGATCACCTTGTCCGGATCGGTCGACTTCACCTTCTCGACCGCCTTGACCCACATGTCGAAGCCGATGACGTGCGCTTCCATCGGATCGTTGGTCACGCGCTTCGGATTCTTGGTGTAGGCCTGCCAGGCCTTGATGAACTTCTCGTTCTCGGGCGACTTGATCGACTGGAAGTAGTTCCAGGCGGCGAGATGGCCGAGCAGCGGCTTGGTGTCGATGCCGGCGAGTTCTTCTTCACCGACCGAGAACGCGACAACCGGAATGTCGGTCGCCTTGATGCCCTGGTTGCCGAGCTCCTTGTAGAAGGGAACGTTGGCGTCGCCGTTGATGGTGGAGACCACGGCGGTCTTCTTGCCGGCCGAGCCGAACTTCTTGATGTCGGCCACGATCGTCTGCCAGTCACTATGACCAAACGGCGTGTAGTTGATCATGATGTCTTCCTGCTTGACGCCCTTCGACTTCAAGTAGGCTTCGAGGATCTTGTTGGTGGTGCGCGGATAGACGTAGTCGGTGCCGGCCAGCACCCAGCGCTTCACCTTCTCGTCCTTCATCAAATAGTCGACGGCGGGGACCGCCTGCTGGTTCGGCGCAGCACCGGTGTAGAACACGTTGCGCTCGCTCTCCTCGCCCTCGTATTGCACGGGGTAGAACAGGATCGAGTTCAGTTCCTTGAATACCGGCAGCACGGACTTGCGCGACACCGAGGTCCAGCAGCCGAACACGACCGAAACCTTGTCCTTGGTGATCAGCTCGCGGGCCTTTTCGGCAAACAGCGGCCAGTTCGAGGCGGGGTCGACGACAACAGGCTCGAGCTTCTTGCCGAGCACGCCGCCCTTCTTGTTCTGCTCCTCGATCAGGAAGAGAATGGTGTCCTTCAGCGTGGTTTCGCTGATGGCCATGGTGCCGGAAAGCGAATGCAGGACGCCGACCTTGATGGTCTCCTGCGCCTTGGCGTTCGAGAATGCAGCCAGACCCAAAACCAGGCCGGCAGTGGCCGCCAGCCAGCGGCGGCGGCTCAGCGTCGCTATATCGTGAGTCAATTTTGTAAGCATGAAATGTCATCTCCCTGACGCAGGCGTTGAACGCTGCGAACGGCCCCACGGCCGCCTGCGTTAAGGGAATCGCAAGAACCATGCCATCGCTTGATAGCCGGATAAACTCCTATAATCGCTTGGAAATTCCGGCTACGCGAAAACCGTCGGCGGGAAATATGCCTATTTATTAGACAGTAGAAATGTATGCTTTGGCGGCAAAGTATCTGTTTTTTGTGCAAATGCCGCAATTTGGCTAAATTTCTTGCACGAATTTTGATCGTTTGGGTTGGCACGGGGGCACGGCGCGATCTGGCCGATCGGTTTCTTTTAACCGCGCTGGCGAGGCGCGCCGAATTCACCTTGAAAGCGGCGCGCAGGTGCTCCATATGACTGCCGTGACCTAGAGAATCATCAGGTCCCTGCGAGCCGCGTGTTCTGATCCCGTTTTGCGGTTTCTGGCTTGCCCCCTTCAGCTAGCAAAACCGACGCCCCAAACACGCGGGTGTCTCTGACACACTCGCGCGCTCCTGGCCGACATTGCCGGGCGCCTGCCTTTTTTAATGGAAAGAACCACCTTTTGACCTCCTTTCAGGATTTCGGCCTTGCCGATCCCATCTCGCGTGCGCTCAAGGAAGAGAATTACCACACGCCTACGCCCATCCAGGCCCAGACCATTCCCATCGCATTGACCGGCCGTGACGTGGTCGGCATCGCCCAGACCGGCACCGGCAAGACCGCGGCATTTGCGCTGCCGATCCTGCACCGGATCCTGGAAAGCCGCATCCGGCCGCAGCCGAAGAGCTGCCGCGTGCTGGTGCTGTCGCCGACCCGCGAGCTGTCAGGCCAGATCCTCGACAGCTTCACCGCCTACGGCCGCCACATCCGCCTGACTTCGGCGCTCGCGATCGGCGGCGTGCCGATGGGCCGCCAGGTCCGCTCGGTCATGCAGGGCGTCGAAGTAATGGTGGCGACCCCCGGCCGCCTGCTCGATCTCGTCCAAAGCAACGGGCTGAAGCTGAACCAGGTCGAGTTCCTGGTGCTCGACGAAGCCGACCGCATGCTCGACATGGGCTTCATCAACGACATCCGCAAAGTCGTCGCCAAGCTGCCGATCAGGCGGCAGACGCTGTTCTTCTCGGCCACCATGCCGAAGGATATCGCGGAACTCGCCGAATCCATGCTGCGCGACCCTGCGCGGGTGGCGGTGACGCCGGTGGCCTCGACGGCCGACCGGATCACCCAGCGCATCATCCAGGTCGATTTCGCGGCCAAGCCGGCGGTGCTGGCGCAGCTCTTGAAGCAGGAACCGGTCGACCGCGCGCTGGTCTTCACCCGCACCAAGCACGGCGCCGATAAGGTGGTGAAGGTGCTGGCCAAGGCCGGCATCGAAGCCAACGCCATTCACGGCAACAAGTCGCAGAACCACCGGGAACGCGTGCTGGCGGCGTTCCGCTCCGGCGAGATCCGCACGTTGGTCGCCACCGACATTGCCGCCCGCGGCATCGATGTCGACGGCATCAGCCACGTGGTGAATTTCGACCTGCCCAATGTTCCCGAAACCTATGTCCACCGCATCGGCCGCACCGCGCGCGCCGGCGCCGAGGGCGTGGCGATCTCGCTGATCGCGGGCGCCGAGGAAATGGGCTATCTGCGCGATATCGAGCGGCTGATTCGCATCGCGCTGCCGCGGGAAGACCGCAGGACGCCGGGCCACCGTGATGCGGCGCCGGCCCCCGCCCAGCACCGGGGCGGACGGCCTGGAACACGCGTCCATGCTGGCCGTTCCCATGAACCGGCCCCAAGCGCAAAAGGCCCTCGCCGACACCGCCGCGGTGGTGGTAATAATGCGCAGCAGCCGAACAGGCACGAAGCGCCGCGTCCGGCCCAGCAGGCCGGCAAGAGTCAGGCCGGCCACAGCGAAGGCATTCAGGGCGTTGCCTTCTTGCATCGCGAGAGCCGTCCGAATAATCAACCGAACCGTAACCACCGACCGCAGCGCTAGCCTCGATCGACCTGGAGACCACCATGGCTAAAGAAGAGCTGATCCAGTTCGAAGGACTGGTGACCGAAATTCTCCCCGACGCGCGCTATCGCGTGCAGCTCGATGCCGGACACGAGATTGTTGCCTATACCGCGGGCAAGATGAAGAAGAACCGGATCAAGACGCTGGCAGGCGATCGCGTGACGATCGAGATGTCGCCGTACGATCTGGAGAAGGGTCGCCTGATCTTCCGACACAAGGACGAGCGTCCGTCATCGCCGGGCGCCCCGCGTGGTGCGCCGCCGCGCGGCGGCCAGTTCCGCCGCCGGTAAACAGATCGTAAACGCCCTCGAAATCGCGCCCGACGCGGCGGCGTCGCGCGTGAGCGAGGGCGGCTGGCCGGCCGAATCAAAAAATCGCACGTCAGGATTGTTTTGAACCCTACTATCGAATAATATTAGGTATCGATTTTCGGCCGGACGACATTAGCTATCCACCGGTACAGCCGGTTTAGACGCTGACGACCCTTCCAAAAATTCGATCTCACCAGCCCGTCGAGAGGTGGGCTACGACTTGTATATCTGAGAAGGGACTACCCCCGTGAGCATGGGAACCGTGAAGTGGTTTAACGCAACCAAGGGCTATGGCTTCATCCAGCCGGATGACGGCGGCAATGACGTGTTCGTGCACATCAGCGCTGTCGAGCGTGCCGGCCTCGGAACGTTGCGTGAAGGACAGAAGATCTCCTACGAAATCGTGGCAGATCGCCGCTCTGGCAAATCTTCGGCCGACAATCTGCGCGCCGCCGGATAAGGGATTTCCTCCGGCCTCGGCCGAGAAATCCCGTTCGAAAATTTGAAAAGGCCGCGCTGATGCGCGGCCTTTTTTATTCGGCCGATGCGCGCGATTTGGCGATCGACGAAGAGCGCGCAGGCGTTGCGCCTTCACTGAGCCCAAGCCTTCACAGACCCAAAGTAGTAAAGAGATCGTAACCGACCACTGCTGAAATCGTTCGCATCCGAGATCAGCCTGTTTTTCGGCAATCGGATTAATGGGCACTTAGGGAGGCCAGGGCTACGATCACGCGCTTTTGGATAGCCAGGGGGCGTTCTCGTGCCATTTCGTCTTAAGCCGTATCTTTCCCGTTTCCGCCGCGATCAACGCGGCAATATCGCGGTAATTTTCGGGATCGCGGCGATCCCCCTGATATCGGCCGTTGGTTCTGCGGTGGATTACTCGCTCGCGACCAGAGTGAAGGCAAAACTGCAATCCGCGGCAGATGCCGCGAGCATTGCCGCGCTTGCGCAGAAGTCGCCTGGCTTTCTCGCGGCCTCGAAAATGTCTGGCAACGGCTCGGTCAGCGACGGCGTTACCGACGCCAACAATGTCTTTGACGCCAACATGAACGGGATCACGGGCTACCAAAACCTGGTTCGCAGCAGCACCGTTACGAAGACCGGAATAAAACTGGCCGCCAGCGTCACGTTCACTGCCGAGGTACCGGTAACCTTCATGAAGGTGCTTGGGTTTCAGAAGCTGACGGTAACAGGCGTTTCAAGTTCGGCCGCCACGTTGCCGCCGTATCTCGATTTCTATCTGACTCTGGACGTCTCGGGCTCGATGGGCCTGGCGTCGACGAGCGCCGAGCAGACGCGGCTTTCCCAAGTCAATCCGGATAACTATCGCCAATATCCCACCGGCTGCACCTTCGCCTGCCATTTTGCGCCACAGAACAGCGCGTGCACCAATACCGGGACCCAGGCATACCCAACGAACAACTACTGCATGGGCTATGCGATCTCGCGCGTCAGCCAAAGCGGATACAAGGGTCTTCTCTCCAACACTACAGTCAGTTCGACTTATCCTGCGGGCAAGAAGCTCTCAAATACGATGGCGGCCGGCCTGCCGAATTCGCTGTATGCGGCCTTGCCGCCGGTTTCATCCTGCGAGACCGACGGCACCGACGCCTGCATCCAGTTGCGCCTTGACGCGGTCGGCTACGCCTTGAACGAATTGTTCAAGACCGCGAACGCCGAGAAGAAGGTTCCCAACCAGTTCAAGGTCGGGCTGTACCCGTTCATTCGGTACCTCTACGCCTATTTTCCGCTGACCAGCAGCATCAACGGCGATCCCAAAACCTCCGGCACCATAAACTACGCAGCCGCAAACCTTGCCACGCAGCTTGACACAAATATAAATGCAAACCTTGGCTCCGGCGGCACGCATATCAGTGCCGCGCTTACTTCGGTCAATAACCTCATCTCCGGCGGCACCGGCGCCGTCGGCGACGGCAGCACGCCGACCACCCCGCAGCCTTACGTCTTCCTCGTCACTGACGGCGCACAAAACAACCAGGTGAAAGGCGTTCCCAACGGTTCCTGGTCGGGTAGCAACCACGCTACCACGATTGACCTCCAAAACAGCCTGACGACCGTTCCCTCCTGCGAAGCCCTCAAGAACCGCGGCATCATCGTTTCCGTGCTCTACATTCCCTATGAAAAGATCGATCCCGTGAATACGAGCTTTGCCGGCAATGAAGGCACCTATGCCAACAACAACATTCAGTATATTCCGGCGAGCCTGAAGAAATGCGCGTCGCCCAGCTTCTTCTACACAGCGAGCACGCCCACTGAGATCAAAAACGCGCTGAACGCCATGTTCAAGCACGCGCTGCAGACCGCACATATTACGCAATGACCTGGCAGAAGGGGCCGGCCATCAGCCAGGCGATAGATGGAGCAATTCCGGATTGCTGGCGCGCGCATTAGATCCTGATCCGATCAAACTGAAACGGGTCGGGATCTAATGTTTCTGTCTGAGCATGACCTCCAGGCAAACGCTTCGCGTTTGTCCCGAGGAAAACCGGCCTCCACATTGCGCTAACCTCACTGTGTCATAAGCCCCTCAGGATGAGGAGCGCCAACGGGTCCGCGCATAGCGCGCCCGATGACAGGCTCCGCGCCTCTCGAACCATGCGGCCCGTCTGCGGCCCACATCCTTCGAGACGTTCGCGGAGCTTGTCATCGGGCGTCGCGCGACCCGTTGGCGGGCACCTCAGGATATGGCGTTGAGCGGCTATGACGCGGTGAGACTAACGCGGCCCCTTCTGGTCCGGATCATGCGCAGATCAAGCCCCACGATGGCGTTGGGCAGAGGCGCCTTGTGTCGGTCAGTGGAGAGTTGGACGTATCCTCGCGCTAAAATGCAATGCTGCTGTACGGAAGCGGCTTTCCGATGCACCGGATCGAGCCCGCCCTTACCGAAGCCTGAACCAATGCACCCCCACGAATACAGCGCCGGTCCTCCTCCAGGAGAAGGTCGCGGTGAACGCTACGAGTTGCGAAGGTTGTCGCAGACTGCTGCCGTCACAGCTTCGGACATTCGGCAGGAAGGGGATCCGAAGCGGATGCTCGATATTTAACGCAGAGTTCCAGGCGCGGACGCGTGAAGGCGGCATCTTCAAAGCTTTTGCCAGTCTTCGCCATCACATAACCGACGGCCGGCGTATACTTGTAGCTGACCTCGCTCCAGATCACGTATGTCCCCTTGGCCACGACGAGAGCTGGCGGCAGCACCACAACGTCACCCTGATTATGAGGCGGCGTCGACGCGATCGTGACACCGCCTCCTGTATCGATCTTCAACCCCTTGCTCCACTGAACCCGAGCGACCCCCGTCGCGCTATCGACGTAAACCTCCGTGATCGAGGAGACCAACGGCGACGCCGGGTAGGGTGTCATGATCGCCTTTGCCGTTTCGCCAAAACTGATGATATCTGCATCCACCACGCTCTTCATCTGAGACGTCAGATCGGAAAGCGTTCGCGCCACCAGGGTAGCCTTGCGATCCACAGCGATGGCCGACGAAATCTCGACCACTCCGAAGAACATCACCACCATCAGCGGAAAGATCATGGCAAACTCGATCGCCGCGAGGCCGCTGCGATCGTCCAACAAGCCGCGCACGCGAAGCGACATCTTCTGCATCGGGGATACCATCATATCACGGCTCTACATGAAAAGCGGCGGTCGCAGCGAGCAGCCGCTGTCTGCCGTTGAGATTTGCAATGTCGTAGCCGAACCCCGTCACATACAGCGGCCATTTGTAAAAGGCGCGAATGACGACGGTATTGGGAGAGCCGGCTGCCGGCAGAGAATATGAGAAAGGTCCGGTCAGGTTTCCACCGACGATCGGAGGGGTAATCGTGATCGCGGTGCCCGGGGTAAAGACCTTCACATCCACAGTAAGGTTGGCCAGATTGCCGGAGCAGTTAAACATCGCCTTGATGCGATTGCAGAGGTCCGTTTTGAACGCAGCTTCGTCCATGCCGCTGTCCTGGGCTTGATGCGTGAGCATCAGCCGCGCGCTTTGCTGCATTCCATGATCCAGAACCTGGCCGGCAAAAAAAATAATCGCCGTCTCGAGAATCGCGAACAGCATGCCGAAGAACAACGGCGCAATCAGCGCAAACTCGACGGCGGCCGAACCCCGGCGGTTGCGGCGAAATCGGTACAGTGCATTTCTGACAGAGACTGTTGCAACAGCGGGTGACGACATCGAAAGATCCCCAGACGGCAGCGATTATCCGCCTGCAAGAACTACCTGAAAGTGATTGTGGAAGTGTTTCGTCGAATCGAGGCAGAGCGGCCCGGCCCGCTAACCGGGCGTTAACAATGTTCTGAGCGGGCCTCGTGCGGGCCGAGATCGATTCGTGGACAGGGTAATGTGCCGGATGCGCCAACTGGAGCTTCGGTTCTGATACAATCAGAACCGAAAAGGTTCAGTTTGCCGATTTAGCGCCAGCGCCACTGGCCTGACCGCTGAGAGAACCGGCCTGATCGATCGCCGATTTGAAGTAGGTCTCGCCGTCGCCGAGGGTGACGCGGCGCTGGCAGATCGGCATGCAGCTATAGGATTCGCGCTCAACGCCGCGATAGACGGTGACGAGCTGATCGGTCGGGCCTTCGACCTGAATCTGACGATCGACCAGCACGTCGCCGTTGCGGTCCATGGCGATGAAATTGGTCGCGCCGTAGCCCTTGCCGGTGACGACGACGATGCCGCCGCTCTGCAGCGTGACGTCCGCAATCAGCGGATTTCCGACCACGATGGTGGAGACCTTGGCGGGAAGCTTCACGAGCTTCGCCTGATCGACATAGACGGCGATCCGGTCGGGATCGGGCGAGGCCAGGCCGATGGCCGGCCACAGCAGGATTCCTGCAGCGAGGGAACGCAATCCAACACGCGCGCGTGCGCGAATACGCGGGAACTTGAACGACATATTTTACCCCGGGGCATCAACAAGCCGGCGATGGCGATACGCAGCGGAACCGGCGCCCGACACGGATGAATCTGACGACAATTCATGAACAAAGGGCAAATAGACCCCGAAATCGGGCAAGAAATCCGCCGCCGACCTACTTGCGGAATGGGTAAGTCAGTTGCCCAATGATTTCGCGCGGGAACGAGGACTGATCATCCACGCCAAATTGGTCCGGCAGGCGGCCCTGCGGCATCCGGAAGGTCCCGAACAGGATGTCCCAGAGCGGAAAGGTGCCCGCGAAATTGCTGTCGCCGCCTTCTTCGCGCGCGGTGTGGTGCCAGCGGTGAAACACCGGCGTTACCACGACGTATTTGAACGGTCCGAGGGTCCAGTTGAGGTTGGCGTGAACGAACGCCGACAGGAAGATGTTGAACGGGCCGAGCCAGAGCATTACGCCCGGCGAAATGCCGGCCATCAGCAGCGCGACGTCGACCCCGATGGTACCTAGCAGCAGGTTGACAGGATGAAAGCGCGCCGCCGAAATCCAGTCGACATCCTCCGACGAATGGTGAATGGCGTGGTATTTCCAGAACCCGCCGCCATGAAACATGCGGTGCAGCCAGTACATCATGAAATCGGTTGCGACCAGAAACAGGATCGCCTGCAGCCAAAACGGCAGCCTCGACAACGGGCCGTGGCCGTTGTCGTAGAAGGCGATCAGCTCGTCGGCGTCGCGAATTCCGAACACCAGCGCGGCGCCGAGCACCAACAGGGCGACGCGGAAGACGCGCGTGAACAGCGGCACCAGGAACCAGTAGCAGATGTCGGTGACGAGTTCGCGCTTGCGCCACCAGGGCTTACCGGGATTGCAAGGCCAGAAATGCGAAAGCACCGAGAACAGTAGCGCCAGCGCGATCGTGACCGGCACCACCTTGGCCAGGGTCTGGCCCAGCATCTCGACGACTTCGATCGGCAGGTTCATCCGGCCCGCGTACCAGAATCCCGGCTCGCCCGCCAGTTGGCGTCCCCAAAAGATCGGCCGGATCAGTTGGCCGTGCGAACGTGCAGCACCGCATTCTCATCGGCGTAAGCGCGCCGCCAGCCGCCAATATGATCGAGCAGGCCGACCGCAGGCGTAGACGGCGTCAGCAGCACGGCGTCGATGTTCCAGGTCTTGAGAATGTCGAGAAGCTGGTTGACGTCCTTGAGCTTGAGCGCACGGTAATAGGCCATTTCGAACGCTTCGCCGTAGAGCTCGGCGCGCCCGTCGACGAACACGGGCATCTGCCGCCAGATCAAATAGCCGCCGAACGGGAGATCGTTGAAAATACGCTTGGGATTATGCGTCCTCAGCGCATCGACTGCCGCCGCCGGCGAATGTCGTTCGGGCGGTGCAAACCTGGTGTTGGCCGCGAGCAGCCATGTCGAGCCGCCGAGCAAGATCATCCCTGCAGCCAGCACAGGCATCGAAGCGCCGGTGCGGGCAGACCAGGCTGGTCGCAGCGCGAACTGCGACGCCACCGGCGCGAGCACCACGATCGGCAGCAGCAATGCGAAGATCTCTAAATTCCTGACATGCGACAACGCCATGTGCAAAAGGCCCAGCACCAGCGCGATCCGCGGCGGCGAGAGCTTGACGCCGCTATAAAGCGCGGCTGCGATCAGCGCGAGGATCGCCATCTCGAACTCGCCGAACTTGCTGAAGTCCGCCGGCGTCCATTCATAGATCACATGCAGGAGCTCGCCGAGATCGAGAATCTTGCGTGCGGCGAGGATCGATCCCCACCCGTAAGGCGTGGCGCAGCAGGCCGCCAGCGCGCCGATGCCGAACGCCGCCCAACGCAGCGCCAGCGGCTTTTGCTGTGCCCGATCGGCATTCCACAGCGCATCGAGCGCGAACGCGCCGACCAGCACCAGGCCAAACACGAATCCGCCGTGCAGGTTCGCCCACAACGCGATCAACGAGAGCAGCCATGGCGACGGCGCCTGGCCGCGCTCGCTCGCCGACATCAGCCCGTTCGCCCACGCAAGCATGATCGGCAGCGCCAGCACATGCGGCCGCGCCAGAAAATGCCCCATCGAAAGCGCCGACGCCGCCATCGCGAAGGTGACGGCATGGACGGCGGGGATGCGGCGGCCGAGAATATAAGCGAGCAGTGCGAAGGTTGCGGCGATGCAGCTCGAGGCGAGAACCACCGGCCCGGTCCAACCCGCCAGATTGTAGCTTGCCGCATACAGCACCTGCGCCAGCCAGGACGACGATGTCCATGGCTCTCCGGCCTTGGTGAAGGAATAGATGTCGGTGCGCGGCAAGGCGTTGTGATCGAGGATCCACTGGCCCACGGTGATCTGCCAGTAGGTATCGGAATCGTTCAGGAGCATGCCGCCATTGCTCAATAGCAGCGCGTACACACCGATGCCGACCCATAGCCATGCAGGTACCTGGCCGAGGATGGCGGACTTCTCATTGGAAGCCGCCGCAATAATTGTATTCATGTCATCAGCCCGCAAAACACCGGCACGAAGAACCAGTAGCAGATGTCGGTGATGAGCTCGCGCTTGCGCCACCAGGGCTTGCCGGGATTGCAGGCCAGAAATGCGAGGGTGCCGTGAACACGAAGGCGAGCGCGATCGTGACCGGAACGACCTTCGCCATCGTCTCGTCTACCACCTCGGTGACTTCCATTGGCAAACCGGACATGACGGCCTCGTTCGATCGGGGAGCACAAGGGGTATCCGCTCGCGCTTAAGGAGCCGTGAATCAAAGGAGTCGGCCGACACTGCGCGATCGCGACGAACGACCCGCAGTCGTAACTTGCATTTTATCGAACGCCTTAATGCAGCGTTTACTGTGCTCAAGAACTGCAAGTTCCAAGCATTTTTGCACGGTCGAATTAACTGCGCCGAAATTGTCGCACCCTAGGGTGACGTCATGGTCACGGTGCTGAGAACGCCGGCGAGACCAAACTGAAGTTCGACCAGCCACGTGTGTACACAGGAGCTATCATCTATGAAGAATCTCGTTTTGCGTTTCGTGAAGGATGAGTCCGGCGCCACCGCCATCGAGTACGGCCTGATCGCCGCCGGCATCTCGGTCGGGATCATCGCCGCCGTCAACGGCATCGGCACCAAGCTGAGCACGGCCTTCACTTCGATCTCGACCGACCTGAAATAAGCGACGGTTGCGAGCAAGCGTCAAAAGGCCCCGGCAAGCCGGGGCCTTTATTCGTTTTGGCAAGGCGCGCGCTGGATTTAGCAAGCCGCCGCCGGATGTGACATGAGACGCGACATTCCGGCGTTTCCCGATTGTTCATTTCTCATGGCTAGGCTCGGCCAGAGCCTGGACCCCGGGTTAGCCGCAGCGTGTGTGAAAATTCATGATTCTCGATACCGCCCGCCTCCTGCTGTTTCCGGCCCTGATGGCGTTCGCAGCCGCGAGCGACCTCTTCACCATGACGATTTCGAACCGCGTGTCGCTGGCACTGATCGCCGGCTTTGTGACGCTTGCAGTGCTGGGCGGCATGGGCCTGCACGACATGCTCTTGCATATCGGCGCCGGCGCCGCCGTTCTGGTGGTGGCCTTCGCCTGCTTCGCGATGGGCTGGGTCGGCGGCGGCGACGCCAAGATCGCAGCCAGCGTGGCGCTCTGGTTCGGTTTCGACCATCTTCTGAATTTTCTGGTCTACGCCTCGCTGTTCGGCGGGGCACTGACGCTGTTGCTGCTGCAATTCCGACAGTGGCCGCTCCCCTACCCGCTTTCGGGACAGGCCTGGCTGAACCGGTTGCACGACAAGCAGAGCGGAATCCCCTACGGCATCGCGCTCGCCCTCGGCGCGCTGATCGTCTATCCGGAGACCGCATGGATCAAGGCGATCGACCTTGCTCACCTCGCCATGCGCTGATCCAGCACCGCTAACTTTCCGTTAGGGCAATTTACACACGCCTCATTAACCATGCTTTGACGAATAGCTGGTCAACTCCCATCACGGCGACGGAAGCGTCGCGGCGTAATGTGGAAAGTGAAGCGTAATGAATACCGCACGCATTGTGGTCCTGGCCATCGCCATCGGCGCCGGCGGCATTGCCGCATATCTCGCCAGCGGATCCGGCGACAAGCCAGCGCCGGCCCAGCCGGTCGCGCAGATACAGACGGTCGATATTCTCGTCGCCAAATCGGATATCGGCCTCGGCCAGTCGGTCAAGCCGGACGATCTGCAATGGCAGACCTGGCCGGCGTCGACCGCCAGCAGCAACTTCATCAGCCGCGCCAGCAGGGCCGACGCCGTCAAGGAGATCACCGGCTCGATCGCGCGCGCGCCGTTCATCGCGGGTGAGCCGATTCGCGAGCCGAAGCTGGTGAGGGCCGACGGCTCCGGCTTCATGGCGGCGATTCTGCCCGCCGGCTTCAGGGCCATTTCCACCGAAATTTCGCCGGAAACCGGCGCCGGCGGCTTCATCCTGCCGAACGACCGCGTCGACGTGATTCTTACCAAGCGCGAGAAGAGTCCGGACGGCACCGGCCCGGATGTCTCCAATTCGGAGATCATCCTCGCCAATGTTCGCGTTCTCGCTATCGACCAGGCGCCGAAGGAAAAAGAAGGCACCAGCGCGCTGGTCGGCAGGACGGTTACCCTCGAACTGAAGCCCGAGCAGGCCGAGATGCTGGCGCGGTCGCGCCAGAGCGGCACTCTGACGCTGGCGCTGCGCAGCATCGCCGACGTCAACGCAGCCCCGGACGATCAACCACTCAACAAGCGCGGCGAAAGCCTCAACGTGATTCGTTATGGCGTTGCCAGCCGGCAGGCGGTGCAGAAGTGACCGAAAGGACGCACGATATGAAGTGCAGGGAAATTCAGCCGATGATGCGAACGTTCATCGTCCGCGCCCTGTCGTTTTCGGCCGTGGCTGCTCTCACGCTCAATCCGGCGCTGACGCCGGTGGTGGCGAGCGACTATCGCGTCGCGCCGTTGTCCACCGATGGGCAGATGAACGCGCGTTTCGTTTCGCTCGGGATCGGCAAGTCCATCGTGATCGACCTGCCGCGCGAGATCAAGGACGTGCTGGTTGCCGATCCGAAGGTCGCCAACGCCGTGGTGCGGTCGACCCAGCGCGCCTACATCATCGGCGCCGCGGTCGGCCAGACCAATATCGTTTTCTTCGATTCCACCGGTGCACAGATCGCGGCCTATGACATCGCGGTCAAGCGCGACCTCAACGGCGTGCGCGCCGCGCTGAAACAGTCGTTGCCGAATTCGGACATCCAGATCGAAGGCGTCGGTGACGGCGTGCTATTGAGCGGCACCGCGGCGACCCCGGTCGAGGCGCAACAGGCTGCCGACATCGCCGCCCGCCTCGTGGGCGGCACCGAGAAAGTCGTCAATTCGATCGCAGTTCGCGGCCGTGACCAGGTGATGCTGAAGGTCACGGTTGCCGAAGTCCAGCGTTCGATCATCAAGCAGATGGGCATCGATCTCCGCGCCAACCTGAGCTACGGCACGTCCGTTGTTAGCTTCAGGAATGACACCCCGTTCACCGCGAACAGTGCGCCGCTCGTCCCCACCAATGAACTTACCGGGGCTTTCGGCGCGCCGCCATCCGTGCAGGCGACGCTGCGCGCGATGGAAAGCGCCGGCGTGGTGCGGACCCTTGCCGAGCCTAACCTCACAGCCATTTCCGGCGAGTCCGCAACATTCATCTCCGGCGGCGAATTTCCCATTCCGACCGGCGTGACCTGCCAAACAACAACATCCGGTGGCATCGGAAATTGCGTCCAGACCGTCAGCTTCAAGAAATTCGGCATCTCGCTCAACTTCACGCCGGTCGTGCTGACGGAGGGACGGATCAGCCTTCGGGTGATGACTGAAGTGTCGGAAATCTCGACCGAAAACGCTCTGACCGGCGGCGCAGGTGGAACGACCATTCCCTCGATCAAGACCCGCCGCGCCGAGACGACACTGGAAATTCCGTCCGGCGGCGCGATGGCGATGGCCGGCCTGATCCAGGAACAGACTAAGCAGGCCATCAATGGCTTTCCGGGCCTGGCCCAACTGCCGGTTCTCGGCACGCTGTTCCGCAGCCGCGACTTCATCAACAACCAGACCGAACTGATGGTTCTGGTCACGCCCTATGTGGTGCGTGCGGTGGCGCAGAAGGATCTGTCGCGTCCCGATGACGGCTTTGCCAGCGCCTCGGACCCACAGGCCGACCTGCTCGGCAGCATCAATCGCATCTACGGCGTTCCGGGCCGCGTCGAGAAGGCGCGGAATTATCGCGGCACTTACGGCTTTATTACGGACTGAGGCGGGACGATGACAGCACAGAGCACAAAACCCGCCGATCGCAAGCGCGCGCTCCGCCTGACCGCAGCGCTGATCGGTGTTTCCGTGGCGCTCGGCGCCTGCAAGCATACCGTCGTCGATCCCGTGACGACGGCTGGCGTGCCCGACGATTACCGCCAGCGCCATCCAATCGCGGTCCAGGAAGCCGACCGCTCGGTCGTGGTTTTCGTCGGTCGCGGACGCGGCGGCTTGTCCGCCTCGCAGCGCGCCGACGTCATGGGCCTGGCCCAGGACTGGCTTCGCGAAGGCACCGGCGTCATCAGCGTCGACCTGCCCGTCAATACCCCGAACGCACGGGCGGCCGAGGATTCCTTGCGCGAGATCCAGGCGACCTTCTCCGCCGCCGGCGTGCCGCCGCGCGCGGTCAATGTCCGGCAGTATCGCCCTGAGGACCCCAGGCACATGGCCGCGATCCGCCTCAACTATCCCAAGATCTCGGCGGTGGCCGGCCCGTGCGGATTGTGGCCGGAGGATCTCGGACCGTCGATCCACAACAAGGGCTATTTCGAAAACAAGCCCTATTACAATTTCGGCTGCTCCAACCAGCGCAATCTGGCGGCGATGGTCGATAACCCATCCGACCTCGTGCAGCCGCGTTCCGAAACCCCAGCCTATACGCCTCGCCGTGGCATAGCCTTCGACAAATATCGCAAGGGCATGACCACCGCGACGACCTATCCCGAGGCCGACAGGGCCAAACTCAGCGATACCGGCAAATGATCACTTACTCGCGCCAGAACACAGAACCGCAGCCGGAAATCACGGCGCCATCGACCGAGGACCACATCGCACCGGCGCCGCGGGTGTCGGTGCAAGCGTTCTGCGAGACGGTGGAAACCGCGGCCGCCGTGCAGTCGGCGGGCGAAGACCGCCGACTCGGCAAGGCTCACCTCAAGATCCAGATGGGCGGCATGGCGGCGGCCATCGAGGCCTACCGCTCGGCCCCGACCCCGAACGTCATCATCCTGGAGGCCGAGGGCCGCAACGACATTCTCGTCGGCCTCGACCAGCTCGCCGCTGTCTGCGACGCCGGAACACGCGTGATCGTGATCGGGCGCATCAACGACGTCATGCTCTATCGCGAACTGGTCCGCCGCGGCGTCAGCGATTACGTGATCGCGCCGGTCAGCGCCATCGACGTCGTGCGCTCGGTCTGCAACCTGTTCTCCTCGCCGGAAGCCAAGGCCGTCGGCCGCATCATCGCCGTCGTCGGAGCCAAGGGCGGCGTCGGTGCGTCCACCGTCGCCCATAACGTCGCCTGGGCGATCGCGCGCGACCTGTCGCTGGATTCCGTGGTCGCCGATCTCGACCTCGCTTTCGGCACCGCCGGCCTCGACTACAATCAGGACCCGCCGCAGGGTATCGCGGATGCGGTATTCTCGCCCGACCGGGTCGATACCGCGTTCCTCGACCGCCTGCTGTCGAAATGCACGGACCATCTCAGCCTGCTGGCAGCGCCGGCAACGCTCGACCGGGTCTACGATTTCGGCGCGGAAGCATTCGATTCGATCTTCGACACGCTTCGCACCACGATGCCCTGCATCGTGCTCGACGTTCCCCATCAATGGTCCGGATGGACCAAGCGCGCCTTGATCGCGGCCGACGACATCCTGATCGTGGCCGCGCCTGATCTCGCCAACCTGCGCAACACCAAGAATATCTTCGACCTCCTGAAGGCATCGCGGCCGAACGATCGTGCGCCGCTCTACTGCCTCAATCAGGTCGGCATCCCGAAGCGGCCGGAGATCCCCGCCGCCGAGTTCGCCAAGGCGATCGAAAACCACCCGATCGCCACGATCCCGTTCGAGCCGCAAATCTTCGGCGCGGCTGCCAACAACGGCCAGATGATTGCGGAGATCTCCGCAACTCATCGCACCACCGAGATGTTCCTGCAGATTGCGCAACGGCTCACCGGCCGCGGCGAGACCAAGAAGAAGAGTTCGTTGCTGTCGCCTTTGATCGAGAAGTTGCGGGCCAAGAAGTAAACAGCCCGCGTGGAGTGCCATCGTGTTCGGTAAGCGTAGCGGAAATGATAGTGATACGCGGGTACTCAAGCCCGCCATTCAGGCGCCGGAGCCGGTCTCCAGCGCCCCAGCCGCGCCGCGCGAGATCGCGGCGCCGGCGGTGGCTTCGCCGCCGCTCGCCCCCGCAAAGCAGCAGCCTGCGGCCACCATGGAGGCGCGGCGCTCCGACAACTACTACCAGGTCAAGGCGACCATCTTCGGCGCGCTGATCGAGGCGATCGATCTTGCCCAACTCGCCAAGCTCGACGGCGAGTCCGCGCGCGAGGAAATCCGCGACATCGTCAACGAGATCATCGCGATCAAGAACATCGTGATGTCGATCGCCGAGCAGGAAGAGCTGCTCGACGACATCTGCAACGACGTGCTCGGCTACGGCCCGCTCGAGCCGCTATTGTCGCGCGACGACATCGCCGACATCATGGTCAACGGCGCCGGTACGGTGTTCATCGAAGTCGCCGGCAAGATCCAGAAGACCGGCATCCGCTTCCGCGACAACCAGCAGCTCCTCAACATCTGCCAGCGCATCGTCAGCCAGGTCGGCCGGCGCGTCGACGAATCCTCTCCGATCTGCGACGCCCGCCTCGCCGACGGCTCCCGCGTCAATGCCATCGTTCCGCCGCTGGCGATCGACGGGCCTGCCCTCACCATTCGTAAGTTCAAGAAAGACAAGCTGACGCTCGATCAACTGGTCAAGTTCGGCGCGATATCACCGGAAGGCGCGACGATCCTGCAAATCATCGGCCGTGTCCGCTGCAACGTGCTGATCTCGGGCGGCACCGGCTCCGGCAAGACCACGCTGCTGAACTGCCTGACCCAGTTCATCGAGCATGACGAGCGCGTCATCACCTGCGAAGACGCCGCCGAACTTCAACTGCAGCAGCCTCACGTGGTGCGGCTGGAAACCCGTCCGCCCAACATCGAGGGCGAAGGCCAGGTCACCATGCGCGAACTGGTCCGCAATTGCCTGCGTATGCGTCCCGAACGCATCATCGTCGGCGAAGTCCGCGGACCCGAGGCGTTCGACCTCCTGCAGGCGATGAACACCGGCCACGACGGCTCGATGGGAACGCTGCACGCCAACAACCCGCGCGAAGCCATGTCACGCTGCGAATCGATGATCACGATGGGCGGCTTCTCGCTGCCCTCGCGCACCATCCGCGAGATGATCTGCGCCTCGATCGACGTCATCGTGCAGGCCGCGCGCCTTCGCGACGGCTCGCGCCGCATCACCCACATCACCGAGGTGATGGGCATGGAAGGCGACACCATCATCACCCAGGACCTGTTCGTCTACGAATTGCTCGGCGAAGACGCGAACGGCAAGATCATCGGGCGGCACCGCTCGACCGGCATCGGCCGTCCGAAGTTCTGGGACCGCGCGCGATACTACAACGAAGAGAAGCGGCTTGCGGCGGCGCTCGATGCCGCCGAAGTCGCCGACCAGACATGAGGAAGCGATGAGCATGCAAGCGCTCGCACTGGCGTTTCTTGCCGCCACCGCCATCGGCGGTGTGGCATGGGTATTCATCTATCCGATGCTGTCGGGCGAGAAGAAGGCCGAGTCGCGCCGCGCCTCGATTGCCCGTTCCGATGCGCCGGCGCGGCAGGCCGAGAAAAGCCAGCGCTCGCGCCGCGAGCAGGTCGAGGGATCGCTCAAGGAGCTCGACGCCCGGCGCAAGAAGGAAAAGTCCGTTCCGCTTTCGACCCGCCTCGCCCAGGCCGGCCTGGGATCCTGGACGCCTCAGAAATTCTGGATCGTTTCCGGCATCCTCGCGGTGGTGGGCTTCGTGCTCGCATTCTTCGTCGGCGGCTCGCTGTTGGGCGCCGCCGTGATGGCATTCGGCACCGGCCTCGGCCTGCCGCGCTGGCTCTTGAGCTACCTCAAGAAGCGGCGCGAGAAGGCGTTTCTGAAAGCGCTTCCCGACGCCGTCGACGTCATCGTGCGGGGCATCAAGGCCGGTCTGCCGCTGTTCGAATCGATCAAGGTGGTCGCCGCCGACTCGCCGGAGCCGCTCAAGAGCGAGTTCAACGCCATCATCGAAACCCAAACCATCGGCATGCCGCTCGGCGACGCCTGCGCGCGGCTGTATGAGCGGATGCCGTTGCCGGAGGCGAACTTCTTCGGCATCGTGGTCGCGATCCAGCAGAAGTCCGGCGGTAACCTGTCGGAAGCACTCGGCAACCTCTCCAAGGTTCTGCGCGATCGCAAGAAGATGGCGGAGAAGATTCAGGCGATGTCCATGGAAGCCAAGGCCTCCGCCGGCATCATCGGCTCGTTGCCGCCGGCCGTGATGGTCCTGGTGTGGATCTCGACGCCCGGCTACATCGCGCTGCTTTGGACCACCCACCTCGGCCAGTTCATGCTGGTATGCTGCGCCGCCTGGATGACGATGGGCGTCCTGGTGATGAAGAAAATGATCAACTTCGACTTCTGACGGTGCACCTATGATTGAGTTTCTGATCGCCAAGATGCACGACGCGCGGTTCATGACCATGCTGCTTGCCGCCATCGCGGCGAGTGCGACCGCCTATACGCTGATCATGCCGCTGTTCGCCGGCGAAGGCCTTGCCAAGCGCATGAAGGCGGTGGCCAGCGAGCGCGAACGGCTCCGCCAGCGCGAGCGCGAACGCCTCAACAAATCGGAAAAGGTATCGCTGCGCCAGACTCCGAAGCAAATCGTTTCCAAGGTCGTGGAAGACCTGAACCTGACCAAATGGCTGGCGCAGGAAGCCGCGCGCGACAAGCTGATCATGGCCGGCTACCGCGGCCACGCGCCCTACGTCACCTTCCTGTTTGCCCGCGCGGTGACGCCGATCGTGCTGTTTCTCGGCGCGGCCCTCTACGTGTTCGTGATCACCAACCTGGACCAGTCGTTGACGGTCAAGCTCGGCATCTGCATCGGCGCCGCCTATCTCGGGCTGCAGGCGCCGATGCTGTTCCTGAAGAACGCCATCACCAAGCGACAGCTCTCCATCAAGCGCGCCTTTCCCGACGCGCTCGACCTCCTGCTGATCTGCATCGAGTCCGGCATGTCGGTCGAAGTCGCCTTCCGCAAGGTCTCCGCCGAGATCACGTCGCAATCGATCGCGCTGTCGGAGGAATTCGCGCTGACCACGGCGGAATTGTCCTACCTGCAGGACCGCAAGGTGGCCTACGAGAATCTCGCCAAGCGCACCGGCCTGGAGGGCGTGAAATCGGTCTGTCTCGCGCTGATGCAGTCGGAACGCTACGGCACCCCGCTCGGCCAGAGCCTGCGCGTGATGGCGCAGGAAAACCGCGACATGCGCATGACCGAGGCCGAGAAGAAGGCGGCGGCGCTGCCGCCGAAGCTGACCGTGCCGATGATCGTGTTCTTCCTGCCATGTCTGTTCATCGTCATTCTCGGACCGGCCTACATCAAGCTTCAGGCGTTGCCGTGAGGCCGCGGCGCGGCGGGCCGGCGCTTCCCCGGGCCCATGTCCGGTGGTCGTAGGTACCGGCTCTGCGTCGCGTCACTGCGTGCCGCGCCGCGTCCGGGACGCGAGAGCTTTTGCGACCTGGAGGCAGCCTCTGTTCCCCGGACGCTGCGCAGCTCCAAGAGCGCGTTTACGCGCGTCTTCAACGCGCTATGGCGGTGCGCTGCAGATCCGGGGCCCATGCAGGCAGGTACCGAAACTCCGCCCTCATGAGTGGCTAAAGCTGGTGAGCAGTATTCGTTGAGCCGCGGATGGACAATCAGTGCTTTCGCGCGGCGATCACGGCTTACGGCGGGTGACCGCTGTGATGCTCAGTCCGGCCGCTTGAGGGCGGCGACGGGGACTGTCGCCTTGTTGCCGGGGGGACGCGAATGGTCCTTGTCCTTGCGGCTCAGCATTTCCCGCAGGTAAGCCACGTTGGCGGCGGCCTCGTCGGCGGGCAGATCGCCCTTGGCGATGGCCTCGGCTTCGGCGAAACGGCCCTGCAGGCCGACGACGAGCGCGAGGTTCTGCCGCACCCTGGCGTCGGCACGCGGATTGGAATAGGCGCGCCGCAGCGTTTCCTCGGCTTGCGGCAGTTCCCGCGTCAGCATGTAGGAGAGGCCGAGATTGGACAGCACCGAGGGCTCTTCCGGCACGATCTTCAGCGCGCTCGCGTAATAGCGGCGGGCCTCTTCGTGCTTGCCCATCTTGTCGAGCGTGGTGCCCTGCACCGAAAGGATGCGCCAGTCGGGATTGGCGGGGGTGTGGGCGCGGCTGAGCACGTCGAAAGCAGCCTGCGAATTGCCGTTGTCGGCGAGCGCGCGGCCGTAAGCAGCGAGCAGCGTCTTATTGCCGGGATGGGCGATCGTGGCCTGTTCGAGCACGGCAGCGGCCTGTGCCCGCTGGCCGGTGGCGCGGAGCGCCTGGCCATACCCCAGAGCCGCCTCGGCATCCTTGGGATTGGCGCGGTAGCGCTCGCCATAGACCTCGGCCGCGCGGCGCGGATCTTCGGGAGCGGCGTCAGCCTTCGATGAGGACGAACCCAGCGATCCCGTGACATCGGACATGGTCTTGCAGCCGCCAAGGCCCGCGGCCAAAACCGCGGTTACCGCGGCTGAGGTCAGGAACCGGGCAAGAGATCCGGCGTAGCTGGACGATCGACGCATGGCACTCCAACTCACGGGAATGGCGGACAAATAGAGCCGTACCAGAAGGCAATAGACTGTTAACCCTAACGGCCGGTTAATTGGCCGTGCTATGCCAGCCAGACACGCCCCATTCTCCGCGAGACATGCATGCAATCGCCGTTCGAGACTGCGCCCATCGCCCCCGCCATTCCGATCACGTTCGCCACCAAAACCACCTGGAGCGCGATCGCCAAAGACCTTCCCGATCCGGCCCGGCAGTTTGCGCTCGCCAATGATTTTACCGCCAAGCCCGGCAAGTGCCTGACGCTGCCGGCGCCCGACGGGAAGATCGCGCAGGTCGTGTTCGGACTTGATGAAGAGACCGCCAAGTCGCGCGACCTGTTCCGTCCCGGCGCGCTGCCTGGCCTGTTGCCGCCGGGCGTCTATCGTTTCGCCAACGCGCCGCACGATCTACGCCTGGCGACGCTCGCCTTTGCCCTGGGGAGCTACCGCTTCGGCCGCTACCGCAAAGCCGAACAGCCCGAGGTCCGGCTGGTGCCGCCCGACGGCGTCGATATCGCCGACATCGCGCGGATGGCGGAAGGGGTGGCGCTGGCGCGCGACCTGATCAATACGCCGTCGAACGACATGGGGCCGGAGCAACTGGCGGAAGCCGCGAAGGTATTGGCGGCGCGTTTCGGCGCCAGCTTCGACTGCATCGTCGGCGACGACCTCGTGCAGCAGAACTTTCCGCTGATCCACGCGGTCGGCATGGCCTCGGCGCGTGCCCCGCGCCTGATCGACCTGAGCTGGGGCGATCCCACCGCTCCCAAAGTGACGCTGGTCGGCAAGGGCGTCTGCTTCGATACCGGCGGGCTCGACCTAAAGCCGTCCAGCGGCATGCTGATCATGAAAAAGGACATGGGCGGCGCCGCCAATGTGCTGGCGCTGGCGCAGATGGTGATGGACGCAAAGCTGAAGGTCCGCCTGCGCGTCCTGATCCCCGCGGTCGAGAACGCAGTCGCCGGAAACGCCTTCCGTCCGCTCGACATCTTCAAGTCGCGCAAGGGACCTAACGTGGAGATCGGCAATACCGATGCCGAGGGACGGTTGGTGTTGGCAGATGCGCTGGCCTTGGCGGACGAAGACAAACCGGATCTGTTGATTGACTTGGGCACACTGACCGGCGCAGCGCGGGTGGCGCTTGGACCGGATTTGCCGCCCTTTTACACCCATGATGAGACGCTCGCCGAAAGCGTCGCAGCGCATGCGAAACGGGAGAACGATCCATTGTGGCGAATGCCGCTGTGGCCACCCTATGATTCGTGGCTGGATTCGAAGGTCGCCGACATCAACAACGCGCCGTCGGGCGGCTTTGCCGGCTCGATCACCTGCGCCTTGTTCCTGCAGCGCTTCGTCACCGATGCCAAAAGCTGGCTGCATGTCGATATCTACGGCTGGACGCCTTCCGCAAAACCCGCGCGTCCCGAAGGCGGCGAATGCCAGGCCGCACGCGCGATCTACAAACTGTTGAGCGAACGCTATGCATGATCCGCGCCTGACGCCGGCACGGCCCGAAATCGCCGCGAAATATCTCGAAGGTAAGGTAAAGGCCGCCCGCTATGTGTCCGGCGAGGAATTTTGCGTGTGTGAGGCGATCGCGCCGCTGTGGGAGCGACCTGCCGCGGGCGCCATGATGCTGACGCAGGCGCTGAAGGGCGAACGCATCACGATCTACGACCGCAATGGCGAAGGATTTGCGTGGGGCCAACTCGCGAGCGACGGCTATGTCGGCTGGATTCCGGATGCCGCGCTGGCAAAGCCTGCGGCCGCACCGACGCACAAGGTCACGGCGCTGAGGACCTTCGCGTTTCCGGGCCCCTCGATCAAGCTGCCGCCGGTCGAGACGCTGACGACGGGAACAAGGGTGACGGTCATGCGCGAAGACGGCGCGTTCGCCATTACAAGCGAAGGCTGGTATCTGCCGCGCCATCATCTCGGCAGCCTCGACGCGGTGGAAAAGGATTTCGTCGCGGTTGCCGAACGCTTCATCGGCACGCCCTATCTTTGGGGCGGCAAGAGCTCGCTCGGTATCGATTGTTCCGGCCTCGTCCAGGTATCGCTGAACGCCGCCGGCACCGGCTGCCCGCGCGATAGCGACATGCAGGAGGGAGGCCTCGGCCGGGCATTGAGTCCCGCCGAGATGACGAAGCTGCAGCGCGGCGATCTGATCTTCTGGCAGGGCCACGTCGCGATCGTTCGCGACGCCGACAGCATCGTGCATGCCAACGCGCACCACATGGCGACGGTGGTGGAGAGCACGCAGGAGGCTATTGCACGGATCAAGGCCGTCGGCAGCGAGGTGACCGCGATCAAGCGGCTGTAGCCTCGCACCGTCATTCCGGGGCACGCGCGTACGCGCGTGAACCCGGAATCTCGCTCAGGTTATCTCTGGATTCCGGGTTCGCGCTGCGCGCGCCCCGGAATGACGGTCAGGTCGCGGCCGCACCGCCCGGAACCGCCTCGATCCGGAACGCGGCAGCGAACAGGGCGCGGGTGTAGTCGCTCTTCGGGTTTTTGAACAGCTCCGCGGCCGGCCCCTCCTCCACCACCTTGCCGTGACGCATCACGATCAGATGGCTGGCCAGCGAGGCCACGACGCGCAAATCGTGCGAGATGAACATGTAGGTCAGATCGCGCTTGCGCTGCAGCTCGCGCAGCAGGTCGACCATCTGCGCCTGGAACAGCATGTCGAGCGCGCTGGTCGGCTCGTCCAGCACGACAAAATTCGGCTCCAGCACCACCGCGCGCGCAATCGAGATACGCTGGCGCTGGCCACCGGAAAATTCATGCGGATAGCGGAATCGCGTCGCCGGATCGAGACCGACGTCTGTGAGCGCCTTGACGACGCGCGCCTCGCGCTCTTCACGCGACAGCGACCTCTGATGCACGCTCAGGCCTTCGGCGACGATATCGCCGACCGACATGCGCGGGCTGAGTGCGCCGAACGGATCCTGAAACACGATCTGCATGTCGCGACGGTGCGGCAGCATGGCCTTGAAGCGCAGGCCCTGGATGTTGTTGCCGAGGAACACGATTGGGCCGTCGGAGGAAATCAGCCGGAGCAGCGCGAGACCCAGTGTGGTCTTGCCCGAGCCGGATTCGCCGACGACGCCGAGCGTCTCGCCCTTGCGGACCGCGACGCTGACGCCATCCACAGCCTTGATGTGGCCGACGGTCGAGCGCAACAGCCCGCGCTTGATCGGAAACCAGACCTTGAGATTGTCGGCCGACATCACCACCGGCTCGTTGGGCCGCGGCGGCGCCGGATCGGGCTTGGGCTCGGCCGCGAGCAGCGCGCGGGTATAGGCGTGCTTCGGCGCGGTGAAAACCTGTTCGACCGGCCCTTGCTCGACGATCTTGCCCGAATTCATGACGCAGACCACGTCGGCGATGCGGCGGACGATGCCGAGGTCATGGGTGATGAACAGCATGCTCATGCCGAGCCGGGACCTGATCTCCGCGAGCAGCGCCAGGATCTGGGCCTGCACCGTGACGTCAAGCGCGGTGGTCGGCTCGTCCGCGATCAGAAGGTCCGGCTCGTTGGCGAGCGCCATCGCGATCATGACGCGCTGGCGCTGGCCGCCGGACAATTGGTGCGGATAGCTCTTCAACCTGGTTTCGGGATCGGGAATGCCGACCTGCGTCAAGAGCTCGAGCGTGCGCGCCCGCGCCATCTGCCCGCCGATGCCGTTGTGCAGGGAAAGAATCTCGCCGATCTGCGCCTCGATCGTGTGCAGCGGATTGAGCGAGGTCATCGGCTCCTGGAAAATGATCGAGATGTCGTTGCCGCGGATCTTGCGCATCTCGTTTTCCGACGCGCGCAAGAGATCGCTGCCACGGAAGCGGATGTGGCCTGAGGGATGCGAGGCGCTCGGATAAGGCAGCAGTCTCAGGATCGACAATGCACTGACGGATTTGCCGGAGCCGGATTCACCGACCAGCGCCACGCATTCACCGCGCTTGACGGAGAACGAGACACGATCGACCGCAAGCGTATCGCCGAACGCCACCGAGAGGTCGCGGACATCGAGCAGAGGCTGGTTGATGGCGTCCATGCGCGAGCCCTTACCGGAACGTCTTGCGTGGATCGAAGGCGTCGCGCGCGGCTTCGCCGATGAAGATCAGCAGCGACAGCATGATCGCGACCGAGAAGAAGCCGGTGAAGCCGAGCCACGGCGCCTGCACATTGGCCTTGCCCTGCGCCAGCAATTCGCCGAGCGACGGCGAGCCGGGCGGCAGGCCGAAGCCGAGGAAGTCGAGCGCCGTCAGTGTCATCACCGATGACGACACGATGAACGGCAGGAATGTCATGGTCGCCACCATCGCGTTCGGCAGCAGATGGCGGAACATGATAACGGCGTTGGAGACGCCGAGCGCGCGGGCCGCCTGGATATACTCAAAATTGCGCCCGCGCAGGAATTCGGCGCGCACCAGGCCCACCAGCGACACCCAGGAGAACAGCAGGAGGATGCCGAGCAGGACGAAGAAGCCCGGCGGCAACACCGCTGAGATGATCAGAAGCAGATAGAGCGAGGGGATCGCAGTCCAGACCTCGATGAACCGCTGGAAGGAGAGATCGATCCAGCCGCCGAAATAGCCCTGCACACCGCCGGCGGCGATGCCGATGATCGAGGAGATAATGGTGAGCGTCAGCCCAAACAGCACCGAGATGCGAAAACCATAGATCAGGCGGGCGACCACGTCCCGACCTTGATCATCGGTGCCGAGCCAGTTGTATTCGAGGTCGCTGCAGCCCGTGAGACCCTTCCTCTGCACGACCTCCTTGCATTGCGCTTCCGTCAACATCCAGGTTGGCGGGGACGGCGCCGGCGTCGGCAGGTCGAGGTTGTGGGTGGCGTAGGAATAACGGATCAGCGGCCAGACGATGGTGCCGCCCTTGGCCGCGATCTGCTTCTGCAGGTACGGGTCGCGATAGTCCGCGGCGGTCTCGAAGTCGCCGCCGAAGGTAGTTTCGGAATAGCTGACGAACGCCGGCCAGTAGAGATGGCCGTCATACTTGATCAGGAAGGGCCGGTCGTTGGCGATCAGTTCGGCGAACAGCGAAACCACGAACAGGATCGTGAAGATCCAGAACGACCAATAGCCGCGCCGGTTGGCCTTGAAGTTCTGCCAGCGGCGGCGGTTGAGCGGCGAAGGCGCAAAAACATGGCTTACGACCGGAACCGCCGCGCCGAGCGGCGACTGCGTCGAGGTCTCAACCGGTTGGCGTGCGGTGATCGTCATCAGACCTCGCGAGCCTCGAAATCGATCCGCGGGTCGATCCACATGTAAGTGAGATCCGAGATCAGATTGATCAGGAGGCCGACCAGCGAAAAGATAAACAGCGTGCCGAACACCACGGGATAGTCGCGATTCAGCACGCTCTCGAATCCGAGCAGACCAAGGCCGTCGAGCGAGAAGATGGTCTCGATCAGGAGCGAGCCGGAGAAGAAGGCGCCAATGAACGCGCTCGGGAAGCCCGCGATCACGATCAGCATCGCATTGCGAAAGATGTGACCGTACAGCACCTGCCGCTCGCCGCAGCCCTTGGCGCGCGCGGTCATCACATACTGCTTGCGGATCTCGTCGAGGAACGAGTTCTTGGTCAGCAGCGTCATGGTGGCAAACGCCCCGAGCGCCATCGAGATCAGCGGCAGCGTGAGGTGCCAGAAATAGTCGATGATCTTCCAGTACCAGGGGAATTGCGACCAGCCGTCCGAAGTCAGTCCGCGCAACGGGAAGATGTTGAAGAAGGAGCCGCCGGCGAACAAGATAATCAGCAGGATCGCGAACAGAAATCCCGGGATTGCGAAGCCGATAATGATCACCCCCGAGGTCCAGGTATCGAACTTCGTTCCGTCCTGCACGGCCTTGCGGATACCGAGCGGGATCGAGATCAGATAGGTGAGCAGCGTCATCCATATCCCGAGCGACATCGAGACCGGCAGCTTTTCCTTGACGAGCTGGATCACGCTGACGTCGCGGAAATAGCTCTTGCCGAAATCGAAGCGCGCGAAATTCCACACCATCAGCAGAAAGCGTTCATGCGCCGGCTTGTCGAACCCGAACTGCGCTTCCAGCTTCTTGATGAAATCGGGATCCAGTCCCTGCGCGCCGCGGTATTTTGAATTGACGGCGTCCGCCGCCGCGCCGACCTGGGGCCGCGAACCGAAATCGCCGCCGGAGGAGCCCGACACGCGGGAGGAGCCACCAGTATCGGCGCCAGATAGCTGCGCCAGGACGCGCTCGACCGGGCCGCCGGGGGCAAACTGCACAACCACGAAAGATACGAACAGGATGCCGAGCAAGGTCGGTATCATCAGGAGAATGCGACGGGCGATATAGGCGGTCATGTATTATTTCGCCTGCTCGAGCTTGGCAGCCTTGGCGGCGTCATACCACCAGTTCTCCGGCGCACCGGTGCCTTGCGTGTAGCGCGCCGGCTTTTCCGGATGCGCGAACACGTCCCAATAGGCGATCGGATGATTGGTGCGATACCATTGCGGCACCCAGTAGCGGCCGGCGCGGAACACGCGGTCGAGCGCGCGGCAGGCGATCGTCAGATCGGCACGCGTTTCAGCGCCGATGGCCTTGTCGACCAGCGCGTCGATCGCGGGGTTCGCCACGCCCGCCAAATTGTACGATCCCTTGGTGGCGGCGGCGTGCGACGTGAAGTACGGCCGCAAGCTGTCGCCAGGCGTCGGCGACATGCTGAGGCGCATCACCGTCATATCGAAGTCGAAGGACTCGACCCGCGCGCGATACTGCACGGCGTCGATCAACCGGATGCTGGCCTCAATGCCGAGCTGGCCGAGATTCTTGATGAAGGGCGCATGGTGCGGCTGAAACGACGGCTCGTCGAGCAGGAATTCAATCGTAAAGACCTCGCCGTTCGGCAACAGCCGCTTGCCATCTTTGACGGGGAGTTTTGCCTCCTGCAGCAATTGCTGCGCCTTGCGCAGCAGCTTTCGGTCCTGGCCCGATCCGTCCGACACCGGTGGCACGAACGGCTCGCCGAACACATCGTCCGGCACCTGTCCGCGGAATGGCTCGAGCAGCTTCAGCTCTTCCGGCGAGGGCAGTCCGGTCGCCACCATGTCTGAATTCTGGAACGGAGAGGCCGTGCGCGCATAGGCGCCGTACATCACCGTCTTGTTGGTCCATTCGAAATCGAACGCATGGATGATCGCTTCGCGCACCTTGGGGTCTTTGAACTTGTCGCGACGGGTGTTGAAGAACCAGCCCTGCCCGCCCGACGGCAGTTCATCCGGCAGGGTCTCGCGCTTGACGCGGCCGTCCTTGATCGCCGGAAAGTCGTAACGCGTCGCCCAGATGCGCGCGGTGAACTCCTCGCGATAGAGGTAATTCTTGCCGGTAAAGCCTTCGAACGCCACATCGCGGTCGCGATAGAACTCGTAACGCACTGTGTCGAAATTGTAACTGCCGCGGTTGACGGGAAGATCGGCCGCCCACCAATCCTTGACCCGGTCAAATTCGACGTAGCGGTTTATCTCGTATCGCCCGACCTTGTACGGCCCCGAGCCGAGCGGAATGTCCGTGGTCGACTCCTCGAACGGACGCGTCGCGTAATAGGCCTTGGAGAAGATCGGCAGGCCCGCAACATAGAGTGGGACGTCACGCGCACGGTTCGGCGCAAAGGTGACGGTCACCTTCTCGTCGTCCTCCGCCTCCGCCTTCACGAAGTCGCGGAGTTGCACCATGATCAGCGGATGGCCCTTTTCCTTCAGTGTGTTCAGCGAGAAGGCGACATCATGCGCAGTCAATTTCGAGCCGTCATGAAACCGTGCCTCAGGGCGCATCGTGAAGCGGTAGGTCAGCTTGTCGGGCGAAATCCAAACCGACTTGGCGGCAAGGCCGTACACCGCGTCGGGCTCGTCGGTCGCACGCGCCATCAGCGCCGCAAAGGTCAGCTCCATGCCCTTCGCGCCTTCGCCCTTGAGGATGAAGGCGTTGAAGGAATTGAACGTATGGAAGGATTGATTGTAGGCGCGGGTCGACGGGATCGAGGAAAACACCCCGCCTTTCGGCGCTTGCGGATTCACGTAGTCGAGATGCTTGAAGTCAGCCGGGTATTTCAGGTCGCCGAACACCGACATGCCGTGCATCTCGGCGCCGCCATTGTCGGCAGCGGCGGTGCGAAATCGGCTGGCGCAGAGCGTACCGATGCCGAGGCCGAGCGCGTGCCGACGGGTGATTAGCGCCATGCGCGATTCCTTCAACTGCGCCTGCCGATCTTGGCTGCCTTGTCGGCATCGTACCACCATAGCGATGGGAAGCCCGACAAGCCGTACTTCGGCAATTCGGACGGCCTGCCGAAGCGATCCCAACGCGCGGTGCGGACCTTGGGATAATTCCACTGCGGCACGACATAGTGATTCCAGAGCAGCACACGATCGAGCGCCCTCGTCGCCGCAACAAGATCTTCCCGGCCCTTGGCATAGATCAGCCGCTCGATCAATTTGTCGACCGCGGGATTCTTGATGCCGATGATGTTGCGCGAACCTGCCATGTCCGCCGCCTGCGAACTCCAATACTCGCGCTGTTCATTTCCGGGTGACAACGATTCCGCCCAAGAGGAGACGACTACATCGAAATCCCAGCTACGGAGCCGGTTTTCATACTGTGTCGGATCGATCGTGCGCACGCTTACATTGATACCTAGCCGCTCCAAAGAAGGTTTGAAAAACAGCATGACCCGTTCGAAGGTTGGGTCTGCACCAAGCAATTCGAGCGTAAATGGCGCTCCCGTCTTGCTGTCGACCAGCTTGCGCTCGCGCACCTCATAGCCGGCTTCCTTGAGCAGGCGCAGCGCCTCACGAAGATTTTCGCGAACCGCCTCGGGACTGCCGCCGACCGGATTGGTATAGGGCTTGGTGAACACTTCGGGCGGCACTTCCGCGCGGACGGCCTCGAGTATTTCCAACTCCGTGCCTTGCGGCAGGCCGCTTGATGCCAGTTCGGTGCCGTCGAAATAGCTGCTGATGCGCTTGTACTGACCGAAGAAGATCTGCTTGTTCATTTCCTCGAAGTCGAACGCAAAATTCAGCGCGCGACGCACCCGCGGATCCTTGAACTGGTCACGCCGGACATTCAGCGCGAACGCCTGCATGATTCCAGAACTGCGGTTCGGAAACTCCTCCAGTAGCACGCGCTTGTCATTGACGGCCGGAAAGTCGTAGGCCGTCGCCCAGTTCTTCGCGCTGTTTTCGGTTCGCCAATCGACCTGGTCGCCCTTGAACGCCTCGAGCGCGACCGTCGAGTCCCGGAAGTATTCCAGACGCAGCTCATCGAAATTGTTGCGGCCGACATTGGTGCTGGAATCGCGCCCCCAATGGTCGTTCACCCGCTCCAACGTTATCGTCCTGCCTGGGACAAACTCCTTGATGCGATAGGCACCCGAGCCCAGCGGCCTCTCTAGCGTCGTCGCACCGATATCACGCTTGCGACCCTCGCTGTCGGTGCCCTCCCACCAATGCTTCGGCAAGATCGTGAGTTGTCCGACGATCAGCGGGAGTTCGCGGTTGCCGGGCGCGTCGAAGCTGAATTTTATGTTGCGATCACCGACCTTTTCAGCTTTCACCACATGGCGATAATAGGCCGAATACTGCGGATGATGTTGCTTGAACGCATTAAGGGAGAAGATCACGTCGTCGGGCGTGACGGGATTCCCGTCATGCCATTTCGCCTCTCGCCGGAGGCGATAGGTCACCCAGGAGAAATCCTCGGGGTGGCTGACGGCTTCGGCCAGTTCGCCGTACTCGGTCGAAACCTCGTCCAGCGACTGCGTCATGAGAGATTCGTAAATCAACTGAACGCCGCCTGCGAGCGAGCCTTTGACGCCGGCAACCACTAGGTTGAAGTTGTCAAACGTACCGATCTGGATCTGACGTACGGTGCCGCCCTTCGGGGCCTCCGGATTGACATAGTCGAAGCGCTTGAAGTCTGCCGGATATTTGATTTCGCCGAACAGCGACAGAGCATGTCGAAAGGCTGGTTCGCCCGCGCCGGATTGTGCGTGCGCGACCGAAATTGCAGGGGTGCCCGGGGTAAGTCCCAGCGCAGGGGCCAGGGCAGCAACCGCGCCGCCCTGGAGAAGATGTCGTCGGGTAATTGCCAAGTGCAGAATTCCTGTTGCTGACGCCGGTATCCGTTCTGTCGAAGTCCGCGGCGGCCCCAGACGCGAACCGCGCAAACACGGGGCGGAGTTAGTGAGGACCCAATATAAGGCAAGGGTTCGACGAATTACGTTGCTTTTTCCTCATGATAGCAGCTTGGGAACACCGCCGCTGCGGCGAATAGTCCCGGTAACAACTCCGACAACAACGATGCGATCCCGCATAGCGAAACGGCCAGGCAATGCCTGGCCGCCATCGAAGTCCCTGCAGGACTGACGAAATATCAATTCGCCGCTGTCGGAAGCGGAGCCGGGTTTTCCGAGAGACTGCGCAGATAGGCGATCACGTCGGCGCGCTCGCTGTCCTTCGGAATACCGGCAAAGCCCATTGCCGTGCCCGGAACGAAGGCCTTGGGGTTGGCGAGGAACTTGTTGAGGTCCTCATAGGTCCAGGTGCCGCCCTTGCCCTTCAAGGCGGCCGAGAAGTTGAACCCGCCGCGTCCCTGGCCCTTCGGCTCGTTCAAGACGCCGTACAAATTGGGCCCGACGCGGTTGGGGCCGCCCTTTTCGAACGTGTGGCAGGCGGCGCACTTCTTGGCGGCGGCGGTGCCCTTCTCGACGGACGCGGTCTGCAAAAGCTTCTCGATCGGCTCGGACGGCGCGGCGGCTTCCTTGGCTGCACCGTGAGAGGTGTCTTCCTTCACGGCGATCTCGAAGCCCGGCTTTTCCGGTTTCGCGGGCGCAAAAATCGCCTGGGCGGCAAAGCTCGTCACCAGAAGAAGAATGCAGGTGCCAAGGACGGCACCGAGAATCTTGTTGAGTTCGAAGGAGTCCATAACGGATCAGGCTCCAGGCCGGAATGGTCGACTGAAGGCCGGCAGAACGGCCGCGGGTGGGCGTGAGGAATCAGCCTTTCGCGCCGCACCCTCAGCAGGGGTTGAGATATCGGTTTGCCCGGGCTCTGGCAACCCGTATAAACGCGCCGAATTTCGTCCCATCCCCATCAAAACCAGCTATCCCGCCGGGCCTTCAGACGATGACCGATTCCCGTATTTTGGTGCTGATTCCCGCCCGGATGGCGGCGACCCGGCTACCGGGCAAGCCGCTGCTGGATATCGCCGGCCTGCCGATGATCGTGCACGTGCTGCGGCGGGCGGAAGAAGCCAAAATCGGCCGGGTCGCGGTTGCGACCGACACGCCGGAGATCGCCGACGCGGTGCGGGCTGCCGGCGGCGAGGCGGTGATGACCGGTGCCTCCCACGCTTCCGGCTCCGACCGCATCCACGAGGCCATGCTGGCGCTCGACCCGGCCGGCAAGGCTGAGATCGTGGTCAATTTGCAGGGCGATTTCCCTACGATCATGCCGGACACCATCCGCGCCGCGCTGCCGCCGCTCGACGACCCCGCGGTCGACATCGCGACGCTGGCCTCGCAGATCCACACCGAGGAGGAAGACCGGGCGCCGAGCGTGGTGAAGGCGGTCGGCTCGCCGATCGGCCCAAACCGGCTGCGTGCACTGTATTTCACCCGCGCCACCGCGCCTCACGGTGACGGTCCGCGCTACCACCATATCGGCCTCTATGCTTACCGCCGCGCCGCGCTGCAGCGGTTCGTGGCCTTGCCCCCCTCCCCGCTGGAGCAGCAGGAAAAGCTCGAACAGCTCCGAGCGCTGGAAGCCGGGATGCGGATCGACATCACCATCGTCGATAGCGTGCCGCGCGGCGTCGATACCCCGGCCGACCTCGAAACCGCCCGCAACATACTAGCCAAGGCCTGATCGGCTGCTAAAAGGCCCGCCAGGAAAGACAACATGACCAAAAAGCTCAAAATCGCATTCCAGGGCGAGCCTGGCGCCAATTCCCATATCGCCATCGTCGAGGCCTATCCGGACGCCGAGCCGTTGCCCTGCGCGACCTTCGAGGACGCGCTGTCGGCGATCGCCTCGGGCGAGGCCGATCTCGGCATGATCCCGATCGAGAATTCGGTGGCGGGGCGCGTCGCCGACATCCATCATTTGCTGCCGGCGTCCGGTCTGTTCATCGTGGGCGAATGGTTCTTGCCGATCCGCCATCAATTGATGGCCCCGAAGGGGACAAAGCTCGCGGACATCAAGACGGTGGAGAGCCACGTCCATGCGCTCGGCCAATGCCGCCGCATCATCCGCAAGCTCGGCATCAAGCCGATCGTCGCGGCCGACACCGCCGGCAGCGCGCGCGATGTTTCCGAACGCAACGACAGAAGCGTGGCCGCGATCGCATCCCGCTTGGCGGCACAGATCTACGGCCTCGATATTCTCGCCGAGGACGTCGAGGACGAAGCGCACAACACCACGCGCTTCGTGGTGCTGGCGCGCGAGGCCAACTGGGCGAAACAAGCCTCGGGCCCGCTGGTCACCACTTTTGTTTTCCGGGTGCGCAACCTGCCCGCCGCACTCTACAAGGCGCTCGGCGGCTTTGCCACCAACGGCGTCAATATGACCAAGCTCGAAAGCTACATGGTCGACGGCAATTTCTTCGCCACCCAGTTCTATGCCGACGTCGACGGCCATCCCGACGACAAGGGTCTCGCCTTTGCGCTGGAGGAACTGAAATTCTTCTCGCGCGAATTCCGCATCGTCGGCGTCTACCCGGCCCACCCTTTCCGCGCGACGTTTAGCGAGAAGCTTGATTAGCCTCTCTCGTGTCCCGGACGCGGCGCAGCGTGCAACGCTGCTCCGCAGAGCCGGGACCTATCTTGCCACGGACGCTGGGCCCCGGCTCTGCAGCGCACCACGCCGCAAAAGGGCGGCGCGCTGCGCTGCGTCCGGGGAACGGAGAGTCTTTACGCGGCGACTTTCTTCGCCAGCCCAAAAGCCTCAGCCAAGAGACTATACGACTTCTTCCGCGCATCGTGGTCGTACACCGCGGTGATGACCATCAGCTCGTCCGGCTGGCTTGCCGTAATCATCGGCTGCAGCTTCGCCATGATGGTTGCGGGGCTGCCGACAAACAGGCGCGAACGGTTGCGCATGACCGAGGCGCGCTCGGCGTCGGTGTAGTCATAGGCCAGCGCTTCCTCGACGCTGGGCAATGGCAGGTATTGCCCGCGATCGCGGCGCAGGCGGTTGAGGTCCATCGAGGAGGCGAGCTTCTCAGCCTCCGCATCGGTCTCGGCGGCGACCGCCGCAACGGCGAGAATGCCGTGTGGGGTTTCCCGCCAGCCGGACGACTTGAAGTGGCTGCGGTAGTTCGTCATCGCTGCAATCGCGTCGTATGAAGCAAAATGGTGCGCGAACGCGAAGCCCATGCCGACTTGCGCCGCCAATTCCGAACTGTAATCGGAGGAGCCGAGCAGCCAGATCGGCGGCAGCGGCGTGTCGTCCGGCATCGCCACCACATTGTTGTAGGGGTGGCCGGCCGGAAAGCCGCGGGTCTCCCACAACACCAGTTCGCTCAGCCGTTCGAGAAAGTCGTCGCCCTCGCGGCGGTCGAGCCGGCTGCGCAGCGCATGCGCGGTCGCCCCATCGGTGCCGGGTGCGCGGCCGAGGCCGAGATCGATGCGACCGGGAAACAGCGCCTCCAGCATCTTGAAGCGCTCGGCCACCACCAGCGGCGCATGGTTGGGCAGCATCACGCCGCCGGAGCCGACGCGGATGTTTTTGGTCACCGCGGCGATCTGCCCGATCATCAAATCAGGCGCGGGGCTCGCCACCGACGCCAGATTGTGGTGCTCGGCGAGCCAGTAGCGGACGTAGCCGAGCCCATCGACATGACGCGCGAGATCAATGCTGTTCTGCAGCGCGGCGGCGGGTCTTGTGCCTGTGGTGACGACGGAGAGGTCGAGGACGGAAAGCGGGATCATGGCGTTAAGCTAATGCGACAAGCGAAGCCGACAAAGGCCTGGCCGGCGCAGAGCAGGCCCGCGCTTGTGGGGAAAGGAGCGCCACATCGCAGCACTGAAGTGGGACAAAATGTGACAAATTCGGAAAATTATACTGTTGCCCACTACCAAGCACGCCTCTTTTTACAGGGAACCTTCTTACCAATCGTTGTATTTGCTGTATAAATTAGCATGAGCTTCGGCCCACCCATACCTTCTACCAAGGTACAAATTTCACATATTTTATATGAATTGGGATACTTCCCATCCCCAATGGGCTGTTTGGTCCACCCGGTTTCGCTTATTTTAGCGCATCGCTACGGCTGACGTCCGCCCATCGTTTCGGAGCTCTGTGAAGTGCCATGACCGAGGTTACGCCCCCCGCTTTCGACGGCCATCGCGCGCTGCATTCGCCAAAGATCTCCTTTGAGTTCTTTCCGCCCAAGACCGAAGAGATGGAGCGGAGCCTGTGGGAGGCCATCAACCGGCTGGCGCCGCTTGCCCCCAATTTCGTCTCGGTGACCTATGGCGCCGGGGGATCGACCCGCGAGCGGACCCATTCGACCATTGCCCGCATCCTGAAAGAGACGCGGCTCACGCCTGCCGCGCACCTAACCTGCGTCGGCGCGCCCAAGGGCGAGATCGACGACGTGGTGGCGCGCTATCATGAGATCGGCGTCCGCCATATCGTAGCGCTGCGCGGCGATCCCACCACCGGCATCGGCACCGCCTATCGCGCACACCCCGACGGCTACCAGAGTTCGCCAGACCTGATCGCAGGCATCAAGAAGCGCTTTCCCGATATCGAAATCTCGGTGTCCGCTTATCCGGAAAAACATCCGGAGAGCCCGACGATCGACGCCGACATCGATACGCTGAAGGCCAAGGTCGACGCCGGCGCGGCGAGAGCGATTACGCAGGTGTTCTTCGATAACGATCTCTACTTCCGTTACCTCGATCGCGTCCGCGCCCGCGGCATCGATATTCCGATCGTCCCCGGCATCATGCCGATGCACAATTTCAAGCAGGCGCGGAGTTTTGTGACCCGCGCCGGCACCACGGTGCCAGACTGGCTGGCGGACAAGTTCGAAGGCCTGGATGACGATGCAGAGACCCGTAAGCTCGTCGCCGCCACGGTGGCCGCCGGCCAGGTGCAAAAGCTCGCCAAGCACGGCGTCGAGACCTTTCACTTCTACACCATGAACCGCGCGGACCTGGTGTTCGCGATCAGCCATCTGCTGGGCATCCGCCCCAATGGCGCACAGAAAGCCGCCTGATCCGATGAGTGTTTCGATTCCGAAGGTTTCGCCGAAGCGAACCGCCCTGCTCGCCGCCGCCCGCGAACGCATCCTGGTGCTCGACGGCGCCATGGGCACCATGATCCAGGGACTGCAGTTCGACGAAACAGCGTTTCGCGGCGAGCGTTTCAAGGACTTCCATCGCGACGTCCGAGGCAACAACGACTTGCTGATTCTGACGCAGCCGGAGGCGATCGAGGACATCCACGCCGCGTACTTGCGCGCCGGCGCCGACATCGTCGCGACCAATACATTTTCGTCCACCTCGATTGCACAGGCCGACTACGACATGTCGGACCTCGCCTATGAACTGAACCGTGACGGCGCAAAACTCGCCCGGGCCGCCGCCGAGCGTGTTTCGACCGAGGACGGCAAGCCGCGCTTCGTTGCCGGTGCGCTCGGCCCCACCAACCGCACCGCGTCGATCTCGCCCGACGTTTCCAATCCCGGCTATCGCGCCGTCACCTTCGACGATCTGCGCAAGGCCTATGGCGAACAGGTCAATGGCCTGCTCGACGGCGGCGCCGACCTGCTGCTGGTCGAAACCATCTTCGATACGCTGAACGCCAAGGCGGCGCTTTACGCGATTTCAGAAATCACGGAGGAACGCGGCATCGACGTGCCCGTGATGATCTCCGGCACCATCACCGACAAATCAGGCCGCCTGCTGTCGGGGCAATTGCCGGAAGCATTCTGGAATTCGATCCGCCACGCCAAGCCGATCACCGTCGGCTTCAACTGCGCGCTCGGTGCGGAAGACCTTCGCGCCCATATCGCCGATATCGGCCGCGTCGCCGACACGCTGGTTTGCGCCTATCCGAACGCCGGCCTGCCCAACGAATTCGGCCAGTACGACGAGACACCGGAATACATGGCGCGGCTGATCGGTGAGTTCGCCGAGGCGGGTCTCGTCAACATCGTCGGCGGCTGCTGCGGCACCACGCCGGACCATATCGCCGCGATTGCCGCCGCGGTCGCTCCGCATAAGCCGCGCATCGTGCCCATGATCGAGCCGCGGCTGCGGCTGTCGGGGCTGGAGCCGTTCGAACTGACGCCGGCGATTCCGTTCGTGAACGTCGGCGAGCGCACCAACGTCACGGGCTCAGCGAGATTCCGCAAGCTGATCACCGCGGGCGATTACACCGCGGCGCTGCAGGTGGCGCGCGACCAGGTCGAGAACGGCGCGCAGATCATCGACGTCAACATGGACGAGGGCCTGCTCGATTCCGAAGCCGCGATGGTGACGTTCCTCAACCTCGTCGCCGCCGAGCCGGATATCGCGCGCGTCCCTGTGATGGTCGATTCCTCGAAATTCCATGTGATCGAGGCCGGCCTGAAATGCGTTCAGGGCAAGCCGGTCGTGAACTCGATCTCGATGAAGGAAGGCGTGGAGAAGTTCATCCACGAAGCCCGCATCGCGCGCCGCCATGGCGCGGCCGTCGTGGTGATGGCGTTCGACGAGATCGGCCAGGCCGACACGTTCGCGCGCAAGACCGAAATCTGCAAGCGCGCCTACGATATCCTGGTCAACGAGGTCGGCTTTCCGCCCGAGGACATCATCTTCGACCCCAATATCTTTGCGATCGCGACGGGCCTCGAAGAGCATAATAATTACGGCGTCGACTTCATCGAGGCAACGCGCTGGATCCGGACGAACCTGCCGGGAGCGCACGTCTCCGGCGGCGTCTCGAACCTGTCGTTCTCGTTCCGCGGCAACGAGCCGGTGCGCGAGGCGATGCACTCGGTATTTCTGTATCACGCCATCCATGCCGGCATGGACATGGGCATCGTCAATGCCGGCCAGATGATCGTCTATGACGATATCGATCCCGAGCTGCGCCAGGTGTGCGAGGACGTCATCCTCAACCGCGACGCGAGCGCGTCCGAGCGGCTGCTGGCGCTGGCGGAAAAATTCCGCGGCAAGGAGAAGCAGACAAAAGAGCAGGACCTCGCCTGGCGCGAGTGGCCGGTCGAGAAGCGGCTGAGCCACGCGCTGGTGCACGGCATAACCGAATTCATCGAGGAAGACACCGAGGCCGCTCGGCTGACGGTCGAACGCCCGCTGAACGTGATCGAGGGCCCGCTGATGGCCGGCATGAACATCGTCGGCGACCTCTTCGGCGACGGCAAAATGTTCCTGCCGCAGGTGGTGAAGTCGGCGCGCGTGATGAAGCAGGCGGTCGCCTATCTGATGCCGTTCATGGAAGAGGAGAAGGCGCGCAACCTCGCCAATGGCGTCACCGGCGACGGCCGCAACGCCGCCGGCAAGATCGTGCTGGCGACGGTGAAAGGCGACGTCCACGACATCGGCAAGAACATCGTCGGCATCGTCCTGCAATGTAACAATTTTGAGGTGATCGACCTCGGCGTCATGGTGCCCGCGACCAAGATCATCGAGACGGCGAAAGCCGAAGGTGCCGACATCATCGGGCTATCGGGCCTGATCACGCCCTCGCTCGACGAAATGAGTTTTCTGGCCGGCGAGATGGAACGGCTGGGCATGAAGATGCCGCTGTTGATCGGCGGCGCGACGACGAGCCGCGTCCATACCGCGGTCAAGATCGATCCGAACTATCCGGGCGGGCCGGTGGTGCATGTCAACGACGCAAGCCGCGCCGTCGGCGTCGCGTCGTCGCTGCTCTCGCCGGACAGGCGCGAGGCCTATGCCGCCGACATCCGCGCCGAATACGCCAAGATTTCGGCCGCGCATCTGCGCGCGCAGGCCGACAAGAAGCGGCTGAAGCTGGCGGATGCCCGCGCCAATGCGGTCAAGGCGGACTTTGTGAAAACGCCGCCGAAGAAGCCATCGTTCCTGGGGTTCAAGAATTTTGACGCCTATGATCTGGCCGAACTTGCCGAATACATCGACTGGACGCCGTTCTTCCAGACCTGGGAACTGACCGGGCGCTTCCCGGCCATTCTCGACGATCCCAAGATCGGCGAGGTCGCCCGCTCGCTCTATGACGACGCACGCAAGATGCTCGACCGCATCATCAAGGAGAAATGGTTCACCGCGCGCGCTACCATAGGCTTCTGGCCGGCCAATGCGGAAGGAGACGATATCGCGGTTTATGCCGACGACCGCCGCAAGCGGAAGATCGCGACCTTCCATACGCTGCGCCAGCAGTTGGAGAAGCGCGAAGGCCGCTTCAACGCCGCATTGTCGGATTTCATCGCACCTGCGTCGTCGGGCGTATCAGATTACATCGGCGGCTTTGTCGTCACGGCAGGAATCGGCGAGGACGCAGTCGCCGACCGCTTCAAGAACGCCAATGACGACTACTCCTCGATCCTGTGCAAGGCGCTGGCCGATCGCCTCGCCGAAGCCTTTGCCGAGCGGATGCACCAGCGCGTCCGCAAGGAGTTCTGGGGTTATGCGCCCGACGAGGCGCTGAGCTCCGACCAGTTGATCCTGGAGCAATATGCCGGCATTCGCCCGGCGCCCGGCTATCCGGCGCAGCCCGATCACACGGAGAAGGCGACGCTGTTCCGCCTGCTGGATGCGGAAAACACCGCCGGCGTGAAGCTGACCGAGAGCTTTGCGATGTGGCCGGGCTCGTCGGTGTCGGGGCTTTACTTCTCCCATCCCGAAAGCTTCTATTTCGGCGTCGGCAAGATCGAGCGCGACCAGGTCGAGGACTATGCCGCGCGCAAGGGCATGAGCGTCGCCGAGACCGAACGCTGGCTGGCGCCGGTGCTGAACTACATTCCCTCGCAGGAGCAGGCCGCTTCGAAAGAGCCGGCTCCGATCGCGGCCGTCCCCGCCAACGACGAGACCTCCAAGGATTTGGCCTCGCACCCGCCGGGCTGCGCCTGCGCCGTGCATCTGGCCTGGCGGAAGAAGGCAGTGGGGGCCTGACAAGCACTTTCTTCCCTTCTCCCCTTGTGGGAGAAGATGGCATAGGCGACCTTTGGCCGCCGTCACTTAGAACGCCGATGCTTCGCATCGGCTACGGCGCCGGATGAGGGGTTGTATCCGCGGAGAGAACCCCTCACCCGTCTCGAATGAGCTTCGCTCATTCGATCCACCCTCTCCCACAAGGGGAGAGGGGAAGAGAGACGGAGGCCCCATGAAATTCTTCTCCTTCTGGCCATCGCTGGCGAGTTTTCGCGTTCGCATCGCGCTCAATCTGAAAAATGTTCCGGTCGAAGTGATCTTCGTCGACCTCGACGCCAACGCACATCGCGATCCCGAGTATCGCCGGATCAACCCGCAGATGGCGTTGCCGGCGCTGGTGGAAGATGACGGCACCACGCTGTTCCAGTCGCTCGCCATCCTCGAATATCTCGACGAGAAATATCCCTCCCCGCCGCTGCTGCCTGCCGACCTCGCCGGCCGCGCCCGCGTCCGCGCGCTGGCGCTGATGGTGGCGTGCGAGGGCCACCCGCTGCTGACGCCGCGGGTACGGCGCTATCTCGATCACGAGCTGAATCTGCGCGACACGCAGCAGGCGGCGTGGCGGAGGCACTGGATCGCCGAGACGCTGGCGGCGCTGGAAGGGCACCTCGCTGATAACAAGGACACCGGAAAATTCTGTCATGGCGATGCGCCGACAATCGCCGACATCTGCATGGTCGGCCATGTCACCGCCGCGCTGAACCAGCAGGTCAATCTGGCGACCTATCCGACCGTGAAGCGCATTTTCGAGACCGCGATGGCGCTGCCGGAATTTGAAAAAGCACATCCGCTGGAGCAGCCGGATACGCCGGAGGCGATGCGGGCGAAGGCCTGAACGCGAGGCTGCCACCGGGCGGCGCGACTCCCCGGACGCGCCTCACCCGTCCTGAAAAAATCGCGAAAACAACCCCATGCAAAGTGGGATTGGGCCTGCGGCTCGCGCGCGTGCGAGCGCAGCCGTAGGGTGGGCAAAGGAGCGTAGCGACGTGCCCACCATTCTCTCGGCATAGAAGTTGGGCACGCGGAGCCTGTCATCGGGCGCGCATTCGCGCGACCCGGTGGCTTTGCCCACCCTACAACAGCAACCACTCACCCCTTCGGCGGGGCCAGCGGCTGCACGATTTCCTTAAACGCCGGCAGCGCCTCGCAAGCGGCGGAATGCGCCTTCAGCGCCGAATAGCGGGCGTCGAACAGCGCGGGGTGCGCCTCGCCGACAAAACGCAGCACGCAGGCCACCGCGATGTCGGCATGGCCGGCGCGCTCGCCGAACCAGTACGGCGTCTTCACCGCTGCGCGCTCCTTCTCCAGCACCTCCAGCACGCCCGCGATCTGCGACTTGCAGCGCTCGACCCAGAGATCGAGCTGCTCCTTGCGCAGCACGCGCTCGTACAGCAGGCTGACGCCCTTGTCGCCGAGCCCCATCGCCAGCGCGCAAATCCGCAAATGCCGCCAGCGCGCCTCGCCGCCGCGCGCGATCATCGCTTTCTCGGGCCCGACGCGATCGTCGAGATAATCCAGGATCATCGCGCTCTCGATCAGCGCCTCGCCACTGTCCAGCACCAGTGTCGGCACCCGCCGCAGCGGATTATAGGGCGCGATCTTGTCGGCATCGCCGAAGGTCGACCACGGCTTGTGCTCGAAGACGATGTCATAGAGCCGCATCGCGATGGCGACGCGGCGGACGAAGGGGGAGTCGAATTGGCCGATCAGGATCATGCTAAACTCGTCATTGCCGGGCTTGACCCGGCAATCCATCCCCTTCGAAAAGATTTTCCGAAGATTGATGGATGCCCGGGTCAAGCCCGGGCATGACATGCTGGGTCGGGGTTGCGCTGCACACCATCCTAAGTACGCTGGTCAGTAATGCAACCCACGAGTCATGTCATGCGCCCGCGGCTAATCCTCCTCGAGGTGTTTTGAGAAATGCTCTGATGACGCCCCACATACAAGTCGTCATGCTCCGCGAAAGCGGAGTATCCAGTACCGCTGCGGCGGCTCGGTTCTGTCGCATCGTCTCTGGAATACTGGATCCCCGCCTTCGCGGGGATGACGACCGAGGATGAGGATGCGCTACTGATTCACTCAATCACCGGCACATGCCGCGCGACGTCGCGCGGAGCAGTGCCGTCGAGACGTGGGTCGTCACCGCTCACGATCTGCCGGCGAAAGGGACGAAAGCCCGAACGTTGATAAAACGCGAGCGCATGCGGATGGTCGAAGGTGCAGGTGTGCAGCCAGACGCGGTTGATCGGCCGCGACCATGTGAGCTCCAGCGCGCGGTTCATCAGCCAGCGGCCAGCACCGGAGCCGACCAGTTTTGCGGTGACGCCGAACATGCCGATCTCACAGGCGCCGGCTTCGCGGAAATTCAGCTCTAACAGGCCCTCGTCGCGGCCGTTATCGACCAGCGCGTAGACTTCGAGCTGCGGCGAATGGAGCCGCGCCGCGAGTTCGGCGTCGGGCATCTGTGTTCGCGAGAACCACAGCCATTCCTCGCCGACGCGACGATAGAGATCGCGAAACCAATCGAGCGGCGGCATCTCCACCCGACGCAGCGACCATGCGCCGGCGGGATCGGAACGCGGCGCAGGCCGTTCAGTCATCTCCAGATGCGTGACGACAGCAGCGATCTTGCCGGCAGCGATGTCGGAGTAACCATCAGGCTCTATCAACTGACATCACTCCCCTTCATCGCTTGCCAGCACGCCCTTCACCGCCCTCGCCCAGCCGGCGAGCTTGCGCTCGCGCGTCGCCTTGCTCATCGCCGGCTTGAAGCGATGTTCGAGCCGCCAGTTGTCCGCGAACTTTGCGGGCTCGGGGTAGACGCCGGCGTTCAACCCGGCGAGATAGGCGGCGCCTAACGCTGTGGTCTCCTGGATCTTCGGCCGGTCGACGGGTGCATCCAGCAAGTCGGCGAGGCGCTGCATGGTCCAGTCGGACGCCGTCATGCCGCCGTCGACGCGGAGCACGATGTTGGCGGCGGTTGCGTCCGGCCAGTCGGCGCGCATCGCGGCCCAGAGGTCGAAGGTCTGGTAGCAGACGCTTTCGAGGGCGGCATGCGCGAGTTCGGCCGGGCCTGTGTTGCGCGTGAGGCCGAACAGCGCGCCACGTACGCGCGGATTCCAGTACGGCGCGCCGAGGCCCACGAAGGCCGGCACCAGATAGACGCTTTGCATGGAATCGGATCTGTCGGCGAGCGGGCCGGTTTCGGACGCCTGCTTGATGATGCCGAGGCCGTCGCGCAGCCATTGCACCGCGCTGCCGGCGACGAAGATCGAGCCTTCGAGGGCATAGGTGCGTTTGCCGTTCAATTGATAGGCGATGGTGGTGAGCAGCTTGTTTTTGGAGGCCACCGGCGTCGTGCCGGTGTTGAGCAGCGCAAAGCAGCCGGTGCCGTAGGTCGACTTGATCATGCCGGGCGTGAAGCAGGCCTGGCCGATGGTTGCGGCCTGCTGGTCGCCGGCAATGCCTGAGATGGCGATCGGGCCGCCGAACAAGCCGGGCACGGTTTCGCCGAACTTTGCGGAGGAGTCCTTGACCTCGGGCAGCATCGAGCGCGGCACGCGCAGGATTTTCAGGAGCTCGTCGTCCCAGTCGCCGGTGTGGATGTTGAACAGCAGCGTGCGCGAGGCGTTGGTGGCGTCGGTGACGTGCACCTTGCCGCCGGTCAGCCGCCACAGCAGGTAGCAGTCGACGGTGCCGAACATCAATTCGCCGCGCCCGGCGCGTTCGCGCGCGCCCGGCACGTGATCGAGGATCCAGGCGACTTTGGTCCCCGAAAAATAGGGATCTATGATCAGGCCGGTCTTGGCCGAAATCGTGGGCTCGTGGCCTTCAGTCTTTAATTTGGCGCAGATGTCGGCGGTGCGGCGATCCTGCCAGACGATGGCGCGGTGCACCGCCTGCCCCGTGGCGCGGTCCCACACCACCGTGGTCTCGCGCTGGTTGGTGATGCCGATCGCGGCGATGTCTTTCGCATTAAGGCCGGCCTTTTCCAGCGCCTCGCGGCAGACCTGTAACGTCGAGATCCAGATGTCCTCCGGCTCGTGCTCGACCCAGCCCGACGCTGGAAAATGCTGCGGGAATTCCTGCTGCGCCGTGGCGGCGATGGAAATATCGCTGCGGAACACCATGGCACGTGAGGACGTGGTGCCCTGATCGATGGCCAGCACAAAGGACATGACGTTGCTTCCCCGAAGGATTGTTGGTTGCGGAGAGGCAATCCGATTGGGAGGCGAAGGTCAAGTTGGGAAGCTTGCCGCGCGTTCGGTGCGCTCCCTCTCCCGCTTGCGGGGGAGGGTTGGGGTGGGGATGCCACCGCAGGCGATGGCGCTAGAGATTAGCAAGAGCGGCGTGCTTTAATTTAGAGTCGGTCTCGCGGAGAGACCCCCACCCGCCTCGCTTCGCTCGGCACCCTCCCCCGCAAGCGGGAGAGGGACTCTTCACGTCGCCGCTGTCGTCACGCCGCCATCCACCACGATGGTCTGGCCGGTCATGAAGGTGGAGGCATCGGAGGCCAGATAGGCCACGGCGCCTGCGATTTCATCCGGCTCGCCGATCCGGCGCAGCGGCGTGGTGGCGGTGCGGCGTTTGAGGTTTTCGGCGTCTTCCCACAGTGCGCGGGCGAAATCGGTTTTGACGAGACCCGGCGCCACACAGTTGACGCGGACGCCCTTCGGGCCCCATTCGCCGGCAAGGCTGCGGCAGAGTGCGAAATCCGCCGCTTTCGAAATGCCGTAGGCGCCGATCACGGTGGAGCCGCGCATGCCGCCGATGGACGAGATGATCACCACCGAGCCGTTGCCGCGCTCCGCCATTTGCGGGATCGCCAGCGCGCAGAGCCAGATGTTGCTCTTGACGTTACTGCCCATGATCTTGTCGAAGGCCTCGTCCTTGATATCGAGCAGCGGGCCGTAATACGGGTTCACCGCGGCGTTGCAGACGAGGATATCGACCTTGCCGTAATGCTTTGTCGTGCCCGATATCAATGCCTCGACTTCCTCGCGGCGCGAGATGTTGCAGGGGATGACATGGGCGTCGCCGCCGGCCTTTTTGATGCCTTCGGCCACTTCCTGGCAGGCATCCGCCTTGCGGCTGGAGATCACGACCTTGGCCCCGAGTTTTGCCAGCAGTTCGGCGGATGAACGGCCGATGCCGCGGCTGGAGCCGGTGACGACGGCGACCTTGCCGGTCAGATCGAACGGGGTGTTTTTCATTGTTCTTGGCTCCCTTAATCCTTCCCCCGTCATTCCGGGACACGCGCAAAAGCGCGTGGACCCGGAATCCAGAAGTTGTCGGCGCGAGATTCCGGGTTCGCGCTGACGCGCGCCCCGGAATGACGGCGGGGCCTACACCAGCCCACCTTCCGCGACACGGCGGAGGTGGTAGTCGGTATCGCCAAACATATTCTCGATCATGGTCAGGCGCTTGAAGTAGTGGCCGATCTTGGCTTCCTGGGTCATGCCGATGCCGCCGTGGAGCTGGATCGACTGCTGGCCGATGAATTTTCCGGACTTCCCGATCTGCACCTTGGCAGCGGCAACCGCGGTCGCGCGTTCCTTGGCGTCTTCGAAATCGGCCGCCATGGTCGCGAACATCGACATGCTGCGGGCCTGTTCGAGGGCGACGAACATGTCGGCGGCGCGATGTTGCAGGGTCTGGAAGCTGCCGATCGGAACACCGAACTGTTTTCGCGTCTTGAGATACTCGACGGTCGTCTTCAGCGATTCATCCATCGCGCCGACGGCTTCCGCGCACATCGCGGTGCGGGCTTCATCGACCACGCGCTCGATCAGCGGCAAGCCGTTCTCGGGATCGCCGATCGCGGCGTCGCTGCCGACCTCGACACCGGTGCAGGTGATGTCGGCGGCATGCAGCCCGTCCTGGGTCGGATAGCCCTTGCGGGTGACGCCCTTGGCATTCGCCGGCACGAGGAACACGCCGATCCCAGTCTTGTCGTGCCGACTGCCCTTGGTGCGCGCGGTCACGATCAGCGTGTCGGCATTCTCGCCGTTGAGCACGACGAATTTTTCACCGTCGATCACGTAAGCCCCGCCCTTCTTCTTGGCCGTGGTCGAGACGTCGGCGAGATCGTAGCGCGAATTCTTCTCGAGCTGCGCGAAGGCAAAGGTCTTGCTGCCGTCGATGATGCCGGGAATGTGCGAAGCCTTCTGCTCGGCCGAGCCGCCATGGCGCAGGAAGCCGCCGCCGATCACGACGGTAGCCAGATACGGCTCCAGCACCAGCGCCTTGCCGAGCGCTTCCATCACGATCATGGTCTCTACCGCGCCGGCGCCGAAACCGCCATCGGCTTCCGCGAACGGCAGGCCCAGCAGGCCCTGCTCGGCGAGCTTGCTCCAGACGGCCTTGCTCCAGCCGCCCTTCTCCTTCTGGTACTTCTTGCGCGCATCGAAATCGTAGGAGTCGGTCAACAGACCGTCGATGCTTTCCTTGAGAAGCCGCTGCTCCTCGGACAAATCAAAATCCATGTTCGTTACTTTCTCCGGCTAACCAAATTCGTCGTCATGCGCGGGCATCCACGCCCCCACCCTCAGTCGTCATCCCCGCGAATGCGGGGATCCAGTATCCACCGGCGTTCTTCGTGAATCATGACCGCCGCGGCGTACTGGGTCCCCGCTTTCGCGGGGACGACGTGCGTTGTTGTGGCGCGACCTTGCCCTACAGCCCCAGCACCGCCTTGGTGATGATGTTGCGCTGGATCTCGTTGGAGCCGCCGTAGATCGAGACCTTGCGATTGTTGAAGTAGCTCGGCGCGATCTGGGCGGTCCAGTCCATGGTTTCGTTGGAGGCGTCGTCGCCATGCTCGTCGTAAGGAGCGGCGAACGGGCCGATCACTTCCATCAGAAGTTCGGTGGTGGTCTGCTGGATTTCCGAACCCTTGATCTTCAACACCGAAGATGCCGGGTTGGGCTTGCCCTTGCCGTGCTTGCCCTCGTCGGCGACGACGCGGAGCTGCGTCAGTTCGAGCGCCTTCAGTTCGATCTCGCAGGCCGCCAGCTTCTCGCGGAAACCCTGGTCCTCGATCACGGGCTTGCCGTTCGATTCGACCTTGGAGGCGAGCTCCTTGATGCGGCGCAGCCGCTCCTTGGAGACGCCGACGCGGGCGATGCCGGTGCGCTCGTTGCCTAGCAGGAATTTTGCGTAGTCCCAGCCCTTGTTCTCCTCACCGATCAGGTTCTCGACCGGCACCTCGACGTCGTCGAAGAACACTTCATTGACCTCGTGGCCGCCGTCGATGGTCTCGATGGGACGCACCGTGACGCCCTTCGACTGCATGCTGAACACGATGAAGGAGATGCCCATCTGCTTCTTCGCTGACGTGTCGGTGCGGCACAGGCAGAAGATCATGTCGGCGTGCTGGGCCAGCGTGGTCCAGGTCTTCTGGCCGTTGATGATGTACTTGTCGCCCTTGCGCTCGGCCTTGGTCTTCAGCGAGGCGAGGTCAGATCCCGAGCCCGGCTCCGAGAAGCCCTGGCACCACCAGTCGTCGACATTGGCGATGCGCGGCAGATAATGCTGCTTCTGCTTCTCGTTGCCGAAGGTGTAGATGACCGGGCCGACCATGCTGACGCCGAAGGCGAGCGGCGCCGGCGCCGGATGCATCTGCAGCTCTTCGTTGAAAATGTACTGCTGCACCGAGCTCCAGCCGGTGCCGCCATATTCCTTCGGCCAGTGCGAGACGCCCCAGCCCTTCTTATTCAGGATGCGCCACCAGGCGATCATCTCGTCCTTGGAGAGGTGACGGCCCTCGACCATCTTGCGACGCGTTTCCGGCGGTACGTTGTCCCGGAAGAAGGCCCTTACTTCTTCACGAAACGCGATTTCTTCCTTGCTGAAAGCGAGATCCATCGGATCCTCCTGTGTGCGAACTACATTCCGGCTAAGCGACGTTCTTGCTGTTGGCAGCTTGCGATGACTTCTGCTGCATGCGCAATTCGTGGCGCGACAGTTTGCCGACCGGCGTGCGCGGCAATTCCGTGACAAACTCGACGGCGGTCGGCAGCTCGTGCTTGCCGAGCTTGCCCGCGAGGAAGCTGCGCAACTCATCGATGGTGAATGGCTGAGCGCCCGCGCGCAGCGTGATGAAGGCTTTCGCCGACTCGCCGCGGTAATCGTCTGATATGCCGATCACGATGACTTCCTGCACCGATGGGTGGGTGTAGATCGCCTGCTCGATCATCTGCGGATAGACGTTGAAGCCGCCGGAGATGATCATGTCCTTCTTGCGGTCGACCAGGTAGAAATAGCCGTCGGCATCCATGTAGCCGACGTCGCCGGTCAGGAAGCGGTCGCCGACAAAGGACTCCGCGGTCTCCTTCGGCTTGTTCCAGTACCCCTTGGTGACGTTCGGCCCCTTGATGCGGAGTTCGCCGGACTCGCCGACCGGCAGCACCTTTGTCGGATCGTCCAGCGATACGATGTCTATCTCGATGCCCGGCAGCATCACCCCGACCGAACCCGGCTTGTCCGGTCCGTTCTCCGGATACGCCGTGCCAGCCGGTGACGTCTCGGTCATGCCCCAGCCGCTCCGCAGCTTCATGCCGACCTTGCGCTCGAAAATCCTTGCGACTTCCATCGGCAGCGGCGCGCCGCCCGAGCCGGCGCTGCGCAAAGACGAGAAATCGCGCTTATCGAGATCGGGCAGCGCGGCGATGGCGATCCACATCGTCGGCACGCCGGGAAAAATGGTGGCGCGCTTGACCTCGATGTCGCGCATCACGGCCTCCACATCGAAACGCTGGTGCAGCGAGACCAGATGGCCACGGCGCAGCGAGGAAAGCAGCACCACGGTCAGCGCGAAGATGTGAAACAACGGCAGCACGCAAATGACGCGCTCGATCGCATTGCGCTCCAGTCGCGCGGGTCTTCCCCAGATATCGTAGATCGACACAGCGGCTGTGAAATTGCCGTGGGAGAGCATGGCGCCTTTCGGCAACCCAGTGGTCCCGCTGGTGTATTGCAGCAACGCGACGTCCTCGATGTCGATTACCGGCCAGGCGGCCGGCCTGGCCACGCCATCGACGAACTGCTTGTAGGTGATGATCGCGGAGTTGCTCGGCAGCGGCGTTTGGGGCGCGCCGACCTTGCCCCAGTCGTCGTCCTCGCAGACGATCAGCCTGTCGATCAGTCCCTTGTCGAGAAACTTCAGCGCGGTCGGAAGCAGCGCGGAGAGATTGCTGGTGACGACGATGCGCGCGCCGGAATCGGTGAGCTTGTGCGACAGCGCGATTTCGCCGTCGAGCGGCGACAGATGCACGACCCGGGCGCCGGCCTTCAGCGCACCAAAGAAATGGATCGGGTGATCGGGCGAATTGCCGAGGAACAGCGCGACCGAACTGTTCTTGCCATAGCCCGCGCGGAGGAAGGCGCTGGCGGCGGTCTCCACCAACGCTTCGAGTTCGCCGTAGCTGATCGGCCGGTCGCGGAATTCGATGGCCGGCCGCGAGGCGAACTCGGCGGCGGCTGTCGACAATAGATCCGGCAGCGTGCCGCGCGCGATCTGATCGTCCCAGCGGACGCCTTCCGGATAGAACTGCTCGCCGGGGTGGGTCATGCGCGATTTGTAATAAGTGAGGGGGTCACCGACGGCAGGGCTCCCCTCCCCCTTGCGGGGAGGGGCGGGGGAAGGGGGTCCACACGAGCGGTGCCGATGCGGCCACCCCCCTCCCTCCCCTGCAAGGGGGGAGGGAACGGAGAGAGCTGGCCTGCGTCGACCGTCACCATCAAGCCGCTTTCGACTGCTGGGCCAGCGACGCAAACGTCTTGCCCTCGGCGGCGAGGCGCTTGAGCAGCGGGGCCGGTTCGAGCGACGGATCATTGGTCTCCTTGGCATAGTACGACAGCCGGTCGGCAATATGCTTCAGCCCGACCTGGTCGGCATAGAACATCGGGCCGCCGCGATAGATCGGCCAGCCATAGCCATAGAGCCAGATCACGTCGATGTCGCTCGGCCGCGCCGCGATGCCCTCCTCCAGGATGCGCGCACCCTCGTTGATCATCGGGTACATCATGCGCTCGAGGATCTCGTCGTCGCTGACGACGCGCTTCTTGCGGCCGAGACGCTGCAGCGTCTCGTCGATCAGCTTCTCGACGTCCGGATCGGGCAGCGGCGCCCGCGAGCCGCCTTCATACTTGTAATAGCCCTTGCCGGTCTTCTGGCCGAAGCGTCCCACCTCGCACAGCGCGTCGGCGATTTCCGACTTGATGCCGCGGTCCTTGCGCGAACGCCAGCCGATGTCGAGGCCGGCGAGATCGCTCATCGCGAACGGGCCCATCGGCATGCCGAACTTCGTCACCACGGCGTCGACCTGCTGCGGCAACGCGCCTTCGAACAAGAGCTTCTCCGACTGCTTGCCGCGCTGGGCCAGCATGCGGTTGCCGACAAAGCCGTCGCAGACGCCGACCACGGCCGGAACCTTTGCGATCTTGCGCGCGATCGACACCGCAGTCGTCAGCGCATCCGGCGCGGTCTTGTCGGCACGGACGATCTCGCACAGCTTCATCACGTTGGCCGGCGAGAAGAAGTGCATGCCGAGAACGTCCTGCGGACGCTTCGTCACCTTCGCGATCTCGTCGATGTTGAGATACGAGGTGTTGGAAGCCAGCACCGCGCCGGGCTTGGCGTATTTGTCGAGCGCCTCGAATACTTCCTTCTTGACCGCCATGGTCTCGAACACGGCTTCGATCACAAGGTCAGCGTCCTTGACGTGGTCGAGGCCGACCTTGCCGTCGATCAAGCCCATGCGCTTGGCCGGCGCATCCGCCGGGATGCCGCCGCGCGCCGCGGTCGCCTCGTAATTCTTCTGCATCACGCCCATGCCGCGCTTGAGCTGCTCTTCGCCGGTCTCGATCAGCGTCACCGGGATACCGGCATTGGCAAAGGACATCGCGATGCCGCCGCCCATGGTGCCCGCGCCGATAATGGCGACGCGTTCGACCGGGCGCGGCTTGGTGCCATCAGGCACGCCGGCGACTTTTGCGGCTTCGCGCTCGGCGAAGAAGGCGTAACGCTGCGCCTTGGACTGGTCGCTGGAGACCAGCTTGAGGAAACCTTCACGCTCCTTCTTCAACCCTTCGTCGAACGGCAGCTCGATCGCGGCGCGCACCGCATCGGCTGCAGCGAACGGCGCTTCCAGCCCGCGCGCCTTCTTGGTCAGTGCGGCGACTGCGTTGGTAAAGATCGAGATGTCGGCCTTGGCGGCAGCGAGCTTGCTGTCATCGTCGCGCAGCTTGCGCAGCGGGCGCTTCTCCGCCAGCACCTTCAGCGCAAAGGATTCGCCACCCGACGCCGGCCCCTCGACGATCTCCTCGATCAGGCCGTTCTTGAGCGCCTCCGCCGCGCCGATCGGATCGCCGCTGACGATCATCTTGACCGCCAGCTCGGGCCCGACGGCGCGCGGCAGGCGCTGGGTGCCGCCGGCGCCCGGCAGCAAGCCGAGCTTCACCTCGGGCAGGCCGAGGCGAGCGTCCTTGGTGGCGACGCGATAGTGGCATGCCAGCGCGACTTCGAGACCGCCGCCGAGCGCCGTGCCGTGAATGGCAGCGATGATCGGCTTCGGCGACTTCTCCATGAGATCAAGCACCTCGGCGAGGCCCGGCGGCTTCGGCGGCTTGCCGAATTCGGTGATGTCGGCGCCGGCGATGAAGGTGCGGCCCGCGCAGGTCAGCACGATCGCCTTCACTTCCGAATCCGCGATCGCGCTCTTCATGCATTCGAAGATGCCGCCGCGCACCGCGGCACTGAGCGCGTTGACGGGAGGACTGTTGACCGTGACGATGGCGATGACGTCATGACGCTCGAGTTTTACCACTTCGCTCACGGGACTCTCCCTGGATCGTTTGTTCTTGGATGCCGCCCAACTTGCGTTGAGTAGCTACGGCTATTCATCAATTTCGCACTGCGAAATTTAATTCCACATCTTGACAGGGAGGGTTATTTTGAAGCACGTCCCTTGTCAACGAGCTCATCAGCAGCAGTAGCGGGGAAATGAAGCGTCCAGGGAAGAAAGTGGCGACTGATCGCAGCTTCGTCGTCGCGCTCTCCCGCGGACTCGATGTGTTGCGCGCATTCCAACCCAATGACGGGCTTCTCGGCAATCAAGAACTCGCCGCCCGTACCAAACTGCCGAAGCCGACCATTTCCCGGCTGACTTACACCCTGACCAAACTCGGTTATCTTACACCCGTTCCGCGTTTCGAAAAGTATCAGCTCGCGCCATCAGCCATGGCGCTGGGGTATGCCGCCCTTGCCAATCTCGGCGTTCGGCATTTGTCCGAGCCTTATCGCGAAGCGCTGATGCGCGAGACCGGCGGCGCCGTAGCCGTCGGCGGACGCGACCGTCACAGCATGATCTATTTCGGGCAGAGCCGCACCGGGCTGCTCGGTGTGCAGCTCGACGTCGGCTCACGCGTTCCGATCGCGACCACCGCGATGGGACGGGCCTATCTCTGGGCCCTGCCCGACGACGAGCGTGCCTCCTTGTTGCGCGAACTGCGCGACCACTACGGCAATCGCTGGCCCAAAATGCGCGACGGCATCGAGCGCGCGGGTGAAATGCTCGCGCGTCACGGATTCACTATCTCTGCCGGCGAATGGCAGGACGATGTGCACGCCGTAGGTGTGCCGCTGAAGCTCAGCGACGGAACCGGACCGTATGCCTTCAATTGCGGCGCGCCTGCTTTCCGTTTCACGGAAGATCGTTTGATCAACGACATTGGACCTCGCCTTGTCACGATGGTAAGGAACATCGAAGCAGCGCTGGGCGGCGCAGCACCACAATCAAAAAAATCAGAGAACAAGAAGTTGAAAGCAGGAGGAAGAGTTGCACGTTTGGCCGAGGGGATCAGATAGCCTTCACCATGACCGGCAAAAACATTTGCGCGGTCGTTCCCGCTCCGTGATCAGGGCGGGCGGGACGCGATGACGCAGGCACAGCTCGCGCAGGGCAATGCTCCCCTGCTTGCGGTCCGCGACGTCAGCGTCGTGTTCGGCGGCATCATCGCGCTCAACGGTGTGTCCTTTGACATGCACAAGGGAAACATCCTCGGGCTGATCGGGCCAAACGGCGCCGGCAAGACGACGCTCTTCAACTGTCTGTCCCGCCTCTATCAGCCGAGCACCGGCGACATCCTGATGGAAGGCGTCAGCATCCTGACGCGCCCGGCGCACAGGATCGCGGAGATCGGCATCGGCCGCACTTTCCAGAACGTCGCGCTGTTTCCCAATTTGTCGGTGCTCGACAACGTCCGCGTCGGCTGCCACGCGCGCTCCTCCAGCGACATTTTCTCCGACTCGATCAAGCTCGCCTGGGTTCGCCGCGGCGAGGTCGAGATCAACAAGAAGGTGCAGGAGATCCTCGCCTATCTGCATCTCGAGGATGTTGCCCATACCATCGTGTCCGGGCTGCCGTTCGGCACCCAGAAGCGCGTCGAGCTGGCGCGCGCACTGGCCGCGGATCCGAAGATCCTGCTGCTCGACGAACCCGCCGGCGGCCTCAACCATGAGGAAGTCCATGTGCTTGGCGACCTGATCAAGCGCATCAGGGACGAACGGCACATGACGGTGCTGCTGGTCGAGCACCACATGGGTCTGGTGATGTCGATCGCCGATCATGTCGTGGCGCTCAATTTCGGCCGCAAGCTTGCCGAGGGAACGCCGGCCCAGGTCCAGGCCGATCCTGATGTCATCAAGGCCTATCTGGGGAGCAAGGACCAATGACTGCGATGCTCAATGTCAAGGACCTGCGCGCCTATTACGGCCAGGTCCAGGCCCTTCACGGCCTCTCCTTCGCCCTCAACGAAGGCAGCCTCACCACGCTGCTCGGTGCCAACGGCGCCGGCAAGACCACCACCCTACGGGCAATCTGCAACATGGTGCGCTCGACCGGCGCGATCGAGTTCGAGGGCAAGCCGCTGTCCGGCAAGTCGACCGAAAACGTCGTTCGCCTCGGTATCGCGCATGTGCCGCAGGGCCGCGGCACCTTCACCACCATGACGGTGGAGGAGAACCTGCAGCTCGGCGCCATCACCCGCAACGACAAGAAGAATATCGTTTCCGACATCGAGCGCATGTACGACCATTTCCCGGTGCTGAAGGAGCGGCATACCCAGCAGGCCGGAACGCTATCCGGCGGCGAGCAGCAAATGCTCGCGGTCGCGCGTGCGCTGATGTTGCGTCCGCGGCTGATGCTGCTGGACGAGCCGTCGTTCGGCCTCGCGCCGCTGATCGTACGCGACCTGTTCAAGATCCTCGGCAAGATCAACCGTGAGGACAAGGTCACCATCCTCGTGGTGGAGCAGAACGCGCAGCTCGCGCTGGAGCTCGCCGACCAGGCCTATGTGATCGAAACCGGAAAAATCGTGATGTCGGGGAACGCGAAGGAAATCGCGAGCAACGAAGACGTCCGCAAATCCTATCTGGGTTACTGAGGAGCTGGGACGATGGAATTATTCACCAACCAAGTCCTGGCCGGCATCGCCACGGGCGCGATCTATGCCTGTATGGCGCTCGCGGTGGTCATGATCTACCAGGCGATCGACCATCTGAACTTCGCCCAAGGCGAAATGGCGATGTTCTCGACCTTCATCTCCTGGCAATTGATGCAGTGGGGCGTGCCCTATTGGTGGTCGTTCCTGCTCACGCTGGCGATTTCGTTCGCCGGCGGCATCCTGATCGAACGGCTCCTGTTTAAGCCGCTTGCGAAAGCGCCGGTGCTGACCAACGTCGCCGGCTTCATCGCGCTGTTCGCGATCGTCAACTCGGTGGCCGGCCTGACCTGGGACTTCACCATCAAGCAATATCCGACCCCGTTCGGCTCCGCGCCGTTCCTCGGCAGCCAGTTGATCTCGACCCACCAGGCCGGGATGATCGGCGTCACCCTCCTGATGCTGGTCGGACTCTACCTCTTCTTCCAGTTCACCCGGATCGGTCTTGCGATGCGCGCAGCGGCGGCGTTGCCGGAATCGGCGCGGCTGGTCGGCGTCAATACCTCCTGGATGATCGCGCTCGGCTGGGGCATGGCCTCCGCGATCGGCGCCGTCGCCGGCATCCTGATCGCCCCGGTCGTGTTCCTTGAACCGAACATGATGGGCGGCGTGCTGGTTTACGGTTTCGCCGCTGCCGTGCTCGGCGGCCTTAGCTCGCCGCTGGGCGCCGTCATCGGCGGCTTCCTGGTCGGCGTCTTCGAAAACCTCGCCGGCACCTACATCCCCGGCGTGGGCAATGAACTGAAACTGCCGATCGCGCTTGCGCTGATCATAACCGTCCTGGTCTTCAAACCTGCCGGTCTCTTCGGCCGAGCCATCGTCAAGCGAGTCTGATCATGAGCGTAGCTGCAGAAGACACCGTCACAGAAGCCCCGGCTGTCGAGGCCGTTCCGAAGCGCGCCATGACGCTGGGCACCGGCACCTCGCTGGTGATCCTGGCGGCGCTGCTCGTCACGCCGGTATTCGTGAAGAACTTCGTCGTCTTCCAGATGACGATGGTTATGATCTACGGGATCGCGGTGCTGGCGCTCAACATCCTGACCGGCGGCAGCGGGCAATTTTCGCTCGGCCAGAGCGCGTTCTACGCGCTCGGCGCCTATACGTCGGCGGTCCTGATGGAAAACTTCAACGTGAACTACGCGCTGACGCTGCCGATCGCGGGGCTGGTCTCGTTCGGCGCCGGCTACCTGTTCGGCAAGCCCGCGTTGCGGCTTTCCGGCATCTACCTCGCGCTAGCCACCTTCGCGCTGGCGGTCGCCATGCCGCAGCTCCTGAAGCTGCATTTCCTCGAGCATTGGACCGGCGGCGTTCAGGGCCTCACGGTCATGAAACCCGATGCGCCGTTCGGCCTGCCGATCGGTCAGGACAAGTGGCTTTATTACTTCACGCTGGCGATCTCGGTCGCGATCTATGTCGGATCAGTCAACCTGCTGCGCTCGCGCTCGGGCCGCGCCTTCATGTCGATCCGCGACAACGAGATCGCGGCCTCCGCCATGGGCGTCGACGTCGCCCAGTACAAGACGCTCGCCTTCGGCGTATCCGCGGGCATCACCGGTATCGCCGGCGGGCTCAGCGCCATCGTCGTGGCGTTCGTGGCGCCCGACAGCTACACGATCAACCTGGCCATCGCGCTATTCCTCGGCATGGTGGTCGGCGGCGTCGGCTGGCTGCCGGGCTCGTTCGTCGGCGCTGCCTTCATCATCTTCGTGCCCAACATCGCGGAGAGCATCTCAAAGGGCCTCTCCGGTGCGGTGTTCGGCGTGCTCTTGTTTATTGTCATCTTCCTCGTGCCGCATGGCGCAAGGCAGGTCGCAATTGTTGCGCAGCAGATGCTCGGCAAATTTAAGAACTAACTTCACGCCGCGGGATCGGTTCGGCGACTTCATCAACGGCGAACTCGGCCATTAACCGATATTCCGCCGGGCGGTAGTTTCCCGGAGCATCCGACTAAATATCGCCCTCCGCGACGCCGTCGCGGAGGGCTTTTTGTTGCTGGACGCTGCCGAAAGGTATTCAATAAAGCCCCAAGAGCCGCCAAGCGCTCCAATCAAAAACAATGACACAGTCACCGATCCCAGGGAGATCAAAAAATGTCCGCCATCAACTTGCGTTTGGGAGCCTTTGCGGCCGCCCTCGCATTGCTTGCTGCGACCAGCAGCGGCGCATTTGCACAAAAGAAATACGACACCGGCGCCAGCGATACCGAAATCAAGATCGGCAACATCATGCCCTACAGCGGACCGGCTTCCGCTTATGGCGTGATCGGCAAAACCGAAGAGGCCTATTTCAGGAAGATCAACGCCGAAGGCGGCATCAACGGCCGAAAAATCAACTTCGTCAGCTATGACGACGCCTACAGCCCGCCGAAGACCGTGGAGCAGGTGCGCAAGCTGGTCGAGAGCGATGAAGTCCTGCTCGTCTTCAATTCACTGGGCACGCCGCCGAATACGGCGATCCAGAAGTACCTGAACTCGAAGAAGGTGCCACAACTGTTCGTCGCCACCGGCGCCACCAAGTGGAACGATCCGAAGGAATTTCCTTGGACGATGGGTTGGCAGCCCAACTACCAGAGCGAGTCGCAGATCTACGCCAAGTACATCCTGAAGAATTACCCGAACGCCAAGATCGGAATCCTTTACCAGAACGACGATTACGGTAAGGACTACCTGAAGGGCTTCAAGGACGGGCTCGGCGCGAAGGCCGCATCGATGATCGTCCTTGAGGAGAGCTACGAAGTCTCTCAGCCGACGATCGACTCCCACATCGTCAAGCTGAAGTCGAGCGGCGCCGACGTCTTCTTCAACATTACCACGCCAAAGTTCGCGGCCCAGGCGATCAAGAAGAACATGGAGATCGGCTGGAAGCCAGTGCACTTCCTCAACAACGTCTCGGCCTCGATCGGCAGCGTTATGAAGCCGGCTGGTTTCGAGAACGGGCAGGACATCATCTCGTCGCAATACTTCAAGGATCCAACCGACGCGCAATGGAAGAACGATGCCGCGATGAAGGCATGGAACGAGTTCCTGGATAAGTATTATCCGGAAGCCAACCGGGCCGATGCGTCGGTGATGTACGCCTATATTGTCGCTCAAGGCTTGGTGCACGTGCTAAAGGCCTGCGGCGACGACCTGACCCGCGCAAACGTCATGAAGCAGGCGGCCAGCATCAAGGACCTCGAACTCAGCGGCCTGCTGCCCGGGGTCAAGGTCAATACGTCGGCGACCGATTTTGCTCCGCTCTCGCAATTGCAGTTGATAAGGTTCAAGGGCGAGAACTGGGAGCGCTTCGGCGAAATTCTCTCGGGAGACGTCGGGGGCTGATCCCCGCTGCGAGCTCTGCTTAAGATGCAGCCCCTGCGGCTTTTGCCGCAGGGGCCTTTTTATTGTGACGCCTTTGGCAAGATGCTAATCACGACGCTGTCAAAAGAGCCTCGTCAAGAGGCTCGACAGTTACATTAAGAAATGAAAAGGGAGAGACAGAAGTGTCCACAATCAAAAAACTTGCGGTTGTTTCGGCCGCGCTTGGACTACTCGCCGCGTCGTCGAGCGGCGTTCTCGCACAGAAGAAATACGATCCCGGCGCGAGCGACACCGAAATCAAGATCGGCAACATCATGCCGTACAGCGGACCGGCCTCCGCCTATGGCGTGATCGGCAAGACCGAGGAAGCCTATTTCAAGAAGATCAATGCCGAGGGCGGCATCAACGGCCGCAAGATCAATTTCATCAGCTATGACGACGCCTATAGCCCGCCGAAGACCGTGGAGCAGGTGCGCAAGCTCGTCGAGAGCGATGAAGTGCTGCTGGTCTTCAACCCGCTTGGCACGCCGCCGAACACGGCGATCCAGAAGTACCTGAACAGCAAGAAGGTGCCGCAACTGTTCGTCGCCACCGGCGCCACCAAGTGGAACGATCCGAAGACTTTTCCGTGGACGATGGGCTGGCAGCCCAACTACCAGAGCGAAACGCAGATCTATGCGAAGTACATTCTGAAGGAGAAGCCGAACGCCAAGATCGGAATCCTCTACCAGAACGACGACTATGGTAAGGACTATCTGAAGGGCTTCAAGGACGGGCTCGGCGCCAAGGCCGCTTCGATGATCGTGCTGGAGGAAAGCTACGAAGTCTCCGAACCGACCATCGACTCCCACATCGTCAAGCTGAAGGCCTCCGGTGCCGACGTGTTCATCAACATCACCACGCCGAAATTCGCTGCACAGGCGATCAAGAAGAACGCCGAGATCGGCTGGAAGCCGCTGCATTTCCTCAACAACGTCTCGGCCTCGATCGGCAGCGTCATCAAGCCGGCCGGCATGGAGAACGCCCAGGACATCATTTCCTCGCAATACCTGAAGGATCCGACGGATGCGCAGTGGAAGGATGATGCGGGCATGAAGGCCTGGAACGAATTCCTGGACAAATATTATCCGGAAGCCAACCGCGCCGACGCCTCGGTGATGTTCGGCTACACCGTCGCCCAGGGTCTCGTGCATGTGCTGAAAGCCTGCGGCGATAATCTCACGCGCGAGAACGTCATGAAGCAGGCGGCCAGCATCAAGGACCTCGAACTGGGCGGGCTGCTGCCGGGCATCAAGGTCAATACGTCACCGACCGACTTTGCGCCAATCTCGTCGGTGCAACTGATCAAGTTCAAGGGCGAGACCTGGGAGCGTTTCGGCGAAATCCTGTCTGGTGACGCCGGCGGCTAGTCATTCCAAATATTGATCGGCCCATTTGTGGGCCGGAAGAGCCCTCGCGGCACGCTCGCGGGGGTTTTCTTTTGCAGCGATTGGATGGATAACCAGACCTCCCGTCCCGTTAGCAGCCCCGTTGCAGATCATGACCGACCGACGTTCCCTCTTGCGTGCGATCTTTGATGCGGCCGTTGCGGCCGCGCATCCCGACGTCGTGCTATCAGCGCATCTGCGTCCCGCGCCCAAGGGCAAGGTGATATGCCTCGCCGCAGGCAAGGGCGCTGCAGCGATGGCGGCTGCGGCCGAACGGCACTACCTCGATACGCTCGGCCTCGATCCGTCGCGGCTGACCGGCCTTGCCACCACGCGCCACGGCCACGGCGTGCCGACGCGACGCATCAGGGTTGTCGAAGCCGGCCATCCCGTGCCCGACGAAGCCGGGCTGAAAGCCGCCGACGAGACGCTGCGTCTTGCCGCGGAGGCGACTGCGGACGATCTTTTGCTGCTGCTGTTGTCCGGCGGCGGCTCGGCAAACTGGATCGCACCCGCAGATGGCGTTTCGTTCGCACAGAAGCAGCAGGTCAACCGCGCGCTATTGCGTTCGGGCGCGCCGATCGGCGAGATGAACGTCGTGCGCAAGCATTTGTCGCGGATCAAGGGCGGCCGGCTGGCTCGCGCCGGACAACATGCCGCCGAGATCGTGACGCTTGCGATCTCCGACGTACCGCATGACGATCCGTCCGCGATTGCATCGGGACCGACGGTACCGGACGCCTCCACGCTGGCTGACGCCCGCGCCCTGGTTGCGAAGTATAATCTCACGGTCGACGATGCCGTCCGACGCGCGCTCGACGATCCCAGGAATGAGAGCTGCAAGCCCGGCGATCCCGCCTTTGCCCGCGCGCAATTCGAGATGATTGCAAAGCCGAAGGCTTCTCTCGACGCGGCGATCAAGGTCGCGAAGGACGCAGGGTATGAGGTTGTTGGCCTCGGCGCGGACCTCGAAGGCGAGGCGCGCGAGGTGGCGGCCGATCATGCGCGACTGGCGCTGAAAGCGCAAAGCGAGGGCAAACGCATCGCGATCCTGTCGGGCGGCGAGCTCACGGTGACCGTGCGCGGCAATGGCCGCGGCGGTCCCAACCAGGAATATGCGCTGGCGCTGGCGGATCTTCTGAAGGGTACGTCCGGCATTGTGGCGCTGGCCGCAGACACCGACGGCGCCGACGGCGGCGCCGGCAGCGCGACCGACCCGGCCGGCGCTTTGATCGATCAGGAGACGTTCGCGAAGATGAAGTCGCTCGGCCTCGATCCTGCGGCCTATCTCGCCAACAACGATGCGACCGCGTTCTTTTCGGCCACCGGCGATCTCCTGCTGACCGGCCCGACCCTCACCAACGTCAACGACGTCAGGGTGATCCTGGTGGACCCAGCGTAGATCGCCGAGGCAGTTGCCGGAGCCTCGCATGCGCCGTAACGGCATTAACGCTTTGTTGAGCAGTTTGCGAAGAACCCGCGCGCGGTTTGCCTATCTCGAAGGTGCGATTCACCAGCCTGGCTTCTAATGGCCGTTCTCCTGGAGGAGTAGAGCCGCCAGTGGCGGCTGGGGAACGCTCTATGACGGATCACATCCCGACAACCGCGCCGCGGTCAGCGCATTTGAGTGCTCGGCTCGAGGACGCGATCAACCATATGTCGCTCGGAATCGTCGTATTCGACGAGAAGCGCGAGGTCGTTTTCTGCAACCGCCGCTACAGGGAAATGTACGGGCTCTCGCCTGAACAGGTGAAGCCGGGAACACCGACCCAGGAACTGATCCGGCACCGGCTGAAACTCGGGTTGAAGGTGCAGGTCGCGGTCGATGATTATATCCGTGAGCGCGTCGGTCGCGACATCGCACTCGACACCACGGTGCAGGAATTTACCGACGGTCGCATCGTCGCCTACACCGTCTACCCGATGCCGGACGGCGGCGGGATGGCGACGCATGAGGACATCACGGAGCGCGAAGAGCTCAATGCCCGGCTGAAGAAGCAATACGAGCTCGGCAAGGAGCAGGAAGAAGCCCTGCGCGTCAGGAACTTCCAGTTCGACACCGCGATCAACAACATGTCGCAGGGGCTTTGCTTCTTCGATTCCGACCACCGCCTGATCGTCTGCAACGATCGCTTCGTGCAGATGTACGACATTACGCCCGAGCGCGTCAGCCCCGGCATGTCGCTGGTCGAGATCGTCGACCTGCGCTTCGAAGCCGGCAGCTTCCCCGCCATGACGCGCGACGAATATCTGCAATGGCGCACCAACGTGGCGGTTTCCAATGAAGCGAAAGACAGCATCGTCGAATTGAAGAACGGGCGCACCTTCAAGATCCGCCACCGCCCGATGCCCGGCGGCGGCTGGGTCGCGACGCATGAGGACATCACCGAACAGCGCCAGTCCGAGGTCAAGATCGAATACATGGCGCATCACGATGCGCTGACCGATCTTGCCAATCGGGTGTTGTTGAACGATCGGCTCGAATATGCGCTGGGCAGGGTTTCAGACGGGGAAATGGTGGCCGTCCATCACCTCGATCTCGATCAGTTCAAGGCCGTGAACGATACGTTCGGCCACCCCTACGGCGACAAGTTGCTCAGGGGCGTCGCCGAACGGTTGCGCCGGCTCATTGGCGAAGCCGGCACGATCGCACGAATGGGCGGCGATGAATTCGTCATCGTGCAGGGCACGATATCGGACCCCGCCGATGCCACTTCGCTGGCGCAGCACGTCATCGATGCGCTGAGCGAGCCCTATGAAATCGACGGCCAGCAGGCCGTGATCGGCGTCAGCATCGGCATTTCGGTCGGTCCCGGCGACGGATCGAACCCCGACAAGTTGCTGCGCAATGCCGACCTCGCACTCTACCGCGCCAAGAGCGACGGCCGCAGCACGTTCCGCTTCTTCGAGCCTGCGATGGACCTGCAGATGCAAACCCGCCGCATCATGGAGCAGGATCTGCGCAAGGCGCTGCCGGGCGGCGAATTCGAGCTGCATTACCAGCCGGTCGTCAACCTGGCGAGCAAGGAAATCAGCGGCTTCGAGGCGCTGATACGCTGGAATCATCCAACCAAGGGATTGATCTCGCCGGCCGCCTTCATCCCGCTGGCCGAAGAGATCGGCTTCATCGTGCCGATGGGCGAGTGGGTCATCAGGCAGGCTTGTGCCACCGCCGCGCAATGGCCCGACAACCTTCACGTCGCCGTCAATATTTCAGCGATCCAGTTTCGCAGTCCTGGCCTGATGCAGGTGATCGTCGGCGCGCTCGCCGCCTCCGGGCTCGCGCCGACGCGGCTGGAGATAGAAATCACCGAGAGCGTGCTGCTCCACAGCAGGGAGGCGACGCTCGCGCTGCTGCATCAGTTGCGCGGGCTCGGAATCCGGATCGCCATGGACGATTTCGGCACCGGATATTCGTCGCTGACCTATTTGCAAAGCTTTCCGTTCGACAAGATCAAGATCGACCGCTCGTTCGTCAAGAACATCACCGAGAATTCAAGCTCGCTCAACATCGTGCGCGCGGTTGCTGCGCTCGCCAATGGCATGGGCATGACGGCGACCGCCGAGGGCGTCGAAACCGCGGAGCAACTCCACAGCATCGCATCCGAGGGATGCACGGAAATGCAGGGCTTCCTGTTCAGCAAGCCGCTTCCCGCCGCCGAGATCGAGCGGCAGTTTCTGTCGGGACACGGGCCGCGAGGGGCTCAAGGCCGCATCGTCGCGGCGTGACCCGCTGTCATTCCGGGATGGTCCGTAGGACCAGACCCGGAATCTCAAGATTCCGGGTTCGATGCTTCGCATCGCCCCGGAATGACACCCATCAAAACTCCGCCGCGATCTTCGACAGCATTTCGAGCAGCGCGACGCGGTTGGCGGGACCCAGCAGTTCGTTGAGACGCGCCTCGTGCTTGCTGGCCACCAGTTTCTTGGCGCGCGCCAGCACCGCCCTTCCCTTCTCCGTCAGAACCAGGATGTGCGAGCGACGGTCGTTGGTCGAGCGCATCCGGGCACAGAGGCCGCGGCTCTCCAGCGCATCCAGCATCGAGACGAAATTCGGCCTGAGGATGCCGAGCGTGTTGGCGATTTCGGTCTGGTTGCGCCCGGGATTGCGATCGAGCAACAATAGCACGGAGAATTGCGCCGGCGTCAGTTGCAGCGGCGCGACACAGCGCAGGAAGTCCTCGAATACCTTGAGCTGCGCGCGCTTGAGCGAATAGCCGAGCAGGTCGGCCAGTTCGCCCAGTTGCAGCCCGGCATTCTCCGCGGCGCCATCGGCGATTTCCTTGCCGTTGCCGCGCGACGACTTGACGACATCGGTCGCTGCCTTGGAAACTGTCATGGCGTGAGGCTCGCCCCCAAAAAGCTCGGCCGGTGACCGGGCCTTGATGTTATATTTGATAATTGTTATTGGATATATCAAATATCGGCGCCTTTCAACTGCCGAGATATGGGACGGCCGGCGGACCGTGCGAGGTCAGGACCGGCGACGCTTTTAGGGGGAGCGCCAGTCTTGAATACGACGATCATGCTGTTCCTGCTGCAGGACGGCATCACCAATGGCGCGATCTATGCGCTGCTCGGGCTTGCGCTGGTGCTGGTGTTTGCCGTCACCCGCGTCATCCTGATCCCGCAGGGCGAGTTCGTGACCTTCGGCGCGCTGAGCTACGCCATGCTGGCAACCGGTCAGGTGCCGGGCACTGCAAAGCTGGCGATGGCCATGGGGGTGGTCGCCTTCGGCCTCGACCTGTTTGAGGCACGGCGATCGTTACGGCTGAAGCGGGTCGCGCGCGCCTTTGCCCTCAACATCGCTCTCCCCGCTGCGATCCTGGCTCTGACCTACGGCCTTGCCGGTCCCAAGACCCCGATTGCGGTCAACATCGCGCTGTCGCTTTTGATCGTCGCGGCGATCGGGCTGTTCCTCTACCGCATCGCGTTTCAACCGATCGCTCATACCTCGGTGCTGGTGCTGCTGATCGCCTCCGTCGGCTGCCATCTCGCGCTGCAGGGCCTGGGGCTCGTGTTCTTCGGCGCCGAGGGCCTGCGCGGGCCGGCGCTGTCGAATGCCGCACTGACGATCGGCCCGCTGCGCTTCACCGGCCAGAGCCTCGCGGTCTACGGGCTGACGATCGCCTTCATCGTCGCGCTGTGGCTGTTCTTCGGCTTCACGCTGATGGGCAAGGCGTTGCGCGCTACCGCCGTCAACCGCCTCGGCGCCCGCCTCGTCGGTATCCGCACCACGCTGTCGGGGCAGATTGCTTTCCTGCTGGCATCCCTGATTGGAGCGATCTCCGGGATCCTGATCGTGCCGATCACTACGCTCTATTACGACACCGGCTTCCTGATCGGCCTGAAAGGTTTTATTGCCGCGATCATCGGCGGACTCGTCAGCTATCCGCTGACGGCTGTCGCAGCCTTGCTGGTCGGCAGCGTCGAGGCGTTCTCATCGTTCTACGCCAGCAATTTCAAGGAGGTTATCGTCTTTACGCTGATCCTTCCCGTGCTGGTGCTGCGTTCGCTCGCAGCGCCCGCGGTCGAGGAAGAGAAGGATTGACGACGATGAACCAGCGCACCCCTCTCATCATCTTCGCGCTCGTGATGGCAGCGATCCCGTTCATTCCGGGCGTCCCGCCATTCTGGATCGTGCTGCTCAACAATATCGGCCTCGCCGCACTGGTGGCGATGGGCTTGGTGATCTTGACCGGCGTCGGCGGCCTCACCTCGTTCGGCCAGGCCGCCTTCTGCGGCTTCGGCGCCTACACCACGGCGGTATTGACCACGGCCTACGGCTTCTCGCCATGGCTGACGCTGCCGCTCTCGCTCGTGGTCAGCGGCATCGCCGCCGTCCTGCTCGGCATCGTCACGGTACGGCTGTCCGGCCATTATCTGCCGCTCGGTACCATCGCCTGGGGCATCGGCCTGTTTTACCTGTTCAGCAAGCTGGAATTCCTAGGCCGCAATGACGGCATCTCCGGCATCCCGCCGCTCTCGATCGGCAATTTCCGGATGCTCGATCCCGGCACGATCTATTTCGCGATCTGGATCGCGGTGCTGGTCTCGGCGCTCCTGACCATGAACCTCCTGGACTCCCGCACCGGCCGCGCGATCCGCGCGCTGCGGCGCGGGCATATCGCCGGCGAAGCGTTCGGCGTACAGACGCCGCGCGCCAAGCTTCTGGTGTTCATCTATGCGGCTGTGCTCGCGGGCCTGTCCGGCTGGCTCTATGCGCATTTCCAGCGCGCCGCCAATCCGACCCCGTTCGGCGCGCAGGCCGGCATCGAATATCTGTTCATCGCCGTGGTCGGCGGCGCCGGCTATGTCTGGGGCGCGGTGCTCGGCGCCGGCATCGTCGTGATCCTCAAGGAGATCCTGCAGAGCTATCTGCCCTATATCTTTGGCGGCCAGAGCCAGCTCGAGACCATCGTGTTCGGCATCCTGCTGGTCGTTCTGCTGCAACTGGCGCCGACCGGCGTTTGGCCCTGGCTGATGGCGCGACTGCCGATCCAGCCGGGCCGCAATAAGCCCGATGCGTCGCTTCCGCTTGCCACGCCCGCGCGAGCACAGGCTTCGTCCGCCGTGCTGCTGCAGATCGAGAAGGCGCGCAAGCAGTTCGGCGGCGTGATTGCCGTCAACGACGTCTCCTTCGACGTCCAGGCCCGCGAGATCGTTGCCCTGATCGGCCCCAACGGCGCCGGCAAGAGCACGACCTTCAACCTGATCACGGGCGTGCTGACGACGACCGGCGGCACCATCTCGGTGCTCGGCAACAAGGTCGACAACGCTCCGCCGCAGGAAGTGGTAAGGCTCGGCGTCGCGCGCACCTTCCAGCATGTCAAGCTGGTCCCTGACATGACCGTGCTGGAGAACGTCGCGATCGGTGCGCATTTGCGGGGGTCTGCGGGCGCGATCTCCAGCATGTTCCGGCTCGACCGGTCCGACGAGGCGAAATTGCTGGCGGAAGCCGCCCGCCAGATCGAGCGCGTCGGCCTCGGCGACCAGATCGACCAGTTGGCGGGAAGCCTGTCGCTCGGCCAGCAGCGCATTGTCGAGATTGCACGCGCGCTGTGCGTCGATCCCCTGCTGCTGCTGCTCGACGAGCCGGCCGCGGGACTGCGCCACATGGAAAAGCAGCGGCTCGCTGCCCTGCTCCGTCAATTGCGGGACGGCGGCATGTCGGTGCTGCTGGTCGAGCACGACATGGGTTTTGTGATGGATCTCGCCGACCGCGTCGTCGTGCTGGATTTCGGCACCAAGATCGCCGAGGGCACGCCGGATGCGATCAAGACCAATCCCGATGTGATCAAGGCCTATCTCGGAGCTACCGCATGAGTGCGCTGTTATCGGTCTCCGACGCCCACGTTTCCTACGGCAAGGTCGAAGCCGTGCGCTCGGTTTCGCTCGAGGTCGCCGACGATGAGATCGTCACCATCATCGGCGCCAACGGCGCCGGCAAGACCACGCTGCTGAACGCCATCATGGGCGTGCTGCCGCTCAAGGGCGCCACCGCCTTCGCCGGCACCGACATGACCCCGCTCGACATCGAGGATCGCGTCGCGGCGGGCCTCTGTCTCGTGCCGGAGCACCGCGAATTGTTCGGCACGATGAACGTCGAGGACAATCTGCAGCTCGGCGCCTTCCGGATTCCGAAGGCAACCGCGGCAAGGTCGTTCGAGCGGGTCTACACGCTGTTTCCGCGGCTCAAGGAGCGGCGCAAGCAATTGGCCGGCACGCTCTCCGGCGGCGAGCAGCAGATGCTGGCGATGGGCCGCGCCCTGATGGGCGCGCCAAAGCTGTTGATGCTCGACGAACCGAGCCTTGGTCTCGCGCCGATCATCGTGGCCGATATCTTCCGCACCATCGGCGAATTGCGCGCCGCCGGGGTCTCGGTGCTGCTGGTCGAACAGAATGCGCAAGCGGCGCTTAAAATCGCCGACCGCGCCTACGTCATGGAACTCGGCGAATTCATCCTGTCCGGATCGGCCAAGGATATCGCCAGCAACCAGCGCGTCGCGGCGAGCTATCTCGGCTTCCAGCACGAGGGCGCAAGCGGGATTTAGTTAGTCGGCGGCGTAGGGTGGGCAAAGGCGCGCTCGCGCCGTGCCCACCATCTCTCCTGTTCGTCGCTTGATGGTGGGCACGCTGACGCTTTGCCCACCCTACGGACCTCGCCCGGGGCCTACTTCGCCGGAACGTACTTGCCGTCCTTCACGGTCAGGATGATGCGCGAGCGGTCGTCGAGGCCGTAGCGATCCTTTTCGGTGAAGTTGTAGACGCCCTGGCTTGCCGCGATTTCCTTCTCCGAGATCAGCGCCAGACGGATCGCCTCGCGGAATTCCGGCGTACCCGGCTTGGCCTTCTTCAGCGCCACCGGTATCACGCGCTTGAGCACTTCAAAGGCGTCATAGGAATGGCCGGCGAACTGGCTGCGGCTGTTGGCGCCATACTTGGCTTCGTAGGCGGTGTTGAGCGCCAGACCCGGCTTCTTGGTCAGCGCGCTGTCGGGCTGGGATTCCGGCGACATCACCGGACCCGAGGCCATGATCACGCCCTCGGCCGCCGCGCCTGCGATGCGGACGAAGTCCATGCTGGCGGCGCCGTGGGTCTGGTAGATCAGGCCCTTGTAGCCGCGCTCGCGCAGCGTGGTTTGCGGTAGGGCTGCGGCGGTACCGGAGGCGACGACCAGGATCGCGTCGGGATTGGCGGCGACCAGCTTCAGCGCCTGGCCTGCGACCGAGGTATCCGGACGAGCAAACCGTTCTTCGGTGCTCATGGTCAACCCCATCGGGACGGCCTGAGCCTTGAAGTCGTTGGCCCAGAGATCGCCGTAGGAATCGCCGAAACCGATAAAGCCGACGGTCTTGATGCCGTGTGCCTTCATGTGCTCGTACAGCACCTTGCCCATGATCGGGATCGGCTGCGGCATCGCGACCGACCACTTCATGCGCGCCTCGTTGATCGGCAGCGGCGCCAGGCCGAAATGCGGAATCCCCGCTTCGTTCGCAACCGTGGAGACCGCAACCGTCGGAGGCGTGGTCGAGGAGCCCATGATGATGTCGGCCTTCGACTCGGTGACGAAGCGCCGTGCATTGGTGGTCGCCGCGGTCGGATCGCCGCCGTCATCGAGCACGATGACTTTGATCGGCACGCCGCCGATTTCCTTCGGCACGAAATCGAGCGAGTTGCGTTCGGGAATACCGAGAGCGGCTGCGGGACCGGTCGTGGTGACGGTGATGCCGATCGTGATTTCATTGGTCTGTGCAACCGCCGGCGAGCCCGGCAAGGCGAGAGCCGCTACAACGGCTGCAGCGGACAAAAAGGCCTTCTTCATTCATTCCTCCCTTGACTATCTATTTATTGTCTTAAGCAAACTTCGGTGGGCTATTCAGCCCCTTCTTTAGGTCATGCCGGATAGTAAGTCAGCCCCGCATGAAACGCTCGATGATCTCCGGCGGCATCGGCGCCGATTTCAGCTTCGCGGGATCGTCCGGGTGCTTGCCGACCAGCACGCGGGTTTCGAACGCCTCGATCGCCAATGCCTCGCCCTTGAAGACGTTGTGAACCACCTCGAAGCTGGAGCGCTTGAAGCTCTCGATCCGGCTTTCGATCCGGATCCAGTCGCCATGGGTGGACGGGATATGAAATTTGGCCCTTGTGTCGACCATGGGAATGCCGACCAGACCATATTTGCGGATGAGGTCCTGCTTCGAAAAGCCGGCGGCTTCGAACATGATCGAGGTGGAATCGTCGAACATCGCGAAATAACGCGGGTAGTAAACGATGTTGGCGGGGTCGCAATCGCCCCACTGGATCTGCACATCGCGCCGGTTGACGAACATGGGATGAAGTATCCTAGCGCGGCGCCATGCGAAGCGCGGCATCGAGCCGCACCACCTCGCCGTTCAAATAAGGGTTGTCGATCATGTGCAGCGCGAGCGAGGCGAACTCGTCGGCCTGACCGAGGCGGCGCGGGAACGGGATCGAGGCGGCCAGCGAATCCTGCGCTTCCTGCGGCAGGTTGGCGAGCAGCGGCGTGAGGAACAGGCCGGGCGCGATCGTCAGCACGCGAATCCCGAACTGCGCCAGTTCGCGCGCAATCGGCAGCGTCATGGCGACGATGCCGCCCTTGGAAGCCGAATAAGCCGACTGACCGATCTGGCCGTCATAGGCCGCGACCGAGGCGGTCGAGATCACCACGCCGCGCTCGCCGGTCGCAAGCGGCTCGAGCTTCGACATAGGAGCGGTCGCCAGCCGCAGCATGTTGAACGAGCCGATCAGGTTGACCTTGATTACCTTGTCGAAATCGCCGAGCGCCATCGGACCGTCCTTGCCGATCACGCGCTTGGCGACGCCGATGCCGGCGCAGTTCACCAGCACGCGCGCCGGACCATGGGCCGCCGCCGCCTTGGCGATCGCGGCTTCCGCCGAGGCGGCATCGGAAACGTCACAGATCACGGCGACGCCACCGATCTCGGCCGCGACGGCCTCTGCCAGGTCGGCGTTGAGATCGCAGACTGCGACCTTGGCGCCCTGCGCCGCGAGGCGGCGCGCGGTCGCCGCGCCCAATCCCGATGCGCCGCCGGTGACGATGGCGGCCTGGTCCTTCAACTGCATGGTGCTCTCCCTGACAAGCTTCTCAGCGAATTCGGTTACAACGTAATCACCTGCGCCGGTGGCGCGGGCGAATAGATCTCCTCGATCAGCGCAGTGCGGTTCTCCAGAACAGCGCGCTGATTGATCGAACCCTTGTCGGTGACCTCGCCGCGATCGATCGACAGCGGCGTATCGAGCAGCACCGCGCGCGTGATCCTGGTCGATGAACCCGTCGCGCCCGCGACGAGATTCTTAAAGCGTTCGCGGAAGGCCGCGACGATCAGCGGATCGGACGCCGCGGCAGCGAGGTCGTCGACCGGAAGCGTCGGATTGATCAGGCGGCAACCGTCGAGATCGAGCACCACCAGCGCCGATATTTCGTCGCGGTTGATGCCGGCAATGACGACGTCGCGCACCAGCGGCGCGCAGGCCGCGACGAAGCGCGCCCGTAACGGGCCGACGCTGACCCAGGTGCCGCTGGCAAGCTTGAAGTCCTCACCGATGCGGCCGTCGAAATCGAAGCCGGCGTCGAAATTATCTGCAACGGCCGGCTTGAGCGCATCGCCCATCTTGTAGAAGCCTTCCTCATCGAAGGACTTCGCCGTCATATCAGGCTGACGCCAATAGCCGGGCATCACATTCGGACCCTTGGCGCGAACCTCCAGCTTGCCATTATTGGGCACGAGTTTCGCATCATTGCCCAAAACCGGCAGTCCGACATGGCCGGAGCGGCTGGTCACCGGATTGACCGACATGAAGAACGGTGCAGTCTCCGTGGCGCCGAGGCCGGTCAGCATCGGCACGCGATAGCCGGTTTCCTGCACCGACAATTCGTCGAGGCTGTTCCAGACGAAGGCCGACAGCGCCGCGCCCGAGAAGAACATCGCATGCAGCCGCGCAAAGAACTTTTTGCGCAAGGCCGCATCGTCGCGCAGATAGGGCAATAGCGATTCATAGCCCTTGGGCACGTTGAAATAGACCGTCGGCGAAATCTCCTGGAGATTGCGCACGGTCTCTTCAATGCCGCCGGGCATCGGCTTGCCCTCGTCGAGATACATCGAGCCGCCATTATAGAGCGTCAGCCCGATATTGTGATTGCCGCCAAACGTGTGATTCCACGGCAGCCAATCGACGATGACCGGCGGCTCGTCCTTCAGGAACGCCAGCGTCTCGCGCAGCATCACCTGATTGGCGCAGATCATGCGTTGCGTGTTGATCACGGCCTTCGGGTTACCGGTCGAGCCCGACGTCAGCAGGAACTTTGCTATCGTATCTGGCCCGATCGACTCGTGCACCGCGTCGAGCCGCGGATGCAGCGGTGTCGCCATCAGGTCCGCAAGCGTCGTGACATCACGGCCCGGCACCGCACCGCGCGAGGCGGCGATCTCGGTGCCATCAGACACATTGGCGGCGAGCGCATCGGCGAATTTCGTCGCGTCGTCGACGAACACGAGACCGGGAGTCAACAGCTTCATCAGATAGCTGAGCTTGCCGTAGTCGCGCGATACCAGCGAATAGGCCGGCGATACCGGACAGAAGGGAATGCCGGCATAGAGCGCGCCGAACGCTATGAGCGCATGATCGACCGAGTTGCCGGACAGGATGACGACCGGCTTTTCCGCCGAAAGTCCACGCGCCAGCAGCGCAGACGCGATGTGCCGCGACGACGTCAGGAGTTCTGCATAGGTGATCTGCCGCCAGCCGCGTGCCGCGTTGCGCTCCGCCATGAAGACCCGATCGGGCGCCGCTGCGGCCCAATGATGCAGGCGGTCGGTGATGCGCGCCGGATAGTCGCGCAACTGCGCTTTCGGCCGCAAATAGATGGTGCCGTCGTCGCGGCGCTCGACATGCACCGCGGGCGTGCCGAACGAGATCGGGCGCAGCGGATGATCGGCGCGCGCGGCTGAATCGGTCGAGGCGGACATGCTGGGCTTGGCGCTCATGTCAGGTCGGCTTCACCTTTGCAGTCTTGTGGTCGAGAAACGCTCGAATGCGGCGCTTGGCCTCTTTGTCGCTCTGCGCCACGGTTGCCATCAGGGATTCCATCAGCAGACCCGTCTGCGGATTGGCTTCCGCGATCATCGGCAACGCCTGCAGCACGGCAAAATTGGTCAGCGGCGCATTCGCTGCCACGCGCTCCGCGAGTTCCAGCGCCTTCGGCAGCGCGCCGCCGGCGTCGGTGAGATATTGCGAGAAGCCGTAGGCCGAGCCTTCGGTCGCCGAATAGACACGGCCCGTGAGCATCATGTCGATCATCCGCGCCACGCCGATCAGCCGCGGCAGCCGCACCGATCCGCCGCCGCCGACGAAGATGCCGCGCTGGCCTTCGGGCAGCGCGAAATAGGCTGACGGTTCGGCAACGCGGATATGGGCGGCGCAGGCCAGCTCCAGCCCGCCGCCGATTACCGCGCCCTTCAGCGCCGCGATCACGGGGACCCGGCTATACTGGATGCGATCGAATACCCGGTGCCACATCTGTGAATGGCGCAGGCCCTCGGTGGCGTCATGCTCGGTCAGTTCGGACAGGTCGAGGCCGGAGGAGAAATGGTCGCCGACGCCATGGATGACCACGGCGCCTGTGCCATCGGGCAGATTGGAGAAGCAATCCTGGATCGCGCGGATGATGCCGTCGTTCAGCGCATTGCGCTTGGCCGGACGGTTGAGGCCTACGGTCAGCACCGCGCCCTTCTGCTCGATCTCGAGCAGGTCGGATTGACCCGCAGCGGCGGTGGAGGCGTTTCCCATGGGCAATTTTAAGTCCTGCGCAGAATAGTTATGTTTTATAACGATTTTGCCGGGCGGGAGTCAATGAGGGAAATAGCGACGCAACACTCGACTGTCATCCCCGCCAATGGGTCGCGCGAATGCGCGCCCGATGACAGGCTCCGGCGGGGATCCCGTACGCCGCGGCTTCTCGGTTCTATCACTGGCGTCTCTGGAATACTGGATCGTCCGCCGGTTTCGCTTTGGCGCGAGGCAAATCAGCTCGCGGACTCGTAGGGTGGGCAAAGCGTAGCGTGCCCACCACACACAATCGAACTTGCTCTAAGCGGAAGGATGGTGGGCACGTCGCTAGCGCTCCTTTGCCCACCCTACGATATCGCCCGACGACTACAGCACTTGGTGCACGTCGATGACGACGCGGTCGGTGTGGCGGGCGGCGGAGGCGACGAAGAGGTTTTGCATCAGCCAGCGATATTTCTCTGCGCCCGTCTCGAATTTCGGCACGGTGCGGAAATAGATCAGCTTTGGATCGACCGGCTCGCCGCGCTTGAGCTTCTGCAGCAGTTCGACTGGGCCGAAGCGCAGGCCCTTGTTCTCGACATAGACCACGGCGCCGTCGTCGGTCTCGAAGGCGTATTTGGCTTCCAGCTCGATCAGCTCGTTCGGGCGGATAATCTGGAAATCGGCACCGAAGGCACAGACCTTGCCGTTGACTTCGCCCCTCACCTCGCCGCCGATGATCGGAATGATCCGGCGCACGCCGGTGCCGATCTCGCCGGCCGACGTCACCTCGCCGATCCGCACGGTGATGGTGAAGACGTATCTGGTCTCAAGCTGCGGGGTCATCGGATCACCCTATTTTTACTGCGTCGTAGCCGCTCACATCCCTCATCCTGAGGAGCCGCGGAGCGGCGTCTCGAAGGACGTAGGCCACAGACGGGGCCTCATGGTTCTCCCGGCGATGCGAAGCATCGTCCGGAGACGCGCTTCGCGCTCCTCACCATGAGGGAGAAGCAGCACGACTATCCGGCCATGCGCTGCGGCAGCCACAGTGCCAGTATTGGAAATGCGATCAGGATCACCAGCCGGATCAGGTCCGTCACCACGAAGGGCATCACGCCACGGAAGATCGTGGAGAACGACACGTCCTTGACGACGCTCTTGATGACAAAGACATTCATGCCGATCGGCGGCGAGATGAGGCCAAGTTCGACCGTCATCACGACGATGACGCCGAACCAGATCGGATCAAAACCGAGATGCACGATCACTGGAAAGATGATCGGCACCGTCAGGATGATCATGGCCATCGCATCCATCAGACAGCCCAGCACCAGGTACATCACCATGATCAGCGCCAGGATGCCGTAGGGACCGAGGCCGAGGCCGGTGAGCAGCTCGGTGACCTTCTGCGGGGTCTGCGTCACGGTCAGGAAATAACCGAAGATCAGCGCGCCAATCAGCACCGTGAACACTGCGGCTGCGGTGCGGGTCGCCTGCAGCAACGAACCCAGGATCTTTTCCTTGTCCAGCCTTCCCGTCAGTATGCCAATCAGGAACGCACCGGTGGCGCCGACGCCGCCCGCCTCCGTCGGCGTGAAGCGCGGCAGAAATGGCAGGCCGTACAGCCCACCGATCACGAAGATGAACAGCAGCACCGGCGCCCAGATGCTCTTCAGGCCGGCCATGCGCTCGCGCCATTTGGTTTGCGGACCCGCCGGCAGGAAGTCCGGCCGGAACCAGCCGATCAGCGAAATCGTAAGCATGTACATGGCAATGGCGAGCAGGCCGGGGATGATGCCGGCGATGAACAGCTTGCCGATGTCCTGCTCGGTAATGATGCCGTAGACGGCGAGCACCGTCGACGGCGGCAACATGGCGCCTAACGTGCCGCCGGCCGCGATGACGCCGGTGGCAAAGGATTGCGGATAGCCATAGCGCCGCATTTCCGGATAGGCGACGGCCGAGAACGTCGCGGCGGTCGCCACCGACGAGCCGCAGATCGCGGCAAAGCCGCCGCAGGCGCCGACGGTGGCTATGCCAAGCCCGCCGCGCAGATGGCCGACAAAACCATTGGCGGCGCGGAACAGTTCGCGGCTCATGCCGGAATTGCTGACGAACGCGCCCATCAACAGGAACATCGGGATCACGCCGAAAGTGTAGTCGGTCACCGTGCGCATCGAGGTCTGGCCGACCATCTTGAGCGCGGGCGTAAAGCCGACCAGGTAACCGAAGCCGCAGACGCCGACGAGGCCCATCGCCATGCCGACCGGCACGCGCAGCAGCATCAGCACGAAGAGCGCGACAAATCCCAGGACCGCGACGGCATCGGTGGTCATCCCGCCCTACTCCACGGTCTTGATCTTGGCGTCATGGATGTCTTCCGGATGGAAGACCAGCCGCCAGGTGCGGATCGCGATCAGGAGCACCGCGGCGGCGTCGCCGGCCCAGGCGACCGCGAAGAACGGCCACGTCGGCATATGCACTTCATACGTCAGGACATTATCGTTGTAGGTGCCGCGCACCTTGTCGAACAGGGTATAGGTCTGCACGGTGACGACGAAGAGCAGCACCAGCGTCGCAAACACGTCGATGATGCGCTGATACTTTGGGCCGACATTGGCCCAGATCAGATCGACCGTGATATGGCCGCCGCGATAGCTGGTCGCGGCGATACCCCAGAAGATCAGGATGCCGAGCAGCATGCGCCCGATGTCGAACGAATCCGGGATCGCATAATTGAACGTGTTGCGCAGCAGGACGCCGATGAAGATGTTGAGCGCGACGATGCCGACAAAGCCGGCGGCGATCCATTCGATCGTGTCGATGAAACGATCCATCCACGCGCGATTCATGTGCGGAGCTCCCCATCGACTGATGCCGGTTGATTGAATAGGTCTGGCCGCGAACTCACTTAACCTCTCCCGCTTGCGGGGGAGGTCGCGGCGCGAAGCGCAGCGGGTGGGGGCTCTCTCCCCGAACTCCAGCATGCGTTATGCGGCACGACCCCCACCCCAGCCCTCCCCCGCAAGCGCGGGAGAGGGAGCGCAGCTCCTTCGCTTCGGCTTCGGCCTTACTGCGCGAGCGCGTTGTACTTGGTGAGCGAGGCCTTGAGTTCGGCCAGCGCCGCATCCGGATCGCCGCCATTCTTCTTGACGCCCTCGCCCCAGGTCTTGACCAGCGGCTCGGCCGCCTTCTTCCACGCCGCCGTCTGCTCCGGCGTCAGCTTGTAGACCTCGTGACCGGTCATCGCCTTGATCTTTTCGACGCCGGCATCCTCGTACTTGCCCCAGGGTTCGCCGACGCGGCCGGCGGCCTCCGTGGTGCAATTGTTGTCGATCGCCTTCTTTTGCTTGTCGGACATCTGGTTGTACTTGTCCTTGTTCATCACGAAGGCGAACGTCGTGACGTAGATCGGCGCTTCGATGTGATACTTCGTCACCTTGTCGATGCCGAACAGCACCACCGACCCCCACGGGAAGGTAACGGAGTCGGCGACGCCGCGTTCGATGATGTCGCGGACCTCAGGCGCCGAGGACTGCACGTTGGTGCCGCCGAGCTGGGTGACGAAATTCGCCATGGTGGCGTGGGCGGGCCGGATCTTCATGCCCTTGATGTCTTCGGGCGTGACGATTTTCTTCGTCCGGGAATGGAACGTCGACGGCGAATGGATGAAGGCCAGACAGAACTTGACGTCCTTCATCTCCTTCTCGGCATATTTGCGATACCAGGCGTCGAGCGCCATCGAGCCGCCCTTCGCGTCCGACATCAGGAACGGCAATTCGCCGGCGCCGATGAGCGGAAACCGCCCCGGCTGATAGCCCGGGTTGATGTAAGTGACATCGGCGATGCCGTCGCGCGCCATGTCATAATGATCGAACGCCTTGCCGAGTTGCTGCGCCGGAAACACCTTGGACTTGATGGTGCCGCCGGATTCCTTCTCGACCGCCGCGCCCCATTCCTCCAGCGCTTTCTGCAGCGGATGCGAGGCCGGCACCCAATGCGACAGTTTCAGTTCGAAGGATTTTTCCTGCGCCAGCGCAGGCGTCACGCTGGCGGCCAGCAGCATCGCCAGAAATGCTTTCCTCATCGGCATCCTCTCCCTTGGAACGCGGGCTGTTCGATCGCCCGACCTCGTTAATTAACATGTTATCTAACTCGCCCGCCTTTTCAAGGCGAACGTTCAGCCGCGGCGTCTCCTCTTCCCTGGTTCGCCATGTGCACCGCCGCGAAATACACTCATACTGTTTCGCGCCAATGTCCTTTGCCAAAACCGTTATATGATATAACTACCATTGCAAGCTTGGGGGCAACCGCTGGCTTGAAACCTATAATACCGGGAGGAGCGGGTATTGAGGACAAAAGTCGCAATCATAGGTGCAGGTCCGGCAGGATTGTTGCTTGGGCAACTACTTCACCGCTACGGCATCGATAACGTCATTCTCGAGCGGCAGACGGGCGAATATGTGCTCGGCCGCATCCGCGCCGGCCTGCTCGAGGAAGGCACGGTGGCGCTGCTCGACGAGGTCGGCGCCGGTGAGCGCGCCCATCGCGAGGGGCTGGTCCACCATGGTCTCGAACTCGCGTTCAGCGGCGCGCGGCACCGCATCGACTTGCACGGCGCTACCGGCAAGACCGTCATGATCTACGGCCAGACCGAGGTGACGCTCGACCTGATGAACGCGCGCAAGGCGGCCGGCCTCACCACCATCTACCAGGCCGCCGACGTCAAACCGCTCGATTTCGATACCGACCGCCCGCGCGTCGGCTACGTCAAGGACGGCGTCACCCACGAGATCGAATGCGACTTCATCGCCGGCTGCGACGGCTTTCATGGCGTCAGCCGCGCCAGCGTAAAACCGTCCGCGATCCAGACCTTTGAACGAATCTATCCATTCGGCTGGCTCGGCATCCTCTCGGAGACACCGCCGGTCAGCCCCGAGCTGATCTACTCGAACCATGCGCGCGGGTTCGCGCTCTGCACCATGCGCTCGACCCGGCGCAGCCGCTATTACGTGCAGTGTCCGCTCGACGATCATATCGACCAGTGGCCGGACGAGCGGTTCTGGGACGAATTGAAGCGCCGGATCGACCAGAAGGCAGCCGACGAACTCGTCACCGGCCCCTCGATCGAGAAAAGCATTGCGCCCTTGCGCAGCTTCGTCGCCGAGCCGATGCGATTCGGCCGGATGTTTTTGGCCGGCGACGCCTCCCACATCGTGCCGCCGACCGGCGCCAAGGGCCTGAACCTTGCCGCCAGCGACGTGCATTACCTCTCGCAGGCGCTGCGCGAATATTACGACGAGAAATCCTCGACCGGGATCGACAATTATTCCGCCAAGGCATTGTCGCGCGTCTGGAAGGCGGTGCGCTTCTCCTGGTGGATGACCTCGATGCTGCACAAATTCCCCGACCAGGGCGAATTCGGCGCACGGATTCAGCTCGCCGAGCTGGATTACGTCGTCAATTCGAAGGCGGCGTCCGCGTCGCTGTCGGAGAATTATGTCGGGCTGCCGTTTTAGACGGGAATCGTAGGTGGGCAAAGCGCAGCGTGCCCACCGCCAAGCGCTCCGCAAGAATGGTGGGCACGCTTCGCTTTGCCCACCCTACAGTCGCTTCGCCGTCATGCCATTTCAAACAGCCGTCGAAATCGCGTTTAAAACTTTGTAGGCGATGACATCGCGGCCGCCTTGCGTTCAATGACTGAAAACGTCAGCACACCGCGAGCCGCCAATGACCGCATCCGACATTCCCCAAGGCTTCGAACCGCACACCCGCAAGAGCCCGCTTACCGATCCATGGGAGCCGCTCTATTCGAAGCGGACCGACAAGGCTGTCATCATCGGCTTGCGGCTGGCAAAGCCGCATACCAACGCCCGCGGCATGATCCATGGCGGGCTGATCGCAGCGCTTGCCGACGGCGCCATGGGCCATAGCTGCGCCCATGTGATGGGCGGGGTGTCGTCGCTGGTGACGATCGGGCTGGCGGTCGATTTCGTCGGCACCGCGGAGGTCGGGCAGTGGCTCGCGGTCGAGAGCGAAGTGGTCAAGACCGGCAGGACGATCTGTTTCGCGCAGAGCCTGATCAAGGCCGACGACGCCGTGATCGCGCGGGCCAATGCGACGTTTCGGGTGGTGCCGAAGAAGGAGCCGGTGCCGTAACGGCGATATCGTGTCCCGGACGCGGTGCGCAGCGCCGCTCCGCAGAGCCGGGACCCATGTTGCTAGTTGCCGTGCGAATAGACGGGCCCCGGCTCTGCGGCGCACCACTTCGCGGTGCGCCGCGTCCGGGGCACGATAGCTATCCAAAATGCCAGTCGGCCATTTCGGTCACCAGATCGACGAAGGTGCGCACCTTGGCCGACAATAGCCGCGAGGTCGGATAGACGATGTGGATCGGCATTGCCGGCTGTTCGAACTTCGCCAGGACGATTTTGAGCCGGCGCGCTTTGAGGGATTCGGCCGCCTGATAGGCCATTACCCGCGTCAGCCCGCCGTCCTGCTCGGCGTACTGAATGGCGGCATCCGAGCTATTGGTGGCGAACCGCGGCGTGCTGGCGACGCGGATCTCGCTGTTATCCTCGACGAAACGCCAGTCGAGCGCCGCGGTCATGGCGCCGAACTGGATCGTGTCATGCGCGGAGATGTCCCGTGGCCGCTGCGGCTCGCCGCGCGCCCGGAGATAGCCGGGCGAAGCCACCACGATCCGCCGCATCTCGCCGACATGGCGCGCCACCAGCGTCGAGTCGGGCAGATGGCCGATCCGGACGGCGAGATCGACGCCGTCCTCGACGAGGTTGATCATGCGGTCCGACAAACGGAGGTCGACGCCGACGTCGGGATAGCGCTTCAGGTAGGCGGTCACGATTGCGCTGACGTGCAGCCGGCCGAACCCGACCGGCGCCGAGATGACAAGCTGCCCCTCGGGGCGCGTACGCTCGCCCGCGACGGCGCCCTCGGCCTCCTCGACATCAGCCAGGATCCGCCGCGCCCGCTCCAGATAGCGCGAGCCGGCGTCGGTCAGCGTCACCTGCCGCGTCGTCCGCTGCAGCAGCCGCGCGCCGAGACGATCCTCCAGCGCCGCAATCAGCCGCGTCACGCCGGACGGGGACAGCCCAAGTTTGCGGGCCGCCGGGGCAAAGCCCCGCAGGTCAGCCACCGCGACAAAGGCCTGCATGGCATCGAGCCGGTCCATCCCATTATTGCATATCCAGCAATAGTGAAGTGTCAATTCCCAAGATTGTTTAGGTCACGGAAACATCCATCTTAAGGCCCGAAGGACGACCGTTTAGGCGCTCCACCGGAGGCTCAGATGTCTGACGTTCATACCTATTCCAGCGACGTCGCCTTTACCCCGGCAGTGAAGGCGATCCAGACCCGCAAGGGCTCGCGCGACGCCTATGCCAGCGTCGAGGCGCGCGGCGGCTGGCGCGTCGAGATCGACGAAAACCTCGCCGGCTTCCTGGCGGAGACCACGAGCTTCTATCTCGCGACCGCCTCCGCCGACGGCCAGCCCTACATCCAGCACCGCGGCGGGCCGAAGGGTTTTGTCAAAATTCTCGACAAGAACACCATCGCGTTCGCCGATTACAGCGGCAACCGGCAGTACATCAGCCAAGGCAACCTATCGGAGAATCCGAAGGCACATATTTTCGTGATGGACTATGCGCATCGCCGGCGCGTGAAGATCTGGGGCGAGGCGCGCGTCGTGGAAAATGATCCGGCCCTGACGAAATCGCTGATGCCGCACGGCTACAAGGCGCGGCCTGAGCAGGTCATCCTGTTCAAGATTGCGGCGTGGGACACCAATTGCCCGCAGCACATTCCGCAGAAGTTCGATGCTGCCGACGTCGCGCAGGCATTGGCTGTGCGCGACGCCCGCATCGCCGAACTCGAGAGCGTGCTGGCCGCTTTGCAGGGCCAGCCCGCTCCGGCAGGCTAGAGCGTTTTCAAGCGAAGTGGGTACCGGTTCGCGTGAAGAAAACGCGTCAAACAAAAAGCCATAGTCAGGCGGCTTGCTGTTGCACCGGCGCCCAGGCGAATTCCGGATAGTACAGCAGCATCATCCGGTCGACATAGGCGGTGAGGTTGGCGAACTGCTCGGTCCGCTGCCGCAGCGCCGACTCGAAGAACGGCGTCAGGATTCCGGCGAGCGCGCCGAACGCGGTGGCGTCCATGCCGCAGGGAGACTCCCCCATCAGAAACGGCTTGTCGCCGAGCTGGACCGACAGCGCAAACAGCGAGCGGGCGGCAAGATCGATGTCCTCGTCCGGGGCGTGGCGGCCGAGGCCGCTGAGCAGATAGTTCTCGGCGACGCGGAACTGGGCGTCCTCGCGCATCTTCTCGCGCAGGTGCGCCGGTGCGCCGTCGAAGAAACGCGCAGGACCCTTGGCGAAATTGTCGCCATCGACCCAGCGCGCGCCGACCAGCGCCCAATAGATATGATGCTCGATCATCCGCTCGAACGCCCAGGCCTGCGCCCGCGCCTGCAGGCTGAGGGGCGCATCGAAGTCGAAACCATATTTGGCCTCCAGATGCGCGCGAATGAAGGTGGAATCGGCGATCGTCTCGGCCTCGTCGACGATGTACGGCAACTGCCCCTTGGGCGAAGCCGGCGGCTTGGCCTTCTCCTTGCGATAGGCAAGACCGGCCATCTTGAGCTGGACCTCGGTCTTGGTCACAAAGGGACTGATCTCCGGCAGGCCGAAGCCGGCACCGAAGCCGTAGAGGGTAATCATGCTGGTCTCCCGATCTCAAAGAACGCGCCCGAGGCTAGCGCCCCCCTGCTGCCACCATGGTGTCAGCAGCAGCAGTGCCGGCGGCCGCCTTCCTCCTGCCGCGGCGAACGGGACTTGCGCGCCCACGACGCAAGCTGCTCTTGCGCCAGGGCGCACATGGCGACGAGCGAACGCCATGCCAGCTCAACCATCGCCCAGCGCAGGTCGATGGTGACGCAGTGGATGGAAACGAGCTGTTCCAATGCAAATCGGTGTGCATTCACGAGAGGTCCGCGGCTTCGCCGGAAGCCGAATTCGCTGAAAATCGTCATGGACAAGTTCCCTTTAATTGAGGTGTTGTCCCGATATACAAAACCCCTGCTGCCAACATGCTGTCAGCATCGCGGGCCACCGATCAGGAAAAGAGACGAGCCATGAGACGGGCCGACCGGCTGTTTCAGATCATTCAGGTGCTCCGGCGCACCCGGAAGCCTTTGACCGCGGACGCGATCGCGGCGGAGCTGGAGACTTCGAAGCGAACTATCTATCGCGATATAACGACCCTGATCGAACAGCGCGTGCCGATCCGCGGCGAAGCCGGCGTCGGCTACATCCTGGAAAAGGGCTTCGACCTGCCGCCCTTGATGCTCACGCCAGATGAGATCGAGGCCTGCGTGCTCGGCGCGCAATGGGTGGTCGGCCACGCCGATCCCGCACTGGCGCGCGCAGCGCAAGACCTGATGGCGAAAGTCGCCGAGACCGTGCCGGAGCGCTTGCGGCCATTCGTGCTGGAGCCGGCCAGCCGCGCCCGACGGGCATGGAACCGGGAGCCCGACCGCATCGACATGGTGCGGACGCGGTCGCAGATCCACGACGGCAAGAAGATCACGCTGAACTATCGCGACGAGCATGGCCGCGACAGCCAGCGCACGATCTGGCCGATCGCGGTCGGCTATCACGAGGCGGTGCGGATACTGGCGGCGTGGTGCGAACTGCGGAAGGATTTTCGCAGTTTTCGCACCGACCGCGTCGTCGACGCGGTCTATCACGACGAAAAATATCCGGAACGGCGCGATATCCTGCGGGCGAAATGGCGGCGGAGCCTGGTCTGGGAAGCGCCGAAGGATACTTGAGGCCAGCCGCTGGTCGCGGCCGTCATTCCGGGCTAAACGCTGAAACATGCAAGGAATCGCCGCCGACAACCAAAGCCCCTGCCAGGCCTGTGGCGCCTGCTGCAGCTACTCGCAGAACTGGCCGCGTTTCACCACCGAGGACGACGCGGCGCTCGACCTGATCCCGGAACAATTCGTCAACGCAAGGCTGTCGGGAATGCGCTGCGACGGCGAGCGCTGTTCGGCGCTGTCAGGCAAGGTCGGCGAGACGACGTCGTGTCTGGTCTACGCGGTTCGGCCCGAGGTGTGTCGCACCTGCATGCCCGGCGATGTCGAATGTGCGATGGCGCGCAAGCGGCACGGATTGCCAGTGTTGGCGTGATATTAGTTGTCGTCCCTGCAAACGCAGGGACCCATAACCACAGGGTTGCGTTGTTGAAGAAGACCGTCGACCCGCGTGCTCAATAACCACGGCCGCGGCGTATGGGTCCCCGCGTTCGCGGGGACGACGGATAGAGCCTACGCCGTCACGGCTTCCGCAAAATCTTCGTCGTCGATCTCATCCTCGATCGGCTTGAAGGTCGAGAGCGGTTTGGTCGAAAGAGTGATCGGCTTGCGACCGCCGTGCGATGACGACGAGGCGGAACGCGCGGCGGGTTCGCGCGACAACGCGTAGAGCGTGGAGCCGACCCGGCCGCCGAAATGGATCAACTCGCGTTCGGTGCAGCTCGCGGCGATGGCGATGGCCAGCGCGTGGAGGTGGCTGCGGCGGTAGCAGAACAGCGCCAGCATGGCGCGGACGTCGGACGAAACGCTTTCCACCAGCAGCGACAGCCCATGCGGATTGGCGCGATACATCTCGCCCAGCAGCTCGTCCCGGACCGGACAGAAATCGTTCTCGAAGGCGTCGCGGCTTGAAAACATTGCGGGTTCTCCCTATCCGGAAGATGCCGTGCAATTCTCTAATGAAGGGTTAACCACCTGCACCAGTAGTGTTGCGGAGATCTTGCCAGCCACGGCTGAATCAGAACCGGCAAATTGATTCGCGCGGGAAGCGGATGCGCGCCGACCGATCGCGGAAGAAGATTGAAAATAACGAAGCGAATGCCGCCGGGCAGCGATCAGTTCGCCGCCATGAAGATCGCGAGGCCGAAACCGGTGAGATGATGCAGCGCCTGGTCGACGCCGATCAGCGTCCAGAACCACGGATGCTCGTTTTCGAGCGTGACGCCGAACCGGGAGGCGATGATCCCCTTGAGGCGGTCGACGGTGATGTGGATGAAGAAATCGATAAACGCGACGAACCAGAATCGCGGCGCGACGATCAAGATCAACGCCAGCGATACCGCGAGGTGCACGAGGCAATGCGCGAGCAGCGGCAGCGCCCAGCCGGTTTTTTGATCCTTGCCGATCGCCATCCAGGAAGTTTGCAGCATGAAGTCGGCAATGACGTGCTTCACCGTAAGAAGCAGCATCCATCCGATCAGCGCACCTACCGGGATCGAGGACGACATCGAAGGGAACAACAAAGCTGACGCCCTTTGGCTGGGACTGACGAGATGGCGAAAAACCGGGGCCTAGGCTGTCAGCGCAATGTTCTTAACCCGGACTATTCGAACGTTGCATTATTTATGACATCTCCCGCGGCGGAATGCACCTGTGGGTAGTCTGAAAATCGCACGGTGTGGCGGAACTGCGATACTGCCGCAGGGGCGCGCAGCGTGGCCCGGGTAAGGTTACCGGCGGGCGCACTTTGCAACCCCATAAGAGCGGGCTATTATTGGCCGGCAGCCAAAATTATCGTTCTTTTCTAGGTATTTACGAATCCATTCGGACGGCCTGCGGCGCCCAGCCCGGCGGCAACACGTCCCTGACCCCCGGGTACGAGCCATGCGAGCCGAAACCCCAACGCCGCATCCGAAAATGCCGCGTCGCCGCTTGCGGGCGGTCAAGAGCAACCGGACCCAGATCCTGCTGTTTTCCATCCTGACGCTAGTCCTGACCGCCGCCGTAGTGTGGGGTGGCCGGACGCTGCTGCGCAATTCCGAGACGTTGGTATTTGCCGTCGGTGATACCAGCGGTCCGGAGGCGCGCTTCGCCGCCCGGCTGGCGACGGTGCTGAAGAATAATTCCTCCCGGCTGCGGCTCAAGATCGTGCCGAACGGCGACAATGCCAGGGCATTGTCGCAGTTCGACCGCAAGGAAGCCAACCTTGCGATCCTGCGTACTGACGCCAGAATTCCGCCCCGCGCCCGCGCGCTGGCGATCCTCGAACACGACCTGCTTCTCTTGATCAGCCCGAACGGCAAGAAGATCAAATCCATCGCGGAGCTGAAGAAAAAGAAGATTGCCGTCATAGCCGACAACGAGAGCGGGGCTGCGCTGGTGCGCAACATTCTCGAACTCTCCGACACCCCGGATACGGCGGCGCGGGTCCAGATGGCCTCGCCGGGCGCGACCTTCGACCAACTGTTCGCCGCGGGCTTTGGCGCCGTGGTCAAGATCGCGCACGCCTCGCAGATCATGAAGGACAAGAGTTACGCACAATATGCCAGACGCGGCAGCTTCACACTGAACGCGATCGATTCGGCAAAGGCGATCGCCAGGAAGTACCCGGCGATCTCGGAGGAAACGGTGGCGACCGGAATGCTGTCCGCCTCCCCCGCTGTGCCCGCCGAAGACGTCGAGACGATCGGGCTCGAATGGCTGCTGGTCGCCCAATCCAGGCTCTCGACCACCACCGTGGGCGACCTTGCGCGGATCGTCTACGAGAACAAGGCCGAGCTTGCGCTACCCGACGGCTTCGCCTCCAAGATCGAGCCCGCAGAGACCGACAAGGACGCCTTCGTCGTGGCGCATCCGGGCGCTGCCGAATACATCAACGACGACATCAAGTCCTTTGTCGAGCGCTACAGCGATTTGATGTATGTGGCGCTATTGGCGCTCAGCATCATCGGCTCGATCTTTGCCGCCATCTACGCCAAGGTCACGCGGATCGCACCGGAAAAGGCCAGCCAGCTCGCGACCGCGATTCTCGATATCGGCGAACGCGTCGAGTACGCCAACTCGCTCGATGCGCTCGACGAACTGCAGGACAAGCTGGAAGCGATCCTGCGCGGCGTGGTGATCGGCTTGCGCGACGGCACCATCAGTAGCGACGGGCTGGATACCTTCAAGCTCGGCTATGAATTCGTGCGCGACGAAATCGGCCTGCGCCGCGAGCATCTCAAGCGGCATGCCGCGCATGATCATCCGCAGGACGACAAGGTCGTGGTCGTAAAGACCGCGCAGAGCGCGTAAACTCGAGCTCCGTGTAGGGTGGTCAAAGCGCAGCGTGCCCACCATCTATCTATGCCAGCGGCTTGAATGGTGGGCACGCGGAGCCTGTCATCGGGCGCGCATTCGCGCGACCCGGTGGCTTTGCCCACCCTACACATTAACGGCCACCCGTGCCCTTATCTCGGCGATCTTGCGCTTGAGCGCGGTCTGCCGCGGGTCGGGCGAGACGGCGGCGCGCGCTTCGGCTATCGTGCCGGCGAGATCCGATAAGGCCAGCACGCCATCGAAGGTCGGCTTGGCAAGTCCGTCGATGATCGCGTTCCAGTCCGCCATGCCCTGCCGATAGACGTCGCCATAGCCCTCGACCATGGTCGCAGTCTGGATGATCGTGGGCGCAGCCTGGGGCTGTTTGGTCAGGCTGCGGTCGATCATGTGCAGCCAGCGCTCGACCCAGACCCGCTCCTTGGCATAACGCACCGAAAGCAGCCGCCATCGCCGCAGCCCCGCCTCGATCTTGAGGCGGCGAATGCCAAAGCGACTCGCCGTACTAAAGCGGATGGAGACACGCTTGTGCGCCCACCCCAACCATTCCAGCGCATCGAGCACGTACTCGGCGATAGCGGCGGGCAGTGCACCGATCAACTCTTCAAGCCGGAATTTTTTGACCTCGACGGTGCCGGCCGACGCGCCGGGCGGGCCACTGAGTTCGGCGAGCTTGAGCTGCGCAATGCGGATCGGGTCCTGATAGCTCATGCGCACCGCCATCAGCCGCGCAATTTCGCCGAGCATCACGTCGTCGACGCCTCGTTTGCCGATGAACCGCCGCAGCCGGTCGACATATAGCCGGGCGTAGCCCGGGCCCTGATAGTCGATGAGGAGATGAATGGCCTCACTCGCCACCGCCATGACCGGCTCCGGCAGTCCTTCGGGCAGGAACGGCGGCTCGTCGTCATCCTCGCCGATGAAATCGGCGAACAGATAACGCAACGACGACAGGATACCGCGGTCTCGCACTCCTTGGGCTCCGGCCTCTACGCGGGTTTCGGCTCGGCTGCCGGCGCAGACTGCTGTGCCAGTCGCCGCTCGAGCGTTTCAATATTCTGAAACAGCCGGGCACTCGACAGCCGCAGGAAATAGAAGCCGAAGGCCGGGTTCTGCACGTAGAGCTCCTCAACCTTGGTGTAACTGACGCTCAGGATGAGGCCGGATTCGACGCATTCCAGCGTCTGGGTTCGCATGTTCGACGGCGACAGCATACCGAGTTCGCCAACGATGGCGCCTACCGGCAGCACGATGCCGGATTCGACGAGCTTGAATTTGCCGCTGACAATATAGAGCATGTCCTCGGCCTTCTCATCCTTGTAGAACAGGATTTCGCCGGCCTGGCATTGGCGCTCGGTCATGAACGGTTTCAACCATTCCATCGACAGGTCGCTGTTGACGGATTTTTTGACGTCGCGCACTAGCTGCAACATCTGGTGCAGCCGATAGGAATTAACCAGCAGCATGATCAACTGCACCACCATGACCAGGTAGTTTCGGGCGGGAATTGCGGTGATGATCAGGATGACGTTGGCGAGAATGCCGAAAACCCGCAAGGGGATCATGGTCTTCATCGTCGTGGTGGCAACCACGAAGATCGTGGCAAACAGCGCACCGGCCGTTCCCGCGTGTTGTGCCAGATGAGACGTATCCATTGGAGGCCAACCAATTTTCTTCAGGGAGTGATCTAATTCACGTTTCTGTTGCCGTGCCCGCTATCGTAATATCCGCGGGCTTGCTTTGGTATACGAGGAAAACGCGACGATTTGTCGGGATTCTCACCTTTCCGGGGTAAAATTCACCCGCAATGGCGCTTGCTGGACAGTGCCAGCCGCGGCTTGGGTTTTGACAAGGCGTTTGACGGTCCTCCCGGCCCGACGGCCTGCCAAGGCAGACAAAAGAATAATGGAGAACAGGATGTCCGAAGCGGCGAGCGCACCGGTCCTCGAAATCAAAGGCGCGCGCGCCACCGTCCGCCTCAACCGGCCGAAACATCTGAACCGGCTGCAGAGCGAGGACCTCGGCGAACTCATGAAACTGTTCGACCGGATCGAGGCCGATCCCGCGATCCGCGTGCTGGTGCTGACCGGCACCGGCCGCGCATTCAGCGCCGGCTATGATCTCAATTCGGTCGCGGACCGAGCGATCAGCGAGAAGGAACAGCCGAGCGCGGGATCGGCATTCGAAGCAGTGGTCGACCGGCTGGAGGACCTCGGCGTGCCCACGATCTGCCGGCTCAATGGCGGCGTCTATGGCGGCTCGACCGACCTGGCGCTGGCCTGCGATTTCCGTATCGGGGTCGATACGGCCGAAATGTTCATGCCGGCGGCGCGGCTTGGCCTGCACTACTACAAGAGCGGAATTAAGCGCTACGTCTCGCGGCTCGGTGTCGACAACGCAAAAATGTTGTTTCTCACCGCGCAGACGATTACCGCGCCGGAAATGCTGCGGATCGGTTACCTCACTGCCATGGTGCCGGTGGAGAAACTGGACGAGGAAGTTGATCGTCTCGCCACCATCCTGGCCGGCAACGCGCCACTGGCGATGCGCGGCATGAAGCGCGCCATCAACGAATTCGCCCGCGGCAAGCTTGACGAAGAAGCTGCCGACCGCCGCCATCGCGAGAGCATGCGCAGCGCCGAGATCAAGGAAGGCATCGAGGCGTTCGCGGAAAAGCGGCCGCCGAGATTCTAGGGCCTGCGTTCCCCGGATGCTGCGCAGCGCCATCAGCGCGTTCACGCGCGTCTTTGACGCGCTATGGCACGCGGCGTGGTGCGCTGCGTGCCGGGGTCCACTGGGTCCCGGCTCTGCGTCGCGTCATTTCATGCCGCGCCGCGTCCGGGACATGATATTCGCTTGATGCGATCATCACGAAACACTCCTGAAACACGATTCTCCGCTTCGCGCGTGAACGCAGTTCGCCTGTGGTCCGACTGATGGGCAGGGACGCAACAACGGCCTCGTGCCAAGCAACTGGAGAAAATGAGTATGTTTCGCAAGATTACCCTCGGACTGATTGCCGCCGCCTCGCTGACCATTGCCGCTGCAGCGCCCGCTTCCGCCGGCGGCTTCTACCACGGCCATCACTGGGGCCATCATTGGGGCCATGGATACGGTTGGGGCCCGGCCATCGGCGTCGGCTTCGGCGGCGTCTACGTCAACACCGGTTTGAACGGCTGCCTGCAGCAGCGCTGGGTCGAAACCCGCCGTGGCATGCGCCTGCGCACCGTGAACGTCTGCGCCTACTGATCGAACAGCATTTGCAAGAAAGATCCCGGCCGCTTGCCACGCGACCGGGATTTTTCCGCTTGCCTGGTACGTTGACCCCTGCCCGCTGCAGCCATATTGTGACGCCTGCGGTGCAAGCCGCGCCCGGGCCCGCGGGAAGGGTTGAACCCACTTGCAGCTTTCGAGCGACATCTAGAGCCTTTGTGCAGCCGGTATTGCGGGCCGTCGGCGATGTCACGCACGGAGGTGTCTGATGAACCGGTCTCCCGATCGATTGAATCTCGATCATCTGAAGAAACAAGCCAAGGAATTGATCCGCCTCTATCGAAGCCGCGACCCGGCGACGGTGGCGCGGTTTCGGCATGCGCTGCCGGCGGCGGCCGGCCGCAGCGACGGCGAGATCGCGTCCCTCGAACTTCGTCTGCACGACGCGCAATCATGCATCGCGCGCGAGCACGGTTTTGCTTCCTGGCCCGACCTGAAACAATACGTCGAAGTGCAGATGGCAGCGCGCAACGAGCGCGCCGCTCGCGTCCTGCACTGGGCTCAGCTCATCTATTCCGGCGACGTCAGCGGCGCAGCCAACCGCGCCAACCCGCGCGTCGCGCTGCGCATCCTGGCCGATGACCCTGAACTCGTCGCGGGCGATCCTTATCTCGCCTGTGCGATCGGCGACGAAAGCGCGCTGCGGCGAGCGACACAGGCCGATCCGGCCTGGATCAACCGTCCCGGCGGCCCGCTGCGATTGCCGCCGCTGTTCGCGGTCGCGCATTCGAGCCTGCTGCGCGTGGAAGAATTTCGCGAGCGCCTGCATCGCTGCGCGCAATCGCTCATCGCTGATGGCGCCGACGTCAACCAGCACATCTACAGCCGCTGGCCGCCTGGATCGCTGAACGAGCCGGACCAACACTATCCGCTCTCGACGCTCTATGGCGCGGCCGGCAACAACCATTATCCGGCGCTAACCAAGTTGCTGCTCGAAGCGGGAGCAGATCCCAATGACGGCGAATCGCTTTATCATTCATTGGAGAATCCGGCATGCACGCGGCTATTGCTGGAGCACGGCGCGCGGATCGCAGAGAGCAACGCGATCTACCGCTCGATCGATCTCGAGGACGACACCGCGCTGAAATTGCTTCTGGAGCATGGCGGCGATCCGAACGAACCGGCGCGGAACGAGCCGCTGACCGATTGGGGCTCGCCTTTGGCATGGGCGATCTACCGCCGGCGCCCCCGCCATGTGAAGGCATTGCTGGAAGCAGGCGCCGACCGGTTGCGACCAACCGCTGACGGCATCAGTCCCTACAGGCTGGCGCTGCGGTTCGGACTCTCCGAGGTCGCAGCCCTGCTCCGCGAGGGCGAACCTGATATCTCCGACGAAGAGCGGTTCGTCGCCGCATGTGCGCGCTGCGATGAAACCGAGGCGCGAGCGATCCGCTCGCGGCGGCCCGACCTGCCAGCCTCGTTGTCGCCGGCGAAGTTACGATTACTGCCTGACATGGCCGCGGCCGGCGCCGATGACGTCGTCAAGCTGATGGTGGGGCTGGGATGGCCGATCGCGGTGCACGGCGGTGACTGGGATGCATCCGCGCTCAACCTCGCGGTTTTCCGCGGCGACGCCGCGCTGACGCGCTTCCTCCTCGAACACGGCGCTGACTGGACCGAGCAGCATGGCCACGGCGACAATGCCTGCGGTACCTTGGGTTGGGCCTCCTGCAACGAACCGATCGAGGGCGGCGATTGGCTCGGCTGCGCACGCGCCCTGCTCGATCACGGCATGCCGGGCGCAACGGCGATTCCAGGCGATCCCGAGTGGGTGATGGTCGCAGGAATCAGGAAGCGGTTTTCGGATGAGGTTACCGAGGAATTGCTGGGTTAGTCCACGAACGTCACCGTATCGGCGACGCTCGCCCGCGAGGTGCGGTAGCTGTTCACCTTGTGGGCGTGGTCGGCATAGCCGAAGGAGATGCCGCAGACCACGCGGCGGTCATCCGCCAGATTGAAGTGACGGCGGATCAATCCGGAATGCCGCGCCAGCGCGGCCTGCGGAATGGTGCCGAGGCCGAGCGCCTGCGCCGCCAGCATGAAATTGCTGACATAGGCGCCGCAATCGACCGCGCCATAGACGCCGAGCGGCTCGTCGGTGTGGATAACAGCGACATGCGGAGCGCCGAAGAAATTGTAGTTCTCCAGCGCCTGTTTGGCGTAGGCCATCTTGTCGCCTCTGGCGATGCCGAGCGTGTTGTAGAGCTGAAAGCCGCTCTCGCGGCGGCGTTCGAGATAGACGCCGAGATATTCGCGCGGCGGCGGGAAATCATGATCATCCTTGGCGCCGGAGGCGGCTTCGGCATAGATCGCCTTGCGAAATGTCTCCTTGGCCTCGCCGCTGGCGATCAGCACCTGCCAGGGCTGGCTGTTGCACCATGACGCCGTGCGCTGCGAGACCTTAAGAATGTGCTCGATGGTCTCGCGCGGCACTTCTCGCGGCAGGAACGCACGCACGGAGTAGCGCTCGTTCAAGAGGTCTTCGAGCACGTCGATGCGGTCTTGTTGATTCACGGTAACGTCCATGGCGCTTCCTGCTATCTGCGTAGGGTGGGTTAGCCGAAGGCGTAACCCACCGCTTTGATCGCGTCGCTGTGGGAGCATGGTGGGTTACGCTTCGCTAACCCACCCTACGATCCTGCACCGCGTCTGGGACACGAGAACTATCGTCCCTTGGTCGGGATCTTGTTGAACGGCACGTCCTTGTCGACTCTGATATCGCCGGGCAGGCCGAGCACACGCTCGGCGATGATGTTGCGCAGGATCTCGTCGGTGCCGCCGGCAATGCGCATCGAGGGCGAGGACAACAGCATCTGCTGGAACTGGCCGCGCGCCATTTCCTCATCCGCGCCGGTGAGCGCGCCAGCCGCGCCCTGCAGATCCATCGCGTAGGTCGCGATATCCTGCAGCATCGAACCCGACACCAGCTTGCCGATCGAATTTTCCGGGCCCGGCCGCTCGCCTTTCGACAGCGAGGAGATGGCGCGGTAGCTGGTGTATTTCAGCCCGCTCGCCTTGACCGCCCAGTTCGCGAGTTTTGAGCGCGTCGCGGGATCGTCGATCGCGAGCCCGTCATCGGTCATCAGGTTGGAGCAGAACTCGAGCATCTCGGGGAAACCCGTCGCAAGTCGCGAACCGATCGACATCCGCTCGTTCATCAGCGTGGTCAGCGACACGTTCCAGCCGTCGCCGACCGCGCCGAGCCGTTGGCTGTCCGGGATCACCACATCGGTGAAATAGACCTCGTTGAACTCCTGCATGCCGTTGGCCTGCTTGATCGGCCGCACCTCGACACCTTTGCTCTTCATGTCGAGGAAGAACATCGTCAGGCCCTTGTGCTTGGGCACGTTGGGATCGGTGCGCGTGATCAACAGGCCGTAGTCGGAATAATGCGCGCCCGAGGTCCAGATCTTCTGGCCGTTGACGATCCAGTTGTCGCCCTGCTTTTCCGCGCGCGTGCGCAGCCCTGCGACGTCAGAGCCGCCGGCGGGTTCGGAGAAGAGCTGACACCAGATGTGTTCGCCGGACGCAAGCTTCGGCAGATAGTAGCGCTTGTGCGCCTCGCTGCCGAACGCCATCACGGTCGGGCCGCACATGCCCTCGCCGATCTGGAACGGCTGCGTCAGCTTGCCGTAGACGCCCTCTTCCTGCTGCCAGATCACCTTCTCGATCGGGCTGGCGCCGCGGCCGCCATATTCCTTCGGCCAATGCAGGCAGGCCCAGCCGCCCTCGGCCTTCTTCTTCTGCCAGGCCTTGCCGACGTCGACGATATCTTCCTTTTCCAGCCGGATGCGGCCGAGCGAGGATTTTGAAAGCTCCGCCTCGTATTGCTTCGGTGCGTTGGCGTCGATCCACTTGCGGGCCGTGGCTCGGAATTCGGCTTCCTGCGGCGTGTCGTCGAAGTTCATGGCGGCTTCCTTTTTTGTTCTGCGTAGGGTGGGTTAGCCGAAGGCGTAACCCACCGGTTCTACCGAGTGTCGTGCTTGCAATGGTGGGTTACGCTTCGCTAACCCACCCTACGAAATTCTCTTAAGCCCTTCCCTTGGTCGGGATCTGGTTGAACGGCACGTCCTTGTCGACGCGGATGTCGCCGGGCAAGCCAAGCACGCGCTCGGCGATGATGTTGCGCATGATCTCGTCGGTACCGCCTTCGACGCGGGTGCCCGGCGCGCGCAACAGCATCGCCTGGAATTTGCCGGCGATTTCGGCGTCTTCCGGCCCGCTCAGCACGCCGGCGGCGCCCTGCAGGTCGAGCGCATACATCGCGACTTCCTGGACCATCGATCCCGCGACCAGCTTGCCGATCGAATTCTCCGGGCCCGGACGCTCGCCCTTCGAGAGCGCCGAGATCGCACGCATGCTGGTGTATCTCAGGCCGCTCGCCTTCACCGCATAGTTCGCCAGCTTAGAGCGAACGCTGCGATCCTCGATCGCGGGGCCATCTTCCAGCATCAGGCTGTTGCAGAACTCGAACAGTTCGGGGAAACCTGTCGCGACACCGGCGCCGATCGACATGCGCTCGTTCATCAGCGTGGTCAGCGAGACGTTCCAGCCGTCATTGACGGCGCCAAGCCGCTGCGAGTCCGGGATCTTCACGTCGGTAAAATAGACTTCGTTGAAGTCGGACTGGCCGCTGGCCTGCTTGATCGGCCGCACCTCGACGCCCGGGCTCTTCATGTCCAGGAAGAACATCGTGAGGCCCTTGTGCTTCGGCACATTGGGATCGGTGCGCGTGAGCAGGATGCCGTAATCCGAATAGTGCGCGCCCGAGGTCCAGATCTTCTGGCCGTTGATGATCCAATCGTCGCCTTTCTTTTCCGCCCGCGTGCGCAAGCCCGCGACGTCGGAGCCGCCGGCGGGTTCGGAGAATAGCTGGCACCAGATCTTCTCGCCGGAAGCGAGCGGCGGCAGATAGTTGCGTTTCTGCTCCTCGCCGGCATAGGCCATCATGGTCGGGCCGCACATGCCATGGCCGATGATGAACATGCCGGAGAGTTTGCCGAACGGTCCCTCTTCCTGCTGCCAGATCACCCGCTCGATCGGCGAGGCGCCGCGGCCGCCATATTCCTTCGGCCAGTGCAGGCAGGCCCAGCCGGCATCGGCCTTCTTCTTCTGCCAGGCCTTTGCGACCTCGAGAATGTTGGCGCCCTTCAGCACGGTGCGGCCGAGCGAGGACTTTCGAAGTTCTTCCTCATATTGCTTCGGCGCGTTGCCGGAAATCCATGCGCGGGCCTCGGCGCGGAACGCGGCTTCCTGCGGAGTGTCGTCGAAGTTCATGTTTCAATCCTCGGTCGCATCCTGCTTCGTAGGATGGGTGGAGCGAAGCGATACCCATCTCTTTTGCCGTCCGACTTCTGATGGGTTTCGCTGCGCTCTACCCATCCTACGTTCTCACAAGCTCACGCCGCATTCTTCTTGCGCATGCGGTCGATCAACTGATCTTCCCAGTACGACAGGCTGCCGAGCGTCAGCGCTGACGCGTTGGCGCGGCGGTAGTACATGTGGCAGTCGAACTCCCAGGTGAACCCCATGCCGCCGTGGACCTGGATGTTGTTCTTGGAGCAGTGCTGGAACGCCTGCGTTGCGCTGATGCGCGCAGCCGCTGCGGCTTCCGGCAATTCCGACGCATTGGTCGAGAGCGCCCAGGCGCCGTAGTAGCAATTCGAGCGCGCCAGCGTCGCCGAGACGTACATGTCGGCGAGCATGTGCTTCACCGCCTGGAACGAGCCGATCGGCCGGCCGAACGCGATACGGTCGAGCGCGTAGTCGCGACCCATTTCGAGCGCGCGATCGGAGCCGCCGACCTGCTCGAACGCGAGCAGCACCGCGGCGCGGTCGAGCACTTGCGTGAGGATACTCCAGCCCTCGCCGGCCGCTCCGAGCGGTTCGGCCCTGGCTTTCGTGAAGGTGAGTTCGGCTTGCCCGCGGGTCGGATCGATATTGGTCAGCGGCTTCGCCTCGACGCCGCCGGCCTTGAGGTCGACCAGGAACAGCGAGATATCGGAATCGCGCCCGGTCGAACCGGTGCGCGCGGCGACGACGGCGAAATGGGCAATCGCGGCATCCGGCACCGGCCTCTTCACGCCGTTCAGCGTATCGCCGGAAGCCTGCAGCTTGATCGCCTCCGGCGACGGATTGCCCTTGCCCTCGAACAGCGCCAGCGTGCCGATCGCCTCACCGGAAGCGATCTTCGGCAGCCATTTCTGCTTCTGCGCGTCGGAGCCGGCCAGCAGCAGCGCCTCGGCGGCAAGATAGACCGTGGAGGAGAACGGCACCGGCGCATTCGCGCGGCCCATTTCTTCCGCGATCACGCAAAGCTCGAGATGGCCCGCGCCGGCGCCGCCGAACTGTTCGGGAATTGCGACGCCGAGGAAGCCCATTTCGGCGAGGCCTTTCCACAACTCCTTGTCATACGGCGCCTTGCCGTCGAGCACCTCGCGCACGGCCTTTGGCGGGCACTTCTCAGTGAGGAATTTCCGCGCCGCGTCGCGCATCTGTTTTTGTTCGTCGGAGAAATCGAAGTTCATGGCGGGTTACCTCAGTTGCTTCGCATTGTTCTATTCCCCGTCATTCCGGGGCGATGCGGAGCATCGAACCCGGAATCTCGAGATTCCGGGTCTGGTCCTTCGGACCATCCCGGAATGACGAGTGGAGAGAGTCGGTTTCGGATGATGGGTTTCGCTGCGCTCTACCCATCCTACGATCAGTTCAAAATGATCACGTCGTCTCCCGGCTTGTCGGCGTAAAGCCTCTCCACCATCGCGGCGCGGCGTTCGAGGCCGGCGCGCTGGTTGATGTAGCCCTTGTCGGTGAGTTCATTGCCATCGATCGAGGGCGGCTCGGCCATCAGCATCGCCCGGCCAATCCGCATGCTGCTGCCGGTGGCGGAAGCGTTATGCGCTTCCAAGCCACGCTTCAGGCAGGCGATCACCTGGGGATGCTTGACCACCTGCTCAAACGTCGCATCGGGATTGCCCACGATCTGCCGGCAGGCGTGCAGATTGGGCCAGGCCAAAAGTCCGATGAACGGACGATCCTGCCCCGTGACCAGCGCGTCATGCACCACCGGCGTCGCGGCCGCGATGGCATCGGTGCGCAATGATCCGACATGGACGAAGGTGCCGGTCGTGAGCTTGAAGTCTTCAACCACGCGGCCGGCAAAGATGATGCCCTGCAGCGGATCGCTCTCATCGACGAACACGCCGGCGTCGCCGATGCAGTAAAAACCTTCCTCGTCGAACATCTTCTTCGTCAATTCAGGTTGGCCGAAATAGCCCGGCGTGACGTTGATGCCACGCAGGCGCAATTCGTATTTGGAGCCGCACGGCACCATCTTCAGCTCAACGCCGGGAAACGGCAGGCCGATCAGGCCGACACGCTCGGTGTCCCAATAGGTGCCGGTCGAGGTCGGCGCAGTCTCGGTCGAACCCCAGCCGGTGTAGAACACGATGCGCTCGCCGGTGGTCTTCATCGCCAGCGCCTGCATACGGTCGTAAAGATCGTCCGGCAGCCGCGCGCCGCCATAGGCCATCACGGTCAGGTTCCTGAAGAAGCTACGGCACAGCGCGTCGTCCTTCTCCATCGCAGCGGCGAGCGCGGCATAGCCGGCGGGGACGTTGGCGTAATAGGTCGGCGATATCTCGTGCAAATTGCGGATGGTCTCGTCGAACTGACCGGGTATCGGCCGGCCGTCGTCGATGTAGAGCGTGCCGCCGTCGATCAGCGCCGGGTTGAACAACGCATTGCCGCCCATGGTGTGATTCCAGGGCATCCAGTCGAGATAGGTGGAAACCGGCCCGTTCGGGTCGCGCGGGCGCACCTGCATCATCATCGCCGCGTTGGCGCACATCATCTCCTGCGTATTGATGACGGCCTTCGGCATGCCGGTCGAGCCCGAGGTGAACAAGAGCTTGCCGACGGTTTTTGGCGTGATCCTCGCAATCGAGTCCTCGACCGCTTGCGTCACCGGCGTTGCGGCGAGTTCGGCAAACGACACACTCTTGATACCTTCGCAGGGTCGCGCGACATGCACGACGGTGACGCCGTTGAGATCCAGCGCCCTGAGCGCCTTCTCAAAGGTCGGACCGTCCTGCACCATCACGACCGCAGGCTTGATCAGGTCGAAGAGATATTTGAGCTTGAGATGATCCTGGCTCATCAGCGAATAGGCCGGCGACACCGGCGCGGCCGGCAGGCGAGCCTGCATCGCCGCCTGCGTCATCAGCGCGTGTTCGATGGAGTTGCCCGAGAGGATCGCAACGGGACGGCCCTCCGTGAGGCCAAGGTTGAGCAGGCCCTGCGTCAGCCCGTCGACGATGCGCTTGGCTTCGCCGTAGGAGACTTTGCGCCATTGCCGGTCCGGGCCGCCGCGTTGCGCCAGCCAGATGCGCTCGGGCGCCTGCTTCGCCCATTTCGAAAGCGACGCCGGAATGTGCTTCTCGTAAGGCTGCAGCGGAATGCGCGACTTCAGGATGATGACGCCATCGGGACGGCGCTCCACCGCGATATCGCGCGGCAGCCATTCGATCTTGCGGAAGGCCGGCTTTGTCAGCACCTTTGCTGCACTCCCACTCATATTGCGTCTCCCGGAATTCTTGTCCTTTTTGCGGATCTTGTTGTCATCGCCTGATATAGACAGGCTTTCGCTTCTCGAGAAAGGCCCTGATGCCTTCTCCCTGCATCTGCGGATTGCGGCGCTCATTGCTGCGCCCTCTCCCCTTGTGGGAGAGGGCTACACCGGCATCAGCCGTGCATTCGATGCGGTGAGGGGTTGCCAGCCGGAGAGAACCCCTCATCCGTCTTCGCTTCGCGAAGCCACCTTCTCCCACAAGGGGAGAAGGAAGAAGTGCATCGCCCTACCGCGGCGCCATGCGGATGGCGCCGTCGAGGCGGATGGTCTCGCCGTTGAGCATCGCGTTCTCGACGATGTGCACCGCGAGCGCGCCATATTCGTCGGGCTCGCCGAGGCGGGCCGGATGCGGTACCTGGGCGCCCAGGCTCTTGCGGGCTTCCTCGTTCAGACCCATCAGCAGCGGCGTGAAGAAGATGCCGGGGGCGATGGTGTTGACGCGGATCTTCAGGCTCGCGAGATCGCGCGCCGCCGGCAGCGTGAGGCCGACGATACCGCCCTTGGAGGCGGAATAGGCGATCTGGCCGATCTGGCCTTCATAGGCCGCGACGGAAGCGGTGTTGATGACGACGCCGCGCTCCTCGCCGACCGGGGCCGCGGTGGCGAGCCGCTCGGCGAACAATCGCAACGCGTTGAAGGTGCCGATCAGATTGACGTTGATGATGCGGACGAACTTTTCCAGCGGATAGACACCGTCCTTGCCGACCACGCGCTGCGAGCCGCCAATGCCGGCGCAGTTCATCAGCACGCGCGCGACGCCATGAGCGGCTTCCGCCTTGGCGATCGCCGCCTTCATCTGCTCCTCGCTGGTGACGTCGGCATGAAGGGCTACGCCCTTCACTTCGGCCGCGACCTTCTCGGCATTCTCCTTGTTCTGGTCGAGCACGCCGATCTTGGCGCCCTTCGCGGCCATGGCGCGGGCGGTCGCGGCGCCCAGGCCGGAGCCACCGCCGGTGATGAGAACGGCAACGTCTTTCAACTGCATTTTGAGAACCTTTCCTTGGATGTTTTCTTCTCTAGTTGGCGAATGGCGAGTGGATCCATTCGCTATTCGCTACTCGCTATTCGCCTCTTCTCTTCTTCCAGCATTCCGCCGCAGATCAGCGCTTCCATGTGCTTGATGTAATCGCGGCAGACTTCGTCGGTGACCGGGCCGACCCCGGTCGCGCGCGACATCGCATGGCGGCCGAAGAACAGGTGGTCGCAGGCGCCGATCAGGCTGGTGTAGAACATGACCGGATCGACCTTGCGGAACTCGCCGGCCTTGATGCCTTCGGCGAGCAGTCGACGGTGAAAGTCGAGCAAGGGTGCGACGAAGAATTGCGAGACTTCGTCGGCGGCTTCCGGGCTGCTCTCGTGCAGGAGATAGTGGATCAGCCGGTTCATATAGGGGAACTGGTGATAGGCGCGGATGATGCCGCCGATATGCAGGCGAAGCTTTGCCGTCGGCGAGATCGGCTGGCTGATCAGATATTCGAGCTGCGACATCTCGGTCGCGGCATCCCGCGCCAGAAGCGCCAGCAACAGCCCGTCCTTGTTGCCAAAATGGTATTTCACCAGCGCCGCGTTGACGCCCGACTTTTGCGCAATGTCGGACAGCGACACCTCGATCGAGGCGCGCTCGATCATCAGCTCGCTCGCCGCCACAAGCAGTTTCTCGGCGGTGGTATTTTTGCCGCTCGGGAGCCTGGCCGGTACGCTGGTATTCAACGGTGATCCCATCACTGCTGAGGGCGGGAAATCTGGCCGCACATAAGCGCATGCCGCGACTGCACTCAAGAGTTAATTGATTGATTGACTAAATCCCGCTGCCCCCCTTAAATCCGGCCCATCTTTCCAAGCCACAAACAACATTCAGGGAGAACAGACATGGCCGAGGCCTATATCGTCGCCGCCGCACGCACTGCCGGTGGCCGCAAGGGCGGACGTCTCGCAGGCTGGCACCCGGCCGACCTCGCCGCCTCCGTGCTCAATTCGCTGGTCGACCGCACCGGTGTCGACCCGGCCCAGATCGAGGACGTGATCATGGGCTGCGTGATGCAGGCCGGCGAACAATCCAACAACATCGCGCGCAACGCGGTGATGGCCTCGAAGCTGCCTGAGAGCGTGCCCGCCACCTCGGTCGACCGGCAGTGCGGCTCGTCGCAGCAGGCCTTGCATTTTGCGGCGCAGGCGGTGATGGCCGGCTCGATGGACATCGTGATCGCCGCCGGTGTGGAATCGATGACGCGCGTACCGATGGGGCTTGCTTCGTCGCTGCCGGCCAAGAACGGCTTTGGTCATTACAAGAGCCCGGGCATCGAGGCGAAATACCCGAACATCGTGTTCAGCCAGTTCACCGGCGCGGAAATGATGGCGGAGAAGTACGGGCTCTCCAAGGACCAACTCGACGAGTACTCCTACAACAGCCATCAGCGCGCGATTGCCGCGACGCAAGCCGGCAAGTTCAGGGATGAAATCGTTCCGCTGCAGATCACCCGCGCCGACAACTCGACTGACACCCACCATATCGACGAAGGCATCCGCTTCGACGCCAGCCTCGACGGCATCAGGGGCGTCAAGCTGATTGCCGAGAACGGCAAGCACACCGCCGCCAGCGCCAGCCAGATCTGCGACGGCGCCTCCGGCGTGCTGGTGGTCAACGAGAAGGGCCTGAAGTCGCTCGGCGTAAAACCGTTGGCGCGTATCCATCACATGACCATGATGGGCGGCGACCCCGTGATCATGCTGGATGCACCGCTGCACGCCACCAAGCGGGCGCTGGAAAAGGCCGGCATGTCGATCAATGACATCGACCTGTTCGAGGTCAACGAAGCCTTCGCGGCGGTGCCGGTGGCGTGGCTGCAGACGACGGGCGCCGATCCTGACAGGCTCAACGTCAATGGCGGCGCGATCGCGCTCGGCCATCCGCTCGGCGGCTCCGGCACCAAGCTGATGACCACGCTGGTCAATGCGCTGAAACAGAACAACAAGCGCTACGGCCTGCAGACCATGTGCGAAGGCGGCGGCATGGCGAACGTGACGATCGTGGAAAGGCTGTAAGTCGCGTTCGTACAGAAGCGCCACATCAATGGTGTCGTCCCCACGAAAGCGGGGACCCATAACCACAGGTGCACGTGGTTATGCCGAGCTGGAGCTCCAGCTCACTTCAAAGTCTACATCAGTGATTATGGGTCCCTGCGTTCGCAGGGACGACAAAAATAATAATCACACCGAGGAAACGTTTGTGTCCCACCCTTCCATCCACGCCCGCACCCAGCCGAACAAGATCGCCTACCAGATGGCCGGCACCGGCAAGGCGATCACCTATCGCGAGCTTGACGAGCTATCGAACCAGGGCGCGCAATTGTTCCGCAAGCTCGGCTTGAAGGCCGGTGACCACATCGCGTTCCTGATGGAAAACCGCCTGGCAGTCATGGAGATCTGCTGGGCGGCGCAACGCGCCGGGCTCTATTACACCGCGATCAGCCGCTATCTCACCGAGGAGGAGATCGCCTATATCGTCAGGGATTGCGGCGCCAAGGTCTTCATCACCACGCCGCAATGCGCCGACAAGGTCAAAGGCCTGATCAAGGGTGAACCCGGCGAGCCGCTGTTCTTCATGGTAGATGAGCCCGCGCCGGGATTCCGCTCCTGGGACAAGGAAGCGATCGCGATGCCTGTGACGCCGATTGCGGACGAGGTCGCCGGCTACGACATGCTGTATTCGTCCGGCACCACCGGCCGGCCCAAGGGCATCAAGAAGGAGTTCGAGGGCAAGGCGATCGACGTGCCGAATCCGCTCCTGAAAATTCTCTGCGCCGACATGTGCGGCATGTCGTCCGACAGCATCTATCTGTCGCCGGCGCCGCTCTATCACGCAGCTCCCTTGCGCTTCAACATGATGGCGATCACGCTCGGCGGCACCTCCATCATCATGGAGCACTTCGACGCCGAGGAATTCTTGAGGCTTGTCGAGAAGTACAAAGTCACGCAGTCGCAGCTCGTGCCGACCATGTTCGTGCGGATGCTGAAATTGCCGGACGAGGTGCGGGCGCGTTACAACGTCTCGACGCTGAAGGGCGCGATCCACGCCGCGGCGCCCTGCCCGGTCGACGTGAAAGCGAAAATGATCGAATGGTGGGGACCGATCCTGATCGAATATTACGCCGGCTCCGAAGGCAACGGCGTCACGGTCTCGACCTCGCAGCAATGGCTGACCCATCGCGGCACCGTCGGCCGCGCCGTGGTCGGCAAGGTGAAAATCCTCGACGAGAACGACGAGGAGAGACCGACCGGCGAAATCGGCACGGTCTATTTCGCCGACGCGCCTGTTTTCACCTATCACAACGATCCCGAGAAGACCAAGAAAGCCTACAACGCCAAGGGCTGGTCGACGCTCGGCGACGTCGGCTATCTCGACGCAGAAGGTTTTCTCTATCTCACCGACCGCAAGAGCTACATGATCATCTCCGGCGGGGTGAACATCTACCCGCAGGAGACCGAGGATGTGCTGATCACCCATCCGGCCGTTTCCGACGTTGCCGTGTTCGGCGTGCCGAACGAGGAAATGGGCGAAGAGGTCAAGGCCGTGGTGCAGCCGCACGACATGGCAAAAGCCGGCAAGGATCTCGAGGCCGAACTGATCGCATTCTGCCGAAAACATCTATCGCCGATCAAATGCCCCAGGAGCATCGACTTCGAAGCCGAGCTGCCGCGCACGCCGACGGGGAAACTGGTGAAGCGCCACCTGCGCGACCGGTACTGGCCGAAGCCGGCGGCGAAGGGGTAGCGCTCTTATCCTACCCTGGAGGGGGAGGATCGGTTCGCATGAAATGCGAACCGAGATGGGGTGACAGTCTTTCGTATCGGGCGCTGCCCGTGTTGAGAGATCACCCCACCCCGCCTCACATCTCGCTTCGCTCGCTGTGAGCCGACCCACGAGCGAGCTTCGCTCGTCTCGAACCCCTCCAGGGTAGGGTAGAGAGCGCGTCAATCATTCGTGGCTTGTCGCAGACATTCGCGCCATTACAGTCGCGGCATGACAAGACTTGGCCGACCGCGCACCATAAGGAAAAGCCATGCCCACCCTCCCCGACATCCCGCTCCCCCCTTCGATCCGCTCCCGCACCATCGACAACATCAACGGCTTGCGCATGCACGTGCTGGAAGCCGGCTTCGAGACACCCGGCCGTCCGTGCCTCCTGCTCCTGCACGGCTTTCCCGAACTCGCCTATTCCTGGCGCAAGGTGATGCCGGTCCTTGCCGGCGCCGGCTATCACGTGATCGCGCCGGACCAGCGCGGCTATGGCCGCACCAGCGGATGGGATCCGGACTATGACGGCGACCTCGCCTCGTTCCGCCTCACCAATCTGGTGCGCGACGCGCTGGGGCTGGTGTCGGCGTTCGGCTACGCAAGCGTCGATGCCGTGATCGGGCATGATTTCGGCTCGTCGGTCGCGGCTTGGTGCGCGCTGATACGGCCCGACGTGTTTCGCTCGGTCGTCATGATGAGTGCACCGTTCGGCGGGCCTCCATCGCTGCCGTTCAACACGGTGCACGAGCCCGCCAAGCCGGCCGATGATCCCATCCACCGCGCGCTCGCCGCGCTGCCGCGCCCGCGAAAACATTACCAGTGGTATTACTCGACGCGCGAGGCGAACAGGGACATGCACCGCGCGCCGCAGGGCGTGCATGATTTCCTGCGTGCCTATTACCACCACAAGAGCGCCGACTGGAAAGCCAACCAGCCCCACCCGCTGAAGTCCTGGAGCGCGGAAGAGATCGCAAAGCTGCCGACCTATTATGTGATGGATCTCGCCAAGGACATGGCCGCCACCGTTGCCGAGGAAATGCCGTCGGCCGCCGAAATCGCTGCCAACACGTGGCTGCCCGACAGTGAGCTCGCCTTCTACAGCGCCGAGTACGAACGCAACGGCTTCCAGGGCGGGCTGCAATGGTATCGCTGCGGCACCTCGCGCGCGTTCGTGCCGGAATTGCAGACATGGTCCGGCCGCACCATCGACGTGCCGTCCGCTTTCATCTCGGGCAAGCAGGACTGGGGCACCTATCAGCGCCCCGGCGTCTATGAGGCGATGCAGTCGAAAGCCTGCACCAACATGATCGGCTGCCATCTTGTCGACGGCGCCGGCCACTGGGTGCAGCAGGAGCAGCCCGGCGAAGTGAGCCGGTTGCTGATGCAATTCCTGCAACAGGCAAAGGACAACGCAGACACAAAGGCGAACCGGTAGCGTACCGGCAAGAGAGGGCTGCCGCTGTACAGCCATTGCTCTTGCCGCACGCACCCAAACTGAGCATCATCCGCGCCGTATTCGAAAAACAGAGCGGAGCGTACGCCTTGGCCAAATCGCAATGGAGTTTCAAGACCGCCGTTGAATTGTCCGCAGCACTTGCCGCGAAAAAGGTTTCTGCGGTCGAACTGGCCGAGGATGCAATCGGCCGGATCGAGCGGCACGATGCGAAGATCAACGCGATTTGCGTTCGCGATTTCGAGCGCGGCCTTGCCGCCGCCCGCGCCGCCGACGCCGAACTGGCGCGCGGCGTGAAGAAGCCGCTGCTTGGCATCCCGCTGACCGTGAAGGAGTCCTACAATATCGCGGGGCTGCCGACGACCTGGGGCATTCCGGCGCAGAAGGATTTCACGCCGACGGAAGACGCGCTGTCGATCTCGCGCGTCAAGGACGCCGGCGGCGTCATCCTCGGCAAGACCAATGTCCCGTTCGGGCTCGGCGATTGGCAGAGCTATAACGAGGTCTACGGCACCACCAACAACCCGTTCGATCTCGGCCGCACGCCGGGTGGCTCGTCCGGCGGATCGTCAGCGGCGCTCGCGGCCGGTTACGGCCCGCTGTCGCTGGGGTCTGACATCGGCGGCTCGCTGCGCGTGCCCGCCTTTCATTGCGGCGTCTACGCGCACAAGCCGACGTTTGCGCTGGTGCCGGGGCGCGGTCACACCCCGCCGCCATTCCAGCCGCTACCGCTCGACCGCGACCTTGCCGTGATCGGCCCGATGGCACGCAGCGCCGCCGATCTCTCGCTGCTGCTCGACACCATCGCCGGTCCCGATCCGCTGGTGGCCGGCAAGGGCTACCAGCTCGCCCTGCCGAAGCCGCGCCACGGCGCGCTGAAGGATTTTCGCGTGTTGGTGGTCGATACCGACCCGGTCATGCCGACCGATGAGGTGGTGCGCGGCACGATCCACAAGCTCGCTTCCAACCTCGAAAAGGCCGGCACCAAGGTCGATCACAACAGCCCGCTGCTGCCGAACTTTGCCGAGACGTCCCGGCTCTACATGCGAATGCTGATGTCGTTTCTCGCCGCCTCCTTCCCGCCGGAGATCTATGCCGGCGCGCAGGCCGCGGCGGCCGCGCTGCCGGAGAGCGACGTAAGCCTCGCCGCCGAACGTCTGCGCGGCATGGCGCAGAGCCATCGTAGCTGGTTGATGGACGACGTCGCGCGCGCACGCCTGCGAGCGCAATGGCGCGAACTGTTCAAGACCTATGATGCCGTGATCTGTCCGATCATGCCGACCCCGGCCTATCCGCACGACCATTCCGACGACCAGGAAAAACGCCGCATCAAAATCGACGGCAAGGAGCACGTCTATCCAGATCAGCTTTCGTGGCCGGGCATCGCCACCCTACCCGGCCTGCCCGCGACCGCGATCCCGACCGGCTTTTCACCGGACGGATTGCCGGTCGGCGTGCAGATCGTCGGGCCGTGGCTGGAGGATCGCACTCCCCTGAATCTGGCCGAGCTGATCGAGCGCGAATTCGGCGGCTTCAAGCCGCCGCCAATGTTTGATGATTGAAGCCCCCGTGCCGGAGAGTTGCGCGCAAGCGCATCTCCTCGCTGTGAGGCTGAAGCGGTCCGGTTGAAAGCGCCATGCGAACTTTCATTCGAAGCGTCGTCGCTGTCGTTGCCGGCTTCCTGCTGATGTGGCCGCTTGGCTACGCCTATGCCGCGCTCGGCTGGCCAACATTCCATTTGTGGGGGCTGATGCATGGCACCTTCGTCGCGGCGTGGCCCGTCCTGTCGATCCTGGCATTCCTGGCACTGGGGTATCTGCCACTTTTTCGGCGCATCGACGACACCGCGCTTCTAATCGCCGGCCTTGTTTGGGGTCTGTTGCTGACCACCGGTTTCAACATCCGCCACGCTCTCGGCTTTGCGATCGCCTATGGCCTGCTCAGCGCCACGACCGTTGTCGTTGCGGTACTATGCATCTTTGCCAAACACCGGCTGCGTCTGGCGTTGCTGGTGATATCGCCGCTTGTTTTCCTAAACCTGGATCTTCTGCTGGCGCCACCCGCGCTTGAACAGTTCCTGTCTCGAGCCATCTTTGATCTCAAGGCGCTCTTGCCGCCAGTCGCCTTCTCGCTTGCGGGTTACGTGCTTGGTTCGCTCGCCCGCCTCGCGATCAAACGCTGGCCGAGAACAGCGGCTCTGCACTGAGAACAAGAACAGGAGGAAATCATGAACAACGACCTCGCCGAGCTGACAAAGCTGAACCACGACTATGTCGCGTCCGTGCAGAATTCCGACGTCAAGCGCTTTGACGAAATCCTCGCAGCCGATTTCTACTGCTCCAATCCCGACAAATCGCTGGTCGACCGCGCCGCATTCCTGCAACAGACCGCCAAGCCGGTAGCGATCAAAAACCTGCGCGCGCACGACGTCAAAATCCGTGTGCTCGGCGACTTCGCCATCATCCACGCCGCGACCAGCTATACGACCGCGGACGGCCAGCAGGCCCATGGGCGCTATACCGATTGCTGGACGAAGCAGAATGGCAAGTGGCTGGCGGTGTCGGCGCACGTGTCGCGTTGATAACCTACCCACCACTGTCATGCCCCGCTTCAAGCGGGGCATCCAGTAACCCGAGCCGGTAGTTGAGGCACACCCGTGCCGCCGCAGCGTACTGGATCGCCCGGTCAAGCCGGGCGACGACAAGCAGCATTAGCTATCAAACACGATCACGCTGCGTAGCGTCTTGCCGGCTTTCATGTTGGCAAAACCTTCGTTGATTTCCGAGAGTTTCAGCTTGGCCGAGATCCAATCCTCCAGATGCAGCTTGCCGCGCATGTAGAATTCGACGAGGCGGGGCATGTCGACGCGGAAATGGTTGGAGCCCATCGACGAGCCCTGGATGCGGCGCTCGCGTAGAAAGTCGAAGCCGTGCAGCTCGATCTTCTGCCCGAACGGGATCATGCCGACGATGGTCGCGGTGCCGCCGGCCGCCAGCATCGCGAAGGACTGCTCGGCGGTTTCCTTGCGGCCCAGCACCTCGAAGGAATGATGCACGCCACCATTGGTGAGTTCACGCACCTGCTGAACCACGTCGCCGCGAGAGGGATCGACGATGTCGGTAGCGCCAAGCTTGGTGGCTAACTGCAGCTTGGCCGGATTGGTGTCGATCGCGATGACGCGGCCGGCGCCGGCGATCGCAGCACCATTGATCGCGGCCATGCCGACGCCGCCGCAGCCGATCACGGCCACCGTTTCGCCGGCCTGCACCTTTGCGGTGTTCACGACCGCGCCATAGCCGGTGATGACGCCGCAGCCGATCAGGGCGGCCAGCTCCAGCGGCATGTCCTTGCGGATTTTGACGATGGCGTTTTCGTGCACCAGCATCTGCTCGGCGAACGACGAGAGATTGAGGAACTGATGAAGCTTCTCCTCACGCGCCCAGGACAGCCGGTTTGACTGGCCGGGCAGCATCTTCACCGTCGTGTCGGTGCAGAGCACGGTGCGGCCGGTGGTGCAGTTATCGCAAGTGCCGCAGAACACCGAAAGACAGGTCACGACGTGATCGCCGGGTTTTACATAGGTGACGTCGGAGCCGACCTTTTCGACCACGCCTGCCGATTCATGGCCAAGCACGGCGGGCAGCGGATGAGGATAGAGCCCTTCCATGAAGTGCAGGTCGGAATGACAGAGGCCGGCGACGCGCGTGCGGATCAGAACTTCGCGCGGGCCGGGATTCGGCACGCTGACATCCTCGATCACCAGCGGCTGGTTGACTTCATGCAGAACGGCGGCCTTCATCGGTGCTTCCCCTTCAATTCTGTTATTTTTTGAACCAGTACTGGCCGCAGCCTACGCTGCGACAAGCAATTCGCCAACCTCGGCCATGCCGACGCTGCGTTCGCCGAGCAGATGGCCTGATATCGCGCGCTGGGTGGCATTTTCCGCAAGCCGGAACGGATCGCTCGGCAGGACGCGATGGTCGACCACCATCCGCGACAACAACAGCCGCCTGGCGTCGCCGCGCATCTCGTGAATCCGCCCGCCCTCCCACGCCAGCGCAACGGCGCTGGCGACATGGTAGAGCAGGCTGGTGGCGCGCCGCGCATCGCCCTCATTGTCGGTCCGGCTGGCGACCTCGCGGGCAAAGCCGACCGCACGGTCTGTCAGTTCACCTAAGCGATTGCGCCAGGCCTGCGGCACGTTGGTGCTGTCGTCGAGGCGCGCGTGCAGATCGGCCGCGAGCGCGGCGTCAGCGCCGTGGCGGCCGACCGCGCGGGTCAGCGCGTCGATCGCGACGATGTTGCCGGTGCCTTCCCAGATCGAGCCGAGATGGGCGTCGCGCAGCAGCCGCGCGGTGGCAAACTCCTCGATGTAGCCGATGCCGCCGCGCATCTCCAACGCATCGCCGCAGACTTTTCGCGCGTCACGCGTGGCGCGGAACTTCAGCGTCGGCGTTAGGATGCGCAGCAGCGCCGCTGCGTCCTGGCTGCCGGCTTCCGCGCGATCGAGCGCGTCGGCCGTGAGAAAACTCATCGACAGCGCCTGCTCGGTCGGCAGCATGATCTTCATCAATTGCCGCCGCGCCAGCGGCAGATCGATTATCCTCTGGCCGAACACCACGCGATTTCTCGCGACCGTCATCGCGTCATGATGCGCGCGCCGCATCAGCGCAGTGGACTTGACGCCGTTGGACAGCCGCGAGGAGTTGACCATCTCGGCCATCTGCACGAAGCCGCGGTCGAGCTTGCCGACGGCGTAGGCCATCGCGCCCTCGAACTTGATCTCGCCCGACGCCATCGAACGGGTGCCGAGCTTGTCCTTCAGGCGAACGATCCGGTAGTGATTCTGCGAGCCGTCGTCGAGATACCGCGGCATCAGGAACAGGCCGACGCCGCGCGTGCCGGGGCCTGCGCCCTCGGGTCGCGCCAGCAGCATCACCACCTTGGCGTCGGCATTGGAGCAGAACCATTTCTCGCCGTAGAGCCGCCAGTGATCGCCCTCCTGCACGGCCCGCGTCGTCAGCGTGCCGACGTCGGAGCCGCCTTCCTTCTCAGTCATGAACTGGCCACCCTGAGTAAGCCTGCTCATGTCGGTCTGGGTCAGGCCGTCGAGATATTTTGCCTTCAACGCGTCGCTGCCGAAATTGTTGAGCAGTTTCGCGCAACCATCCGTGACGTTGATCGGACAGCCCATGCCGAATTCGGTCTGATTGAACAGGAACGTGAACGCATGCTTGGCGACGACAGGGTATTTATCCGGCCAGCCCATGATGCCCTTGCGGATCGACATCGCGTGAATGCCGAACTCGCCGAACGCGGCTTTCTCCAGCTCGCGATAGGCCGGGTGATATTCGATATACTGGATATCGCGGCCGAACTTGTCGCGCTGGTGCAGCACCGGTGTATGCCGGTCGGCAAGCCGCGCACATTCGTCGAGATAGCCGCCGGCCAGTTCGCCGATCCGGTCGAGATGCGGCTCGATATGGCGAAACAGCGCATCGGGCAGATGCAAGCGCAGCAGATCCGTCAACGCCGGATCGGCGCGGTAGAAATTCATCCCCGTCGTATCAGGTGCGAGCAATCCGGGCTGATTGGCTGATGCGGCTGCACGGTCTTGCATGAGTGGATGCATTTTTAGCCCTTGTTCGTTCCGCCCGATGTTGGTCAACTATCGATAACGCGGGCGGACGTGCCGTCAACAACCATAATTGGAGGGCCGCCATGGCGGACGATTGCCAGGCGGAATCGGGTGCCTAGATTACCTAATCCCCACCATTCGAGGACCGCGCCCATGGAATTGCCAAAATACAAGATTGCCCTGATCGTCGGTGTCGGCGAGGGATTGAGCGCATCGCTGGCGCGACTGTTCGCGCGCGAAGGCATCAAGGTTGCGCTTGCCGCGCGCAAGATCGAGAAGCTTGGCGCGCTCTGCACCGAGACCGGCGCCCGCGCCTTTGCCTGCAACGCGACGGAAGCCGAGGAAGTCGAGAGGCTGTTCGGCATGGTCGAACGCGAGATCGGCACGCCCGACCTCGTCGTCTATAACGCCAGCGGCCGCGCACGCGGCGCCTTCACCGACCTGGTTCCGGCCGAAGTTGCGAATGCGATCGCGGTCTCCGCCTTCGGCGGCTTTCTGGTAGCCCAGCAGGCGGCGACACGCATGCTGCCGAACAAGCACGGCGCGATCCTGTTCACCGGCGCCTCCGCCAGCGTGAAAGGCTATCCGCAGTCGGCGCCGTTCGCGATGGGCAAGTTTGCACTGCGCGGGCTGGCCCAGAGCATGGCGCGCGAATTGTCGCCGCAGGGCATCCATGTCGCGCATTTCGTCATCGACGGCGGCATCCGCAGCGCTGCGCGTACGGAGCCCGCCGATCGGCCGGACTCGATGCTCGATCCCGACGCGATTGCGCTGAGCTACTGGAACGTGCTGCAGCAACCGCGCAGCGCCTGGACGTGGGAAGTGGAATTGCGGCCCTGGGTGGAGAAGTTTTGAGGCATGAAAGCGTAGGGTGGGCAAAGGCGCTTGCGCCGTGCCCACCATCTATCGGCTGAGCGCAAGGTCGAATGGTGGGCACGCTTCGCGTTGCCCACCCTACAACAGTCGCAATGACGAGACAGGAACAGGGAAAGCCATGACCTCCGAAACCAAAATCGACACCGGCACCGAGGAACTGCTCTGCGTGATCCGCGACCGCGTCGCCATCATCACGCTGAACCGCCCCGAAGCGCGCAACGCGTTTTCGGATACGCTGACGCCGGCGCTTCGCAGCATGATCAAGGCCTGCGGCGAAAACCCCGAGGTCGGAGCGCTCCTGCTCACCGGCGCGGGCACCGCGTTCTGCGCCGGCGGCAACGTCAAGGGCATGGGCGCGCATCGCGACAAGAAGAAGCTCGAAATGGCGGATGACGAGAAGGTCGCCGACCTGCAGGAGCGGCAGCGCCTGCTTACCGGCGCGCTTGCCTCGGTGCGCAAACCGACGATTGCGGCGCTGCCCGGCCCCGCGGTCGGCGCTGGCCTCGCGCTCGCGCTGGCCTGCGATATCAGACTAGCGGCGCAATCCGCCTTCGTCTCCACCGGCTATGTCCGCGTGGCGCTCTCCGGCGACTACGGCATCGCCTGGCTGCTGACGCGGCTGGTCGGCACGTCGCGGGCGCGCGAACTGATGTTTACCGGCGACAAGGTCGATGCCGCCAGATGCGAGGCGATCGGTCTCGTCAACCGCGTGGTGCCCGACGACGAGTTGCAGACTGAGGCTTTTGCGCTCGCCAGATCCATGGCCGACGGCCCGACGCTCGCGCTGCGCTACATCAAGGACAATCTCGACGAAGCGCTGCAATTCGACTTCGCCACCGCGCGCGACCACGAGGCCGAGCGCCTCGTCCGCCTGACCACCACCGCCGATCACAAGGAGGCGGTGCAAGCCTTCATCGACAAACGCAAGCCGGTGTTCAGGGGCGCGTAGAGGGCACCCTGTAGCCGGATGGAGCGGAGCGAATCCGGGGGAACCCTCGGAGCGGCAGGATTGCTCCCGGATGTCGCGGAGCCTGTCATCGGGCGCGCATTCGCGACCCGTTGGCTGATCCGGGCTATGAACTAGATCGGATTCTCCGCAAACAGCCGCGCTACCATCACCGAGTCCAGATAGGCGCGCACGCGCACGATGGTGTCGTTCTTGAAGCAGCAGACCCAGCAATAATGGTTGTCGAAGCGGAAGCCGTTCTTCGCAGTTGCTTCCGAGTGCAATTCAACGATCGCCACATCGCCCGTCACGATCAGCTCGTCGACATGCAATTGAGCGCCGTTCGGCAAGACCTTACCAAGCTTGGCGAAGGTGCCGGCGATAAAATCGGCCTTCGATTTGTAGTGGCCGGCGAGCGGGTGCGTGCCCATGACGGTCCAGTCGACGTCATCGGCGACATGGGCGAAGAAGCCGGCGCCGTCGCCCTGCTCAAGGCCGGTAAATATCTTCCGTACGAATCCGGCGTCGACTGCCATGGCCGCCCCCTCCCTGCATATGCGCAAGCGCGGATGGCTCACGCCTTTGCCGCGGAGGCTAGACCGCGCTCGAGGGTTTATCAATCGGCTGGAGGATCTAAAGAAAATGGCCCGGTTCTGGAGCGGCCAGAACCGGGCTCAGTGATCAAACCGCAAGCGAGGACATTGCGCTGGGAGAGACGGCGGCGAGCCGCCAACTGGCGCATAGGATTTCCTGCGGTTCGATACGAACGTGATTTTGGATATCCTTCTGGAAGCGCGTCAGCCTCCAGTCGCCGGGCGTATTGGTAAAGCCGTAGCCGGACTTGCGGGCGAGCGCGATCATGGCATCGTTGGAACGCAGCGTGTCGCCAAAGATGCGCTCGGCGCCGAACGCGGCCGCGCGGCATTCGAGGTTTTTCAACAGCGCCCTGCCGATGCCATGGCCCTGCCAGCGATCGTCGATCGACAGGCCGAATTCGATTGCAGCAGTCTGGCTGTCGAAGGCATAGCGCGCTTCGCCGACGATGGTCTCGCGGCCGTCGACCGGCATGGTCGCGACCACACTGAACCGGTCCGCTTCGCCGACATCGATGAAGCGTTCGAGTTCGGACGGCGGCAGCTCGCTGGCGGCGCCGAGGAAGCGGTTGTAACGGGAGCGCGTCGAGAGCGCGCGGAAATAGTTCTGCAGCGCCTCGGCATCGCGCGGTTCGACGAAGCGCACGGTCACGGCCTGGCCGTGCCGCGAGCGGAGCACGTCCGAATACTGCCTGAGATCGTCGAAACGCAGCCTGCTCATCACGCGCTCCCGTCGGTCCTCAATGAAAATGGCCGGCGCCCCCCAGACGAGGCGGCGCCGGCCGGCTGCTACTCAAGCCCGCCAGAACGGTTTCTCGGCCTCGTAGGCCACGTCACTCCAGGAGACGCCGATGTCGTGCAGCTCCCGCTCCGACCACTTGGCCAGTTCGCGGCGGGACTGATAGCGCTGCCGCCAGATATGGAGTTTCTCGGCCAATTGGCTCAAAATCCCAGGTCCATGATGATTTATCATCGATTCATGCGTGTAAGTAGACATTTTCGGCTCCTGTAGTAATCTGTTGGCGCTAATATCTGCGCTTCCGGGGCCGTTCACAAACGACACTTTGTACCGTTTCGGATGATATAAACTCATGTATTAGGGAGAATCGGGAATGACCGGCAGACTGCCGTCGCTGAATGGCCTGCGCGCCTTCGAGGCAGCCGCCCGGCATCTGAGCTTCACGCAGGCCGCCTCCGAGCTGAACGTCACGCAGACCGCGATCAGCCACCAGATCAAGCGGCTGGAGGAAGAGCTCGGGGTTCGCCTCTTTGTCCGTCAGAACCGCTCGCTGACGCTGACGGCGGAAGCGCAGGACTACCTTCCCGGCATCCGCGCCGCTTTCAACGATCTCCGGCTCGCGACCGACCGCCTGCTGCGCAAAGACGACGACCATGTGCTGACGGTGTCGACGCTGGCCTCGCTGGCCGCCAAATGGCTGCTGCCGCGCCTCACGGCTTTTCAGGAAGCGCAACCGGGGATCGACGTTCGCATCACGACCTCGATCAATCTCGTCGACTTCCAGCGCGACAAGGTCGATGCTGCGATCCGCTACGGCCGCGGCCAGTGGCCTGGCGTTCGCGCCGACTGGCTGATGGCGGACGAACTCTTTCCGGTGTGCAGTCCGGCACTGCTCAAGGGGAACAAGCCGCTGAAATGCCCCGAAGACCTCCGGGATCACGTGCTGCTGCACACCAGCAACGCAAATAGCGACGACTGGCGGCTGTGGCTGACGGCGGCCGGGCTGCCGGGCGATTTTTCCAAACAGCCGGGCGTGACCTTCGACATGATCTTCATGACGGTGCAGGCCGCGATCGACGGCCTCGGCGTTGCCATGGGCCGCACCGCCTATGTGCAGGAGGACATCGCCAAGGGACGCCTGGTCGTTCCCTTCAAGATGGCTTTCCCGGTCGATGCCGGATTCTATCTGGTCTCGCCGGCGGGTAGAGCCGATCCGCCAAAGCTCGCGGCCTTCCGGCAATGGCTGCTCGCCTCCGTTCAGAACCGTTCCTGAGTGTGCTGATATTCCGCTTAGCCAGGTGCATGCGACATCGTCGCATGCGGCTATGCTGATTACTGATGCAGGCGCACGAGAGGCGTGACGCGGCCGCTGCATCAGGCTAGAAAATCGCGGGCGGATGGATTTGCCTGGCCGAGCGCCGGTTTGATTCCAGGCCAACAACGACAACAAGAGCGCATGGCCGATTTGACAGTTAAGTTCGATGTGCTGGTGATCGGCGGCGGCAACGCTGCTCTCTGCGCCGCCATCAGCGCCCGGCGCGCAGGCGCTTCCGTGCTGGTGCTGGAAGGCGCTCCGAAGTTCTATCGCGGCGGCAACACGCGCCACACCCGCAACATGCGCTGCGCGCACGATGCCGCGACCGACATTCTCACCGGGCCGTACACGGAAGAGGAGTTCTGGGACGATCTGTTGCGGCTGACCGGCGGTCAGACCGACGAGGAACTGGCGAAATTCATGATCAGGGAGTCCAAGGACATTCTGAACTGGATCGTCGAACAGGGCGTGCGCTGGCAACCCTCGCTCGGCGGCACGCTGAGCCTCGGCCGCACCAACTCGTTCTTCCTCGGCGGCGGGCGGGCGATGCTGAACGCGCTCTATCTCACCGCGGAAAAACTCGGCGTCGAAATCGTCTACGATGCCGAGGTGATCGACCTCGATATCGAACACGGCATGTTTCTTTCCGCGAAACTGAAGCAGCCGATCGACGGCACGAGCGAAATCCGCGCTTCCGCACTGGTCGCCGCCGCCGGCGGCTTTGAGGCCAATATCGAATGGCTGAAGGAATATTGGGGCGAGGCGGCGGATAATTTCCTGATCCGCGGCACGCCCTATAACCGCGGCTCGATCCTGAAAATGCTGCTCGACAAGGGCGTGCAGGACATCGGCGATCCCACCCAATGCCACGCGGTTGCGATCGACGCTCGCGCACCGAAATTCGACGGCGGCATCATCACCCGCCACGACTCGGTCGTGTTCGGCATCGTCGTCAACAAGCACGCCCGGCGCTTCTACGACGAGGGCGAGGATATCTGGCCGAAGCGTTACGCGATCTGGGGGCGGCTGGTGGCCGCGCAACCGGACCAGATCGCCTACATCATCTTCGATGCCTCCGTTCGCAACAGTTTTATGCCGACGCTGTTTCCGCCGATCGAAGGCGGGAGTATTGCCGAGTTGGCCGCCAAGCTCGAACTCGATCCAGCGGCGCTGGAGAAAACCATCGCCGAATTCAACGCCGCGGTTAAGCCCGGCACGTTCGATCACACCATTCTCGACGATTGCCGCACTGAAGGCATCACGCCGCCGAAGACGCATTGGGCGCGCCGGATCGAGACGCCGCCTTACCTCGCCTATCCGGTGCGGCCCGGCATCACCTTCACCTATCTCGGCACCCGCGTGAACAGGCAGGCGCGCATGGTGATGAAGGACGGCAAGCCTTCGGCCAACATGTTCGCGGCCGGCGAGATCATGGCCGGCAACGTACTCGGCAAGGGCTATGCGGCCGGCATCGGGATGACCATCGGCAGCGTGTTCGGTCGGGTCGCGGGACGGGAAGCGGCGAAGAATGCGCGGAACTAGATGCGCGCTCAGCCCACCTCGCCCCGCCCTTTGCGGGGAGAGGGAGAGAACAACGAAGGGAGGACTTGTGATGCGGCTTGCGATCACTACTGCTGCAGTCGTTCTGATGAACGCGACGCTGGCCCACGCCGCCGAGCCGATCGCGCTACGCGACATGGGTTCGTTCCATGTCGGCGGCCGGCTGGTCGAAATTTCCGGCAAGCCGGTGAAGGAAGTGACCTTCACCCCCGGCGGTGTGCCGGCAAAAGTCGATCCCAACGGCACCTATCAGGTCGAGCAGATGTATGTGCAGTATTTTCTGCCCGCGAACGAAAAGGGCGCCTATCCACTTCTGATGTGGCATGGCGGCGGGCTCACCGGCGTCACCTATGAGACGACGCCCGACGGGCGCGAGGGCTGGCTGAACTATTTTCTGCGCAAGGGCTGGGCCGTCTACAATTCGGACGCGGTCGAGCGCGGCCGCGCCGGCTGGGCGCAATATCCAGATATCTTCAAGAGCGAGCCGGTATTCCTCACGACCGCCAATCCGTTCGAGCGATTTCGGATCGGCGACGGCGCCGGCTCCTATGATCCGGATCCGGCGAAGCGAAAATTGCTGCCTGGCAATCAGTTTCCGAACGAGGGCTACGAGAATTTCGTCAAGCAGAATGTGCCGCGCTGGACCACCACGGATGATGCCATCATCGCCGCCTATATCGCCGAGATCGACCGCGTCGGCCCTTCCATCATTCTGTTCCACAGCCAGGCCGGCAGTTTCGGCTTCAAGGTGGCGCAGGCGCGGCCCGACAAGGTCAAAGCGCTGATTGCGATCGAGCCGGCCGGCGTCGGCGATCCCGCCAAGGTCGACGTGCTGAAGAACATTCCGACGCTGATCGTCTATGGCGACTATATCGAGAAGGATTCGCGCTGGCCGAAGATTCGCGCCAACGGCCTTGCGTTTGCGGACGCGATCAAGGCGGCGGGCGGCAGCGTCGATGTCGTCGATCTGCCGCAAGCAGGCATCAAGGGCAATTCGCACATGGTGATGATGGACAAGAACAACGCCGAGGTCGCCGCCCTGATCCAGAAGTGGCTGGAGGGCAAGGGGTTGACGAAATAGCCGGGTTGGCCGCGGGAGCAGGAAGCAGCGCATCATGCACGGAACGAAGATTCTGGAGGAGGCCGACCGCCTGATGACGGTCTGCAATTCCTGCCGCTATTGCGAGGGCCTCTGTGCGGTGTTTCCGGCGATGGAAATGCGCCGCGCCTTTTCCGACGGCGATCTCAATTATCTCGCCAATCTCTGCCACGCCTGCGGCGCCTGCTACACCGATTGCCAATTCTCGCCGCCGCATGAATTCAACGTCAATGTGCCGAGGACGCTCGCGGTAGCGCGCGCGGAATCTTATGCGGCCTATGCATGGCCACGCGCCTTCGCGGGCACGTTCGCGCGCAACGGACTTGTCATCAGTCTCGTTGCCGCGCTCAGCGTCGCCGCGTTCATTTTCGGCTTTGCTGCTTTACACGATCGCCAGGTGCTGTTTGGCATCCATACCGGGCCGGGCGCGTTCTACAAGCTGATGCCGCACAACGCGATGGCAGCCCTGTTCGGCGCGGCGTTCCTTTACGCGATCGCAGCGCTGGCGATGGGCGTGCGCGCCTTCTGGCGCGACATCGGCGAGCCCATCGGCATGAAGACCGATGCACGCGCGCTGCTGCAGGCCATCCGCGACGCCGGCGAACTGCGCTATCTCGATGGCGGCGGCGTCGGCTGCTTCAACGAGGACGACCGCCCGACCGACCGCCGCCGGCTCTATCATCACCTCACCTTCTACGGTTTTGCGCTATGCTTTGCCTCGACCTGCGTCGCAACGCTCTATCACTATCTGCTGGCGCGCGAGGCGCCGTATCCGTGGTGGGATCTGCCGGTGGTTCTCGGCACGATCGGCGGCATCGGGCTGTTGATTGGGCCGATCGGTTTGCTCGCTGAACGATGGAAGCGCGATTCCATCCTGGTCGATGAAGCGCGTTACGGCATGGATGTCGCGTTCATCGCGATGCTGTTCCTGACGAGTCTCACGGGCATGGCGCTGCTGATCTTGCGCGAGACGGCAGCGATGGGACCGCTGCTGGCGCTGCATCTCGGCGTGGTGTTTTCGCTGTTCGTCACCATGCCCTATGGCAAGTTCGTGCACGGCATTTATCGTTTCGCGGCGCTGGTGCGGTATGCGCGGGAGCGCAAGGCGATGGCGCAAGGGGCAGGCGAATAGCATTCTTCGGCATGGCGAGCGACGCGAAACAATCATGGCGTCATGCATGGAGAAATCCCGATAATGATATCGGGGCTGATCTTTGTCGATGATGTCGCGGATGTGATCGCGCGCAATGCAAGTTGATCGGGCGGTTCCCGTCGATCATTTCTGCAGCTTTTTCCCAAGAACAACTTGAACCAAACGAGCTCCGCACTGTTTGCAGTGCAAGTTCACAAAGGCAACCCGGATGGAACCGGGGGGCCGATTCCTGAGGAAGCGCTCTTTCGGGCGCCACCAACCGAGAGAGAGCTGATGAGCAATCCATCGTCCGGCCAACGACATCCGGCAATCCTGAGAGTTTCCGCCATCGGCGTGGCCGGGCTTTTGTCGGCATTAATGGTTACGGCCGTGGCTCCGCCGATTACCGCCGATCAATCCGACCGCGCCGTTGTCAACGCGCCGGTGACGCTGCTGACCGCACCGATCGGCGGCGAGATCGACACGGTGACGGCGCTTCCCGGCCACGACGTTCGCGACGGCGACAGACTGGCGCAGATCAGCAATCCAAGGCTCGACCGCAGCACGCTGATCTCGTTGGAAGAAAAATCATCCGATGCGCGCCAGAAGCTCGACGCGACGCGGGCAAAGGGCGCATCCGACCGCGCCTATGTTGCTTCCCTCGAGGCCGAACTCGCCAGCCAAACCGAGCAGCTCAAGATGCAGTTCCAGTCGCAGATCGAGGAGCTGCGCGCCCGCGTGTCGCAATCCAATGCCCAGAGCGGCGAAAAGAAGGTTTTGGTAGATCGGCAAAGCAACATGGTGACGCGCAATACGGCGAGTATGGACATGCTCAGACCGACCACGCAGCAATATGCCGCGGCCATGCACAATGCGGACGCGGAACGCGCCAAGCTCAATCAAAAGATTGCGCAGCTCAATGCCTTGAACGGGGGTATCTATGTCGGAGAGGAACTGGTTGTGCTCAACAATCTGGCGCAGAAGCGCCGGGACATCGATCTCGACGCCCAGCGCATGGAGATCGAGGAGCGGCAGCAATCTGCCGTCCTCGGCGACCTGGAGCGCCTGATCGACACCGAGCAGAAGCGGCTTGCGAGCCTGGAAGGAGCGGACGTCCTTTCCCGCGGCTCCGGCAAGGTGCTGACCATTGGCGCTGCGATGGGGCGTCACGTCAGCGCCGGCGATACCATCAGCTCCGTCGTCGATTGCGACAAACGCTTCGTGGTTGCCATTTTCTCGTACCGGCAAGGCCAGAACATGATGCCCGGCACCCGTGTCCGCATCGACGGAAGTACGTTCCGTACCGGAATCGTCAGCGCGGTGTTGCCGAAGACCAGCGACAAGGTCGATGAGCGCTTTGCCGTGCCGTTTCCGCAAACCGAACGGCGCGAGCTCTATGCGATCATTACGCCTGAAGGCGCGAACGAGGCTGACGCGCCGGTGCAGGAAACGCAGGCTTCGGATGCTGCGGCCTGCGCGGTCGGCCAGTGGGTCACCGTCACGCGCGACAACGGCGTGGTGCCGTCGATGTCGGTCACCTGGCGGCGGATCGGCAATCTCATGGCCTCGTGGGCGCATGATGACAACAGCGAGACCGCGCAAAGCCACCCGATCGATGCGGATACACGCCGTTCCGGCATGGCCCAGCCGGAGGCACCGAAGGCCGATGAAAATTGGTGGTCCCGCACCGGCACGCTCGTATCGCGATGAAGCGCGCGATCGGAATGGCGTTGTGTGCAATGGTCCTGGGTTCGACGCCGGCTGCGAGCAAGCAGCCGGAAAAGGGCGGCCCGTTTTGCGCCGGGCTGAACAAGGCGGTGGCACCGCTGACCGGCGAGGCCGATGCCGTCTTCATCCGCAGTTATGAACCCGGCGCTGGCGAAGCAAACCTGCCGGCGGGCATTGCCACGACGGCGTTTGTCTATGACAACGCGCTCGCCGTCATTGCGCTGATCGCTTGCGGCAACGTGCCGGATGCCAAACCGATCGCTAACGCGTTGAGCCGGGCAGCCCGCAAGGACCGGACTTTTCACGATCATCGGGTTCGCAACGCCTATCGTGCGGGCCCGGTTGGCAACGGAGCTCCGAATCTGCCGGGATGGTGGGACGAGCACGCCAGGATCTGGGCCGAGGATGCGGCGCAGGACGGCACCTCGACCGGCAACGTTGCATGGGCGGCCTTGGCGCTGCTGACGCTGCACCAGGCGACGCACGATCGGCAGTATCTCGCCGACGCCAGAAGCCTGGTCGATTGGATCATCGCCACGACCGCCTGCGGCGATGGGTTCTGCGGTGGCGTTCATAGCTACGATCCGCAGCAGGTCAGGCTCACCTGGATGTCGACCGAGCACAATGCCGACGTCCACGCCGCCGCGAGCTGGCTGTTCCGCCTGACCGGCGAGCCAAAATACGCCGACGCGGCCGGGCAGGCCCGGCGGCTGCTCGATCGTAGCTTCCGCGGAAATCACTTTCTGCTCGGCACGAAGCCCGACGGCAGTCCTGCGGATGAAGGCCTGCTCGCGCTCGACGCTCAGCTTTGGCCATGGATGGCCGTGCCGGATGCGCCTGCGGCCTGGCGAAGCACGCTTGATTTCGCGCAAGCTCACCTGGCGGTTGACGGCGGCTTCGATTTCAACGGCGACCGCGACGGCGTCTGGGTCGAGGGAACGGCGCAGGCGGCATTGGCCTACCGGATCAGCGGTGACACGCCGCAGAGCGATCGGCTGCTGGCCAATTTGAAGGCCGATCAAACACGCTCCGGCCTGCTCAACGCCGCGCGCACCGCGCGACTGACGACGGGGTTGTCGATCGATCCCACCGGCACCGTGCCCGACTTCTTCTACTACCGCCGCCCGCACCTCGGCGCGACGGCGTGGGCGGCGCTGGCCGAAACGGGTTGGAATCCGTTCACCGGGGAAAAGATACGATGATGTTCCCGAGCGCCGGCGATGACCTATCGATCCTCACCATCGATATGGGAATCTTCCTTGGGCTTCTGGTGATGGCGCGGCTGCTGGATCCGCTGCATGCCAAGGACCGTATCCTGTTCGGCATCACGACTTCAGCCCTTCTGATCCTCTACGCGCTCTGGCGATGGAACGATACGTTGCCGCCGTTTGCGCTGTCGGCCGAAAGCCTGTGGCCACGGCTGTTCATTTCGTTTGAATTTCTTGCCATTCTCTACACGCTGATCTCGATCGTCATCCTGTTCCGCAGCACCGATCGCTCCGCGCAGGCCGACGCGGCGCAACGTGAACTATCCGGATCGCGTGGCTTCCCCGCCGTCGACATCTTCATCTGCACCTACGACGAGCCGCTCGAAATCCTCGAACGATCGATCCTCAGCGCGCTGGCGCTCGATTATCCCAATGCGACGGTCTGGGTGCTCGACGACACCAGGCGCGACTGGCTGCGGGAGTATTGCGAAAAAGTCGGTGCTCGTCATGTGACGCGGCCAGACAACAACGGCGCCAAGGCCGGCAATCTCAATAACGGACTGACGGCGACCGCGCGCGAGACCAATGCGCCCGTCATCCTGGTGGTCGACGCCGATTTTGCGCCACGGCGGGATTTCTTGAAACGTACGGTCGGTCTGCTGTTGTCCGATCCAAAGGTGGCGATCGTGCAGACGCCGCAGTTTTACCATAACGCCGACCCGATCCAGCACAATCTGCTCGCCGGGAAGAGCTGGGTCGACGATCAACGCTTCTTCTTCGACGTCTTTCAGCCCGCCAAGGACGCGTGGGGCTGCTCGTTTTGCGTCGGCACTTCCTTTGTCGTTCGCCGCGACCGGCTTGACGAGATCGGCGGCTTCCCGCAGCAAGCGATTTCGGAAGACATCAATCTCACCTACACGATGCTCGTGCACGGCTACCGTACCTGGTGGCTGAACGAACCGCTCAGCTTCGGTCTTTCGGCCGAAGGCATCCCTGAGTACATCACCCAGCGCGCGCGCTGGTGTCTTGGCACCGTACAGGTTGCCCTGCTCCGCAATGGCCCGCTGGTCGGCCGCGGCTTCAGCTTCACCCAGCGCTGGCACTATTTTCACGGGGTGCTGAACTGGCTCAGCAAGCCATTCATGGTGTTGCTGCTGATCGCGCCGACGATCTACTGGTTCGGCGGCCTGCCCGCCTTCGAAGCCGACTACCATACCTTCCTGCGCTACGGCGTGCCGGCGCTGCTTGGTCAAATCATCTACATGGGCTGGATCTCGCGCGGGCGAACGCTGCCGTTATTCATGGAGGCCACCCACGCCGTCACCTGCTTTGCGGTGACCGCAACGCTCTTCAGCGCCATCGTCAAGCCGTTCGGCCGCCCGTTCAAGATCACCGACAAGGGCGGCGACCGCTCGACGCCACGCGTGCATTGGAGGCTTGCAGCGATCTTCGGACTGATCGCTGCAAGTTCTGCCGCCAGCATCATTTGGGCGTTCATCTCGCCCTATGCGGCCAGCGAGATTTCGTCGCTCGACTTCTTCAATTTGCTGTGGACCGGCATCGCGATGCTGATCGCCTTCATCGCGCTTCTCGTCTGCTTCGAATTGCCCCGTCCTGGCGACGTGTTCGAAACGGATGAGCCCGCCTGGCTGTCGGGCGAAGGGAAAATCCTGTCGTGTCGCCTGCTCGCGGTGTCGCCGACCTCGGTGCGCTTCTCGGGTCCGGCCGGCAACGCCCTCGAGCTTGCGGGCTGGCGATATCAGATTCATCTGGAAGGGTTGGGATGGACCGACATATCAACGGTCTCGCGATTCCGCGAGACCGTGCTGGCGCGCCTTGAACCTACGGCCGAACAATATCAGCGGCTGGTCGTTCGGCTTTTCAGCACATCTCGCGGCAACATCGCCAATGAAGCCAGCCTGCGCGGCGCGCTGACCGGATTGCTGCGACGGGGATTCGTCGGCACCTGAGGCGGTATGTACGTCCCATCGACATCATTACAGGCGAGCGCACCGTGCTTCAGTACCGCTCTGCGATCTGATCGAGCTTCCTGCTGAGCAACCAGGACAGGCCGAGGAACGCGACCAACATCACGATGCCCAGCCCCGATGAGGCATTGCTGATGGACTTCTCCGAGAACTGACCGAACGCATATCCGGCCGAGACAACGGTGCAGGACCAAAGGCCCGCCGCGCCGAAGTTGAGTGCCAGGAAAGTGGACCAGGGCAGCCGCGATATGCCGTAGGCGAAACCCGCGACCCCGCGAATACCGTGCGGGAACCGATGAAGCAGAATCATCCAGCCGTAGTGCCGGTCCGTCAGCCGGGCCGCGGTCTGCAGCGTGCGCTCGATGCGCGGAAAACGTTCGAACCAGCGGACGCCATAACGTCGCGCGATCCAGAAGCGAATCACGTCGCCAGCGAAGCTGCCAAACCAGCAGACCACGATGAGCTTACCAAGACCCAACACGCCCGAATGAGCGGCATAGCCCGCAAACAGCGCTAGCAGTAGGCTATGCGAGGCCGCATAGGCGAACATCAGGCTGTAGGCAGCATCGCCGTGTTGGCGGATGAGCTCCAGAAATGAGGTCAGATCGGTCGGAAAAAGCAATACAGGCCCACCCAAATTCGTGCATGGCGATATTTCCCCCCCAGAAGAGTGGGTTCGGTTTGAACGCTAGCACCCCGCGGAAGGACACGGAAGCCCAATAGGCGGGCCCACAGCCGACGGCTTTGCACGCCGAGCGTGCTTGCAGGTGAGGCGGGCCGTACGCGGGTTAGGACGCGCACCTACTAATCGAGATTGATCGGTGCGGCTTGATCGATGTCCGCCATGCCCCGATAGCAACCAAATTCCGCAGAGCCGCGAAATAACGCGATGGGCCAGAAGGCGACAGCACGGCTGCTCAGGGTGACTTCGGATCGCTAGTTAGAGGCCCTAGCCAGAAGTGACTGGGCCGCCCCACTGTACCAACTCGAGGGTGATGCCCTCGGGACCCTCGAAGAGCCGCAGTTTTCGGCTAATGTAGTCCATCTCGTCGCTCAGCACGGTTACGCCGTTGGCCACGAGGTGCGCGGTGGCTGCCTCAATGTCGTCGACGCGGAACGCAAGGTGATTGAAGCCCCTTTTTCGCAGGTTCGTCGGGTGCGCACCCGGATCGGTCTCTGAGGGCGGGTCGAACTCAAGCAGTTGGATTTCGAAATGAGGAACCGCTCCTTCGAGTGCCAGGGTGATATGCTGCGCTTTCATGTCCGGCATGCCCATATACCTAGCGGGAAGGCCGCCGTCGATCGTCGCGACGTGATCCTTCTTGAAACCAAAGAGCGCGAAGAACTCGATCGCGGGGCCAGCGTCTGCCACTGCGATAGTAACATGATCCGGATTGAGTATCATCTTGTCACTCCCTGTCATCAACGCCGCGCTTGGCTGCGCCGGCCTATCACCGCCAGGTGAGCTGCCGGCAACCGGCCCTCCGCTCTTGCAAGACTACCAGCTCACTCCGTCGCACGGTAGGCGGGCTGGCCCGCGACGCAGTCTGTTTCGTCACATTCGCGACAGGAGCAAGTCGACGACAGGTCCGGCGACGTCGCCATGTCGCCGAAAGGGGAAGTCAATTCAGAGCACTAGCGGCAGCGCTACTGGCGCCAGTTCGGGTTGATCGTACCGCTGTAGCCGTGATTCCTCGAGTCATGCGCTACTAACTCAGCGGTTACGAACGGGCCGCCATCGAACCGATGCTGCCGAACCAGCCGCGCGGCGTTCCGCGTGTAAATGACCGACGCATGCTCAATTGCATCGGCAATGAGCCAGGACGTTTCGAAGGGCCTGAGAAGGGAATCTTGGGATTTCCTGACGTGCAATTACACATCCGGATTTGCATCCTCGAAGCGGACGGCCGCTACAGATCCACCACCACGTAGTCGCTTTCGACCGACACGGCGATAGTCTCGGCGACATACGGGCCCTTCACCACGGCGGCTCCCGGCTCGACGTTGACGGGATAGGCGCGGGCGCGGAAGCGTTTCGGGTCGCAGTAGGATTGGCCGGTGCGGATGTCGAATTCCCAGCCGTGCCAGGGACAGCGGATGATTTCGCCGAGTTTTGTATACTCGATCTCGCCGGGGTTGGAGGATTGCGCGAGGCCAATCAACGGGCCCTCGCACAGGGCCGCGCCCTGATGCGGGCAGCGATTCAGCAGGCCGAAGAACTCGCCCTTGATGTTGAAAATCGCGATCGGCCGGCCGTCGATGTCGAGGAATTTTCGTGTCCCCGGCGGCAATTCGTCCACCGGGGCAATGACGTGCCGAACCATCAAGGAATTCCGTACAGCTTCTTGGCGTTGCCTAGATAGAACGCTTCGCGGTTAGCTTCGCTGACGCCGGCCGGCAACACGCGCGACGGCTCATCGAAGTCCCAATGCGGGTAATCGGTGGCGAATAACAGCTTGTCCCAACCGATCCATTCGATGGTCTGGAACAGGTGATCGCGGCGCTCCGGATCTTCCATCGGCTGCGTCGTCCACCAGATGTGGTCGCGAATATATTCCGACGGTTTTCGCTTGAGATGCGGCACCTCGCTGTGCAGCTTCTCAAAGGTCTTGTCGAGCCGCCACGCCAGCGACGGCGCCCAGCCGAAGCCGGCCTCGATCATCACCATCTTCAGTTTCGGGAAGCGCTCGAACACGCCTTCGAGCACGAGGCTCGCCAGCGCGGTCTGCTGACACTGCGAGTGGCCGACCATTTCCTCGATGTAGAAGCTTGGCCAGCCGGACGGGGTGAGCGGATTGCCGCCGAAGCCGAAGGCATGGACGCCGACCGGCAAGCCGATCTCCTGCGCGGCCTCGTAGACAGGCCAGTAGCGCCGCTGGCCGAGCGGCTCGACATTGCGGCTGAGCAGCAGCACCTGCACGAAATTCCGATCGCCCGCGCGCCTGCGGATCTCAGTAGCGGCGGCGGGACCGTCCTCATTGGCAACGACGATCGAAGCCTTCAGGCGCCTGTCCTTGCTGGTCCATTTCTCGATCTGCCAGTCGTTGATCGCGGCGCAGATCGCGCCCGCCAGATCCTGGTTGCGCAGGCCCTGCCCGGTGGCGAGCGGATTGAGCACGCCCAGCGCGACGTTGTACGGGTCGAGAAGCTGCTTCTGCATGAAGGACAGCGAGGAGCCCTGTGGCCCGCCTTCCGGCGGCCAGGCATCGCGGCGCGAGGCGTTGGGCTGCGCCTTCGGATAGGGCGGGCCCTCCATCATGCCGTGATAGGCCTGGATGCCGTAGGTTTCGAGATGCGAATGCCAGCGTTTTGCCATAAACGGAAAAAGCTCGTCCTTGGTGGCGCGCGCCGGATGGATGTCGCAATCGGCAATCGCTGATTTGACACTGACAGACGCTGACGGCTCCGGACGGTCACGGAACTGAATGTTCACGGCGTCGCCTCCTTCGCAAATTCCAATCGGCCGTAGGTCTTAAGCGGATTATCGATCATAATCTTGCGCACCAGATCGGACGACAATCCCGGCGGCAGCGCCTCGTCGCCGTCGAATTGCCAGTGCGGATAGTCAGTCGAGAATAGGAGCAATTCGTCCGACTGCATATGGTCAAACAGGCGGTTCAGGGTTGCGGGATCCGGCGGCGCATCTACCGGCTGCAGCGAGAAGCGGATGTTGCTGCGCACAATCTCCAGTGGCGCGCGATCGACCCACGGCGTTTCCATGCGGATGCCGCGCCAGAACTTGTGCAGCCGCCAGAGGTAGGCGGGCAGCCAGGTGAAGCCTGATTCGAGCATCACCATTTTCAGGTTCGGATGGCGGGCGAACACGCCCTCCACGATCAGGCTGGTGAGCTGAGTCTGGAACGCGGTCGCTTGGGCTACGTAGTCCTCGATGTGGTAGGAGCCCCAACCGATCGAGGTCGGCGGGTTGTGATAGGCGCTGCCGGCATGAACGCCGATAGTGAGGCCGAGCCGTTCGGCGGCGGCGTAGATCGGCCAGTAAGCGCGTTTTCCGAGCGGCATGTCGCCCATGGCCAGCATCAGCACCTGGACGAAGCGCTGATCCTTGGCGCAGCGTTCGATCTCCGCGACCGACTTCTCGACGCTTTGCGGCGGGATCACGATCGAGCCGCGCAGCCGATCGTCCTTGTCGAGCCATTCTTTGGCCAGCCAGTCGTTCAGCGCGCGGCAGAACGCGTCCTGCATGTCCTCGGAGAATACCATCTGCACGCCATAGAGCGGATTGCAGATGCCGAAACGAACGCCGAACCGGTCGAGCGCCTGCTTCTGCATGTCGGCCAGATCGGCGCCCGGCTTGCCCTGCGCCGGCCGCCAGTCCGGCCGCGACGAGATCGGCGAATGGGTGGGATAGGATTGCGAGACCAAGTCGGTCATGCCGCGCGTGGTCACCTGGTCGCGCCAGTAGTCGTTCATGTAGGGCAACAGGCTGGTCAGATGCGGAACGGCGGGATGCAGGTCGCAGTCCACGCCACCCGCGATCGGCGACGTCATGGTGTTTCCTCGTATGGCCGCGTCGACGCAGTTGTTTGAGGCATTCAATCAGGGCGGCTCGCGTGCCGCAACTCGGCAAGCGTAACCCTCCTGTGTTAGGAAGGCATGACTGGACCAATGGCGTGCGCGCAGGAGTTGAAATGAAAGAACTTGTTACGATCGCCGAAAAGATCGCGACCCAACTGATCGCGCGGAAACAGACGATTTCGGTGGCGGAATCCTCCACCGGCGGGCTGATCTCTGCGGCGCTGTTGTCGGTGCCGGGCGCATCGGCCTATTTTCTCGGCGGCGCCGTGGTCTATACCCGCGAAGCGCGGCGGCTGCTGATGGATATTCCGGACGAGGCGATGACGGGCATTCGCTCGGCATCCGAACCATACGCGAAATTGCTCGCCGCCCAAGTCCGCCAGCGCTTTGCGACCGACTGGGGATTGTCGGAAACCGGCGCGACGGGACCAACCGGCAACCGCTACGGCGATGCCGCGGGCCATAGCTGCGTGGCGGTCGCGGGTCCGCAAAACGAAGCGTTCACGCTGGAGACCGGCAGCGCCGACCGGCAGGCGAACATGCAGCAATTTGCGAGCACGGCGTTGAATTTGCTGCTGGAGAATTTGTCGAAGTAAGACGTCGTCCCTGCGAACGCAGGGACCCATACGCCGCGGCGTTTTTTTGGAGACACGCTGTTCGACGGCTTCGGCTCAACAACCAAATCAGGTGGTTATGGGTCCCTGCGTTCGCAGGGACGACAGAACCTACGCAGCGACAACCCTCACCGCTCCCGGAACGAGCGCATCAGTTGGTCACTGAACGGCTTCATCAGATAGGAGAACATGGTGCGGTCGCCGGTTTGCACGAAGGCTTCCACCGGCATGCCGGGAATGATCTTGACCTCGCCGAGGCGCTTGACCTCGTCGGGCGGCAGCGAGACGCGGATGGTGTAGTAGCTCTGGCCGGTGCGCTGGTCAGTGGTGACGTCGGCGGAGACGCGGGTCACTACGCCGTTGAGTTCCGGCGTGGTGCGCTGGTTGAAGGCAGACAGCCGCAGAAGTGTCTTCTGGCCGATCTGCAGCTTGTCGATGTCCTGCGGATTGACCTTGGCCTCGACCGAGAGATCGTCGGCCTTCGGCACGATCATCATGATGGCGTCGCCCGCGGTGATGACGCCGCCGACGGTGTGCACCGTCGACTGCAGCACGACGCCGTCCTGCGGCGCGCGGATGTCGATCCGGCGCAGTTGATCCTCCGCGGTGACCTTGCGCTCGACGAACTCGCCGATCTTGTCGTTGGTCTCGCGGAGATCCTTGGAGACTTCGCTGACGACGTCCTTGTCGATCTGGATGATCTGCAGTTCGGTTTCGGTGATCTTGCCCCTCGCCTGCGCGCGCGCGGCGATGTATTGCGCACGCTCGCCCGACAGCCGGGCGAGATCGCGCTCCAAAATCGTCAGGCGCGAGATCTGGATCAGGCGCTGCTCGTAGAGCTGGCGGACGCCGACCAGCTCTTTCTCGACCAGCGCGATTTCCTTTTCCTTGGCCTGTTCTTGCGCGGTGAGGCCGGCGATCTCTTCGTTGAGCTGGGCAACACGCTCGCGCAATTGCGATTTCTGCCCGGCGCGCCCGAACACGCGAACCTCGAACAGTTTGGTTTCGCTCGCGATGATGTCGCGGACATCTGGATCGTCGGCACGATCGAAGAGCTGCGGCGGGAACTTGATCTTGTCGAGGCCGCGCTGCTCGGCCTCCAGCCGCGCCGCCCGCGCCCACAAGCCGTTCAGCGTCTTGACCACGATGGCAAGGCTCGCCTTGACCACGGTCTCGTCGAGCCGCACCACGACATCGCCCGCCTTGACCACGTCGCCGTCGCGCACCCTGACCTCGCCGACCACGCCGCCGGTCGGGTGCTGCACCTTCTTGACGTTGGAATCGACCACCACCGAACCCGGCGCGATCAGCGCGCCCGAGATCTGCACCGTCGAGGCCCAGCCGCCGAACCCGCCGGCAATGACCAGCATCAGCGCCAGACCTACGATGAGATGCGAGCGTATCGAGCGGCGCGCGCCTTTCAGGTCCGCGGTCATGATTTTTTCGCAGCTCCCGCTTCGGACACGATCTTGATCGGCGGCGACGGGACGCGCTGCAGCACCTGGCCGAGCACGGCTTCCTTGGGACCGAACGCCTGCACGCGGCCGTCCTTCAAGACCAGCAATTGATCGACGGCCTCGATGCCGATCGGCCGGTGCGCCACCACGACCACGATGGCGCCGCGCTCGCGGGCGGCGCGCACGGCGCGGGTCAGCGCCTCGTCACCCTCGCTGTCGAGGTTGGAGTTCGGCTCGTCGAGCACGATCAGGAACGGATTGCCATAGAGCGCGCGCGCCAGCGCCACACGCTGCGCCTGCCCGGCCGACAGCGCTGTGCCCTGCTCGCCGATCTGGGTATCGTAGCCTTCGCGCATCTTGATGATCATCTCGTGCACGCCGGCGTCCTTGGCGGCGGCAATGATCGCCTCCGATTTCGCCTCGGGGTCGAAGCGGCAGATGTTCTGCGCCACGGTGCCGGCGAACAATTCGACGTCCTGCGGCAGATAGCCGATGTGGCGGCCGAGCACGTCTGACGACCATTGGTCGAGCGCCGCGCCATCGAGCCGCACCTTGCCGCGGGCGGGTGTCCAGACGCCGACCAGCGCGCGCACCAGCGACGACTTGCCGGAACCGCTCGGACCGATGACGCCGACGCCGGACCCGGCCTCGACGGCGAAGCTGACGTCCTGCACGATGACGCGCTGGTCGCCCGGCGGCACGATACTGACCGCCTCGACCGACAGCCGCTTCGTGGGCGCCTGCAACAGCGTCTGTTCATTTGCCGGCGGCATTTGCTGGAGGAGTTTTGAAAGCCGATGCCAGCTCTGGCGCGCGGCGACAAAACCTTTCCAGTGGGCGATGGCGAGATCGACCGGCGCCAGCGCCCGCGCGCTCAAGATCGAACCCGCGATGATGATGCCGGCGGTGGCTTCCTGATGGATCACGAGGTAGGCGCCGACCGCGAGCACCGCCGATTGCAGCATCATGCGCAGGACCTTGGCGACCGCGCCGAGGCCGCCGGCGATGTCGCTGGCGCGCTGATTGCCCGCCAGATAGGTCTCGTTGGCCTCGCTCCAGCGCCTCATCAGCCGTCCGGACATGCCCATCGCCACCAGCACTTCGGCGTTACGCCGGCTGGTGGCGGCGAGATCGCTGCGCCGCGCGGCCAGCGTCATCGCCTCCTTCGCCGGTGTGCGCGACAGGAACTCGGTGATCAGCGTCAGCGCCACCAGAATGACGGCGCCGACCAAAGCGGTGACGCCGAGCAGCCAGTGGAACAGAAAGCAGATCGCCAGATAGAACGGCAGCCACGGCAGATCGAAGAACGCGCCCGGCCCCATGCTGCCGAGGAACGACCTGACATTGTCGAGATCGCGCAAGGGCTGCAGGCCTTCGTTACGGGCGCCGACCATCAGCGGCAGCCGCACCACGGTTTCGAACACGCGCGCATTGATGGCTTCGTCGAGCGCGGTTCCAATACGTCCGAGAATGCGGCCGCGGATCAGGTCGAGACCGCCCTGGGCGATGTAGAGTCCGGCGGCGAGAATCACGAGGCCGACCAGGGTGGGCACGCTGCGGCTCGGCAGCACGCGGTCGTAGACCTCCAGCATGAAAATCGAGCCGGTGAGGTACAGCAGATTGATCATGCAACTCATGACGCCAACGCCGATAAAGGCGTTGCGGCAGGCGCGCAGCGCCTCACCAAGTTCGGAACGCCGGACGCCGGGAGCGGCTGCCATAAATGCGTGTCTCTCCAAAAGGATCAGGTGACGTGCAGCTTTTACCGATGTTTTCGGACACCGTCTATTTAAGTCACGTTAACCCCGATCCAGTTCACCCCCATGACGCTGGAGGCGGCATGCGCGTGATTGGGCCGCTAATTTGACGGGTTCCGCCTTCGCCTGGCGCGGAAACGGCACCAGAATCACCGAATCGAGACCCGGCCGGTCTCGCCCTTGGCATCGAGAAGGACACCGCTTCCGGCGCCTACCACGCCCGCCGGCAGGCCGGCGGAACGGGCGATGCCGTGGGTGCAGTCCGCCGGGCCTGGCGATGCTTGAGGTTGCCGAACAGAGCTTGGCGTGATGCTCGGCATGTCGCCGCTGATCAAGACACGGCCCTCCTGCAGTGGATCGCAGATGCGGTGGCCCGCGCGAAATAGCGCCGCGCTAGAACCGCCCGCCAGTCCGCAACAGCCGGACGATGAAGAGCAATATGACGGCGCCGATGGTGGAGTAGACGATCTCCGACACCAGTCCGGTGCCGAGACGGATGCCGAGCTTGGGAAACAGCAGGCTCGCAAGCAGCGCGCCGGCGATGCCCACGAGAATGTCGCCGATGATGCCAAAGCCGGTGCCGCGCACGATCTTGCCGGCGAGCCAGCCGGCCACCAGGCCGACAAACAGAATGACGAGAATGCCTTCGTTGGAAATCTGCATGGGAAGCCCCCGGGTTTTGCGGCGCAAGCCGTACGACAGCCTATCCACGATTGTCCGATGTGACGAGCCGCAATCCGCGCGCCGGTCAACTGCACCTGCGAAGTGAACTTTTGTGTGTCACCCGCGTTATGTCGGCATGAAACAGAGCGATATTTGGTATGTGACTTTTGGTCCGGACAAGACGGACAATACTGCGGAGAGCATGGCTCGCTCGACCCGCACCTTCAAATCTGAAATCGACGCCAAGCTGTTTGCAATGCAAATTTTGGCCAAGGGCTGGTCCGCCAGCGCCGGCACGCTCAATCCGCATCAGCCGAAGCAGGTCGTGGGACCAGCGCAGATCGAGCAATGGGCCGATCCCGGGTTGGGTGGCTGAATTATTCTCGTGTCCCGGACGCGGCGCGGCACGCGTGACGCGACGCTGAGCCGGGACCTGGCGCCGCGAGATTGGATGATACGCAGGTGGGGATGTTCTCCACACGAACGGCGTGACTCGCGGCGAGACCCCCACCCATAGCCGATGCTACGCATCGGCGTTCTTAAACCAAGGACGGCGGCCGTAGGCCGCCTACACCTCCCCCCGCAAGCGGGAGAGGGAGTCTCCACCCTCTCAGGTCGCAGCAGAAACTTCCGGCTCTGCCAGCACACAACGCGCCATTCGATCCGGCGATACCTGCACATTCGGCGGCAGACGCTCGCTGCAGCGCGGCTGCGCAACCGTGCAGCGTGGCGCGAACGAACAACTGACGGGCGCCTTGTCGAGCGAGGGCGGCGTGCCCGGGATGGTCTCCAGCCGCTGGCCGCGTTTTGCGCCGTGGACGGTCGCGGCCAATAGCCCCTTGGCATAGGGATGCACCGGGGTGCGGACGATGTCGCGCAAGCGGCCCTGCTCCACGATCTGGCCGGCATACATGACCGCGACGCGGTCGCAGATTTCGATGGCGACGCCGATATCGTGGGTCACGAAAATCACGGACATGCCGAACTCGCGCTGCAATTCGCGGAGCAGCAGCAGGATCTGAATCTGCACCGTGGCGTCCAGCGCCGTGGTCGGCTCGTCCGCCAGCAGTATTTTCGGCTTGCAGGCCAGTGCAAGCGCAATCATGGCGCGCTGCCGCATGCCACCGCTCATTTCGTGCGGATAGGCCGCTAAGCGTCGCTTGGCGGAGGGAATTCGCACCACCTCCAGCATTTCCAGCGCGCGCGCGAGTCCCTCCTTTTCGCTCTTGCCTTCGTGGCGGATCACGGTTTCCGCAATCTGGCGGCCGATCGTGTAGACGGGGTCGAGCGCCAGCGCGGGCTCCTGAAAGATCATCGAGACGGTCTGGCCGCGAAATGCCGACAGCTCCTCGTCGTTCATTGCGAGCACGTCGCGTCCCAACACCTTCACAGTGCCCGAAATCTGCGTCCGCTTCTTCGGCAACAGCCGCATCAGCGCGCGCAGCGTCACGCTTTTTCCCGAACCGGATTCGCCGAGCAGGCCGAGCACCTCGCCCTCGCCAAGCGAGAGCGAGATGTCGTTGACGGCATGAACCGTACGTTCGCCGGTGAAGCGGATGTTGAGGTCGCGGATATCGACGAGGTTGCTCATGCCAATTTTGGTACCTGCTGGTGATAGTCGGTAGCGCGCTGGAACGCCGCGCCGATCCGCACCAGCCCGGCCTCATCGAAGGGGCGACCGATCAGTTGCGTGCCGACCGGCAGCCCCTTCTTGGTGAAGCCCGCGGGAATCGAAAGCGACGGCAGGCCGAGATAATTGATTGGGCGGGTGAAGCGCGTGATGCGCTGGATGACGGCTTCCGCTTCCAGGCTGTTGCCGACATCGCTCTCGGCAATGGTCGCCGCCGGCATCGGCGCGACCGGCGCGATCACGGCGTCGGCTCCTTCCACCGCCGCGAGGTAGGCGGCCAGCGCCGGACCGCGCCAGCGCATCGCTTCGAGATAGGTCACGGCCGGAATGGCGAGCCCGTTCTGCAGCCGCATCAGCACCTGGCCGCCGTAATCCTGGGGACGCTCGATCATCCAGCGCTTGTGGAAGGCCGCGGCTTCCGTGGCGAGCACGATCTGGCAGGCGGCCGTGAGCTGGCGCTGGTCCGGCAGTTCGACCTTGACGATTTCGGCGCCCTCGCGCTTGAGGGTGGCAATGGTCTCGTCGAGCACGCGCGCCACTTCGGAATCGAGATCGTCGACATAGAAAGCAGTCGGTACGCCGATCCTCAATCCCTTGAGCGACCCTGTGGTTGCGGCCATGTAGTTCGGCACCGGCCGATTGGACGTGGTCGGATCCTCGGGATCGGTGCCCGCCATCAATCCCACCAGCAGCGCGCAGTCCTCGACCGTTTGCGCCAGCGGCCCGACGGTGTCGAGCGATTGCGACAGCGGCATCGCGCCGGCGCGGCTGATCAGGCCGACCGTGGTCTTGAACCCGGTGACGCCGCAGAAATGCGCGGGCATCCGGATCGAGCCACCGGTATCGGAGCCGAGCGCGGCAAAGGTCAGCCGCGCCGCGACTGCGGAGCCCGAGCCGGATGACGAGCCGCCGGTGATGTGATCGACATTCCAGGGGTTACGCACCGCGCCGTAATGCACGTTGTGGCCGGTCGGCCCGTAGGCGAACTCGACCATCTGCAGCGAGCCGAGCCTGACGGAGCCGGCGTCCTTCAGGCGCTGCAGCGCGGTCGAGGTCGTCGTCGCGACGAAATCGCGCCGGATTTTGGAGCCGCAGGTGACGACCTTGCCGGCCTCGTAATACATGTCCTTGTGCGCCATCGGGACGCCGTGCAGCGGACCGAGATTTTGACCCTTGGCGAGCGCGGCGTCAGCGGCATCAGCCGCGGCGAGTGCCTCCTCCGCCTCGATCATCATGAAGGCGTTGACGCGCGGCTGCCATTGCGCGATGCGGTCGAGACAGGATTGCGTCACTTCGCGCGAGGACACTTTCTTGCCGGCGATCGCCTTGGCGACCGCGACCGCTGACATCAAGGCCGGTTCGCCGCTCATTTCGACACCTTCGCGTTCTGCACCAGCAGGAAGCTCGCCGGCTCAAGATCCATCGGCAGCGTGCCGGCAATGGGCGCAAACCCGTCAAAGGCTGGGCCGATGGAATTGGCGATGCGGGCGGAAACTTCCGCATCTTGCGGCACGCCCGCGACGTCGGTCATTACCTTGACCTGCTTGGGATCGGGTCTTGTCATGCAGCGGTTACTCCCATGTCATTTTTCTTGGCATTTTCTTTGGCCGGTGCGCGGCTGTGCCCGGAGCCGGATATGGCCATGTAGCACGCCGCCTGATGGCCCATTGTATCGACATCGCTGAGCTTTGGCGTCGCATTTGCGCAGAGCGGCTCCGCAAACGGGCAACGGGTATGAAACCTGCACCCCGACGGCGGGTCGATCGGATTGGGCGGATCGCCTGAGATCGGCGGCGTCTCGGTGCGGTTATCAGGGTCGGACGACGGCATGGCCGCCAAGAGCGCCCGCGTGTAGGGATGTGCCGGCGCATCCCAGACCTTGTCGACCGGGCCGAGCTCGACCACCTCACCGAGATACATCACCAGCACGCGGTCCGAGATGTAGCGCACCACGTTGAGATCGTGGCTGATGAAGAGATAGGTCAGGCCGAATTCGCGCTTCAGATCGGCCAGCAGATTGAGCACCTGGGCTTCGACCGATTTGTCGAGCGCCGAGACCGCTTCATCGAGGATCACCAGCCGCGGCGACAATGCCAGCGCACGCGCGATATTGACGCGCTGGCGCTGGCCGCCGGAAATTTCGTGCGGGTAGCGGTTGGCGAAAGTTTCGGGACGCAAGCCAACTTTGCCGAGGAGCTCGCGCGCCAGCGTGCGCGCGGCTGCGTCGGCCATGCCGTGCACCTTGGGGCCGAAGGCGATCGATTCCTCGATGGTCAGGCGCGGATTGAGCGAGGCGTAGCTGTCCTGAAAAACCATCTGCATGCCGCGACGCAATTCACGCAGGGACAGCGCGCGGCCGACCTGCATGCCGTCATAGACGATGTCGCCGGCATCGCGCTTCATCAGGTGCATCAGAAGCCGCGCCGTGGTCGACTTGCCGCAGCCGGATTCGCCGACGATGCCGACCGTTTCGCCCTTGGCGATCGAGAACGACACATCATCGACCGCGCGCACCGTTTTGCGAGGGCTGAACAGGTCGCCGCGCACCGGGAAATGTTTGGTCAGGCCAGTGACCTGCAGCAGCGGTTGCGCCGCCCCGCCGATGTCTTCGACCTGCTCCAGATGTCCAACTGACGAGCTCGTCTCACTCATTGCGTCAGTTCCTGATGTCCATGGCGCTGCGCATGCCGTCGCTCAAAAGATTGAAGCAGATCGACACCGCAAAGATCATCACGCCCGGCAGCGCCGCCACCCAGGGATTGATGTAGATCGCGGTGCGCAGCGTGTTCAGCATCAAGCCCCATTCCGGCTCCGGCGGTTTTGTGCCGAGGCCAAGGAATGACAGGCCGGCGGCGAGGATCATCGACACCGAGATCAAGCCGGTGGCGTAGACGAAGATCGGGCCGAGAACGTTGCCCAGCATATGCACGCGCATGATGGTAAAAGGTCCGGCGCCGGAGGCACGCGCGGCTTCCACAAAATCCATGTTACGCACGCCGGTGGTAACGCTTTCGGCGACGCGGGTGATCTGCGGCACGAACACGATGGTCAGCGAGACGATGGAATTGACGATACCCGCGCCCAGCGCGCCGGAAATCGCGATTGCCAGCAGCACCGACGGGAAAGCGTAGAAGACGTCCACCGTACGCATGATGGCGGTGTTGAGCCGGCCGCCGACATAGCCGGCGACGAGGCCGAGCGAGGTGCCGATCACGAAGGCGAAAATCACCGGCAGAATGCCGATGATCAGCGACAGCCGGCCACCATAGATCAGCCGCGCCAGCATGTCGCGGCCGAGCTCGTCGGTGCCGAGCGGATAGTTCGGCGTACCGATATGGCGAAGCCGGCGGATCATCGAGCCCTGATAGGGATCGGCAAGGCCGAGCCACGGCGCCAGCAGCGCGGAGGCGAAGATCAGCACCAGCACGAAAGCGCAGACCATGCTGACCTTGTCGCGCGCGATGCGGCGGCCGACGGTGGCCCAATAGCCACGCGCCTTGGTCGCGGGCGCGGCTTGCAGGGCGGTATCCGACATCACGGTCATGGTCAGCCCCGCTTGATGCGCGGGTCGATCGCGGCCTGCGCGATGTCGACCAGCAGATTGAGCGTGACGAAGAACAGCGCCAGCACCAAAATCGTGCCCTGCAGCAGCGGCAGGTCGCGCTGGAAGATCGCCGAATTAAGCAGCAAGCCCGAGCCGGGCCACGAGAACACGGTCTCGATCAGGATCGAGCCGCCGAGCATGTAACCGAGCTGCAGGCCCATCACCGCAAGCGCGGTGGGTGCGGCGTTCTTGATGACGTGGCGGAACACGTCCAATTCGCGCATCCCTTTGGCGCGCAACGCTTCGACAAAATCCTGGCTCAGGATGTCGCCGGTCAGCGCGCGGACGGTGCGGGTGATGATGCCCATCGGGATCACCGCGGTCGTGATCGCCGGCAGGATAAGGTATTTCATGTGCTCCCAGTCCCAGCCCCACGAACCGGAGCCGCCGGGACCGGCACCGACCGCGGGCAGCCAGTTGAGCTGCACCGAGAAGATGATGACCATCACCATGCCGAGCCAGTAATGCGGCACCGAGACGCCGGCGATCGCGATGGAGGTCGCGACCTTGTCGATCCAGGTGTCGCGGAAATAGCCGGCGATCAGGCCGAACATCAGCCCGAGCGTGAAGCCGATCAGCGCGGCGGCAACCGCAAGCGTGACGGTGTTGCCGACGGCGCGCAGGACTTCCGACAGCACCGGGCGGCCGGTCGCGATCGAGCTGCCGAGATCGCCATGGAGCGCGCGCCATAGCCAAAGGCCGAATTGCACCGGCAGCGGCCGGTCGAAGCCGTAAGCGGTGCGCAGTTGCGCCGCGAGTTCCTGCGACGCATCCGCCGGCAGCACCGCGACCAGGGGATCGCCAGGCGTGATGTGCACCAGCAGGAAGCACACCAGCGCGACGCTGATCACGATCGGAATGACGTAGACGATACGCCGGGCAATGTAAGCGAACACGGGTTACTCTCTTCTTCCCTTCTCCCCTTGTGGGAGAAGGTGGCGCGGACTTTGGTCCGCGCCGGATGAGGGGTTCCATCCGCGGATGCTGGTCTTTCAAATGAGGGAGGCGTGTCCGCGGAGAGAACCCCTCACCCGGCTTCGATGCTTCGCATCGAAGCCACCCTCTCCCACAAGGGGAGAGGGTGCAAGCGTCATGTGCTCACCTCACGGCGCCATCGACACCGGCGAGAAGTCGACGAACCAACTCTTCGGCTGCACGAAGCCCTTGACCTTCGGGCTCATGGCCCGCGGAGAGACGTCGTGGGCGACGTAGAGGAACGCCGCATCGTCCACCGAGGCCGCATGCAGTTCGGCCAGCGCCGCATCACGCGCGGCGGGGTCGAAGGTCTGGCGCGCCTTGGTCACCAGCTCGTCGAACTTGGGATTGTTGATGTAGCCCCAATTGTTCGAGACCGGCGGCGCCATCGACGATTGCAGGAAGCGCACCAGCGCGAAGAACGGATCCATCGCCGCGTAGGTGACGTTGGTGGCGTTGGCGCCGTTGGCGGTCGGATCCTTGGCGCCGCGGCGCCAGTTGGTGAACAGCGTGTTCCACTCGATGACGTCGAGCTGAACGTCGAAGTAGCATTCAGCCAGTGCCTGCTGCAGATATTCGTTCATCGGCAAGGGCTGCATCTGGCCCGATCCCGACGCCGAGGTCTGTGTCTTCACCGTCAGCTTCTTGTTCGGGCCGTAGCCCGCCTCTTGCATCAGCTTCTGGGCGGCCTTCAGGTCATACTTGATCTCGAAGGTCGGCTTTCCGCGCCAGGGATGGCCGGGCTCGAACGTGCCGGTCGCCGGCACCATCAGGCCGGCAAGCAGGCCCTCCTTGAGCCCTTCGCGGTCGACGCAGAGATTGGCGGCCTTGCGGACGCGGATGTCGTTCCAGGGCGAGCCCTCGATGCGCGAAAACTGCCATGGCCAGACGTGCGGCGATTCGTTGGCCTGGAGCTGGAAGCCCCGCTGCTTGATCTCCTTGACCGCGTCGGGCGCGGGCGCCTCGACCCAGTCGACCTGGCCGGACAGCAAGGCCGCGGTGCGGGCATTGGCCTCCGGCATCGGCAGCAGCACCATCCGGTCGACCTTGGGCACGCGGCCCTTGTCCCAATAGCCTTCGTTCTTGACGAGTTCGAGCCGTTCGCGCGGCGTGAATTTCGACATCTTCCAGGGGCCGGTGCCCGAGGCGTCCCTGGCGAACGCCGCCCAGGCGGCCTGCGACTTCGCCTTGGCGTCGGCGCCTTCAGCCTTGTCATAGAAGGCCTGCCACTTGGCAGGGCTCGCCATGAACAGGTTGGTCAGGTTGATCGGCAGAAAGCTGTCCGGCTCCTTGGTGGTCAATTCCACCGTCATGTCGTCGATCTTGCGCGCGGAGGCCAGCGTCGGCATGCGCGAGGCGGTGACGCCGACCTGGCTGGCGTCAAAATGCGGCGCATCCTGCTTCAGCACCTTCTCGACGTTCCAGACCACGGCGTCCGCATTGAAGTTGCTGCCGTCATGGAATTTGACGCCGGGGCGCAGCTTGAAGGTCCACTTCTTCTTGTCGGCCTCGTCCACCTTCCATTCGGTCGCGAGGCCCGGAATCATGACGCTTGCCTTGTCGCGGGACGAGAGGTCCCACATCGTCAGGCCGTCATACATCGTCAGCCCGGTGAAGCGGTTGCCCTCAAAACCCTGATCGGGCTGGCCGAGCGTGCGCGGAATATCGGCAGCCGTCATGCCGATCCGCAGCACCGTCTCGGCGCTTGCGAATTGCGGCAACCCGACCACCAGCGCCGTTGCCAGCAGCCACGCGGTGGCCGTCTTCTTCGATTTGTCGTTACGCATTTGCAGCAATCCCCTTCTCAACGCTTCGGTGACTAATTCTTATGCAGCCGTATGCAACGCCTGTGCCAAACGGCATGCTTCCCTCCGGGCTATGCGTTTGACCGCACAACTCCTTGTGAAGCGCGCATGCAAGGCACGTTGGATGCCTAAGCTGGCACCAAGCTTGCATTTTTAGCTCCAGACCCTGCCCGATGGAGCCTAATTCATGCGCACCCGAAATTCGATGCTTCTTCCTGCCGCAACTCTGGCCGTGGGTTTGGCTCTTGGCATCTCCACGATTTCGGCGCAGGCCGAGACCGTTGTGCGCTACGGCATTTCCATGGCGGATATCCCGCTGACCACTGGCCAGCCCGACCGCGGCGCCGGCGCCTATCAGTTTTCGGCCTATACGATCTACGACCCGCTGGTGGCCTGGGAAATGGACGTGGCCCACCGGCCCGGCAAGCTGGTGCCCGGGCTCGCGACCGAATGGAAGGTGGACGAGCAGGACAAGAAGAAGTGGCGCTTTTCGCTTCGCAAGGGCGTCAAGTTTCACGACGGCAGCGAATTCAATGCCGACGCGGTGATCTGGAATCTGGACAAGGTGCTCAACGACAAGGCACCGCAGTTCGACAAGCGGCAGAGCGCGCAGGTGAAGACCCGCCTGCCCTCGGTCGCGAGCTACGCCAAGATCGACGGCGCCACCGTCGAGATCACGACCAAGGCGGTCGATTCTTTCTTTCCGTACCAGATGCTGTGGTTTCTGGTTTCCAGCCCGGCGCAATATGAAAAGCTTGGCAAGGATTGGGACAAGTTCGCAAGCCAGCCCTCCGGCACCGGGCCGTTCAAACTGACAAAACTGGTGCCGCGCGAACTCGCCGAGCTCACAAAGAACGTCGATTACTGGGACAAGAAGCGGGTTCCGAAGGCCGACAAGATCGTGCTGATCCCGATGCCGGAAGCGCTGACGCGCACCAACGCGCTATTGGCCGGCCAGGTCGACCTGATCGAAACGCCGGCGCCGGACGCGGTGCCGCAGCTCAAATCCGCCGGCATGAAGATCGTCGACAACGTCACGCCGCATGTCTGGAATTATCACTTGAGCGTGTTGCCCGGCTCGCCTTGGACCGACATCCGCCTGCGCAAGGCGCTCAACCTCGCGATCGACCGCGAGGCAGTGGTCGGGCTGATGAACGGTCTGGCGAAACCCGCCAAGGGCCAGGTCGACCCGTCGAGCCCGTGGTTCGGCAAGCCGTCCTTCGAGCTCAAATATGATGTCGCGGCGGCGAAGAAGCTGTTGCAGGAGGCCGGCTATTCGAAGGAGAAGCCGCTGAAGACCACCTTCGTCATCGCGCAAGGCGGCACCGGACAGATGCTGTCGCTGCCGATGAACGAATTCCTGCAGCAGAGTTTCAAGGAGATTGGCATCGAGATCGACTTCAAGGTGGTCGAGCTCGAGACGCTATACACGGCCTGGCGCAAGGGCGCGGCCGACGAGATGAACGCCGGCATCACCTCCAACAACATCGCCTATGTCACGTCAGACCCGCTCTATGCCATCGTCCGCTTCTTCCACTCCGGCCAGATTGCGCCCGTCGGCGTCAACTGGGGCGGCTACAGAAGTGCGAAGGTCGATGCGCTGATCGACGAGGCCAAGCAGACTTTTGATGTCGCCAAGCAGGACGAGCTATTGGCGCAGGCGCATGCAGCGATCGTCGACGACGCCACGCTGGTATGGGTCGTGCACGACACCAACCCGCATGCGCTGTCGCCGAAGGTGAAGAAGTTCGTGCAGGCGCAACACTGGTTCCAGGATTTGACGCAAATCGGGCTGGAGTGAGAAATTGTAGAATTGTAGGGTGGGCAAAGGCGCGCAGCGCCGTGCCCACCATTTTGCTCCGCGCTCGTGATGGTGGGCACGCTTCGCTTTGCCCACCCTACGAAAGCTACTTCGTCAGCAGTGCGAAGGCGCCGTTCCAGTCTTCCGGCGGCGGGTCTTCGAGATAGCCGCGGATGCGCGCTTCGTAGAGGTTGTAGAGCAGCTCCAGCGAATTTGCCTCGTCGGTCTTGCGGCCGCGCGCGATGGCCGCGAGCGCGCCGTGCCAGTCGCGGTTGCGGTAGCAGGCGAGCATCTCGATCGTCAGGTTGCGCAGGCGCTGGAAGCGGCCGGACTGCGCGGTGTCCTCGCGGCCGGCGATGGCGTAGATCACCTCCGGCTCCTTCTTGCCCTTCACCATGATGAAGTCGAGCTCGAGAATGGCGAACCTGTCCTTGACCGCGAGCGCGGTCCTGGAGCCGACAATGATCGGAAAACCATATTCTTTCGACTGCCCTTCGAGGCGCGAGGCGAGATTGACGCTGTCGCCGAACACCGAATAGTCGAAGCGCTGGTCGGAACCCATGTTGCCGACCACGCAGACGCCGGTATTGAGCCCGATGCCGGCATTGAGCGGAATGAACGGACGCCCCTCCTGCTTGGCCTCCTGCTCGCGCGCCTGGTTGAGCTCGTCGACGCGCTCCAGCATGTCGAGCGCTGCTTCGCAGGCATTGAGCTCGTGGTCCTTGTCGTCCAGCGGCGCATTCCAGAACGCCATGATGGCGTCGCCCATGTATTTGTCGATGGTGCCCTTGCGGTCGAGGATGGCGTTGGTCAGCGGCGTCAGGAAGCGGTTCATCAGCGCCGTGAGGCCCTGCGGGTCGTTCTTGTAGGTCTCCGAGATCGAGGTGAAGCCGCGCATGTCGGAGAACATGATGGTCATCTCGCGCTCCTCGCCGCCGAGCACCAGCTTTTCCGGCGACTGCGCAAGCTGTTCGACCAAGGCCGGCGACAAATACTGGCCGAAGGCGGAGCGGATTTGGCGGCGCTGCGCCTGCTCGCGCACGAAGGCGGAAAAGATCAGCGTGAGGTAGATCGACGTGGTCGACATCAACGGATAGGTGAAGTCGATCAGCAGGCGATGCTGGGCGTAAAAATATGCCGACGTTCCGACCAGCACGGATGCAAACGCGCCCCCGACGATGACCAGCGAGACCGGACCGAACAGGGGTGCAAACGCAATCACGAGGAGCCCGAGCAACATCGCCGCTGCGAATTCAACGCCGATGCCATAGTTCGGCTGCGAGATCACCGCGCCGGTCAGCGCGCTTTCGAGCACCTGGGCGTGGATTTCGACCCCGGGCATGGCGCGGGACACCGGCGTGGTCTTGATGTCATTGAGGCCGACCGCGGAGGTGCCGATCAGCACCAGCTTGCCCGCGATCATGTCGGGGGCGACGTTCTTCTCCAGCACGTTGATCGCGGGGACGTAGATTGAGGCATCGTTGCGGGCATAATGGACCCAGAGCTGGCCGTTATGGTCGGTCGGGATCTGGACGCCCTTGATGCCGAGGCTCTTGATGCCGGCCTTCTCCGCCTTGATCAGGATGGTGCCGGATCCGGTGGCCACCCGAAGCATCTCGAAGGTCAGCGACGGCATGGTCTGGCCCTGCGCGAGCATGATCATCGGCACCCGCCGCACAATGCCGTCGCGTTCGGGCCTGACGGTGAACAGGCCGCGCCCGGCGGCGGCATGTTCCAGCACCGGAACGTTGCGAAGAAGGCCGGGAAATTCGAACATGAAGCGCTGCGGCTCCTCTCCCAGCATCGCGAGCCCGGTGACCGGCAGCGTCTTGTCGAGGGCCGCGATTTCCTCCGGCAGGCCGGATTCGCCGAGCACCACGCGCGACTTCCGGATGGCGTCGGCGAAGATCTGGTCGTTGCTCGGCAGCGCGCGCAGCCTGGCGCGGGTTTCCTCGTCGAGATTGCGGAAGGTGTCCGCCGCCAAGGCGGGGTTGAGACGGTCGGGCTCCGGGAACACCGCGTCGAACGCGATCACGACCGCGCCGAGCTGGGTCAGTTCGGTGATGAGGTCAGCAAGCCGGGTGCGCGGCCACGGCCATTGCCCGAGTTTTTCTTGGCTCTTTTCGTCGATATCGACGATGGTAACCGGCCTTGCCGTTTTCTTGCGCGGGTCGATGCGCTGGAAAGCGTCAAAAGTCCTGATACGAATTTCCTCGATCGGCGCCGGGTCGGCAATGCGCAGCCAGGCAAACCCGATCAGCAGCACAAGGCACAGCAGTCGAGCGTAGCCGATGCGCCGCTTGAACCACCTGGGCAAGGTCCGTAGTCGCTTCATGGTACCTGGGTATCACGCCCGGCCGGACTGCGGCACCGAATTCCTACGAGGCACATTGTTAATTATCCGGACTAAGAATCGAGGCCGCGGGGGCGGTCAGTGTCGTCCAATCCACACTGACTATTCAACACCGATGCCGGTTCGTCTATTAAATGACGCCGTATCATTTGAAAAATTGCGTCACCCCTGACCCGAGCTACCGATGTCCGACCTCCTGAGCGGGACGCTTCCGCAGCCTGCGGAACGTTACAACGCCATTCGCTCACTGCTGCGGGCCGGCAAGAACGACGAAGCGATCGTCCAATTGTGCGCCATCACCGTCAGCTATCCGCAGAATCTCGTCGCCAAGGAATTGCTGTTCGATGCGTTCTTCCAGAAACGCGATTGGGAGCCGGCGCTGGCACTCGCCGAAGAGTTGAACCGGCACCAGCCGGACAATGCCCGGCTGGAGAAGGCACGGATCGCGACACTGACCAATCTGAAACGCTACGACGAGACGATCGTGCAGGCGTCGCGCTACATCGAGCGTCACGGCGACGATCTCACGATCCTTGACACGCTCAAGGTCGCGACCTTTTACACCGGCAAAGCCAATGAGGCGATCCGTTACGGGCAACGCGCGCTCGAGCTGCGGGATGCCGAGGCCTGCAACAATCCCCCGCCTTTCTCCCTGAAGGAGCCCGATGGCCCGCCATCAGGCGCGAACGTCATTTCATTTTCACTGTGGGGGACCGCGCCTTTCTATAGTTACGGAGCCATGATCAACCTCGTGCTCAGCCGCACGATATATCCCGGCTGGACCTGCCGGTTCTATGTCGACGCCGCCGTCCCACCGGCCTGCGTGGCCTTCCTGCGCGAAAACGGCGGCGACGTCCGCAACATCGAGGACGAATATCCGAGCGTCGGCCTGTTTCAACGTTTCCTGGTCATGAACGATCGCACGGTCGGGCGTTTCCTCGTGCGCGATTGCGACGCACGGCTTTCCGCTGGCGAGGCCGATCTGGTCCGGCAATGGATCGAGAGCGGCTACCCCTTTCACGCCGTGCGCGATCACGTCATGCACAACGAACTGATGATCGGCTGCACCTGGGCCGGCCGCACCGATTGCGGAATCGACATCGTCGAGTTGATGCGACGCTATTTCAAGTTTGGGCCGACCGCGAAATATGGCCACGACCAGCGCATGCTCGGTCTGATGCTGTGGCCACTTATCCGCAACCGATGCCTCGTCCACGACCGGCACTACCGGCTACCCGGCGTTCACACGGTCCCACTCAGCGAACACAAGGGCCATTTCGGCGCCGGCCACCAGAATCTTGCCGCGGTGCTGACTGAGGTCGACCGGTTGGGTATTCCGCGCCTGCCGCCTGCATAATATTGCGATCAGTTGCCGGCCCCGCCGGGATGCAAGATGAAATCATTCATATGGAGGTTGGCGCGACTGACATTCGTAAGCAGAATCGAGTCGCCTCCATCGAGATGAATCACGGTACCGCTGGCCACCTGCTTGACTTCAGCATCGTTAGCGATCCATGCGTCGAACGAGTCGGCATCGCCTGCATCGAACGGCAAATGGTCGAATAAATCGATCTTGTCTTCGCCAAGCGTGAAGTCGGTGATGGTGTCGTCACCGGAGCCCGCCCTGAACACGAACTGGTCCGCGCCCGCGCCACCCGTGAGCGTGTCGGTGTAGTCGGTCGCAAAAATCACGTCCTTGCCGTCCGTGCCCACCAGCGTGATATCCGGGCCCGTGCCTGCCTCGTCGAAGATGAAGTTCACGGTGTCGGTGGCGCCGAACCCGTCGGTGACCGCAATGGTAACCTTGTCGGTCGACGGCGGAGTTGTGGTCTCGCGAACCTCTTCAGTTTGCAGATTGTTGGTCGAGATCAGCGGCGCCTGGTTGTCAACCGGCGGAGCGGCCGTGACGTTGACCGTCGTAGACAGCAAACCTGTGTCCTCGCCGTTGTATTCGGTGCCGTCGCCATCGGTAAGCGCGAACATCACAGTGCGCGTGCCGGCCTCCGAGCTGGTGCTCTGGAACCGGACCGCCTCGGCCAAGTGGGCAATAGCCTCGTTTGTGGCGTTGCTGTTCAGGTCGATCGCCAGGTAGCCGATGGCGTCGCTCGTTGTGCCGATCGCGACAGCGTCAAAAAGATCTCCGGTACCGTCGGCATCGAACATGATGGTGGTGCCGGTAACCGAAATGTATTGGTCGGGCCAGATCGACAAAATATCGCCGTCGTGTCCGCCATTCAGCAACACGGTCAACGATCCACCGTTGTAGTCGGCGCTGTCGATATCGCTCACCGACACATTGGTCGCCACCACAACTGCAGGACCATTCGCTCCGTAGATTGCCGTAAGGTCGTCAGCTACGAGCACCGGTGCGTCGTTGGTTCCATGGACGGTGATATCGATGACCTGCGTCGTGCCATCGGCAGTCGTCACGGTCAGTTTATCGTGCTTGATCTCGTCCACTGCGAGGTGGTCCACCCGATCGTGGACCAGTGTATAGGTCCAGCCCCCAGAGGTCTCGTCGAAGGTGAAGTCGCCGTAGGTGCCTGTCAATGCAGCCGGATCTACCGCTTGGAAATGGTCCTCCTCGCTGTCGTCGTCCAGCACGGTGAGCAAGCCTTCATCGACATCGTTTGCGACTATATGACCGCTGGCGTCGATGTAGTTGTCATCCTCAAACACGCTGCCAGTGAGGTCGCCGACAACCGTCGCGTTGCTGCTGCCTGTGACGTTGACCGTCGCAGTGAAAGAATCGGAGTCATGGCCGCCGTTGGCGGTACCGCCGCCATCGTTGAGCGTGAACGTCACGGTGCGCTCGCCGGCGACCGGATTGTTCTCGGAATTCGAGAACTCGATCGCTTTGGTTAGCGCGGCGACGGCCGCATCGTCGGCCACACCGTTCAGCGTCACCGTCAGGCTGCTATGGTCGTACGAGAGCGTTCCGATCTGTACAGCCGCGCCGGAGCCTTCACCGTCCGCATCGTACATCACGTCGTTGCCACTGACCGTGATGTACTGGTTTTCCGCAATGGACAGCGTATCGCCTTCGTGCCCGCCTGCGGTCATCGCCGCTGTCAGCGATCCGCCGTCATAATTGGCGCTGTCGACGTCACTTGCAGTAACATTGCTGACGAGCGCAACCGGGCTTCCGCTTGCAGAATAGGGCGACGCGAGGTCGGAGCCGCTGAGGACCGGCGCATCGTTGGTACCGGCAATGGTGACGACGATGTCCTGATGCGCCGTGCCGTCGAACGACGTCACCGTCAGCGTATCGGTCGCGGTATCGTCCTCACCCAGATGCTGGATCTTGGAATTGTCGACCTGGTAGGTCCATGCGCCCGTGACGCTGTCGAAGGTGAAGGTGCCGTACTGGCCGGCCAGCGAGGCCGGATCGACTGCCTGGAAGTAGCCTTCGCCGTTGTCGACATCGTGCACCGCCAGCACGCCGCTGTCCGTGTCGAGCGCAACCACCTCGCCGCTGTTGATGACGCTGGTAGCGTCCTCCACCAGCGAACCGGTCGATTTGCCGTCGATCGTCGCAGCGTCGTTTATACCGGTAATGGAGACCGTGACATCCTGCTGTATCGATGCGCCGTTATTGTCGGTGAAGGTGACGGTGTAGACCTGAGTGATGGTCTGACCCAGGGCCAGCGACTGCAGCACCGCATCGTTGTTGTTAAGCGTGAAGCTCCAGCCCAGCGTGGCACCGTTGTAGATGTCGCTGGTGCTCTCGGTCACCGACGGATCGATGGTGAACGTACCTATATGCGTATCGCCCTCGTCAAACCCTGGCAGATGCTCGTTCGAAGCCGACGACTTGAACTCCCACGTCGCCGTGTGGGTGTCGATCAGGTCGAGGTCCTGGATCGCGATCGTGCCAGACGTCTCGATTTCACCGGACGCGACGGCGGTATCTTCGGTAACATCCCCGTTCGCGGTGGTCGATCCCGCGACGATGGTCGGTGCGTCGTTGGTGCCGGTAATGGTAACCGTGACGTCCTGCGTGACGGTGCCACCGTGGTGATCAGCGAAGGTGACGGTGTAGACCTGGGTGATGGTCTGGCCCAGCGCCAGCGACTGCAGCACCGCATCGTTGTTGTTAAGCGTGAAGCTCCAGCCCAGCGTGGCACCGTTGTGGATGTCGCTGGTGCTCTCGGTCACCGACGGATCGATGGTGAACGTACCGATGTGCGTATTCTCAAACCCTGGCAGATGCTCGTTCGAAGCCGACGACTTGAACTCCCACGTCGCCGTGTGGGTGTCGATCAGGTCAAGGTCCTGGATCGCGATCGTGCCCGACGTCTCGATCTCGCCGGACGCGACGACGGTATCTTCAGTAACACCCCCACTCGCGGTGGTCGATCCCGCGACGATGGTCGGTGCGTCGTTGGTGCCGGTAATGGTAACCGTGACGTCCTGCGTGACGGTGCCGCCGTGGTGATCATCGAAGGTGACGGCGTAGACTTGAGTGATGGTTTGCCCGACCGCCAGCGACTGCAGCACTGGATCGTTGTTGTTAAGCGCGAAGCTCCAGCCGATCGAGCCAATAGTGGTGACGCCGGGATTCTCGCTCACCGATGTGAGTGTGAATGTCCCGATCGCGCTGAGTGGCGCCGCCTCCGAATAGCCCGGCAGATTGGCATTGGCATTCGACGATTTGAGAACAAAAGTCGCGGCGTGGGTGTCGGTCAGGTCGAGGTCCTGGAACGTGATGGTGCCGCCGGCGACCAGCGTTGGCGCTTCATCCTCCGTCACCGCGTCAGTGGCCGTGGTCAAGTCGTCGACGATGACCGGAAGATCGTTGGTGCCGATGACCACGACTTCCCCGCCCTGGATCGACACGGTGATCGGCGTCGAGATGACGCCGCCGTGACCGTCGTCGACCTGGGCGACATAGTTGAGGTTCAGCGTTTCGCCGTCGGCGATGAAGTCGAACGCACTGTCGGCAATGCTGTAAGTCCAGGTCGCCGTGCCGTTGTTGCCGTTTCCGGAAGCCTGCACCACGGTCAGCGGCACCAGGACGGCCTGAATTGCCGCCAACTGTTCCGGCGTCAGCGTCGCGGTGATGTCCTTGTCTTCTGCGTCGTAGTAGCGGAACGGATCGCTGGCCGAGATCGCTGCGCTAACGACCGGACGGTCGGTCAAATCGGCGTCGGTAAAGACGACAGTGCCGGTTACGGTGTCGACCGCGGTGTTGCCGGTGCCGATCTGCTCGATGATTTCGCCGCCGGTTGAAGAAATCGTCGGCTTGTCGTTGGTGCCGGTGACGACGATCGTAAACGGCACAAACGTCGTCTCGTTGCTCGGCGCATAATTGTTGTCGACCCGCGCCATGTAGGTCAGCTTCAGCGTCTCGCCGGCGGCGAGGAAGTCGAACGCGCCGTCGGCGATGTTGTAGGTCCATGTCGCCGTACCGATGTTCTTGCCGTTGGGATCCTGCACCACGGATAGCGGCACTTCGACCGCTTCGATCGCAGCCAGTTGCTGCGCCGTCAGCGTGGCGGTGACGTCGGTGCCCTGCGCGTCCTGATAGACGAAGGAAGAAAACTGCGTACTGACGGTCGGCGTGTCGCCGACGTTGATGTCGATGTAGTTGACGGTGCCCGAGATGCTATCGAGCGCGGAGCTCGCGGTCACATCGATTCGTTCGGTAACCGCGCCGCCGTGCGCCGCGGCCAGCGGCGGCCCTGGAATATGCACGAGCCTGGGGGGCGGTCCCGGATCCACAGGGGGAGTAGCCCCGCTCGGGATGTTGAGTAGCTGAAGCGTCACGGGAATGAAATCCCCGCCGGCCAGCTTGATGAACAATGTTTCCGGAACGATCGAATCGGTAAAGTTGGTGGTGAGCTTGGTGTTCGGGTTGTTCAGGTCGGTGAACTTCAGCGAGAACACGTCGCTGATGATCTTCTGCGCGTCGGGCGATAGCTGCACCGACGATTGGAAGCTGACCGTGCCCTGGCCGCTGACGATCGTCTGCGTGCCGGCCTGGTTGACGGTCGCGATCGGCGTCAGCGTGGTCTTGTCGAACAGGATGTAGGAGCCGGTGGTGCCGTCGGGCTCGACCAGCACCTGGAACTTCGCCGGCGGCGCACCACCCTGGCCCGGCACCTCGAAGTCGATCTCGACCAGCACCGCGGTGCCGCGGATGCCCATGGTCGCGACCGGGGTGTCGACCTTCATGTCGCCTTTCTTGGCGGTGGCGCCGGCGACGAACGAGATCGTGCCCTGCACCAGGCTGAGCAGCGACCTGTTGTCCGACCCGTTGGGGTCGTAGACCATCTCGTTCAGCACCATCCGGGCGTTCGATGCGAGGCCGAACACGGTGCCGTCGATGAAGGTGATGCCGAGCGTCGAATCGGAGCCGGACTGGACGACGTCGCCCTTATGGACGGTTTCGCCCTGGTTCAGGATGATCGAGACGCCGTTGCGGATCGCGGTCGCATGCCCCGTCAGCTTGGTGACATGCCCGATCACAGGCGGCGCGACGCTGGGACTGCCGTCGGCTTGCGCGAACTGGGTGTGCCCGCTCAGCGCGTTGACGATGTCGCCGGTGAGATGGGCGCCATCGGGCGAGGCCAGCGCAGCGCGCTTCTCGCCCTTGAAGTAATCGCGCAGCACGAGCTCGCGGTCGCTGCTGCTGAGGATCAGGTCGACGCCCGATCGCTTGAAGTCGCCGCTGAAGAGCAGATCAGCATCAGGAATAATTATGGCGTCGGACGGCGCATGTGTCGAAACTTTGTCGACATGGAGCTTGCCATGGGAAGGAAGATGGCCGTGCGATGACAGAAGAGGGCTAGAGCCAATATCCGCGCCGGAAAAAGGGGCGAGGTCGCCCGATCCGAATTTGCCGGCGTAGTTCAATGGAACACCAATCTAAATGGTTAAGAAGTATGAAATTTCCCTGCGGGGTTTTCATACCATGCAGGTAAGGAACACAAAAGCAGGCATGCCGCGAATACCCTCGATATGGGGTATGTCTGCAACAGGACCGAAAAAGTCCGGAAAAGGTGTCCGGCGGAAGTGTGGCGAGGAAAAGGCGGGCTTGGCCCGGGACCGATCGAAAAATGGGCACGGCGTTCGCAACGCATAAAGATAAGCAGTCTGAATAGCTTATCCTTGCCGCTCCGCACTGAATGCCGCTTTCCCGTAGGATGATGTGGGCACCCAAAGCTGGGTCACTCCACCCGATCGTCGGATGCGCATGTGGACCGGCATCCCCTCCGCAAGATCCGGGAAGGGTTGTAATCGCGCACCGAGCAATCCCGTGGGTAAGGTTAATTCGAGTGACCTGTGACCCTTGCGCAACCATAAACTTTTGCGCCGTGTCCGCATCCTGTCTCGGATAGCCGAGCGGCCCTGATGAGCGCCGATCTGAGTGGATCGATAAAATCATCTGCAAACCCGCAAGGCCGCGTTCACGCTCCTTCGCAAACTTCCGATAGGCCTCCTCTCGTTTTAAACGGATCAAAAGCGCCGTTGCCCATCCTGTCCGTTCTGAAATGATCTGGGCACGAGCAGGCAGAGCAAGCCCGCCGATACCCGGACAAGGGGTGTCAGATGGGGTTGTCAGTCTATGCACGCGCATGGCGTGCGGGCATCATCGCGTGCGGGCTGGCCTGGTTCGGGCCAGTCGACCTGCGCGCGGAGACGGGCGAGCCATCCGCGCCGGTGGAGATGATCCAGCGGTCGGCCGAGCCGTTTGGACTTGCGGCATCTTCCCTCGCCGCCGGCGGGCTGCGCGACAAATGGCTCGGCGTACAGCGCCGGCTCGACGACGAAATGGTGCAGCTTGCGCTCTGCGAAGGCGACCGTGACGGCTGCGTGTCTCCGGCCGCACTGAGATTCCTCGACATTGTCGACGCCGCGCGCTTGCGCGAAGGCCGCGCGCGGCTCGGCGAAATCAACCGCGCCGTCAATCTCGCCATCCGGCCGATGAGCGATCTCGCCCAGCACGGCCAGACCGACGTCTGGACGCCGCCGCTCTCAACGCTCGCGCGCGGCGGCGGCGACTGCGAGGATTATGCGATTGCGAAATTCATAGCCTTGCGCCGCGCCGGCCTCGCGTCCGACGATCTCAGGATCGTGGTACTGCACGATACCATCCACGGCGAGGACCATGCGGTGGCTGCCGCGCGGCTGGATGGGAGCTGGTTGATGCTCGACAATCGCCGCATGGCCATGGTCCGGGATGCCGACGTCAGAAACTTTCGGCCGACATTCGTCATCGGTCAGCACGGCGTGATGCGATATGCCGATGCTCCGCTGCTAGCCGACGCCTCGGGCAGTACGCTGGCGGCTCCGCTTGTCTTGAGTTCTCTGGCCGCTCCGCCGACCGGTCATTCGAACGTGCCGACTGAATGACGGCGCGCAATTGTTGCGCGGCGACGGCAGGCAACGATCTGCTTTCCTTACCTGATCTTCCCTGCCTCACGGCCCATGCTGCGCTGCAGCCGGTATGCCAGCTTGCATCCGTTCGGTAAGAACGCTCGCTCAAAACATGCGAGACAAATTTTCTATTTTTCGTTTCGCGCATCGCGTTGATTGACGCGATCCTTCTCACCGGCATAGCATTCCACCAGATCCGCTAGAGATCACTGGGAGGGAATGAGATGACACGTTTGCCGCGCGTTGATTCCGCTTGCCTTTTATTTCCTGAAATTGCCGTTACTTCCCATCGGCCGGCGCGCCTTGCACAAGCCGTGATCGCAATCGGGCTGGGCCTGACGCTGGGCTGCAGCACAGCCCTTGCGCAGACACCCGCCAAGGGATCGCCCGAGCACATCAAAGCGGTTACTTCGGCGGTCGACGGCGCATCGATCAAGGCCAACACCGCGACATCGAGCGACTGGCCGACCATCGGCCTCGACTATGCCGAGACTCGCTTTTCCAAGCTCAACCAGATCAACGCCGACAACGTGAAGAAGCTGGGACTGGTGTGGAGCTATCCGCTGGAATCCTCCCGCGGCGTCGAGGCGACGCCGGTCGTTGTCGACGGCGTCATGTATCAGACCGCGTCCTGGAGCGTGGTGCACGCCATCGATGCCCGCACCGGCAAGCGGCTCTGGACGTACGATCCGAAGGTCGATCGCACAAAGGGCTACAAAGGCTGCTGTGACGTGGTCAATCGCGGCGTCGCGCTCTGGAAAGGCAAGGTGTTCGTCGGCGTCTATGACGGGCGGCTGATCGCGCTCGATGCCGTCACTGGCAAAGTGGTCTGGGAAAAGGACACGCTGATCGACAAGGAGCATTCCTACACCATCACCGGCGCGCCGCGCGTGTTCAACGGCAAGGTCGTGATCGGCAATGGCGGCGCGGAATACGGCGCCCGCGGCTACGTCACTGCTTACGACGCCGAAACCGGCAACCAGGCCTGGCGCTGGTTCACGGTGCCGGGCGATCCGTCAAAACCGTTCGAAGATGAATCGATGGCGGCTGCAGCCAAGACCTGGGACCCCGCCGGCAAATACTGGATCAACGGCGGCGGCGGAACGGCGTGGGATACCATCACCTTCGATCCAGACCTCAACCTCGTCTATATCGGCACCGGCAACGGCTCACCGTGGAATCGGGATGTGCGCAGCCCGTCCGGCGGCGACAACCTCTATCTGGCCTCGCTGGTCGCGCTGAACGCCGACACCGGAAAATACGTCTGGCACTATCAGGAGACGCCCGGCGATCACTGGGACTACACCTCCACCCAGCCGATGATCCTCGCCGATCTCACCATCGACGGCACGCCGCGCAAGGTGATCCTGCACGCGCCGAAAAACGGCTTCTTCTTCGTCGTCGACCGCACCAACGGCAAGTTCATCTCGGCCAAGAACTTCGTCGATGTGAACTGGGCGACCGGCTACGACGCCAACGGCCGGCCGATCGAGGTGAAGGAGGCGCGCGGGAGGGAACAGTATGACAGCATCCCGGGCCCGTACGGCGCCCACAACTGGCATCCGATGTCGTTCAACCCGCAGACCGGCCTCGTCTATCTGCCGGCGCAGAACATTCCGGTGAATCTCACGCCGGAAAAGGCGGTCAAGCATAACGCACAGGAGCCTGGCAAATTCGCTTCCGCGGCGGGCTGGAACGTTGGCTTCATGCTCAACGCGACACCGCCGAAGAGCGCGCCATTCGGCCGCCTGCTCGCCTGGGACCCGGTGAAGCAGAAGGAAGCCTGGCGCGCGGAATACGTGGCGCCGTGGAACGGCGGCACGCTCACCACGGCGGGCAACCTCGTTTTCCAGGGCACTGCGGACGGCCGCTTCATCGCCTACAACGCCACGACGGGCGAAAAGCTCTGGGAGACGCCGGTCGGTACCGGCGTGGTTGCGGCTGCCTCGACCTATATCGTCGACGGCAAGCAGTATGTCTCGATCGCGGTCGGCTGGGGCGGCGTGTTCGGAATTGCCGCCCGCGCCACCGAGTTGCAGAGCCCGGGTACCGTCTACACGTTCGCGCTCGACGGCAAAGCGCCGCCGCCGGCCTTCGTGAAGTACCAGACCGAAGGCCTGCTCGCCGGCGTCAAGTACGATCCGAAGGACGTTCCCGAAGGCACTGCGCTCTATGTCACCGCCTGCGCCCAGTGCCATGGCGTGCCCGGCGTCGACAAGGGCGGCAATGTCAGGAATCTCGGCTATGTCTCCAAGGAGACGATCGAGAACCTGAAGAACTTCGTGTTCAAGGGCCCGTTCCACGATCAGGGCATGCCCGACTTCACCGGCAAGCTGACCGAAGCCGACGTGGTGAAGATCCAAGCCTTCATCCAAGGCACCGCGGACGCGATAAGGCCGAAGTGAAAACCGTCATTGCGAGCGAAGCGAAGCAATCCATAGCGCCACAAGCGGAGAGATGGATTGCTTCGTCGCTTCGCTCCTCGCAATGACGGCGTTTGCCGTCGAAGATAAGAGCACAAACAAAAAGGCTGCGCGATCGTCCCGCGCAGCCCTTTCTCGTTGAAGTCCTGTCGCTAGAGCGAAGCGCCCCTCAGAACATCAGGCCCTCCTTGACCAGCACCCAGCGGCCGTTCTTGATCTGCTGGACCTGGGTGATGGTGTTGGCGAGGTGGTTGGTCTTGGAGAACTTGCTGGGCGGCGAGTTGAAGATGTCACGGAACTGCTCACCGGATTCCAGCGCATCCATCATCTTCTGGCCGGTCAGGTCCTTGCCCGCCTTGTTGGCATAGAAGGCGAAGGTCGTCATGGCATTGTAGCCGATGATCGCCTGGGTATTGGCGTCCGAGCCGAACATCTTCTTGTAGTTGGCAAGCCAGTCCTTGACCTTGCCCTTTGCCGTATCCTCGTACGGAATTTCGAAGCCGGACGCGGCGTAAAGGCCTTCGACGGCTTCCTTGCCGAGCGCCGGCACTTCGAGCACGTTGGTTGGCGTCGCACCGAGGAAGGTGACGTCCCAGCCGAGCTTCTTGGCCTCGCCCATCGCGCCGATGGTTTCGCGGATCACGGTGCCGAGCACGACCATATCGCAACCGTCGGACTTCATCTTGGCGACCTGCGCGCTGAAGTCGGAAGCGCCGCGCTTGTAGCTCGTGACGGAAGCGGCCGTCAGCTTCATCGCCGCGACCTGCTGGTTGAAGCCGTCGAGCACGTTCTTTCCGTACTCGTCGTCCTGATACATGATGCACGGCTTCTTGAAGTTCTTCGCTTCGATCATGTATTTGACGGCGGCGCGCGTGCTTTCGACGTAGGGCAGCAGATTGTTGAACTTCAGCCTTTCCTGCGGCTTCGCCGGATCGAACTTGAAGGTAAATTCTGCAGCCGTCAGCGGGAATAGCTGCAGCACGCCTGCATCGAACAGAATATCCTGCGACGCCAGCACCGTCGGCGAACCCATCGGACCGACCATCGCGAAAACCTTGTCGCGCTCGACCATCTTCTGCGACGCCAGCACAGCGCGCTTCGGATCGTAGCCGCTGTCCTCCAGGACCAGCTTGATCTTGCGGCCGTGGATGCCGCCGGCAGCATTGATCTCTTCCACCGCCATCTTCATGCCGTTGGATACCGGCACGCCCCAGACCTTGATCGGACCGGACAGGTCCTGATGGGTACCGATGACGATCTCATTGGCCGAGATGCCTTGATCGGTAACCTTGGTTTGGGCTGCGGCCGGCAATTGGGTCAGCGCAAGGGCGCTCACCGCAAGGCCCAGCGCCTTGAACGATTTCGACATTGCAGTCTCCTCTTCCTTGGCCCGTGTTGCGCGAAGGGTGGGGCCTTCTCGGTCCTTCGCCGTTTTCAAATACTTCGTTCCAAATGTCCGCCTACGCCACCGCCCGTTCGCGATACATGGCGTCGATCTCGGCGGCGTAGCGCTTGTTCACGAAGCTGCGCTTCAGCTTCATGGTCGGCGTCAGTTCCTCGTCCTCGGGAGTCAACTGACGCTCGATGAGGTAGAACTTCTTGATGGTTTCGACGCGCGCGAAGTTCGCATTGACCGCCTCGATCTCACGCTGGATCAGGTCCTGGATCTCCTGCGCACGGCACAGGCTGGCATAATTGGTGAACGGAATATCGTGGTCCTGCGCGTACTTCTCGACATTCTCCTGGTCGATCATCACGAGGCAGGTCAAATACGGCCGCTTGTCGCCGATCACCACGGCGTCCGAAACGTAAGGCGAGAATTTCAACTGGTTCTCGATCTCCGACGGCGTGATGTTCTTGCCGCCCGAGGTGATGATGATGTCCTTCATCCGGTCAGTGATCTTGACGAAGCCTTCATTGTCGATCGAGCCGACGTCGCCGGTGTGCAACCATCCCTTGGCGTCGATGGTCTCGGCGGTCTTCTCCGGCTGATTCAGATAGCCCATGAACAGAAAGTCGCCGCGGATCAGGATTTCGCCCTGCGGCGAGATCGCAACCTCGCCCCACGGCGCGGCCTTGCCGACCGACCCGAGCTTGATGCGATCGGGCGGCATGATGGTCGCGACGCCGCAATTCTCGGTCTGGCCGTAGACTTCGCGCATGTCGAGGCCGAGCGCGAGATACCAGCGGATCAGGTCCGGCGCGATCGGGGCCGCGCCGGTAAAGGCCAGCCGGCACCGATCGAGCCCGAGCATGCGGCGGATGTTGCGGAACACCAGCCAATAGGCGGCGCGGTTGGCCAGCCGCAAGGACAGTGGCGGCGTATCGCCCTGCAGCTTGTACTCGGTCATCCGATTGCCGATGGCGAGCGCGTTGCGGTACATCCAGTTCTGGAACGTGGTCGCATCCTTCAGCGCGATCGTGATTCCGGAATAGAACTTTTCCCAAATTCTCGGCACCGCGAGGAAGGCGGTCGGCTGCACCTCGCGCAGATTATCCGGCACGGTCTCCGGGCTCTCGGCGAAATTCATCACCGATCCCAGCGCCAGCGAGACGTAATAGCCGCCGATCCGCTCGGCGACGTGGCAGAGCGGCAGGAACACCAGCCGTTCCTCGTTGTCGGTCGACGGAAACAGGTCATTGGCGTGGCGCATCTGGTGCGTCACGCTGCGGTTGGAATGCATGGCGCCCTTGGGTGGGCCGGTGGTGCCCGAGGTGTAGACCAGGATGGCGAGATCGCCTGCGCTGCGGCTTCCGATCATCTCGTCCCACAGCGCCTCATTATCCTGCTCGTGGTTGCGGCCGAGCGCCATGAACTCGGCCAGCGACAACACCATCGGGTCGCTGAAACCGGTCAGGCCTTCCATGTCGAACACGACGATCTTCTGCAGAGTCGGGCAACGCGAACGGCAGGCGAGGATCTTGTCGAGCTGTTCCTCGTCCTCGGCGAAGATCACCTTGGTCGAAGAATCGTTGATCAAATATTCAACCTGCGACGAGGAGTCGGTCGGGTAGATGCCGGACGAAACGCCGCCGGCGCAGAGGATGCCCATGTCGGCATAGACCCATTCCGGCACGGCGTTGGCGATGATCGAGGCGACGTCCCCCGGCCGGAACCCGCTGGCATGCAGGCCATAGGCCACGTCCTTGGATATCTGCAGCCATTCGCGCCAACTGGTCGGCTGCCAGATGCCGAACTTCTTTTCGCGGATCGCCGGCCGGTCGCCGCGTGTTTCCACGGACAGCAAGAAGCTCTTCGCGATCGTGTCGGCGACCGTCAGCACTGCCGGTCTGGCCATGCGCATCTCCTCCCTCTGTCGCCCGCCTCCGGTGCCGGTGTTCGAACCGGTCTTGGTTTTCGAAGCAGGGCTCGAATTTAGCTCTAACTAGTTCTTAACGCCATGCTTTTGACTGCGACGGTTAACGCCAGATCTTCTAACGCCAGGTGTTCTAAGTCTTCTAACGCCACGTCTTCTTCTTTTTCCAGCGCCGCTCGCCGCGGGCGCCTTCTTCCTTGGCGCCGAGATAGAATTCCTGGATGTCCTTTGAACTCATCAGCCGCTCGCAGGTATCGTTCATCACGACCCGGCCGATTTCCAGCACATAGCCGTAATGCGCGGTCTCCAGCGCTACCTTGGCGTTCTGCTCGACCAGCAGGATCGACATGCCCTGTTCCTCGTTGACGCGCTTGATGATGGTGAAGATCTCTTTCACCAGAATCGGCGACAGGCCGAGCGAGGGCTCGTCCAAAAGTAGTAGGGTCGGCCGGTTCATCAGCGCCCGCCCGATCGCCAGCATCTGCTGCTCGCCGCCGGAAAGCTGCCCGGCCGGCTGATTGATGCGTTCCTTCAGCCGCGGGAAATAGCCGTAGACGCGATCGAGATCCTCGGCGACGCCGGCCCGATCCTTGCGCGGGTAGGCGCCCATCATCAGATTTTCGCGCACCGAGAGGAACGGAAACACCTCGCGCCCCTCCGGCACGTGGCTCAAGCCCAGCCGGACGATCCTGTCGGCTTCCATGCGCTGGATCGGCTTGCCCAGAAACTCGATCGAGCCTTTCTGCGGATCGAGAATGCCGGAGATGGTCTTGAGCACCGTGGTCTTGCCGGCGCCGTTGGCGCCGAGCAAGGTAACGATGCGGCCGCGCGGTACCTCCAGGCTGATGCCGCGGATGGCCATGATCGGCCCGTAATAGCTCTCGATATTGCTGAGCTTGAGGATGATGTCGGAAGCGCTCATGGCATCATCCTCATGCGCCGAGATAGGCAGCGACGACGTCGGGATGGCGCTGCACCTCGGACGGCGAGCCCATCGCGAGCACGCGGCCATAGTTGAGCGCAATCACGCGGTCGGAGACGCGGTTGACCAGCGTCATGTCGTGCTCGACCATCAAGACGGTGATGCCAAGCTCGGTCTTCATGTCGCGGATCCAGAACGACATGTCCTCGGTCTCCTCGACGTTGAGCCCGGAGGACGGCTCGTCCAGGAGGATCAGCTTCGGCTCGGAGCACAGCGCGCGCGCCAGCTCGATCACCTTGCGGACGCCGTAAGGCAGCCCCGAGATCAGCTTGTCGCGATAGGCTTCGAGATCGAGGAATTCGATCACCTGCTCGACGCGGCGGCGATGCATCTTTTCGCCGGCGCGCACGCTCGGCAGGAACAGCAATTCCTGCCAGAGCCGCGTGGTGGAGTGGCGGTGCCGGCCGACCAATAGATTGCTCAGCATGGTCGCATTCTCGAACAATTCGATGTTCTGGAACGTGCGGGCGATGCCGAGGCCTGCGATATCGTAGGCCGGCTGATTGGTAATATCCTGGTCCTCGAAGAAGATCCTGCCCGAGGTCGGCGGATAAATCCGCGAGATCAGGTTGAAGATTGAACTCTTGCCGGCGCCGTTCGGGCCGATGATCGAGAGTATCTCGCCCTTCTCCACGGCGAAGCTGACGGAATCGACCGCCTTCAAGCCGCCGAAGTGAAGAGAGAGATTTTCGGCACGGAAATAGCTCATCGGTTCCGCTCCGATTTCACGTAGATCTTCTGGCGTTTGAAGGTGGCGCGCTTGTAGAGCGGGAAGAGCTGGAAGAAGAGTTTTATCTTCAGCCAGCGGCCGTAGAGACCGAGCGGCTCGAACAGCACGAACAGCACGATGATCACCCCGTAGATGGCGCCCTTCAGGCCATTGGCGGACGCAACGGCGGCGACGTTGCCGTGAATCTTGCCCGCCGTAATGCTGTCGGCGCCGAAGGTTGCGGCGATGCCGGCGATGATGCCGGGCAAATCGTCCTTCAGGTACGTCAGGAACGGATCGATCATGACCAGAAAGATTGCACCTAACACCGCGCCGTGCAGGCTGAAGGCGCCGCCGATCAGGATCACGATGATGAACTCGATCGAGAGCTGCAGCGTGAACATTTCCGGCGAGATGAAGGAGAGCTTGTGCGCGAACAGCACGCCGGCGAGGCCTGTGATCGCCGCGCTGATCGCAAACGACTTCACTTTGTAGAGCGACACGTTGACGCCCATGCTGCGCGCCGCGGTTTCGCTGTCGCGGATCGCGACGAAGGCGCGTCCTGTCGGCGAGCGCAGCAGATTGAGCGTGCCGACGATGGTGAGGGTCAGTACGGCAAGACAGAGATAGTAGAAGGTCGGGCCGTTTTGCGGCACCGCCTGCCCGAACAGGCTGAGCGTCTTGACCCGCATGCCTTCGTTGCCGTGGGTTACGCTTTCCCAGCGCGCCAGCACCTCTTCAACGATGAAGGCAAAGGAAATCGTCGCGATGACGAGATAGATGCCCGTCAGCCGCAGCGCCGGAAATCCGACCAGCGCGCCGACCACGCCGGTTAACAGGCCGCCGGCCAGGAAATAGACCGGAAACGGCACGTTGTACTGCTGCAGATAGGCCGCCGTGTACGCGCCGATCGCCAGAAAGGCGGCGTGCCCGAGCGAGGCCTGCCCGGTGAAGCCGGTGAGGATCATCAATCCCACGCCGACCATCGCATAGATGCAGACGAACACCAGTTGGCTGACGAGATAGCTGGAAAGCACGAACGGTGCGATCAGGAGAAACGCCAGCAGGATACCGTAGGAGACGACGTAGCCGCTGTGCGGAATCAGTTTGATGTCGTCTTCGTAGTCCGTCTTGAAGAGAAAACGCATTAGACCTTCTTCCGCATGTGAACACCAAACAGGCCTTCGGGCTTGAGCAGCAGCACCACCAGAAGGACGATGTAAGGGGCGACGTCCTTCCAGCCCTGCGGCAGGTAGAACCCGGCCATGCTCTCGATCACGCCGATCAGCACGCCTCCGACCACGGCGCCGGGGATCGAGCCGAAACCGCCGAGCACGGCGGCGGGAAATGCTTTCAGGCCCAGCACCAGTCCGACATTGGAGTGAATAAAGGTGATCGGCGCCAACAGCACGCCGGCGGCTGTCGCGACCGCCGCAGCGATCGCCCACACGATCGAGACCACGCGCTTGACCGGAATGCCCATGTAGTAGGCAGCCAGCATGTTCTCAGAGCTGGCGCGCATTGCGGTGCCGAGCGTGGTGCGATTGAAGAACAGGTACAGCAGCGCGCAAAGGATAATAGTCGCGGCGATCACCGACAGCTTGTCGTATGCCAGCACCAGCGAGCCGATTCGTAACACGCCATCGCTGAACGGCGTCTCGATCTTGAAATCGTCGGTGCCCCAGATCATGCCGACCACGGAGCGCAGGAAGTATCCGAGCCCGATCGTCGCCATGATGATGGAAAACTGCGGATAACCGAGAATCGGGCGCACCACGACGCGTTCGGCCAGCATGCCGAACAGGGCCATGGCCGCAACCGCGCCGGCGAATCCAAGCCAGTAGTTAAGACCGAGCATGCCGATGAATGTGAAGGCGAAGAATCCGCCCAGCATCATCAAATCGCCTTGGGCGAAATTGACGACCTCGGTTGCCTTGTAAATGAGCACGAAACCGAGCGCGATCAGGCCATAGACGCAGCCGAGCGCGATGCCACTCACGAGCTGCTGAACGAAGTCCAGCATCATTTCCCTCCCCGATGCCGGGCGATTCTGTCGATCGCCTCTTTCGCATCTTGTGTCTACACGCTGCCCGGCATCCACGATGCCTGCAGCCGCATATGTCCCGCTGCATTGAGCCCAAAGCGCCGACCGCTGTCAACAAAGCGCTGCGAACAGCGCCGTTAACAATTGCGGAGAAATGCCGCAGCCCCGGGAAGTTGCGGGGGTCGGCGCGATTTGGTCCACCAGATTCACCGCGCCGAAAGCTCTTCGGTTCATGGTCCGCGACGAACAACTGGATCGTTCCGAATCATGAAGGCGGATGTATCGGCGCTCGAGGTGCGAGGGTTAACGAAGAGTTTTGACCGCCCGGCGGTCGATGCGCTCGACCTCACCGTTCGCACCGGCGAGTTCTATGCCCTGCTCGGCCCCAACGGCGCCGGCAAGACCACGACCTTGCGCATGGTCGCCGGTCTGCTCAAGCCCGACGCAGGCTCTGTCGCGATATGGGGCATCGATGCGCTTGCCGATCCCGTCGCCGCCAAGCAGATCATGGCCTGGGTTTCCGACGAGCCCATGATCTACGACAAGCTGACGCCGCTGGAATATCTCGAATTCGTCGCCGGCCTGTGGGGCATCGACCCCGCAACTTCCGAAACTTCCGCTCACCAGCTTCTGGCGTCGCTCGGCCTCGAGCCGCATCTGCACGAACGCTGCGAGGGATTTTCCAAAGGCATGCGGCAGAAGGTGGCGCTCGCCGGCGCACTGGTTCACGACCCCCGGCTGATCATCCTGGACGAGCCGCTGACCGGGCTCGACGCGCTGTCGGCGCGACACGTCAAGGGATTGCTGCAGGAGCGCGTCCGCTCCGGCTGCACCGTGATCATGACGACGCATATTCTCGAAGTCGCCGAGCGGATGGCCGACCGAATCGGCGTCATCGCCGCGGGGCGGCTGGTGGCCGAGGGTACGCTCAGCGAGCTGCGCCAGCAGAATGGCCGCGGCGACACCAGCCTCGAAGACATGTTCATCGCGCTCGTCGACGCCGGGGCGGCAGCCGCATGAGTTCGGCCGCGGCGCTCACCTGGTTTGCCCGGCACGAAATCCGGCTGGCTTGGCGCGAATGGCTGGCCATGATGACCGGCAGCCGGGGAAAACGAAAGCGCGCGATCATCGCCCTGGTCGTGTTCGCTGCCATCATGCACCTGCCGGCCTATGCGGTGATCGGCCGGTTCGCGGATTTGCAGGCACCGTTAGGCAAGTCCGAACTGATCGTCATCACCGCGACCATCTTTCTCGCCTGGGCCTTGATGCTGTCGCAGGCGATCGAATCCGTGACGCGGGTGTTTTACGCCCGCGCCGATCTCGACCTCCTGATGTCGTCACCGGCGAACCTCGCCAACGTGTTCTCGGTTCGGATCGCGGCGATCGCGCTATCCGTCATCGGAATGGCGCTGCTGCTGTCGACGCCTTTTGTCGACGTTCTCGTGATCGGCGGCGGCGCGCGCTGGCTTTCGTCATTCGGGGTCGTCGTTGCCATCGGTCTTTCGGCCGCAGCGGTAGCGATCGCGATCACCGTGCTGCTGTTCAGGCTGATCGGCCCGAGCCGCACCCGCCTCGTCGCACAGATCGTGGCCGCCGTCATCGGCGCCGGCTTCGTCATCGCGCTCCAGGTCGCGGCCATCCTTTCTTACGGCACGTTGTCTCGCTTTACCGTGCTGACCTCCGATGCCGCTTCAGCCTATGCCCCTGATCTCGACAGTCCGCTGTGGTGGCCAGCGCGCGCGGCGATCGGCGACGGCGTGGTGCTGTCATGGCTGATGGCCGGTGGGCTCCTGCTGCTCGGCGCGGTGATGGCGGCCTTTTCGCCGCGATTTGCCGATACCGTCGTCCGTGTCGCCGCAACCACGCGCGCTGTCCGTCGCGGGCCGCGCGCCACGGCATTTCGCGGCGGCTCGCGGCAACGGGCGCTACGCACCAAGGAGTTCGTGCTGCTGCGGCGCGACCCGTGGCTGCTGTCGCAAAGCCTGATGCAATTGCTGTATCTGGTGCCGCCCGCCCTGATGCTGTGGCGAAGTTTTTCCGAAAGCTCTAGCGCGATCGTGCTGGTCACGCCCGTGATCGTGATGGCGGCGGGCCAGCTTGCCGGCGGCCTCGCATGGCTGACGATATCAGGAGAGGATGCCGCCGACCTGGTCGCAACCGCACCGCTGCCGCCCTCGCGCGTGATCCGCGCCAAGATCGAAGTAGTGCTGATCTCAATCGGCGCCATCTTCACGCCGCTGGTCGCAGCCCTTGCGTTTGCCTCCTTGACGCAGGCGATCGTCACCGCGCTCGGCGTCATTATCGCGACCGTCTCCGCCGCCGGGATCCAGCTCTGGTTCCGCGTGCAGGCCAAGCGCACCCAGTTCCGCCGCCGCCAGACCTCGTCGCGGCTGGCAACCTTCGCCGAAGCCTTCTGCTCGATCGGCTGGGCCGCGACGTCAGCCCTCGCCGTCACGATCCCGGTTGCCGCCGTGATCAGCGGGGCGATCACCGCGGCGATCCTGGCTGCGACGTGGAAGATCAGCCCGCGGCGAGCTTAGAGACTACTGCTTCTCCAACCCCGCCCGCTCGATCACGTCGCCCCAGCGTTTGATCTCCTTCTCAATGAACGGGATCGTCTCGGCCTTTTGCAGCATCATCGGGCGGGTGCCGATCTTTTCGAAATGCGTACGCACGCGTTCCGACGACAGCGCCGCATGCGCGGCTTCTGCCAGTTTATCGACCACCGCCGCAGGCGTGCCCGCGGGTACCATGATCGAGGACCAGCTCTGGGTGGTCATGTCCTTCATGCCGAGTTCGGCCATGGTCGGCACGTTCGGAAATGCGCGCAGACGTTCCGGCGCGGTGGTCGCCAGCACCTTCAGCTTGCCGGCCTCGACATGGGGGCCGACCGAAACCGGATAGTCGAACATCACGTCGACGCGCCCGGCGATCATGTCGTTCAATGCCGGCGCGCTGCCCCGGTAGGGCACATGTTGCATCTCGATGCCGGCCACCGTCTTGAACAGTTCGGCGACCAGATGCGTTGCGGTGCCGACGCCGGAGGAGGAGAACGTCACCTTGCCCGGATTCTGTTTGGCGTAGGCGATGAACTCCGGAACCGAATTATATGGCGCGCCGTGATAGGCCACGAACAAGTTCGGGCTTTCTCCGACAAGGTGCACCGGCAGGAAATTCGTGAGCGGATCATAGGACAGGTTTTTGCGCAGCGTAACATTGGCCGCCATCGTACCCTGCGTGCCATAGATCATCGTGTAGCCATCGGGTTTCGAGCGCGCCACCTGCTCGGTGCCGACAGTGCCGCCGCCGCCGGCCCGGTTATCGATCACAACGGACTGGCCGAGCGTCTTCGACATTTCCTCGGCCACGATGCGCGAGGTCGTGTCGGTGATGCCGCCCGGCGCGAACGGCACGACCCAGGTGATCGGACGGTTGGGGAATTCCTCGGCCAAGGCCGGCGTGAGTGCCAAGGATGCAAGCCAGATCGCAACGACGTGACGCTTTGCCATGGTGTTCCGCCCCACGAAATATTCGTCCTTCTTGGAGGACTTGTGCAGGGAAGATGACCGCTTTCGACGCAGCTTGCCATGCGGCAAAGTCGCTTATCCGCGAACCAACTCCATCACAGCCGCCGCAAACGGCTCCGGCGCTTCCTGCGGCAGATTGTGCCCGACGCGCGGCACCACGCGATGGACGCGGCGGCCAGTGAATTTCGACGCGCTGGCGGTGCCATCGCTCGCGGGCGCCACGCCATCGCCCGCGCCGTCCAGCGTGATTGACGGCGCGGTGATGGGAGGAAGTGCCGCCAGCCGGCGCTGGATGTCGGCATATTGCGGATCTCCCTCGGCCAGACCGAAGCGGTGGCGATAGCTGTGGATCACCACATCGACGTAATCAGGATTGTCGTGAGCGCTCGCGGTCCGCTCGAAGCAGGCATCGTCGAACGACCAGTTCGGCGACCACTGCGTCCACAACATTCGGGCGATCTCGCGCCGGTTGGCTGCAAGGCCGGCGCGGCCGCGCTCGAGCTGGAAATAATATTGGTACCACAGCGCCACCTCGCGTTCGGGGCGCATTGGCACCATAGCGTTGGCAATATCCTGGATCAGATAGGAATTGACACAGACGAGCCCGAGGCAGCGCTCCGGCCATAGCGCCGCGCCGACGCAGGCCGCGCGCCCACCCCAGTCATAGCCCGCGAACACCGCACGGCGGATATGAAGCGCATCCATCAGCGCCATCATGTCTGCGCCGACCGCCGCCTGCTCGCCCGAGCGCGGCGTCGCGGCATCGCGAAACCGGGTCGGGCCATAGCCGCGCAGATAGGGAACGATGACACGGCAGCCCTGGACAGCCAGTTGTGGCGCGACGTCGACATAGGAATGAATGTCGTAGGGAAAGCCGTGCATCAGCATCACGGCGGGGCCATCCGCCGGCCCCGCCTCGTAATAGGCGATGCTGAGCGGGCCGGCATCGACCTGGCGCAGCGGCTCCAGCCGCTTCGATGATGGGGCACGCGGGGCTGGGGCGGTTTCTTCAGTCACGGCGAACTCCTTGGCTAATTCAACAATACGGCATGCGCCGGCCCCCGATGAAACAAATTCCGGCGCGCTGCCATGCGCGAATGCCATGACGTCTCCCGAATTCGGCGATACAGTGTCGCCCACGGCCTTCACCGCTGACGGGTCATGCCATGTTGCGATCCCTTGCTGTCGCCCTCGCCTTCCTCGGTTCGCTGATTGAGCCTGTGGCCGCCCAACAGCAGCCTTTACGCAGCGAGTGCCTCGCGATGGCCAACGCGCCGCCACGCGCCGTTCCGGTCAGCCTGCGCCGTACCGCCGCCAAGGTGGAAGAAGTCGCGATTACCTATGTCGGACATTCCACCTATTACATCGATACGCCCGACGGCGTACGGATCGGGACCGACTTCAACGGCGCCTACCGGACCGGCCGCCTGCCTGATGTCGTTACCATGAACCGCGCGCACTCGACGCATTATACGCTGTTTCCTGATCCGAAAATTCCGCACGTCCTGCATGGCTGGGGCGAGAATGGGCAGGCGGCGCATATCTCAACGCGCGTCGGCGACGTCTATATCCGCAACGTGCCGACCGACATCCGCCGCTACTATGGCGAGGGCTCCAGCGGGGGAATGATCAAGGACGGCAACTCGATCTTCATCTTCGAGGTCGCCGGCCTCTGCATCGGCCATCTCGGACATCTGCATCACAAACTCGACGAGACGCATTTTGCGGCGATCGGCCGGCTCGACATCGTGATGGTGCCGATCGACGGTACCTATACGATGTCGCTCGACGGCGTTTCCGAGATCACCAAGCGGCTGCGCTCCTCGATCGTGCTGCCGATGCACCGTTTCGCCACTCCGCTCGATGAGTTCATGCGCCTGATCGGCCAGCAATTCCAGATCGACCAGCGGACGGAACGGACGTTGAAGATTTCACGCGAAACGCTGCCAGGCACGCCGACGGTAATCATTCTCGAAGGGGTATAAGCCAGCGCAACGATAGTAACCGCCGTCATTGCGAGCGGAGCGAAGCAATCCATGCCTCCACAGGCAGAGAGATGGATTGCTTCGCTGCGCTCGCAATGACGCAAAACAAGAATCAGCGATTCAAGAGAGCGACATCCATGGCCAGCACTGCACCCGCCTCCAGAAGCGGGCTCTACGCCGATCCGCGCGAGGACTGGCTGGCGCAGCACACCGAAGAGATCATCGATCCCGCCCGTCCGATCGTCGACCCGCATCACCATCTCTGGGACCGCGGTGGCCTGCGTTACATGATCGAGGAGATGGCCGCCGACATCGCCTCCGGCCACGACATCGTCGCGACAGTCTATGTCGATTGCCGCTCGATGTACCGCGCTCACGGGCCGGAAGCGTTTCGCCCGGTCGGCGAGGTCGAGTTCGCCAATGGCGTTGCGGCGATGGCGGCGAGCGGCGGCTATGGCAAGGCTGCGATCTGCGCCGGCATCGTCAGCCACGTCAACCTGCTGCTCGGCGAAGGCGCGAAGGCCGTGCTGGAAGCGGAGATCGCTGCCGGCAACGGCCGCTTCCGCGGCATCCGGCATTCCTCGGCCTGGGATGCCGATCCCAACGTCGCCGGCATGTATGCGACGCGGCCGCAGGGGCTATTGCTCGACAGCACGTTCCGCAGGGGCTTTGCCTGCCTCGCGCCATTGGGCCTGAGCTTCGACGCCTGGCTGTTTCATCCGCAGATCGGCGAACTCACCGATCTCGCCCGCGCTTTCCCTGACACCAAAATCGTGCTCGATCATTGCGGCGGCCCCGTCGGCATCGGCCGCTTTGCCGGCCGGCGCGAGGAGGTGTTCCCGGAATGGAAGGCCTCGATCCAGGAAATCGCGCGATGCCCGAACGTCGTGGCGAAGCTCGGCGGGCTCGCGATGTGCCTGCTCGGCTACGACTTTCACCTGCGGCCGAAGCCGCCGTCTTCCGAGGAGGCCGCGGCCGCCTGGGGCCCCTACCTCGAAACTTGCATCGAGGCCTTTGGACCCGATCGATGCATGTTCGAAAGCAATTTTCCGCCTGATAAAGGCCAGTGCAGCTATCAGGTGATCTTCAACGCGTTCAAGCGTATCGCCGCGCAATACAGCGAGGCCGAGAAGACGGCGCTGTTTTCGAAGACGGCGACCGACTTCTACAGGCTCACCCTGGGCTAACTACGCCCACTCGCCCTTGCGGAATACCGGGACGCGGCTTCCGTCGGCGTGAATGCCGTCGATGTCGGTTTCGGCCGATCCGATCATCCAGTCGATGTGAATGAGGCTCTTGTTGCCGCCCTGCTCGGCGATCTGCTGCGGCGTCAGCTTGTCGCCGCCAACGAAGCATTTCGAGTAGCACTGGCCGAGCGCGACATGGGAGGCGGCGTTCTCGTCGAACAGCGTGTTGAAGAACAACAGCCCGCTTTTCGAGATCGGCGAGGAATGCGGTACCAGCGCCACTTCGCCGAGACGCGCCGCGCCCTCGTCGGTGTCGAGCACCTTCTTGAGCACCTCCTCGCCGCGCGACGCCTTTGCCTCGACGATGCGGCCTTCCTCGAATCTCACCGCGATATTGTCGATCAGCGTGCCCTGATAGGACAGCGGCTTGGAGGAGACGACATGGCCGCTGACGCGCCGGCAATGCGGCGTGGTGAAGACTTCCTCGGTCGGGATGTTGGCGTTGCAGGTAATGCCGTTCTTCGCGGTCGAGGCGCCGCCTTCCCATTCGTGGCCGTCGGCAAGACCGATCGTCAGATCGGTGCCCGGGCCGGAATATTTCAGCGCGTGGAAGCGCTGGCCGTTCAGCCATTCGGTGCGCTCGCGCAGCACGGCGTTGTGTTTTTCCCAGGCGGCGACGGCGCCGTCCTGATCGACGCGGGACGCCGCAAAGATCGCATCCGCCAGTTTTGCCACCGCGACGTCCTCAGGGACGTCAGGGAAAACCTGCTTGGCCCAGGACGGACTCGGATAGGCAATGATGTTCCAGTTGGTATCGAAATTGACGATCTTCTCCAGCGCCGGCTGATAGGCGATCGAATTGGCCTTGCTGGCGCGCGCCACTTTCGCGGGATCCTCGCCCGACAGCAGCATCGGATTGTCGCCGACGATGGCCAAGCGTGCGGTGTTGGCGCCGAACGCCTTCGCCATGCCCTCGTAGAGCCAGGTGGCGGCACGATCGAAACCGGCCTCGTGGCCGTAGCGGTAGCGCGCCAGCGTGATCGCCTCGTCCGACAGAATCGGGGTCACCAAACCCGCGCCGGCCTTGTACGCATGTACGGCAATCCGGCGCACCAGCGGCAGCGCGACCGAGGGCGCGGTCAGCAGCAAGTCCTGCCCCGGCTGTAGCCGCAAGCCGACCTTGACCGCGACTTCGGCGAGGCGGTCGAGCTTTACGGGATCAATCGAGACGGAAGCGTTTCGCTCAGGTGCGGTCATGATTCTTTCGGCAAATGCTGAAGGATTTTTAAGGCTTCGCAAGCTTCGGCCAATGATGACGCAATCATGTCAAAGCGAGCAAAACGCCTGACAGCAGCAATAGCACAAGAATGGCCCGGCGAAAGCCGGCCTCGTTGATGTTCCGGAATGCAATAATGCGAGCACGGAACCTGCTACAAGCGGTCAAAGTATGGCCGTGCCGGCGCCATGATGACGACGACGAGGATGGAATCATGGCGAGCAAAGCTGCGCTCCATCACGCGAATTGTGTCCCGGCGTCCTGTTGGGCCTTGCGATCGGCGCGGACGGGCGCGTTATTTCCGTGGGCATTTCGGCTGCTCGCTTCGGCTTGTCGGGATTCCGGCACATGCTTCACGGGACGTATCTGAGCCTGCCCGGCAAACAGATGACGGTAGCGGCGCAGCACCCGGATTGCCTCGCGCCGCCGCGAGCGATGTAACGCTTCGAGGATGCGCGCAAACAGTCCCTTGCGCCTCGTGCGCTGCCTGGGCTCGTCTTCAACGGAGTGAGTACGCATCGCTGATGCCCCGCGGGCTAGTGTGTGTGTCGCGGGCAAAATGTCAGCAAGCGCGAGAAAGGCCTGTGAGATACTTCACAGGTGCTTCGCCGCACGAGACAAATGGACGTGAGGAAGCTTGATGAAGCCTTGAGGTGCGCTTGAGGCGAGACGCGCTGTTGTCATCCGTGCGCGAGCGGCAGCTTGTTGCGGCCGGACGATCAACTCAACGGTTCGCGATGTCACAGGCCTCTTACCGCCAGCACGATGGCATCGGCCCCCGCCTTGCGATCGACCGCGATCTCCCGATATTCCGGCGAATTCTGAAATTCCTTTGCTGTGGCGTCGTCCGGAAATTCCATGATCACGACCTTGTCGCGCGGCCACTCGCCTTCCAGCACGACCGGATCTGCGTCCGCTACCAGCAGCTTGCCACGGAATTTCTTGAATACGTCCATAAAGCGCGCCTGATAGCGATCGTAGAGTTCGCTGCGGGTGAACTTCAACTGGGCGATGATGTAGACGCTCATGACGGCTCCTCATTTGGGGGTTGCGCGGCGGGGGCCGTTGAGGTCTCGGTCATGCCGGTCAGCCGCGAAACTTCTTCTTTTTCTTCTTGCCGAATGCAGGCGCCGCGGGCGCCTCGCGTTCGTGCCGCGGTTTTCCGGCGTGAGTCGATTTATCCCGATGCGGTTTCTTCCTATCGTAACGCACTTCCTTGTCAAACCCTGCCCCGTCGGCGCTCTTTGCGTTCTTGCCATGCGGCTTCGAGAGCCGTGTCTCCTCGCGCGGCGGGGTATTCGTCATCGCCTCGATGCGAATGCTGTCTTCCTTGTCGGGACGGCGAACTCTGGCGGCGAAGCGGCCGGCGACGCGTGCGGAAATCTCGAACTCGGTGACGCTGTCGAGAATGCGGATGGCGCCGATATCTTCCTTCTTGATGCTGCCGCGGCGGCACAACATCGGCAACAGCCAACGCGCTTCCGCGTTCTTCCGGCGTCCGATCGCGGCGCTGAACCACACGGCGTCCTCCGCCATGCGGTGGCGCGTCGAGGATTTCGTTGGCTTCACGCCCCTTCCAGCCTCGCGATCGGCCCGCTCGCGGGCGCGCTCGGCACGAGATTTGACGCGCTCCTCGCCGGGGTCGACGATGTCCTCGGGAGAGGGCAATCGCGCGCGATAGAGCCGTGCCAGCGCGGTGGCGATCTCTTGCGACGACCGCTCAGCAAGCAAGCTTTGCGCGAGTGCCTCATCTTCTGCAGTTATCTCGCCTGCGAACACATCATCGCGCAGCAGCCGCTCCTGATCGAGCTTGCGGATTTCATCCGGCTGCGGCGCCAAGCCCCAGGCCGCGTCGATGCCGGCGAGCTTGAGCAACATATCCGCGCGACGCCGCCGCGCCGGCGGCACCAGCAAGATACTGACGCCCTTGCGACCGGCCCGCCCGGTGCGGCCGGAGCGATGCTGCATGACTTCCGGATCGTTCGGCAGATCGGCGTGGATGACGAGGTCGAGGTTCGGCAAATCGATGCCGCGCGCGGCAACGTCGGTCGCAACGCAAACGCGGGCGCGGCCGTCGCGCAACGCCTGCAGCGCCAGCGTTCGCTCGTTCTGGGTCAACTCGCCCGACAGCGCCACCACGGAGAAGCCGCGCTCCAGCAGCGTTGCCTGCAGATGCCGCACGGCCTCGCGCGTGTTGCAAAACACCAGGGTGCCAGGCGATTCGAAATAGCGCAGGATGTTGACGACGGCGTGCTCGACATCACCGGCGGCGATCCGGATCGCGCGATACTCGATATCGGCATGACCCCCTTCGTCGCCGGCGACTTCGACGCGGAAGGCCTGCTGCTGATATTCCTTTGCCAGCGCGACGATGCCGGGCGGCAGCGTCGCCGAGAACAACAGCGTGCGGCGGTCGTCCGGTGTGGCCTGCAGGATGAATTCCATGTCCTCACGGAAGCCGAGGTCGAGCATCTCGTCAGCCTCGTCGAGCACGATCGCCTTCAATTCCGAGACGTCGAGCCGGCCGCGCCGCAAGTGATCGCAGAGCCGCCCCGGCGTGCCGACCACGATATGGGCGCCCGCGGCCAGTTCGCGCTGCTCGCGGCGCGGATCCATGCCGCCGACGCAGGAAACCACGCGGGCGGCCGCATGCTGATAAAGCCAGCCGAGTTCGCGGTGCACCTGAAGCGCAAGCTCGCGTGTCGGCGCGACAATCAATGCAAGGGGCGCGGCAGCCCGCTCGAATCGTTCGGCGCCATCCAGCAGGTTCGCTCCAATCGCCAGACCATAGGCGACCGTTTTGCCGGAGCCGGTTTGCGCAGAAACGAGCAGGTCGCGGCCATCAGCATCGTCGGCCAGCACCGCCATCTGCACCGGCGTCAGCCGATCGTAGTTGCGTTCCGCCAAAGCTCGGGCGAGCGGCGCATTTGCGGGCAGTAATGTCACGAGATGTCAGACCTTGGTTGGCACTGTCGGCCGGGAATATGAAAGGGCGCCTCGAACCGAAATGACTTAAAAAGCTGCGCATTGACGACGCACAGCCGCACGGCCTGACGGATTGAGTGAGGTGGGGATGCTTTAGGCGAAATCCAGCCAGGACGCCATCCATTCTTTGCAGGTCAGCCGATCACTTCTGCGACGGTTAACCTCCCAGGCTGCCGGCTGGGAATTTTGGGATGATCCGCTACACTACGGCTTTCCGGGCATTTCAGCCGTGGTTTTCAACTTGAGCATATGGGGCCATGCACCGTGACCGCGTTCAAGACCATTCGCGCCCGCGCCGAGAAGCGCAAGGGCGGGCCGAAGGCACTCGCCAAGCTGCTGCCGGCCAAGCCGGACCCGAAGGCGCTCGCCAAGCTCGGCGACGACCGGATTCTTGCCGAAATGACCAAGCGGGTGTTCTGCGCGGGCTTTGCCTGGAGCGTGATCGAGAGCAAATGGCCGGGCTTCGAGAAGGCGTTTCTCGGCTTCAAGCCCGGGCCGCTGACGCTGCAGCCGGATGATTTCTGGGACGGCCTGATGAAAGACACCCGCATCGTGCGCAACGGCGCCAAGATCATGTCGGTGCGCGCCAATGCCGGCTTCATCAGGGACATTGCGAAGGAGCACGGCAGTTTCGGCAAGTTCCTTGCGAACTGGCCGTCGTCGGACGAGGCTGGATTGCTGGAACTGCTGGCCAAGCGCGGCAGCCGGCTCGGCGGCAATACCGGGCAGATGATGCTGCGTTTCCTCGGCTGGGACGGATTCGTCACCTCCAGCGACGTGATCCTGTGCCTGCGCGACGCCGGGCTCGACATTGCGGAGACGGTCACCTCCAAGCGCGATCTCGCCAAGGTGCAGGCGCAGTTCAATACATGGGCGGAGGAAAGCGGGCTTCCCTACGTGCATATCTCGCGGATTTGCGCGCTCTCGGTCGGCGAGAATTATTCGGCCGAGAAGCTGGCCAGTTTCGGCGCGGATGAATGATCCGCCTACGCTCGTTGAGCTAAGGCGCGACAAGCGCTCCGAATTATATGACGAAAAATCCGTGCGTGCCGTCGCGGCGGAGCTGCTCGACGAGGCCGTATTCCCAGTCGAGATAGGCCTGCATCGCGCTTTCCTTAACATCGGTGCCCTCGTAGGGCCGGCGATAGCGGTGTGACGGATCGGGTTTTAGGATCACGCGCGGTGGCCCGATTTCCAGCGTGGCGTCGTAGCCTCCTTCAAGCACGTAAGTTTCCCAGCCCATTTGCGCCAGCCAGGACGCCGTCATGTCGGCGCGCACGCTCATATTATCCGTCAGCACGATCCGGGCGCCGCGCACCGGCGCCGCCATATCGATTTCCTGCACCAATTGCCCGCCGGCGTAGTGGCGGAAGCCCGTGATATGGCCAGCCGTGTATTCCTCCTCCGAGCGGACGTCGAAGCAGTAGAGCGTACGGTTGGCCTGCGCCTGCAACGCCGCCATTTCCTCCGATCCGATATGCCGGACGCCGGCGCGATAGGCGACGTCGCGAGCATTGGCTTCGCCGCCTTTGATAGTACCGACCTCGCCGCGCCTGTCACTGCCATGTTCGAGATGTTGTTTGGCCAGCGTCCAGCCGATGGTGCCGTTGCGCAGCGCCCGCACCTTGTTCGCGACACCGGCATTGATTAACGACTGGGTGCCGATGATCGAGCGGGTGCGGCCTGCGCAATTGACGATGATGGTCGTCTCGGGGTCCGGCGCGGCGCGGCCGGCGCGCAGCACCAGTTCGGCGCCGGGCACGCTGATGGAGCCCGGGATGTTCATGGTGGCGTATTCATCGAAGCGGCGGACATCGAGGATCTGGATATTGGCGCCGCTCGCAATCAGGGCACCGACTTCCTCGGCGGCGAGCGAAGGCGTGTGCCGCCGCGACTCGACCAGTTCGCCGAAGGCCTTGGCGTACGAATTGACGTCCTCGAACACCTCATAGCCAGCCGACTTCCAGCCCTGCAGCCCGCCGTCGAGCTGGCAAACATTGGTGTAGCCCAACACTTTCAGGTGGTCCGTCGCTGCGCCGACGAGGCCTTCACCGGCGTCATAGATCACGATCGGCACGTCCTTGCGCGGCAGCCGCGCCTCCGCTTCGAGCGCGATCCGGTCGGCCGCCATGTTGGCGGCAAACAGCGGATGGCCGGTGGCGAACACGGCCTCGTGCCTAACATCAAGCAGCGCGATTTCCTCGCGCAGCAGCAGCGCGGCGCGGACTTGCGAGGGGGTAACTGAGGGTACGGTCATGGACGGAGATTCCGGAAACGGCATATGATCGCTTGCATAACAGGCACTCTGGGCACTCGATGGATCTCAAACAATTGCGGACTTTCCGGGCCGTAGCCGAACTCGGAAGCCTGAGCAAGGCCGCGGACCGGCTGCGTGCCGCGCAGCCGGCGCTGAGCCGCCACATCAAGCTGCTCGAGCATGAGCTCCGCGTCGAGCTGTTCGTCCGCAACGGACGCGGCATGCTCTTGACCAGCGCGGGCCGGATGCTGCTCGACCGCACCACCGGCCTGATCCGCCAGATCGAACAGGTCAGCGACGACCTCAAATCGGCGAACGGCAATCCGTCGGGCCGGGTCATCCTCGGGCTGGTGCCGACGGTCAGCGCTGTCCTGTCCGGACGGTTTGCCCGCCGCGTCCTCAACGAGTTTCCCGACGTCTCGCTGCGCATCGTGGAGAGCTATGGCGGGCATCTGGTCGAATGGCTGCACCGCGGCGAGATGGATCTCGCGATCATCTATGGTCCTGCCGTCGATCTCCATCTTCAGGTCCAGTCGATCGGCCGTGAGGATATCGTCGCTGTCGGGCCGCCGGGGTCGGGGCTGAACAAGCGCAAGCAGGTCGATCTGAAGTGGCTGGTGAAGCAGAAGCTGATCCTGCCGAGCATCTCGCATGGTCTGCGGGCGCTCCTGGAGAAGGCGCTGGCGCGCGAAAAGCTGAAGTTGGAGGCCATGATCGAGGTCGATTCCTACCGCGCCCAGATCAGCCTGATGGAGGAAGGGCTCGGCTACACGCTGCTGCCGCCCTCGGCGATCCGCACCGAGGTGGCGGCAAAGCGCCTGGAGATGGCTGCCGTCAGCCCCGCCGTGTCGCGCGAGCTGATCCTGGCCTCGCCGATCGCCCACCCGCCGTCGATCGCAACGACCACGATCGCGACGCGGATCGTATCCGAGATTCAACAGCTTTCCCGGGAAGGGCTTTGGAAGATCAGCATGACGGCGTAGCTGCGCCTCAATTATACAGCGCCTCGTCTCCCAACACCGATTGCCGGAAGCGCGTCGTCAGGATGACGCCATCGGCAGGCGGCATCACGAAGACCAGTGCCTCGGGATTGATCTTGATCTGCGCAAAGGCCGTTCCGCGTCCCTCATGCGCGAGGTCGCGCAGTTCGGTGACTTCCGCCATCGTGCGAACGATGCGCGAGGTGCGGATGCCGCAGGCGGTCGCGATGGCGGCGAGGTCGACTCCCGACGCGGTGGGGGTCTTCTGCATGCCGGTCTCGCCGAAGCGCTCGTTGTCGAGAACGGCGATCGTGAGATTCTTCGGCGCCTCCACCGCGATCGTGGCGAGCGAGCCGATATTCATCAGCATCTCGCCGTCTCCGGTGATGACGAGCACCTTGCGCTTGGGCTGCGCCAGCGCCAGCCCAAGCCCGATCATCGAGGCGGCGCCCATCGCGCCCCAGAGCGGAAAATTGTTCGGATGGTCGCCGGCGGCGGAGACGTCCCAGTTCGGCGCGCCGAGGCCGGCGATGACGAGGAGATCGGCGCGGTCGCGCAACAATTCGTTGACGACGTCGCGGCGATGCAGGAGCGCGTTCGGATTGCTCATTTGCGGGCAAGCTCCTTGAAATTCTTGGCGCCAAGCACGCGCTGGCCGATCAGGACCGCTACCGGCTTCCAGGTGTTGAAGGCTAGGTTCGCCGCGCCCTGCACGGTGGAGGCGACGAGATCAGGCTCGTCGACCTTGTTCACGATCACGCCCATGGCCTCCAGCGAGGGACGCGTGCCCTGCCCCATCGGAATCTGCCACGGATTGAACTCGCCCCAATCGCCGCGCATGGTGACGATCATCAATAACGGCATGTGGCAGATGACCGGCAGCGACAGCATGTTGATGCAATTGCCGACGCCGCTCGACTGCAGCAGCAGCACGCCGCGCTCGCCGCCGAGCCACGCACCCGCCAGCATCGCCACGCCCTCTTCCTCCGTCGTCAGCGTGACGACGCGAGTCTCGGGATCGGCCTCGAAGGAGCGGATCAGGCGGCTGTGGCCGGCGTCCGGAACCATCGCGACCTGGCGAATGCCGGCGTCCTTGAGCACGCGGTAGATCTCGTCCGGCCACGTCGGCAACGCCGGTGCGGCCTCGGCGCGTGATTTTGCTGCTTCCGCCATCGGGCTCAATTTCCTCCGCGATTCCAAGGGTTGGTTGACGTGCAGAATAGATCGCGGCGAGGGTTCGAGGAATTTGAATGTGGACATGGCTTCTATCGCAAAATTGGAATGCTCGGTGGAACCAATGCGTCATGCCGAATGGCTGACACGCTGACGTTTGGCCCGTCTATGCAGCCGAATTATTTCGGGAACCTGCCGGCCCCTGCAGCATCTAATCCCAATACCCTGTTATTGGTGGATATCATGCACCAGGCCCACATACCGGACATCGCGCGCCTCGATACCGGCGACGCCGAGTTGGTGCGCCGCGCGCTGGCCCGCGACGAGGCAGCGGTGCGCGCGATTATGCAGGCGAATAATCGCAGGCTGTACCGGCTCGCCCGCGGCATTCTGCGCAACGATGGCGAAGCCGAGGACGTCGTGCAGGAGGCCTATGTCCGTGCCTTCACCCATCTGGAAAACTTTCGCGGTGATTCCAGCCTGTCGACGTGGTTGTCGCGGATCACCATGAATGAGGCGCTAGGCCGGCTGCGCCGCCAGCGGCCCGCCGTCGAACTGGACTCATTGCCGCAGGGCGCGCTGGAGGCCCAAATCATCCAGTTTCCTCTTGCCGCCGACGATCCGGAAAAATCCATGGCCCAGCGTGAAATTCAGCATGTCGTCGAACACGCCATCGATGAACTGCCGGAAGCGTTCCGTCTCGTCTTCATCACCCGCGTGATCGAGGGGATGAATGTGGAAGAGACCGCTGAAATTCTTGGGCTGAAGCCGGAGACGGTAAAAACCCGACTGCACCGCGCCCGCACCATGCTGCGCGACATCGTCGAGAACAAGATCGGCCCCGTGGTGATGGAGGCGTTCCCCTTTGCCGGCCGGCGCTGCGAGCGGCTGACGGACGCCGTGCTGAAGCGGCTGGGGTATTAGTGCAACTCGCAGCGGTGGCTTCATCCTTCGAGACGCCCGCTGCGCGGGCTCCTCAGGATGAGGTCCGAGACCTCATGGTGAGGAGCGCGGCGAAGCCGCCCGTCTCCGGACGATGCTTCGCATCGCCGGGCGAACCATGCAGGCCCAATTGCTGCGACAAGGCCGATTTTCCCGGAACCTCCAGCCGCCTTTTCCATCCAACTCCCTGTGCAACCAACATGCGCCGAGTGCTCGCGCCCGGCGCCACAGGAGTGTCAAACCATGTTCGTACGATTGAGCGCGGCGATCGCCGCATTGAGCCTTCTTGGCAGCACCGCGCTGGCGCAAGGCGCAAAACCCACCGATCCCCAGATCGCGCATATCGCCTACACGGCTGGAGTCATCGACATCAACGCCGCCAAGCAGGCGATCGCGAAAGCCAGCAACAAGGACGTCAAGGCATTCGCGCAGGACATGGTGCGCGACCATGAGACCGTCAACAAGCAGGCGCTCGACCTGGTCAAGAAGCTGAAGGTGACGCCGGAGGACAACGACACCAGCAAGACGCTATCGAAGCAGGCCACCGAGAAGCTCGCCGAACTCGACAAGCTGAAGGGCGCCGAATACGACAAGGCCTATCTCGCCAATGAGGTCGCCTACCACAAGGCCGTCAACAGCGCGCTGGAGACGCAATTGATTCCGTCAGCCAGCAATGCCGAGCTGAAGAACCTGCTGCAAACCGGCCTAAAGATTTTTCAAGGCCACCAGCAGCACGCCGAACAAGTTGCCGCCAAGCTGAAGTAGGAGGCCGCCATGCGTCCGGGACGACATCTGCCGCTCGTCGCCGCTCTGCTGCTTGGCGCGGCGGCCGTCACGGCGCATGCAGCGACGATCCAGATCACGATCGACAATCTGGTGTTCGCGCCGGCCGAGGTGTCTGCCAAGGTCGGCGACACCATCGAATGGATCAACAAGGACGTGTTCGCCCACACCGCGACCGCGCGCAACGGCGATTTCGATGTCGCCACGCCGCCGAAGAAGACGGTGACCTCGGTGCTGACGAAGGCCGGCAGCGTCGAATATTACTGCCGGTACCATCCCAACATGAAGGCGGTGCTGACGATTGCGCCGTAACACGGCCGTCATTCCGGGGCGCGCCTCTTGGCGCGAGCCCGGAATCCATTGAGCCGCATGGCCGAGGTGAGATGGATTCTCAGATGTGCAATTGCACATCGTAGCTCGTGCTTCGCACGCCCCGGAATGACGAACAGCGAGAGTCGTCCGCCTTTTACCCCTCGCTTATGACGTGCCTCAAACCTTCAGCGCGGCTCAGGCCGCGCGCACCGAGCTGAGGAATTTTCCAACCTCGCGCTTCAGCCGGTCGCTTTCGCCGGACAGCGATTTTGCCGCTGATAGCACCTGGGCGGAGGCGGAGCCGGTCTCGCTGGCGCCGCGCTGCACGTCCGTGATGTTGGCGGAGACCTGCTGCGTGCCGTTCGCGGCCTGCTGCACGTTGCGGGATATTTCCTGGGTCGCCGCGCCCTGCTGCTCGACGGCGGCGGCGATGGTGGCGGCAATCTCCGACATCCGTCCGATGGTATCGCCGATCTCCTTGATGGCGCCGACCGATTCCTGCGTCGCCGCCTGGATGCCCGATATCTGCTGGCTGATCTCGCCGGTCGCTTTCGCGGTCTGCTCCGCCAATGCCTTCACTTCGGAGGCGACCACGGCAAAACCGCGCCCCGCCTCGCCGGCGCGCGCCGCTTCGATGGTGGCATTCAGCGCCAGCAGATTGGTCTGACCCGCGATGGTGTTGATCAGCTCCACCACGTCGCCGATGCGGGCGGCCGCCTTGGCAAGCTCGGCAACGCGGTCATTGGTCTTCTGCGCCTGCTCCACCGCCTCGCTGGCGATGCGCGCCGAGCCCTGGACCTGACGGCTGATCTCGTTGACCGACGACGCCATCTCTTCGGTGGCGGATGCCACCGATTGCACGTTGGTGGAGGCCTCTTCGGATGCCGCCGCAACCACGGTAGTCAGTTCTTCGGAACGCTCCGCGGTCGCCGTCAGCGTGCCGGCGGAGGCTTCCAGCTCGGTCGACGCCCGTGACACGATCTCGATGATCTCGCCGATCATCGCCTCGAAATCGCTGGTGATCCGGTCGACGCGCTGGCCGCGCTGGATTTTTACATCGGCCTCCACCGCGGCCGCCTCGTCGGCGGCCTTTTTGGCGATAAGGGCGTCCTTGAAAACCTGCAGCGAGCCTGCCATCGCGCCGATTTCGTCGGCACGCTCGATGGTCGGGATCGTGACGTCATGCCGGCCGGCGGCGAGTTCGCCGACCACGCCGGTCAAGTTTGCCAGCGGCGTGATCACGCGCCGCCGCAGCATCACGGTGACGCCGGCAAGCACGGCGAGCAGCGCCACGACGGCAATACTCGCCAGCGCCAACATCGTGAGCGCGCCATCGCGCGCAGCGCTCGCGCGCTCGGCGGCCTCTGCGAGCGCCGCATCGCGCACCGCGAAGAAGGCCTGCACCGCCGGCACGATCGTCCTGGCAAGCTGATCCGAATTGATTCCGTAGTTGCCGTCGGCGCGCCCAGCCGCCATCTCTTTTTCAAGCCATGGCGCGGCCTTGGCGAAGTAGCCCTCGATGGCATCGTTCATCGCTTTCGCAAGCCGCGGCGGACTGCCGATCTGATCGACGCCGGCCTCGATCCGCTCGCGGTCGAGATCGACGCGGCCCTGGGCGCGGTCGGTGATCGAAATTTCGGCCGCCGTCAGCGGGCGACGCGTGCTGATCGCAAGCGACATGGTGGCGGCGCGGCCGCCGGCGGAGATCCGCAGATCCTGCGCAGTGCGGGCGACATTCAGCAGCGCCGTCAGCGACGCATCCGCCATCGCCACCTGGTTTTCCAGTCGGTTCAACAGCGGCTCGAGGATTGCGACGACGGCGGCAATGCCCGGCAGAAAACCCTTGATCGCCGCTGGATCGCGCGCGCTCATCGGCAGGCTCAGCGCGCGATCGCTCGCCGCGCGAACCTCGGCAAGCTTGGCCGCCGCCTGGTTCAGGCCCTGGACAATCGCTGCGCCATCGTTGAGCGCGCCGACCACCGTTCGCGCCCTGGCGAACGCTGCATCGGCCGCCTGCACCGCTTTCGCGACGGTCTCCATCTGCTCGGGTGTCGCGGCCGTTTCCTTGAACAGCGGACCAACATAGGGCGCCCGATAGCCGGCGACCTGCTGGCCAACCGCCAGCACCGCGCCGTAGGCCTCCACGGTCTTGATCGCCTCGCTCTTGCTGGCAAAGGTACGGTATTGCGGGACAAGGACCCCGGCGCCAAGGACGACCGCCAGGACCGTCACCGAAAGCATCGATAGTGCAAAAAGCCGACCGATCCGCATTTTTTGTTTCCGCTCTGCCAGGGAGAAGCGGGCAACGTAGGCAGAACGGACTAAGGCCGGCTTAAATCGAGGCCGGTAGTACTACGGGGTTAGCGTCTCAAATGTCGTGGCGGAGCCAGTGGCGCCCCTTGCGCGCTTAGCCGTTCTCGCCGTCTGAAAAAATCTCTTCAATATCCCGCCTGCCATCGAGCACTCGCACGATCTCGGGCCGATCACTTTTCAATCGATAGAACACGGTTTGCGAAGCGGCCGCCAGAGAGCGCAGACCGGATCGGATTTCGTCGCGCGCCCGGCCTGCGAGAGGAAAATCTTCTATGACGGCAATGGCCTTCGCGATCTCGCGCAAAATTCCATCCGCCTTGAGCGTAGTAATCCCAAAGGTGATCAATATCGGCGATAGCTTCAGGCGACCAATCAACCGCTGGCTTATGCTCCGCCATGCCGCGAATTCTTCTCGCGAAGGAAAGCTTCCATGTCCAAGGCGCGGCCCTCGCCCGTATCGAGCGAGTGCAAGCCCTTGTCTATTTCAGCGCGAAGCGCGTTGAGCTTTTCGACATGCATGAGCAGTTTTCGGCCGATCTGCTCCTGATCGGCTGCCGGGAGCCGAGAGACTTGCGCGATGGCTTGTTCGAGTGTTTTGACCATACAACCAGATTAGCACATTTCACGCGGGCAAGGCGGGCAAATTGGAGCGGGCGAAGGGAATCGAACCCTCGTATGCAGCTTGGGAAGCTGCCGTTCTACCATTGAACTACGCCCGCGGGTCGAACCCCATGATTAGCCGACCTTGCGCGATCCGCCAAGCTGTTCCATTGGCCGTCTTGCTCGCTGTCGACTTCGCCAAAATTCCATGCGATTCGTCCGGCCGGTGGTATGATTCGCGTCTGGGGCTGGTGGCGTATGACGGGGCGTGGCTACAGCATTTTCGATTCGGGGATCGGCCGCTGCGGGGTCGCATGGAGCCCGGCGGGCATTATCGGCGTGCAGCTCCCGGAAGTCCGCGAGATCGACACGCGGCGGCGGCTCTATCAGCTCTATCCTGATGCCCGTGAGCTTCGCCCGCCGGCAAATGTGCAGGTCGCCATTGAGGGCATCATCGCTCTAGTGCGCGGGGCAGCGTGCGATCTGTCCGACGTTGCGCTCGATATGACCGGCATTCCCGCCTTCAGCCAGCGCGTCTATGCCTATACGCGCGCGATCCCGCGCGGCGAGACGCGGACCTATGCGGAAGTGGCCGCCAGCCTTCGCGCTTCGGGCGCGGTCTATTCGGTGGCGCAGGCGGTCGGCCGCAACCCCTTCATGATCATCGTGCCGTGCCATCGCGTGCTTGAAGCCGGCAATTATGCCGACAAGATCTCAGCCTTTGGCGGGGCGATCTCCAAGCGGCGGCTGCTCTCGATCGAGGGCGCCAGCCAGACCTCCGGCAAGACATTGTTCGACGTGCTGCTGCCGGTTGCACCGCCGCGCCCGCATCCTTAAGTAGGCGGGATGATCGCGACCACGCTTCTTGAACGCAAATCCATATCCGTCTTCGACTTTCGCTGCACCGCGGGACCGGGCGACAAGCCGTTCGCGGAGCAGCATGGCGGCCATTCGATTTCCTATGTGCGCAAAGGCAGTTTCGGCCTGCGCAGCCGCGGCAAGTGCAGCGAACTGGTGGTGGGATCGGTGCTGATCGGCCATCCCGGCGACGAATATACCTGTACCCACGAGCACGTCTGTGGCGACGAGTGCCTGTCGTTCTTCTTTGCCCCCGAGCTGGTGGAAGCCATCGGCGACAGCCGATCGCCATGGCAGATCGGCTCCGCGCCGCCACTGCCGGAGCTCGTCGTGCTCGGCGAACTGGCGCAAGCGGCAGCAGATGGCAGCAGCGACATCGACCTCGACGAGATCGGACAGGTGCTGGCGAGCCGCTTTGTCGAGGTGGTTTCCGGCAGGCCGCGCAAATCCGGCCCTGATGCAGCGCGCGACCGCCGCCGCGCGGTGGAAACCGCGCTGTGGATCGATGCCAATTCGCACCGTCAGATCAATCTGGAGGACGCCGCGGCCGAGGCCGGGATCAGCCCGTTCCATTTCCTGCGGCTATTCTCGCAAGCGCTCGGCGTCACGCCGCACCAATATCTGGTGCGCTCGCGGCTGCGCCATGCCGCGCGGCGGCTCGCGGACGACGACAGCCCGATCACCGACATCGCCTATGACGTCGGTTTTGCCGACCTCTCGAATTTCGTGCGCACTTTCCATCGCGCCGCCGGCGCCTCGCCGCTTAAGTTCCGGCAAGCCTCGCGGGGCATGCGCAAGATTTTCCAAGAACGGCTGGCCCTCCACTGACTAGGCTTTCTCCAGGCCGCGCGAGCTCGTGGCACTTTTTGCTGGAGAATGTCATGTACGACCACATCGGATTACGCGTCGGCGATCTCGACGCCAGCGTGCGCTTCTATACGGCAGCGCTCGCGCCCCTCGGCTTCGTGCTGTGCTCGCGGGATGATTCCGGCGCAGGCTTCGGCCCGAAGGGCGCGCCCGCGCTCTGGCTGCATCTGCACAAGGGCAACGCCGGCTCCGCCGCGCATGTCGCGTTCCGCGCCAAGGACCATGCGGCGATTCAGAAATTCCACGCCGAAGGCCTGAAGGCCGGCGGCCGCGACAATGGCGGCGCCGGGCTGCGCGCGGATTACAGCCCAACCTATTACGCTGCTTTCCTGATCGACCCCGATGGCAACAATGTCGAGGCGGTTTGTACGTAAGTCCATCCGTCATTGCGAGCGGAGCGAAGCGACGTAGGGTGGGCAAAGCGACTTGTCCGCCGTAGCTCAGCGAGCGAAGGCCGAAGCGTGCCCACCACCGCGCGCACAAGCCTTGGAGAGATGGTGGGCACGGCGCAAGCGCCTTTGCCCACCCTACGACACCCTAACAACGGATCTAAACATGGCCTCCATCCACAAAGACATCCCCCTCGACGCTTCCGCCAACGACGTCTGGGACGCACTGCGCGATTTCGGCGCGCTGCATACCCGGCTGGTGCCGGGGTTCGTCACCGACACCAAGCTCGACGGCGACGCGCGCATCGTCACCTTTGCCAACGGCACCGTCGCGCGCGAGACGCTGGTCGATTGCGACGACGGACGAATGCGGCTGGTCTATGCGATCAACAGCGAGCGTGTGAAGCATTATAGCGCGTCGGCCCAGGTGTTCGCTGATGGCGACGCGCGCAGCCGGTTGGTCTGGATCGTCGACGTATTGCCGGACGAGATCGCGCCCTACGTCTCCTCACAGATGGACCAGGGCGTGCTTGCCATGCAGAAGGCGTTCGGACGAAGCGCGGCATGACCATGCGCTACCGGCACTAGCTGACGTGATCCTTCTCACAGATTGGCTCCCTCCCCGCGCCTAGCCTCCCCCTATGCGTCCGAATGACGCCGCGCCCGCGGCCGCCGGCGCATGAGGAGCAGAGCCATGACTGGAGCTGACAAGGTGGTGTGCCAGGCGGCCACGCTGGTGTTGCTGTTCGCCCTGACGTCGACGCCGGCAAAGGCGCAATTTGCCGGCTTCGGCGGTGGCGGTGGCGGCGCAGACATGATGACGCAGATGGCGCCGATGCTGGAAATGATGAAGGCGAAGATGGGCAAGCGCCGCTTTGCCATGCTGATGCAGACCATGGGCCCGATGATGAGCCGCATGATGGAAGGCGGCGGCGGTGGGCTCGGCGGCATGATGGGCGGTGGTATCCCCGGCGGCGGTGGCTACGTGCCGGAGGGTTACGGCGTGAGCGCTGGCGGCATAAATCTGGGCGGCAGCGACTTCATGGGCATGCTCGGCGGCGCTGGCGGCGGCGGCGAGCTGATGAGCATGGTCCCGCAACTGATGCGCATGGCCAATGTCGGCAGCGGTCGATCGGGCCGACGTCACCGGCGGCGGTAATTATTTGATCGGTCATTCCGGGATGGTCCGAAGGACCAGACCCGGAATGACGATCTTTGCCATGGCCGATATCACGACAACGCCGGGCTAACCGCGGGCACCCGCTGCTTCGGCCCCCAGCGCGTCAGCACCACGCTCGCGCATGAGAGCACGCCGAGCAGCACCATGGAGGCTGCCGCCAGCATGAAAAAGTTCTGCGCGGTGGCATCGTGCGTCAACAGCCACCAGCCACCGGCACCGATGAACAGCAGCCGCGCGGTCTGCGCCATCACGGGGCCGATCACCTTGGCCGCGCCCTGCGACGAAAAATACATCGCCGTGGCGAGGCCGAGGAAGGCGTACATCGGCGCCGCCGTCGAAAGATATTGATGGCTCGCGGCACGCACGGCCGCATCTGATGTGAAGAGGTTGACCCAGATGTCGGGGAAGATTGCGATGAAGGTCGCGAATGTGCCGACCGAGGCGAATGCGACGAGCCCCGCCGTCCAGGCAATCTTGCGGGCCCGGGCGATGCGCTGCGCGCCGACGGCCATGCCGACCATCGGAACCGAGGCGATGCCGACCGCAAACGAGATCGAGGTCAGCATGAACTCGAGCCGCGCGCCGATGCCGTAGCCGGCGAGGACTTCGGTGCCAAAACTCGCAAGCATGTGCGTGAAGGTACTGATCGTCAGCACCGACTGAAGCGGCGAGAAGCAGGCGATGGCCCCGACCTTCAGGATGTCGATGAACATCGACCACTGAATACGAAGGCCCCTGACCTTGGGAACGACGCGCGCGCGGCCGGAAAACAGATACCAGGACATCACGGAGATGCTGATCAGGTAAGCGATCAGCGAACCGGCCGCGACGCCGCGCATGCCGAGTTGCGGGATCGGGCCCAGACCCAAGCCCAGCGTGCCGCCGAGAATGATCTGGCAAATCGCCGATGAAAGCATCAACAGCGACGGCAGCTTCATGTTGCCGGTGCCGCGCAAAATGCCGGACATCGTGTTCATCAGCCACGGCACCACGGCGCCGCCGAAGAAGATCTGCGTGTAAGCGATCGCCTGGGTCAGCACGTTGCCGCGGCCGCCGAGCAGTTCGAACAGTTTGGGGCCGAAGATCAGCATGCCCAGCATGAAGAACAGCCCGAAGCAGAGGCCGATCAGCAGCGCGTGCGCGGCAAGGGTCGAGGCGCGATCGCGGTCACCGGCGCCGAGTGCACGCGCGATCGCGGATGCCACGGCGCCGCCCATGGCGCCACCCGACATCGTCATGGTCAGGATCACGGTTGGAAACACCAGCGCCATCGCGGCCAGCGCTTCCACACCGAGCCGTCCGATGTAGGAGGTCTCGGCGATGACCACACAGGTGCCCGCGGTAAGCGCGATCACGTTCGGCCAGGCCAGCCACAACAGCGTGCGCAGGATCGGACCGTCGAGCAGCGCGTTTTTCGCCGGCGCCGGTGGCGGAAGCGGACGCTCATCCTCGTCTACGGGAATTTCGGCAACGCCGAGATCGGACATTTCTGCTCCCAGCGCGCGGACTTGAAGAGCCGCGGCGCGCTGCTTCCTAGCATGGCGAAGCCTGATTCCACGTGCACGGCGCGCAATGGGGGCCTGCGGGATTGCGAGGCGGGCCTTCGGCCGGCCGTTTCACAGGGAATTCATGCCGGAACACGAACGTTCGGGCCGGCACTGCATTGTACGGGCGATATCCCGGAGAACCCTGCCATGCGCAAGACCCTCCTTCTGGCCATCTGCGTCGGCGCGTTGGCGCTGCTGCTGGCCGCCTGTAGCGAGCCGACGGAGACCGCGACCGTGGCGCAGAGCTATGGTCCTTCGCCCAACCTGCCGCCACCGGAACATTCCTGGATCCCGACGGTGGACATCGCAACCGTCAAGCGCTGGCCTAACGGCGCCACGCCGACCGCCGCAAACGGCATGACGGTCAGCGCCTTTGCCCTCGACCTCGAACATCCGCGTACCGTCTACACACTGCCGAACGGCGACGTGCTGGTCGCCGAGAGTAACGCGCCGCCGAAGCAGGGCGGCGGCATGAGCATCAAGGGCTTCATCTACAAGCAGGCGCAGAACTGGGCCGGCGCCGGCGTTCCCAGCGCCAACCGCATAACGCTGCTGCGCGATGCCGACGGGGACGGCGTTGCCGAGCTGAGAACCACTTTCATCAGCGGACTGAATTCGCCCTTCGGCATGGTGCTGGTCGGCGACGAACTCTATGTCGCCAATTCCGATGCGATCATGAAATTCCCTTATCGCGAAGGCGACACCAAAATCGGCGGGCCCGGCGTCAAGCTTGCGGACCTGCCCGCCGGCACCCTCAATCATCACTGGACCAAGGATCTCACCGCCAGCCCTGACGGCACAAAGCTTTATGCGACCGTTGGCTCCAACAGCAATGTCGGTGAGAACGGCATGGATGCCGAAAAGGATCGCGCCGCGGTGCTGGAAGTCGATCGCGGCAGCGGTCAATGGCGCGTGTTCGCCTCGGGCTTACGCAATCCGAATGGCCCGGCCTGGAATCCAGTGACCGGCGAACTCTGGGTCGTGGTCAACGAGCGCGACGAGATCGGCAACGACCTGGTGCCCGATTACATGACGTCGGTGAAGGACGGCGCATTCTACGGCTGGCCGTACAGCTATTTTGGCGACCATGTCGACACCCGCGTCGAGCCGCGGCGGCCCGATCTCGTGCAGAAGGCGATGGCCCCGGATTATGCCCTCGGTGCCCACACCGCCTCGCTCGGACTGACGTTTAACACCGGCAAGCTGTTTCCTGCCGAAATGGAGGGTGGTGCCTTCATCGGCCAGCACGGCTCCTGGAATCGCAAGCCGCCATCCGGCTACAAGGTGATCTTTGTCCCGTTCAAGGACGGCAAGCCATCCGGACCGCCGCAGGACGTGCTCACCGGTTTCCTCAACGACAAGGGCCAGGCGCAGGGCCGCCCGGTGGGGGTGCGGCTCGACAAGCAGGGCGCGCTGCTGGTGGCTGACGATGTCGGCAACACGATCTGGCGCGTGACGCCGGCGGCGAGGTCGGCATCGCGGTAACAGCACGCGGTATCCGGCGGCCGGCCCGGCCGGCCGCGCTCCCGAAGGGGCGGAGTTCCGCACGTTATCGGGAACGAGCACGCCGGCTCCACGTTGAACCCCTGCCGGTTCCCAAATCAGTGGGATGGCAGTGGACGAATGGCCGTGTCACCACGGGTCAATGTGCCCCTCAGCAACTTGCGCGCGATTACCATCGTCATCGTGGTCGCATTTCACTCCGTGCTGCCGTACCTCGCATCGCAACCGGCCGATCCCTTTCCATTCGACGCACCGCCCTATCGCTGGATTGCATTCCCAATCCTCGATAACCAGCGCTGGTTCGGCTTCGACCTGTTTTGCGCGTGGCAGGATGTCAGCCTGATGTCGCTGATGTTCTTGCTGGCCGGTCTGTTCACGCCGTCCAGCCTCGGCCGCAAGGGGCCTCGCACCTACACCTTGGAGCGCTCGTGGCGGATCGGCCTGCCGTTCGCTTTTGCCGTCGGCGTTCTCAGCCCTCTCGCCTACTTCGCGTCCTATCGGCTGACTGCGGCCGATCCCTCCTTCAGCGCCTTTTGGCAACACTGGCGCGCGCTTCCGATGTGGCCTGCCGGACCGCAATGGTTTTTGTGGCAGATCTTTCTGCTGGGCGCCGTTGCGGCCGCCGTCCACGCCTTCGCCCCGCATTGGCTTCGGGCATTGAGCGCGCTCGTCGCCCGCGTTGCCGATCGCCCGCTAATGTTCTTCATTGGGCTGGCGGCGCTCTCCGCGCTGGCCTATGTGCCGCTGGCGATGGCCTTCACACCGTGGGAGTGGACTTTTCTCGGCCCATTTTCATTTCAGCTCAGCCGGCCGCTGCACTACGTGGTCTATTTCTTCGCCGGATTTGCGATCGGCAGCCACGAGCCCGAGCACAGCATACTGCGTCCCGATGGTCCGCTTGCACGTCATTGGCTGGCCTGGCTTGCGGCCGCCATCGCCAGCATGTCCGTATGGGGCGGGCTCACATCGCTGACCTTGCCGGAGTGGCAGGCAGCCGCACCGCTCTTTCGACTGGCTTCGGCGCTGGCGTTTCCAGTTGCTTCCGCGGCCGCCGCTCTGTGTCTGCTCGCGATCTGCCTTCGGCTGCTGCAATTGCGCGACCGCCTGCTCGATAGCCTCTCCAGCAATGCCTACAGCATCTATCTCTTGCATTACGCTGTGGTCGTGTGGCTGCAATACGCGATGCTTGATGTCGATCTCAACGCGATCGGCAAGGCGACGATCGTTTTTGCCGCTGCGCTCACCATAAGTCTGGCTGCAAGCGCCGGAATGAAGATCGGCGGGAGAGCGCTGGTTTCGCGCCATTCCGAGCCACGAGACGAGAGAGCCATCGCCAATCAACCGCGATAACGGATGCCGACATGTCGCTGGTACTGACACTTGCGTCCCGCAACCTGTTCCACGATCGGCTTCGCTTCGTCGCGACCATGGTCGGAATCGTCTTCTCGGTCGTCCTCGTCATGATCCAGATGGGCCTGTTCCTCGGGTTCGGCCGAATGGTCACGACCATGATCGACCATGCCTCCGCCGATTTGTGGATCCTGCCCAAGGGAGCCAAATGCTTCGAGGACCCTTCGCTGCTCGACGTCAAGCTGCGCGACCGCGTCGCCACCATGGAAGGCGTGAGTTGGGCAGTCCCGCTCGTGATCGGCTTCTCGGACTGGCGCCTGGAGCGCGGCGAAGTGACGCCGGTCTTCATTGTGAGCGCCGACCTGCGCGACGGCAGCCTGCAACCGTTCAACGTCGTGGACGGCAACGTGCAGACGTTGACGCAAGGAGCGAACGTTGCGGTCGACCGTTCCTATTTTGACCGGCTCGGTGTCAGCGGCGTCGGCTCGACGGCAGAAATCCGTGGCCGCAAGGTGCGCGTGGTCGCGGTCACCGACGGCATCCGCTCGTTCGCCACGACGCCGTACGTTTTTGTGGACTTGAAAAACGCGCGCAACTACACCGGAACGCCGCGCGATCGCGCCAGCAGCGTTCTGGTTCGGCTGAAAACCGATGCCGATCGGGAGAAGGCGCTCAGCGCCATTCGCGCGCAGGTCGGCGATGCAGAGGTTCTCACGTCGGAAGATTTTCGAAGCCGCAGCCGGTCGTTCTGGCTGTTTGGCACGGGGGCCGGAGCCGCGCTGTTTGCCGGCGCATTGCTCGGAGTGATCGTCGGCACCGTAATCGTCGCGCAGACGCTTTACTCCAGCACCAAGGATCATCTGAACGAATTCGCCACCCTGCGCGCGATGGGTTCCTCGAACGCCTATATCTATACCGTGATCATCTATCAGGCACTCATCAACGCCGTGATCGGATTTGCGATCGCCGCCGGGATCGGCTCGATCGTCGTCCAGATGACTGCCAAAAGCGCGTTGCCGATCGTCATCACGCCATGGCTGATGGCGGCATTGTTCGCGCTGACGGTGGTGATGTGCGTAGCATCCGGCATTGGGGCAATCATCCGCGTCGTTCGTATCGATCCAGCCACGGTGTTCATGCGATGAATGACCATGTCGTCGAAGCCAGGTCGGTCGAGAAGAAGCTGGGTCGCGGCGCCGGCGAGGTGCACGCGTTGCGAGGCATCGATCTCGCGCTACGGCGGGGCGAGTTGACGTTGCTGATGGGCCCTTCGGGCAGCGGCAAGACCACGCTGCTATTGGTCCTCGGATGCATGCTGACGCCGAGTTCGGGCAGCGTCACCGTATGCGGTACGCCGACAGCCGACGCCGACAAGGAAGCGCTCGCCAGGATTCGGCGCGAGCATGTTGGTTTCGTATTCCAGTCCTATCATTTGTTCCCGACGCTGACAGCGACCCAGAACGTGCAGTTGGCGCTGGATATTCGTGGCGAGCACGGCAGGCGCGCGGCGCAGAAGGCGCGGGACGCCCTTGTGATGGTCGGGCTCGAGCAAAAGGTGGATAGTTTGCCGGGCGGGCTCAGCGGCGGCGAGCAGCAAAGGGTCGCCATCGCGCGGGCTCTCGTCGCAAACCCTTCCGTCGTTCTTGCCGACGAGCCGACCGGTGCACTGGATGGAAAAAACGGCCAGAGCATCATGCGGATTCTCGCCGATACCGCCCATGAGCGTGAGCGGGCGGTGCTGGTCGTCACCCACGATCCGCGCGTCGTCCCCTACGCCGATCGCATCGTCGAGATCGAGGACGGTCTTATCGTGCAGGAGCGTACCGACCGCCCGCGGATGCCCACCGCCGTTCCGTTCAGGGCCTGAGCGCAAGGTCCGCCATGAGCCTGCGAGCCGAACTTTTGCGCATCGGTATTCGCATGTTGCTCAAGCGGCGCGGCGGAAGTCTCGACGTCGAGCAATGGCGGCGGAGCATGCGCGCGATGGAGCGGTTTGTGCCGCATCCGCCCGCCCGGAGCGCAACGGTCGAGATCGAGGCTGGCCAGGTGCGATTTCACCGGGTTACCACGCCGGCATCCCGGCCCGAACGTAACGTGCTCTATCTCCATGGCGGCGCCTATGTTTCCGGTGCGCCGGTCTATTACCGGCACTTCCTCTGGCGGATTGCCGACGCCCTGCAAGCCCGCGTCTGGGCGCTCGGATACCGCCTCGCTCCGGAACACGCTTTTCCGGCAGCACTAGGAGATGCCGTGGAAGGCTATCGTTGGCTCGTCGATCACACGCCCAATAGTCGCCAGTTGTTCGTAGCGGGAGATTCGGCCGGCGGCGGCCTGGCGCTGGGCCTGCTATTGAGGCTTCGTGACGATGGCAAGCCGCTTCCTGCCGCAGCCGTCGCTTTGTCGCCCTGGACCGATCTGGCCCTGACCGGCGCCTCGCTGAAGACGAATGCAGCGGCCGATCCGATGCTGAATGCGGAGGATCTTCCCGAACTGGCGAAGCTCTATCTCGGCGGAGCCGATCCGCGTACGCCGTACGCGTCGCCGTTCTACGGCGATCCCGCCGGATTGCCGCCGGTGCTTATTCAGGTCGGTAGCGATGAGATTCTCAGGGACGACGCTGTCCGAATGGCGGAGAAGCTGCAGTCGCACAATCCGCGCAGCAAACTCGAGATATGGCGGCGCATGCCGCATACCTGGCAATTGTTCGTGCCGGTGCTGCCGGAAGCGCATCAGGCGATTGCGCAGATCGGCGAGTTTATCTCCGACGTGCGCGGCTGAGGCGCGGTCCGGCAGCGCAGGCGATCAGACCCGGAAGTGCTTGGAGAGCTTCAAGCCCTGGGCCTGGTAGTTCGAGCCGATGCGCTGGCCGTACATCGCATCGGGCCGCGACAGCATTTTCTCGTAGACCAGACGGCCGACGATCTGGCCGTGCTCAAGGATGAACGGCACCTCGCGCGAGCGCACTTCGAGCACGGCGCGCGCGCCCTGCCCGCCGGCACCGGCATAGCCGAAGCCGGGATCGAAGAAACCGGCATAATGCACGCGGAATTCGCCGACCAGGGGATCGAACGGCACCATTTCCGCGGCGTAATCCGGCGGCACCTGCACGGCCTCCTTCGAGGCCAGGATGTAGAACTCGCCGGGATCGAGGATGAGGCTGCCGTCTGATCGAGCCGGGATCGGTTCCCAGAATTCATCGACCGCATAGCCGCCGCGGCGGTCGATATCGACCACACCAGTGTGGCGCTTGGCTCGGTAGCCAACGAATCCGCCTGTGTTCTCGCCGGAGAGATCGACCGATAGCGCCACGCCATTGGCGAGATCGGCGTCATCGATATCGACCAGGCGCTCGGCGCCATGCAGCGCGTCGAGTTCGTCGGCATTGAGGATGGCGTCGCCGGTGCGGAAACGCACCTGCGATAGCCGCGAGCCCTCGCGCAGCAGCACCGGAAAGGTCTTCGGGCTGATCTCGGCATAGAGCGGGCCGTGATAGCCCGCGCCGATCATATCGAAGCGGCGGGTGCCGTCGGCAATCACGCGGGTGAAGACGTCGAGCCGTCCGGTCGAACTCTTCGGATTGGCGGCGGCCACGATCTCCGGCGGCAGCGCCAGGCTTTCCAGGAGCGGCACGATGTAGACGCAATTGGTCTCCAGCACCGCGCCGTCGGAGAGATTTATTTCATGCAGCTTCAATTCGTCGATGCGTTCGGCGACGGTCGCGCCCGGACCAGGCAGGAAGCTCGCGCGCACCCGGTAGGCAACGTCGCCGAGGCGCAAATCGAGGCTTGCGGGCTGGATCTGGCTCTCGACAAACGGATAGGCCGGCAGGATCAGGCCCGCATCCGCCATCGCCGCGATCATGCGGTCGGGTAGAATTCCGTTACCGTCGGGCGGAAGCGTGAACGACACGGCGCGGTCCTCTGAGGTTGCCCTGGATGCCCAAATGTCATCCAAACCTCGTAAATATGGGCTTTTAGGGGTTATCCGATGGCCGCCTTGACTGAAAGGGCGCAAGCGAATATCAGCATGACTTATCCCGTGGTGATTTGAGCCGGCCGGCTTGCAGCCACGTTAAATAAGTAGCTAAACAGGCCGGGGACACGTGTGATCCCGGCCTGTGGAAATTCTTCCAGGCCGGTTTTTTGTGACCATTTTCTTGCTGGTCACGACGGAGGTCACATGTCTGAAGTTGGTTCTGCCAAGCGTTTTCGTCCCGAAACCCGCCTCGTCCATGGCGGCACGCTGCGCTCGCAATTCGGCGAGACGTCGGAAGCGCTGTTCCTCACCCAAGGCTATGTCTACGACAGCGCGGAGCAGTGCGAGGCGCGCTTCAAGGGCGAGGATCCCGGTTTTATCTATTCGCGCTATTCCAATCCTACGATTTCAATGTTCGAGCGCCGCATGATCGAGCTCGAAGGCGCGGAAGCCGCTCGCTCCACCGCCACCGGCATGGCCGCGGTGACGACCGCGATCCTCGCACCGCTCAGAGCCGGCGACCACGTGGTAGCCTCGAAAGCCCTGTTCGGCTCGTGCCTCTACGTCGTGCAGGACCTCCTGCCGCGCTACGGGATCGAAACGACGCTGGTCGACGGCCTCGATCTCGACCAATGGCAGCGCGCATTGCGGCCCAACACCAAGACCTTCTTCCTGGAGAGCCCAACCAACCCGACGCTCGATGTGCTCGATATTCCGGCGATTGCCGAGATCGCGCACAAGGGCGGCGCACGGCTGGTCGTCGATAACGTCTTTGCCACGCCGATCTGGCAGAGCCCGCTTTCGCTCGGCGCCGATGTCGTGGTCTACTCCGCGACCAAACATATCGACGGCCAAGGGCGCTGCCTCGGCGGCATTATTCTCTCGTCCGAAGCCTTCATCGCAGAGCACATTCACAATTTCATGCGCCAGACCGGGCCATCGCTCTCGCCCTTCAACGCGTGGGTCCTGCTCAAGGGACTGGAGACGCTGGGCGTGCGGGTACGCGCGCAGACCGACAACGCGGCGAAAATCGCCGAGGCGTTGGCAAGCCATCCGAAGATTGCGCGATTGATCTATCCTGGTCGCACCGATCATCCGCAGGCGGAACTGGTGAAGAAGCAGATGCGCGGCGGCTCGACGCTGATCGGCTTCGAGGTCAAGGGCGGCAAGGCCGCCGCCTTCCGCGTCCTCAATGCGTTGCAGATCTCGCGCATCTCCAACAATCTCGGCGATAGCAAGAGCCTCGTCACCCATCCTGCGACCACGACGCATCAACGGCTGACGCCGGAGGCGCGCGCCGAGCTCGGCATCAGCGAGGGCTTTATCCGCTTCTCGGCCGGGCTCGAGCATGCGGATGATCTGATCGAGGATTTTGCGCAGGCGCTGGAGAAGGCGTGAGGTGCGACTGTGTAGGGTGGGCAAAGCGAAGCGTGCCCACCATCTCACAGCACATAACCTGATAGGATGGTGGGCACGGCCGCTAACGCGCCTTTGCCCACCCTACGAATTACGGCTACATCGGCCGATAGGCTCGCACGTCCGAGGGCACGGCGACGCCGAGCTTGATCTGGCCGACCGACTTGATGATGTCGTCGCCGAGCAGTTGGGCGAAGCAGGCGTAGCCCCAGTCGCTCATGTGCAGGCCGTCGGCGATCACGAAATTCTCGATCGGAATCGCCTGCCGCTCGTGCCAGTCCTTCATCACCGCGAAGCGCGGGAAGACGCCGACCTTGCGAAGCTCGGCCGCCTTGTTCAGCAGCTTCATCATCTTGCCGGCGCTTTCGGCGTGCTCGTTGACTCGGGGCGAATATTGCGGATCGATCAGCACGACGTCGGAGCCCGCAGCCTGAATGCGTGCGATGCCTTCGTCGACGAGCTTGGCGGTCTCGGCGGGATCGAGGTTGCGCAGCACCGCATTGGTGCCGACCTGCCAGATCACCAGATCCGGATGCAAGTCGATCACGGAGGTCTGCAGCCGCCTCATCATTTCCGGCGCGTCCTCGCCGCCCTTGCCGGCATTGACGACGGAGATGTCGGCCGTCGGATATTTGCGGCGTAGCTGCGCCGCGAGCCTGTTCGGATAAGTGAATTCCGGTGAACTGGAGCCGTACCCCTGGGTCGATGACGATCCGAAAGCGACGATCACCACTGGCTGACCCGCGACGAGCTTGTTCGCGACACGCGGCAGCGATCCCATCGATTTGGAGGCGCCCTTCGGCGGCAGGCAGGGAACGCGGCTGAAGATGTCGCCGGCCGATTTCGCGACTTCCTTCACCTTGTCGATCGCCTTGCCGGTGACGCCCTTTTGCGCGGCCGGATTGCCGGTGGCCGCCGTCGCGGGCTGCGGTGGGGCACCTTCAGCCGAGGGTTTCTTTTCCAGGTTGTTTTCACCTTTGGCGCTATCGGACAGCGTCGCCTGCTGGCCGGTTTGTTGCGAAGCCGTCTGGCCATGCAGCGTCGGCACCGAGGCAGGCATCAACAGCGCGAGGCCCGCGGCGAAGGCAGTCAGCAATGTCGACAAACGAAAAGGGCAGCGAGAACTCATTAACGCTAGTTCCTAGTTCTGCTGCGCCTGATCGAGGCGGGCCGCATCGAGCACGAATTTCGACAGCGCGCGGCCGAGGCAGGCATGAACCCTCTTGGCCATGTCGGTGCCATGAAAGGTACTGAACAGATCGAAATCTCCGGCGTCGTTCCAGTGGCGCATGATGGCGAACCGATCGAACAGTGGAACACTATGCTGCTGCGCCACCACGCGCATATTATCTAGGTATGGCGGCGCCGAAATCATCGTTTCCGTGCGCGGGCTATATTGCAGATTGACCAAAACCACGTCGGCTCCCGCATTTTGCAGCGCAGCAACGCCCTCGTCGACGGCGCCGCGAAAATCGTCGGGATCGATGGACCGCATAGCATCGACGGTTCCCGTCTGCCAAATGACCAAAGTAGGCCGTTTTGCTTCCACCAGCTTAACGAGGCCGGCATCCACCTCCTCGGCGGTCTTGCCGGTCTGTAATTCGACGGAGAGGTTGATTGGGGTGGAGGGCAGCTTCTCCCTCAGCGCCGCCTGCAGCCTGGCCGGATAGGCGCTGTTTTCGGAGGACAGGATGGTCGATGAGCGGCTCCCCACCACCAGGACGGTTAGCGGCCGGGCGTTCTTGACGGCCTCGGCCACCTTCGGAAGCGTGCTTTCGGTGGAGAGGAGGTAGGGGGGAACTTCGCAAGCCTGGGGGGCGGCATCCTGGGCACGAGCCAATCCGGCCGCTGCGAGGCCCGCAAGCAGCGTCAGGACCAGCACAGTTCCCGAGCCGGGCCTCATGCGCTTCCTCCGGCCATATCGGCGTTGATTGCCCTACTTTTCGTTTTCGAGGCTCCCTTGTCGGCCGAATGCTTGTACCACGAAATCACCCACGCCATGCCCCACATGATGAGGATACCGGCAAGGCTGATGAGGGCGTGCGTGAGGGCACCCCCACCGACTTCGGCCAGCACGAAGTGTCCTGCGAAGGCCAGGAAGACGCCGAGACAGAATATCTCGAGCGAATGCTGGCCACACAGGATCAATGGTCGCAGCCAGCGCGATTTGAGGCCCGACCAATCCTTGGGCAGGAAGCGCACGGTGAGCGCGGCCAGCGCCAGGAAATGGGCGAACCGCAGCACGTCCAGATCCGTCTTGGTGATCGGGTACATCCACTGTTCGATCCGCTTGGGCATCAGGAAGCTGAGTTGCGGAATGTGCCAGGTCAGCGTGACGAAGAATGCGGCCACCAGGTAGATGATGCAGATCCACAGCGTCACCGGCGACGACAGGATGCGGGACATGCGCTGCGCGCCGCCCAGCGCACACCAGGCACCGAACACGAACAGCAACTGCCAGCAGAACGGATTGAATATCCAGAAGCCGCTCGGATAGGCCGTGAGATACCAGTCGAAGTGCCAGGTCAGCGCGTACAGCAGCACCGATAGCCCCAGCGACACGTCCGGCCGCCATTTCATCAGCCACAGGATGATAGGCAGAAACAGCATCAGCACGATATAGAGCGGCAGCACGTCCATGTTGACGGGCCGAAATCGCAGCAGCAGCGCCTGGACGATCGTGACATCCGGCTGCTTGAGGAAATCCATGATGCCCATTTCTTCGCTGTAGAGCGGGTTCTCGAAACGGGTGGCGACGTAGGATATTTCCGCCAGGAAGATCGTGAACAGGAACACATGGGCGACGTAGATCTGCCACACGCGCCGCATGATGCGCGCAGTCGCCACCACGAAACCGGCCTCGAGCATCGCACGGCCGTAGACGAAGGCGGCGGTGTATCCGGAGATGAAGATGAAGATTTCGGTGGCGTCGGAAAATCCGTAGTTGCGGATCGTGAACCAGGTCAGGATGTTGGTCGGCAGATGGTCGATGAAGATCAGCCACAGCGCCATGCCGCGAAACAGGTCGAGCCGCAATTCGCGCTCGCCGGCCACCGGGAACGCAATCGCCGGCGCGGAAGATGCTGCGGCGGCCTTGGCATTGCTGGCCTTGGCATCGCTACGAGACGTTCCGGCGACTGGATCGGCAATGGACGACATCTGGCACCGTTTGGGCAGTTGAGCTTTTACGCGTGCACTGTCCGGAAATGGTAATATCGGCCCGCAACTTGCACACCAGATACGCAAGGAATACGCAAGCGGAAGGTACAGGACCGGGCAGCGCGGCTGCGCTCTAGAACGGAACTATGTTGAAACCGCGATGAAGCAAGCGGCAACCCGGCGCAGCGGAGATTGGTTCCCCCGGCATTCCCGGCTATGATGCGACACAGGATTTCCGGAAGCTTGCCCGCATGTACCGCGCCGTCACCCGCCAGATCGAAGTCACCGTGGAGCCGAACTTCCTCCCCGAGCGCTCGTCGGTCGATAAGGGCCAGTATTTCTGGTCCTACACCATCGTCATCACCAATGCCGGCGCCGAGACCGTGCAGCTCCGTACCCGGCACTGGATCATCACCGACGCCACCGGCCGCAAGCAGGAAGTCCGTGGCGAAGGCGTGGTCGGCGAGCAGCCTGTTTTGGCGCCAGGCGAGCGCTTCGAATATACCAGCGGCGTGCCGCTGCCGACCGCATCGGGCTTCATGACCGGGCGCTATCAAATGGTCAGCGAAAGCGGCGAGCGTTTCGAGATCGACGTGCCGACGTTCTCGCTGGACAGCCCGGACAGCCGCCGGGTGTTGAACTAGGGGCAGCGATCCCTCCCCGTGATTGCGAGCGAAGCGAAGTCGTAGGGTGGGCAAAGCGAAAGCGTGCCCACCATCAAGAAGCGTGCTCGATGATAGATGGTGGGCACGGCGCTGGCGCGCCTTTGCCCACCCTACGGCCCTACTCTTCCACGCCCGCTTCGTGCGGGGTGAACTGGTAGACCGAGGAGCAGAACTCGCAGGTCACCACCACCTTGTCGTCCTTGACCATCTCGGCGCGGTCCTTCGGCGCGAAACTTTTCAGCATCGCGGAGACCGCCTCGCGCGAGCAGGAGCATTGTGCGCGCAAGGAGAGCGGCGAGAACACGCGCACGCCGCGCTCGTGAAACAGGCGATACAGCAGGCGCTCGCCCGACAGATCGGGATCGATCAGTTCGACATCCTCGACGGTGCCGATCAGCGACTGACCTTCCACCCATGCGTCGTCTTCCGCCACCTGATGCGTGACCGCGCCTTCCGGCGCGTCGCCCGGATGCAAGTCGGCCTGCCGCGCCCGCTCGGGCGCCTGCGGCAGGAATTGCAACAGCATGCCGCCGGCGCGCCAGCGATGCTTGCCGCCGTCGCCGCCGCGCCATTCCTCGCCGACCGCAAGCCGCACGCGGGTCGGGATCTGTTCGGAGCGCAGGAAATATTCATGCGCGGCATCCTCGAGGCTGCCGCCGTCGAGCGCCACCAGTCCCTGGTAGCGGCTCATGTCCGCGCCCTGATCGATGGTCATCGCGAGATGGCCTTTGCCGAGCAGGGCGCCTGAATCCTGCCCGTCCCTGAGCCGCCTGGCGTCATAGCGCGCATACGCGCGGAGCCGATCCGGCGACTGGAAATCCACGATCAGAAACGACACCGGACCGTCGGTCTGCGTCTGCAAAATGAAACGGCCGTCGAATTTTAGCGCCGAGCCAAGCAGCGTCGCCAGCACGATCGCTTCGCCAAGCAGTTTTCCGACGGGCGCCGGATAATCGTGCTTGGTCAGGATGTCGTCGAGCGCTGGGCCGAGCCGGGTCAGCCGTCCGCGCAGATCGAGCGAGGCGACCTCGAACGGCAGCACCGCATCATCGACGGGAACGGACGAGGGCGCGCGGATTGGCGCCTCGGTTGTGATTTTGATGTCGGGGAAATCTGAAACCATGGCGCTGTATCTGGGGATTCGGAATGGAAAACGGAAGGGGTTTGAGAGCAGCGAAACTATCTCCACCCGTCGTCCCTGCGAACGCAGGGACCCATAACCACAGGGCGTCGTGAGTCAGGCAGAGCGTCAGCCACTGCCTTTAATCATCAGGGCCGCGGCGTATGGGTCCCTGCGTTCGCAGGGACGACGGAGCCGCAGGGACGACGGAGAGAGTTACCCCACCGTGTCAAAGCACCAGGCCAGAATGCCTTTCTGCGCATGCAGGCGATTTTCGGCTTCATCGAACACGACCGACTGCGCGCCGTCAATCACTTCATCGGTGACCTCCTCGCCGCGATGGGCGGGCAGGCAGTGCATGAAGATCGCGTCCTTTTTCGCCAGCGACATCAGCTTCGCATTGACCTGATAAGGCTTCAGCACATTGTGGCGATGTTCGCCGTCCTTGTCGCCCATCGAGACCCAGGTGTCGGTAACGACGCAATCGGCGCCGCGCACCGCGGCTTCGGGATCGGTGCCGAGCACGATCGGCGCCTGCGTCGCCTTGATCCAGTCCTTCATCGCCTTGTTCGGCGCAAGCTGCGGCGGGGTCGCGACATTGAGCTTGAACTTGAAACGCTCGGCTGCATGCGCCCACGAGGCCAGCACGTTGTTGTCGTCGCCGGTCCAGGCCACGGTCCTGCCCTCGATCGGCCCGCGATGCTCCTCGAAGGTCATCAGGTCGGCCATCACCTGGCAGGGATGCGAGCGCCGCGTCAGGCCGTTGATCACGGGCACGGTGGCGTGCGCGGCCAATTCCAAGAGCGCGTCGTGGTTGAGGATGCGGATCATGATCGCATCGACATAGCGCGACAGCACGCGCGCAGTGTCGGCGATGGTCTCGCCGCGGCCGAGCTGCATCTCGGCACCGGTCAGCATGATGGATTCGCCGCCGAGCTGGCGCATGCCGACGTCGAACGATACCCGGGTGCGGGTCGAGGGGCGTTCGAAGATCATCGCCAGCGTCTTGCCTTCGAGCGGCTTCTTGCCCTTCTCATGTGCTTTCAGCTTCGCCTTCATGGTGGCGCTCAAGGCCAGCATGCTGCGCAATTCATCTAACGGCAGTTCGTTGATGTCGAGGAAGTGACGGACGGACTTGCTCATCATCCCGCCGCCTTCTTCAACTGGCCAGCGGACAGCGCGACACAGGCGCGCTCCAACCTTTGCACGGATTCCTCGATCTCGGCCTCGGTGACGATCAGCGGCGCGAGGAACCGCACCACATTGTCGCCGGCGCCGACGGTGAGCAATTTCTCGTCGCGCAACGCGTTGACGAGATCGCCCGACGGCACCACGGCCTTGACGCCGACCAGAAGTCCCTCGCCGCGCACTTCCGAGAGCACGGCGGGATAGCGGTCGACGACGGAGGCCAGTTTCTGTTTCAACAGCAGCGACATCTTCTGCACGTGATCGAAGAAGCCCGGCTTCAGCATCACGTCGAGCACGGCATTGGCGGCTGCGATCGCCAGCGGATTGCCGCCGAAGGTCGAGCCGTGCGAGCCCGGCGTCATGCCGCTTGCGGCTTCCGCCGTCGCCAGCACCGCGCCGATCGGGAAACCGCCGCCCAACGCCTTGGCCAGCGACATCACATCCGGTGTCACGCCGACGCGCTTATAGGCGAAGAGATCGCCGGTGCGGCCCATGCCGGTCTGCACCTCGTCGAACGCGAGCAACAGGCCCTTCTCGTCGCAGAGCTGCCGCAGCGCCTTGAAGAAAGACTGCGGCGCGGAGCGCACGCCGCCCTCGCCCTGCACCGGCTCGATCAGGATGCCCGCGGTCTGCGGGCCGATCGCTTTCTTGACCGCTTCGAGATCGCCATGCGGCACCTGGTCGAAACCGTCCATCGGCGGCCCAAAGCCTTCGAGATATTTGGCGGAGCCGGTTGCTGCGAGCGTGCCCAAAGTGCGGCCGTGGAACGCCCCCTCGAAGGTGACGAGACGATAGCGTTCGGGATGGCCCTTGGAGAATTGATAGCGGCGCACGACCTTGATCACGCCTTCCATCGCCTCCGCACCGGAATTGCAGAAGAACACGAGGTCGGCAAAGCTCTGCTCGCAGAGCCGTGCGGCGAGCTTCTCGCCATCCGGCGACTTGAACAGGTTCGACATGTGCCAGAGTTTCGTCGACTGTTCCTGCAGCGCCGCGATCAGCTGCGGATGGCAGTGACCGAGCGCATTCACCGCGACGCCCGAGGTGAAGTCCAAATAACGCTCGCCATTGGTGGCGGTCAGCCAGCAGCCCTCGCCGCGTTCGAAGCCGAGATCGACCCTGGCGAAGACGGGGAGCAGATGCGACGTGGCGCTATTGGTCATGGCAATCACTGAGGTTGAGACCGGCCTTTGAGACCTGCCGCGGGCGTGCATTGGCGCGAACGCGGCAACAGCCGGTCTTGCGAAAACGAAACGTGCCGCCTCTTAAGGGCGGCACGTGAGAGGCATTCTATGTGGGCGTGGGGCGCTGTCAACACGCCACGGAGCCGCCTTTCCTGCAGTGCAAGATGCTGAAATCCGTAAGATTGCGGTGTGGTGGAAAACACGCAGTGAAATGCCTAGATGTCAGAACATGTGGACGTTCAGGCCCGGACTCTTGCGCCCGAGTCACGCCATATTGTAGCGTTTGGGCTGTCGGGTACGACATCTCGTGCGGCGGTTTTGATCCCTTAGAGTCCTTTTTGTTCAGGCGTAAACGTTCGGCGCGGGTAGCGCGTCCGGCGAGGGCTAAGGGATTCTGACCGCAGGGATTTTTGAGACGAATGACTCGCCAGCGCTGCCCCCGATTGGCCGGCGCGATGCGAAGGGAAGATTACGATGACGGTTTTGACCTGGTCCGACGATCGCGTCGAACAGCTTAAGAAGCTCTGGGAAGCCGGATTGTCGGCGAGCCAGATCGCCGCGGAACTTGGAAATGTGACGCGAAACGCCGTGATCGGCAAAGTGCACCGGCTGGGCCTGTCCGGCCGTGCCAAGAGCCCCTCCTCGGCCGCCCCGCGGCAGCGCAAGGCACGCCCCGCCCAGCCGATGATGCGGGTGTCACGCCCGGTCTCGCGCGGCAACACCGCGCTGGCACACGCCTTCGAAGTCGAGATGGAGCCGGATCCGATCGCCTTCGACAACGTCGTGCCGATGAGCCAACGGCTGTCGCTGCTCGAACTGAACGAGGCCACCTGCCACTGGCCGGTCGGCGATCCCTCGAGCCCGGAATTCTTCTTCTGCGGCGGCAAGGCGCTCACCGGCCTGCCCTATTGCGCCCACCACTCGCGCATCGCCTACCAGCCCGCAGCCGATCGGCGGAGGCAGCAGCCGAAGCAGACGAGGTAAGGGCGCGCGCCGTTATCTCAACGATGTCGTCCCTGCGAACGCAGGGACCCATAACCACAGGAGTCTGTGGTTATGCCTCGCTGGAGCTCCAGCGCATTTCAACAATCAAGATTTGTGGTTATGGGTCCCCGCGTTCGCGGGGACGACGGTCGAGCTTGCGGCGATGATAGTGGAGCGTTACGGCTCCACCTTCGCAAACCGGTCATCCAGCGCATACCCTGCGCCGCGGACGGTGCGGATCGGATCCTGCTCGCGGCCGGGGTTGAGCAGTTTGCGCAGGCGGCCGATGTGGACGTCGACGGTGCGCTCGTCGATATAGATGTCGCGGCCCCAGACGCTGTCGAGCAACTGCTCGCGGCTGAAGACGCGGCCGGGATGCTCGAGGAAAAATTCCAGCAGGCGATACTCGGTCGGGCCGAGATCGATCTGGCGGCCCGAGCGCGCGACGCGGCGCTTTTCGCGATCGAGTTCGATGTCGCCATAGGTCAGCACGGTGGCGAGCCGCTCGGGGCTTGCCCGCCGCAACAGGCCCTTTACCCGCGCCAGCAGTTCCGGAACCGAGAACGGCTTGACGATGTAATCGTCGGCGCCGGTCGCAAGCCCCCGCACGCGCTCGCTCTCCTCGCCGCGCGCGGTCAGCATGATGATCGGCAACTGCTTGGTCTCGGGGCGTGCCCTTAAGCGGCGGCACAACTCGATGCCGGAGAGCCCCGGCAGCATCCAGTCGAGCACGACGAGATCGGGCACGCGCTCCTTCAGCCGCGTATCCGCATCGTCGCCGCGGCCGACGGTTTCGACCTCATAACCTTCAGCGTCGAGGTTGTAGCGCAACAGCGTGGTCAGCGCTTCCTCATCCTCGACCACCATTATGCGCGCGCTCATCCTGCTCTTGCCTCTTCTGTTTGACGCATCTTCTTCACGCGAACCGGTCTCCACTTCGCTTGAAAACGCTTTGTCAGGTATTGGGTACGGTCGTGGCAAAATTCGTCATGTCGCCCTTCGGGCGCTTGTCGAGCATCTGCTGCCCCTCGATCATGTAGAACACGGTCTCGGCGATGTTGGTGGCGTGGTCGCCGATCCGCTCGATGTTCTTGGCGCAGAACATCAGGTGGATGCAGAACGAGATGTTGCGCGGATCCTCCATCATGTAGGTGAGGAGTTCGCGGAACAGCGAGGTGCAGATGGCGTCGACTTCCTCGTCGCCCTTCCACACCGCCATCGCCGCCGGCAGGTCGTGCGCGGCATAGGCGTCCAGCACCGACTTGACCTGCGACTGCACCAGATCGGTCATGTGTTCCAGGCCGCGCATCAGTTTCAGCGGCTGGAAATCGTTCTCCAGCGCCGCGACGCGCTTGCCCATGTTCTTGGCGAGGTCGCCGATCCGCTCCAGATCGGTGGCAACCCGCATCGAGCCGACGATCTCGCGCAGATCGATCGCCATCGGCTGGCGGCGGGCGATGGTCAGCACCGCGCGCTCCTCGATCAGATGCTGCAGGCGGTCGATCTCGAGGTCGGTGGCGACGACGTGCTTGCCGAGCGCGACGTCACGGCGGACCAGCGCGTCGACGGATTCGGTGATCATGCGCTCAGCCAGGCCGCCCATCTCGGCGACCAGACGCGTCAATTCCTGGAGGTCGCTGTCAAACGCCTTGGCGGTATGTTCGGAAGCCATCTTCTATCTCCTCAAATCATGATCCGATCGGACGGATCATGATTTTTCTTGTTGAGCATGATCTGTTCGAAAAACTGGTCCCCACTTTTCCGGATCATGCTCAGCCGAACCGGCCGGTGATGTAGTCCTGGGTACGTCGATCGCGCGGCGAGGTGAAAATCTTGTTGGTGTCGTCGAATTCGACCAGCTCGCCGAGATACATGAAGGCGGTCTTGTCCGAGACGCGCGCCGCCTGCTGCATATTATGGGTGACGATGGCGATGGTGTAATCCTCCGCCAGTTCCTGGATCAGTTCCTCGATCTTGGCGGTCGAGATCGGATCCAGCGCCGAGCACGGTTCGTCGAACAGGATCACTTCGGGCCGCACCGCCACCGTGCGCGCGATGCAGAGCCGCTGCTGCTGGCCGCCGGACAGCGAAAGGCCGCTGGCATTGAGCTTGTCCTTGACCTCGTTCCACAGCGCGCCGCCACGCAGCGCCTTCTCGACCCGGCCGTCCATCTCGGACTTGGAGATCTTCTCGTAGAGACGGATGCCGAAGGCGATGTTCTCGTAGATCGTCATCGGGAACGGTGTCGGCTTCTGGAACACCATGCCGACGCGGGCCCGGAGCAGATTGAGGTCGAGCTTGGCGTCGAGGACGTTGGTCTGGTCGAGCAAGAGCTGACCGGTTGCGCGCTGACCCGGATAGAGATCGTACATCCGGTTGAATATCCGCAGCAACGTGGATTTGCCGCAGCCGGACGGCCCGATAAAGGCGGTGACGCGATGGGTGCCGAGCGTCAGGTTGATGTCCTTCAACGCGTGATGCTCGCCATAGTAGAAGTTCAGGCCCCGCGCGGTCACCTTGGGCGCGGCTTCGGGCAACGCCACCTGCGGGACGGGCCCGCTCGCGTTACTCACGGATACGGAGATGTCGGTCATTTGGATGTCCTCTCGGCGCCAAGAATGCGCGCGCCAATATTCAGGGCCAACACGGTGAGCGTGATCAGAAGCGCCCCGCTCCAGGCGAGCTGCTTCCAGTAGACATAGGGGCTCTGGACGAAGTTGTTGATGGTAACCGGCAGGTTCGCCATCGTCTTGGTCAGGTCCAGGCTGAAGAACTGGTTGGACAGCGCGGTGAACAATAGCGGCGCGGTTTCACCGGCGACGCGGGCGGTGGCCAGTAGAACGCCGGTGATCAGGCCGGCGCGCGCGGCGCGGTAGGCGATCCGCCGGATCACCAGCGAACGCGGCACGCCGAGCGCGGAGGCCGCCTCGCGCAGGGGATTGGGCACCAGCCCCAGCATGTCCTCGGTGGTGCGCACCACCACGGGGATCACGATCACGGCTAGCGCGAGGCAGCCGGCAAAGGCCGAGAAGCCGCCCATCGGCACCACGATGGCGCCGTAGATGAACAGGCCGATGATGATCGACGGCGCGCTCAAGAGGATGTCGTTGATGAAGCGGATCACCGAGGTGAGCTTGTCGTGCTTGCCGTATTCGGCGAGATAGGTTCCCGCGAACAGGCCGAGCGGCGCGCCAATGCCGACCCCGATCACGGTCATCATGATCGAGCCGATGATGGCGTTCCGAAGTCCGCCATCGGTCGAACCCGGTGGCGGCGTATCCTGCGTGAAGACAGCGAGATTGAGGCCGGCAAGGCCGTTGTAGAACAGCGTGAACAGGATCAGCGCCAGCCAGGTCACGCCGAACAGCGCGGCGCCGAGGCACAGCATCCGGATGATGACATCGTTGCGGCGGCGCGATGCGTAGATCGGGTTCATCTCAGTTCCCCGCTTTCTTTTCCAGCCGCATCAACATCAACCGCGCGGCCGCGAGCACGCAGAAGGTCAGCACGAACAGCAGCAGCCCGAGCAGGATCAGGCCGGACTGGTGCAACCCGTCGCTCTCGGCGAATTCGGAGGCGATCGCGGCCGAGATCGTGGTGCCCGGCGCGAAGATCGAGGACTGGATCTTGAACGAATTGCCGATGATGAAGGTGACCGCCATGGTCTCGCCGAGCGCACGGCCGAGCGCCAGCATGATGCCGCCGATCACGCCGACGCGGGTATAGGGGATGACGACGTTGCGGACGACTTCCCAGGTGGTGCAGCCGACGCCGTAAGCCGCCTCTTTCAAGACCGGCGGCACCGTCTTGAAGACGTCGACCGAGATCGCGGTGATGAAGGGAAGCACCATGATGGCGAGGATCAGCGACGCATTGAACAGGCTGAGATAGGATGGCGGACCTGCGAAGATCGTGCCCAGCACCGGGACGCCGTCGAACATGCTGATCATGAACGGCTGGAAGTTATTGGCCAGGAACGGGCCCAACACGAAGAAGCCCCACATGCCGTAGATGATCGATGGGATTCCGGCAAGGAGTTCGATGGCAAGGCCAATGGGGCGGCGCAGCCAGAGCGGGCAGATCTCGGTGAGGAACACCGCGATGCCAAGCCCGACCGGAATGGCGATTGCCATGGCGATCACGGAGGTGATCAACGTGCCGTAGACCGGGCCGAGCGCGCCCAGTACCGGCGGGTCGGCCGACGGCGCCCAGCGCTGCGTCCACAGGAAGGCCGCGCCATATTCCCGGATCGCGGGCCAGGCACCAATGACCAGCGAAATGATAATGCCACCAAGGATGAGGAGAACCGAGATCGCGCAGGCGCGCGTGATCCAGTAGAAGGTGACATCGCCGAACTTGAAAGCGCTGAGGGCCCTGGCGCGATCGTAGGGTCCGGCAGCTTCCATCACGTCGCTTTCAACCGCCATCTCTGCCACGCTGGTCCCCTGTACTTTTACCTGATCCGGTTCGATCCGTCTCGTGCCCCGAATGCAGCGCAGCGCGCTTGCGGTGCGCTGCATTTCCGGGGCCTATTCTTCTTGATTGGCCGCCAGTGGGTCCGGGCTCTGCGGCGCAGCGCAAAAGCGCTGCACCGCGTCCGGGACACGAGGTCTCAGCTCTTGATGTCCGACAACCAGGTCTTTTCGATCATCTTGACGACCGAATCCGGCATCGGAATGTAGTCGAGTTCTTCGGCCATCTTGTCGCCCTTCTCGAAGGCCCACTTGAAGAACTTGAGGGCTTCCTGCGACGCGGCCTTGTCGGTCGCCGCCTTGTGCATCAGGATGAAGGTCGCACCCGTGATCGGCCAGGACGCCTCGCCCGGCTGGTCGGTTAGGATCACATAGTAGTTCTTGGCACCAGCCCAGTCGGCATTGCTGGCGGCGGCCTGGAACGCCGCAATGGTCGGCTGCACCGTCTTACCGGCCTTGTTGACGACCGCGCCGTAGGTCAGCTTGTTCTGCTTGGCATAGGCGTACTCGACGTAACCGATCGAGTTCTTGGTCTGGCTGACGTTGCCGGCGACGCCCTCATTACCCTTGGCGCCAACGCCGGTCGGCCACTCCACGGCGGTGCCTGAGCCGGCTTTCGCCTTCCATTCGGCATTCGTCTTGGAGAGATAGTCGGTCCAGATGAAGGTCGTGCCCGATCCATCGGAGCGGCGCACCACGGTGATGGCCTCGCTCGGCAGCTTCACTTTGGGATTGAGCTTGGCGATCGCGGGATCGTCCCACTTCTTGATCTTGCCGAGATAGATGTCGCCGAGCAGCTCGCCTGAGAACACCAGTTCACCCGGCTTGATGCCTTCGAGATTGACGACCGGCACCAGGGCGCCCATCGCCTGCGGCCACTGGATCATGCCGTCCTTCTCAAGCTGCTCCGGCTTGAGCGGCATGTCGCTGGCGCCGAAGGTCACGGTCTTGGCCACAATCTGCTTGATGCCCGCGCCGGAGCCGATCGACTGGTAGTTCAGGCCGTTGCCGGTCTCCTTCTTGTAGGCGTCGGCCCACTTCGAATAGAGCGGGAACGGGAAGGTGGCGCCCGCGCCGGTAATGTCGGCCGCAAAGGCCGAGGTCGACGCGGCGACCATGCCGGCGGCGACGATTGTTCTGACGAAATTCATGGTTGATCTCCATCTCCTGAGCGAAGCGCCGTTGCGCCCGATCGCGCTCATGCCGCCCGTGTAGGCGCGGTCGATAGAGCTTTTACGAAGGTTCGATGACAGTTGGATGACATATCCAGGCCATTGAAATCGCTTGTATTTATGCCGCCGTCGGGGTTTCGGCGGGGGAAAAACAGCGGTAAAAACGGCGCCGTTTTGGGCACGCTTTCGATCAAAAGCCGGCCGCGATGGCGGTTAAGAATATGTTTCACCAAGGATAAACCGAGCCCGGTTCCGCCCTGCGCGCGACCGTCGCCGACATCGACCCGGAAGAAGCTTCGGTCAGCCGCGGCAGATGTTCCCGCGCAATGCCCGGGCCGAAATCGCGGACCGTGACACCCTTTTGGCTGATTAGGACCCCAGCCTGGCGGGATCGATAGCCGGTGCTCTCAGCGGCTACTTTCCGCAAGCCGTCGTACTCACGGTCGCTAGCCCGTTGGCGACCGGGCTTTGATCTCGGGATCAACATCGAAATTTTAGGCCGTGTAGTCGAGCGACTTGAAGCTGAGATGTTTGACACCTTCCGGCGCGTCAGCGAGCTTGCGAATGCTTCCCCATGTCTGCTTGTAATTGGGGATGATGAATTCGTTCACGCCGTCCGATACCACATTGCCTTGCACGCCGGTCGGATAGGCGAACAGCATAAAGGTTTGCTTCGGCTTGGCAGTCGGCGTGGGGTAGACCATGGCCTGCGTCGAACCGTTGTCGTTGTAGACTTCAACGAGATCGCCCTGTTTGAGCTTGAGGTCCTCCATGTCCTTCGGGTTCATCTGGATGTAGGGATACGGCATCTGGTCCATGACGAACTCGTTGTCCTGGTCGAGATACGCGTTCTGCCAGACAACATTGGCGCGGCCGTTATTGATGAGGAACGGGAATTTCTTGCTCTCGGCTTCCTTGCCCTGCGCTTGCAAGCCACGCCACGCCGTTTCCATGAACTTGGCCTTGCCGTCCTTCGTACCGAACCTTCCATCGGTGAACAGTCGCTTGGTGCCAATGATCTTGTTGTCCTTGAAATCGACGGCGGGTTCCTGGAAACCGTTGGTACCCATCGCTCGCAGGCGCTCATAGGTAACGAACTGACCGCCCTTTTCATGCTTGTGATAGCCATCCATGAAGGCGTCTTCTTCGGTTTTCCAATCGAAGCCCTTGAAGCGGTCGGCTATATTGGCCTTGCCTTGCTCACGCAGCAGCCGCTCCATGTGGTTGGCGATGCGTGCCGCGATCAGGCAATCAGGCATCGCCTGCCCTGGCGGGTCCATGTATTTCTCGGTGAGGCGCATGCGCCGCTCGCCATTCATTGAGGTAAGATTGGCTTCTCCCGACGTGGCTGCCGGCAGCCACACGTGGCACGCTTCACCGATCTTGGTTGGCACGATGTCGACGTCGACCGCGAACAGTCCGCCCTTCTTGATGGCCCCGACGATGGCATTGATCATGGCGGGCCGGTCCCCATAGGGAGCGGTCATCATTGCGTCCTTCACCATGTCGGTGCGCTTCTTGTAGCTCTGCTTGAATTTGAAGGCGTTCAGCGTCGTCTTGTAGTGGTCACATCCCCAGATGTGATGCACGCCGCCCTTGCCTTCTATCAAGAGCTTATCGACGTAGGCGGCCGGCCGGCCGACATGAGCATCCGTAGGCCGCGAATAGCCTTCCTGATGGCCACCCATGCGGACGCAACCGCCCCCGGGGCGCCCGACATTTCCGGTCGCCAGCGCGACGTTTACCAGCGCGCCGTTGGTCCGGTAATTATCGTTGCCCCAGATCAGTCCCTTTTCGTACGCAAACATCGTTCGACGACGGACGTTGCCTGGCTTGGGCTGCGCGATCCATTCTGCCGATTTGCCAATTTGATCGGCGCTTAAGCCAGTGATCTTGGCGGCGTCCTCCAGGCTGATCTTGTTCGCCGCCTTCATCTGCTCGAAGTTGGTAGTCGACGCGTCAATGAAGGCCTTGTCGAGCCACCCCTTCTCCGCAATATAGGTCATCCAGGCATTGAACAGAGCCAGGTCCGTACCGGAATTGATCGCCAGATGCATGACGTTGTCTTTGCCGGCTTCGACCTCGCAGGCATTGACCGTCACCGTCCGACGTGGATCGACGACGATGACTTTTGCCCGATCTACCGGTTCCGAACCAAACGCCGCCTTCTTCTTGTCGAGCGAAGCTCCGCGCAGGTTCGGCACCCAGTGATTGAGGAAGTAGTTGGTCTGCGTTTCCAGGGCATTGGTCCCAACCGCCACGATCGTATCTGCAAGTTCGGCATCTTCGTAGCAGTTGTTGAGCTCGCCCACGCCCATGTCGCGGGTTGCATGGACTTCGGAATTGTAAGCCGGCCGGTTGTGGATGCGGATGTTCTTGATCTTCATCGCCCCAAAGTAAAGTTTCCCCGTACCCCAGGTGTTTTCGTAACCACCGCCTGCACCGCCGTGGTCGAAAGCTGAGACGAATATCCCATCTTCGCCCATATCGTTCATTACGGCCACGGTAACCCGCGCCACCAGATCGAGTGCGTCGTCCCAGCTTGTGGGCTGCATTTGCCCGTAGCGCCAGATCATGGGATCGGTAAGGCGCTGAAGTTGCGTGTTGCGCTGCTGCGAATAGCTCATCTCCGCCATCCGTGCGCCCCGCACTGATCCCAATCCTGAATTCACAACGCAGTTCTTGTCTGGCTTGATGACGATGTGAACGTCCTGGCCATTCTGGCGGACGACGTTGTACATCGAGGGTGCGTACCATGCGTCAGTTTCGGCAGGCTGCTGCTTGGCGAGGTCCGCGCCGAACTTATTCTGACCCGGAGCCACGCCGCCCTGTTTGTTGGCGGGCCAAGTGTAGGCTTTGTAGCCGCATCCCACGATGCAGTAATGGCAGGTAACGTTGAACTCCTTGGCGTCCGCGGGGATGATCGGGAGCCGGTCGATTTGACGCTTGTAGGCCATGAACGTTTCTCCCCCTCACAGCACATTGGAAAGACGGCCGTAGAGCAGCTCATCCACGCCTTCGGCGTAGATGTCCCCCTTGTCGTCCACACGAAGCACGTATTGCGGGAGATTCTGCGTTGCCTGGCCCCAGACCTGCCGGCCGCCGGCCTCGCAGTCGAAGCGTGAATAATGCCCGGGGCAATTCATCGTTTTGTCGGCGGCATTGTAGCTGAGCGGAAATCCCTTGTGCGGGCATACGATCGAGAAGCCCACGATGTCACCATCCGCACCGACGCCGCCCGGTACTTTCTTGCCGAGCTTCAAAAGTACGCCCGGCGCATCACCATCGGGATAAGAGACGTTCACCGGCTCGTTAAGCTTGAGATCACCGACATTGGCGAGCCGGTTTGAGGGATAGTCGACGCGCGCGGCGGGCGGAGCGGCTTTGGCTTGCGTCGAAACGATTGTGGAGGCGGCTGCACCGGCGGCGGCAAGACCTGCGCCGCCCAGGAATTTTCGGCGGCCGACATCGACCATGCGATCGCATCGCGACATGGTAACTCACTCCTCGGCTACGCCGATACGCCTATCGGCGGGTTTCCTCGGTCAGCCGGTAACGCCTACCGGCTGATGTCTCGCGAGCCTTTCGCGTTTTCGGTACAGAAGCCATCTGTCGAGACATCTCGACATATTCAATAATGGAATTGTTCTAGCCTGTCACCACACCCGTCGGTAAAAGTTCGAGATTCCGAATCGTTCGAAGGCATGAAGCAATGCGCAAATCCATGCTGGCCGTCGCAAGCCACGCCAGCTCTGTGTCGCCCGGCAACCAGCTCACCGAAGCCCACGCCATTTCCGCGCTCGCGGCGCTGGCGCAACCGACGCGCCTTGCTGTCTTTCGGCTGCTGATCACACACGAGCCGGTTGGCATCACGGCAGGCGTGATCGCCGAAACCATCGGTGCACCGCACAATAGCCTTTCCTCGCACCTGGCGATTTTGGTGCGTGCGGGATTGCTGCGCGCAGCCCGCGACGGTCGCACCATCGTATATCGCTCGGATGTGGAGGGAATGCAGTCGCTGCTCCAATTCCTGGTCAACGATTGCTGCGACGGTCATCCCGAACTTTGCAACATGCTTACTGGACCGGCCGGGGGGCCTTGCTGCCCGCCTTCATCAGCCAAGGCTACAGCCCAGAGGAAAGCAAAAAGGGTGCAATCGGCGGCCCGCGCCCGAAAGAGCTAGTTGTTGGATTTCAGGCTTCGGGCCTCGGTTTCGCCTGAGGAAAACAGGCGGTGAAGGTGGCGCCGTTTTTCGGCACGCTTTCGATCAACAGCCGGCCGCGATGGCGGTTAAGAATATGTTTCACCAAGGATAAACCGAGCCCGGTTCCGCCCTGCGCGCGGCTATCGCCGACATCGACCCGGTAGAAGCGCTCGGTCAGCCGCGGCAGGTGCTCGGGCGCAATGCCCGGGCCGAAATCGCGGACCGTGACGCGCACTTCCGGCGCGCCCTCTCCCGATGCGACCTGGCTCAGCGAGACGATCACCCTCCCGCCGGACGCCCCATATTTGAGCCCGTTCTCGATCAGGTTCTCGAACAGCCGCAGCAGTTCCTCGCGATCGCCCGCAATCGCGACCGGCGCCTCCGGCAGATCGATCTCGATCGCGACCTGGCGTTCCCTGGCCAGCGGCTCCAGCCCGTCGGCGACCTGGCGAATGATCGGCACGATATCGACACAAGCTTCCGGGCGGACATGCGCCGACAGCTCGACCCGCGACAGCGACAGCAGGTCGTCGATCAGCCGCGCCATCCGCGTTGCCTGCGCATGCATGATGGAGAGAAAGCGCTCGCGCGCCTTGGCATCATCCTTGGCCGGGCCCTGCAGCGTATCGATGAAGCCCGACAAGGCGGCGAGCGGCGTGCGCAGCTCATGGCTGGCATTGGCGACGAAATCGGCGCGCATTTCCTCGACCCGCCGCAGCGGCGTCTGGTCGTGGAAGGTCATCAGCATGCATCGTTCGGTGCCGCCGAACAGCGTCGGCACCGGTACCGGCGTGATGACCAGTTCCATCCAGCGGTCGACCGGCACCTGGTCGAGATAGTTGGCGCGGCGCGGCTCGCTGGTCGCGATCGCCTCGCGCAATGCGGTGATGATCTCGGGAGAGCGCAGCGCGAACTGGGCGAGTTCGTTCTTGCGCAGCGCTGGCGCGAGCTGGGCGGCCGCCGCATTGAGATGAATCACGCGACCGGCGCGGTCGAGCAGCACGGCCGGGTCAGGCATGCCGGCAACGACCGCGCTGACGGCGGCAGATTCAACCGGACTGACGGCGCGGACATCCTCGCGGGAACCGGCGGTATCATGCAGCCGCCACGGCACCAGCGCTGCGGCGGCGATGCAAATGAAGACCGCTACCGCACGCGCCAGCGAGAGATCGGCCAGCAGCACCAGCGCGCACAGCGCCAGTCCGGCGGCCAACAGGATGATGGCCGAATGCCGCAACCGGTCCGGCCACGGTGCAAAGAAGGAGGAGGAATTCGAATCGTCTATCGCCATGGACGCAGGCTTTCCTTCCGCTATTCGCGAGGCGCCCGCCACATCGTCAGGCGCCGGTGTCTCCACGCTCGCGCACATAGACGGGGGCCTCATGCCTCGGCTCGGGGTCGGCGGCAGACGCCAACTGGCGCAGGCGCTTCGATCGCGCGCCGATGATAATCTCCCGAAGCGTCAGCAAGATTACAGATATGACAAAAGGCCCGATATAATAGAGGACCCGGAACAGCAGCATGCCGGCGAGCAGTTCCTCCCGGTCCATCTGCCAGAGGCCGACCAGCATGGCGGCATCGAACACGCCGAGCCCGCCCGGCGAATGGCTGGCGAACCCCAACAGCGTGGCCGAGACGAAGATGACCGCGACGACGACAAAGCCGATATCGGGCTCGCTCGGCACCAGCATGTACATCGCCAGCGCACAGAACCCGAGATCGACGATGCCGATGGCGATCTGCAGCAGCGTCAGCGGGCCGCCCGGCAGGGTGACCGTCCACGGTCCGCGACCGACCCCGCGCGGCTGGGCCCATACCCAGGCGACATAGCCGACCAGGGCGATGATGATTCCGAACGCCGCAACACGGTTGAGCCAGGCCGGCAGTTGATCGATCGCGGCGGCGGCTTCCGGGTGGTAGGCGATGCCCAGTCCCAAGACCGCGGCATTGCCAAGCCAGAAGGTGAGCCCGGCCAGGAAGCAGATCTTGGCGACGTCGATCGCGTTCAACCCCCAGGCCGAATAAATCCGGTAGCGCACCGCGCCGCCGGTAAAGACGCTGGCGCCGACATTGTGCCCGATCGAATAGGAGGTGAAGGCGGCCAGCGCGTTGATGCGGTAGGGTATGTGGTGCTGGCCGATGGCGTGGACGGCGAACCAGTCATAGAAGGTCAGCGTGAAATAGCCCGCCGCCACGAACAGGGCCGCCAGCGCGATCCGGCGCGGCTCGGTGCCCTTGATGGCGTCGATCACCTCGTTGGTGTCGATGCCGCGGAGCATGTGATAGAGCACGTAGCACGCAACGGCGATGACCGTGATGCTGATAAGGACCCCGAGCTTATGCAGGACCTGTTTCTGGCGCAGAAACGAAGTTGCCCTGCGTATTGCTTCCAGCATCTACACCTCGAATTGCGCTTCTGCGACGACGGCAATGGCGCGAACCCCGCCGCCGCTACGCGGCTCCCTTGCCCCTCTGGTAGCGCGTTTTGGGCCGGAGTGGAATTCGCATGACGACAATAAAACGCGCTTCTTCAACATATTAGGCGAAGTTGATGACGGCGGTAGCACAGTTTTGCTGCATTCCCGCCGCCCGATGGGAGTTTCGGACCATAGCCAGGACCGGTCAACAACCCGTGACAGTGACGGGGGTAAAGCTGGCCGGCTCATGATGCAGTCAAGCCGGCGGCGCACTGCGCGAGACCACCCAGTCGCGCAACCATGACCCGACCGCACAGCCGCAGAGGTAGAGCGCGAACATGATCAGACCGAGATCGAGCCAATAGCCGAAACGGCCGGGTACGACGCGCGCGAGCGCGGCTGCGACCAGCGCCGCGACCAAAGCCGAGAGCGCCCATCGCCATTTCCGCGAGATGCCTTCGCCATGCTGAACCACGGATATCCAGCCCATGCCGAAGCCGAGAAGCACCGATGCCAAGAGCCAGCCCCAGTAGAATGTGGTCAGATTGGCCATGCTCACTTCACCACGAAATCGATGCGGCGGTTCTGCGCCTTGCCCTGGTCGGTCTCGTTACCCGCAATCGGCTGTGTCGAGCCGTAGCCGACCGCGCTGAACCGGTTGGCAGGTAATCCCGCCTTGACCAGATAGTCGGCGACCGCCTGCGCGCGCCGCTCGGACAGCGCCTGGTTGGCCGCCTCGTCGCCGTCGGTATCGGTATGTCCAGCGATCTCGATATTGGCGGCCGGACAGCGCAACGCGGTTTCGATCAGGCGATCGAGCAGACCGGCGGAATCGGCGACGATGTCGGCCTTGCCGGATTCGAAGCGGATCCGGGCCTTGCCGAGCAGCTCGGTAAATAATTGCTGGCAGACCGTTGCGTCCACCGGCGCCGCGGCCGGCTTGACCGAGATTTCCGGCTTGAACTGCCAGCGCGGCGGAAAATCCTTGCCAAGGCCGGCGCGGATCTGACTGGCGGCGTTTTCATAGAGCGCATCGCCCGACAGCGTCACGTCCCGGTCGGTCACGACGAGCGTGCCGGTCGACAGCCGCGACAGCGCGCCGAGCGCAGGCACCACCGCGGCGGCGAAGCCCGATGGCGCGCCGATGCTCTCCTTCAGGTTGTCGACGACCTTTTCGCGAAAGAATTTCCGTCCCGCCGCGGCCACGAGCGCGGCGTGGACGTTGCTGTCAGGCACGTTGCCGGTCAGCGTCAGCGTTACCGCGACGGGATCCTTGTAGGCCTGGAAAATGTAGGGCGGTGCCTTGACCTCGTTGGCTGCGACCGAAAAACCCTCGGGCAGATTTTTCAGCGCGGCGGCGATGGTTTCCCGGCCGCCGAGTTCGCGTGCCATGCCGGACAGGCTGACCGTGGTGTCCGACAGCGTGATCTTGCCGTCCTTCAGCTTGCCGATCTGGTCGAGCAGCAACAGCGCGGCATTGTCGAAACGCGGCGGCGCCCCGCGCGCAAGATTCGTCCGGTCGACCACCTCGACGCCGCCGAGGCTGGCGCGAGCCGCCTCCATCAGCCGGCCCTTGCTCGCCGGCAGGGGCGAACTACCCGATAGCGTCACCCGGACGACGTCGCGTTCGGCGGACCAGACGAACGGCTTGGCTTCGGGAACGAGCCGGGTTTGGTCGTTAACCAAACGCACGCCCGGCACCGCTTCGACCGAAGCCACCGCACTCTGCCGTCCGTCTTCCGAGAATGCGTCTGCAGCCAGGGTCACGTCACGGCCGTCGACCGAGATCCGCCGCTTATCGAGGATGGTCCCCTTGAGGGCTGCGGCCGAACGCTGCGCGAGGTCGATTTCCAGCGGTTCGGTGCTCGTCCAGGCCGCGATAGCCCAACAGATGACCAGCGGAATCACACCCGGCCACCATTTGCTGCTCCACTTGAAAAGTCCGCGCATTCGAGTTCCCGCCGGGTCTGGAGCGGAGAGAAAACAAACCCTTGCGGGGCTGTCAAACCCGAAATGTCGCAGGCGCGAAAGGAGACGGAAATCGGTCGGGCTAACAGTTTCTTCAGCCGTCTGTCGCTAGTTTCGTCCCCGTAATTAACCGGGCAGCCCCGCATCTCGATGAAACTGCTTCGCAACACCGTCATTCGCGCCGGGCTGGAAGCGCTGTACTTCTCCAGAGCGCACTACCTGCTGCGACCAATCTTCGCAGGCGTCGGCGTCATTTTCATGCTGCACCACGTCCGTCCGCGCCGCGACGGCGAGTTTCAACCCAATCATCATCTCGAAGTCGAGCCGGAGTTCTTGCGCGCGATGCTCGCGCATCTTCGCGCGCTCGACGTCGACATCGTCACCATGGACGAGGTGCATCAGCGACTCCAGAAGCGGGATTTCGCGCGGCGCTTTGCCTGCTTTACCCTCGACGACGGCTATCGCGACAATCGCGATTACGCTCTGCCGGTGATGCGTGAGTTTGACGCGCCCCTTACCGTTTACGTCACGAGCGATTTCGCCGAAGGCACTGGAAGGTTGTGGTGGGTCGCGCTCGAAAAAGCGATCGCCAAGACGGCCTCGATCGAAGTCCCGATCGGCGGCGCAGCCACCCGCCTCGATACCTCGACGCCGGCAGCCAAGCAGGCGGCCTTCGACCGCATGCACGACTGGCTGCGCGGACTTCCGGGCGAACACGACGTGCAGCGCGAAATCTCCGCGCTATGCACGCGCCATGACGTCGACGAGTCTCTCATCGCCCGCGATCTCTGCATGTCCTGGGAGGAATTGAAGGCGTTCGCGGACGATTCCTTGGTGACGATCGGCGCGCATACGGTCACGCATTGCAATCTGGCGCGGCAGAGCGAAGAGGCCGCGTGGCTCGAACTGACCGAAAGCCGCACGCGGATCGAAGCCGAGTTGCAGCGGCCGGTGCTTCATCTCGCCTATCCCTATGGCGACCGGATCGCCGCGGGCCGGCGCGAATTCGCCCTGGCGAAGGCGGCGGGATTCAAGACGGCAGTCACGACGCGGCCGGGCATGATCTTCCCCGAAAGCGCCAATCACCTCACCGCGCTGCAGCGGGTCTCGCTGAACGGCAACTACCAGGACGAACGGATCATCCCCGTCCTGACCTCCGGCGCCGCCACCGCGATGTGGAACGGCTTTCGCCGCATCGACGCGGCGTAGTTCTCACTTCCCTTCTCCCCTTGTGGGAGAAGGTGGATCGCTGGCGCGAAGCGGCAGCGAGACGGATGAGGGGTTCTTTCCGCGGAGAGAACCCCTCATCCGGCGCCGTAGCCGATGCGAAGCATCGGCGTTCTAAGTGACGGCGGCCAAAGGCCGCCTATGCCACCTTCTCCCACAAGGGGAGAAGGAAGAGCAGCGGCGTCCTTGACTCACCCTGCTCCCACGCCCAAAACCTCCGGCAAAGCAATGGAGGAACGCAATGTTCAAGGATCTGTTCTCGCTCAACGGCCGCATCGCGCTGGTGACGGGCGGCTCGCGCGGCATCGGCAAGATGATCGCGGCCGGCTTTCTCGCGCAGGGCGCGGCGAAGGTTTACATCACCGCGCGCAAGGCAGGTCCCTGCGAGGCGACCGCCAAAGAACTCACCGCTGCCTATGACGGCGAATGCATCGCACTGCCGATCGACATCTCGACCGTCGAAGGCTGCGAAAAGCTGGCATCCGAAATCATCAGGCTGGAGCCGAAGCTCGACATCCTCGTCAACAATGCGGGTGCGGCGTGGGGCGCGGAATTCGACGAATTCCCCGAAAGCGGCTGGGACAAGGTCATGGACCTCAACGTCAAGTCGCTGTTCTTCCTGACCAAGGCGCTGGCGAAACCATTGCGCGCGGCGGCATCACCCGAGCGGCCTGCCAAGGTGATCAACATCGCCTCCATCGACGGCATCTTCGTCAACCCAACGGAGACCTATTCCTATGCGGCAAGCAAGGCGGCGGTGATCCATCTGACGCGGCGCATGGCGACCAAGCTGATCAAGGACAACATCAACGTCACCGCGATTGCGCCGGGCGCGTTCGCATCGGACATGAACCGCGCCGCGCGCGACCAGTCCGACGAGGTCGCCAAACGCGTTCCGGCGCGGCGCATCGGCACCGATGAGGATATGGCCGGTGTCGCGATCTATCTCGCCTCGCGCGCGGGCGACTATGTGGTCGGCAATACGATCGCGGTGGACGGCGGCGTGGTGTATGCGACTGCAGGAAACGAGATTGCGGGGTAGTGCGGCTTCTATAACCGGCGTCGTCCCGGCGAACGCCGGGACCCATACCGCGTGATCTATCAGGAGCGCGCCAAGTACAGACCCAAGTACAGACGCCCCGCAAAATAACAGCGTCTTGTGGTTATGGGTCCCGGCTCGAGGCCGGGACGACGTAGAGATCACGGCTCGTCCTTCGTATATTCGACATCAGCCTTCGGCGCGTTGGGCAGTTCGCGCTCCAGCGCTTCACGATACCGCAAACATCCGCGCAAGAATTTCGGCCAAGGCGGAACGGCTACGTCGGGCGTGACCCGCTCGGGCAAGTGGCCCCAGAGATTGGGATGGTGCCAGCACAGGTCGTGGCCGGTGCTGTCGCGGTGCGTCCGGATGCCCGCCCTGAGGCGCTTCACCTCCGCGACCAGTTGGTCGCGGTTTAGTTGTTCGAGATCGCGGTCGGGGTCCATGTTACTGCTCCCCGATTGCGGGGCGGGTTCAGGTTTCGATCTTCACGTACTCGAAATCGCCGGGCTTGTTGTCGATGCCGACCTTCGGCGGCGAGATCCAGGAGGCGTACTGGCCGGCTTCGGTGACCGGCTTCATCAGCGAGGCGATGAAGTCGCCGTCCTGCGACGAAGGCAACCATTCGCCCTTGCGTTGGTTCCAGGTGGCATCGTCGATCAGGACGCCGTCGGGCGTCGCATGGACGTCCTTGAACTCGCCGATCTGTCGGTGGAACGCGACGTTCGGCAGGGTCAGCTTGTACTGATAGCCCGCGGTCGAAATCACCTTGTTCCAGCGCAGCATGCCCTTGACGCAGTCCTGCGTGTAGTCGTCGCGCAGCCGCATGTTGAGCGCGGTCAGCGCCGGCTCGTCGACGCGCTTGATCACGCCGTCGATCAGCTTGAGCACCGGATAGGTGGCGTTCTTGAGCTGGTGGTCGTCGTCGATCTGGGTTTCCTTGTAGCGGCCCTTGATGCCGGCGTTGAAGGCATTCGCCGCGTTGGTCGAGACTTCCGAACCAAAGAGATCGAGCGACAGCGAATAGTGCAGGTTCAGCTTCTTCTGGATGGTCGGCAGGTCGATCACGCCGAGCGCACGGACCTTGGCGACATCGGTCGGATCGGTGATGCCGGCCGCCCTCATCGCCTCGCAGGTGCGCTGCACGACGCGGCTGATGCCGGTCTCGCCGACGAACATGTGATGCGCCTCTTCGGTCAGCATGAAGCGGCAGGTGCGCGACAGCGGATCGAAGCCGGACTGCGCCAGCGAGTGCAACTGCATCTTGCCGTCGCGGTCGGTGAAATAGGTGAACATGAAGAACGACAGCCAGTCCGGCGTCGCCTCATTGAAGGCACCGAGCATGCGCGGGGAATCCGCATCGCCGGAGCGGCGGCGTAGCAAATCGTCGGCCTCCTCGCGGCCGTCGCGGCCGAAATATTTCTGCAGGAGATAGACCATCGCCCAGAGATGGCGGCCTTCCTCGACATTGACCTGGAACAGGTTGCGCAGGTCGTAGAGCGAGGGCGCGGTCTTGCCGAGATGGCGCTGCTGCTCGACGGAGGCGGGCTCGGTGTCGCCCTGGATCACGATCAGGCGGCGCAGCGTGGCGCGGTGTTCGCCGGGGACTTCCTGCCAGGCCGGCTTGCCGTAATTCTCGCCAAAGGGAATGACGCGATTTTCTTCCTGGGGAGCAAGAAGGATGCCCCAGCGATACTCCGGCATCTTGACGTAGTCGAACTTGGCCCAGCCGCGCGGATCGACCGAATAGGCGGTGCGCAGGTAAACCAGCGACTGGTGAAAACCTTCCGGCCCCATGTCGCCCCACCAGTCCATGTAACCGGGATGCCAGCCCTCCAGCGCCTTCAGCACCTGGCGGTCTTCGCTGAGATTCACGTTGTTAGGGATTTTGGTGCTGTAGTCGACGTTCATGTAATTCATTGGGGCCTCCCGTGGTTGGGGGTGTTTGGCGAATAGCGAATGGCGAGTAGCGAATGGAGGAGAGGCAAACTATTCGCCATTCCCTATTCGCTATTCGCCCCTAAACTCTCGTCATATCGAATTGCGCCTTCTGGCCGGTGCCGTAGCGGCGCAGCGCGCCTTCTTCGCCGACCGCGTTGGGGCGCTGGAAGATCCAGTTCTGCCACGCCGTGAGGCGCGAGAAGATTTTCGATTCCATGGTCTCGGGACCAACGAAGCGCAGATTCGCTTCCATGCCGGTTAGGCCGTCGGGCGAGAAGGATGTGCGCTCTTCCAGGAACACCCGCACCTCGTCGTCCCAATCGATGTCGTCGAGCGCGAAGGTGACCAGACCGAGCTCTTCGGCTTCCTCAGCGTCGAGCGTGGTGCCGATGGTGGCTTCCGCGCGTTCCAGATCGGACGGATCGGCCTGGAAGCGCGATTGCAGGCGGGTCAGGCCGTGGCTCATCGGATAGGGGCCGAAATTCAGCGCGGTGAGCTGGATCGCCGGCGGCGGGCGGTTGTCGCCCTGGCGTGAGCCGATCAGCATGTAGGAGCGGTCGGCGGCGAACACGAGTTCGGCGAGCGTGCCGGCAAAGCAGGAGCCGGGCTCGACCAGCGTCACCAGCGTGCGTGAGGTGACATCGATGCGCTTCAACACCCGCTTCCAGTAATGCCTGATCTCGTTGACCAGCCAGTGCGCCTTGTTGGCTTCGAGGAACGCGTCGCAAGCGACCACATTGGCGGGATCACCGTGCGACTTGAACACCAGCATCGCGATTTCGAGTTCGTTGATGCGCAAGTGAAGGATTGCATCATCGAGCTCGCGCGCCACCTGGAGCGGCCAGAACGACGCGCCCTGCCCGATCAGGCCGTCGATATCATCAGGCGCCGCCGCCTCCGGCGCCTTGATCGAAATGGTCGCGATGCGCGCCGTGCGGTCGATGTCGACGCTGACAAAGCCGTAGCGGATGCCGGCCTCGTCGATGGTGCGGTTGAGCGGCGCAAGCGTGATGCCCTTGCCGGTGCCGTTGCGCTTCGAGCTGGCGGCGAATTCCTTCGCACGCTCGGCAACCTTGGCCTCGAGCTTGCTGTTCGGCGCGATTTCATCGACCAGCCGCCACGCGACGGCGCGCTTGCCTTTAATTCCTTCCTCGATGGTGCAGAAGAAGTCGGCATGGTCGCGGCGCACCTTGCGCTTGTCGACCACACGGGTCAGCCCGCCGGTGCCCGGCAACACCGCTAGCAGCGGCACCTCCGGCAGCGCCACGGCAGCGGCGCCGTCATCGGCCATGACGATGTGATCGGTCGCGAGCGCCAGCTCATAGCCGCCGCCGGCCGCGGTGCCGTTGACGACGGTGATGAAGCGCTGCCCGGAATTTTCCGATGAATCTTCCAGTCCGTTGCGGGTCTCGTTGGTGAATTTGCAGAAGTTGACCTTGTGGGCGTGGGTCGCACCCGCCAGCATGCGGATGTTGGCGCCGGCGCAGAACACGCGGTTCTTGCCGGAACGCATCACCACCACTTTCACGTCAGGATGTTCGAAGCGCAGCCGCTGCACGGCGTCGGCGAGCTCGATGTCGACGCCGAGATCGTAGGAATTCAGCTTGAGCTGATAGCCCTCGAACAGGCCGGCATTCTCGTCGACGTCCATGGTGAGGGTTGCGACCTCGCCCTCGACCGCCAACTTCCAGTGACGGTAGCGCGACGGATCGGTTTGAAAATCGATGTATTTCGCTCCCCCCGCAAGGACGCGATCTTCACCGGCCATGAGCCACCCTCTGTCGTTTTCTCAGGATTTGTCTGGTTCGCTGCATGCACAATAGTGCATGTTTTTGATTGAGTCTAGCCAAAAAGGCTGGAACATGCATTTTGCTTCATGTTCGGCCCGCGGCCGCGAAGGCCACGCAATCGGCCTTGGCGAGCTGCGGCTGCTCCAGTTTGGCCTTGATGAGACCCGCCAAGGCCGCAACCGGAAAGCTGTCGGCAAAGCCGTCGCCGCCGACATTGCGCATACCAAGCGCCTCGAGTTCGCCGAGCGCTTCACCGAATAGCCGCCCCGCGACGTGCGGCTTTTGCATGCGCAGCCGCAGATTGGCGGTCGTGATCAGGATGCAGGCGCGCAGCAAAATCCGCTCACGGCCGCCCTGCGGCGCCGCCGCCCATACCGCTTCCAGTATCTCCTGCGATTCCCAGAAGTAGCCGTGGTCGTTGAGCGCCATGCCGTACCGCAGCGCCGGGTGGCGCGCCGGCACGTAGCCCTGGAAGCGCGCCGGCACCAGTGCTGCGATCTGCGCCAGCGTTTCGTAGTCGGCGGCGGCTTCCTTGGACTGGCCGGGCACATAGGCCCATCGCGGCAGCGGCAGGTGACCGATGCCTGAGGGCGCCGCGGTCATTGGAGCAGCGCCTCGGCAAACGCATGAACAAATGCGCTACGCGGCCCGTCCCTGCGAGCCGCTATCGGTGTGCAACACCGCCTTTGCGAAATCCGAAATCGCATCGAGCGTCGCCTCCGGCGCTTCGCGATGCGGCTGATGTCCCGCGCCTGGAATCACAGTCACATCGACCGGACAGTAGCACTCTTCCCTGGCAATCTCGACCTGCCGCATGGTCCCATATTGGTCATCCACGCCTTGCAGGATCGCTATCGGAACGCGGATATAGGCGAGGTATTCGGAAATATCCCAGTTGCGGAAGTCAGGATCGAGCCATGCTCCGTTCCAGCCGTAGAAGGCGTTGTCGACGTCCCTGTGCCAGCGCGAAAGCTTGCCCTTCAGATTCGTGGTCTCGTAGGCGGTCCGGATATTCGCAATCGACGCCACCGAAATATCCTCGACGATGAAATGCGGGGCGATCAGCGCGAGGCCCTGCACGCGGTGATCCTGATGCGAGCCCGCATAGATCGCCGCGATCGAAGCGCCATCGGAATGGCCCAGCAGCAGGCCGCGGCGAAAGCCGATCTTGTCGAGCAGTTTCGGCAGCACGTCGAGCGCCTCGACATGCATGTAGTCGAGCGGGCGCGGCAGCTTTACCGGCGTCGACGCGCCGTAGCCCGCGCGCGAATAGACGAATACGCCGGCGCCCGTCGCGGCCTGGAGTTTGTCCGGGAAATCGCCCCACAGGCCGGTCGAGCCGAGCCCCTCATGGAGCATCACGATAACAGGCGCGTGCTCGGGCGACGGACCGATCATGCGGTATTCGAGATGGGAAGCGCCGACCGTGAGGAAGCCTGATGGGGTAAGGGTTGTCATTGTAACCGCTCCCCTCCCAACACGGCGCGGTGAGCTCCCTCCCCCCTTGCGGGGGAGGGTTGGGGAGAGGGGTAGCCACGGGCACTGCCGTTGCGGCTTACCCCTCTCCCTAGCCCTCCCCCGCAAGGGGGGAGGGAACGATCGAGTACGTGGCAACGACACGACACTTTAAACGTCACGACGTTTCGCTCTCCAATCAACGGACCCATCATGACTTTGCCGTCTCACCATCCCGTAGCTTGAACCGTTGAATCTTCCCCGTCGCCGTCTTCGGCAGGCTGTCCACCACGTCGATCCAGCGCGGATATTTCCATGGGCCGATCTTCTGCTTGACGTGCTCCTTCAGCGCCTCATGCAGTCCATCGGTGCTGGCGCCGGCGCGCAGCACGACGAAGGCTTTCGGCTTCAACAATCCTTCGGGATCGGCTTCGGGCACGACGGCGGCTTCGAGCACGGCCGGGTGGGTGATCAGCGCGCTCTCGACCTCGAACGGCGAGACCCAGATGCCCGAAACCTTGAACATGTCGTCGCTTCTGCCGCAGAACGTGTAACGGCCGTCGGCGTCGCGAGTGTATTTGTCGCCGGTGCGGGTCCAGTGGCCTTCGAAGGCCGCGCGGCTCTTGGCCCGCTGATTCCAGTAGCCCTCGCCGGCCGAGGGCGCATCGACCAGCAATTCGCCGACTTCGCCATCGGCCACTTCGCTACCTGCTTCATTGACCAGCCGCACCTTGTAGCCGGGCACCGGCCGGCCGGAGGAGCCGTATTTGATGTCGCCAGGCGCATTGGACAGGAAGATGTGCAATAGCTCGGTCGAGCCGACGCCGTCGAGAATGTCGACGCCGAAGCGTGCCTTCCAGGCGTTGCCGACCGATTCCGGCAGCGCTTCGCCGGCGGAGGTGCAGATGCGCAAGCGATTGCCGGCGCGCGCGTCCTTTAGCGTCTCGTCGTTGAGCATCGCGGCGAACAGCGTCGGCACGCCGTAAAAGATGGTCGGGTTGTACTTGTTCATCAGCGCAAACATCGCAGCCGGCGTCGGCCGTTCCGTGTGCAACACCGTGGAAGCCCCGACCGACATCGGAAACGTCAGCGCGTTGCCGAGCCCATAGGCGAAGAACAGTTTTGCCGCCGAGAGACAAACATCGTCCCCGCGAATGCCGAGCACCTGCTTGGCATAGGTTTCCGCGGTGGCGGCGAGATTGCCATGCAGGTGGCGCACGCCCTTGGGCATGCCGGTCGAGCCCGACGAATACAGCCAGAACGCCGGCTCGTCGGGATGCGTCGCCGCGGTCGCAAACGTATCGCTCTCGCGCGCGAGTTCATCGGAGAGTTTCTTGTGGCCGTGCGCGTCCTTGCCCGAAACGATGACGTGCTCGAGGTCCGGCATCCGCGCGACGACATCCTTGATGACCGGCAGCAGCGCTTCGGAAACGAACAGCACGCGCGCGCGGCAATCTCCGAGAATGTAGGCGTACTGCTCCGACGTCAGCAGCGTATTGAGCGGCACCGGCACGACGCCGGCACGGATCGCGCCGAGAAACACCGCGGGAAAGTCCACGGTATCGAGCATGATCATCGCCACGCGCTCTTCGCGGCGGACGCCGAGCCGGCGCAGCATGTTGGCAACGCGGCGGGTCTGCCGTTGCAGCTCGCCATAGGTGAGTTCGGTGACGGTGTCGGTAAAGGCGAGCTTGGCGCCGCGCCCCTCCTCGACATTGCGGTCGAGCAGCCAGGTCACCGCATTGTACGAACCGGACGTGCCGCTCACGACGCTTCTCCCCTGAGCTTTTAAGAATTATAATTCATACAAAGACACCGCCTACGCTTGCTGTCAATCCTCATCGGCATTATGTTTCCGAAATCCGTTCACCCCGACGCAATGCCGAACGAGGGAAATGACCGAGGCCAGCGACCCCGAATCCGGCTTTCTTGAGCAGCTTGGCCAGCGTGTGCGCACCATGCGCGCCCTTCGCGGCATGTCGCGAAAAGTGCTCGCAAAAGTTTCCGGAATTTCGGAGCGCTATATCGCGCAGCTCGAGAGCGGCAAGGGCAACGTCTCGATCGTGCTGCTGCGACGCGTGTCGAACGCAATGGGCGCGCATCTCGAAGACCTCATTCCCTCGGCCGAGCCCACGCCGGATTGGGCCGTGATCCGCGATCTCTTGCGCAAGGCGACGCCGGCCCAGATCGCGCAGGCCAAGGATGCGCTGGCCGGCGGCGGCCTATCGGCGCAGCGGCGGATTTCCTTTGCCGGCATCGCCCTGATCGGCCTGCGCGGCGCCGGCAAATCCACCCTCGGCAGGATGCTGGCGAAGAAGATCGGCTGGAAGTTCGTCGAGCTCAACAAGGAGGTCGAGGCGCAGAACGGCTTGTCCGTCGCCGAGATCATCGCGCTCTACGGCCAGGAAGGTTTTAGGCGCATGGAGCAGGCGGCGTTGACGCAATTGCTGGCGCGTAAAGAGTTGATGGTGCTGGCGACCGGCGGCGGCATCGTCTCCGAGCCGTTGACCTTCGACCTGATCCTGTCGTCGTTCTATACCATCTGGCTCAAGGCCGAGCCGGAAGAGCACATGGCCCGCGTCCGCCGCCAGGGCGATTTGCGGCCGATGGCGGATGATCGCTCGGCAATGGCGGAATTGCGCAACATTCTGGTCAGCCGCGAACCGCTCTATGCGCGGGCGTCAGCCGTGGTCGATACCGCAGGGCTTTCCGTCGACGCGGCGGCAGCGCGGCTGAGCGATGCGGTCGCGCCGGTGCTGCATGACAAGCACGCGTTCGGCCTGCGCAGCGCGGTGTCCTGATCGCTTCTACGAAACGCGCCATTCGTAAACGCCTGTTTCGGCCGGGCCGAAGGTGCGCGCTCGACGGCTGCATCCGTCGGCAAGCGCGACCGTTAACCACCGCACAAGCTTCATGCGAGCGACGGCTACAACACACGCTGAAGGAGTGTTACTAAAGCGTTAATCGCATGGAGGACAATCATGCTGGAGCGCCGTCAACACCAAAGAGCCCGTGTCTATTACGGCGGGATGGTCGCGTTCAACGCGCGCAATTCGACGCTTGCCTGTGCCGTGCGCAACTTCAGCAGGCGCGGGGCGAAGATCGAATTCGAGGAGTCGGCCATCATCCCCGACCGGATCGATTTCGAAATCGAGCGCCAGGGCCTCTCGTGCCTGGCCCGCCTCGTCTGGCGCGACCACAACGCGGCCGGGCTGGCGTTTTCAGATGTAGAAGAGAGGGGCGACGTCATTCCGCTGGAATGGGCACGCAAGCTGCGCGCGACCGAACAGGCCAACCGGCGGCTGCAGTCGCGCCTCGATCAGCTTCTGGACGAGTTCTAGATCGCATGAGTACGGTTGAAGGCGAAGGCGCCCTTCTCGCTGCGGCCAAGCCGCCGAAAGTCCGACGGCGACGACTGCGCGCGATATTGCTGGCGTTGATGACGCAGTACGCGATTATCGCTGTTGTTGTCGGCCTGTCGCTCGCGGCGATGCTGCGCTATCTGGTGACGCCGCAGATCGTCGCCAAGTTCGAAGCGATCGAGGCCGCGCTCAAGCGCTTGCCGCCTTAGGACCCAGTCGCGATACTGATGGCGCATGAAACTGCTTTTCCTCCATGGAGCGCCGGCGGCCGGCAAGCTGACGGTTGCGAAGGCGCTGCTCCGGATCGTTCCGGGCCGGCTGATGGACAATCACGCCGCCATCGATCTGGCGCTGACGGTCTTCGACTTCGGCGCGCCCGGATTCTGGGAGCTAGTCCATGACGTCCGGCGTTCGGCGCTCGATGCTGCCGCCGAACACGGCGTGCCGCTGCTGGTCACGACCTTCTGCTATGCTGAGCCTGAAGACCGGGAGCAATTCAACGATATCGAGGAGATCGTGCAGCGTCACGGCGGCGAATTGCTTCCAGTCTTCCTGCACTGTTCGCGCGACGAAGCGTTGCGCCGGGTCGGCCATCCCGACCGGGTCGCACGGCGCAAAATATCTTCAGGAGAACACCTGATCCGGGAGCTCGACCGCTACGACCTCACCGCAGTGCCGCGCCCCGATTGCCTCAGGCTGGATACCGGGACTATTCCGGCTGATGTGACCGCGCAGCAAATCGTGCAGCACTTTGGGCTCGATGCCTAAGGCGCACGTCGAACAGCGTGCTCGCCCTCTCCATCATCCCGAGCTGCCACCCCGGCGGCACTTCGCGCCGACCGGGTGGCTCGCAATGACGGTGGGCCTATCCGAGCTTCGCAAAGGCGGAGGCATGCTGAATGGTCCCCGCGGTTGTCGGAAGTTCGCTGCGTCCAAGCGGCAGGACCATCAGATGCGGTCCGGCATAAGGCGAGATGAACCCGCTCGCTTTGGCCGCATCGAATCCGAAACGCCGATAGAAAGCGGGATCGCCAAGGACGAAGATCCCGGCCCAGCCGGCGGCCTCGCTGCGGGCGATTCCCTGGCGGATCAACCGGCTGGCAAAGCCTGTCCGCCGATATTCAGGCAGTACCGCTACGGGTGCGAGCGCGAGCGCAGGAAACGGCGCTTTCATCCTTGAGAGCATGATGTGGCCAACGACCGTTCCGTCATCAACGGCAACCAGCGAGAAAACGGAGTCGCCTGCCTCGCGGAGATCATCGACCAACCGGGCCTCGGCTGACCGACCGAACGCTACTTCTTCAACGAAGCGGATCGCCGCAATGTCGCCGGGCGTTTCAGATCGGACAATCATCGCATCACACCAGCATCGACTTGACCGACGACGCCGTCTCCTGCAATCGCGGCAGGAAGCGTTCGACCATCTCGGCCGAGGACACGCGGTCGACATGCGCGCCCATGTTGATGGCGGCGACGATCGCGCCGTCGTAGCGGCGGATCGGCACCGAGATCGAGCGGAAACCCGGCTCGGCTTCGCGATCGACCAGCGAATAGCCTTGCGCGCGATCGGCTATGATCGCCTTCAGCAACTTCTTCTTGTCGGTGACGGTGAACGGCGTCAGCGGCGCAAGCTCCATCCGGTCGAGCGCGGCGGCCAGTTCGTCGTCGGCCAGCCGCGACAGCAGGACACGGCCGACCGAGGTGCAGAACGCCGGCAGCCGGTAGCCGATATCGATGCCCGACGAGAAGATTCGCGTCGGGCTGGCGCGCGCGATGAAGACGACGTCATTGCCGTCGAGGATCGCCATCGACGATATCTCCTGCGCCTCGCTCGACAGCCTATCCAACGCCGGCTGCAGCACCGAGACGACATGGTTGGAGGCGAGATAGCTTGACGCCAGTACCAGCACGCGCGGCGTCAGGCGGAACAGCTTGCCGTCAGTTGCGACGAAGCCGGCGCGTTCGAGCGTGAAGAGGATGCGCCGCGCGGTGGCACGCGGCAGGTCGGCCGCCTTGGCGAGGTCGCTCAGCGTCATCGGCTGCCGGCTGCCGCCGAATATTTCCAGCACGCGCAGGCCGCGGTCGAGGCTTTCGATGAAATCGGTCGCACTGCGGTTGTCAGCGTCCGCCGCGCGCTTAAGCTTGGGCATCGCTGCCTCCATAATCCGCTTGCCTCACGCTCAGCCTACGTTAGAATCGCACAAAAGTTCAATAGACGAACAAATCCAGCCATCGGAGATCCTCGCCATGATGAGCCAGGAAGCGAACGACCTGATCACCCGAACCGGGCGCAAGGACCCGTGCGGCAAACTGATGCGGATGTACTGGCAGCCGGCGGCGCTGGTCGACGAGTTGCAGGGATCGCGGCCGGTTCGTCCGGTCAAACTGCTCGGCGAAAACCTCGTGCTGTTTCGCGACGAGCAAGGGCGCTACGGCCTGATCGACCGCCGCTGCGCGCATCGCGGCGCCGACCTCGCGTTCGGGCGACTGGAGAATGGCGGGTTGCGCTGCGCCTTCCATGGCTGGCTGTTCGACGTCTCCGGCCAATGCCTGGAGACGCCAGCCGAGCCGAAGGACTCAAAGCTGTGCCAGGGCATCAAGCAGCGCTCCTACCCCGTGGTCGAGAAGAGCGGCATCCTCTGGGCTTATCTCGGCGAAGGCGAACCGCCGGCGTTTCCGGAGATCGACAGTTTTGTGGCGCCCGATAGCCATACCTTTGCGTTCAAGGGCCACATCAACTGCAACTGGCTGCAGGCGCTGGAAGTCGGCATCGATCCGGCGCACGCCTCCTTCCTGCACCGCTTCTTCGAGGACGAGGACACTTCCACCGCCTACGGCAAGCAGTTCCGCGGCGCTTCCGCCGGCAGCGACATGCCGATGACGAAGATCTTGCGCGAATACGACAACCCGATCATCAACGTCGAACATACCGAGTATGGCCTGCGCCTGATCGCGCTGCGCGAGCTCGACGAAGAGCGCACGCATGTGCGCGTCACCAACCAGCTTTTCCCGCACGGCTTCGTCATCCCGATGAGCACGGAGATGACGATCACGCAGTGGCACGTGCCGATCGATGACGAGAACTGCTACTGGTACGCGATCTTCACCTCTTACACGACGCCGGTCGACAAGAAGAAGATGCGCGACCAGCGTCTCGAATTGTACGAGCTGCCGGATTACAAGTCGCGCAAGAACAAGAGCAACGATTACGGCTTCGATCCGCACGAACAGGCAACCGAGACCTATACCGGCATGGGTACCGACATCAACGTCCACGACCAGTGGGCGGTGGAATCGATGGGCCCGATCCAGGACCGCACCAACGAGCATCTGGGACAATCGGACAAGGCGATCGTGCAATATCGCCGGCTGCTGCGGCAGGAGATCGAGAAGGTGGTCGGCGGCGAAAAGCCGATGCTGTTCCTCGACGCGGCGCATGCGCGCTCGATCCAGGGCCCTGCCACCATGGACGGCATCGGGCCCACGCAGGGCTGGGAAATCTACTGGATGGAAATCGACGTCAAGCGCCGCCGCGGCGCGCCATGGGCCGCGCCGGTGCCGACCGAGATTGCCGGCAAGATCCGGCATTTGTCGGCGGCGGAGTAATTCTAGCACCGTCATTCCGGGATGGTCCGAAGGACCAGACCCGGAATCTCGAGATTCCGGGTTCGATGCTGCGCATCGCCCCGGAATGACGGGAAAATGGGGAGTGACGCGTTGAGTTTCGTTAAACGTCACGGGCTGTGGTCGAACGAGCAGCGCGAAGCCGCGAGCCGCCTGCGCAGGATCGTCGAGGAGAAAGACCTCGAAGTCATCCGCCTGTCATTCCCCGACCAGCACGGCATCCTCCGCGGCAAGACGCTGGTCGCGAGCGAAGCGATCGCCTCGCTGGAGAGCGGCTGCTCCATCACCACGACCATGCTCGCCAAGGACACTTCGCACAAGACGGTGTTCCCGGTGTTCACGGCCGGCGGCGGGTTCGGCATCAAGGAGATGGAAGGCGCCGCCGACGTCTTGATGGTCGCCGACCCCACAACGTTTCGGGTACTGCCATGGGCGCCGACCACCGGCTGGCTGCTGTGCGATCTCTACTTCAACGATGGCCGTCCGGTGCCGTTCGCCACGCGGCATCTCTATCGCAAGGTGATCGATCAGCTCGGACAGCGCGGCTACGATTTCGTCGCAGGCCTCGAGGTTGAATTCCATCTCTTCAAGCTCGACGACGCGCATATGACGCCGGAGGATGCCGGACAGCCGGGTCGGCCGCCATCGGTGAGCCTGCTGTCGCACGGCTACCAGTATCTCACCGAGCAGCGCTACGACCAGATGGAGCCGGCGCTGGAGATCATCCGCCGTGACGTGCTGGCGCTCGGCCTTCCCTTACGTTCGGTCGAGGTCGAGTTCGGACCGAGCCAGTGCGAATTCACCTTCCCGCCGACCAAAGGCCTCGCGCCCGCCGACAACATGGTGCTGTTCCGCTCGGCCGTGAAGCAGATCGCGCGCCGCCACGGCCATCACGCGACCTTCATGTGCCGGCCTAAACTGCCCAATGTCTTCGCCTCCGGCTGGCACCTGCATCAATCGCTGGTGTCGCGCGCCAGCGGGGAGAATGCGTTCATGGCCGGCGACAAAGACGAGGTGCTGAGCCCGTTTGGACGCGCCTATCTCGCGGGACTCCTGGAGCACGCCCGGGCGTCCACCGTGTTCACGACGCCGACCATCAACGGCTACAAGCGCTACCGCTCCTATTCGCTGGCGCCCGATCGCGCGATCTGGGGCCGCGACAACCGCGGCGTCATGATCCGCGTGCTCGGCGGTCCGGGCGATAGCGCGACACGGCTGGAAAACCGCATCGGCGAGCCCGCCGCGAATCCGTATCTTTACATGGCCTCGCAGATTCTCTCAGGCATCGACGGCGTCGACCGCGAGCTCGATCCCGGGCCGTCGGCGGATACGCCGTACGAGACCAAGGCCGCGCTATTGCCGAAGAGCTTGCGGGAAGCCGTGTTCGCGCTGCAGGACGATCCGTTCTTCCGGCAGGCGCTGGGGGCGGAGTTCGTGGACTATTACGTCCACATCAAGAACGCGGAGATCGAGCGGTTTCAGGCCGAAGTATCGGACTGGGAGCACCGCGAATATTTCGAGATGTTTTGAAGGGGCGGCGCTCTCCCGTCGCCCCTGCGAACGCAGGGGCCCATAACCACCGCATTTTGTCGTTGAAGCAAAGCCGTCTCGCCGTGTGCCATTTCCGCGGGCCGCGGCGTATGGGTCCTAGCGTTCGCAGGGACGACGGGGATGGAAAATTCATCTTACCCGCAGAGCTCGCTGTCGCCACATTATCCGTCGCCCCTGCGAAAGCAGGGGCCCATAACCACCGCACTTCGTCGTTGAAGCAAAGTCGTCTCGCCGTGTGCCATTTCCGCGGGCCGCGGCGCCGCGATGAGCGCAATTGCGCTCACGCTCGGGGTCCCTGCGTTCGCAGGGACGACGGCAGAGGTAGCTCAAATCCCGAGATACCGGTGCTGCAGGTCCGGCTCGGCAATTAACTGCTCGCTGGTCCCCGTCCACACCGTGCGGCCGCGCTCGATGATGTAGTGGCGGTCGGCGATGCGGGAGAGGTTGGCGACGTTCTTGTCGATGACGAGCACGGATTGGCCGCGGCCCTTCAGCATCGACAGGCAGTTCCAGATTTCCTCGCGGATCAGCGGTGCGAGGCCTTCGGTGGCTTCGTCGAGGACGAGAAGTTTTGGGTTGGTCATCAGCGCGCGGCCGATCGCCAGCATCTGCTGCTCGCCGCCGGACAAGGTCACGCCCATGTTGTTGCCGCGCTCGGCGAGCCGCGGAAACAGCGCGTGGATCTTGTCGATGGTCCAGGGATCGGAGTTGCCTGAGCGGTTGCCCGAAGCCGCCACCAGATTCTCGTAGACCGTCAGGTTCGGAAAGATCTGGCGGCCTTCCGGCACCAGGCCGATGCCGAGTTTTGCGATTCTGTAGGACGGCAGGCTGCGCACTTGCTCACCCGCGAAGCGGATCGTGCCCGCGCGGGCCGGCGTCATGCCCATGATGGAGCGGATGGTCGTGGTCTTGCCCATGCCGTTGCGGCCCATCAGGGCTACCATCTCGCCGGCGCGCACTTTCAGCGACACGCCGAACAGCACCTGGCTGAGGCCGTAGCAGGTCTCAACGCCGTCGATTTCCAGCAGGGTCTCAGCCATTTTGGACTCAGCCATGGCGCGTCACCGCATGCTGCTCGCCGAGATAGGCGCGCTTGACTTCCTCATTGTTGCGGATGGCTTCGGGATCGCCGGACGCGATCACGCGACCATAGACCAGCACGGTGATACGGTCGGCCAGCGCGAACACCGCCTCCATGTCGTGCTCGACCAGCACGATGGTGACTTCCTTCCGCAATTCCTTCAGCAGCGCCACCATGCGCGCGGATTCGGTGACGCCGAGGCCGGCCATCGGCTCGTCGAGCAGCAGCAATTGCGGCTTGGTGGCGAGCGCCACCGCCAGCTCGAGCTCGCGCTGTTCGCCGTGGCTCAATTCCGACACCAGCACATCGGCGCGTTTGGCGAGCCCTACCCGCGCGAGCGCCGCCTGCGCCGCGTCGCGCAGATGCCTCTCCTTGCGGGCCGCGCCCCAGAAGCGGAACGAGTGGCCGTCATGCGCCTGGGCTGCGAGCGCGACATTGTCGGCTGCGGTAAAATCCGGCAGCAGGCAGGTGATCTGGAACGAGCGCGCCAGGCCAAGCCGGCTGCGCTGATAGGACGGCAGCCAGGTGACGTCGCGGCCGGCGAAGTGAATGGCGCCGGAATTCGGCATTAATTGTCCGGTCAACTGGCTGATCAGCGTCGTCTTGCCGGCACCGTTGGGGCCAATGATAGCGTGCAGTTCGCCCGGCAACACGTCGAGCGACAGATTGTCGGTGGCCTTGATGCCGCCGAAGCGGCGGACCAGGCTTTCGACGCGAAGCAAGGGATCAGCCAAAGAATCAACCACGGCTCAACCTCCCGAGCAGTCCCATGATGCCGCCGCGCGCGAACAGCACGATCAGCAGCAACAGCGGGCCCATGATCAACGCCCAGTATTCGGTAAACTGCGACAACAGCTCTTCCAGCAGCAGAAACACGATGGTGCCGATGACAGGCCCGAACAGCGATCCCATGCCGCCGAACACCACCATCACCATGAGTTCGCCGGAGCGCGTCCAGTACATCGTGGCCGGGCTGATGAAATCCGTGTTGTTGGCGAGCAGCGCGCCGGCAAGGCCACAGATCGTGCCTGAGATCACGAAGCAGACCAGGCGGTAACGGTTGGCGTGGAAGCCGATGGCCTGCATGCGCTGCTCGTTGGAGCGCACGCCCTGCACCACCATGCCAAACCGCGAATTGATCATGCGCCAGATCAGATAGACGCCGCCGAACAGGCAGGCCAGGCAGAGATAGTAGAACTGCACGCGGTTCGACATGTCGATGAGGCCGCCGAAATTGCTGCGCTTGTAGATGGTGAGGCCGTCGTCGCCGCCATAACGCGAAAGACCTGAGGCTATGTAATAAGCCATCTGCGCAAAGGCGAGCGTGATCATGATGAAATAGACGCCGCGGGTGCGTAAGCTGAGCGCGCCGATCACCAGCGCATAGAGCGCGGACACCGCGAGCGCGACCGGCCACTGGATGAAGCCGGAGCCGATGCCTTCATAGGCGAGAATGCCTACGGCATAGCCGCCGATGCCGAGATAGGCGGCGTGGCCAAAGCTCATCATGCCGCCATAACCCATGATGAGATTGAGGCTCGCGGCCGCCAGCGCGAAGATGACGATGCGGGTGAACAGCGTCAGGATGAAAATATTGCCGGTCAGTGCCGAATAGGCCGGCAGCAAGGCGAGGCCAAGCGCGACGAGCGCCACGATGACGTTGCGGGCGTTGATGTGAGATTTCATCGCTTGGCAGCCGGAAACAGCCCCTCCGGCCGCACGACGAGGACGATGGCCATCAGGAGATAGATCAGCATCGACGACAATGCGGGTGCGGCGGTGGAAGCGGCGGCGGAACTCAGCACGGTGCGCAGGAGATCGGGCAGGAAGGCGCGGCCGAGCGTATCGATCATCCCGACGAAGATCGCGGCCATGAACGCGCCGCGGATCGAGCCGATGCCGCCGATCACGATGATGACGAAAGCGAGAATCAGGATGTTCTCGCCCATGCCGATCTGCACCGTGAGGATCGGCGCCTGCATCAGCCCGGCCAGCCCCGCGAGCGCCGCGCCAAGCCCGAACACCAGCGTAAACAACAGCTTGATGTTGATGCCGAGCGCGCCGATCATCTCACGGTTGGACGCGCCGGCGCGGATCAACATGCCGATCCTGGTCCGCATCACCACGATATAAAGCAATGCCGCAACCGCCAGCGCGACCACGATGATCGACAGCCGGTAGGCCGGATAGAACACGCCGGGGACGATCTGCACGGGGACGGTCAGCCAGGCCGGCAGCGGCAGCGACAGGCCGGCGGGGCCCCAGATCAGCCGCACCGCGTCGTTGAAGAACAGGATCAGCCCGAAGGTCGCCAGCACCTGATCGAGATGATCGCGGCCGTAGAGATGTCGCAGTGCGATGAATTCGAGCGCGATGCCCAGCAGCAGCGTGGCGCCGAGCGCCAACAATATGCCGAGCACAAAACTATTCGTCCAGGCGACAAAGGTCGCCGCGAAATAGGCGCCCATCATGTAGAGCGAGCCATGCGCCAGATTGACGAAGTCCATGATGCCGAACACCAGCGTCAAGCCGGCCGCCAGCAGGAACAGCAACAGCCCGAACTGCAGGCCGTTCAGCGATTGTTCGATAAGGACGAGCATGAACCTAAAACTCTGGGCCTAGAGCGGGATGACTCGTCATCCCGCTCTATGTCTATGATCTGGGCATGATCTTTTCGGAAAACCGGGATCCACTTTGCACTAACGTGGCCCTCCGGGTCCGGATCATGCCCTAACAAAACAGCGGCAGCACACCTGCGCCGCCGCCATTTTTCTTGTTGGGCGGATGATCTGTCGTTAACCGCCCCCGGGGTCAAGCCCGAGGGCACGCTCCGCCGATCATGCACCGGCCATGCCAACAATCACTTCTTCATCGGACATTTGTCGTGGAAGCGATCCTGATCGTCCTTGACGATGGTGGCCACCGTCTTCAGCGAAAGCTGGCCGTCGGCATCCTTGACCACGTCCTGCAGGTAGAAATTCTGGATCGGAATGTGATTGTTGCCGTATTTGAACGGGCCGCGCACGGACTTGAAGTTGGCCTTCTCCATCTCGGCCTTCATCTCGTCCTTCTTCGAGGTGTCGCCCTTCACCGCGACGACAGCGCTGTTGATCAGGTTCGCAGCGTCATAGGACTGGGCGCCGTAGAAGGTCGGGCGCAGGCCGGTGTACTTCTTGCGGTAGTCCTCGACGAACTTCTTGTTCTCAGGGAACGGCAAATCGTTGACCCATTGCTGCGCGCCGGGCACGCCGATTGCATTGTCCTTCTGCAGCGGCAGCGACAATTCGTCGATGGTAAACGCAGTATAGAGCGGGATCTGCCCCTTGAGGCCGGCCTGGGCGTATTGATTGAGGAACTGGACACCGGCCGCGCCCGGATAGAACACGAAGATCGACTCGGCCTTGGAATTCTTGGCCTTGGTGAGCTCGGCGGAGAAGTCGAGCTGGCTCGGCCACACCGTGTATTCCTCGCCGACGACCTGGCCCTTGAAGGTGCTCTTGACGCCGGCCAGCATGTCCTTGCCGGCGGCGTAGTTCGGGCCGATCAGGAACACTGATTTCACGCCCTTCTGGTTCATGTAGGTGCCGACCGCCTGCGGGGTCTGGTCGTTCTGCCAGGAGGTCGAGAACACGTAAGGCGAACAGAGATCGCCGGCGAGCTGCGAGGGGCCGGCATTGGACGTGATCAGGAAGGTCTTTGAATCGACCGCGGTCTTCAGCGAGGCCAACAGCACGTTCGACCAGATATAGCCAACGACGAAATCGACCTTGTCGGACTGGATCAGCTTTTCGGTCTTCTGCTTGCCGACATCGGGCTTCTGGCCGTCGTCTTCATAGATCACCTCGACCGGCTTGCCGCCCATCTTGCGGCCGAGATGGTCGAGCGCCAGCTCGAACGAGTTGCGCATGTCGTTGCCGATCACAGCGGTCGGGCCGCTGAAGGTCGAAACAAAGCCGATTTTGATGGTGTCGCCAGCGAGCGCGGGCTGCGCCAGCGCCAGAATTGTTGCGCTCGCCAGCCAGAATGCCTTTTTCATAACCACTCCCCTCCTGTTTATCACTCAAAACCCGGTCAACCGGGCGACCGGCAACGCTTGCTCCGCGCGCCTCTTATCTGTGAGGTATTTTGTGCGCGAATTCGCCGGTCAGCGGCAAGCATGAACCCAAGACTCCGGTTAGAACCTTCGGCGCATGCTTAAGCCACCTGCACCATAATTCGCGGACGGCGGGAATGGCAAGAATTATAATGCCGGTTGGTCCGACGGGCCAAGGGACCGACCAAGGGGCCGGCTGGGAGGTATTACCTGACGTTTTCAATCTCCCCTCGCCTCCATCCATGAAAGGCTCGAGATCAATATCGAGGACGCTCGGCAACGCCGCCTCACAAAATCATTTTAGGCTTAAAGTAATTTTTCGCAAGAGTGGAATCGCGTACTCCCACCTTCACCTTCCGGAAGCGCTCGTTCAGATCAGATATTCAGCGCCATCGATGACGTAAGGCGCGTGGCGGAAATCCCGGATGGTCGCGACCTTGCCGGCCGACCAGCCCAGCAGCACGAAATATTTCGGCTTGGCATCGCCTTCGTTGGGATCGAACACCAGGATGGCGGGACGCCCCTCCACCAGGCCCGCCGCCAGGCGCCAGTCGCTGACCTTGTCGTAATTGCCGAAATAGCGGGACACTTCGGCTTTGCCACGCAAGTGGGTCCTGCTGACGAGATCGAGCCGGACATCGTCCGAGATCATGGCGCGGATGGCATCGAAATCGCGCGCGTTGAAATGGGCGACATAGGCGCCGAGCCGCTCGCGATCGGCGTCGGATAGTTTTTGTTGCGGCGCGTCGTCCGGCTCGTCGGCAATTTCACGCAACTGCGCGCGGCCGCGATGCAGCGCGGCCTTGGCCGCCGGCAGGCTGCAATCCATCACCTCGCAGATTTCCTTCAGCGAGCAGCCGAGCACGTCCATCAGGATCACGCTCGCACGCTGTGGCACCGGCAGCCGCATGAAGATACGCAAGGAGGTCGCGGCGACCTGGCGGCTCGCCACGGCATCGAGCTGGTCAACGATCATGTCCACCTCCGCTGGTCCCCGGAGTGCCTCCTGGCGCTTGCGCCGGCGCAGAAAATCCAGCGCGGTGTTGTGCGCGATGCGAAACAGCCAGCCTTCGGGATTGCCGAGCGTGCCGGCGGAGGCATGCGCCTCCACCGCCTTGATCATGGTATCCTGCAGCACGTCCTCGCCGTCGATGACAGAGCCCACCATGCGCGCACAGTAGCGATGCAGCCTTGGGCGCATCGCCGCCAGCAAGCGCTCGATGTCGAACGTGGCGGACGTCTCAGGACCTACTGTCATTCAGACTCCGGCAAGCGCGCTCTCGGTCTCGCGCAACATGCGATAATTGCCGACGACGGTCACGCCTTTCGGCAGCGGCGGTTCGGTGCAACGCTCGCGAATGCCGTTCTGGAAGGCCTGAAACGCCGCCAGTTTCGGCAAGGCGCTGGAGCCGTCGTCGGCTGCGGTCTCGACGAAATGGATGAACGTATCATCCTCCAGCCGCAACGACAGATAGCGAAAGCCCTCCGGCTGGGCCGCCTGCAATTCGACGAACACCGCCGCCACCAATTCGGCGTTCCTGTCGCTCATTTCCGGCTTGGTTTTGTACCTGATCACGGTCCGTCTCATGGCATTCTCCTCATTTTGCGGCCATCTCGACCCCAAGGACGTTTCGGAACGGGCAAAGGATGCGATGGCAGGAAATTTATTTTGCCGTCGTCCCTGCGACCCGTCTTCGCCAAGGCTTCGCCGGGGTTTGGCGTAGGGCTCGCCGAAGCTTTAGCGAAGGCGGCACGCAGGGACCCATAACCACAGGATTTTGTTGTGGCGCTGTGCTGCGGCTCCAGCGTTCTCAACAATGCCCTTCTGTGGTTGGGTCCCGGCTCAAGGCCGGGACGACAGCACGATACGCGTTCGCTATCGGCCGATTGACAAAGACGTATTGGAGCGGAGCAGCAAATGGCTACATAATCCAATGCGTTGAGACATCTGAAACCGGGGTCGCATTCCCATGACGACAGTGCCGAAAGAACCCCATCACGTCGTGATCGTCGGCGCCGGTTTCGGCGGTCTGGAGACCGCCTTTGGCCTCGCCGGAGCGCCGGTCCGGATCACACTGATCGACCGCCGCAACCATCATCTGTTCCAGCCACTGCTCTACCAGGTCGCGACCGCTTCACTGGCGACGTCGGAAATCGCCTGGCCGATCCGCTATCTCTTGCGTGGCCGCCCCGAAGTGACGACGCTGTTCGCCAATGTGAATGGCGTCGATGCCGCGGGAAAGCGCGTGCTGCTCGAAGACGGCGACACGATTTCCTACGACACGCTGATCCTCGCCACCGGCGCCCGCCATGCCTATTTCGGGCACGATGAATGGGAGCCGTTCGCACCGGGCCTGAAGACGCTGGAGGATGCCACGACGCTGCGGCGGCGCATCCTTGTCGCCTTCGAGCGCGCCGAGCGCGAAAAGGATCCGGCGCGGCGCGCGGCGCTACTCACCTTCGTCATCATCGGCGCCGGCCCGACCGGCGTCGAAATGGCCGGAACGATCGCCGACCTCGCCAAGGACACGCTGCCGCCGGACTTTCGCAACATCGATACCCACAAGACCCGCGTTATCCTGATCGAGGCCGGCCCACGCGTGCTCGCGGGCTTTCCCGAAGACCTCTCTTCTTATGCGCAGCGCGCGCTGGAGGAACTCGGCGTAGAAGTGGTGTTGGGGCAGCCGGTCACGGAATGTGCAATCGACGGCGTCGTCTATGGCGGCAACAGGCTGGAGGCCAGGACCATCGTCTGGGCGGCCGGCGTGCGCGCCTCGCGCGCGGCGGAATGGATGAAGGCGCCGGCCGACCGCGCCTACCGCCTGAAGGTCGAGCCTGATCTGACCGTACCCGGCCATCCCGATGTCTTTGCCATCGGCGATACCGTGACGATCGCCGGCCCCGACGGCAATCCCGTGCCCGGCATCGCGCCGGCGGCCAAGCAGCAGGGGCGCTATGTGGCGGCGCTGATCAAGGCGCGCATCTCCGGCGGCACGCTGCCGCCGTTCCGCTATAAGCATGCCGGCAGTCTCGCGCAGATCGGCAAGAAGAAGGCCGTGATCGATTTTGGCCGCATCAAGCTGCGCGGCAATCTCGCCTGGTGGATATGGGGCATCGCCCACATCTACTTCCTGATCGGCCTGCGCAACCGCCTCAGCGTCGCCTTGAGCTGGCTGTGGATTCACGCCCGCGACCAGCGCGCCGCACGGCTGATCACGCAGGGCTCGAGCAAGGTCACGGGATAGGTTTCGTCGCTCACGTTGAGCGGAGAAGACCTCTCACGGCGCACAGGCAAAACTGGCCGCGCTACTCGTCGGCCCCGATTTGTAATGCGGCCATGCCGGCCATTGGCACAATGGCAGCGCGCGCGTGGTCGCAAACGCCGGCGCTTCGACCTTCTGCTCGATCACCTCGAGATCGGCGGGCGCCTTACCGTTCTCGACCCAATCAACGAGCACGGCCAACATGTCGACATTGGCGGGCGCGCCGGAGCCGACATGGTCGACACCGGGCGCCGTATAGAGCCGGGCGAACGCCGTCGTCTTCTCGCGGCCCAAGGTGCGCTGCACGTTCTCGAAGTAGCGTATCCCTGCGTAGGGGCTCTGGGCATAGTCGGCCATGTTTTCGAGAATCACGAGCTTGCCGCCACGCGCGGCGAAGCGGCTGAGGTCGGGATTGGTCGAATCCATCAACCGCGATACCTGCAGCAGGCGCTCCTTGTGATCCTCGGGCTTGTAGGTCGTGACATCGAGCTTCGGGTCGCGCGCGAAGACATATTGAATGCCGCCCGCGCCGTAGATCCAGGCGATGCCGTTGCCAGGCACCGGCGGCTGTGCAGGCGCTGCCTTGCCGAGCCACCAGGCGACCCAGCCGCCGGTCGGACCGAACGCAGGAATGTTTTCGCCGGAGACGCCCCAGCCCGGATAATCGTCAAGGCCGTTCTCCAGCGGGAACGAGAACTTGTACGTCGAATGCAGCGTTTTGATTGCCGCAATCTGCGCTTCCGTCAGGCACTGATCGCCGCTTTGGCCCGCCGCGCAACGCAGTGTGTCCGGCTGGAATTTCGTCTTGCAGCCGACCGGGTCCAGTACCAGCGAATCCTCGGCGCCGTCCGTCTCGTCGCAAGCAGCAAGCACCGCCTTGGCCACGAGCTCGACCTGCGCGGGACGGATCCAGCCCTCACCCATCGTTATAAGTCCCGACCGCGTCCCGGCATGCTGCAATCCGACCCAGTTGATGACGGGCACGCGGGCAAAGATGCCGTCAAAATCGTCCGGATAGCGCTGCGCCATCGTCAGCCCCTCGCGGCCGCCTTCCGACGATCCCATGAAATACAGCTTGGCCGGCGGATTGCCGTAGGCGCGCACCATCAGGGCAACCGCGGCGTCGCGCACGCGCTTGTAGGAACGGTGGGCGAAATTCTCAAAGGCCTCGTCGTTGAGCGCAAACGTCTGCGGCGGCTCGCCCGGCTTGGTCTCATGGCCGGAATCCGTGCCATAGGTGACGAACCCGCGCGCCAGCGGTGACGGCGCGCCGAACGGATATGCCGGCGGCAAGGCAAGCCCGGTAATCAGCACGCCGTTGAAACCGCCGCCACCATATTGCAGCGAGCGGCCGTTCCACTCGACCGGAAGATTCACCTGAAATTTGATCGGCGGCGCCTTGGGATCGGCCGGCGCGATCTGGCCGAGGACCTTGCAGAATTCCGGATTGGCCGGCGTGATGCGCGCCGCCGGCGTCGGTGCTCTTTCGGCGACCGCGAGCGGCGCCGGCACGACCATGGTCGCAGAATCGATCCGCACGACATTATCGGTCGGCCGGATCAGGTCGCTGCAGGTTGCTGCGGGATCGCCAACCATCTTTGCGGCGGTCGCGTCTGCGGGGAGGAATGAGGTCGCAGCGAGCAGCGACGCCAATTGGATCGACGTGCGAATATAGAATCTGAGGTGTTGCATCGTTTCCCCCTTCGCTATCGCCGCGCGTTTGCCGATCGTCGGGCTTACAATGGCTCGCTCGGCGCGGGCGTCAATCGAAATAAGACTAGGCAGGATTGACGCCGATGTCTCAGATTCTTTGTGCGGCGAGACCCCACCCATAGCCGATGCTCCGCATCGGCGTTCTTCTAAAGAACGGCGGCCACAGGCCGCCTACGCCTCCCCCGCACGCGGGAGAGGGAGGGCAGCGGAGCATTACTTCACCAGCGGGCAGCCGCCGTCGGCGAGCGGGCGGAAGGCCTGGTCGGCCGGGATCGTCGAGACGAGCTTGTAGTAGTCGTAGGGATATTTCGACTCTTCCGGCTTCTTCACCTCGAACAGGTACATCGGGTGAATGACGCGGCCGTCCTGGCGGATGGTGACATCGCCGAACAGTTTGTCCTTGCCCTTGAACTTCTTCATCTGCGGCACCGCATCCTTGGCGTGGTCGCTGCCGGTCGCGGCCACCGCGTTGAGATAGGCGAGCGTGGAAGCATAGACGCCGGCCTGATTGCCGCTCGGCATCTTGCCGTTCACGCCCGGCCGCGCTGCGAAGCGCTTTGCAAACGCGCGGGTGTTTTCATCCATGTCCCAGTAAAACGCCTCGAACAGTTGCAGGCCCTGCCCCACCTTTAATCCCATGCCATGGACGTCGTTGATGAACAGCAGGAACGCCACCATCGTCTGTCCGCTTTGCTGAAGCCCGAACTCGGCCGCCTGCTTCACCGCGTTGACGGTGTCGCCACCGGCATTGGCGAGGCCGATCACCTTGGCCTTGGAATTCTGCGCCTGCAGCAGAAGCGAGGCAAAGTCCGGCGTGTTGAGCGGATGCTTGGCCGAGCCCAGCACCTTGCCGCCGTGCTTTTCGATGTAGTTGGTGGCCTCGGCCTCGATGCCCTGGCCGAGCGCAAAATTCACCGTGATGAAGTACCATTCCTTGCCGCCGCGCGCCATCATCGCCGCCGCGGTCGAGTTGCCGGTCGCCCAGGCGTCATTGACCCACTGGATGGTGTTGGGCGAGCAGGCCTTGCCGGTCAGGTCGGAGCTCGCCGTCGACGACGCCAGGAATGTCATGCGGCTATCGCGCAGCAGCGAGTTGATGGTGAGCCCGACGGCGGAATTCGGCACGTCGACCACGGCATCGACGCCATCGACGTCGAGCCATTTGCGCACGATCGCCGAGCCGACGTCGGCCTTGTTCTGGTGATCGGCATAGACGATTTCGACCTTGATACCCTTGCCGCCGCCGTTGAAATCCTCCGCCGCCATGCGCGCGGCTTCTACCGACCCCATGCCGTTGGTGTCCTGGAAGATACCGGAAATGTCGTTCAGCACGCCGACGCGCACGACATTCTCGGAAATTTCCGCGCGCGCCGCGCCTGACGCCACGCAAGACAAGGCAAGCGCAAGCCCTAACCTCAAACCCCTCATCGTTCTCTCCCTTTCGAATTTGATCTTGAGCGTTCCCGGACTTCGCCGGGTTTGACTTCAGTTCAGGTGATCAGGCCGTCACAATTGCCGGTCCGGCAGATTGAGAACCAAACCGTCGAGGTCGGCAGCCAGCTTGATCTGGCAGGACAGCCGGCTATTGGCCCGCCGTTCGGCAGCGGCGCCATCCAGCAGCGCGTCCTCGTCGTCGCCCATGGCCGGCAGGCGAGCGAGCCAGCCCTCGTCGACATAGACGTGGCAGGTGGCGCACATCGCGTTGCCGCCGCATTCGGCCAGAATTCCACCGACATCGTGGCGCGTCGCCGCCTGCATTGCGCTTTCGCCAACGCGGGCGTCGATGCGCTGCGCCCGGCCGTCAGGGTGGACAAACGTGATGCTCGGCATGGGCGGTCCGTCAGGCCGGAGAAATGGTGATGGGGAGACTTTCGAGGCCGCGCAGCGTGTTGTTGTAGCGGCGCTTCACCGGGCCTGATATCTCGATACTCGCAACCTTGCGCGCGATCGCCGCCAGCATCACCTCGCCTTCGAGGCGCGCGAGAAGCTGGCCGACGCACATATGAATGCCCGAACCGAACCCGACATGCCCGGAGGTACGGCGGGCGACGTCGTAGCGGTCAGGATTTTCCCAGCGCCGCGGATCGCGGTTGGCGGCGCCGAGGAACATCAGCACCTTTTCGCCTTCGCCGATGCGATGACCGGCGAGTTCGACCTCCCGCGTCGTGGTGCGGAAGAAGGTCTGCACCGGGCTTTCGAAGCGGATCGCTTCCTCGAATGCGTTGCGCGCCAGCGTCGGATCGCTGCGCAGCCGCGCAAGCTGATCGGGAAAGCGCGCCAGGCAGTACATCGCGGCGCCGATGCCGTTGACGGTGGTATCGAGCCCGGCCGAAAGCAGCGAGCGCACCAACAGCGGCGCCTCTTCCGCCGTGATGTCGCCGGCGTCAGCGCGCGCATGGATGCAGGCACCGAAGCCACCGGGTGCGAGATTTTCGCGCTGGCACTGTGCGGCGACATAGGCCTGATGTGGCGCGGAGCGCTCGATCGCCTCCTGGCGCAACTGGTTCGGCGGTCCGAACGCGTTGAACACCAGGCTCGCATAGGGCAGCAGATTCTCCCGCCCCTCCTGCTTCAGGCCCATCGCATCAGGAAATACCGAGAGCGGATAGGCCTCCGCGAGATCGGCAACCGCATCGAAACTTCCGCGCACCAGCAGTTCGTCGACCTTGGCCGCGGCCAACGCCGTGAAATGTTCGCGGACCTGCTTCATGGCGGTCGGCGACAGCACTTGGGCGAGCACCGCGCGTGTCCTGGTATGCGCCGGCGGATCCGCTTCAAGGATGATGCTTTGCGGTCGCCACGGCTTTTCCTTGGCAAAATCGCTCAAGCCGACGCCGCGGCTCGAACAGAAGGTCAGGGGGTCGTTGAGGACGGCGTGCACCTCGGCATGGCGTGCGACGCCATAGACGCTCCACTTCTCGAGCCAGACCACCGGCCCGGCCTCGCGGAGAACGTCGTGGATCCGGTGCGGATCCTCGAAAAACTCGGTCGAGAACGGGTCCACGTCCAGTTGGGGTACGCCGGCCGGCGCACTCCGCTCCGGGGTTGCAGAATCTATCCGGGATGTCGCGCTCATGTGGGTCTCCTGCATAATGTTCTTGCAGAGCGGTGCGCGCTGTCTCTATGTCTGGAACGCTGGAGCAGCGGCGGAAAAGCATGAGCAGGAACAGACAGGCGCGCGCGCCCCGTGCGGGCGCGGCAGGCAGGAGCGGACGGGCCGAACAGGTGCTCGACCTCGACCGTTACGTTCCGGCCCTCATCACCTTCATCGCCAACAAATTGTCGCGCAGCGCGACTGTGGTCTATCAGAAGCGCTTCGGGGTCAACGTCACGGAATGGCGGATCCTGTCGCTGCTGGCGATCGAGCCGGAAATTTCGGCGGCGCGGATCTGCCACGTGATCGGTTTCGACAAGGGACCCGTGAGCCGGACGCTGGCCGGCATGGAAGAACGCGGGCTGGTCAGCATCAGGGCCGACCGCGAGGACGGTCGCACCCATTCGATCTCGCTGACCCCGAAGGGCTATGCCACCCACGACCAGGTCATCGCGGTCGCGCTCGAACGCGAGCGCCGCCTGCTCTCCTGCCTGAGCAAGCCGGAGCGGGAGACGTTGATCGCGCTGCTGCTGCGGGTGCACGGCAATCTCGACGCCGTGAAAGGCGCGGGCGAAATCGATACGCAGAGCTGAGCGGCGCCTATTGGCTGCGCCGTGGCGACCACGCTGCGCACGCGACATCGCATTGCGTCGTGACGATCCGACACGCCCGAACATCCGTTTCTCCCTGTGCGGCCCGGCACTCCCGTGCTCTGCGATCGGCCGCCTATTGAAAACAGGCTCGCACAAATTAGTTGCCTTGGCAACATACATGACAAGCGTCCAAAATGATTTTCGGCTGCGGCCGGTTGCTGCTGGCCGCAGCCAGTCAGGTCATCTCTTGACCAGCGGGCAGTTACCGTCGCTTTCGGGACGGAACGCCTGATCGCCCGGGATCGTAGCGACGACCTTCAACAGATCCCATTTCGACGTGGATTCGTCGGGCTTCTTCACCTCGAGCAGAAACAGCGGGTGAATCTTACGCCCGTCTGCGCGGATGGTTCCCTTGCCGAACAGCGGATCGTCGGTCGGTATCGCCTTCATCGCCGACACCACGGCCTTGCCGTCGGCGGCGCCGCCGACCTTATCGACGGCCTTCAGATAATGCAGCACCGAAGCATAGACACCGGCCTGCATGTCGTTCGGATAATTCTTTTGCGGATGGCGTTCCGCGAACCGTTTTGCAAAAGCGCGCGTGCCGTCGTTCAGGTCCCAGTAGAACGGATTCATGATCTGCGCGCCCTGGGCTGCCTTCAGGCCGAGCGCAGGAATTCCGTTCATGCCGAGGATCAATCCGACCAACTTCTGCTTTTGCGTCAGCCCGAACTCCGCGGCCTGCTTGATCGAGGTGATGGTGTCGTCGCCGGCATTCGCCACGCCGACGATGTCGGCGCCCGAGGCCTGCGCCTGCAGCAAGAAGGAAGCATAATCGGCGGTGCCGAGCGGATGGCGCACGGCGCCGAGCACCTCGCCGCCGGAGGCCTTGACGCCTTCCATCGCCTGCTTCTCCAGATCGTGGCCGAAGGCGTAATCGGCGGTCAGAAAGAACCATTTCTTGCCGCCTTGGGCGACCACGGCTTTGCCGAGGCCGCGGCCGTAGGCATAGGTATCGTAGGTCCAGTGCACGGTATTCGGCGTGCATTTCTCGCTGGTGAGCAGCGCGGTGCCGGCGCCCGAGCCGATGAAGACCTTGTTCTTCTGCTCGCTCATATTGGCAACCGCGAGCGCAATCGCCGAGTTCGGCAGGTCGAAGATGGCGTCGATGCTTTCGGTATCGTACCAGCGCCGCGCGATGCCAACGCCGACGTCGGTCTTGTTCTGGTGATCGGCGGTGATGACGTCGACCGGCTTGCCGGCAGCCTTGCCGCCATAGTCCTCCAACGCCATTTGCGCAGCGATGACCGAGCCGATGCCCTGGTAGGTCGAGAACACGCCCGACTGGTCGTTGAGCACGCCGATCCGGACGCGGTCCTGGGCTTGGACTTGGTCTTGGGGAGCGCCGGCGAATATTCCGCCGAGCGCGGCCACGAGCATTCCTGTGCGAAAAAGCTGTCGCATGCGTTCCCTCCTGCATGGAAAGGCGGCCTTCGCGACCGCTTCGAAATTACTTATAACTTATAAGTATTTTGAGGATTGTCAATTCAGGTGATGCCGTGCGAGCTATTGCCCATGGAAAGAATCGGAAAAATTTCGATGCGCAAGGGCAACGGAGCGGCCAGACCGGCCGAGCCGGACTCGGCGCGAAAACTCGATCTCACCGCGCTGCAGCAGACCCCGGGATTCATGATCCGGATCCTGCAGTTGGAGAACTTCGAGGCGTTCTATCCGTATTTCGAGTCCCTAAACCTTTCACCGCTCGAATACGCCATCCTGGTCACGGTGCGGGACAACCAGACGGTGACGCAGAGCGAGCTCGCCGCCGTGTTGAAGATGCAGCTCCCCAACCTCGTGAAAATCCTGTCACGGATGGAGGAGACCGGCGTCTTGAAGCGGAAGCGATCCGCGCGGGACAAGCGCGCGGTCGAGCTCAGCCTCAGCGTGGCGGGCGAGAAGCGCGCTGACGAGGCCAGCCGGCTTGGCGAGAGCTTTAATGCGCAGACGCTTTCCGCGCTCAGCAAGAGCGAGCAGACCGCATTTCTCCAGATGCTGGTGCGGCTGGTCGAGGCGCACAAGCACGCGGCATCCCGACGCGCCTAGGCTTACTGTGTCGTAAACCCCTCATGGTGAGGACCGCGGAACGCGCGTCTCCGGACGATGCTGCGCATCGCCGGGCGAACCATGAGGCCCCGTCTGTGGCCTACATCCTTCGAGACGCCCGCTTCTCGCGGGCTCCTTCGGAATAAGCGCAAGTGCGCTTATTCCTGAGATGAGGGGTTTGAGCGGTTATGACGCAGTAAGACTAGTACTTCAAGCGGCGCAGCCGATCCATTCGGTTGATGAATCGTCATCCAGCGTTGCCACAGCGCTCGCGCGCCGCGTCAGCACCGCACGCTGGTTGATGTAGCCCTTGTCGGTGATCTCGCCGCCGTCGACGGACGCGGGTTCGGCCAGCAGCAGCGCGCGCGTTGCGTGACCGGACGAGTTGCCGCTTTGCGCCTTTAGGTTCGCAAGCCCCTGCGCGATCGCAGCGCGAACCTTGTCGTGGCCAATCACATCTTTCACGTCGGCGCTGTCGGGCAAGCCGGCATGTGCACGGCAGGCCGCAAAATTCGGAAACACGAGGAAGCGAACCTCGTCGCCGCCATGGCCGGTCACGACAATATCCTGCGCCAGCGGCGCCAGAGCAGCGATGCCGGCGACGCGCAAGGTGCCGACGCTGACCCAGGTGCCGGAATTGAGCTTGAAGTCCTCGGCGACGCGACCGTCGAAGAACAGCCCGAGTTCGGGATGGTCCGGATCGGCAAAGGTCACGGCATCGCCGATGAGATAGAAACCCTCTTCGTCGAACGCCTGCGCGGTCAATTCCGGCGCCTTCCAGTAACCGGGCGTGACATTCGGGCCGCGCACCCGCACCTCCAGCTTGTCGCCCGATGGCACCAGCTTCAGTTCGGTCCCCGGGATCGGCACGCCGATATTGCCGGAACGTTTCGCCTGGAAATGGCAATCGGTGGCGAGCGGCGAGGTTTCGGTCGAGCCCCAGGCCGACACCATCGGCAGCGCACGCCCCACCGTCTTGATCGAGAGTTCTTCCAGCGCGTTCCAGAGATTCTGCGGCAAGGCTGCGCCGGCGTAGAAGGCGAACTTCACCTCGCTGAAAAACTTTTTCCGCAACTCGTCGTCGCCGCGCAGCGCCGCGATCAACATGTCAAAACCGCGCGGCACGTTGAAATAGACCGATGGCATCACGCTGCGCAGATTGGCGAGCGAGGTCGCGAACAGCCCCGGCGCCGGCTTGCCGCCGTCGACATAGAGCGTACCGCCGTTGCGCAGCACCAGATTGAAATTGTGGTTGGCGCCGAAGGTGTGGCTCCACGGCAGCCAGTCGAGGATCACGAGATCCTCGCCGCCATCTTCGAGGAACGTCCAGGTCTGCGCCTTGGCCTGCTGACTCGAGGTAAGCATGCGCTGGGTGTTGATCACGGCCTTCGGCGTGCCGGTCGAGCCCGAGGTGAACAGGAATTTTGCGATCGTGTCCGGCGTGATCGCTGCAAAGGTCTTTTCGACATCGGGCGTTTCCAGCGTTGCCGTGATGGCGCGGAAGGAGCTCGCATTGCCCGCGTCCGCACTGCCGCTGACGATGATAGCCGAATGCAGCGGCTTGATCGCCGCCAGCGCCGCGGCAAACGGCTTTGTGCCGGAAACATAGATGGCGCCCGGTCCGAGCAGCGTGATCATGCTCTTGAGCTTGTCGAAATCCTTGGACATCAGCGAATAGGCTGGCGAGATCGCGGCCGATGGCACGCCGACATGCTGGGCGGCGAGCGCGAACAGCGCGTGCTCGACGCTGTTGTCGGACAGGATCACCAATGGCCGCTCGGCGCTCAAGCCTCGCGCCAGGATCCAGGCGGCGGCCGAGCGCACCTGCTTCAACGCATCCTTGTAGGTGACGGTGGTCCACGGCGTATCAACGCTGGCGCGATCGGCGAGAAAGATCCGGCCCGGCGCCTGCCGCGCCCAATGCTCCAGCCAATCGCCGATACAGCGCGCACTCGGCCGCAGCGGCGTGGTCGACCTCACCAGGATACTGCCATCGGTCCGGCGATCGGCAACGATCGCGGGCGTCGCGAAAAGATTTTGGGAATCGGCACCGCTGATGGCGGCGATGGTCATGGGCTTCCTCCTGCCGCCTCGGAAGGGCTGGCTTGACGTCAATGTTGAGCACAACAATTGTTGTCGTCAACAACAATCTTCCCCTCGGTCGCGCGAAGCGCTAGAAGGGAACGATGGCGAGGAACAGTCAGGCACCCGGAATTGCCAAGTCACGAATTGCCAAGTCACGCGCTGGTATCCGGCCGCGCTCCGGCGGCCGCATTCGAAGCGAAAACGGCAACACCCACAGCGATCTGATGAACGGCGAAATCGGCCTTGACGCGCTGGCGGGCCACGCCGGCTATGCGGTGCGGCGCTTTCAGATCTGGATTTTCCAGGATTTCATTCGCACGCTCGGCGCGGTCGATATCCGGCCCACGCAGTATTCCGTGATGACGGTGATCGGCGCCAACCCGGGCCTGAGCCAGATGGCAGTTGCAAAACGGCTCGGCATCGAGCGCGCCCGGCTGGTGCACCTCCTGGATAGTCTCGAACAGCGCGATCTCGTCAGCCGCGTCAAATCCGCCACCGACCGCCGCTCCCACGCGCTGCACCTGACCGCGCGCGGCCGGACGGCGCTGGCGCAGTTCAAGCGGCTTGCCGCCGAACATGAGCGCCATGTGGCCGAGAAGATCGGCAAGGAGAACCGGGAGAAGCTGCTGCAGATACTTTCGGACTTCACCTGATCGCGGCCGGCGCCGCGCCTTGGGCTGGTTCGCCTAAATTTTAGGCATCCGCCGGTAACGGCCGGCGCTCATGGCGTGCGCAATCGTCCCGCAAGCACATGAAATTACAAATCTATATTTGATCGTTGGCTCGACTAGGCGATTGTACACAATGGCACATCGCTTGCTTCAGTCCGGGTAACCTTTTGCTCGCTGGAGTTTTGCTGCCATGGGGTCCGACGCGCCTGAAACCGTTGCCGCCATCGTCGCCGCGCACCGCGCCGGCGCGATCACCCCGGCGCAAACCGTCGCCCGCAGCTATCAGCGCATCCGTGACCATAACGACCCCGCCGTGTTCATCAGCCTGCGCGAGGAGAAGAATGCGGTGGCGGAGGCCGAAGCGCTGGCCTCGAAAGATGCGGCATTGCTTCCGCTGCTCGGCGTCCCCGTTGCTGTGAAGGACAATATCGACGCGCTGGGCTTAGCGACCACAGCGGCCTGCCCGGCCTTTTCCTATTCGCCCGCGCAGGACTCGACGGCGGTCGCAAAGCTGCGGGCGGCCGGCGCCATCGTTATCGGCAAGACCAATCTCGACCAGTTCGCGACCGGCCTGGTCGGCGTCCGCTCGCCCTACGGCATTCCTGTCAATCCGATCCGCGCCGATCTCGTGCCGGGCGGGTCGAGTTCGGGCTCGGCAGTCGCGGTTTCCGCAGGCCTCGTGCCGCTGGCGCTCGGCACCGACACCGCAGGCAGCGGCCGCGTGCCGGCGATGCTCAACAACATCGTAGGACTGAAGCCGAGCCTTGGACTGATCTCCAACGCCGGGCTGGTCCCGGCCTGCCGCACGCTGGACTGCATTTCGATGTTCTCGCTCACGGTCGACGATGCAATGACTGCACTGACGGTCATGGCCGGCCCTGATGGCGCCGATCCATATTCGCTCGACCGGCCGCTGGGCCCGATGTCCGCGTTTCCCGAAAAACTCCGGCTTGGCGTGCCGCGCAATGGCCAATTGATCTTCTTTGGCGACGCGGCTGCCGAGAAAGCCTATGGCGAGGCGCTCAAGGGCTGGACGGCGCTCGGCGCCACGCTGGTCGAATTCGACCTCGAACCGTTTTATGAGACCGCGCGGCTGCTCTATGAGGGACCGTGGGTCGCCGAGCGATACCTTGTCATCCGCGACCTCCTGGCATCCTCGCCAGATTCGATTCATCCGGTGACGCGCGAGATCACCGCCGCCGGCGCGCGGCTGACCGCCGCTGACACCTTTGCCTCACTCTATCGGCTGCAGGCGCTGCGGCGCACGGCCGAGCGCAGCTTTGCCCATTTCGACGCGATGGTGCTGCCGACGGCGCCGACCGCCTATTCGACAGCGCAGGTGCTGGCCAATCCGATCGAGCTCAACAGCCGGCTCGGCACTTACACCAATTTTGTGAATTTGCTCGACCTCTGCGGACTTGCGCTGCCGGCCGCGATGCGCGCGGACGGCATTCCGTTCGGCATCACGCTATTGGCGCCCGCGGGACGCGACGCGCAACTCGCCGGCATCGGGCGGGTGTTTCATGCCGATACTCAACTGAAGATGGGAGCCAAGGGGCTGATGCAGCCGCCGCTCGCTTCGTTGCCAGCAGCCGCGAGTGGCGATGAAATCACCCTCGCAGTGGTCGGCGCGCATCTTTCCGGCATGGCGCTCAATGGCGAACTCCAGGCGCTCGGCGCCCGCCTGATTGAGACGACCACGACCGCACCGGACTACAAGCTCTACGCGCTCGACACGGTGCCGCCGAAACCCGGCATGCTGCGCGTGGGGCAAGGCGCAGGCAGTTCGATCAAGCTGGAGCTATGGGCACTGTCGGCGACAGCGTTCGGCAAATTCGTCGCCGCGATCCCGCCGCCGCTCGGCATCGGCACGATACGGCTCGCCAACGGAAGAAGCGTAAAGGGGTTTCTGGTCGAGCCTGCCGCCATCAACGGCGCGCGCGATATCTCCGCATTCGGCGGCTGGCGCGCGTTCATGGCGGAGAAGGCGGCGGTGTAAGCCGTCATTTCGTAGGGTGGGCAAAGCGAAGCGTGCCCACCGTCACATGCAACAGCGGAAAGGTGGTGGGCACGGCGCTTTCGCGCCTTTGCCCACCCTACGGTCTTGCGCAAGCGGAGAAAGCCTACACCGACACCGCGTAAATCTCGTACTCCCCGCGCACCAGTTCGATATGCGCGCGCATCGCGGCCGCCGCACCGCTCTTGTCGCCGCGCATGATCGCGACCACGACGCGGTCGTGCTCGGCGTGCGACTTTGCCAGCCGCCCGAGATTGCGGAACTGGGCGCGGCGGAATGGCTGTACGCGCACCCTTGTGGCCAGCGTCATCTCGGCGATGTAGCTGTTCTGCGAGCCGGCATAGATCGCATTGTGGAAACGCTCGTTGACGGCGTGAAAGCGTTCGGGATTGCCGGCATGGCTCAGCACCCGCAATTCTTCATGGATCGCTTCAAGCTTCTGACGGTCCCCCGGCGGCATGCGTTCGGCCGCGAGCCCCGCGCACAACGCTTCCAGCTCCGCCATCGCTTCGAACATTTCGGTCAGCCGGTCCAGCGACGGCTGTGCCACCACCGCGCCGCGATGGGCCCGCGCCTCCACCAGGCCGCTCGCCACCAGTTGGCGCAGCGCCTCGCGCACCGGCGTGCGCGACACGGCAAAGCGCCGGGCGATATCGGTCTCGTCGAGCGCGGAACCCGGCGGCAGCACGCCGCGCACGATCTCGTCGGCCAGTTGCAGCCGCAATTCCTCTGCGCGCGTGACCTTGTCCCGCTGCGACGAAGGGCGATCGACGCGGCGAACCGTGGCTTCTGGCAGATCTTCCAGACTCATGCCTTCTGATCCATTTGCTTGGAAGATTTGGGCTCGTCGATGATGCTGACATGGGCCGCGACGATCTTCCAACCTTCGGGAAACCGGATCCAGGTTTGCATCTGCCGCCCGACCTTTCCGGGTGCGCCGTCGCGATAGAACAGCGTGGAGGCCACGGCGGTATCGCGGCCATAGGTCGTGATCACGGTCTTGTCGGTCCGGCGCATCAGCCCGACCGGCGAGCGCGCGGCGCGGAACGCCATGATGGCGTCGTAGCCGTAGAGATTTTCGCCGATGCCATAGCGCAGCGTGCGGGGATCGTCGTGGAACAATTCGTCCAGCACCGCCACGTCGTTCGACACCAGCGCCTTTTCGTAGCGCTGGAATTGCAAGGTGACTTCGGCCAGCACGTTGGGAAGATCGATCTCCATGGCTACAATCCTCTCGGCGCAGGTGCCGCAGCGGCGCCCATCCGCTCCAGCGCATGCGCAACCCGCAGCGCGATATCTTCCCGCCACGGCGCGGCGATGATCTGCACGCCGATCGGCATCGGCTCCAGCGGTACCGGCACCGCCACCACCGGAAGGCCGATGAACGAAATCGGCTGGGTGTGGATGCCGATATTGGCGCGCACCGGCAATTCGACGCCGTCGAGCGTAAAGGTTACTTGGCCGAGCTTGGGCGCAATGCAGGGCGTCGCCGGTGCGATGATTACGTCCACCGATTGGAACAGCTCCAACACCCTTGCCCGATACCAGCGGCGGAATTTTTGCGCGCGGTCGACCAGCGGCGCCGGGACCATCGCGCCCGCAATCAGGCGGTCACGCACCGCGGGATCGAAATCGTTCGGACGCCGGCGCAGGCGATCGAGATGCAGCGACGCGCCCTCGGTCGTGGTGATGACGTAAGCCGCGGCGCGGGCGCGCGCGGCTTCCGGAATTTCGACCGTCCTGGTCGCGTTCAACGCCTTGGCGATGCGCGCCACGGCCTCGACCGCTTCCGGAAAGACGTTCTTCTGAAAGTACCCGCCGGCTACCGCGACCCGCAGGCCGTCGACGCCTTTCGCCAACAGCGGCGCAACCGGTTCGACCGGTCGCGTTGTGCAGGCTGCGTCATCGGCATCCGGCCCCTGCATCGCGTCATAGGCCAGCGCGAGGTCGCCGACATTGCGCGCCAAGGGACCCAGATGATCGAGGCTTGCGACAAAGGGAAACGAGCGGGCGCGCGACAGCCGGCCATAGGTCGGCTTCAGGCCGAAGACGCCGCAGAACGACGAGGGCACGCGGATCGAGCCGTTGGTATCGGATCCCAGGGCGATCGGAACAAGAGCGCTGCCGACCGCGCTGCCGGAGCCGCCGGAGGAGCCGCCGGTCATCCGCGTCGGATCGTGCGGATTGCGCGACGGGCCATCATGCACGTTCTCGCCGGTGAAGTCATAGGCGTATTCGCCCATGTTGAGCGCGCCGACCAGCACGGCGCCGGCCGCTTCCATGCGCTCGATCAGCGTGGCGTCCCGCGGTGACGGAGCGAGATCGCGGTTGATCTTCGATCCGGCGCGGGTGGCGAGACCCTTCACGTCGAACAGGTTCTTCACCGCGAAGGGAACGCCAGCGAGCGGTCCGACCTTCTGACCGGCGGCGATGGCGGCATCGACCGCGCGGGCTTTCGCGCGCGCGCGATCGGCGGTGATGTCGGTAAACGAGTTCAGCACGGAATCACATTTGGCGATTCGCGCCAGTGCGGCTTCGGTCGCGTCGATGGCGGACAGCTTGCCGCCTGCGACGGCCTGCGCGATTTGTTGGGCCGATGGCCCGTCAGTGTTCACGGTCATGGCCTTATCACGCTGTGTAGACGCTGGCCGGTTCGGTCTCGTCCGGCAGCGGGAATTCATCGACCAACCGCGCCAGCCTCAGCGACACTTCGAGGTTCGCTCGTACTGCAGGACGCCAGGCGTCGTCGACCGGCAGCGCCAGCGCCTTGGCGACGGCATCGATGTAATTATCCAGGGGATCGGTACTCTTTTCTGCCACCTTCATCTCCTTCTCCGTCATCGCCCGGCTTGACCGGGCGATCCAGTAAACACCAACGTTAGTGAGTACTGGATGCCCCGCCTTCGCGGGGCATGACAAACTGGACCGGCAACGGCGGATGCGGGATCGCCGTCAGCAATTCCTTTGTATAGGCGTCCTGCGGATCGCCGAGCACGCGTTCGGATGGACCCTGCTCGACGATTCGCCCCGCGCGCATCACGATGACACGATCGCAGAGCAGACGCACCACATTCAGATCATGCGACACGAACAAATAGCTCATGCCCATCGACGCTTTCAGATCCTGCAGCAGATTGAGCACCACGGCCTGCACGGAGACGTCGAGCGCCGCCGTCGGCTCGTCGAGGATCACCAGTTTGGGATGCAGCGCGATCGCGCGCGCGATGCCGACGCGCGCCTTCTGGCCGCCGGACAATTGATGCGGGAAACGATCGAGCAGGTCGACGGGCAGGCCGACCAGACCGGCGAGCTTCTCGCAGCGGGCGCGCAGCGCGTCGCGCCCCTTGATGTCGCCGAGCTGCAGAAGCGGATCGGCAATGGCGCGTGCCGCGGTGAAGCGCGGGTTGAGGCTGTCGGTCGGATCCTGGAACACCATCTGAATGCTCTTGCGCAGCGGCAGCCGCGCAAAGGCCTGCGGCAGGATAGCGCCGATCTCCCCGCCATCGAAGACAATGCGGCCGGAGGTCTGGTCCAATAGCCGCATCACCATCATCGACGTCGTCGATTTGCCGCAGCCGGATTCGCCGACGAGGCCAACGCTCTCGCCGTGGCCGACGGTGAAGCTGATGCCGTCAACGGCGCGGAAGACTTCCGCCTCCACCGGCGGCTTGCGGGAGAACAACTTGCCGAGCACGGCAGTGGCGCCCTGGCGCGGGTACTCCTTGACCAGCTTTTCGACGAGGAGAAGGGGCTTTGGAAGGTCGTCACCCCCGGGCTTGACCCGGGGGTCCATCGCTTTTGAAGAATCTTCCGAAGAGTGATGGATGGCCGGGTCAAGCCCGGCCATGACAGCAGGCGTGCGGGGCGAGGCTGGAGCCTCCTCCTCCGGCAACAAATCCCGCAACGACACGCCGAGCCGCGGCGTCGCGCGCATCAGCTTCCTGGTGTAGGCGTGCTCGGGCTTTGCAAAGATATCCGCCGACTTGGCGGTCTCGACCACCCGGCCCTTCTCCATCACGACCACGCGGTCGCAGTAGGCGGCGGCGAGGCCTAGATCGTGCGTGATCAGGATCGTCGACATGTGCCGACGCTTTGTCAGTTCCACGATCAGATCCATCACCGCCTTCTGCGTGGTGACGTCGAGTCCCGTCGTCGGCTCGTCCGCGATCAGGAGCTGCGGATTGCAGGCCAGCGCCAGCGCGATCACGACGCGCTGGCACATGCCGCCCGACAGTTCGAACGGATAGGCATGATAACGCTCGCGGGGCCGGGCAATCTTGACCTGTTCCAGCGCCTCGATCGCCTTCTCGCCGCGATCGCTGGCTGCGCTCTGCACGTGCTGGCGCAGCACGTCCTCGATCTGGTCGCCGACCTTGCGGATCGGATTGAGCGCCGCGCGCGGGTTCTGGAAGATCATCGAGATTTCCCGGCCGCGCAGATCGCGCATCTCGTTCTCGCTGGCAGCCTTGACGTCGATGCCGGAGAACATCACCGAGCCCTCGGCGATCCGCCCCGCCCGGTCGAGGATCCGCATCACGGCATAGGACGTCACCGACTTGCCGGAGCCGGACTCGCCGACGATGCCGAGCGTCTCACCCTTGGCGACAGAAATGTTGACATGCTGCACCGCCTTGACGATGCCGCGGCGGGTCGTGAATTCGACGGTGAGGTCGTGGACATCGAGCAGAGGCTGGGCCGTCATGACGACCTCCGCAAAAATCTCGAAAACAACCCCATGCAAAGTAGAACGAGGCTGGATTCATTGGATAATTTTCGAGAGAGATTCGTGCGTAAGTTGGGCACAACTCTCTCATTCCCTCCCCCCTTGCGGGGTCCGAGGCGAGCGAAGCTCGCTCTCGAGGGCAGGGAGAGGGGTAGCCACAAACTCCCATCTCTCCCGCGGCCACCCCTCTCCCCAACCCTCTCCCGCAAGGGGGGAGGGAGCGCAGCAGCGAGCGTGGAGACAGTCATCACGTCCTCCGCTGCGGATCGACGATGTCGCGCAGGCCGTCGCCGAGCAAATTGAAGCAGAACACCGCGAGCATCAGCGCAAGGCCCGGAAACAGCGCGATCCACCATTCGCCCGACACCATGAAGGTGGCGCCTTCGGCGACCATGATGCCCCATTCCGCCGTCGGCGGCCGCACGCCGAGGCCGATGAACGAGAGGCCGGCGGCGTTGAGGATCGCGTAGCCCATGGTCAGCGACATCTGCACGATCATGATCGGCATGATATTGGGCAGGATGTGGACCAGGAGAATCCGCATCTCGCCATTGCCCGACAGCCGCGCCGCCTGCACGAAGCCGGCGTTGCGGCGGACATTGGCCTCGGCGCGGGCGACGCGGGCATAGAGCGGAAAGTTCACGATCGCGGTGGCGATAATGATGTTCTGCACGGCATTGCCGAGTGCCGCCACGATGCCCATTGCCAGCACGAACAGCGGAAACGCCATGATGGTGTCGGCGATGCGCCCGACGATGCGGTCGGTCCAGCCACCGAAATAGCCGGCGGCGATGCCGGCCAGTCCGCCCATCAGGAACACCAGCGCCACCGAAGCGACCGCGATGAAGGTATCGAGCCTTGTGGCGACGATGACGCGGCTGAAGATATCGCGGCCCAATTGGTCCGTGCCGAACCAGTGCGCCGCCGACGGCGGCTTCAAGGCTGATGCGGTATCGCTGGCGAGCGGATCGTAGGGAACGATGTGGGGACCGAAGATCGCGGCAAACAGGATGATGACGAGCAGGCCGAAAGCAAAGGCGGTGACGCGGTTCTCGCCGAGCACATAGCGGGTATGCTCGAACATCGCTGCAAGGCCCGAGGTGCGCGCGGGTCCAACGGGTTCAGCGGCAGGCGCGATGCTACTCATGTTCCCACCTCACCCTTCAAGCCGCACGCGTGGATCGATCACGCCGTAGAGAATGTCGATGACCAGATTGAGCAGCACGTACATGACCGCCATGGTCAGCACGAAACCCTGCACCGGCGCGAAGTCCGACGAGATCAGCGCTTCCACCGCGTAGGAGCCAATGCCCGGCCAGGCGAAGACTTTTTCGACCAGCACGTTGGCCCCGAGCAGAAACGAGAACACCATGCTGAGCGTAGTGACGACCGGCAGCATCGCGTTGCGGAACGCGTAGGTGACGATCACGGTCGACGGCGACAACCCGCTGGCGCGGGCGGTGCGGACGAAGTCCGACGCCAGCACAGCGAGCATCGAAGCGCGCGTCATGCGAGCGATCGGAGCCAGCGAGAAGATCGCCAGTGTCGCCGCCGGCAGGATGAGCTGGCTCAGCGCCGAACGAAACGTCTCGAACTCGCGCGCGATCAGGGCGTCGATGAGATAGAGACCGGTCACGGTCGGCGGCGCGCTGTAGAACACGTCGAGCCGGCCGAGCGGCGCCGGCGACCAGCCGAGCCTGAAATAGAACATGTAGACCAGCACCAACCCGGTAAAGAACACCGGCAGCGACACGCCAGCCGTCGTGGTGACGCGGCACAGATGATCGATCCACGAGCCCGGCCGTGTCGCCGCCAGCACGCCCAGTGGAATCGCGATTCCGATCGAAACCATGAGACCAAGCAGGGTCAGTTCGGCGGACGCCGGCAGGCGGTTGCGGATTTCGGTGGCGACGGGCTGGCCCGTCGTCAGCGAAGTGCCGAAATCGCCATGCGCGAGATCGTTGGTGTAGCGGAAGAACTGCTCGATCAGCGGCTTGTCGAAGCCGAGTTTCTTGCGGATCTGCTCGATCGCCTCCTTGCTCGCTGCGGGCCCGGCGAAATAGGCCGCCGGGTCGCCCGGCAGCGCGCGCGTCAGCAGGAACGTGACGATCACGACCCCGATCAGGGAAGGAATCGCAAACATCAACCGCTTGCCGATCATGGTCAGCATAGCGCGCGCTCCGTAATCGGCTGAAAGAGCGCCGCAAACTCCGCTGCGCTCCCTCCCCCCTTGCGGGGGAGGGCTGGGGAGAGGGGTGGCGGCAACGGCAGCGCGTGTGGCTTACCCCTCTCCCTGCCCTCGAGAGCGAGCTTCGCTCGCCTTGGACCCCGCAAGGGGGGAGGGAATGAGAGAGCAATGCGTCCCTCACTGAACGGCGAGAGAGCGGAGCAAGCCAATATTTCGCCCGCACGCAGCATGGTGCATCACGCCTTCACCAGCGCGCGATAATCCAGCCTGCGGTGGAACCAGTATTGATAACCGGACACGTTCTTCTGCATCGCGACGTTGACGTAGGGCTGATACAGCGGGATACGCGGGATGTCCTTGAAGGCGAGGTCGACGAAGCCTTTGACGTCGGCATCGTACTTCGCGGTGTTGCCGATTGCCGCGGCGTCGACGGCGCCGTGGATGAATTCGTCCATCGGCTTCGACTGGTAGCTCATGGTGTTGAAGATCGAATTCTTGCCGTCGTAGCACCAGATGAAGAAATATTCGGGATAGTCGAGCCAGCCGGAGAAAACGTTGGTGTAGAGCGGCAGCACCTTCTTGTTCAGTTCGGTGCGCCAGTTGGCGCCGGGGATCTTGTTGATCGTGGTCCTGATGCCGATTTGCGCCAGGCTCTCCTGCACCAGAATGCAGAGCGGCTCGTTGACACCAGCAAAGCCGAGGTCAAACGACAGCGTGGTCTCAAAGCCGTTGGGATAGCCGGCTTCCGCCAGCAATGCCTTGGCTTTTGCGATATCGGTGACGTATTTGGTTGGCTGCGGCCAGGCCACCTCGGTCGGCTTGTCGGCTGCGGCGCCGAACATCGGCTTGGCGAGGCCGAACAGCACCGCATCCATGATCTTCTGGTAGGGAATCGCGCAGGCGACGGCCTCGCGGACCTTGACGTTGTCGAACGGCGCGATCTTGACGTTCATGCCGATATACTGGACGCCGTTGGAATACGGCACCGAGACGATGTTGAGCTTGCCGCTGTCCTTCAGCTCGACGAAATCCTTGTTCGGCAGATCGTAGGAGATGTCGGCATCGCCGCGCTCCAGCAACGCGCGGCGGTTGCCGGCCTGCGGCACCATGCGCCAGATCACGCGCTTGACCTTCGGCAACGGACCGCCGGCCCACGCGTCGTTGCGCTCCATGATGACTTCGGTGCCGGCCGTCCACTTCACCACCTTGTAGGCGCCGGAGCCCGCGGTCTGCTGCTTGGTGTATTCGAGCCCCCACGGATCCTTCTCGGTGGCGCTCTTCTTCACCAGTTCGGAATTGACGATGCAGGGCACGATGACGGCGAGATCGGGGATGGTGAGGCGGTCCTTCTTGGCAAAATCGATCCGCACCGTGTTGTCGTCGACGACGACGAACTGCTCGGTCTTGGTCAGCGAGCCCGCGCCCATCTGGAATGTCGGAAAGCCGCCGACGCTGACGGCGCGATCCAGCGACCATTTGACGTCCTTCGCCGTGACCGGCGCGCCGTCATGGAATTTCGCGTTCTTCTTCAATTTGAAGGTCACCGACATATCGCCGACCTTCATGTCCTCGGCGAGCTCGGGCTTGAACTTGTCGCGGTCGTAATACGGCACGCCGCCCGGACCGCTCTTCATCTCGTGGCTGATCAGGCGGTCGTAGCAATTCCACGACACCTCATAGCCGGGCACGTTGGTGCCGACGCCGTGAATGTCGAGATTGTTGGGCCCGCTTTCGGAGACGATCAGCAGCGTTTCCGACCGCGCTTGCGCCTTGGCGGAGGACCAGATCGCCGGCGCCGGCGTAAGCGCGCCGGCAGCCGCCAGCCCCGACACGGATTTGAGGAAATCGCGACGCTTCATGGGTGATGCTCCAACGCCCGAGGGGAAACGGCTTTGGAACTGGAATCGCAAGGTTCGTGCCAACCCTTAAGGAAAGCTTTCTTTCACGCCAACTCATTGATGCTGCTGGCGAATGCGTCCGAAGCGAATGGCGTCCAGGGACGCGGCATGCTGACGGATTGCATACAAAGATGCATATTTGCCCATAAAATATGCAGAAATTCTGTGCGCTCCGTTGCCGGGCGGCACTCAGATTGGCCAGAGCAAGTCCTGCAATTCGCGGAGGTCCGCGGCCTTCTCCTGCCATCCCTCTATGCAGAATTTCCTGACCGGATCGCTGGCCCGGTGCAGCAGCATCAGCACCATCAGCCGCCGCTTCAGCTCGGGGGTGATATCAGCGGGTGAATATCCAAACCCCTCGAACAGGCTTCGCACCCGCCGCGGCATGCCGGCGGTCATGAAGGCGCTGGGGCCAAGCAGGTCGTACTCGCGCCTGCCCGTCATCACGTCGCCGAAATCGATCAGCCCCGCGAGCCGCCAACCCGGACCGCTGCGGATCAGCAGGAAGTTTTCCGGGATGTATTCGCCGGTCAGGATCACCGCTGGCCCGTCCAGCTCGACCAGCGAGGCCGCATCGCGCAGCAATTCGTCCAGGCCATTCAGAAATTTCTGCGGCAATCCGAGACGCGCGTGCCGGGCGCGGCATCCCTCGATCTGTCCGCGCGTGAAGACGTCCCAGCCCGGCTCGATCTGCCCGAGCGGTCCAACGGGAACGCGCTGCACCTCGGCGATGGTCTCGCCGACTTCGGCAAGCACGCGCTCCTTGTCCGCTTCCGGCAGCGATGGCCAGGCATCGGCGCCCAACACGCCTGACAGCCGCGTGATGACGAGATATGGCCATCCGTCGCGCTCCCCTTCGGCGACGATTTCGGGGATCGCGACACGAAGCCGTCCATGAAGCTGCGCCAGCGCGCCACGCTCCGGGACGAATTGGGCACGAAGAAATGGCGGGAAGATTTTCAGGATGCGTTGTTCGTCGAGGGCAAGAACGAGATTGGTGCCGGTGGAGAAGACGTGCGGCGCTGTGCATGTCAGGCCGTGGCTGCCGGCGATGTCGCGCGCAATCGGCAGCCATTGCGCGGGATCGGCGCGAAAGGCGGTGAAGGCTTCGTAGTCGACGAATGCAGGTAGTGATGCGGTCACGGTGACGATGAACTTTTGTTTGCCGCCATTGCGAGCATGTAGCCCGGATGGAGCGCAAGCGAAATCCGGGGCCGCGTTGAACCCGGGTTGCGCTGCGCTTCACCCGGGCTACGTGATAATTACCGATCCGGATTGGCCCGTTCGAACTGGCGCAGCAGGCGGTTGCCGCGCTCGACGGCGGCGTCGAGTGCCGCCTGCGCAGTGCGCTTGCCGCTGAAGACGTGCTCCAGCTCATCCTCGATGGCGTCGCGGATCAGCACAAAGGAGCCGAGCCGGATTCCCTTGGAATTCTCGGTCGGCGGCTTCAGGGTCATCTGCTCGATTCCGATCGCAGCACCCGGATTGCGATCGTAGAACCCCTGCGCGCGGGTGAGATCGAACGCGGCGCGGGTGATCGGGAGATAGCCGGTGTTCTGGTGCCAGGCGGCCTGAACCTCGGGTTTGGAGAGATAGGCGAAGAACCGCGCAACACCGGTGTATTCGGCGCGCGGCCGGTCGCGCAGCACCCATAGCGTGGCGCCGCCGATGACCGAGTTTTGCGGGGCGCCGGCGATGTCGGGCCGGTACGGGATCATGCCGTAGCCGACTTCGAATTTGGAATTGGCCTTGATGTCGGCGCGTGTCCCGGAAGAGCCGATGAAAATGGCGCATTCGCCCTTTTGGAAGCGCGGCTCGGCCGATTCTCCGCGGCCGCCATAGTCGAAAACCTTCGTCGCCTGCCATTCCGCGAGTTGCGCGACGTGCCGAACCACGTCCGGATCGTTGAAGGTCAGCTCTGCATCGAGACCGCCAAAACCATTGCCCCGGGTTGCCAGCGCCAGATTGTGGAATGCGGAAAAATTCTCGACATGAACCCAGGACGGCCAGGATGTGGTGAGCCCACAGGGCGAGCCGGCCGCACGCAGGCGCTTCGCAGCAGTGCCGACCTCGGTCCAGGTCTTCGGCGCTGCCTCGGCGTCGAGGCCGGCGGCGCGGAACAGATCCTTGTTGTAGTAGAGGATCGGGGTCGAGACATTAAACGGGAACGAGAGCATGTTGCCGGCGACGTCGGAATAGTAGCCGGTCACGGCCGGCAGATACGCCTCCGGCGAGAATGGCTCCGACTGGTCGCGCATCAATTCGAACACCGGATAGATCGCGCCTTTTGCCGCCATCATGGTTGCGGTGGCGATCTCGTTGACTTGAACGATGGCCGGCTGGCTTCGCGATCGGAACGCGAAGATCGCCGCCGTCACCGTCGCGGTGTAGTTGCCCTTGTAGGTCGGCACGATCCGGTAGTCGGACTGCGACGCATTGAAATCGGCCGCCAGCTTTTCGAGCTGCTTGCCGAGTTCCCCCGACATCGCGTGCCACCACATGATCTCCGTGGCGGCGTGGGCGGGGGACGCAAGCGCCATGGCGGCGAGCGCTGCGAATTGCAAGAACCTCAAGGCCGATTTCACCGGTGATCACCCTGCTCTGCCGCGCGAGCGATGTATCCGTTCGCCGCGCCCTCATAAATCCCCGCGGCCGCGGTTTCAATCCGCCGACATCACTGCAATGCACAATTGAAGATTGCAGCCGGCGCATCAGGATAACCCCAGGATAAACCCCGCACCGCCATGCTACCAATAGCCAAGCATCGGCAAATTCTGCTAAAATTGCGTTGAACCTTTTCTCCCTGCTGCAGACTCCATCTCTAAGGGGATTTGTCGCCTGTGTATCGCCGCGCCAACCTTTCGCGGATCTTGGTGCTTGTTGTCGGGCTGTTGCTTGCGGCGGTCTCAACGGGCGTTTTTGCGCGCGGATTTCCTGCCGCCGATCCCCGAAACGCCGGGCATTGGATCGAAATGTTCCATTCCCGCCAGTTCGGCGCGGAACAGGACCGTCCCGGACAGACCTGGACCGGTGCGATCGATCTCCACCGTACCAACGTTGCATTGATCGGGACGGTGGCGCCGTTATTGGTCGGGCGCCTTCGCAGAGTGGAGTGGATTTGACCGTCGCGCCGCAACAGCAGCGACCAGCGGAACGGCCGGCGAGCTTCGCCGCGCGCGGGCGCTTTCGCGTCGTCCAATGGCTCCGCGCGGTGCCGATCCGATGGCGCATTCTGTCGATCGCGGGATTGAACTCCGCCGTCGTCATGGTGCTCGCCGTCTTGATCTGGAACGGCGCCAACGTGCTGGGCTCTGCATGGGACGACGTCCGGCAGGTGCGGGAATCAGACAAGATCCTGGCGCACCTCGAGAGCGAAACCAGCCGGCTGCAGAACCTGATTCATCGGTACATCAACCAGCCAAGCCCTGACCTGTTCGCCGAGATCATGCTGCTGCGAGAGGCCGTACTGGGCACGCTCACAACGCGCGCCTCGAACGACCCGATGCTATCAGGGTCAGTCGAGCGGCTCGAACAGGTCACCGACCGCTTCCTCAACGGTTTCGGCGAATTGCGCGCCGTGCAAGCCACCATCACCAAGACCTATGAGCAGCAGGTGCTGGGGCCGGCCCGCGAAATGGCCGGGCTGTATTCGATCATCGAGGGCGCCACCGGGCATCGCGACGCGCAGATCTGGCCCGCGCTCGGCAGATCGCGCGAGGCGTTTACGGCCATGCTGGTCGCCGCCAACGCCTATTACCTGTCGCCCGCCTCAGGCTCCGCCGAGGACGCCCGCAGGAATACCGAGACGATCGAGAAGACGATCCCCGTGATGACCGATCTGGCCGACAACGATCTGCAGCGCATGGCGCTGACGCGGCTGCAGGCGCGGACGGTGGCACTGCGCGAGGGCATGGCCAAACTGACCGAACAACTCACGGTCCGGACCGAACTGTTGCGCAACACCATCGATGCCAGCCAGGCCGAGGCCATTGCGGTCATCGACGAGCTATCGGACAAGATGCGCCAGCGCGAGCAAAAGGCGCAGGAGACTTTTGACAAGACGCTGTCAGGCATCTCGCGCCGGGTGCTGTCGATCGCCGTGATGTTCCTCGGCATCATCCTTTCCGCCGGCGTCTTGATCGCGCTCTCGATCCGTCTGCCGCTGCAGCAGATCCTGGCGGCGATGCATGCAATCACGTCGGGCAATTACGATCGCCACGTACAGGGCACCACCGCGAGAGACGAGGTCGGCGCCATGGCGCGTGCGGTGGACGTCTTCCGCGAGAACGCCATCGCGAAGCGCAAGACCGAGGACGAGCTGCGCACCTCGAAGGAAAGAGCGGAGAGCGCATTGCTCGAGCTCAACACCGCGCAGCAGAACCTGATCGACGCCGAGCGGCTGGCGGCGTTGGGTGGACTGGTTGCCGGTGTTGCCCATGAGGTGAACAACCCGATCGGCATCAGCCTGACGGTGGCGTCGAGCTTTGCGCGGCGGGCTGATACGTTCGAGGCCGAGTTGCGTAGTGGGCCGCTGCGGCGCTCCAAGCTCGACGAGTTCGTCAAGAGCTCGCGCGATGCTGCGCAGCAACTGGTGGCGAACCTGCACCGCGCCGGCGAGCTGATCCAGTCGTTCAAGCAGGTGGCGGTCGACCGCTCGCACGCCGAGCGCCGGCAATTCAACCTGAGCGAGGCCACCGACCAGATCGTCGCGAGCTTAAGGCCGGTATTGAAGAAAGCGGCGATCACGCTGTCGGTCGAGGTGCCGGAAGGGCTCGTCATCGACGGCTATCCCGGCTCCTACGGCCAGATATTAACCAATCTTTTCCTCAATGCCGCCAATCATGCCTTTGCCGATGGCCGCTCCGGCGCGATCACGATCTCGGCCCGGGCGCGCGGCAGCGACGATGTCGAGATCATCTTTGCCGACAACGGGGCCGGAATGACGCCGGACGTGCAACGGCAGGCATTCGACCCGTTCTTTACGACGCGCCGCAACGAGGGCGGCACCGGACTGGGCTTGCATATCGTCTATAATCTTGTCACTCAACAGCTCGGCGGCCGGATGATGCTGGAGTCAAGGCTGGGACAAGGCACCACATTCCGCATTATCATGCCAAGAGTCGCCAAGGGCGGATCGACAGGCGGATCCACGAGTACAGACCAGACAGCAGCCGACGGAACTTCGCAATGGCCGAACAGGACGATGTCCTCCACCTGATCGACGATACCGGAATGGCTCCGGAGGACTCGTCCGCGCGCAAGTGGAAGATCGCCGTCATCGACGACGATGCCGCCGTGCACGAGGGCACGCGCTTTGCGCTCAGCGACTACAGTCTCAACGGCGCGACCCTGGAAATCCTGTCGGCCTATTCCGCGGCCGAAGGCCGCATCTTGATGCGCGACAATCCGGACGTCGCGGCCGTGCTGCTCGACGTCATCATGGAGACCGACGTCGCGGGCCTGGAGCTGGTCGAATACATCCGCAACGAGATCAAGAACGAAACCGTCCGCATCATCCTGCGCACCGGCCAGCCCGGGCAGGCGCCCGAGCGCCGCGTCATCGTCCAGTACGACATCAACGACTACAAGGCCAAGACCGAGCTGACGGCCGACAAGCTGTTCACCTCGCTGACCGCGGCGCTGCGCAGCTACCAGCAGCTCGAGCGCATGGTGCAGACAAGGCGCGGGCTTGAAATCATCATCGACGCCGCCTCGACGCTGTACGATTTCAAATCGATGCAGCGGCTGGCGGAAGGCGTGCTGACGCAGCTCGCCTCGCTGCTCAATGTCGATTGCGCCGGCATCTTGGTACTGCGCGACGACGGCGCCTCGGGGAGCGAATTCTCGGTGCTGGCGGGCTCGGGCTGTTACAGCCGGTTCATCGGCACGACCAGCTCCAAGGCACTCGATCCGGATTTGCGGCAAATGGTGGAGGCCGCCTTCCAGCGCCGCAAGAACGAATTCGCCGATCACCGCAGCGTGCTTTATTTGCGCACCGGCAGCGGTCGCGAAGTGGTCGTGCTGTTGCAGGCCGAACGCCAGCTTTCCGACACCGACCGCGCGCTGGTCGAGATTTTTTCCAGCCGGCTGTCGATCGCGTTCGACAACGTCATCCTCTACCGCCAACTGCACGAGGCCAACACCCAGCTCGAGGACCGCGTCGCCCAGCGCACCCGCGCGCTGATGCAGGCCAACCGCCGCCTTTCGGCGCAGTGGCTGCGGCTGCAGCGCGCCAACGGCTTCAAGAACGAAATTCTCGGCACCGTGGCGCACGATTTGAAGAACCCGCTCGGCGTGATCCTCGGCCGCACCGAGATGTTGACCGAACTGATCGGCGCGGGCTCGCCGAAGGAGAACGTCACCGCGCAGGTCGAGCACATCAGGGATGCCACCAAGCGCCTGACCTCGATGGTCGATCACCTGATTTCGGATGCGATGGCGGATGCCTTCGACATAACGATCCGCCGCGAACCGGTCGATGTCGCCGCGCTCGTGACCGAGGTCGCCGATTCCAACCTGCCCTCGGCCGTGAACAAGCAGCAGGCCGTCACGGTATCAGCCCCGCCGAACATCGTTACCATGTGCGACGCCGACCGGATCCGCGAGGCGATCGACAACCTCGTCAGCAACGCCATCAAATATTCGCCGATCGGCGGCAAGATCACGGTCACTGTGAGCCATGAAGGCAGCGACACGGTGATCCGCATCGCCGACCAGGGCGCCGGCCTTTCGCCGGAGGATCTCGGCCGGCTGTTCGGCCGCTTCCAGCGGCTCTCGGCCAAGCCGACCGCCGGCGAAAGCTCGACCGGCCTCGGCCTGTCGATCGTCAAACGTATTATCGACATGCATGGCGGCCATGTGACTGCGGAAAGTGCCGGACCCGGGCAGGGATCGACATTTACGGTTACACTGCCTGCGACAGAGACGACATGACCCAGAGCCCGCATATCTTCATCGTCGACGACGAGGCGCCGGCCCGCGAGATGGTCGGCGATTACCTCAAGATGCACGGCTTCGGCGTCACCTTGTGCGACGGGGGAAAGAGCCTGCGCAAGGAGATCGAGAACGCCGTGCCCGACCTCGTCGTGCTCGACCTCAACATGCCCGAGGAAGACGGGCTTTCGATCATTCGCGACCTCAAGAGCCGCATCAACGTCCCCGTCATCATGCTGACGGCGACCGCGAGCCCGATCGACCGTGTCGTCGGCCTCGAACTCGGTGCCGACGACTACATCGCAAAGCCCTGCGAGCTGCGCGAACTGATGGCGCGTATCCGCTCCGTGCTTCGCCGCAGCGCGCCGCCCAAGGCGGCGACGCCCGAGCCCGCGGCGGCCAAGGCGGAGAAGGAACAACTGGTGCGGTTTGGCACCAAATGGCTCGACCTCGAGGCCCAGGCGCTGCGCGACGACGAAGGCAACGAGCATCCGCTGACGGCCTCCGAATTCGGCCTCTTGAAAGTGTTCGCGGCGAATCCGAAGCGGGTGTTGTCGCGGGAGCGGCTGTTGGAGCTGGCCAATGCGCGCGACGCTGAAGCCTTCGACCGCGCCGTCGATCTGCGCATCATGCGTATCCGCCGCAAGATCGAAATCGATCCCACCAAGCCCGCCGTGATCCGCACCATCCGGGGTGGTGGCTATTTGTTCTCGCCGACCGGCGAGAAGGGTTAGCTTTCTCCGTCGTCCCTGCGGAACGCAGGGACCCATAACCACAGGCGCTCGTAGTTTCGCCTGGCTGGGGCTCCAGCGACTTTCGACAATCAAAATCGGTGGTTGGGTCCCGGATCGCGCTCGCGATGCTCGCTTGTCCGGGACGACGGGATTTGTTCCGGGGACCAAAATCTCATCCCTTCCAATTTTCCGCATATTGAAATTACTGGCCTTTTGTCCCCGAATGTTTCGTCGCGGGCCCTGCGACGAAACAATTCTCTCCCGCACGAAACCATTTTCCCCTTTTCGAGCAGACATCCCGAAACGGAGGCTCATTAACAATTCTCCCAACGGAACGCCGCACCTCGTGGCGCAATGGGAGCCTGTCATGTCGAACGTCATCGCCATCAACGCCGCAGCCAAGAAGTCGATTGCCGCCGCCCGCGCGACATCCGACGAAATGCTGTTGCAGAGTATTGCCAAGGGCGACCGCACGGCGATGCATGTGCTTTACTCCCGTCATAACGTCCGGGTTTACCGCTTTGTACTGCGCATGGTGCGCGACACCACGATGGCCGAAGACCTCGTCAGCCAGGTGTTCCTCGACGTGTGGCGGACCGCCGCCCAGTTCGAGGGCCGCTCGCAGGTTTCGACCTGGCTGCTGTCGATCGCCCGCTTCAAGGCGCTGACCGCGCTGCGCCAGCGCAAGCATGAGGACATCGAGCAGGAAGACGTGCTGGAGATCGCCGACGAGGCCGACACGCCGGAAGCCTCGCTCGACCGCAGCAACACCCGCGCCATCCTGCGCGCCTGCGTCGCCAAGCTGTCGCCGGCGCATCGCGAGATCATCAACCTGGTCTACTACCACGAGAAGTCGGTGGAAGAGGCCGGCGCGATCATCGGTATTCCCCAGAGCACGGTGAAGACCCGCATGTTCTATGCCCGCAAACAATTGGCCGAGTTGCTTAAGGGCGCCGGCGTGGACAGTATCGCTGCCTAAAGACAAGCGATTTCAAACAATTAGTTCGGAGATAGGGCAGCAAAACGGGGCGGTTTCGACGGACAAAGATTACTTCCGGCGAAACAAATGAAACATTTCACGACATTACCCGGAAAAACTCACCCCCTATACCGATCATCACCGACTTAGACGCCAACGCCGAACAGGAGAGCGAACATGCTGAAGCCGTCCTTCCGCTTTTTCATCGTCCCGCTCGGCGCCGTCGCAACGCTGGCTACCCTGTCCGCCCAGAACGTCCAACCCCGCGCTCAGCGCGACGCCGGTTCGACGTTCGTGCGCGAACAGGTGGTCGATTGCGGCACCAAGAGTTCCAAGGAGGTCTGTGTGATCTCCTACGACAGCGAGACCCCCCGCTGAATTTCCTCCAGCTCCAGACTCCCAAGCGACCTCCAACGACCCGGCCGGGATGCCCCCCAGCCGGGTCGCTCTGCGTTTGGACTCCAATTTCGTGGACGCGACAGACTCGTGTCTGACAACGAAATTCGATCGCGATTGGCTGGCGCAACCGTGTTTCATTCGCCCACGTTGCCGCTTGACGTATCCATACCGGTCGTGATGTTTGCCGCCGGCGATGGACGCTGCGGCAAACGAAAATGAAGTCCGGCTACGCAAGGGCACGTCGCTCAACGAGCGGCTCGTTCTCGCGGGCCTTGCTGCACTTCTTTGTTTGGTTGCCTTGCCCGGCCTTAATCACCTGGCGAACGGTCATTGGCTTGGCATCGCCGCTCTCTTCGCGCTGCTATTTGGATGCCTTCTGCTGGGCGCAGCCCTACTCGATCGCAACGTCGTCTGGATCATTACGCCAGGCGAAATCCTGATCGGCGAACAACGTCCATTCGGTAAGTTGCACCGAAGACTCATCAGGTACGACGAAATATCGGGGATGCACCTCCGAAAGAGCAGCGGCAAGTCAATCGAGTTCAGCCTCGCATTCGAGACCAAATCGGGGACTTTGCTCACCTCGCCGCCGCTGCCTGATATCACCCGGGTGCACGAAACCACCGTCCGGATTGCCCGGCTGCTTCAGCTTCCTGATCCCGAACCGGTCGAGAACCCGCTCGACGCCGTCAATGCCGGGATACGACTGGGCAAGCCGGTCAACCCCAAACGAGTGCTAGGATACACGGCCCTCATCGTGCTGCTCGCCTGTGTGCTGAGCTTTCCGTTCATCCACGCGCTCTGGAACGGCACATTGTCCGCCCCCGGGGTTGCCGTCTGGTCGCTCGGCGCGATCGTGGTCTTCGTGCTGTTCAGATATGTCCATCGAATGAGCGGCACATGCTGGATCATCCACGATGGCGGAATCAGGATTGAACGGCTGTCATTAAAGGGCAGGATTGAGGTGGAAACGATCCGCGGTGACGATGTCGAGGCCGTCGACGTCGAGAGTGGCGGTCGCAAGGATAGCCTTTACGTGATCACGATCCGGCTTCGCTCCGGGAAGAGAGTGCGAAGCCCGCCGCTGGCCGGCAAGGATCAGACCCGCGCCGTGCGGGCCGAGATTATCAGGCGACTGGGATTGAATCCAAGGGGAGCCGAATAGGCTTGCACGACTGTCCCGCGCGGCACGCAGGTACAATCGTCGCATCGGGCGTGGTAGGGTACATGCCTGGTTCGGACGCAATTTTCGAAAACTCTAGTTCCGTTTTTGAAAGTATCGTGCCCGACGAAACTTGCTACAGGTGGTGTCGATGTTCGAAGGCTGGGATGCGGTCGTATTGGCCCGGGCGCAGTTCGCATTCACGATGTCGTTCCACATCATATTTCCCGCCTTCTCGATCGGGCTCGCCAGCTATCTCGCCGTGCTCGAAGCGCTGTGGCTCGCGACCGGGCGCGAAGTTTACATCAACCTGTTCAATTATTGGCTGAAGATCTTCGCCGTCGCCTTCGCGATGGGCGTGGTGTCGGGCATCGTGATGTCCTACCAGTTCGGCACCAACTGGTCGGCCTTTTCCGACAAGACCGGACCGGTGATCGGTCCGCTGATGGCCTATGAGGTGCTCACCGCATTCTTCCTCGAAGCGGGTTTCCTCGGCGTGATGCTGTTCGGCCTGAACCGCGTCGGTCCAAAACTGCATTTTCTGGCGACGCTGATGGTCGCGATCGGCACGCTGATTTCGGCGTTCTGGATTCTGTCGGCCAATTCCTGGATGCAGACGCCGACCGGCCACACCGTCAATGAGGCCGGTCAATTCATCGCCGCCGACTGGCTGAAAGTGATCTTCAATCCGTCGTTCCCATACCGTCTCGTGCACATGGTACTGGCGGCGTATCTGACCACGGCGCTGGTGGTCGGCGCGGTCGGTGCCTGGCACCTGTTGCGTGATCGGCACCTCGCCGGCCCGCGCGTGATGTTTTCAATGGCGATGTGGATGGCGACGCTGGTGGCGCCGATACAGATCCTCGCCGGCGATCAGCACGGGCTCAACACGCTGGAGCACCAGCCGGTGAAGATCATGGCGATGGAAGGCCACTTCGAGAGCCACAAGGACGGTGCGCCCCTGATCCTGTTCGGCCTGCCCAATCAGAGCGCCGGCAGGGTCGACTACGCGGTCGAAGTGCCGAAGCTCGGTTCGCTGATTCTCAAGCACTCGACCGACGCGCCGATGGCTGGCCTCAATACCGTACCGCGCGAAAACTGGCCGCCGGTGGCGATCACGTTCTGGTCGTTCCGGATTATGGTCGGCATGGGATTGCTCATGCTGGCGCTTGGCATGTTCAGCCTGTTGATGCGTATTCTGGGCAAGCTCTACGATTCCCGGCTGTTGCATTTGTTCGCGGTCGCAATGGCCCCCGCGGGCTTCATCGCCGTGCTCGCGGGCTGGATCACCACCGAAGTCGGACGGCAGCCGTTCACGGTCTATGGACTGCTGCGCACGGCTGAATCGGCCTCGCCGCTGGCGGCCCCGGCCGTCGCCTCCTCGCTGATCGCCTTCATCATCGTCTATTTCGCGGTGTTCGCCGCCGGCGTGATCTATTTGCTGCGCCTGATGGCGGCGCCACCGCATCCGGGCGAAGAGGGACCGTCGCACGAGGTCCCGATCCGCACGGCCGGCATCACGCCGGCCGCAGGCGTGACCGCCGAGGGAGCCGCCCGATGATCCCGGTCGACCTTCCCATCATCTGGGCCTTTATCATCGCCTTTGCCGTGTTCGTCTATGTCGTGATGGACGGCTTCGATCTCGGCCTCGGCATCCTGTTTCCGCTGTTTCCGGAGAAACGCGATCGCGACGTCATCATGAACAGCGTCGCCCCGGTGTGGGACGGCAACGAAACCTGGCTGGTGCTCGGTGGCGGCGGCCTGATGGCGGCCTTCCCGCTGGCCTATGCCGTGCTGATGCCGGCGTTGTACACGCCGATGATTGCGATGCTGCTCGGCCTGGTATTCCGCGGCGTCGCCTTCGAATTCCGTTGGCGCACGACCAAGGCGCGAAACAGGTGGGACATCGCCTTTTTCGGCGGATCGCTACTGGCGACGCTGGCGCAAGGCATTGCGCTCGGCGCCATCCTGCAAGGCGTGCATGTCGCGGGCCGCAGCTATGCCGGCGGCTGGTGGGACTGGCTGACGCCGTTCAGCATTCTGACCGGCGTGTCGCTGGTGATCGGCTACTCGCTGCTCGGCGCGACATGGCTGGTCATGAAAACCGAAGGCGAGTTGCGCGACCGCGCCTATCATCTGAGCTGGATATTTTTGCTGGCGATGCTGGGCGCGATCGGCGCGGTCAGCATCGCGACGCCGTTCCTGCACGTGCAGTACACGCAGCGCTGGTTTGACTGGCCGAACGTCCTCCTGACCGCGCAGGTGCCGATCGCGGTGGCCGCCATCACCGCGCTCTTGCTGCGCAGCCTCGCCAACAAATACGACTACCAGCCGTTCTTCCTGACGCTGGCGTTGTTTGCGCTGTCCTATGCCGGCCTCGGCATCAGCATGTATCCCTACATCGTGCCGCAGAGCATCACGATCTGGCAGGCGGCGGCGCCGGAGAACGCCCAGCTCTTCATGCTGGTCGGCGTCGCCGGGTTAATCCCGCTGATCCTCGGCTATACCGCCTGGGCCTATTGGGTGTTCCGCGGCAAGGTCAAACCCGAGAGTGGATACCATTGAAGCCCAACGAGCGGTCCCCTCGTCCTCTCATGCAGCGCCTGCTGTGGTTCGTCGCGCTCTGGCTCGGCGGCGTCGGCACCGTCGCGCTGATTTCGTTTTGCCTGCGGCTCTGGATCGCGCCGAAATAAGGCGGGCGGGACATCCCATGAATTTGGTGGACGACGAAAATGGACGACATTTCAGTCACGTATCCGCCGCATTCGCCCTAAACTTGCCATCAAGCCAGCCCTGAGATTTGATGGTTCCGCTGATTTGCCAAAGCGCCAACCATTTGGCCGCCGCGCCAACAAGGAGAATTTCTGCGATGACAAAATTTCGGCACCTGATCTGGATGGTGATTGCCGCCGGCGGTCTGATCCTTTCAGCCTCTCAGAGCCAGGCGCAGATGCGGCAGCCCGACGTCGGCGACCAGCCCGGTCTTCTCCCCGATGAATCCGTCGAACTCGATCCGCAGTTCAGGAAGACCGCGGTGCTCTATCGCACCAACGAACCGCCGGGCACCATCATCGTCGTCACGGCCGAGCGCCACCTCTACCTGATCCAGGGCAACGGCCGTGCCCTGCGCTACGGCATCGGTGTCGGCCGCGAAGGATTTCAATGGCAGGGACTGGTGAACATCACCCGCAAGGCGGAATGGCCGGACTGGACGCCGCCGCCGGAGATGATCGCGCGCCAGCCCTATCTGCCGCGTTTCATGGCTGGCGGCCCCGGCAACCCGCTCGGTGCGCGCGCGATGTATCTCGGCACCACCGTCTACCGTATCCACGGCACCAACCGGCCCGACACCATCGGCACCGCCGTCTCCTCCGGCTGCTTCCGGCTAGTCAACGCCGACGTCACCGATCTCTATGAGCGCGTGCCTGTCGGCACCAAGGTCATTATCCGGCAGAAGCCGGAACTGTAATTGCGACGTGGCCGCTCTGGCCGATCCATTCCCCCGACTTAGCGAGTTCAGAAAATGCTACGGACATTTCGAGGCGGCCTCCTGATTGGGCTGGCGGTCGCAATCGCGATTGCGGCTGGCGCGATCACCTATGAGCGTTACGACACCAAGACGCTGAAGCGGACCATCCGCCGCGGCGAAGTGCTGTGCGGCGTCAACAAGGGCCTGCCCGGCTTCTCGATCCCCGACGACAAGGGCGACTGGACCGGCTTCGACGTCGATTTCTGCCGCGCCGTGGCCGCGGCGATCTTCGACGATCCCAAGAAGGCGAAATTCGTGGCGCTGGATGCCAACGAGCGCTTCAAGGAGCTGCAGAGCCGCAAGGTCGACATCCTCTCGCGCAACACGACCTGGAGCATGTCCCGCGAGAGCAACTACGCCCTCTATTTCCCGGCGGTCGCCTATTATGACGGCCAGGGCTTCATGCTGCCGCGCTCGCGCAACATCGATTCCGCGCTGGACCTCAACAACAGCAAGGTTTGCGTGCAGGAAGGGACGACGACGGTGCTCAATGCCGCCGACCATTTCCGCGCCAACAACATGAAGTATACCGAGGTCAAGTTTTCCAAGCTGGAAGACGTGCTCAAAGCCTATGAGGGGGGCAAGTGCGACACCTTCACCGCCGACGTTTCCCAGCTCTACGCACTCCGCTTGAACCTCATTCAGCCGAGCGACCATGTCATCCTGCCCGACGTGATTTCCAAGGAGCCGCTCGCTCCCGTGGTGCGCCAGCGCGACGACGACTGGATGATGCTCGTGAAGTGGACGCTGTATGCGATGATCAACGCCGAGGAACTCGGCATCACGTCGAAGAATATCGACGAGGCGCTGAAGTCGAAGAAGCCCGACGTGATGCGGCTGGTCGGCACCGAAGGCGCCTATGGCGAAGACCTCGGCCTGCCCAAGGACTGGGCCGCCCGCATCATCCGCCATGTCGGCAATTACGGCGAGGTTTACGAGCGCAATGTCGGCGAAGGATCGAAGCTGAAGATCCCGCGCGGCCTGAATTCGCTGTGGAGCAACGGCGGGATTCAGTATGCGCCGCCAATACGGTGACTTCCTTCGCTAACCACACCCACCGCTGTCGTCGCCCAGCCTTGTGCGCAATTGCGCACTGGGACCGGGCGATCCAGTATTCCAGAGACGTCAGTGACTAACGAGAGGCCGCGGCGTACTGGATCACCCGCCTTCGCGGGTGATGACAGCCGTGTGCGGGGCGCCGCGCACCGCCCCCGAAATGGCGATCAATACCCCTTCATCCGCGCCAACTGATCGGCGTGGTGGTTGCTGTCGCCGAACAATTCCTGGCAGACACGGGCGCGCTTCATGAAGAAGCCGATGTCGAACTGGTCGGTCATGCCCATACCGCCGTGCATCTGCACGCCCTCTTGCACCGCAAGCGTCGCCGTGGTGCCGGCGCGTGCCTTGGCGACCGCGACTGCCGCGCCGGCGTGCTCGAAATCGCCGTCCAGGGCCTGCAACGCCTTCAGCACCGCGGCGCGGGTGATCTCGATATCGATATAGAGCTGGGAGGCGCGGTGCTGCAGCGCCTGGAATTCCCCGATCAATTTGCCGAACTGCTTGCGCTCCTTCAGATACGTGACAGTGCGGCCGAACACCTCTTCGCTTAAGCCCACCATTTCGGAAGCTACCGCGCCGCGGCCGATATTGAGCACGCCCTCCAATAACGCGCCGCCCTGGTCGACCTCGCCGAGCACCTGATCGGCATTGACCTCGACATTGCTGAATTCGATCCGTGCCGCGTTATGTGCATCGACCATCACCGTGCGTTCGATCGCAATTCCCTTGGCCTTGGGATCGACCAGGAACAGCGTCAGCCCATCGCGTTCGCCGGCCGCGCCGCCGGTACGTGCCGCGACGATCAGGAGATCGGCGGTGTGGCCGTCGACCACGAGCGACTTGGCGCCGTTCAGCTTGAAGCCGTTGCCGGAGCGCACCGCCTGCAAATTGATCTGCAGCGGGCGATGTTTTGCGCCTTCATCGATCGCGAGCGCCGCCAGAAGCGATCCGTCGGCAATCTTCGGCAGGTGCGCGGACTTTTGCGCGTCACTTCCACCGCGCGACAGCGCCGACGCCGCCAGCACCGCAGTCGACAGGAACGGCGACGGCATCAAAGTGCGGCCGATTTCCTCCATCACCACGCCGGCCTCGACGCAGCCGAGCCCGCTGCCGCCGAAATTCTCCGGCACCAGCAACCCGGAAAAACCCATCTCGGCAAACGCCTTCCAGAGGTCGCGGGAAAAGCCCGTTTCGTCCTTGCTGTCGCGCAGGTGACGCAGATGCGACACCGGCGCCTTGTCGCTGATGAGGCCGCGCGCGCTGTCGCGCAGCATGGACTGTTCTTCGGTGAGGACGAGGGGCATTGAGGAATTCCGTTTCAGAAACTATCGAATGTGCATTGTTTGAGGTCGTCATTCCGGGGCGATGCGAAAGCATCGAACCCGGAACGACGGTAAGCGAAACTCACGCCCCCGGCAGATCGAGGATGCGCTTGGCGACGATGCCGAGCATCACCTCGCTGGTGCCGCCCTCGATCGAGTTGGCCTTGGTGCGCAGCCAGGCGCGCGGGCGGGCGCCGCCTCTGGAGCGCTCGCTTTCCCATTCCAGCGCATCGATGCCGCCGGCCGACATCAGGATCTCGTGGCGGCGCTTGTTGAGCTCGGTGCCGTAATATTTCATCGCCGAGGAGAACGCCGGATGCGACTGCCCAGCTTTCGCCAGATCAACGGCGCGTTCGGCCACCGCCGCAAACGCCGCCTCGTCGATGTCGAACGCCGCGATCTGGCCGCGCAGGATGGCGTCGTCGAGCCGGCCGAAATCATCGCTACCGACAGAGTCGGCGGCGACCTGCCCGAGCGGACGGCCAATGCCGCGCTCTCCCGTGCCCGAGATCATCGCGCGCTCATGCTGCAGCAGATATTTTGCAACATCCCAGCCGCGGTTGACCTGGCCCACCACATGCGATTTCGGCACCCGCACATTGTCGAAGAAGGTCTCGCAGAACGGCGAGTAGCCGGAGATCAGAAGAATGGGCTTGGTCGACACGCCCTTCGAGGCCATGTCGAACAGGATGAAGCTGATGCCGTCATGCTTCTTCGCGGTAGGATCGGTGCGCACCAGACAGAAAATCCAGTCGGCGTAGTTCGCATACGACGTCCAGATCTTCTGGCCGTTGATGATGTAATCGTCGCCGTCGCTCTCGGCGCGGGTTTGCAGCGAGGCGAGGTCCGAGCCGGCATTCGGCTCGGAATAACCCTGGCACCAGCGGATAAGACCGGCAGCAATCTTTGGCAGGTGCTCTTTCTTCTGCGCCTCGGTGCCGTATTTCAGCAACGCCGGCCCAAGCATCCAGATGCCGAAGCTCGAGAGCGGCGAGCGCGCGCCCATCGCCGCCATTTCTTCACGGAGCACCTTGTGCTCGGCGGGCTCCAGCCCTCCGCCACCATATTCCTTCGGCCAATCCGGCACGGTCCAGCCCCTGTCGCGCATCCGCTCAAACCAGACGCGCTGCGGCTCGGAGGAGAATTTGGCGTTGCGGCCGCCCCAGTAGGTATCGCTTTCGGAGGTCATCGGCCGTCGCATTTCCGGCGGACAATTGGCCTCCAGCCAGGCGCGGGTTTCACGGCGGAACGTTTCCAGATCGGACATGTCAGGCGTTTCCATGTGGGAATGTTTGGAAGCGACCTTAGCCCTCGCGTTGCGGAATTCAATATATGTCTGACATCAGCCCATGCCGCTCTGGCGGTGGTCACGCTGCCCGATCGGGTGTATGCGCTAGGCGATAACGATTGAAAAACAAGAGGAAACCGGCATGCGGCTGAAGTTGCTTTCGCCTGGCGAAATGAGCGCCGACCAGAAAGAAACCTACGACGAGGCCATTGCCGGCAAGCGCGGCGCCCCGCCGGCGCCGATGATGGCCTGGCTCAACAGTCCGGAGATGGCGCGGCACGCCACGCGGCTTGGCGAGCAGCTTCGTTTCAACACGATCTTTCCGGCAAAGCTTTCCGAAATTGCCATTCTCGTCACCGCGCGGCACTGGACGTCGCATTACGAATGGTATGCGCACAAGCGCCTGGCGCTGAAGGGCGGCATAGACCCGAAAATCATCGAGGACATCCGCGACCGTCGCACGCCCGTCTTCGATGATCCGAAGGGCCAGATGATCTATGATCTCGCCAAGTCGCTGCATGAGGGCCACGGCGTGTCGCAAGCGCTGTATGACGAAGCGGTAAAAGTGCTCACCGAACGCGGGATTGTCGAGGTGATCGGGTTGTGCGGCTACTACACGATGGTATCGATGACGCTGAACACGTTTGAGTTCGGGCTGCCCGATGGAGAAGTGTCCGATCTTGCGTGATGAATATCCGCGCCTACGTGTCCCCGACGCGGTGCAGCGCGCATGCGGTGCACATAGGCCCCGGCTTAGCAGCGCACCGCCGGAGTCGCACGAAGCGCGATCCCGAACGCGCTGCGCAGCATCCGGGGCACACCAGCTTCCAAACGGAGTCACAACATGCCCCAATCCCCACCCATCGTCGCCGGCACGCGGATCGGGCATGTCCATCTCAAGGTCGCCGACCTCGAACGCGCGCTCGGCTTCTATTGCGGCGTGCTCGGCTTCGAGGTGATGCAGCGGATGGGTTCTGGCGCGGCATTCATTTCGGCCGGCGGATATCACCATCACATCGGCCTCAACACCTGGGAAAGCAAAGGCGGCCATCCGCCGCCGCCAGGCACCACCGGCCTGTTTCACACCGCCATTCTCTATCCCACCCGCCCGGCGCTGGCGGATGCGCTGTACCGCGTGATCCAGGCCGGCATCGAACTGGACGGCGCCAGCGACCACGGCGTCAGCGAGGCGCTCTATTTGCGCGATCCCGATCAGAACGGCGTCGAACTCTATCGCGACCGGCCGAAAGAAGAATGGCCCCGCGCACCCGACGGCTCGCTCGCGATGTTCACCAAGCGGCTGGATCTGGAGGATTTGCTGCGACAGCGGGAAGCGTAGGCCAATGCGATTCACCGTAGCACCAGGTGCGTAAGCCAGCCGCCGGCATAGAGACCGCCGCCAAACACCGCATGCGTGACGAGACTGTGCAGTCGGGCGGCTGCCGGATGCGGCGTGCGGCTCGCGGCAATGCCGAAACCCATGGCGGGCTGCATCACCAGGAACGGCGCGGCCACGCTGCCGATCCCGACCAAGAGTGCCGGGCCGATCGTCGGATCGCGCGCCCAATCGAGGCCGAAGAACGCAAGCAGCACGCCGGCAAACACAATCCCGATCAGGTAATGCGCCGACCAGCCGATCAGTCGCTCGCCCCGCAGCGGCGGCGACGCCGCAATCCGGTCGTGGTGCAGGCGCCCGCGTGCAAGGTGGCCGAGCCAGCGGCCCACCAGACCATAGTCCAGCGACGGAATGCCAAGCAGCCGCTGCCGGATCATCGTCCAGATGTCCATCACGACGGTTGCACCTGCCCCGATCAGCACCGCTGATGTCAGATAATCTGCCGCTTCACTCACGCATGGCCTCCGTTGGAGCCTGCGCAGCCACCATCCAGCACGCCGCGGTGAAGGAGACCGCTGGCCCGCGTATATAGGGCTCGAAGGCGGTGCTGACGGCTTCGATCACCCGTGCACGGGTGCCTTCATCCGCCCCCTGAAGGAACAGGCCGACCGGTCCAAGCCAGCCGACGTAGCGGGCGAGTTCCGTCTTTTGAAAGCTGCAGACGATATCGATCGGCCGGATGTCGATCGCTGTCCAGCCACTCGCCTCCAAAATGGTCTCGGTCCGGCGCTGGTCGGCGAAGGCGAACTGCCCCGGCCCTTCGGGTCGACGCGCGGGAAGGTCGGGCAGCAGCGGCTTTGCCGCCTGCTCGGCCGTCGTCATGAATGGATTTTCCGCCGCACCCCGCCAGGCGATGCAGCGCAGCCTCGCATCAGGCCGTGCCGCCTGGCGCAGATTGGCGAACGCCTGCACGGGGTCGGCAAAGAACATGACGCCGAGGCGCGAAATGATCATGTCGAAACTTGCGGGCGCGAAGGCGTGTGTTTGGGCGTCGGCGCAGATGAAACTTGCAGGCTGGCCGTCCCGCGCCGCTCGGGCGCGTGCCACGGCGATCATCGGTTCCGAGAGGTCGATGCCGGTGCAGGATCCCTTGGTGCCGAGTGCCCGGGCGACGGCGAGCGTCGTGGAACCCGTGCCGCAGCCGACGTCGAGCACGCAGCTCGCTGCGGCTTCGGACACCACCTGGACCAGCAAATCCTCGAAGGGCTTGAACATCTCCTCGAGCACGTCCCGTGCCTCGACCCAACCACGTGCGGCGGGGCCGTTCCATAGTCTTGCCTGCTCGTCATCTGGCTGCTGCGCGACATTCATGATCTCTTCCTTTTGTTAGAGCTGCTTCCTGGCTTGCCAAATGGGCGCGGATGGCTGCACCCTGCCAGTTCAAGTCAACTTGAGGTCAAGGGCCATGAGGGACATCGACATCGCGGAGGCGGCTCGATTGTCGGGCGTTCGCGCCTCGACCCTGCGCTTCTACGAGGAGAAGGGGCTGATCGCCTCTCACGGACGGCGGGGCCTTCGCCGGCTGTTCGATCCGGCCGTGTTGGACCGGCTGGCGCTGATCGCGCTCGGGCGTGCCGCCGGCTTCTCGCTCGACGAGATCGCCAGGATGTTCGCACCCGACGGCCGGCCGCGCATCGACCGGCGGATGCTGGCGGCCAAGGCCGAGGAGCTGGAGCGGACGATCCGCAAGCTCAACGCCATGCGCGACGGCCTGCGCCACGCCGCCGCCTGCCCCGCCCCGAGCCACATGGAGTGTCCCACCTTCCGCCGCCTGCTGCGGGCCGCGGCGTCAGGCGCTATTGGCGAAAGGAAGGCGCGGCGGCCGCCGCGCAAATCGTTTGCCGCTACCGGACGCGAGCAGGGCCGCGCCCGCGGATCATGATCAGCACCGCCGCCGTCAGCTCGACTCCGATGCACCCGTAGAACGGCAGCACGTAACTACCCGACAGATCCCGCAACAATCCCACCACGCCGGGACCGAACGCATACGTGATCTGGTTGATCGCCGTGATCAAACTGACCAGTACGCCGAACGAACGCGGATCGAATTCGCGCTGCACGATCAGGGCCGGCAGCGTGATGAGGTTGCCGACCGAAAAGCCGAACAGCGCGCAGGCTGCGATCAGCACGTAATCATTATGCACATTGATGACAATGAGCAGCGCCACCGCCTGGCTGACGAACGAAAGCGAGGACGCCAGCCGCTGGTTCATCCGGTCGATCACGAAGGAGAACAGCACACGACCGACCACCGCCATCGCCGTCAACAGCGCCACCGCAATCGCCGCGCGCTGCCGCCCGATCACCGAATCCAGAAACGCGATCAGGTGGACGATGAAGCCGACCTGCGCGAACAGCACCAGTGCGAACGCCGACGACACAGAGAGAAAGCCGATGTCGCGAAAGGCGCGTGCGCGAATTTGCGTAGGCGACGGCGCATCGGCAGCCTCTAACCCGCCCGCACTCAGGTGAAGCGGCGGCCGTCCGACCAGCAGCAGGATCACCGGCACCATCAACGCAACCATTACGACGGCCGACGCCATCATCGCGCCAGAGAAGCCGAAATAGCCGATCGCGGTCACCAGCAGCGGCACGCCGACGATCCCGCCAAAGCTCGCGCCATTCAGCGCCAGGCTGATCGCCATGCCCCGCTTTCTGTCGAACCAGAGGCCGAGCGTATTGGTGATGATGCCGAGGCTGGTTCCGGCCCAGCCGAACGCCAGCACGGCGTTCGCAAGGTAAAGCTGCCAGGGCTCGCGCACCTGACCGATCGAGACGGCCGCCGCGGCCATCGCCAACGTGCCTGCGATCAGGCAGTTGCGCGGGCCGAACGCCTTGATGGCTTCGCTGACGAAGGCGACCAGGGCTGCGCCGAACAGATAGAAGAACGTGGTGCCGGACGAAATCAACGACGCCGGCCAGCCGTGAAGCCGCTGCAGCTCCGCGACATAGACGCTCTGGCCGTAGAAGCCGAGCCCCCAGCCGAAGGTTGCCAGCAGGAAACACACGACGACGATGCGCCAGCCGTCATAGCGGATGGAGGTCTCGTCGATCGCGGTGAAATTGGATGCGTCCACTTTTTCTTGCTTCTTGCTCACCGCGCGGGCTTGCCCCGCGCATCCACGCCCTTCACGCTTCAAGGAACTAAAGACGTGGATGGCCGGGACAAGCCCGGCCATGACGGTGATAGTAGCAGGTCGCCGCGAAAATTGCTTCGGCGCCGGCCGAAATGTCAGCAGATGGCAACTAGGCGGGCTTCGACGGATCGTAGAAGAACCGCTCGCGCCAAACCTTGTCGCCGCGCCACTCCTGCAGCGCGACTTCGTCGAACCGGCCGGTCTTGCCGGACTGGAACACAAACTCGAACACCCAGTGGATCGCGACCTGATCGCCCTCGACGATCGAGGTCACGCAGGTCGAGGTCACGCTTTTGACCCGCTCCAACACCGCGCGCTCATGCGCCACCAGCACGTCGCGGCCGACCCGTGGCGGGGCGGCGTTCTCCTGCATGCTGGCGTCCTCGGTGTAGAAGCGCTCGATCGCGCCGGCATGATCGCCGGAGACGACGGCGGCGATGAATTCATCGAGACGGGCGCGCGACGGCATGGGACCTCCGGTAATTAGACGCTCGGATCGGGAATCTGGTCGACCGCCTGCAGCTTCGCGCGACGCTTGGCAAATGATGCAAACGACAGCACTGCAAGGCCGAGCAGCACCGGCGGGAACACCACCATGTTTACCATCGACCAGCCGTAATGCGCCAGCAACTGGCCGGACGAGAAAGAACCCAGCGCCATCATCCCGAAGATCAGGAAATCGTTGAACGCCTGCACCTTGTTGCGCTCCTGCGGCCGGTGCGTCTCCAGCACCAATGCCGAGGCGCCGATAAAGGCAAAGTTCCAGCCGACGCCGAGCACGATCAGCGTCGCCCAGAAATGCAGCGCGGTGATGCCGGAAAGGCCGATTCCCGCCGCGGCAGCTTCCAGCAGCAGACCGAGCGCAACAATGGTGGGCGCCCCGAAACGCGCGATCAGCGAGCCCGTGAAGAAGCTCGGGCCGTACATCGCCACGATGTGCCACTGGATGCCGAAATTGGAATCGCTCACCGTGAGCCCGCACATCTTCATGGCGAGCGGCGCAGAAGTCATGACGAGATTCATCATGGGGTAAGCAATCACGCCGCACAGCGCCGCGGCAATGAAGCGCGGTTGCCGTGCAATCTCGAACAGCGGCCGCCCGCCATGCATGTCCGACGGTGCCAGCTTCGGCGCGTCGACGCCCCACAGCACCGCCGTCGCCACCAGCGCGACGAACGCCTGCACCACGAAGCTGAACGCAAACAGATAAGGCGGCCAGATATCCATGGTCCACTGCACGAGCTGCGGACCGAGCACGCCGGCGAACACGCCGCCGGCCATCACCCAGGACACGGCTTTCGGCCGGAACGCTGTGCTGGCGCCGTCAGCGGCGGCAAAGCGATAGGATTGCGCGACTGCGCCGTAGAGGCCGCCGAGAAAAGTCGCGAAGCAGAACAGCCAGAACGAGCCGTAGAGAACGGCGGCGGCAGCAAGTGCACCGGTGAGGATTCCGCAGAAGGTACCAATGATGAAAGCAACACGGCGGCCATAGGCGCGCGAGATCGCACCCGTCGGCAGCGTGCCGGCGGCGAGCCCCAGCACGTACATCGACAGCGGCACGGTGGCGAGCGAGATATCAGGCGCCAGCGTCGCGCCGACGATCGAGCCGGTGGCGAAAATCACCGCCGAATTGGCGCCGGTCAGCGCCTGCGCCGCGGCGAGCCGCAGCACGTTGGCGCGCGCGCGTGCATCGTTTGATATCTCTTCGGTGGCTGTCGTATCCAGCATCGGCATTCCCGCCCGGCAGGCCCCGGGCCGGGAGCCGCATTGATTGATTCCGCGGCACTATGAAGACACGGGGCGGCCCGATCAACCGACGCAAACGGGCGCGCGCTATGCGAGGGGCGCAAGCAACTGTCGTATCACGACCGCTTCTTGCCTGCTCGTTTGCCGGCTTGCACCGCGCCCGTCTTGTGGACCTTCGAGCGAGGATCCCCAAGGCCGGCATGCGGAAAGCCCCTCCAATCAAGTGCAATCGCGGCAGCGAAGCCGAAGAAGCTGGAACGGCTCATGCCAAGCTCCGTGGCGCGCTTGTCGATCCGCGTAATCAGGCTCTTCGGCAGATAGACGTTCACGCGTTCGGACGGATCGGGCGGATCGACCCCGACAATGAAGTAAGCGACGACGTCAGCACCCCTGGGCAGCGCGATCTGGTCGATCGGCGTTGGCTCCGGTAGCGACCTGCCCTGCTCCGCCATTTCGTCCACCGCGCGCGCCAGCGCGGCCTCCGCTTTCTCGATCGCCTCTTCTTGCGATCGCCCGCCGGCGACGCAACCCGGAAAATCCGGAAACCACGCGCCGAGGGCTGCGCGCGGACCGCGTTCCAGCACTGCAGGATAGAGCCGCCTCTTCACTCTGGCCTCCCCATGGTGGTTATGCTATTTAACACACGACGTTGTGTCAAATCACACATCAACGTTAACATGATCAGGAGGAGAGGCAAAATGGACGCGCAAGCCGAACTCCGCATCATCCGTGCGGCCTACGCCAAGCAGATCCTTGCCGCTGCCAACGTGCTCGATGTGCGCGTCACGCAAGCGTTTGCGGCCATTCCCCGCGAGGATTTTCTGGGCCCCGGTCCGTGGCTCGTGCGGCGCTGGCGCCGTGATTATGTTTCGACACCCGACGCCGATCCCCTCTATCTCTATACCGACGATCTGGTCGCGCTGGTGCCCGAGCGTGGCCTCAACAACGGGCAACCGTCGTTGCACGCCCATCTCATTCACCAGGCCTCACCCGCCGCAGGCGAACACGTGGTGCATGTTGGAACGGGCACCGGCTATTACACCGCGATCCTGGCGCATCTCGTCGGGCCGTCGGGACGGGTGACGGGAATCGAGTATGACGGGGCTCTCGCCGCGCGAGCCAAAGCCAACCTCGCTCCATACGCAAATGTCGCCGTGATCGAGGGCGACGGCACGCAGGTGCCGTTCGATGCCGCCGACGTCATCTATGTCAATGCCGGCTGCACGCGGCCTGCCACACGCTGGCTCGACGAGCTCGCCGATGGCGGCCGCCTGATCATGCCGATAACATCGGATGAGGGATTTGGCGGTATCGCGCCGGACCGCACGGCGAGCGCCGGCGCGGTGTTCCGAATTGAGCGAAGAGGCGCGGACTATCTTGCATACTGGATCTCGCCCGTTGCGATCTTTCCCTGCGCCGGCAGCCGCGACGAGGCGTCCGAACGAGCGCTTGCCGAAGCCTTTACCCGCGGTGGCTGGCGAAAGGTCACACGGCTGTACCGCGATCAGGACATTCCCGACGAGCGCTGCTGGCTTCGCGGACCGGGGTGGTGCCTCGCCTATCATTGACGTGCGGAGAGCGCCTACGCTGTGCCGTGCAATCGCCGAAACGTCAGAATCATGTTGTTGGCGGGCATCTGGTCGGTTTCGACCAGCGTGAGGCCTACGCTTGCGGCGAGCTTCTCGAGGTCGGCGATATCGCGCACGCCCCATTCGGCGTCCTGCTCGCGAAGGCTGGTGTCGAACACAGCGTTGCTCATCGCGGTGTGCTTGCCTTCGCGCTTGAACGGGCCATAGAGAAACAGCCGCCCGTCACCACGGAGATAGCGCGCAGCGCCGGCGAACAAGCCCTCGGCGACGCGCCAAGGCGCGATGTGGATCACGTTGGCGCAGAACACTGCCAGCAGTTTGCCCGGCCCACTGCCGTCATGCATCGCCGGGCACCACGCCGGGTCGGCGAGATTGACCCGCAGCGGCGAACGAATGTTCGGCAGACCGGCATGCGTGCGCCACGCTTCGATGCTCCTGAGATGTCGTTCATTGAGATCGCTCGGCCACCAGGTGATGTCGGGCGTGTGCTTTGCGAAATGCACCACATGCTGGCCGGTGCCGCTGCCGGCCTCCAGCGCGTCACCGGAGTTGCCGGCGAGGAGTTTTTGCAGCGCCGCCCAGATCGGTTCGTGGTTGCGGTGGAATGCCGCCGCGTCGAGCCGGCCGTCGGGCTCGACCGGCCGGCCATCCTTGCCGAATTCCCCCACATGCTCAGCCATCGCAGTTCGGTCCCGAAAAAATCAGTGGCACAGCGTCACTTCAGATCGCCGCAGAATATCTCCTTCAACGCCCCAAGCAGACGCAGTGTACGCCGGTCGGCGACGCGATAATGCAGCGTCTGCGAGGTCCGGCGGAATTCCACCAGCCCATCGGCGCGCAATTTCGCCAGATGCTGCGACAGTGCGGACTGACTGAGATTCACGACAGCTACCAGTTCGCCCACCGTCATCTCTCCGCGCACGGCAAGAAAGCAGAGGATCAGCAGACGCTTTTCATTGGCGAGCATTTTCAGGAGCTGCGCGGCGTCACCGGCCTGCTTCGCCAGCTTCTTCAGCGCTGCCGCGTCGTCGGCACCCGGGGCGAAGGCGGCTTCTTGCATAGTCTCTTGTTCAGTTTCCTGGGCTGCCGGGGCGGCTGCTCTCATCACTGCAAATCCGTTATCGTTTTCCGCGCCTGCGAAGCACATACCATACTAGCTCGCCGGCCTTTCTTTAGCATTGACTAAATTAGCAAATGTGGATACCGGTTCAAAAAAGCAAGAAAAGATGCGGCGATGCGGCCGCGAGGGGAAGAAAACGTGCGGCCAGACCCGTTACGCAGCAAAGCTGTTCTCTCTGATCCTGCCGCCCCGGATACCCCGATGGGCCGCCGCCGCTTCCTTCGCCGCTTCCTTGGCCTCGGCGCAGTCCTGACCGGCAGCCTCGCCGTTGGCGGCAAACAGGCCATGGCGCACCCCGCGCAGGAGTCTCCCCCCGCAGACGCGCCCTGGTCGCAATCGATCGGCGCCGGCGTGGTCGACCGGCCCTATGGCCGCCCCGCCGATACCGAAGCCTCCGTCATCCGCCGCAACGTGCCCTGGTTGACCGCGAGCGCGGAATCGTCAGTGAGCTTTTCTCCACTGCAGGATCTGCACGGCATCATCACGCCGAACGGATTGTTCTTCGAGCGCCACCATGCGGGACGGCCCGATGTCGATCCGGCGCAGCACAAGCTCATGATCCACGGGCTGGTCGAGCGTCCGCTGCTTCTCACCATGAAGGACATCATGCGCTTCCCGTCCGTGTCGCGCATCCATTTCATCGAATGCCCGGCCAATGGCGGCATGAACTGGCGCGCCGCGCAGATGAATTCGCTGCAGTTCAGCCACGGCATGGTCAGTTGTGCGGAATGGACCGGGGTCAAACTGTCGACGCTTCTGGAGGAAACCGGCATCAAAAATCAGGCGAAGTGGGCGATGGTCGAAGGCGCCGACGGCGCGCATATGAACCGCAGCCTGCCGCTGGACAAATGTCTCGACGATTGCCTCGTGGTCTATGCGCAGAACGGCGAGGCGCTGCGGCCCGAACAGGGCTACCCGCTGCGGCTGGTGGTGCCGGGCTGGGAAGGCAACGTCAACATCAAGTGGCTACGCCGCATCAAGCTCGGCGAGAAGCCGTGGCACACCCGCGAGGAGACCTCGAAATATACCGACCTGATGCCGGACGGCACCTCGCGCGGCTTCACCTGGCTGATCGACGCCAAATCGGTCGTCACCTTTCCCTGCCCCGAGAAGCCGCTCGATGGGCCCGGCCTCTATGAAATCCGGGGACTGGCCTGGACCGGCAACGGCAAGGTCAAGCGCGTCGATGTCACCATGGACGGCGGCGTCAACTGGCAGAGCGCCCGGCTGCACGAGCCGGTGCTGTCGAAGGCGCTGACGAAATTCACCCTGCCCTGGCGCTGGGACGGCCGGCCCGCGCTGGTCGCATCCCGCGTTATCGACGAGACCGGCTATGTGCAGCCGACAATTGCACAACTGCGCGCACAGCGCGGCTCAAACTCGGTCTACCACAACAATTCGATCCAGACTTGGCAGGTCAAGCCCGACGGAAGCGTCTTCAATGTACAGCTCGCGTAAGATTTGCCTGCCGATCGTCGCCGTCCTGCTGGCGGCCGGAAGCCTCGCGGGCGCGGCCGAGCCCGGCTCGTTCGGCTACGGCAGCGTGGCGACGCCGGCGCAGATCGCCGGATGGGATATCGACGCACGCGGCGAGGACGGCGCAGGTCTGCCGCCGGGCAAGGGCACGGTCGACCGCGGCGCCGACGTCTACGCCGAGCAATGCGCGGCGTGCCATGGAACCTTCGGCGAAGGCGAAGGCCGGTTTCCGAAGCTGGTGGGCGGCGTCGGATCGCTCCGGGACGAGCGCCCGGAGCCGACGGTCGGCAGCTACTGGCCGTTCGCCCCGACCCTATGGGACTATATTAACCGCGCGATGCCGATGCAGGCGCCTCACACATTGTCAGCGGATGACGTTTATGCTTTGACCGCCTATATTCTGAACTTGAATGACCTCGTTCCCAATGAATTCGTTGCCGATCGCAACAGTTTGCCGAAAGTCAAAATGCGCAATCGCGACAATTTCATCTGGACCGATCCGCGCCCCGATACGATGACCAAGCCCTGCATGAACGATTGCGCTAACGCCGCCGATGTCAGGATATCGTCGACGGCCGAGGGCAGGAATCTGACGCCGCGCACGACCGGGCCGCTCGACACGATGCAACAGAAGTAGAAATTACGGAAACGCCTGTGACCGATCATTTCCCGACGAAATCCGCAAAGCTTCCGGCGTTGGCGCTGCTCGTCGCTCTGGCGTCCCCGGGCGCCGCGCAGGCGCAGTCCGCGGTGGATGAAGGCCGCAAGCTGGCCTTCGACCGCAGCAAGGGCAATTGCCTGACCTGCCATGTCATCAAGGGCGGCAACCTTCCCGGCACGATCGGGCCCGAATTGGTCGACATCAAGAGCAAATATCCGAAGCGCGAGGATCTCGTCGCCATCCTCAACGACGAGACCCTGCGCAATCCGCTCACCGTGATGCCGCCCTTCGGACGGAACCGGATTCTGACCGAGAAGGAAATCGACGCGGTGGTGGATTTCCTGCAGACGCTGTGACGCAAGTTTGAGACGTGCTGACGCACGCTTTAGGAGATTTTCGATGAACAAGATTGATGTTGGGTTTTTGGCCACGCGGCGGCTGATCCTGCAGGGGGCAGGCGCGGTCGCACTCATCGGCCTCGGCAATCTTCCCTTTGGCCTGACGCCGGCGCTCGCCGCGGCCAACGACAAATATCCGGAAGAGGCATTCAAGCAGAAGAGCGACGCCGACGTCATTAAGACGCTCTACGGCAAGACCGCTGAGCCCTCGGACAAAGTGCGGATGGACGCGCCTGAAATAGCCGAGAACGGCGCCGTGGTGCCGGTTTCGGTCTCTACGACGCTTGCCGACGTAACCTCGATCGCATTTCTCGTCAGCGAGAATCCGAACGTGCTGATCGCAAAGTACAACGTTCCGGCCGGCACGCTGCCGAACGTCGCCAACCGTATCAAGATGGCCAAGACCAGTAACGTGACCGTGCTGGTGGAAGCCGGCGGCAAGCTCTACAGCGCCTCCAAGGAAGTCAAAGTAACCGTCGGCGGCTGCGGCGGTTAAGGCATCGAGGGAGAACTCACATGGCATCCACCATTCGCGTGCGCGCTTCTTCGAACGGCGACATTACCGAGGTGCAGGCGCTGATCCAGCACCCGATGGATTCCGGCTTCGTCAAGAACGCCAAGGGCGAGATCATTCCAGCGCACTTCATCCAGCAACTCACCTTCGAGCATGACGGCAAGAACGTGTTCACGGCCGACTGGGGCGGCGGCATCTCCAAGGATCCCTATGTCAAGTTCGCATTCAAGGGCGCCAAGAAGGGTGACGAACTGAAGATCAGTTGGGTCGACAACAAGGGCGCGACCGACACCACCACGGCGAAAATCCAATGAAGCTGCGATCCGCGATCTTTCTGGCATCCGCCGCGATTGCGCTGGCCGCGCTGACGCTGACGGGCGCGCCGCTGTTGGCAGCCGACGACAAGATCGATCCCGTCGCCGACGCCAAGGCGTTCCAGAAGTTCTTCAGAGACAAATTTCCCAAGGTAAAGTTCGAGGACTTCGTCAACGGCCCCTATTCGATGAACGAGGACCTTTATCGGCAGTGGCAGGACAAGGAACAGTTCCCGCCCTACGAGTTCTCGCTCGAAATGGGCAAGGAGATGTTCTCCAAGCCTTTCAAGAACGGCAAGACCTATGCCGACTGCTTCCCGAACGGTGGCATCGGCATCCGCCAGAACTACCCTTACTTCGACGAGAAGGAAGGCAAGGTCATCACGCTTGAATTGGCCTTGAATCGCTGCCGCGAGGCCAATGGCGAACCGCCGTTCTCCTATGTGAAGGACGAAATGGCGGCGCTGACCGCCTACATGGCCTTCACCTCGCGCGGCAAGCCGATGGACATCAAGATCCCGAACGATCCGCGCGCGCTCGCGGCTTACGAAAACGGCAAGGAATATTTCTACACCCGGCGCGGGCAGCTCAACTTCTCCTGCGCCACCTGCCATGTGCAGAGCCCGGGCGAGCGCATCCGCGCCGAAATCCTGGCGCCCGCGCTTGGCATCGTCAACGCAATGCCGATCTACCGCTCGGAATGGAGCGGCATGGGCACCACCAGCCGTCGCTTCACCACCTGCAACAGCCAGATCCGCGCCGTGCCGCTCGGCCCGCAGGACGACGAATATCGCAACGTCGAATATTACCTGTCCTATGTCAGCAACGGACTGCCGATTTCAGGTCCGGGAGCGCGGCCATGAGGAACTTGATGCAGAAATCCGCATTAGTTCTGGCGCTATTTGCCGCGGGTGCTGTGCCCGCGCTCGCCGCGGGCTCCGAGGACGAATTCAAGGCGGCCTACGCCGCGGCTGAAGCCGCCAACAAGGAGGCCGGCAAGCTACGCAACCAATGGACCACCACGGCGAACACGCTGACGGCGGCGAAGAAGGCAGCGGACGCCGGTGATTTCGACAAGGCCACCGCGTCGGCCAAGGAAGCGGAGGCGCTGGCCAAGGCTTCGATCTTCCAGGCCACCAGCGAGAAGACCCGCTGGAAGGATTTGGAAATACGCTAGAGCATGATCCGGAAAAGTGGAATCCGGTTTTCCGACGAGATCATGCTCAAGAGATAAGCGCCACCACGACGCGCGGAGACCCGCATGACCATCCGCCGCCGCGATTTTCTGACGCTAGCGGGCGCTGCCACCCTGTCCGGCAGCCTGCCACGGCTAGCGCGCGGCGCCGATAACGCAGGCGTTTACGACCTCGAGCGGTTCGGCAATGCACGTATCCTGCACATCACGGATACGCACGCGCAGCTTCGGCCGGTGTTCTTCCGCGAGCCTAGCGTCAATCTCGGCGTTGGACCGATGCAGGGCAACCCGCCGCATCTGGTCGGACGGGCCTTTCTCGATCGCTTCGGCATCCGCCCCGACAGTGCCGATGCCTATGCTTTCACCTGCGTCGAGTTCGAGAAGGCCGCCGGCCGGTTCGGCAAGCTCGGCGGCTTCGCGCATCTGAAGACGTTGATCGATCGCATGCGGAGCGAAGCCGGCTCCGGCCGCTCGCTGCTGCTCGACGGCGGCGATCTCTGGCAGGGCACCGGTCTCGCCAATACCATGCGTGGCGTCGACATGGTGGAGGCCGCCAACCTGCTCGGCATCGAGGCGATGACGGGCCATTGGGAATTCACCTATGGCGAGAAGGCGCTACGCGCGAACCTCGAACGCTTCAAGGGCGAGTTCCTGGCGCAGAACGTCTTCCTCACCGAGGAAGCCGCCTTCAACGACGCCAAGGCGTTCGACCCGGCATCGGGGCGCGTGTTCAAGCCGTCCATCATCAAGGAAATCGGTGGCTATCGCGTTGCCGTGATCGGACAGGCGTTCCCCTACGTGCCGATCGCCCATCCGAAGCGCTTTACGCCGGACTGGAAGTTCGGCATCCGCGACGAGGAGTTGCAGAAACTCGTCGATACGCACCGTAACACCGACAAGGTCGACGCCGTCATTCTGCTCTCGCACAACGGCATGGATGTCGATCTCAAGCTCGCCAGCCGCGTCACCGGCATCGACGTCATTCTCGGCGGCCATACCCATGACGCCGTGCCGCAGCCGATTGCCGTCACCAACGCAGGCGGCACCACGCTCGTCACCAATGCCGGCTCGAACGGCAAGTTTCTGGCGGTGCTCGATCTCGACATCGGCAAGGGCAAAATCAAGGATGTGCGCTACCGGCTGCTGCCGGTGTTTTCCGAATTGCTGAAGCCCGACCCGGCGATGCAGGCGCTGATCGACGAGATCCGCGAGCCGCAGGCAGTTGTGCTCAGCGAGAAGGTCGGTGTGGCCGACCGCCTGCTGTATCGCCGCGGCAATTTCAGCGGCAGCATGGATCAACTGATCTGCGACGCGCTGCTCGGCGAACTGAATGCCGAGATCGCGCTGTCGCCGGGTTTTCGCTGGGGCACCACGGCGCTGGCCGGCCAACCGCTGACGATGGAGGACGTGATGGCGCAGACCGCCGTCACCTATCCGGAAACCTATGTCCAGACCATGACCGGCGGCCAGATCAAGGACGTACTGGAAGACATCTGCGACAATCTCTTCAACACCGACCCCTATTACCAGCAGGGCGGCGACATGGTCCGCGTCGGCGGGCTCGCCTACACCTGCACGCCGACCGAAACCGTGGGCGGACGGATTTCCGAGCTCAAGCTCGACAACGGCCGCGCGCTGGAAGCCGACAAGCACTACAGGGTGGCGGGCTGGGCCTCGGTCAACGAGCAGACCGGCGCACCGGTCTGGGATGTGGTCGCAAGGCATCTGAAGTCGGGCAAACCGCCGAACCGCTCGACGCCGGGCGTGACGCTGAAAGGCGTTGAAGGCAATCCGGGCATTGCGGAACAGGCATGACGGGCTTTTCGACCATGCTTCGCGCGACCGCCGTGGCGCTTCTGATCATGACCGCCGCGCCACACGCCCGCGCCCAGCAGGCACCGCTCCAGGACAAGCCGTTCGCCGAACACAAAATCGTGCTGCAGCTCTCCGACAACGATCCACGCAAGCAGGGCCTCGTGCTCAGCGTCGCCAACAACCTGATGAAGCATTACGACCCCGACAAGGTCGCGATCGAGGTCGTCGCGTTCGGCCCCGGCATCGACCTGCTGCGCCCGGAAAACCCCAACCGTAAGATGGTCGAGAGCCTGGTCGCGCAGGGCGCGCGTTTCGACGTCTGCCTCAATACCGTCGATACGCTCGAACGCGAGCACGGCAAACGGCCGGAGTTCATCGCCGCGGCAACGCCGGTGCAGGTCGGCGTCGCGCAGATCCTGTTTCTGACGGAGAACGGGTACACGCTGGTGCGGCCGTGACCGCCTCCGCCGTCGCCGTCAGGTATGGTAGAGTTGATGGGATTGCAGGAGCGGGCTGGAGCTACGTCCGGCCCTGATTCAACCTGAGTTAACGCGGACGTGTAGCCATGATCTTTCGTCAACTCTTCGACAGCGTGTCCGGCACCTACAGTTATCTGCTGGCGAGCCGCGCCGGCGGCGAGGCGTTGATCCTCGATCCCGTGCTGGAAAAGGCCGACCGCTACTGCCAGCTTCTGCGCGAGCTCGATCTGCGGCTGGTGAAGGCGGTCGACACCCATCTGCATGCCGACCACGTCACCGGTCTCGGCGAATTGCGCGACCGCACCCAGTGCATCACCATCATGGGCGAGCAGAGCAAGGCCGACGTGGTCTCGATGCGCGTCGCCGACGGCGACAAGGTGACGATCGAGGGGCTGTGCCTGGATGTCATGTACACGCCCGGCCACACCGACGATTCCTATAGTTATTTGATGGGCGACCGCGTCTTCACCGGCGACACGCTGTTGATCCGCGGCACCGGCCGCACCGATTTCCAGAACGGCTCTTCCCGGGCGCAATATGAATCGATCTTCAACCGGCTTCTGAAACTGCCGGACGAGACGCTGGTATTCCCCGCCCATGACTACAAGGGCGACACGGTTTCCACCATCGGCGAGGAGCGCCGCTATAATCCGCGGCTGCAGGTACGCAGCGTCGACGAATATATCGAGCTGATGGCGAACCTGAAGCTGCCGAACCCCAAGATGATGGACGTCGCGGTGCCCGCCAACATGCATGTCGGCCTGCACCAGGAGGAGCTTGCCAAGCAGGGACTCGCACTCTGTGCGCGCGACGCGATTGCGAGCCTTGGCCGGCCTGATATCCTGCTGGTGGATTTGCGCGAAACCAGCGAGCGCGCCAAGCATGGCACCATCTCGGGCGCGCTGCATGCGCCCTACCCCGGCATCGCCGAGAGCCTCAAGCCCGGCGGCATGCTGCGCGAAGTCGCCGCCGCGACCGGTCGCCGGGTCGTATTCTTCTGCGCGTTCGGCGAACGCTCGGCGATGGCGGTGGCCGCGGCGAAGAACGCGGGGCTGGCCAACACCGCGCATATCGAAGGCGGGCTGGACGCGTGGAAGAAGGTCGGCGGGCCGGTGGTGCACGAGTAGTAGCTCGGAGCGGCCGTAGGGTGGGCAAAGGCGCGCAGCGCCGTGCCCACCATCTATCAACATATCGGCTCTGGATGGTGGGCACGCTTCGCTTTGCCCACCCTACAACGATCTCTACCGCCCCACCCGCTTCAACTCCGCCGTCAGCGCATCGAGCGCATCGGCCAGCATCACGCCGCCGCATTCGGTCAGCCGCTCCGGAATCACGATGCGCCGCTCCGGCGGATAGAAGCGCTCCAGCGCCGGATGGACCAGAAACGCCTGGCCGTCGTCTCGCGCATAATCGCCGGCTTGCGAAACCACGATGAAGTCGGGCCTCAAGGACACGAGCGCCTCCAGCGAGGCGAATCCGCCGAAGGCAAAGCCGAGATCGCCGGCGGCGCTGCGCAGCCCGACTTCGCTCAGCAGCGAACCGAGAAAGCTGTCGCTGCCCGCCACCCAGCCGCGCCGCGACAGCGGCAGCACGCGATAATGCCGCGCGGCGGCGGCAACGCGGGCGCGCGCCAGCGCGGCGTCGAGCCGCGCGATTTCGGCGGCCGCGCGATCGGGGTGCCCGGTCATGTCGCCGACCTCGCGGATCTGCGCGCGGGCTTCGTCGAGGTTTCGCGGCACGGCGAGCTCGGCAAGATGAAGACCCTTCGCCTTCAGCAGCTCGCGCGTCGAGCGCTTGTCAAACGCGCTGGCGATGACCAGGTCCGGCTTGAGCAAGAGCACGTCCTCGGCCGCGCCTGATAATACCGGATAGCGGCTGATGTCGCCCGCCTGCGATTGCCAGCCGTCGCGCGCGAAGCGGCTGAGGCCCAAAATCTGCTCGGGGTCGGCCAGCGTCAGCAGCAACTGATCGCTGCAGACATTCATCGACACCATGCGCGGAGGGCTGGCCGCGAATAGCGCGCCGCCTGACATCGCCAACGCGGCGATCGCGACAAGAACGCCGAACCGTCGCATCAGATGTCCGCCCAGGGCACGATGACCGCCTCGCGCTGATATTCCGCGCGGTAGGCGCTGATCCGAAACACGTCCGCCATCACCTGCTCCGATAGCCCCTCGCTCGGCGTGCCCCACGACACCAGATTGCCTTCCTTCAGCACCAGCACATGGTCGGCAAACCGCGCAGCAAGCCCGAGATCGTGCGTCACCACGATGACCAGCACGCCCGTGTCGGCGGTCGCGCGCAAGTTCTTCATGACGTCGATCTGGTGCCGCGGATCGAGCGAGGCGGTCGGCTCGTCGGCCAGGATGATCGGAGCCTCGACCGCCAGCGCACGCGCCAACGCCACGCGGCTGCGCTCGCCGCCGGACAACTCCGTGACGCGGCGATCGCTGAACTCCATCACGTCGACCGCCTGCATCGCGCGCAGCACGGCCTCCGCGTCCTTCGGCGACAGCCGCGCCGGATCGGTTGCACCATGCGGGTAGCGGCCGAGCGCCACGATATCGCGCGCCGGCAGCGGCCAATGCACGAGATGCCCTTGCGGCAGATAACCGAAGCGTTTGGCGCGCTCGCGCAGCGGCAGCGAGGCCAGCGCATCGCCGCCGACCGCGATCTCGCCTTCGGAGGGGATTAGCCCGGCCAGCGCTCGCAACAGCGTCGTCTTGCCGGCGCCGTTCGGGCCGACCAGCGCCACCAGGTGTCTCGCCGACAGCGCCAGCGAAACGTCCTTCAGCACGACGCGGCCGGCGAGCCGCACGCCGATCCCCTTTGCGGTCAGTAGCGCCGCGTCGCTCATGCGACGCCTCCGCCGAGCGCGCGGCGTTCGCGCATAATCAGATAGAGGAAGAACGGTACGCCGATGATCGAGGTCAGCACGCCGACCTTGATGTCTGATGTCGAGGGAATGATGCGCACCGCGATATCAGCCGCCAGCAGCAGCGCCGAGCCCGTGAGCGCGCTCGGCACCAACAGACGCCCGGGATCGTGGCCGATCAGGGGCCGCATCAGATGCGGCGCGACCAGGCCGATGAAACCGATGGTGCCGGTAACCGCGACCGCGCCGCCGACACCGAGCGCGACTCCCGAAATCACGAACAGCCGCAGACGTCCCACATCGACGCCGAGACTCTGCGCGGTTTCCTCGCCGAGACTGAGCGCGCGAAAGGCATGGCGCTGGCTGAGCAGCATCAGCGCGCCGGCAATGATGAAGGGAAACGCCAGCATCACATGCTGAAAGCTGCGGTCCTCCAGCGAGCCGAGCAGCCAGAATGCGATCTCCAGCACCAGGAATGGATTGCTGGAGAGGTTCATCACCAGGGCGGTGGCAGCGCCCGCAAAGCTCGAAATCGCCAGTCCCGACAGAATGAGGATCAACAGCCCGGCATTGCGGCCGGCGATCGAGAGCAGCACGAACACCGATGCGAATGCCGCGATAATCGCCGCGACCGGCAGCGCATAGGACCGCACGTCGGCCAGCCCGAGCGCAATCACCAACACCGCGCCGAAGGCGGCCGATTGCGGCGCGCCGAACAGCGAGGGCGAGGCCAGCGGATTGCGGAGCAAGCCCTGCAGCGACGCGCCCGACAGCCCGAGAATGGCGCCGATCGCCAGCGCCAGCAGCGTGCGCGGCAGGCGGATCTCCCGCACGATCACCTGCGATATCTCGCTGCCGCCGCCGAACAGCGCTTCCGCCACCGCAAGCGGCGACAACCGCACCGGACCGATGCCGAGCGAGATCAGCATCAAGAGCACAACGAGGGCAGCAAGCGCTGCCGTCGTGCCGATCCGCCGGCGCGCGGCTTCCTCATTGGTCAGGGTTACGGCCTCAACACTCATCGATCGTCCTAAAGCAGGTTTACCCGCCCCGGTACAGGCGGCGGGCAGGCGAGCTCATGCGGCAAAAATAGCGCACTCGTCCAGTGAGGATCGCCGGACGCCCCGGGCGCATTGACTCGGACTTTGACAAACTTCTACCATAGTTCCCGACGGTTCCCGTTTTGGGGATCAAAAGGGAATGCGGTGCGGGGAAATTCCCCAATTCCGCGGCTGCCCCCGCAACTGTAAGCGGCGAATCCTTCGTCATAGGCCACTGGGCATCTCGGTCCTGGGAAGGCGACGATGGGTAACGACCCGCGAGCCAGGAGACCTGCCGTCAGCCGTGGTCACACGCGAAGATGTCGGTCGGGGAGTACAGACATTAGCTTCACCTGAGTTGCTGATAGCACATGGTGAGACTTGGTTCGCTGTGACGTGCCACTGACGTCATACCGAGGTCCAAGCTTATGTCTTTCACCAACACAGCCACGCGGCGGCGCCGCCTTTGGCTCGCCTCCAGTTTCCTGCTGCCGATCGTATCGCTAGGTGTTTCCGGCGCAGCGGCGCAGCAGACACCATCCGAGCAATTGCCGCCGATCGAGATAACTTCGCCTACTGACCCGAACCGGACCCGCGCCAAACCGACCTACGATGAAGGGTCGACCTCGCGCCGCGTCGTGCCTGCGGCTGCGCCGTCGACCGGCAGGCGGCCCGCATCCGGGACCGGCTCGGACGTCGCATCGCAAAGCGCTTCGCAAGGTACGGGCGCAGGCGGCAGACGGCAGTTCTCCGGCATCGTCGGCACAGCGTCGACCGTTATTACTGCCGAAGAGATCGCGCATTCGCCAGCGCAAACGCTGCAGGAAATCATCGCGCAAACGCCCGGCGTGCAATTGACCAGCCTTTATGGCGGTGTGAACGGCGCCAAAACCTCCGTCGACCTCCGCGGCTTCGGCGCGTTCGCGACCTCAAATACCCTGGTGCTCATCAACGGCCGAAGGCTCAACGACATCGACATGGCCGGCGTCGATTTTTCGACCATTCCGCGCGATTCGATCGAGCGCATTGAAATCACCCGCGGCAATAGCGGCGCGGTACTGTATGGCGATAACGCGGTCGGCGGTGTCATCAACATCGTACTGAAGAACGGCGTCGGCGGACCACCAGTCGCGATTCGCAGCGAAGCCGGCGTCGGTTCGTTCAATCAACGGCTTGCGAATCTCTCGGCCACGACCAATTACGGGCCGTGGTCGACGTCCTTCTATGGCAACGCCATCAAGTCCGATGGCTACCGGGTCAACAACGCCCTCGACCAGCGCAACGGCGTCGGCAATCTCAATTATACCACACCGGACCTCAAGGCCTTCCTTACGGTGACCGGTGACGACCAGAAGCTCGGTTTCCCGGGCGGACGTACCGTCGATCCCTCAATCGGACTAAATCAACTTGTCACTGATCGCAGGGGCACTAATACGCCGTTCGATTACGGCAACCAGCAGGGCGCCAGCGCAACCACCGGCTTTACCAAGACAATCATGAACGGCGTCGACCTGATCGTCGACGGCGGCGTTCGGAAGAAGGACACGCAAAGCGGTTTCTTCGGCGCGGTACCGTTTGCCTCGCCACTGCCGAGCTTCTCCTCGACCTATAACGACGCATCATTGCAAACCTGGTCGATCACGCCGAGACTAAGTGTCAAGAACGTGATCCTCGGCATGCCCTCACAGATCCTGACCGGCATCGACTATTACGATGCGACGTTCAACCAGGAACGCGGGGCGTTCAAAGGCCTTGCGCCCACCCACATCTACGATCTGTCGCAACAGACAGTGGCCGGCTATTGGCAGCACACCGTCGGCCTGTTGCCGACGACGGATTTCTCCTATGGCGCCCGGATTCAAAACACCAGCCTGAGTGCCCGGGATCGGTATGACCCCAACGCGCCCGGTTGCGCCATGTTTTTTAACTGCAGCGCTCAAGCCTTCCCGCTGGACAGCAACGAAACGCAATACGCGCTGCATGTCGGCCTCGAGCATCGTTTCAATAGCGTGTTCTCGGTATTCGGCCGCGCCGCACGTGCGTTCCGAACTCCCACCGTGGATGAACGCGTTGCGTCGGGACCGGCCTTCGACCCCTTCTTCATCCCGCTTCCCGGCGACTTCAACCTGAAGACCCAGACCTCGCACGACATCGAAGGCGGTTTCCGCATCAAGTCCGGCGGCTTCCAGATGCAGTCGAGCATCTACAACATGGATCTCGAGAACGAGATCCATTTCAATCCTGCGCTGTTCTTCAACGTCAATCTCGATCCAACCCGCCGCTACGGCTCGGAGACCAGCGCGTCGCTGCGCGTCAGTGACAGCCTGTCGCTGCGGGCGGGCGCGGCCTATACGCGCGCTGTCTTTCGCGAGGGACCGTTCGCCGGCAACGACGTGCCGCTGGTTTCCCGCTATACAGCCATGGGCGGCGTGACCTGGAACATCTGGCAGAACTACCTGGTATTCGACGCCACGCTGCGCGCCTGGAGCGAACGCTTCATGGACAATGACCAGGCGAACACCCAGCGCCGCATCCCGGCCGACGCCACCGTCGATTTGAAACTGAGCGGCGCTTATGATCGCTTCTTCTGGTCGTTTAGCGTGAACAACCTGTTTGATGCGCTGTACTACGACTACGCCATCGCCAGTTCCTTCACGCCCGGGCGCTTCTCTGCCTATCCGCTGCCCGGCCGGACCTATATGCTGAAAGTCGGCGCGACGTTCTGACCGGTACAACCGGTTCGGCGGCTTGCTGCCGGACCGGCTCGACCTGCCGTGTTCCCTACCAACCCTCATATCAAGCGCAGATTCTGTCAGAAACCGCGCTATTTTCGACCGAAAATAACATCCTCTGCGCGCCGATCCGTGGTAAATGGGCCACAGACCGCTCGACGATATCAGTCGTGATTTCAGAGGTATGACATGGATGATGAACCGAAGAGCGCCGCCGAGCTGAAAGAAATGAGGCTCAACCGCAAGCGCGCCCAGGAAGTCGACGGCATCAAGGCGATGGCCGAGATCGCGGCTGCCGATATTGCGATCCGCCAGCGAACCGAGAAGCTGCGCGCGCTGCGTCTGGCAAAGGAAGCGGCCGACCGTGCAAATCCGCCGGAATCGAAGGTCAAGGGCAAGACCAAAGCCAGGATTGCGAAGAGAGGCTGACCTGAAATGACGAAAGAGGATCGCGATCGCGCCCAGGCGCGCTTCGACAAGGCCGCCAAGGCAGTTCAGGACGCAAAGTCCGGCAAGGCCGAACGCGATGCAGCGGCGAAAGCCGTGCTCGACAATATGGCGAAGCTGAAGGCGTTGCGGCTTGCGCGCGAAGCAGCCGAGCCGCAACGCGCGCCCGCCGCAAAGGCCGCAAAGAAGGCGCGCAGCAGCACAAAGCGGCCCGACGAGAAGCCAGTTGCCCTGTCCGAGTGGCTGGCGAGCCAGCAGAACGGCGGACGGCGAACCTGAGATCGGCCGATCGAGCTCGAAGACCCGGCGTTACGCCGGGCCCGGCCAATCGATCATCGATCGCGTCTTGTTCTCGGCATCGTAAACCTGCACCTGAAGCATCTGGAAGCGGTTCTTCAACGCCATACCCGCTTCCTCAGCCGCCTCCACCGTATCGTGATGCGACTTGAAGTGGCCATCCACGACCAGCGAGTAACCGGTGCTCGGAGCCTTGTCGGCGCGGAGGATCTTGCGCTGCTGCGGTTCATCGAGCGCAATGCGGGGCTTCTTCATACCGACTCCATGTGATGCCCTTCGGACGAGGCGAAAAAGGGCGGGAATAATCGTTTGACCGGCGCTAAGATGCCATCCGGACGGTCAGATTGCGGTCATGCCGTTACCCTGAGTCGGCATGCAGCGCAAACGCCGATTGATCCGGCGAAGAAGCGTCACTTTGGTGAAATCATATGGGCGGAACAGGCAGGAAGAACAGCGAGCCTCCGAAACAAGGCGATGCCAAACCGAAGAAGCCGCCGACCCCGCCGGTTGAGGAGGAGGAGGACTACGAGGACGGCGACATCGCTACGCCGAAGCGGGACCGTTATGGCCCCGATGATGAGCCGTTGTAGCGCATGAAGTTGTTATCGCCCGAACGCCGTGTGTTAGACCTCATCCTGAGGAGCCGCGCAGCGGCGTCTCGAAGGATGAATGGCACCAGCGTGGCCTTGTGGTTCGAGACGGCGCTTGCGCGCCTCCTCACCATGAGGGTTAATGAGTGTTATCCTCGGCAAACCCTTCGCCTTCAATCACCCGAATACTCGCTGCATCGAGCAGATGCGCGCCAAAGCCGCCGAGCGCTAGTTTGATCGCCAGCTTCGGCGAAACCAGCATCACGGCTGCCGTCATCGCCAGCGGCACGGCGCTGATCCAGTCCGATTGCACCGGGGTGAGTTCTTCGCTGCTGCCGGCATAAGGCCCGCGCGCCGCAGCGAGATGCAGGCATTCCCTAAAGATGTCAGGCCGCGTTCCGCCGCGCGCCGCACATCCGAGCAACGCCTGCATCGCCAGGTGCGTCAGCACGCCCTCACGGCTTGCGAGCAATGGAGCCGGCGTCTCGCCCAGCGAGATCAGAAGCAAAAGTCCGACGAGGTCGACGCCGGAGCGATAGGCATTCATCGGCTCGACCAGCCGCGGATTGCAATCGATCAGCAATGGCGCGGTATCGACGTCCGGCATGATGTAATCGACCGACAGCGCGCCGTGCCAATCGAGCGCCCGGCCGATCTGCTCGACGTAAGCGCGAACGACCGGCCGGCTCACGCTCTGCTTGATCGCCTCGCCGCCGCCAATGCCCGCCGTGATCTGCCGATAGGCATGAAAGCCGAGCATCCGGCCACGGCAGAATACCGATTGCGCCTTCTCGGTAGTGCCTGCGACGAGGTCTTGCACCAGCACCTCCCCGGCGAACGCATCGCCGCCGCCGAGATCGTGCAGCGCGCGCATCAGGTCGTCCGCACTGCGCACGAACCAGATGCCGCGGCTGGCGGTGCCGACAGAAGTTTTCACGACGGCCGGAAGGCGAACCGCATCGCGCACCCCTTGCGCGGATTGCACGATGCGCGTCGGCGGCTGCGGCAATCCCAACCGATCGAGCAGCCGGCTGAAGCCGGCCTTGCTATGCGCCTCGCGATAACTCTCGAAGTCCGGCAGCGCAATCCCGGCGCGGCCTTCGATGCGCTGAGCGACCCGCGCAAACAAAAATCCCTGCTCGTGCGTCGGCAGCAGCACGTCGAATTTTCCGCCGGCCAGCCGCCGCTCGACGAAGGCCAGGTAACCGGCGGGATCGTGCCGCAGTCCAGGGCAGTGGTGAAATTTGCGGACATAGCGCGAGAACCGCGACAGGCACCAGGGCGAAGGATCGCAGACCTCGACGTGATGGCCCGAAAGACCGAGAATCGTAATGGCCTCCCGGGCCGAGGTCGAGGAACCTTCGGAGACCAGTACCCGGAGCGGTTTTGAGGGATCAGGCATGCCGGATCATTGCCGCGTGGACCCGCCTTTGTCTCCCGATTTATTGGCGGCATGCGTACGCCCTGCCCTGCGCCGGGGCAGCCATGCAGCGGCATTCATGGACAAATAACAACCTGCCTATATTTTCAGCCGCGCCCAACCGGGCCGCAAGTTACACGGGATTTTTGAGCTGACATGGTCGACATTCTGGCCGCACCGCAACAAGCCAAAGCGGACACTTCGCTGCGCACGCTCGCGGCGATTTCGATCGCCCATTGGGTCAGCCATTTCCATCTGTTCGTGTTGCCGATGCTGTTTCCATTCCTGAAGGTGCAGTTAGGTGTCGGCTACATCGAACTCGGCTTCGCGCTCACCGTGTTCGGCGTCGTCTCCGGCCTGACTCAGGCCCCGATCGGCTATCTCGCCGACCACATTGGCGCGCGAAAAGTGCTGCTGATCGGCCTGACGGTCGGCGGCCTCGCGCTGATCATGCTCGGCCTGCATCTGAGCTACGTCTCGCTGATCATCTCGGCCGCGCTGCTCGGCCTTGCCAACAGCGTCTATCACCCCTGCGACTATGCGATCCTGTCGACACATATGGACGAAGCGCGGATGGGCCGGGCGTTTTCGGTCCATACCTTTGCGGGTTTCCTTGGCGGTGCGGTGGCGCCCACGATCATGCTCATGCTGGTGACAGCCGTCGGCGGGCTCGGCGCGCTGATCGTGGCCGGCGCGGTCGGCCCTGCGGCAGCGCTGCTATTGATCGCAGTCAGAATTCCCGATGCCAGTTCAGCCGATCGCAAGACCGATGACGCTGCAGCGCCGCAGCAGAGCATCGTGACGCCTGCGATCATCGTGCTGACGATCTTCTTCATGCTGCTCGGCCTGTCCAGTGCCGGCATCAGCAATTTCGGCGTCGTTGCTCTGATGAGCGGCTATGGCGTGACATTCTCGGCCGCCAACATCGCGCTGACCGCCTATCTCGGCGCCAGCGCGGCCGGCGTGCTCGCCGGCGGCTATCTCGCCGACCGCACCAAGCGGCATGGCAATGTCGCCGCTGCGTGCTTTGCCATCAACGCCGTCATCATTACCATCATTGCGACGATCAATTTGCCGTCGGTGGTGCTGACCGCCACCCTGGGGCTGGCCGGATTCCTCGGCGGCGTCATCGCCCCCTCACGCGACATGCTGGTGCGCAACGCGGCTCCTGCGGGCGCCGCGGGCCGCGCCTTCGGCATCGTCTCCACCGGCTTCAATTTCAGCGGCATACTCTCCCCGTTATTGTTCGGCTGGATCATGGATCAGAACCTGCCGCATTGGGTGTTCGGCGCCTCCGTCGCCTTCATGGTGCTGACGGTCCTGCTGGCGCTGGTGACCGACCGCAAGCCTGCGGAACCCGCGAACGCGTAGCTGCTCGGTGATGCATTCCTGAGCCTCGTCCCCGGCGGTTGACTGTACGAGGGGACGTCAGATGATGCGCCAACAAAAACCAGAACCGGGATGGAAGCCATGACCTCGACCCCCGACCTCGTGATCCGCGGCGGCACTGTTGCCGATGGCAAGGGTGGCGACCTATTCGAAGCCGATGTTGCGATTGCAGGCGGCCGCATCACCGAAGTCGGCAAGGTCGCGGCAAAGGGCAAGGAAGAAATCGACGCCCGCGGCAAGCTGGTCACGCCGGGCTTCGTCGACGTCCACACCCATTATGACGGCCAGGTCACCTGGAGCCAGGACATCACGCCCTCCTCGCAGAACGGCGTAACGACGGCGATCATGGGAAATTGCGGCGTCGGTTTCGCGCCGTGCCGTCCGGCCGACCATGTCCGGCTAATTCAATTGATGGAAGGCGTCGAGGATATTCCCGAGCCGGTGCTGAGCGCCGGCATCCCATGGGCCTGGGAGAGCTTTCCGGATTACATGGAGTGGCTGTCGAAAAGAAGCTTCGATATGGACATCGGCGCGCAACTGCCGCATGCGGCTCTGCGCGTCTATGTGATGGGCGAGCGCGGCGCGCGCCGCGATCCCTCGACATCAGACGACAACAAGGCGATGGCAGCATTGGCTGCCGACGCCGTGCGGGCAGGCGCGCTCGGCTTCTCGACCTCGCGCACGCTCAACCACCGTACCTCGACCGGCGATTTTACGCCGACGCTGAAGGCCGGCGAGGACGAACTGACCGCGATCGCGGCGGCGATGCATGCGCAGGGTCGCAGCGTCCTGCAATTCGTGCTCGATCTCTCCACCATCGACGAAGACCTGCCGATGATGCTGCGGGTCGCCGAGAACACCAAAATCCCGGTGTCGTTCTCGATCACCCAGAACGACAAGGCGCCGCAGCGCTGGCGCCAGACGCTCGACACCATCAGAGAGGCCTCGGTGCGCGGCCTCTCTATCACGGCGCAGATCGCCGCCCGCCCGGTCGGACTGATGCTCGGGCTAGAACTGTCGCGCAACCCGTTCCAGACCCATCCGAGCTACCAGGCCATCGCGCATCTGCCGCTCGCCGAGCGGCTCGCCCGCCTGCGCCAGCCCGAAGTGCGCAAGTCGATCCTGAGCGAGCACGCCACCGCGACCGACGATCCACTGTTCTTCCGGCCGAACTACGACAAGATGTACCTGCTTGGAAACCCGCCGGACTACGAGCAGCCGCCGGAGAATACGCTGGGTGCGCAGGCGAAGCGCGAGGGCAAACAGCCGGAAGAACTCGCCTATGATGCGATGCTGACAGATGACGGCCGCGGCATGCTCTACGTGCCGTTCCTCAATTATGCCGACGGCAATCTCGATGCTGTCAGCGAAATGCTGCGCGATCCCAATGCCGTGCCGGGGCTATCAGATGGCGGCGCCCATTGCGGCATCATCTGCGACGCCAGTTTCCCAACCTATCTCCTGACGCACTGGACGCGCGACCGCACCCGCGGCGAAAAACTGTCGATCCCGTTCGTCGTCGCCGCGCAATCGCGCAAGACCGCGCTCTCGGTCGGCCTCTACGACCGCGGCGTGATCGCACCGGGCTTCAAGGCCGACGTCAACGTGATCGACTACGACCGCCTGCATCTGCATCCGCCGAAAGTGCATTACGACCTGCCGGTCGGCGGCCGCCGCCTGATGCAGCAGGTCGACGGCTATGACGCCACCATCGTCTCCGGCGTGGTGACGCAGCGCGCCGGCAACGCCACCGGCGCGCGCCCGGGCAAACTGGTGCGCGGCACGCAGGGAAGCAAGCCGCAGTTCGACGCGGCGGCGAGTTAAGCGGGCGCTGCTTCAATATACTCGGTGTCGTCCCTGCGAACGCAGGGACCCATAACCACCGATGTGAATTGCTTGACCAAGACGTCTGCCACATCGCCATAGACGATAGGCCGCGGCGTATGGGTCCCTGCGTTCGCAGGGACGACGGAAGGATTTGTGCTTCAAGCGAACTTCGGCTGCGCGACCGCCTGGGCCATCAACCGCTTGCGTTCCGTGTTCGGCCACAACAGCAGCAGGCCGAGTAACCCTGACGCCGCCATGATCACGGCGTTGATGGTGAAGCCGGTCATGTAGCCGTCAAGCGGCACCGCCGCATTCTGAATCACGGCGCCCATCACGAACGGCGCGATCATTCCCGCCAGCGTATAGATCGCGCCATAGATCGCGATCACGGCGCCGCGCTGCTGCACCGGGGTGAATTCGCCCAGCATCGGCGGACAGACCACATAGATCGAGCCGCAGAGCCCGGAGCCGACGACGAGGAACGCGATCTGCCATCCAGCGCCGTTGACATAGGGCAGCACCGCAAGAATCAGCCCGCCGACGATCAGCGGCACAGAGCCGAGTACACCCCGAGCGCCGCGCGTCGTGTAGCCGCGCGTCAGCATCACCTGCGAAACCCAGCCCGTCAGCAGCACGATGGCCGCGCCGAACACCCAGGGCAGAACCGAAATCCAGCCTGCGTCCTTTTGCGAGAAGCCCAGCCCCTTGACGATGAATGGCGTGAACCAGGTGAGGCCGAGCGACAGCGCCCAATAGGCGCCGAAAGTCGCGGCGCAGCAGCCGATAAAGGTTCGCGAAGTCAGAAGCTGGAGATAAGGAACGCGCGGATCGGTTGCAGCCGTTGTAACGGTCTGAACCAGCGGTCCCTCCTTGCCCATGACCAGCCACGCCGCTACCCACATCAGGCCGACGATGCCGAGCGCGCCGAACGCATAGTGCCAGCTATGATTGACGATGATCCAGTTCAGTGCGGGCACCGCGAGGATCACCCCGAATGCCGAGCCCTGCGAGAGGATCGCGGTGGGTAGCGTCCGCTTCTCGTCGGGAAACCACTTGTAGACCGCGTGCGCCGCTACCGCGAACGCGGGTCCCTCCCCTGCACCGAGGATGATGCGGCAGATCACCAGCGTCGTGAAACCGACGGTGCCGACCATCGGAAACTGCGCCACCGACCAGATCACCGCCATTGCGAGCAGCACCCAGCGCGTATCGACGCGGTTGACGATGAAGCCGACGACGATGGCCGAGATGGAAAACAGGAAAAAGAACGAGGAGCCGAGAAAACCGAATTGTTCCGGCGAGAGCTTCAGCTCATCCATGATCGGGGCGCCCGCGAGCCCGACGACGATCTTGTCGGCAAAGTTCACCAACATGAACAGAAACAGCAGGAAGGTGATTGTCCAGGCGCCCTTGGGCGTCCCCTTCGACGTCCCCTTGGGCGTCGCTTGCGCGGTCATGGCTGCTTTCCCCGTATATCTTTGCTGGCTCTGTCGGATCGGCCGGTTCCAATGCTACAAGGCGCTTTGCGGGCAAGGCAACCGCGATTTTTACAAATGCCCGCCGAGCAACTGCCGGCTGGCGCGACAGGCGCACGTCACAACCGGATCACGATCGCGGCGCGGCGCGATTGAGGCCGTGATCGGGGACGCGTGCCCTGATATGTTGCATGCCATCACGTCGGGGGATTTTCATGGTCAGATCGGTCCATCATCGCGCATGACCAAAGGCATTCCCAGTGCGACCGGCCCCGTGCTTCACGTGACCGGCCTGACCAAGAGCTACCGCACCGCCGGCGAAGAGGTCGCGGTGCTGCGCGGCGTGAACCTGACGGTCGCTGCCGGTGAGAGCGTCGCACTCACCGGCGAATCCGGCAGCGGCAAGAGCACGCTTTTGCACCTGATCGCCGGGCTCGATGCGGCCGACGGCGGCGAGATCAGGTTGGCGGATACCTCAGTCGCCGAACTCAGCGATGCCGATCGGGCGGAAATGCGCCGCGACCGGCTCGGCCTGGTGTTTCAGCAATTCAACCTGGTCCCGAGCCTTACCGTGGAAGGCAACCTCGCTTTTCAGTCTCGCATCGCTGGCCGTCACGATGCGGCCTGGCACCGCGAACTGGTGGAGCGGCTCGGGCTCGGCCGCTTCCTGAAGCGTTATCCCGAGCAATTGTCCGGCGGTCAGCAACAACGCGTCGCGATCGGCAGGGCATTGGCGGTCAAGCCGCTCTTGCTGCTCGCAGACGAGCCGACCGGCAATCTCGACGAGGACACGGCGGACGAAGTGCTGGCGCTGGCGCGCGACCTGGTGACGCGCAGCGGCTGCGGTTTTCTGATGGTGACGCACAGCGTGCGGCTCGCAGCAACGCTCGACCGCCAGGTCAACCTCCATGCCGGGGTGATCGCGTGAAACGCGCACTGTGGACGCTGGCCGTGCTGCTGAGCCATTGGCGGCGGCACCCGATGCAGTTGGCTACCCTGCTGATCGGGTTGATCTCGGCGACCGCGCTGTGGAGCGGCGTGCAGGCACTCAATCAGCAGGCGCGCACCTCCTACGATCGCGCCGCCGCTACGTTTGGCGGCACGCGCACCGCCATGCTGGTCGCCCGCAACGGCCTAAGCTTCCCGCAAGAACTTTTTGTCGAGTTGCGCCGCGCCGGCTGGCCGGTCTCGCCGGTGCTGGAAGGCCGCATCCAGATCGAGGGACGGTCGTTGCGGCTGCTCGGCATCGAACCCGTTACGCTGCCCGCCGAAGTCGGCAACGCGCCGACGGTCGGCAAAGCCAGCCTGCAAACCTTCATGACCCCGCCGGGCGAAATGCTGGTGGCGCCGGAAACGCTTTCCGACCTCAAGCTCGCGGAGGGCACGCGCCCACAGGGCGATGGCGGCGCACCGCTGCCGCCGCTTCGCATGCAGCCGAACCTGGTGCCCGGCGTGCTGGTCGTCGACATCGGCATTGCGCAGAGCCTCCTGAAAATGCCGGACCAGCTTTCGCGGCTCCTGATCGGCAAGGCGACAGGCAGGCACCCGCCGCTCGAAAGCGTTGCCGGCGACAAGCTTCGGCTGATCGAAGCCGATGCGGAGACCGACCTCGAACGCCTCACCGACAGTTTTCACCTGAACCTGACCGCGTTCGGGTTACTGTCGTTCTTTGTCGGCCTGTTCATCGTCAATTCGGCGATCGGGCTCGCCTTCGAGCAACGGCTGCCGACCTTGCGCACCTTGCGCGCCTGCGGCGTCTCCGCGCGGATGCTGAACATCGTGCTGGTGCTTGAGCTGGTGTCGCTGGCGCTGGTTGCGGGGCTGATCGGACTCGTGTGCGGCTACTTCATCGCCGGTGCGCTGCTGCCTGACGTCGCCGCATCGCTGCGCGGGCTCTATGGCGCGCAGATTCCGGGGCATCTCACGCTCAAGCCGCAATGGTGGATCGCGGGCATCGCGATCAGCATTTTAGGCGCACTCGCAGCGGCCGCTGCCAGTCTCACCAAGGCGCTGCGGCTGCCGTTGCTCGCCACCGCCCAGCCCTTCGCCTGGCAACAGGCGCAGCGGCGCTGGCTGACTTACCAGAGCGCGCTGGCGCTCGTGGCGTTCGCAGCGGCCGGCGGCTTTTTGTGGTTTGGCGATTCCCTGATTTCGGGCTTTGCCGTGCTCGCCGCAATAATGCTCGGTGCAGCGCTGATCCTGCCGATGTTTCTGGAAATCGTGCTGTCGCTTGGCCAGCGCTATGCACGAGCCCCGCTCGGAATCTGGTTCTGGGCCGACAGCCGCCAGCAATTGTCGGGATTGTCGCTCGCCTTGATGGCGCTGTTGCTCGCATTGGCGGTGAATGTCGGCGTCTCCACCATGGTCGAGAGTTTTTCCCGCACGTTTCTGGTCTGGCTGGACGGGCGGCTGGCGGCAGAAGTTTATGTCAACGCCGCCAACGACGCGCAGGCACACGAGATCAAGGCGTGGCTGCGCGAACGCCCCGAGGTCGAGGCGATCCTGCCTGGCGGCCGCGCCGATACGCAATTGGCGGGCGCGCCGCTCGAGGTGCTGGGCCTGCCTGATCACGCCACCTATCGCGACAACTGGCCGCTGCTGCAATCGACTGCGGATGTCTGGGTCAAGCTTCGCCCTGGCGATACGGCCCTTGTCAGCGAACAACTGGCGCGACGGCTGCACCTCTCCCTCGGCGACCGCATCGAAGTGCCCGCTTCAGGCGGAAACTGGACGCTCAACGTGGTCGGCATCTATGCCGATTACGGCAACCCCAAGAGCCAGATCGCAGTGAACTTCGCCGCGCTGACGCGGCGCTTTCCGGAAATCCCGCTGACGCGCATGGGACTGCGGGTCGCCCCGCCAAAGATCCCGGCGTTGATCTCAGCACTGCAGGAAAAGTTCGGCCTCGACAATCGCAATGTCGCCGACCAGGCGACGATGAAGGCGGAATCGACGCGGATCTTCAACCGGACTTTCTCGGTCACGGCGGCGCTGAACGCCTTCACGCTCGGCGTCGCCGGCGTTGCGCTGCTGACGAGCCTCTTGACGCTTGCCAATTCCCGCCTGCCGCAACTGGCCCCACTATGGGCGATCGGCGTCACGCGGCGGCGGCTCGCGGCCATCGAGCTGTTGAAGACGACCTCGGTGGCGCTGATCACCACCATCTTTGCGCTTCCGCTGGGTTTGCTGGTCGCCTGGTGCCTGCTTGCGATCGTCAACGTCAAGGCGTTCGGTTGGCGGTTGCCGTTTCATGTCTTTCCGCTGCAATTGCTGTGGCTCACCGGCGTCGCGATGGCGGCAGCGGTTGCGGCCTCCGCGCTCCCCGTCATCAGGCTGGCGCGCATGCAGCCGACCAGCCTGATCAGGATCTTTGCCAATGAGCGGTAGCGGCCTCATTACCCGCCGCTGCTTCATTGGCGGCACGCTCTTGGCCGGATTCGGCGGCGAGGCACTCGCGCAGGGCTTTGCCGGGCTTGGCGATAGCGCGGATGGATTTGCGCCGGTCGTGCCGGGCAGGACATTTGCTTTTCCTGCCGACCACGGGCCACATCCGGAATTCCGCATCGAGTGGTGGTATGTGACGGCCAATCTCACCGATGTCAGCGGAGCAGCCTACGGCGCCCAATGGACGCTGTTTCGCCAGGCGATCGCGCCAGGCGGGCCGCGAGAGGGCTGGGCCAACCAGCAGATATGGATGGGCCATGCCGCCGTCACGCGCGACGATACCCATCGCTTCAGCCAGACGTTCGCGCGCGGCGGTGTCGGCCAGGCCGGCGTCGAGGCCAAGCCGTTTCACGCCTGGATCGATGCCTGGGAGATGCGTGCACTCGATTCCGTGAATGACGACAATATCGCACCGCTGGAACTGAAAGCATCGGGCGCCGAGTTCAGCTATACGCTGCGCCTGGACGCGGATCGGCCGCTGGTGCTGCAGGGCGAAGGTGGCTACAGCCGCAAATCGCTGCGCGAGCAGGCCTCCTATTATTACAGCCAGCCGCACTACGCGGCGACGGGCATCCTCACCATTGACGACAGGCCCATCGACGTCACCGGCATGGCCTGGCTCGATCGCGAGTGGAGCAGCCAGCCGCTGGCCGCGGATCAAAGCGGATGGGACTGGCTCTCGCTGCATTTCAACGCCGGCGACAAATTGATGCTCTACCGGATGCGCCAGACCGACGGCCAGCATTATGGCTCGGGTAAATGGATCGCGCCCGACGGCACGGCCGAGCAACTCGCCTCCGCGGATATCGCCATGACGCCGCTCGCGTTCACCGAGATTGGGGCGCGAAAAATTCCGACCACATGGCGCGTCGAGGTTCCGAGCAGGGCGCTCAAGATCGAGTGCACGCCGCTCAATCCCCAGAGTTGGATGGGCACGAGCTTTCCCTATTGGGAAGGCCCGATTCGCTTCGCAGGCAGCCACACGGGGGTGGGCTATCTGGAAATGACGGGCTATTAAGCCCGCGCACGAAAAGGGGAGTTTCAGCGATGTATCATTTCACCGCGCTCGTCAGCTTGCTGGCGATCCTGGTCTACTTCTATTCGTCCGTTCGTGTGTCACAGGCGCGCGGCAAATTCGGCGTCAAACTGCCGGCGATCTCGGGCAATCCCGATTTCGAGCGCGTGTTTCGCGCGCAGATGAACACGCTGGAATGGCTGCCGATCTTTTTGCCGGCGCTATGGCTGTTCGCGATTTATATCAGCGACGACATCGCTGCTGCGCTGGGGCTGGTCTGGGTGATAGGCCGCATTCTCTATATATTTGGCTACGCGAAGTCGGTCCCACAGCGCAGCCCCGGCTTTGCGACTCAGGCGCTGGCGACGATCGCGCTGTGGGTCGGCGCATTCGGCGCCATCGTGTGGCGGTTGGTGCAGGGGTGAGGCGTGAAGGATACCCCATCCGGCGTTCCCCGGATGCTGCGCAGCGCGCCAGCGGTGCGCTGCTGATCCGGGGTCCACACGCCGCAGCGGTGGGTCCCGGCTCTGCGGAGCAGCGTTGCACGCTGCACCGCGTCCGGGACACGACAGTCAGAATCACTTCACCAGCGGGCAGCCGGAATCCTTTGCCGCCGGGAACGCCTTGTCGCCCGGCACCACGGCGAGCTGCTTGTAGTAATCCCACGGCTTCTTCGATTCTGACGGCTTCTTGACTTCGAACAGATAGAGATCGTGGACCATGCGGCCGTTTTCCAGCACCTTGCCGCCTTGCGCAAAATCGTCGTCGACCGGGAGCTCCTTCAGCTTCTTCGCCACCGCCTCGGTATCCTTGGTGCCCGCGGCCTTCACTGCCTTGAGGTATTGCAGCGTCGCCGAATAGGTGCCGGCCTGGATCATGTTCGGCATGCGGCCGGTGCGTTTGAAGAAGCGTTCGGCGAGATTACGGCTCTTGGCGTCGCGGTCCCAGTAGTAGCCTTCGGTCAGCACCAGGCCTTGCGCTGCTTGTAGCCCGAGGCCGTGGACCTCGGCGAGCGTCAGCAACAGGCCGGCGAGCTTCTGGCCGCTCTTGACGATGCCGAATTCCGCCGCCTGCTTGATCGAGTTGGTGGTGTCGAGGCCGGCATTGGCGAGGCCGATGATCTTGGCTTTCGAACTCTGCGCCTGCAGCAGGAAGGAGGAGAAATCCGACGAGTTCAGGGGAATGCGGACTGCGCCGAGCACCTTGCCGCCCTTCGCCCTGACGAAATCGCCGGTGTCTTTTTCCAACGCGTGGCCGAAGGCGTAGTCCGCGGTCATGAAGAACCAGCTATCGCCGCCGGATTCCACCAGCGCACCGCCGGTGCCGTAGGCGAGCGCGTGGGTGTCGTAGGCCCAGTGGAAGCCGTAAGGCTGGCAGGCGTCGCCGGTGAGGCGCGAGGTCGCAGCACCCACGACAATGTCGATCTTCTTCATCTGCCTGGAGAGATCGTGAATCGCGAGCGCAACCGAGGAGGTCGTCAGCTCCGTGATCATGTCGACGCCCTCGACCTCATACCAGCGCCGCGCGATCGCGGTGGCGAGGTCCGGCTTGTTCTGATGGTCGGCGGAGACGATTTCGATCTTGTGGCCGAGCACCTCGCCGCCAAAGTCCTCGATCGCCATCTTGGCCGCCTCGAACGACCACTTGCCGCCGTAGTCGGCGTAGACCCCGGACTGGTCGTTCAGAATGCCGATCTTGACGCCCTGCGCCGATGCCGGCGCAGCGAGCAAAAGACCAACGGCCGCAACGGCGGCCAACGATCCCGACTTCATTTTTTTCTCCTGGAATTTTTTGTCAGAGGAACCTGGTGACACTATTCAATAACCCCGCGAGTGCCCATCCATTTCAGATCAGCCAAAAGTATTGGGGAACTCGCGATGAAGGAACGCGAGTCACCATCTTCTTCGTCATTCCGGGGCGCGCGAAGCGCGAACCCGGAATCCATCTCACGACAAGTTATGCGGGCTGATGGATTCCGGGCCTGCGCCTATCGGCGCATCCCGGAATGACGATGCTGGCGGTGAAGCCATCGCACTCACACCGCCGCCGGCTTCTTACTCTTGCCTTCGGCGAGGTTGCGCACGATGACGTAGAAGATCGGCGTAAACACCAGGCCGAATAGCGTGACGCCAATCATGCCGAAGAACACGGCGACGCCCACCGCCTGCCGCATCTCCGAGCCCGAGCCCGACGAGATCACCAGCGGCAGCACGCCGAGGATGAAGGCGAATGACGTCATCAGGATCGGCCGCAACCGCAACCGGCAGGCTTCGATCACGGCCTCCAGCCGCGCCTTGCCCTCAAGCTCGATGTCGCGCGCGAACTCGACGATCAGAATAGCGTTCTTGGCCGCAAGCCCGACCAGCACCACGAAGCCGATCTGGGTCAGGATGTTGACGTCCTGCCCCATGATCCGCACGCCGATGGTCGCAGCCAGCAGGCACATCGGCACGATCAGGATGACGGCAAACGGCAGGCTCCACGAGCCATATTGCGCCGCCAGCACCAGATACACGAACAGCACGCAGATCGGGAACACGAGGAGGCCGGCTTGGGCGCCGGTGACCTGCTGGTAGGACAGATCGGTCCATTCGAAAGAGAAGCCGCTCGGCAGCGTTTCCTCGGCCAGCTTCTTCATGGTGTCGATCGCGGTCGCCGAACTGGTCCCCGGCAGCGTGTCACCCTGCAGCTCGGACGCGGGATAGAGATTATAGCGCGCGACGCGGTCGGGGCCGGAGATGTCGCTGAAACTCACAACGCTACCGAGCATCACCATGTCGCCGGCGGCGTTGCGGGTGCGCAGGCGTGCGAGATCGGACGTCTCCTTGCGGAACGGCAGGTCGGCCTGCGCCGTGACGCGGTAGGTGCGGCCGAACAGGTTGAAGTCGTTGACATAGGACGAGCCGAAATAGGCCTGGATCGTATCGTTGATATTGGCGATCGGCACGCCGAGCTTCTGCGCCTTGACGCGGTCGATGTCGACGAACAGTTGCGGCGTATTGGCAGCAAAGGTGGAGAACACCTGGGTCAGCCCGGGTGCCTTGCGCGCAGCGCCTATCAATTCGTCGGTCGCCGCCGCCAGCATCTCGGAGCCGCGGCCCTGACGGTCCTGGATGCGCATAGTAAAGCCGCCCCCGGTGCCGATGCCGGGCACCGCGGGCGGCGGGATGACGATGATGAAGGCACCCTGGATGCTCGCCAGCCGCGTGCGCAGATTGTTGGCGATAGCGCCTGCGGAAAGCCCCTTCTTGTGACGCTCTGCCGGATCTTCGAACACGGGGAATAGCGCGGCGGCATTGCCCGCCTGCGTCCGCGTTGCGCCGGAGAAGCCGGCAAATGCCGCGACGCGAATGATGCCTGGCGTATCCAGCGCAATCCGCTCGATCTCGCGGACCACCTCGGTCGTTCGCGCCAGCGAGGCCGCACCCGGCAATTGCACGGAGACGATCACGTAGCCACGGTCCTGCGCCGGAATGAAACCTTGCGGCGTCGTTATCAACAACCATCCGGCGCTGCCGATCAGCGCCGCATAGAGCACCAGCATCACCACCGCGTGCCGGATCACGAAATCGGCGGTGCTGGCATAGCCATGCGCGAGCCGGTCGAAGCCGCGATTGAACAAGCCGGTAAAGGCGCCCCAGCCGCGGGCGATGAAATTCCAGCGTGCCGGCGGCCTCTTGTCTTCGTGCGGCTGCAGGATCAACGAGGCCAGCGCCGGCGACAGCGTCAGCGAACAGAAGCAGGAAATCGCGGTCGCGACCGCAATGGTGACCGCGAACTGCTGGAAGAACTGCCCGGAGATGCCGCCGAGGAAGGCGGTCGGCACGAACACGGCGCACAGAACCAGCGCGATCGACACCAGCGCGCTGCCGACCTCCTGCATGGTGCGGAGCGCGGCGTCGCGCCGGCTCATGCCATGTTCGAGATGACGCTCGACGTTTTCGACCACGACGATCGCGTCGTCGACCACGATGCCGACCGCCAGCACAAGGCCGAACAGCGTCAGATTGTTGATCGAGAACCCGAGCGCCGCCATCACCGCAAAGGTGCCGACCAGCGAAACCGGAATCGCGATAATCGGGATGATCGCCGGGCGCCAGCCCTGCAAGAATACCAGCACCACGATCACGACCAGCGCCATCGCCTCGTAGATCGTCTTGATCAGCTCGCTGACGGACTGCGCGATGAATTCGGTCGGATTGTAGCCGATGTTGTAGTCGAGCCCCTTCGGGAAGCTCGCCTTCAGTTTCTCCATTGTGTTGGAAATACTCTTGGCGGTCGCCAGCGCATTCGAGCCCGGCCGCTGCGTCACCAGCATTGCGACCGCGGATTTGCGCAGCAGAAAACTGTTGGTCGAATAGGCCAAAGCACCGAGTTCGATCCGCGCGACATCGCGCAGCTTGACCGTGCGCCCGTCGGCGCCGGCCTTGACCACGATCTCCTCGAATTGTTTCGGGTCTTTCAGACGGCCGGTAAAGGTGAGATTCGGCGAAAAGGCGCGGTCGGCGATCGGCGGCTCCGCGATCTGGCCGCCTGCGATCTGCACGTTTTGCGAGCGGATCGCCGCCACCACTTCGCCCGCGGTCAGGCCGAGCGTAGAGATCTTGTCGGGGTCGAGCCACAGCCGCATCGAGTAGTCGCGCGCGCCGAAGATCTGAATGTCGCCCACGCCGTCGAGCCGGAGCAACTCGTCGCGGACCTGCAGCAGCGCGTAGTTGGAGATGTAGAGCTGGTCGAACGTATCGTCCGGCGACAGCATGAACACGACCATCAGGATGTCGGGGCTGTTCTTGCGGGTGATGACGCCGTTGCGCTGCACCTCTTCGGGCAACCGCGGCTGCGCGATCGCGACGCGGTTCTGCACCAGCACCTGGGCCTTGTCGAGATCGGTGCCGAGCTTGAAGGTGACCGTGATCGTCAACTGCCCGTTCGAGGTGGCCTGGCTATAGAGATACAGCATGTCCTCGACGCCGTTGATCTCCTGCTCGATCGGAGCGGCGACGGTGTCGGACACGGTTTGTGCGGAGGCGCCGGGATATTGCGTGGTGACCGTCACCGTCGGCGGCACCACTTGCGGATATTCGGAGACCGGCAGCGTGGTGTAGGCGATCGCGCCGACGATCAGAAGCACGATCGACAGCACCATCGCCAGGATGGGCTGGTTGATGGAGAGGCGGCCGAGATTCATGTCTTGGCACCAGCCGGCTTGATGTCGCCCGGCTGTGGGCTGACCTTTGCTCCCACCCGCGCCCGTTGCAGGCCGTCGATAATGACGCGGTCTTCCGCCTTCAGGCCCTCGCGGATCACGCGCAGGCCTTCATCGAGCGGTCCAAGCGTCACCGGCTTCGCCTCGACCGTATTGTCGTCCTTGACGACAAAAACGATCTTGCGCGACTGGTCGGTCGCGACTGCCGTATCCGGCAGCAGCAGCGCCTCATAGGGCGCACTGCCGATGATCCGGACGCGGCCGAACTGTCCGGGCAGGATCGAGAGATCCTTGTTCGGGATCACGGCGCGGCTGCGCAGCGTCCCGGTCGAGACATCCAGGCGGTTGTCGAGGAAATCCATCTTGCCCTCATGCGAGGGCTTGGTTTCGCCGGTCAGCGTCACCTGGACCGGGTTCGGCGTGTCGCGCGAGCTCGGCCGCTTGCCTTCGGACCAGAGCCGGCTGTTCCGCAGGTAAGTCGCCTCGTCGACATCGAAATAGATGTAGATCGGGTCGAGCGAGACGATCGAGGTGAGTAGCGTCGCGCCGCCCTCGGAGCCCTGCACGAGATTGCCAGGCGTCACGAGATGGCGGCTGACGCGGCCGGTGATCGGTGCCATCACATGGGTGAATTCGATATTGAGCTTGGCGGCCTTGAGCGCGCCTTCGGCCTGCATCTCCGCGGCGCGCGCCGCCTGCAGGGTCTGGCGGCGCTGGTCCACGACGGAATCGGACACCGCCTGGGTTTGATTCAATGTCAGCGCGCGATCGAGTTCGCGTCTGGCGAGCTCCGCTCTCGCGCGCGCATCGGACAACTGTCCATCGGCCTGTTCGGCGACCGCCTCGAACGGCCGGGCGTCGATCACGTACAGCAGATCGCCTGAGCGCACGATCGCGCCGTCGCGGAATTCGACGCTGGTCACGAACCCGCCGACGCGGGCGCGAACCTGGACCTCCTGGATGGCCTCGAAGCGGCCGGTGAATTCGTCCCAATCGGTGACGGTACGTTTCACCGGCTGCGAGACCGTGACCGATGGCGCCGCGGCGGCTGGCTGTTGCGGCGGCTTGTCGCCGCAAGCAGACAGCGCAAGCGCAAGCAATGGGGGCAGCCATTTGAGGCCGCGAAGTGTGTGACCATAACGGCTCGCCGCAGCCGGACCTTTCAATGGCTCAGTCGTGCTCAATCCCATCTCCCCCTGCATTCTCAACATCCTGATTGATGGAAAAGGCTTGCCGTGGAACTTAGTGGCGGAGGCCACAGATGTGATCGGTTCCCAGTCTCGTCAAGAACCGGCCGGGATCAAGCACAATCGTTATGCATCATCGTAGCCAACGCTCTTCGCAACGCGGATTCCGCGTTTTCGCACTGCGATGAAAGCGGAACCCGTTGCGACGAATGGTCAGCTAATCGTCGCCTGATGACGAAATCGTGACGTCGCACGACGGAGGGCGGGAAGTTGATGGCAGAACTCGGCCAGCTCATGTCGCGAGATCGCGAATGCATACTCAGTTGTCATCGCCCGGCCTTGTGCGCAATTGCGCACTAGGACCGGGGCGACCCAGTATTCCAGAGGCAGCAGTGATCGAACCGAGAAGCCGCGGCGTACTGGATCCCCGCCGGAGCCTGTCATCGGGCTCGCCGGAGGCGAGACCCGGTGGCGGGGATGACAGCCTGGGTAGAGCGGAAGCGAAACCCATCATCACGTGCATCGGCATTGATGGGTATCGCGGAGCTTATCATCGGGCCGGACCCGTTGGCTCCACCCGTCCTACGAAGCGGCTCAACGGCATCATCTTGGGGCATGACGTCGCCGATTTCCTCCGCTAACCTTGCGGCAAGGCCCGCCACAAGGGCCAGAAAATGTCCGGGAGGACAAGCGTGCACAGAGGGCGTGTCGTATTCGGCACCATGGACGAGGTCGTGTTCGGGCGGCCGGCATCCGAGGCGCTCGTCGCGCAGTTGGATCGGCTCGGCACGAGCCGCGCCTTCCTGATGGTCAGCGGCACGCTCAACCGCGAAACCGATATGATCGATACCATCCGCCGTGCGCTGGGACCGCGCTGCGTCGGCACGTTCGACGCGATGCCGCCGCATACGCCGCGCTCAGCCGTGATCGCCGCCGGCGAACAGGCCCGCGCAGCGGATGCCGATCTCATCGTCACGATCGGCGGCGGTTCGATCACCGACGGCGCCAAGGCAGTGCAGCTCTGTCTCGCCAACGATATTCGCCGTGCAGATGACATCGACCGGATCAAGGCCGGTCGCGGCGGCTCACCCCAACTTGCCGCGCCGACGGTGCGCCAGATCAGCGTGCCGACGACGATCGCCGGCGGTGAATTCTCTTCCACGGCCGGCGTCACCAACGAGAAGACGAGGGTCAAGGAAGCACTGCGCCATCCGCTACTGATGCCGCGCGCCGTGATTCTCGACCCCTGGCTTGCCCAGCACACGCCGGAATGGCTGTGGCTGTCGACCGGTATCCGCGCTGTCGACCATTGCGTCGAAGGCATCTGCTCGCGCGAGGCTCACCCATATGGCGACGCGCAGGCGCTGAAGGGCCTTTCGATGCTGGCGCAGGCGCTGCCGCGGGTGAAGGCCGCGGCCGGCGACCTCGACGCGCGGATGGATTGCCAGATCGGGACCTGGCTTTCGACCGGGCCTCTCGCTTCCGGCGTGCCGATGGGCGCCAGCCATGGCATCGGCTACGTGCTCGGCGCCGAATTCGGCGTGCCACACGGCTACACCTCCTGCGTGATGCTGCCGTCGGTGATGCGCTGGAACAAGTCGGCGAATGCCGAACGTCAGGCGCTGGTCGCAGCCGCCATGGGCCATCCGAACGATGACGCCGGCGACGTGCTCGACCGCTTCATTCGCAATCTCGGCATGCCGCGCAGCCTGCGCGAGGTCAAGGTTGGGCCCGAGCATTTCGACCGCATCGCGCAACAAGCGATGGCAACGCCGTGGGTGCCGCGCAATCCGCGCAAGATCGAGGGACCGGCGCAGGTACGCGAGATTCTGGACATGACCGCGTAAGGAGACCGAAGCCAATATGTACACCGGCACGCATGCTCACCTTCGTCCGCTGCAGCCCGCCTTCATCATGGCTTCCACCGGAGAGGCCGTAACCTATCGTGAACTGGAGGCGCGCACGAACCGGCTGGCGCACTTGTTTCGCAAGCGCGGACTCAAGCGCCTCGATCACTATTCGATCTTCATGGAGAACAACAGCCGCTACCTCGAGGCGTGCGGCGCCGGCGAACGGAGCGGACTTTATTATACCTGCGTGAACTCCTACCTGACCGCGGGCGAACTCGCCTACATCCTGACCAACAGCCAGTCGCGCATTCTCGTCACCTCGAAGGCAAAGCTCGACGTCGTGCGCGAGGCGCTGAAGGAATGCCCCAAGGTCGACTTATGCATTGTCGCAGACGGCGACGGCGAGAGCGAGCGTATCGTCGGGCTTGAGCAGGCGACGTCAGGCCTGCCGAAGACGCCGATAGCAGACGAATGCATCGGCACCGCGATGCTCTATTCGTCGGGCACCACCGGCCGGCCGAAGGGCATCCTGCGACCGCTGCCCGAACAGCCTCCGCTTCAGAACTTGGCGATCTTCGATTTCCTGCACGGCGTCTGGCACTACCGCGAAGGCATGATCTATCTTTCGCCCGCGCCGCTTTACCATTCGGCGCCGCAGGCGGCGGTCAATCTGACGATCCGCGCCGGCGGCACCGTCATCATCATGGAAAGCTTTGATCCGGAAAGATATCTGGAACTGGTTCAAAGATGCGGCGTCACCCACACCCAGCTTGTGCCGACGATGTTCTCGCGCATGCTGAAGCTGCCGGAGGATGTCCGCAAGCGTTACGACCTCTCATCGCTCGAGATCGCGATCCACGCCGCCGCGCCCTGCCCGGCTGCGGTGAAGGACGACATCATCAAATGGTGGGGGCCGATCATCCATGAATATTACGGCGCCACCGAAGGGCTCGGCTTCACCGCCTGCAACAGCAAGGAATGGCTGGCACACCGCGGCACCGTCGGCCGGGTGCTGCTCGGCGACCTCCATATTCTCGACGAGAACATGCGTCCCTGCCCGGTGGGCACCCCGGGCACGGTATGGTTCAAGACCGCGACCCCGTTTGAATATTTCATCGATCCGGCCAAGACCCAGGAGGCGCGCTCGCCTGACGGCAGCATGAGCACCGTCGGCGACGTCGGCTATGTCGATGAGGACGGTTATCTCTATCTGACCGATCGCGCGACCTTCATGATCATCTCCGGTGGCGTCAACATCTATCCGCAGGAATGCGAGAACCTCCTGATCACCCACCCCAAGATCGCCGATGCCGCGGTGTTCGGCGTGCCGAATCCCGATCTCGGCGAGGAAGTAAAGGCCGTGGTGCAGCCGATGCCGGGCGTTTCGCCTGGACAAGAGCTGGCCGACGAACTGATCGCCTTCTGCAGCCAATCGCTGTCGCGCCAGAAAGTGCCGCGCTCGATCGATTTCGAGGCCGAACTGCCGCGGCTGCCGACCGGCAAGCTCTACAAGCGCCTGTTGCGCGATCGCTATTGGGGCAACAAGGCCTCGCGGATCGTGTGAGCATGCGACGATGTGAGATGGCGAACTCGAACGCAGACGTCGCGACACCCGGTGGTGCGGTGCATCATCCGGCGAGATATTCCAGCGTAAGCCGCAGCACAACGGCTACCCCGCAACGAATCTGCCGCTTTCGCGGCGCGCATGTTCCGCCGCGCGGATTTTCGATTAGTTCGAATTGCCGATCTGTGCATCGTCTTGGCTGGTTGCCCGGACGCGCGGTCATGCTATCGTCTGATGCAATCGGCCGTTTCGAGACCGAGCAAATGTGGGAGGGGACCATGCGGAGCGTTCATGCGCTTGCCGCCGCAGCGTTGTTGTTGCTGCCGGCTCACGATGTTGCATCGGCCGGCGAGCCGAAACAGGGCGGCATCCTCAGGGTCTATCATCGCGACAGCCCGGGCAGCGCCTCGATCCACGAAGGCGCGACCTTCTCGATCAACATTCCCTTCATGTCGGTCTTCAACAACCTGGTCGTGTTCAAGCAGGACGTCGCACAGAACAGCGCAGACTCCATCGTCCCGGACCTGGCGGAGAGCTGGGCCTGGAGCAACGACGGCAAAAAACTCACTTTCAAATTGAAGCAGGGCGTCAAGTGGCATGACGGCAAGCCGTTCACCGCAGCCGACGTCAAATGCACGTTCGACATGCTGATGGGCAAGTCGCAACAGAAGTTTCGCCAGAACCCGCGAAAGTCCTGGTACAACCAGGTTGAGGACGTGACGACAAACGGCGATTTCGAGGCATCGTTCAGCCTGAAGCGGCCGCAGCCGGCGTTGTTGTCGTTACTCGCCTCCGGCTACACCCCGGTTTACCCCTGCCACGTCTCCCCGGCCGACATGCGTACCAAGCCGGTCGGCACCGGCCCGTTCAAGTTCGTCGAGTTCAAGGCCAACGAGTCCATCAAACTCACCAAGAATCACGATTACTTCAAGAAGGGCCTGCCGCACCTCGACGGCATCGAATTCACCATCATCCCCAACCGTTCGACGGCGATCCTTGGATTTGTCTCGGGCAAGTTCGACATGACGTTCCCGACCGAAGTGTCGATCCCGCTGCTCAAGGAGGTCAAGTCGCAGGCACCGAACGCAGCGTGCGTGGTTGAGCCGGTAAACGTCTCGACCAACATCATCATCAACTCGTCCGCTCCACCGTTCGACAATCTCGACATTCGCCGCGCTTTGGCGCTGGCGCTGGATCGCAAGGCCTTCGTCTCGATCCTGTTCGAGGGACAAGCCGACATCGGCGGCGTTATGCTCCCGGCGCCGGGCGGCCTGTGGGCGATGCCGAAGGAAATGCTCGAATCAATTCCGGGTTATGGCCCTGACGTCAACGCCAACCGGGAAGAGGCGCGCAAGCTGATGCAGAAAGCTGGTTACGGTCCGGACAAGCGTCTCGCGGTCAAGATCGCGACGCGCAACATTCCGATTTACCGCGATCCTGCCGTGATCCTGATCGACCAGATCAAGAACATCTATATCGACGGCGAGCTCGACGTCGTCGATACCGCGCAGTGGTTTCCGAAGGTCGCCCGCAAGGATTACTCGCTCGGCCTGAACCTCACCGGCAATGCCGTCGACGATCCCGACCAGTCGTTCTACGAGAACTATTCCTGTGGCTCGGAGCGGAACTATACCAACTACTGCAACAGGGAAATCGAAAAGCTGTTCGACCAGCAGTCGATGGAAAAGGATGTCGCCAAGCGCAAGAAGCTGGTCTGGGAAATCGACAAGAAACTGCAGGAAGACGTGGCGCGGCCAACCATCCTCCACAGCCGGGCGGGTTCCTGCTGGCATCCCTATGTCAAGGGCATCACCATCATGGTGAACAGCTCCTACAACGGCTATCGTTACGAAGACGTCTGGATGGACAAGTAGCGTCCGGCCGCGATAGCGTTTTCGAGCGAAGTGGATCCCGGTTCGCGTGAAGAAAACGCGTCAAAACAAAAATCGAGAGCTCGGTTCTGATTCATCAGAACCGAGGGGACGCTAGCCGATGGGTCAGGGAGAGTAGCCGGGTGTTTGCTTATATCGTGCGACGCCTCGCGTTGATGCTCGTGACCCTGGTCGGGATCTCGATCATCATCTTCGTGTTGCTGCGGGTCGTCCCCGGCAACATCGTCGACATCCTGTTCGACGCCGCCGGCTTCGTCGATCCCACCGACAAGGCCAACCTGGAAAAGGAACTCGGCCTCGACCTGCCGATCTACCAGCAATATCTGAACTGGATCGGCGGGCTGCTGCACGGCGATCTCGGCTATTCCTACGTCTCGGAAAAGCCAGCGCTGCAGGAGATCCTGCCGCGCATTCCGATCACCGCCCGGCTGGCGGCGCTGGCGCTGTTGTTCTCGGCCTCGATCGGCATTCCCTTAGGCGTTCTCAGCGCAGTCCACCAAGGCTCGCGGCTTGATTATACCCTGCGTGTGGTCAGCCTGAGCGGGCTGTCGCTACCCTCGTTCTGGCTCGGACTGCTGATCCTGATGGCGTCGGTTTCCCTGTTCGGCCACATGCCCATCTACAATCCGAACCCGGCAACCTGGACCGAGGCGTTCGCGATCTATGCCGTGCCGGCGATGGCGGTTGGTTTTCGCAGCGCCGCGCTGACCATGCGGATCACGCGTTCTTCGATGCTGGAGATTCTGCGGCAGGATTATATTCGCACCGCGCGCGCCAAGGGCGCGTCCGAGGCTTCGGTCAATTATCGCCACGCGCTGAAGAACGCGATTCTCCCTGTTATAACCGTGATCGGCATCGAGGCGGCGTTCCTGATCGGCGGGCTGATCGTCACCGAAACCGTGTTCAATATTCCAGGCGTGGCCCGCTTCCTGGTCGAGGCGCTGCGCTGGCGCGATTACCCGATCGTGCAGAATCTCGTGATGCTGATCGCCGTGGTCGTGGTGGTTGCGAACTTCACCGTCGATATGCTCTACGCCGCGATCGACCCGCGCATCCGGTATGGGGACTAGCCGCGTGACCACGATTAACTTCGAGAGCGAGTTGAGGCGGGCCGGCGCTCATTCGACGCATGGCTGGCGCCGGCTGGCATTCCTGGCGCAACGTTATCTGCTCGGCACGATCGGCCTTGTCATCATGGTGATGTTCGTCTGGATGGCGATCTCGGCCGATCTGATTGCCCGCTACGACCCGCTCAGTGTCGATTCGGCGCAGCGGCTGGCGCCACCGAGCGCGGCGCACTGGATGGGAACCGATTCATTCGGCCGTGACGTCTGGAGCCGGATCATTCACGGCGCGCGCATCTCGCTCGCCGTCGGCATCGGCGCCACCGCGCTCGGATCGTCGATCGGCGTCATCGTCGGCCTCGTATCCGGCTATCTGTCCGGCTGGGTCGATCTGCTATTCCAGCGCATCACCGACATTCTGCAGGCCCTGCCCTTGCTGGTGCTGGCGTTGGTGATGACGGCAGCGCTCGGCCCGTCGCTGCCGAACGTGATCATCGCGATTGCGATCCCGTTGATCCCGACGGTCGCCCGCGTGATCCGCGCCAATACGCTGGCGCTGCGCGAGCAGCCCTTCGTCGAAGCCGCAAAATCGATCGGCATGAGCGAGACCCGCATCGCGCTCCGCCACGTGCTGCCGAACACGCTCGCGCCCTTGATCGTGCTGGCGACCGCGCAGCTCGGCTCCACCATCCTCACCGAAGCCTCGCTGTCGTTCCTCGGCCTCGGCATCCCCGAGCCCTATCCGTCCTGGGGCCGCATGCTGTCGGAATCGGCGGCCGAATATGTCCGCACCGCGCCGTGGCTGGTGATTTTCCCGGGCGTCGCCATCTCCCTTGCCGTATTCGGCACCAATCTGTTCGGCGACGCGCTCCGTGACATCCTCGATCCGAGGCAGCGCGGCTGATGAGCGAGGCGCGCAAGGACGACACTATTCTCGATGTGAAGAACCTGCAGACGGTGTTCTTCACCAATTCCGGGCTGTTCCGCGCGGTCGACGACGTCTCGTTCACCGTGCGCCGCGGCGAGACGCTCGCGATCGTCGGCGAATCCGGCTGCGGCAAAAGCGTGACCGCGCTTTCGGTAATGCGGCTGGTGCCGGACCCGCCGGGCCGCGTGGTCGGCGGCTCGGTGACGCTGGAAGGAACCGATCTGCTCAGCCTTGATGAGGCCGAGATGCGCGACATCCGCGGCAACCGGATCTCGATGATCTTTCAGGAGCCGATGACCTCGCTCAATCCGGTGATGCGGATCGGCGACCAGATCACCGAAGTGCTCCGCCTGCACCAGGAGATGACCGCGAAGGAGGCCTGGGCCAAGGCGGTCGAGATGCTCCGCCTGGTCCGCATTCCCGAACCGGAACGCCGTGCGCAGGAATATCCGCACCAGCTCTCCGGCGGCATGCGGCAGCGCGCGATGATCGCGATGGCGCTAGCGTGCCGGCCGGCGCTGTTGATCGCGGACGAGCCGACCACCGCGCTCGACGTGACGATCCAGGCGCAGATCCTGGCGCTGATCGTCGACCTGCAAAAGCGGCTCGGCACCGGCTTGATCCTGATCACCCACGATCTCGGCGTCGTCGCGCAAACCGCGCAGCGCGTTATCGTGATGTATGCCGGCAAGAAGGTCGAGGAAGCGACCGTAGAGGATCTGTTCGAAAATCCAAAGCATCCCTACACGCGCGGGCTGATGGCCTCGATGCCCGCGGTGATCTCGTTTGGTGCCAAGACCGATGCGCGACTGAACGAGATTCCCGGCATGGTGCCGTCGCTGACGAACCTTCCGCCGGGCTGCGCCTTTGCGCCGCGCTGTCGCCTCGCCGTGGACCAATGCCGCGCCGAATATCCACCGCTGCAGGAAGTCGATGCCAATCATCTCGCGGCGTGCTGGCGCGCAACCGAATTGGTAGGCGCGCCATGAGCGACCAACGCCCCCTCCTTGAAGTCACCGACCTCGTCAAGCATTACGCGGTGCGCGGCGGCGTCCTGCGCCGGCGCGTCGGCACCGTGCATGCGGTCGACGGCGTCAGCTTCTCGGTTGCCAAAGGCGAGACGCTCGGGCTGGTCGGCGAATCCGGCTGCGGCAAATCGACGGTCGCACGCGCCGTGCTGCGGCTGGTGGAGCCGTCCAGCGGCGCCATCAAGCTGAACGGCACCGACATCACCGGCCTGAGCAAGGCCGAGATGCGGCCGCACCGTCGCTCGATGCAGATCGTATTCCAGGACCCGTTCGCCTCGCTCAATCCGCGCATGACCGCGGGCGATATCGTCGGCGAGCCGCTCGCCGTGCATGGGCTGGCAACCGGCCGCGCGCAGCAGGAACGCGTCGCGGAACTGTTCGCGCAGGTGGGATTGCGCCCCGATCAGATGAAGAACTACCCGCACCAATTCTCCGGCGGCCAGCGGCAGCGCATCTGCATCGCGCGGGCGTTGTCGCTTGGGCCGAGCCTGATCGTGTGCGACGAGCCGGTCTCGGCGCTCGATGTCTCGATCCAGGCGCAGGTGATCAACCTGTTGATCGACCTGCAGCGCAAGAACGATTTTTCCTACCTGTTCATCGCGCACGATCTCGCCGTCGTCGCCCATATCAGCCATCGCGTCGCCGTGATGTATCTCGGGCGCATTGTCGAGATTGCGGACAAGTCGGAATTGTTCGCGAACCCGCGGCATCCATATACGCAGGCGCTGCTGGCGTCAGTCCCGGTCGCTGATCCCAAGGCAAAGCGCCTTGCGCCGATGGTCGACGGCGACGTCCCGAGCCCGATCAATCCACCCTCAGGCTGCGCCTTCCACACCCGCTGCCGCTATGTCATGGACCGCTGCAAGGTGGAGCGGCCGGCGCTGGTGGAAGCCGGCGAAAGACATCAGGTAGCGTGCTGGCTGAACGACGGCACGGGGCGACCGGAGTAAGTCTATCGTCGTCCCTGCGAACGCACGGACCCATAACCACCGCTGTTACTTATGAACGAAAGTTATCGCCCCAACTTCGCACAAATCGAACATTCGTGGTTATGGGTCCCGGGTCAAGCCCGGGACGACAGAGATTTATGTCACGCCGCCGCGATCTCCACGACGATCCGTCCCGTCGTCACCTGCTCGCCCTCGGTGACATCGATCGACGAAACCGTGCCGGCAACACCTGCCATGTGCACGTGCTCCATCTTCATCGCTTCCAGCGTCATCACCGGCTGGCCGACGGCAACCTGCTCGCCAGGCTTGACCAGCACCGCCACCACGCGGCCGTTCATCGTCGCGCGCACCTTGCCGTCGCCGTCCGCCGCCGCAGCGGAGGCCGGTGCGGCCAGCGTCAGATCGCGGGCGGCAATCGAGGCTCCGCGATGAAGGATGTACAGACGACCGTCATCGCGCAGGAATCTCGCTGACTCCATCAGGCCATCGGTGCGGAAGCGGATCGTGTCTGGGCCGAGCTCGTCGATCTCGAAACGACGCTCGTCGTCATCGAGGCCGGCTACATAACTCCCGTCGCGGTTCCGAACGATATCAACCTCGAACGCACCGTGGCCAAGGTCGATCCGCATCGTCAGCGGGAACGTCGCCGCCAGGCTGCGTCCACTGCGCCAGGGAGGCGCATGCGGGTTGGTGACGTAAAGCAGCAATGCCGCCAGCGCAGCCTCCGTACTGTCGTTCGCACGCGACGCCAGCAATTCGTCGCGGTGATTGCCGATGAAGGCCGTAGTCGCTTCGCCCTTCGCAAAGGCAGGATGGCGCAAGCAGGAAATCAGGAATCCTTGATTGGTGGTGACGCCGAACGCCGCGGTCTGCTCCAGTCCGCAAATCAGCCGCCCGCGGGCCTCGTTGCGGTCGACGCCGTGGCTGATGATCTTGGCGACCATCGAATCGTAGAACGGCGGAATCTCCGAACCCGATCGCAGCGCGTGCTCGACGCGGATGCCGTCGGGCATCTGCCACAGCTCCATTCGCCCCGACTGCGGCATGAAGTCATGGTCCGCGTCCTCCGAGCACAACCGCACCTCGATGGCGTGGCCGGAGAATTTGACGTCTTCCTGCTTGGGCCCCAGCGGCTGGCCGGCGGCAATGCGCAACTGCAGTTCGACCAGATCGAGCCCGGTAATCGCTTCGGTGACGGGATGCTCGACCTGCAGGCGCGTGTTCATTTCCATGAAATAGAACTCGCCGGACGGATCGAGCAGGAACTCCAGCGTCCCCGCGCCCTCATAGCCGATCGATTTGACGGCAGCGACCGCGACGGCGCCCATGCGCGCTCGCAGTTCCGGCGTCACTTTTGGCGACGGCGCTTCCTCGATCAGCTTCTGGTGTCGGCGTTGCACCGAGCAATCGCGCTCGCCGAGATGAATGGCATTGCCGTAGCGGTCGCCGAACACCTGAATCTCGATGTGGCGGGGATCGACGATGGCGCGCTCCAAGATCACGCTTGCGTCACCGAACGCGCCCTGCGCCTCCGACCTTGCGCTGCGCAGCGCATCCGGAAATGCCGCGGCGTCTTCGACCAGCCGCATGCCGCGCCCGCCACCGCCGGCAACCGCCTTGATCATCACGGGGAAGCCGATCTTCCTGGCCTCCGCTAGCATCACTGCGTCGCTCTGGTCCGCGCCCTGATAGCCGGGCACGATGGGCACGCCAGCCTCTCGCATGATGTCCTTGGCGCCGGCCTTGTTGCCCATCGCCCGGATCGCCTCTGGCGAAGGCCCGATGAAGACCAGCCCGGCATCGCGGCAGGCCTGCGCAAAATCCTCGTTCTCGGCGAGGAAGCCGTAGCCCGGATGCACCGCGCCGGCCCCGCTGGCTTTGGCCGCTGCGATGATCGCGTCGATCCGCAGATAAGACTGCGCCGGCAGCGCCTCCCCGATCCGCACGGCCTGGTCCGCCTCACGCACGTGCAGCGCATCACGATCGGCATCGGAATAGACGGCAACCACGCCATAGCCGAGCCGCCGCGCGGTGCGCATGATCCGCAGTGCGATCTCGCCGCGATTGGCGACGAGAATCTTGAAAAATGGCGTTCGCTTCATCTCGATCCCGCTCATGGCCGGGCGACCGAGAATTGCATGCGCTGCGGCGAGCGCGCTTCGGCCTCACGGCAGATCGCCAGCACTTCGGCAAGCACACTGCGGGTATCGCGGGGATCGATCACGCCGTCGTCGAGCACCCGCGCGCTGGTTGAGAACACATCCATCTGGCCGTCGAACACGCCCGTGATTTGCGCCTTCATCGCCTCCAGCTTTTCCTTCTCGATCGGCTTGCCCCGCCGCGCCGCCGCAGCCTCGGTCACGATCGCCATGGTTTCGGCGGCCTGCTCGCCGCCCATCACGGCGGTCTTGGCATTGGGCCAGGAGAAGCAGAAGCGCGGGTGGAAACCGCGCCCGCACATGCCGTAATTGCCGGCGCCGAAGGACGCGCCGCAGTAGATCGTGATCTGCGGAACGGTCGCCGACGTCACTGCCTGGATCATCTTGGAGCCGTGCTTGATCATGCCGGCCTCTTCGTAGGCACGGCCGACCATATAGCCGGTGGTGTTGTTCATGTAGAGCAGCGGCGTGCGCGACTGGCAGCAGGCCTGGATGAAGTGCGTCGCCTTGTTGGCGCCGGGCACATCGAGCGGGCCGTTGTTGGTGATGATCCCGATCGCCTGTCCTTCGATGCGGGCGTGGCCACACACGGTGGCGGGGCCGTAATTCGCGCCGAACTCGGTGAAATCGGAACCGTCGACGAAGCGCGCGATGGCCTGGCGCATGTCGACGGGACGCTTGTGGTCCATCGGCATGATGCCGAGCAGTTCCTCGGCGTCATAGCGTGGCGGCTTGAAGGACAATGTCGCAGGCTTCGGCCGATCCCATTCCAGGTTGGCCATGATGTCGCGCGCGATGCGCAGCGCGTCGCGGTCGTCTTCGGCAAGATAGTCGCCGAGCCCTGAGATGGAGGTGTGCATCTCGGCGCCGCCGAGTTCCTCCTCGGTCGCGACCTCGCCCGTCGCGGCCTTTAGCAGTGGCGGTCCGGCCAGGAATGCGCGGGTGCGGCCGCGGACCATTACAATGTAATCGGAAAGCCCGGTCTGGTAGGCGCCGCCCGCCGTTGACGATCCATGCGTCACGGTGACGACGGGCAGGCCGGCGGCCGACAGCCGCGCCAGATTGCGAAAGATGTTGCCGCCGCGGATAAAGTCCTCGACGCGGTAGCGCAGCAGATTGGCGCCGGCGCTTTCGACCAATTGCACGTAAGGCAGCTTGTTTTCCAGCGCCAGTTCCTGCACCCGCAGCGTCTTGTCGAGGCCGAACGGCTGCAACGCGCCGGCGTCGATGCCGGCATCATTGGCGCTAACCATGCAGCGGATGCCGGAGACGAAGCCGATACCTGCGATCACGCCGCCGCCGGGCACGCTCTTGTCGGCGTCCGGCACATCGAACATGTAGCCGGCGAGTGTCGACAGTTCGATGAAGGGCGAGCCGGGATCGAGCACCAGCGCCACACGCTCCCGCGGCAGCAATTGCCCGCGCTTGTGGAAGCGATCCTTGGCTGCGGCCGATGCGGCGCGCGTGCGATCTTCCAGCGAGCGCATGCGCGCGATCAGCGCCAGCATGCCGTCGCGGTTGGCCTTGTAGGCGGCGCTGGAGGGGGAGATGGTGGATTCGATTATGGCCATAAACTAATTTGCTCCGTCATTCCGGGGCGATGCGAAGCATCGAACCCGGAATCTCGAGATTCTCAGGTGCGCAATTGCGCACCATAGTTCACGCTTCGCGTGCCCCGGAATGACGACCTCAATGCCTGGTCCCGAATATCTGCCGCGCTTCAGCGGGGCTCGCGATCTCGCGGCCCGCACGCCGTGCGCAGGCGGCGATGGCTTCGATCAACTGTCCATTCGACGTCACCTTGGTGCCGTCGGCGAGATAAAATGTATCCTCCAGCCCGGTGCGCAAATGACCGCCGAGATCGGCGCAGCGCTGGTGCAGCGGCCAGATTTCGGCGCGGCCGATCGCGGTGACCTGCCAATGCGCTTCCGGCAACTTCAGCTTCAACAGGATCGGCAGCAACTCCGGATCCGCCGGCATGCCTGACGCCACGCCCATCACGAAATTATATTCGAGCGGTCCGGAATACATGCCGGTCTGCACGTACATGCCGACGCAGCGCACGATGCCGACGTCGAAACATTCGAACTCCGGATTCGTGCCGGTGTCCTTCATGGCGTCGAGATAGTCCTGCACCTTCTCGACCGCGTTATCGAACATCATCGGCGGCCAGGCCCAGGTGTTGTCGGATTTGACCTTGAGATAGTTCAGCGAGCCGGCGTTGCAGGCCGCGATCTCGGGCCGCGTCTCGCGCACGCAATCGAGCGCACCCTGATATTTCGGGCCCGACGTGCCTGTCGTGTGATTGATGATGACGCCGGGGCATGCTTCACGGATCGCCTGCTGGATCTCCCTGGAGACGTTGACGTCCCAGGACGGCAGATGCCCCTTGTTCGGCTCCTGCTGGCGCAGATGGATGTGCATGATGCTGGCGCCGGCGTTGAAGGCGGCCCTGGCCTCACGCGCCATCTGCTCCGGCGTCACCGGCACGTTGTGCTGCTTCGGGTCGGTCAACACGCCGTTCAGCGCGCAGGTAATAACGGCCTTGTCGCCCATCGATCAACCTTCGAAAACGGGACGCGAGAGATCGCGAACATCCAGCGCGATCATGCGTGCCGCATCAGCCGGCTTCTTGCGTCCACCCGCTATTGTCGGCGCTGGCACGGCGGTGGCTGTAGATCGCGAGATCGCGCGAGCCGGAAAAGATTGCGCGCGGCTTCAGCCCGTAGAAGCGGCGGATCGAATGGCTAAAATGCGTGGAATCGGGATAGCCGATATCCTGCGCGAGATGCGCAAGGTTGATGTCCTGGTTGGCGAAATGCAGCAAATGCCGCGCGCGCTTCCAGGCGCGGAACGAGCGGAAGGATATCCCGGTCTGCTCTTTGAAGAGATGTAGGAACCGCGACGGCGATAATCCGGCCTCGGCGCCGCAGCTTGCCGCCGTCACCGGCTCGCCGGAGAATTTTCCGATCTGCACGATCGCATGTGCCACGCGTGGATCGAGCTCACGTTGCGGCAAGACTTCACCAAGGCACAGGCGATCGAATTCGGCGCTGGAAAACTCATTGCGGGCGTGATGCTCGCGCAGTTCACGATAGGCGACCCGAATGCGGCCGGCGAAAGCCGCGCCCTCGGGCCCCGCGAGGCGCGTCGCAAAATCTTCCAGCGCACCGGGACGAACGCTCTCCGGTTCGATCACGACACTGAGCACCGAGCGATGATCGCTGGCGATGGTATGCCTGACGTTCGGCAACAGAGCGACCATGTCGCCATGGGTTTCGCGGCCATCGGCAGTGGTGAGCCAGAGACCGCCCTCGATCGCAACATAGATGTTGAACCCGCCCGAGCAGCGTTGCCGGGGCCGACCGAGCAGACCGGCGTAGAACACGCGTTCCGGGGTGATCAGCATCAGATGGCCGGATTTGTGGCCAGTATCGTCCATGGCTCGTCCTCCTCGCGCGGCTCTCTGGCCGCTGCGATGGGTCAACCATAGCGGAAATTTGAGGACTGACCAGACGCAACCCCTCAAGCCCGAACGCGCGGCGCGACGTTTTGCTCGATGCCGGCCTTGCGCTCCGCCGCAACCGCGCGCTGGTAACCCTCGCGTTCCTGCAACCGGGCCCAATATGCCCTGACATTCGGCCCGAAATCCTTGTCCAGGCCGATATTGCCGGCCAGCCGCAGCGCGTAGCCGTTAACGATATCGGCCGCGGTGAAGCGGCCGGCGCACAGGTTTTCGGCATTGGCGGTCGCTGCCTCGACCGCGCGCAGCCGGCCCAGGAACCATTTCGCGTAATCGCCGGCAACTTGCGGGTTCCGCCGTTCTTCCGGCTCGAGCTGGCTGTATCGTAGCACCAGCGTTTGCGGAAAAGTCAGTGTGGCGTCGCTGAAGTACATCCAGTTCAGGAAGGCGCCATAGGCCGGATCATCCTGCCCTACCACCAGCGGGGTCGGTCCGTATTTGGTGCCGAGGTAATAACAAATGCCGGAGGACTCCGTCATTTTGGTATCGCCGTCGATCATGAACGGAATGGTGCCGAGCGGATTGATCGCGAGATACTCCTTGGCGAGCACGCGCGGCGGGAACGGCAGCATCTTCAACTCGTAGGGCAAGCCCATCTCTTCCAGCATCCAGAGCGGGCGGAACGAGCGGGCGCCGTCGCAGTGATAGAGCGTGATCATCAACCGTTCCTCATCGTTACTTTTCTGACTTGTTCTTATTGGCTTTTCGGCAGCGTGCCCATCATCTTGCATAACACCATCAGCATCACCTCGTCGGCGCCGCCGCCGATCGAGGTCAGGCGGCTGTCGCGATAGGCCCGGCTGACCGGCGTCTCGTTCATGAACCCCATGCCACCCCAGAATTGCAGGCAGGCATCGGTGAGTTCGCGCCCCAGCCGTCCCGCCTTGAGCTTGGCCATGGTGGCAAGCCGCGTCACGTCCTCGCCCGCGATCAACGCCTCGGCGGCGCGGTAGACCAGCGCGCGCAACAGCTCGACCTCCGTCTGCATCTCCGCCAGCTTGAAATGAACGGTCTGGTTATCGAGGATCGATTTTCCGAACGCCTTGCGGTTGCGGGTGTATTCGATCGTCTCTGATATGATGAACTCGTGCGCCTTAAGGCAGGCCGCCGCGCCCCACAGCCGCTCCTCCTGAAACTGCACCATCTGATAGGTAAAGCCCTTGCCTTCCTCGCCGATCCGGTTGCGCTTGGGCACCCGGACGTTGTCGAAGAAGATCTGCGCGGTGTCGGACGAGCGCATGCCCATCTTGTCGAGCTTGCGCGCGACCTGCACGCCCTTGGTCTTCATGGGCACGCAGATCAGCGACTTGTTGCGATGGACCTGGCCGTCGCTGGTGTTGGCGAGCAGGCAGATCCAGTCCGCCTGCACGCCGTTGGTGATCCACATCTTGCCGCCGTTGATGACGTAATCGTCGCCGTCGGAGCGCGCCTGCGTCTTGATCGAGGCGACGTCGGAACCGGCGCCCGGCTCCGAGACGCCGACGCAGGCCACCGCATCACCGGCAATCGCGGGCGCGAGAAACTCACGGCGCACCTCATCAGAACCGAACCGCGCCAGCGCCGGCGTCGCCATATCGGTCTGCACCCCGATCGCCATCGGCACGCCGCCGCAGGTGATGGCACCGAGCTCTTCGGCCATCATCAGTGCGTAGGAATAATCGAGCCCCTGGCCGCCGAACTCGGTAGGCTTGTTGAGGCCGAGAAAGCCGAGATCGCCAAGCTTCTTGAACAGCTCGTGCGCCGGAAAGATATCGTTCTTCTCCCATTCGTCGACGAACGGGTTGATCTCGGCGGCGATGAACTTTTGCAGGATGCGGCGGGGTTCGTCGTGATCGGCGGTGAAGAGCATGTGTTCCTTCCTGTCATTCCGGGGCGCGCGTAGCGCGAACCCGGAATCTGGAGCTAATGGATCGAGGTTCCGGGTTCGCGCTGGCGCGCGCCCCGGAACGACGGTTAGAGGCCCATCTGCCGCGAGGCGAGATCCTTCATGATCTCCTCGGTGCCGCCGCCGATGGCGTTGACCTTGACCTCGCGGTAGATGCGCTCGACCTTGACGCCGCGCATGAAGCCGGCGCCGCCGAAAATCTGGACAGCCTCGGAGGCGCAGAACGCCATGGTCTGGGTCGCCTGGTTCTTCATCATGCAGATTTCGGCGACCGGGCTCTCGCCCTGTCCGAGCCGCCACGCCAACATTTCCAGCATCGCCTGCGACGCCGCGACCTTCTGCGCCATGTCGACGATCTTGTGACGGATCACCTGATGCTGCGCGATCGGCTTGCCGAAGGTCTTGCGCTCTTTCGCATAGGCAATCGCCTCCTCGACGCAGACACGGGCATAGGCCGTGCAGCTCGCCGCCATGCCCATGCGCTCGCTGTTGAAATTGTGCATGATGATCTTGAAGCCTTGGCCTTCCTCGCCGATCAGGTTCTCGATAGGGACGCGACACTCGTCGAAATGCAGCGTGGCGGTATCCGAGGCCCACCAGCCCATCTTCTTCAGTTTCGTCCGCGACAGGCCCAGCGTATCGCCTTCGATCAACAGCAGGCTGACGCCGCCCGGTCCCTCGCCGCCGGTGCGCACCGCGACCGTCAGATAGTCGGCCCGCATGCCCGACGTGATAAAGGTCTTCTCCCCGCTGACGACGTAATAGTCACCATCGCGCCGCGCCTTGGTGCGCAGATTGGCGACGTCGGAGCCGCCGCTCGGCTCGGTGATCGCTAGCGCCGAAATCTTCTCGCCCGACAGCACCTGCGGCAACACCCGCGCTTTGACCTCGGGCCGCGCGGCGCGCGCAATCGGCGGCGAGCCGATGGTGTGGCTCATCAGGCTGGAGCTGACCCCGCCCGCACCGGCACGCGCCAGTTCCTGCGACGCCACGATCTTCATGAACTGGTCGGCGGCCACACCGCCATACTCTTCGGGAAAACCAAGCCCAAGCAGCCCGATCTCGGACGCCTTGCGATAGAGCTCGCGCGGAAATTCGCCGGCTTCGTCCCATTCATGGGCATAGGGCTCAACCTCGCGCCCCACGAAGCGGCGCATCACGTCGCGGAACGCTTCGTGATCCGCCGTGTAGAACGGGCTCTGCGCCCCTGTGCGCTCCAGCATGCTTTCCTCCGCAAGGATTACGATGCCCCGATTTGGCCCGCGCAAACTTGCGTTGAGCGGCTGCGGCCTATTTGGCGATGCGGCCAGCCACACAACGCAAGACATTACACCGTTATGCCGGCCTCATCAGATAAAACGAGATAAGATTGCCGGTATCGAGCGGCGCAAGACCGTTTCTACCCTGGAGGAAGTATGCCCTCGGTTCGTTATTACGACTGGATTGCCCATTTCGGCCGCCGCACGCCGGGCAAGATCGCGGCCATCGACCTCGCGAGTGACCGCCGCCTCTCCTACGCAGAGTTCGACGACCGCATTTCGCGTCTTGCCACGCATCTGCGCGATGCGCTCGGCGTCAAGCGCGGCGACCGCGTTGCCGTGCTGGCACTGAACACGACCGATACGCTCGAAGTGCAGTTCGCCTGCGGCCGGTTAGGGGCGGTCTTCCTGCCCTTGAATACGCGGCTTACGGTTCCCGAATTGCAGTTCATTGTCGGCGATTCTTCGCCGAAGGTGATGGTCCATGACACGGATCTCGCGGAAGTCGCGCTGACGGTCGCGAAGCTCTGCAACGTTTCATCGGCGCTGCTGCTTGGCCCCGGCGGCTCCTATGAGTCGGCGATCGCGGCATCCAAACCGCTCGACCGGTTCGAAAGCGTCACGCACGACGACATTTCGACTATCATGTACACCTCGGGCACGACAGGCCAGCCCAAGGGCGCGATCATCACCCACGGCATGACGTTCTGGAACTGCGTCAATCTCGGCGGCCCTGCCTATGTCTCGCCGTCGACGGTTCTGCTCACGGTGCTGCCGCTGTTCCATACCGGCGGGCTCAATTGCTACACCAACCCGGTGCTCCATGCCGGCGGCACCGTGCTGATCATGCGCGCGTTCGATCCAGGCCAGGCGCTGCAACTGATCAGCGACCCATCATACGGCATTACGCAATTCTTCGGTGTGCCGGCGATCTACCAGTTCATGGCGCAGCATCCTTCGTTCGCGACATCGGATTTCAGCCGCCTGGTGATCGGCGGCGTCGGTGGCGCGCCGATGCCGGTGCCGCTGCTGAAGGTGTGGGAAGAACGCGGCGTCGCCCTGCAGCAGGGCTACGGCATGACCGAGACGTCGCCGGCCGTGCTGGCACTCGACCGCGAGGACGCCGCGCGCAAGGCCGGCTCGTCCGGCAAGCCGGTGCTGCATACGGAAGTGCAGATCGTCCGTCCCGACGGGACGGACGCCGATGTGGGCGAGCTCGGTGAACTCTGGGTCAGGGGACCGAACGTCACGCCCGGCTACTGGAACCGGCCGGACGCCAACCAGTCGTCCTTCACCGACGGCTGGCTGCACACCGGTGACGCCACGCGCGTCGACGAGGAAGGCTTTTATTACATCGTAGACCGCTGGAAGGACATGTACATTTCCGGCGGCGAGAACGTCTATCCGGCCGAGGTCGAGAGCGTGCTGCATCAGCTCACCGCAATCGCCGAAGCTGCCGTCATCGGCATTCCCAATGAGCAGTGGGGCGAGGTCGGCATGGCGATCGTGGCGGTCAAGCCGGGCCATACGCTGACGCCTGCCGAAATTCACGCCCACTGCGCGGCCAATCTGGCGCGGTTCAAATGTCCCAGGTTGATCGAGTTCGTCGATGCGCTGCCACGCAACGCGACGGGCAAGATTCACAAGCCGACGCTGCGACAGCAGTTCAACGCGCCGAAAGCGACCGACAAGCTGGCGTCGTAACTTGTCATGCCCCGCCACCCGGTCCGGCCTTCGGCCGGCCGGATGACAGGCTCCGGCGGGGCATCCAGTATTCACTGGCCGCGGTATCAATCTTAGGCGCCGCGGCGTACTGGATCATCCGCATTCGCGGACGATGACAGCGGAAAAAAAGGAGAGGGGCTACCCCGGCAGGAACATCGCGAACGGTTCTTCCGTCGTTCGCCTCAGATGCTGGCGGTATTGCGCGTAGTTGGGGTCATCGGCAGACACGCGGCCAAAGGTCGGGTTCGCGACCATCTTGATCGGCAAATAGGCGATCGGGGCCGCGATCGGCGTCAACAGTGAGCCGCGGCCGGCGAGCAGCGTCGTGATGATGCCGTACATCTCGCCCGAAATCGCGAGCCGCGCCACCGTGATCAGGCGATGCTGGCCGTGCCGGTTGGTGACCAGGTAGATGTGGCCGGACTGGTTCGGCACCGCCACTTCGCCGAACTGGGTGAACGCCGCGTCCTGCCGTTCGCTCTCGTGAAACACCAGAGAAGATGCCGCATCGTCCCATGAAATTTCGGTGCGATAGGCAAAGATCGCGTCCTTGTCGCCGAACGAGGGACGCACCGTGACATAGGTTCCCTCGATCCAGGCCACCGCGCGGCGCGAATAGGCACCCAAGCCATCGGGTGCGACCTCGCCGTTGATGGCAGCCACGGGCGCGGGCGCCTCCGGCATCTTGCGCAAGGAAACGCCGAGCGCCTGCTCGAGCCGCACGGTGGTGGCGAGGGTGAACGGGCGGCGGCCACCCAGCACTTTCTCCAGCGTCGACAGGCTGAGTTTTGCAAGTTCTGCCAGAGACTGCCGGGAAATGCGGCGGCGGGCGATCTCCTCACGAATCGTGTCGGCAATCTGCCGGCTTTGTTCGGCGGAAAGCTGCTTGTCCGGCGCTGGCATCGTCACCTCTGCTCGCCTCCTTTGGGCATGATCTCCGCGCAAACGCGTTCCGCGTTTGTCGCGAGGGAAAACCGGTACCCACTTTGCGCCAACGCGGCCCTTCGGGTCGGGATCATGCTCAGTGTACCAGACGCACAATCCATCACAAACCCGCACAAAGCCGCCTCGACCGCGGCGTGCCGCGCTGGCCGGCGGCCGAACATTGCCAATCATTCCGCTCGTGCCAAATCACTGAATTCCGCACCCTCTCACCCGGCAAAATCGCCGTGCGGGAGTGAGCGACATGACGACATGCGACGACATCGAGGCCGACAAACGCAACGAACGGCCCAGCCTGGCCAGGCTGGTGCTGTTCTTTGTGATGCAAGGCGTTGCCGTAATCCTGGTCGGATTTGCGGCATTATTTTTGAGTTTTGAGTCGGTCTGGTCGGCGGAGCGCCTGTCGGCCAACTATCTCAAGCCGGGCGACGCGCGCTCTGGTTCGCTGCTCATAAAGAATGAGGAAGGTTACGCCGATGCATCACGGCTCGGCGTCGACGTCGATCTCACCGTGTCGGGTCCCACCGTCCGCGCCCGCATCACCCAGATTTTCCGCAACCCTTCGAAAGACTGGGTCGAGGCGGTCTATGTCTACCCGCTGCCGGCCGGCGGCGCGGTCGATTCGCTCAAGATGGTGATCGGTGATCGCGTGGTGGTCGGCGACATCAAGGAGCGGCAGCAGGCGAAGGCCATCTACGAACAGGCGAAGCAGAGCGGGCAGAAGGCCGCGCTGACCGAACAGGAGCGGCCGAACATCTTCACCAACTCGGTCGCCAATATCGGCCCCGGCGAAACCGTGCTGGTACAGATCGAGTATCAGGAGCCGGTGCAACAATCCGGCGACACGTTCTCGCTGCGGGTGCCGATGGTGGTGGCCCCGCGCTACAATCCCGCGCCCGTCGTGCAGAGCGTCGATTTCAAGCCGGACGGCGGCGGCTGGGGGGCGATCAAATCCGATCCCGTTCCGGATCGCGACCGCATCTCGCCCGAAGTGCTCGACCCCGCAACCAACGCGCCGGTCAACCCGACCCGCATCACCGTGCGGCTGCAGGCCGGCTTCCCGCTCGGCGAAATCAAGAGCCACCATCATGCGATCAAGACCGAGAAGCCGGACGCGAATACGAGCATTCTTCGATTGGCCGAAGGCCCGGTGCCGGCGGATCGCGATTTCGAACTGACCTGGAAGCCCCTGGCCGAGACGGCGCCCTCGGTCGGATTGTTCCGCGAGCGCGTCGGCGACAGCGACTATCTGCTCGCCTTCGTCACGCCACCGTCGGTCGAGCAGGCGCAGCAGAAGCCGCTGCCGCGCGAGGTGATTTTCGTGATCGACAATTCCGGTTCGATGGGCGGCGTCTCGATCGTCCAGGCCAAGGCGAGCCTCATCTACGCGCTCGGCCGCCTGCAGCCGAACGACCGCTTCAACGTGATCCGCTTCGACCACACCATGGATATGTTGTTTCCGTCGGCCGTGCCGGCCGACAGCGAGCATATCGGCCGGGCCACCTCTTTCGTCGGCGCGCTGCAGGCCAATGGCGGCACCGAATTGGTGCCGGCAATGCGCGCGGCGCTGTCCGACAAGGCTGGTCCTACCAACTACGTCCGTCAGGTCGTGTTTCTGACCGACGGCGCCATCGGCAACGAGCAGCAATTGTTCGAAACCATCGACGCGTTACGCGGCCGCTCGCGTGTCTTCATGGTCGGCATCGGCTCGGCGCCGAATACCTATCTGATGACACGCGCCGCCGAACTCGGCCGTGGCACCTTCACCCATATCGGCTCGGTCGAGCAGGTCGAGGAGCGCATGCGCGGGCTGTTCGCCAAACTGGAGAATCCCATGGTGACCAATCTGGTCGCAAAATTCTCCGACGCCAGCGCCGACATGACGCCGGCTGCGATTCCCGACGTCTACCGCGACGAGCCGCTGGTGCTCGCAGCAAGACTCGACAAGCTCGCCGGCTCGGTCGAGATCAAGGGGCGTATCGGCGACCGCCCCTGGATGGTCACCCTGCCGCTGGCAGATGCCGCTGAAGGCAAGGGGCTCTCGAAACTCTGGGCACGCCGCAAGATCGCGGATGCCGAAGTTGCGCGCACCACGCGGCAGGCGACCCCGGAAGATGCGGATAAGGCCATCCTCGCGCTGGCGCTCGAGCACCAGCTCGTCACGCGGCTGACCAGCCTGGTCGCGGTCGACAAGACGCCGAGCCGTCCGCAAGGGGAGCCGCTCAAGGTCTCGGAACTGCCGATCAACCTGCCGGCGGGTTGGGATTTTGAGAAGGTGTTCGGCGAGCGCCCACGCGCCCCCGCAACGCCGATGGAACGGCGCGCGGATACGGAGGAGACACGGGTTCAGATCGCGGCGCTGAAGCGGGCCCAGCCTGTCGCCACCGCAGCGCCCAGCACGGTCACGCTGCCGAGGACGGCGACCGACGCCGAACTGAAGATGATTGCGGGCGTGATCCTGCTCACGTTCAGCCTGATCGTCTTGGTGTTCAATCGACGTCAGATGTCACTGCGTTGACGTCGGCTGAAAGGAGGAGGGACCCCCGACCTCCTCTTTCCAGAGCGCGCGCGGCTTCCACCCGTCCCCCCAGAGCCGCGCGCGCCGCTTTTCCACCACGAACGTCATTCCGGGATGGTCCGCAGGACCAGACCCGGAATCTCGAGATTCCGGGTTCGATGCTTCGCATCGCCCCGGAATGACGACGTGAGATCGCTCGCAATGACGGCACAACAACCGATGCGCTTCATCCTCCCTCTCCGCCTCGCACTCATCGGCCTGATCCTGTTCGGCCAAGGGGCGTACATCCACGCCAAGGCGCTGCTCGCACAGGTCCTGCTCGAACGCGCCTTCGAGGAAACCGTCGCAACCGGGCGCGAGACAAAGCCGTGGTCGTGGGCCGACACCTGGCCGGTTGCTCGTATCGAGGTGAAGCGGCTCGGTGCCCGCGCCATCGTGCTCGCAGGCAGCAGCGGTCAGGCGCTCGCCTTCGGCCCGGGTCACGTCGAACAGACACCCGACGCCGGCGAACGCGGCGTAGCCGTTTATTCGGCGCATCGCGATAGGCATTTTGCCTTCCTGAAGAACGTCATTGTCGGTGACGAAATCGAGGTCACAAGACGTGACGGCCGGACGTTCCGCTATCGGGTGGATACGACCTCGGTCGTGCGCTTCGATGCCTCCGGCATCGATCCGCTCGCGGGCGGGCATGAGCTGGTGCTGTCGACCTGCTGGCCGTTCGACGCGCTGACTCAGGGGCCGGAGCGCTATCTTGTGCACGCCACGATGCTCGGACCCGTATCAGATACGCACTGAATTCTGTAAGCCGGGAAATCTTGCGCGGCGCGAATGGCGCTCATCGCGCAACGCGTGTTGCCACCCTCGCCAAGGCTTAATAAAAAGGCTCAATAAAAAGGTCTTAATCAAAAGAAGATCATGGCGAGACGATCGTTCTCGATCGCCGCGGCCAGGAACAACAGAGTTAGGGATATTCATGGACGCTCAGGCAAGCACCGCATCGCACACGGTCGAAAAATGGTCGCCATCGCCTGACGCCAGCGACATCGTCAAGAGCATCCATGCGATGCTGCACCCACGCAATATCGTGCTGGTCGGCGCTACCGACAAGCCCGGCAACTATGCCGAGCGCATCTGGAACAATCTGATCAAGTACGGTTACGAAGGCGGACTGTTTCCAGTCAATGCCAAGCGCGAAACAATCTGGGGCGTGTCCTGCTACAAGGATTTTGCAAGCCTGCCCGAAAAGCCCGATCACGTGCTGGTGCTGGTGCCGGCGCGTTTTGCGGTGCAGGTGATCCGCGATGCCGCGGCAGCCGGCGCGCGCTCCGCCACCATCGTCACCTCAGGCTTCAGCGAGCTGCAGGATGAGGAGAGCCAGCGGCTGGCGGTCGAACTGAAGCAAGCCGTGAAGGAGACCGGCCTTGCGGTCACCGGGCCGAACTGCCTCGGCAATTTGAGCGCGGGCGAAAAACTGTTCACCAACATCGACGACCGTATCGTCACGATGGAGGCTGGACCGGTGGCAATTGTCGGCCAATCCGGCGCGATCGTGATGGCGATCCGGCAGACGCTGGAGGATCGCGGCGTCGGCGTCGGCTATATGGTGACGACCGGCAACGAGACCGGGCTCGAGACGCCGGACCTGATGACCTATTTCGCCGCCGATCCTTCGATCCGCGTCATCGTCGTCTATCTCGAAGGTGTCCGGAACACGAAAGTGTTCCGCGAAGCCTGCAAGGCCGCGCGGGCTGCCGGCAAGCCGGTCATCGCGCTCAAGCTTGGCGCCTCCGAGGGCGGCCGCGCCGCCGCGATGGCGCATACCGGCGCGCTCGCCGGCTCGATCGAAACTTTCGACGCGATCTCGACGCGCGAAGGCGTGATCCGCGTCCGCGGATTGGACGAACTGATCGAGACCACCGAATGTTTCGTCCATGCCGATCCGCCGAAGGGCAACCGGCTCGCCGCGGTATCGCTCTCCGGCGGCAAGCGCGGATTGTTGATCGACGCGTTCTATTCGGCCGGCCTGAACTTCGCGCCGCTGAGCCCGAATGCGACGGCACAATTGGCGCAGATGCTCGGGCCCGGCAGCATCGTCGGCAATCCGCTCGATGCCGGCTTTGCCGCCGTGGTCGATCCCTCCGTCTACATCAAGTCGATCAAGATCATGATCGACGATCCCGACACCGACATTGTCATCATCGACGCCGAACTGCCGAAGGCGCCGCACGAATTGCGCGAGCGCAATCTGCGCCTCGTCAACGAGATGGCGGGTGCCGCCAACAAGCCCGTGGTCTACATCAGCGCGATGTCGATCGGGTTCACCGAGTTCACCAAGGCCTTGCGCAAGTCGCTGCCGAACGTCGCGGTGATGCAGGGCCTCGACCGCGCCGTCAGGGCAATCAAGTCGCTGATCGAATATGCGTCCTTGCGCAAGGAGGTGCCGGATATCGTCTCGAGCTCGAAAGCTTCCGCGCGCGCAATGCTGGAGAAGACGCTCAAGGCCGCCAATGGCGCCGCCGCACTGGACGAGGTCGCGTCGAAGAAGCTGCTGAAAGCCTACGGCATCCCGGTTTCGAAGGAAGAGATTGTGCAGACCGCGGCGGAAGCCGTCAAGATCGCCAAGAAGATCGGCTTCCCCGTGGTGGCCAAGGTGGTCAGCGCCGACATCCTGCATAAGTCCGACATCGGCGGCGTGGTGTTGAACCTCAACAGCGCCGCGGAAGTGAAGAAGGCGTTCAACGACATCACCGCGCGGGTGAAGAAGATCAAGAGCAAGCCGAAGCTCGAGGGCATTCTGATCGCGCAGCAGGTCAAGGCCGATCTCGAACTCGTGGTCGGCGCCTCGCTCGACGCAGAGATGGGTCCCGTAGTGCTGTTCGGCACCGGCGGCGTTGATATCGAGCTGATGAAGGATGTCGCGTTGGCCGGCGCACCCTTGGATGAAGCCGAAGCAAAACAGTTGATCGCCAAGACCAAGGCCGGCATCAAGATGAAAGGCTATCGCGGCAAGCCGGCGCTGCATGAGCCTTCCGCCGTGAAGGCGCTGGTCGGCCTGTCGAACCTGATGGCGGATGCCGGCAACCGCATCGCGTCGATCGACGTCAATCCGTTTTTGATCAACAGCAAGGTCGGCGTGGCTGTGGATGGGCTGATCGTGCTGAACAACGCCGCCGCTGACAAGGCGGCGCGGCATTGAGTCACGGAATCCGTAGGGTGGGCAAAGCCAACGGGTCGCGCGAATGCGCGCCCGATGACAGGCTCCGCGTGCCCACCATAACGAGCGGAGTGCTTAATGGTGGGCACGGCGCTAACGCGCCTTTGCCCACCCTACGGCACCGAGCAAGTTACAACCCCACGCCCCACTTTTGCGCCGTCTGCACTATCCAGTCCCGATACAGCGTCAGCGGCGTGACGCCGGTCATGCCGCCGCAACCTGCGCTGCCGTTCGGCCCGGTCGACCAGCTCACCACGCCGACAATGACAGGACCGCTTGGCTTGTCCTCAAACACAGGCGCGCCGGAATCGCCCGTGCAGGCGCCGAGCCCGTCACGCGTGCCCTGCCCCACCGGATCGACCAGCCTGATCTGCAGCGTCCCCGGCCTGCCGGTCGCGACCAGGCTGGCGGCGCGAATGGTGCCGCCGCTCTTGCCGTCGCCGCGGACGGTTACGCCGATGCCCGCGATCGTAAAACGACTGCCGACGTTGATCGGGATATCAGGCAATCCGAGCGCCGCCGGCACTTTTCCCTTGGGCGGCGCCGCCAAGTGCAGCAACGCGACATCCGCCGTCGCGCGATGTCCTGATATCGCCTGCATATTGAAGCCAGGATGAACGGCAATGCTCTTGACGTCCTGCAACGAAGGTTGCCTGTCTGCACCATACTCGACGATCTTGTATTCCGCGCCGGGCTGCACGCAGTGCGCCGCCGTCAACACCAGTCTTGGCGCAATCAAGGCCCCGGTGCAGAAATTACCGCGCGATCCGACGATGGTGATGATAGAGCGGGCCACACCTTCGGTAGATGGCGCACCACCGCCGACGATGGCATGGGCGGGAACGGAGAGCAGCAGCACCAGGCCGGCAATCATTCGAGGCAGGATCTTCATCGGCGCAGCAATAGCTTGTGCGGCGCGCATCGCCAAGCGCGGCGATCGGGCTGGTTCGCGCAGTCAATCCGTGTTAGCCGCTCCCCCGAGCGTTACTTCAGGCAGGACATGATGATCGAGGCAGTGATCTGGGATTTCGGCGGGGTGCTCACCACCTCGCCATTCGAGGCATTCACGCGGTTCGAGACCGAGCGCGGGCTGCCGGCCGACATCATCCGGCGCACCAATGCCGCCAATCATTTGGAAAATGCCTGGGCAAAATTCGAGCGCGCCGAGGTCGATATTGAAGCCTTCGACGAATTGTTTGCGGCCGAATCCCTGGCGTTGGGCGCGGCGGTTCGCGGCAAGGACGTGCTGCCGCTATTGTCCGGCGATCTACGGCCCGAGATGGTCGAGGCGCTGAAGCGCGTGAAAGCAAAGCTCAAGACCGGCTGCATCACCAACAACCTGCCCGCCAACGCCATCGGCAGCCACAGCGGCCGCACGCTCTATGTCGCCGAAGTGATGGCGCTATTCGACCATGTCATCGAGTCGGCAAAAATCGGCCTGCGAAAGCCCGACCCGCGCATCTACCGGATAATGGTCGAGACGCTGGAGGTCGATCCAAAAAACTGCGTCTATCTCGACGACCTCGGCGTCAATCTGAAGCCGGCGCGCGAGATGGGCATGACCACAATCAAGGTGGTCAGTGCGGCGCAGGCGATCACCGAGCTTGAGGCCGCGACCGGGCTGGCATTGCGCTAGGCGGAAAATACCGGAACTACGCGCTCGTTATGACGAAACGGCGCTTGTCCTTTGCCGTGAACGCAGGCAGAACACTCCGAAATCATCGAATTCGGAGTTGAAACCCGGTGGCTGATATCAGGCCTTCGGCCTCGATCGAGGCAGTGGAAAGCGGCCTTGCGGCGCAAGGCTATATTGCGAGCCGCCAGATCGCGACCGCGGTCTATCTGGCACAGCAGATCGAGAAACCGATTCTGGTCGAAGGTCCGGCCGGCGTCGGCAAGACCGAGCTCGCAAAAGCGATCGCCGCCTGGCGCGGCATGAAGATGATCCGCCTGCAATGCTATGAGGGGCTCGACGAGGCCAAGGCGCTCTACGAGTGGAAATACGCCAAGCAGCTCCTGTACACGCAGATCCTGAAGGACAAGCTCGGCGAAGTGCTCGGCGGCGCGCCGACGCTGGAAGCGGCGCTGAACCAGCTTCACGATTTCGGCGACGTGTTCTTCTCCAAGGAGTTCGTCGAACCGCGGCCGTTGTTGCAGGCGCTGGAGCAGCCCGCGGGCTGCGTATTGTTGATCGACGAAATCGATAAATCCGACGCCGAATTCGAATCGCTGCTCTTGGAAATCCTCAGCGATTTCCAGGTCACGATTCCGGAACTCGGGACGGTGGTCGCGGTCGCGCCGCCGACCGTGATCCTGACCTCGAACAGCGAGCGCGATCTCGGCGACGCGCTGAAGCGGCGCTGTCTGCACCTGCACATCGGCTTTCCCGAGCAGAAGCTGGAGGAGCGTATTGTCGAGAGCCGGGTGCCCGGCATTTCGCAGACGCTGCGCCGGCAGATGGTGAGCTTCATCCACGAGGTCCGCACGCTGGACCTGAAGAAGCTGCCGTCGGTGAGCGAAACCATCGACTGGGCGCGCGTGCTGGTGCTGCTGCAGGCGCCCGAGCTCGGCCACGAGATGGTCAAGGATACGCTCAACGTTCTCCTGAAATACGAGGCGGACATCGAGGCCACCATGCCGCAGGTCTCTACCTTCATCGCCAAGGCCTCGCGTCAAAACGTCTTCGGGTGAGGCGCGAATGCGCGAGAACCTGCATCGCTTCTTTCGTGCGGCGCGGGGCGCAGGCGTCAGGCTCTCGCCGGCGGAAAGCATCGACGCGATGCGGGCCGTCTCCAAGGTCGGCTTCACCGACCGCACAATCTTGCGTGACACTTTTCTGCTGACGCTCGCGAAGACGCAGGATGAGAAGAAGGCGCTCGGCGATTGCTTCGACCTGTTCTTCGATCAGCCCGAGCCGCAATCGCCGCCCGAAGATGGCAAGCCGAACGAGCAGGATGCGCAGGGCTCCAACGCAGCATCCGATTCGCCGGGCGAGACAAGCGGCGGCGACGAGCAGGCGGAAGGGCTCGGCCAGCTCGCCCAGATGCTGCTGGCCCAGGATCGCAACCAGCTTTCGGCAGCGATCGCCAACGCGGCGAGCGCGGCCTCGCTGTCCGACATCCGCTACTTCACGCAGCGCGGCATCTTCTCCGGTCGCATCCTGGACCAGATGGGCATTCAGCGTCTGCGCGACGACCTCGACAATCTCGCCGCCACCAACCCGGCGCTGGCGGAGCGGCTGACCACTGCGCTCGACGGCCTGCGCGGCACGGTGCGCGACACCGTCTCGCAGGCGCTGATGCTGTACGGGCGCGAGGAAGCGGAAAACCTGCGCAACGAGATCCTGCGCAATGCGCCGCTATCGCGGATCGAACCGCGGCAGGTCGAGCAGATGCGGCATCTGATCCGCCAGATCGCGCGCCGCCTGCGCGAGCGCTATTCCAAGCCGCGCAAGCGCCAGCGCCGCGGCCATCTCGACGTCCGCCGCACCATCCGCCGCAACGCCGCCTGGGGCGGCGTGCCGTTTCTCACCGCGTGGAAGCGGCGGCATCGCGACAAGCCGAAGATCGTGGCGTTGTGCGACGTCTCGGGCTCGGTGGCGCGGGTTTCGGATTTCTTCCTGCTGCTGATCCATAGCCTGCACGAGGTCGTGGATGACGTCCGTTCGTTCGCATTTTCAGGACATCTCATCGAAGTCAGCGACATCCTGGAATCCAAATCGCCGGAAGAGGCGATGGCCGAGATCATGTCCAAAGTGGGTTTTGGTTCGTCGGACTACGGCAGCTCCCTCGCCGACTTTGAAGACGAATGGATGAGCGCGATCACGCCACAGACCACCGTGATCGTGCTCGGCGATGCCCGCAGCAACAACCTCGATCCCCGCGCGGATATCGTTCGTCGAATTGCCGAACGGTCGAAGCGGCTGGTCTGGCTCAATCCCGAGGGACGCATGGCCTGGGGTTGGGGCGATTCCGAAATGCCACGCTATTCGACCTTTTGCACGGTCGTCCGCCAATGCGCTACCGCCAAGCAGCTTGAACGCGCGGTGTCCGACATCGTGGCGAGCTATCAGTAGCCGCCTAGCCACCTTCACGCATCGATCGCTTCCTTGATGCGCTTGCGCGTCAGCGGCAAATTCCGCAGCCGCTTTCCCGTGGCGTTGGCGATGGCATTTGCAATCGAGGCCGCCGCCGGGCCCTGCCCGGTCTCGCCGCTGCCGAGGAACGGCTGCCCCGGCCGGTCGATGATGTGAACCACGATGCTTTCGGGCACTGAATTGAAACGCAGGATCGGATAGGTCTGCCAGTCGATGCTGGTGATCCTGGTGTCGTCAAACGTTACGCTTTCATACAGCGTCCAGCTCATGGACTGCACGATTGCGCCTTCGATCTGGTTGATCAACCCGTCCGGATTGACCACCTGACCGCTATCGACCGCCGCCGCCGCGCGGACCAAGCGCGGGCGACCGGTCTCGCGGTTCACCTCCACTTCGGAAGCGACGGCGCAGTAGGCAGCCAGATTCTTGTAGCGCGCAAAGGCAAAGCCGTAACCGCGATCTGGCGGCGGCTTCTGATCAGGTTCCCATCCGAAGGCTTGCGCGGCCTTCTCGATCACGTCGCGGCCGCGCTGATCGTCGAGATGTTTCAATCTGAACTCGACCGGATCGGCGCCGGCAAGAGTGGCGAGCTCATCGATAAAGCTCTCGATCGAGAACACGTTGTGGTAGGCGCCGAGCGCCCGCATCGCTGAAATCCGCAGCGGCATCGCGGAAATGAAGTGATGCACCACACGCGCATTGGGGAAATTGTAGAATGGGATCGCGTTGCGGTCGCCGCCGCCTTCGGGCAGCGGCAACGGCCTGGGAGCCGGCACGGCAAAGGGTTGCGCCATGTGCTGCGCCGCCAGCATCGATCCGGCACCGCCCGGCCGCATCGAATGCGTATTGCTCCAGACATCGAAATTCCAGTCGGCAATCCTGCCATTGCCGTCGAGTGAGGCCTTGAGCTTCGTCACCATCGCCGGGCCGAACGGCTCCCAGGCATGTTCCTGTTCGCGCGTCCAGTGCACGCGAACGGGTCGGTCGGGTAACGCACGGGCGATCAGCGCGGCGTCGGCCGCGGCATCGTCGGCGCCGTTATGGCCATAGCAGCCGGAGCCTTCGACATGGATCAGGCGAACGCTGGCCGGCGGCATACGCAGCATTTCGGCGATGCCCTGGCGATCGGGAAAGACGCCTTGCGTATGCGTCCAAACCATCATCGCGCCGTCGATGAATTGTGCCACCGCGCAGGAAGGCCCGATCGATCCGTGCGCCTGATAGGGCCTCGTGTAAGTCGCCTCGATGGTCTTGTGGGCCGCGACGGCGGGATTGCTGCGCTCGAAGATCGTCGTGTCCTGCGAAGGCAGGCTGGTCAACACGTTAAGCAGATTATCCTGCTTAGGCAGGCTCGCGGATTCCTTCCACTTCGCGGCAGCGGCAAGCGCGTTCATCGCCTTGATCGACTGGAATTCCTTTTCCGCGACCACGGCCAGGAAATTGCCGTCACGCACGACCTTGACGACGCCGGGCAGCTTCTCGACGGCAGCGGTATCGCATTCGGTCAGTTGCGCGCCGTAGCTCGGCGGCCGCACGACGCGGGCATGCAGCATCCCGGGCAGCCGCATGTCCTGAACATAGGCCGCCCCGCCGGTCACTTTTGTGGGGATGTCGACGCGCGGCACAGACCGGCCGATCACCTTGAACGTCGCGGGAGCCCTCAGTTTGGATGTCGGCTGCGCCTGAACATGCAACATGTCGCCTGCGACGAGCTCACCATACGACAGGCGGTTACCATCCGGCGCGATCACCGCGCCGTCTGCCGTGCGCAGGCTCTCGGCCGACAGACCAAGCCGCCGCGCCGCTTCCGCGATCAGCAGCGCACGGACCTGCGCTGCCGCGTTCTGGATCGCGGTGCCGCTGTCTTTCATCGAATTGCTGCCGGCCGTATAGCCTTCGTTCGCGGTCAGGCGCGTGTCCGCCGTCGTCACCTTCAGAGATTCAAAGGCAATATCGAGCTCCTCGGCCGCGATCTGCTGAAACGCCGTCTTGAAGCCCTGACCGAGTTCGGCCTTGCCGGTGAACACCTCGACGCCATCGGCGTCGATGCGAATCCACGCGTCGAGATAGGGCGATGTTTTCAAGCTGCCGGGCGGGCTCGGCGCGGCAGCCGCGGGCGCCTCTTGTTGCTGCGCCAAGGCACTGCCGAGCGAGAAGCTGACGATCAGCGCGCCGCCGCCTGCCAGCACACGACGGCGATCGATAATGACGGCGGCGTTCATCGGGCGCTCCCGCTGGCTGCCGGTGACGCATCCGCCGTGTCCATCAGCCGCGCCGCCCGATGTATCGCACGCAGAATCCGCATATGGGTGCCACAGCGGCACAGATGCGGTTCGAGCTCGGCGCGAATTTGCTCGTCGGTCGGTTTCGAATTCTTCTGCAGCAAGGCCTGCGCCCGCATCATCATTCCCGGAATGCAATAGCCGCATTGCGCCGCCTGCTCTTCCATGAACGCCCGCTGGATCGGCGCGGGCTCGGCGATCGTGCCGAGTCCCTCCAGCGTCGTTATATGCTTGCCTTCGAGCAGCACCATCGGCACGACGCAGGACAGCACCGCCTTGCCGTCCACGATTACCGTGCACGAGCCGCATTGTCCTAGTCCGCAGCCGTACTTGGCGGCATTGAGCTTGAGGTCGTCGCGCAGCACGTAGAGCAGCGGCGTATCCGCCTCCACGTCGACCTGATGCTCGCGGCCGTTGACCTTCAATGTCATCATGGCTTTTCTCGCTGCTGAGGGTCGGCAGGCGCGTTGCGCGGCGCGGGCGAGGTCTGGAGAAATACGGTTTGTGTGCGCCGCGCTTCTACGATGGTCTTCTTGAGATCGGTCCATGCCGGCTGGTCGCTGAACCGTGCCCGCAAATAGTTCAGCAAGGCCGAAGCCTGTTCGTCGTTCATGCTGGCGGCAAAGCCCGGCATGATCGGGCTGCGCTCGCCTTCCACCGCGTCAATGCCTGAAAGGACGATGTTGGCGAGATTGCGCGGATCGGGGCTTGAGATCGCGGTGCTGAGGCCGAGATCGACCCCGCCATAAGGAAGCGGCCTGCTGCCCTCGTGGCATGATGAGCAAGCAGCAGTGTAGATCGACGCGCCAACGGGGTTTGCCTGCGAAGCCGCCTTGGCGCGCGCCAAGGCATCCTCGCGTGGTGCCGCGCGGCCAGGCGCTGGCGTACCGGAAACGCTGGCCATATAGACTGCGATAGCGCGGACGTCGCTTGCCGGCACCGAGGACAGGTTGCTGACCACCTTCGCCATCGGCCCGCGCGCGGTGCCGTGATCGGGATGCCAGCCTTCGCGCAAATAGTTGAACAATGCATCGGCGGTCCAGGGCACGGGTGAGCGGGACTGGTCGTTGATCGCATAGGCGTGCCAATCGTCGACATCGCCGCCGGCAAACCGTGCGCTGACCCGCTCCGCGCCCAGCGCATTTCGCGGCGTATGGCAGGCGCCGCAATGGGCGAGCCCTTCGACCAGATAGGCGCCGCGGTTCCACTCGGCGCTCTGCCTGGGATCAGGCCGATAGGTGTCGTGGCGAAGGAAAAGCAATTTCCATCCCGCGATGGCGAGCCGCTGGTCGAACGGGAAAGAAAGCTGGTTTTCGCGTGGCGCCGCGCGAACCGGCTGCCGCGTCATCAGGAACGCATAGAGCGCCCGGTCGTCCTCATCGCTGACGTTGGTGAAGTGGTCGTATGGGAACGTCGGATAAAGGTGCTGGGCTTCACGGTTGACGCCAGACCGCATCGCGCGGCGGAATGCTGCTTCCGACCATCGGCCGATTCCTGTCTCCGGATCCGGCGTGATGTTGGTGGAAAAAATTGTGCCGAACGGGGTCGGCACCGGCAGACCGCCGGCAAAGTTCCTGGCCCCACGCGGCGTATGGCAATCGCTGCAATTGCCGATCGCCGCCAGGTCGCGGCCTCGCTTGACGAGGGCGGCATCGAAGGATTGCGGGTCGGGAGGATCGATTGCCGCGATTGTCGGGCGCCACGCAATGGCAAAGGCTGCGACCACGGCAGCGATCAGCACGGCGGCAACGATGCTCGCGAAGATCCGCGTCGATGCCCGCATGCTCTCGCCTCGGGTTTTGTTGCTTGGGTCGCCTTCTAACGCAAATCTCCCTGCGTCGTTCGTCCCAGACCGCGCCGATCACCGGCAGTTGACCCCTCGGTACCGTTGCCGAAGCACGCCGCGGGAACATCAAAATCAGGCCAAAAAAATCAGGCATAGACTTGCCACGATGTTTTTGGCCTATTGATCCCTCAATTCCGCGGTGCCTGCCCCCCAAAGCTGGCGCCATACGCCTTCAACCGGACGACCTCACTCCCATGCCTGCACCTGCAGCCCGGTACGTTGAACCTGGCAATGCCCCCGACGCGCTGTCCGTCCTGAATTCCGTGTTCGGCCTGCCCGCCTTCCGCGGCGCGCAGGAAGAAATCGTCCGGCACGTGACCGAGGGCGGCAATTGCCTGGTGCTGATGCCGACCGGTGGCGGCAAGTCGCTGTGCTATCAGTTGCCGTCGCTGCTGCGCGAGGGCTGCGGCATCGTGGTGTCGCCGCTGATCGCGCTGATGCGCGACCAGGTTGCAGGACTTCTGGAGGCCGGCGTCAACGCGGCCGTGCTGAACTCGACGCTGTCATTCGACGAGGCTTCGGAAGTCGAGCGGCGGCTATTGGCAGGCGACCTTGACCTGCTCTATGTCGCGCCGGAACGGCTCTTGACGCCGCGCTGTCTTTCCCTGCTCGGTCAAGCCAATATCGCGCTGTTTGCGATCGACGAGGCGCATTGCGTGTCGCAATGGGGCCACGATTTCCGTCCCGAATATATCGGCCTGTCCGCGATCGCGGAGCGCTTTCCCGACGTTCCGCGCATTGCGCTGACGGCAACCGCCGACGAGATGACACGCAAGGAGATCGTGACCCGTCTGGGGCTATCAGGCGCACCGAGCTTCATCTCGAGTTTCGATCGCCCGAATATTCGCTACGAGATCGTCGAGAAGCAGAACGCCCCGGCTCAGCTCAAGGCCTTCATCAGCGAGCGGCACGCGGGTGACGCCGGCATCGTGTACTGCCTGTCGCGTGCCAAGGTCGAGGATACCGCAGAAGCGCTGAGCAACGCCGGCATTCCGGCCCTGCCCTATCACGCCGGTCTCGACGCCAGCGTTCGTGCCCGCAACCAGGATCGTTTCATCAACGAGGACGGCGTCGTGATCGTCGCCACCATCGCGTTCGGCATGGGGATCGACAAACCGGACGTGCGGTTCGTGGCGCATCTCGACCTGCCGAAAAGCATCGAGGCGTACTATCAGGAAACCGGCCGCGCCGGGCGCGACGGCAAGCCGTCCAGCGCGTGGATGGCCTATGGCCTGACCGACATCGTGCAGCAGCGCCGCATGATCGACGAATCCACCGGCTCCGATACGTTCAAGCGCGTGTCGATCGGCAAGCTCGACGCGCTGGTTGCACTGGCGGAAACCGCGGGCTGCCGGCGCAGCCGCCTGCTCGGCTATTTCGGCGAGGAGGTCACCGGCAGCAATTGCGGCAATTGCGACAACTGCCTGTCGCCGCCGCAGCTTCGCGACGGCAAGGTCGCCGCGCAAAAACTGCTGTCCTGCGCCTACCGCACCGGACAACGTTTCGGCGCCATGCACCTGATCGACGTGCTGGTGGGTCGGCTCACCGAGCGCGTCACGCAATTCGGGCATGACAAGCTGTCCGTGTTCGGCATTGGCCGTGAGCTCAACGAGAAGCAATGGCGCGCCGTGATCCGCCAGTTGGTCGCCATGGGCCATCTGCGAGCCGACAGCGAGGCCTTCAACGCGCTGAAGCTGACCGAGAGCGCGCGCGGCGTCCTGAGGGGCGAGACCGAAATCATGCTGCGCGAGGCGGCGCCGGGCACGCGCATACGCGCCAGCCGCGCCAAATCAAGGCGTGGCGATCTCGCGCCACGTACCGAGGCGAGGCCCGCCGACGCCCCTCTTCAGGCCGCGCTTCGCGCGTGGCGCTCGGAGATCGCGCGCCAGCGAGGCGTGCCGGCCTATGTCGTGCTGCATGATTCCACGCTCGACGGCATCGCCGCCGCGCGGCCGATGACGCTGAACGCGCTTCGCGATATTCCCGGCATCGGTGACAAAAAGCTCGAACATTACGGCGACGAACTGCTCGCGGTGGTGCGGAGGGCCGACGCGTAAGTCTCGGCCTCATCCGTTACGGAAGGTGTAAGCGTATCCGTTGATCGCGGGCGCGCCGCCAAGATGGGCGTAGAGCACCTTCGATCCCTTCGGGAAATAGCCCTTGTTCACGAGGTCGATCATGCCCTGCATGGATTTTCCCTCGTAGACGGGATCGGTGATCATGCCTTCGAGGCGCGCGCAGAGCCGGATGGCCTCCTTGGTCTCTTCCGACGGAACGCCGTAAGCCGGATAGGCGTAGTCCTCGATCAGGACGACATCGTCCTCGACGAGCTCCTTACCCAGCTCGACAAGACTTGCGGTGTTGCGGGCGATGTCGAGCACCTGGGCCTTGGTCTGGGCCGGGGTGAAGGACGCATCGATGCCGATCACCTTGCGCGCGCGGCCGTCCTTGGCAAATCCCACCAGCATGCCGGCATGGGTCGAGCCGGTGACCGTGCAGACCACGATGTAATCGAAGGCAAAGCCAAGCTCTTTCTCCTGCGCTCGCACCTCTTCGGCAAAGCCGACATAGCCGAGTCCGCCATATTTGTGCACGGAGGCGCCGGCCGGAATCGCATAGGGTTTGCCGCCCTTGGCCTTCACGTCCGCGATCGCCTCTTCCCAGCTCTGGCGGATGCCGATGTCGAAGCCTTCATCAACCAGCCGCACGTCCGCGCCCATCACGCGGCTGAGCAGGATGTTGCCGACGCGGTCGTAGACCGCGTCCTCATGCGGCACCCAGCTTTCCTGCACCAGGCGGCACTTCATGCCGATCTTGGCCGCCACTGCCGCAACCATGCGGGTGTGGTTGGACTGCACGCCGCCGATCGAGACCAGCGTGTCCGCGTTGGAAGCGATCGCGTCGGGCACGATGTATTCGAGCTTGCGCAGCTTGTTGCCGCCGAAGGCCAGCCCCGAATTGCAATCCTCGCGCTTGGCATAGAGCTCGACCCGGCCGCCGAGATGCTGCGACAGCCGCTCCAGCTTTTCGATGTGGGTAGGCCCGAAGGTGAGCGGATAGCGTTCGAATTTCTCCAACATGGTCATCCCCGTTGATGGTCTGATGTCGGGGAGTGCCTATCATCATGATCCAGATAGGTGCTTTCAAAATCGACGAACGGTCCGCTCTATTATTGCACCATTTCTGGGATGTGATGCATTATCGACCATCATGTGACACAAATGCGGAACCATTCTTCCATGCCGGGCCGGCTCGACCGTATCAATCTTAAGATATTGCGATTGCTGCAAAATAGCGGCCGGCTGACCAATGCCGAGCTGGCCGAAACGGCCGGTGTCAGCGCCGCAACCTGTCACCGCCGCACCCAGCGCCTGTTCGACGAGGGGTTCATAGCAGGGGTCAGGGCGATGGTGGCGCCGCGCAAGGTCGGCAAGGGCGCGCTCGTCATGGTCGGCGTCGTGCTCGACCGCTCCACGCCGGAAAGCTTTGCCGCCTTCGAGCGGGCGGTCGCGCAATTGAAATTCGTGCTCGATTGCCATCTGGTGGCGGGCGATTTCGACTATTTCCTCAAGATCCGCGTCGGCGACATGGAGGATTTCAACCGCATCCACGGCGAACAGTTGATCGCGCTCCCGGGCGTTCGCCAAACCCGGACCTTCTTCGTCATGAAGGAGGTAGTCGACAACGCGCCGCTCGACTTCTGACGGCCTGAGGTATCACAAAACCGGCGCTATCCTCTTCCGATGTCCGCAACCTCCGCCGGTCTGGCCAACACGGCGCTCGATGTCGTATCAACCGAACATGACCACGCGCCTTGGCCGTCGGGCTTTCGCCCTTGCCATCCTTCTCACGACAGCGCCGGCGCTCGCCTCGCAAGAGCCCGACACCATCATTTTCGCGTTGATGTCCGGCAAGTGCAGCACGCTGAAGGTTGCCGGGCGGGACTTTGCCTGCCGGGCCGTGGCGTTCTTCCAGACCGAGGAAGGCCGCGCCAATTTTACCGTGGCTCTCGACGATCCCAGCGACGGCAGTCACACCATCACGTTTTCCGGTGACAACGGCCGAAGGCCGGAGGCCAACCTGTACGAACTGCCGATTGACCGGATGCTGCTGAAATCCAAGGACAGGCCAAAGGCCGACGGACTGCCGATACCATCGGTCGAATTGACGGCCGGCCTCTGCAAGCAGGTCGGAAACTTCGTGACGCTCGAAGTCTCCAGCATTTCCTGCACCGCGAGCGACAAGAACGGCAAGACATACGAGCTGCAGTATCAGTCCGACGGCGCGCCGATGGCAGTGCGCCGCATCAAGCGGACGCGTATTGGCCGGCCCGCGGTGTCGCCGTTCGACGATGTAAAATGAAGGGCCGCCGGCGGAAAGCCGATGGCGGCTAGTGTCGATCCACGCATGGCTCGCGACTACGCGGACTTTACCGTGACCCGCTTCGCTCGCGCCCGCTCCGTGTCGGCAGAATGGCGGCTGCGATATCAAACGCGACCGCCCATCTCGGCTTTTCTTCCTCCGCGCCGGGCACGTTGATCTGAACGCCGCCGCCGTCGCTGACGGTATAGGAGGCGGCCAGCACGGCGGCCTCGAGGGCGGCACCCCGCGAATCGTAGACGCCGCCGATCTTGACGTTGTCGGCAAACACCGACCAGCCCAGCGGCGCCTTCACGACTTCGAACACTGATCGCTCCATGAGGTCTCCTATACGCGTCACCTGTATCGCTTCCGCCCCTCGCCGACGCGACGAATCCTGGCGAAGGAAGCGTGACGCCGGGACGCCGGCTTGTCGCCGATAGCCTTCGCTCGCTCCTCGAAGGCCCGCAAGCCCGTCAACGAATTCGCCGCCGGAGCCAGCGCGATTTCCTTCCGCACGGCATCGACAATTCGATCGAACTCAACTTCGCTCATCGCACGCTCCATTGCGCCGGGCCGGCATTCAGCCGCCAGGACGATAAGAGGGACCGCGCTGACCACAGATCGCCATGCAAGTTTGTTGTTAGAAGGCTCGCCCGCGGTCGCTTCGATGGCAAAAAGGGGTCGAAATCGGGAAGCGGCCGCCTCCCGCCATGCGAAAACGGGGGGCTGATGCCCCGCCCGGGGCCCCCTTGGCCCAACTTGCCCCATGCGTGCTAGATTCGGCCACGAATCAGGAGGGTTTGCATGCCGGTAGATAGTGACAGCGCCATTGCGTGGCACCGCGCCCAGCTCAAGAAGCTTCGCGAGACCTTGAGGGGCATCGAGACCGCCAGATTCACGGTGGGCGAGTCCGCACAATCGAGCAGGACTGGCAAGACCCAGAAGACCATTGCCGAACTCGAGCAGAAAATCCGGCAGTCGCAGCACATCATCGCCGCCTATGAGCGGCAGACCCGGCGGCCGCTGGCGACCGACCAGCGAAGCCTCGCCAGCGTGAGCTGGAGCGCCTGGAACGCCCAGACTGCGGCAGCAATTCGCGGTAGGCGCTGAAAGGGAGTGGGGGCGGCCGCGGATCCTGCGCCTAGTCCGATTTCCCGGATCGTCATATCGGCGTAGCCAAGATCTACGTTCGGTTCGGGGCCGAACGCCGTCAGGCGTCCAACCGCAATACTCCAACGACTGGCGGACAAAAGCGGCGCGGCATCTAATTCTTCGCCGCCTCTTTCGCCTTCGACTTGGCCTTGCAGGAAATCAGAAACGTAAACCCTCGCGCATTGCGGGCGATTTCGGCCGTCTTCAACTCGATCTTGGCGTCCGAGATCTGATACGGCACCACGCTGTTATCGAGAAAATCCCGCAAGGCTCCCGTCTTGATGGCGAAATTGATGTTCTCGGGAATGTTGCCCGTGGCCCTCGCGAACTTGATGGCATTCAATTTTGCCGCGACGACGCCGACCACGTCTCCGCTTGCGGCCAATAGCGGCCCGCCGCTATTGCCGGGTTGAACGGCCGCACTGATCTGCAGGAAGCGCGTATCGTTCAGGATGCCGCTGAGCGAGCTCACGATCCCGGTCGTCACCGTGAAATCCGACGTCAGCAATCCATGAAAGGGATAGCCGATCGCGACCACGCTATCGCCGGACTGGATCGCCTTGTCCCTGATTTTGGCGACGTCCTTGAACGAGCCCGTCACCTGCAGCAGCGCCAGATCATTGGTTTCGTCGCTCGACACCAGGCGCAATTTGGCGGGCGCCTCCCCGGACAGATTGCCCAAAATGTCGCCGACGCATCCGTGCACGACATGCGCATTGGTCACGAGATGTCCGTTCGTGCTCACCAGAAAGCCGGTGCCGGTCTGGTCAAACAGCCTGTCGGGCTTGGCGGGGCCAGCATCCAGCGCCGCCGCTGCGGCGACCGGCCTGGCGGCTGGCAGGAGCGAGAAATCGCCGGCACTGGCCAATCCCGATTGCCTGATCCTGGCGACGCAATTCGCCAATACCGGCAATAGCTGGCCGGTCTGGTCGAGGTTGAACTGGAAGAGCTGTCCCTGCGTATAGGCAGTCATGGTCTTGGCCCGCCGAAACTGACTGATCAGCGCGGAGTTGTTCGGCATCGGCACGCGAACCAGCTTGTCGGCAACCGGGACGCCATGAACGTTGAACGGTTGCTGACCATCGAATGTCAGGGTCAGCGGAAAGGCTTCCCCGGTCCTCAGTCTCCATTGTTCGTGCATGAAGCCGAGGCTCCATCCGCCATTGCCGTCGATCATCACGACAAAATAGACGCCGCTGGCGTATTGGGCGCCTGCTGCACAATGCGAGAACGATCCGGTCTGATCGTGGGTGTAGGCCCCGCCCTTCCAGTTGCCGACGCTGATCGAGCCGTAGGGCCCGCGCGCCTCCGCGTTCGAATTGGCAAGAATCGACCACAACAAAGCGGCAACCGCAGCAGTACGGCAGCCATAGGCGCATTTCCCCACATTCCCAGGGCGAGCATATTTTGCTTTGCAACCAGTGTCCATTTGGACTGGCGCAGGGGACCAAAATTTCCTCTCAGGGAGCGGATTGCCCCGCTCTTTCCCGTGCTGCTGATGGTGCTTCTGCTTCGTCCCAGGAGTTTCGACCGCCCCGGTGCCGGCGGGATAGCGGCAGGCCCAGGCTTTTTAGTATCGTTCGGCGCCGCCGCACGGGAAACGAGCGGTGCCGACGCCCGTGGGAACGACTGTAGGTCCCAAGGGGCTACGACCATTTTCCCCCGGCCGGCCGCTCATTTTGATGGATCGCGCCTGGCATCTTGCATACGGTGCGGGCTCGTTGCCCTGGCCGTTTCCGGAATAAAGCCGGAATCAGGGAAGTAAAAAGACGATGCGCCGCCGAGGGCGGATGCCAATTTGCAATACCCGGAGGAGAATGCCGTGAAGTCAAGAGTTGTCCGGTACGCCCTGTTTACAGTTCTGGCGGCGGTATCCGCCGTGGCCGGTCAGGCCCAAGCCCAGTCGTGGCCCGAGAAGCCGATCACCTTCATCGTGCCGTTCGCGGCTGGCGGCGGCACCGACGCCTTTGCCCGCCCGCTGGCTGCGCAGCTCGACGCCCAGTTGGGCAAGCGCGTGCTGATCGAAAACCGCGCCGGCGCGGGCGGCACCGTTGGCGCATCGCTGGCGTCAAAGGCCGCTCCGGATGGCTACACCTTTTTCATGGGCGCGGCGCATCACGCCATTGCACCGTCGCTCTATCCCAACCTCGACTACAATTTCGAGAAGGACTTCATCGCCGTGGCCCTGGTCGCGCGGCCGCCGCAGGTGGTGGTCGTCAATCCGGACAAGGTCGCCGCCAAAACGCTGGCCGAGTTCATCGCCTACGCCAAAGCCAATCCGGGCAAATTGAACTATGGCTCCGCAGGCGCCGGCACCACGCATCATCTCGCGGGCGAACTGTTCAAGATTCTGACCAAGACCAACCTTCAGCACGTCCCCTATCGCGGGGCGGGCCCCGCGATGCAGGATCTCATCGCCGGCCACGTGCCCGTTGTCTTCGACGGGCTCGGCTCGTCGGCCGCCCCCATCAGGGCCGGACAGTTGCGGGCACTGGCCGTCGCTGCACCGAAACGCGTGCCCGCGTTCCCCGACCTTCCGACCGCCGCGGAAGCAGGCCTTCCCGGCTATGAAGTGTCGACCTGGTACGGCCTGTTCGCACCGAAGAACACGCCGCCGGCGATCGTCGAGCAGATGGCCAAGGAGTTGCAGAAGGCCATGCAGACGTCGGCCATCAAGGAAGCCTGGGAGCGCAACGGCTCCGATGTTCCTGATGTCGCCGGTCCTGCGTTCGCGAAAATGGTGTCGTCGGAAGTCGAGCGCTGGCGCAAGGTCGCGACCGAAGCGAACGTGAAGCTGGACTGAGCCAGCAGCGCTGGGCGCGGCACCCGCATTTTTCATGGCGGGCTTGCCGCGCCGGCGAAAGCGAAGGCTACTGGCGGCCCAAGCCCGCTGATCAGTTGCTGCCGCGCACGCCATAGCGCATGAAGTCGTCATCGATTCCGGCCCGTAGCGTCTTTGCTGCGGAAATATCGGCGTCGCCGCCAGCCTTATCGCCGCTCTTGAGCCTGGCAAGCCCCCGCCCATAGAACGCACTCGCCAGCTTGGAATCGAAGCGTAGCGCGGCATTGAAATCATCTATTGCCGCGGCAGCTTCTCCCATCTTCAAGTGAATCAGTCCGCGCGAGTCATATGTGGCGGCATCGTTCGGCCATGACTGAAGCACCTTGTTGCAGTCCTCGAGCGCCGCCTGCAACGAGCCGAGGATGGCGCGGGTCCAGCAGCGTCCGCTCCACGCGGCTTCCAGATTGGGCTCAAGACGAATTGCCTCGTCGTAGTCTCGTGCCGCGCGATCGTACTCGTGCTTTTTCAGGAGGACCCCGGCCCGGTTGACGAAAGCTCTGGCGTGATTCGGGTTGAGCTTGATCGCTTCGTCGAGAGATTTGAGGGCGAGGTCGTATTCGCCCTTCCTCAAGTAAGCTGCGCCGCGGTTGTTGAAGGGTTTTGCATAAGTCGGATCAAGCTTGATCGATTGATCGAAATCCGGCAGAGCGCGGTCAATGTCTCCGGCTGCCGTATGGGCATTGCCACGATTGTTATAGGCAATCGCAAGCGCCCTCGTCGTACCCTGACCGGAGTCGATGAATGCCGTGCAACCATTGATTCGGACTGCAAAAGACGTGCGATCCGACCCGTTGCACAACGCAATATTCTCCAGATAGTCGCCCTTCTTGGGATTCTGCGCGGCAGCCAGGGAACCGAGCAGCAGCAAGGCAAAAGCAGGCGCAAGGCCCTGAATGACGCGCCCGCTCGCACTGCATTTCATATCAGGCTCTCCGATCCTGGCACTCGCGCTTAGGCGGCCGTCGATTTGAACTCCCGAGACCTCGTTCGCTGACGGGTCTCTCACAACGCGAATGGGCCTAGCATCCCCGACAGATGTTCAGATTTGATTTTGGATAGGGCTTTTGGTCCGGTTGCTGTGCCGCCGGTGCGCCCGGCTTTCGCGTGCCCCCGCTTTTGCCTTCTTCAATGAGAGTGGAAAATCTGACTGTCCCGTCATCCGAAATTTCGATGCGGGGCGTGGTGCCTCGAACGCCCATGGTCGCGACCGGCGTGTCGACTTTCATATCGCCGGTCTTCGCGACTTTGCCCGCGACAAAGGTGAAGGTTCCCTTGGTTAGGCTGAACAAGGTCGAGTTGGATCGACTATTTGGATCGTACACGAACTCGTTCAAGGCCATGCGCGCGTTGTTCGACAGGTTGAAGGACGTGCCGTCGGTGAAATTGATTCCGACCCGGCCGTCGGCGCCGGTTGCAACGACATCGCCCTGATAGACGAGATCACCTACCTTCGCCTGACCAGCTTGATCTGTGGTGCTCGCCTGAATGACCACCGCACCCGCACGTTCAATGGTGACCGAACCCGTGGCGACAACAACTTTTCCGATTGGTTTTGACGCGAGATCCTGAACGGCGGGCCTGACTTGCGCGTGAGCCGGCGCGACAAACAGCCCGGCTGTCGCCAGCACGAAGCCTGTCATCAATGCGGCAATCGCATGCGTGCACATGATCCCCCCTTTCCTGAGAAGACCTTGTCCGGGAGACCGCGCGCGGGCTGTGTGAACCGGCGGCCGAGGCAACATTAAACCGGATGTGGGAGGAAGGCATCATCTGCCGCGCCCGCTCAAAAGGATTAATCCTTTTGAGCCTAGAGCCTAACGCCCCTGGATTGGGCTAACCTCAGTCACGACATTTCGGCGGCCAGCCCCCGGGGCTGGCCGCAGCAGGATATTTTTGACCTTGGGCTGGACATAACCAGACCCCACGAAATCGCATGAGGCAAGTGGCAAACGGGGGTTGGAGCCATGCTCGTTGGGTCTCACACCGAGACTGGGGGCGAAGGTAAGACCGCTGCGGCCGGCAACGTTCAGACCGCGGCGGCTTCCGGCCCCCTCAGCCATGTGACCCGCACCGCCGCTCAAGTCGCGGTCAGCGATCCGCAAAGTCGGGCTCATGCCGGCAGGTTCGGCATGCTGTGGCTCACGGCACTGACCTTCTCGCTTGTGAAGGAGGCCCGGGCCGCCGATCCTGATGTCACGTTCCTGGACGACGGCAACATCACATACAAGGACCTCGAGCACGGCTCGTTCGAGCTGGTCACCAAGGATGTGATCCCTCGGCATATCCTCGTCGAGGATCCCGGACAGACCATCATCCTGCGTTCGCAGGGGTCCACGATCAGCGTCAGTCAGAGCACGAACTCCGCTGCGCGAATGGCCGAGCTGCAGGCGGCACAGCAGGAGGCGCTCGCCATCTACGAGAAGGGACTGGGGTCGACGGGATCGAGCACGCCTCCTCCCCTCGAGCGGCTACCGGTGCAACCGATCAATTTCATTCAGATCGATGATTCTTCCCCGCCGCAGGATTTGCCTGCTTTGCCCGCGGTGATCCTCGCATCGGCCCCGGAGATGATTATTGGACAACTGCCGCCTCCGCAGCCGACACCACCGACGCTGAATGCGGTGGTCGGGCCGACCGAAATCGACACCACGGTCTTTGACGTCTTCACTGCGACAAGCGGCACTTTCCTTGCCAGCAGTCCCAACGCCGACGCTACGCTGACCTTCGGCATCAGCGGGGGAACACCCGGCAGCACCGTAATCGACGGGGTGACGTACGATGTATCGAACGATGGTCCCTACGGCACGCTTTACGTCGACAGCACGACCGGCGCCTATACGTTCGTTCCGGACAATGACGCGATCAATGCGCTTACTGAGCCCACGACCACGGACTTCACGATCACCGTTTCCGACGGGACGCTCTCGGCCAATCAAACCTTCACGATTGCCATCAACGGCGCCAACGACGCGGCGGTCATCTCCGGCGCAACCGACGGCACGGTGATCGAGGCCAGCGGCCCCGCCAACACTGCGCCCGGCACGCCGAGCGCTACCGGCACGCTCACCAGCGCCGACGTCGACAATGCGCCCGATACTTTCACCGCGGTTAGCACTCCGACCGCGAGCACGCGCGGCTTCGGTACCTTCACGATGACGACGGCTGGCGTGTGGGCCTATTCCATCGACCAGGCCAACAGCACGGTGCAGGCGCTCAATGTAGGCGACACGCTGACCGACACGTTCACAGTTACCACCATCGACGGCACCGCGCAGGTGGTCACGATCACCATCAACGGCGCCAACGACGCGGCAGTCGTTTCCGGCACTACGGCCGGCTCCGTGATCGAGGACAGTGGCACCAAATGCGATGAGCCTACGGCGACCGGCACGCTCACCGCTACCGACGTCGACAACGCGCCCGGTTTCACGGCGGTCAACTGCCCGACGGCCAGCGATGCCGGCTTCGGCACCTTCACGATGACGGCGGACGGCGTGTGGACGTATGAGCTCGATGACAGCAACTGCGCGGTGCAGGCGCTCGACGAAGGCGACACGCTGACCGACACCTTTACGGTGACCACCATCGACGGCACGGAACAAGTGATAACGGTCACGATCCACGGCGCCAGCGATGCCGACCCCAATGATTTCGACTACCTCGCTACGGGGAAGGCCGTGATCTGCGATCCGCCCTATGTTTACGGGACCCCCAGAGGCGACAGCATCGCGGGCGGCGGTCACCATGGTCAGATCATCTATGGGGGCGCCGGCGATGATACCATCAACGGCACCGGCAAATCCGACCTCATCTACGCCGGCTCGGGTGATGATACGGTCAAGGGCAACGATGGGGACGACAGGATCTACGGAGGCTCGGGAAGCGACACGATCAACGCCAACAACGGCTGCGATACCATCATCGGCGGATATGGCGCGGACAAACTCACAGGCGGCAATGGTGAGGATCGTTTCATTTATTTGTCCGCAGCGGATTCCCGCGCAGGCCGGTTCGACGTTATCACCGATTTCAGATCCGGGTCTGACAGGATCGATCTAACGGCTCTCGGAGCACTTGGCTTTCTGGCGCTGACGTCCTCAAGCACATCCGTACCGGCGCATACGATCGCCTGGTTCTACGATAGCGCGACGAATCAGACCATTCTGTACGTCAATCCGACCAATCAGACCCTTGATATCGGCAATTCCTCTCTGCTGGAAATTCACCTGGAGGGATTTGTAACTGTTCAGGCGTCGGATTTCATCCCGGAGCCGACGGAGGCGCCAGTCGTGATCGCCACCGAGGCTATCAGTCCCGAACTGGTTTCGACGGCGGAAGCCGACGCGGCTGCCACGACCCTCGCCGCCGATGCTTCACCTGACGGGGCCGATGGCGACGGCGCGCAGAACAGCATCGAAGGCTGGACGTTGCGAATGGGCGGGAGTGGCGACAGCTTCGACTTTTCCCGCTTTGACGAATCGGCGGCGCAAACGGCAAGCCCCAGTGGCGATGAAGCGATCGCCCTGACAAGCGGGCCATCGATCGAACCCCAGCAGGTTCATGTTAAAGCATCAGCGGACCATGGCTTCACGCTAGATCAGACCGAGGCGATCGATACCAGCGTGCACAGTACGTGCGTCGTACTGAACGACAATAGCGACGCCTCGCAGCGGATCGACTACCACAAAACGTCGAAAGGCGAGCACTACTTCGCATCACCGCACAACGATTGGTCTTTCAATACTAGAGGCCACTTCAGCGTCCAGTGGAGCAGCGAAGATCACGGACGGCGGGACGACCACACGAAGGACGCCTGGAATGCTGACGATGCTCACGTGTGGAAGGGCGGTGGACAGGGGCACCATTCGAATTCAGGCAAGCATGATACTGCGTCCAAGTATGGAGCCTCTGACGTTGAGCCGCCAACTGATTATGTAGCATTTGGCTCAGCGGCGCACGCGCATGGGCATGAACACTCCTTCCAATTCAAGTTTCCAGATGTTGCAGACGTGGCCCACTCTGCGGCCTCGCTCGGTCACCACGGACACGCCGCACCAACCAGCGGGCCGACGGCGATTTCAGAACCAGCACAAGCGATTGAAATCACTTCATCAAAGCATCATTCGTCGGACAATTTGACGTCTCACTGGTTTGACAACTTCAATAACAATGCGGACCATGCGTGGAGCGGCGCCGGCACCCATGCGCCGCATGATCTGATCGTGTGATGGACCGTGCGCTGATTTCAGCGGAACCATTCCACGCCGCACAAGGTCGCTTACTTCGCTTCGCTCGCTTTGATTCCCGAGCTTTCAACGAGCTTTGCCACCCGTGTCAGGTCGCTGGCGAACAGGCGCGCGTGCGCCTCCGGCGTCAGCTCGTTTTCGGGAAACGGCAGGGTTCCGAGCTGCTTCAGCTTCTCCAGCAGGGTCGGGTCGGCCAGTGCTGCACGGAGCGCCGAATTCAGCGCGCCGATGGTTTCCCTGGGCGTGCCCTTCGCGACGTAGAGTCCATGCCACATCGAGTAGCTGACCTCGGGCATGCCAAGCTCGGCGGTGGTCGGCACGTCCTTCAACTGTTCAAGCCGTTCCGGCGAGGTAATGGCGATGCCGTGCAACGTTCCGGCCTGGATCTGCGGCAGCGCGTTGGTCACCTGATCCCACAAAAGATCGATCTGCCCCGCCAGCAGATCGGAGATGGCCGGCGCCGATCCGCGATAGGCCGCGACCGTCGGCTTGAAGCCGAGCACATTGCCCATCATCACGGCGCACAAATGGCTGTTGGTCCCGAGACCACCATGCGCGAAGTTCGCCTTGTCGCGTTGCGCCTTGATCCAGTCCACAAAGTCCTTCGGTCCTGCGCCGGGGATCGACTTGCGGCCAATCAGAACCATCGGCGCGCTGTTGACGAGGCCGACCGCCTCGAACGCCGTTTTGGTATCGTAGCGCAGGTTGGTGAACAGGCTGGGCGCCGCAAGCAGCGCGACGTGATTGATGAGGATCGTGGTGCCGTCAGGCGCCGATCGAGCCACGCGATCATTGGCCAGCGTGCTGCCGCCTCCGACCACGTTCTCGATAATGACGGTCTGCCCGAGCGTGCGCGACATCCGCTCGCCGATCAGACGCGCGACGGTGTCGGTGCCGCCGCCGGCCGCAAAGGGCACCACCAGCGTTACCGTCTTGGCGGAGGATTGCGCGTGCGCCTGCGGCGAGAGCGCCGCAATCAGCAGGCCAAGGCCGGCAATTGCGCGCCTGAAGGGAAAATTGATCACGACGGCGTTCTCCCGAATTTTTGTTCTTGTTGTCATGCCGCGTTATCGCGGACGTGTGCTCATTGGCAAAGCCACCCGCAGCAAACGGCCCGGCTTCGCATGAAGCTGGGATCATGCTGATTGCGCATCCGCAAATCAAATGGAAAGCGAACGTAGCTCGCCGGCGGATCGGCGTGATATCATGTCTTCGAGGGCAGATAGCATCGGGATGGATTTTGAAATGAGCGAGGCTGCATATGTTGCGGTCGATTGGGGCACGAGCAGTTTTCGGCTTTGGCTGGTCGACCGGACCGGCAACGTGCTGGGGGAGCGGCGCAGCCACGAGGGCATGATGGCGGCAGGCAAGCTTGGCTTCGCAGCCGTGCTGCAATCGCATCTTAAAGCCGTCGGCGCCGCGGACGGGTTGCCCGTTGTCATCTGCGGCATGGCCGGCGCCCGGCAGGGGTGGGTCGAAGCCGGCTATGTCGAGCCGCCGGCGCGGCTTGCATCGATCCTGAAGCAGGCCGTCGTGGTGCCGGGACAGGACCGTGACATCCGCATCCTCCCGGGAATAGCGCAACGAGACCCCAAGGCGCCGGACGTCATGCGGGGCGAGGAGACGCAGTTGCTCGGCACCTTGGGCGTGGACGCGGCTGACGACGCGCTCGTCTGTATGCCGGGCACCCATTCGAAATGGGTCAGGGCGAATGGCGGCACCGTCGAGCGCTTCGCCACCTTCATGACGGGCGAGCTGTTCGACGTCGTGTCGCGCGAAACGATCCTGTCTCACGCGGTGGCCGGCGCCGATGAAGCCGAAGATGTCGACGCATTCAGGTCAGCGGTCATGGCCGCGTTCGAGGCGCCAGCGTTCGCTGCCAATCTGTTGTTCCAGGTGCGATCGGGTCAGCTCCTCTACGGCAGCAAGCCATCCTCGGCCCGCGAAAAAATATCGGGCACGCTCATCGGTCTTGAACTGGCGGCGGGGCTCGCCGAAGCTCCCAAGGCCGGCATCACGCTGGTGGCCGCAGGACGGCTCCAGATGCTTTACCGGTTGGCGTTTGACACGGCTTCCGTACCTGTCCGATCAATCGGTGCCGAGGATGCGGTCCGTCGCGGTCTTGCAATGGCCGCTCACTCGATTTGGAACGTATGAAGGATCAGACGAATGAGCGTTGTCCCATTTCCCCCGATGAAACGTCCGCTGGTCGCGATCCTGCGCGGCGTGAGGCCCGAGGAGGCGGCGGATATCGTCAGCGTGCTGATCGACAGCGGCATGACGGCGATCGAGATCCCGCTCAATTCGCCGGACCCGTTCCGCTCCATCGAGATCGCCGTCAGGAGGGCGCCCGCCGGAATCCTGGTTGGGGCTGGCACGGTCTTGACGCTGGAAGCTGTCGAGCGGCTCCACGATGTTGGCGGCCGGCTTCTCGTAACTCCCAACGTCGATCCCGAAATCATTGCCGGCGCCCGGGCACGCGGCATGGTCACGATGCCCGGCGTCTTTAGTCCAACGGAGGCGCTGCTTGCCGCCCGGGCTGGCGCCTCAAGCCTCAAATTCTTTCCCGCGAGCGTGCTTGGCGCAGCAGGGATCACCGCGATTCGCGCTGTTCTCCCCGCGGACCTGATGATCGCCGCCGTGGGTGGCGTCTCCGACAAAAACTTCGCGGATTACACCCGGGCCGGCATTCTGGCGTTCGGCCTCGGCAGCAGCCTCTACAAGCCCGGCATGACGGCAGCGGAAGTAGCCACACGCGCCAGGGCGACAATCGAGGCGTACGACATGGCTGTTCAATAGATGGGGTGGATCGGCGAGCGATCGATCCGCCCCCGGCAGAGACCGAGCGTGTGAGTCTGAGAAGTGCCCGCCAGACATTCGGTCCCCGGCGCCGTGGGATGGCTTTTCTGCCTAATTGTGCATCGCAATCCCGACCGATCGCCGCGGCCATTCACCCGCTGGCACCGAGGCGGCCGCTAAGCTAGCATCGGGATCATTTGAGTGGGCGGTGGCGCGCACTCCTATAGGGAAGTCCAAGGCGGGCGCCGTCTGGGCATACTGCAATGGCCAACATTTCTGCTCCGCCAAAGCCCATGCCCCCCCGCGGCTATTTGGCCGTCATCCGTAGCATCGACAAGTTCACGGAATTGACCGGGTATCTCTTCGTCCTCTCGATCATTCCCCTGATTTGCGCCAATGTGGTCGAGGTTTTTGCCCGCTACGTCCTGGGGGATCCGACCATCTGGGCCCTCGATGTGACGACGATGTCCTACGCGACCTTGTTCATGCTGGGCTCGGCGTTGGCGCTCCTGAAGGGCGCTCACATCCGCACCGATGTGCTGTGGGAAACATTCTCGGATCGCACGAAAGGCATGATCGACAGCCTGGCGTTCCTGCTGTTCTTCCTGCCGACAATGGTCGTGCTGTTCTTCCTCTCGATAGACGATTTCCTGTACTCGCTCTCGATCAACGAACGCGGAAGCTCCGGCGCGTGGACGCCGGTCCTGTGGCCGCTGCGCGGGGTTATTCCGCTGACGGCGTTCATGCTGTTCTTGCAGGGCATCTCGGAGTTGATGAAGAGCCTCTGGGCTTGGCGAACCGGCGCATTCTTGGCCAAACACGAGAAGATCGAGGTCTGAACAACCATGACCGCCGCCGAAGCTCTCGGACTTGCCATGCTCGTCGGTATGGTCTTCGTCATTTTCATCGGTTTCCCGATTTCCTTCACGCTGCTGTTTCTCGCCCTTGTTTTTGGTGGCATTGGCCTCGGGTGGGAACAGACTTTCAATCTCGGCTACCTGCAGATCTGGGGCACGATGAAAGACGAGATCTTTCCCGCCGTGCCGCTGTTCATCTTCATGGGTTACATGACCGAACAGGCCGGACTCATGGAGCGGCTGTTCGTGGCTTTGCGCAGCGTTCTCGCGCCGGTGCGCGGATCGCTCTATTTGGCCGTAATTCTAACGGCGACTATTTTTGCGATGGCGACCGGCATCGTGGGCGCCGCAGTGACCGTGCTCGGCATCATGGCCGGATCGATGATGATCAAAACCGGCTATGACGCGCGGCTGTCAGCGGGTGCAATCGCCGCCGGCGGTACGCTCGGCATTCTGGTTCCTCCAAGCATAATGCTGGTAGTCATGGGCCCGGTCATGGGCGTGCCCGTCAATCTGCTCTATTCAGCGGCGTTCGGCCCGGGCTTTCTGCTCGCTGGCTCCTATATTGCCTATACGCTCGTCCGCAGCTTGATCAATCCGAAGCTCGGACCAGCCATGACCATGGAGGAGCGCACAGCCACCTATGACGCGATGACCACGGAAAAGGTAGGCGCTCCTGTAGTCGGATTGGGCCTGGTGTGCCTGGTCGCATTGGCGTACTTGCTGCTCGAGTTGTTGTTGAGCCAAGCGCGTGTGCCGCGTCTGTCGCTTGCGATCGGGCCGTTTAGCCTATCGGCCATCGCTTCGGTGTTAGCGATTCTGACGGCTTACCCCTACTTCCGGAACGCCTACTTCCGCGCCGTCATGCTCGGCATTGCACCTCTCAGCGCGCTGATCGGATTTACCCTCGGAACCATAGTCAGTGGAATCGCCACACCGACCGAGGCAGCCTCGTGCGGGGCTTTCGGCGCTATACTCCTTGCATTCTTTTACGGCCGGCTCAGCATGCAATCGATCACCAACGCGGCTATCGGCACGATGGTGACCTCGGCCATGGTGCTGTTTCTGGCGGTGGCCTCGACGGTGTTCGGCGCTGTCTTCACCAAGCTGGGTACAGCGAACTTGATTACCAGCTATCTGCTCGCCCTTCCGTTGAGTGACTGGTGGAAGCTGGCGTTGATCATGGTGATCTTTTTCGTCCTCGGCTGGCCGTTCGAATGGCCCGTGATCATCCTGGTCTTTCTTCCGATCGTTTTGCCGGTGGTCGAAAAGCTTCAGTTCGGCTTGAACAAGCTCGACCTGCTGATTTGGTTCGGCGCACTGACCGCCGTCAATATGCAGACGTCGTATTTGAGCCCGCCCGTTGCAATGTCGGCGTACTATCTGCGGAACGTCGTTCCGCAATGGAGCTTGGGCGCGATTTACCGGGGCATGTCCGACTATATGGTTATTCAGGTCTTAGTTCTGGCGTTGCTGCTGTTATTCCCGCAAATCGCACTGTGGTTGCCGAACATTGTCAGGTAAGTGCGATCGGCCAGCTATCCATATCAAGAAGGGCGGCCGAGGCCGCCCTTTCAGCTATGTCCTCCATTCGCCAGAACACGATCCGGAATAGTCGGTACCGGTTCTCCCTCGGGACAAACGCGAAGCGTTTGCCCGGAGATCATGCTCAATCAACCTGGAGCGCGATGGCGGTTCGATATAATCCATCGCGTTCAAGGCCGTCTTATTCTTTAACGGGCCAATAGTGGTCCGCCTGCAAAGCGTAGGGCGGGAACATGAAGCGCTTGGCGGGCACGACCTTGGCGGCATAGGCCTTCTGAGATTCGTAGACTTTCTTGAAGAACGGGTTCTTCGCGGCCTCCGCCGTGGCAAACTCATCCCAGGCCTTGAGGAAGGCCTGATTGACCTCGGGCGGTGTCGTCAGGAGCTTGACTCCGTGCTTCTCCTTAAACTCTGCGATCGCGTCCGCGTTTTGTCGCTGGAAGCTGGCCCACCAGCGCAGGAACGTCTCTGACGTGGCCGACTTGATGGCTTCCTTGTTCTGATCCGGCAAGCTGTCCCACACGTCCTTGTTGATCGCGATCTCAGCGACAGAGGCGCTCTCATGCATGCCGGGTGTGTAGTGGTATTTCCAGACCGTATGCAGACCGAGCCGCTGATCTTCGATACCGCCGACCCACTCGGCACAATCGATCGTGCCGCGCTCTGCGGCGGGCAGGATCTCACCACCCGGCATGTTGACGACCGCCATGCCCATCTTGGCATAGAGCTGCGAGACGATGCCGGTCTGCCGGCACTTCATTCCCTTGAAGTCGGGCAGGTCCTTGATCGGACGCTTGAACCAGCCGAGCGCTTGCGGGCTCGGCGGGATGCTCGGAAATGCCACCAGATTGAGCTTGAGCTCCTTCTGGTAGAACTCGTTCCACAGATCGAGACCGCCGCCCTCGTAGACCCAGCCGATGAAGTCGACGGCATCCATGCCGAAAATGCCCGCCGGTGTATTGGCGAACAGCGTCGCGGTGACGCTCTTGCCGTACCACCAGTAGGAGATGCCATAGGCACCATCGATCACCTTCTTGTGCGTGGCATCCAGGATCTCAAACGGCGGAACGACCGCGCCGCCCGGCAGCGCCTCGATCTTGAGATTGCCGCCGGTCAGCTTGTCGACGCGGTCGGCAAAAAACTTGAGAGCGTCGTGCGTGGTGGATGACGGCGGAACCGCCGATTGTATCTTGAGGACCCGAGGCTGTTGGGCGAGCGCTGTGCCCGCGAACGCCAACGTGGCGGATGTTGCTGCGAACAGAGCGACTTTCCTAAGCGAACTCATTTTCATCGGACGTCTCCCTCCCTTTTGCTTTTCTCCCTTTTGGCAGAGTGCGCGGGCGAGCCCAGCGGCTGGCCAGCACACGAATAGCCTACAGCGGTAAGGTGCCGTCAGCCAGTGCGGCTCTCTGGCGCTCGCTAGCCTCCAGTCAGATGAACCCGCGGGCCATTAAAACAGCCGTCCGGCCACCCCGGTTCGTGATTTGGCCAGACAGCCGCTTGCGGTGGCAAAAAGGGCCCTCTGGGCAGCGGCGAACTTGTTCGAATAGATGGGCCGGCTGGCGGAGAGAGTGTCAGTCAATCCTCATTGAAAGATCAGGAATTTTCGACCTTTCCAGACCAAAACCCACGATTTGGGCAACAGCCTGAAAAGGCCTATGCGCCTTCAGGCCGGGCGCCGTCGCGCCGGATCGCGGCTCCCACCAAAAATATCGAAAACAACCCCATGCAAAGTAGCCGGCGGCCGACGCAACCGACGGTTAGGACCGAAACCTTGACACGTCGGGCAAATCAGCAGCACAATTTCATCATCCCAAAATCCGATAGACGACGACGGGCCCGCAGCGGATGCTGTTCGGTGTACCGTCAGACGAAAGCTGATTCAGGACTTATCCGGGGATTCCCATACAGATGCTGTTTGATGACGTTATCCTCGGTCGCCGGAGCATCCGCGGTTACAAACCCGATCCAGTACCCAAGGCGCTGATTGCGGAAATCATTGGTTTGGCGATGCGCGCTCCGTCCTCGATGAACACCCAGCCCTGGAATTTCTACGTCATAACAGGCGAACCGCTGGATCGGATCCGCGCCGGCAACACCGAACGCATGGTGGCGGGCATTCCGCAGTCGCGCGAATTCCGCACCGGTCAACCCTTTGCAGGCAAGCACCGCGACCGGCAGGTCGGTGTCGCCAAGCAATTATTCTCCGCGATGGGGATCGAGCGCGACAACAAGGACAAGCGCCAGGACTGGGTCCTGCGCGGCTTCCGCCAGTTCGACGCGCCCGTCTGCGTGATCATCACCTATGACCGCGTCCTTGACGGCAGCGACGATACGCCCTTCGACTGCGGCGCGGTGGCGACCGCGCTCGTCAATGCGGCCTGGTCTCGCGGGCTCGGCGCCGTGATCAACAGCCAGGGCATCATGCAATCCCCCGTGGTGCGCGAGTACGCAGGGATCGCCGACGATCAGGTCATCATGAAAAGCATCGCGCTGGGCTGGCCGGATGAGACGTTTCCGGCGAATGCGGTGGTGTCGGAGCGGAAGTCTGTCGAGGAAGCGACGGTGTTTGTCGGGTTTGAGAGTTAACGGCGCGCGGGCGGAAGGGCTGGAGGTGCAGCAGTGATCCGCGCGATGGCCCGACATGCGCTTGTACTCGCAACCGCGTTTGCCGCCATCTTGACGCCGGTCAAGTGCCTTGGCCAAAGCACAAAACCGTTGCCGGCCAAGGCAACACAGGAGCTGCCGCCCGAGCTGCTCGCGCTGCTCGAACAGAAGAAGATGCCAAAATATTCGCCGATCGTTATGCGCCTTTTCAAGGAGGAGGCGGAGCTTGAAGTCTGGAAACAGGACACGGCCGGCCGTTTCCAGATCCTGAAGACCTATCCGATCTGCCGGTGGTCGGGCGATCTCGGGCCGAAATTGTACGAGGGCGATCGGCAGGCGCCGGAAGGGTTTTATACAATTACGCCTGAGTTGATGAATCCCAACTCCAACTTCTATCTGTCGATTAACCTCGGCTACCCCAACAGCTTCGACAGAGCGAACAAGCGCAACGGCAGCTTCCTCATGATCCACGGCGACTGCTGGTCGAGCGGTTGCTATGCCATGACCGACGAACAGATCAGCGAAATCTATTCGCTGGCGCGCGACTCGCTCAGCGGCCGGCCGTCGTTTCAAGTGCAGGCCTATCCGTTCCGCCTGACGCCGGAAAATCTGGCGCGGCATCGAAACAGTCCGAACCTCTCCTTCTGGAAAATGCTCAAGGTCGGCAACGATCACTTCGAGACGACGCAACGCGAACCCAAGGTGGATGTGTGCAACCGCCGCTATGTATTCGATGCGCAACCGCCTGCGAATTCGCCGCACCCTCTCGTGTTCGATGCCGCTGGAAAATGTCCCCCCTTCGTCGTCAATCCCGAAATCGCACGGCGGGCAAAGGAAAAACAGCGCGCCGACGAGCGCGCCTACTCGAAATTGGTTGAAGACAATGTGCCGGCGGCCCCGATCTACAGCGGACTTGACGGCGGAATGAACAAGGCTTTCCTCGCACGGTTTCCGGGCCGGGTGACGCTTGCGAAGGTGATGCCGTATGCGTCGTACCTGCCGACATTGCCGCCGATCCCGTGGATCGACAATGATGGCTCGCTGACGAGCAGATGGTTTGGGAGCTCGTTCGACAAGCCGGTTGTGTGTAATGCGGCGCGTGCCGGCTTCTCATCGGGGCGGTGCTAGACACTTCTGCGACGTCAGCGATGGAGCATCAGCAGACAATGGCTGGCATCGGCACTCCGTCCCAGCGAATGCGGTGGCGTCGGAGCGGAGGTCTGTCGAGAAAGCTACGGTATTTGTCGGTTTCTAGGGTTAGATGGGCGAAGGCGGGAGGGGATGACCAAGTGCCGCGCGCAGGCGCGTGGCTCGTCGTCAACGCTGCCGCTACTCACAATAGTTTAATGCACTGTCACCGTAATTCCGACGACGGCCTTCTAACCCGATGCGGCTACTTCTTCTTCACGACCCTTCTAAAGGCGTCCAACGTGCCATGTAGATCAAAGCCCTTATCCTCGAAATAAGCTCGCATCCTACCGAAGTCCTCCGCAACACTTTCCGGCATTGTGTCAATGTCGGACTCAGCCGCTGAGGCTTGGGTTAAGGCCACCAACTTGGTAGCGAACCCGACGTCCGCTCCGGGAAAACTCTCAACGTTAACTTGATCATAGCCCTTTGTCGGACCGTCCCAAATGTCCGCGGACGACGTCGCGATGAGGAACCCCCACTGATACTCGCCTCGTTCAAACAATTCCTTCATATTAATTTCCTTCTTGTTGAGGAAGGCGATGGTTAGAGCGAACAACACGTATCGGCCAGTTGTCGATGTCACAGTGGCGAAGCGTACCAAGTCAAGTTCGTAAGCTCGTACTTCGAGTGGCAGGCTTAGCTCTGGTTCAGGCAATGGCGCGGCAGGCTCTTGTATCGCTTGCTTGGATAGCTCTTGAGCGCGCGTGTTCTCGGCAATCTGCGCTAACCTACGGTCCATTCCGCCTGTTTGCTCCGACAGGCTTTGAATGTCGCGTGACAGGGTGACGGACGAAGCAGATAGCGTTGACGCAATAGTCTTTACCTCACCAATCGACGACACCAACGAAGCCAAATTTAGTCCCAAGCCGTGATTGGAATAAATCGCATATCCGATGGCCATGATGGCCAGGAGCAGCGACGCAAGCGTTAGCGCAAAGCTAATGTACTCAGTGAGCTTTGGGACGTCGGACCACTTGACCGTAATGACACCGATCAACACGGCCAGCAAAATGAAGAGTATGTAGCGCTCATGAAGCCTACGGGCGTGTACGGCGTGCTTGTCCCAGCCCTGATCTGACATTGCCTATTCTTCCCGATCCTGCAGTGCTTGAGCCATGATTTCTCCGGTGCTCACTACCTTTGGCCGCATGCACGCTCCAGTGTAGCAGGGAACTCTACACGCAACCGATTCGTCGCCAAGGACGTCGAGAGCGTGATCAACAGTCTTGCAGTGGTCTCTCTCACTCTGTTGCAAAGCGAGGGCGGACCAGCAGCTGTATTTGTTTGGCGGAGAGAGTGTCCGCCAGAAAATGCAAGAAACGCCAATTTTATCGGGGTTTCTAGCGCACGACTTTTGTCTACATACACCTATACATACACCACGCGAGCCCGTCTCCAACTGTGACCATCGCGCCGGCACCGAGGGTAGGCTCGTCGTACCGACTTTCCAGACTCGGGTTGGCTGTGGAGGCTTGGAGGACCCGCGTGAGGAAACTGTACAAACCGACCTCACCGGACGTCATCGAGTTCGCCTTTCGGACGCCATGAGACGGGATCTGCGATCCAGCGATTGATGTCCGATTCATGCCAGCCAGTCCCGTTGACGCTGATCTTGAGCTGAGCCGGGAACGTGCCCTCGGCGATCTTGCGGTAGACGGTAGATCGGGACAGCCCGGTCCGGGAAAGGACAGTTCTTAGACGGATGATACGGTCTGGTTCGTGCATGGCCCCGCGGCCTCCTGCTGGCTGTTTCTGACAGCATCTGCGACTAGACAGGACAGGCCGTTGCAGGCGCGCAAGAGCGTTTTGCGCATCGCCGTACTATGGCGTTCAGGCGGCGGCAAACAGGATGGCTCAGATTCCGATGCCTCGGCCTCTGCCGATGTCGATGCCGTGAGTGAAGGCCAGTTCCTGGCCGAGCCGGCGGCCCGATTCGAATCCGATGCCGAGTTCCTGCTTGCGATTGGCGAGGATGGATTCCAGTTGCGGATCGCGTTCGAGGCTTTTAGCCATGTCGCCCATCGCGGAGCGCGTGGCCTTGTAGCCGGAAATGTCGCCGGCCTGATACTGGCGCTGGCTGGCCTGATCGAGCTTCTGCCAGCGTTCCACGAAACGATCAGCGCGGCGCCCCGGGTCGCTGCGAAGTTCGGTTTCGAGCTGAAGGGCGCGGACGGCCCGGTTGACCCGGCCCGATGCGGCCTCGCCGACAAGCTCCGGGTTCTTCTTGTAGGCGGCTTCTGCATCGTGCGAGCCGTAGGGCCGCACCTCCTCGAAGGCTTTCCGGGCCTCCTGCAATTCGTTCACTTGCGCCGGGCTGGCCTTGCCGCCCCAATCCTGCATATCGAAGATCGCATTCACGGCTCGGGCATGACGGATGAGACCTTTGTGCGGGCCTTACGCAGCGCCGCTTCCGGGTCTTCCGCCACCCTCCTTTCAGGCGCTTCCCGTTCCGGCCTCCGCGCGTTGCCCGTGCCGGGCACAGCTTCGGCAGACGGGCGCAGGCCCTCGAACATGTTGCGCACCCTCTCGGGCACGACCTTGCGCACAATCTCGGCAATGCGCTCGCCGAAGCTGATCCCGCGCCGCTCGGCATAGTTTTGGGCCGGATCGGCGCGTTCGTAATCCGAGGCCATGTCCTTGGCCCGGTCGCGCGACAGGGTTCGGGTGAAGCGGTCCGGATTGGCAAAATCATCGCGGCCGTAATGCAGCTCCACGCCGTCGCGGTGCCGCGACAGGGCGACATAGCTGCTATGGGCATCCATGCCCGGCGTCGCCAGCGCATGGGTGCGGTCCACAGTCATACCCTGCGCCTTGTGGATCGTCGCCGCATATCCATGGTCGATGCGGTTGTAATCCTTGAGGTCGAATCGAACGGATCGGCCATCGTCGATGCGCACAGTCACGGACTGCGCGCTCACCTGTTCGATAGTGCCGAGCGTGCCGTTCTTTACGCCGAGGCCGCGCTCGTTCTGCAGGAACATGACGCGATCTCCGCTGGCGAAGTTTCTCGCGCCGCGCTCGACCGCCACACCCACCTCGTCGCCCAGAGCGCCGGCGGCCCGCATCCGCTCGCGCGCCGCCTCGTTGAGTGCGCGCACCTCGTCATTGGTATGGGTGAGGATGATCTGGCGCTTGTCGGGCGACGCCTGTCGGGCGCGGTCCCAGCGCTCGATCAGATCGCCCCGCGCCTGCTCGCGGGTCTGGGCCTCATGCACCATGCCGTGGGAGCGGTAGGCCTCAAGGGCATTGCCGGTTCTGCCGGTTGCCAGATCGCGCGTGGCGTCCCGCTGCCAGTCCTCCCGCTGGCGGCGCACCTCGCCGATTTCCGCCCCGCCATGACGCTCGTGAAGCGAGCGGAAGGCCGCACCGGCTTCGATCGCTTGCAACTGCTTGACATCGCCGACCAGCACGACTTTCGCGCTAGCCTCCGCCGCATGCGATAGGACGCGCTCCAACTGGCGCGTGCCGACCATGCCCGCCTCGTCGATCACTAGCACATCGCGGGTCGTGAGCAGGTCGCGGCCCTGCCCCCAGCCATGTTCCATGCTGGCGATGGTGCGCGACGAGATGCCCGATCCGCTTCCAAGATTTTCCGCCGCGATGCCCGACAGCGCCACGCCCCGGACCTCGTAGCCCGCTGCTTCCCATGCCTCCCGAGCCACACCGAGCATCGCGCTCTTGCCAGTGCCGGCATGGCCGACCACGACGCCCAAATCGCGGCCGTCCGTGACACGCGCAACCGCGTCGGCCTGCTCGCCCGACAGGACAAGACCGCGGGCTTCCGCACGCGCCAGCGCTGCGTTGCGATGCGCGTCACGCACCTCATGGCGCGCCCGTTCAGCCATCAGTTCGGCGGCGCGGTGCAGGCGCTGTTCGGCCTTAATCATGTCTCGGGTGGTGAAGCGATCTTCGCCCCGAGCGTCCTTGCCGAGTTCGACCAGATCGGGCGCTCCGCGCATCGCGACCATCACTTCGTTGAACTGGTCGATCCCGCCGCTGTGCCGGTGCGCGAACTTCGCCATATCGCGCCGCGTAAAAGTCGATTGCTGATGCGTGATGGCGTCCAACGCGACCGAAGGATCGGCGATGATCCGCGCGCCGTTGCCGCGCGCGATCTCGCGGTGCAGTTCGGCGCGGTCGGCGGCCTCGATCCCTTCGCCTTCGATCCGCTGCGCCGGCGCGCCGATTTGGCTTTGTGGTTCCAACGCGATGTCTTGGCGCTCAAGGCTGCGATGGTCGATCCGCGCGTCGATGTCGAGTTCGGCCAGCCGCTCATTGGCAAGCTCGGCCCAGCGTTCACGCCAGCGTGCGACCATCTCGGTGCGGTTCCAGTCTCGCACCTTCCGGCCAAAACCGTTCTCGTCCACCGCGCGCATGGTCAGCATGACATGGGCATGGGGTTTGGGCATGCCGTCCTCGGCCATGTCCCAATGCGCGTTGAGATCGGCGATCATGCCCTGGCCCACGAATTCGGCCCGCACGAAGTCGCGGGCCAGCTCGATCCCCTGAGCCTGAGTCATCTCGCGGGGAATCGCGAATTCGACCTCGCGGGCAAGCTGGGCGTCCTTGCGGATTTCGAACGCCTCGACATCGTTCCAGAGCCGCTCGCGGTCGGTCCATGCCTCCGGCGCGTTCTCCGGTAGCATCACCTCGGAATGGACGACGCCGCGCTTGCCGGAAAAGTCGTGGCTGCGGTCCAGGCGCTCGTCGCACAGCCGCGAGCCCGAGCGATAGGCGGCCGAGGCCACTGCGCTGGACCCGGACTTGCGGCCAATGACCTTGACGTGAAGATGATAGATCGCCATCGCGATCAGATCAGTGGCACGGCAAAGCGCACGTCGGAACGACGTATAAGCGCGCCCTCCCTCGAAAAAATCTCGGGAGGGACTACCGCGTTCCAGGCCGTCCTGGTGACCTTGGAGCATTCTGCCGGGTGCTAGACTATCATTTCTCCATCAACACCGACGGAGACGAAGATGCGCAAGCCACGGGACTTTGATGCTGAACTGAAGGCACTGGGGGACAAGGCGCGGGACCTCAAGAGCCGCAAGGTACAGCAGCTGGGCGAACTCGTCATTGCCACGGGAGCTGACGCGCTCAGCGCCGATGAATTGGCTGGAGCGCTGATCGTGCTAGCCGAGACGAAGGAGGCCGGAAAGAGGGAGGCATGGGCCAGGCGCGGGGCTGCGTTCTTTCAAAGCCGGGCGCGGCGAAATGCACCGACAAATGATCGCAACACGGATGGCCCTCCTGCGCAACTGGGTGGCGCGCAACCGACATCAAGCCGCAAGGGCGCGACATGACATGCGAACGTGGCAGGTCGAGCGCCGCAAGCGCACGCGGCACCTCATCGAACTCGGCGGCCTCGTCGTCAAAGCCGGTATCGTGGATCTAATCGGCGACGACCGCGCCACCATCCTTGGCGCGCTATTTTGGATGGCCGACAAGCTCAAGAGCGATCAAGGCGAACGGGCAAGAGCGCTATGGGCCGCAAAGGGAAAGCAAGCGTTCGAGGCGGATTCGGCGACGCACGTACGCACAAATCGTTGATGCGACGACAATGGCAGCGAAGACGGTCGGCCTGCGTGGGAGATCATGGAAGAGGCCGCCGTCGGTTGGCTCGTGCGGCGAAGGAAGTCCGGCGGGTAGTCGGGTCGGACGTCCGAAGACGCCGGAGCTCCGACGAACGAACCGCGGCGGTTCAGGCGGTGACGGCCTCGCTCAGTAGAAGAAGCTCGTGCAGCGGGAACGGGGCTCTGGTGTCATCGTCGTATTGCGCGTGGACCGATCTCAGCCGGTGAGCGAACAGACGCAGTTCGTCGAGATAGTCGCCATCCTGGCACAAGGCGATCCACACTTCGTCGACCGACGAAACCTTTCGCGGATTGTTATCCAGCGCCGTGTTGTCGCCGGTCGGAAGCTGGCGCGATACCGGCATCGCCCGGCCGACTATCCTCGCGGAGTGCGGCTTCTTTTTCAGCGCATGGCTGACAGTCCTGGTTCAGGACGAAGTTGAAAGCGTATTCGCACGATGTTGCCGGCGATCGCTCGATCGAATTCGCTTCGGCTCGCCAGGGTCAACCGAAGGCGCGTCAGGGCTACTCGTAGATGCTGGCCGCATGCAGCAGTCGAGCAAGGACGGCGTAAGGCATGCTTTCCCGCTCATGCCCGTCCAGGAGACGGCTTTGGCCAAGGGAGCTCGGCCCTTGATGGTCTCGCAGCACAGCTGCGAAAGCTTCGAGATATTGGTCCAGCGTAACCTGCTCCCATTCCTCCGGATGCGCCAGCAAGTGCTCGCGGAGACTCTCTACATAAGCTGAGAGCTCGGACGCATTCGAGGGAGCGGCATCGATAAGCCGGTGACTCATGTCAGCACCCATCTCTTCTGCGTACCCTGACCGATTGGCCAACTAACTCTCTCCTCTCCGAGACCGCCGGCGAATACGCCCTCATCTGGTCCCGCTGACCGGCCAAAGACGCCCCCCTCCACCGAGCGGGGCGTCTCTCCTGCTAATCCCTGTCAGCTTGCCGGATTGCGCGCCATGACGATCCACGTCGCGCCGTCGATCATCACCGACCGCTCGCCGGGGCGGCCCGCGAAGGCGGCACGAACCGCGGCCGAGGCGCGGGCGCGGATGTCGTCGGGCTGATCAGCGAGCGCGCCCGCCTCCACCAGCGAAAAGGCGCCAGACCTGCGTGTGATCGTCTCATGCGATGGATCGTGCGAGCAGTTCGCGGAAGCGCGGGCGTACCGGACCGGGCCGCGCCACGATCCGCTGCGCCTCGAGCTCGACCTCGCCCATCAGGCCCTGCGCCACCGCCTGGTGAATCGCCTTTCTTCGATTCGAAGAAGCGATAGACGTTGGCGGGGCGGCGACCTCCAGAATACGATCCCGGGTGTCGCCTTCGATATGTTCCGCAATCAGTGTCATCTGTCGGGACTCGTCAATCAGTGCTTCATCTCACTTATTCAGCCGCTTTAGCACGCGGAATAGCATGCGGGTCATCGCTCCCATGCTGCGGCGCGGCAGGCTGCTCGGGGGTGCCGGCCTCATCCAGGCTCTTGCGGAACCAGAGGGCGTAGAGGCCGGGCAGGTACAAGAGCGTCAGGAAGGTCGCGACGAACAAGCCGCCCATGATGGTGATCGCCATCGGGCCCCAGAACGCCGAGCGCGACAGCGGGATCATGGCGAGGATGGCGGCGAGCGCAGTCAGCACCACCGGACGGGCGCGGCGGACGGTTGCCTCAACGATCGCCGCGCGCCTGGTGAGGCCGTGCGAAACATCGGTCTCGATCTGGTCGACCAGGATGACCGTGTTGCGCATGATCATGCCGGCGAGCGCGATCAGGCCGAGCAGTGCCACGAAACCGAACGGGGCGTTGGCGACGTTGAGCCCGAGGGAAGCGCCCACGATGCCGAGCGGCGCGGTGAGGAACACCAGGATCAGGCGCGAGAAGCTCTGGAGCTGGATCATCAGCAGCGTCAGCATCACCATGACCATCAGAGGGAAGAGGATGAAGATCGAGGCGTTGCCCTTGGCGGATTCCTCGAACGCCCCGCCCGGCTCGATGCGGTAGGCCGGCTCGAGGTGGTCAATGATCGGCTTCAGCTTCGGCGTGATCTGGCTGGTGACATCGGGCGCCTGCACGCCGTCGACGACGTCAGAGCGCACGGTGATCGCCATGTCGCGGTTGCGCCGCCACAGGATCGGCTCCTCATGCGCATACTCGATCTTGGCAACCTGCTGCAGCGGCACGGCCACGCCGTTACGCGAGGTGATGGTGAGATCGCCGACGCCGCCGAGGTCGAGACGCTCGGACGGAATCGCACGGGCAACCACGCCGACCTTCTCGATGCCGTCGCGCACGGTCGTGACCTGCGCGCCGGAGATCAGCATGGATAGCGCCTGGGAGACGTCCTGCGGGGTCAGGCCCATGGCACGGGCGCGATCCTGGTCGACGACCAGCTTGAGGAACGGAGACTGCTCGTTCCAGTCGAGCTGGACGTCCTTGACGTTCTTGTTCTGCCGCATGACGTCGCGGACCTGATAGGCGATCTCACGCACCTTGTTGGCATCGGGGCCGATTACGCGGAACTGCACGGGGAAGCCGACGGGGGGACCGAAATTGAAACGGTCGACACGGACGCGCGCCTCGGTCAGCATGCCGTCGGCGACCGCGTTCTCGATCTTGGCCTTGACCCGCTCGCGCGCCTCGACGCCCTTGGCGACGATAACGATCTCGGCGAAGGCCTCGTTCGGCAACTGCGGATTGAGACCGAGCCAGAAGCGCGGCGAGCCCTGGCCGACATAGGACGTGTAGGTCTCGATGTCCTTGTCGTCCTTGAGCAGGGTCTCGGCCTTCTTGACGGACTTTTCCGTGACATTGAAGGCGGTGCCTTCCGGCAGGCGCAACTGGAGGAACAGCTCGGGCCGCTCCGACAGCGGGAAGAACTGCTGCTGGACCTGGCCGAAGCCGACGATCGAGAGCACGAACACGCCGACGGTCGCCGCCACCACCTTGATCCGGTGGTCGACGCACCACTGCACCACGGCGCGCAAGCCGCGATACATCCGCGTCTCGTAGATCGCGTGCGGATCGTGGTTGTGATGCACGGCGATATTGGGCAGCAGCTTGACGCCGATATAGGGCGTGAAGATCACTGCCACGAACCAGGACGCGACCAGCGCGATCGCCACGATCCAGAAAATGCCGCCGGCATATTCGCCGACCGCCGAATTGGCAAAGCCGATGGGGAGGAAGCCGGCGGCCGTGACCAGCGTTCCCGTGAGCATCGGAAACGCAGTTGATTCCCAGGCAAAGGCAGCCGCGCGAACGCGGTCCCAGCCCTGCTCCATCTTCACCACCATCATCTCGACGGCGATGATGGCGTCGTCGACCAGAAGGCCGAGCGCGATGATCAGCGCACCGAGCGTGATGCGGTGCAGGTCGATCGACATCGCGTTCATGACGATGAAGACGATGGCGAGCACCAACGGCACCGACATCGCGACCACGATACCGGTGCGCCAGCCGAGCGCCACGAAAGAGACGAACAGCACGATCGCCAACGCCTCGATAAAGGAATGCACGAACTCGCCAACCGCGCGCTCGACCACCTTCGGCTGGTCAGCGATCTGTTCGACCTCGATGCCCTGCGGCACGACCTTCATGAAATCGGCGGTCGCCTTCTCGACATCCTCGCCGAGCTGGAGGATGTTGGCGCCCTTGGTGGTGACGACGCCGATGCCGATCGCGGGCTTGCCTTCCTGGCGGGCGACGAAGGTCGGCGGATCGACGAAGCCGTGGGTGACGGTCGCGATATCGCCGAGCCGGAACACGCGGCCATTGCTTTCGACCGGGGTCTCCGCGACCGCCTTGACGCCATCAAGCGCGCCGGTGACGCGCAGCGGCACGCGCTGCGAGGAGGTTTCCACGGTGCCTGCCGGCGTGACGTTGTTCTGCTTGGCGAGCGAATCGAACAGCGCCTGCGGCGTAATGCCAAGTGTTGCCAGCTTCGCGTGGGAAAATTCGACGAAGATGCGCTCGTCCTGGGTGCCGTAAAGATTGACCTTGGTGACGCCGTCGACCTTCAGCAGCCGCTGGCGAAAGCCCTCCGAGACCTTCTTGAGCTGGGCGTAGTCGGCGCCGTCGCCGGTCATCATGTAGAGGATGGAGTCGACGTCGGAGAACTCGTCATTGACGACTGGCCCTAGGATGCCCGACGGCAGCTGGCCCTGTACGTCGATCACCTTCTTGCGCAGCAGATAAAAGAGATGGGGCACGTCCTTCGGTGGCGTATCGTCGCGGAAGGTCACCTGGAGCGCGGCGAAGCCGGGCTTGGAATAGGTCTGCACCTTCTCGAAATAGGGCAGCTCCTGGATCTTCTTCTCGATGGGATCCGCGACCTGGGCCTGCATCTCCTGCGCGGTCGCGCCCGGCCACAGCACGGAGACGTTGACCACCTTCACCGTGAAGAACGGATCCTCGGCGCGGCCGAGCTTCTCATAGGAGAAGTAGCCGGCGACGCCGAGCATGACCATCAGGAACAGGACCAGCGTCGGATGGCTGACGGCCCAAGCCGAAAGGTTGAAGCGCTTCATCGCTCTCTCCGAAAGACGATCCAGTTGCAATAAACGACAGCCGCTCTGGTCAAATCGTCGTCGCGAGGCAGCGAAGCAATCCAGGGGGCTGGGTTCTGGATCGCTTCGCCGCTTCAGCCTTTGCGTAGGGGCAAAGGTCGAAACTACCTCACACGACGTAACTCGTAGAAAGCCTAGAAGGACGGCGCCGATAGGACCCGCACCTTCTGGCCGGAATCGAGCTTCTGCACACCGAGGGCGACGATCTTTGCGCCCTCGTCCACACCGCCGGTGATGACGACGTCGTTGCTGTCGTAGGACTTCACTGCGACCGGCTTCAGCGTGACTGCACCTTTGTCGTCGACGACGTAGAATGACGGCTTGCCGCCTTCGTTAAACAGCGCCGACAGCGGCAGCCGCGCGATGCGCTCGGTAGCGGCATCGGACAGCGTCAGCGTCGCGGTCATGCCGAGCGCGACCTTGTCGTCGGCCTCAGGCAGCGAGAACTTTGCCAGATAGGTGCGGGTGGCCGGATCGGCGGCCGGTGCGATCTCACGCAGCTTCGCGACGTACTTCTTGTTCGGCTCCGACCAAAGAGTGACGCTGGCGACGCCCGACTTGGCACGTCCAACCAGCGTCTCAGGGATCGCGACGACCGCTTCCCTTTCGGCAAAGCGCGCGACGCGGATCGAAGCCTGGCCCGCGGCGACCACCTGACCAGGCTCGATCAGCGTTGCGGTGACGACGCCCTGGGCGTCGGCAACGAGCGTCGCGTAGGCAAGGGAATTCTTGCTCAATTCGAGCGCGCGCTCGGCACGGTTCAAGCGTGCGCGGGCCTCGTCGGCCGATGCACGGCTCGAATCCATCTGCGCGTCGGTGGTCCAGCCCTTGGCCTTCAGATCCTTGGCGCGCTGCTCGGCGGCGGCGGCCTGCGCCAGCACGCCGGTCGCGGCGGTCTGCTCGGCCAACGCCTGCTCGGCCTGGAGCTTCAGGTCGACCTCGTCGAGGGTGGCGAGCGGCTGTCCGATTTCGACGGTCTGGCCGACTTCCACGAGGCGCTTGGCGACTTTACCGGCGACGCGGAAGCCGAGGTCACTCTCGATCCGGGGCCTGATGGTGCCGACGAAGCTCTGCTGCGAAGTCTCGGCATCATAATGCGCGGTTGCGACCAGAACCGACCGCGGTGGCTCGGCCTTCTCAGCGACGATGTCATTGCACCCGGCCAGCGAAGCCGCCATCAGGGCCAGCGACACGCCTGCCAACAGCCTGGAATAGGGAGCGCCCTCGATAAGCCGGTGACTCATGTTAGCATCCATCTCTTCTGCGTACCCTGACGATTGACCAACTAACTAACTCTCTGGCGAATCTTTGCCGCGTTTGCCCGACGGCGTAAGCCGGACTTCGCAAAGCTCACGAGCGACTGAAAAGAAATGCGCGCGGAGTCATGGCGCCAATCAAGATCCTGGGTCCCGCGCGTACAGGCCAAGAGCCAGCAGGGAAAACGCGCTCATCACGACGCCCAGCGCCAACATTGCTTCATGTGACACTGTGGCAGCAAGCCATACGCCGATCGCGGCGATCATCATCTGCAAGAAACCCAGCAGCGCCGAGGCGGCGCCGGCCTTCTCCCCGAATGGAGAAAGCGCCCGCGCAGTGGCCAGTGGAATGACAACACCCATGCCGAGAAGAAAAACGCACATCGCGCCCAGAAAAGGCAGGAAAGTCGGGCTGATCATCGAGATGAGCAGGATCGCAAGGCTGCTGGCGGCCGTCGCGCACAAGCCGGCCCGGATCGGACCATCGAGCCCGTAGCGTGGTGCCAATCTTGTTGCAAGCATACCCGCGGCGAATACGATGAAGATGGTGCCGGCGAAAAAGAGGCCTAGCTGGATCGGCGTGAAGTGCAGCGCTTCGATGAATAGACGCGGTGCAGCGGAAAACATCGAGAACATGCCCGCTATGATGAGGCTCGAGGTGGTCGCGGGGATAGCGAAGCGACGGTCGCCAATCAGGCCGGCATAGGTCCTGCCGATGGCAACGGGGTTGAGCGGCGTGCGGATCGAATTGTGGGTTTCGCCGACAACGATGCCGTAGGCAACGGCGCTGACGGCAGAAAAGGCCGCGACCAGCGCGAATTCGGCGCGCCAGCCCAGACTGTGGTCGAGTGCGCCGCCAAGCAGTGGCGAGAACCCGGCAGCAGCGGACATCACGATCATGATGGCCGCCATCGCGCGTGCCAGCGCTGCGCCGCTAAACATGTCGCGGGCGATGGCGCGAGACAGCACTGCCGTCGCGCAAGCACCCGTTGCCTGCACGACGCGGCCGATAAGGAGATTGGGCAGGTCGGTTGCCAGACCGCACCAGACGCTGCCCGCGAAGAACACGGCAAATCCGATCAGGACCGGCCAACGTCTTCCGTAGCGATCCGAAAGCGGTCCGACCAGGAGCTGGCCCAATCCGAACACCGCAAGGAAGACGGTGATGGCGGACGTGACCGCCGCACTCGTGACATTCAATGAGATCGCAATGTTCGGCAGAGACGGCAGCAAGATGTTGGTCGCCAGCGTTCCCATCGCGGTTAGGACGGAAATGACGGCGATGGGCAGAGCGCTGGAGGTAGGAATGTCCCGCGGCGCGGTGTTGATCAGGTCAGCCATGGGATCCTTCGCGTGTTAGGTTACGGGATTGCGCGCCGTGACGATCCACGTCGCGCCGTCGATTATCACCGACCGCTCGCCGGCGCGGCCCGCGAAGGCGGCACGAACCGCGGCCGAGGCGCGGGCGCGGATATCGTCGGCCTGATCGGCGAGCACCCGCGACAGCGGGCCGACCTCAAACGTCATCTTCACCGCGTCGTCGATCGCCGCGTCCCGCGTCGCGCCCTCGCCAAACGGGACGGAAGCATCGAAGGGTGCGATAGCGATATCGGTGAAGCCGGCCGCCGTCAGGATCCGGCCCACCCGCGCCGGGTCGCCGAACGAGAATGCGCCGCGGCTTCGGGATCGGGCGGCGCCGTCGGCGGCACGATACCTTTGATCGCGCCCATCGGCAGGCGCACCCAATCGTTCTCGGCCGCGCCACGCCAGCAGACAAAAGCGACCCGCCCGCCCGGCTTGAGCGCGCGGCGCATGTGGGCGAACGCCCCTGTCGGATCGTCGAAGAACATCACCCCGAAACGCGAGAACAGGATGTCGAACTCCCCCTCGGGCAGCTCGGCGCTGCTGGCGTCGGCCACGCGGAACAGGACCGGCGTATCCTGTGGTGCAAGCGCGCGCGCTCGGGCGATCAGCGGTTCGGATATGTCCACGCCCAGCACTTGGCCCCCCGCGCCGACGCGGGCGGCCAGAGCCAGACTGGACCCGCCCGCGCCGCAGCCGACGTCCAGCACGCGCTCGCCCGCTGCGGGCGCGGCGGCTTCGATCGCGGCCTGGCCGAACGCCGCCGCTATGGCGTCGAGCCGGGCCTGGTGGGCGACCCAGCGCTCCCCGCTTTGGCCATTCCAGTCGGAGACCCGATCGGCATTGTGCTGTGCCATGACATATCCTTGTTCTGATGCGTTCTTGACTAGGCTGTCCGATGTCAAAGCGCGCTTCCTCTCCAGCGAGCGACAAGAGCGAACAGGATGAAGCGATCCATCCTCCGCTGATCCCAGCTCCGTGAGCGTCGTGATGTTGAGCTGGATCATGTTCGCGGTGTGAGCATCGGCGAAGAGCGTCAGCGCGTCGGCCCAAAAGTCGCCATTTCCGGAGTCAGGCCGTGCAAAAACCGGGGACGGCGACCTTCTGAAACAGGTGCGGGCTGGCCACGACGGATGACGGATAGGCCGAAAGCTTCGCGACGAACTCGGGCTGGGTGAAGGCGGTGCGGACCGTCTCGGTGGATTCCCACACCACATAGTTCAGGTAAGTCGGGCTATCGCCGATCGCTCGATGCAGTTGCATGGAGATGAAGCCCGGTTGCTTCGTTATGATTTCGGCAGCCGCCTTGAAAGCGTCCAGGAAGCCCGCTTCGTCTGCGGGATCGACCATGAAGAGGTTGATGAGCACGACAGGCGCGGCCGCGATACCGAGTTGGCGGTCAAACGGAAATTTCTCGTCTAGGGGCTTGAATGGTTTGATGGCGGCCATGGTGGCGCTCCTTTCTATTGTGGAATTGAAACTGGCGTGATCGATGCTGCTTGCTCTCAAACCACCATCGACTGCTGGGCGAAGATACCCGCCATCGCGCCCTGCGATGATGCCTGGGTGACCGAGGGCAAGAAGGGCGTGGCGAGGTCGCCGGCGGCGTAGATGCCGGGCATGCTGGTTTGGCGGCGCTCGTCGACCTTGAGGACGATGCCGACGGGCGTAGGCACGGTAGCGAGGCCCAGTGATTCATGCAGGCTTGCGGACGGCTTGGTACGCGGATTGGCGAACAGGATGTCGATTGCGACCTTGCGGCCGGTATCGAGATTGACGGTGGCGATATGGCCCTCGTGATGGGCGATCTCGGTGATCCGGCCATCGACGAGAGGTATCTTGCGGCGCGCCAGATCGGCCCGGATATCGGGCGGAATGTCGTGACCATCGGCGAACAGTGTCAACTTGTCGGTCCAATCGTGGAACAGCCTGGCCTGATTGTGCGACTGCGGGCTGGACCAGACGAGGCCCCAATGCTGGTCGGCGACTTCAAAGCCGTCGCAATAGGGGCAGGGTACGATGGATGTGCCCCAGCTTTCGGCGTAGCCCGGAACATCAGGCATCTGGTCGGCGACGCCATAGCTCAGGATCACGCGCCGCGCTCCAAAGCTTTCGCCCTCGGAAGTGAGGACTTTGAAATCGTCGATGGCGCCCGAGACGCTTTCGGCCCGGGCGTTGACCATCTTGATCGCGGGATAACGCGCCAGCTGCTGCCGCGCCTCGGCCAGGATGTCCAGCGGCGGCTTGTGATCGTGGCCGAGCAGTCCATGCGAGTGGCCGGCGAAGCGGTTACGCGGCAGCCCGGTATCGAGAACGGTGACCTTGCGGCGGGCTCGGCCGAGCTGCAGGGCGCCGGCGAGGCCGGCAAAGCTGCCGCCGATGATGATGACGTCATCCATGGTGATGGGCTCCGTGTTGGGTATGGAGGGGGACGCGTTGGGCTTGGCGGCGGCCGGAGCGCGCGCGAGGCCGATGGCGGAAAGCGCAGCCAACTTCAGTAGGGCTCGTCGTTGCATGGAAGTCACCGTGGGCTTGCACGTTTCAGATACTGCATGGTATCGTAATGCAAGAATTAGAATACTGTCAAGTACTGGAATTGTCGTGACCGAAAAAATCCAGGGCCGGCGCGGCCGGCCCGCCAACGAAGCTCTTGGCCAAACGATCGTCGAGGCCGCGCGCGAACTCTTTGTGGAGTTGGGTTTTCAAGCGACGACCTTGGACAAGCTCGCCCAGCGGGCGAAGATATCCAAGCTCAGCATCTACAGGCACTTCGAGAACAAGAAGGCGCTGTTCAGCGCGGCCATCGCGGCCGGCTGCCATCAGTTGTTTGCACCACAGATCCTGCTTGAAGGCGTCGACGGTTCGGCCGAAGACCAGCTCATGGCGGTAGGATCATTGCTCCTTCGCACGCCGTTGAGATCAGACGTCCGCAGTGTCGAAGCCATGGTCATGGCCGACAAGACGAATCAAAAGTCGTTAAGCAAGCTCCATTTCGAAGCCGGCCCCGCCCATGTCATCGTCCAAACCGAGGCCCTGTTGCGTCAGTTGCACGCGAAGGCGCTTCTGAACGTGCCCGATCCTCTCCGGTCCGCCCGCTTGTTCGCCGCGCTTTTCAAAGGATCCGATCTCCTGATGATCGCACGCTTCGATCAGGCGAGAGCAGAGGACGACAACGAAATCGAATCCTATTGCCGGTCGGCCGTCGCCATGTTCATCGCCGCGCACGGTCGCAACGACCACGTGGGCAGATATTTGCCGGCGCCAAGCTCAAAAGACAAAATTTGAATCGTGCGTGACCGATGTGCTCAGTGGCGTGGTGCGCGGCACCGGCAGCCGACGCTCGATCGAGCCCGCGGGACGCGAGCCGCCTCGTTTCGCGTCGTACCGCTCGGCAAGCTCCAGCAGGCGACGCCGTGTGAAGGGGGCCGCCTTCTCGGCAATGACCCGAACCCGCTGTGCGAGACCTTGGTAGAATTCCAACTCCATGACGCGCCCCCGCAACATCACTGCGGCCCAGCGCTGTGACGCCGCGGAAATCGTCCTGGACCGCGGGCGTGTTCTTCGAGGTGCCGCCTGCGAAATCCGTCTCGATCGCGCCGGGCGCGACGAGGGTCTCGTATCGGTCAGGGAGCGTCGATTGACCGCAACTGGAAGGTCGGCGTCTGGCCCTTCTTGGAAGGATCCATGAGATAGCCAATCTGGCCTTCCGCTACCCAAAGCTTGTCGCCGACGCGCGCGACGCCTGTTGGTCCAGCGAAATCCTTGATCGTTTCGATTTGGGCCCGATCCCCCACGATCGTGACCTTAGAAAGCGGACCGGTGCCTTCAACCATCACGAATCCGGTCTTGTCTGCCCTAAGACCGTCCGGGAACTTGATTGGGCGGGACGTCTCAAGCTTCGTGACGGCACCAGCGACTCCCGATTTGGATTCGATGCGGAAGAGTTCGCCGCTTTGGAAGGTGTTGACGTACAAAGCGCCATCCGGTCCGAACGCAATCCCATCAAGCCCCCCTTTCAGCTTCGCGTCCTGGGCCCAGATGTCGAGCTCGGAAGACCCTTTCTTCAGGCGAAGGATCTGCGGCTGCAGAGTATTCGTGACGTAGAGCGCGCCGTCCGGCCCAATCGCGAGATCGTTGCAGAGCGAAGGTTTCGCGGGCAATTGCGCGCTGATTTTTCCCTCGCCGGTTTTGAGGTCAAATCCCTTAACGAACGAGCCTTCGATCGTGTTTGGACCTTTGACGCCGAGTGGGGTGGCATCGTTCGAACATACCCAAAGAAGCCCTGACGTCTCGTCGGCGAGAACGCCGAACGTCGATCGCGTATCGAATGTCCCCTGCTTGATCCAGGCTTCGGCCTCGGAGGCGCCCGGCTTGACGCGCGCGATTCCGCCGTTCGTCAAGCTGGTGGCAAAGAGCGTTCCATCCGTTGTCGCTGCCAGACTTTCCGGGAACGGCGATCCCGATAGGATCACGGTCTGCGATCGGGCCTCACTCGCAACCGAGGCCGCGACTAGGCCTACCACCGCTGCGATGACCAGGTGGGACAGGTTTTGAAATAGGTCTGATTTGTTAGCGTACATGCGTTCCTCCAAGCTGATTATGTGGTCGACGTCACTTCTGAGGGATGTTGAGTCACTCAACCCAAGATTTTCGGCTTGCGTGAGGGAAGACGGTGGTGCTCGGGCAAGCACCGCAAGTGGGCGATAGAGCTCAACCCATCAAGCGAAATTGATGCTCTTGTTTAGAGGCAATTCGCGTACCCGTTTTCCGGTAAGAGCAAAGATCGCATTGGCGAGAGCCGGCGCCGCCGGCGGGACCGGAGGTTCACCAATTCCTCGAACGTCCCCACCAAGCTGCAATCCCTTGACGATGATTTCGGGTGCTTGATGGAATCTCATGGCCTCGAACAGATGAAAATTGGTCTGGACCGGCGCAAAGTTTTCGTAGGTCAGCTCGCAGTTCATGGCATGGCCCAAGGCCCAGATGATGCCTCCCCGCACCTGCGCTTCGAAGTTGACCGGGTCCAGAATGCGTCCCACATCGCAAACGGCATACACCTTGTCGATCTTGATGCCTTGCGGCGCGTAGCTTACTTCGACGACTTGAGCCATTGGCACGCCGAAGGACAAAGTCAGCGCCACGCCGCGAGCTCGTCGATCATCGATTCGCGAGCCTTTCCAGGCGGAAATATCACGCAAAGTATGCAGCACCTTCTTGGAAGGCTCATGATTGCAGAGACGAATGAGCTCTGCCATCGGATCCGCGCCCGCGGCATGGATCAACTCGTCCAGGAAGGAAGCATGGTGGAAGCCATTGGCGGACGCTCCAACCGATCGCCACGGGCTGACTGGCACCATTTCCTTCGCCTTATAACCCGTCACACGAAAGTTAGGTATTGCGAAAGGTTGGTCCCAAATACCGTTGACGCTTGAAACATCGGGACCGGGAGGAATGGGCGCCTGCAACCGATTGAACCAGGAGGCGCCCATCGATTGTCCGGCCACATCAATGCTCATGCTCTCGACCATGCCATCGCGAACGGTTCCCTTGGCGCGCGAGAGCTGAATCGGGCGCGGATAGTCGTGCGCCATGTTCTCTTCACGGCTCCAGGTCATCTTGACCGGCACGCCTTCCATGGCCATCGCGAGTTCGATCGCCTGCAACGCATAGGTGTCATCGAGCCGTGCCCCGAAGCTGCCGCCCATCGACTGAACATGCAGATAGACCTTCTCTTCCGGCAGTCGCGTCAGCTTTGCCGCATGCCCCTGGAGGAAGACCGGGATCTGCGTTCCCGTCCAGATGTCGAGCCGTTCCTTCGTGTAGAGTACGACCGCATTCATGGGCTCCAGCGGCGCATGGGCCAGGTAGGGAGTCCGATACTCCGCCTCGATCGGTTTGGACGAGCCGGCTAAAGCCTTCTCGACATCACCGTCGTTGCGAAGCCGGCTGTCCTGCTGGTCTTTGGAGAATGAATTCTCCAGCACCTTCCACATTCCAGCCGAGTCGGCTGGATAAGGAGGATCATTCCATTCGATCTTGATGGCGGCTGCGGCCTGAAAGGCTCTCCAGGTGTTATCGGCAATGACGCCCACGCCGTCTTTGATGAGGACGATCTTTTTGACGCCTCTCATCTTCTCCGCGCTGGAGGCATCGTATCGTTTAATCGTGCCACCCATGCCGGGGTTAGCGCGGACGGTCGCGTACACGACCCGGTCCGGACGAATATCGATGCCGTACTGTTGGGTACCTGTGGACTTGGCGACGATATCGATCCGACGCATCTTCTTGCCGATGTAGCGCCACTCCTGTTCCGGCCGGAGCGTGACATCCGTAACGGGTGCAAGCTGCGCTGTCTCAACGGCCAGTTCCGCGTAAGTAAGGGATTTGCCATCGGGCAAGATCACCTGACCATCCTTGGTCTTCAGTTGCGACCGGGACACTCCCGACCTTCTGGCCGCCGCCTCCTTCAAAGTCTCGCGCGCGACCGCGCCCGCCATGCGGAGTTTTTGATAGCCGTCGGGTACGGTGGACGAGCCCCCCGTGATCTGCATACCGAGAACGCGGCTCAACACTTCGCCGCCTCCCCGCGCCGCACGCGCCATCATGCCATCGTCGATCGTAGAGAACGGCAGGCTGTCGTCCATCACCCGGCTGTTGAAATAGGCCGGACTTGGCGGACCGGGATCGATGCGAACCTTGTGCGGATCCACGTCGAGCTCTTCAGCAATCAGATGAGCCTGGATGGAATATGAGCCTTGGCCCTTGTCGGCGCGCGGAGTGATGAGCGTGACGCCCTTTGCGTCGACGCGGACGTAGGGCGTGATCGCGGCTTCCCCCGCCTTGAGGTCCTTGAGCAGCGGATTGGGAGGATCCTGGCGCAGTCGGTAATAGCCGAACGCGACGCCGCCGGCGATCGCAGCGGAGCCAATCAGGAACGTGCGTCTTGCAATTGTCTTGAGCCGAGCCACGCTATTTCCCCTTCATCATCTGGGCTGCAGTTTTGACGGCGCTGTGGATGCGCGTGTAAGTCCCGCATCGACAAAGATTTCCGTCCATGGCTTCGGCGATTTCGGCGTCCGAAGGATCGGGGGTTTTAGACAGCAGCGCCGCTGCGGCCATCATTTGGCCGGACTGACAATAGCCGCACTGCGCGACCTGGTGCTCGATCCAGGCCTGCTGAACCACATGCAGGTTTGCCGGAGTCCCCAGGCCCTCGATTGTCGTGATGCTGCCGCGGACCTCGCCAGCGTTGATCGAGCAGGAGCGAACCGCGGTACCGTCGATATGAACGGTGCACGCACCGCAAAGGCCCGCACCGCAACCGTACTTCGGTCCCGAGATACCAAGCTCGTCCCGCAGCACCCAAAGGAGCGGCATTTCCGGTTCGACATCCAGATCGTAGCGCTTACTGTTGACGGTCAATTGCATTGCGAAGCTCCTGTAGTTGCGAACAACGGCGCCAGCCCGCCTGCCAAGTCGATCAGAAGGCCCCGCAGGCGGCAGCGGCGGAATAGTCAGAGCCAGCGGCGAACCTCGGCCTTGTAGCGGCGGTAGTCGTCGCCGAACTTCGCTTCGAGATAGCGCTCCTCGCGGGCGATCACCTGCGTCTGGATCGCGATCAGCACCAACGGGAGCAAGGCGAAGGCGATCGGCCCGTCGAAGCCGATCGCAAGGCCGGCATAGTTAAGCGCCATTCCGAGATACATGGGATTGCGGGTCCACCGATAAGGGCCGGTCGTTGCGATGAGGGTCGTTGGCTGCGACGGTGGAACGTTGGTGCCCAGCCGCCGGAACAGCCCCGCCGCCGCAAGCATCATCGCCGCGCCGGCAACGAACAGCAGCGCGCCGGTCGCGACCAGCAACCGCCCGTCGATGCCGAAAGAGCGCAGAGTGACGAACCGCTCCGCCGCCAGCCCCAACAGCAGCGCTCCCAGATAGACGAAGGGCGGGGGGAAGCGCACACCCGCGCTGTCCGGTTCGACCGGCATGCTCATCTCCCATCTGCGGTCTCAAACCACCATCGACTGCTGGGCGAAGATACCCGCCATCGCGCCCTGCGATGATGCCTGGGTGACCGAGGGCAAGAAGACCGTGGTGAGGTCGCCGGCGGCGTAGATGCCGGGCATGCTGGTTTGGCGGCGCTCGTCGACCTTCAAGGCGATGCCGCCGGGCGTATCCACCGTGGCGAGGCCCAGTGATTCATGCAGGCTTGCGGACGGCTTGTTGCGCGGATGCGCGAACAGGATGTCGACCGCGACATTGGGGCCGGTATCGAGCTTGACGGTGGCGTTATGGCCCCCATGATGGGCGATCCCGGTGATCCGGCCGTCGACGACAGGTATGCTTCGGCGCGCCAGATCGGCCCGGATATCGGGCGGAATGTCGTGACCATCGGCGAAGAGCGTCAACTTGTCGGTCCAATCGTGGAACAGCCTGGCCTGATTGTGCGACTGCGGGCCGGACCAGACGAGGCCCCAATGCTGGCCGGCGACTTCAAAGCCGTCGCAATACGGGCAGGGCACGATGGACGTGCCCCAGCTTTCGGCAAAACCCGGAACGTTAGGCATCTGGTCCACGATGCCATAGCTCAGGATCAGGCGGCGCGCCCCAAAGCTTTCGCCATCGCCAGTGAGGACGGAGAATTTGTCGATGTTGCCGGAGATGCTGTCGGCCCGGGCATTGACCAGCCTGACCGTGGGATAACGCGCCAGCTGCCGGCGCGCCTCGGCCAGGATGTCCAGCGGCGGCTTGTGATCGTGGCCGAGCAGTCCATGCGAGTGGCCGGCGAAGCGGTTGCGCGGCAGGCCGGTATCGAGAACGGTGACCTTGCGGCGTGCACGGCCGAGCTGCAGGGCGCCGGCGAGACCGGCAAAGCTGCCGCCGATGATGATGACGTCATCCATGGTGATGGGCTCCGTTGGAGGATAGGTTGCAACCTACCCGGCTTGCACATTTCAGATACTTCATGGTATCATAATGCAAGAATTGAGATACTGTCAAGTACTGGAATTGTCGTGACTGAAAAAAGCCAGGGCCGGCGCGGCCGGCCCGCCAACGAGGCGCTTGGCCAAACGATCGTCGACGCCGCGCGCGAACTCTTTTTGGAATTGGGTTTTCAGGCGACGACCTTGGATAAGGTTGCCCAGCGAGCGAAGATATCCAAGCTCAGCATCTACAGGCACTTCGAGAACAAGGAGGCGCTGTTCGGCGCGGCCATGGCGGCCGGCTGCCAGCAGTTGTTTGCACCACAGGCCCTTCTTGAAGGCGACGACCGTTCGGTCGAAGATCAGCTCATGGCGGTGGGATCATTACTGCTTCGCACGCTGTTGAGACCGGACGTCCGCAGTGTCGAAGCCATGGTCATGGCCGACAAGACCAGTCAAACCGCGTTAAGCAAGCTTCATTTCGAAGCCGGCCCCGCCCATGTCATCGCCCAGATCGAGGCCCTGTTGCGTCAGTTGCACGCGAAGGCGGTTCTGAACGTGCCCGATCCTCTCCGGTCCGCCCGCTTGTTTGCCGCGCTTTTCAAGGGATCCGATCTCGTGATGATCGCACGCTTCGATCAGGCGAGAGCAGAGGACGACCACGAAATCGAATCCTATTGCCGGTCGGCCGTCGCCATGTTCATCGCCGCGCACGGCGGCAACGACCACGCGGGCGGATATTTGCCGGCGCCAAGGTCAAAAGACAAAATTTGAATCGTGCGTGACCGATGTTGTCAAAATAGCCGGGACCGGTTTGAAATCATGGAGGCTGAAGAGCTTTCGATTGGCAACAAGATCGCGGATAAATACGCTTGTTGAACTATCGGTTGCGATACCAGTCCGCACGATGATTCCCGCGCGCCAACCCGCTCTTGTCAGTTGGGGAAATAGCTCCGCAAATAATGCGTATGTGTTCACGTCGTCGGCCCCGCTCAGCGGGAATCGATCTGTCTTGCGTACAAGCACGCTGGCGACTTCGGACGCGCGTTTCGGCATTACGGTGACAGTGCACAAAACATCCCATCAAGCGGAAGCGGCGAACCCAGCCGGAGCTCGCGAAGCGGGCTTCTTTAAGTGCCCGCCGAATTCGGCAAATCCGAAACACGCGGCGAAGGCTGGTGGGCCGGCAGGACTCGAATCTGCAATCAGTCATGAGCGGCCAATTCTAACCATTCAAGCCGTGCGCGGGAGGAAAGGTAGCCTTCCAGTTCGCTGATCGCAGCGGCGAGATCAATGGCATCTGGCAACGGAGAAGGCGCAGCCTCAATGATTGCCAGTTGTTCTTTATCAAGAAATCTGTATTGCCAAACTTGGTTCGCCGGTTTCATGACTGCGTCCGGAACGGCACGACCGTGTCATCGCTACTGGAAGGCCGCGCACAATAGTCGGCCCAGTCCTTCATCATCCGCTTGCGCAATTCAAAGAACGTTGTGCGCTTATAAGCCGCGATCACCTCGTCGCTGACCTTGTGCGCGAGAGCAGCTTCGGCGGCGGGATCGTCATAGCCGTGCTCTGCAGCCCAATCGCGGAACGATGACCGGAAGCCGTGCGGCACGATTTCGCGGTCGAGCTTCGGATCGATCCAGCTCCGCTCCAGCTCGTTCATCCTGTCGATCACCGCAGCCATCGAGGCGTCACTCAGAGACTTGCCCTTGGTGTTTGGGAAGATGTACTCGCTGCCATCCTTGATGGCTTCCATGCGATCAAGTACGGCGACCGCCGCCTTGCTCAATGGCACTTTGTGTTCGGCATCGCTCTTCATGAGTGCGGCCGGAATGGTCCAGACTGATGTCTGCCGATCGATCTGGTTCCATTTTGCTGCGACTGCGTTGCCGGGCCTTACGGCCGTCAGGATTTGAAACTCAAGAGCTGCAGCAGCTACACCGTCGCGCTCGCGGAGCTTGGGCATAAAGTTAGGCAATTGCCGATAAGGCAACGCCGGATGATTGCGGACCTTCCGAACCTTCGAGGTGGCCGGGAGCAGGTTATCGAAATGCCCCTTCCAGCGTGCGGGGTTTTCCCCCTTGAACTCGCCCTTCGCTTTGGCGGCATCGATCACCTGCTCGATGCGACTGCGAATGCGGCTCGCCGTTTCGGTCTTGGTCGCCCAGATCGGCTCGATGATCCGCAGGACCAGCGTCGTGTCGATCGCGCCGATCGGAAGATCGCGAATCGTTTTGCAGTAGTCGTTCTTGGTCGGTTTCCCATTCTGATCAATGCCAAGCAGCGTCATCTGCCATTGATCGGCGTGCTTGGCGTTTTCCAGCCCGCCCGATTGGCTTTGATGAAGCGCTTGGCAGCCGCCCCGAACGTGATTGCCTTGGCCGCTTCAATGCGCGCGGCGGCTTTCGCCTCGCGCCTGGCTTGGATCGGGTCTGCGCCATTGCGCCGGACCTTGCGGGCGTCAGTCGCTTTGTCGCGTGCCTCTTCTAGGCTCACATCGCGCAGGGACCCGAGGCCATGCCAGCGGGTGCGTCCATGAAGTTTGTATCGAAACAGCCAGCTCTTGGAGCCCCCCTTCGCCACCTGGAGATAAAGGCCGCCGCCATCAGCATGCATCCCTCGCTTAGATAGATGCTCGACCTTCTTGGCCGTCAGTTTTCCGAATCCTCGCGCCATAAATCGGCACCCGGCTGCATACACCCTTACATACACTTAGGCGTGAGATTTGGCGAGAGAGGATGGAATTGAATGGAACGCCAAATCCAGCACAAGTGGCTAATATTGCAGGTGTTTGTGTCAGGAATTGGGGTCGGATGAAATTGGCTGGAACGAGATTCTGGCGGAGAGAGTGGGATTCGAACCCACGGTACGGTTTCCCGCACACACGCTTTCCAAGCGTGCGCCTTAAGCCACTCGGCCATCTCTCCGGAGGCCCTCTCTTGAAGGGGCAGCACTGATTTTGCAAGGGAGGCTGGGCGCGGTGGATAAAATTTCCCCAATTCATTGAATTTATTCGGCAATTTGGCGCGTTCGGCGTCGGATGATCCGTGCTTTCCGGACCATTGAACCGGAATCCGGCCACGATCGACGACCACAGTGGCAACGCAATCGGTGGAGGACGGCATGATCATCGCGCGGGCGCTTCTGTTCGCTACCCTTTTATCGGCGTTTGCGGGCACAGCAGTGAGCCCGGCGCTGGCGCAGGCCTGCACCAAGCAGGGCGTGGACGTGACCTGCGATGACGGCCGGCGCGGCATCTTTGCGGGCGACGCCATCGTGTGGGCCGACGGCTCGCGATCGAGGCTGGCCTCGCCGCATCCGAGCGTCATCATCGGCAACAAATCGTCCGTCGTCATCGGCCCCGGCGTGTTCGCGGGCAACGGCAAGGGCGGCTATGTGCCGATGGAGAATCCGAGCGCGCCGACCAAGGCGCGCTGCCCCGTGCTGGATGGCGTGTCGTATTGTTATTGAGGGGCCGCTAGCGGCCCGATCCTCGAGACGGCGCTCACCTCTCCCGCTTGCGGGGGTCGAGACGAGCGAAGCTCGCTCTTAGGTCGGCGCGAAGCGCCGGGTGGGGGCTTTCTCCACACGGGCAGTATCGCCTGTGGAGACACCCCCACCCCAGCCCTCCCCCGCACGCGGGAGAGGGAGCGCACCTTTTCCTGGTCGCAATCAAACCTGACATCATCACACGCTTTAATGATACCGCGCGGTGTTGCTGTTGCTGGCGGAGCGCAGCGGCCATCGGGCCGGCTCGACGATCACGGGCGCGAGCGCGTCCTTGTCGAGCTGGCATTCGCGCAAGGCATCGGTGAAGTCGGCGAACCATTGCTGGATGGTATGGCCGCGCAGCTTCGCCATCATCGCCTCCCAGCGCATCCGCCGTTCGGTTAGCGGCATCGACAGCGCGATCGCAATGGTGCGCGCCATGCCGTCGATGTCGTGCGGATTGACCAAGAGCGCAGTGTCGAGTTCGTTGGCGGCGCCGGCGAATTTCGACAGCACGAGCACGCCGGGGTCGACCGGGTTCTGCGCGGCGACATATTCCTTGGCGACGAGATTCATGCCGTCCTGCAGCGGCGTGACCACGCCGACCTGCGCGGTGCGATAGAGGCCGGCGAGCACGGCCTGGCCGTAACCCTTGTTGAGATAACGGATCGGCGTCCAGTCGACTTCGCCGTGAACGCCATTGACGTCGCTGACCAACCTTGCGACCTCGCTTTGCAGATTGCCGTAGGCCTCGATCGCACCGCGCGACGGCGTTGCGATCTGCAGCAACGACACCGTGCGCGCCAGCGACGGATGCAAGGTCCACATCCGGTCGAACGCCTTGATGCGGTTGATCAGGCCCTTGGAATAATCCAGCCGGTCGACCCCGATCGCGAGCTTCTCGCCATTCAGGCTGCGCCGCAGCCGCGAGACATCCGGATGGGTCGACGCCTTCGTTGCCAACTGCGCGAATAGCTGGGGATCGATGCCGATCGGAAATACCGCAGCGCGCGTTCGGCCGTAGCGCGAAATGATGACGCCGTCATGCACGACGAGGCCGAGGTCGGACTGCGCGTAAGCCAGGAAGTTCTCGCAGTCTTCCTCGGTCTGGAAGCCGATCAAATCATAGGCCAGCATCGCCTCGACCAGCTCGCGATGGTGCGGAACGCCTGATATCACCGAGCGGGCCGGCCACGGCGTATGGAGGAAGAAACCGATCGGCTCGGTGACGCGGAGATCGCGCAGTTCGGCGCCGAGCGCGAGGAAATGATAGTCCTGAATCCAGAACGCCGAATCCGCTTTTCGGAATCGCAACAGCGCACGCGCCATGAAGGCGTTCACTTCGCGATAGCTGAGATAGTCCTCCTGCGAGGCGCGGATCAGATCGGCGCGCGAATGCAGTGCCGGCCATAGTGCGGAATTCGCAAAACCTTCGTAATAGCCGCCGTAATGCGCGGCCGGCAGGTCCAGCATCGCCAGTGCGCCGGCGCCAAGCGCTTCGATCTCGGCAAATGGTTCCTTCAGGTTCCCGTCACGAACCCGGCCGCTGGAACCGACCCAGATAGCGCCAGACTTCTCGACAATCGGCAACAACGCCGCCGCGAGTCCCCCCGTCATGGGTTCGTTGGGTTTTCCGCGCGAAACGCGGTTAGAAACGACGACGAGGTTCACAGGTCCCCTCCCGTTGATACGCCCGCATTAACAGCCATTCATCAATATGGTTCCTGATCACCCTTTCAACGAATTGAAACCAAATTCGGGCTGCGGCATGCAGGAACTCACCGGAACTCACGAAAAATAAAATTTACCGCGAACCTCGGCATCAAGCGCGAGAATCTGTGTTCGAATCTCGTCGAGACGAAAGACATTATGGCAGCGGTGCGTCCCTTTCGTCATCAAGCAGGTGTGTAAGGAATTCCCTGACGTCGCTGGGCGCATCGAAGTGCCCGGCCACGCCTTTGGCACGGCGGCCGACGGAGAAGGCGAGGCCATCGAGGTCGGGCATGATCGCAAAGACGCTCTCGTCGGTAACGTCGTCGCCGATGAAGAACGGACGGCGCCCCTTGAACGGCTCGCGCGTCATCAATTCGCGCACCCCGCTCGCCTTGGTGAAGCCTGAGTGCTTGATCTCGCAGACACATTTGCCGGGCAACACTTCGATCGGCGCATTGGGCAGATCGGCCCTGATCAGCGACACCGCTGCATAAATCGCCTTCTCGGCATGCGGCGCGAGGCGATAGTGCAGCGCCAGCGAGTAGCCCTTGTCCTCCAGCAATATTCCCGGACTGAGCTTTGCGATCGCCGCCAGCCGTCGCTTCAACTCCTTGTCCATCGGCGGGGCGTGGGCGGCCACCGCCTCGCTATCCGGCTCGATCCGCATTTCGGCGCCGTGGCCGCCGACGGCCGGGAATTGATCGGGCGCGAAAATCAGGTCGATATCGTTGAGCGAGCGGCCGCTGACCAGCGCCAACGCGCCGTTGGTCCTTTGGAGCAGACGATTCAACGTCTTTGACAAGCCCGGCGGCACCCAGACTTCGCGCGGCGTCGGCATCAGATCGAGCAGCGTGCCGTCGATGTCGAGCAGAACGGCAGTTTCGCTCAAGTGCGGCACCAGCGAGCGCGGCACCGGAACGGTCTCTTCCACGACCTCTTCTTCACCGGCGATATCATCTTCCAATGGCATTTCCGCCAGATCCTCATTCATCATCTCATCCTACTCCACACATGCTAGCGGCCGTGCGACAGATTCGAGCGATTTGCGCTCGGCCGCAATGGCATACCGCCACGCGACAGCGGCGGCCACGATCATCAATGCCGCCCCTAAGAGGTAGCCGGCGAAAACGGTGTTGCGCGATCCGGTATCGATCAGGGCGCCGAATAGCGCCGGTCCTACCACGCCGCCAATGCCCGTTCCGATCGCATAGAACAGCGCAATCGCGAGTGCGCGTACCTCCAGCGGAAACGTCTCGCTGACGGTGAGATAGGCCGCGCTCGCCGCCGGCGAAGCAAAGAAGAAGATCACCATCCAGGCGATGGTCTGGGTCTGCGCGCTCAAGACATCGATCGAGAACAGATAGCCCGACAGCGCGAGTAGCAGACCGGAGACACCATAGGTGGTCGCGATCATCGCGCGGCGACCTAGCGTATCGAAGAGACGGCCGAGCAACAAGGGCCCGAGGAAATTGCCCGCCGCAAAAGGCAGGATGTACCAGCCGACGTCATTTGACGGAATGCCGAAGAAATCGGTCAGCACCAGCGCGAAGGTGAAGAAGATGGCGTTGTAGAAGAATGCCTGCGAGGCCATCAGCACCAATCCAACCATCGAACGCTGCCGGTAGGTCGTGAACAGCGTATGCGCCACCTCACCAAGCGGCGTGTGGCTGCGCATCCGTAAGCGGATCTTCGGGAATACCTGATCGGCCGGATGATCCGGGTGTCTCATCGACGATCTCTCGATACCGTCGACAATCGCGTGCGCCTCCTCGGGACGGCCATGGATCATCAGCCAGCGCGGGCTTTCCGGAATCCACATCCGCATCACGAAGACAATCAGGCCGAGGGCGGCGCCGATGAAATAGGCCATCCGCCAGCCGAGATCCGGCGCCAGCACGTTGGGATCGAGCAGCACGATGGCGGCGACCGCGCCGATCGCAGCCCCAATCCAGAAGCTGCCGTTGATCACGAGATCGGTCCAGCCGCGGTAGCGCGCCGGCACCAACTCCTGAATCGTCGAATTGATCGCGGTATATTCGCCGCCGATGCCCGCCCCGGTCAGGAAACGAAACAGCGCGTAACTCGCGATGTTCCACGACAGCGCAGTGGCGGCGGTCGCGCTGAGATAGACCGCGAGCGTGATGAAGAACAGTTTCTTGCGCCCGATCCGGTCCGTCAGCCAGCCGAAACCGAGAGCGCCGAGCACGGCGCCGGCAAGATAGGCGCTGTTGGCGAGGCCAACATCGAAATTCGAGAATTGCAGCGTCGGGCTCTCCTTCAGCGCGCCCGACAAGGCGCCCGCCAGCGTGACTTCCAGCCCGTCGAGAATCCAGGTGATGCCGAGTGCGGCCACGACGCGGGTATGAAAGCCGCCCCAACGCAGGCAATCGAGCCGCGTGGGTATGCTGGTCTCGATGACGCGAGCATTGTCCTGCTCCAGCGACGTAACGGACGCGCTTTCAGCCACTGCCGCCCCCTGCCGTATCGCTTTCACATCCATCGGATTTAGCCAATGAAAAAACACCCCGGAACGCCCCAGCCCCAGGGTTTTCACGCTCAATTGCGGCAAACATGATGCCCGCCGTGAAGATAACGCCCTTCAGAGGATGCGGTTCCGGAGACTTTCGCATGGCGAAATTGCATAGCTGTTGCCGTGCTCTGCGTATCGTGCGGGGTATTGGATACGCAGCGTGCCCTCCACGTCATTGCGAGCCATCGGGCGCGCATTCGCGCGACCCGTTGGTTCGCAATGACGTTGAAGTACCGCAGCTCACCACGACTGTCATACCCCGCGACGCATGAAGGGAACCGAACAATCGGGCGGCCGTTTTCGGCAAAACAGCAATGGAGTCGAACATGGCTGAACGGCGAAAAGCCACACCACGGAAGACCGCAGCCCGGAAGAGCAGCCGCACGACAACGGCGAAGAAACCATCGCCGAAACGGTGGTCGCAACGCGTAACACGGGAAAGCGACGCGCTCGATCTGAAGCGCGGCGTCTTCAAGCAGACCAGCGCGAAGAAGATCGCCGCATCGCTCAAGCGCTCCGCCGAGCACAGTACGCGCCGCAAGTCAGGCGCCTATCGGTCGGCGCTCTCGATGCTGACCTTCTACATCAACCGCGCCGGCAAGACGTTGCCGAAAACACAGCGCGCGCGACTGGAGCGCGCGAAGGTGGAGCTGAAGCATCAGTTCGGAAGGGAGTGACCTGTCGTCCCTGCGAACGCAGGGACCTATACGCCGCGGCCACTTGCAAGAGGCACGCGGTTGGTTGCTCGGCAACAATGGTCTGCGGTGGTTATGGGCCCCTGCGTTCGCAGGGGCGACAATCACGCTGCCCTGATATTCGCCATGAAGCGATCGAGTTCTTCGCGAAGCCGCGTGCTTTCGCTGGATAGCGTGCGGGCCGAATTCAGCACTTCCTCGGACGCCGATCCGGTTTCGGTCGCGCCGCGGTTGACGTGCATGACGTTGGCGGCGGCCTCCTGCGTGCCTTCCGCGACGTTCTGGACGCTGCGCGCAATTTCCTGCGTTGCCGCGCTCTGCTGCTCGACGGCGCTGGCGATCGTCGCGGCGATGTCGGAGATCCTGCCGATGGTGCCGCCGATCTCCTTGATCGCGGCAACCGATTCCTGCGTAGCGCCCTGCATGCCCGAAATGTGACTGGAAATCTCGTCGGTCGCCTTCGCGGTCTGGCTGGCGAGCGATTTGACTTCGGATGCAACCACGGCAAAGCCGCGGCCGGCATCGCCGGCGCGGGCGGCCTCGATGGTGGCGTTCAGCGCCAAAAGGTTGGTCTGCTCGGCAATCGCCGTGATCAGCTTAACCACGTCGCCGATTTCCTGCGCGGCACGCGACAGCTTGCCGATCCGCCCGTCGGTCTGTTCGGCCTGACGCACGGCGGCCTCTGCAATCTGGCTGGATTCCTTGACGCGCCGCCCGATCTCGTCGACGGAAGCTGACAGCTCCTCGGTCGCGGACGCCACCGACTGCATGTTGGTGGAGGCTTCTTCCGAGGCGCCGGCGACCTGGCTCGAGAGGCTCTGGGTGGTTTCCGCCGTCCGCGTCAGCTTGCCGGCAGCGGATTCGAGTTGCACGGCCGAGGACGACACGTTGGAAACGATGGCGCCGACTGCAGCTTCGAATTCGTCGGCGAAGCGAATGAGTTCGGCGCGCCGCGCGGCACTCGCCGCCTTGTTCTGCGCTTCCTGGGTGGCGGCATCGCGCTCGGCGCGGGCGATCGCCTGCACCTTGAACTCCTCGACCGCGCTTGCCATCTCGCCCAGTTCGTCCTTGCGGCCGAGGCCGGGCAGCACGACTTCGAAATTGCCGGCGGCAAGTTCGCGCATCGCGTTGCACATCGCGATCATCGGCCGGGATATGCCCTTGCCGAGGAAGAAGGCCCAGACACAACCGAGCAGAAAGCCGCCGGCGGCAAGGATCAGGATCAGCCGCTCGGTCTCGCCGATGGTCGCGTCCGACTCGGCTTCGAGCCGTTTCTGATCGGCCAGGAGGTCAGACTTCATGGCGCCCGAGCCCTTGTTGATAGCGGCGGCCGATTCCGTCATCTCCAGCGTCAGCTCGTCGATCTCCTTGGAATTGTCGACCAGCTTGGCGAGCGACTTCTGGTATTCCTCCAGCATGCCGGAGATTTCCTTGATCCCCTCGCGGATCTTTTCGTTGTTCGACGAAATCGCCTTGAGCGCGTTCTCGACGAATTTCAGGCGCGCCATTGCGCTGGCAGCGACCGTCTTATCCGAATTGACCACGAACGTATTGGCAAGCGCAGTGACCGCCTGAAACTGTTCGGTCACCTTCTTCGCGCCGAGCGTGATCACCGGCATTTCGTCATCGTCGGCATTGCTCGGGAGATCGTCCAGCTTGTAGCGCAGCGAGTTGCCGGTGCGGGTGAGCTGGTTCTGCGTGATGCGCGCACTCTCGTCCTTCACCTTGACGATGTCGGCGAAAATCTTGGTGAAGGCGCGGAACTCCCGCTCCAGTTTCGCGACCTGCTCGAGCCGCGTCGGATTGGTGGTCCCCTTCATCGAGGCAATGATTGCGTCCTTCAGGGCGGCTTCGGCGGCCAGCGCCGCCTTGCCGTCCTCTTCCTTTCCGGTCGCCACGAAATAGCGGGCCAGTGACCGGTAGGAAATCAGTTCGCGGTCGATGTCGCGTGACAGATCGGCCTCCAGCACGCTGCGCCGGTAGGACTCCACGCCGGCCGAAACCCGCTCGAACCCGAGATAGGCAAACCCCATGCTGGCGGCCGAAATCGCCAGCACGACGGCAAAGCCGAGCATGATCTTGGCGCGGAACCGCAGGGTCGGGAGCTTGAAAGACGAGCCGCCACGCTTCAGAAATCGCACGTCACCCCCCGTTTTCGTTCTGAAGAACAGGCATCGGAGGCGCAGCCCCCGATCCGGTGCGCAAAGTTAAGGCAGAATGGATAAGGGCGGGTAAATCTGGGCAAACTTGCAAGGGTGCGGGGCTTATCCTCCCTGGAGGGGAAGAGTCGGCTCACATGAAGCGCAGCGAAATGTGAGACGGGGTGGGGTGATCTCTCAGCTCGGGCACCGTTGGACGTGGAGAGACCGTCACCCCATTTCATGAGCGTCGACCCTCCCCCTCCAGGGGCCCTCCAGGGGAGGATAAGAAAAAATTCGCGCCGAGAGTCATCGGCACGCGCACGCGCGCCAATGTCATCACAATGACCGTGCCGACCAAAATCCTAGTTGCAAGTTCCTTCGCCGCTGTTTCTAATTGGAATAATTATAAAACATCGGGAGGTACCACGCGTGTCTACAGTCAAGCTGACGGTAAACGGCAAGGCCGTCTCGGCCGAGGTCGAAGACCGGACCCTTCTCGTCCATCTCCTTCGCGACCATTTGAACCTGACAGGCACGCATGTCGGCTGCGACACCAGCCAGTGCGGCGCCTGCGTCGTCCATATCGACGGCCGGGCGGTGAAATCCTGCACCGTGCTGGCCGGCCAGGCGGCCGGCTCCAACGTGACCACCATCGAGGGCATCGCCAAGGGCAGCGAACTGCACCCGATGCAGGCTGCGTTCCGTGACAATCACGGCCTGCAGTGCGGGTACTGCACCCCGGGCATGATCATGTCGGCGATCGATATTGTGCACCGCCACAACGGCAATCTCGACGAGGCGACCGTCCGGCACGAGTTGGAAGGCAATATCTGCCGCTGCACCGGCTACCACAACATCGTCAAGGCGGTGCTCGACGCGGCCGGGCGCATGAAGGTCGCGCAGGCGGCAGAATAGCTGCCGCGGACCAGCATTTTTCGAATTCAACCCCGCGGTTCGAAAGAAGTCGCGGAAACAACAATTCCGGTCGGGAGGACACAATGGGCGTTGAAGGCATTGGCGCAAGCGTCGTGCGCAAGGAAGACCGCCGTTTCATCACGGGCAAGGGCCGCTACGTCGACGATATCAAGCTGGTGGGCATGACCCACGCACACTTCATCCGCAGCCCGCATGCACATGCCAAGATCAAGAGCATCGACACCTCGGCGGCGATGGAGATGCCGGGCGTGGTCGGCGTGCTGACCGGCCAGCAGGTCGTCGACGACAAGATCGGCAATCTGATCTGCGGCTGGGCGATTACCTCCAAGGACGGCACCGGCATGAAGATGGGTGCATGGCCGGCGATGGCGCCGGAGACCGTGCGCTTCGTCGGCCAGGCGGTCGCGGTGGTGATCGCCGAGACCAAGAACCAGGCCCGCGACGCGGCCGAGGCCGTGGTCGTCAACTACGAGGAATTGCCTGCCGTTCCGGACATTCGCGCAGCGATCAAGCCGGGCGCGCCGCAACTGCATCCCGAGGCGCCGGGCAACGTGATCTACGACTGGACCATCGGCGACGAGGGCGCAACCGACGCCGCGTTCAAATCGGCGGCCAATGTCGTCTCGCTCGACATCACCAACAACCGCCTGGTGCCGAACGCAATGGAGCCGCGCGCGGCGATCGCGGAGTATAACGAACCCGAAGAGCACTTTACGCTCTACACGACCTCGCAGAACCCGCATGTCGCCCGCCTCGTGCTGTCGGCGTTCTACAACATCGCGCAGGAGCACAAGCTGCGGGTGGTGGCGCCCGACGTCGGCGGCGGTTTCGGCTCAAAAATCTTCATCTACCCCGAAGAGATGGTGGCGCTGTGGGCCTCCAAGAAGGTCGGCCGTCCGGTCAAGTGGACCGGCGACCGCACAGAAGCCTTCCTGACCGACGCGCATGGCCGCGATCACCTCACCAAGGCCGAGATGGCGTTCGACAAGGACAACAAGGTCACCGGCTTGCGCGTCAAGACTTACGCCAATCTCGGCGGCTACATGTCGCTGTTCTCCTCCTCGGTGCCGACCTATCTCTATGCGACGCTGCTGTCGGGCCAGTACAACATTCCCAACATCTTCGCCGAGGTGATCAGCGTCTACACCAACACCGTGCCGGTCGACGCCTATCGCGGCGCGGGCCGGCCCGAGGCAAGTTTTGTGGTCGAGCGGCTGATGGAGACGGCGGCGCGGCAGTTGAAGGTCGATCCGGCCGAGTTGCGGAAGAAGAATTTCATCACGCAGTTTCCGCACCAGACGCCCGTGATCATGGCCTATGACATCGGCGACTTCCACGCCTCGCTCGATGCCGCGATGAAGGCGATCGACTATGCGGGCTTCGCGGGCCGCAAGGCGAAAGCGAAGTCCGAGGGCAAGCTGCGCGGCATCGGCGTCTCCTGCTACATCGAGGCCTGCGGCATTGCGCCTTCAAAGGCGGTCGGCAGTCTCGGCGCCGGCGTGGGCCTGTGGGAATCGGCGGAAGTGCGCGTCAATCCGGTCGGCACCATCGAGATCCTGACGGGATCGCACAGCCACGGCCAGGGCCACGAGACGACGTTCTGCCAGCTCATCGCCGAACGGCTCGGCGTGCCCATCAGCCAGGTCCAGATCGTCCATGGCGACACCGACAAGGTGCAGTTCGGCATGGGCACCTACGGCTCGCGCTCGGCGGCTGTCGGCCTCACCGCGATCCTGAAGGCGATGGAAAAGGTCGAGGCGAAAGCGAAGAAGATCGCAGCGCACCAGCTCGAGGCCTCCGAGAACGACATCGTCATCGAGAACGGCGAGTTCAAGGTCGCCGGCACCGACAAGTCGCTGGCGCTGCCGATGGTCGCGCTCGCGGCCTACACCGCGCACAACCTGCCTGATGGCATGGAGCCGGGCCTGAAAGAAGGCGCGTTCTACGACCCGACCAACTTCACCTTCCCGGCCGGCGCCTACATCTGCGAAATGGAAGTCGATGCCGGCACCGGAAAAAGCACCTTCGTCAACTTCGTGGCGGCGGATGATTTCGGCCGGCTGATCAATCCGATGATCGTCGAAGGCCAGGTCCATGGCGGCCTCGCCCAGGGCATCGGCCAGGCGCTGCTGGAGGGCGTGGTGTACGACTCGTCCGGCCAGCTCGTGACCGCGTCGTTCATGGATTACACCATGCCGCGCGCGGATGACCTGCCCTCGTTCAAGCTGTCGCACACGACGACGCTATGTCCGGGCAATCCGCTCGGCGTCAAGGGCTGCGGCGAGGCGGGCGCGATCGGCGCTTCGGCCGCCGTCATCAACGCCATCACCGATGCGATCGGCAACAACAAACTGGAAATGCCGGCGACGCCCGATCGCGTCTGGCATGCCATTCACGGCAACGCGTAAGAGGGGAGCACAGCCATGTACCAGACAACCTATCACCGCCCCTCTTCGGTCGACGAAGCGGCAAGCCTGTTCACCAAGGGTTCGGATGCGAAATATTTGGCAGGCGGCCACACGCTCATTCCTGTGATGAAGCAGCGGCTGGCCTCGCCGTCCGACGTCATCGATCTCGGCAAGATCAAGGAGCTGGTCGGCATCGAGCCAACCGGTGACGGAATAATGATCAAGGCGGCGACGACCCATCACGACGTGGCCTCGAGCGAAACGGTGCAAAAGGCAATCCCGGCGCTGGCCTATCTCGCCTCGCTGATCGGCGATCCGGCGGTGCGGCATCGCGGCACCATCGGCGGCTCGCTCGCCAATAACGATCCCGCGGCCGACTATCCGGCGGCGGTTCTGGCGCTTGGCGCCACCGTGAAGACCAACAAGCGTTCGATACCGGCGGATGATTTCTTCAAGGGCCTGTTCTCCACGGCGCTCGATGACGGCGAAATCATCACCGTCGTGTCGTTCCCGGTTCAGGCCAAAGCGGGCTACGCGAAGTTCAACCATCCGGCGTCGCGCTTCGCCCTGACCGGCGTGTTCGTCGCAAAAACCCCGGCGGGTGACGTCCGCGCCGCAGCCACCGGCGCATCGCAAAACGGCGTCATGCGGGTGCCGGCGATCGAGGCGGCGCTGAAGGCCAACTGGTCGGCCGCCGCGCTCGATAGCCTCAAGATTTCCGCCGACGGCCTGATGAACGACATCCACGGTACGTCGGACTATCGTGCCAATCTGATCAAGGTGATGGCGCAGCGCGCGGTGACCGCGGCGGGCTGATAACATCTAAACGCAACTTGTATTCGAGCGGCGCGCAGGGATGCGCGCCGCTTTCGTATTTTGGCTCGATTCTCGGCAAAAGAAGCTTGCCAGGGCCTCGCTTCGGCGGGACAATTTAGCTAACCAACTAATTAAGATGTTCCCGTGGGAGAGAAAACAACGTGCTCGATCAACCAGCCACCCAGTCCGCCACCCGCACCTCCGGCCCGCTCACAGGCTTCCGCATCGTCGAATTCGCCGGCATCGGCCCGGGCCCGTTCGCCTGCATGATGCTGGCCGACATGGGCGCGGAAGTCGTGACGCTCGATCGCGTCGGCGCGAAGAAGAATTTGAAGTCGGTGGCGGGGCGGGGCCGGAAAGTGGTCGAGCTCGACCTCAAGGACAAGGCCGCGGTCGCGCAGGTGCTCGATCTGCTTAGCTATGCCGACGCGCTGATCGAAGGCTTTCGCCCCGGCGTGATGGAGCGGCTGGGCCTCGGACCCGATGTAGTAATGGCCCGCAACCCGCGGCTGGTGTTCGGCCGGATGACCGGCTGGGGCCAGGAAGGCCCGCTGGCGCACGCGGCCGGCCATGACATCAATTACATCTCGGTCACCGGCGCGCTTGCGGCGATCGGCACCAAGGAAAAGCCGGTGCCGCCGCTCAACCTCGTCGGCGATTTCGGCGGCGGCGCGCTCTATCTCGTGGTCGGCGTGCTGGCGGCGCTATTGGAAGCGTCGAGGTCCGGCAAGGGCCAGGTGGTCGATGCGGCGATGTGCGACGGCGCGGCGTCGCTGATGTCGATGTTCTTCGACATGACCGCGATCGGCCGCTGGGTCGAAGGCCGCGAGCAGAATTTTCTCGACGGCGGCGCGCATTTCTACGGCGTCTATGAATGCTCCTGCGGCAACTTCATTTCGATCGGCTCGATCGAACCGCAGTTCTACGCGCTGCTGCGCCAGCATGCCGGCCTCACCGAGGCCGATTTCGACGCCCAGATGGACCGCAAGGCCTGGCCGGCGCTGAAGGAGAAGCTCACCAAGGTCTTCAAGAGCAAGACGCGCGAAGATTGGTGCAAGATCATGGAAGGCACCGACATCTGCTTCGCGCCGATCCTGACCATGGCGGAAGCGCCGAAGCATCCCCACATGGCGGCGCGAAAGATTTTCGTCGAGCGCCACGGCGTGACGCAACCAGCGCCCGCGCCACGCTTCTCGCGCACGCCGTCGGCGATCCGGGATGCGGAGAAGGCGGAGATTGCCGAATTGATGAGTGCGTGGAAGAGATAGCCGTCATTCCGGGGCGCTCGCAAAGCGAGCGAACCCGGAATCTAGAGGTTACGACGTCGAGATTCCGGGTTCGATGCTGCGCATCGCCCCGGAATGACAACGCTGGGTGCTACGCCGCGGTGTCCACCTTCAACACACCTCGCCGGATCTGATCCTCCTCGATCGATTCGAACAGCGCCTTGAAGTTGCCCTCACCAAAGCCGTCATCGCCCTTGCGCTGGATGAATTCGAAGAAGATCGGCCCGATCGCGTTCGCGGAAAAGATCTGCAAGAGCACCTTGGTGTGGCCACCGTCGACCACGCCCTCGCCGTCAATGAGAATGCCGTCACGCTGCAGTCGGGCGACATCCTCACCGTGCTGCGGCAGGCGCGCGTCGATCTTCTCGAAATAGGTATCCGGCGGCGACGGCATGAACGGCAATCCGGCCTCGCGCAGCGTCTCGACGGTGCGGTAGATGTCCCGCGCGCCGCAGGCGATGTGCTGGATGCCCTCGCCGCGATAGATGTTGAGATATTCCTCGATCTGTCCGGAGTCACCGGCATCCTCGTTGATCGGGATCCGGATCTTGCCGTCCGGGCTGGTCAGCGCACGCGAGAACAGGCCGGACGCGCGGCCCTCGATGTCGAAGAAGCGAATCTGGCGGAAGTTGAACAGCTTTTCGTAGAAGCCGGTCCAGACGTCCATGCGGCCGCGATGGACGTTGTGGGTGAGGTGATCGATGTAATAGAGCCCGGCGCCGGCGGGTCGAGGATCGCGCGCACCCAGCCATTCGAACTCCAGATCATAGGCCGATCCCTTGGCGCCATAACGATCGACGAAATAGAGCAGGCTGCCGCCGATGCCCTTGATGGCGGGAACGTCGAGCGTCTTCTGAGCGGACGAAACATCAGCCGGCTCCGCGCCGAGCGAGAGCGCGCGCTCGTAGGCCTGCCTGGCGTCGACCACGCGAAACGCCATCGACGGCGCGCAAGGCCCATGCGCGGCAACGAAGCCATGGCCATGGGTGCCCGGCTCCTCGTTGACGAGATAGTTGATGTCACCCTGGCGATAGACCGTGATCTTCTTGGTCTTGTGGCGGGCGACAGGCGCATAGCCCATCAGCTTGAACAGCGCGTGCAGCTCTTCCGGGCTCGGATGCGCATACTCGACGAACTCGAAACCGTCGGTGCCCATCGGATTGTCGGCGCTGATGGTGGCGGCCGGCGCATCGTGCGGAAACGGACCCATGGCTAAACTCCCGTAAATTGATCTAGATCAATATCGGGCGAAATGGGTGCAAAGTGCATGCAAACAGCCCCGCGTTAGGCTATAGTGACGCACACATCGTGCATAGAATGGCCGCTTTACGCATGATCTCGGTAGACGCCTTCGACCTCAAAATACTGGCCGCGCTGCAGGACGACGGCCGGCTGACCAACCAGCAACTCGCCGACCTCGTCGGCCTGTCCGCCTCGCAATGCTCGCGGCGGCGGATGCGGCTCGAGGAGGAAAAGGTGATCGCCGGCTACCACGCCGACCTCGCCGGCGAGGCGCTCGGCTTCAACCTCATCGCCTTCGTTCACATTACGCTGGCGACGCATTCGCCCGACAACGCCAAGAAATTCCGCGCACTGGTCAACCGCGTCGACGATATCCAGGAGGCCTATTCGCTCACGGGCGACGCCGACTACGTACTGAAAGTGGTGCTGCGCGACTTGAAGGACCTCTCCGATCTCGTCAACAACGTGCTGATGCCGCATCAGAGCGTCGCGCACGTCCGCTCGTCGGTCGTGCTGGACCGGCTGAAGGAGAGCTCGAGGCTGCCGTTGAAGTGAAGCGGTTGGATGAGGCACTGGGGCCGCATGGCCCAAATCGAGGGAAATTCGTCATTCGCGTTCCCGATCCCATTTGCGATGATCTGTAAGAATCACCCCACGAGACCGCCATGGCGCTGCAACTCCGACCGAACTGCGAATATTGCGACAAGGACCTGCCGCCGAATGCGATCGACGCGCGGATCTGTTCTTACGAATGCACGTTCTGCGCGGATTGCGTCGAGACCAACCTGCATAATGTCTGCCCGAACTGCGGCGGCGGCTTTGAGCGGCGGCCGATCCGGCCCGCGACCGAGCGACGGCCGGGCGTGTGCGTGACGAAACATCCGCCGTCGGACAAGCGGGTGCATTTGAAGTATCCGCTGGAAGATATCGCGGCGCATTGCGCGCGGCTGCGGGATATTCCGCCGCAGGAGCGGTGAACCATCCGCGTCATTGCGAAGTTGCGTAGGGTGGGCAAAGCGAAGCGTGCCCACCACTAGATCCGCATCGGGATAGGTGGTGGGCACGGCGCTACGCGCCTTTGCCCACCCTACGGCCTCACAATGACGGCTACCCCGCCGCCAAAATCGTCCCCTCGACCTCGCCAAAGCCGACGCGATAGCCGTTGCCCTGGCACCAGCCGCGCATCACGAGTGAGTCGCCATCTTCCAGGAACGAGCGCTTCACGCCCTCGGCCAGCTCGACCGGCTCGGTGCCGTTCCAGCTTATCTCCAACAGGCTGCCGCGCTGGTCCTTCGCCGGACCGGAGATGGTGCCGCTCCCCAAGAGATCGCCGACATTCATGGCACAGCCTGAAGACGCATGGTGCACGAGCTGCTGCACCGACGACCAGTACATGTATTTGAAATTGGTGCGGCTGATATTTTTCGGCGCGTTCATCGGCGCGGCGCGCAAGTCCACCTCCAGCGCCATGTCGTAATTGTTCGGCTGCGCCTGCTGCAAGTACGGCAGCGGCTTCGGATCCTGCACAGGGCCGTTGAGGCGGAACGGCTCCAGCGCCTCGCGCGTCACCACCCACGGGCTGATCGAAGTCGCGAACACCTTGGCCTGGAACGGGCCGAGCGGGACATATTCCCACTGCTGGATGTCGCGCGCGCTCCAGTCGTTGAGGATGACGAAACCGAAGATCATCTCTTCGGCCTGCTTCTCGGTGAGCATTTCGCCCATCACCGATGGCTGGCCGACCACCACGCCCATTTCGAGTTCGAAATCGAGCCGCTTGCAGGGGCCGAAACTCGGCATGTCGGCGGTCGGCGGCTTCAATTGGCCGCGCGGCCGGCGCACCGGCGTGCCGCTGACCACGACGGTCGAAGCGCGGCCGTTATAGCCGATCGGCATGTGCAGCCAGTTCGGCTGTAGCGCATTGTCCTTGCCGCGGAACATCACGCCGACATTGGTGGCGTGCTCCTTGGACGAATAGAAATCGGTGTAGCCGGAGACCGCGAACGGCATGTGCAGCTTCACGTCCGCCATCGGCACCAGCGCGCGCCTGCGCAAGGCTTCGTTGTCGCGCAGCTCCGGATAGTCGTGCCGCAAAAGCTCGCTGATCCGCGCCCGCGTGCTCGACCAGACCTTTGGCCCCAGCGCCATGAACGCATTGAGCTGCGGCGCGGCGAACACCGCCGGCTCGACCACATCAAACCGGCAGTCCTGGGCGAGCTGCCAGAGATCGAGCACGTAGTCACCGATCGCTACTCCAACCCGCGGGGCGAGCCCGTTCTTGGCGGAGAACACGCCGTAAGGGAGATTCTGGATCGGGAAATGGGAATTGGGCGCGACGGGGATGAAGGAGCGGAGTTTGGGATCGTTGGGGTGGGGCATGGGTTTCCCGATGGGCTTGGATATCGCGAAGGCGCTTTTTTCACCCTCCCCTGGAGGGGGAGGGTCGGCTCATATTGAGCGCAGCGAAATATGAGGCGGGGTGGGGTGATCTCTCCACTCGGGCACTGTTGGACGTGGAGAGACCGTCACCCCGCCCCGCCGCGCGTTTCACGCGCGTCGACCCTCCCCCTCCAGGGGAGGGTGAGATCACGGCTTGTTCGGATCGAACCGCTTCTCTAGTCCCTTCCAGCAATCGGCGTAGTCGTCCTGCAGCGTCGCCGACGTCCCCGCGTGCTGGGTCACCCGCTGCGGAAAGCGCGTTTCGAACATGAAGGCCATGGTGCCGGTCAGCTTTACCGGCTTCAGCTCGCCATTGCTGGCGTGATCGAAGGCTTCGCGGTCGGGACCGTGCGGCAGCATCATGTTGTGCAGCGAGATTCCGCCCGGAACAAAACCCTGCGGCTTGGCATCGTAGACGCCGTAGATCAGCCCCATGAACTCACTCATGATGTTCATATGATACCAGGGCGGGCGGAAGGTATTTTCGGCGACCGCCCAGCGCTCCGGGAAGATCACGAAGTCGATATTCGCGGTGCCTGCGGTCTCCGACGGCGAGGTCAGCACCGTGAAGATCGAGGGGTCGGGATGGTCGAAGCCGATGGCGCCGACTGGCGAGAAGGTGCGCAGATCGTATTTGTAGGGCGCGTAATTGCCGTGCCACGCCACCACGTCGATCGGCGAATGCGGCAGCGTCGTCTTGAACAGCGAGCCGCCCCATTTCACGTAGAGCTCGGTCAGCGTGTCCTTGTCCTCATAGCTGGCGACCGGCGTGAGGAAGTCGCGCGAATTGGCGAGGCAGTTGGCGCCGATCGGCCCGCGCTCCGGCAGCGTGAAGGCGCCGCCGTAGTTCTCGCAGAGATAGCCGCGCGCAGGTCCATTCGGAATCTCCACCCGGAATTTCACGCCGCGCGGGATCACCGCAATCTCGCCCGGCTCGATATCGATACGGCCGAACTCGGTGACGAGGCGCAAATTGCCCTGCTGCGCCACGAACATCATCTCGCCATCGGCATTGTAGAAATGCTGATCGACCATTGACTTGGTGATGAGATAGACGTGCGCGGCCATGCCGGCCTGCGTATTGGCGTCGCCCGCCGTCGTCATGGTCTGCACGCCCTGCAGGAAAGTCTTGTCTTCCTTTGGGATCGGGGCCGGATCCCAGCGCAGTTGCGCGATCGGCAAGTCATATTCGTGACACGGCGCGGTGCGCCACAGTCCGGCATCAACTTTCGCAAAGCGGCCCGAATGCTTCACCGACGGGCGGATGCGATAGAGCCAGGAGCGCTCATTGCTGCCGCGCGGCGCGGTGAAGGGCGAGCCGGAGAGCTGTTCGGCGTAGAGCCCGTAAGCGCAGCGCTGCGGCGAATTGCGCCCCATCGGCAGCGCACCGGGCAGCGCCTCGGTCTCAAAGCTGTTGCCGAAACCGGACATATAGCCCGGCGTCAGTTGTGCGCTGCTGCGAACGATCTGATCAGGCGAGGTATTGATATTCATGGTCTATCCTCCTCCTTGCAGGGCGGCCCACATTTCCTGGTCGCGCTTGTCGGTCCAGATCACGGGATCATCTATTCCCGAAGCCTCGTCGAACGCGCGCGAGACGTTGAACGGCAGGCAGTGCTCGTAAATGGCGAAGCTGGAAAATTTTGGATCCATCACCTCGCGCGTCGCGGCAAAGGTCTCTTTCAGCGTTCGGCCCCTGGCCACCGAGCTTTCCGCGGCGCCATAGAGCGTCGTGACGAAGTCGCGCGTCATCGCGATCGCGTCGCGCCCGGTTGAAAGTCCCTTCAGCGCGTCGCCACGGCCCGGCGCGATCGCCTTCGGATTGAAGGCGCGAATTTCATTCAGCGTCATCGGCCATTCACGCAAATGCGCATCGCCGCAATAGCAGGCCGAGTGATATTCGATGAGGTCGCCGGAGAACATCACCTCGGCATCCGGCACCCAGGCCACGATATCGCCCGACGTATGCCCGGCGCCGAGCTGCATCAAGCGCACCTCGCGTTTTCCCAAGTAAATCGACATCTCGCCTTCAAAGGTCAGCGTCGGCCAGGTCAGCCCGGGAATGCTCTGCGCATCCTGAAACAGGCGGGGAAAACGGCCGTATTCGGAATCCCAATCCTGCTGGCCGCGCTCCTCGATCAGCCGGTAGGTTTCGGCCGACGCCACGATGCCCTGCGCCTTGTAGGCGGAGGCGCCGAGCACGCGGACGGCGTGATAATGCGACAGCACGACATACTTGATCGGCTTGTCGGTGACGGTGCGTACCCGCTCGATCACCTTGTTGGCCATCGCCGGCGTCGCCTGGGCATCGAACACCAGGCAGCCGTCGTCGCCAACGATGATCGCGGAATTCGGGTCTCCCTCGGCGGTGAACGCGTAAAGATCGGTGCCGATTTCGGAAAAGGTGATCTTCTTCTCCGCCAGATCGGTGGTGGACGCAAAACCTTTAGCCATCAATTCGATTCCTGACTTCGTTTGAGACGCGAATTACTATTGCTGTTGCTGCTGCTGTTGCTGCTGGCTCGCATCGAGCATCCGCCGAGCGGCGAGCGCAATCGCCTCCTTCAGCACATCGAGGTCGCCGATGTGATTGGCGAGGATGAGAACCAGTGCCGCATCGAGATCGGCGCTTTGCTCGTCGTTCAGTCCACGATGCGCCTCGACGATGGCGCGGAACGCGTCATCAGGCTTGGCAAAGTTCGAACTGGTCGATAGCGCCATGACGAAACCTCAGTTGTGACCGGCGGCACGCGCGAGCGCGGCGTCGAGTGTCGCCCGGGTCGGATGCCGAAAGCGCGCCGCGACGTAGCCATCGGGACGCAACAGATAGGTCGTGCCGGGCTCGGCGTCGTAGCGACTGGCGGCAAGACCAGCAGAATCGGCAAGGCCACCCAGGCCGCCGACCTGGATAGTGCCCAATCCTTCCGGCAGCTCCGGCGCAGCACCATTGCTAAACTCCAGCAGCGTGAACCCGGTTCCCGCCCCGATGAAAGCATCGGTGAGATACATCGGTTCGCCGCTCCGGCCTGCAACGGGCGCATCCGGCATCGACGCGCCGGGACGCGGGCCGCCGCGCCAGGAATCGCTATCGGCGGTCGAAAGCGGCGTTTCGTAGATCGAGGGCGTCGAGAGACGCCCCGCATTCACCATGCGCTTGCCGAACTCGGTTTCCCTGGCGAGCGATAGCACCGCCTTGCGCAGCCGCGCCTCCTGGTGGGAGTTGGGCGCCATGAAATCGGTCGAGCGGGTGGATTCGCGGATGTTCTCGTCGGCCGCGGCGCTGCGCTCGATGTGGTAGCTCTCGAGCAGCGCCTCGGGTGAGATGCCCTTCAGCACGCGATCGAGCTTCCACGCCAGGTTCTCGGCATCCTCGAGCCCGGAATTGGCGCCGCGCGCGCCGAACGGCGAGACCTGATGCGCGGCGTCGCCGGCAAAGATCACTCGGCCATGGATGAACTTGTTCATCCGCCGGCACTGGAATTTGTAGAGCGAGATCCATTCAAAATCGAACTTGTCGTGGCCGAGCATGCGCGCGATGCGAGGCCGCACGTTCTCCGGCAGCTTTTCTACCGCTGGATCAGCGAAGCGATTGAGCTGCAGGTCGATCCGCCAGATATCATCGGGCTGCTTGTGCAGGAGCGCGGAGCGCCCGGCGTGGAACGGCGGATCGAACCAGAACCAGCGCTCGGTCGGAAATGCCGCGGTCATCTTGACGTCGGCGATCAGGAACTGGTCTTCGAACACCTGACCCGCAAACTCCGCTCCCACCATTTGCCGTAGCGAGGATCGGGCGCCGTCGCAGCCGACGACATATTGCGCCGCCAGCCGATAGGGGCCGTCCGGCGTCTGGATCGTCAGCACCACATGGTCGTTGTGCGGCTCGAGCCCGGTCACCTTGTTGCGCCAGCGCAGATCGATCTCGGGGAGTTCCTCGACACGATCGACCAGATAGGCCTCGGCGTAGAATTGCTGCAGGTTGATAAAGGCGGGCCGCTTGTGGCCCTCCTCGGGCAGCAGGTTGAACTGATAGAGCTGGGAGTCGCCGTGAAAGATTTTGCCGACGCTCCACACCACGCCCTTGTCGACCATGCGCTGGCCGATGCCGAGCCGGTCCCAGAATTCCAGCGAGCGTTTGGAGAAGCAGATCGCCCGCGAGCCCTCGCCGATCCGGTCAGCGTCGTCGAGCAGCACGACCGCTTGCCCGCGCTGCGCCAGATCGATCGCCAGCGACAACCCTACCGGACCTGCGCCGACCACGACGATCGCGTGCTCGGCCACGTTCGCACCCGCACGATCCTGGTCGGAGTGGCGACGATAGCCGAATTGGGTCTTAGTCAGCGCCATGCGGGTCAACCACGTGACTAGAGATCTTGTGTCGACGCGTTTTCTTCACGCGAACCGGTATCCACCCCCGGATCACGTCCGAGGGCATGCTTCGCTCGAAAACGCTATAGCTAGCGACCTGCAACCCTGCTAAATTAGTCGCACCTGCAACTATCTTAAACCCCCGGCCGGGGCCGGCGTCAACTCAAATCGAGGCGATTCTTGCCAAAAGCGATGTCAGGCGAAATGGCGGCCGGTCCGCGGGAAGAGAGCGCGCCGAAAAGGGCCGCACGACTGGACCTGTTCAAGTTCGTGCCGTTCCGGCTCAACCGGCTGGCGGCGGAAGTCAGCTCCGCACTCTCGGCCGAGTATGCGGAGCGCTATGGGCTCGATATTCCGGAATGGCGCGTGCTGGCGACGCTCGGCTTCCGCCACGATGCCTGCAGCGCGCAATACATCGCCCACTGCACCCGCACCCACAAATCCACCATCAGCCGCGCGGTCACCTCGCTGATGAAGCGGCAGATGATCGAGCGCGTCGAGAACGAGGACGACCGCCGCGAATTCCGCCTGCGTCTGACGCACAAGGGCGAAGCACTCTACGAAGAATTGATCCCGCGGCTGCTGCGCAGGGAACAGGAGATTCTCTCCTGCCTGTCCGCGCAGGAGCGCAAGGATTTCGCGCGGCTGCTCGGGAAGGTCGAGGCGAGCCTCGACCTGGTGCAGACCAGCGAAGAGGCTGACGCGAAGGAGGCTTACTGACCCGCTTGAGCGCTGTGCCGAGGCTCACTTCACGGCCGTCACCACGATCTCCACGATATGCGGCGGCTCGAGATCGACGCCGATGCAGGCCCGCATTGGCGGATTTTTGATATCGACCCATTCATCCCAGGCACGGTTCATCTCGCCCTTCCGCTTGATGTCGGCGATGTAGACGATGGCCGAGAGAATCTTGCTCTTGTCCGTCCCGCACAATGCGAGGCTTTCGTCGATCCGGGCGAGCGCCTTTACGCTCTGCTCATACATCGAGGGACTGACGGGATCAGGCGCGACAGCCACCGTGAACACCAGATCGCCGTGCGCAACGGCGCGGCTGCGGGTTGGTGTAAGCCCGGCAAAGCGTTGGATCATGGTTGTCTCCGTTTAGCGGCCGCCAATATGCTTCGCGATAACGGGAAAATAGCTATCCCCCGAGCCGGCATCGATCGCTTCCTGCAACACCGTACCGACCAGCTCCGCACCGCGGATTTTCAATCCCGCATCGGCCGCCAGCTCCAGCGCATAGGAAAGATCCTTCAGCGCATATTCGGTCGAGAACGCCCGTTCCGGAAAATTGCCCGGCACGATCGCCTTCATGCCATGATTGCGCAGCGCAAAACTGTCGGCCGAGCCCTTGGATAGCGTATCGAGCAACAGCTTTGGGTCGACGCCGTTCTGCTTCGCGACAGCGACCGCCTCGGCGAGCGCGTTGACGGTTTCGAACAGCACCATGTTGTTGAGAATCTTCATCACCTGCCCCGAGCCGACGTCGCCGCAATGGGTGACGTCAGTGGCAAAGCAACGGATCAGTGGCTCGATATCGGCATAAAGCGCGGGCGTCGCGCCAACCATCACGCTGAGCGTGCCGTCCTGCGCCGCCTGGCGCGTGCGCGCGATCGGCGCGTCGGCCCAGGACGCATCCTTGGCCTGCAGCAGCTTGGCAAATTCGCGGGTCTGGCTAACCGACGACGTACCGAGGTCTACGACGACCTGGCCGCTGCGGATGTTCTTCAGGATACCGTCGCCCTCAAACACCGCACGCACATGTTTGGCGCTTGGCAGGCAGAGGAACAGCAAATCGCTTTGCCTGACGACGTCGGCGACGGAGCCTGCGGCCTCCGCTCCCTCGGCCTGCAGGCGAGCCAGCGGCTCGGCCGCAAGATCGAACGCGATCACACGCTTGCCGCTCTTCTTCACGAGATTGCGGCAGATCGGCTCGCCCATCACGCCGAGGCCGATAAGGCCGATCGTGTTGTACGCTAGCATCATAACCGTCCGTTATTTCGCAAAGGAACGCGACGGCGCCAGGTGCAGTGCGAACGCGTCGACCTTGTCGCTGGCGCGCGGGTAGATCTCGCTCACGATCGGATCGTGGCCGGGAATGAAACGGTCGGGATGGCCGGCCAGCCGCTCGACGATTTCCCAGCCCTGCGCCATGTCGCCGACATTGTAGACGATCGGAAACGGGCTGCGCTTGTGCAAATTGGCGTAGTAGTGCGAAGCGTCCGACGCCAGCACCACCGGCCCCCGCGCAGTTTCGACGCGCACGACCTGCAGGCCATCGGAATGGCCGCCGACGCGATGTACCGTCACGCCGGGGACGATCTCGCCGTCGCCGGAATGGAAAGTGACGCGCTCGCCATAGACGTGGCGCACCATCGTGGTGACGTGCTCGACCGAAAACGGATGCCGCAACATGCCGTTGCACATGCAGCGTCCTGTCGCGTAGCTCATCTCGCGGTCCTGCAGATGAAACCGCGCGTTCGGGAATCGGTCGAGATTGCCGGCGTGGTCGTAATGCAGATGGGTGACGATCACGTCGCGAATCGTATCGGCGGCAACGCCGAAATCGGCCAGTGCGTCGACCGGATTGAGCGTGAGTTTGCGCGAACGCGCCTTCGCCTCCTCGGCGTTGAAGCCGGTGTCGACCAGGATGTCGCGGCCGCCCCCTCTGATCAGCCAGACGAAGTAGTCCAGATCCTGCGCCGTGGTTTCGTGCGGATCGGGGATCAGAAAATTCAAATGGGGGGTGCGCGGCGACATCGTCGCATAGCGCAGGGCATAGATCTCGTAGGCGTTTCCCATCGGTGTCGCTTTTCTTTTGTGCTGAACTTTTTGTTTGCTGAACTTGGCCGATGCCGGCAGCAAGCCATTGTCATCTGCAAAGGTCAAACGCGGTGCGCGAATGACGACCGCGCGGCATTGCAGAGCAGGACGTGAGAGGGGTCACATTTCCATGGTGGTCGTCACCCGCAGGGGACCCGCTCCAGAGCAGCGGCGCTGGACTCGATAACCGCGGCGGGACTCGCCAAAGGCGAGACCCGGTGGCGGGCTAACCGTCGCATTCGGACGCAGCCGGGCACCGACGAAAGGATGGTCGAGCAGATCGGGAACCGGCTGGACAGACCAAGTCACGCCTAAGGTGTTGCCGCCCGTCAACACTGTCTATCGTCGCAATTAGTGACGAGATCGCAAGCGGTTGACGGGCTGTGCGCGCGGTTTGATAATGCAGAGTGCGTAGAGTAAGGTCGCCGCGGCGCAAGCTGGTATCGGCGCCATTTTGGCTGGATTGCCGTCAATATGAAAACCCGCCTTGTATTGTTCCTTTCCCTGATTTTTGCCGTCGCGTCGGTAGCCCCGTCGCTCGCAGCCGGCGAACGTTATGCGCTGGTGATCGGCAACGCGAAATATCCGGACGCCGAGGCGCCCCTGAAGGAACCGATCAATGATGCGCGCGACATCGCCGAAGAACTCAAGCGCGACGGCTTCAATGTCGATATCGGCGAGAACCTGACCGGCGAGCAGATGCGCCGCGCCTTCGAGCGGCTGTACGGCAAGATCAAGCCCGGCTCGGTCGCGCTGATCTTCTTTTCGGGTTTTGGCGTGCAGTCGAGCCGCCAGAGCTACATGATCCCCGTCGATGCGCAGATCTGGACCGAGGCCGATGTTCGCCGCGACGGTTTCAGCCTTGAAACCGTGCTGGGGGAGATCAACAGCCGCGGCGCGGGCGTCAAGATCGCGCTGATCGACGCCAGCAGGCGCAATCCGTTCGAGCGCCGGTTCCGCAGCTTTTCCGCCGGCCTTGCGCCGGTTATCGCGCCGAACGGCACGCTGGTAATGTATTCGGCCGCGCTCTCGTCGGTCGTTTCGGACAATGGCAGCGACCGCAGCCTGTTTGTGAAAGAGCTGCTCAAGGAAATCCGCACCCCCGATTTGATGGCGGAGGAAACGCTGAACCGCACCCGCGTCGGCGTCACCCGCGCCTCGCGCCAGGAGCAGGTGCCGTGGATCTCTTCGTCGCTGGCCGAGGATTTCTCCTTTATTCCCAGCGGCGGGTCGCGGCCGGCGAGCCCGCCGCCGGCTCCGGTGGCCGCAGCGCCAACGCCCCCCGCGCCTGCACCCGCTCCTCCCCCTGCTCCCGCACCTGCCGCGCCCCAGGTGGCCGCGCCTGCTCCGCCACCGCCTCCTCCGGCGCCGCCGAAGCCGGCGGTTGAAGCCGCGATTCCTCCGCCTCCGCCGCCGGCCAAGCCAGTCGAGAGCCCCAGCCCGACTGCGGTTGCGCTGGCCGATGATCCGACCATCAAGAACCTGACCACCAGGCTCAACGACAATCCGGACGATGCTGCCGCGCTGTACCGGCGCGGACAGGTCTATGCGAGCAAGGGCGCCTACGAGCTCGCCATCAAGGACTTCAACAATTCGCTGCGGCTCAATCCGAAGGATGTGGAAGCTTACAACAACCGCTGCTGGGCCCGCACGGTGATCGGGGACCTGCAGGCGGCACTGAAGGATTGCAACGAGGCGTTGCGGCTGCGGCCGAATTTCGTCGACGCGCTCGATAGCCGCGGCCTCGTCAACCTGAAAAGCGGCCAGAACAAGAATGCAATTGCTGATTTCGACGCCGCCCTCAAGATCAACCCGAGATTGACGTCGTCGCTGTACGGCCGCGGTCTTGCCAAGAAGCGCAACGGCTCGATTTCGGAAGGCGATCTCGACATTAACAATGCGAAGGCGATGGACCCCAATATCGTCAAGGAATTCGCCGATTACGGGGTGCAGTGACGATTTTTTAGGTATGAAGGCTGGCGGCGCCTCGAACCCTGCGGCGGGCGCCCAGACTAAAGTAAAGCAGCCGGCCGCAAACCAAGGTGCGGCAGCTCATTTGGATGACCTTAGAACCGCGTGGGAAGCCCGCAGGAGGGGGACTGGCAATGGCAACTTTCTCAGCAAGGAAAACTCTTATCGTCTCGGTTGCAGCGCTCGGTGCCGCAACCTGCTTGAGTGCGGGAACTGCCCTCGCGCAGGGCAGGAACGTCACCGAGGACCAGATCATCCGCGCGCTGGTACCTGAGAAGAAGCCACTCACCCGTGGCCTTTCGGTCGGCCCGCAGCAGACCGTCGACCCGACTGCAGTCGCCACCGAAAGCAAATTGGTTCAGAAATTCCGCGGTCGCTCCACGCGTTCGCTTTCGACCGCCGAGCGCGAGGAAATCGCCACCATCGTCAAGGACAAGCCGAAGATCGATCTGGAAATCAACTTCGACTACAACTCGGCCGATATCAGCGCGAAGTCGCTGCCATCGGTTCAGGCGCTCGGCCGCGCGCTTACCAACAACGACCTCAAGGGCTCGACCTTTGTGGTCGCAGGCCACACCGATGCGGCCGGCGGCGAAGCCTATAATCAGGATCTCTCCGAGCGCCGCGCCGACGCCATCAAGCGCTATCTCGTCGACAAATACGGCATCAACGGCACCGATCTCGTCACCGTCGGATATGGCAAGAGCAAGCTCAAGGATCCGAGCCAGCCGCTGGCGGAAGTGAACCGCCGCGTCCAAGTCGTGAACATGGAAAACAAGGCCACGGCGTCGAACGCATCCAACTAAGGGGCGTGGCGCCGACCGATATTTTGCGGCTACAATACGTCCCGCAGCACCCGTGCGGGACGTATTCGTTTTGGGCGAGATCGCAGGCCTGCGGCCAGCCAATGCGCCCTGTTTGATTTGACTTCCAGTCTGGATTGATCCGGCGATGAAATTCTCCGAATACCTTAAACCTGCGCTCGGAGTGGCCTTCGTTGCCGCTCTCGCCGTCGGCTATTACTGGTTCGAGCACCGTCCGCGCGCAGAAGAAAAGGAAACGCCGGGTAAGGCGCTGGTGATCGTGACCAAATCCACCAATGCCTGTTTCTCCGACATGGTGCGCGTCACCGGCTTTATCGTGCCGCGACGCGAGGCCCAGATCGGCGTCGATCAGGAGGGCTCCAGGGTCACTGATCTGTTCGTCAAGGAAGGCGATACGGTGACCGAAAATCAGGAGATGGCGCGCCTCACCCCGCCGCCGCAACAGCCGGGAGCCCCGGGAGGCCGGTCTGCACCGATATCGCTTCGCGCCCCCGCTGCTGGTCTAGTCACCGAAGTCAGGACTGCGGTCGGCGCGCCGGCTTCGCCGCAGGCCGGCCCGATGTTCCGCATTTCGGTCAACAATGAAATCGAGCTCGAGGCCGAAGTGCCGAGCGTTCATCTGCTCAAGCTCAATCCGGGTGCGACGGTACGCATCAGCCGTGACGATGCGCCCGATGTCGTCGGCAAGGTCCGGCAGATCTCGCCGCAGATCGACCGCAACACCCAACTCGGCAAGGTTCGGATTTCGCTGAACAACAATCCCTCCCTCAAGGTCGGCATGTTTGCCCGCGCCAATATCGATGCCAAGCGCTCCTGCGGCGTCGCCGTCCCGCGCACCGCCATCGACCGCCTGACCCTGCAGGTCGTGAAGGGCAACACTATCGAGACGCGAAAGGTGCGGGTCGGCCTGACCTCCGAAACCTCAACTGAAATTCTTGAAGGCCTCGACGTCGGCGAAACCGTCGTGGCCGATGCTGGCACCTCGCTGCATGACGGCGACCAGGTCAAGACCATGTTCGCCGATGAACTCGAGCGCACGCGGGCACGCTAATGGCTTTGAACATCTCGGCTTGGTCGATCCGGAACCCGCTTCCTTCGATCGTCTTTTCAATCATTCTCCTGGTGCTCGGCTGGGTCAGCTTCACCAAGCTCGCGGTGACGCGGCTGCCGAGCGCCGACATCCCCGTGATTTCGGTCGCTGTAGCGCAATTCGGCGCCGCTCCGGCCGAACTGGAAGCGCAGGTCACCAAGACCATCGAGGACGGCGTATCCGGCGTGGAAGGCGTGCGGCACATTTCGTCCTCAATCACCGACGGCCTGTCGGTGACGACGATCCAGTTCGCGCTCGAAACCAACACCGATCGCGCGCTGAACGACGTCAAGGATGCCGTCACCCGTGTACGCGCCAACCTGCCGCAGAACGTCAACGAGCCGCTGATCCAGCGCGTCGACGTGATCGGCCTGCCGATCGTCACCTATGCCGCGATCTCGCCCGGCAAGACGCCGGAACAGCTTTCCTATTTCGTCGACGACGTCGTCAAGCGCGCGCTGCAGGGCGTCCGCGGCGTCGCGCAGGTCGAGCGCATCGGCGGTGTCGAGCGCGAAATTCTCGTTTCGCTCGATCCCGACCGGCTGCAGGCGGCCGGGCTCACCGCCGTTAATGTCAGCCAGATCCTTCGCGGCACCAATGTCGACCTCGCCGGCGGCCGTGCCGAAATCGGCAAGAACGACCAGGCGATCCGCACGCTGGCGGGCGCCAAGACACTGAACGATCTCGCCGGCACGATGATCCCGCTGTTCGGCGGCGGCGAAGTCCGGCTCGACGACCTCGGCACCGTCACCGACACCATTGCCGATCGCCGGACCTTTGCCCGCTTCAACGGCGAACCGGTGGTGGCGCTCGGCATCAAGCGCTCCAAAGGCGCCAGCGACGTCGTGGTGGCGGAGGCCGTGCAGAAGCGCATCGATGCGCTGAAGGTCGCCTATCCCGACGTCGACCTGAAACTGATCGACACCTCGGTCAACTTCACCAAGGGCAACTACGATGCGGCGATCTCGACCTTGTTCGAAGGTGCGATCCTCGCGGTGATCGTCGTGCTGCTGTTCCTGCGCGATATCAGAGCCACCATTATCGCCGCGATCTCACTGCCGCTGTCGATCTTCCCGGCGTTCTGGGCGATGGACCTGCTCGGCTTCTCGCTGAACCTCGTCTCCTTCCTCGCCATTACGCTGTCGACGGGTATTCTGGTCGACGACGCCATCGTCGAAATCGAGAACATCGTGCGCCACATGCGCATGGGCAAGTCGCCCTATCGCGCGGCGCTCGAAGCTGCCGATGAAATCGGCCTCGCGGTGATCGCGATTTCGCTGACCATCATTGCGATCTTTGCTCCCGCCAGTTTCATGTCCGGTATCGCGGGACAGTTCTTCAAACAGTTCGGCATCACCGTGTCGGTGCAGGTGTTCTTCTCGCTCCTGGCGGCACGCTTCGTGACGCCGGTGCTCGCCGCCTACTTCCTCAAGGATCACCCGCACGAAGACCCGCCGCCCGGGCGCATCCTGCAGACCTACAGCAAACTCGTGACCTGGTCGGTGCGGCACTATTTCATCACGGTGTTGATCGGCTTCGGCGTTTTTGCCGCCTCGATCTGGAGCATCACGCTGCTGCCGCAAGGCTTCCTGCCGGCGCAGGACACCGCACGCTCGCTGCTGGCAATGGAATTGCCGCCCGGCTCACAGCTCGCCTACACCGAAAAGGTCACTGAAGAAATCGTCGCCCGGCTGCGCAAGCGCCCCGAGGTGAAGAGCATCTTCGTCGACGGCGGGCGCGTGCCGCCGGGAACGCAGGAAGTCCGCCGCGCCGCGCTGATCATCAACTACACGCCGAAGGCCGATCGCAACATCACCCAGCGGCAGCTCGAACTCGAGATCGGCCGGGAACTGGAAAACGTTCCTGATATTCGCTTCTGGTTCCTCGACGAAAACGGCCTGCGCGCGATTTCGCTTGTTGTGACCGGCGCCGACAGCAATATCGTCAACAACGTCGCCAGCGAGCTGGCGACGCAGATGAAGCGGATTCCGATCATCGCCAACGTGATCTCGGAAACCGCGCTCGACCGGCCCGAGCTTCGCATCCGTCCGCGCGCCGAACTGGCGGCCCGGCTAGGCGTTTCGACGGAGAGCCTGTCACAGACGATTCGCGTCGCCACCATCGGCGACGTCGGACCGGCATTGGCAAAATTCGATGCCGGCGACCGTCAGGTGCCGATCCGTGTCCAGCTCGAAGACAGTGCGCGCAGCGACCTGCAGATGCTGCAGCAATTGCGGGTACCGCTCGGTCAGCGCGGCGAACGCGGCGGCGTGCCGCTATCCGTCGTCGCCGACATCCAGCTCGATCAGGGCCCGACCAGCATCAACCGTTACGACCGCGAACGGCAGGCAACCGTCGCCGCCGACCTCGTCGGCACCGCAGCCCTCGGCGATGCCACCAAGATGATCTACGACCTTCCGGTCATGAAGAGCCTGCCGAAGGGTGTGAAGGTCAGCCCGTCGGGCGACGCCGAGAGCCTCAACGAATTGTCGGAAGGTTTTGCGACTGCGATCACTGCCGGCCTGATGATGGTCTATGCGGTGCTGGTGCTGTTGTTCGGCACCTTCCTGCAACCGATCACGATCCTGTTCTCGCTGCCGCTCTCGATCGGCGGCGCGATCGCGGCGTTGCTGCTGACCGGCAAGCAGCTCACCACGCCGGTGTGGATCGGCATCCTGATGCTGATGGGCATCGTTACCAAGAATGCCATCATGCTGGTCGAATTCGCGAGTGCGGCGATCCGCGAGGGCAGGAAGCGCGAAGACGCGATGATCGACGCCGGTATGAAGCGCGCCCGCCCGATCGTGATGACCACGATCGCAATGGCCGCGGGCATGATGCCGTCAGCACTGGCGTTCGGCGCCGGCGGTGAATTCCGCTCGCCGATGGCGCTCGCGGTGATCGGTGGCCTGATCTTCTCCACCATCCTGTCGCTGGTGTTCGTGCCCGCGATGTTCATGGTGATGGACGATTTCGGCGCCCTGTGCTGGCGCCTCGGCAAGAAGCTGATCGTCTCCAGCGCGGAGACTGAGTCTGGTGATCATGGATCGGACCATCACGGCGAGCCGCCGGCCAAGGGTCCGCCCGCGATGTCGCCTGCGGCGGAGTGAGGAGCAGCCTTGGCCGATCCGAGCGATCCCCGCTACCTATCGTTCTTCCAGGCTCTGCGAGATGTGTGCCGGATGTGCAAGATCTCCACGGCGTCTCGAACTCGATAGAATATTTTGTACGGATATCGAGCGACGAATATCATCCGCACATCGGGATCATCTGTCCGGTAGCCGCTGTGCGGATGGTCTTTGAGCTGCGCTACCGTCTCGCGAATGCTGGCCGCTACGTTCTTCGCGCCGCCGACAGATCGCTCTCTCAAATACTGCAATATTTGCTCTCGATCAGAGAACGCCGCGGGCGTGTAGCGTATTCTTATCCTTCATGACGCTTGTCGGCTTCGGCAACCTGCTCATCCGACACGAATTCCCCGCGGTCGGCCTCTGCCAGTCCCTTCCCGACAGCCGCCCGCTCGTCGTCGGACATCGTATAGAGGCCGGTCCGGCGTGCCTCGATTTCGCGGGCGTACTCGGCAAGTTCCTCCTGGTCCTCGAGGGGCTAGGTCTCGGCGTGCTCGATCATTTCTTTAAGTATTCTGTTCATGCGTTCATCATACCACAGGGGGCAATGCCTGACGATGGATGGGAACCTACTCGTTCCTTGCCACCGCCGTCAGCTTGGTCATGTTCTGCAGCAAAATCCGCCCGCGCTGCAGGTCCAAGATGCCGTCCTTGCGCCAGAGCTGCAATTGTCGGTTGACGCTTTCGCGAGCGGCGCCGACGAAGACTCCGAGCTGCTCCTGCGAGATGTGAACTTCGGAACCGAAATCGGAAGCGAGCGCAACGAGCCTCCGCGCCAGCCGGACCGGCAGCGGCTGCAGCACGGATTCTTCCATCCGTTCGCTCTGCCAGCGGATGCGCTGGCACAACAGCGTGATGATCTTGATCGCGACCTTGGGCTCGCGTTCCAGGAAGGCGAGGAAATCCTCGCGCCGCAGCACGAACAGTTCCGACGGCTCGCCGGCAGTGGCGTCCGCGGTACGGCTCTGACCGTCGAGCACGGCGACTTCGCCGAAGAGATCGCCGGAGCCCATGAAATTCAACGTCAGGCGGCTGCCGTCGGAGGCGCCGGTTTCGATCCGGATCTGGCCGCGGCGGACGCCGTACAGGGCGTCGCCGGGATCGCCCTTCTGGAACAACATTTCGCCGACGCCGAGCTGCTGGGTGTGGCAAAGGCCGGAGATGCGCTGCAATTCGTCGGCGCCCAAATCCGCAAACATCGGGTTCATTTTCAAAATGACCGCAAATTCGGCCTGTTTAGTCATTGTATCGCCTTCCAGATCGGCTCCACCGCCCCCGAACGCCGTTAGCAGGATTCCCCTGCCGACGAGTGTGTCATAAGTCACATAACTTTGCAGTACCCCCGGATTATTTTTGGCTGCATTGGGCGCTATCCCTTTCCGGGATAAGCTCGCCCGACCGGTTGCGACGGCGTGTCGAGCCACCGAAATAAGAGCCGTTTGCGCGGTCTGGAATGTCGATATGAGAGCACTGAAAATTGCCGGCGCCATCATTGCCGCCGTGATCGTCGTCATCGCGCTGCTGCTGGTGATCGGCATCCCCTCGGGCTACCTGAAGGCCGAGATCCAGGAGCGGATCGAGCGCGAGACCGGCTACAAGCTCGCCATCAATGGCGGCGCCAAGATCGGCCTGTGGCCACAGCTCAACATCCGGCTGAACGATGTCACGCTGCAGGATCCCAGGGATCGCGACATCAACCATCGTTTCACGGCCTCGAGCATCGAGGCGGACGTGACGCTGGCGAGCCTGTGGGCCGGCCGGCCGCAGATCACCGAACTCGTCATCATTCGCCCGGTGGTGAATTTGCCCCTGAAGCGCGAGCGCGTCAGGGAGGCCAATCCTCCCTCGAAGCCCGCCGGCGGCAAGACGGCGGACGCCTTTTCGATCGAGCATGTCAGCGTCACCGGCGGCACCATCGTGTTCTCCAATCTGCGCGACCGCGTCGAGAACAGGATCGAGACCGTCAACGCCGACATCACGATTGATGCGGACCGCAAGGTCACGCTATCAGGCAGCGCGCGCAGCGGCGGCCATCCGCTGAAAGTCGAAGCCAAGGCGGCGCTGCCCGCCGCCCCGGTCGAACGGCAGAACATCCCGGCCGAGATCAAGATCGATGCGCCGGGCCTGTTGCACGCGCAGCTCACAGCCAAGGCCGAAGCCCGGCTCAACGGCTCGGTCGTGATGATCAACGGCGTCACCGGCGCCCTCGGCGACGGCGCGTTCAACGGCTGGGCCTCGGTCGATCTGTCGAGCAAGCCGCTCGTGAAGCTCGACCTCGATTTCCAGAAGCTCACGGTCGCGATGCCGCGCAGCACCGATTCTTCCTCAGGCCAGCCCTGGAGCAACGCAACGATCGACGTCAACGGGCTCAACTACGTCGACCTGCAGGCGCGCATTTCTGCGGCCGAACTCAAGATCGGCGACGCGCGCTTCACCCCTGCCGCGATCGACGCCACGCTCGCAAGCGGCGTCTTGAAGGCGCAGGTTTCCAACCTTGGCGCCTATGACGGCAACGCCAATGGCGACCTGACCGTCGACGTCTCCACCGCCAATCCCACTTATGCGATGCGGGCCGACCTCACCGGCGTTCGCGCGCTGCCGCTGCTGGATGGCCTTGCCGATTTCGACAGGATTGACGGCAGGATGCAGGCGAAGATCAGCGTGCGCTCCAACGGTACCAGCCAGCGCGCGATCATGTCGAACATGGCGGGCACCGCCTTCGTCGTGTTCCAGGACGGCGCCATCAAGGGGCTCAATGTCGCGCAAATGATCCGCTCGCTGACGGCGAGCACGCTGTCGGGCTGGCAGGAGAGCGATGAGAAGGCGACGGACCTCAGCCAGCTTTCGGCGTCGTTCAAGGTCGACAAGGGGCAGGCGCAGACCACCGATCTCAACCTCGTCGGCCCGCTGGTGAAGATGACCGGCGTCGGCACCATCGATCTCGGCACCAAGCAGATCGGCTTCCGTGTCGAGCCGAAACTGGTGATGACCACCGAAGGCCAGGGCCGCGTCAGCGATCCGGTCGGGCTCGGCATTCCCGTGATGATCGAGGGACCGTGGGGGAGCCCGCGGATTTATCCGGAGATGCAGGGCATTCTCGATAATCCCGACGCCGCCTATGCCAAGCTGAGGGAGATGGGCAAGGGCCTGTTCGGCGCGAACGGCGCCGGGCTGGGCGCTGCAATCGGCAACCTGCTCGGCGGCGGACAACAGGGTGCGGCCGGCGGACAGGGCACTGCGCCCGGCAGCGGCCAGACGGGCGGCAGACAGAATGATCCGCTCGGCGGCCAGCTTGGTGAGACCATCGGCAATCTCATTCAGGGCCTGGGTGGATTGGGCCAGAGCCAGCCTCAAGGCGGCGCGCGCCCGGGCGGTCAGCGGAGCCTGACGCCGACTTCGCCAGCCGAGGCGCCGGCCCAAGCCGCGCCGGCCGAGCCGGCAACTCCCGCAGCACCACCGAGCGATACGACGGCGCAGCAGGACAGCCAGCCGATGAACGAGGTGTTGCGCCAGTTGTTCAATCGGTGAGGCCCACGGCCCCGTTTCCTGCCTGAAATCCGGGCTAACCATGCCGGCGGAGGGTCCGCCAGCCCCCTCAATTCGTGCTAAACAGGCCTCATCCGGGGCCCCGATTGCGGCCGGCCCCGCAGCAAGCGACGAACGGATGCGCATGCTCAAGGGCGTGACGCACGAGGGTCCGGATGAGCGAGGGCAACGATAGAGCAAAGTTTCGGCGCGAAGGGCTGTTTGCCAAATACGTCGTCGCGCTGGTCGGGCTCGTCGTGTTCGTGCTGGCCATCAACGGCGCGATGGAAATCTGGATCACCTATCGCGGCATCAAGAGCTCGCTCCACGACGGCATGTCGGATAAGGCGGAGGCGACCGCCAAGCGGATCGCGCAATCGGTCTCCGAGCTGGAGCGGCAGATCTCCTGGGTGACGCGCGCCTCCACCAAGACGATCGAGGATCGCCGCGCCGACTACACACAATTGCTGCGGCAGGTGCCGCAGGTCAGCCAGCTCTCGCTGCTTGGCAGTAACGGCCGCGAGCAGCTCCGCCTGACGCGGCAGACCGTCACGCTCGGCAGCAACGCCGATTTCTCCCGCGATGTCCGCTTTACCGAAACCGTCTCGCGCGGCACCAGCTTTGCCCCGGCCTATCTGCGCGACCAGCAGCCGTTCATGTCGATCGCGCTGTCGCATGCCGACGGCAGCATCACGGTTGCCGAGATCGATCTCGATTTCCTCTCCGAATTTTTGATCGACGCCCAGGTCGGCAGGGTGGCATATGCCTATGTCACGGACGCCAAGGGCGAGGTGCTGGCCAGGTCCTCGAACGGGCCCGAGGTCGGCAAGGATCTGTCGGCGCTGCCGCAGGTCGCTGCCGTCAGCAAGCCCGGCGGCGTCGCGCCAAGGTCGGGCACCGATGCCAATGGCGATGCCGTGCTGACGACATCGAGCTTGGTGCCGAAACTCGGCTGGCGCGTGTTCTTCGAACAGCCGACGGCGCAGGCGCTGACGCCGATCCGCGATCAGCTCGTGCGAATCGCGCTGTTGATCGCGCTTGGCCTCGTAGTCGCGATCATCGCCGGCACCATCATGGCACGGCGCCTGCTGGTGCCGATCACCGCGCTGCAGGCCGGCGCGCGGCGGCTCGGCGCCGGCGATTTCGGCCACCGCATCGAGGTGAAGACGTCGGATGAGTTGGAGGAGCTCGCCAACCAGTTCAACGGCATGGCCGGGCAGCTCGCCGAGACCTATTCGAACCTCGAAACCAAGGTGAACGAGCGGACGCGGGACCTGGCGCAATCGATCAACGAGCTCAAGGTGCTCGAGGAGGTCGGCCGCGCGGTCGCCTCCTCGCTCGATCTCAACGCGGTGCTGCCCACGGTCGCCGCGCGCGCGCTCGAGATCACGCATGCCGATGCCGTGCTGATCTATGGCTATGACGCCGGCAATCATCAGTTCAGCCTCACTGAGGCCATCGGCATCGACAAGGCTGCCGAAGGCCGCCATCGCGCCATCGACGCCGACCATTCGCCGCTCGGCGAAGCCGCCACCAGCGGCGAGCCGATCGCGATCCCGCAGCTTGGCGCAACGCCCGAACATCCGCTGCGCGATGTCGCAATGGAAGCCGGCTTCCACTCGGTGCTGGTGGTGCCGCTGGTCGATCAGACCGGCATCTTGGGATCGCTGGTGGTGCTGCGGCGGAACGAAGGCGAATTCTCCGCCAATCTGATCGGCCTGATGAAGACCTTTGCTCACCAGGCAGTGCTGGCGATGCGCAATGCGCGGCTGTTTTCCGAAGTGGACCACAAGAGCCATGAGTTGCTCGCCGCCAACGACATCGTGCGCGAACAGGCGAGCAAGCTGCAGGAGCAGACCGACCAGCTCCGCGACTGGAACCGCTCGCTGGAGGAGCGCGTGGAGACGCAGCTCGGCGAGATCGAGCGCATCCGGCGGCTGGAGCGTTTCCTGGCGCCGCAGGTGGCGCAACTGATCGCCTCCTCCGACGGCCATGAGGGCCTGCTCGACAGCCACCGCCGCGAGGTGACGGTGGTGTTCTGCGACCTGCGCGGCTTTACCGCGTTCACCGAGACCACCGAGCCGGAAGAGGCGATGAACGTGCTGCGCGAATATCACGCAGCGCTCGGCGAACTGATCTTCAAGTATGAGGGCACGCTCGACCGCTATGCCGGCGATGGCGTGATGATCCTGTTCAACGCGCCGATCCAGTTCGAGGACCACACCGCGCGCGCGGTGCGGATGGCGGTGGAAATGCGCGACACCATCGGCGGCCTGACCGAGAAGTGGCGCAACCGCGGCCACAATCTCGGCTTCGGTATCGGCATTGCGCTCGGCTACGCCACCCTCGGCCAGATCGGCTTCGAGCAACGCCTGGAATACGCCGCGATCGGCAGCGTGACCAATCTCGCGTCGAGACTCTGCGACGAAGCCAAGGCCAACCAGATCGTGGTGAGCCGCCGCGTCTACGGCATGGTCGAGCCATGGGTCGAGGGCCGCCCGATCGATGATCTGAATCTGAAGGGATTCAATCATCCGATTTTGGCGGCGGAGATCATCGCCTGGCGCGAGTCGGTCGACAACGTCGTCGATGCCGCCGCGGCGGCACGACGGAAGAAGATGCAGTAGCCGCGTCCCCTCCCGTCATCCCTGCGAACGTTTCCGTCGTCCCTGCGAACGCTGGGACCCATAACCACTGCTCGGACTTGTTGAAACAAGCCGTCTCCCCGCGTGCCCCTTACGCCGGCCGCGGCGTATGGGTCCCTGCGCCGAGTGCGCGGTTGCGCACGGAGGCAGGGACGACGGCGAATGCGCCGTGCGCTCGCTTCAGAATTTCAAACAGCCCGGAACGTTCTCTCCGTCGTCATTGCGAGCGAAGCGAAGCAATCCATGGCGCGGCAGAACGGATGCATGGATTGCTTCGTCGCTTCGCTCCTCGCAATGACGGCGGAACAAACACACACCAAATCCTCCCGCAGCGCCGTTGCGCGCGAGGATTTGCTCTATTCGCTCGCCCTCACAAAAATCAGAGGGCGCAGGGAAGACCGGGTGCTCGCTGCACCCGCGGTCTCGCGCGCGATTTGCGCATAAAGAAAATGCCACACGAGCATACAGGTCCAGCGGAAACACTCCGGCCTTCCCTGCGCAATGGCTTACGGCTTATACGTGATCTCCCCGGAGAACGGCTTTCTTGCCTCCGTCGCCCCTGAGAAGCTTCGCTTCTCACGAACTTGACGCCAGCACCGCGAACGTCAGGACCACACGACTTCACCGTACGCTTCAGCGCCGCTCGCCGGCGCTAAGTCTGCGCCCCGACGCTGCCTGCGTCCACCGCACCCCGCCCCAACGTCCGTGACGATGGCGATACGCCCCTCTTGGTGGGACGGGATGCGCGGAGTTGTAGGACTGATTTGGGTCAATCGCGAAGCGGAATATTTTTGCGCGCAGGACTGGACGGGGCAAATCACGTTGAGACCGTTGGAGAAATTTGTTCAACCGCGCACGCACCGCGTTGCGGCAACCGCCGCGGCCGCCTGACAACAAGCCACGTGGACGCCCCCGCCTGTCAGTGCCAACCGGGCTGCTGCATTCGCGCGCGGGTCTGCGCCAATTCTTCGAGGCTGCTGTCGATCTGCGTGCGGTACATGCCGATATCCTCGAGATGGCGATCGTCGAGCTTGCGCAGGGCCTCGCGCATGGCGTGCCGTTCGTGGCGCGCAATGACCGCTGCGAGGAAGCGGTTGACGAGACGGCGCAGGCGCGCGAGCCAAACCGCAGTTCGCCAGGCAAATGGTCTGGTGGCGGAGGCCGGAATGGTGGTCAGCATAGTCATGGCTATTTTCTTTCAAACGGTAGCCGGAACCCGGTGAGCTTGCCGGGCACCCTCTCTATCGAAGGCCTGCTGCCAGCATGGTGTCAGCAGGCTTCGGTACGTACGCCTGAAGGCGCGACGAGCACCGGACCCGGCTGGATCAAGGATCTAAAATGAGGGAACGATGAACCGCATCACCGGCAGGGCCAGCCCGCCGGTGATGCAAGACGAAGCTCGTCAGGCCACCTTTCGTCCGGCCGCGAGATCCTTGACGGCTTCGGTGGTCAGCGGCTGACCACCGACGCCCCAATCGCCGCTCGCGACTTCAGAAATCTTGACCCAGGTAACGCCGCGCATGTTCTCGCCTTCGATCGCCACCATGGCGTCCGTAAGCTTCCTGATCATCTGGCTCTTCTGCTCGGAATTGAACACGTTCTCGATGACGTGAACCTCTATCAATGGCATGCAGTTCTCCTTGATGCTTGCCTCGCGGCAGCGACGGCAGCGTCAACATGCCCGTTACGACCGGCCAAGACTTTCAGACCGCTATGATTTGCCGTCCAGACTCTCTTGAGATATCGCCGCGAACCTATTCCAAATCTCAATTATCGCAGGCCTGCGCGCCGAAACCCTTCCAGATAATGTGCCTTGTCAGTCTCGTGCTCGAATGGCAGTCCACTGGCCAGCCAGGCGAGCGAGATGTTGGGCTGGGCGCAGCGGAGGCCCTCGACGGCTGCTTTGGCGGCGCCAGTGTCGCCGGCCATGCCGAGGGAGGCCGTCAGCACGCGGTGGGCGCCGACGAAGTCGGCGCGCTGCCGCAGCGCTTCACGCGAGAGGCGGATCGCCTCTGCGTAGTTTTTGCCGACATACTGGCAATAGGCGGCGACGCCGCAATAGATCGCGGCAAAGGGATCGCGGGGTGAGAGTTTCAGCGCCTCGCGCGCCGCGCGATCACCGTCTTCCCAGCGCCCGCGATAGGACAGCGCAACACCATAGATGCCGCGCGCGGGCGAGAAATTCGGATTGAGCCGCAGCGCCAGCTCGAATTCGGCGATGCAATCATCGAAACGCCGGTTGAACAGATAGACGCTGGCCAGCGCATAATGCGCCCACGCGTCCTCGCTGTCGGCCCGGATCGCCGCCAGCGCCGCGCGCTCCGCCGTTGGTACGGCCCTGGACATTTCCTGCCAGCCCATATGGGCGCCGAACGTGTGGCAGGCAGCCAGCAGGCTGAGCGCCTGGCCGTAAGAAGGATCGACACTGATTGCCTTTTCCAAGAGCGCCTGCGCGACCAGATTGTCCTGCCGCGTCACGCGCCAATAATGCGATAGCGCCCGCATCACCAGATCCCAGGCATCCATGTTCTCAGGCGTCTTGCGCCGGGCCCGGAAATCCTCGGCAGCGTAGAGTTGCGGCTCGATCGCCGCGACGACTGCCTGCGTGATTTCGTCCTGCACGGCGAACACGTCGGCGAGATTGCGGTCGTAGCGTTCCGCCCAGAGGTGACTGCCGCTCGCCACGTCGACGAGCTGGGCCGTGATGCGCACATGGTCGCCGTCCTTGCGCACGCTGCCTTCGACGACATAGCCGACGCCGAGTTCCTCGCCGATCTGTTGGTGATGGACGGATTTTCCCCGGTAGCTGAACGAGGAATTCCGCGCGATCACATAGAACCAGCGCAGCTTCGACAGCGCGGTGATGATGTCCTCGCTGATGCCTTCGGAAAAATATTCCTGCCCCGGCTCGCCAGAGAGATTGGCAAACGGCAGCACTGCAATTGCGGTGCGATCGAGCGCCGGCAGGGGCGGGTGCAGCGGCTCGCCGGCGAGGTCGAACGGCTGGGGCCCACCGGCATGCGCTCCGCGGCCGTTTGCGGCTTTCGGCTGCACGTCGCCGACGAAGCGAAAACCTTTTCGCGCGAGCGTGCGGATCATGATTTGATCCTTGCCGTTGTCGCCGACCGCCCTGCGCGCGGCGTTGATCCGGCTCGTCAACGTGGATTCGGAGACGATGCGGCCGTCCCACACCTTCTCGATCAGATCGTCCTTGGTGACGACGCGGTCGCGGTTTTCGATCAGATGAACCAATAGATCGAACACCTGCGGTTCGACCGCCACGCTCTCGCCGCCGCGGATCAGCTCGCGAAGGTCGACATCGAGGACATGGTTGGAAAAGTGAAATTGCACGGCTTCATCCCGGTTAATGGTCATAGATCACTTCGGACCGCACGTAATTTTCAGTCACTTCGTCCCGCACTTCCTGTTGGAGCATGATCTCCGGGCAAACGCTCCGCGTTTGTCCCGAGGGAAAACCGGTATCCACTTTTCCGGATCATGCTCCCGGGAAAGGTAGAGCGAATTACCCGGCGGGACCGTGTGAAAAATCTCACAAAAAGAGGCATCTCACTGAAAAATCAGGGTGCCCTCAAGGCAAAATCAGCCTCGCATCACAGTCTTTAGGTCCTGCCAGGGCCATGTTCGGTTCATCGCGGCCCCCTTCCGTGGCCGCATGATCCCAGAAGGAAATCCCGATGGCCGGACAGACAGCGACTGCAGCGACCCAGACTCAAGCCGATTCTGCCCAAGCCAATTCCGCCCCACCCGCCACCGACCTTGCAGCACTCAAGGCGCGTCAACAGGCCGCATGGTCGTCCGGCAATTACGCCATTGTCGGTGCGACGCTGCAGATCGTCGGCGAGGAACTCTGCGAGGCGCTCGATCTCAGGGCCGGCTCAAAGGTGCTCGATGTCGCCGCCGGCAATGGCATGGCGAGCCTCGCTGCGGCTCGGCGGTGGTGCGACGTCACCTCGACCGACTATGTGCCGGCGTTGCTGGAGCGCGGTCGGGCTCGCGCCGCGGCGGAAGGCATGCCCATCGAATTCAGGGAAGCTGACGCGGAAAACCTGCCGTTCGATGATGACAGTTTTGACACGGTGCTCTCCACCTTCGGCGTCATGTTCGCACCGAACCAGGACCGCGCGGCCGCCGAGCTGATACGGGTCTGCAAGCCCAAGGGCCGGATCGGCCTGGCGAACTGGACGCCGGACGGTTTTATCGGACAGGTCTTCAGGACGCTCGGCAAGTATCTGCCGCCGCCCGCCGGCACCAAATCGCCGGCGCTGTGGGGCACAAGCGCGCGGCTGACCGAAATGTTCGACGCTGGCGCGCGCTCGATCAGAGCGGAATCGCGCTTGTTCAAGTTTCGCTATCGCTCGCCGGCGCACTTCCTCGACGTGTTCAAGACGTATTACGGCCCGGTGCTGAAAGCGTTTGCAGCCCTCGAGCCGGCGAAACAGGAAGAGCTGCATAACGATCTGTATGCCCTGATCGTTCGCATGAACCGCTCCGGCGACAGCACGATGGTCGTTCCCAGCGAATATCTCGAGGTCGTCATCACCAAGTGGTGAAACGGCGCGCCGAAGACTTCAGCGGAAGCCATATGCGTGGCGCCGCCGGCGGCGCCACGCATAAAAATCAGGAGCATTTCGATGAGCAATGTGATTGAAATCTCGCGCGCGTATCGCGAAAAGGCTTGTGTCGTGGCGCTGCATTGCTCGCTGGGCTCAGGCCGCCAATGGAAGACGCTCGCCGATGAACTCGGGCGCGAGCATCCATTCTTCGCCCCTGACATCGCGGGCTATGGTACCAATAGCTGCTGCGCGGCGGATCTGCCGCTGACGCTCGCTGAGGAAGTTCGATGCCTGAGCGGCCAGCTCCAGGATGCGGACGGCCCCATCCATCTCGTCGGCCATTCCTACGGCGGCGCGATTGCGTTCAAGATCGCGACCTGCTCCCCGTTCGCGCATCGCCTGCGCAGCCTGACGCTGATCGAGCCGGTGCTGCCGACACTGCTGTGCGAGAGTGACGCAGACCGGCGGCTGCACGCGCGTTTCGCGCAAGTCGCCCGTGACGTTTCCGAGGATATCTGGAATGGATCGGCGCTGGAAGCGATCGACATGTTCATCGAATTCTGGAACGGCTCCGGTCCGCAGGATCCGCTACCGGCCAGCGCGCGTCTGCGCATGATCGAGCGCGCCGACAAGCTTGCGTTCGATTTCACGGCGGCGTTCGCCGAAGAGAATGTCCCGATCGCGGCGGCCTCGCTTCGCGTCCCGACGCTGCTGCTTTCGGGAGGGCTGTCGCCCTATCTCACCCAACGCATCGTGCAGCGGCTCGGCGCGATCATGGACTGCGCCGATATCCAGCATTTGCCGGCTGCCGGCCATATGCTCCCGCTCACCCATGCCTCGTCGGTCAATCCCGCGATCGCGAGACATATCGCCCGCGCGGACGAACTCGCAGGCGTTCCGCTGGCGCTCGAAGCGGCGCCGGCGGAGGCCGTCAGCCGGGCGGAGGGGTGAGATTCTTGGCGCTTGGCTCTCCTGTCGGCCTTCTGGTATCGGTAAGACCGAAACCGGGAACGAAATGCCGATGACCATCCTCCGCGCGCGCGACCTTACACTTGGGCTCACTGCCCTGATTGCCGCGGGCCTGATCTGCCTTTCCGCCTCCCCGCTCCGCGCCGCCGAGGACGCCGACCCCGCCGCGCCCAAAGGCGCCGCGGTCACCGTGCTCAAGGCGCAAAAATCCTGTTTTGCCAATATCGTCGAAGTCTCCGGCAACATCATTGCGCGCGAGGAGACGCAGGTGCGGCCGGAGCGGATGGGGCTGAAGGTGGCCGAGGTGATGGTGGATGCGGGCGACAGCGTCACCGCGGGGCAGGTGCTGGCGCGGCTGGCTTTGCCGGAAGGCGGGCAGATTTCGGTGCAGGCGCCGGTGGGCGGGGTGATCTCAGCCACGACGGCCGCCGTCGGCGCGATGGCGTCGGGCAAGGGCGAAGCGCTGTTCTCGATCATCGCGCGCGGCGAGTTCGACCTGGTCGGCATGGTGCCGACGCGCGATATCGCCAAGCTGCAGGTGAACCAGACCGCGCGGATCAAGGTGATCGGCGCCGGCGAGGTCGATGGGCGGGTGCGGCGGCTGTCGACCACGGTGGAGCCGAACAGCCAGCTCGCGCAGGTGTTCGTCGGCGTCACCACCAACCGCCGGCTGCTCGTCAATTCAAGTGGCCGCGCGCAGATCAGGACCGGGCAGAGCTGCGGCGTCGCGGTGCCGCTGACCGCGATCCTCTACGGCACCGCCGGCACCGTGGTGCAGGTGGTGCGGCGCGCCCGCGTCGAAACGCGGCGGGTCGAGACCGGGCTGATGTCGGCCGGCCAGGTCGAGATCACCTCCGGCCTGCAGGAAGGCGACATCGTGGTAGCGCGCGCCGGCGCGCTGCTGCGCGAGGGCGATCCGGTGCGCGCGGTGACGGCGAGCGCGGACGGGAAGTAGGGCACTACTTAGAATTTTATGGCGCCGCGGCGGCGGTGCACTCACTCTCCCGCTTGCGGGGAGGGTTGGGGTGGGGGTGCCTCCGCGAGCACTAAAGCCAAACGGTGAGACCGGTACCCCCTCACCCGGATCGCATCTTGCGATGCGACATAGCCAAAGCTTCGCTTTGGCGTGCTTAGGACGGCCGCCGAAGGCGGCCTATGCCTCTCCCGCGAGCGGGGCGAGGTGAGCGGAGCAAGCGGCGACAACACGCCTACGATTTATGTCGGTTACGCAAAAATAGCTGTCAGCACCGAGGCGGAGGCACCCCCACCCATAGCCGATGCTACGCATCGGCGTTCTTAAACCAAGGACGGCGGCGGTAGGCCGCCTACGCCTCCCCCGCAAGCGGGAGAGGGGGGCAGCGCCGTTGCGGCGGCGCTTTCCTGCGTTCCGCAGGGACGACCTGGGGAGCTCGGCCCGCCTTACCCGCCGAGGCGGACGTCTTCCAGCAGGGACGACGACACCTGGGGCACCTGCTCGCCGTCGGAGGCGCGGGAGATGGAGATGCGGGTCTTGTTGAAGGCGCTGGCGACGCCGGATTGCGAATTCAAATTGTTGAGCAGCTCGGTGACCAGCACGCTGTACTGGCCCTTGCCGTCGTCGGCCACCTTGCCCGGCGTGGCCGAGGTCAGGATCAGCGCGTTCTCCGGCGTGGAGATCGGAGCGAGGCCGTGGGAATAGGAGCGGAAGCGGCGCTCATAGGGGTTGCGGCGGGAGGCGTCGACGACGACGAGCTTGGCGCTGGCGCCCTTCTCGGTCATCGTATCAAGCACCTGCTCAATGCTGACGCCGTCGCGGCGCACATCGGCTTCCTTCCAGATCGCGGCATCGACCGGAATCATAAAGCTCTCGCGGCCGACCTGAACGCCGTAGCCGCCGAAGAACAGCATCGCGACGGTGTCCGGCTTGATCTTGTCTTTCAGGCGGGCGACGGCGCGGGCCATGTCGTCCTTGGTGGCGTCCTCGACCACGTCGACGTCAAAACCCTTGGCACGCAATGCAGCCGTGAGGCCGCGGGCATCGTTGATGGGCTGGGACAACGGCGCGGCGGCATCCGGATAATGGCCGTTGCCGATCACCAGCGCGACGCGGGCCGAGGTGCCGATCGCACCGGTCTGCTCGGTGCCGATCGCCTTGGCGGCGTCGAGCGAACGCTTGTTCAGCGCAGCATGGGCGCCGATCGCCAGCGACACCAGGCCGACAAAAGCCACGGCAATGGTGACGGTGCGGCGGGAAATGCAGAGCTGACCAAGGTTCATTCGCGTTTCCATTCCCAAGTTTGTCCAAAGCGCCAAGCAAGACCGCGCCAGTTAGTCGCGTGCGGACCGTTCAGGTTTGATGGGGTTGCCGGGTGTGTGCCGTCCAATTGCGCTCAATTTGCGGCACCGCAACAACGGTCTTTTATCCTGTCGGGCCCTTCCGGACAACCTCATTCGACGCATGGAACCAATTGCAGCCGACTATGGAGGAGGGTTAACGCCAAGTAAGTGACCCATATCACATTGTGTTCCCTGCAGGATTTGGTTAGTTCTCAAGGGCTTGCAGGCCCATCCGGCCGGCGGTGGCTGCGTGGACTCCCATCGAGCCCGTTCCAAAGCCCCGGGACTACCGGAGTTTTACGGATCGTGCTCAACGTGGCCCTCCCTTCACCGTTCCGGCGGAAAGTAACTGCATGGGCTTTTCTACCATCGCCGGCGCCGCATTTCGGGCGCTGACCGCGCGGAAAGACGGCCCGTCGCTCTACGACGTCTGCGACCCCGTGCTGCTGAAATACCGCGGCGGCGACCCCCATCTGGGAAAATTCTATCGCACGGCGCTGGGCAACCCGGCGCTGCGGCCGCTGTTGCGGCGGACCGGGCACCCGGCCTTGCGCGACCAGAAGCGGCTCGGCGCCTTGCAGGAGGCGCTGCGACGGGCGCGCGACGATGCCGAGCCGGACTGGGCCGCGGTGGGGCAACCGATCGCCGAGCTGATGGCCGATATCAATGTCCGCCACCCCGCCCCCGGGCCGGTGGCGGCACCGGGCCGCCCGCCCGGGCGACGCGAAATCGACCGGGTGATCCGCCGCTGTGGCGCGCATCTGCTCGGCTCGTTCGCCAGGAACGGCTTCATCCCGACCTATGCCGCCTTCAACCTGATCGGCGATGCCGACATGGGCGGGCGCGAGATGCTGATGGCGCTGACCGGGCTGAACTCGCGCGGCTACAAGAACTCGACGCTCTTGTTCAGCCTGGCGCGGATCTTCATCGCGCATTCGCCGGCGCGCGCGCTGATCAACCCGCCCTGGCGAGGGATTGCCGAGCCGATGTGGCAGCCGATGCAGATCCGCCACCGCTCGGCCTATTACGACGCGTTCTTCACCGAGGCGCTGCTCAGCTACGTCGAGACCGGGCTGGCGTCTTCGGACGAGGCCGCGGCCTCCAGGCGCGCGATCGCGGAGATGGTCGATTTTTGTCTCAAGACCTCGGCCGAGGAAGTGCCCGCGCATGACGGCACCACCGTGAACGTCATCACGGCCCTGGCGCCGCTGCCGCATCCGCGCTTTTCAAAATTCTTCTCGCAGATCAAGCAGGATTTAGGTTTTGGCATCTACGTGCCGGACTGCGACACCACGGCGTGCTCGTTCTCGGCCGCCACACAAGCCGGCTGCACCGATCCGATCCTCGACCAGCCGCTGCTCGACTTCTATCGCGGCTACCAGGTGCGCGAGGGCGCCAACGAGCCGCGCGTCACCGTGCCTTTGAACGACAATATCGACTACGAGGGCGGCGTCGTCACCTGGATCGACAATCTCGCCGGCGACCGGCCCTATGGCAACGATCTCGATCCGACGCTCAACCTCGATATTCTCGAAGTATCCTTCCGCAACCTCTCGCGCTGGAAGATCCTCGAGACGCCGCAGCGGCTGGAGACGGTGCATCGCATCCTGGGCTTCCAGCGGCGGCTTGCCGAAAGCGGCGCGTTCAAGAACCCGCGCTCGCACATCTATTACCTGCCGGAACTCTACTCCGCCTATTTCGGCCGCTGCCATGCCGCGTTCATGGCATTGCCGGAAGCGGCGCGGCAGGCGATCGATCCGGACGGCGCGTTCGCGCTGATCCGCGAGAAGGTGCTCGCCTATGTCGAGGGTGAATTGATCGCGCGCGAGATGAACCCGTTCGACGCCGCGCTGGCGCTGATGGCGCTGGCGCATCTCGGCGCCGACGTCTCGACATTCGCGCCGGCGCTGCATGTCATCGTCGCAAGTCTCGGCGAAGGCGGCAGGCACGGGCCGTACCGGGCGTACGAGTGGAACAAGATGAAGACGCCGACGCGGATTCTGGTCGGCGGCCCGGAAGTGACGTCGGCGTTCGTGTTGATGGGGCTGGCGTTGGCGCGGCGGGCGATGACGAAGGGCAATGCGTGACGCGCGGTGCTTACCCTCCCCTGGAGGGGTTCGAGACGAGCGAAGCTCGCTCGTGGGTCGCCGCTCATGTAATGAGCGGCGGGGTGGGGTGACGGTCTCTCCACGTCCAACAGCGCCCGTGTTGAGAGATCACCCCACCCCGCCTCACATTTCGCTACGCTCCATGTGAGCCGACCCTCCCCCTCCAGGGGCCTCCAGGGGAGGGTGAACATCTCGCGGGAAGTTGAAAGCGGTGCGACACCCCTGCTCTGGCAAGACGGCTCCATTGTCCGCACAATCCGCATCATTTTGCGACCGGGATTGCCGATGAAATTACGGACGTTGCTTTTCGCGTTCTTGCTGCTGTCACTGCCCGCCACCTCACACGCGGCCGACATCACCGGCGTTCCGAAAATCCGCGAGGGCGATCAGCTCCAGATCGGCCACACGCGCATTCGCCTCGGCGGCATCGACGCGCCGGCCGTCGATCAGCTCTGCCTCAACACCAAGGGCGAACGCTGGACCTGCGGCGCTGCCGCGCGCGACGAGCTGATCAAGCGTTTCGGGGCCAAGAGCTGGACCTGTCATACAAGGGCGGTGGCCGATCGCCGCGGCCGCACGGTGGCGCGCTGCGAGGCCGACGGTGAGGACATCCAGAAATGGCTGGTGTCGAACGGCTGGGCGCTGGCGCTGACGCGCCTCTCGCGCGACTATGACGCCGACGAGAAGGCCGCGCGCGAGGCCAAGGCCGGGATGTGGCAGGGCGCGTTCATCGCGCCGTGGGACTGGCGTATCCGCAACAAGAAAACCGCCGTTCTCGGCGCCGTCACGCCGCCGGAGAATGCGCGGGCGGTGCTCTTGGCCTCGGCATCCGGACCGGTGGCGCCCTCGCCCGACTGCACCATCAAGGGCAACGTCAATCGGTCCGGCGAGTGCATCTATCACCAGCCGACAAGCCGCTGGTATGCGAAGATCGAGATGAAGATCTCAAAAGGCACGCGCTGGTTCTGCTCGGTCGAGGAGGCCGAAGCTGCCGGTTGTCGCGAGACACGGCGGTAGCGGCCATTCCGTGGCCTCATGGTTCGAGACGGCGCTGGCGCGCCTCCTCACCATGAGGGGTCTCAGACCTCATCCTGAGGAGCGGCACCAGGCGCGTCTCGAAGGATGAAAGCCCCCGCGCTATCGAGTATCCTGACCACCACAACAGAAGCGGCGAGAACTCAGAAACGTGGCCAAGGTTCGAAATCATTCGCGACTGAACCGCGTCTTGTTGCTCGCGCTCGTCATCCTCGGCGGTTACGTCCTGCTCGCCTATCTGGTGCTGCCGGGCTTCTGGACTCACTACGAGCATCAGCGCGGGCTGGCCGAGATGCCGATGGTGACGCGCACCGCGCAGGGCATTCCCGGCGATCCCATGAATGTCGGGCTGATCGGAGACCAGCGCGACGTGGTCTGCGCGATGCATGCTGCGGGCTGGTATCCGGCCGACCGGATTACGCTGAGATCCTCGATCGAGATCATCGGCAGCGTGCTGCTCGATCGCCCCTACAAGGAGGCGCCGGTGAGCAACCTCTATTACCTCGGTCGCCGCGAGGATCTCGCCTATGAAAAGCCGATTGGGACCAGTGCCGACCGCCGCAACCATGTGCGCTATTGGAAAGTACTGGAGAGCGGCGAGGAGAAGCGCCCGGTCTGGCTCGGAGCTGCGACGGAGGATCGCGGCGTCGGCGTGAGCCGATACACCGCCGCCGTCACGCACCACATCTCGCCCGATCTCGATGCCGAGCGCGCGCTGCTTGCGACTGACCTGGAAAATGCCGGCATGGTGGACGCGAAATACCAGGTCACCGGCATCGGCCCGACGATCGCAGGGCGGAACGGCGGCGGCGACGCCTATTACACCGACGGCGAAATCTGGGTGCTGCGGCTGGTCGAGGCCTGCAAGAAGCGCGAGGGGCCTGCGGTGACGATCCCGAGCCCGCCGGCGACCGAGCTCAAGGATCAGATCTGGCGCGCGATCGCCAATGCGATGGGAAAATGACCTGCGATGACTGTGGGGAGCGGAGCAATGAGAGCAATTCCCTTCTCATCAAATTACAGAATGGATTGCTTCGCGGAGCCTGTCATCGGGCGCACATTTTTGTGCGACCCGGTGGCTCGCAATGACGGTTGCGATCCAATATTATGCCGACCTTCGACCGATGCCGCTCCCCTGACGTTCTACAATTAAGGAAAACCAAAAAATGACCGTTCGCGCGGGCCGGGAATTTCTGGCCATCCCGGGACCTACCACCATGCCCGACGAAGTGCTGCAGGCGATGCATCGCCCGGCGCTCGACATCTATTCCGACCAGATGGTGCAGCTCACCGAAAGCCTGCTCGCCGATCTCTCAAAGCTGTTCGCTACCAAAGGCAAATCCTACATCTACATCGCCAACGGCCATGGCGCGTGGGAAGCGACGCTGTCCAACGTATTGTCGCGTGGCGACAAGCTGCTCGTCCTGGAAAGCGGACGCTTTGCGATCGGCTGGGGCCAGGCGGCGGCTGCGATGGGCGCCGAGGTCGAGGTGCTCAGGGGCGACTGGCGCCGCGCGATCCGCGCGAGCGAGGTCGAGGCACGGCTGCGGCAAGACAAGGACCACACCATCAAGGCGATCGTCGCCGTGCAGGTCGATACGGCTTCCGGCGCCTATAACGACATCGAAGCGATCGGCAAGGCAATCAAGTCCACCGGCCATCCGGCGCTGTTCATGGTCGACACCGTGGCTTCGCTCGGCTGCATGCCGTTCGAGATGGACGAATGGGGTATCGACGTCGCGATGTCCGGCTCGCAGAAGGGCCTGATGACGCCGCCCGGCCTGGGCTTTGTCGCCGCCAACGACCGCGCCCGCGAGGTGCACAAAAAGGCCAACCTGCGCACGCCCTATTGGGACTGGACCGAGCGCGAGGGCAGCGAGCATTACCGCAAATATGCCGGCACTGCCCCGGTGCATCTATTGTTCGCGCTGCGCAAGGCAATCGACATGCTGCAGACGGAAGGGCTGGAAAACGCGTTTCAGCGCCATCGTTTGCTCGCCGAGGCGGTGCGCCGCGCGGTCGCGGTCTGGAGCGAGGGCCAGGTGATCGGCTTCAACATCGCGGAGGCCAATGAGCGCTCGAACACCGTGACGACGGTGACCATGAACGGCCACGATCCGGCCGCGCTGCAGCGCTACTGCAAGGAGAAATGCGGCGTGGTGCTCGGCACCGGGATCGGCGATTTGTCCGGCCAGGCTTTCCGCATCGCCCATATGGGCCATGTCAATGCGCCGATGATCCTGGGCACGCTCGGCGTCGTCGAGGTCGGCCTCAACGCGCTCGGCATTCCACATGGCAAGGGCGGAACCGAAGCCGCGATCGAGTATCTCGGCGAGAACGTCGGCGTGTAGAAGTTGTCATCCCTGCGTTCGCAGGACGCGTCACCGTATTTCACATGGTGAGAGAGGCGGCGTCCGCGCAGCCTCTTCAGCCGCATCTAAATGATGGGTATCGCTTCGCTCCACCCATCCTACTCTTTTCCAACCCGCATTAGCGCGTATACTGGCATACCAAGCCGGGCGCTGATCCGTGCAAGAACACGAGTGGGAGTGAGGCGATTGGCGTCCGTTGATTTGCGCGGCCTGACCAAGCGATTCGGCTCGCTTGCGGTGGTCGATAACGTCTCCCTGAGAATCGATCACGGACAACTGGTCTGCCTGCTGGGGCCGTCGGGCTGCGGCAAGACCACCACGCTGCGGCTGATCGCGGGCTTTCTGGAACCTTCCGACGGCGAGATCCATGTCGGCGAGCGACTGGTGTCGTCGTGCGCGCGCACGCTGCCGCCCGAGCAGCGCAACATGTCGATGATCTTTCAGAGCTACGCGCTGTGGCCGCATATGACGGTGACCGAAAACATCGTCTACGGCCTGCGCCTGCGCAAGCTCGACCGCGACACCATCGCGAAAAAACTGGCGGCGATCCTGGCCACGACCAAGCTGGAGGAGCTGGCGCAGCGCTATCCCGGCGAGCTCTCCGGCGGGCAGCAGCAACGCGTGGCGCTGGCGCGCGCGCTGATCGTCGAGCCCGAGACGCTGCTGCTCGACGAGCCGCTCTCCAATCTCGATGCGAATTTGCGCGAGGAGATGCGGTTCGAAATCCGCCGCCTGCACGACGAATATCGCTACACCACCGTCTACGTCACCCACGACCAGTCCGAGGCCATGACCACAGCCGACCTGATCGCGGTCATGAACGGCGGCCGGATCGACCAGCTCGGCACGCCCGAAGACATCTACGCACGGCCGGAGTCCGGCTTCGTCGCCCGCTTCATCGGCGCCAGCAATGTCATCAAGGGTACCGCACGCGATGCCAACCACGTTGCCTTCGCGGGCGCGACATTGAAGGTGGTCGGCGCACCGCTCACGGCAGGCCAGGACGCCGTTGTCGCGATCCGTCAGCACGATATCGGGCTTTCGACGCAGGCGCCCGCTTCAGCAGAGAATGCGGTCAAGGCGGTCGTCACGCGGCAAGTCTATCTCGGCGCGGTGCGAGACTACATGGTCGAGGTGGCCGACGGCAGCAGTTTGCGCGCCACCACGCCGACCGAAACCAGCGTGCAAAAGGGCAGCGAGGTCTGGCTGACGCTGCCGCCCGAGCGCTGCCGGGCGCTGAGCCGATAAGCAAAGCGGGAGGACGCGATGAGGGGACGAAAGCTTTCAAGACGCGACATCCTGAAGGGCCCGGCTGCGCTCGCGGTTGGCAGCGTCTTCGCCTCTCCCGTCCGTGCCCAGGCGCCGGAGCCGGTCGCGATCACGCCTGCGCTGGTGGAGGCGGCGAAGAAGGAAGGCAAGCTGATCTTCTATTCCTCGATGGACCTGCCGGTCGGCGAAAAGCTCGGCAAGGCCTTCGAGGCAGCCTTTCCGGGCGTAACCATCCAGATCGAGCGCTCCGGTTCGGAGCGACTGTTTCAGCGTATCGACCAGGAATTTGCGAGCAACATTCACGCCGCCGACATCGTCAACTCCTCCGACGCCTCGCACTTCATCAGTTGGAAGAAGAGCGGCTGGCTGATGCCGTTCGTGCCGGAGGACGTCGCAAAACATTTTCCGGAAGGCTATCGCGATCCCGACGGCATGTTTGCGACCTCGCGGATGTGGCTGTCGTCGATCGCCTACAACACCAATCTCGTCAAGGCGGAAGACGCGCCGAAGAGTTTTGCCGACCTGCTCGACGCCAAATGGGCGGGCAAGATGGTCAAGGCCCACCCGGCCTATAGCGGCACCATCATGACCGCGACGTTTCAGCTCGTTCGCGAACTCGGCTGGGAGTACATGGAAAAACTGGCGAAGCAGCGCGTGATGCAGGTACAGTCGTCGACCGATCCGCCGAAGAAGCTGTCGCTCGGCGAACGCGCCGTGATGGCCGACGGCAACGAATACGGCATCGTGTTGTTGAAGGAAGCCGGCCAGCCGGTCGAGCCGGTGTACCCGACCGAAGGCACGCCGACGATTTCGGGACCGACCGGCATCTTCAGGAGCGCGCAGCATCCCAATGCCGCAAAATTGTTTCAGGCATGGCTGCATACGCGCGAGACGCAACAATTCTTTATCGATTTCAGCGCGCAATATTCGGTTCACGCGCAGGTGCAGTCGAAGCCTGGCCGGCGGAAGATTTCCGACATCAAGCTGATGAAGGAGGATGCCGAGGGCGTCGAGAAGATGATGGAAGAAATCAAGACGCGCTATGCGCGGCTGTTCAGGGTTTGAGGATGCTGTCGGCCACATCCACCGCCGTCATTCCGGGATGGTCCGAAGGACCAGACCCGGAATCTCGAGATTCCGGGCTCATCGCTTCGCGATGCCCCGGAATGACGGAGAGAGTTTTCGCATGACCACCATCACCACCACCGACACCCCCAAACGCCGCATCGACCTCACCCGCCCCATCCTGTGGCTGTTCGCCGCCTTCATGATCGTGCTGATCGTGCTGCCGCTGTCGTGGCTGGCGGTCTTTGCATTCACCGACAAGGCGCGGCATCCGACGCTGCAGAATTTCGTCACGCTGTTCACCGACCCCGCTTTCCTCGATCCATTGCTGACGACGGCGATCATCGCCACCACTTCCGCGGCGGCCTGCTGCCTTGTCGCCGCCCCGATCGGCTGGCTGGTGTCGCGCACGGACATGCCGGGGCGGCAGATCATCCGCGCGCTGGTGACGGCTTCCTTCGTGACACCGCCGTTTCTCGGCGCGGTCGCCTGGGAACTGCTGGCGGCGCCGAACAGCGGCATGCTGAACCAGCTCTATCGCTACGTCACCGGCGCCGAAGATCCCTTGTTCGACATCTATTCGCTGACCGGGCTGATCTTCGTGATCTCCTGCTACACCTTTCCCTTTGTGTTCGTGCTGGTCGCCAATGCGCTCGACAACATGCCGGGCGAACTGGAGGATGCTTCGGCCATTCTCGGCGGCAGGGCCTGGACCACGGCGCGGCGCGTCACGATTCCTTTGGCGCTGCCCGCGCTGGTCGCCGGCGCGCTGATAGCGTTCCTGCAGGCGATGACGCTGTTCGGGTCGCCGGCAATCCTGGCGTTGCCGGCCGGCTTCCATACCATGACGACGAAGATCTGGAGCCTGTTCCAGTATCCGCCGAAGCTGGAACTGGCTGCTGCCGCCGCCGTGCCGCTATTGCTGCTGACGATCCTGCTGCTGCAGGGCCAGAAATTTCTGCTCGGCCGCCGCGGCTACTCCGTGCTCGGCGGCAAATATGGCCCGCCGCGGCCGATCGAAATGGGGCCATGGCGCTGGGCCGCGCTGGCATTCTGCCTCCTCGTGTTGCTCAATCCGGTGTTCCTGCCCTATTTCGCGCTGCTCAACGCAGCGTTCTCGCCGAACGCGACCACGCTGGTGACGCCGTCGACGGCGACGCTGCATAACGTCGTCTTCGTGTTCACCGAGTTGTCGTCGACCCAGCTTGCGCTGAAGAACACGGTGGTCCTGGGCGCATCGACGGCGACGATCGGCACGATTCTCGCGCTCGTGGTTGCCTATGTCACGACCCGCCGCGTGATCGCGAGCCATCGCATGCTCGGCTTTCTCGCCACCGCCCCGGTTGCCGTGCCCGGCATCGTGCTCGGTGTCGGATTGTTCTTGAGCTACACGCGGCCACCCTTCGTGCTCTATGGCACGCTGTGGATCCTGCTGCTGGCGTTTCTCACCATCAATCTCCCTTCGGCCTATCAGCAATTGCAGGCAGCGTTCGCGACCATTCACCCCGAGCTTGAAGACGCCAGCCGCATTCTCGGCGCGAGCCGGCTGCAATCGCTGCGCCAGATCACCGCGCCCCTGTTGCGCACCGGCGTGATCGCGACGTGGTGCTTCATCTTCATCGGCGTGATGCGGGAGTTATCCGCCGCGATCGTGCTGTTCACCTCGCAGACCAAGGTGCTGTCGGTTTTGATCTACGACCTCAACGAAAGCGGCGACCTCGCCGCGATCTCGGTGCTCGGCATCGCCATGCTGGTGATCACCTTTGCGGTGGTGCTTGCGGTGAACCGGATCCCGATGTTCGGCGGCGCCGGGGCGAAGTTGCGGAATAGTTAGCAACCCGTAGGGTGGGCAACGGCGCTCTTGCGCCGTGCCCACCATCAAGCACCCCGCAAGGAAAGGTGGGCACGCTGTCGCTTTGCCCACCCTACGGATCGGCGCATCTGGTAATCTATCCGTTCACCCCGATATAAGGCTCGTTCATCGAGCCATACGAGGATTGAGTGACACAGACCCTAGCCAACAAGCCCCTCTCGCCGCCGATCGCCCCGCGCCGGCCGCATACTTTCACCACGCACGGCGTCACCGTGCAGGACGACTATGCCTGGCTGAAGGACCCGCAATGGCAGGAAGTGCTGCGCGACCCCTCGATCCTCGACCCGGACATCCGCAAGTATCTGGAAGCTGAGAACGATTACACCGAGAGCCTGCTCGGCCACACCGCCGTCCTGCAGAAGAAGCTGGTCGCGGAAATGCGCGGACGGATCAAGGAAGACGATTCCAGCGTGCCGTCGCCGGACGGCCCGTTCGCCTATTTGCGAAAATTCCGCGAGGGCGGGCAGCATGAAATGTTCGGCCGCACGCCGCGCGATGGCGGCGACGTGCAGATCGTGCTCGACGGCGACGCACTGGCCACGAACCACGAATATTTCAAGTTCGGCGGCGCCCGGCACTCGCCCGATCACAAATTGCATGCGTGGAGCGCGGATACCAAGGGCTCGGAATATTTCTCGATCCGCGTGCGCGACTGGGCGACTGGAACCGATCGCGACGATCTCGTCGAGGAGACGGATGGCGGCATCGTCTGGAGCAAGGATTGCCAAAGCTTCTTCTATGTCAAACTCGACGACAACCATCGCCCGATGCAGGTCTGGCGCCACCGGCTCGGCACGAGGCAGCCGGACGACACGCTGGTCTATGAGGAGCAAGACTCCGGCTGGTTTACCCATCTGCACGAGAGCTCTTCCGGCCGTTTCTGCGTGATCGCCGGCGGCGATCACGAGACCTCGGAACAGCGGCTGATCGATCTCGCCAATCCCGAAGCGCCGCCGCGGCTGGTGGCGGCACGCGAGGAAGGCGTGCAGTATTCGATCGCCGACCGCGGCGATGAATTGTTCATTCTCACCAATGCGGATGACGCGATCGACTTCAAGGTCGTCACCGCACCGCTCGCCTCGCCCGAGCGCGCCAACTGGCGCGATTTGATCCCGTATCGCGAGGGCGTTTACGTGCTCGACGTCGAGCTCTATGCCGACCACATGGTGCGGCTGGAGCGCGCCAATGCGCTGCCCGCGATCATTATCCGCGATCTCGGTAACGGCGAGGAACACGCCATCGCCTTCGACGAGGCGGCGTATTCGCTCGACACCATGGGCAGCTACGAATTCGAGACCACCAATCTGCGGTTTTCCTATTCGTCGATGACGACGCCGTCGGAAGTCTATGACTACGACATGACCAAGCGAACGCGCGTCTTGCGCAAGCGGCAGGAGATTCCGTCCGGCCATGACCCGGCCGACTATGTCACCACGCGGATCATGGCGGCGTCGCATGACGGCGCGTTAGTGCCGGTCTCGATCCTGCACCGCAAGGACCTCGTGCGCGATGGCAACGCGCCGCTGTTGCTCTACGGCTACGGCTCCTACGGCATGGCAATGCCGGCGTCGTTCTCGACCAACCGGCTGTCGCTGGTCGATCGCGGCTTTGTCTATGCGATCGCGCATATCCGCGGCGGCGCGGACAAAGGCTGGGGCTGGTATCTCGACGGCAAGCGCGAGAAGAAGACCAATTCATTCGACGATTTCGCCGCCGCGGGCCGCGCCCTGATCGAAGCAAAATACACCAGCGCCAAGCGCCTCGTCGGCCATGGCGGCAGCGCCGGCGGCATGCTGATGGGCGCGGTTGCCAATCGCGCGGGCGAATTGTTCGCAGGCATCGTCGCCGAAGTGCCGTTCGTCGACGTCCTCAACACCATGCTCGACGACACGCTGCCGCTGACGCCGCCCGAATGGCCGGAATGGGGCAACCCGATCGAGAGCGAAAAGGATTTTCGCACGATTCTGTCGTACTCGCCCTACGACAATATCGCGGCGAAGGAATATCCCGCCGTGCTCGCGATGGGCGGCCTGACCGATCCGCGCGTCACCTACTGGGAGCCGGCGAAATGGATCGCGCGGTTGCGCGCGACCATGACCGGTGGCGGTCCGGTGCTAATGCGCACCAACATGGGCGCCGGCCACGGCGGCGCATCGGGCCGCTTCAACCGGCTCGATGAAGTCGCGATCGCCTATGCGTTTGCGCTGTGGGCGGTCGGGTTGGCGGAGAAGGGTGAGGCGTGAGGCGCTCGTGTCCCGGACGCGGTGCGGCGTGCAACGCAGCACCGCTGAGCCGGGACCCACCAACGCATGGGCCCCGGCTCTGCGGCGCATCGCTTTGCGCTGCGCCGCGTCCGGGGCACGCAGTTAACGCCCGTTCTTCTTTCGCCACTCCGCGAAATCGGTCAGCGTCTGCGGATCGGTCGCCGGATAGAGCCCGAAAATGCCGCGGCCGTTCTGGACCTGCTCGGTGACGAAATCCTCGAACGCGGTCATCTCGACCGCCTCGTCGGCGAGTTCGTCGGCCAGATGCGCGGGGATCACGATCACCCCGTCGGCATCGCCAAGAATGACGTCGCCGGGAAACACCGGAGCGTCGCCGCAACCGATCGGCACGTTGATCTCGATCGCCTGATGCAGCGTGAGATTGGTCGGCGCGCTCGGGCGGTGGTGATAGGCGGGGAAGCCGAGCTTTGCGATCTCCGCGGAATCCCGAAAGCCGCCGTCGGTGATGACGCCGGCGCAGCCGCGCTGCATCAGCCGCGTCACCAGGATGGCGCCGGCGGACGCGGCGCGGGCGTCCTTGCGGCTGTCCATCACCAGCACCGCGCCGGGCGGGCAATCCTCGATCGCCTTGCGCTGCGGGTGGCTGCGGTCGCGGAACACGTCGATCTTGTTGAGGTCCTCGCGCGCCGGCATGTAGCGCAAGGTAAAAGCCTCGCCGACCAGCACCAGTTGATCGGGGCCCAAGGGGTGCACATCCTGAATCATCTGAATGCGGAAGCCGCGCTTGAACAGCGCGGTGGCGACGGTGGCCGTGGAGACGGTTTTGAGTTTGTTGCGGGTGGCGTCGCTCAGTTTTGTCATTTCATTTGTCCTTTGACGTCATTCCGGGGCGATGCGCCAGCATCGAACCCGGAATCTCGAGGTTCTCAGGTGCGCAAGTGCGCACCATAGTTCGCGCTTTGCGCGCCCCGGAACGACGGGTGGCTAGACCGCCCCGTGCGCTTCCACATACAGCGCATAGACCGAGTGGCAGCTTGTCATGTAGAGGCGGTTGTTCTTCGCACCCCCGAACGTGAGATTGGCGCAACGCTCCGGCAGGCGGATGTGGGCTAGCGGCTTACCGGCCGGGCTGAACACCACGACGCCGTCGAGATCCTCCGGCTTGCCCTTGAGCTGGAACACCCTGCGTCCGCCGACATCCGTCGGCTCGGGCTGCAGCGCGCCGTTGGAGCCCCAGCCGCACCATAGATTGCCGTCGCGGTCGACGCGGAAACCGTCGATCGCGCCCTGATCCGCGGCGTCGATCAGCTTGGTCTTGCCTCCCACCGTGCCATCGTCGTTAACGTCAAAGCTCCAGATGCTGCGGTTTGGCGTGCCCTTCCATTCCACGACATAGAGCTTTTTCTCATCCGGCGAGAACGCCAGGCCATTGGGATTGAAGATGTCGGTGACAACGGCGGTGAGCTTGCCGTCCTTGGTCAGGCGATAGACGTTGGTGGTCGCCTGCTCGGGCTTTTCCTTCTTGCCTTCCCACTCGCCGTTGATGCCGAACAAGGGATCGGTGAACCAGATGGTGTCGTCGGATTTCACCACGACGTCGTTCGGCGCGTTCAGCCGCTTGCCCTCGAACTTGTCGGCCAGCACGGTGATCTTGCCGTCCTTCTCGGTGCGGGTGACGCGGCGGGTGACCGAATGCTCGCAGGTGAGGAGGCGGCCCTGACGATCGCGCGCGTTGCCGTTGGCGTAATTGGCATTGGCGCGGAAGACCGAGGTCTGGTTGGTCTTCTCGTCGAACTTCATGATGCGGTTGTTGGGAATGTCAGAGAACAAGAGATAGCCGCCCTCGGGGAAATACGCCGGCCCTTCGGCCCAGCGCATGCCGGTCGCGACCTGTTCAATGGTCGAGGAATAGATCCGGTATTTTGCAAAGCTGGGATCGAGGATCTGCACGGCGGGATCGGGATAGCGCTGGTTCGGCGTGAACGGGAACGATTGCGCGAGGGCGGTGCGCGCGAGCAGCGTCGTGGTAGCAGCGGTGCCGGCGCCTGCGAGCAGATTGCGTCGAGTGATGGTCATTTGTCGTCCTCCCCTGTGATGCTTTTTGTTTGGTGTCGGTTCTTTATTGGTTTTGGGCACGTCATTCCGGGATGGTCCGAAGGACCAGACCCGGAATCTCGAGGTTCCGGGTTCGCTTCGCGCCCCGGAACGACGGTGATCAGTAAATCGGCGGCTCATCGACCGGTGCCCCAAATCCGGTCTCCAGAAAATCGAAGTCACAGCCTTCATTGGCCTGCTTGATGTGGCGGGTGAACATCCAGCCATAGCCGCGCTCGTAACGCGGCTCCGGCGGCTTCCATTCGGCGCGGCGCATTGCGAGCTCCGCCTCCGGTACATCGAGATTGACGGTGCGGGCGTTGACGTCGAGCGTGATCGTGTCGCCGGTTCGCACCAGCGCCAGCGGGCCGCCGATGTAGGATTCCGGCGAGACATGCAGGATACAGGCGCCATAGCTGGTGCCGCTCATGCGCGCATCCGACAGCCGCACCATGTCGCGCACGCCCTGCTTCACCAGCTTGGTCGGGATCGGCAGCATGCCCCATTCCGGCATGCCCGGCCCTCCCTGCGGACCGGCATTGCGCAGGATCAGCACGTGATCCGCCGTGACGTCGAGATTGGGATCGTCGATCGCTCTCTTCATCGAGGGGTAATCGTCGAACACCAGCGCCGGCCCGCTGTGCTTGAGAAAGCGCGGCTCGCAGGCGCTCGGCTTGATGACGCAGCCATCGGGCGCGAGATTGCCCTTGAGCACCGCAAGCGCACCTTCCTTGTAGATCGGATTCTCGACGGTACGGATGACGTCGTCATTATAGACCTCGGCACGGACGATATTCTCGCCAAGGGTCTGGCCGGTGACCGTGATGGCATCGAGATGCAGATGATCCCTGATGCGGCTCATCAGACCCGGCAGGCCGCCGGCGTAGAAGAAATCCTCCATCAGATATTTGTCGCCGCTCGGACGCACATTGGCGATCACCGGCACCTTGCGGCTGGCTTTCTCGAAATCGTCGAGCCCGATGTCCTGGCCGGCGCGGCGCGCCTGCGCGATCAGATGGATGATCGCATTGGTCGAGCAGCCCATCGCCATCGCGACCGTAATCGCGTTCTCGAAGGCTTTTCGGGTCTGGATCTTCTCCGGCGTCAGGTCCTCCCACACCATCTCGACGATGCGGCGGCCGCATTCGGAGGCCATGCGGATGTGCCCGGCATCGGCTGCGGGAATCGAGGAGGCGCCCGGCAGCGTCATGCCGATCGATTCCGCAATCGCCGTCATGGTCGATGCCGTGCCCATGGTCATGCACGTGCCGTAACTGCGGGCGATGCCGGCCTCGACGTCGACCCAGTCCTTGTCGGAGATTTTTCCGGCACGGCGATCGTCCCAGTATTTCCAGGCGTCCGAGCCCGAACCCAGCGTCTTGCCCTTCCAATTGCCGCGCAGCATAGGCCCGGCCGGCAGATAGATCGTCGGCAGATTCATGCTGGTGGCGCCGAGCAGGAGGCCGGGCGTGGTCTTATCGCAGCCGCCCATCAGCACCACGCCATCGACGGGATGGCCGCGCAGCAATTCCTCGGCATCCATCGCCAGCATGTTGCGGTAGAGCATGGTGGTCGGCTTCAGAAACGATTCCGACAGCGACAGCGTCGGCAGCTCCATCGGAAAGCCGCCGGCCATCAGGATGCCGCGCTTGACGTCGTCGACGCGGCTCTTGAAGTGCATGTGACAGGGCTGCGCATCCGACCAGGTGTTGAGGATCGCGATGACAGGCCGGCCCTTCCATTCCTCCGGCGCGTAGCCCATCTGCATGGCGCGCGAGCGGTGGCCGAAGGCGCGGAGATCATCGGGCGCAAACCAGCGCGCGCTGCGCAAGTCGGCGGGGTTCTTCTTGTTGCTCATGACTGCGTCCCCCATTTCTGGACGGTGTTGCGCTCGATCGTGCGGAAGATCAGGTTCTCCACGATCAGGCCAATGACGATCACGGTCAACAGGCCGGCGAACACGGCGGGGATATCCAGCAAATTTCGGTTCTCGAAAATGAACCAGCCGAGGCCGCCCTGCCCCGACGACACGCCGAACACCAGTTCGGCGGCGATCAACGTCCGCCAGGCAAACGCCCAGCCGATCTTCAGGCCCGTCAGGATCGAGGCGAAGGCTGCGGGGATCAGGACGCGAAATACGTAGGGCAATCCGCGCAGGCCGTAATTGCGGCCGACCATGCGCAGCGTGTTCGAGACGCTCTTGAAACCGGAATGGGTGTTGAGCGCGACTGGCCACAGCACCGAGTGGATCAGCACGAACACGAGACTACCGTTGCCCAGCCCGAACCAGATCAGCGCCAGCGGCAGCAACGCGATCGCCGGCAAGGGATTGAACATCGCCGTGATGGTTTCGAGGAAATCCGTGCCGATCCGGGTCGAGATCGCGAGAATCGTGAAGATGGCGGCGAGCGCAATGCCGGCGGCATAGCCCATGAACAGCACCTTCAGCGACGCCCAGGCGCGCAAGGGAATGGTGCCGTCGCGCACCTTGTCGAACATGGTGACGATGGTGTCGTGGAAGGTCGGGAACAGCAGCGGATTGTTCAGGATGGTGCCGTAGGTCTCCCAGGCCGCGGCGAGAAAGATGATGATCACGGCCTTGCGCACAAAACCGTCGTTCCACAATAGCTCCAGCACCGTGAGCTTGCGCTCGACCTCGGCCGGCGCCGCCGCCGTCAGTTCGGCGGCATCGCGCAACAGAATTCTGGCCTCACCCATCGCGCGCTCCCTTTAGTGTGCCGTGACAGCGTCGGCGAACAAGAGATCATGGATCTGCTTTTCCAGCCGCGCCGCGCTGCCGTCCTCGCCGGAAACCCTGTCGACGTCGATCACCTCGGCCTTGACCCGGCCGGGATGCGGCGACAGCAGCAGGATGCGGTTGCCGATCTTGATCGCCTCCGCGATCGAATGGGTGACGAACAGAACGGTGAATTTGGTCTCGGCCCAAAGCTGCAGCAATTCGTCCTGACAGGTGCGCCGTGTCAGCGCATCGAGGGCTGCGAACGGCTCGTCCATCAAAAGAATATCCGGCTCCATCGCCATGCCGCGCGCGATCGCGACGCGCTGCTTCATGCCGCCGGACAGGGTGTGCGGATAGGCATCGACAACGCGGGTGAGGCTGACTTTTTCGATATAGGCCCGCGCCCGCATCTCCGCTTCCTTGCGCGGCAGTTTTCGCGTCATCAGCAGCGGAAACATCACGTTTTCGAGCACCGTCTTCCACGGCAGAAGCTGGTCGAACTCCTGAAAAATCATCATGCGGTCGGCGCCGGGCTCGGATATTTCCCGGCCCGAGATCCGCATCTTGCCTTCGCTCGGTTTCATATAGCCGCCGACCGCTTTCAACAGCGTCGACTTGCCGCAACCGGAGGGGCCGAGCAGCACGAAGCGATCGGAACGATCGACCGTGAAACTGACCCGCTCGGTCGCGGTCACGACCGCGCTCGAGGTCTTGTAGCGCAGCGTTACGTCACTGACGTCGAGAAGCGCGGCCATGTCGATCAGTTACCCTTCAGGTCGCGCGCGACCGGCAGGTAATAATCGGTCCATGCCTTGGGCATGGTCTTCAGCGTACCGACCTTGAACAAATGCGCGGCGAACTTCATGGTACCCTGCGGCTGCAGGTTCCATTCCATCATGCCGGGCTCCTTCAGCCATGCCAGCAGGTCCTCGACGCTGGTCTTGTCGCCGGTGACTTCCTTGTAGATCTCAACCGCGGCCTTGGTGTCGCCGCGGATCAAATCCTGCGCTTCCTTGGTGGCGTCGCGCACGGCCTGCACGATCTTCGGATTGGCGTCGGCGAACTTGGTCGTGGTGAAGAACTGCGCCTGGCTGAGCGGACCACCCATCACGTCCGGCGAGAACAGCACGACGTGTGCGCCGGGCACGTTCTTCATTTCGAGGAACGTGAACGGCGGGATCGCAAAATGATTTCGGACCTCGTGCTGGGCATTGCTCATCGCCACATAGGCGTCGGGATGGCCGAGCTGCACGGTGTTGGCGTCGAGCTTCGACCACTGGTCGGCGCCGAAGGCTTCGGCGGCCGCGATCTGCAGCACGATCGCCTGCGTCGAGACCTTCACGGTCGGCACCGCGACCTTGTCGTTCGGACCGAAATCCTTGATCGACTTGATGTTCGGATCGCGGCTGATCAGCGTCATCGGTTGCGCCGAAGTGGCGACGATGCCCTTGACGCCGCCGCGGGTGCGGTCCCACAGCAGCAAGAGATTGCCGGTCCCGGTGTTGAGGATATCGACGCTGCCTGCCAATAGCGCGTCGGTCTGCGCGCCGCCGCCGCTTAAGTTGATCCACTTGGTGGTGACGCCTGGCACGCCGAGGGAAGCTGCGTGCTTCTCGATCAGCTTGCGTTTTTCCATGATGTGCGAGGGCATGTAGAAGATGCCCGGCTGCCGCGACAGCGAGATCTCCGTTTTCTGCTGGGCTGCGGCCTGAGAGCCCGGCAGCACCATGGCAAGTGCCGCGACAGCGCCCGCGCAGGCGCGCCACATTTTGTTTCCCATTGTGCATCTCCTCCGGCGTTTCATTGACGCTTCGATGGAAATGCACTAATGTATTAGTGCATTTGAAGCAAGCGCCTTCTGAGGCCGGTTCGTTCGATGGCTGCATCCCAGATCGTTTCCCGCCGGACCGTCCCGCGCTCCGCCGATCGGCTCGATCGCGATCGTCAGGCCGCGCCGCAGGTGTTCGAGCGCCTGCGCGGCATGATCATTTCGCTGGAGCTGCCGCCGGGATCGCCGCTATCGCGCGCTGCGCTGGCCGGGCAGTTCGGGGTGAGTTCGACACCGATCCGCGATGCGCTGATGCGGCTCGAGGAAGAAGGGCTGGTCGACGTCTTTCCGCAATATGCCACGGTAGTCAGCCGGGTCGACGTGCGGCTGGCGCAGCAGGCGCACTTCCTGCGGCAGGCGGTCGAGCTCGAAATTGTCCGCATGCTGGCAATGCGCCATGACGAAGCCTTCGCGGCCGGGCTCCATGCGACCATCGTCCGCCAACAGCAATTCGCGAAAGCCGGCGACTTCGAAAAATTCATGGCCGCCGACAACGAGTTCCATGCCCAGCTCTACGCCGCCACCGACAAGCAGGACATCTGGTCGCTGGTGCGCAGCCGTAGCGGACATATCGACCGGCTGCGCCGGCTGCATCTGCCCTCCCCCGGCAAGGCGCAGGATATCCTGCGGCATCACAAGCTGATTGCGAAAGCGATCGAGGCCGGCCAACCCGAAGAGGCGCAGAAGCACCTGCGTACCCATTTGTCGGGAACACTGAGCGAAACTGACCAAATCCGCTCGCGCTATCCGGAATATCTCAGCAACTGACTACTGCGACATCATCTTAGGAATCACGCTCGCAGGCGCGGGGTTCCGGATCCGCTACCCGGCAATATGCGGGGGCCGGCTTTTTGTACCGGCTTTTTGATCGCCCAACCGGAACGTTCCTGCGGGGGGAGCAGTTGCGGCAACACGAGGATTCAGCGCGCGGTGTTGCGTCCTCCCCGTAATGCGCCATAGCATCCGATTCGTCCGGTGGATTGCTGGATCGGAGCGGGAGGGCGAGCGAACACCGACATGACGCTCACAACCAGGCTAGCCATCGCGATGATTGCGTTGGTCGCGCTCGCGGTTACCGCGGTCGGATGGCTGAGCTATCACAACCTGGAACAGGCGCTCCTGCAGCGCGCCCGCGACCGCATCGAGACGCATTCACGGCAGCTTGCGACCGATCTGGAATATTACGCGGCGAGCGCGACCGGAGATGTTGCGGGCTTTCGTTCGGCGGTGGCGTTGCACGGACTGGTCCGCGCCCGCCAGGCGGGCGGCATCGATCCGGTCGATGGCGTCTCCGAAAAGATCTGGCGCGACCGGATAGCGTCACGTTTCGCGGCGGAACTCGAAGCCAAGCCCACATACGCGATGTTTCGGATTATCGGCCTCGACGACAACGGCCGCGAGCTGGTCCGCGTCGACCGCAATGGACCAAACGGCACGGTTCGGATCGTCCCGGAAGCGAGCCTGCAGAAGCGAGGCGATCGCGGCTATTTCCAGGAAACGATCCGGCTCGGTCCTAAACAGCTCTACGTCTCGCCGCTCGATCTCGGCCGTTTCAATGGCCTGATCGAAGAGGTGCATCGGCCGACAGTCCGCGTCGCGACGCCGATTTTCACGACCGACGGTAAGCCGTTCGGCATTTTCATGATCAATGTCGACATGCGGCGCGCGTTCGACCGTATCAGAGCATCGGCGTGGCCGGGCGAGAAGATCTACGTCATCAACCGGCAGGGCGACTATCTCATTCACCCCGACCGGTCGCGCGAATTTGGCTTGTTGCTCGGCAAGCCCAACGACTGGAAAGCTGACTTCCCGCATCTGGCGTCGCAGGCCGGGGCAAAGCACGGCAGCGCCGAAATCATTGCGGACCAGGCTGGGCGGTCCAACGGTATCGCGTTTGCTCCCGCCGTCCTGGCCGGTTCCGAATGGGTTGGCATCATCGAGACTACCCCGAACGCCGTGATCATGGCGCCGGCTGCGAGCATCCGAAATACCTCGCTTCTGGTCGGGGCGATCGCGGTGTTGTGCGCAGCAGTGCTGGCGCTGCTGATCGCGAGGTCGCTGGCCCGGCCGATTGTCCGCCTCACCGAAGCCGTTCAGGGCGTGGCCAAAGGGAAGGCAGCCATCCCGGTCGATGCGCGCGGCGAGACCGGCGTGCTCGCGCGGGCGTTTGCGTACGCGATCGAGGAGATCAATGCAAAAACCGCGGCGCTCCAACAGGAGGTCGAGGAGCATCGCCGCACCGTAGCTGCGCGCGATCATCATGCCGAACGGGAACGGCTGTTCAGCGCAGCGGTCGAGTCCTCCAGTGACGCCATCGTCACGACGTCGCTCGATGGCACGATCACCGGCTGGAATTCGGCCGCGGAGCGGCTGTACGGCTACACGGCTGCGGAAACCGTGGGCAAGAACATCACCCTTCTCGTGCCGATGGACCGGCTGCCCGAGATGTATGACACGTTGCGCCGGATCGGCTCGGGCGAACGCATCGAGCAACATGAAACCGTCCGCCTGAAAAAAGATGGCGCCCGGATTGAAGTCTCGCTCAGCGTCTCCCCGATCAAGGCTCCCTCGGGCGCGACCATCGGCATCTCGAAGGTGGCACGCGACATCACCGAAACCAACAAGACCAGGCAGGTGCTGCGCCAACAGACCGAAGAGCTTCGCCGCATCTTCGAGACCTCGCAGGATCTGATCATGGTGATGGATTCCCGAGGATTCCTGGTTCAGATCAGCCCGAGCTGCGAGGCCATATTGGGTTATCGGCCGGAAGAAATGATCGGGCGCAGCGGCGAGGATTTCATCCACCCCGACCACCTCGAGAATTCCCGCAAGGAGATGCGCGCCGCGCGGCGCGGCGAACGTCCGAAGATTTCCGATACGCGCTGCTTCCACAAGAACGGCCAGGCGGTATGGCTGTCATGGCTCGGGACGTGGTCGGAGCCGGCCAAGCGCTTCTTCTTCGTCGGCCGCGACATGGCCGAGAGTCGGCTGGTGCAGGAGGCGCTGCGCGAAAGCGAGCAGCTCGCCCGCGGCATCATCGACACGGCACTTGACGCCTTCGTCCAGGTCGATGAGCAGGGCTTGATCCGGGACTGGAATGCGCAGGCCGAAAGTATCTTCGGCTGGCCGCGCGATGCAGCGTTCGGGAAGAATGTGTTCGATCTGATGGGTCAGCCTGACGGGCAAGGTCCTCTAAAAAAAGCCCTGCAAGCTTTCCTGCTTTCCGGCGAAGAAGCGGTCCGTCAGCCCCGACGCGAACTTCAGGCCAGGCGGAGGGATGGGAAGGAGATCACGGTAGAGCTGAGCATCGCCGCGCTGAGGACGCGTGGCGGCTTCGTATTCAACGCATTCGTCCGCGATCTCACCGACCAGATCGCGGCCGAGGACAGGATCCGGCAGGCCGAGAAGATGGAGGCGATGGGACAGCTCACCGGCGGCATCGCGCACGACTTCAACAATATCCTGACGGTGATCACGGGAACGATCGAAATTCTGGCCGACGCCGTCAAGGGCGAACCGCAGCTTGCCGCCATCACGCGAATGATCGACGACGCGGCATCGCGCGGCGCCGACCTCACCCAGCATCTGCTCGCCTTTGCGCGCAAGCAGCCGCTCGAACCAAAGGTGACCGACGTCAACACGCTGATCATCGACACTGCGAAACTGCTGCAGCGGACGCTCGGCGAGCATGTCGAGATCGAATCCGTATTCGAAGACGAAACGTGCGCTGCGATCGTCGATCCCAATCGGCTCGCCACCGCGATCCTCAATCTGGCTCTTAACGCCCGCGACGCGATGCCGGATGGCGGCAAACTCATCATCGAAACCGGCTTCGTCATGCTCGACGACAATTATGCAAGGATGCACAGCGACGTCCGGCCCGGTCGCTACGCCATGATTGCGGTGAGCGATACCGGAACCGGCATTCCGGCTGCGATGCTCGACAAGGTATTCAATCCGTTCTTCACCTCGAAGGGACCCGGCAAAGGTACTGGCCTCGGGCTGAGCATGGTGTACGGCTTCATCAAACAATCAGCCGGCCACATCATGATCTACAGCGAAGAAGGCCATGGCACGACGATCAAGATGTATCTGCCGCCGGCCACGGACGCATTGCCGGCGGCCGAGGCTACACTGGCGCCGGCTGTCGAGGGCGGCCATGAAACAATTCTGGTAGTGGAGGACGACAAGCTGGTGCGCGACTATGTGCTGGCGCAACTGCATTCACTCGGTTACGTCACGCTGGATGCGGCAAACGCCACTGAAGCCCTCGCGCTGGTCCATACCGGCCGTCCGTTTGATCTGCTGTTCACCGACGTGATCATGCCCGGCATGAACGGCCGCCAGCTCGCCGACGAGATAGCGAAAGCCAGGCCCGGATTAAGGGTTCTGTTCACCTCGGGCTATACCGAGAATGCCATCATTCATCACGGGCGACTCGACGAAGGCGTATTGCTGCTCGCCAAGCCCTATCGGAAATCGGATATGGCGATCATGATCCGCAAGGCGCTCGCCGATTGATCGCAGCGGCGGCGCCTGCATCCAGCGCAATGCTGCCAGCGTAAGGCTGCGCCGGATCCGGCCTGCCTGCGATGAGCCTTGATCGGACCTTGGATCAGATCTGGCCCTGTCGCTGGGTGGTCATCACGATGCGAACCAGGTCGGCGGCATTCCGCGCGCCGAGTTTCTTCATGATATTGGCACGGTGGTCCTCAATCGTGCGCGGACTGATCCCGAGATGCCGCCCCGCTTCCTTGTTGGAAGCGCCGGCGGTGAACTGCTCCAGCACCTCGCGTTCGCGTCGCGTGAGCGGCTCCCGTCCCGGAAAATGCAGGGCCGCGATGCGCGATGACGTACTTTGCGCCTGCCGGCGAGCATAGGCCTCGATCGCCTCATCGAGTCTTGCCACGATTTCGCTGCCGCGAAACGGCTTTTCGATGAAGTCCAGCGCGCCGTTCTTGATGGCGCTGACTGCCATGGCGATATCGCCCTGCCCCGAGACCATGAAGATCGGTGCAGGGTAGTCCTCACCATGAAGCTCTTTCAGAATATCGAGGCCGGACTTACCGGGGATATGCACGTCGAGCAGGATGCAGGCTGGCGTCCGTGTTCGTGCAATCGCCAGCAGCGCGGCGCCGTCGGCGAAACAAATGACCTGATAGCCGGCTGCCGACAGCACCATCGAAAGCGTGTCGCGAACGGCAGGGTCGTCATCGACTACGAAAATCTCCCCGCGGGAGGGGGCTTTTTCAGCCATGTTCCATCGTCCATGCGTGGTTGAATGTGACGCACACTCGGATAACGGTATTGAACTTCATACCGGACCGTATTTGTACGGGACCACGGCTGAACGCACAAGTAGCAACGCACACCTAATAAAGTAACTAAGGAGTGCACTGATGCAGATGCAGCACGCGACGATGTCACACAGGCGCCCCACGACCAGAATCACGCCTACCTTGCTATGGTTTCGGACCTCGGCAGCGTGATCGAGCGCGTCCAGAACAGCCTGCGGCTGATCGAACAGGCGATCGTGGAGGAACCGTCGTTCCGCGCCTGAGAGTTCCACCAACGTCATCGTGCTCGACGACTTGTCGCGCGCGCGATCGCGCCTTAATGCATCGCCTCTTCGGATTTTGACGACGCGCCTGACTTTTTCTTGCTGTGCTTGCCTCTCAGGAAGCGGATGTCCATTTCCGTGCCGTTGACACGAACGAGCTCGCACCGGCGATAGGCGAGGCCGGTCGACGACAGCAGCAGGAAGAACTCCTTGAGATTGAGGCCTTGAATGGAGCCTTCCACAGTCAGTTCGGCGTCGGTGTCCGAGATCGCGTTGAGCTGGCAGTCCCTGCGCCAGGTCCCGTCGATCGCCATGATGCAGACATCATAGCCGCGGCTGAATGTAACCCGCTCCGTGCCCTTGCCGTCCTCTGTCATCGCTCACCGTCCCGCCATTGCCGCGATTTTTGGCATTGCCGCTGCGCCCTGCGGAGATGCGGCACGCGCACCGTTCGGCCGATAGAGGCCGCGCCTGTCCGGGAACGGCTTGAAGACATCAGTCAGGCCGACGACCGTTTCCGCCGCTCCCAGCACCAGGAAGCCATCGCCTTCCATTGCCTTGGCGAGGCGGCCAAAGATATTGATCTTGGTCTCCTGATCGAAATAGATCAGGACGTTCCGGCAGAAGATGACGTCGAAGGTGCCGAGCTGGGAGAAATCGTGCAGCAGATTAAGCTGGCGATGCTGCACCATGCCGCGCAGCTCCGGGCTGATCTGCCACAGTTCGCCGTTCTGCTTGAAATATTTGACGAGAAGCTGAATCGGAAGGCCGCGCTGGACCTCGAACTGGCTGTAAACGCCCGACTTCGATTTTTCGAGCACTTCCTGTGACAGGTCGGTCGCGATGATCTCGATCCGCCAGCCGGCAAGCGCCGCGCCCATTTCCTTCAGCGACATGGCAAGCGAATACGGCTCCTGACCGGTCGAGCCGGCGGCACACCATATCCTGATGCTCTTGCGGCCGGCCCGCGCCTTCAACAGCTCCGGCATGATCGTATCGCGGAAGTGTTCGAACGGCACTTTGTCGCGGAAAAAGAAGGTCTCGTTGGTGGTCATGGCCTCGACCACCTGGGCGGTGATCGATGACGATCCGCCCTTCATTTTCTGCACGAGTTCGCCGATGCCCGATACACCGCATTTGCGCGAGAGCGGAAGCAGGCGGCTTTCGATCAGGTATTGCTTGTCTGCGGAAAGGTCGAGACCGGAATGATCCTTCAGGAGCTTACGCAGATACTCATAGTCTGGCGGGGTCACGGGAGCCTCTCAAGGGCAAGCGATAAGATTCAGATCGGGCTTTGTTCCGCGAGCGCGACCAGGCCGACTTCCTGGAATTTTGCCGCGACGATGTCCTTGTCGAACGGCTTCATGATGTATTCGTTGGCGCCGGCATGCAGCGCGCGAGAAATATGATCCATGCCGTTCTCGGTGGTGCAGAACACCACCTTGGGCGCGTCGCCGCCAGGCATGCGGCGCAGATGGCCGAGGAATTCGTAGCCATCCATGACCGGCATGTTCCAGTCGAGTAGAACTGCCGTTGGCATGGCACTCTTGCAGGCTTCAAGCGCCTGCTCGCCGTCCTCGGCTTCGGTAATTTGGAAGTCCAGCTCTTCCAGGATGCGGCGCGCGATCTTTCGCACGACGCTGGAGTCATCGACGACAAGACAGGTTTTCACCTCGGCCTCCTTGGTTGACGAGCGGCCTACGCTGCGAGGGTTGTTTTCGGTATGATTTCGAGGACGCGATCGACGTCGAGGACGACCATGAGCTGGCCGTCGAGGCGGTGCACGCCGCCGGCGAGCTTGGCGAATCGGGGGTCGAGGTTGACGGGGTTTTCCTCGCGGCTCGCGTCAGGCAGCCGCAGCACCTCGCCGATCTGGTCGATCAAGAGGCCGTAGGACTCGCCTCTGAGGTCGACGCCGACCGCCATCGGCGGCTTGCCGTCGTCGTTCTTCGGCAGGCCGAGCCGGGCGCGCATGT
>NZ_MAXC01000034.1 GCF_001693485.1 Bradyrhizobium sp. LMTR 3
GCCGACGCGGCGCTACGTCCGACTTAAGCGTATGGTCAAGCATAGACACAAGCCGATCCCTTCAGAGAGATCCTCAAACTCGCCTATCCCTCGCGCCACGAGAAGGTGGGATCAAAACGACGCTTACGCATTAGCGATCTCGTCGGGTATTCAAATTAGGCGCCAATTTGTGATAACGAGGCATGGCGCGGTGATTTGCAGATCCGTGCGACTTGTACCCATACTAGATTCCATTAAATCGGCCGCAACGAAACTTGCGTGTGTTACGCTTGATGTCTGCCTGGCAGAATAATCAAGATGACTTCTGGCCCGGCTACGCGAACCAAAAGTCACCTGCGCTGAGGTTCACGACGCCGGCGACGGTGAGGTCATTATCTCCATCAAAGTGAATGACGGTGTTTCCGCCGACCGCTTCGATATTCAAATCGCCAAAGTCGTGGATGCCCTCTGCTGCCAAAGCTGTAAGGTCGATCTTGTCTCGCCCCTTTTCGAAATCGGCCGTGTCATTCCCGTTCTCAGCGGCAAAGACGAACGTATCCCCGCCGCATCCGCCAAACATAGCGTCGTTTCCGGTGCCGCTCGTGAGCGTGTCGTTGCCATCGCCCCCATCGAGAACGTTTCCTGACCCACCAAAGACGGTGAGTTGATCATTGCCCGCACCGCCGCTGAGGAAGCTTGATCCTATTGAACCTGACTCAACGGTTGCCGTCAGGACATCGTTTCCGGCGCCGCCATCCAGACGATTCTCGGCAATAGAATTGTCTGTAACCACAGGATCGGGAGTCGCCGAAAGGAATGCGGTAAGCTGGTCATCTCCCGAACCGCCATTCAGGATATTCGCGACATTGTAGAGATCCAGGCCGAGATCCGGCCCGCCGTGAGCTACAGCGTCGAGATGTGCCGTGAGGCTGTCTCTTCCATCGCCGCCCTCGAGTTGATTGAGTGCGCGAACAAATCCGCCAAGCGCGGTCGAGTCCGCGGTCAGGTTGTCATTGCCTTTCCCGCCATCCAGATAATTCGTGACATCCGTGACGGTGTTCTCCCCATCGGTGGAATGAGTTGCATCGAGGGTGTCGTTGCCATCATCGCCCCACAGTTGGTTGATACCAACCGGCCTGCCGCTATTGGAGTCAGTCAGGTTGAAAGCATGCAGCACGTCGTTGCCCTGGCCGCCGTGAAGCTCATTTGTAACCGACTCGGTGAAATTGGATCGCCCCTCAGCAGACGCATCCAGGACATCGTTGCCGTTGCCGCCGAACAATACGTTGCTGGCTGTGCCGCGGAGCGCAAAGAATTCCGTTTCGGCATGAGCTGTGATGTGGTCATCGCCCGAACCGCCGTCGACGGTGTTCATCGCGATACTGGTTCCGATAACATTACGGCCATCAGCAAGGGCATTAATGGTATCATTGCCGCTTCCGCCGATCACATCGGTTCTGACGGTCACAATTCCAAAGGCAGGAAGCGTCACATTGGCCGTCGCGTTGATAGCGTCGTTCCCGCTGCCGCCATCGAGTAGCACATCTGCGGTTGGCTCCGCGCTCTGAGGCGTGGTTCCACCCTGAAGAGTGACGGTCGCGTCGAGGTTGTCGTTGCCGGTTCCGCCGAACTGAATGGCGAGACCGTGCACAGGCGCATCGCCCTGGAGCGGGACAACAACGGTGGTGGTCAGCGTGTCGTTGCCGCTACCGCCGAACAATGCTGTCCGGTTGAATGCACTGCTTAAAAGGTCATTGCCTGCAAGGCCCAAGACAACATCGCCGTCAGCTTGGGCACTGAGGACGTCGTCATGTCTGGTGCCAACGATCAAACTGTTGATGGGATAAATAAGGGAGAGCCAGTCAAAGGCAGAATCCGCAAAAGACTCAGTTCCCATCAATTGCTGAACGGCCCGGCTTTTTGTTGGATTGGCATTCGTCATCTTTTCCTCCATAGCACCCAGACAACGACATCGACCGAAATCCAGCGCTGATTAAAGACGCGCTGAAATATACGAGGTCAATTTAATTTGGTTGGCGATGAGATAATTAAATTAAAAGTTGCATTGTGTCCAATCACATTTAATTTGTGAATGTGAGGACAGCCGGGCCGCAATGAGCGCGGACGCGATTACGATTGCGGGGGGGCGTGCCATCACTGCTGGCCGCGTGTTTCGCCATGAAGTAGTTTCCTATTCTCGGTGGGAACCCTTGATTCTCTGCGGGAACCCTTGCTGGCGGAAATGACATCTAACGACATCTCAGGCTTCAATGGACTGTCGTGCAGGAACATGGACGACGCCCCAGCGCTGTGCGTCTCTCATGCGTTTGACAGGAGACGGTTTGCGCAACTTCAGCTCCAGCTTCGCGAGTCTGCGGTCCGCCAAGGGCAGGTGGAATGATCGGTGACAAAATCAGAGGCTGCTTTTCCAACAGACAATCGACCCGAGCGCGCCTGTATGTCATCGAACATTGCCACTCGCTGATCGCTCCTGCTGAAATTGAAGAACAGCCGACGATCTTGTTGCCAAACTCAGGGCTCTCAGAAGACCGCGCATAGCATCCGCCGTGCTGCATCGCATTGCATAGCGCGCAAGTTCCCAAGCTTCGACAAGCTTTGAAGACAAGCCGGCGGACGATATGCCAGTGACGAGCGCGAGGGACGAACCCCGACGAACTTGGCAGCGAAACTGTAGAAGAATCGGAAGCTGGAAGCTAAGTCGACGAACTGCTGCACTAAATTCCGGCGCGGGAACTTTGACGGGATAATTGAGAAATCACCTTGGGTGGGCCGACATGTCGTCCCAAAAAAGCCTCCGCCGACGGCGACCTCGTCCGTCGGAATGTACGGTTGGCGACGACGGGACCACACAACACGGTAACGTTAGTCGGTACAACGGTTGCTCAATAGAAAACCGCTGCGTGCTCGGATGCGGCGCTTAAGGAAACACGATGGCCACCTACGACAATATCCCTCTGAGCTGGAACGATCCGTTGTTGAGCGGGGTTACGAGTTCGAGTTCGGTCACGCTTAGAGATGGCGGAACGCTTTCGTACAAGAGCATTACGGACACTGGCTCCACGGCGTCCGTTGTCGGTCTTGGCTCGTTCAGCCTCGACCATATGCGTATTAGCTCAA
>NZ_MAXC01000035.1 GCF_001693485.1 Bradyrhizobium sp. LMTR 3
TGTGAAGGGTTTCGGATGCCGGCCGCTTGAGGGACGTCGCGGCGTATTCGGCGGCCGGCGTCCGAAAGCCTCCAAGGGAGGAAACCGCGGGAGGGAGCACGTGGGTAGCGCGGCGTGGCTATGGGGATTTGGGTGCCGCGGGCGAGCCGCCTGATTTGGATCGAGCCGCGCCAACAAGTTGTGCGACGGTGACACGGCTGACGATTGAGCGGCGGATGGCGTCGAACTCGATAAATTGACGGACAATTTGCGACGACTGGCGGATAGCTGGGCGCGCTGTGCCGTGGCCGGTCGACAGCCGGCGAGCGCGATGAGGAGATTTGCGGGATTGAGACGCGATCATGAGGTGTCGATCCTGATGACACTCGTTGGACCTGTCGGCTGATGCCATGGCGTTGCACCGCGCGCGAACACCTCGATGATGATCATGCGACCGCCGCAGCATGGACAACTCGGCTTGCCGGAATCGACGGCAGCAACGGTAGGCTGGCCCGCGGGTTTTGAGGCGGCGAGGAGCTCCCGCGCGCGGGCGATATTGTCGGCGCAGGCGCTCCTGGCGAACAGGCCGTAGTGACGGATGCGGTGCAAGCCTTTTGGCAGCACGTGGATGAGGAAGCGGCGGATGAACTCGTCGGTGGCGAGCGTCATCTGCTTGTGTCGATCGCGGCCCTCGACGCGGTAGTCCTTCCACTTGAAGGTGACGCCGTGCTCGCCGCAGGCAATCAGGCGGCTGTTGGCGATGGCAACGCGGTGGGTGTAACGCGACAGATAGGCCAACACCGCCTCAGGTCCACCGAACGGGCGCTTTGCATAGACGACCCACTCGGCCTTGCGCAGCGGTGCGAGATAAGCCGCGAAGGATTGCGCCTCGGCGAGATGGGCGTAATTGCCGAAGAAGCTCAGGCGGCCGACTTGGTGCGTGGCGATGAGCTTCTCCAGGAACAGTCGCCGGAACAGGCGGGAGAGCACGCGCACTGGCAGGAAGAAGCCCGGCCGGCACGACACCCAGCGCTGGCCGTCGGGCGAGATGCCGCCACCCGGTACGATCATGTGCACATGGGGGTGATGGGTGAGCGCCGAGCCCCAGGTGTGCAGCACGGCGGTGATACCGATCCGAGCCCCAAGGTGCTTCGGATCGGCGGCGATCGTCAGCATGGTCTCGGCCGAGACTTTGAACAGGAGATCGTAGATCAGGGCCTTGTTCTGGTAGGCGATGTCGGCGATCGCCGCAGGCAGCGTGAACACCACGTGATAGTACGGCACCGGCAACAGGTCGGCCTCGCGGTCGGCGAGCCATTCCTTCGCGGCGGCGCCCTGGCACTTCGGGCAGTGGCGGTTGCGGCAGGAATTGTAGGCGATACTCGTGTAGGCGCAGTCCTCGCAACGCGCGACATGGCCGCCGAGGGCCGCCGTGCGGCAGCGCTCGATTGCCGACATCACCTTCAACTGGTCGAGGCTGACATGGCCGGCGTTGGCTTTGCGCCATGCCGGACCATGGTGGCGGAAGATATCCGCAACCTCCAAGGCCGGGCGCGACATAAATGCCGCGCGTCAGCCGGATGGCCGGATATCCCTGAGCTTGACCGCGATGTGCTCCAGCGGGCTCATGACCTCGCTGATCGTCTTGGTGGCGACGCGGGTATAGAGCGCCGTGGTGTCGAGCTTGGCGTGGCCGAGCAGCACCTGGATGACGCGGACGTCGATGTTCTGCTCGAGCAGGTGGGTGGCGAAGCTGTGCCGCAAGGTGTGCAGCGAGACGCGTTTGTTGATCTCCGCCATCTGGGCGGCGGCGTGACAGGCGCGATTGAGCTGGCGCATGGTCATCGGCTGCGCCGGATCGCGGCCCGGGAACAGCCAGCCCTGCGGCCGCGCCGCCTTCCACCAGGCCCGCAGCAGATCGAGCAGGCTCGGCGACAGCATGACATTACGGTCCTTGCCGCCCTTGCCCTGCTCGACGCGGATGATCATGCGCTTGCTGTCGATGTCGGCGACCTTGAGCGAGACCACCTCGGCGGCACGCAGGCCGGCGCCGTAGGCCACGCTCAGTGCCGCCTTGTACTTCAGCCCCGGCGCGGCATCGAGCAGCCGCGCCACCTCCTCGACACTGAGCACCACTGGCAGCTTGCGCGGCTCGTGAATGACATGGGTATGCTCGACGATCTCGTGGCGCTTCAGCGTGACCTTAAAAAAGAACCGCAGGGTCGAGACGGTCTGGTTGATGGTCGGCACGCCGACACCGCTCGCGGCCAGATGCAACTGATAGCGGCGCACGTCCTCAAACGTCGCCGCATCGGGTGATCGGCCGAGAAACGCTGCGAAGTTCTTGACCCTTTGCACGTAGTCATGTTGGGTCTTCGGCGCGAACTTGCGGATCGTCATGTCTTCGATCATGCGCCGGCGCAACGGGCTCATTGCCTCGTCGGTCATGGGGATGCTCCTGTTTTGAGTGAAGGTTGCGAACCCCTCATCTCAAGACAGGACGCCCCGTTGCGCTATCCTGTTAGCTGTGCTGCCTGCCGCAGCGCCCTACCGCGCGAGCGGTTTAGTCC
>NZ_MAXC01000036.1 GCF_001693485.1 Bradyrhizobium sp. LMTR 3
GTAAGCGTCGTTCTCAGGCCACGGCTTTGAGGGCTTGAGCGCGGTAGGCCCAGGGCAGTAGCTGGTCGATGTCGCGGTTCGGATGACCGTTGACGATCTTGGTCAGGACGTCGGTGAGATAGGCGAGCGGATCGACGTCGTTGACCTTGCAGGTCTCGACCAGGGACGCGACGACGGCCCAATGTTCGGCACCACCGTCGGATCCGGCAAATAGTGCGTTTTTGCGACCGAGCTTGATGCCGCGGATGGATCGTTCGACGGTATTGTTGTCGAGTTCGATGCGGCCGTCTTCGATGAAGCGCGTTAGGCCTTGCCAGCGCGAGAGGGCGTAGCGGATGGCTTCGGCGAGCTTGATCTTCTGGCTGATGAGAGCCAGCTTGGCGCGCAGCCATATCTCGAAGGCATCAGCCAGCGGCCGGCTTCTCTGCTGCCGCACGAGGCGGCGCTCCTCGGCGCTGCGGCCGCGGATCTCCTTCTCGATCGCGTAGAATGCGGCGATGTGCTTCAGCGCCTCGCTGGCAATCGGCGCGGGGCCGGCTGTCGCCAGTTCGTAGAAGTTGCGCCGCATGTGCACCCAGCAAAAGGCGAGCTCGACCTCGCCACGCTCGGCAAGCTTTGGGTAGGCGTTGTAGCCATCGACCTGCAGAATGCCCTTGAAGCCGGCAAGATGGGTAAACAGCCGCTCGGCTTTGCGGTCGGGTGCATAGACATAGGCGATGCCTGGCGGATCGAGGCCGCCCCAGGGCCTGTCGTCGGCGGCATAGGCCCAGAGCTGGCCGGTCTTGGTGCGCCCTCGACCGGGATCGAGCACCGGCACCGTCGTCTCGTCGGCGAACAGCTTGGACCTCGCGCGAAGCGCCGTGAGAAGACGCTCATGCAGCGGGCGCAGATGGAAGGCGGCATGCCCCACCCAGTCCGCCAGCGTCGACCGGTCGAGAGCGATGCCCTGGCGGGCATAGATCTGGGCCTGCCGGTAGAGCGGCAGATGATCGGCATATTTCGACACCAGAACCTGGGCGACGGTTGCCTCGGTCGGCAGTCCGCCGTCGATCAGCCGGGCCGGAGCCTCGGCCTGCATGACGCCGTCCTCGCAGGCTCGACAGGCGTATTTGGGACGCCGGGTGACGACAACGCGGAACTGCGCCGGCACCATGTCCAGCCGCTCGCTCTTGTCTTCGCCGATCTGGTGCAGGTCGCCCTGGCAGCAGGGGCAGGTCTTGTCGGCGATGTCGACGACGACCTCGATCCGCGGCAGATGCGCCGGCAGTGCCCCGCGATTGACGCGGCGCTTGCGTGCGCGCTCCGCCCGGCCTTCCGGAGCTGTCTCGTCTTGGCTGGCTTCCGTACAGGCCGCAACCTGTTGAACGTCCTCGAGACCGAGCAGCATCTGTTCCTCAGGAAGCGACTCTGCCTTCCGGCCAAAGCGATGACGCTGCAGCTCCTTGATGATCTGGCGCAGCCGCTCGCTCTCATGAAGCGCAGCCAGCAGCATCGCCTTCAGCGTCTCGGGATCATCAGGAAGGTTATCGCTCACAGGCAAATCAGAGCATATTCGCGCCCGTCTGACGACGTGCTCGATGCCCCTGATTCACTTCGCCGCAGCGCGGCCCACAAATTATCCGGCTTGCGTCGGAACGATCGTCTCCCGTGCCGCGTGGACACGCCGCCAATCAAGTCCTTCGAGCAGCGCCGACAATTCCGCCGCCGACAAACGCATCACGCCATCCTCGATCTTCGGCCAGCGGAAGACGCCTTCCTCGAGCCGCTTGGCGAACAGGCATAAACCCGTACCATCCCAGAAGATCAGCTTGATCCGGTCCGCGCGCTTGGCACGGAACACATAAACAGCACCCGAGAACGGATCGGCCTTCATGTGCTCGCGTACCAACATCGCAAGCCCCTCCATTCCCTTGCGGAAGTCGACCGGCTTGGTGGCTACCATCACCCGGACAGTTCCGGACGGGCCAATCACCGGCTTGCCTTCAGTGCATGGACGATGGCCGCAATCATCGCCACGTCCGCGCCTCGGCCGGCCCGGATAGTGACGCCTTCGGCTTCGATCTCGATGCCCCCGGCATCGCAACGGCGAGCATCCGGCTTGGCCTTGCGTCGCGCTGTCTTGCGCTCGTGGCCAGCAGCCGCGGCTGGTGCCATGGCGTCGACCACCGCAGGTACAAACTGCGGATCGTCAGTCATCGTCGCCGGCAACCGGCGTGCTTGCCGGCGCCAGGTGAACACTTGTTGTGGGGTCAGCCCGTGTCGCCGGGCAATCTCGGAAACGACCGCGCCTGGGACCAGCGTCTCCTCGACGATCCGAGCCTTGTCGTCCTTGGAGAACCAACGACGTCGTCCCGTCTCCGTGATCACTTCCAGCCGACGCGGCGCTACGTCCGACTTAAGCGTATGGTCAAGCATAGACACAAGCCGATCCCTTCAGAGAGATCCTCAAACTCGCCTATCCCTCGCGCCACGAGAAGGTGGGATCAAAACGACGCTTAC
>NZ_MAXC01000037.1 GCF_001693485.1 Bradyrhizobium sp. LMTR 3
TTGTCGCCGCGCTTTATGACCCAACCGATCCAGAAATGGCTTGAGCCAGCGTCCAAGCTCTTCATTCCAATCCAGCGTGTTGCCAACCATGGTCGGCCCCTCCAAAGGCCGACTACCCATGAATCATTGGAAAACTGATTTGGGAATCCTATGCCGCTCAAAATCTGCCAAAGTAGTGCTAGGTGGGCCGGGTGCGCTGCAGTGATCCGCTCAATTCTCTTTCCGCTTCTTCTCGATCTTGGCGATCAGGTCGATATTGCGAACGGCAGCAGCACCCCCTACCCCAAGCGGAAGCGCTATCACCGAAAGAGCGGCTGACAACAGCCGCTCTTTTTAGTCAACCCGTACAGCCAGGTTTAGGCGACGCGCCGGATCTCTTCCATACTTTGTTTGATCTGTTTTCCGGTTTCATCGGCCATTTTGAGCGACATGTCGGCTATCCGACGGCTGCTTTCCAGAGCCATTTCCACGGTCTCCCGCACCATGTCACTTTGTACGGCTGCAAAGTCCTGTGGAGTTCGGCAAGTCCACAACTTATTCATGTGTTCCATGTTCTTCTCGACCTGGTGCCGGACCATCTGGAAGTACTCTTGAGACATTCCACCCATCACTCTGGCGGCAGCGGTACCGCTGTAAAGCAGCGTTTGCGCGTTGCGGGCCGACCGTTCCGTTGCCTCCGTTGCCTGTTGCACCCCTTCTCCTGACACGCCTAGCGTGCGACCAAGTTGCTCGGTGGACCGACCCATGGCCGACGTCGCCGTTTCCAGGCCGAAACGCCACGCGTCCTGCAACGTCTCGGCGTTTTGCTTGAGCAGGTCCGCACTTGCTCGAGCCACTTGCTCACTGGCTTCAGCCGCAACTTGCCCGACGCGCGACGTCTGATCCGCCGCAGCTTGTCCAATGCGGGTGGTCTGCTCAGCACCCTTATCGCCGGCGCGGCGGGCTGCGTCTTCTATGCCTTGCGTAGACTTATCCTCCTGGCGCGGATTTGCCATGTTTCTTCTCCGATTGCAGGTTGATGATTTGCCCCAGCTCCTTCGGAAGAACCAGATCCAGGTGAGACCGTTCCTAATGCCGCTGCCCCGGCGGGAAGCAGAAGCGGATTCTGTTCTGTTCGTCATCGTTCGCGGCGCATGCTGGAAGTGCGGGAGTGATGGTCACTTAAGTTCAAAAGTGAGCAGACCTTGGTGATGTAAGAACGTTGGTCCGCGCGGCCGGACTCGCAGATCCGAGCGCAAATTTGAACTGCCGCGCCTCAGTTGGCGTGCCCGGGAAGTCCGGAGGTCCTGGTTACGGAGTAACTAGAGAGAAACCGCAAGATCTTTGGAAACAAATTGGCGGCGTGAGCGTCGGTTCGTTAGAGGGCAAACCGCGATGACACAGCGCCAGCTCAGAGAGCTAGAAACCGAGATTGCGCGCTATCGGCTCCTGGAGCAGGAGGTGACCGATCCACTTGCCGCGAGCCTGATACACGTCATCATCTTGGAACTCGAAGCTGACCTTCAGCAGGGCGGCGAGCCCGGTCAGCGACCTCGCCAGGGCGACCAGAAAAGATAATCGGCCGGCGGTAGCGAGAGGGCAGCTTCGCCAATGGCCCTTCGACCGAGAATAGCGGCGAATCTCAAGTGGCCCGAACCCGAACAGCGGTCCAGCCATTCACCATGTCGGCTCTTCGAGCTAGGCCGGACGTCCCCGACCGCCTGCCTTGACCGCGGCTCCTGACCCGCGGCGGACGTCGTAAAGTGGTGAAATGAATCGGAGGACGCCCCCGCCAAACTTAATATTTGTGGGGGAAGCGGGCCCGCGCAGTCAGTAGTTTTACTGGCATCACCGCACGGTTCGTGGCTTCTATCGGTGATGAGATCGCCTGCTTGCGCTCCCGCCTTCCTCTAACGGAATGGAGCAGCGCATGATCAAGCGTCGCCGCCGTGTCAAACACGAGAAAACCTTTCAAGAGCGGCTTGCGGAAGAGGCTCAACGCTACAAGGAAGCGGCAAAGCACCTTCCTCCTGGCACCGCCCGCGAACTCCTTTTGCGGCGGGCGCGACAAGCGGACACTGCCGCAAATATCGATGCCTGGCTGGCTTCTCCCGGCTATGGAAATCACGAACTCCGTATCTCAGCTGTTTCCCCCGGTTATCGGCCAGTTGCAGACGTCGACTTGTGTTGGCGACGGTCGCGGAAGCTGACCTCGGCAGCTTGCCTGACCTTGTCGCCTCATCTCCGGGGAGCGGACATCGCGGCCTTCTGAGCGAAGGTCGGCGATGGGCCAATGGACTAAACCGCTCGCGCGGTAGGGCGCTGCGGCAGGCAGCACAGCTAACAGGATAGCGCAACGGGGCGTCCTGTCTTGAGATGAGGGGTTCGCAACCTTCACTCAAAACAGGAGCATCCCCATGAC
>NZ_MAXC01000038.1 GCF_001693485.1 Bradyrhizobium sp. LMTR 3
GGCAGCCGCAGCACCTCGCCGATCTGGTCGATCAAGAGGCCGTAGGACTCGCCTCTGAGGTCGACGCCGACCGCCATCGGCGGCTTGCCGTCGTCGTTCTTCGGCAGGCCGAGCCGGGCGCGCATGTCGACCACGGTGACGATGCGGCCGCGCAGATTGAGCACGCCGGCGATCTCGGCGGAGGACAGCGGCACCCGCGTCAGCCGTTCCGGCATGAACACGTCCTGGACGCGGGAGATCGGCAGGCCGAACAATTGCCCGCCGATCACGGCGGTGACGTATTCGGCGACAGTGCCCTCGATGGTCTCGGTCTTGGTTGTCATGGTCTAACTTCCTTATGCCCCGGCCAAGCTTGCCTATGCCGCGCGCCGGGTCTCGGCGGTCTGTTCCTTCAGCGCCGCGATCAGGCCGGGGCGGTCGAACTTGGCGACGTAGTCGTGGAAGCCGGCCTGCCGCCCGCGCTCGATCGCCGCCGGCGACACCAGCGAGGACAGCGCGATGATCGGCAGCGTGCCCAGATTGTTGTCGGCGCGGATCGTCTCGGCGAACTCGAAGCCGTTCATGTCGGGCATCTCGATGTCGGTCAGCACCACGTCGAAGCTCTGGCCCGAGCGCAGCGCGGTGAGCCCCTCCTGGGCGTTGACGGCGACCCGCACCTTGTAGCCGGCGGCTTTCAGGACCGGCGCCAGCATGTTGCGGAAGAAGGCGGAGTCATCGACCAGGAGCACCGATTGCGCGGTCGAGGAGGCCCGCATCTCCTTGCGCGCGAACCAGTCGGCAAACGCCATTGGTAAGAAGTGGCCGACGTCGATCACCTCGGTGGCCTGGCCCTTGATCACGGCGGAACCCAGAATGCCGTCCTGCTGGCCGGCGACCTCGATGTGCAGCCGCTCCTCGACGATGTCGATGATCTCGTCGACCACGAGCCCCATCGAACGGCCGTCGTCGGCAAACACCAGGATCGGCTGCGAGCCGGAGGTCTGGACAGTGACGCCGGCCATCTGCACCAGCGGCATGAGCTGGTCGCGGTACTGCACCATGTAGCGGCCGTTACTGAGCTCGATCTTGTCGGTGGCGATCTCTTCCAGCCGGGTGACGAGGCCGAGCGGCACCGCCTTGGGCTGCGAGGAGCCGGCGCGGAACACCAGCAGCGAGGTGAGCTGTTCGCCGGACATGGCATGCGCGGCGGAAGCCTCGTCGGCCATCTCATGGGCCGAGGCGCCGGAGGCGCCGAGCGCCTTGGCAATGCCGTTGGGGTCGATGATCATGATCACGGCGCCATCGCCCAGAATGGTGTTGCCGGAGAACATGTCGATGTGCCGCAGCTTGGTCGACATCGGCTTGACCACGATTTCTTCGGTGTGGAACACGCCGTCGACCACGATGCCAAAGGTCTGGCTGCCGACCTGGGTGACCACGATGAAGCCGTTCTCGGGGTCGCTGGACGAGCCGTCGTCGATCTTCAAGAGCTTCTTCAGGTGCATCAGCGGCAAGAGCTTGTTGCGCAACCTTAAGACCGCGGTGTCCTTGATGCGCTCGATGCGGTGTTCGGAGTTGGCCCGCGCCCGCACCAGTTCGACCACAGACAATTGCGGGATCGCAAAGCGGTCGCCGGCGGCTTCCACGATCAGGGCCGAGACGATCGCCAAGGTCAGCGGGATCTTGATGGTGACGGAAGAACCTTCGCCGGCCACGCTCTTGATGTCGATGGTGCCGCCGATCTGGTCGATATTGGTGCGCACCACGTCCATGCCGACGCCGCGGCCGGAGACCGAGGTGACGGTGGC
>NZ_MAXC01000039.1 GCF_001693485.1 Bradyrhizobium sp. LMTR 3
CAATTCAGTGCGGCATCAGCCTGTTCATTGGAGAGGTCGATGAAACGAGTAAGGTGGGATGGTCAATTCGATCTGAAAGCCGACGGCTTGGTCCCCAAAAATTCCTCGGTAGAGCAAAAACCAAAAAACTGACCGCGACGATGAAACGGGTGCTCTGAAGGTTCGAAAATCTGCGGTCCCTCGTCTTCCTGAGAGCGATTACACACTCGACAGTTCTCATAATTTGGTCGCCGTCCGGATCGTCTACTGATCCTGCCTACAATGAGCCGCCCCTCGACCGGCAATCGGTCCATTGTTGCTGCTTCGTCCACCCAAGGAAAATGGGTGGCCGTTGAGCAAAACGGCAAATCAGTTCCAACCATCGAACACAAGCCGCTTCAGAAGCGGCTGCGATCAAGGCCGGTCATCGTGCGCAAGCTAACGGGCCTTGCTTAAGCCGTCCTTCACAAGAGGAGCGGCCAACTACGCGAAGACCGCACCTATGGTGCGAAGCCATCCTCCACGTAAAGCCTGTAGATTCGCGATCGCCGTGCCTGCAGGCGGGAGCAATTGTTGTGACGTTGCGTTCGGAATCAAATCTCGAACAGGTCCCGCGGCAATTTCGTGAATGGTTCACCGCCAGCGTCAGTAACGCGAAACGTTTCGCTGATCACATAGCCGACATCTTCATCGATCCAATTTCCAAGCATGAGGTGAAATGTCATGTTTGGCTTCAGGATGGTCATATCACCTTCCTTCAGGCTGGCCGTTGGTTCTGTCCAATCGATCCCGACCGCGTAGCCACACCGCGACTCCTTCTCAAATCCATGCTTTTTTAGCGTGGTGTTGAAAGCCACCGCGACATCGCTACAGGTCTTTCCGGTCTTGGCGGCGGCAAGCGCAGCTTCCAAACCAGCGACCTCTCCTTCATGCAGCCGCCGTATATGGTCCGACGGCTTGCCAATCGACATCGTGCGCATCAGCGGGGACGTATAGCCGTGGCGTACGCCGCTAAATTCGAGGTTGATCTGTGAGCCCTGTCGGAAGATGTCCTCGGTCCAGCGAATGTGACACGTAGAGGTGCGCGGCGTAGCGCACAGAAAAAAGCTCGCGATATCGGTGCCGGGCTTTCCGTTGGCGCCGCGCACCAGCGTCGCAATGATCTCCGCGGATGCATCGGCTTCGCGCACGCCCGCCCGAATAACTTCCTTGGCCCTGAGCATTCCGGCGTCGGAAATGGCGGCGGCTTCGCGCATCATCGCAATTTCCAGGTCAGATTTCACGCCTCGAACCCAGGTAACGGCATTGGTGCAATCGACAATTTTCGCGTCAGCCGCTTGAGACTTGAACTTCTCAACGGTCAAAGCCGGCAAGAGCTTCACTTCAAGACCGATCCCCTGGCGGCCAAGCCCCTTGCCCAAAATGAAGTCGATTATCGCATCGTATCCGTCCTGGTCAACATTAGCGATAAGTGCTTCTGGGTAGCCAATCACGTGGCTCCGATCGATAAACATCTGGTGGATTGCCGCTGGTCCGTCCATCCGACGTGTAATGAAGGTCGGCTCTGCATCCTTTAAAGACACGACCAAGCCTTGAGGCACATATGCGGACTTTGACGTGTATCCTGAAAGATACGTAATGTTCGCTGGGGACGTGACCACCAGCACTTCGACCTGGCGTCGCTCCATCTCCAACTTAACGGCAGTCAACCTCCGTAGATAC
>NZ_MAXC01000040.1 GCF_001693485.1 Bradyrhizobium sp. LMTR 3
ATGGACACCCTCGGGCGCCGTGGTCACGCAAAGGAGCACCCCATGTCGCAACCGTTCGACGTCAGCAGGTCCCTCACCGCCTTTGAGCAGGATAACACACTCGTTGCAGTTATCGAGATGAGCCAGTCGAAGTGGCTGGTTGCGGCTATGATCCCCGGCGTCACACGCCGGCCGCTGAAGAAGCTTGATGCAGACGCGAGCGCTCTGCTGAAGCTGCTGCAGCGCTGGTGTGAGGAAGCGCACAAGGCGGGACGTGCGGTCAAGCGAGTCGTCTGCGCCTATGAGGCCGGACGGGATGGGTTCTGGCTGGCCCGCTGGCTGCGGGCCCGCACCATCGAAGCTTACGTCATCCATCCTGCGAGCATCGCGGTGTCCCGCGAGCACCGGCGTCCCAAAAGCGATCGGATCGACACGGAACTGCTGATGCGTTCGTTGCTGGGTTGGCTGCGTGGTGAGAAGCGCCATTGCAGCATGGCCACGATCCCGACCATGGCGGAAGAAGATGCTCGACGACCGGGCCGCGAGCGGGAGAGCCTGGTAAGCGAGCAGACGCGGATCGTCAACCGGGTCAAATCCGTCCTCGCCTTGTTCGGCATCGGCGGGTTCAATCCGAGGCTTCGCAAGGCGGCGCAGCAACTGGAGACACAGCGTACCGCGGAAGGAACGCCGCTGCCGGACAAGGCGAGGGCGGAACTACGCCGCGATCTGGAGCGGCTATGCCTGGTGCGCGACCAGATCCGCGCCATCGAAAGCGCACGGCTGCAGCGCCTCACCGCTGCGCCGGCCACATCACAGGGACCCCATGCGATGGTCCGTCTGATCGCAAGGGTTCTGGGCATTGCCATCGAGACCGCCGACATGCTGGTGAATGAGATTCTGTCGCGCAATCTGCGCGATCGCAGAGCTGTCGCGCGCTATGCCGGGCTGACCGGCGCGCCGGACGAGAGCGGTCAGCGCCGTCGCGAGAAGGGACTGGCCCGCGCCGGCAACGGCCGGGTTCGCCGGGGGATGATCCAACTGGCCTGGCGCTTTCTGATCTTTCAGAAGGGCAGCCGGCTCGCCAACTGGTTCCGTGAGCGCACCGCCGATGGCCGACGCACCACGCGCAAGACCATGATCGTGGCGCTGGCGCGTAAGCTACTCATCGCCCTGTGGCGGCTTGTGACCACCGGCCAGGTGACCGAGGACATCAAGTTACGTCCCGCCAGCACCTGACTGTGCAGCTTCCGCAACCCCAACACGATTGACAGTTCGGCAGCCGGCAGCCTGCCGACGACATCCGAGGTGGTGGTGATCCGCAGGAATACATGGCCTCTGCGCCGCGACCCAGAATGGACCCGCCGCCCCGGAGCTCGCCCCCGATGCGCATGCATGCATCATGGTTCTGATCCCGATCGATCAACCGAATACAAGTCTGCGACGCGATATCGCGTCCAAGGCGGGCTCGCCTCGGAAGTCGTCCTCATCTCGCCACCGACATCTCCGCGGGCCGACCTCAAGCCTGCCGCCAAGCTCGCGACCGTCAAGGGCTGCGTCGCTACGCGATGGCCTCCGGCCACCCTTGACGGTCGCTGCGCCAAGGCGGACAGCCGTCTTGACGTCGGCCCGCGGAGATGTCGGCCTCCCTCGGAGATCAACGCAATGACCTAGCAACGACGACCATTGACCAAGCCCCATACAAGTATTCCAGAGAC
>NZ_MAXC01000041.1 GCF_001693485.1 Bradyrhizobium sp. LMTR 3
CACTACTTTGGCAGATTTACTCACGCCGCCGCTCGTTGCAAATCCATTTTCGGCAATGCGGGCATCGCTGCGGCGGTAGTCGAGCGATGAGTTCGAGGATGGCGTGGCGCACGGCTGGCAACGTCGGCTGAGGCGGTGGCCCGTTGATTCTTTTTTTTCCGCCCTGCTGTTGCGAGGCGGCGATGCTGGAGGAAGGCGTACGCGATCATCGTCATGAGCGCATGACGATGTAGGCCTTGCCAGGATCGTCCCTCAAAGTGATCGAGACCGAGTTCTTCTTTCACCTGCTGGTGAGCCTGCTCGCAAATCCATCGCGCCTTGATGGTGGCCGCCAAGGTGCGTAGGTTCGTCTTTGCCGGCAGGTTGGCGAGATAGTATTTCTTCTCTCCCGACATCCTGTGCTCGCCGATGAGCCAAACCTCATCCCCTGGCAGATGTTGCTGACCCTTGTCTCTGATCCGCTGCGGTGGTCCGTCGGCTACCCGCACGCGGACAGCGGCAAAACCAGCCTTGAGCTTTCCTTTCGTGCCCGTGCGCCAACTGATGTTCTGCCATGTGGCGTCGGTCAGCATGTCTCCGGCCGCCATCGATAGAATGTCAGGAACGTGCCGCTTACGGGGACGGCCGCGCCCAGCAACCGGCCAGATCATCCGCACATCGGCAGGGTACACCTTGAGGTGATGCGGAATACCGACCGCCCAGGCAAGTTTGCGAGTTGTGAGCCCCTGGCGGAACGGCGCGCTCATCCCATAACCGGCATCCGCCAATACGCAGCCAAAGCGCACACCGGCCGCGATGACACGATCGATCTCTGCCAGGGCCATCTCCGGCTTCGTCCGTGCCGTTCGATATTCGGTCGGAACACCCGCTCGCTCCAATCGAGCCCGATTGCTCGTCCAACTGTCCGGAAGAAACAGCCGCAATGCGAGCATGACCGGTACTTCGCCTCGCGCAAGCGTCAGCGACACCAGCGTTTGGCAGTTGGCGGTCTTGCCCAGCGCCGAAGCATACTGCGGAGCGACACCCACCGAATGCGTACCCTTCTTGGGAAGCGCGGTGTCGTCGATCACCAGCACGGCATCGCTATCGCCGACGAGCCTATCCGCTTGAACGAGCAGTTCCGTCTCAACCGGCGTCGCATCCCAGACCCCGGCCGCAATGAAGTGGTGCAATTGATCATATTCGCCAAGTGCAAGCCGCTCCGCCATCGGCTGAATGCTCTTGCGATCACCAGGGCCGATCAGCCCCGATACGTAAAGCGGACACATTTGTCGCCGCGCTTTATGACCCAACCGATCCAGAAATGGCTTGAGCCAGCGTCCAAGCTCTTCATTCCAATCCAGCGTGTTGCCAACCATGGTCGGCCCCTCCAAAGGCCGACTACCCATGAATCAT
>NZ_MAXC01000042.1 GCF_001693485.1 Bradyrhizobium sp. LMTR 3
CCTTCTGTAACGGGCCTCGATTAGTCAATCCCTTTGCGTTGTCCGCCCGCCGGGGTCTCGCTTCTGTGCGGGGTCGGCGCAGGGCCGCCACCTGATGGGGTTGGAAGAGGATAGGTCGGCCAATCTACATTGAGCGTGCTCACGAAGGCACCTGGTGGGCAACGGCCTGACCTGATCCATCGTCCCGGCGAAGGGACTTCGCTTTGAGAAGGCCTGGTGTCGTGACCCGCTCGAAAACTGTTGCGTCTCCTGTCAGCTTGCCGCAGCAGTGGCGTTAAAGGGTGTTTCGTTAGCGAGCATGCGATGCATGATCACCGCGAGCCGGCGCGCCAGCGCCACCTTGGCTTTGTTCATGCCGGCACGCTTTTTGATCCGCATGGCCCAGCTCTTCAATTGCGAACAGCCTTTGACCGGCTTGGTCAGCATGACGTTGGCGGCCTCGTAAAGCGCGGTGCGCACCGAAGCATCACCGATCTTGCTGATCCGGCCGGTGTAGTCGGTCTCGCCGGATTGATGCTTCTTCGGGGTTAACCCGAAATGGGCTCCGGCCTGCTTCGACGATTTGAACCGGGCTGGATCGTCGATCGCGCTGGCATAGGTTAGCGCCACGATGGGGCCGACCGCTGGGACTGACGTCAGCAGCCGGGCCTGCGTGTTGGATCGCACCATCCTGCGGGTCTGCTTCTCGAAAGCTGCGAACTCGGTCCGCAGCACCGCTCGCACTGCCAGCAGTGCCTTGGCAATCATCTGCAGATGCGGGTGGCCCGTCACCAGTTCCTCGATCCGTCCCGCGAACTCCTGCCCGGTCGCCTTGCCAACCTTTAAGCCAAAACCGCGCAGGATTCCGCGCAGACTGTTCTCCACGTCGAGAAGCTTCGATTGCACCAGCTTCCGCGCTGTCAGCAGCGATCGGGTCTCTTGCGCACTCATCGATTTGCAATGCACCGGCCGGAACCAGCCCAGCCGCATCAGTTGCGCGATGCCGCGTGCATCGTTGCGATCCGACTTGACCGGCATGGCCTCGAACGCCTTCCGCACGTGCCGGGTCTCCAGCAGTTCTACGGCAAGGCCGGCTGCCTTCATGGCCGCAAACAGCCATTGCGACAAGGGTCCGGCCTCCAGTCCGATCCGCTCCAGGCCGAAGCCCAGCGAACCGAACCAGGCGATCAGGGCTTGCGGCTCGCTCGCTACCTTGGCCTCGCGCACGATCTTGCCACTAGCGTCGACAACGCACACGCTCGAGCATTCCAATGACACGTCGATTCCTGCATAATACTCCATGGTCGTCTCTCCCTGATGCTTGGAGCGAGGCTCATCCCTCTGACTCCGTAACACCATCAATGTGAGGGACGACCGCCCGCCTTCCAGGCAGGCCGCGCGAAGCGCGCCACCAA
>NZ_MAXC01000046.1 GCF_001693485.1 Bradyrhizobium sp. LMTR 3
ACTGGCTCATCTCGATAACTGCAACGAGTGTGTTATCCTGCTCAAAGGCGGTGAGGGACCTGCTGACGTCGAACGGTTGCGACATGGGGTGCTCCTTTGCGTGACCACGGCGCCCGAGGGTGTCCATACCCTCGCCGCCGCTGACCCTGCCGCCACCCCCCTCATAGCATCTGGGTCACCCGCCTTCGCGGGTGAGGACAGCGGAATATAAGGCCGCATTTTCGCGACGCATTGCGCCCGAGGTTTGCTCTTCACTTCCCGCCCTCGCATTCAGAGGGCGCGGGGAAGATCGGGTGCGTGCCCACCATCGGGAAGCGTGCTCGATGATGGATGGTGGGCACGCTTCGCTTTGCCCACCCTACAGCACTACAATTTCCTAAAGCATCGCGAACGCGCTCGAGACCATCGCCACCGGCTTGTTGTCGGCGGCGGAAAGCAGCGTGACCCGGCCGAAGCTCATGGTGCGCCCGAGGCGGACCACGCGCGCATCGGCCAGTACGTCGGAGGCAGACACCGCGCGCATGAAATGCGTGGTCTGGTCGACCGTCGTCATTGCACGGTAGCCGCGGTTGGCGGCGAGGTTGGCGATCACCATCGCGGTGTCGGCGAATGCCATCAGCGCCTGGCCCGAGACCGTGCCGCCATTGCGGCACAGCCGCTCCGAGAACGGCAGGCGCAGGATCGCGCCCGGCTGCCAGTCGGCGGCGTCGCCGGGCGGAGCAGAGTCAAAGCGCTCGATCGACAGGTTGAGATCCATCACCCATGGCGCAAATACCTCGCCGAGCACGCGCGTTGCTTCCGCGATGCCGAATTCGCCCGCTTGTGGCTGTTGTTGCATGAACGTCCGTTTCCTCGTCCGATCTTGTTGTCGGCGCATTGTAGTGGTCATTGCGACGAAGGGAACAGCGGCGTGGGCTGCAAGTCCGGCACGATCCGCAAAGCGATTGGGCGCAAGCGCGCGAAACCCTGCAGGCGTCGAACCAAAAGCTTGTCCGCGCGTGCTTGGCTTGGCGGTTACGTCGGTGGTATCTTTGCCGAAACGCTGAAAGCATCGCAAAGGAGAGCGTCATGAGAATGCTGAGCGCGGCCGCAATGATGGTGTTGTTGATGGTGCCGGCCAACGCGCAGATGACCCCTAATATCAACCTGATGCCGGAACTCCAGTCCAAATCGCCGGAGGAAAAGGAGCAAGAAGCGATCAGGGATAAGGCTTACAAGGACTCTTTAAGGAAGATTCCCGACGCCAAGACCTCTTCCGATCCCTGGGGCACGGTGCGCAGCACCGAGGCGCCCAAGGCCGCGGCGCCCGCCAAGAAGAACAAGACCGGCAGCAGCAGCCAGTAGCTTCCCCGCCAAAGCGGCGGGTAGGATTCGTTCGCCGCTACCCCTATATTTGACCTGTCGTCATCGTGTCTGGAGTTGCGACATGGTCTTTCGTCCGCGCGATCTCGCGAGCCGGATGGCCGGCCGGCGCAAGCTGGGCGACGGCTACCTGCGCGAGACGTTTACGCTGCCGCGCGACCAAGCGAGGTTGAGGGCGCGCGACTTCCTCAACCGCTATCCCAAGGCGGCCTATATGAGTTCGGTCGAAAGCTGGCGCGAGCTGCCCAGTGGCGACATCGAATTCACCATGCGCCGGCTTGCCAGCGCCGATTAGGTGACGCGGATCCACTGGCCCCGGAATTTAACGTCGACTCCTCGATTTTTGCCGGATTCCGATAACCCGGTATTGAGGTATTCCGCCTAGTTCTGTGGGCAGACGCGGGCGAGGAATGGCGGACGCCGTTGCATTCTCCGTCATTCCGGGGGCGTGCAGAGCACGAGCCCGGAATCCATTTCACCCCGGCGCATGCGGTCCGCTCTCGCTCCGCGAGCCCCGGAATGACGCAGACTGCGACAGGACGACCCGACAGGAGAAATCATGGCGAGAGACCGCAAAGACCTTGGTGCCCGCAAGTTCGTTCGGGTCGACTTGCGCAAGCCGGGATTCCTGATTCCGGCGCCGGATGCGCCATGGATCGAGTGCTACATCCTCGACATTTCCGACAACGGTGCCTGCCTGGATGTGGGCGACCTCGCGGTTCCCAAGATGTTCGGCCTTTCTCTCACCGCGGGCGGCGAGGTGCGGCGGGTATGTACGCTGATCTGGCGCAGGGGCGAATTGGTCGGCGTCCGCTTCGTCTCCGCCCGGGAGCTGCGTAACGGCGTGGCGCCGCCAAGTGAACCCGATACCGCTTCCCGGAAGGCCCACGCCTAATTTGCCGTTCGTTTAATCAGTATCCTGCAGCGTCTCGGCCACCAGGCGAATCCGGAATACCGGCTTTTTGGATTCATCCAGCAATTCCATCTGCCACTCGGTGTTTTCGGGCAGCTTGCGGGAAACGTCCGCGATCATGTCGCCACAGACCCCGGTCATTTCCTTCCACGCGGCGTTGTGATCGACAAATTCCGCACCGTCATTGCTGACGCACGCATCCTCGCCATGTCGAACGCTGAAGAAAAAGATCGGCATGGCAAGCTGACCAAATGTAAAATGGGCCGCCGCTGGCCCTGAGATCCCCCATCCGGCGGGGAGTGGATTCCTCGCATATTGAAAGATCAACTCCGGGTTTTTACGGGCCCAAGCACGTTGCCGGGCATATAAACCGGGTTATCGCTTAGATCTAACCTGATGTAGTTGCAGAGAAACTTCTCCGGTGGAAGGCCTGCGGAAGCGCCCGCCGAGCGGTTACTTCCGTTCGGCTTTTTTCAACTCCCGATCAATCCGAAGCTGGACCCGCCGGATGGCAAGCAGATTGAGCCTGGCTTCGGTCTTGCCCGTGACGACCCTGTCGCCGATACGGAATTGCCATTTCCAGATGCCCGGAGCGACCGCCGTCACGGTGTATTCGACGCCCTTGTGGATCATAGAGAAATCCCGCTGCGGCTCCCGAGCGCTTCAAACCGGACCTCTGACTTAAAGTTGCAATTGTTCCAGGCGCTGACAATGCCTTTGCCGCGACGCGCACGGCCGAAATCCGTTCCCGGGTTTTCAACCCCATGGGCGTGACCGAATTCCCCTTGCCGACCCAATTTCCGCGGCGCGCAAAAAGCACTGCGCCGCGCAAGCGGAGTATGGTCGCTTGGCGGCGCAGGCCTATTCCCCGAGTGATGCAATGTCCCAGGCAAGAATTTTGTCGGGGGGACATGAAAAAGGTTCAACGTGCCGAGACAAATTTGCCCGGCGATTGGCACGGATAAGGCTGGGCCGCCCGGGGCCGGCTTCCTATTCCTGCCGCGATGGAGAAGGCTGCCGCGGTGGAATATGGGTTCTCGACGGCGCGTCCGGCCGGACGGGCTGCGGCACCCTTGAGGGTTCCGGCGCACGGCTCAGATTCAACAGCCGGGTGAGGAGATGGGCGCCATGGTGTTGAAGCGTCGGCAGGATGGGTTCGTAGGCAAGGACGGTCACAGGGGCGGTCGTTTGTTTCTGCATGCCGCTGGGCATAGCGTACAGCGCCTTGAAGGACGGTTCAGATGGAGCCGCAAGCACGCTTAAAATTGTAGGCGACGTCACGTCCCGATCTGCGGGTCGATAACGATGAGGCCGCCGGTCCGGCGGCCTCATCGCGAGAGCTAGCCTTTCGGCTGCTCTACGTCGGGCGCCCGGGGGCTGGCGTCGGGCGCCTCTTCACTTCTGGCCCGAAGGTCGACGGCCTTGTCGAGAAAGCCCGCAGCGATCTCCGGATCCGTGGTGGCCATCGCAAATTTGAGAAAGGTTGCCGCTTGTTCCGTGAGGTATTTCTTGCCCGCCACAATACTGGTTCCCCGTTACTACCCGTCACCCTGCCGCACCCGCTGCAATTACGCACTGCGGCGAAATCCGTTCCGGGAAAAGTGCAAAACTATACTTAAGTCGGGTGGGCTCACGCGGATCGTGCGTTCGGACTGGTTGGGGCCGGCGCCGAAGGCGGCAACCTCACGAGGCAGTGGGCGCGGTGTCCTCGCCCAAAAGCTTCCCGGTTTCCTTATGGATGAAGTGAAGCCGGGTGCAGGCGAGGCAGACGACGGACACATAGGAATTGGGCTCGTCCTCCGGCGCGGTCGCCGGAAGCCAATGCTGCACCTTCGTGCCCAGCCGTGGGCATGTGAAAAGGATATGTCGGCCCGTCATTACCGAGAGATATGCAGAGGCGCGGTGCCGGGTCACCTCCGTATGTTTGCGTAGTTGGGCGCAGCGACAGGCGAGGAGCGGGGCGGCAATCTTCGTCAGGACGCACCGGGAGCTGGGTCGGATATTCCTGAGGTTCCGGTATCGGAAACACCGTGGTGTTACGGACTCCAAAAGTGGGTGTGGAAAACTCTATGCTTGATGTCGCCGGGGCTGCTTTTCATCCCGAACCAATTTGTACCGGCTGGGGGCCGCCGAAAGGCGGCCCTTTCAATTCGCGCCGTGAGGCTTTGCGGCGAGGCCGCCAACAGAGGCGGCCTCTTCTTGGGGCGCTAACGGTAGCCCTTGCACTTTGTCTCTTCTTTATACTCGCCGTTGCGCTCCCACTTGCGTTCGATCTTGCAGGGGCCTCGGTAAAATTCCTGCTTGTACTCGCGTGCTTCGTTGTAGCTGCGGCCATAGTAGCCGCCGCGATCATAGCCCCAGCGGCGCTTGCCGCTTTCGTCCTTCCATGGGTCGGCCAATGCCGGACTGGCGAGCATTGTTACGCCGACAACCACTAAGGCCCATTTCATGTGCGCTCCTCCTCCAGGGTTCGGGGCAATGTAACTGGGCGGGGATAAATTGGTTCGAAGACAAAGCAAGACCACCCCCTAAAGGGGCCGCGAGCTTAGCACTCTCGAAAAGAACATATTGCGAACATAGAACAAAGGTGGTACATGGGTTCTTACCAAAATCGAATCCAAAAAGCTGCTCACCGTCGTTTGTCCCGCTCGCGAATCCCCGCCATAAGGAGCACGTATTATGTCCGCCACTGCCCTGCGTATCGTTGAAGGATCCTCCATGGATAAGACCAAGGCCCTGTCTGCCGCGCTCTCCCAGATCGAGCGCCAGTTCGGCAAGGGCTCGGTGATGAAGCTGGGCAAGAACGACCGCTCGATGGACGTCGAGACGGTGTCCTCGGGCTCGCTCGGGCTCGACATCGCGCTCGGCGTTGGCGGGCTGCCGAAGGGGCGGGTGGTGGAAATCTACGGGCCGGAATCATCGGGCAAGACCACGCTGGCGTTGCACACGGTGGCGGAAGGACAGAAGAAGGGCGGCATCTGCGCCTTCATCGACGCCGAACATGCGCTCGATCCGGTCTATGCGCGCAAGCTCGGCGTCAACATCGACGAACTCCTGATCTCGCAGCCCGACACCGGCGAGCAGGCGCTGGAAATCTGCGACACGCTGGTGCGCTCTGGCGCGATCGACGTGCTGGTGGTCGATTCGGTGGCGGCCCTGGTGCCGAAGGCCGAACTCGAAGGCGAGATGGGCGATGCGCTGCCGGGGTTGCAGGCGCGGCTGATGAGCCAGGCGCTGCGCAAGCTCACGGCTTCGATCAACAAGTCGAACACCATGGTGATCTTCATCAACCAGATCCGCATGAAGATCGGCGTGATGTACGGCTCGCCTGAAACCACCACCGGCGGCAACGCGCTGAAATTTTACGCCTCCGTCCGCCTCGACATCCGGCGCATCGGCGCGATCAAGGAGCGCGACGAAGTCGTCGGCAACACCACCCGCGTCAAGGTGGTGAAGAACAAGTTGGCGCCGCCCTTCAAGCAGGTCGAATTCGACATCATGTATGGCGAGGGCGTCTCCAAGATGGGCGAGATTCTCGACCTCGGCGTCAAGGCCGGCATCGTCGAAAAATCCGGCGCCTGGTTCTCCTATGACAGCCAGCGGCTGGGCCAGGGTCGCGAGAACGCAAAAACGTTCCTCAAGGCCAATCCCGACATGGTCGCCAAGATCGAGATGGCGATCCGCCAGAACTCCGGCCTGATCGCCGAGCAGATTTTGGCCGGTCCCGCCGAGCGCGACGCTGACGGCGAGGAGCCTGGCGACGACGAATAAGCTTCAGAAACGCTTCAGGGGTTAAGGCCTGAAACGTGACGGACGGGCGCTGCGGACGTTGAGTTGCCGACGTTCTCAGCGCCCGTTTTGCTGGGTGCTGTGTGTCGAGATGGTGAAAGTCAATGAAGCCTCTGGTCATGACCGGCTGGTTGACGCCGGATTTTCTAAAGAATGACTCCGTTGATCTCGCACTGGATTTAGCATTTTTCGATTTCATCTGGGGACCGCAGCCCTCGCCGGATGAACTCGCAGCTCACCTCGGTCCCCGTACTGCGAGCCACAGCCCCGACCAAGCCACACACTGGTCGGACTGGGGCGGTAGCCAGTGGAAACACAGCAAAAGCAGGAAGCACCGTGATCTCAGCCTGGCTGAGTTCTGCCAGCACTATGAAACCGTCGAACTATGGTTTGACGTGCGGCCGAAAGCGCAGCTGAAATTGATCTGGCTGCTCGATTATTTTCGCTCTTATCCGGAAACCGTTGCCAGGCTGAAACTGCGTCTCGTCGATCTCGAGATGAGCGCGCATGAAAAACTCGGCCGGTGGGATCCGCCGGCGGTTGACGTCACGGAAAGGGAATTGGCGACGGCGAGTGCGGCCTGGCAGGCTTGGCGATCGCCCACGCCGGTTGCCTGCTTCGATCTGCTTGCCAAGGATTTGAGCGCCTTGCCGCTGCTTAAACCCGTCCTGATCGATCTGCTCGAAGAACTGCCGTCAAGTTCGACGGGGCTGGGCGCCTCGGAAATGCGGATGCTCGAGCTTATCGCACGCGGATACTCGCGCACGAATTGGCTCTTCCATCTTTATCAACTGCGGCAAACGCGCATCTTCGGAGAGTGGGAATACGGCTATCTGCTGGACGGACTTGCGTTTGGCCCACGCCCTGCCGTGGCGGGCCTCGACGAGGAGCTGCGCACGCTCGACCGCAAGAATTTGCGGGATCGGCATGCGGCCTATTTGCGAAGCAAGCTCTCGATCACCGAATTTGGCAAAGCGGTTCTCGCCCACAAGGAGGATTTTAGCCGCCACAATTCAATCGACCGCTGGTGGGGCGGCACGCCTGACCAATGACCGGCTATGGCGCTGGGACCCGGTGCTGCTCGTGCCGTAGGGGACGCCACTGTCCGCAGACCGTAGGATGGGTAGAGCGCAGCGAAACCCATCGCATCTATCACCGCAGATGCGGCCCGATGATGGGTATCGCTGCGCTCTACCCATCCTACAACGACGTCACTCCGCCGCTTGCGCGTAATCCTCAACCGGCGGGCACGAGCACACCAGATTACGGTCGCCATAGACGTTGTCGACGCGGCCGACCGGGCTCCAGTATTTGTCCGTGCGCGAGATGCCATCGGGGAAACAACCCGTGGCGCGGCTATAGGGGCGGTTCCATGCATCATCGACAATGTCGTGCACGGTGTGCGGGGCGTGGCGCAAGGGCGAGGCTTCGACCTTCCAGCGGCCGATCTCGATCTCCGTGATCTCGCTTCGGATCGCGATCATCGCGTCGCAGAACCGGTCCAGCTCCGCCTTCGATTCCGATTCGGTCGGCTCGATCATCAGCGTGCCCGGCACCGGAAAACTCATGGTCGGCGCGTGGAAGCCGTAGTCGATCAGCCGCTTTGCGATGTCATCGACGGTGACGCCGCTCGTGGTCTTCAGCGGCCGCGGATCGACGATGCATTCGTGCGCGACGCGTCCCTTGGCGTTCTTGTAGAGCACCTGGAAATGCGGATCGAGGCGGCTGGCGATGTAGTTCGCGTTGAGGATCGCTATTTCAGTGGCGCGCGTCAGGCCTTCGCCACCCATCATCAGGATATAGATGTAGGAAATCGTCAGGATCGACGCTGAGCCGAACGGCGCCGCCGACACCGGGCCGATGGGATGCGGCACCGCGCCGTCGGTTGCGGGATGGCCGGGCAGGTAGGGCGCGAGATGCGCTCTTACGCCGATCGGGCCCATGCCCGGGCCGCCGCCGCCATGCGGGATGCAGAACGTCTTGTGCAGATTGAGATGCGAGACGTCGGCGCCGTAGTCGCCGGGCCGGGAGAGACCGACCTGCGCGTTCATGTTGGCGCCGTCGAGATAGACCTGGCCGCCATGGCTGTGCACGATGTCGCAGATCTCCGTGATATGCTCCTCGAATACGCCATGCGTCGAGGGATAGGTGATCATCACGGCGGCGAGATTCTTCGAATGCTTCTCCGCCTTGGCGCGGAGATCGTCGACGTCGACGTCGCCGCGCGCGTCGCAGGCCGTCACTACCACCTCCATGCCGGCCATGTGGGCAGACGCCGGATTGGTGCCGTGCGCGGAGGAGGGGATCAGGCACACCTTGCGGTGCGGCTCACCGCGCGCGGCGTGATAGGCGCGGATCGCGAGCAGCCCGGCATATTCACCCTGCGCGCCGGAATTCGGCTGCAGCGAGATCGCGTCATAGCCGGTGATGTCGCACAGCCATTTTTCCAGCCGCGCAAACAGCGCGTGATAGCCGGCCGCCTGTTCGCGCGGGGCGAACGGATGGAGCGAGCCGAATTCGGGCCAGGTCAGCGGGATCATTTCCGTGGTTGCGTTCAGCTTCATGGTGCACGAGCCGAGCGGGATCATGGCGCGGTCGAGCGCGAGGTCGCGATCGCCGAGCTTGCGCATATAGCGCAGCAGCTCGGTCTCCGAGCGGTGGGCGTGGAACACGGGATGGACGAGGAAGGCGCTGTCGCGCTTCAGTTCGGCGGGCAACGCTTCGCGCGCGCCCAACTCGACATCTGTATAGGACAGCTTGCCGCCGAAGACGCGCCACACCGCTTCGACCGTCGCAGGCGTGGTCGTTTCGTCCACGGCGATGCCGAGCGTGCCGTCACCGATGCGCAGATTGATCTTCTCGGCGAGCGCGCGTGCAACGATTTCACTCTGCTTCGCGCCCGCGGCGACGGTGATCGTATCGAAGAACGCCGGCGACGCCGGCGCATGGCCGAGTTTTGTCAGCCCCGCCGCCAGCACCGCCGCGCGGCGGTGCACGGTGCGCGCGATATGCGTCAGCCCTTCGGGACCGTGATAGACTGCATACATCGAGGCGATCACTGCCAGCAGCACCTGCGCGGTGCAGATGTTGGAGGTGGCCTTTTCGCGGCGGATGTGCTGCTCGCGGGTCTGCAGCGCCAGCCGATAGGCCGGCTGTCCCCGCGAATCCACGGACAAGCCGACGATGCGGCCGGGCAGCGAGCGTTTCAGCGCGTCGCGCACCGACATGTAGGCTGCATGCGGGCCGCCATAGCCCATCGGCACGCCGAACCGCTGCGCCGAGCCGATGGCGATGTCGGCGCCGAGTTCGCCGGGGGAGGCGATCAGCGTCAGCGCCAGGAGATCGGCCGCAACGACGGCGAGCGCGCCCTTCGCACGCAACGCCGAGATCGCCGGCCGGAGGTCGCGCACCGCACCCGTCGTTCCCGGATATTGCAGCAGGCCGCCGAACACATCGGCGCCTTCGAGGTCGGCGAGCGGATCGCCGACGATCAGATTCCAGCCCAGCGGCTCGGCACGGGTACGCAGAACCGCGAGCGTCTGCGGATGCACTTCCGCATCGACGAAGAACGATTTTGCCTTCACTTGCGAGGCGCGCTCGGCCAGCGCCACCGCCTCCGCCGCGGCGGTGCCTTCATCGAGCAGCGAGGCGTTGGCCACATCGAGGCCGGTGAGGTCGCAGATCATGGTCTGGAAGTTGAACAGCGCCTCCAGCCGTCCCTGGCTGATTTCCGGCTGATACGGCGTATAGGCCGTGTACCAGGCCGGGTTCTCCAAAATGTTGCGCTGGATCACCGCGGGCAAAATGGTGCCGGAATAGCCTTGGCCGATCAGCGAGGTGAACACTTGGTTCTGCGCGGCGAGCTCGCGCATATGCTGGAGCGACTCGGTTTCGCTCAGCGCGGGGCCGAGATCGAGCGGCTGCTTCTGCCGGATCGAGGAGGGCAGCGTCTGGCCGATCAGCTCGGTGAGGCTGTTCGCGCCGACGCTCTCCAGCATCACACTGATGTCGCGGGGCGAGGGGCCGATATGCCGGCGCACGAAATCGGTGGCGGCTGCGGCGGTGGTCTTGAGCGGCGCGTTCATGGGTGCCTCGCTAGAATTTGCAAATTCGGTGTCATCGTCCGCGCAGGCGGACGATCCAGTACGCCGTGACATCAGCGATAGGGCCGAAAGGCCGCGGCGTACTGGGTCGCCCGGTCAAGCCGGGCGATGACAGTGAGTGTATGGTGGCGGAGCGCTTCATCCTCACGCCGTGTGTGCTTTGTACGCTGCCTCATCCATCAGGCCGCCGAGTTCGCTCTTGTCCGCGATCTTCAGCTTGAAGAACCAGGCCTTGCCGCCGGCGTCGGAATTCACCAGCGCGGGTTCGGCGGCGAGCGCTTCGTTGACCTCGATCACTTCGCCCGAGATCGGCGCGTAGACGTCGGAGGCGGCTTTCACCGACTCCACGACCGCGGCGGCTTCGGCCTTCTTCAGGGCGCGGCCGACTTTCGGCAATTCGACGAACACGACGTCGCCGAGCTGCGATTGCGCATAATCGGTGACGCCGATGGTGGCGACATCGCCCTCGATGCGGAGCCATTCGTGGTCGGATGTGAACAGCGTCGTCATGAAAACTTCCCTTTGGCGTTTGCAGGTTCAGCGTTTGTAGGTGTTGGGAACGAATGGCATGGCTGCGACCTGCAGCGGCAGGCGCTGGCCGCGCACTTCGGCGAAAACCTGCGTGCCGTTAGCGGCAAGCGCGGTCGGCAGATAGCCCATCGCAACCGGTGCACTGAGGCTCGGGCCGAAGCCGCCCGAGGTGACGTTGCCGACCGGCTCGCCGGAAGCGCTATCTGCGAATAGCACGGCACCTTCGCGCACCGGCGCGCGGCCTTGCGCGCGCAAGCCGACGCGGCGGCGCGATGCGCCTGTTTCAAACTGTGAGAGGATTTTTTCTGCGCCCGGAAAGCCGCCGGCTCGGGCGCCGCCGCTGCGGCGGCTTTTCTGCACCGACCATTCCAGCGCGCCCTCGACCGGCGTCGTCGTGGTGTCGAGGTCGTGGCCGTAGAGGCAGAGCCCGGCCTCCAGCCGCAGGCTGTCGCGCGCGCCCAATCCGATCGGCAGCACGTCCGGATTGTCCAGGAGTAGCGCCACCAGCGCCTCGGCCTGTTCGGCCGGCACCGAAATCTCAAAACCGTCCTCGCCGGTATAGCCGGAGCGCGAGACGAAGCAGTCGAAACCGGCGACCTTGCGCGGCCCGGTATCCATGAACCGCATCGTGGCGACGTCTCCACAAAGGTTCGCCAGCGCTGATTCCGCCTTCGGTCCCTGCAGTGCGATCAGCGCGCGCTGGCTAAGCGAATCGATGATGCAGGTCTCGGAGAGATGCGCGCGCAGATGCGCCTCGTCCTCGGCCTTGCAGGCGGCGTTGACGACCAGAAACAGGTGGTCGCCGAAATTCGCCACCATCAGATCGTCGAGAATGCCGCCGTCGCTATTGGTGAACTGGGCGTAGCGCTGCCGTCCCGGCCCAACGGCCAAGATGTCCTGCGGCACCAGCCGCTCCAGCGCCAGCGCCGCGTCTTCGACCTTGCCGGATTTCGCCCGCAGCGCGAGCTGGCCCATATGGGATACGTCGAACAGCCCGGCGGCGCTTCGGGTATGCAGATGTTCCTTCAACACCCCGGCCGGGAATTGCACCGGCATCTCGTAACCCGCGAACGGAACCATCTTGCCGCCGCGCGCCACATGGAGCCCGTGCAACGGGGTGCGTTTGAGGGAGGATTTGTCGCTTGCCAGCATCGTTAAGGCCCTCATGGGTTCCGGAGACCAGTCTCCAAAAACCCAAAGAAAGCCCCATCTGTCGCTGTGCCTGAGAGTATTATCCCGTCGGCGGACGCCCTGGGCGCATGTTGCCCGGCGTCTCTTTCCAGATGCTATTTCGTCACGCGGTCCGTTTGCCTGAGAGTTTCCGGGGCGGTTGCTCCTTCGGCGCCGGCGCTTAAGCCGATCTCTCCCGACGTGACGTCTTACAGATAAGAGGGAAACACAGCCCTGCCAAGCCTGTCAACGCAGCCGCAGCATTATCAACGGGACTTGCGCGCCCATCTTGTGTGCTGCGGCAAGCCTATGATCCGCCTGCACAGTTTCTGGACACCGCAGGCCGCCTTGTCTAAAAGCGTTCCGCCGGAAGGTTAAAGGGCTGATTGTAGCCTGACCCGGCCCTTTTTTCCGATTGGATGAACATGAGCGGCGTCAACGAGATCAGGTCGAAATTTTTGGATTTCTTTGCGGAGAACGGCCACGAGATCGTGCCGTCGTCGCCGCTCGTGCCGCGCAACGACCCGACCTTGATGTTCACCAATGCCGGCATGGTGCAGTTCAAGAACGTCTTCACCGGCGTCGAGAAGCGCGCTTACCAGCGCGCCACCACCTCGCAGAAATGCGTGCGCGCCGGCGGCAAGCACAACGACCTCGACAATGTCGGCTACACCGCGCGGCATCTCACATTCTTTGAGATGCTCGGCAATTTCTCGTTCGGCGACTATTTCAAGGAGCGTGCGATCGAGCTCGCCTGGAACCTGATCACAAAGGAATTCGGGCTGAAGAAGGACAAGCTGCTCGTTACCGTCTACCACGACGACGAGGAGGCGGCGCGCCACTGGAAGAACATCGCCGGCTTCTCCGACGACCGCATCATCCGGATCGCGACCTCGGACAATTTCTGGGCGATGGGAGATACCGGCCCGTGCGGTCCGTGCTCCGAGATATTCATCGACCGCGGCGAGCATATCTGGGGCGGGCCTCCGGGCAGCCCGGAAGAGGACGGCGATCGCTTCCTTGAATTCTGGAACCTGGTCTTCATGCAATTCGAGCAGGTGACGAAGGACGAGCGCGTCGCGCTGCCGCGCCCCTCGATCGACACCGGCATGGGGCTGGAGCGCATGGCCTGCATCCTGCAGGGCGTCGACAGCGTCTTCGAGACCGATCTTTTCCGTCATTTGATCGATGCCGCCGCTTCGGCTCTCGGGCATGGACCGGACGAGAAGAACGTCGCGTCGTTCCGGGTCATCGCGGATCATCTGCGCTCTTCAGCCTTCCTCGTCGCAGACGGCGTGCTGCCGTCGAACGAAGGTCGCGGCTATGTGCTGCGCCGGATCATGCGCCGTGCGATGCGCCACGCGCAGCTCCTCGGCGCGCGCGAGCCGCTGATGCATCGTCTGGTCTGGGCGCTCGTGCGCGAGATGGGCCAGGCCTATCCGGATCTGGTGCGCGCCGAAACGCTGATCGAGGAAACGCTGCGGCTGGAAGAGACTCGCTTTCGCAAGACGTTGGAGCGGGGGCTAGCGATCCTCGACGAGAAGAGCGCCGGCCTGAAGAAGGGCGACATGTTCGACGGCGATACCGCCTTCACGCTGTACGACACCTACGGCTTCCCGCTCGACCTGACGCAGGACGCTCTGAAGTCGCGCGGCATCAGCGTCGACCAGGCAGCGTTTTCTGACGCCATGGAGCGGCAGCGCGTGAAGGCGCGCGCATCATGGGCCGGCTCGGGCGATACTGCCAGCGAGGCCATCTGGTTTCCCTTGCGCGAAAAGCTCGGCGCCACCGAATTCCTCGGCTACGACACCGAAAGCGCCGAGGGCGTGGTGACGGCGCTGGTGAAGGACGGCAAGGATGCCGACAGCCTGAAGGCTGGCGAGACCGGCGCGATCGTGCTGAACCAGACGCCGTTCTATGCGGAGTCCGGCGGTCAGGTCGGCGACATCGGCCTGCTGACGGGCGAGGGCGTCAAGTTCCGCGTTACCGATACTCAGAAGAAGGCGGGCGATCTGTTCGTGCATCTGGGCACGGTGGAGCAGGGCACGCTGAAGGTAGGCACCGCGCTGCAGCTCGAGGTCGATCATGCGCGCCGGTCGTCGATCCGCGCCCATCACTCGGCGACGCACCTGCTGCACGAGGCGCTGCGCCAGGTGCTCGGCGACCACATCGCCCAGCGCGGCTCGCTGGTGGCGCCGGACCGTCTGCGCTTCGACTTCGTGCATCCGAAGCCGATCACGGCGGAAGAGCTCGCCCGCGTCGAGGACATCGCCAACGAGGTGGTGCTCGAAAACGACGAGGTGACGACGCGGCTGATGGCGGTCGACGACGCCCGCGAGGCCGGCGCGCGCGCCTTGTTCGGCGAGAAATACGGTGACGAAGTCCGCGTGGTGTCGATGGGCAAGCAGGCACGCGCCCATGGCCAGAATGCGCTCGGCTGGTCGGTCGAACTGTGCGGCGGCACCCATGTGCGCCGCACCGGCGACATCGGGCTGATCTCGGTGACCGGCGAAAGCGCGGTGGCCTCAGGGGTACGGCGCATCGAGGCGTTGACCGGACGTCACGCCCGCAAGCACGCCAATGATACGATGGCGATTGCGAAGACGGCGGCGTTCGAGCTGCGCACCTCGGTCGACGACATGCCCTCGCGTATCGCAGCGCTGATGGAAGAGCGCAAGAAGCTCGAGCGCGATCTGTCGGATGCGCGCAAGAGGCTCGCGATGGGCGGCGGCGCCGGCAACGGCGCAGCAGCGGGCGGCGTGCGCGAAGCCGGCGGCGTCAAGCTGCTGGCCCGTGCGGTCGAGGGCGTCGAGACCAAGGATCTCAAGAGCCTGGTCGACGACGGCAAGAAGCAGATCGGCTCCGGCGTCGTCGCGATCGTCGGCGTCACCGAGGACGGCAAGGCCGGCATCGTCGTCGGCGTCACCGCCGATCTCACGGCGCGATTCAACGCCGTCGAATTGGTGCGCAAGGGCTCCGAGGCACTCGGCGGCAAGGGCGGCGGCGGCCGGCCCGACATGGCGCAGGCCGGCGGCCCCGATGGCGCCAAGGCCAATGCGGCGCTGTCTGCGATCGAACAGGCGATGGCGGGGGCCTAGGGGCGGGCAAGCTGAGGTGTGAAATCGCGGGCATCTTGGCCGCGATCGCCAGCGCTGTCCGCCGCAATGCAATGGCTGATGGATCAACTTGCCGAGCAGGCGCCATCTATCCCGCCCACGAGCGGAACAGCAGAATGGGCTGACGCCATCTGCATTCGTCACGCCGCAGCCTAATTCGTGGTGAGACTGTAGGGAGTCCACGTTGATGGAACCCTCGATGGTGCCGTGGACCTTGCGGGCATCGTTGGTAGCGGCATCCGGTAAACAACCCGATCGCTGGACTTACGCGACAGCCGACTTTGGGCGTTCGAGCGAAAGGTGCCAGCATGACCTGGTCGATGATAAAGCCATCTCCGTTTGCGTCGATCGTCCTTGGCGCGTCGGTTTGCATAGCGTCAGCGCAGGACGCCAAGGTTTCAGTCGACATGATCGGAGTGGGGAGCATGAGTTGCGCTCACTGGCGGTCTACGGAAGAGCATCTGTTGGAGGGGACGGTCTGGATTCACGGTTTCTGGACGGGACTCAATTACGTTGCTGCGGCGAGCGGCCAAACACAGCCGAGAATCAATGTCTCATCGATCGTTGCAGAAGTCGAAAAGGCATGCGCTCGCAAAACATCACAGACCTTAGCCAGCGCTGCATGGACGACGTATCTCGGGGCCAAGCGGTAGGGCGCCGATTATCCGGGCGTATCACCTGGTCAATTGCATTCCGAAGATCTCGCAGGCATCACGGCTTCAGCGATTCCGTTGAATGGTGAACATCCCAATGTAATTGCGGGTCTGCTTTCGTCATTCTGACGCGCCTGCTGGAACTCAGGAGCCCGGGAAGAGTTGGCAGTTGGCCAGTTGAGCCTCGGTCCTGGAAGGCTGACGATGATCCGCCCGATATGCGCCGCCTTGGCGCTTACCTGCCTATCTGCGCCTGTATTTGCCGAAACCTGCATTGCTTCACGCTACGGCTACGGCGGCGGCCGAACCGCATCGGGAGAGCGGATGAATCCAAATGCGATGACCGCGGCGCATCGCGCCAGAGCATTCGGCTCTCACGTCACAGTCACCTCACATTCCAACAGGCGAAGCGTAACCGTCCGGATAAATGATCGTGGTCCGTTCGTGAAGGGACGGTGCATAGACCTATCCGCGGCGGCCGCCCGTGTGCTTGGCTTTGCTGGGATTACGAAGGTCTCTCTCGCTGAGGTAGATAAGCACAAGTGGGAAGCTACGCCGTGAGGGGCTCAAGCGCATCCCCAAGGGGGTGCTCTACGGTCACTTGTAGCCGTCGATACGGTGATCATCGAAGGCTTGTCCTGCAACAACGCCTTGCTGCAGAAGGCCGCGCCCTGTCGGGTTGCGCGATGTCATCGTCATTGTAGCCGCAACGCGAGAGCCAATGCTTACGCCTGGCCGCGATAGTGCGGTGCATCGTTCTGTTGCTCGACCTGTGGCTGGCAATTCGGCCTCAGGGCGAGCATAGTTGCGACGTCACAATTCCGGATAGGTTCATCGGTGTTGATGATGTGGACGCTCCCGGTCAACGCCGGCGATCCCCGGTTCGGACAACCGGAGTCCCGCCATGTCTGTTACGGCTTCCAGCGAAACACAGCACCAACACAGCTTCAATTCTGCCGAAATGGGCGCCATCGCTCATCTCTACCGGGGCGAAGTCTACCGTTCGACGATCTGGCGCACACGCCTCGACAACACGACCAACTGGGCGATCGTCACAATGGGCATCGCCCTGTCGACGACCTTTTCGAGCCCGGAAGCTTCACCGCTGCCACTGCTGCTCGTAGGCCTGCTCATTGCCGTGTTTCTCGGCATGGAGGCGCGACGTTATCGCTACTTCAATGTCTGGCGCGCCCGAGCTCGGTGGATGGAAACGAATTTCTACGCGCCGATATTCACCGGTGAAGCCCGCGATAATAGCTGGCAGGTGATACTCGGGCGCGACTACACGGCGCCTCGCCACCACATTTCATTTGTCCGCGCGGCGGGGCGGCGGCTGCGCCGCAACTACGTCTGGATTCTCGCCGTCCAGGTGATTGCCTATTACGGCAAGATCGCAATCCACCCGACGCCCGCGTCAACCTTGGCGGAATTTGTCGATCGCGCCGCAGTCGGACCGATTCCCGGCTGGGTCGTTCTGATAATTGGCCTTGTCTACAATTTCGGCTGGCTGGCGTTCGCGCTCGGCACGATGTGGCTCGACCAACGCGAGCACCGCGGCGACAAGGTGGCGATGGGTTAGCGCGCCTGCCGCCCGCGGTATTGATGGAATGGGACGCATTCCATCAATCGCTCCATCGGCATCCCGGGTCAGCCCTTGCGGAGGAACACATAGTCCGCCGAGTAGGGGACGCTTTCATAGGTGCCTGCCTTGTAGCAGGCGCCATTGGCCCTTCCACCCACCGTGTTGATCCGCTGCACTGTCGTCACCGGACTGAGAACCCCGTTGCCGCGCCGGGAAGCTACTGCGAGCTTCAGCCAGGGAATGTCCATTGCCACTTGCCCCGGGGCGGTGCCGACGACCTGACCGACCACCGCACTGCCGTCGCTGTATTCCCAGTTCGGCCCGGCATAATGCCGGCCGACCGTCTTGCCGTCCAAGAAAAGCGTCGCGATCGGCTCGCGAAACACCCAGGCCAGTGTGCCATCGGCGCCGGTCTTGCATTCATAGACCTGCGCGCCTTCGGCATGCAGCGTGAGAACGGCGGTTTCACCGGGAGCTGCAATAGCCTCGGGAAGCGATTTTTGGGCGGTCGCATTGACGAGCGACCCGATCAGTAGGAAGGCGGCGAGCGCGATGCTCCTGGAGAACGACACGGTGATGCTCCGTCGTTGATTTTTCTGTTATTGCGAGGCGGCGGGCCACGCGAATGCGCGCCCGACGGCAGGCTCCGAGCAATCCACCGCGCCAAACTGGGCCGTGGATTGCTTCGTCGCGCTGCCCCTCGGTACCGATGTGGGGGAGTTGCGAAGGCGGCTTATGCCGCCATCGCCTTCTCGAGGTTGCCGGCGACCTTGTCGAGGAAGCCGGTCGTGGACAGCCAGCGCTGGTCGGCGCCGACCAGGAGCGCGAGGTCCTTGGTCATGTAGCCGTCCTCGACGGTCGCAACGCAGACCTTCTCCAGCGTGTCGGCGAATTTTGCGAGCTGCGGGTTGTTGTCGAGCTTGGCGCGGTGGGCGAGACCGCGGGTCCAGGCGAAGATCGACGCGATCGAATTGGTCGAGGTCTCCTTGCCCTTCTGGTGCTCGCGGTAGTGCCGGGTCACCGTGCCGTGCGCGGCTTCGGCTTCGACCGTCTTGCCGTCGGGGGTCAGCAGCACCGAGGTCATCAGGCCGAGCGAGCCGTAGCCTTGCGCGACCGTATCCGACTGCACGTCGCCATCGTAGTTCTTGCAGGCCCAGACGTAGCCGCCGGACCACTTCAGGGCGGAGGCGACCATGTCGTCGATCAGGCGGTGTTCGTAGGTGAGCCGCTTGGCCTCGAATTCCTTCTTGAACTCGCGGTCGTAGATGTCCTGGAAGATGTCCTTGAAGCGGCCGTCATAGACTTTCAGGATGGTGTTCTTGGTCGAGAGGTAGACCGGGTAGCCGCGCAGCAGGCCGTAATTGAAGGAAGCGCGGGCGAAATCGATGATGGAATCGTCAAGGTTGTACATCCCCATCGCGACGCCGGCATCGGGCGCCTTGAATACTTCCTTCTCGATGACGGTGCCGTCCTCGCCGACGAACTTCATCGTCAGCGTGCCCTTGCCCGGGAACTTGAAGTCGGTGGCGCGGTACTGGTCGCCAAAGGCATGACGGCCGATGATGATCGGCTTGGTCCAGCCGGGAACCAGCCGCGGCACGTTCTTGCAGATGATCGGCTCGCGGAAGATCACGCCGCCCAAGATGTTGCGGATGGTGCCGTTCGGCGACTTCCACATTTCCTTCAGGCCGAATTCCTTCACCCGGGCTTCGTCAGGGGTGATGGTGGCGCACTTGACGCCGACGCCGACCTTCTTGATGGCGTTGGCGGCGTCGATCGTGACCTGGTCGTTGGTCTGGTCGCGGTACTCCATTCCGAGGTCAAAATAGAGCAGTTCGACATCGAGGAACGGGGTGATCAGCTTGTCCTTGATGTACTGCCAGATGATCCGGGTCATCTCGTCGCCATCGAGTTCGACGACGGGGTTGGTCACCTTGATTTTTGCCATGATGGAGGGGGCCTTTTCTCGGAAAACCGCGCATTTCGGGCGGGGTGGGTGATTACAGGCGGGGCTATAGCACCGCAAATCGGCCGGCGAAAGCTGGTGCGGCCCTGACTTTTAGCCCATCTTTCAGGCGCGAAATGCATGGGCTGTCGGGTGTCCCGGACGCGGTACGGCCCAGGCGATGCGCAGCATCGTCCGGGAGCGCTGCGACGACGTTCCGGATGAGGCCCAATTGAGGCTTTGAGCGAACTAGCGGAAACGCTACTAACCCGATTCTCAGGCTGGGGAATTCCGGCCGCCTTTCTAAAACGGGCAAGCATGAGAGTTTGAATCGTGCGCGCACCGCGCGCGGATTCAAATCTTCAGAAGTTGAATCAGTTTTGGAAAGTTGAATTAGAAAGTGAAGCCAAAATGTCCGGTTCGGGCACCGATAAAACCAAGTCTGGGTTGGACTTAGCCGGACCCATTGTGATCCTCGTCGAGCCGCAGCTCGGCGAGAATATCGGCATGGCCGCGCGCGCGATGGGCAATTTTGCGCTGTCGCGCCTCAGAATCGTCAATCCGCGCGACGGCTGGCCGAACATCGCGGCGCAACGGGCGGCGGCGGGCGCCGACCAGATTCTGGAACAGGCGCAATTGTTCGACACGGTGGAGCAGGCGGTCGCCGACCTGACGCTGCTGTTTGCGACCACCGCCCGCGCGCACGACCAGGCCAAGCCGGTGGTCGCGCCGGCGCAGGCGGCGGCCGAGATCGTGGCGCATGTCGGAGCCGGCGGCGGGGCCGGCATCCTGTTCGGCCGCGAGCGGTACGGCCTGCAGAACGAGGAGGTGGCGCTGGCCAACCGGATCATCACGTTTCCGGTCAACCCCGGCTTCGCCTCGCTCAACCTGGCGCAGGCGGTGCTGCTGATCGGCTACGAGTGGTTCAAGCTGTCGACCGGCGGCGCCCTGCCGTTCGCGATGCCGGAACGCTCCGAGCCGGCGTCGCAGCACCAGATGCAGGCCTTCTTCGACAATCTGGTTCGGGAACTCGACAAGGTCGAATTCCTCCGCCCGCGCGAGAAGCGCGACACCATGCTGGTGAACCTGCGCAACATCTTCACCCGGATGGACCCGACCAAGCAGGACATGCACACCCTGCATGGCGTGGTGATGGCGATTGCGGAGGGACGCAAGGGACCGGCCAAGGGCGGCGTGCTCGACGGTGAACAGGCGACAAGGCTGCGGGCGCTGTTAGCCGAGCACGGGCAGGGGCCGGCAGTGCCCGGCGACAGCTCTACCGTGCGCGGGCTCGCCCGGCTGCTCCGCCGCAATCCGACCGATGCCGAGCGCATTCTGTGGCAGGCGCTGACCCGCGACCGCCGTTTCGCCGGCCAGTTCAAGCGCCAGACCCCGGTCGGCCGCCACATTCCGGATTTCGTCTCCTTCGTGCATCGCCTCGCCATCGAACTGGTCAACCCGAATGAGACGGAGACCATCGTCGCCGACCGCGCTAGGCGGAAGGCATGGCTGGAGGCACGGGATTACCGCGTGATCGAGATGCGGGTGGCCGATGTTGAGGCTGATTTGGCGACTGAGCTGGAGCGGCTGGAAAAAATGGTAGGGTGGGCAAAGGCGCGCTAGCGCCGTGCCCACCATCCGTCCGCACTGTTGTCCTGAATGGTGGGCACGCGGAGCCTGTCATCGGGCGCGCATTTGCGCGACCCGGCGGCTTTGCCCACCCTACCAGTAGCTGTCCCTTGGCGCGCAAACGGAGTAAGCTCGCGTTCAAGCGGCTGCAGTGCAATCGATAACGCAAAAGGAGGTGTGCGATGGCGACATCTGACTGGCGTCTCGAAGGCGAATGGATCAAGAACTGCAATTGCGCGTTTGGCTGTCCGTGCGATTTCAACGCGCGGCCGACTCTGGGCTATTGCAAGGGCCTGGTCGGCATGAGGATCACCAAAGGGCACTTCGAGGGCACCAGGCTCGATGGTCTGGTTTTTGCGGTGACCGTCGATTTTCCCGGAGCGCTGCATGAAGGCAATGGCCAGATGCAGCCGATCATCGACGAGCGCGCCACGCCGGAGCAACGTGAGGCGCTGTTCAGCATCATGTCCGGCAAGCATTCCGCTGAAGGTACGCTGTTTCATATCTTCAGCCTGATCGTGACCAAGATTCACGACCCGGTATTTGCGCCGTTCGAGTTTTCGTTCGACAAGGATGGACGCGTCGCGCGTGTCGTGGCGAAGGGCTTGCTGGAGACCGAGGTCGAGCCGATCAAGAATCCGGTGACCGGAGACCCTCATCGCATTCAGGTCGTGATGCCCGAGGGCTTCGAACACCGCGCTGCCGAGATTGCCTCGGCCAACATCCGCTCGACCGGTGCGATCAAGTTCGACACCGCTGGGTCGCACAGCTCGCTCGCCAACGTCGTGCAGACGCCGGAGGGCGTCGCGGCCTGACGCTGCATTGGAGACGGCATTTCGACGCGCCGGCTCGATGGCGGAGGTTAAGTCCATGTCCGGGACCTCTGCGCTTGAACAGACCTTACGCCACGATCGCCTGATCGTGGCATTCGGCATGGCTGCCGTCGTCGCCTTCGCCTGGGGCTATCTGGTCGCCGGTGCCGGCATCGACATGAGCATGGCCGACATGCCGATGGACCCCGAGCCATGGTCGCCCTCACAGGCTGCGCTGATGTTCGCGATGTGGTGGGTGATGATGATCGCGATGATGGTGCCGAGCGCGGCGCCGATGGTGCTGCTGTTCACGGCAATCAAACGCAGGCAGGCGGCCGAAAATCCCGTCGTCACAAGCTGGCTCTTTCTCGCCGGCTATCTCGCGATATGGGCCGGCTTTAGCCTCGCCGCGGTCGCGGTGCAGTGGGCACTCGACCAGGCCGGGCTGCTGTCCGGTATGATGGCTAGCACCAGCAGCATACTCGCCGGGATCATCCTGCTTGCCGCCGGGCTCTATCAGCTCACGCCGATCAAGCGCGCGTGCCTGCGCTACTGCCAGAGCCCGGTGTTCTTCCTCAGCCGCTACTGGCAACCGGGCGCCATGGGCGCGTTGCGCATGGGGTTTCGTCACGGCAGCTACTGTGTCGGCTGTTGCTGGTTTTTGATGGCGCTGCTGTTCGTTGCCGGCGTGATGAACCTGGTTTGGATCGCGGCGGTCGCGATCTATGTCGCCTTCGAAAAGCTGCTGCCGCGCAGCCAGTGGCTCAGCCGCGCCGTGGGCGTGGGCCTGATCGTAGCCGGCGGGGTTGTTCTGGCGCGCAGTCTTGTCGTTACGGCTTCCGCATCGCTGTAGCTCGCCTCAGACGGCGACAAGCTCCGCAGGGTGACCGGCGCGCTTTGTCTTCTTCACCTTGGAAGCCCCGAACAGATTGGCCGCCGCAAGCCCCGCGGTATCCGCGACGCCGGGATCGCGCGAGACCATGGCGGCGACGATGGCGCCGTCGATCAAGAGCGCGAGTTGATGGGCGAGCACCTGCGGCTCGGCGGCGCCCATCTCAGCGGTGAGCTTTTCGATGTGCGCCAGCACAACCTTCTTATGGCGCAGTGCGATGTTGCGGAACTGCTTGGCGTCCTTGTCGTGCTCGGCCACCGCATTGATGAAGGGGCAGCCGTAGAAGCGCTCCTCGGCGAACCAGCGCTTCAGCGCCGGAAAAATCCGCTTCAGCTTCGCCAGCGCATCGCCGCCGCCATCCTCCATCGCGCCGATGAACCATTCGCGCCAGGCCTTGCCTTCGCTTTCCAGCACGGCGTTGACGAGGTTGGTCTTCGAGCCGAACAATTTGTAGAGCGTGGTCTTGGCGGTGCCGGCTTCGTCGATGATCGCATCGATCCCGGTGGCGTTGATGCCGTTCTTGCAGAACAGATGCGTCGCCGCGCTTAGCAGACGCCCCCGCGCGGACTCCTCGTCGCCTGCGGCCGATGCCGCGACAGCTTTCCTCTTCGAAACTGATTTGCCCATGCGCTGCAGTTAATCGGAGCGCGGCGCATTCATCAAGCAGCATCTTTGCGCCGAAAATAATCGCAAGCACGCGGCAATTGCTTCGCGCCTGTGCAGCGCGGCGCTGATCAATTTCCGGGCAGGCACGCTAAGCGACGAGAGACGTTCGGCTTTTGATTTCGGCCGGATCTGGCACGCTTCATGCAGGAAACAGAACGTTCGGTATCCTACAGGGAGAGAAATGATGACCGCGGTCGCTCAAAAAACGGTGCTCACAGGCTGCCTGGCCCCGATCGACAAAAATGGGCTCGAGCAGCTCATTGCCAACGGCAAGGCCAATCCGAAGGTCATCAAGACCTTGAAGTGCAAGACGGTGGCGGAGGGCAAATTCCGCCACGCCAACTACATTCGTAACCTCGCGCCTTACATCGTCGACGAGCCGCCGGGCTTGCTCGGCGACGACACCGCGCCGAATCCTTCTGAAGCCTCGCTCGCCGCGCTCGGCTCCTGCCTTGCGGTCGGCCTGCACGCCAACGCCGTGCACCGCGGCTGGATCGTCAACAAGCTCGAACTCGAGCTCGAAGGCGACCTCAATATCACGGCGGTATGGGGTACCGGCGACGTCAGCGAAAAGCCGGTCGGCTTCACCGACGTGCGCGTCAAGGTCGACATGGAATGCGAGGGCATTCCGAAGAGCGAGATCGATGCGCTGGTCGCCCACGTCAAGAAATGGTCGCCGGTCGCCAACACCTTTACGCGGCCCGTCAATCTCGAAGTCGGCGCATAAGCAGTCGCAACAACTGGGGTGCGGAGGGTCTCATGGGTTCAGTGGCGGTATCGCGGCTCGCAGTTGCCGAAGATCTCCCCGCGGCATCGATTGTGGATCAGGTCGCGGCGATTGCGCGTAGAGAACTCGCACCCCACGCCGCGGCCATCGACGAGGGCACCGTCTATCCGGATGCGTTGCTGCGGCGGCTCGGGGATGTGGGCGCGTGGGGCAGTCACCGGCCGGCGGATGGCGTGGCCGACCTGCGCTGCGGCATTCAATCGATCGCCGCGCTCGGCGATGTCTGCGGGGCCACCGCCTTCATGGCGTGGTGCCAGAACACGCTGGTCTGGTACGCCTCGAATTCGGACAATCCAAAACTCGTTGCCAAATTCGCCGGCAAGTTTGCCAGCGGTGAGATGCTCGGCGGCACCGGGCTCTCCAACCCGATGAAGAGCTTCTTCGGTATCGAGAAACTCAAACTCAGGGGACGCAAGGTCGAGGGCGGCTACATCGTCAAAGGCGCGCTGCCCTGGGTGTCGAACCTCGGTCCCGATCATTACTTCGGCACCATCTTCGAGCGGGAGGACGAGGGCGGCGGCATCGTGATGTTCCTTGCCGATTGCTCCGATCCTGCGATCACGCTGCAGCCATGCAAGCCGTTCCTCGCGATGGATGGCACCGGCACCTATGCCGTGCAGTTCCGCGACGTCTTCGTGCCGGATGAGCTGATCCTTGCCGAACCGGCGGGACCGTTCGTGAAGAAAATCCGCGCCGGTTTCATCCTTCTGCAGGCCGGCATGGCGCTCGGCCTGATCAAGGACTGCATCCAGATCATGGACGAGGCCGAGGCGCCCTTGAGCCATATCAACCGCTATTTGCCGCAACAGCCCACTCAATTCCGCGAACTCCATGCCGAGTTCGAGCAGGAGACGATGGCGCTGGCGCGCGACCCCTACAATTCCGACGACAGCTACTGGCGCCGCGTCATCGCGCTGCGGCTCCGGCTCGGCGACGCCAGCGTCGCGGCCGCGCACGCGGCGATGCTTCATTGCGGCGCGCGCGGTTACCTGAAGAGCCACCGCGCCCAGCGCCGGCTGCGCGAAGCCTATTTCGTCGCCATCGTCACCCCCGCCACCAAACAGCTTCGCAAGATGCTGGCCGGCGACGAGCACTAAAGGGATTTCCGATCGACCCGAACCAGCAACCACAAAACAGGAGAGGCCTGCCATGACGGACGTTCTGATTACTGCCGGCGAACTCGCGGAATTCCTCAAGCAAGAGCCGTGTGTCGTCATCGACACCCGCAATCCGGAAGGCTACGGCGCGGGGCATCTCCCGAACGCCGTCAACGTCCATGAAATCTTCACCTATCTCGCGACCTCGACGCCGGAAGGAATTCACGAGCTCAAGACGAAATTCGCCGATGCGTTTGGCGCCGCCGGGCTTTCGGGCAAGGAGACCGCGGTCATCTACGAGCAGTCGATGAATTCCGGTTTCGGCCAGTCCTGCCGCGGCTACTATCTGCTGACCATGCTCGGCTATCCCAAGGTCAAGGTGCTGCATGGCGGTTACGATGCCTGGGTGGCAGCCGGCTTGCCGGTGAGCCAGGACGTGCCGTCACCGGTGAAGGCGTCGTTCTCGGTTCTGCCTGAAGCGGCCGACATCCTGATCGATGCCAAGACCATGCTCGCCGCCGTCGGCAAGCCCGGTGTCGCCTTGCTCGATGTGCGCGACATCGACGAGTGGATCGGCGAAAGCTCTTCTCCGTATGGGAAGGATTTCTGCCCGCGCAAGGGACGCATTCCCGGCGCGGTCTGGCTCGAATGGTACCGCATGATGAAGCCGACCGCGGAAGGGCCGCGCTTCAAGTCCAAGAACGAGATTTTGGCGGAATGCGCCACCGTCGGCATCACGCAGAATACGCCGGTGTATCTCTATTGCTTCAAGGGCGCGCGTGCCTCGAACACCTTCCTCGCCTTGAAGAACGCCGGCGTGAAGGATGTCCGGATGTATTTCGGCTCCTGGAACGAATGGTCGCGCGATCCGTCGCTGCCGATCGAGGAGGGCTTGCCGATGGAGGCCAAGCTCACCACCAAGGCGGCGTGACGGAAGCATACGGCGTTGCAGTCTGATTCCACGGAGTTGGACTGCAATCAAGCTGCGTCGACATCGACGCAACATCGCCACGTGATGGAACCGCGCCATCGCGTCGCTCTGGCGTTCCCGATCTCCGCTGCGTATAATCGCGGCGCAGTCGGGTGGTCGCGGATGTCGATGTTTTCACGCAAATTCGGTCTCGTATTGGTCGCGGCGACGCTGTGCCTTGGCGCGCGCGCCGCTCACGCCCAGGCCTCGCCGGTGAACTACTGGATTCCGGGCTGGCCGATGGGTTTTAGCGGGGATGCGGGCGAGAGCCCGAACGCTTACGGCGACTTCCCGAGCTTCGACTTCCGCGACACCGGAAACGGCTCCTCCTATGCGCGCTACAATTTCTCCAACGGCTTTTTTGTCGGCAGCCAGCGCAGCAGCATGGGTTTCAGCAGCTTCAGCCAGAGCGCGTTCGGCGGCTTCGGATCGATCTACAGCGAAGGCACGCTGTTCGGCTACAGCCTCAAGAACGGCGGCGGGCCGCCCGTCACCTTCTATGCCGGCTTCGACACGTTGAAATACAATACCGGCATCGGCGGGCCGTTCGCGCCGTTCGATTCCAAGTCCGGCACGCTGCCCGTTTCGAGCGCGTATGCCGGCGTCGAATTCCAGCCGACGTCCAATCTCAGCCTGTCGCTCGGGGTCGGCTACGTCCAGCAGTCGGGCCGCCTCGACAGCGAGTTCAACTCGCTGCCCGGCGCTTCGTCGTTCGCCGTCGGCGGCCGCCGCTACTAGGGCGTGGACTCGTGATCAAGTCAGGTCCGCCTTACGCTCGAAGGCGATCATGAAGCTGACATTGATGCATGTCGCCTTTGGGGCGACATTCAGACATCCGTACTTCAAGGTCGGGGCTTCCTCCTGACGCCTTTAGGTTGGAACAGACTTGGCTTAAGCTGGTTTCCTTTGCTGAATTGGAGAATGCACAGATGAAGCCCTTCTTGGTGGCGTTCGCTACTGCACTTGTAAGCAGCACTTTCGCGCTTGCTGACACCCCAGTGACACCGGCAGAGGCCGAGAAGATCAAGGCTGCCTTGGAAGTCTTTGGCTGCATGGGCGGCAAGATGGAAAAGGAGACCGAGGGCAGCGGCTACTTTGAAGTCGATGACGCCAAATGCAAGGACGGGCAGTACGACATCAAGCTCGACAAGGACTTCAAGGTAATCGCGATGACTCGCGACTGAGCATGCTCAAGACCTGTTTCGCAGTGGGCCGTCCAGCGATGTCCGCGATGGGTCACACAAGCCGCCGATCACGGCAAGCCGGGTGATCTCCGCATTGGCGTGGGAAGCCGACGTTTATGAGTGCGCGCCTGATTAGCCAGCCAAGCCGCGTCCATTCGCAATCCCCAGCGCCTTGATGCGCGAGGCCAACGTGGTCGGCTTGATGTCGAGCATCTCGGCGGCGCCGCCGGGGCCGAACACTTTTCCGGAACAAGCCTGAAGCGCGGCCAGAATGTTGGCGCGTTCATGCGCGCGCATTTCCGCTGCCGTCATGACGGTCGGCCGAGCGTCGGCTTTCTCGCGGGCTGCGCCGGAGGAGGGCGATGTGCCCGGTAAATCGGGCAGGTCGATGCGCAGCCGGCCGTTCTGGGCGAGGATCGCCGCGCGCTCGATCACGTTCTGCAGTTCGCGGACATTGCCGGGCCAGTCGTAACGCGCGAGCCGCCTTGCATCGCCTTCCGACAGGCGCAGGTCGGATTTCAGCGCCTTGCTCTCGCGCGTCAAAAAATGCTGCGCCAGGAGCGGAATGTCCTCGCGCCGCTCGCGTAACGGCACCGACTCGACCGGAAAGACGTTGAGGCGGAAATAGAGGTCCTCGCGAAACCGGCCGCGTTGCACTTCCTGCTTGAGGTCGCGGTTGGTGGCGGCGATCACGCGCACGTCGACCGCGCGGGTGCGCTCTTCGCCGACGCGCTCGAAATTGCCCTCTTGCAGCACCCGTAGCAGCTTGCCCTGCAGCTCCAGCGGGATTTCGCCGACCTCGTCGAGAAACAGCGTGCCGCCATCGGCAAGCTCGAAGCGCCCGATGCGATCGCGCATCGCGCCGGTGAAGGCGCCTCTGATATGGCCGAAGAATTCGCTTTCAAAGAGTTCTCGCGGGATCGCCGCGCAGTTGACGCGGATCAGCGGCCGATCGCGGCGGCTGCTCGCTTCGTGAATGGCGCGCGCGATCAGTTCCTTGCCGGTGCCGGACTCGCCGGTGATCATGACGGCGGCGGTGGTCGGCGCCACCAGCTTGACCTGGCGCAGCGTCTTCTGGATCGCCTCGCTCTGGCCGATGATGCCGCGCGGATTGGTCTCGATGCGGATTTCTTCCTGGAGGTACGCGTTTTCCAGCTCCAGTCGCTCGCGCAGGCGGTCGACTTCGGCAAGCGCCGCGTGCAGCTTCTCGTCAGCCTCGCGGCGCTGGCTGACGTCGCGGAATACGATGACGGCGCCGACCACCACGCCGCGGTCGCGGATCGGCGTCGAGGTATATTCGACCCAGACCGGCGTGCCATCCTTGCGCCAGAACACCTCGCCCTCGACCTGGTGCACGGCACCGTCGCGAAATGCCGCGTAAATCGGGCAGTCATGATCGGGATAGTGCCGCCCGTCATGATGGGTGTGATGAACGATCGGGTGAATTTCCTTCCCCACCAGTTCTTCCGCCGCCCAGCCCAGCATCCGCTCGGCGGCCGGATTGACGAAGGTGGTCTTGCCCTCGGCGTTGACGCCGTAAATGCCTTCGCCGGCAGCGCGCAGGATCAACTGGTTTTCCCGCTCGATATCCTGGAACACCCGTTCGACCCGCTGCCAGGTCGCGATCCCGCCGCGCATGTGGTCTTCGGCCGCCGCGTCGACATAGCGTCGGCGCCGTGCGTCGAGATCGCTCATGGTGAGCAGCACCAGCGAGCGGCCTTCGCCCGGCACGAGTGAGCCGGCATATTCCAGGCGCAGGCTTTGCCCCGTCGCGTGGCGCGGGGTGAGCGCGTTGGTCCAGTACGCGCCCTTGTCGAGCACGGCCTGCGTGAACACGATCAGAACGGGCAATTGCCCGGCATGCAGCGCGCTGGCCTTGGTCTGGCGCAGCAAGGCGCGGTCATAGCCGAGCAGGGTGCAGGCCGCCGGATTGGCGTCGAGGATCTGGTCGGCATGGGGATCGAGCAGTAACGCGGGCTCGATCGCGAACTCGAACGCGGCGGTGCGCAGTTCGATGTCCTGCGGCGGGGCGGTTGAGCCGAGGGCCAGATCCATCCGGTCGGTACTCCGAAATCTCGTAATTCAACTACGACATTTCGTGTATCACGAATTTTCGTAGCCGCCAACGTCAGCAGAATCTCAGTGATCTCAGAGCTATCGCCGCAGAACGGGGCTGGCATGTGCCTTGCTTAATAAGGGGGCAAACGTCGCGCAGGAGGGCTGATGTCTACCTTCGACAATCCATTCGATCCCAACCATCGTCTTCGTGCCGGTGGCTGCAGTTGCGGCCAGCATGTCAGCGAGGCCGAGCACCAGGCCGCGCAACTTCAGGCGCAATCCGCCATCGAGAGCGAGCAGAAACGCTACGAAGGGGTGGTCGCCTCCACCGTAATGCGCGCGATGTTTCCGCAGGACGTCGCGCGACGCGCGTTTTTGAAGTCGGTAGGCGCGGCAACCGCAGCGGCGGCACTATCGCAATTCTTCCCGCTCAAGACGGCTACCGAAGCGTTCGCGCAAGGCGGGCCGCTGGAAAAGAAGGACCTCAAGGTCGGCTTCATCCCGATCACCTGCGCCACGCCGATCATCATGGCCGCGCCGATGGGGTTCTACGCCAAGAACGGCCTGAACGTCGAAGTGATCAAGACCGCCGGCTGGGCCGTCATTCGCGACAAGACCATCAACAAGGAATACGACGCCGCCCACATGCTGTCGCCGATGCCGCTCGCCATCACCATGGGCGCCGGCTCCAATCCAATTCCCTACACCATGCCGGCCGTGGAAAACATCAACGGCCAGGCGATCACGCTGTCGATCAAGCACAAGGACAAACGCAATCCGAAGGACTGGAAGGGCTTCAAGTTCGCCGTACCCTTCGACTATTCGATGCACAATTACCTGCTGCGCTATTACCTCGCCGAGCACGGCATCGATCCCGATACCGACGTGCAGATTCGCGCGGTGCCGCCGCCGGAAATGGTCGCCAATCTGCGGGCCGACAACATCGACGGCTTTCTCGGGCCCGACCCGATGAACCAGCGCGCGGTGTTTGACGGCGCAGGCTTCATCCACATTCTCACCAAGGACATCTGGGAAGGCCATCCATGCTGCGCCTTCGCCGCGTCGAAGGAATTCGTCACCACGATGCCGAATACCTATGGCGCGCTGCTCAAATCGATCATTGAAGCCACCGCGTACGCGCACAAGGCGGAGAACCGCAAGGAGATCGCGGCGGCGATCGCACCGGCGAACTATCTCAACCAGCCGCCGATCGTGCTGGAGCAGATTTTGACCGGCACCTTCGCCGATGGTCTCGGCAACATCGTCCAGCAGCCGAACCGCGTCGATTTCGATCCGTTCCCGTGGCAGTCGTTTGCGGTGTGGATCATGACCCAGATGAAGCGCTGGGGGCAGATCAAGGGCGACATCGACTATGCCGGCATCGCCGCGCAGGTCTATCTCGCCACCGACGCCGCCAAGCTGATGAAGCAAGCAGGACTGACGCCGCCCGCCGCCACCACCAAGAGTTTTTCGGTGATGGGCAAGACGTTCGATCCGGCCAAGCCCGAGGATTATCTCGCCAGCTTCAAGATCAGGAAGGCGTCGTGATGGCAGGGGCGCAACCACATTTGCCGCTGTCGTCCCGGCGAACGCCGGGACCCCAGCGCGAGCGCAAATTGCGCTCGTCGCGGCGCCATGCAGCTTCTTTTGGGCGCGATGTTAGAGACCCTGCTTCATTACTAACGCCGCGGAGTATGGGTCCCGGCGTTCGCCGGGACGACATGCTGAGGGACTGTCCTCAATGACTTTCTCCCTTCGTTTCCGTGCCGCCGTCGTCTCGATCGTGCTGTTCGCGGCGTTTCTCGGCATCTGGCATCTCGCCACCCGTTCGACGGGTGCCGTCGGCAACATGTCGCCGGAATACGCCAAGCTGATGGGGCTGACGGCCACCCAGGGCAAATCGGCGATGCCGGGGCCGCTCGATGTCGGCGCCAAATTGTGGGAGCACCTCAGGCAACCGTTCTACGATAACGGGCCGAACGACAAGGGGCTAGGCATCCAGCTCGGCTATTCCATCGCGCGCGTCGGCCTCGGTTATTTTCTCGCCGTCATTGTCGCGATCCCGCTCGGTTTCCTGATCGGGATGTCGCCACTGATCAGCAAGGCGCTGGATCCGTTCATCCAGGTGCTGAAGCCGATCTCGCCGCTGGCCTGGATGCCGCTCGCGCTCTACACCATCAAGGATTCCTCGATCTCGGCGATCTTCGTCATTTTCATCTGCTCGGTGTGGCCGATGCTCTTGAACACCGCGTTCGGCGTCGCCGCGGTACGCAAGGAATGGATCAACGTCGCGCGCACGCTGGAAGTCGGCACCGTCAGGCGTGCCTTCACCGTGATCCTGCCGGCAGCGGCGCCGACCATCCTGACCGGCATGCGGATTTCGATCGGCATCGCCTGGCTCGTGATCGTCGCGGCCGAGATGCTGGTGGGCGGCACCGGCATTGGCTACTTCGTCTGGAACGAGTGGAACAACCTTTCGATCACCAACGTCATCATCGCCATCCTCATGATCGGCATCGTCGGCATGCTGCTCGACCAGATCCTGGCGCGGTTCACGCGCATGGTCACATTCCCGGAGTGATGGCGATGACCGACAAATTCATTTCCATCGAGGGTATCGCGCGGCGCTATCCCGGCGCGGATGGCAAAGAGACCACGATTTTCGAGGATCTCTGGCTGTCGATGAAGCGCGGCGAATTCGGCTGCGTGATCGGCCATTCCGGCTGCGGCAAGACCACGGTGTTGAACATCCTGGCGGGGCTCGACCAGCCGAGCGAGGGAGCCGTCATCGTCGACGGGCAGGCCATTGAAGGCACGAGCCTCGATCGTGCCGTGATCTTCCAGAGCCATGCGCTGCTGCCATGGCGCACGGTGCTCGGCAACGTCGCCTATGCCGTGACCTCGAAGTGGCGCAACTGGGACCGCGCCAAGGTGAAGGCGCATGCGCAGAAGTTCATCGATCTGGTCGGGCTGACCGGCTCCGAGCACAAGCGGCCGTCGGAACTGTCGGGCGGCATGAAGCAGCGCGTCGGCATTGCGCGGGCGCTCTCGATCACGCCGAAGATCATGCTGATGGACGAGCCGTTCTCGGCGCTGGATGCGCTGACGCGCGGAACGTTGCAGGACGAGGTGCGGCGCATTTGCCTCGAGACCGGGCAGACCGCGTTCATGATTACCCATGATGTCGACGAGGCGATCTATCTCGCCGACAAGATTTTTCTGATGACCAACGGCCCCGGCGCCGTTCTGGCGGAGATCGTGGAAAATCCGCTGCCGAAGGATCGCGGCCGCATCGATCTGCACCGCCATCCGCTCTATTACGCGGTGCGCAATCACATCGTCGATTTCCTGGTCAGCCGCAGCAAGACGTTTGCCGCCACCGTGACCGATCATGATCCGCGCAACGTGCCGGTCGTGCGGCCGGGCAAGCCGGAACTGGTGCTGGCTGCGGAGGCGGAGGATTCGATTGAGGCGTCATGGCCGAGCCTGGCCCGGCCATCCACGTCTTGCTCATAAAATACGTGACGGTTGTCAAGGAGACGAAGCATGAAGCGCGAAGACCTCACCGAAAAGCTGCTCGACATCAAGCGCGAGAAGGGCTGGAGCTGGAAACACATCTGCGAAAAGATCGGCGGCTATTCGGAAGTGCTGATCGTCGGCGCGATCATGGGCCAGATGAAACTGACGAAGCCGCAAGCCGCCAATGCCGGCGAGTTGTTCGGGCTGTCGAAAGCGGAAACTGCGATGCTCAACGAGGTGCCGATGCGCGGCACCGGCACGCCGATGCCGCCGACCGACCCCTTGATCTACCGCTTCTACGAAATGGTGATGGTCAACGGCCCGGCGTGGAAGGCGCTGATCGAAGAGGAATTCGGCGACGGCATCATGTCGGCGATCGATTTCGACATGGCGATCGACCGCGTCGCCAATCCCAAGGGCGACCGGGTCAAGATCACGATGTCCGGCAAATTCCTGCCGTACAAGTATTACGGCGCGAGCGGGAATGTGCCGGAGTATGGATTTAAGGAGGAGTGACGTTAGCGTCGCGTCGCGACGGTAACGTCATTCCGGACGACGCGAAGCGGCGATCTCAGATGCGCAATTGCGCATCGGGGAATCTCGAGATTCCGGGTCTGGTCCTTCGGACCATCCCGGAATGACGGAGACACACGTGTCACCCAAACGCCGCCCGCACCTCCGCGATCGGCGCCATCTCTCGCACAAACGTAAACGCGCCACGCTCCTTCATCTCGCGAGCGCATTTCAAGAACGCCGCCAGCGCATAGCGTTCCATCGCGCCGCCGACGCTGATGCGCTTGACGCCCGCCTCGGCGAGTTGTGGAAGCGTCAGCGTCGGATCGGCAAATCCCATCACCAGATTGAACGGCTTGCCGACCAACGACACTACCGTGCGGATCGTCTCGATGTCGTAGAGGCCGGGGGAGTACAGGACGTCGGCGCCAACGGCCTCGAACGCCTGCAGACGCTTGATGGTGTCGTCGAGATCCTTACGGCCGTGCAGGAAATTCTCCGCCCGCGCGGTCAGCGTGAACGGGAAAGGCAGTGCGCGCGCCGCCTCGACCGCCGCCTGCACGCGCTCGACCGCGAGCGAAAAGTCGTAGATCGGCTTCTCCGGAACACCGGAAAAATCCTCGATCGAGCCGCCGACGGCGCCGGCTTCGGCCGCGCGCGCGATCGCCTTCGCCGCCGCTTTCGGGTCGTTGGCGCCGCCGTTCTCCAGGTCGGCGTTGACGGGAAGGTCGGTGGCTTCCGCGATCGCCCGGCAGTTCTCGAGGATGGCGTCTAAGCTCACGGTTGCGCTGCCGAGCGTATTGGCAAGCCCCAGGCTCGTGGTCGCGAGCGCTTCAAAGCCCATCGCTGCGAGCAGCTTTGCGGTGCCGGCGTCCCATGGATTGGGGATGATGAACGCGCCGGGCCGCGCATGCAGCGCGCGAAACGCCTCGGCTTTTTCCGTCTGACTTCGCATCGGCAATCTCCGCTTCGTTTGCTGGTCGAGTCTGGTTGGCGACGAAACTAGCGGGCTATCTGCCATTAGCCAAATTTGTTATTTCTCTACGCTTCATCAGCTTTCTGCATGGGTGAAACATGGACAGCGATGCGCTTCTCACCTTCCTGACCGTTCATCGCCGCGGCGGCATTTCGAATGCCGCAAAAGCGCTGCACCGCTCGCAGCCGGCGATCTCGCGGCGCATTGCGCTCTTGGAGCAGGAACTCGGCGTGCCGCTGTTCGAACGGATCGCGGGGCGCACGACGTTGAGTGACGCCGGAAAAGTGCTGGTGCCTCATGCCGAGCGCGCGGTGGCTGCGGCCCAGGATGCGGAGAATGCGGTGCGCGCGCTGGCGCGGCCGGATTTAGGACCGGTCGCGCTCGCCGTCGTCGGCACGCTTGCCGGCGGGCGGCTGTCGGCGGTTCTCAGGCGCTTCGCGGCCGAGCATCCCGAGGTCGAATTGAGCCTGCGTACCGCGACCAGCGCGGAGGTCAGCGACATGGTCCGCCGCGGCGAAGTGACCATCGGCCTGCGTTATGATCGCGATCGCTCGCGCGATCTCGACTGCGAATTGCTGTTCTCCGAGCGGCTGCAGGTCGTATGCGCGCTGGATCATCCGCGCGCCGGCCGCCGGATCGCAAAACTCGCCGATCTGCGCGGCGAGCGCTGGATCGCATTTCCTGTCGTACCGGGACGGCGCGAGATCACGGCCGCGCATGTCTTTGCGCTGTTCCAGACCCACGGCCTAGGCGAAATCGACTGGACGCCAGTCGACAGCCTGACCGCGCAGAAGCGCCTGGTCGAAGCCGGCCTCGGCATTGCGCTGTTATCGGAGAGCAACGCTGCAGAGGAACTGCGACACAAGACGATTTCGACGATCGCCGTGCGCGATCTCAAGGCAAGCCATGACGTCGTCACAGTAACGCGCCGCGGCGGCTTCCTGAGCGCGGCGGCGCGGCGATTGATGGAGATCGTTCGGAAGGAATATCGAGAAACTAAGGCCCTCGGACGTTAGCGCCGTCATTCCGGGATGGTCCGAAGGACCAGACCCGGAATCTCGAGATTCTCAGGTGCGCAATTGCGCACCATAGTTCGTGCTTCGCGCGCCCCGGAATGACGGCTGGGGAGGCTCCTACGAGCCCGCCTTCACCTGGGCGGCGGCAACCGCAATCAGTTCGTCCATCTTGACGCGAACTTCCTGCGCGGTGACGGCGACGCCCTTGGCGGTAAGATCCTTCACCACCTTGTCCTGGACGTCCTTGTCGCCGGCTTGCTCGAAATCGGCCGCGACCACCTCCTTGGAATAGGCGGTGGCGGCATCGCCCGACAGGCCGAGCTTTTCCGCTGCCCAAAGACCGAGCAGCTTGTTGCGGCGCACCTCCGCCTTGAACTTCTGCTCCTCGTCGAGGGCGAATTTCTTCTCAAAACCTTCCTCGCGCTTGTCGAAAGTGGTCATTCTTCGGTTCCAATCCCCGTAAACGGTAAACAAGGCCGCGTTGTCGCGGCCCGATGGACTACCTAGATAGAGGGGGCGAATCGGTAAAACAACGGTCCGTTAAGCCGCAGGCAATCGGGATAAGTTGGGCCCAATCGGGACGGGTCGATTGTGCTGGGTGGGCCAATCGGATAGGTTGCCATCAGGCGAGGTTCTTGTTCTGTTTCCGGTCGCTCAAGTTCAGGACCTAGCCTTCACGGCAGCTCCGTCGTGGTCGCAAACCCTTGTCATCCGGAGCACACCAATTTCATGGATTTCAACAAAACACGGTACATCCCAATGAGCCGTCGACGCCGTATTTATGAAGGCAAGGCCAAGGTCCTGTATGAAGGTCCGGAGCCGGGAACCCTGATCCAGCACTTCAAGGATGATGCGACCGCGTTCAATGCCAAGAAACACCAGGTGATCGAGGGCAAGGGCGTCCTCAACAACCGGATTTCGGAGTACCTGTTTCAGCACCTCAACGACATCGGGGTGCCGACCCATTTCATCCGCCGCCTCAACATGCGCGAGCAGTTGATTCGCGAGGTCGAGATCGTGCCGCTGGAGGTGGTGGTGCGGAACGTCGCGGCCGGCTCGCTGTCGCAGCGCCTCGGCATCGAGGAGGGCACCCAACTGCCGCGCTCGATCATCGAATTTTATTACAAAAACGACCAGCTCAACGACCCCATGGTGTCGGAAGAGCACATCACCGCGTTCGGCTGGGCGACGCCGCAGGAAATCGACGACATCATGGCGCTCGCCATCCGCGTCAACGACTTCCTCACTGGGCTGTTCCTCGGCATCGGCATCCGCCTGGTCGACTTCAAGATGGAATGCGGCCGGCTGTTCGAGAACGAGATGATGCGGATCATCGTCGCCGACGAAATCTCGCCCGACTCATGCCGGCTGTGGGATATCAAGTCGAACGAGAAGCTCGACAAGGATCGTTTCCGCCGTGATCTCGGCGGCTTGCTGGAAGCCTATACCGAGGTGGCGAAACGTCTGGGCATTCTGATGGAGAACGAGCGCCCGGCCGGTTCGGGTCCGGTGCTGGTGAAGAGCTGAGAAGAACTGGGGCAAATCTCGTGAAGGCACGCGTTACCGTTACGTTGAAGTCCGGCATCCTCGATCCGCAGGGCAAGGCCATCGAAGGCGCGCTGAAATCGCTCGGCGTCGATGGCGTCGCCAGCGTCCGCCAAGGCAAGGTGTTCGACATCGAACTATCAGGCTCGGACAAGGCCAAGGCCGAGGCGGCATTGAAGGATGCCGCCGACAAGCTGTTGGCGAATACGGTGATCGAGAACTACCGGGTCGAATTGCTCTAGGCGTGCATTCATGAAATCAGCCGTTCTCGTCTTTCCCGGAATCAACCGCGAGCGCGACATGGCGCGGGCGCTGAAACTCGTCTCCGGCCAGGAGGCGGCGATGGTATGGCACGCCGAGACCGAGCTGCCGAAGGGAACTGATCTCGTGGTGGTACCCGGCGGGTTTTCCTATGGCGACTATCTTCGTTGCGGCGCCATCGCCGCGCGCGCACCTGTCATGGATGCGGTGCGCAAATATGCGGCCGGTGGTGGGCTCGTGCTTGGCGTCTGCAACGGTTTTCAGATCCTATGCGAAGCGGGCTTGCTGCCCGGCGTCTTGATGCGAAATGCGCGGCTCAAATTCGTCTGCAGGGACGTGCATCTGCGGGTCGAGCGCTCGGATTCGCCCTTCACGCGCGGCTACAATGCCGGCCAGGTCATTCGCGTGCCGGTCGCGCATGGCGAGGGCAACTATGAGGCCGATGAGGAGACGGTGAAGCGGCTGGAAGGCGAGGGGCGCGTGCTCTACCGCTATTGCTCGGCCGAGGGCATCGTCGACGAGGAGTCCAACATCAACGGCGCCGCGCAGTCGATCGCCGGCATCGTCAATGAGCGCGGCAACGTGCTCGGCATGATGCCGCACCCGGAAAACCATGTCGAAGACATCATGGGCTGCACCGACGGCCGAGGCTTGTTCGCAGGGCTTGCAGCGCATCTGCAAAAGGCCGCGTGAGGTTCCTGGTGTCGCGCCTGACGATTGTCGTTGTGGCGCTGCTATGCGCCGCGGCAGCCCACGCGCAGGATTATCCCAAGCGCCCCATCACCATGATCGTGCCGTTCGCGGCCGGCGGCACCTCCGACGTGATCGCGCGTGTGGTTGCCGAGGAGATGACCAAGTCGCTCGGGCAGCCGATCGTGATCGAGAATGTCGCGGGCGCCGGCGGCTCGACCGCGCTGACGCGTGCCGCGCGGGCGGAAGCAGACGGCTATACTATCGCAATCGGCAATGCCGGCACCAGCGCCGCGACCTATACGATCTATCCGAAACTGTCGTTCACGCCGGAATCCTTCGTGCCGATCGCGGTCGTTGCAAAGACGTTCGGTATCGTCGCGTTGCGCAAGGATTTCCCCGCCAAGAATCTGCAGGATTTCATCGCCTATGCGAAGCAAAATCCCGGCAAGGTCAATCTTGGCCATGCCGGCGTCGGCTCGTCGAATTTCCTGATCTGCAAGAGCTTTGTGCAGGCGGCCGGCATCGATGTGACGCTGGTCGGCTATCGCGGCGCGGCGCCGGCGCTGACGGACGCGATCGGCGGCCAGATCGACGGCGTCTGCGACGCGGCCGCATCGGTATCGCAGGCGATCGATGACAAGCTGGTGAAAGGCCTCGTCGTCGGCTCAACGGTGCGGCTTGCAACCTTGCCCGGCCTGCCGACGTCCTCCGAGGCCGGCCTTCCCGAATTCGAGGCGCAGGGTTGGAACGGCCTGTTCGCGCCAAAAGGTACGCCGCCTGCGATCATCGCGAAGCTGAACGCCGCCGCCAGGACCGCCGTCGAGAGCGAGGTGGTGAAGAAGCGTTTTCACGATCTCTCCACCGTTGCGCCCGACGCCAACGAGCATGCGAGCGAAGTGCTCGGCCGGTTGGTGACGCGCGACGTCGAGAAATACAGGAAGCTGCTGGAAGAGAAGAAGTAGCACCGGCGATCATGTGATAAAAAAGCCCCGCCGAGCGGGGCTTTTTATTATCGGCCGGTGGTCGAACCCGGACCCGTCGGCGACAGCGTCGAGCCGCTCGGCGAGGGGTTGATGTGGGTGTTCCCTGACGGGTTCACTGGACTGTTCCGGCCGGCTGCTGCACTGCCGGCATCGTTGCTTATGCCGGTGGTGGAATTACCGCCCGTTCCACTGCCGGCGGTCGTTCCGCTGGTGGAGGATCCTGCCGCACCACCTGCCGCGCCACTTCCGCCCGCGCCGCTGCCGCCGGCTTGCGCCAGGGCGAAGGTGTTCGTGAATGCCAGCGTCATGGCCAACCCGATTGTTGCGAGTTTCATGATTGCTCCTTTTCTTGCTGCGTAACGGCGCAACACGATGCGCTCGCATGCGTTCCGGCGTGTCAATCACGGTTGATTGCTGTTCCACCACCGTTCCCGGCAGGCGAAATGTGACGCGCGTCGAAATATTTGCGCGAGACCAGGCGGAGTGGCTTTCGATCGCCGAAAAGCAATTGTCGGCTTGAATCCGCCGACGGTCTTCATCAGCCTTTCGGCTTCCCGCGCAGGCGCTCGATCCACTTGCGATAATGGCCGCGCGGGATGGTCATCGCGGCGACGCCGGCCATCACCAACACCAGGCCGAGCGCCAGATTCGGCGGCACGGGTTCGCCGAGCAGCAGAACCGACAGGCCGACGCCGATCGGAATTCGCAAATAGCCTTGCGCATTGGTGGTCAGCGTGCCGAGCCGCGTCAGGCACATGTAGAACAGCATCAGTCCGAAGGCGCTGGAGAATATTCCCATCGCGGCGGTGGCAATCAGCGCTTCAGTCGTCGGCCGCAAGGTCCAGGGATGATCGACGATCAGCGCGAACGGCAGCAGCACGGTGCCGCCGAACAACAGCGAGCCCGCCGCCACCACCATCGGGTCGTAGTCGGTCAGCTTGAGCCCGAAGATCGTGGCGCAGGCGAACGAGATGGTGGCGATGAGGATGACCATTTCGGCAAAGAGGTTGCTGGAGAGCCCGCCGAGCGTGTCGAGGCCGATGGTCACGGCCGTACCGGCCAGGCCCAGGATGGCGCCGATCAGCTTCAGCAGCGTCGCCGGCTCGTGCCGCGTGACGGCCCAGGTGATGAGGAAAGCGAAGATCGGCGTGGTCGAGGCCAGCACCACGGTCGGCGCCGCCGCCACATATTGCTGCGCCCAGGTGATCATCAGGAAAGGAATCGTCGAGTTGATGGTCTGCTGGAACGCAAACAGCTTCCAGGCCTTGCCGTCCGTCGGCAGCCGCAAGCCGCGGGCGCGCAGGATCACCAGCAGGAAGCCCGCCGCGATCAGCGAGCGCACCGAGATGAAAGTGACCGGCGGGATCGAGCCGAGACCGATCTTGGTCAGCGGATAGGTCGAGCTCCAGCAGCACGCCAGCGCGAGCAGCAATGCATAGTCGCGCCAGCCGCGACGTGCCTGTGGCGCGTCAGATGGCAACGGCGGCGGCGCCAGTCGGCTTCTTCCACTTCACCCGCTTGATGGTGCCGGAGAAGGTGAACAGCGGCCGTTCGCCGGATTTCAGCACGCCGCGCAGGAAGATCAGCGAGCCGCCGGCGCGGGTGATTTCGCCCTCGCATTCGACCAGTTCGCCCTCGTGCGCGGCATCGAGAAATTCGCAGGCAAACGATACCGTCACGCCGGGCCCTTCAAGCACGGAGGAGGCGATTGCAAACAGGCAATAATCAGCGAACGACATGAAGCAGCCGCCATGGACGTTGCGCATGCCGTTGAGGTGCTTCTTCTCGACCCGGAACGCGCAGCGGACCTTCCCGTTTTCGTCCATGCGGTGCCAGAAAGGGCCGTTATGGGTCTCGAAACTGTCGCGGGTCCAGGTCCGCCAGCCGGCAAATTCGCCCTCGGTTTCGACATGCAGATCGGGGCGGCGGTGAAATGCATTTTGGGGGAGTTCGTTCACTAAAAATGACCTTCAATTCGATGTTTCAACCCTTAAATCCGATCCGGGAACGATGTGCAAACGCCGATCCCGCAAAAGCGCGCCCGCGCAAAGCTCTGGACAGGGCGGAAATGCGCCATAAAAGGCCTTTTCGCACCCCTTCGATCTTCCTATTAAGGCACCCATGAACGAGCCCCAGATCACCCCCGAACTCGTCGCCAGCCACGGTCTGAAGCCCGACGAGTATGAGCGCATCCTCAAGCTGATCGGGCGGGTGCCGACGTTCACCGAGCTCGGGATTTTCTCGGCGATGTGGAACGAGCACTGCTCGTACAAATCCTCGCGTATCCATCTGCGCGGCTTGCCGACCAAGGCGCCCTGGGTGATCCAGGGCCCGGGCGAGAACGCCGGCGTGATCGACATCGGGGACGGGCAGGCGGTTGTCTTCAAGATGGAGAGCCACAACCACCCGAGCTACATCGAGCCGTATCAAGGCGCGACCACCGGCGTCGGCGGCATTCTGCGCGATGTGTTCACGATGGGTGCGCGGCCCATTGCCTGCCTCAATGCGCTGTCTTTCGGCGCGCCGGAGCATCCGAAGACACGCCATCTGGTGTCGGGCGTGGTGGCCGGTGTCGGCGGCTACGGCAATTCCTTCGGCGTGCCGACGGTCGGTGGCCAAGTGCGCTTCCACACCCGCTACGACGGCAACATCCTGGTCAACGCGATGGCGGTCGGTCTCGCCGAGACGGACAAGATTTTCTATGCGGCAGCCTCCGGCGTGAACATGCCGATCGTCTATCTCGGCTCCAAGACCGGCCGCGACGGCATTCACGGCGCCTCCATGGCGTCGGCCGAATTCGACGATGACTCCGCCGAGAAGCGGCCGACGGTGCAGGTCGGCGATCCCTTTGCCGAGAAGCTCTTGCTGGAAGCCTGCCTCGAGATCATGGAAAAGGGTTGCGTGATCGCGATCCAGGACATGGGCGCGGCAGGCCTGACATGCTCGGCGGTCGAGATGGGCGCCAAGGGCGACCTCGGCGTCGAACTCGATCTCAACGCGGTGCCGACCCGCGAGACCGGCATGAGCGCCTACGAGATGATGCTCTCGGAAAGCCAGGAGCGCATGCTCATGGTGCTCAAGCCCGAGAAGGAAAAAGAGGCCGAGGCGATCTTCAAGAAGTGGGGGCTCGATTTCGCCGTGGTCGGCTACACCACGCCGACCAAGCGCTTCGTGGTGAAGCATGGCGGCGACGTCATGGCCGATCTGCCGATCAAGGAATTGGGCGACGAGGCGCCGGTGTATGACCGCCCGCACGTCCCATCCGCAGCCTTGTCGATGGTGCAGGCGCGCGAGGTGACGGCGCCGATCGGCATTTCCGCGGCGCTGGAGAAGCTGATCGGCACGCCGGAGCTGTGCTCGAAGCGCTGGGTCTGGGAGCAATACGACCACGTCATTCTGGGCAATACCGTGCAGCGTCCGGGCGGCGATGCCGCCGTGGTGCGCGTCGAGGACGGGCCGAAGGGGCTCGCGCTCACCGTCGACGTCACGCCGCGCTATTGCGAGGCCGATCCGTTCGAAGGCGGCAAGCAGGCCGTCGCCGAAGCCTGGCGCAACATCACCGCGGTCGGCGGCCGGCCGCTCGCGATCACCGACAATCTCAATTTCGGCAATCCGGAACGGCCCGAGATCATGGGCCAGTTCGTCGGCTGCCTGAAGGGCATTTCCGAAGCCTGCCGCACGCTCGATTTCCCGGTCGTGTCGGGCAACGTCTCGCTCTACAACGAAACCAACGGCCGCGGCATCCTGCCGACGCCCTCGATCGGCGGCGTCGGTCTGCTCGACGATTTCACCAAATCGGCGACGCTGGCTTTCAAGGCGGCCGGCGATGCGATCCTCCTGATCGGCGACACGCAAGGCTGGCTCGGACAGACCGTCTACCTGCGCGACATCTGCGGCCGCGAAGAAGGCGGGCCGCCGCCAGTCGATCTGGCGGCCGAAAAGCGCAATGGCGACGTGGTGCGCGGCATGATCCATGCCGGCACCGCGACCGCGGTGCATGACGTCTCCGACGGTGGCCTGCTGATCGCCTTGGCCGAGATGGCGATTGCCAGTGGCATCGGCGCGCAGCTATTGGCGGCGCCGAACGCGATCGTGCCGCACGCTTACTGGTTCGGCGAGGATCAGGCGCGCTACATCGTAACGGTGTCCGCGGCCGACGCCGGCCTGGTGCTGGCGAAGATGATGGGCGCGGGCGTGCCATGCGCGCGGATCGGCACCACGGGCGGCGATGCGATCGCCGTTGCCGGTGAAGCGCCGGTCGCGGTGGATGCGCTGAAAACGGCGTTCGAGCACTGGCTGCCGGCCTATATGAGCGGCAAGGCGGCGTAGACTAGGCGCGCTATCTCCCCGTCATTGCGAGGAGCCAACGGGTCGCGCGAATGCGCGCCCGATGACAGGCTCCGCGACGAAGCAATCCATCTTTCCCCGTGTAGAGGTGTGGATTGCTTCGCTGCGCTCGCAATGACGATGTGAGGCCGCTAGGATTCCTCACAGCACCCTCGTCGCGCCCGGGATCTGCCGCAACGCTCGCGTCAGCGCCCAGCTCGCCGCGACTGTCAGTACGAACCCGATCGTGACCTTGACGATCGCTGGCAGGTCGTAGTCGAACAGCCAGTATTGCAGCCACAGTGCGATCGGGTAGTGCACCAGGAACATGCCGTAGGCGTCCGCCTGCATCGGATCGAGTAGCCTGGCTGAGCCTGATTGCCTGAACCTCTGGAAAAAGGCCAGGATCAGAAACATGATGGCTACGCTGAAGACAGTGAAGCAGATGGCATAGAGCGCTTCGTACCAGTCCGGCAACGGCGACGGGTTGCCCAATATTTCGCGCTTGATGAAGATCAGCACCCACAAGAGGCAATACGGAACGATCGCCAGCACCATCCAGTCCCAACTGACCTTGGCCATCCGGCCGTCTGCAGCGAGCAGCCCGCGATCCATTTGCGCAACGCCAATGCCGGCACCGAAAAAGAAGTAGCTCGCATAGAGCATCACGCGCCCGTGCTGGACCGAGAACGGCCCGAACTCGAACCAACTGCTATGTCCGTAGTGAACCAGCCCGGGAATGTAGAATGCAGCGGTGACGCCAAGCATGACCGCGAAGAACACTGCGGGCCGGCGGCGGCCGTGCAACGAGAGGCGGTTGATCGGATCGAGCAGGTTGGGTGACAGCCGATACAGGATGCAGGCCGCCACATCGAAACTGAGCAGGACCCAAAGGAACCAGATCGGCCCGCTCGGCCACGGGCCCTTCGTGATCATATTCCACCAGTATTCCGAAAAGCCGATCTCGGGATTGTGCCGCAGGGAGATGGCGTAATAGGCGAGCGGAATGACCGTGAAGGCGCAGATCACGAAGGGTAAGCCAAGCCGAAGCAGGCGATCTGCCAAATAGCTCAGCGGTCCCTTCCGGGCGATACCAGACCAGGCGAACAGTCCCGACAGGAAAAAGAACATCGCCATGAAGAAACTGTCAGTGGCGAGCACGATCATGTCGAAGCCGAAGAAGTACTTCGGATCGGTATGACCGAAATAGGTATAGGGGATGACGGCATGGTGGAGCAGCACCACCAGCGTCAGGAAGGTGCGGGCGCGATCAAGCGAAAGGTTTCGCGATTTGACTTGGGGCACGGCGCCCACGTCGGCATGCCCCACGGTGGAAATCGATGTCATGCGCGCCTCCCAGCCAGGCTGTGTGATCAAATGTTGCAGCCGGGAACCCGATTCAGCAAGGCCAAATCGAACGCTGACGAGCCGTCCATCCGCGTCAGGCTGCTTCGGAACCGGCGGTGTAACTCGCCGTTAGGCTTGGCGAATGGGCCACCGATTAAGCATGGCCACAGAGGTCGCGGAGCACGCAATGACAATTCTCAAATGGGCGCTGATCTTCTTTCTGGTGTCGATCGTCGCCGGCATCCTCGGCTTCACCGGCATTTCGGAAGCCTCCGCCGACATCGCCCGCTTCCTGTTCTATGTCTTCGTCGTGATCTTCCTGGTGCTCCTGATCCTCGGGCTGACGATATTCAGGGCTTAGCTCCCGCCGTCATTCCGGGTTCGATGCTTTCGCATCGCCCCGGAATGATATCGCCTCTGACTACGCCACTTCCTCGATCGTCACCTTGTCCGGATAGAACGCCAGATGGCCGGCGATCTCGGCCATGGCCGGGAAGGGCGTCTCGTAGGTCCAGATCGAATTTTCGAGGCTCTTGCCGTTGGCGTTGATGCTGAAATAGTTCGCGTCCCCCTTGTAAGGGCAGTGCGTGGTCCGCTCGGTGCGGGACAATAACGCCATATTGGCGTCCTCGCGCGGCACATATTGCACCGCCGGATAGCTGGCTTCCCTCAGGGTAAGCGCGTGGGTGGTATCGGCGATGACCACGCCGCCCACCGAAACCCGGACGCGCTTGGGGTTTGCCGTAATCGTGATCGGATGGTCGGGACCGGGCAATTTCATGATTTTGAGCCTCTTTTTAGGTCAGCCCGAAATGATCGGGCGCGACGCGATCTCGCGGTGTCAAACGCTTCGGCCCGGAATATAGTGCCGCCAGGCGTGACCTAGAAGAGCGTACGCGCTAGGTTTGGCCGTCACGGTCGCGCGAGCCGGCCGTGATTCGAAACACCTGACGGAGACATGCTGGAATGCCGATGGATGCCCACGATATCGAGTCGATGATCAAGGCAGCTATCCCCGATGCCGAGGTGACGATCCGCGATCTCGCAGGCGATGGCGACCACTACGCCGCGACCGTGATCTCGGAGTCGTTCCGCGGCAAGTCGCGCGTGCAGCAGCACCAGATCGTCTACCAGTCGCTCAAGGGGCAGATGGGCGGCTTGCTGCATGCGCTGGCGCTGCAGACCGGGGTACCTGGCGGACCCGGGGTGCCGGACAGCTAGTCCCCGACTGGCGGCTGGGCATCGATGACAGACAACGCACACGGCGCGCTGTTTCGCCGGATCGTGCCGCACCAGCATAGCCGCGTCACCTACGCGGAGCTGTTCTTCGACCTCGTCTTCGTCTTTGCGGTCACGCAAATTTCGCACACGCTGTTGGCTCATTTTACGCCGCTGGGCGCGTTGCAGGTCACGCTGCTGTTTCTCGCGGTCTGGTGGGTATGGGTCTTCACTACCTGGATCACCAACTGGCTCAATCCTGAAAAGACGCCGGTCCGGCTGCTGCTGTTCGCGATGATGCTGGGCGGGCTGGTGCTATCGACATCCATCCCAAAGGCATTCGACGAGCGCGGCTTGTGGTTTGCCATTGCCTATGCGGCGATGCAGGTCAGCAAGACGATATTTCTGTGGTTGTCGACGCCGCCGTCGCGGCCGCGGACACGCATGAATGCCGTCCGGATCGCCGCCTGGTTTTCGGTGTCGGCCGCCTTCTGGATCGCCGGAGGGATAGCGGAAGGGCAGACGCGGTTGATGCTGTGGGCCATTGCGCTCGTCATCGAATATATCTCGCCGGCGGTACGGTTCTGGATTCCCCGCTATGGCGCATCCTCGGTCGCGGACTGGATGATCGAAGGCGGCCACATGGCCGAGCGCTGCGGGCTGTTCATCATCCTCGCGCTCGGCGAATCCATCGTCGTCATCGGCGCGACTTTTGCCGAACTCGCCTGGACCACCGAAAACGTTCTGGCGTTCGTCTCGGCCTTGGTTGGCAGCATTGCGATGTGGTGGATCTATTTCCACATCGGCGCCGAGGCCGGCTCCGAGCAGCTTTCAAAATCGAGCGAGCCGGGAAGGTTGGCACGGCTGGCCTACACCTATCTGCACCTGCCGATCGTGGCCGGCATCATCGTCGCGGCGGTGGCGGACGAACTGGTGCTGAAACACCCCGCCGGACATTCCGATCTCAAGACGGTAACGAGCGCGATCGGCGGCCCCTTGCTGTTTCTGTTCGGGACCATCCTGTTCAAGCTCAGCTTTCGCGGCTTCCTTCAACTCTCCCACGGGGCGGGCATCATCGCGCTTTGCGCGCTCGCCTGGTTCGCAAGCGAGTTGTCGCCGTTGATGCTGTCGATCCTGACCACCGCGATCATGATCGCGGTCGCGGTGTGGGAAACGGTCTCGCTGCGATCCGACCCGGCAGAGTAGTACCTTTAATCCAGCCTGGGCTAATCCAGCCTGGGCCGCCTCATCGGCACCAGTTGCGGCGAGTTGTGCCGATCCGCGACATTTCTGAGAACGAGGTCTGACAGTTGAACGACGAGAGCCCGGAGCCTCGCATTTTCCTCGCGAAGCGCCAGCCGCTCGGTGTCTGCTCCCTCGTCCCAGCCCGTGTCCGTATCACTGTGAACAGAAGAAGATGCCGAACGTTGCCTGTGGTTGCTGGACGCTGGAAATGCGTTGCCCATAACTGATATCCCCTGGCACGAACTCACCCCAAGCCATGCTGCCGCGGAGGCTGGGCTGAGTCCGCGTCAAAAATTGGACATTTCGAAGGGGAAACGACAGCGCAGATGGACCCTTTTGCGGGCGGGTCGATAAAGATGAATACTTGTTAAGAAGTTTGGTTATACTGAGCCCGGACAAGGTGTGGGGACGCGCGGCGGCGTAAGCACCTTTCCATCAAACCTTGACCAGCGCGATCACTCAGTGCCCACGGGGGTGCCGTGGCTGGAAATACGCGCCTATGAAACAGAGCGAAGCAAGAGTACGGATTATTCAAGAGTGGGACCGCTGGATCTTGACGCAGGCGGTCGAACCGGACGGACCGACTGGAAAAGACTCGTTGAAGTTCTTTCACGAACTGCAGGACGCAGGATCTCCGCTACTGGATTTCCAGTCTCGCGGACAGGACAAATGGCGGATCATTCACGCGTGGCTGTTGGGTGCAGACCGATTGTCCGATGATTGGATATCTGTCGCCCCCCGCATTGCGCCGACACGCAGGCCGCGACCGGACCGCAGGCGGTCCGTCTGCAAGACGTGAGCTGCACAGCCCGCGGCTAGAACCCTTTCGGTTCTGATTGAATCAGAACCGGGCTCTTGATTCTTGTTTTGACTCGTTTTCTTGACGCGAACCCTCAGTCCGACGCCACCAGCGCGTGAACGGAGAACATCTGGTCGCGATCGTTCCAGGATTCCCGTACCGACCAACCCGAGTCGCGCACCAAGGTGGTGAAGCGGTCGAGGCTGTATTTGTAGCTCGACTCGGTGTGGATGCTCTCGCCGGGACGGAATGAGAAATTCCGTCCCAGGATGCGCACGTTCTGCGCCTTCTTGGAAATCAAGTGCATCTCGATGCGATGGCGCTCGCGATTATAGACCGAGCGGTGCATGAAGGCGGAGACGTCGAAATTGCCGCCGAGCTCGCGGTTGATCCGAACCAGAACGTTGAGATTGAACCGTGCGGTGACGCCGGCGGCATCATTATAGGCGTCGTAAAGCACCCGCTCGTTCTTCTCGAGGTCGACGCCGATGATCATCTGTGCGCCTTTGCCCAGAATGTCGCGTGCGCTGCGCAGGAAGGCGCGCGCCTCGTGCGGCTCGAAATTGCCAAGCGTCGATCCCGGAAAGAAGCCGACCTTGGGCTGGTCAGCGATTTCGGCCGGCAGCTCGAACGGCGCGGTGAAATCGGCGGCAACCGGATAAACGCCGAGATCGGGAAAATCCTTGCGCAAGCCGCCGGCCTGCGCGTTCAGGAAATCGCCTGATATGTCGACCGGGACATAGGCGGAAAAATCGCAGCGCTCCAACAGCAGGCGGACCTTGGTGGTCGCGCCGGCGCCGAATTCGACCAGGGCCGCACCTTTCGGAATGAGTGCGGCGATTTCATCGCCGCGGCTGCGCAGGATGCCGAGCTCGGTGCGGGTCGGGTAGTATTCCGCCAGCACCGTGATCTGCTCGAACAACTCGGAGCCCGTGGCGTCGTAAAAATATTTCGGCGACAGCCGCTTGGGGAACTGCGAGAGGTCGCCGATCACGTCGCCGGCAAAGGCGGAGGTCTGTTCGTCGAATAGGTGCGTTTGGGCCAAAGCGGCGGCATGCACATTCATGATATTCTCCTGAACGCGCTTTCCGGCGCGCTTCGATGATCGAAAATGTCAGGCGTAATCGGCGAGGCGTAACCCCGTGAATTGCCAGCGGTGGAAGGGATAGAAGAAGTTACGGTAGGTGATACGGCTGTGGCCGGCCGGAGTTGCAAGCGAGGAGCCGCGCAGCACGAGCTGATTGACCATGAACTTGCCGTTGTATTCCCCGAGCGCCCCCTCGATGGCGCGGTAGCCGGGGTAGGGGGAGTAGGAGCTGCGGGTCCACTGCCAGACGATGCCGAAGGCATCGTTGAGCTGGCCGGCACGGGCGGCGACCTCCCATTCCATTTCGGTCGGCAGATGGCGGCCGGCCCAGCGTGCAAACGCGTCCGCCTCGTAATAGCTGACGTGGCAGACCGGAGCGGCCGGGTCGATCGGCTGCAGCCCGCCGAGCGTCATGATCCGCCACTCGCCGTCGACCTGGCGCCAGTGGCCGGGGGCCTGCCAGCCCTCGCCAGTCGCCGTGGCAAAGCCATCCATCAGCCACAGCGTGGCCGTGCCGTAGCCGCCGTCCTGCATGAAGGCGAGCCATTCCGCATTGGTCACGAGGTTGCGGGCCAGCCTGACCGGGCCGACCAGGGCGCGGTGCGCGGGCTTTTCATTGTCGAAATGAAAGCTGTCGTCGGCGTGGCCTACCGTGTGGATGCCCTCGTTGAGGGTGGTCCATTCCTCCGCCGAACGGTGTGATGCCGGGAGGCGCCACTCCGGATCGTAGGCCGGCGGGATCGGGTTCTGGGCAAAGGCGTGCAGGATGTCGGTCAGCATCAATTCCTGATGCTGCTGCTCGTGATTGAGGCCGACCTCGACCAGCGGGACCAGTTTTGTGAGGCGCTCTTCGCCGGCGGTCTGGAAGAATTTGACCACGGCGGCATCGACATGCCGGCGATAGGCGGTGACCTCGTCGGCGCTCGGGCGGGTCAGATGGCCGCGCTGGTGACGGGCGTGCCGCGGTCCGGCGCTGACATAATAGGAATTGAATAGAAACGCATAATCAGGGTGGAAGGGCTGGTAACCATCGCAATGCTCGCCGAGCAGGAATTGCTCGAAGAACCAGGTGGTATGGGCGCGATGCCATTTGGCCGGGCTGGCGTCCGGCATCGACTGGATGAGCTGGTCCTCGGGGCTCAACGGAGCGGCCCGGCGCTCGGTCTCGCCGCGGACGGCCAGATAGGCCTCCACCAAATTCTGGGCGAGGGCGCCGGAATCCGAGAAAAGTGACGGGGCAGGGGTCGCAAACGCGGCGGCGGATACTGGTTTCGTCACAGGTGTCTCCGGTCGCTGGAGAGAACGTAGAGAACGTTAGGCCAGGAAACTGGTTCCCGGCGGGCAGTCCGTCCTAAATAGGGGCTCCGTTCCGGGAAAAAAGCCTTCGGCCACTATGATATTGATGCCGTCAGACTATGGGCTGCGGTCGCCCGGGCGCCCCGAGCCGGCCCCGCGCATGCCAGCTCTTCGCCATTTTACTTTGGATGCACAACGGTTTGGGCTACATATATGGCAAGTATCCGGGTTACATGGACGAGCCGGCCCGTTACGCGACGCCGCAGGGCTGAGCCCCAAAAGGAAGCAAATATGAGCATCGAACAATTCATCGACAACGAAGTGAAGTCGAACGACGTCGTGCTGTTCATGAAGGGCACGCCGCAGTTTCCGCAGTGCGGTTTCTCTGGCCAAGTGGTCCAGATCCTCGACCACGTCGGGGTCGGCTACAAGGGGCTGAACGTCCTGGAATCCGCCGAGCTTCGCAACGGCATCAAGGAATATTCGAACTGGCCGACCATCCCGCAGCTCTACGTCAAGGGCGAATTCGTCGGCGGCTGCGACATCATCCGCGAGATGTTCCAGGCCGGTGAATTGCAGCAGCTCTTCGTCGACAAGGGCGTCACCGTCAACGCGGCGGCTTCCGCCTGAGCGGGCTGGCGCGCCAGGTCGGCCAGGCGCGGCTGGAAGTCATTGTTGCCGACATCACCACGTTGCGCGTTGACGCCATCGTCAACGCGGCGAATTCGTCGCTGCTTGGCGGGGGCGGCGTCGATGGTGCGATCCATCGGGCGGCAGGGCCAGAACTGAAGCGCGAGTGCCAAACGCTAAACGGCTGCGCGACCGGCGACGCCAAAATCACCCTAGGATACCGGTTGCCGGCCAGGCATGTGATCCACGCCGTCGGGCCGGTTTGGCACGGCGGCAATGATGGAGAGGACGGGCTGCTCGCTTCCTGCTATCGGCGATCCCTCGAGCTCTGCCAGGCCAATGCGCTCTCCTCTCTGGCATTTCCCGCGATCTCTACGGGCGTCTATCGCTTCCCTGCCGACCGTGCGGCGGGCATCGCAGTCGCAACCGTCGTCGATGGACTGGCCGCGGCGCCTGCCGTGACAAGGGTCATCTTCTGCTGCTTCTCCCGCGACAGCGCCCGGTTGCATGAAGAGGCGCTGGCAGCCTTTGGCAGCCCTTGCGCGGACTGACGCCGCAGCTACACTCCTCTCCGAATTCTGGAGGGGGTTCCAATGAACTTGCGTCAAATGCTGCGCGCGCTTGCCTGCGGCGCGGTGATGATGGCGGTTACGCCGCAGGTCCGCGCCGAAGGCACGTTCGACATTCCCGCCGGCGCGCGCTTCAACAAGGAAAAGCTTGCGAAGATTACCGAGTTCTTTGGGAATGAGGTGGCGACCGGCAAGATCGCGGGTGCGAACGTCCTGATCCAGCAGCACGGTAAGCCGGTCTATCATGAAACCTTCGGCGTTCAGGACGTGGAGTCCAAGAAGCCAATCACCGACAAGACCATCTTCCGCCTGTTCTCGATGACGAAAGCGATCACGTCGGTCGTGGCCATGCAATTGGTCGAGGACGGCACGATCAAGCTCGACGATCCCGTCTCAAAGTACATTCCGTCCTTCGCGAATGTGAAGGTCGGTGTCGAGAAGAAGGCCGAGGATGGCACCAAGACGCTCGAACTGGTGCCGACGATCCGGCCGATGACCGTCCGCGACCTGATGGTGCATACGTCAGGGATCACCTACGGCTTCTACGGCGACACCCTGGTCCGCAAGGCCTATGCGGCCGCCAATATCTATGACGGAGATTTCGATCTGGCCGGGTTCGCCGAGCGGATCGCCAAACTGCCGCTGCACAATCAGCCGGGCGCGCTCTGGCAATACGGCCATTCCACCGATGTGCTGGCGCGCGTGATGGAAGTCGCGTCGGGAAAATCCCTGTTCACGATCATGCGCGAAAGGCTGCTCGATCCGCTTGGCATGGTCGACACCGGCTTCTACATCACCGATCCGGAGAAGCAGAAGCGGATGGCGCTGCCGGTACCGAACGACAGCAACTTTCGTGTCGGCCGCGACACCAACCCGACCAATGTCAAGAAGATCGAGTTCGCCAGCGGCGGCATGTACTCGACCATGGCGGACTACCGCCGCTTTACGCAGATGCTGCTCAATGGCGGCACGTTCGAGGGCAAGACCTATCTGAAGCCCGAAACGTTCAAGCTGATGACGTCCGACTATGTCGGCCCCGGGTCTGGGGTCGAGCGGGACTATTTCTATTTCCCCGGGGACGGCTTCGGAATGGGCCTCGGCCTCGCGGTGCGCACCGATCCAGGCAATGCCAAGCCGCCGCCGCCGGGTTCATTGGGCGAATTGAAATGGGATGGCGCCAGCGGCTGCTATTTCGTGGTCGACCGCAAGCAGGACATGTTCTTCGTGCTGCTCGAGCAGACGCCGACGGAACGCCAGCGCATCCAGCGGACGCTGAAGCAGTTGGTTTATGAAGCACTGGAGAAGTGATGGCGCGATCGGGCGTCGCCTTGTTGCGGCGGCGCTCGCCCTGCTTGTTCTCGGCGGCTCGCCGCATGAGCTCCGTGGCGAGCCGAAGGCGCTGGGCGCGCCAACTTTCTCGCGAGCGGCCCTTGACCGGATAGGCGACTACGTCCGCAACGAGGTCGCGACCGGCAAGATTCCCGGGGCAGTCCTGCTGATCCAGCAGCATGGCAAGCTGGTCGATCTTGAATGTTTCGGCGTGCGGGACCCTGCGTCCAGCCAGCCGATGACGCCGGATACCATTTTCCAGATCTATTCGATGTCGAAGGCCGTCACCTCGGTCGCCGCGATGATGCTGGTCGACGACGGCAAGCTGGCCCTCGACGATCCCGTGTCCAAATACATTCGTGCCTTTGCGGATGCGAAAGTCGGTGTCGATCTTTCCGATGAAGCAGGGCAGTACCCGCTCAAGCTCGAGCCGCTGAAGCGCCCAATCACGATCAGGGATCTGCTCCGGCACACGTCGGGTATCACCTACGGTTTCTTCGGCGAAACCGCGGTGCAGAAACTCTACGCCAATCCGCGATTATACGCCGGCGACTTCGACAACGCCGAATTCGCTGACCGCATCGCGACACTGCCGCTCGCCGATCAGCCGGCAACGCGTTGGAACTACAGCCATTCGACAGACGTGCTCGGCCGTGTCGTCGAGGTGGTGTCGGGGCAGACGCTGTTTCAATTCGAGAAGCAGAGACTGTTCGATCCGCTCGGCATGTCCGAGACCGAATACTATGTCGCAGATAAAGCGAAGTGGCCGCGCATCGCCCAGCCATTTCCCGTCGATCGCTTTCGGGTGGCCGGAATCAAGGATCCGACAGAGCCGCGGCGCTGGGAATCCGGCGGGGCAGGCCTGGTCTCGACGGCCGGGGACTACGCGCGATTTCTGCAAATGCTGCTGAATGGCGGCGAGCTGGACGGCAAGCGCTATCTCAAGCCTGAGACCGTCGCGCTGATGACCTCGGATCAGATCGGGCCGGAGACCAAGGTCATTCACGATCCCTTCTATTTTCCGGGACCATCCAGCGGCTTCGGTCTTGGCTTTGCCGTGCGCACCTCGCCACCGCCAAACACGACATGGCCGCTCGGCGAATACCGGTGGGATGGCGCAGGCGGAAGTTTCTATTTTGTCGATCCACAGGACGACTTGCTCGTTGTCTTCATGGTGCAGGCTCCGACGCAGGGCGGGCGAATTCAACTGGCACTGAAGACGATCATGTATGAGGCGCTAGGCAAGGGCCTGCGCAAGGATTGACAATCGCCTGATCACGCCACGGCGTTTTTCGCGATCGTCTCGCGATAGAACGACGCGCTCAGCTTGGGCGTACGGCGCTTGGTCTCGAAGTCGACGTGGTAGATGCCGAAGCGCTGCTCATAGCCATCAGACCATTCGAAATTGTCCATCAGGCTCCACAGGAAGTATCCGAGCACGGGCACGCCCTCGGATGTCGCGCGCTGCAACTGCGTGAGATAATTGCGCAGATACATGATGCGGTCGACGTCGTAGATGGTCCCGTCCGGCGCCGGCTGGTCGCTCCCTGACGTTCCGTTCTCGGTGATATAGATCGACTTCACGTTCCACAGTTTTGCGACATGACGCGGCACCCAGTAGATGGCTTCGGGGCCGGGCCTGAGCCAGCTCGCTTTCATGTGCGGAAACGAGGCGGGAAACGGCGCCAGCGTGAAGCCGCGCTCGTTGTTGGCGGCAACGACATAATGGTCGGGCGTATAGACGTTCAGCCCGACGAAATCGATCGGGGATGAAATGACGCGCAGATCATCGGCGGTGAATTTCGGCGCGTCCTGGCCGGACCGCGCCAGATAGGCGTCGGTGTATTTTCCCTCGAGCATCACGGTCAGATAGCCCGCGTTGAGTTCGCGCGTCGCCATCTCGGCGGCGCGGATGTTGGCTGATGTTTCGATGGCGGGGATGCAGCTCACCGCATTCTCTGCCGGACCGACCTTCGTTCCGGCGCGCCCATGGGCGCGGATGGCCTGAACCGCGAGACCATGTCCCAGCGCAACGTGGTGACGGACCTGGTTCAATCCTGACTGAGGCAGTTTGAGGCCGGGCGCGTCGGCGCCGAGGCCGTGGCCGAGATGAACGAGCCTGGAGCATTCGTTGATCGTGAAGAAATGCCTCACGCGATCACTCAAGCGGGCAGTGACATGGGCGGCGTAGTCCGCGAATGCCTTCGAGGTGTCGCGCGAAGTCCAGCCGCCGAAGCGATCCTGCAGCGCTTGCGGCAGGTCCCAATGATACAGCGTCGCAAACGGCTCGATGCCGTTGGCCAACAATTCGTCGACAAGGCGGTGATAGAAATCGAGGCCCTTTGGATTTGCCGGTCCGGTCCCATCCGGGAAGACGCGCGGCCATGCGATCGAGAATCGATAGGCTTTTGCGCCCAGCGACTTCATGATCTGGATGTCTTGCTTGTAGAGACGATAATGGTCGGTCGCGGTGTCGCCATTGCCGCGATCGGAGATGGTGCCGGGCGTGTGGGCAAAGCGGTCCCAGATCGACGGCCCGCGGCCGTCTTCGCTGACCGCGCCCTCGACCTGATAGGCCGAGGTCGCCGTGCCCCACAGAAAGCCGCTCGGAAAATTCGACGAGGGTCGTTGGTTCTGTGTTCCGGTCGCCTGATCCGATTGCGCCGTACCGGACTTGGCTGACAGCATCGACATGCCAAACGCCGACCAGCCTGCAAGTCTGCCAAATTGTCGCCGGGAAAATAATGCCATCATTTCACTCGTCAGGCGCGATCAATTTTGCGCAAACAAAGTTCACTCTTGAAGGGCTCAATATCGCCGCTTCCGTACTCTCGCGCAATTGTACACATGGCGGGACCAGCGGGTCGACATGCCTGCCGCGCAAGGCTAAACAGGCTCATCTATTCGTCCTATCAGGGGAGCAGGACCAATCGGCTTTCGCACGCCGCTGGCGCTTTTATTTCTATCACTCGGCATCGTTGTCGCGGTGTGGTGGTGGCTGGCCACGCCGGTAGCGCTGACGCGCGCGCCGATCGATGATGCATCGAAGCTGGAATGCGTTTCCTACGCGCCGTTCCGCAACGATCAGACGCCGCACGATCCGACGCTCATCGTCAAGCCGGAGCAGATCGCGGAGGATCTGAAGGAGCTTGCCAAGGTCTCCAAATGCATTCGCACCTATTCCATCGACAACGGGCTGGACAAGGTGCCCGAGCTTGCGTCCAGGGTCGGATTGAAGGTTCTGCTCGGCGTGTGGATCGGGCGTGATCGCGCGAAGAACGCGCAACTCGCCGACATTGCGGTCTCGTTGGTCAAAGATCATCCCGGCACGGTCGCAGCGCTCATCGTCGGCAGCGAAGTGCTGCTGCGCGGCGACATGACGGTCGGCGACCTTCGCCAAACGATCCAGTCGGTCAAGCCGCGCGTGGACATTCCGGTGACCTATGCCGATGTCTGGGAATTCTGGCTGCGCTACCGCGAGGTAGGCGCCGATGTCGATTTCGTTACCGCCCATTTCCTGCCCTATTGGGAGGACGTTCCCCCGCGCGCCGAGGATGCGGCCGCGCATGTAGATGAGATACGCAAGCAAGTGACGGCCGCCTTTCCCGGCAAGGAGATTTTGATCGGCGAAACCGGTTGGCCAAGCCACGGGCGGATGCGCGATGGCGCGCTGGCTTCCCGCGTCAACCAGGCACGTTTCATTTCCGAGATTCTAGAACGGGCACGGCGCGATAACTTCCGCGTCAATTTGTTCGAGGCCTACGACGAGCCATGGAAGCGCCGCTGGGAAGGAACGGTGGGGGGCTATTGGGGACTGTTCGACGGGGCCGAACGCAAGCTGAAATATCCGGCGGGCGTGGCCATCAGCAATTACCCGTTCTGGAAGCTGCAGATGGCAGGCGGGCTGCTTCTTTGCTTCTGTGTCTTCGCAGTCGCCGGGTTCACGTGGAAGCGCCAGCCGGCGCTGCCGCCGCCGTTGACGTCGGTGGCATCGTGGGCCGCGGTCGCCGCATCCGCGACCGCTGGCGGGATATTGCTGGGCATCGGCATCGACAAGATGCTCCAGGAAAGCTACGGGCTCGGCGGTTGGCTGGTTCAGGGGTTTCTGCTGACGGCGGCAGTGACAGCGCCGCTGCTGGCCACCTACGCGCTGATGTCGGGGCGGGAGCTTCCGGCGTTTCTTGAAGTGTTGGGGCCGCGCAAGGGCCTGACCCCATTGTTCATGAGCAACATACTGGGCGTGACCCTGATCGTGACGACACTCATCGCGGCGCAGACCGCGCTCAGCCTGATATTCGACGCGCGCTGGCGCGATTTTCCGTTCGCGGCCCTGACCATGGCCGTGGTGCCGTTCTGGACATTGGCGTTTCTCAACGGTTCGAAATCCGGCGAGCGGCCGCTCTCTGAGGCCGTGTTTGCCGGACTCTTCGCTTTGGCGGCGATCTATATCGTCCTCAACGAAGGCTTCCAGAACTGGCAGGCCATGTGGACGGGCGCGGTGTATCTGCTGCTCGGCAGCGCGCTGTGGCGGGCGCGCACATCGGCCGTTGCCTGAGTTTACGGCCTCCGGCTGACGCCTCTCACGCGCCGCGTACGATCTCGCGCACCAGCCCGACCGTCTCCTCGATCATCGCAGCGCTGACGTCGAGATGCGTGCAGGCGCGAATGCGGCCGTCCATCATCGCGAGCAGCACGCCGCGCTTGCGCAAGGCTTCGACCATTTTGTCGCCGGCGATGCCGGCTCTGTCAGGCTTGAAGAACACCAGGTTGGTCTCAGGCTCTTGCACCTCGATGCCGTCGATCTGCGACAGCCCCCGCGCCAGCGCACGCGCATTGGCGTGATCGTCGGCGAGGCGGTCGACGTGATGGTCGAGCGCGTAGACGCAGGCCGCGGCACAAATGCCGGCCTGCCGCATCGAGCCGCCGAGGCGCTGCTTCCAGCGCCAGACGTCGTCGATGAAGGTGCGCGAGCCCGCAATCACGCCGCCGATCGGCGCGCCGAGGCCCTTGGAGAAATCGATCCAGGCTGAATCCCACCCCGCGGCCATGTCGCGCGCCGATATTTTCGTGGCGACGCAAGCGTTCAACAGCCTCGCGCCATCCATATGGGTGATCAGCCCATGCGCCTTGGCGATCTCGACGATTTCATCCAGCGCCGCTTTCTTCCAGATCGTCCCGCCGCCGATATTGGCGGTTTGCTCGACGCTGACGACGGTCTGCGGCGGCTGGTAGCGCGAACGCGGGTGCAGCGCGGCGCGGAACGTTTCGGGGGTGAATTGCCCGTCTTCGCCCGGCAACGGTGTGATCTGGAAGCCGCCGAGCGCTGCATGCGCGCCGCCTTCGCGGGCGATGACATGCGCGGTGGCATGGGCAAGAATTTCATCGCCCGGCCGGCAATGGGCGAGGGTGGCCGAGACGTTGCACATGGTGCCCGACGGCATGAACACGGCAGCTTCCTTGCCGAGCAGGTCCGCCACGCGCTCGCAAAGTAAATTCACCGTCGGATCGTCGCCGATCTGCTCGTCGCCGACTTCCGCCCGCGCCATCGCCTCGCGCATCGCGGGCGTCGGTCGCGTCTGGGTGTCGGACAACAGGTTGATGCGGATGGGATCGGCCTTGGGATCGCGCGGGGCAGGGGTGTAGTGCATGGCAGTTTCTCGTCTCTTTTGACTTGGTGGCGGGACAGAAATTATCTGAACCGCAGATTTTCGCGAGAGAGCTGATTGATCGCAGTGCATCCCATCAGCTTCATTCCCCGCTCGAGTTCCGACCGCATCAGGTCGAGCGCCCGCTCGACGCCGGCCTGGCCGGCCGCGGCGAGAGGATAGAGATAATAGCGTCCAACGCCTACAGCCTTGGCTCCAAGCGACAACGCCTTCAAGACATGGGTGCCCCGCTGAATTCCGCCGTCCATGATTACGTCAATTCGATCGCCGACCGCGTCCACGATTTCGGCCAATTGATCGAATGGCGCGCGCGAACCGTCCAATTGCCGGCCGCCATGATTGGACAGCACGATGCCGGTGCAACCGATCTCGACGGCGCGCCGGGCGTCCGCCACCGACATGACGCCCTTCAGGCAGAATTGCCCGTTCCACAGCCGGACCATTTCACCCACATCGTCCCAATTCATCGAGGGGTCCAGCATCTCGGTGAAATATTTGGAGATCGACAGCGCGCCGCTGCCCATGTCGACGTGCTGGTCCAGTTGCGGAAGCTTAAACCGCTCATGCGTGAGATAATTGATGCCCCAGGCCGGCTTGATCCCGAACTGGTACATCCCGGCAAGTGTCAGCCGAAACGGAATCGAAAAGCCGGTGCGCTTGTCGCGCTCACGGTTGCCGCCCGTGATGCTGTCGACGGTGAGCATCATCACCTGGACTCCGGCTTCTTTCGCGCGTTGCATCATCGCACGGTTCAGGCCGCGATCCCGGTGATAATAGAATTGATAGACTTGCGGCGTGTCGTGCGCCTTGCGCAGTTCCTCGAGGCTTACCGTGCCGAGCGAGGATACGCCGAACATCGTGCCGTACTTCGCCGCAGCGGCGGCGACGGCGCGTTCGCCGGCATGGTGGAACAGGCGTTGCAGGGCGGTCGGAGAGCAATAGATCGGCATCGCGAGCTTCTGGCCCAGGACCGTTACCGACATATCGATGTTCTCGACGCCGCGCAGGACGTTGGGTACCAGGTCACAGCGCTCGAAACTTGCGGTGTTCCGGCGATGGGTCACCTCGTCGTCAGCCGCGCCATCGATGTAATCGAAGATAGGGCCGGGCAGCCGTCGCCGGGCCAGCCTGCGGAAATCATGGAAGTTGTGGCAGTCGCGCAAACGCATGTTGATCCCGCTTGGTTCAAGCCCGCAGCGAGGCTCGGCGTTGAGACGACGCCATACTCGCATACAAAAAGGCCCCGGCAAAACCGGGGCCTTTGATATCTCGTAACTGAAAACCGATCAGCGCGAATAGAATTCGACGATCAGATGCGGCTCCATCTGCACTGCGAACGGCACGTCCGACAGCGCGGGGATGCGGGTGAACTTCGCCGTCATCTTGGAGTGATCGGTCTCGATGAAGTCGGGCACATCGCGCTCGCCGAGCTGGCTTGCTTCCAGAACCGGGGTGAGCTGCTTGGAGGATTCCTTGACCTCGACGACGTCGCCGGGCCTGAGCTTGTAGCTCGGAATATTGACGCGGCGGCCGTTCACCTTGATGTGGCCGTGGTTGATGAACTGGCGCGCGGCGAACATCGTCGCGACGAACTTGGCGCGATAGACCACGGTGTCGAGACGGCGCTCCAAGAGGCCGATCAAGTTCTCACCGGTGTCGCCCTTCATCCGGCCGGCCTCGACATAGATGCCGTGGAACTGACGCTCGGAAATGTTGGCGTAGTAGCCTTTGAGCTTCTGCTTGGCGCGGAGCTGGACGCCGAAGTCGGACAGCTTGCCCTTGCGGCGCTGGCCGTGCTGGCCGGGGCCGTATTCCCGGCGGTTCACGGGGCTCTTCGGGCGGCCCCAGATATTCTGGCCCATACGGCGATCGATCTTGTATTTCGCCTCACTGCGCTTTGTCATCGCGTCCTCTGCTTAAGAGTTTGAGTTTTGAGGAAACGCGCCCTCCTGTGCACCGGGGTTGCCGGGGCCGACAGGTCCGCCTCGAAAGCTCGGGGAGGACCACGGGTCGCGAAACGCATCGCGGGCCGAAACCGGCCCGCGAGCAAGCGGGTTCTTAGGGAGAAACCGCCGTTCTGTCAACGAAAAGGGCCCCACGGAAACCGTCATTCCGGGGCGATGCGCAGCATCGAACCAGGGGGCGCCCTTGCGCCCCTGAGAATCTCGAGATTCCGTGTCTGGTCCTTTCGGACCATCCCAGAATGACGGGGGCAAGCCCCTCAGGTCGCGACCGCGCGGACCGGTTTGGGCTCGGTTTGCTGCCGATTGGCCCGCAATTCGGCTGATATTTCGCCGTTCAGCACCTGTTCCAGCCGGTTCAGCGCCCTGGCCATCGGGGCGGCATCGGTAATCCGGTGATCCCAGCGCAAGACGACATCGATGGTTTGATCGGGCTTTTCCACCCCATAGCTCAGGACAAAGGGTCCGGGGCTGATGGCATGGAGCTGGCCTGCGCCATAGGCGGCAACGGAGGTGACCCCAAAACTACCGAAATAATTGGCCCGCTGGCGGCCGAAGTTCAGCCCGACCGCCCAGAACAGCCGCCGTAGCGGCAGCGGCAGCCGCGTGGTTCGCAGGATCTTCCGGAACGCCGGCACCTCGTCGATCGGCGCCACCTTGGCGTGCCGGATCAGGGCGTCGACTTCGGCAAGCGACATTTCGTCGGGCGCGGCGACCTTTTGTGGCAGTACGCAATCCTGGCCGTCATCGACCCGGGCGATCGCCACCATCGCGACGCTGCGTGGCAGTTCGTAGAAGGCCGGCGTCGGCCATTTGACGTAGAGGGTGCGCAGGATCGGCTGTTCCCTGGCCACCAGCGCGAAGGCCTTGACGAAGATCGCGGCCCAGCCCGGCCGCTGGGCGGCCTGCGCGCGGGCTTCCTGCAGGGCTCGAATATGAAGCGGCCGCGAGAGCGAAACAAAGGGCACGCGGTTCGAGGCGTGCATGAGGTCGGCGACCAGACGGCGCGGTAGTGTGATTTTTCGAACCGTTCCGCGCATCGCTCCGCCCGCGTTTCCGCAATAGATCAATCAAAAGCCGGCAGGCCCCGCCCTGGCAACCTGCCAGCATCTCATCTAGCACGAACAAGGCGTTTTGACGCCAGAACGTTCGGATCCGGATCGCCCGGTTGCCGGCGCCGCGGTCCCGAGGGGCTCCAGTAAACCCCGAGAACTTTGAAGGGCTTGCCGCCATCTCGGCACCTATCGCTTGATCCCTTCAAAGCTTGCCGCGATGCCGCGCTGGAACAGCGACCAGTCGAAGCCGAGCGCCAGCGCAACGTAGCCGCGGTCGATCATCTCGTTGGCCTGCTCGGCCGTGCGCGCGACGCCGCCGATTGGTACGCCACTCCTGAGGATGCCTTCCTCGGCACGCTTCATCAGCGCCACCACCTCGGGATCATCGGGCAGGCCTCGCTTGTTGATGGAGGTGGCGAGATCGCCGGGGCCGATCACGGCGACATCGATGCCAGGCGTCGCCATGATCTCGTCAATGCGCTCGACCGCTTCGACATGCTCGATGGTGACCATGCAGATCATGTCGTCGTCCGCGGTCGCCATGTAATCCGCCATCGACACGCCCCAGCGGAACGGCGCATGGAACGGGCCCCACAGCCGGTCGCCGTTCGGCGGGTAGCGCACGCTGCGCACGGCTTTTTCGGCCTCAGTGCGGCTGCAGATCATCGGAAAATTGATGCCGAGCGCGCCAAGGTCCATCGGTGCTTTCGCCAGCCAGGGCTCGTTGGCGGCAATCCGCACCATCGGCACGCAGGGCGTGCCAGATGTCGCGGTAATCATCGCATGCGCCGAGCCGAGATCGATCGGGCCGTGCTCGAGATCGACGATGATAAAGTCGATTCCCGAACGCGCCATGATCTGCACGGTCTGGATCGAGGGAATGGTCGCGATCGCGCCGAAGGTCGGGCGTCCCTCCCGCCACGCCTGGCGGAGGCGGTTGAGCGGCGCTGGCTTTGCGGAAGTCAAGGCGGAAACTCCCTCTTCAAACGATCGATTCAAAATTCGGCGCTCGGCACCATATGGATGAATTCGTAGGCCATCGGGCCACCTGCTTTTTGCGCATCGCACTCGGCCCGCCATCCATGCCGATACGGACATGCATCAACCTCACAACAATATGTTAATATCTTGCCCGCAAAAATTGCGGCTCATAAAGATGAGCGTGCCGGGGCGTTATGCGGACATTCAATGGTGTGCAAGCCATGCGCGGCGTCGCGGCGCTGGCTGTCGTCTGCGGACACGCGGTAATCGCTCGCTCTGATTCGGCGACACAAGGTGCCGCCGAAGCGGCGCACACCATCCTGGCGAGCGGCGTCGACATCTTCTTCGTCATTTCCGGGTTCATCATTGCGACGACGGCCGCATCGCAAACCGACGCGCTGAATTTCGCTTTCAGAAGGGCCATTCGAATCTATCCGATGTACTGGCTCGTATTGCTGGCGGCGTTTATCAGTTCGTACTGGATCGCACTCGAAGCGGGAGATCGCCCTGCGCTGGACCTCGGCCACATCTTCGCGTGGGACTATCCGAACTGGTATATCGGACCCGCCTGGTCGATCGCGTTTGAAATGCACTTCTACGCCGTTGTCGCGGTGATACTTGCCATTGCACCGCACCGTCTTTTCGAGCTCTTGTTTGCGGCGCTCTGCGTTGCGGTGGTCGCAATCGTTTTTAAGCTGCCTCTCGGGATCTATTCGCATCCCCTGATTCTGGAATTCGGCGCCGGCGTCTTTATCGCTTACCTTGTCCGGATGAAGGGAACGCTGCCTGTCTTGCCGTACAGCACGGTTATCTCCGCAGCCTTGTTCACTGCGGGCTGGTACTGGATTTTCGTCATCGGAACGAGCAATCCCCAATTCGCACGTGTGCCGACCTATGGTCTTGGTGCGGCACTCCTCATCTATACCGTCGTCGCGGCCGAACTCCACGGCGCTTCGTTTTCGCGCATCCTGCAATGGCTCGGCAGCATCTCCTATTCGCTCTACATCTCACATTTTTTGCTGATCAGATGGATCGCGAACTTCCCCGAGCTGTGGCAGATCTCTCAGGCCGGCGTCATCGTCGCCAGCATTCTGCTTTCGATCGGCCTCGCGGCGGTCTTGCACCTGCTCGTCGAAGTGCCGACGCTCAATTGGGGTCGCAAGCTCAGCCTGACGCGCAGGGGCGGCGAGGTCTCGCTTACCTTCGCTGACGTGCGCGACCTTCAGAAGCCATAAACCGGTTCATCAGTTCTGGCGCGCCGGGAGCCGACGTTCGCCCGCCTGGCCGGCAGCGCCGGGCTTTTGCGACATCATTGGACATCGACGTTTTCATCCGTCCCGGTATGATGATCCCCCGCACAATAAACCTAGGGAGGAGTCGAAGATGAGGACAATTCTTGTCGCCGCTGCACTCGCCGCCCTTACCATTGGCGCATCCGCTCAGGACAAGCGTCCTGACTACGGCACGGCGGTCAATGCCGCGGGCGCGAAGAAGATTGCAGCCGGCATACTCGCCGAATGCCAGAAGAACGGATGGAACGTGGCTGTCGCTGTGGTCGATAATCACGGATTCCTGGTGTATTTCGAACGCATGGACAACACGCAGACCGGCAGCATGGACATCGCCGTCGGTAAGGCGAGGTCCGCGGCGACCTATCGGCGCCCGACACGCGTTTTCATGGAGGCGATCAACAAAGGTGGGCCGGCCACGGCCACACTTCCCGGTGTCTTCGCCTCGCCGGGCGGATTGCCGATCATGGTCGACGGCAAAGTCACAGGCGGCGTGGGAGTGAGCGGCGTCACCGGTGACCAGGACGAGCAATGCGCCAAGGCCGGCCTGGGAACGACATAAGAAGTTGCTTCCAGCGTACCGCGACGCGCCTTGGCGATCTTAGGCCAGGATGCGGCCGCCGAAAAACGGCATCAGCGCCTGGCTCAGCGTGTGCGGCCGCCGGGAGGTGAAAATCATCTCGGCCCCGGCCCCATCGCTTTGCCGGCCTGGTGACGCCAGCAGCTCGGACACGCGCCGGGCGATGGCGGGCGCCGGGTCGATCCAGTCGACCGGCCACGGCGCGAGCCGTGTCAAGCGGTCGAGCAACAGCGGAAAATGGGTGCAGGCCAGCACGACGGTGTCGGTGCGATGCTCGCCGCTGCCGACAAAGCAGGGGGCGAACTCCGCCGCAATATCCTCGTCACGCACGTCGTTGCCGTTGAGTGCTGCTTCGGCGAGCGAAGCGAGTTCTGCCGATCCCACCAGCGTCACTTCGCAGCCTTGCGCGAAATCATCGATCAGGCGCTTGGTGTATTCGCGCTTGACGGTGCCCTTGGTGCCGAGCACCGAGACGCGCTTGGTCTTCGAGCTGGCGCAGGCCGGCTTGATCGCAGGCACGGTGCCGACGAACGGCACGCTGTAGGCGTTGCGCAGATGCGACATCACGAGCGTGGAAGCGGTGTTGCAGGCAATCACCACCAGGGCAGGGGCGTGGCGGGCGATCAACTCGCCGACCAGCGGCACCACGCGGGCGATGATCTCTTCCTCGCTGTGATGGCCATAGGGAAAGAACGCGTCGTCGGCGACATAGACGTAGTGGGCGTCGGGCCGGGCGCGGACGATCTCGCGCACGACCGAGAGGCCGCCGAGGCCGGAGTCGAAGATGAGGATTTTCGGCGGGGATGACACGCTGCGACCTTAGCCGATTTGCGGTTACCGTTAGGTTGCTTCGAGGGGGCCGGCTGGAGTCACGGCGGTTGTGACAATTTGGAACCATCTAAATCGGCTTGGCAAGGCCGGAAAACTGCTGGGGTGGCACCCAGGACGCACAAGCGGAGGCCCGTCCGCTGCCCTTGCAGTCGATGGAAGATTGGGTGTCCTGAGACGACGCTCGCCGCCAATCGATCAGGTGGACTGAGGAATTCGCGCGATGACCTTGATCTCAAAATCGAAGCCCGCCAACCAGTTCACCCCCACCGCGGTCCAGTTCGGATAGGGTGGCTCACCGATCTCCTTCAAGCGAACTGCGTTGACCGCCTCCCACTGCGTGGCCGGGTCGGTGTGGAACGTGGTCACGTCAACGACGTCGTCGAACGTGCAACCGGCAGACTTCAGCACGGCCGAGAGATTGTCGAAGGCAAGCTGGACCTGTTTTTCGAAGACCGGCTCCGGCGACCCTTCATCGCGGCTGCCGACCTGGCCCGAGACGAACAGAAGATCGCCCGAGCGGATCGCCGCCGAATAACGGTTGATCTCATAGAGTGCCTGCCTGCCGGCAGGAAAGATTGCATCGCGTTTGGCCATAACGTCACTCCTGTTCGAGAGTAGACCAGATCTCCACGGTTCCGGCCCTTTGCATTCCATTATCGGGCGGTTTGACATACGCCCCGTATGCTTCTATATGTTACATACGCCGCGTATGTCAACTAGCATACGGGGCGTATGTCTTTTGGGGGGAATGACGGTGGCCGCGAAGCGACGCGCACAAATGGTGGAGGAAACCCGGGCCAAGCTCATCCAGGCCGCCCGGAGGGCTTTCGCGACCAAAGGCTATGCGGCGGCGTCGATGGACGATTTGACCGCCGAGGCCGGCCTGACGCGCGGCGCGCTCTATCACAATTTCGGCGACAAGAAGGGTCTGCTGCAGGCCGTGATCGGCCAGATCGACGCGGAAATGATGGCGCGGATGCGCGCTGTGCAAGATCAGGCGGAGACCCGGTGGCTCGGCTTTCTCGCCGAGGGCGTCGCCTATATCGAGATGGCGCTGGAGCCGGAGATCCAGCGCATCATGCTGCTGGACGGACCGGCCGTACTCGGCGATCCATCGCTATGGCCCAACCAGACTGCGTGTCTTCGCACGACGACGCAATCGATCCAGGCGCTTATCGACGAAGGAACGGTGAAGCCGATGGATGCGGAGGCTGCCGCGCGGCTCATCAATGGAGCCGCGCTCAACGCCTCGCTCTGGATTGCCGCAGCCGACGATCCGCACGCCGTCTTTGCAAAGGCCGTCGAGGCTTTCCGATATCTAGCGGTCGGTTTGCTGCAGACCGAGAGATGACCGTCAGGCGTTCGGACGGCGTTGTCAGCTCTCGCCGAACACGCGCTTGAAGATCGTATCGACGTGCTTGAAGTGATAGCCGAGGTCGAACTGCTCCTCGATATCGGCATCGCTCAGGTGCTTCTTCACGTCGGGGTCCTTTTTCAGCAGCGTCTGGAAGTCGCCTTCGCCGCGCCAGACCGGCATGGCGTTGCGCTGGACGTATTTGTAGGCGTCCTCGCGGCTGGCGCCCTTCTGCGTCAGCGCGATCAGGAGCCGCTGCGAATGCACGAGACCGCCGAGGCGGTCGAGGTTCTTCTGCATGTTGGCGGGATAGATCAGGAGCTTCTCGATCAGGCCGGCAAGCCGCATTAGCGCGAAGTCCAGCGTCACGGTGGCGTCCGGCCCGATCATGCGTTCGGCAGAGGAGTGCGAGATGTCGCGCTCGTGCCAAAGGGCGACGTTTTCCATCGCCGGCATCGCATAGGCGCGCACCATGCGCGACAGGCCGGTCAGATTCTCCGACAGCACCGGGTTGCGCTTGTGCGGCATGGCCGACGAGCCCTTCTGGCCCTCGGAGAAGAACTCTTCGGCTTCCAGCACCTCAGTGCGCTGCAGATGGCGGATTTCGATGGCGAGCCGCTCGACGGAAGAGGCGATCACGCCAAGCGTCGCAAAATACATCGCATGCCGGTCGCGCGGGATCACCTGCGTGGAGATCGGCTCCGGCTCGAGCCCCATCGCCTTGGCGACATGCTCTTCCACGCGCGGGTCGATCTGCGCAAAAGTGCCGACGGCGCCCGAAATCGCGCAGGTCGCGACCTCCTTGCGGGCGGCAACCAGGCGCTCGCGGGCACGGGAGAATTCCGCATAGGCGTAGGCAAGCTTGAGCCCGAACGTCACCGGCTCGGCGTGGATGCCATGGGAGCGGCCGATGGTCGGCGTCATCTTGTGCTCAAACGCGCGCTTCTTCAGCGCGGCCAGAACCTTGTCGAGGTCCGATATCAATAAGTCTGCGGCGCGAGTGAGCTGCACGTTGAGGCAGGTGTCGAGCACGTCGGAGGACGTCATGCCCTGGTGAACGAAGCGGGCCTCTGGGCCGACGATTTCGGCCAGATGGGTCAGGAAGGCGATGACGTCGTGCTTGGTCTCGCGCTCGATCTCGTCGATCCGCGCCACGTCGAAGGTGGCGTGCTTGGCCTTGGCCCAGATCGTCTTCGCCGCCTCCTTGGGGATCACGCCAAGTTCCGCCAGCGCATCAGCAGCATGCGCCTCGATCTCGAACCAGATCTTGAAACGCGTCTGCGGCTCCCAGATGGAGGCCATTTCCGGGCGGGTATAGCGGGGGATCATCGAAAACTCCGGACGAGCAGGGGCGGGGCGGAAGGCTATCCCCGGCGGATTTGTTTTTACGCCGCGCTTTAGCAAATCGCGTCGAAGGAGGCCACCCGTACGGGGGCGCTGACATGGGAAAACCGGGACCGAAACCCGCTCGGGGCGCCCCGCCGCCGCTACAGGCTGGCCAGCCCGCACTCCACGGCGAGGCGGACAAGCTGCGCATCCGTGCGCATGCCGGTCTTGGTCTTGATCAGGTAGTGGTAGTTCTGCACGGTCTTGATGCTGAGATTGAGGTTCGAGGCGATCTGCTCGGTGGTCGCACCGGCGGCCAATTGCCTGAGGATCTCGATTTCCCGCTCGCCCAGTTGATCGAGCACCGATCCCGAGGGGGAGAGGCTTTCCAGCGCCAGCACGCGGGCGATGTCGTCGCTCATCGCCTGTTCGCCGCGGACAAGCGAACGGATCGCCCGGATCAGCGCTGATGGGTCGGAGCCCTTCGTGACGTAGCCGTTCGCGCCGGCATTGAAGGCGGCCTTCACCTGCGCCGCCTCGCAGTGCATGCTGAAGACGAGAATGCGGGTGTCGGAGGAGCGGGCGCGAATGTTCCTGATCGCTTCGAGGCCGCTGGCGCCCGGCATCGATATGTCCATGACCACGACGTCAGGAGCGTGCGCCTTGAAAGCGCGATAGGCGTCGGCGGCGTTGTCGGCCTCGGCCACCACCTGGAAATCATCCTGGTGCTCCAGCACGCGCCGATAGCCTTGCCGGACCACGGGATGGTCGTCGACGAGCAGGATCGAAATGCCTTTGGTCTGCGACGCGGTCATCAGGCTGCAAGCGGGATCGTGGCGGCCACGCTCACCCCGCGGTTCGCATCCGCGATCGACAGCGAGCCGCCGAGCGCGGCGACCCTCTCGCGAATGCCGGTCAGGCCAAAGCCGGGAGAGCGGGCCAGTTTGGCCGCATCGCCGCCGCCGTCGTCCTCGACGTGGACCAGCAGCGCGTTTTCCACGCCGGTGCGCCGCTCGATCCGCAGCACGATCACCCGCGCCGAACTGTGCCGCAAGGAATTGGTCAGGCATTCCTGGGCGACCCGATAAGCGGTCGCAGCGACGGCGCCGCGGACGTCGGCGAGATCGCCCTTGAGATCGAGCTGGATCGTCGGCTGCGTCGCATTCCGCGAGCGCCAGCTATCGACGAGATCGACGAGGCAGGCTTCGAGCCCGAGTTCCTCGGCGGGCGGATGGCGCAAGCGGTTCAAGGTATCGCGCAGGCACGCCATGATGCGATGGGTGGCTTGCGAGATCATCCGCGCGTCCTGCACGACCTCGCTCTTGTCTTTTCCCTGCGCGCTGGTTGCTTCGATCGTGTTGGCGAAAGCGAGGATCGCCGTCAGGTTCTGTCCGAATTCGTCATGCAGTTCACGGGCAAGCGCCCGCCGCTCGTCGCTGCGGATTTCGAGCAGGCGCCGGGTCAGCGCTGCGCGTTCCTCCATGGACTGCGCGAGGCGATCGCCGAGATCGCCGACGGCCTGTCCGATCATGGCAAGTTCCATCGATCGGAAGCGGGGCAGCGACGTGCTGTATTGCCCGCGCGCCATCCGCTGCAGCGCGGCGACGATCTGCTGCGCCGGCGCAAGCGTATGCGCAATCGCAAGTGAAGCAAGCAGCGCGATCGCCACCGCCATCAGCAGGGCGACGTGGATGTTGTCGAGGATGTGCTGCCAGGCGAGTGCGATGGCGGCGCCTGGATCGGCAGCGGCCGAGACGCTGCCTGCGTTGGCCGCGCGGGTGCTGATCGGCCGCACGACCGCGGCGTGATGCCCAAGCAGTGTCTGCGCCAAAGCCGCGAACCAGCGCGGCGGAGCTTGGCCGATCCCCTTGTTCTGACCGCAAAGCGGCTTTTCGAACGCGCCTGCCGGCTCGAGCCGGACGCAGATGCCCGGCGAGATCAATCCCATCGTTTCGATGGTGCGCCATTCCGGCACCGGCAGCAGTTGCTCGCGCATCCTGTTGCTGCGCAACATCAATTCGCGCCAGTAGAGCGCTTCGAGCGCGACCGAGACACGCTCGGCGGAAGCGGCCGTGGCGCGATCGACGCTGCGATGCGCGTCGATCGCCGCCCAGATAGTCGCCGCTCCCAGGCACAGGCTGACCACGAGAAACAAGCGGGCGACGAGCTGAAGCACGAGGCGCATGCGATCACTCCGAACGTGCGGATAAGCGTAACAGCACCGCCAACCCGTGCCAATGCAGTGGGTTCTAATTCGGGAAAATTTCCCAACCAACCGTGGGCATATGTCTTTGGACGCGGTCGTGACCGCTGATCTATCAAAGCCGGGGCCTATTTCGCAGGCGGCCTTTGGGCCGCCGCGCGCGTTTACAGGGAGCTGACGCAGCATGAGTGCAACGGCTGGCGCCGAGACCGCATCATCCGCCGCGGATACGTCGGAACGCAGCGTACTCCTGCTATGGATGATTTTCACCGGGCTCTCGGTTTTCGCCGTGGTGCTCTTGTGGCGATACGGTCTGCTTCATCTGATGATCATTTCAGACCGCACCTACATCTCGAGCGTCATTGCCGTCCTCTATATCGTCACTTGCTTCCATTGCTTCTGGCGGACGCGTGCGATCGCGCGGGAAGGCGAGATCACGCGGCGCTGCCGCGCGATCCTGTCTGTCCCGGGCGGCGCAAGGGGGCTGGACGAGGATGCGCGCGCCTTGCCGGTCGGGCTGGTGACGGATCACATCCGCAGCCTGGTGCAGAAGGCGAGGGCGCAGGCGGCCGGGCGCATCGACCAGACGCTGCTGCTCCGCTCGCTCGCTGACCGGCTGCGTGGCTCCAACGGATTTGGCGCGTTCGTGTCCGACACGCTGATGAAACTCGGGCTGCTCGGCACCATCATCGGCTTCATCATCATGCTGGCGCCGATTGCCACGCTCGATGCGGCCGACAAGGTCGCGATGAAATCATCGATGGGCCTGATGAGCGACGGCATGGCGGTGGCCATGTACACGACGCTGGCCGGCCTGATCGGCTCCATCCTCGTGAAAATCCAGTACTACATGCTGGATGCCGCGACCCAGCGGGTATTTTCCGATGCCGTCATGCTGACCGAGACGCACGTCACCCCAGCCCTGGAAAGCCATCCTGGAACGCCGGCATGATGGACGATTTCGGTCTCTATCCGCGCGAGGAGGCCTTCGATCCGCTGGGCGTCATGCTGTTCAAGGCGCTGCAGGTGATTGCGTTCCTGTTCTTCCTGGCGCTGCTCGCAGTCTCGCCGGACGCGAAGGACGGCAAGATCGATTCCAAGGCCGAGTTCATCATCACGATGGACTGGCCGGACAATCATCCCGACGATCTCGACCTGTTCGTGCAGGACCCCGTCGGCAACATCGCCTGGTATCGCCACCGCGAAGCCGGTTTCCTCACCCTCGACCGCGACGACCGCGGCGGCGCCAACAATTTCATCATCGTCAACGGCAAGAAGATTGCGTCGCCGATCCGCGAAGAGATCGTCACCGTGCGCGGCATCGTCGCCGGCGAATACACCGTCAACGTCTCGCACTTCCAGGCGACGACCGGGCAGCCCGTTGCGGTGAGCGTGAAAGTTCAAAAACTCAATCCGACCGCGCAGGTGATCTTCGACAACAAGCTGACGCTCGACCACACCGGCGAGGAACAGACCGCGCTGCGCTTCTGGCTCGATGCCGAGGGCAAGGTGCTCGACGTCCAGCAACGGCAGAAGTCGCTGATGGAGACGTTCCGCAACGTCCGTGCCAATGGCGCGGATCTCGATCCGAAAACCGGCGTCAGGATGCCGCGTCGTGAATAACCTGCAATCGGTCGTCGTCACGCTCTCCGTCAGTTACGCGCTGATTGGCGCGCTGTTGCTGATTGTCCTGGTCTATGCGCGCTTGCCCTGGTCGGCAAAGGCAGTCGCCGTGGTGGTGACGAGCGCGTTCTACATTACGAGCTTCATGGGCGTGCGCGGCCTGTTGGGGTGGGCCAGCATCGACAGGCTGCCCGCAAGCTTCAAGCTGCTGCAGGCCCGGATCGTGGAGCCGCACTCGCTGGAAGGCGATCCGGGCTCGATCTATCTCTGGGTCGAAACGCTCGATGACGGCAACCGGCCGAGCGGTGTGCCAAGGGCCTTTCGCATTCCCTATAGCGACAAGCTCGCGCAGAAGACCGACAAGGCGGCCAGTGAGATCGCCGCCGGCCGCCCGCAGGGCGGTCGCGCCGCCGATTTTGGCGATGGCGGGGGCCGCCTGCTCGAGGCCGCCCGGGAGTACATCATGCCCACGGCGATCATCGATACGTCGGGAGGTGACCCCTCCACGGGTGGGGGATTGGCCGCGGCTCCCCGCGACGGCGACGGAGTGTCGTTTACGCCGCTGCTCCCGCCGCGGATGCCGCCCAAGGACGAGCAGTAGGCTCGGGGCGGGGAACGGGTCCCCGGTGCCCGGTCAATCACGTATTATTGACTGACAGATATTGAAATCTGTCAGCGAGAGATGCTATATCCATTGCCGACGCCGGTATCGGGCGTCACCCGGCTCGTTGGCCCTGAGCCGGGGACTTGCAAAGGACTACGCCAATGACTGCCCATCTCATTCATCTCACCGCCCAAATCCAGCGCTGGCTCAATCAGAGCGTCGCCCGCCATCTGGCTGCCCAGGCCGAGCGGTTGGAGCCGGTGAAACATTAATCCGCCAAAGGATTTACAACGCGGATTGCAAGGGGATTAGAATGACCACCCGTCCCATCGTTTCGCAGGTGCGCGCATGAACGAAGTCGTGGTTTTGACCCCCGAACGAATCCTGGAGGTCACCGAGGACGTCTTGCGCCGCTACGGGCTCGCCAAGGCAACGGTGGTGGACGTCGCCCGCGCGCTGGATGTCAGCCACGGCAGCGTCTACCGCCATTTCCCCAGCAAGGCCTCGCTGCGCGAGGCGGTGGCCAAGCGCTGGCTCGACCGTCTCAGCGCGCCGCTCCTGAAGATCGCTGAAAGCTCCAGCCCGGCGCCGGCGCGGCTGGATAAGTGGCTGCGGACGATGTTTTCAATGAAGCACAAACGGCTCGGCGACGACCCTGAGATGTTTGCGACCTACCTGACGCTGGCGCGCGAGGCCTGCAAGGCCGTGAACTGCCACAAGGATTGCCTGGTCGATCAGATTGCCATGATCCTGTCCGACGGCGTGAAGCAGGGCGCCTTTGAGGTGGCCGACGTCAACGTGACGGCACGCGCCATTTTCGACGCCACCAGCCGCTTCCACCATCCCGCACATGCCGAGGAATGGAACGAGCCGGGCGCCCCGGCACGGATCGATGCATTGCTTGCGCTGCTGCTCAAGGGGCTGGAAACGCCGCGTTCGCACTGACGATCCTTCTGAAACCTACTTGCAAGACAAAGCCGTTTTCCCGCGAGCCGTGATGTCTGGTTTTGGGCGGTAGAAGCGGCCATGCCAAGCTCGGGTGCCGAGGTCTCACGGACCCAAGGCGGACATTCGAGCAACGGACGTTCGCCTCTCGTCGAGCGGCGCTGGACGCGCAAGAAGCTGTAATCCGACGTTTTCTAGCCGATATCTGCTCAATTCTGTTCCCATCGGAAATCTACCCGCGCGAAAGGCACCCTGCCGGTCGACTGGTCGCATATGATGCTTTGGCAAATCTCATGGGTCCGCTTATCTCTTGGGGACTGGAGCAAACGCATGAAGCAGTGTCCGGGCCAGCAGAAGCGCGGAGGTGCGAACAAATCCGGCGACCTCGATCTGGCCCGTGAATATTATCGACAGCGCGCTTGGGCCGACGCTTACCAGGCGTTCTTGCGGGCCGACCAGGAAACCTCGTTAACTGCCGAAGCTCTCGAACTGCTGGCGATGGCCGCATACCTGGTCGGCCGGGATGAGGATTATCTCAAGGCGCTCGAACGGGCCTACAATGCGCAGCGGGATACTCCCCGGCGCCTTCGCGCCGTCCGTTGCGCGTTCTGGCTCGGCTTTCGCCTGCTAATGCGCGGCGAGATGGGCCGTGCGAGCGGCTGGTTTTCCCGTGCTCAACGTTTGCTGGAGCGTGACACGCGCGAATGCGCCGAGCGGGGCTATCTGCTGCTGCCGGTCGTCGAGCAACGTCTCGGATCTGGAGAGTACGAGGCCGCGTTCGTCGCTGCAGCCGAGGCCGCCGCAGTCGGCGAGCGCTGTGGCGACCCGGACCTCGTCGCCTGTGCCCGCCACCAGCAGGGCCGCATACGACTGCAGCAGGCGCAGCTCGGAGCCGGACTCGCGCTCCTGGATGAGACCATGGTTATGGTCACTGCTGGAGAGCTATCGCCGCTGGTGACTGGCTTGATGTATTGCAGCGTGATCGCGGCCTGTCAGCAGGTATACGCACTCGACCGAGCCCGCGAATGGACAGGCGCCCTGGCGCGGTGGTGCGAGGGCCAGCCCGATATGGTCGCCTTCGCCGGGGTTTGCCAAGTGCATCGCGCGGAGATCCTGCAGTTGCAGGGCGCCTGGGCTGAGGCGATCGAGGAAGCGCGGCGCGCCTGCGCGCGGTCGCAGGGCTTCGACCGGCGGGCTGCCGCCGGAGCGCTCTACCAGCAGGCAGAGGTCCATCGTCTGAAAGGCGAGTTTGCAGCGGCTGAAGAGGCGTATCGAGGCGCGAGCCAGCTTGGCCTGGAGCCCCAGCCGGGCTTGGCGTTGCTGCGTCTTGTGCAGGGACGCTCCGACGCGGCCGCCACCGCCATTCGCCGCGTCGCAGGCACGACGGTGAGCCGCCTGAATCGCATGGGTTTGCTGCCCGCCTATATCGAGATCACCTTGGCCGCCGGTGACGTTCAGGACGCACGCAACGCCTGCCGAGAACTGGAGGACATTGCGCGGACCTTCGATACGAGCGTCCCGGATGCAATTGCAGCGCAGGCCCGCGGAGCGGTGGACCTCGCCGAAGGGGACGCGCGGGCCGCACTCGGTTCGCTGCGCCGTGCCTTCGAGGTGTGGCAGAAGATTCCGGCGCCCTACGCGGCTGCGCGCGTGCGCGTGCTGATCGGACGGGCCTGCCGCGCCCTTGGAGACGAGGACGCCGCCGATCTGGAGTTCGACGCGGCCCGGACCATTTTCGAGCATTTAGGTGCCGGTCCCGATCTCACGCAGCTCGGCTCACTGACGAAGGGCGTAGCTTCCAGCCATGTGCATCGCCTGACCCCGCGTGAGCTAGATGTTCTTCGCCTGGTCGCCGCCGGCGAAACCAACAAGGCGATTGCTGGCAGGCTCGCCCGAAGCGAGAAGACGGTAGACCGGCACGTCAGCAACATCCTCGCCAAGCTTGATGTCCCCTCGCGGGCCGCGGCGACGGCCTTTGCGTGCCGGCACAAGCTGATCTGAACACCAGATTAAGGTCGAAGGTTTCTTCGATCAGCTTCGGACGGTCAAACAGGCGAGCCGGACGCGGCTTCCGGGTGCAACCACGGGAGCCTTTCGCCCGCAAACGCCTCTCCCGTGGGCTTGAGCTTCTCGGGTTCTTCGAACGCGCCGAGATGAAAGTGCGTCTCATTGGGCCGTCGCTGGTTCGCGCAGGTCAGGGTCGAGCCGCACCTTGCGCAGAACCCGCGCTCCACGCCCGGCGATGAATTGTATTTGCTGATCGTTCCGCTTGTTACCGTGACGGCGGAGTCGTCGAAGGCAACGAAGACGGATGCCGGCGCTCCGGTATGGCGCCGGCAACTCTCGCAGTGGCACCACAGGACCCATTTCGGGCGCCCAGCCGCACGGAAGCGTACGGCACCGCAGAGACAGCGCCCCTCGAACGTATCACTCATATCGTTTCTCCTTCATGGCGGCTTGCCGCCGGCTTCGACACGTCGCGATCGTGCCATAGCTACGGCGCCCGCGAATGGGGAAGATCACCCATACGGTTGCAAGGGCCCGATTGGGGCGTTCTCCCGAAGCGCCGGCTCCCGTTTCTCTCTAGCACCAGCCTTGGTACGCCCGCGGACCCGCGATGCGCTGAGCCCGCGTCTGATTTGTCAGCACAAGGAGAGAGCCGCGATGACCAAGGCATTCGACGCGATCGTAGTGGGCGCCCGCTGCGCGGGATCGCCGACCGCAATGCTGTTGGCCCGGAAAGGATATCGGGTTCTCGTGGTCGACCGCGCAACTTTTCCGAGCGACACGGTCTCTACGCACATCTTGCATCCCCTTGGCGTAAGTGCCCTGTCCGGTTGGGGGCTTCTCGATCGTCTGACTGTGACCGGGTGCCCGCCGATCGACAGCTATGCTTTCGACTTTGGTCCTTTCACGATTGTGGGCGCGCCAGGCACGAGTGAAGCGCCGGTCGCGTACTGTCCGCGCCGCACGATACTCGACAAGCTGCTCGTCGATGCTGCGGCTCAGTCCGGCGCGGAAGTTCGCGAAGGCTTCGCTGTGGATGAAATCTTGATCGAGGACGGACGGGCGGTCGGCATCAAGGGCCGCTCGCAGCATGGCGGCCCTATCACCGAGCGCGCTGAAATCGTCGTCGGCGCCGACGGCAGACACTCGTTCGTGGCCGAAGCGGTCCGGCCAGAGCACTATGACGAGAAACCGATTCTGCTCGTCGCGTATTACACCTACTGGAGCGGACTGCCGATGTTCGGCAAGTTTGAGCAATACATCCGTGACGGGACCGGATTTGCCGCCGCTCCAACCCATGACGGGCTGACGATGGTGATTGCCGGTTGGCCATACGCAAGGTTCGACGATTGCAAGAAGGACATCGAAGGGAATTACCTGAAGACCATCGCGTTGGCGCCGGCGTTCGCCGACCGCCTGCACGAAGCCAAGCGCGAAGCGCGGTTCGCCGGTGCGGCGGTGCCGAACTACTTTCGCAAGCCCTACGGCCCCGGCTGGGTGCTCGTGGGTGACGCGGGCTACAACCGGGACTTCATCACTGGACAAGGAATCATGGACGCCTTCCATGACGCCGAGCTCTGCGCGATCGCGCTCGACAGGGTCTTCTCGGGAGCGCAGCCGTTCGACGCGGCGATGAAGGAGTACCATCGCGCGCGCGATACACGGGTGGCGGCAATGTATGAATTCACCTGCATGCTGGCGACGCTGGAACCACCGCCGCCGGATATGCAGCACCTCCTTGGCGCGATTCACGGCAATCAGAGAGCCATGGATGCGTTCGCGCGGATGAATGCCGGAACAATATCACCTGCTGAGTTCTTCGCGCCGGAGAACGTCAATGCGATGACGGCCGCTTAGGACGACCGATGCTGCGGACGTTGCTGGGTAACGTTTCGGCCAAGGTCGCGACCGAGGCCGCATGTACCGTGACGGTGGTGCGCCCGCCACGGTCGGCCTTGGCGCCGGCGCGGGAAGGCGGCAGGGACTAACGGCGCGATCCGACGGCGCGTGCGCTCAATCGAGGGGCTGGACCGGCGGCAGCGTTGTGCCGGAACGCGGCGGGTTCGGCACGGGATAGCTGGTGACGCGGCCGCTCCGTTCGGCCTGTCCGGCGGAATTGGACGCGGGACCTACCGCTTCCGCCCTGGCGCCTCGCACGCTGTCCCTTGAAGCCTGTCTCCGGTGCCGCGACGAGCGCGAGCCTTCCAGTCCCCATGAGCGCGATATCGAAGGCCCGGCCGTATAGCCGACGAAGGCGCCGGCGACAGCCCCGACCGGGCCCAGCACGACGGCGCCGGCCACGGCGCCGAGGGCCGCGTCGCCTGCGCGCTGCGCGAGCGCGGCAGTGGGCGCGAGTACCAGGAGCATTGCGGCTGTGATGAAGGCCTTGATCATATCTCTGTCCCGTCTGTGGAAGACGGGATGCTGGTCCGCGTTTATGGCGAGATGCGTGAAGTTTTGTGGCCACAGCGTGGACTTTCGGGTTCCATGACTGCTGCGCGCCGAGTGTGGCTTTCCTGCCGGCTATCGTCGTCGCCCCTGCGGAACGCAGGCACAACATTGAGATGGCTAGAGCATGATGAAATTAAGTTTGATTGCGACCACGAAGAACGTCCGCTCCCTCTCCCGCTTGCGGGGGAGGGCTGGGGTGGGGGTGTCTCCGCAATTGACACTCCCCGTGTGGAGAGAGCCCCCACCCGGCGCTTCGCGCCGACCTCCCCCCGCAAGCGGGAGAGGTGAAGCGCGTCTGCGGCCAAATCGATCTAACCAAAAATCATCGTGCTCTAGACCGCTTCGCCGCGCGCCAGGGCCGCTGCGTTGCGGATCGCGGATATGTTGGCCTTGTAGCTGTCCACGGTGCCGCCCTTGAACACCGCGGAGCCCGCGACCAGCGCATTGGCGCCGGCTGCGGCCAACTGGCCGGCGACATCAGGACCGACGCCGCCATCGACCTCGATGTCGATCGGACGTCCCGCGGCCATCGCCCTGACATCACTGACCTTGCCCAGCGCGGACTTTATGAACGCCTGGCCGCCGAAGCCGGGATTGACCGACATCACAAGCACCAGATCGATCAGGTCGATGACATATTCGATCGCGCTGGCAGGCGTGCCCGGGTTGAGCGAGACGCCGGCCTTCTTGCCGAGCGCGCGGATCGCCTGCAGCGAGCGATGCAGATGCGGGCCGGCTTCGGCATGGACGGTGATGTGATCGCAACCGGCCTTTGCAAAGGCCTCGAGATAGGGGTCGCAGGGCGAGATCATCAGATGCGCGTCAAAGATCTTCTTTGTATGCGGGCGCATCGCCTTGATGACGTCGGGGCCGTAGGAAATGTTCGGCACGAAATGTCCGTCCATCACGTCGAGATGGATCCAGTCGGCGCCCGCCGCATCCACAGCGCGGACTTCCTCGCCGAGCTTGGCGAAATCCGCGGCCAGGATCGACGGTGCGATGACCAGGGGACGCGACGCAAATTGCTGGGACATGTGCGCTTTCCCGAAAGGCTTCTGAAAGGGAGGAACGGCCCCGCGTAACATGCAGCACGGCTGGGGGCAATGCGCCGCGGCGCCGTCTCCTGTGGGCGGAAAAATCTGCCGCGGCGGGCAGCTATTGCCGGGTTTGCCGATCGGACGGAATACGGAAAAGCCGGTTTTATTGGGTTTTCTTCATGGCACGGTGCTTGCTGAGGAAGACGGAACACGAGCTGTGGGCCGCTTTACGCGCGGCATTGTTGGAGTTCCGCCATGTTCTTTGCTCTGGGCGCCGCGTCATCGGCCATCGATGTCCTCAAGGCGCTGACGTCGTCCAAATCGTCTGCGCCGACCACCGGCCTCAGCCAGAACTTCGCAAGCTTCGGCCAGTCGTCCCCGACTGCGCCGGCTTCGATCGCTCCAGGGGCAGGCTCAAGCAACGGCTTTTCGTCGATATCGCCCGAAACCATGAGCGCGCTGCTTGACGCGCAAGGCCAGTCCCCGGGAGGATCGGGGACGGCCTTAAAGACCCGCCACGCCGCGCTGAAGGACCTGTTCGGACAGATCGACGGCGACGGTGACGGCAAGATCAGCAAGACGGAATTCGAAGAGGCGCTTGGCGCGGGCGGCACCAACATTGGGCAGGCCGATAGCGTGTTCGGAAAACTCGATCAGGACGGCGACGGCTCGGTCAGCATCAAGGAGCTGGCATCGGCGCTCCGGCCCGACAAGGGCCATCATCGCGATCGCGATGAGGCGAGCGGTGGCGACGGATCAGGCTCCGATCCAGTCTCACAGGCACGGCAGGGCGCCACCACCACGACCGTCACCAACAGCGACGGTTCGGTAACGACGTCGCTGACCTATGCGGACGGCTCGAAAGTGACGATGACGTCGCCGGCCTCCGGAAGCTCGTCCGCATCAGCAACATCGTCCTACAATTTCATCGAGCAGATGATCCAGCGCGAAGCCAAGGCGATCGCATCGGGCGCCACCGCATCGCTCTCGCTCAGCGCCTGAGCGGACCACGCTCTAACCGAAACGATCGCTCCACGCCGGGAGCGCACCGGGAAAGGGTAGCGCGGTCGCAGCATGGACGCCGCGCGCGATTGCACGCGCGACCGCATTGGCGGCCACCATGCCGAGTTCGGTGAGGCCGAACAGCGGATCGATCGGCTTCTTGCCGGTCGCGGCGGCAAACACCACGTCGCCGTCCAGCGGCGCATGCACGGGATAGATGGCGCGCGCCATGCCGGTTTGCGCGATCATCGCGAGCCGCCTGGCCTGCGGTTTGGTCAGCACCGCATCGCTGACGACGATCACCAGCGTGGTGTTCTGCGACGGAGTAGCTAACGGCGCGCCCTTGAGGCGGGCTCTCAGCATATCGGGCGTGAACGAGGGCGGCAGTCCGTGCCCGCCAAACTCGCGGTCCTTCTCGAACGGCGCAGCCCAGAACCACGGGCCGTCGCCGACCGTCACGCTGCCCACTGCATTGACCACCGCGAGCGCGCCGACGGTCACGCCGCCCTCGGTCTGTGCCGAAGCGGAGCCGAGGCCGCCTTTGAAATTGGCAGTGGTCGCGCCGAGACCGGCGCCGACGCTGCCGAGCGCGAAATCGGCAGCCGCCGCATCGGCCGCGGCGTAGCCAAGATCGCGGTAGGGGGGAAAGCGTCCCCATGCCTTGTTGCCGCCGTTGAGCAGATCGAAGCAGATCGCTCCCGGAACGATCGGGATGACCGCGTCACGGATGCGAAAACCGCGCCCCTGTTCGGCAAGCCAGGCCTGCACGCCGCCGGCGGCATCCAGCCCGAGCGCCGAGCCGCCGGCAAGCGCGATGCCGTCGATTGCCTCGACGGTGCTCTCGGGGCTGAGCAGCGCTTCCTCGCGGGTGCCGGGGCCGCCGCCGCGCACGTCGATCGAGGCCACCGCGGGCGAGTCGAACAGGATCGCGGTGACGCCGGAGGCTGCGCTAGCGTCGTGGGCGTGGCCGACGCGAACGCCGGAAATATCGGTGAGCAGGTTTTTCAAAGCGACGGTCCGTAAGGCTGCATCCGCCGCAATTCTACTGCGTCATTAGCCCCTCATGGTGAGGAGCGCGGAACGCGCGTCTCGAACCATGAGGCCCCGCCTGTGGCCTACATCCTTCGAGACGCCCGCTTCTCGCGGGCTCCTCAGGATGAGGGTTGAAAGACTATGACGCAGTAGGACTAAGGCTTCCCACGGATATATCAGCCGCAGCGCTGCTTCAACTGGCCAGCGCCAGCCGGATCATCCGGGCAAGCTCGGACTTGCGATAGGGCTTTGCCAGCAGCAGCACGCCGGAATCCAGGCGGCCGTGATGGACGATGGCGTTTTCGGTATATCCCGAGGTGTAGAGCGTCTTGAGGTCAGGCCGGCGCTTCAGCGCTTCGTCGACGAGCTGGCGGCCGTTCATGACGCCGGGCATGATCACGTCGGTAAACAGCAGATCGACGTTCGGGACGTTGTCGATGATGCGCAACGCATCGGAAGCGTTGGCTGCCTCCAGGGTGGTGTAGCCCAGGCTCTCGATCTGGGTGATCACATAGCGCCGCACCAGCGCATCGTCCTCCACGACGAGGACAGTTTCGTTGCCGCCCTCGATATTTCCCGCGATCAGCGCTTCCGCCGCGGTCTGCTGCAATCCCGTTGCCCGCGGCAAATAGATCTTGACGGAGGTGCCGTGGCCTTCCTCGCTGTAGATCTTGACGTGGCCGCCCGACTGCTTGACGAAGCCGAACACCATGCTCAGCCCGAGGCCGGTGCCCCTGCCGACTTCCTTGGTCGTGAAAAAGGGTTCGAATACCCGTTCGAGCAGCGCGGGCGGGATTCCGGAGCCGGTGTCGCTGACTGCGATCATGACGTAATTGCCTGATGTGACCTCGCTCTGCATGCTCGCATAGTTTTCGTCGAGAAAGACATTGCTGGTCTCGAGCGCAAGCTTGCCGCCATTGGGCATGGCGTCACGCGCGTTGATGGCCAGATTGAGGACGGCCGTGGAGAGCTGGTTCGGATCGGCCAGCGCGGTCCACGCATCCTCGGCCAGTAGCGGCGTGATTTCGATGTGTTCGCCAAGCGTCGGGTGCAGCAGCTTGGCCGCCTCCAGCACCAGCGCATTGACGTCGACTTCGACGGGCTGCAGCGGCTGCTTGCGGGCAAAGGCGAGCAGATGCTTGGTCAAATTGGCCCCGCGTTCGGCGGCCTCATCGATCAGCTTGGTGACGGCGGCGAGCTGGGGCTGATCGGCGACCGCTTCTTCCAGAATGCCGATGGTGCCGGTGATCACGGTCAGGATGTTGTTGAAGTCGTGCGCGACGCCGCCTGTGAGCTGGCCGACCGCATCCATCTTCTGCGCATGCCGCAATTGGGCTTCCGCAGCCTGCTTTTCGGTCAGGTCGCGGCCGATGAAGAAATGGCGGCGGACCGGCTCCGACCATGTCCCGGTCCAGTTCAGCGCGACGGTCTTCCCCTCTTTGCTGACATAGCGCGTCTCGAAATTGCGCTTGCTCTGTCCCCGCCGCGCGGCCCGCATCTCCCTGCGGGTATGCTCGAGGTCGTCGGGGTGGATGAACCCGATCGCGTTATGTCCGACCATTTCCGACGGCTGATAGCCGAGGATGTCGGTGACGCTCGGGCTGACCTGGATCAAGTTCCCCACAGAATCGCTCACCAGGATGAGGTCGTTCGAAGATTCGAATATGCGCCGCCGTTCTTCCATCTCCTGGCTAAGCGCCTGCTCCGTTCGCTTGCTTTCCGTGCGCGATGTTCCGAGCAGGCGCGCAAGCTTGGCTTGCAGGCCGACGTTGTCGACGAGCAGCACGGCGAGCACGAAACTCGCGGCGCAGAGGCCGTAGATGCGGCCGAGATAGAAACCGACATCGAACCGCGCCACGTTCAGGATCGCCGAGAGGGCGATGTCGAACAACCAGGCGCTCATCACGACCATCAGCCAGACGTCGAGAACGAAATGCGGCCGGCGAAGCCACAACACGATCAATGCAGCGAAGCTCATGCACCATACGGTCGAAACCACGGCGAGCATGACGGGCGTGTAGTGACCGCCGCTCAGAAGGATCGGCAGACGGTCGTGCTGGGCGGTGACGAGCCAGGTGAATGCGGTCATCGCGATACTGACCGCAACGATGCTCGTAACGACGGCCGCGACGGCCGAGCCATGCATCTTGTCGTTGTCCGTCGCCTTCAGTAGCGCGTAACCGAGCACCAATGGCGGGAATACGCCGTGCCAGACCATATAGAGCCAAACGGTGGTCTGCGGTCCCGCGCCGAGCAGCCCGCCGGGCGCAAACAGGCCGGGAAAGGTGAGGGCATGGACGATAGCCGCCATCGCCGTGAACAAATATCCGTTCGCAAGCAGCAGCAGCCCCCGTGAGCGGGTAATCGCGAACTGTGAAAACAGCAGGACAGCGGTGATCAGGTCGTTGATCGCCAATGCGGATTGGTAGCTGGCGACGAACGCCGGGACCGGGGCGAGCGGCACGCCGGCAAACGGCACGGCGCAGGCGAACAGCACCGCCGAAACGCCGACCACGGCCAGCGCAGCCATGCGATCGCTGCGCGTCGCCTTCATCGTGGAAAGAAAGATGTTGCGCTCGTCACCCATGTCATCTTCCGGCCAAACTGACAGCGAACGCGCCATGATAAAAACTGCCGAGGCTACGCTAGCGGCGCCTCGGCGGGAATCAACCCAAGGCTACATATTTACCCGAGGGAAACAGCAGGGGAATCCGATTGGGGTAACCACCTCTTTACCGACCGGCTGAAGAATGATTGTGAGGGTTTTTATGATGCGCTGGTCGTCCAGCGCCGCCTTACCGCTCGGCGCGTCGCAGACCATTGCCATCGAGAGCAGCCTCGAGGAGCGAAACCGGATCGGCGGCAAACTGCCGTTGCGACAACGGAACCGATAGGCGGCAAACGAGGCCTTCCGGGCGCCAGTCGAATTCCGCGCGGCCACCAAGCTGCGACTCGATGCTGGCGATGACGCTTCTGGTTCCGAACCCTCGCGACACCGGCTTCTCGACATGTGGCCCGCCAGTCTCCGACCATATGATCTTGAGAAGGCCCGCCTGATCTTCCCAACACACCGACAGCCGGCCCGACAGCGCAGACAGCGCGCCGTACTTCGCCGAATTGGTGACGAGCTCGTGCAGTGCCAGCGCAACCGTCTGAGCCGTCGCCGGCTCGAGATGGATCTCCGGGCCGGACAAGTCGATCTGGTCGCCGGTGGAGTAGGGCGCCAGTTCCTCATCGATCAGTTTGCGTATTTCGGCGCCCTGCCAGCTCGAGAGCGAGAGCACGGTGTGCACGCGCGCAAGCGCATTGATCCGTCCTTCGACGGAACGGACGTAGCTCTTCACATTGTCGCCGCGCGTCAATCGGACGATGGATTGCGCGAGCGCCAGCGCGTTCTTGGCGCGGTGGTCGACCTCCCGCGCCAGCAGGCTTTGCCGCTCCTCGGCCTGCTTGCGTTCGGTGATGTCGACGGTGACGCCGCTGACGCGGATGACGCGGCCGCCCTTGTCGGTGCTTGCCGCCGCCGTTCCCACGCACCAGCGCACCTCGCCATTCGGCCGGATGATGCGGAATTCCGCTTCGTATGATTTCGCGCCCCGGGCGAAGCTGGCCCACGCCTCGTGCAATTCATGAACGTCGTCAGGGTGAAGCAGCGCCTGGATATTGGCCGGCGTCAGTTCGAACTTGCCGGGATCGACGCCGAGGATCTGATACTGGCCTTCGTCCCACATAAAGTCGCCATTGACCCAGTCCCAGTCCCAGGAGCCCATCTTGCCGGCCGCGATCGCCAGACTGCGGCGCTGCTCGCTTTCCAGAAGCCTGGCGTGCGATTCCTCCAGTTCGGCGGTGCGCGCGCGAACCCGGTCCTCGAGTTCGACGTTGAGCCGTTCGAGCTGACGCGTTTTGCGATAGAGCTCCGCGAACACCTTGATCTTGGCGCGCAACACTTCGGGCACCACAGGCACCGGAACGTAGTCGACCGCGCCCATCTCATAACCGCGCAGCCGGTCGATGTCGCTGACCTGGATCGCGGAGATGAAGATCATCGCCGTCTTCTGGAAGCGGGGATGTTCGCGGATCATGGCCGCGAGCTCGAACCCGTCGAGTTCCGGCATGCAGACGTCGACCAGGATGATGGCAACATCGTTCTTAAGCAGGAATTCGAGCGCTTCGCGCCCGGACGAGGCCTTGACCAGGTTCTCGCCGAGTTCTTTCAGGATGACCTCATAGGCGAGCAGCTTCGCCGGCTGATCGTCAACCAGAAGAATGTTTACCTTCTCTTGATCCATCATCTGCTTACGCCGGTCAGCGGTGTAACCACATTCGGATTGCGAGCAGCAACTGCTCGGTATTGACGGGTTTGGCGAGATAGTCCGAAGCGCCGGCTTCGAGGCATTTCTCGCGGTCGCCCTTCATCGCCTTGGCGGTCAGCGCGATGATCGGCAGGCGGCTGAAGGCCGGATTTTCGCGGATGACACCGATGGTCTGATATCCGTCCATCTGCGGCATCATGATATCCATCAGCACGATTGCGATGTTTGGATTTGATTCGACCAGAGCGATGGCCTCATGGCCCGTCGTCGCGGTCAGCACCTTCATCCCGCGCCGTTCGAGAACGCTTGATAGCGCGAAAATGTTGCGGGCGTCGTCGTCAACCAGAAGCGCGGTCTTGCCAACGAGATCCTCATCGGAGCTATTGAGCTTTTCGAGCATTCTCTGCTTCTCGACGGGCAATTCCGTGATCACACGGTGCAAAAACAGCGACGTTTCGTCGAGCAGGCGTTCCGGCGACTCGACGCCTTTCACCACGATGCTCCTCGCCATGGTGTGAAGTTCCGCATCCTCCTCGGCCGAAAGTTCCCGCCCCGTGAACACCACGACCGGCACGTTCGATAGCGCTTCGTCGTTGCGAAGCCGGTCAAGCACCTCGAAGCCGCTCATGTCAGGCAATCGCAGATCGAGCACGACACAGTCGCAGGGCTGGTTCCGCAACGTCGACAAGGCATCGGCGCCAGTGTCGGCGGTAAGGATCTCGATGTCGTCATGGCCGAGCAGTTCGGTGATGCTCATCTGCTCGGCGGCATTGTCCTCCACGATCAGCAGGCGCTTGCGGCGGGGCTTGGCGTATTCCTTGATCTGCGACAGCGCCGCGCTGACGCCCTCGGTCGTCGTCGGCTTGTTGACGAAGGAAAACGCGCCGCGCGCCAGCGCATGCTGGCGGTCTTCGTCTAGCGTGATGATCTGCACCGGAATGTGCCGCGTCAGCGGACTGTGCTTGAGTTGGCTCAGCACGGTCCAGCCCAGCATGTCAGGCAGGAACACGTCGAGCGAAACCGCTGTCGGCTGGAACTGCTTGGCGAGCTCGAGCGCCTCGGCGCCGCGGCTCGCGACCAGCACCTTGAAGCCCTTGTCGCGGGCCAGATCGATCAGCACCCGCGCATAATGCGGATCGTCCTCGACGATCAGGAGGATGTTGTCGCCCGGCGCGAGATCCAGGCGGTCGTCCGGCAATTGCTCGACGACCCGCTCCTGCGTCGAGGTGGCCTGCGGCGCCGGCGCGGACGTGAATGGCGACGGAGCGGCGATGCGCGGCGCGATCGTGGGGCCGGAATATTTCAGCGGCAGATAAAGCACGAAGGTGCTGCCCTTGCCGGGTGCGCTGCGCAGATGGATTTCGCCGCCGAGCAGGCTCGCGAGCTCGCGGCTGATCGCAAGGCCGAGACCGGTGCCGCCGTATTTCCGGCTGGTGCCGGCGTCCGCCTGCTGGAATGCCTCGAAGATCAGTTTCTGCTTCTCCAGGGGAATGCCGATGCCGGTATCCGTCACCTCGAAGGCGACGACAGCGGGCGCGTGATTGAGGATCGGGTGTTCGGCGCTCCAGCCGCCGACGGCGGCCGACACGCTCAGCTTGACGCCGCCTTCCGCGGTGAACTTGAACGCGTTCGACAGCAGGTTCTTCAGCACCTGCTGCAGCCGCTTAGAGTCGGTGACCAGGCTGCGAGGAAGGTTCTCGTCGACATCGATGTTGAACGAGAGGTGGCGGTTTTCCGCCTCGTGCTTGAACGGGCGGCCGACGGTCTCCAGCAGGCTCGACGTCAGGATTTCCTCTGCATCGACCGTCACCGTGCCGGATTCGATCTTCGACAGGTCGAGGATGTCGCTGATCAGGTTGAGAAGATCGGTGCCGGCGCCGTGGATGGTGCGGGCGAACTCGACCTGTTTCGGCGACAGATTGCCGTCGGGGTTTTCGGTGAGCTGCTGGCCGAGGATCAGGATGCTGTTGAGCGGCGTGCGCAGCTCGTGCGACATGTTGGCGAGGAATTCGGACTTGTACTTCGATGTCAGCGCAAGTTCCGTTGCCTTTTCCTCAAGCGCGCGCCGGGCTTGTTCGATTTCCTGGTTCTTTCGTTCCACCTCGACGTTGCGTTCGGCGAGCTGCTGGGCCTTCTGTTCGAGCTGTTCGTTGGTCTGCTGCAATTCCTTCTGCTGCGTCTGCAGTTCACCGGCGAGCTGCTGGGATTGCTTCAACAGGCCCTCGGTCTGCATCGTGGCCTCGATCGAGTTGAGCACGATGCCGATGCTGTCGGTCAATTGTTCGAGGAAGGTCATCTGCGACGTGGTGAACGAGCCGATCGAGGAAAGCTCGATCACGGCCTTCACCTGGTTCTCGAACAGCACCGGAAGCACGACGATATTCTTCGGGATCGCGCGCAGCAGCGCCGAATTGATCGGAGCGGTGTCGCTGGGGATATCCGATATCAGCCGCTGCCGCTTGTCCATGGCGCACTGGCCGATCAATCCTTCGCCGAGCTGCACGAGCTGCGGATGCGGATTGGCGCCATCGCCGGCATAGGGGGAGAGCAGGCGCAATTGCGGCGCCTCGGCATTCTCCACCTGGTAGATCGCGCCCATATGCGCGTTGACGAGCGGCGCCAGTTCGGTCAGCAGCAGCCGGCCGACGGTGGACAGTTCGCGCTGGCCCTGCAGCATGTTGGTGAATCGTGCGAGGTTGGTCTTCAGCCAATCCTGCTCGGTGTTGACCTGGGTGGTGAGCCGCAGGTTGCCGATCATCGTGTTGATGTTGTCTTTGAGTTCGGCCACTTCGCCGCGGGCGTCGACCTGGATCGAGCGGGTCAGGTCGCCCTTGGTCACGGCGGTAGCCACTTCGGCGATCGCGCGCACCTGCGAGGTCAGGTTGGCGGCGAGCAGGTTGACGTTGCCGGTGAGGTCCTTCCAGGTGCCGGCCGCGCCGGGCACGTTGGCCTGGCCGCCGAGGCGCCCCTCGACGCCGACTTCGCGCGCCACGCTGGTGACCTGATCGGCAAAGGTCGCGAGCGTCTCGGTCATGTTGTTGATGGTGTCGGCAAGGGCTGCGACTTCGCCTTTCGATTTCACCGTCAGGTTCTGCTTCAGGTCGCCGTTGGCGACCGCGGTGACGACCTTGACGATGCCGCGGACCTGTTCGGTCAGATTCGCCGCCATGAAGTTGACGGTGTCGGTGAGGTCCTTCCAGGTGCCGGCGACGCCCGGGACCTGCGCCTGACCGCCGAGCTTGCCCTCGGTGCCGACCTCGCGTGCCACGCGCGTCACTTCGCCGGCAAAGGCGTTGAGCTGGTCGACCATCGTGTTGATGGTGTTCTTCAGTTCGAGGATTTCGCCCTTCACGTCCACGGTGATCTTGCGCGACAGGTCGCCGCGCGCCACGGCGGTCGTGACTTCCGCGATGTTGCGCACCTGCGTGGTGAGGTTGGCCGCCAGCAGGTTGACGTTGTCGGTCAGATCCTTCCAGGTGCCGCCGACGCCCGGCACCACGGCCTGGCCGCCGAGCCGGCCCTCGGTGCCGACCTCGCGCGCCACGCGCGTCACTTCGGCCGCGAAGGAGCGTAGCTGCTCGACCATCGTATTGAGGGTATCCTTCAGCAGCAGGATCTCGCCGCGGACGTCCACCGTGATCTTCTTGGAGAGGTCGCCGCCGGCGATCGCGGTTGCGACCTCGGCGATGTTGCGGACCTGTGCCGTCAGGTTCGAGGCCATGAAGTTGACGTTGTCGGTCAGGTCCTTCCAGGTACCGGCGACTTCGGGCACCTGGGCCTGGCCGCCGAGCTTGCCTTCGGTACCGACCTCGCGCGCCACGCGCGTCACTTCCGAGGCGAAGGCGTTGAGCTGGTCGACCATCGTGTTGACGGTATTCTTCAGTTCGAGAATCTCGCCCTTGACGTCGACGGTGATCTTCTTCGACAGGTCGCCTTTCGCCACCGCCGTGGTCACCTCGGCGATGTTTCGGACCTGGCCGGTCAGGTTGCCGGCCATCGAGTTGACGTTGTCGGTGAGGTCCTTCCAGGTGCCGGCGACGCCGGGCACATTGGCCTGGCCGCCGAGCCGCCCCTCGGTGCCGACCTCGCGCGCCACGCGGGTCACTTCGCCGGCGAAGCGGTTGAGCTGGTCGACCATCGTGTTCAGCGTTTCCTTGAGCTGCAGGATTTCGCCGCGCACGTCGACGGTGATTTTTCGCGAGAGGTCGCCGCCGGCAATCGCGGTCGCCACTTCCGCGATGTTGCGCACCTGCGCGGTGAGGTTGCCGGCCATCGAGTTCACGGAGTCGGTCAGGTCCTTCCAGGTGCCGGCGACACCGGTCACCTGGGCCTGGCCGCCGAGCTTGCCGTCGGTGCCGACTTCGCGCGCCACGCGCGTCACTTCGCCGGCAAAGGCGTTGAGCTGGTCGACCATCGTGTTCAGCGTTTCCTTCAACTGAAGGATTTCGCCCGAGACGTTCACCGTGATCTTCTTCGACAGGTCGCCCTTGGCCACCGCGGTCGCGACCTCGGCGATGTTGCGGACCTGGCCGGTGAGATTGCCGGCCATCGAATTGACGTTGTCGGTGAGGTCCTTCCAGGTGCCGGCGACGCCGCGCACGTTGGCCTGGCCGCCGAGCTTACCTTCGGTGCCGACTTCGCGCGCCACGCGCGTCACTTCGCCGGCAAAGGCGTTGAGCTGGTCCACCATGGTATTGATGGTGTCCTTCAGCTCCAGAATTTCGCCGCGGACGTCCACCGTGATCTTTTTCGACAGGTCGCCATTGGCGACCGCGGTCGTCACCTCGGCGATGTTGCGGACCTGTGCCGTCAGGTTGGAGGCCATCGAGTTGACGCTCTCGGTGAGGTCCTTCCAGGTACCGGCGACGCCGAGCACGTTGGCCTGACCGCCGAGCCGACCCTCGGTGCCGACTTCGCGCGCCACGCGCGTCACTTCGCCGGCAAAGGCATTGAGCTGGTCGACCATGGTGTTCAGCGTTTCCTTCAACTGAAGGATTTCGCCCGAGACGTTCACGGTGATCTTCTTGGAAAGGTCGCCGCCGGCGATCGCGGTCGCGACGTCGGCGATGTTGCGGACCTGCGCCGTCAGGTTGGAAGCCATGAAGTTGACGTTGTCGGTGAGGTCCTTCCAGGTGCCGGCCACACCAGGCACCTGGGCCTGACCGCCGAGCTTGCCTTCGGTGCCGACCTCGCGCGCCACGCGCGTCACTTCTGATGCGAACGAGTTGAGCTGGTCGACCATCGTGTTGATGGTGTCCTTCAGCTCGAGGATTTCGCCGCGGACGTCGACCGTGATCTTGCGCGAGAGGTCGCCGCGGGCGACAGCGGTGGTGACATTGGCGATGTTGCGGACCTGTGCGGTGAGGTTGCCGCACATCGCGTTGACGGAGTCGGTCAGATCCTTCCAGGTGCCGGCGACGCCGGGAACGATCGCCTGGCCGCCGAGCTTGCCGTCGGTGCCGACTTCGCGCGCCACGCGCGTCACTTCGGAAGCGAAGGAACGGAGCTGGTCCACCATCGTGTTGATGGCTTCCTTGAGCTGCAGGATCTCGCCGCGGACGTCGACCGTGATCTTCTTCGACAGGTCGCCATTTGCGACCGCAATGGTCACTTCGGCGATGTTGCGGACCTGGCCGGTGAGGTTGTTGGCCATCGAGTTGACGCTCTCGGTCAGGTCTTTCCAGACGCCGGTCACTTCCGGCACCTGGGCCTGGCCGCCGAGCTTGCCCTCGGTGCCGACTTCGCGCGCCACGCGCGTCACTTCCGAGGTGAACACGCCGAGCTGCTTGATCATCGTGTTGACGATGGTGGCAGACTGCAGAAATTCGCCGCCCAGCGGGCGGCCGTCGACATTGAGTTGCACGGTCTGCAGCAGATCGCCCTGTGCCACCGCGGCGACCGCGCGCGTGACTTCGCGGGTCGGCCACAGCAGGTCGTCGATCAGCGTGTTGACGGAGCCTTCCATGTCCGCCCACGAGCCGCTCGTGAGGTCGAACTTGACGCGCTGGCGCGTCTTGCCTTCGCGGCCGACGACCTGGCCGACGTGCTCCAGTTGCTGCGCCATTCGCTGGTTGGAGGCGACGATTTCGTTGAAGGTGTCGGCAATCTTGCCCTCGATGCCGAGATGATCGCCGGTCATGCGTACCGAGAAATCGCCGGCGCGCATGGCCTGCAACGCGTGCAAAAGATCCTGCATCGGATCGGACGTGCCGTTGGTGTGGGGTGGTTTGGGTTTGGCGACCCGGCGAGCGGAGGGAGATGCTCCAGGGGAAAGATCACTCATGGTGTCTCCTCGGCCAGTTCGCGCAAAATCTCATTGGCTGAAATGCATTTTTCACGAATAGACCCGCTGCCCCATGGCAGATCAAGTTGGAACAACGGTTAAGGTCGTGAAATCAATGACATGGAACTCAGCCCCAACTCTCCACAATGCCGTGGGAACCCAATTGTTCCAGCGGGTTAAAAATTATTCGGAACCGAAAATAAAAACGCCCCGGCAGGCCGGGGCGTTTGATGTTGTGATCGGCGCTGATCGACGAAGGAGATCAGGACCCCTTCGGATTGATCTCGGTGTAGTTGCCCTTGGCGTCCCACTTGTAGACGACGTAGTCGATCACCTTGATGTCGCCCTTGGCATCGAAGCCCAGCTTGCCGAGCACGGTGTCCCATTCGCCGGCCTTGATGGTTTCCATGACCTTCTTCGGTTCGGTGGTTTTTGCCTTTGCCACAGCCTGCGACCAGACCTGCATCGCAGCGTAGGTGTAGAGGGTGTAGCCTTCGGGATCGATGTTCTTGCCCTTGAACTTTTCGACGATCGCCTTGGCGGTTGCCTTGTTGCGCGGGTCGGGACCGAAGGTGAACAGGGTGCCTTCGCCGGCCGGGCCGGTGATCGAGGCGAACTCCTTGTCGTTCAGGGCATCGCCCGCCATCAACACCGTCTTGAGGCCCTGGTCGCGCATCTGGCGCAGGATCAGGCCGGCTTCCTGATGATAGCCGCCGACAAAGACCAGATCGATGTTGTCGCGCTTCAGCCGCGACACGATCGAGTTAAAATCCTTGTCGCCCTTGTTGTAGGACTCGAACATCTTCTCGGTGACGCCAGCCTTGTTGAGCGCCTTCTTGGTCTCGTCGGCGAGGCCCTTGCCGTAGGTGGTCTTGTCGTTGAGGATGGCGACGTTCTTGCCCTTGTAATTCTTGACGATGTAGTCGGCGGCAACCAGGCCCTGCTGGTCGTCGCGGCCACAGACGCGCGCCACGTTCCACAGCTTGCGTTCGGTGAACAACGGGTTGGTCGAGGCCGGCGTGATCTGCAGCACGTTGCCGTCGGCGTAGGCTTCCGACGCCGGGATCGACGACGACGAGCAGAAGTGACCGGCAACGAACGGGATTTTCGCGCTGGCGAATTTTTCTGCGATCGAGCGCGCCTGCTTCGGGTCGCAGGCATCGTCGCCGACCTGCAGCGCCAGTTTCTTGCCGAGCACGCCGCCGGCGGCGTTGATGTCGGCCACGAATTGTTCGGCACCGTTCTTCATCTGCCGACCGAATGCGGATTCGCCGCCCGTCATCGGGCCCGCCACTGCGATGGAGATGTCCTGCGCCAGCGCCGTTGTCGATAGCGCCAGCGATGCGCCCAATGCCAGGCCGATAAGTTTCAGTGATTTCATGAGGTGTCCTCGCAGGTCAGTCGATTTCAGGAAGCACCCGGCAGGCCGGGTACCAAAATCACGCCTATTGTCGGCTGATTTTACGGCGAAGTCATCGGCAATTTTCGGGCAAATCCACGGTCCGTTCGCAGCATCTTGCCGCAGTTTGCCGTGTCCCGGACGCGGTGCAGCGCTCCTTCAGCGCTGCTCCCCAGAGCTGGGACCCGCTTCGTCGCTTAAAAGGTGGACCCCGGATCAGCAGCGCATCACTTCGTGCTGCGCAGCATCCGGGGAACGCATCGACCGTTACTCCCGCCGGCCACCTTCCAGATAGGCGGCGCGGATTTCCGGGCGCTGCAGCAATTCGCTGCCGGTTCCGGACAGCGTGATCAGGCCGTTGACCATGACATAGCCGCGATGGGCCAGTTTCAGCGCGTGGTTGGCGTTCTGCTCGACGATCAGCACGGTCAGGCCGTCCTGCCGGTTCAGGGTCCGGATCGCATCGAAAATCTGCCGCGCGATCAGGGGGGCCAGCCCCAGCGACGGCTCGTCCAGCATCAACAGGCGCGGCCGGCTCATCAGGGCCCGGCCGATCGCCAGCATCTGCTGCTCGCCGCCGGATAGCGTGCCGCCGCGCTGGGTCATGCGTTCCTTGAGCCGCGGGAACAGCGCGAAGACGCGTTCCAGGCCGCTCGCCCGGTCGGCCTCGCTGCTGTCGGTCGCGTCGGCGCCCATCTGCAGGTTTTCCGCCACGCTCATGCGCGGAAAAATCCGGCGGCCCTCGGGCGACTGGGCAATCCGCAGCCGCGCAATCTCATGCGTCGGCACGCCGGTGATATCCCGGCCGTCGAACTCGATGCGGCCGGCGCGGGCACGGGGCCGGCCGAAGATCGTCATCATCAACGTCGACTTGCCGGCACCGTTGGCGCCGATCAGCGCGACGATCTCGCCGGCGTTGATGTCGAGATCGACGCCCTTCAGCGCCTCGATCTTGCCGTAAGCCGCCCGCAGCGAGCGGATCGCGAGCAGGGGGTGAGTCATGCGATGGTCCCTGTGTCCCGGGCGCACTGCGGCGCGTAGTGCCGCTGTGCAGAACCGGGACCTGTCAGATCCGGAGTTATGGATCCCGGAACAGCGGAGCAGCGTTGCACGCTGCACCGCATCCGGGAAACGTGCAGACCTTCGCTCACGTTCCGCTCTCCATCACCGCGATGGCTTCCTCCTCGTCGGCGCCGAGATAGGCCGCGATCACCTTGGGATCGTCGCGGATCTGGCGCGGCGTGCCTTCGGCGATCTTGACGCCGTGGTCCATCACCACGACGTGGTCGGAGATTTCCATCACCACGCTCATGTCGTGCTCGATCAAAAGGATCGAGGTGCCCTGGTCGGCGCGGATCGAGAGCAGCAATTCGCTCAATGCAGCGCTTTCGCGCGCATTCAATCCCGCAGCCGGCTCGTCGAGGCAGAGCAGGGCGGGTTGGGTGCACATTGCGCGCGCGATTTCCAAGCGCCGCTGGTCGCCATAGGGCAGGTTGCCGGCGGCATCGTCGGCACGATCCAGAAGACCGATGCGGTCGAGCCAGGTCCGCGCCAGGTCGATCGCGGCCTGTTCGGCGTGACGCCAGGATGGCGCGCCGATCAGACCAAGGAACGTCAACCCGGATGCGCGCATCAGCGCGTTGTGTTGTGCGACCATCAGGTTTTCCAGCGCCGTCATCCCGGGAAACAGGCGGATGTTCTGAAAGGTGCGCGCGACCTTGGCCAGTTTGGCAATCCGGAAATCGTTCAGCCGCTCGAGCCGGATGGCATGGCCATCATCATGGGTAAGGCCGATGGCGCCCGAGGTCGGCTTGTAGAAGCCGGTGATGCAGTTGAAGACGGTGGTCTTGCCGGCGCCGTTCGGCCCGATCAGCGCGGTGATCTTGCGCCGCTCGGCGTCGAACGAGAGGTCGTTGACGGCGACGATGCCGCCGAAGCGCATCGACAGGCGATCGACGGAGAGAATCGGATTGCCGCTCATCCGTGCCCCTCCTTGACGAGGTCGGACGAGATCGCCTCGCTGCGTTTGAGGAACACGGTCGGCGCGCGATGGCCGATCAGGCCGCGCGGCCGCCAGATCATCAAGAGCACCATCGCCATGCCGAACACCAGCATGCGGTACTGGTCGAGCCCGCGGAATAGCTCGAAGCCGCCGATCATGGCGAGCGCCGCCAGTGCCACGCCGAGCTGCGAGCCCATCCCGCCCAGCACCACGATCGCCAGCACCAATGCCGATTCATGGAAGGTGAAGGATTCCGGGCTGATGAAGCCTTGTCTTGTGGCGAAGAACGCGCCGGCAAAACCGCCGAACATCGCCCCCGTCGCGAACGCGGTCAGCTTGGTCGTGGTGGTGTTGATGCCAAGCGCCCGGCAGGCGACTTCGTCCTCGCGCAGCGCCTCCCAGGCGCGGCCGATCGGCAGGCGCCTCAGCCGGATCGTGACCCAGTTGGTGAGCAGCGCCAGCGCCAGGATAATGTAAAACAGAAATACGATGCGGTGCGTCGGCGAAAATTCGATGCCGAGCAGGGCGGCCAGCCCGTCGTCGGCCGGCGTCAGCGGAATGCCGAACAGGGTGGGCCGGGGAATGCCGGTGACGCCGTTCGGCCCGCCGGTCAGGGTCTGCCAGTTGATCAGGACGAGGCGGATGATCTCGCCGAAGGCCAGCGTGACGATGGCGAGATAGTCGCCACGCAGCCGCAGCACTGGAAAGCCGAGCAGCACGCCCCAGAACGCCGCGAGGATGCCGGCGAGCGGCAGGCAGATCCAGAACGACAGCCCGAAATTGGTGGCCAGCAGCGCGTAGGAATAGGCGCCGACCGCATAGAACGCGACATAGCCGAGGTCGAGCAGGCCGGCGAGGCCGACCACCACATTCAGCCCCCAGCCGAGCATCACATAGGTCAGCACGAGGATGGCGAGGTCGAGAATGTAGCGCTCGTTGTAGAACAGGACCGGCACCAGGAACGTAAATACCAGCAGCACCGGCGCGACCAGGCGTCCGGCGAGCGACAGCGCGCTTTGCACCGAAGGTGGCACCACCCTGACGGTGTCGACCGGTCCCCACCATCGCCGCAGCAGTTCGACGAGGATGCTGCCGCCGAATACGGCTGCGACCATGATGGCGAGGTCGTCGAAGCGCGTCCAGTAGACCAATTGCCCCTGCGGGCCGGCCTCGGTGCGCACGCCGATCATCAGCGAAAACAGCACCAGCGCCACGAACGCGCTGATCAGCGCTTTCTTCAGGATGAAGGCGGCGCCAGGTGCGCGCGAGGTTTGGGCGGCGGGGGGTGCGCTCACGCTGCGGCCCGTCAGACTTTTTCGACTTCAGGCCGGCCGAGCAGGCCGGTCGGAAGGAAGATCAGGACCACGATCAGGATCGAGAACGCGGCGACGTCCTTGTACTCAACCGAGAAGTAGGCCGACCACAGCGTCTCGATCAGGCCGATCAGGAGACCACCGAGCATCGCCCCGGGCAGCGAGCCGATGCCGCCGAGCACGGCCGCGGTGAACGCCTTGATGCCGGCGACGAAGCCCATGAAAAAATCGACCAGCCCGTAATAGAGCAGGTACATCATGCCGGCCACCGCAGCGAGCGCAGCACCAATCACGAACGTCATGGAAATGGTGCGGTCGACATCGACGCCGAGCAGCGAGGCCATGGTCTGGTCCTGCTCGCAGGCGCGCATGTCGCGGCCGAGCCGGGTGTTCGACACCAGCCAGGTGAACAGCGCGAGCAGCACTATGGTGGTGACGACCACGATGATCTGGATGTTGGAAAGCTGCACCACAAAGCCTTCCGAGCCCTCATGCAGGGTATAGCCGCCGGTAATGATCGGCGGCACCGGTTTGACACGCGCGCCCTGGGCTACCTGCGAATAATTGGTCAGCACGAATGACATACCGATGGCGGAGAGCATGGGCGCGAGGCGGAACGAGTGCCGCAGCGGCCGGTAGGCGATACGCTCGACCGTCCAGCCGTAGAGCGCGGTAATCGCCATCGATACCAGCAGCACGATCAGGAGGATGAGCGGGATGGCGGTAAGCCCGAAGGAGACCAGGATCAGGAAGGTGATCAAGGCGATGAAGCCGCCGATCATGAAAATATCGCCATGGGCGAAATTGATCATGCCGACGATGCCGTAGACCATGGTGTAGCCGATGGCGATCAGGCCGTAGATCGAGCCGAGCACGAGGCCGTTGATCAGTTGCTGGGCGAAATAATCCATGCGCTGCCGTTTTTTGTATGAGGACGCGGCGAGAGCTCCGGCAGCCCATGACGACGCGTCGTGGCATTTTCTAACAGTGGGAACTAGGGGCGGCAACAGCGCCGGCTGCGGCTTATTTGGCTTGTACAGAGCTAGTTTTTGCGCAGGCGGTTCCGGCGCCACACTCCGGACACGGCGTTGCCTTCCGATGATCCCACCGGAACCGCTGTTCCGCTGCAACCGACGCCGCGGCTCTCCGTTAATTCGGGCTACGCCTCAACAACGGAGATCCCTCGATGAGCAAGATGAACCAGAACCCGGGCCAGCAGAACCAGAACCCGGGTCAGAAGCCCGGTCAGCAGCAGCAGGGCGGCGGCCAGAAGCCGGGCCAGCAGCAGCAGGATCCGGGGCGTCAGGGTCAGAAACCCAGTCAGGATCCACGGCAGATGCCAGAGTAGAAGGGCATATGCCAGGACAGAAAAGGCCCCGCCGAAAAGGTGGGGCTTTTCTTTTTGTGCGTTGCCAACTTCTTGTGCGTTGCCAACTTCGTGTCCCGGACGCGGCGCAGCGCCCTTGGCGGTGCAGCGTTACACGCTGCACCGCGTCCGGGACACGGGGATGGCTAGCTCTTCAGCAAACCTAATTCGGCGATGATCGCGTTCGCCTCCTTGACGGCGTGGTTGGCTGCCGGCACGCCGCAATAGATCGCCTGCTGCAGCAGGATTTCCTTGATGTCGTCGGGCGTGAAGCCGCCTTCGGCGAGCGCTGCGCGCACATGCAGGCGGAATTCATCCCACTGGCCCAGCGCCACCATGGTGCCGATCACGAGCACGCGGCGGGTGCGGTGGTCGAAATGCGGCCGGGTCCAGATATCGCCCCAGGCATAGCGGGTGATCAGGTCCTGGAAGTCGGTATTGAACGCGTTGCGGTTCTTGATCGACTTGTCGACCCATTCATCGCCGAGCACCTTGCGGCGCTGGGCCATGCCGTCATCGCGGCGTTGGTTGTCGTCCATGATGTCTCCTCCATCGTCGTCATTCCGGGGCGATGCGAAGCATCGAACCCGGAATCTCGAGATTCCGGGTTCGCCTCTTCGAGGCGCCCCGGAATGACGACGATCGTTCTACCGTTGCGTCAGGAAACCGATCACCGCGTCGGTGAAGGCGTGCGGCTGCTCGACGTTCGAAATGTGCGCGGCATCCAGCAGCGTCATGCCCGCGCCGGGGATCCGGCTGCGCATGAATTCGGCATCCGCGACCGTCGTCGACATGTCATGGCGGCCGGCGATTACCAGCGTCGGACTCTTGATCTTGGGCAGCAGTTCGCGCTGGTCCAGCGTCGACAGCGCCTCGCAGCAGGCGATGTAGCCCTCGACCGGCGTGGTCAGCATCATCGCCTTCATGTTGGCGGTGATCTGCGGCTCGCGCTCGCGAAAGTCCGCCGTCAGCCAGCCGGCCATCACGGTATCGGCCACCGCGGCGATGCCGTCGTCCTTCACCGCCTTGATGCGCTCGTGCCAGCGCGTCGGGTCCGGGTAATAGCAGGTGGTATTGGACAGGATGATCTTGCCGAACCTGTCAGGCGCGTTGGCGCCCAGCCATTGCCCGACCATGCCGCCCATCGACAGGCCGCACCAATGCGTCCGCGCGATGTTGAGATCGTCGAGGATCGCCAGCACGTCGCGGCCGAATCGTTCCAGCGAGTAGGGCCCGGGCGGCACGCTCGACTTGCCATGGCCGCGCCGGTCGTAGCGGATGACGCGGAACACCTGGGTGAGCGCCTTCATCTGCGGCTCCCACATCTGCATGGTCGAGCCCAGCGAGTTCGAGAGCATCAGCGTCGGTCCGCCGTCGCGGCCTTCGACGGATACGTTGAGCAGGCAACCGTCGGCGTTGATCATCGGCATGGGAGGTCTCCGGTCTCTTATTCGTCGTGAAGCGAAGCGAGCAAACGGTCGATCAGGGCTTGCGAGGCGCCCTGATAGGCCATCGGTTCGAAAAGATTTGCAATCGTATCGGCACCAAACTGTGCGGTAACTTTCGAGTCGTTCATCAGCACATCGCGCAAATGCTTTTTCTCCTTGACCGCCTTCTTACTCGCCGCCTCGACCAGATGATGCGCGTCGCTCTTGCCGATCTTTTCGGCCAACGCCATCGCCACCGCTTCGGCCATGATCAGCCCGTCGGTCGCGTCGAGATTGGCGCGCATGCGCGCGGCGTCGACTTCGAGCCCTTCCGCAATATCCACAATGGCCGCTAGCGCGCCCGAGGTGACGAGCAGCAGCGTCGGCAGTGTCGGCCATTCCGCGTGCCACGGACCGGCGCTGCGCTCGTGATCCTGCACCTGCGCGGCAAATATCGTCGCTGCGAGATTGGGCGCCATGGTGGCTGCCGCGAGCGCGCTGGCTGCCGCGACCGGATTGCGCTTGTGCGGCATGGTGGAAGAGCCGCCGCGGCCTTCGCCCGAGGGCTCGAACGCTTCGCCGACATCGGTCTGCATCATTAAGGAGACATCGCGGGCGACCTTGCCGCAGGTGCCGGTAACGATGGCCAGTACTGAGGCCGCTTCGGCGATGCGGTCGCGGTGGGTGTGCCAGGGCGCGTCCGGCAGTGGCAGCTTCAGTTCCTCGGCCAGTTTTTCCGCGACCGCCAATCCCTTGTCTCCAAGGGCTGCGAGTGTGCCGGCGGCGCCGCCGAATTGCAGGGCCAGCGCCTCGCTGCGCGCGCGCTGCAGGCGCAGCTTCGAGCGATGCAATGCAGCGGCATATTCGGCAAGCTTCAGCCCGAACGGCATCGGCAGCGCATGCTGCAGCCAGGTGCGGGCGACCACGGGCGTGTGGCGATGCCGTCGCGCCAGTCCGGCAAAGCCTGCGATCGCGCGATCGATGTCGGCGAGGAGCGCATCGATGCCGGCACGAAGACCGAGCATGGCGGCGGTGTCGATGACGTCCTGGCTGGTCGCGCCCCAATGCACATAGCGTGCGGCCGCCGCGTCCGATTTGGCGACATTTGCGGTCAGCGCCTTGACGAGGGGGATGGCGAGGTTGCCAGTCTTGGTCGCCGCGTCGGCCAATGCGGCGATGTCGAATGATTCGGCCCGGCACGCATTTGTGATCGGCGCAGCCGCGCTCGCTGGAATGACCCCGAGGGCGGCCTCGGCGCGCGCCAGCGCCGCTTCGAAATCCAGCATATTCTGCAGGCATGTGGCGTCGTCGCAGATCGCGCGCATGGCGGCGCTCGATAGCATCGGGGCAAGCAATGGGGAGAGGGGCGTGCTCATCTCCGTGCGACCTAACCATCCCGGCCTGTCAATGCCAATGCCCTTGTCGCCGTGCACTTGTTGCACTTGCGAATATGCATTGTTTATCGCCCTTCCTTTTGGTCCGGACGTGCTTTACTTGGAAAGATCAGGTTGACGCGATCCAGGAGGCACCCCCATGGCCATGACGATGAACGGCGAAGTCCAGCTTGCGGCGTCGCGCGAGGCCGTATGGGCCAAGCTGAACGATCCGGAAGTGTTGAAGGCCTGCATTCCCGGCTGCGAGGAGCTGGAAAAGACCGAGGATAACGGCTTCCGCGCCGTCGCCAAGATGAAGGTCGGGCCGGTCTCGGCCCGCTTCAAGGGCAAGGTCATGCTGAGCGATCTCGACCCGCCCAACGGCTACAAGATCACGGGCGAAGGCGAGGGCGGTGTGGCCGGCTTCGCCAAGGGGGGCGCCACGGTGGCGCTGACCGACAAGGATGGCGGCACGCTGCTGAGCTATAATGTCGAGGCGCAGATTGGTGGCAAGCTGGCCCAGCTCGGACAGCGGCTGATCAATGGCGCGGCCAAGAAGCTGGCCGACGAATTTTTCAACAATTTCGGCAAGGCTGTGCAGGGCTGATTCAGAGGCTGATTCTTACACGCCAGCCCTGTCGAACAGGCAAGTCACTCAGGCCATGTCCCAGGAGGGGGGCTCCTGAGGTTGCTCATTGTCGGGATGGCCCATATTATGGGCTTTGGAATGACTATAAACGTCTGCGTTGCCCGCTCCGGCAGTGCGGCCCAAGAGAGTGGTGATGGCCAAGATTTCCCTGATCGTGAACGGTAATCCCGTAAACGCCAACGTCGATCCCCGTACCCTTCTGGTCCAGTTTCTGCGGGAAAATCTCCGGCTGACGGGCACCCATGTCGGCTGCGACACGTCGCAGTGCGGCGCATGCGTCGTGCATCTCGACGGCAAGGCGGTCAAATCCTGCACCACGCTCGCGGTGATGGCTGACGGCCATGAGGTCAAGACCATCGAGGGCCTGGCGCCCGACGGCGCGCCGCTGCACCCGATGCAGGAAGCCTTTCGCGAGCACCACGGATTGCAGTGCGGCTTTTGCACGCCTGGCATGATCATGACCGCGGTCGATCTGGTCAACCGCAAGGGCCACGACCTTTCGGACCATGTCATCCGCGAGGAGCTCGAAGGCAATCTGTGCCGCTGCACCGGCTATCAGAATATCGTGACCTCGATCGCCGCCGGCGCCAAGGCAATGGCCAAATCCGCTTAACCGACATGCCCGCTCAATCGACAAGTTCGCCTAATCGATTTCATCTCGAGTAGCGATCAGGAAGTTCTCATGTACGAATTCAAATATCATCGGCCGGCGACAGTGCGGCAGGCCGCCAATCTCCTGGTGAAGAACGAAGAAGCCAAGGTGATCGCCGGCGGCCACACGCTGGTGCCGGTCATGAAGCAGCGGCTTGCCAGCCCGCCGCATCTGGTCGATCTCTCGCACATCGAAGGGCTCGATGCGATCGAGATGAAGGGCCGTTCGCTGGTGATCGGCGCGACCGCCAGGCATGCCGATGTCGCGACGTCGCCGATCGTCGGCGAAGCCATTCCGGCGCTCGCCGAACTCGCCGGTGGAATCGGCGACCCCGCGGTGCGCCATAAGGGCACGCTCGGCGGCTCGCTCGCCAATAACGACCCGACGGCGGATTATCCCGCCGCCGTTCTCGCGCTCGGCGCCACCATCGTCACCAACAAGCGCCGGCTGAAGGCGGAGGAATTCTTCCAGGGCCTGTTCACGACCGCGCTCGAAAGCGACGAGATCATCACCAAGGTGATGTTCCCGCTGCCGAAGAAGGCGGCCTACGTCAAATTCCGCAACCAGGCCTCGCGTTATGCGCTGGTCGGCGTGTTCGTCGCCAGGCGCCCGTCCGACGTGCGCGTTGCCGTCACCGGCGCGGGCTCGGAGGGCGTATTCCGCGCCACCCAGTTCGAGGAAGCGCTGAAGAAGCGTTTCTCGCACAAGGTGCTCGACGGCATTTCGGCATCGCCGGAAGGGCTGAACAGCGATCTGCACGGCAGCGCTGAATATCGCGCGCATCTGATCGGCGTGCTGACGCGCCGCGCCGTCGAAGCCGCGACGGCGAAGTAGGCTTGCCGGTTATTTTGCCGATTTCCGGCGCATCAAGATTGGCCATCGCATGAGTGCATCGACGCTACCCAAATCCGTCGATGGGATGCTCGAACTCCTGACCTCGCGCGGCTATCTCGCGGAGCGGTCGCTGGCGACGGTGACCTATCTGTCGCTGCGCATGGGCCGGCCGCTGTTTCTCGAAGGTGAGGCGGGCGTCGGCAAGACCGAAATCGCAAAGGTCCTGTCGGCGGCGCTCGGACGCAAGCTGATCCGCCTGCAGTGCTACGAAGGCCTCGACGTCGCCTCCGCGGTCTACGAGTGGAGCAGCGCGGCGCAGATGATCGCAATCCGCCTGGCGGAGGCTGCCGGCGATACCGATCGCGAGCAATTGTCGTCGGATATTTTCGCTGAACGTTTCCTGATCAAGCGTCCGCTGCTGCAGGCGCTGGAGCCGGACGTTGCCGGCGCGCCGGTGCTCTTGATCGACGAACTCGACCGCGCCGACGAGGCGTTCGAGGCGTATCTTCTGGAAATCCTCAGCGATTTCCAGGTCACGATCCCCGAATTCGGCACCATCAGGGCGCCGCATCCGCCGATCGTCATCATCACCTCGAACCGCACCCGCGAGATCCACGACGCGCTGAAGCGCCGCTGTCTCTATCACTGGGTGGATTACCCCGAAGCCGAGCGCGAGCTCGCGATCGTCAAGTCGCGCGTACCGGGCATTTCCGCAAAGCTGTCGCAGCAGGTCGTCCGTTTCGTGCAGGCGCTGCGCGATCAGGATTTTTACAAGTCGCCGGGCGTTGCCGAGACCATCGACTGGGCGACTGCGCTGACCGAGCTCGACGCCCGCTCGCTGACGCCGCAACTGGTCGGCGACACGCTCGGCGCGCTGCTGAAGTACCAGGACGACATCGCGCGCATGCAGGGCGATACGCTGCAAAAGGTTTTGAAGGACGCGACGAGCGAGGGTTGATTGCTCGTCATTCCGGGATGGTCCGAAGGACCAGACCCGGAATCTCGAGATTCCGGGTTCGACGCTGACGCGTCGCCCCGGAATGACGACGGAAGTTGGTTCGACCATGACCACCATCGACCACCTCAATCCTCCGACCGGCCACATGGCCGACAATGTCGTCGGCTTTGGCCGTGCACTCCGCGCTGCCGGCATTCCCGTGGGTCCTGGTGCTGTCATCGACGCCCTCAGCGCGCTGCAGGCGATCGAGATCGGCAACCGTGCCGATGTCTACGCCACGCTGGAAGCGATCTTCGTCAAGCGCCACGAGCATATGCTGATCTTTGCCCAAGCCTTCGATCTGTTCTTCCGCGCCGCCGAGGACTGGAAGCACATGCTGGATTCGGTGCCGTTGCCCGATCACGCCAAGAAGAAGCCGCCGCCGGCCTCGCGCCGCGTGCACGAGGCGTTGGCGCAGCCGTCGGCGCGCGATGAGGTACCGCAAGTCCAGGAGCAGGAACTGCGGCTGTCGGTCTCCGACAAGGAGATCCTGCAGAAGAAGGATTTTGCCCAGATGAGCGCAGCCGAGATCGCGGAAGTGACCCGCGCCATTGCCAACATGAAGCTTCCGCAGGCCGAGCTGCGCACCCGCCGTTACCAGCCCGACGCGAAGGGCCTGCGGCTCGACATGCGCCGAACCTTGCGCAGCAGTCTCCGCACCGGCGGCGAGATCATCGATATCCGAAAGCTCGGCCGGATCGAGAAGCCGGCGCCGATCGTGGCGCTGCTCGATATATCCGGCTCCATGAGCGAATATACCCGCCTGTTCCTGCATTTTCTCCATGCCATCACCGATGCGCGCAAGCGCGTCTCGGTATTCCTGTTCGGCACAAGGCTCACCAACGTGACGCGGGCGCTGCGGGCGCGCGATCCCGACGAGGCCTTGGCGAGTTGCTCATCTTCGGTGGAAGACTGGGCCGGCGGCACCCGTATCGCCACCTCGCTGCACTCCTTCAACAAATTGTGGGGGCGCCGCGTGCTCGGGCAGGGCGCCATCGTGCTCTTGATCTCCGACGGCCTGGAGCGCGAGGCGGATGCCAAGCTCGCCTTCGAGATGGACCGGCTGCACCGGTCCTGCCGCCGCCTGATCTGGCTCAACCCGTTGCTGCGCTACAGTGCTTTCGAGGCCAAGGCGCAGGGCATCAAAATGATGCTGCCGCACGTTGACGAATTCCGCCCGGTGCATAACTTGACCTCGATGGAAGGGCTGATCGGGGCGCTTTCGGCGCCGCCTCCGCCGCACCACATGAGCCGCATCCGCTCAGCAGCTTGAAAGGGCATCCCATGCTCAATCGCGACGAAGACATTCTGCAGGCCGCCGAAAACTGGCAGAAGGCCGGTCACGGCGTGGCGCTGGCGACTGTGGTCGAAACCTGGGGCTCGGCGCCGAGACCGGCCGGCTCCAGCCTCGTCATCAACGACGATGGCACGTTTCTGGGCTCGGTCTCCGGCGGCTGCGTCGAAGGCGCCGTCGTCACCGAGGCGCTGGACGTGATCGCCAGCGGCAAGCCCAAAATGCTGGAATTCGGCGTCGCCGACGAGACCGCCTGGAATGTCGGCCTGTCCTGCGGCGGCACCATCCGTGTCTTTGTCGAGAAGGTTGGCCAATCGTGAAGCTGGAAACCCTCACACAGGTCAATGCCGAGCGCGCCGCGCGCCGCCCGGTCGTCGTGGTCACCGATGTCGCCAATGGCGATCAGCGGTTGGTGAAGGCGAAGGACATCGCGACCGATCCCTTGAGCGCCGAGCTTTCGAAACAGCTCCGCATGGGCAAGAGCGGCATGGTCGAGTCCGGCGGCAAGAAGCTGTTTCTCAACGTTTATGCGCCGACCGCACGGCTTGTCATTGTCGGCGCGGTTCATATCAGCCAGGCGCTGGCGCCGCTCGTGCGATCGCTTGACTACGACGTGACGGTGGTCGATCCGCGCACGGCGTTCGCCAGCCCCGAGCGCTTTCCCGACGTGCCGCTGATCGCGGAATGGCCCGATGTGGCGCTGCCGCCGCTCAACATCGACCACTACACGGCGTTTGTCGCGCTGACGCACGATCCGAAGATCGACGACCCGGCGCTGCTGCACGCGTTCGAGCGCGACTGCTTCTATATCGGCGCGCTCGGCTCGCGAAAGACCCACGCCAAGCGGGCCGAGCGGCTGAAGGCGCAGGGCGCGTCCGACGCCGACATCGCGCGCATCCATGCGCCGATCGGCCTTTCGATCGGAGCGGTGTCGCCCTCGGAGATCGCGGTCGCGATCATGGCCGAGATCACCGCCGAGCTGCGGCTGCCGAAAGAAACCGCGAAGGTGCAGGCGGCATGAAGTTCGGTCCCGCCAGTCCGGCCGATGCGATTGGCGGCGTCACGGTGCACACGCTGCGGCAGGGTTCGCTGGTGCTGAAGAAGGGCACCACGATCGGGCCCGCCGAAGTCGAGGCGCTCGACAAGGTAGGCGTGAAGGAAATCGTCGTGGTGCGGCTGGAGGAGGGCGACGTCTCCGAAGACGAAGCCGCCGCCAGCATCGCGCAGGCGGTTGCGGGCGAGGGCGTCAATGTCGAGCGCGCCTTTACCGGCCGCGCCAATCTGTTCGCCGCACAGGCCGGCGTGCTGGTGGTCGACCGCGCCGCGGTCGACCGCATCAACGGCGTCGACGAAGCCATCACCTTTGCGACGCTCGCAGCCTTCAAGCCGGTGGTCGAAGGCGAGATGATCGCAACGGTAAAACTGATTCCGTTCGGGATCGAGGCGAAGCTGCGCGATGCGGCCGTGGCCGCTGCAGGTCGCGATGTGCTGCGGATTGCGCCCTACGTCATCAAGCGGGTCGGCGTGGTCTCGACGCTGCTACCAGGGCTCTCGCCAAAAATTATCGACAAGACCCTGCGGGTGACGGCGGAGCGGCTGGCGCCTGCCGGCGCCAGCATCATCGCCGAGCGGCGCGTTCCGCATGACGAGGCGGCCCTGGCTTCCTCGATCAAGGAATTGCTCGGCCTCGGCGCTGAACTGGTCATCGTGTTCGGCGCGTCCGCGATCGCCGACCGCCGCGACGTGATTCCGGCCGCGATCAGCGAAATCGGCGGCGCCATCGAGCATTTCGGCATGCCGGTCGATCCCGGCAATCTGCTCCTGATCGGCAGCGCCGGCGGCGTGCCGGTGCTGGGCGCGCCGGGCTGCGCACGTTCGCCGGTCGAAAACGGCTTTGACTGGGTGCTGATGCGGCTTCTCGCTGGGCTGAAGGTCACGCGCGCTGAAATCACCGGCCTCGGCGTCGGCGGCCTGTTGATGGAAATCGTCACGCGGCCGCAGCCGCGCACGGTTACCGATACCGAAGCCAACCGCAATGTGACCGCGATCGTGCTTGCCGCCGGCCGCTCGACCCGCATGGGCGGCCCCAACAAGCTCTTGGCCGAGATCGACGGCAAGAAGCTGGTGCGCATCGTCGCCGAGCAGGCGCTGGCCTCGAAGGCAACGGATGTGATCGTCGTTACCGGCCACCAGGCCGAATTGGTCGAGCAGGCCTTGGCAGGCCTCAATGTAAAGTTCGTTCGCAACCCGGATTTCGCCGGCGGGCTGGCCTCATCGGTGAAGGCCGGCATTGCCGCGGTGCCCGACAGCGCCGACGGCGCCATCGTCTGCCTCGGCGACATGCCGCTGATCTCGGCAAAATTGATCGACCAGTTGATCGAGACGTTTGCGCCGGACCGCGGTCACCTGATCGCCGTCCCCGTCAGCGACGGCCGCCGCGGCAATCCCGTGCTGTGGTCGCGCCGCTTTTTCAAGGAATTGATGACGCTCGACGGCGACGTCGGCGCTCGTCACCTGATCGCCAAGCACACTGAGGCCGTGGCCGAAGTGCCGGTCGAGGGCCAAAGCGCGTTTCTCGACATCGACACGCCGCAGGCGCTGGAGGCGGCGCGAAGATCGTAGGGTGGGCAGAGCGCAGCGTGCCCACCATCTCTCCGTTACGCTGAACCATGGTGGGCACGCTGCGATTTGCCCACCCTACAAAATCTCTCATTCACCAACTGGAAACTCGCCCCCGCTAAAATCTACCCGTTACCTCGGGGGAGGGGATTTTGATCGTTTCGACTGTCGCCGCGGCACAGCGCCGCGCGCTGTTTGTCGTTGCATTGACGCTGATACTGGCCGTCTCGAGCTACATCACCAAGGCATGGGCGGCCGGCGCTGTCGCGATCGGCAAGTGCGGCGCTTATGGCCAGGCCTATGACTATGCCGCCGAAGCCGACGCGCGCACCGCGGCGCTGAAGCAGTGCAAGGGCGCCTGCACCGCGATCACCATGAAGCGCGCCTGCGCCGCGTTCGCGGTCGACATGACCAATCCCTGTGGCCCCCACGGCTATGCCGTGAAGCCCAGCATTTCGAGCTCGCTCAACGCCGCGACAAAGAAGTGCTACGAATTCGGCGGCAAGGAATGCGTGATCCGCGCCTGGGCCTGCGACGCCAAGGGGTAGCGCCAAGGGGCGTGCACTCAAAAAGCCGACATGAGAATGCTGCGTCGCTCACGTTAAGCGACGCGGCAGTCAGGCTTACTCCCAGCCGTAATGGTGCAATTCATTCGGCCTTACGTCCAGCAAATCGATGGTGTCGTTGGCGACCGCAACTGGGCGAAAACCTTGAACTGGACCTCGAAATCTAGCCTGCGAAGTCTAGCTCGCCTTTCGCAGCTTCAGGCTGTCGTAGAACGCAGTTTCGAAGTTCAGGTAACCGACGAACGAAGCCGGATCGCCGAAGGGCAGAATTTGTGTGGCCCAGAATCCGCCAAACCCATTCGCCCGGTCGATCCAGTAGAAGAGATTGGCAAGGCCAGCCCATCCGAGAGCACCGGCTGGACGTCCGGTAGGTGCCTGTTCGTCGTTGATCATGAACGTCAGCGCCCAGGACTTCGACTGGCCCGGGAAGAACTCGGCGTCATTGGACAGCGAGGGGATGACTCCCGGGAGGGCCGTCACCTTCTTGTCGCCCAAGTGGTTCTGCGCCGCCATGCGTACGGTCTCAGGCCTTAGCACGCGGCCATTCTCGCCCGCACCATCGTTGAGCCACATGCGAATGAAGCGCATGTAGTCGCCGACAGTGGCGTAAAGGCCATGGCCGCCCATGTGAACTTCCGGATTGGCGGGAAGCTCGAAGTCCATCGGCGTGAGCGAGCCATCGGCGCCTCGTGCATGCATCCCGGCCAGCTTTCCGCGCATCGCCTCGGTCAGTTCGAAGGCCGTGTTGTTCATTCCGAGAGGTTCGAATATACGCGCCTTGAACACCTCGCCGAGCCGCTTTCCAGTGATAGCCTCGACGATTTGACCGCACCAGTCGAGATTGGTTCCGTATTCCCATTTGTCGCCCGGATCAAACAGAAGCGGCGTCATCAGCGACGCCTTGGACGACGTGATGACGCTGGGCTGACCCTTCTCCTGCGCCAAGCGGTTATAGGTTTGACTGAAGAAGTCGTAACCGAAGCCGGCGGTGTGGACCATCAGCATGCGCGTGGTCACATCGCGCTTCGGCGGGCGCAACCTTGGTTCGCCCTTGGCATCGAAGCCTTCGATGACCTGAAGCTTGCCGATATCGGGCGCGTAGGTCTTTGCGGGGGCATCGAGATCGAGTTCGCCCTGTTCGACGAGCTGCAGGATCGCTGTGCCGGTGATCGCCTTGGTCGTCGAGAAGATCGCGAACACGCTGTCCGTCGTCATGTCGGCCGCCTGGTCGAGGCGACGCTTGCCGGCCGCGCCCTGGTAGATGTTGCGATGGCGGTCTGTGACCATCCCGACCACGCCGGGGACGCCCGGGTCTGACGCAACGATCCCATCGAGGACGGCGTCTGCCGTCACATTGAAATTAGTGCTCATCCTCATTCTCCCTTTTTCCATGGATGCTTTCGATCGATACATTGCGCCCGCCCGGAGCTCGCGCTCGGCCGCACGCGACAGCACCGTTGTCACGACGCCTGGCGGCGCCACGCTCATTGCATGGTGAAGCCCGGATAGCCGCTTGCGGCGACCTCGTTGCATTTCTGGTGATAGGTGCCTACGCCGCCAGTGTAGGACAGCACCCGCCGCGGCTTGCCTTCGACGTTCGAGCCGAGATACCAGGAGTTGGTTTTGGCAATGAGCGTCGCATTGGCGGTCTCATCGTGATGCGCCACCCATTGGTCTTCCGCATCCTTGGTCGGCTCGATGACCTTCAGATTCCTGCTGCGCAGGTGCCTGATACAGTCGTCGATCCACTCGACCTGCTTCTGGAGGCAAGTTGTCATATTGCACAGGGCAGCCGACGGAGCGAGCGGCACGGCAGTCGTGAACAGATTCGGGTAGCCGTGAATCTGCAGGCCCATGGTGGTGCGGATATCCGTGCTCCATTCGTCTTTCAATGCCCTTCCGCCCCGGCCGCGGATATCGATGCGCGTCAACGCACCTGTGCCAGCGTCGAACCCGGTTGCCAGAATGATGACGTCGAGCTCGTGGACCGTCCCGTCCGCTGTCTGCAGCCCGCCAGGGGTCATGCGCTCGATCGGATTGGCCCTGACGCTGACGATCTCGACATTGGGACGATGGAAGGTTTCCAGGAAGTTCTGTTCCAGCGGCACGCGATGCGTTCCGAACCCGTAGTCGGAGCCGGACGGAATGAGCAGTTCGCACAGCGTCGGATCCTGCAGCCGCGCGCGCATCTTCTCCCGCACGAATTCCGATATCTGCCGGTTGACCTCCTCGTCGAAGAACATCTCGCCGAAGGAGGCCAGCCACAGCTTCAGGGAGCCATCATTCCAGCATTCTTCCAATACCTCGCGGCGCTGCTCGGGCGTGAGATCGGCCCAGGCATGCTCGAAATCATACTCGAAGCCGGTGAACGTGCTCGGCAGCTGCTTGGTGAAGAACTGGAACCGTGCCTTGTAGGCATCGACGTCCGCCGCACTGTATTTGGGATTTTTCATCGGGATGATGTATTGCGGCGTGCGGATGAAGACCTTCAGATGACCGGCGTCACCGGCGATCGTTTGGATGACCTGGATGCCGGTCGCCCCGTTGCCCACCACGCCGACGCGCTTGCCGGCAAGATTGACGCCCTCCTTGGGCCAGCGCGCCGTATGGAACAGCTGACCCTTGAACGTCTCTTGACCCGGAAACCTCGATGTCAGGGGTGCCGAGAGCATGCCGCAGCAGGTGATGAGGAATTGGGCGTCAATCGTATCGCCGGCGTTGGTCAAAACCGTCCAACGCTGCGTTGCCTCGTCGAAATGCGCGCGCTCGACGGTCGTGTTGAACTGAATATCCTTGCGGAGATCGAGGCGGTCGGCGACGTAATTCAGCCAACGTTCGATTTCGGGCTGGCCTGGGAATTTCTCGCTCCAACTCCATCCTTTGTAGAGCTGTTCGGAGAACAGGTATTGATAAATATAGGCTTCCGAATCGAAGCGCGCGCCGGGATAGCGATTCCAATACCATGTGCCGCCGACGCCGGAGGCGGACTCGATTACTTTCACTTTTAATCCCTGCTCGCGTAGACGGTACAATTGGTAAAGCCCGGCGACACCGGCTCCGATGACCACGGCATCGAAGGTCGCCGTCATCTGCTTCCCGTTACCTCTCCGTAACTCTGTTGCTGCTTGGGTCATGCTTCCCTCCGTTGGCATTCGTTGCTGAAAGACGCGCGACCTCGTTCGTCCGTCGCGAGACGGACGGCTCACACGTCGTCTGGTGTCGTTCACGGCAGAACAGGCGGCTGGACGCTCGGATCTGCGTCTCTTCTGGATTGCCTGCGGCTCTTGCCTGTGGTGGATGAGGAAGCTAGTTGCCGTCCGGCGTTTGCGGCTTGGATGAATTCCGCATTCCTTTGAACGAAATGGCAGGGGAGTTGGAACGCCGTCTGCATTGGCCCTTGGCAAATTGCAAAACGGTCTTATGCTCGCCGGTGCTGTCTGGCTAAAGAATAGAGCGGTCAACCGCCCCCAAAACTTCCAGACGCGGGGAGGTACGCGATGGGCCGATTGATCACGGTGGAGGAGCTTCCGCAATATGCCGGCGGCGAACTCAAGTTGGACAGCGCGGCGACGGGCATGCCGGAGTTTCGCCTGAGGGTGTTCCGCTACGCTCCGTCCGAAATCCTGGTCCCGGGGGCGGAGAATTTCCTGATCGTCAATTATCGGGAAGGCGCGACATCCATGAACCGTCGCGTTAGCGGACCATGGAAACAGGATCACGTCGGCCGTGGCGTGACGACATTGTTGACGCGCGCGGAGCCTTCGAACTGGATATGGCGACACGATATCGAAGTGTCGCATTTCTACATCTCGCCCGCGCTCATGATGAAGACAGCAAGCGAAGCTTTCGATCGCGACGCGGAGCGCGTTGAACTCCATGACCTGGTGCGCGCAGAAGACCCGGCATTGGCCTGGATCAGCGATCAAATGGTTCAGGAGGTGACCGCCGGGGGGCCGGGCGGGCGGCTCTGCTACGATGCGCTGGCGCTTCAGGCCAACGTGCACATCTTGCGAAAATACGCCTCTGTACAGTTCAAGTTGCCCTGCTCGCAGGGACGTTTCAGGCCAGCCCATGCGCGGCTGATCGAAGAATACATCGAACAAAACATCTTCCGGAACATCACGCTCGAGGAATTGGCCAGCATCTGCAACTGCACGTCGGTTCAGTTTGCGCGCAAATTCCAGGCGCATTACGGAACCCGGCCGCATGCCTATGTCTTGAAACGCAAGGTGGAGCGTGCGTGCCAGCACCTGCGTAAAGATCGTCTGCCGCTCAAGGAGATCGCCCTTCTGAGCGGTTTTGCCGATCAGAGCCATCTCAACCGGGTCTTTCGCCGGCACATGAACATCACGCCGGCCGAGTATCGCAGGCAGCAGTGAATAGCAATAAAGAGGCTGTGTTCGGTCGGCACAGAATGTCGGCCGAATGGAAGTCTGCGCAATCGCGCATCTGAGGTTTGTGGCTGCGGCGCATCCGCAAATGACATCTTTTGGGGAAATTCATGCAATTCGACACCAAGATCGCGGTCGTGATCCGGACCGATCTCGAAGCCTGGCAGAAACTCAACGTCGCATCCTTTCTGGCCGGTGGCATCGCCGCAGCGTTTCCCGAATGTATCGGCGAGCCCTATGGCGACGGCTCAGGCACCAGATATCTATCGCTGATCGGTCAGCCGATCCTGATCTACGGCGCCGACCGGCCGGCGATCTCCCGCGCGCTCGAACGCGCGCTCGCCCGCAACGTGACGCCCGCGGTCTATACCGAGGACATGTTCAAGACCACGCATGACGCCGCCAACCGCGAGGTGGTGAGAACAGTGATCCGCGCAGAGCTCAATCTGGTCGGCCTCGCGATGCGCGCCGAGCGCAAGGTGATCGACAAGATCGTCGACGGGCTGAGGTTTCACAGCTAGGCGTTTCGAAAGCCTGAGCTATTGGCCCGGCGTTGCGCCAGGCTGGCCTCGTTGAAGAGGTATTAGAATAGCGAGTGACCCCAGGGCAGCCACTGCGATTGACCTACCAAGTCAGACTGCATCTGCCCGACTAATCCGGCGCAATTTCAAAGAAGAGCCGAGGAACATCTGCCGTGACAGGCATGTTCGTTCGTCGGGGCAGCACGAGGAGGCTACCATGAGGACACCTCAGCTCTCCGCACTAATGTTCGCTGTTCTTACCTTCAGCGCCGGCGCCGCGGAACCTCAGAAGCTGTGGGAGGCGAGTGGCTTCAAGAACCCCGAATCGGCGGTCTTCGACCGAGCTGCGGGGGCCGTCTATGTGTCGAACGTCAATGGCGATCCAATGAAAAAGGATGGCAACGGCTTCGTTTCAAAGCTCGGGCCGGATGGAAAGGTCGTAACAATCGAGTGGGTCAAGGGGCTCGATAGTCCGACCGGCCTCGCGCTTGCCAATGGCAAGCTCTACGCCGCAGACGTGGACCGGATTGCCGAAATCGACCTCGCCAAGGGCGAAGTCGTAAACCGGTTCGAGGCACCCGGATCCAAATTTTTGAACGACCTCGCGGCTGACAAGAGTGGACGGATTTACGTTTCCGACATGGTGTCAAACAGCATTTGGGTGCTCGACGGCAGCAAGCTGTCTCTCCTGATGCAGGATGACGCGCTCGAAAATCCGAACGGGCTTCTCGTCGAGGAGGGCCGGCTTGTGGTCGCGTCGTGGGGCAAAATGGCTCCCGACTTTTCGACGAAGGTGCCCGGCCACATGAAGACGGTCGATCTCGCGACGAAGAAAGTGTCCGATCTAGGAAGCTCGGCGCCAGTCGGCAATCTCGACGGCGTCGAACCCGATGGCAAGGGCGGCTATCTCGTCACCGATTGGATGACCGGCGGGCTGTTCCGCATCTCGAGCAATGGCACAGCGACGCGCCTCCTTCCGCTCGCGAAGGGGAGCGCCGATCTCGGGATGGGGCCGGATGGTACCGTCATGATCCCGATGATGATGGAAGGCACTGTTGTGGCTTACAGGATCGATACACGCTGAGAACAGGCGTGCGCCTGGGCTGAGCCGGGCGTGGCTTCTGATGAAGTGCGCTTCGGCCACGAATGGTCAAGATCACGCGTGATGCCCGCCAACCGCGAGGTGGTGAGGGCGGTGATCCGCGCTGAGCTCAACCTGGTCGGCCTCGCGATGCGCGCCGAGCGCAAGATCGACAAGTCGTCGACGGGCTGAAGTTTCATATCTAGAGCAGTCGACCGATAAGTTCAGAGCGGCCGGCGGGCGTTCGTTTTGATGCGCAGGCATCTCGCTTAGTCTTCGTCCGGCTCGCGTATGACCGGCGCTTCGTCTGCGCCCTCTTCTTCGTCCTCTTCCTCTTCGTCCTCCTCGTCTTCATCAGGATCTCGAGGTGGCGTCGTGTTGCCCACGATTACGAAGGGATTCCAGTCGATCAATCTGGTAGAAAGTTCCTCGGAGATGTGTGGGGTCATGTTGGTACTCCTTGGATGTGACCGTGTGATCCTAAGAGGCGGGCATCTCGGTCACACCGCTACAAGCCCCGACGAACGGACATCGTTCCGACTGCGTGTTCCTTCGCCAGCGGACACCCATCGGGGGAGCGGGGACAATGTCAGCTCCTCCCAATGGCAGAAATGGTGCCGTCAGACATCGCGCCGTCGTGTCCGCACAAGAGCGGAACACCGAGCGGCAACCGTCCTGCGCCTCAACTCTGCAGCCCGACAAATCCACGCAGCTTCTTGACCGTCTCGGCGGCGTCCTTGGCTTCCTCGGTTGTCAGGACGGTGATCTCGCCATTGCGCCTGTGCATGACGCTGTGGTGGATTGGTGCGCCTGACATACTGTCCACGTCCGACTTCACCGCGATGTCGTCGATTTCGGAGAGCGGGAACTCGACGGGCTTCTTGTTCCACAGCAGCATTTTTTGCTGCAGTATCGCCTTGCCGGAATCCTTGTCGAACGTAACCGTGGTCGAGCCTGCTTTCAGAACGAGCTTGCTCGGAGCTTCTTGGATACTAGTCATGGCAGGTCTCCGCTGTTTCCAACTTTGACTTGGCGGCTATCGGGCGATGCCTCGATAGACGACGATACTGCCCCTCAGCGACCGGTGATGATGATTGCTGCCAGTACAGAAGTTGCGAGCAATGCAAGTCTGACGACAAGCATGTCCCGCCTTTTCTTGTGCGGCGGTCGCATCATGCGAATCTCGCAAGGTTTGTGGGCCGTGTCGAGCGGCAAATTGACGCCAAATGCCGGACGCCTCGAGCGCAGATTAGCGCACGGCGGCTCCTCCAGGCCGTCTTGCGGCAAGGCCGCAAAACGCGAATACTCCCGCCAGCCGGGTTTCCCGAAGGGAACTGCGGCCAAAAAGCCCGGCATAGGGCAATGAGGGAGGATATCATGGCGAGGGAGACCGGGTGCGATGCGCCCAATGGCAACAATTTCAATACCAGCCGGCGCAGATTTTTGGGCAGTTCAGGACTGGCTGCGATCGGCGCCGTCATCGGAGGCGCGATGCCGCTCACCCGCAACGGCGGCGGAATCCCTCAGGCCCATGCGCAGGCCGCTCCGCCCCCGTCGGCCGCCGCGCCCGCGCCGGCCAAGGGACCGCAACATCTGAAATATCCCGGCAAGAGCGAGGGGCTGGTCGTGCTCGGCGAAAAGCCGCTGGTTGCCGAGACGCCGGAAAGCCTGCTCGACGACGACACCACGCCGATCGAGAAATTCTACATCCGCAACAACGGGCAGATCCCCGAGGCGGCGAAGGATCCCGACGCCTGGAAGATCACCATCGATGGCGAGGTCAACAACAAACTCGAGATCACGCTCGGCGAGTTGAAATCGAAATACAAGGCCGTGACGCGGCGCATGGTGCTGGAATGCGGCGGCAACGGCCGTTCGGGATTCTCGCCGCCGGCGCGCGGCAACCAGTGGACCAATGGCGGGGCGGGCTGCGCCGAATGGACCGGCGTGCCGCTCGCCGATCTGCTCAAGAAGGCGGGGCTGAAGCCATCAGCAAAGTACACCGCACATTATGCGGCCGATCTTCATCTGTCCGGCGACGCCAATAAGCCGAGCCTCTCGCGCGGCGTGCGGCTGGAGAAGGCGATGGACCCCAACACGATGATCGTCTGGGCCATGAACGGCAAGCCGCTGCCGAACATCCATGGCGGACCGGTGCGCCTGATCGTGCCGGGATGGTCGGGCTCGGCCTCGCAGAAATGGCTGACGCGCATTACCATCCGCGACCGCGAGCATGACGGCCCCGGCATGACCGAATTTTCCTATCGCACCCCCATCAAGCCGATGGTGCCCGGCGGCAAGGCCGATCCGGCAAACTTCCGCATTCTGGAATCGATGCCGGTGCGCTCGATCATCACCAATCCGGCCAACGGAGCCAAGTTCGCGGCCGGCACCAAGGAGCTGAAGCTGCGCGGGGCGTCCTGGGCCGGCGATCTCACCGTCAAGCAGGTGGACATCTCCACCGATTTCGGCGCGAGCTGGCAGCGGGCCACGCTCGAGAAGCCGAAGAACAAGTATGACTGGCAGCGCTGGACCGCGACCTTGAAACTGCCGAGTGACGGCTATTTCGAGATCTGGGCGCGCGCCACCGATTCCAAAGGCGCGATGCAGCCGCATCAGGCCGGCTTCTGGAATCCGCAAGGCTATGGCGGCAACGCCATGCACCGCATCGCCGTGCTGGTCGGATGATGCAGCGCTTGGTGTGGTTCGCGATGGCCGGCGCGCTCTGGATCGTGCCGGCCATGGCGCAGACAAGCTTTGCGCCACGCGAGGAAAGTCCGGAGGAGTTTCCCGCAGGTCCCGGCCGCGACGAGACCTTCTACGCCTGCACCGCCTGCCACGGTTTCCGCCTGGTGGCGCAGCAGGGCATGACGCGCGCGCAGTGGGAGGATTCGATCAACCTGATGATCCGCCGCCACAACATGCCGCCGCTCGACGACGGGGATCGCGAAAAGGTCCTGACCTATCTCGAGACGGCCTATCCGCCGCGCGCGCCGGCGGGCCGGGGAGGCTGGGTGAACCCGTTTGCGAAGTGAGCGCTCGCGACTCACACACTCCGCTCAGTGATCTCGCGGCATCGATGATTCGCCTGGGTCGGCGGACATGCGTATTTGATATTACAGCCATGTGATTGCGCCGGGCATTTTGCGCGGCGAGGTGCAAAATTGATGCATGAGTGCGAGGTATTTGGTCTCGCATTTGCTGGTACCAATACCTATGTCTCGTTTCAGGGAAGGAAATTCGCCCAAGGACAACTCCGATAAAGGAGCCATCCATGGCGAACGTACTCACCACTGGGGCCTGGTTTTCTGCCCCGACCGGAAAGCCCTCGTTTTTCACCCGATTGTTGCGCGTTCAAATCGAAGCCCGTCAGCGGCGGGCTAACCGTGTCGTTGCGCAGTACCTTGCCGCCCGCGGGTTCAAACCGACTGACGACGCCGAGCATCAGACCGGGCGTCTGCTTGCTAAAGCGGGCCGGCAGCCATGATCACACTCATCCTCGTGCAGTTGGCAACCAGGCTCGCTCACCTTGGGAAGGAGGGTCTTGCGACGTGGCACGAAGCTCAGCGCCTTCGCCGTCTCCTTCCGGGCCCGACTGAGGAGTAGCCCGGTTGGCGTGAACAGATGCGCCACAACAGAAATCCCGAGCTTCGGTTCTGGTTTCGATCAGAACCGAAGCTCGATCGACGCTCTTGACGCAGTTGCACTTCAGCAAACGTGGCCCGTCATAAGCCGCTATCTCACCGCGATCGGCGACACCGTGGAGCCCGAGCCGCCCTGAATCTTGAGCGGTTGCATCACGAAGGCGAATTCTCCGACGCCCTTTTGCACGAGCTCGTCGAGCTTGAGATTCTCCAACAGATGGATGCCGTTCACCACGAGCGCGATCTGGTGCACCGGAAGCGACAATTGCTTGTCGGGGTTGGGCGCAACTTCGACCGGCCAGTTGTCGGCGCCGAGCAGCATCGGGTCCTTTGCGGCCAGCCAGAGCGCGGCCGGCACGCCGATGCCCGGGCAGGATTTCACGTAGCGCGGGTTGTCCTTGCCGTAGAGCTTGCCCCAGCCGGTGTGAATGATCACCGCGTCGCCGGGCTGCAGCGTCAGGTTTTGCTTCTTCAGGGCACCCTCGAGATCCTCTACGGTGATTTCGTAATTGTCGCCCAGCATCTCGACGCCCTTGAAGCCCGCGACGTCGATCAGCACGCCGCGCGTGAACAGCGTGCCAACATTATGGATTCCGAACTTCTTGAAACCGGTGCGATCTGAGTTCTCGTCGACCTTCTGGCAATTGTACCAGCTATTGAGATGGGTCTGGTGCGCGAAGCCGTCGAACTGCGTACCGACCTGGCCAAGTTCGGTAATGATGATCTCTTCGTTCGAACCGCGCATGTTGGAGAACTGGTTCATGAACGTGCGCTTGGTATGCATGTCGAAGCGCCGCGTTCCGAAGAACGCCATGCTCGGACCGAGCACGTGCGCGAGCTCGATCACTTCGCCGGTCTTGATCAGCTTCGCCGCGTTCATCACGGCCGCGGGCTTCTGGTGATTGGCCGAACCGCGCTCGTCGGCCGCGCCCCATTTCGACGGACAGCGTTGGCTTTCGGACGGAACGGTCCAGGTTGGTGCTTGCGCGTAGGCAGCGGCGGAAAACGCAAGCGCGATCGCCGCACCCAATGTGAATGCTTTCATCGGTAACCTCCCAGGAGAGGGCGCTCTGGAGACGGCACCCCTGGAATAAATAATGCTGCTCCGATTGAGGCGGTTCAAGCGGCAATTCGCCTGACCAAGGTGAGGTTGTGCTTCCACGCATGCCTCGAAGTCCGTTATGATGAGATCAAACGGACGCGAAAGGCGCTTTGTCCCGCGCCAATCGACTTTCATTTGAGGGAGTGAGCACATCATGAAACGCCGTACGTTCCTCAAAGGCAGCGCCGCGGTCGGCGCGACGACGCTGGTTGCGGCACCTGCGATTGCGCAAGCCGCGCCCGAGATCAAGTGGCGTTTGACCTCGAGCTTTCCGAAGTCGCTCGAAACCATCTTCGGTACCGCGCAGACTTTCGCGAAATACGTGGCTGACGCCACCGACAACAAGTTTCAGATCCAGACCTTTGCGGCAGGCGAGATCGTGCCCGGTCTGCAGGCGCTTGATGCAGTGAGTTCTTCGACCGTCGAGATCGCGCAGACGCCGCTCTATTTCTACATCGGCAAGGAGCCGGCGCTGACCTATGCGACGGGTGCGCCCTTCGGCATGAACCATCGCCATCAGCATTCCTGGTGGACGTTCGGCGGCGGCGCCGACCTCTGCAACGAAGCACTGAAGCCCTTCAAGGCGCATGCGATTCTGTGCGGCAATTCCGGCACGCAAATGGGCGGCTGGTTCCGCAAGGAGATCAAGACGGTCGACGATCTCAAAGGCCTGAAATTCCGCATCGCAGGCATGGGCGGCCATGTGCTCGCAAGGCTCGGCGTCGTGCCGCAGCAGATCGCGGGCGGTGACGTCTATCCGGCGCTCGAGCGAGGAACGATCGATGCCGCGGAGTTCGTCGGTCCCTATGACGATGAGAAGCTCGGCTTCTACAAGGTGGCGAAATACTACTATTTCCCCGGCTGGTGGGAAGGCGGGGCCATGCTGCACATGGCCGTGAACGAGGAGAAGTGGAATGCGCTTCCCAAGCCATACCAGGCGATCCTCAACCAGGCCGCTTCGGCAGCCGGCGCGTGGATGATCGAAAAATATGACAGCGTCAATCCTGCGTCGCTGAAGCGGCTTGTCGCCAACGGCGCGGAGCTGCGCGCGTTTCCGCAGCCGGTCATGGAAGCCTGCTACAAGGCCACGCAGGACCATCTGAACGAGATCGCCGAGAAGAGCCCGCTGTTCAAGAAGACCAAGGAGAGCCACGACGCCTACATGAAGGAAGTGCTGTTCTATACGCAGATTGCAGAAAATTATTACGACAACTACCTGCTCAGCAAAATGCGCAAGGGGTGAGGTGCGTCATCGTTGTCCGATCGCCGGTGGCCACCGTGAACTACGTGCCGTGCGTTTCCGCAAGCGCCATATTTGCTTTGGCGGCTACATGTGTCGTGACCTCGATATCAACGGCCGCGCTTGGAGCTTGCAAGACGACGCTGCCCGGAGAGCTCGTGCCGGACGACAATCCAAAGCAACGCTTTCGCGTCGTTCCTCAGAAGTGGCTATCTTTTTCGCTCGGTGAGATCGTGCAAGAGAACGGCTACCCTGTGGCGAAGAGTTTTCAGTCGTTCGTATTCCCGAATACCAAGACGACGTTTCCTATTCCGTTCGCGCTAAATATCGATTCGCCAAAAGACTGCCCAAAGGAACTTCAGCTACACGTGTCCGGCTCCGATCGCATCGGCCTTCACTATGAGTATCCGCTGAACGGCTGTGGAAGAGTCAACCTTGAGAAGTTTGAGAGTATTCGCGTCCAACTCATAGGGCGGGTCAGCGAAGCGGAGTTGCCGGTGCATTCGTGGCCGCAAAACCAGTTGCGCGCAAAATCTAATTTGCTGAACAGATTCAAGCTGATTTGGGTCGTCCAGTCGGCCTCGCAAATATATTCCGCTTCCACATCACCCCAAATCAGTGGCTATTTCCCGCCGTCCCGTCTCGACAAGAGGGGCGTATCGCGGTCGTCACGAACGCGAGGCGGGATGCGGTGGACGCGAGGGCGTCGGCGCGCAAAGTGAGCGCAGGGCGAAGTCAAATTCGTGAGCGGCTCACGGCGCGCAAGATGAACGACGTTATTGCGTACGGCAAAACCGTGTGGTCCTGGCGCCCGTGGCTGGTGTCAAGCTGCCGGTGGCGAGTTCGATCCAACCGGATCGATCAGCCATCAAGCCGGCAGCGATGGAGGCAAGAGGAATTCGTCTCCAGGGAGAGCGCGGCATAAGCCGTCAAACCATTGCGCAGGGAATGCCGGAGTGCCTCGGCTGTACCTGTATGCTCGTGTGCGCATCTCTTTGCGCTTATTGCACACGAGACCGCGGGTGCAGCAAGCACCCGGCATTCCCTGCTCCCTCGTTCTCGAGGAGGGGACACCAGATGCAAACCTCGGGCGCGGTGCGTCGCGAGAACGCGAAACTGTATCCACCGTCATTGCGAGCGCAGCGAAGCAATCCACTATCACCGTGCATGCTGAAGGATGGATTGCTTCGCTGCGCTCGCAATGACGTGGATAGGTCCGCAGCTTGCCGGCTACCCCACACACGCGGGATATGACGCTCCCTTGGCGACCCGCAACATCCTCGGCGGGCAGCGGGATCGGCGAATCTCCAACCCTTGGTCACGCCCATGTGAAAGGCCTCTTTCCGGTTCGCATTGACAATGACTGACTAGTCAGTCATAAATGGAGCATGACGAATGAAGCCACCAAAACCACCAGGAAATCTGCGCCGAAGCCGGCCAATCGCCGGACCGGGGCGAAGGCGTCGGCGTCCTCGAAGCCGAAGCCGGCTTCCAGCCGCGCCGAACGCGCCGCCGAGCGGCGCGGGGCCATCATCGCGGCGGCGATGGACGAATTCATCGCGCGCGGCTTTGCGGCGACACGGCTCGACGACATCGCCAAACGCGCCGGTGTCGCCAAGGGCACGATCTATCTGCACTTCAAGGACAAGGAATCGATGTTCGAGGAATTGATCCGGACCGCCATCGTGCCGCTGGTCACCCGCCTCTGGGCGACGCCCCCGCAGCCCGGAGCATCGGTGCGCGACATGGTGGAGGGGTTTGCCAAAACCTTCATCGAGGAGGTGGCCGCCACGCGGCGCGGCGACCTTGTGCGGCTGATCGTTGCCGAAGGCCCACGATTTCCTGAGGTTGCCGACTTCTACTACCGCGAGGTGGTGTCGCGAGGCCTTGCAGGCATGCGCGCGCTGATCGAGCTCGGCATCGCACGCGGCGAGATCCAACACAAGAACCTGGCGCGGTTTCCGCAAATCATGGTGGCGCCCGCGCTCATCGCCGTGATCTGGCAGAGCCTTTTCAGCAGACATGCGCCACTGGATGCCCTCGAAATGTTTCAGGTCCATCTCGATCTGATTTTTGGCGAACGGAGAACAGCATGACTTCGTCGCGAACGATAGCGATCCTGGCCGCGCTGGCGCTCGCCGCCGCGCTCTCAGGCTGCACGGAGCGCAGAGATCCGGGCTTCCAGGGCTGGGTCGAGGCCGACATGATCTTTGTCAGCCCCGACGAAAGCGGCCGTGTGACAAAACTCAACGTGCGCGAGGGCGACGAGGTGAAGCCCGGCATGCAGCTCTATACGGTCGACGACGATTTGCAGCAGGCCGACCTCAATCAGAACAAGGCGACGCTCGCCAATGCGCAGCAGACCTATGACCGCGCGGCGTCGCTGAGCAAGACCGGCTCCGGCACGCAGGCCAACCTCGATTCGGCAACCTCGGCGTTGCGCGTCGCGGAAGCCCGAGTCAATACTTCGCAGACCAGGCTCGCGCGGCGGAGCGGCTTTGCGCCGGTCGGCGGCACCGTCCAGCAGATCTATTTCCGCGAAGGCGAAATGGTGCAGGCGCAACGGCCGGTGCTGTCGATCATGCCGCCCGGCAACATGAAGATTCGCTTCTTCGTGCCGGAGACAGAACTGCCGAAGCTCGCGATCGGCGACGAGGTGAAGGTGACCTGCGACAATTGCGCGGCCGATCTCACCGCAAAAATCTACTTCATTGCGACGACGGCGGAATACACCCCGCCGGTCATCTACAGCCTCGATGAGCGCAACAAGCTGGTCTACCTGATCCAGGCGCGGCCGAACCGGCCGGACGTCTTGCGCGTCGGCCAGCCGATCAGCGTATTCCTCAACGCCCGGACGCCGGTAGCGGAGAAGAAATGAGTTCGGTTTCGACGACATCTGCCGCGGATATCGCCATCAAGGTCGACGGGCTGTCGAAATCGTTCGGCGGCCGCGAGGTCGTGCATGACCTCTCGATGCAGGTGAAGCGCGGCTCGATCTACGGCTTTCTCGGGCCGAACGGCTCCGGCAAGACCACCACCATCCGCATGCTGTGCGGGCTGTTGACGCCCGATGCCGGCGAGGGCACCTGCCTCGGCTACGACATCCGCCGCGACGCCGACAAGATCAAGCGCCTGGTCGGCTACATGACGCAGCGCTTCAGCCTGTATCAGGATCTCTCGGTGCGCGAGAACCTCGAATTCGTCGCACGGCTTTACGGCATGCGCGACGCGCGCGGCGCTGCACGTGACATGATCCGGCGGATCGGCCTGAGCGGCCGCGAGGAGCAGCTTGCCGGCGAACTGTCCGGCGGCTGGAAGCAGCGGCTCGCGCTCGGCGCCTGCACGCTGCCCAATCCGCAACTGCTGCTATTGGACGAGCCGACCGCCGGCGTCGATCCCAAGGCGCGGCGCGATTTCTGGAATGAGATCCACGCGCTGGCGGCCGAAGGCCTGACGGTGTTGGTCTCGACCCATTACATGGACGAGGCCGAGCGCTGTCACGAGATCGCTTACATCGCCTACGGTCACCTGCTGGCGCACGGCACAGTCGACGAAGTGATCGCGAAATCGGCGTTGTCGACCTACACGGTTTCCGGCGACGACCTCAACGGGCTTGCGGTCGAGCTCGCAGGCAAGCCCGGCGTCGACATGGTGGCGCCGTTCGGCACCAGCCTGCACGTCTCGGGGCGCGACAAGTCCGTGCTGGAGACAACCATCGCGCCTTATCGCGATAAAAGGGGATGGCGCTGGGAGGACAGCGAGCCGTCGCTGGAAGACGTGTTCATCGATCTCATGAACCGCTCAAAGGACAATTTCCAATGAGTGCAACCGATACTGTTCATCCCGTGGACGAGGCGAGGGAGCCGGCTTTCGGCTTCTGGCGGCGCAGCTATGCGATGCTGGTCAAGGAATTCATTCAGCTCCGCCGCGACCGCGTCTCGTTCGCGATGATCGTGATGATCCCGGTCATGCAGCTATTGCTGTTCGGCTATGCCATCAACACCACGCCGCGCCATCTGCCGACGGCGGTGCTGATACAGGAGGACAGCGATCTGGCGCGCTCGGTGCTGAAGGCGCTGGAGAATACCAAATATTTCCGCTTCACCCGCGAAGTGCACAGCGTCGCGGAGTTCGATGATCTCCTGCAGTCGGGCAAGGTGCTGTTCGGGGTCGAGATCCCGCGCGGCTTCGAGCGCGCCGTGCGGCGCGGCGACCGCCCGGCGCTATTGGTCGCGGCCGACGCTACCGATCCGGTCGCGGCCGGCTCCGCGCTGGGCACGCTCGGTGCAGTGGTGCAGACCGCGCTCGCGCACGACCTTCACATCGGCGATCCGCCCGCGATGCCGTTCGAGATCAGGGCACATGCCCGTTACAACCCGGCCGCGGAATCGCGGCTCAACATCGTGCCGGGCCTTGTCGGCACCATCCTGACCATGACCATGCTGATCTTCACCGCCCTGTCGGTGACACGCGAAATCGAGCGTGGCACCATGGAGAGCCTGTTGTCGATGCCGATCAAGCCGGTGGAGGTGATGTTCGGCAAGATCATTCCCTACGTGATCGTCGGCTTCGTCCAGGCCTCGCTGATCGTCGGCATCGGCGTCCTGCTGTTCGGGGTGCCGATTCTCGGCAGCGTGGCGCTGCTGGCGGCGCTGACGACGCTGTTCATCACCACCAACCTGTCGATCGGCTATACCTTCTCCACCATTGTGCAGAACCAGTTGCAGGCGATGCAGATGTCGATGATGTTCTTCCTGCCGAGCATTCTGTTGTCCGGCTTCATGTTTCCATTCGCCGGCATGCCGGTGTGGGCGCAGTATCTCGGCGAGGGACTGCCGCTGACCCATTACATCCGCATCGTCCGCGCCATCATGCTGAAGGGCGCGGCTCCTTCCAACCTGCAATACGACACGATTGCACTCATTGTACTGATGCTGGTGGCAATGACGATCGCCGTGACACGCTTCCGTCGCACGCTCGATTGAGGGTATATTTTGCAGGCATTCCGGGGCGCCTCGAAGAGGCGAGCCCGGAATCTCGAGATTCCGGGTCTGGTCCTTCGGACCATCCCGGAATGACCAAGGGGCACAATGCTGGGATTCTGGGGTAAGGACAAAAAGGACCAAGACACGGGAGTGTCGGCTGACTTCCAGCGCGCGCTGATGCAGGAGGTGATGGCCACCGAGCTGCTCCGCATCAAGGCGCTGATCGGAACGACCCTTCTGTTGTTCGCGATTCTTTGGACCGTCTACTTTTTAGCGCCTGAGAAGGTGAGCCAGGTCTGGCACGGCAATCTCAAGCCGCACTATCTCTATTCGGTTATGCTGCCGTTCATGCTGTTCGAGCTCTGGGTGCACGGGGCGATCACCCGGCATATGCGGCAGGGCCGCGATCTGCCGATATTCCGGCGCTATCTCGGCGCGCTGATCGAGACCTCGATGCCGACGGTTGCGCTGGCGCTGCACATCAACGCCATGGGATCGGTAGCCGCGCTCGGGTTCGTGGTCCCGATGACTTATTTCATCTTCATCATCCTCTCGACGCTGCGGCTGGATTTCTGGCTCTCCACGTTCACCGGCGCGGTCGCCGCCGTTCAGTTGTTTTGCATGGCGATTTTCTATCATCCGCCCACGGGCGACGCCGAGCCCAGCATTTACTATCACGCCGCGCGCAGCCTGATCCTCCTGATCTGCGGCATGCTCGCCGGCGCCGTCGGGCACCAGTTGCGGCGGCAGTTCGAGGCCAGCATCAAGGCTGCGACTGCGCGCGACCGCATCACCAATCTGTTCGGCCAGCACGTCTCGCCGCAGGTGGTCGAACGCCTGATGGCGGAGGGCGCCAAGACCGACAGCGACATCCGCCGGGTCGCCGTGATGTTCGTCGATTTCCGCAGCTTCACCGCCGGCGCGCGCACCCGCACGCCGCAGGAAGTGGTGGAGCGGCTCGATGGCGCCTTTGCGGTGCTGGTTGACATTCTCGATCGCCACGGCGGCATCGTGAACAAGTTTCTCGGCGACGGATTCCTGGCGCTGTTCGGCGCCCCGCTGGAGGCGCCGGACCCGGCACACCGGGCGGTTGCCGCGGCGCGCGAAATGCTGGAAGCCAATGCGCGGGTCAATGAAGCGGCGAGTTGGCCGCTGCGCATCGGCATCGGCATTCATCTCGGCGAGGTCGTCGCCGGCAATATCGGCTCGCCCCGGCGCAAGGAATATACCGTGATCGGCGACACCGTGAACTTCGCCTCGCGGCTCGAAGCGCTCAACAAGGACTTCAACTCGCAATTCCTGATCTCCGAAGCGGTTCGCGACGCGCTGGGCGAAGCGTGCCGCGATGCGGTTTCGCTCGGCGAGGTGGAGGTCAGGGGCTATGAGCGGCCGATGGCCGTGTGGCGGTTGGCATAGGGAGAGAAAGAATGCAGCGGCGTTACATCACTGTCGACGTTTTCACCGACCGCGCCTTCGGCGGCAATCCGCTGGCCGTCGTGCTCGATGCCGGCGGGCTGTCGACCGAACAGATGCAGGCGATTGCCACCGAGTTCAACTATTCGGAGACGACCTTCGTGCTGCCACCGCGCGAGAGCGCGAACGACGCGCAGGTTCGCATTTTCACCGTGAACCGCGAAATCCCCTTCGCGGGCCATCCCAATGTCGGCACCGCCTTTGTGCTGGCGACGTTGGCAGAAAAGCCGCCGGCGCGGCTGTTGTTCGAGGAGGCTGCCGGGCTCGTGCCGGTCGAGGTTCTGACGGATCAGGGCAAGGTCGCCAGCACCGAGTTCACGGCGCCGCAGCCGCTCAAGCGGATGTCCCATGTCAGTGTCGAACAAGCGGCGGCCTGCCTCTCGTTGTCGGCTGGCGACGTCAGGATCGACCGTCATCCGCCGGAGGTCATCTCGGTCGGCCTGGCCTTCCTCGCGGTGGAAGTTGCCTCCCGCGAGGCGCTGCGGCGCGCGAGGCCCGATGCTGCGGCGTTCGCAAAAACCTTCCCCTGTGACGGCAGCGACGCCGTCTACTTCTATACGCGCGACGTGCCGGCCGGCGAAAGACCATGCGACTTGCAGGCGCGGATGTTTCATCCGGGCGCAAGCGGATTGTCCGAAGACCCGGCCACCGGCAGCGCGACGGCCGCCTGCGCGGCGCTGCTTGCCGATCTGAGCGATGTCAAAGATGGCGAACTGAATCTGAAGATTGGCCAAGGCGTCGACATGGGGCGCCCGAGCCTCTTGCTAACGCGCGTCCGCAAGAACGATGGCGCGGTTGCTTCGATTCATGTCGGCGGCGCTTGCGTGAAAATGATGGAAGGAACGTTCCGTCTTGACGGCAAGGGATGATGGCCAAGACGTTGCCGCGTCGTCATTGCGAGGAGCGCAAGCGACGAAGCAATCCATCTATCCCCGTGGAGAGAAGTGGATTGCTTCGCGGAGCCTGTCATCGGGCGCGCATTCGCGCGACCCGTTGGCTCGCAATGACGGCGGGAGGCTACACCTGCGGCGCGATCAGATTCTCCACCTTCACGCCGTCTCGGTCCTCGATGATCTCGGCGATCCATTGCCGGTGGCAATGCGTATGGTCGCGCTCGTAGCAGAAAATGCACACCGGACCCGACTTCCGCACCAGCGCCGACAGCTCGTCGAGCTCCTCCTTCGCCTGTGCCGTCTTGAGGTGGGCCGAATAGATCCTGTGCAGCAAATCGAACTTGCCGCTCCGCGCCGCCTCGCGGCCGCTCTTCGGCGTGCCGAGCCCCTTCAAGTGCAGGTAGGAAATGCCGCGCTCATCGAGGCCGGCCGCGAGCTGATTCTTGGAAAAGCCGGGCCGGCGCGACGCCGCTACCGCGCGCACGTCAACCAAAAGCTTGACGCCGGCGGCTTCCAGCTCGTCGAGCACCGCCTTGGCCGGCGTCTGCTCATAGCCGATGGTGAAGAGGCGTTTGGTCTTGCGGGCCATGTCGATATCCGGTGCGCTTATCCGCGATCAGGGAAAGCTAGGGTAGTGCGCTCACGATTTCCATATCCCGCGTTGCTGCCGAACCCTGCATGTCGCATAGTCCTTGGAAAGAGCCTGTCGAAGGCCTCATCTCTGGGGGGACCACGATGAACCGATTTCGCCAGATCTTCGCACTGCTCGCGCTTCTCGCTAGCGGCATTGCCGCAGCGCACGCACAGACCGGTTATCCCGATCGCCCGGTGAAGATCATCGTGCCGATCGGGCCCGGCGGCAGTTACGATCTGGTCGGGCGGCATGTGGCGGACGCGCTGTCGAAGCGGATGGGGCAGGCCTTCGTGGTCGAGAACAAGCCCGGCGCCGGCACCGTCGTCGGCACGCAGGCCGCCAGCCAGAGCGAGCCGGACGGCTACACGCTGCTGGTCGGCGGGCTCTCCAACATGGCATTCAATTCGGCGCTCTATTCCAAGCTCGGCTACGACCCGCGCAAGGATTTCGTGCCGGTCGCGCTGGTCTACAGATTCGGCTACGTCATGGTCGGCCGCAAGGATTTGCCGCACGGCAAGCTGGCGGACATCGTGGCTGCCGCAAAGGCCAACCCGGGCTCGATCTCCGTCGCGACGGCAGGCGTCGGCACCGGTCAGCAACTGGTAGCGGCTGCCTTCATGAAGGCTGCCGTCGTCAAATTCCTGGAGGTGCCCTACAAGGGGTCTCCGCCGGCCTTCACCGATCTGCTGGCCGGCCGCATCGACCTGTTCTTCGACTCGATGGCCGCGGGGTTGCCTTACGTGCAGTCCGGGCAGGCGAGGGGCATTGCGGTGCTGTCGTCGAAACGCAGCGCGCTGGCTCCCGACGTGCCGACGATGTCGGAAGCCGGTGTCCCCGGCCTCGATGTCGATTCCTGGCTCGGGATATTTGCACCTGCCAAGACCCCGCCGGAGGTCATCGCCAAGTTGCGCCGGGAAATCCGCGCCTCGCTGCCAGAGCTGAAGGAGCGCTTCGAGAAGAGCGGCGGGGAGCCGTGGGACCTGTCTGACGACAAGCTCGATGCTTTCGTCGCGTCCGAATACGAGAGCTGGACGAAGCTAATCCGCGAGGCCGGCATCAAGCTCGACTGAGCGTTTGATTATTTGACGCGGTCGATCAGCTCCATAGCACCCGCAGGCGCTCGCACCTTGCCCTCGTGGATCACATACGCGAACACGTCGCGCGGCATCTTCTTCGGCTTGGCATCGTCGACGCGCGGCAGGTCGTCGGGCTCGCCACCGGCGGCCCAGGCCTGAAAGCGCTTGGCCCAGGCGTCGAGCTGCTTCGGCGGATAGCAGGTCTTGAGCTCGTCATTGCCCTTCTGCAGCCGCGCATAGACGAAGTCGCTGACGACGTCGGCGATCGCGGGATATTTGCCGTGCTCGGCGAACACGACCGGCGTCTCGAATTGTCGCAGCAATGCGATGAACTCGGGCACGCAGAAACTGTCATGCCGTACCTCGACGACGTGACGCAGCACGCGGCCATCGAGTTTGCGCGGCAGCAGTTCGAGGAATTTGCCGAAATCGGCTCCGTCGAATTTTTTGGTCGGCGCGAATTGCCAGAGCACCGGGCCGAGCCGGTCGCCAAGCTCCATCACGCCGGAATCGTAGAAGCGCTTTACGGAATCGCCGGCCTCCGCCAGCACACGACGATTGGTCGCGAAGCGCGGTCCCTTCAATGAGAACACGAAGCCGTCGGGCACTTCACGCGCCCATTTGCGAAAACTCTCCGGCTTCTGCGAACCGTAATAGGTGCCGTTGATCTCGATCGAGGTCAGCTTCGAGGCGGCGTAGGACAGCTCTTTCGCCTGCGCCAGCTTCTCGGGATAGAATACGCCGCGCCACGGCTCGAAGGTCCAGCCGCCGATACCGATATAGATGCTGCCGCTGCTGGTTGCGGTCGACTTCGAGGGCTTGCTCACGGGAAGACTCTTCGGAAAGGGGGAGGGCTCCGAGCGATGTTAGCCAAACCGGCCGTGATTGGCCAGTTTGTCGCAGCGGACGAGACCAGAGCCAGGGCGCAGGCTCATAGGCGTGGTCCTCTGAAAAAAGGCCCCGGAAAACCGGAGCCTTTTGCTTCCACCCATTTGTACTTCCACCCGGTTGCGCCGGACCACGTGAACCTCAGGACTTGCCGTGCGGCGCCCGCATAGTACCCGTCAGTCCCTTGAAGGGTTGTTCGAGGGTCTGCTTGGCGAGTTTGGTGTGGAGTTCGCAGATCTTCTGTGACTCGGCCACTGACGTCTCATAAGCCCGCTTCACAAATTCGCTTTGAACGGTCATCGCCTTGTCGAGCGAGCGAACGCCGCTGAGCTGCTCGACAAAGGACCCGAAATCCTCGAGCGATTTCCTTGTGTAGTCGCGATAGGCGTTCGCGATGGTCTGCAGGCTGACCGGCGCAGGCTCCGCCGCGGGTTCGACTGGCGCGGACGGGATCGATGCAGCCTCGGCTGGCGCGGGCTCGGCCGGCGAGGGCGCCGCGGTCGGCTCCGGCTCGGGCGGTGCGGCGACGGCTGGTTCGTCGACGGCCGGCTGATCGACCTTCGGGCTTTCCGCGTGAGCCGGCTCCGGCTGCAGCGGCGGATCCTGATCCGGGCTTTGCAATTCAACCGGCGCCGGGCTCGCTGTTGGGCTCACGGTCGGGTTCTCTTGGGGAGCGGCCTTTTTGCCCCGCTCTCCCTTCCGGTTGCGCCGTCCGGATTTCCCGGTCGGCTTGCCCTGATCGGTATTCGACATCTGCTTCCCCTATTCCCTGTCAAATCAAAGGTCGAGACTCCGCCATGTTTGCGATCTAATCGCGGTTCTTGCTTGTCAGTTGCGGGGCACTCGCGTGGTCAGATTTTGAAAAGCGGTCTGGTGGCGGGTTTTCTCGATAGTCGACGCTAGCACTATTCCTCCGCGCGCTTTTTCCATGATATCAGTTCCCGGTCAGGCGTAGGGGAACGTTGAGTATGAATTCGCAGTCATTCGCCGGTCTTTTGGGAGCCATCGTCGCCTCGATCGTGATGGTGGTTGCAGTCGCCTACGGGCCGATCGGCCAATATGGAAAGCCCGCCAAACCGGCCAGCGTCCAGCAATCGGCGCCGGTACAGGTGCAGCCGGTTCCTGCTGCGCCAGCGCCGCGCGGGCCGGTGATTCGGGAAGTACCGAATTAGGACAACCGGACCGCCCCTTGCGGAACGCGGGCGGTGTTCCCATATCGAACCTAACGGCGACGTTGACGCTTCAAGGCTCCGGCGCTGGGACGACCATGAATAGTTTGGCTGCGCCGGATGTACGCGCGCCTCTGTTCGTGGTCGTTGGCATTTTGGGCTCTTCCTTAGGCCGTTTTCCCCGATTGAGTGGCTGTTCCGGAACCCCGCCTTGGCATGTGAGGCGGCTGCGGATATACGCTGGCTCCCATGAATGACGCCATCAAACCGGGCCCCGAAACCCCGTCGCAGGCCGGTTTGCCTGAGCTTTCGGTGGTCGTCCCGACATTCAACGAACGCGACAACGTGACGGTGCTGTACCGGCGGCTGGTGGCGACACTGGCCGGCATCGCCTGGGAAGTCGTCTTTGTCGACGACAATTCCCCCGACGGAACCTGGGAAGTGGTGCGGGGGCTGGCGCGGAAGGATTCCCGCGTCCGCTGCATCCGCCGGATCGGGCGACGCGGACTGTCGGGTGCCTGCATCGAGGGTATCCTGGCATCGAGCGCGCCCTATGCTGCGGTGATCGATGCAGACCTGCAGCACGACGAAGCGCAACTGCCGAAGATGGTCGGGCTGCTGCGGAGCGGCGAGGCGGAACTGGTTGTCGGCAGCCGCTATATCGAGGGCGGTAGCGCCGACAGTTTCAACAAGCAGCGGGCAGGCGCCAGTCAGCTTGCGACCGAGGTCGCCAAGCGCACGCTGAAGGTCGAGATCGCCGATCCCATGAGCGGCTTCTTCATGATTCGCCGCGATCGTTTCGAGCAACTGGCGCCGCAGCTCTCGACCCAGGGCTTCAAGATCCTGCTCGATATTGTCGCCTCTGCGCAGGGTAATTTGCGCACCATCGAAATTCCCTACTCCTTCGGTTCGCGCCAGCACGGCGAAAGCAAGCTCGATTCCATGGTGGCGCTGGATTTTCTCGGCCTGGTGCTGGCGAAGCTGACCCACGACGTGGTGTCGCTGCGTTTCCTCTTGTTCGCAATGGTCGGATCAACCGGCCTTGTCGTACATCTCGTGGCGCTGTTCATCGCGCACGAAATCTTCAATGCCCGGTTTGCTGAGGCGCAGGCCATTGGTGCGCTGGTCGCGATGACCAGCAATTTCGTTCTGAACAATTTCCTCACCTATCGCGACCAGCGGCTGAAGGGATTTGCGATCCTGCGCGGGCTGCTTCTGTTTTATCTGGTGTGCGGCGTCGGCCTGCTTGCCAATGTCGGGGTGGCGTTCTCGATCTTCGAGCAGGAACCGATCTGGTGGCTCGCGGGGCTTGCCGGCGCGCTGATGGGCGTGGTCTGGAACTATGCAATGTCCGGTCTGTTCGTCTGGCGCAAGCGATGACGGATAGTGTTTTTCGAGCGAAGCATGCCCTCGGACGTCATCCGGGGGATACCCGGTTCGCGTGAAGAGTGATGGGATGACGCGCGCGGCTCACACTTCGCTGTCATCGCCCGGCTTGACCGGGCGACCCAGTACGCCGCCGCCTATCGGGTTGATCGCAGGCTTCCCGGCGTACTGGATCCCCGCTTTCGCGGGGACGACGGGCGGCGGACGGGCTCGAAAATGAATCCGAGCGAGGCGCGGGTTGCCCTCAACACGGGTCTGGCCATCCTGGGGCTGATCGCGCTACGCCTGATCGCCGCGGCGTTCACGCCGATCACCTTCGACGAAGCCTATTACTGGATGTGGTCGAAGCATCTTGCCGGCGGCTACTACGATCATCCGCCGATGGTTGCCGTGGTGATCCGGCTCGGCACCCTGATCGCAGGCGATACCGAGTTAGGCGTGCGGCTGGTCTCGATCCTGCTGGCGCTGCCGATGAGCTGGGCGATCTACCAGGCCGGCGCCATCCTGTTTGGCAGCCGGCGCGTGGCGGCCTCGTCTGCGATCCTTTTGAACATCACGCTGATGGCCGCCGTCGGCACCATGATCGTGACGCCGGACGCGCCGCTCCTGGTGGCGTCCAGTCTCCTGCTGTTTGCGCTCGCCAAGGTGCTGCAGACCGGCCGCGGCGCGTGGTGGCTGGCGGTAGGCGCAGCGGCCGGCTGCGCGCTGCTGTCGAAATACACTGCGCTATTCTTCGGACCCGCCATCCTGATCTGGCTGATCGCGGTTCCCAAGCTGCGGCACTGGCTGGTCTCGCCCTGGCTCTATCTCGGCGGGCTCGTTGCGCTAGCGCTGTTTGCACCGGTCATTCTGTGGAACGCCGAGCACCACTGGGTTTCCTTCATCAAGCAGATGGGGCGGGCGCGGATCGAGGATTTCCGCCCGATCTATATTGCTGAACTGATTCCGACCCAGATCGCGTTTGCGACGCCGCTGGTCTGGATCCTCGGCGCAATGGGTCTCTACGCGCTTCTCCGCCGCCGGGCCGGCGCGCTGCCGGCGCGCGCGCTGGTCAACGTGATGTTCTGGATCATCGTCGCCTATTTCGTCTGGCATTCGCTGCATGCCCGCGTCGAGGCCAACTGGTTTGCACCGGTCTATCCTGCATTCGTCGTCGCTGCAGCCGTCGCCGCGCATCTGGTCGAGTGGAAGCCGCGCTGGCAGCGCCTGGTCGATTTCTGCCGGCGCTGGGCCGTGCCGGCCGGCGTCCTGATGTTCGTGCTGCTGGTCGTACAGGCCAACAGCGGCGTGCTGTCAGGTTATCGCCGCGATGCCACCGTGCGCAGCATCGGCATCGGCTGGCGCGAAACTGCCGCAGCGATCGAAGCGGCGAGGGCGCGAACGGGAGCCACATGCGTGCTCGCCTCGGATTACGGCACCACCGGCTGGCTCGCCTTCCATCTGCCGAAGGGCACTTGCGTGGCGCAGCACAGCCAGCGCTTCCGCTGGGTCAACATCGGCGAGCCCGACGCGGTGCAACTCGCCGGTCCGTTGCTCTATGTCCGCGAGGTCCTCCGAGACGATGCTCCGTTGCAGGACAAGTTCGCCCGCGTCGATAAGATCGGCGAGGTCGAACGCAAGCGCGGCCCGCTCGTGATCGAGACCTATGCGCTTCATCTCATGCAAGGTCCGAGGGGCGACGTGTTTGACCGCACGCCGCCGCCGGAATTGCGGTAGGCCGCGAAGCCGGTCTCACTCCGCGGCGTCGGGATGCGTACGTTGATCCATCGTGGGATGTTCGCCGTGCCACAGCCATACCGTGAGGGTGCCCGACCTGCCGCGAATCTGCGCCTCGACGGGGCCGGCAAGGCTCCCGGTTTTCAGCCGGGCGCCGGCGCCTTCGGCCGCAACGCGTAGCGTATCGCTCAGCGCCAGCCTGACATCGTGGCGGGCCGCGACCTCCATCAGACGGCTCGCCACGTTCACGGTGTCGCCGGTTGCGGTGATGTGCTGATGGCTGCGGCCGCCGAGGCGCGAGGCGACGATCGGTCCGAAGTGCGCGCCGATCTTGAAGCCGATCCGCACCGCGATCTGCGGCGGCAATGCTGCGATCCAGCGTTCGGTCTTGACGCAGAGGGCGATCGAACATTGCCCCGCGCGCGCCGCATCATCCGGCGCCGCCTCCGGTAGGCCGAACAGGATCATGGCGCCGTCACCCAGGAAGCTCGTGATCACGCCGCCGCATCGCGTCACTTCCTTGTCGACCAGGGCGTGAAACTCCTTCAGCAATCCTCTCGTGGCATCCGGATCCAGCGTCTCGCTGAGCGAGGTAAATCCGGAGAGGTCCACGAAGACGACGGCGGCATTCTGCCGGACAGGCGCCAGCAGGAAATCGGGATCGCGCCTCAGCCATTGCTGCAGGCCCGGCGTCTGGAATTGCTCGAGCAGCTTGTTTTGTATGGCCAGATGCTGCGCGCTGCGCCGGCCCGACCACAATTGCAACGCGCCGAACACGACGACCGGCAGCACCGCTGCAGCCAATGTCGTTGCGGCGTCGAGCCATATGCCGTGCGCGAAAGCAACTGTGTTCGCGGCCGCCCATGCGAGCATCACCGCGCTGACTGTGAGGAGGCCAACATTTCGCCGCCACACCAGCAAACCGACCAGCAGCATCGGGAGCAGGATCGTCGTGATGGCCTCTACGATGCGAACCGGTCGGTCGCGCACGATGCCGTCGCCGGCGACCAGATGCGTGATCGCGGTGGAAATGATTTCCACCCCTGGCATCAGTGAATCGAATGGCGTCGGAAAGAAGTCGCCGGCGCCGGTTGCCGTCGCGCCGATGACGACGATGCGGCCCTGAATGGCTTCCTTGTCGATACTGCCGTCGATCAGACTGGCGGCGCTGACGGTGCGAATGGTGTGGCGCGGGCCGTAATAGGAAATCGGCAGCGAGTAGTCGGAAGCGGTCATGATCGGCCGGTCGCCGAACAGCAGGCGGTCGGGCTCGATCGTGAGCTTCTGGCCCATCGCGATGGATGCAACACGGAGCGGAAACGACAACTCGATCTTGTCGTCTGTCCGGAACAGCATCGGGACCGAGAGCGGCGTGCCGGTCTGGCCCGTCGCAACATTGGCGATACCGACTTCGGCGCGGTCGGCGAATGACGGCAGCGGCAGCAGGAAGCGGCTGGCCTTCGGCAGGCGGGCCAGTGGTCCATCGTTTTCCGTGGAAGGCTGAACGGTGTTCGAAAATACCGCAGCCGCTGCAAGCACCGTCGGACCCGCCGCGAGCGATTTCGCGAGCGCCGCATCGCCATCGGCGGGTCCCTTGTCGATCAGCAGGAGATCGATCGCGATGACTTTCGGCTCCAGCCGCGTGATCGCCTCGACGATCTTGGCTATCTCTGCGCGCGGCAGGGGATAGGTGCCGACGAGTTTGACGACGGTGTCGTCGATCGCCACGATCGTGACGAGGTCCGGCGGTGCCTTCACGCCGCGCACCAGCGTGCGCACGTCGGTCAATGCCGACTCGAGCCGGTCGAGAAACCGCAAATGGCCGGCCGAATGGCCGAGCCATATCGCGCCTGCCCACAATCCCGTGCAAAGCAACGCAACCAGAATATGAAGGCGTCGACGGCTCATTCGCTCGCTTCTATTGTCCCAATCTTGCCATCAGGGCCGCAACGCGCGCAGGCGGCCAGCGCTTGATGATCAACTCGCCCGACGGCTCGACATCGACGCCGTCACCGGCGCCGAGTACGACGCTGCCGCGGCCGGCGGGCCGCGCCACGCGCACGCGGCCGTCGACGACGAAGACCGATGTCTTGACGCCTTCGGCGTCCACCGTCCATTTGGTACCACGCACCGCGGCAATCGCCTGCGGCGTCATCACCTCGAACCTGACGCGGCCCGGCTTCTTCGGCACTTCGAGCAGCAGGGCCTTGTTACTAAGTTCGACGGAATCGACCTGGCCATCACGGTTGCGATCCCTGAGTTCGAACTTCGCGCCGCTTTCGGCCACGATCGTGATCGCGTTCTGGCAATGCAGCGTTTGCGTTCCCTGGGCCGTCGGTGCGGACGTGCAGCCTGATTTTGCCGGCTGCGCCGCCGCAGGTCCGGCGAACAGCAGCACGCCTGCGAAGGCGGTCGATCCGGCGCGTGCCAGCATTGTCATGGCGGCTCCCTTTTGGGGTGCGGCGAAACAGAGGAGCAGGGCGATACGGTACCGTATCAAGCGCCGCGATCCAATGCAAAGCCAGTGGTAGACGATAGTATGTCTGCCTTCGGCGGGTAAGGTTCGGCGAAGTCGGCAGTTCGGCAAAAAGATCCGGTAAATCAGCGCAGAAACGGCTCGAAAATGGACCGAAACGGCGACCGGAACATCGAAGTTTTTCCGGTGCGTAGGTGTCGGACCGACGGGTGGCGAAACGTCTTGTAACCACTCGCCCACAACGGAGGTGTTTGCCATGTCCAGTTCCGCACTGAAACCCGCCGTCGAGCTCGCGAGCACGAGCCACGTGCGCTTTCTCAACGAGAGCACCGAATACCGCCGTGCGCGCGAACAATTGCTGGCTAAGGAGATCGAACTGCGCCGTCACATCGAACGGGTCGCCGAATTGCGCCGGGCGTTGCCGCCGGGTGGCGCGGTGACGAAGAATTATGTGTTCGAAGGCGAGGGCGGCAAGGCGACCTTGTCGGACCTGTTCGGCGACAAGCAGACGCTCGTGATCTACAGCTACATGTTCGGCCCGCAGCGCGAGCAGCCGTGCCCGATGTGCACGTCCTTCATGAGCACCTGGGAAGGCAAGCTGCCCGACCTCGAACAGCGCATCGCCTTCGTGTTCGTGGCGCGTTCGCCGATCGCGCGATTGATCGAGGCGAAGAAGGCGCGCGGCTGGACACGGCATAGGATCTATTCGGATGCGTCGGGCGATTACACGCGCGACTACGTCAGCGCGGCGGATGCCGATGCGCCCGGCTACACCGTGTTCACCCGCCGTGACGGCAGCATCCGCCATTTCTGGTCCGCTGAAATGGGACCGTCGACCGCCGATCCCGGACAGGACCCGCGCGGCGCGCCCGACTTCGATCCGCTGTGGACCATCTTGGACACTACGCCGGAAGGGCGCGGCAAGGATTGGTATCCGCGGCTGAGCTATTAGCACACGCGGCGTCCGTTCGCCGTGGCGATGGCGGGCGAGAACGGGTTCGATCAATCATGGATTGAGGCCGAACTTGGCCCGTTATGGGACATCCGGTTGTTACGTCACCGCCAGGTGTCCCTGATTGGGACCGACGCCAGCATCATTGCGGGGAAATTTCTCCAATAGTTCCATGGATTTGAGCCCGCCTTACATCCGCCCGCGTTTAAGCCGGATTTAACTAAAAGTCGCCTTAATGACGCTCGGAGCCTCTGCGAGATGCTGCCCGGGGACATATCCGGACGCGGCATCAAAGGGGGACTTGGTGGAATTGTTGTTCTGGGCGTTGTGTGAATGAGTAAGCGTACGCGTGCGTTCGGTCCTGCGGCCCGCAGCCGCGGGAAATCCTCCCGCAAAGGCATTCCCCAATATTTTCTCGGCGGTGTCGCGATCGCAGGCCTCGTGCTGGGCTGCGCCTGGACCGTCTACACCAACGTGCTCGGCGCCAGCGTTTATCCATCCGTGAACACCGCGGGCTTCGAGGCGCCCGCCGCCAACAACCCGAGCACCATCGCTGCGCATGCGGTGCGGCCGGCCTTCAATGAGATTTTCGCCTCGCTGCCGCAGCAGTCGCTGGTGATGCCCGCCCCGGAGAACGTCGCGAGTTCGTTGATGTTCAACGAAAGGTTCGCAGCCGCCGCCGCGCAAGGCGAGCCCTCGAGAGCAGCCGAATTCAAGCCCGTCGAACCGACGAAACTGGCGGAAGCTTCGCCGCCGGCCGAGGCGCCGAAAGCCGTTCAAGCACCGAAGGCCGTGGAGGCGGCGAAGCCGAAGATTTCCGCTCCTGCCACCAAGCTCGCCTTGAACGCACCTGCGCCGGCGCCAGCAGAGACCGAAGCCAAGACCGCGAAGGCATCCGGCTCCACCGTTCGCGACATGGCGCAGCGCGCCAAGGCCGCCGTGATGTCGATTGCTTCCAACGACAAGCAGACCATGGTTGAAAAACTGTGGGGCAAGCAGCCTTCGCAGAACTCGCTGCTCGCTTTCGCGTCCGCCGACGCCAACGTCACCGGCAGCATCATCGATACGCGAAGCCAGAACCCGATGATGGGCGGCTCGCCGCCCTATGATCGCCAGACCGCCGTCTATGACATCACCGCGCGCAAGGTCTATCTGCCCGACGGAACCCAGCTCGAGGCGCATTCGGGACTGGGCTCGAAGATGGACGATCCCAAATATTCGCATGTGCGGATGCAGGGCGTGACGCCGCCGCATATTTACGAACTGAAGCCGCGCGAGGCGCTGTTTCACGGCGTGCCGGCGCTGCGGCTGACGCCGATCGGCGGCGAAGAAAAAATCTTCGGCCGCGACGGGCTGCTCGCGCACAGCTACATGCTCGGGCCGAGCGGCCAGTCCAACGGCTGCGTGTCGTTCAAGGACTACTATGCGTTCCTCGACGCCTATCGCAACAAGGGGATTCGTCGGCTCGCGGTGCTGGTGAAGGTCCAATAGGCGGATGCGGACAAGTCGTCGCTCGGCTACTCGCAGTGACGAGGACGGATTTGATTTCATTACCCAAGAGCCCGACATCGGATGTCGTCCCTGCGAACGCAGGGAGCCATAACCACTGCTCGTGGTTGTTGATACGATCGCGGGCTCCAGCTTCATTTCCCAATTCGCACTTGTGATTATGGGTCCCTGCGTTCGCAGGGACGACACACTGAATATGACTTCGCGATCTCGCGGCGCATTGCGTCCGAGGTTTGCCATCAACTTCCCGCCTCTCATTCAGAGGGCGCAGGGAAGACCGGGTGCTGGCTGCACCCGCGGTCTCGTGTGCAATTGCGCAAAGCAAAAGCGCACACGAGCATACAGGTACAGCGGGAGCATCCCGGCCTTCCCTGCGCAATGGCTTTACGGCTTACTTCGAGCTCTCCCCGGCGAACGGCTCTTTTGCCACCGTCGCCCCACGAGATACCCCGTGAAACTTAACGCCAGCACCGCGGCGCCCGAACCACACGACTTCGCCGTACGCGTCAGGCGCCTACGTCATCTGCGCCATCAGCGTCCATCGCATCTCACCGCACGTTCGTGACGATCGCGAGCGCCCCTCAATGGGTGAGACGGACGGAGTTATGCGACTGATTTGCCCTGCACGTTAAGCGAAATATTTTCGATCCCGGGGCTTGATGCGATTTCTGAAAATCAGAAGTGATTTGCCTTGTCTGCCGTGCGCCGGAATTGGAACCGTACGTCCCCCGTAAGCTTACGGTGTTACCCATGCACATTTTGCGGTTGCGTCCGGCGGCCCATTTGCATCTAACTTCTTGGGGAGCTGCGAGCAGTCCGCCTCGCGGCCGAGTATTTGGGTTTTATTAGAATGAGAGTGTGTTTGAGTGCGCATACAGAAAGCAGATTTGAACTTGCGTTAAAGCTCCCGTTCTCCGACGCGCCAAATGGCGATGATCGCGGAAGCCTTACCCTGGGTTCCCCGCGGTGATGCCTCGCCGCGGAATGGGAAATCGCCTTCTTGCAACATTGCCGGCGTCGGACTTCGATTTGCTGGAGCCCGAGCTTGAGACGATCGCGCTCAATCAGGACGCGGTCCTTTCGCGGGCGGGTGACGCAATCGAGTACGTCTACTTCCCTCATAGCGGCGCCATCTCGCTAATGATCGACATGGCGGACGGACACACGGTCGCCTCCGCCGTAGTCGGGCGTGAGGGGGCAGTAGGCATGCTTTCGGTGCTCGGACCGTCGCCTTCAGATATGACGGCGATCGTTCGTGCGGCAGGCACCGCCTTTCGGATCCCCGCATCGCGATTTCACGCCGCTTTCAACCGGAGCCCCGCGATCCGGTACGCGGTCCAGATTCACGTCAGGGCGATGCTGATGCAGCTTCAGCTCGGCTCGGCCTGCAATGCGCTTCACCCGGTCGAGGCGCGCATGGCTCGCTGGCTGCTCCAGCTTCGCGACCGCGTCGACCATGATGTGCTCCCGCTCACCCAGCAGGCGCTATCGCAAATAGTCGGTGTACGACGCACGACGGTGACGCTCCTGATGCGCAAGTTGCGCGCGTGCGGAGCGATCAAGTCCGATCGACGAGGCCTGATCGAGATCGATCCGGCGCGGCTCGCGGCGGTCGCGTGCGAATGCCACAACGTCATGCATCTCGAAGTCGAGGAGATGTTCGCGCTCCATTCGGCCAGATCTCGCGCGGCGGTTCTGCCCGAAGATCGGCGGATTCCGGGAATTAAATCGGGCGGAGTCATCTGAGCGCGTTTCAGCGACCGCTCGACCTTCCGCGTCGCGACTTGCTGCTGCGGCATTCCGGAACGCACATCGAAGGGTGGATTCTCCGCCAGATCAGGTTCTCTGCGGCCGATCACGTTCGAGCGCTGACTCGGATGTCGCCTCGAGCTTCGCAATCTCGCGCAGCACCTTCGCTGTCTGGCGCAGCTCGTCGCGCTCAGGGCCCGGCTTCAGCCGTCGTGCCTCGTCAAGAAATTCCTTTGCCTGCAGCAGCCAGGTCGATGTGTCGGTTGAGACTTGCATGCGCGCCATGGCGCCCCTCCATCGCGATCATCACTTGATCTGTGTCGACGCTCACGCCGGGGTGCTGGCGCTGCGATGCCGCACACGGGCGCTCGGCTCGTCGACCCAGGCTTCACGGGCAAACCAGGCGTGATCGGTGTGGCAGATCACGCAACGGGTCCGTGAGAAAAACACCGCGCTGCGGCTAAAGCTCTCGCGATCAGTCTTGATGCCGGTGGGAATCGCATGTCCGGTCCGCGGACATTTGACCATGACCATTCCCATATCGCCCTCCCTTGAGATTGGCTTCTTGTTTGAAAAAAGCACCGGCCGGTTGGAGTGCGCCACTTGTCGGTGCGGGTTACTTTGGGGGGCATCGCGCACCGCGTCTGATCGAGCATCGGGTAGTGGGCCGCATGCTCATCGCTTGGACTCGTTCCAACCGGCCGGATCCCTCCTTGACGTAGTCTCGGGTGTGATTGAATGCCGGTCTTTAGCCGGCTTGGTGGAGAACCTTGGTGAAGTGCTTCCTGATCGGCTCACCCGTTTCCGTCGCAAGCTTCTGGGCAAGCACCCACAATTCCCTGTTCTGGTCAGAAGCGGTGTAGAACGCTTTGCGCGCTTGTGCCGCGGACAAGGTAAGGGCGTCGGTAGCTGACTTGCTGCCGTACAGATGGATGAAGAAATCGAGCGTGGAGGCGGCATTGGCGTTTGAGATTTCGAACAGCTTGAGCCCGTAATCGGTCGCGCTCCTCGCATTGCTCGAATAGCTTTCGCGCAGCGCTTCCGTCATCTCCTCCGAAGCGGCCTTGATTTTTTCGCAGCCTTCACGTGCGCGGGCGAAGCCCCGCTCGGTAAGCTCACTAACCGCGCCAGGCGCGGCGATCTTCGAGAAGTCCAACCACGGCATTCCGAAAATATGCGTTCCGTTCGGCGTGGCTTTCATTTCGCTTTCACTCACGGCAACATCACCTTTCCAAGCGAAAGCATTCCTCGCGACGTTCGCTTGCGTCACGAGAGCTCACGCTCCGCGTTCGATCAGATTTGTGGATGAGGATTTTTATCCAGCCCTCGACGTTACTTTGCCTAGGCGAAGCGGGACTGTCGGTTCGGTTTGCGACTCTCGCTCAAAGTTTTTTTGAAGTTGTCAACGCATACGCTGGTATATTTTACGCAGCGCTGTGCATAACCGGGATATCTCAAGCGGCGGGAAGGTTTTGCTTCAGCGTGACGTTGCAGAAACACCGCGCCGTTGCGGTCCGGTTCCGCCCAAACAAAAACCCCGGCATTTCTGCCGGGGTTTTGCATTTGTGGAGCGAGATCCCGGCTCTGCGGTGCACCGCTTCGCGCTGCACCGCTTCCGGGACGACTTCGTCGGATCAGAAGTCCATGCCGCCCATGCCGCCGCCGGGGGGCATTGCGGGGCCGCCGGCGTTCTTCTTCGGCAGTTCGGCGATCATGGCTTCGGTGGTGATCAGGAGAGCCGCGACGGAAGCCGCGTTCTGGATCGCCGCACGGACCACCTTGGTCGGGTCGATGATGCCCTTGGAGACCAGATTGCCGTATTCGCCGTTCTGCGAGTCGAAGCCGTAGGAGTACTGCTCCTTCTCGAGGATCTTGCCGACGATGACGGAGCCGTCTTCACCGGCGTTGATCGCGATCTGGCGGGCCGGCGCGGACAGCGCCTTGCGCACGATCTCGACGCCGGTCTTCTGGTCGTCGTTCTGGGTCTTGAGGCGCTTGAGCTGCTCGGTGGCGCGGAGCAGGGCGACGCCGCCGCCGGGCACGATGCCTTCTTCAACCGCCGCGCGGGTCGCATGCATCGCGTCATCCACGCGATCCTTGCGCTCCTTCACCTCGACTTCGGTCGCGCCGCCGACGCGGATCACGGCGACGCCGCCCGCGAGCTTGGCCAGACGCTCCTGCAGCTTCTCACGGTCGTAGTCCGAGGTGGTTTCCTCGATCTGCGCCTTGATCTGCTGCACGCGCGCCTCGATGTCGGCCTTCTTGCCGGCGCCGTTGACGATCGTGGTGTTTTCCTTGTCGATCATCACCTTCTTGGCGCGACCGAGCATCTGCAGCGTGACGTTCTCAAGCTTGATGCCGAGATCTTCCGAGATCGCCTGACCACCGGTCAGCACTGCGATGTCCTGCAGCATGGCCTTGCGGCGATCGCCGAAGCCCGGAGCCTTGACGGCCGCGACCTTCAGACCACCACGCAGGCGGTTGACGACGAGGGTGGCGAGGGCTTCGCCTTCGACGTCTTCGGCGACGATGACCAGCGGCTTGCCGGTCTGCACCACGGCTTCGAGCAGCGGCAGCAGCTCGTTCAGCGAGGAGAGCTTCTTCTCGTTGATCAGGATGTAGGCGTCGTCCATTTCAACGCGCATCTTGTCGGCGTTGGTGACGAAGTAGGGCGAGATGTAGCCGCGGTCGAACTGCATGCCTTCGACGACGTCGAGTTCGGTCTCGAGCGACTTGGCTTCCTCAACCGTGATCACGCCCTCGTTGCCGACCTTCTTCATGGCGTCGGCCAGGAACTTACCGATTTCGGCGTCGCCGTTGGCGGAGATGGTGCCGACCTGGGCGATTTCCTCGTTCGAGGTGACCTTCTTGGAGTTCTTGACGAGGTCGGCGACCACGGCTTCCACCGCCAGGTCGATACCGCGCTTCAGGTCCATCGGGTTCATGCCGGCGGCAACGGACTTGGCGCCTTCACGGACGATCGCAGCCGCGAGCACGGTTGCGGTGGTGGTGCCGTCGCCGGCCGCGTCAGCGGACTTGGAGGCGACTTCGCGCACCATCTGCGCGCCCATGTTCTCGAACTTGTCGTCGAGCTCGATCTCCTTGGCGACGGTGACGCCGTCCTTGGTGATGCGGGGAGCGCCGAACGACTTGTCGAGCACGACGTTGCGGCCCTTCGGGCCGAGCGTGACCTTCACGGCGTTGGCGAGAATATCGACGCCGCGCAGCATGCGGTCGCGGGCGTCGACGCCGAATTTAACTTCTTTGGCTGACATATTTGGTTTCCCTGAGTTGATCTTTGTTTCTCACCCTGTCGGGGAGGCGCCTTGCGGGCGCTCCCCAAGGTGAGCGTGGCAGGCGATGTCTTAGGCGGCCTTCTTCTTGGCGGAAGTGACGTCGAGGACGCCCATGATGTCGGACTCCTTCATGATCAGGAGTTCCTGGCCGTCGATCTTGACCTCGGTGCCCGACCACTTGCCGAACAGCACGCGGTCGCCGACCTTGAGGTCGATCGGGATCAGCTTGCCGGCTTCGTCGCGGCCACCCGGGCCGACGGCGACGACTTCGCCCTGGGAGGGCTTTTCCTTGGCACTGTCCGGAATGATGATGCCGCCAGCGGTCTTCTCTTCGGCGTCGATGCGTTTGACGACGACGCGGTCGTGAAGCGGACGGAAGTTCATGCAGTCCTCCTAAACGTCTGGGAATGTTGTAGAATTCTGGAATTTTGGCAGTCCGGACCAGCGAGTGCCAATCCGGCTGCGGCTGATTTAGGCCAGTATTCTTCGGGGGACAAGGGCTTCTAGCAGAAAAATTGGCACTCAAATATGTCGCCTGCCAATTTCATTAATCATGATTAACCGGGCGGCGGGATGTTGGGACCCCGCATTAGCACGTGCGGTAAGCTGCTGCTAACGCGTGAATTTTCAACAATTCATTAAACATTTAGGCTTGTGATGGGTTGGTATCGTGCGTCACATTTCTCTCATGTGAGCGCATCTCCGCCGGGGTGGCTCGGTGTGTGGCCACCACGTGAAATGCGCTTCCAGCAATGGAGGTTTGGCATGGTCTCGCGGGTTGGAGTTGCTTCCGACGACTTCCGGAAGCAGGTGCTGGGTTATGGGCTGACGACGGCGCAAATTCTGTATCGGATGCCGGATCACCCTTCATTGCTGCAGACCTATGTCTGGCAGAACTACGATCTGTTTCCGAAATTCCCGGCGCTGAAGGACTTCCTCGCGTTCTGGCAGGAAAAGCTTGACGGCCCGCTGTTTTCCGTAACGGTCGCGCATTCCAGGCTGATCAAGCCGGCTGAGTTGCGTGCAGTCGACGGTGTGTTCAGGCTGCATTGATTGCGATGCTGTAGGATGGGTTAGCGCAGCGTAACCCACCATGCTTCCGCATGCCGCGGCCCTGCGGTGGGTTACGCCTTCGGCTAACCCACCCTACGCAGGCGAATTCGTGTTAGCCTCCGGCGATAAACAAAAAAGGAGGAGACAATGGCCAGAAAGAAAGTGGCGTCACGACCCGCGGCGCAGCCCGCCGTGAAGAAGAAATGGTCGGGCCACAAGACGGCAGCCAAATCCCCAGCCCGCAAGGCTCTCAAATCCAAGGGACGCGTGTCGAAGGCCAAACCGGCCAGGAGGGCACGGCCGAAGCAGCGCATCGCCATCAGCCATCACCGCGAAGAAGATTTCAAGGCCGACGGCTTGCGCGCTTACGCACAGTACCGCGACCTCGGGATTGCCGACGCCACGCACGGCCTGGCGCAGGCGCATGTCATCCGCCTGATCGGCCCGTGCAACCCGGCGGAAGTTTCAAAACTGCATTACCACGACGTCGAATTCCAGATGGTCTATGTGCTCAAGGGCTGGGTGAAGACCTACATGGAGGGGCAGGGCGAGACGCTGATGAAGGAAGGCAGCGCCTGGACCCAGCCGCCGCGCATCAAGCATCTGATCATGGATTATTCCGATGACGTCGAGTTGCTGGAGGTGATTTTGCCGGCGGAGTTCAAGACGGTGGAATTGGCGGGTTAGTGCGGCATGCACGTCGTTCCGGGGCGATGCGAAGCATCGAACTATGGTGCGCAATTGCGCACCTGAGAACCTCGAGATTCTTAGGTGCGCAATTGCGCACCAGAGTTCGCGCTCCGCGCGCTCCGGAATGACAGGACGACGGCTAGGTCATCACCCCGACCACTGCCCCCATCAAACACGTCGCCAGCGTACCCGACACGATCGACTTCAATCCCAGCGCATTGATCTCCTCGCGCCGATCCGGTGCCATGGTGCCGAGGCCGCCGATCATGATGCCGAGGCTGGCGAAGTTGGCAAAGCCGCACATCGCGTAGAGCATGATCAGCCGCGAGCGCGGGTCGAGCGCGTCCGTGCCGAGTTTCGAGAGGTCGAGATAGGCGATCAGCTCGTTGAGCACGGTCTTGGTGCCCATCAGGCTTCCGGCCGTGACGGCTTGCGGCCAGGGCAGGCCCATCAGCCAGCACACCGGAGCCATCACAAGCCCCAGCAGCCGCTGTAGCGAAATTTTGGCGCCGCCGATCTCGGGCAACAGCCCGAGGACCGCATTGACGAGATAAACCAGCGCCACCAGCACCAAGAGCATCGCGACGATGTTGAGCAGCAATTCGAGCCCGGCCGCGGTGCCCTTGGTGATTGCATCCATGGTCGAGGACGCATGCATGTCGGGATCTCCGAGCGAGCCGCCAGTGCGCTTGTCGGAAGTCTCCGGCACCATGATCAGGCTGATCAGGATCGCGGCCGGCGCGCCCAACACCGACGCAATGACGAAATGCGCGGCCGCATCGGGGATCAGCGGTGCCAGGAACGTGGCGTAGAGCACCAGCACGGTGCCGGCGATGCCGGCCATGCCGCCGGTCATCACCAGGAACAATTCGCTGCGCGTAAGCTGCGCCAAATAGGGGCGGATGAACAGCGGCGCCTCGACCATGCCGAGAAAGATATTGGCTGCGGCCGATAGCCCGACCGCGCCGCCGACGCCGAGCGTGCGCTCCAACAGCCACGCCATGCCGCGCACGATCGGGGGCAGTACGCGCCAGTAGAACAGCAGCGTGGTCAGAACGCTCATGACCAGCACGATCGGCAGCGCCTGAAATGCCAGGATGAAATCCGCGCCCGGCGCCTTGAGATCGAACGGCAGCGCGCCGCCGCCGAGATAGCCGAACACGAAGGAAGTGCCGGCGCGGGTAGCTGCCGCGATCGTGCCGACGGCGTCGTTGATGGCGCCGAAGGCTTTTGCGACCGGCGGCAGCTTGAGCAGCACCAGCGCGGTGACGATGGTGACGGCCAGCCCGATCGCCACCTGACGGAGCGATACGGCGCGGCGGTTCTCGCCGCATGCCCATGCGATCGCCAGCAACGCCAGCACGCCAAACGCCGATTGCAGTTGCAGCATGAATCCCCCGAAAACCCTGGGGAGCGATTATGCCAACCTTGTCGATTTGTGAAAGCCCAACTCGTGTCCCGGACGCGGTGCGCCGCGCCCGGGACACGAAAGTCAGCCCCGTCCGACGAACGGCATCTTGGTCGCCATGACCGTCATGAACAGCACGTTGGCATCAAGCGGCAGGCCGGCCATGTAGGCAACCGCATCGCCGACGGCCTTCGCGTCCATGCGCGGTTCGTGCTTCATCGTGCCATCAGGCTGCATCACGCCGGGGCCGGCGACCATGCGGTCGGTCATTGGGGTCGCGGCATTGCCGATGTCGACCTGGCCGACCGCGATGTCGTACATGCGGCCATCCAGATTGGAAGCTTTGGTGAGGCCGGTGATCGCGTGCTTGGTCGACGTATAGGCCGCCGAGAACGGCCGCGGCGCGTGCGCCGAGATCGAGCCGTTGTTGATGATGCGGCCGCCGCGCGGGGTCTGGTCCTTCATGATGCGGAAGGCATGCTGGGTGCACAGGAACGGGCCGGTGAGGTTGGTGTTCACCACCGCCTGCCACTGCTCGAGGCTCAGATCCTCGAAATTGACCGGCGGCGCGCCCATGCCGGCGTTGTTGAAGAGAACATCGAGCCGGCCATAGGTGTCCTTGACCTTTTGAAACAGGGCCGCAATCGACTCGGGCTTGGTCATGTCGGCGGAAACGCACAGGCTCTTGCCGACGTTGTCGCCGAGCTTCTTGGTTTCTTCCAGCATCTCCATGCGACGTCCGGCCAGCACCACGGTGAAGCCGGCATTCATCAGCGCCAGCGACGCCGCGCGTCCGACGCCGGTGCCGGCACCGGTCACGAGCGCGATCTTGTTGGTTGCTTCGGCCATTGTTTCCTCGCCTTCAGTTCTTGGTTTCTGTTTCGGATTTGTAGGGTGGTCTCGGAATATTCTGGTGTGCCGCCCGCAAGGCCGCCGACCAGCGCGAACGCAGGTCGTGGAAGTAGGGCTCGCCGGCCTCGATGCGGTGGTTGAGGTCGGCCTCGCAGGCATCTGCGCGCACCACCAGCACGTCGATCGGCAAGCCGACGCCGAGATTGGAGCGCATGGTTGAATCCATCGAGATCAGGCCGGTCTTCAGCGCCTCATACAGTTCGACGTCATAATGCATCGCGCGGTCCAGCACCGGCTTGCCGTATTTGTGCTCGCCGATCTGCAAATAGGGCGTGTCAGTGGTGCATTCGATGAAATTGCCGGCGGTGTAGACCATGAACAGCCGCATCCGCGAGCCCTTGATCTGGCCGCCAAACAGGAAGGAGACGTCGAAGGAGACGTCTTCGGATCGCAGCGCCTCGCCTTCGGTGGCGTGCACGGCGCGGATGGCGCGGCCGATGCGTTGCGCGGCCTGGAACATGGTTGGCGCGTTTATCAGCGTTTCGAGCTCGCCGGTGTGCGGATCTTCCATGCCCTCGGTGAGCGTCGACAGCACCGACTGGCTGATCGCCAGATTGCCGGCGCTGGCGACCGCCATGATGCGCTCGCCGGGCTTTGAGAAAATATGGAGCTTGCGGAAGGTCGAGACGTTGTCGAGGCCGGCATTGGTGCGGGTATCTGCGATCATGACGAGACCGTCCCGCACCAGAATTCCGCAGCAATAGGTCATTCCCGATCCCCGAACGCGCCTGATTTTTCGGCGCCAACTAGTAGCCAATTTCGAGGGGCCATCCAACCCCAATTCCCCGTGGCGCGGCATGCGCCCGGCGGGTAAGACCTCCTCGCCCTGCGGTACATGGTCCCGATCTGGGTTTGCGCCTTGGGATTGCCGGCCTCCGGTAGCGGGCGGAACAGCGGATCGCCGGAACATGGTCGCCCCGGTTGGCGCACTCGCGCGAGCTCGACAAGGAAAGGCGCAGGAATCTCGTCCGGGAGATTGAACGGCTATTGGTCGAGGACGCCGCGCGGCCGATCATCCTGCACTCCTCGGCCGGCAATTGCTGGCAGCCTCACGTGAAGAATTTCCGGCCGCACGCTAACAGCCAGTATAATGATCTGCGGTTCGAGGACGTGTGGCTGGATAAGTGACCGTCATTCCGGGATGCGCCGTCAGGCGCAGGCCCGGAATCCATTTAGCCGCGGAGCTGATGTCGCGATGGATTCCGGGCTCGCGCTCCGCGCGCCCCGGAATGACGACGTGGGGAGGCCTACGACTGCGACTGGCTTTGCCATTGCCCCGGCCGCCCGGCCTGCTCGACCTTGACCGCAACCGTCAGCGTTTCCGTGCCGCCGCCGTAGCGGGTGCCGCGTACCGGGGCCGCGCCGAGATAGTCGAGCCCGATCGCGACGCGGGCGTGGGCGTCGGTGATGCAGATGCCGTTGGCGGCATCGAAGCCGACCCAGCCGAGATCGGGCACGTAAGCTTCCGCCCAGGCGTGGCCTGCCTGCTGGTGAATCATGCCGTCGGAGCGCAGGAAATGGCCGGAGACGAAGCGGGCCGGCACGCCGCCGGATCGGGCGCAGGCGATGAAGATGTGCGCATAGTCCTGGCAAACGCCGCGTTTGAGCGCGAACGCCTCCGCCGCCGAGGTGCCCGAGTGGGTGGGGTCTTCGTCGAATGTCATGTGCTCGTTGATCTGCACCATCAGCGCATGCAGGAAACCGAGCACGTCCCCATCGGATTCCGACCGTAGCTCGCGGGCAAAGGTCGCCATCGCCGGATTGACTTCGGTCAGCGCGGTTTGGCGCAGGAACAGGCTCGGCGGAAAGCGCTCGTCGGTGCCGCGCAGCACGCCGCCAGTGTCATGGGTCTCGATCAGGCCCTCGACATGGATGGTGAGGTCGGTGATCGGCCCGTGGGTAAGTACATGCGTGACGTTGCCGAACGCATCCTGGTGCATGTCGAGGCGAGAGTCGGTCGAGACATCGATCTGCCATTCGGCGACATACTGCCCGTCATGGCTGCCGGGCGTCATCCGCAGGATCTGGATCACGCCCGTGGCCGGCGGCTCGTAGCGATAGCTGGTGGAGTGGGCAATTCGCAGGCGCATGGCTTACCGTTATTTCTGCTGTCATTCCGGGACGCGAATCTCGAGATTCCGGGTCTGGCGCTTGCGCGCCATCCCGGAATGACGACATCAAATCAAATACTGCTTGGTGATGATCTCACCGAGCCGCGAATTGTCCGCGATGAACTCCTGGATGAACTCATGGACGCCGTGCTGGAAGATATCGTCCATATGGCTGTGTTCAAGCCGGTTGCGGACGCCGCGGGCGTGGCGCTGGGCGGCGCCCTGGCGACCATAGGCGACACCGATCTGGTCGAGATTGCGGACGAGGTTGCTGTAGCAGCTCGCCAGCGAGCGTGGCAGCGTGTCGTTGAGGATCAGGAGGTCGGCGATCAGCCACGGCTTTAGCGTCTCGCGGTAGACCCAGTGATAGGCGGTCAGCGCGGAGACCGAGCGCAGGATCGAGGTCCACTGGTAGTAGTCCAGGGGACCGCCGACGTGCTCCTCCTCGGGCAGCAGCACGTGATATTTAACGTCGAGAATGCGCGCGGTGTTGTCGGCGCGCTCCAGATGCAGCCCCAGCCGCGAGAACCAGTAGGCGTCGTTGCGCAGCATGGTCCGGTAGGCCGAGCCGTCGAACCGCAGCGAGGTCTCCTGCACGAAGCGGAGAAACCGCGCCAGTTCCTCGCGGCTCGATGTGCCCTTGCCCCAGACCTCCTGCAATTCGATCCAGGCCGAGTTGATGGTGTCCCACATCTCCGATGTCAGCGCGGTTCGCACCGAGCGCGAATTGAGCCGGGCGGCCTCGATGCAGTTCTTGATCGAGGAGGGATTGGAAGGCGAGAATGCCAGATATTCGACGACGTTCTGCTCGGTGGCTTCCGGATAGGCCTCGTAGAAGCTTGCGCTGACCCCGGCCGTCAAGAGCGCCGATTCCCACTCATTGGTCTTGCCGATATAGGCGGCGGGAAGCGCGGTGACTCGCAAGGTCGCATCGATGGTGCGCGCGATATATTCGGCGCGCTCGACATAGCGGGCGAGCCAGTACAGGTTTTCGGCGGTGCGCGACAGCATACGAAAATTTCGCCCTCTATTCGTCCAGTATCCAGGTGTCCTTGGTGCCGCCGCCCTGGCTGGAATTGACCACCAGGGAGCCTTCCTTCAGCGCCACCCGCGTCAGTCCGCCCGGCACGATAGTGACGTGCTTGCTGCCGGTCAGCACGAACGGGCGCAAATCGACATGGCGCGGCGCGAGGCCGGAGGCGGTGCAGGTCGGGCACGTCGAGAGCGCCAGCGTCGGCTGGGCGATAAAACCCTCCGGCTCGCGCTTGAGCTTGTCGCGGAACGCCTCGATCGTCGCCTTCGTCGCGGCCGGGCCGATCAGCATGCCGTAGCCGCCGGAACCGTGCACTTCCTTCACCACCAGCTCGCTCAAATTGTCGAGCACATAGGCGAGGTCCTTCGGCTCGCGGCAGCGCCAGGTCGGCACGTTCTTCAGGATCGGTTCTTCGCCGAGATAGAACTTTACGACCTCCGGCATGTAGGAATAGATCGCCTTGTCGTCGGCAATCCCGGTGCCGACCGCGTTCGCCAGCGTGATATTGCCGGCGGCATAGGCCGACATCAGCCCGGGCACGCCGAGCGCCGAATCCGGGCGGAAGGTGAGGGGGTCGAGGAAATCGTCGTCGACGCGGCGGTAGATCACGTCGACGCGTTTCAGCCCCTCGGTGGTGCGCATGAACACCTCGTCGTTCTTGACGATGAGGTCGCGGCCCTCGACCAGCTCGATGCCGAGCTTGTCGGCAAGGAAAGAGTGTTCGTAATAGGCGGAATTGTAGACGCCCGGCGTCATCAGCGCGACCGTCGGCTCGGCCGAGGCGGAGAGCGGCGCCACCGAGCGCAGCGCCGACAACAATTCGTCCGGGTATCGCTCTACAGGTGCTACGCGGTGGCGGGCGAACAGGTCCGGAAACAGCCGCATCATGATTTCGCGGTTTTCCAGCATGTAGGAGACGCCCGAGGGCGTCCGCGCGTTATCTTCCAGCACGATGAAGTTATCGGCATCGACCCGGACGATGTCGATCCCTGCGATGTGCACATAAACATCGTGCGGCACGCTCTGGCCGTTCATCTCGGGACGGAAGACCGGGTTTTGGAAGATCAGGTCATCGGGAATGATGTTGGCGCGCAGGATGTCGCGGCCGTGATAGATGTCGCGCAGGAACATGTTGAGCGCGCGCACCCGCTGCTTCAAGCCCTTCTCCAGAACAGCCCATTCCTTCGCCGACATGATTCGCGGGATCACGTCGAAGGGGATCAGCCGCTCTTGGGCCTCCGCATCGCCATAGACCGCGAAGGTGATGCCGATCCGGCGGAACAACAGTTCCGCCTCCTGACGGCGATATTCCAGGGCATCCGGAGGAGTCTCCTTCAGCCAGCGGGAGAGCTCCCGATAGGCCGAGCGGAGGTCACCGCCGGGCCCGTTCATTTCATCGAAGGCAACTGCCATAAATCCCGACTATCTCTCGAAGCCATGCGGCACGGTGCATGAGTTCACGGGATGGTAGCAAGGCTCGGGCCAGCGCGATATGCATTGGCTTGCGGCATTTCGTGTGGGTAGCCGGCCGTGCTGCCCTAAAAAAGGGCTGCCGGGTGCTTATTTCGGCAGCAAACCCCCGTGACTTCAATGCGTTGCTTGCGCAAAGTACGGGGCAGGTGGGGAGAAGTCATGAGCGAGATCGTCACGGCGGGTATTCTGGTCATCGGCGACGAGATCTTGTCCGGCCGTACCAAGGACAAGAACATCGGGTTCATCGCCGAATACCTGACCAATATCGGGATCGACCTCAAGGAGGTCCGCATCGTCGCCGACGATGAGACCGACATTGTCGACGCCCTTAATGCACTGCGGAATCGCTACACGTATGTCTTCACCACCGGGGGCATCGGACCGACACATGACGACATCACCGCCGACAGCGTCGCCAAGGCTTTCAGCGTCGGGATCGGTCATCATCCGGAGGTGGTGGCGCGCTTCCGCGAGCGATGGAGCGAGCAGGATCTGAACGAGGCGCGGCTGCGCATGGCGCGTGTGCCCGACGGCGCCGAACTGATCCAGAGCGCCACCATCCTGGCGCCCGGTTTCAAGCTCGGCAATGTAATAGTCATGGCCGGCATCCCCTCGATCATGCAGGCGATGATGGACATCGTCGCGCCCAAGCTGAAATCGGGGGTGCGGATGCTGTCGGACTCGGTGCGGGCCAATGCCCGTGAAGGTGATATCGGGGGGCCGTTGCGGGAGATTGCCATCGCCCATCCCGACACCATCATCGGCAGCTATCCGTTCATGGACGAGGACAAGAAGCCGAACACCAACCTCGTCGTCCGCTCGCGCGATCCCGACAAGCTCAACGCCGCGATGGCCGCGGTGAAGGAGATGCTGGCGGCATTGAACGTCACCACCCGGTAGCAGACAGGCAGGCGAAGCAGCGTGGCAGACAACAATTACGAACCGAGCGCCGAGGCACGAGCCGGACGGCCCTTTCCGGTGTCCTGGGACCAGTTTCACCGGGATTGCCGGGCGCTGACCTGGCGGCTCAACGAGGTCGGGCCGTTTCATGCGATCGTCGCGATTACCCGGGGCGGGCTGGTGCCGGCAGCCATCGTGGCGCGCGAGCTCGGCATTCGCATCATCGATACGGTGTGCATTGCCAGCTACGACCACACCAGCCAGGGCGACCTGCAGGTGCTCAAGGGCGTCTTCCCCGATGTCGCCAAACTCGGCGGCGGCACCGGCAAGGGGCTCTTGATCGTGGATGATCTCGTCGATACCGGCGCTACAGGGCGGATGGTGCGCCAGTTGCTTCCCGACGCGCATTTCGCCGCCGTCTACGCCAAGCCGAAGGGCAAGCCGCTGGTCGATACCTTCATCACCGAAGTGTCGCAGGATACCTGGATCCATTTTCCCTGGGATACCGCGTTGTCGTACCAGCCGCCGATCCGGCCGTGAGGTGTTCGTCATTCCGGGGCGCCTCGAAGAGGCGAACCCGGAATCTCGAGATTCCGGGTTCGATGCTGCGCATCGCCCCGGAATGACGGTAGCCACAGATGCCCCTGCAAAACCGCGTCACTCCCACCGGCGACATCATCGCCACCCCGCATCGCGGCATGTTCACCGGTAACCGCGGCATCATCCACGACCCCGCGACCAAAACTTTATTGAAGAAGCGCTGGTCGAGCCCGGCCTGGATCACGTGCGTCTGCGAGTTCAGAGGTTGGCGGCGGCCCGTGATGGGTCAGCGGAGCTGGACCGAGCTGTTCTTTCTCGACGAGGCGACCGCCTTCTCCGCCGGGCACCGCCCATGCTTCTTCTGCCGCCGCGACGACGCCAACCGCTTTCGTAGCTGCTGGCAAGAGGGCAATGGCGTGAAGAACATTCGCGCGCGCCAGATCGATGCCGTGCTGCATGGTGAGCGGCTGGAGCGCGGCAAGAAGCGGCTGCATCCGCTGCCAGTGCCGGTGGCGCAATTGCCTGACGGCGCGATGGTGCAGCAAGGCGCCGAAAGTTTTCTGGTCCTGCAGGGCAGGGCACTGCAATGGTCGATGGTGGGATATCGAACGATGGACGACGCGAGGGAGGACGCCCTGCTACTGACGCCGCCATCAACATTGCGCGCGTTGAGCGCTGGGTATCGCCCGGTACTGCATCCAAGCGCGAGTTGAAGCGAAGGTGATGCTGCTTGCACGGTGGGCCCTCTCTCCCGCTTGCGGGGGAGAGCTGGAGTGGGGGCTCTCTCCACGAATAGCGCTCGCGGAGAGAGCCCCCACCCTGACCCTCCCCCGCAAGCGGGAGAGGGAACATTACCCCAACTTCTGCCGCGCCAGCCTTGCACCCGCGCCGAGCGCGGCTAGCTTCGCCTCCGCGATATCTCTCCGCATCGGTGCCATGCCGCAATTGGTGGTCGCGACGATGTTGCTCTTCGGCACGAATTTCGACACCGCCTCGATCACCTGAACGATGTCTTCCGCGGTCTCCACCGTGTCGCTGGCAACGTCGATCACGCCGGCCTGGATGACCTTGCCAGGAAGCAGCGCCAGCAGATCCAACGGCACTTTCGAGTTGCGGCACTCGATCGCGACCTGCTGGATCGGGCTCTTGGCGATCGCCGGGAAAATATCCTCGTATTGCCGCCACTCGCTGCCCAGCGTCTGCTTCCAGTCGGTGTTGGCCTTGATGCCATAGCCGTAGCAGATGTGGACGGCGGTGGTGCAGGTTAGCCCTTCGGCTGCCCGCTCCAATGCCTTGATGCCCCAGTCGGAGACCTCGTCCATGAAGACGTTGAAGGCGGGCTCGTCGAACTGGATCACGTCGACGCCGTCGGCCTGCAGCGCCTTGGCCTCGTTGTTGAGCAGCTCGGCAAAGGCGAACGCCATTTTGACCTTGTCGCCGTAATATCGGTCGGCGACGGTGTCGGCGATGGTCATCGGACCGGGCAGGGTGAATTTCAGTTTGCGCGTGGTATGGGTGCGGGCAACACGGGCCTCGTCCGCATGGACACGCCCCTTGAGCGTCAGCGGTGCTGTCACCTGTGGCACCATCGCCTTGTAGCGGTCCTTGCGGATGCCCATCTCGACCTTGTGGGCGAAATCAATGCCCTCGACCTTCTCCAGAAAGCCGTGGACGAAGTGCTGGCGGGCCTGCTCGCCCTCGGTGACGATATCGACGCCGGCATCCTCCTGCAGCTTCACCGCCAGCATGGTAGCGTCGCGCTTGGCGCGGGCGAGCTCGTCACCCTTTGATTTCCAGGGTGCCCACAGCGTATTCGGCTCGGCCAGCCATTCCGGCTTCGGCAAGGAGCCTGCGATCGTGGTTGGAAACAGCATGGGAGCCTCCCGGTCGGTTCTGATTGAGCGTCTGTCTGCCATGTCTTATGGTCAAGGTACAGAACAACAAAAGTCGCCATTGCCTGGAAAATCTCGATCATACCGGAGAGGAACTGGGGCTTTCGGTAGGCCGCAAGGCAGCCGCCGCGGAGGAGAGGCCCCTCCAGTGCCCTCATCCTTCGAGACGCGCGAAGACGCGCTCCTCAGGATGAGGATCGAGAACCAACAAAAGGAAACCCCATGCTCGAATTCTTCTTCGATTGCTCCAGCCCCTGGACCTATCTCGCCTTTCACAACATCCAGCCGCTCGCCAAAGAACTCGGCGTAGAAATCAGCTGGCGGCCGATCCTGGTCGGCGGCATCTTCAACACCGTCAACCCGAGCGTCTATGCTGCTCGCGAGACGCCGGTGCCGTTGAAGGCGCGCTATATGAAGAAGGACCTCGCCGACTGGGCGCGGTCCGCGGGGCTTGCGATCAAGATGCCGCCGACGGTGTTTCCGGTGAACAGCGTCAAGGCGATGCGCGGCTGCATCTGGCTCGGCCACGAACCTGGCGAACGCATGGTGCCGTTCGCGCGCGCCGTGTTCGAGGCCTATTGGGGCAACGACAAGGACATCTCAAAGGATTCGGTGCTGACGGAGATATGCCAGAAGGTCGGTGTCGATCCCGTCAAATTCTTCGACGGCATCGGCCAGCAGGCGATCAAGGACCGACTCAAGACCAACACGGACGAGGTGATGGCGCGCGGCGGATTTGGTTCGCCGACGATCTTCGTCGGCAAGACCGACATGTACTTCGGCAACGACCGGATGCCGCTGATCCGCGAGGCGTTGGAGCGCCTGAAAGCACGGGCCGCCTGATGCCGAAAGCCGTCGTCTGCCGCGAACTCGGCTCGCCCGAGAAGCTGCGCCTGGAAACCTTTGCCTCCCCGCCGCTGGCGCCGGGGCAGGCGCGCGTCGCCATTCGCGCCGCCGGGATCAATTTCCCCGATATTTTGATGGCGGCGGGCGAATATCAGCTCAAGCCGCCACTGCCGTTCACGCCGGGTGTCGAAGCTGCGGGCGATGTCGTCGAGATCAATGACGTCGAAGGCGTTGCGGTGGGCGATCGGGTGATCGTCAAGATGCGGCACGGCGCCTATGCCGATGAGGCTGTGGCTGTGCCCTCGCAGCTCGTGCGCCTGCCGTCGACGTTCGACTACGCCGAAGGCGCGACGTTCCTGGCCGGCCACGGCACGGCCTATCACGCGCTGATCGATCGCGGGCAGCTTCAAGCCGGCGAGGTGCTGCTGGTGCATGGTGCCGGCGGCGGCGTGGGCCTTGCCGCCGTCGAAATCGGCAAGATGCTCGGCGCCACCGTGATTGCGACCGCGTCAAGCGACGAGAAACTTGCAATCGCCAAAGCGAGGGGCGCCGATCATCTCGTGCGCTACGACAAGGAGCCGTTCCGTGATGCCGTCAAGCGCATCACCGACGGGCAGGGCGCCGACGTGGTGTTCGATCCCGTCGGCGGCGAGGCGTTCGAGAACTCGATGCGCTGCATCAACTGGGGCGCGCGGCTATTGGTCATCGGCTTCACCGGCGGCATCGGGCTTGCCAAGACCAATCTGTTGATGATCAAGGGCGCCAGCGTGCTTGGCGTCCGTGCCGGCGAAGCGGTGCGGAGAAATCCCGCGCTTGGCAAGATCAGGATCAAGGCGCTGACGGAATGGGCGGAGGCCGGAAAAATCCGTCCCAACGTCTCGCATCGGCTGCCGCTGGAGGATTACGCGAAAGCGATGCGGCTGTTGATCGACCGCAAGGCGATCGGCAGGGTGGCGCTGGTGATGGGGTAGTTTCCCGTCATGCCCCGCGAAGGCGGGGCATCCAGTACGCCGCGGCTCTTCAGCTCAATTACGATCGTCTCGGATTACTGGGTCACCCGCCTTCGCGGGTGACGACAGCGTCAGGTAGGATGACCGCACTTATTTATACTCCCGCTCCGTCCACCACGGGAAATAGTCGGGCATGTCGCTCGATACCTTGTTCTTGAACTCTGCCGGGCGCCTTTCCAGGAATGACACGACGCCTTCCTTGACGTCTTCCGAGCGGCCGCGGGCGTAGATGCCGCGGCTGTCGACCTTGTGGGCTTCCATCGGATCGTCGGCGCCCAGCATTCGCCACATCATCTGCCGGATCAGCGCCACCGAGACCGGCGCGGTCTTGGTGGCGAATTCCTTGGCGAGTGCGCGTGCGGTCGGCAGCAGATCGTCCGGCGGCACCACCTTGCTGACGAGACGGCCGGCGAGCGCTTCCTGCGCCGGGAATACGCGGCCCGAATAGCACCATTCCAGCGCCTGCGAGATGCCGACGATGCGCGGCAGGAACCAGCTTGAGGCCGCCTCCGGCACGATGCCGCGTTGGGAGAACACGAAGCCGAACCGCGCGGCCTCCGACGCGATGCGGATATCCATCGCGAGCTGCATGGTGACACCGATGCCGACGGCGGGGCCGTTCACGGCCGCGATCACCGGTTTTAAGCACTTGAAGATGCGCAGCGTCACCTGGCCGCCACCATCGCGCACCATGGGATCGCTGTAATCGACTACGCCGCTTGCGAGCCGCTTCACCGGGCCACGCCGCGCGTCGCGGTCAAACGTGTTGGCGCCAGAAGAAAGATCGGCGCCGGCGCAGAAGCCGCGGCCTGCGCCGGTGACGATGATGGCGCGGACATTGTCGTCCTTGTCGGCGGCGTCGAAGGCGTCGATCAGCTCGTGCTGCATGGTGCCGTTGAAGGCGTTGAGCTTGTCGGGCCGGTTCAGCGTAATGGTGAGAATCTGATCGTCGACCTCGTACGTGATGGTCTCATACGCCATGGGGTGTTCCTTCCTGCAATGCTTGTTCTTGAATTCTATCTCGTCATTGCCGGGCTTGACCCGGCAATCCATCCTCTTGAAGAAGATGGATGCGCGGGTCAGGCCCGCGCATGACGATCGGCGCGCGGCGGTGGTTACTTGCCCGGCGGCGACGGCCACGGCCGCTGCGCACCGCGCAGGCCCTCGAATGCCTTGGCCATGCCGAGCACGCCGAGATCGTCGAAGCGGCGGCCGATAATCTGCACGCCGATCGGAAATCCCTTGGCGTCGTATCCGCCATTGATCGAGAGCGCCGGGTTTTCCGCCATATTCCACGGTACGGTAAAGCAGATGTGCTCGAACGGTCTGTCGGGATCGTTGATCGGTGCTGCGAACTCGGCCGGGAAGTTCACCACCGGCGACACCGGGGAGATCACGTAGTCGAGTTCGTGGAATAGCTTTGCTGCCGCGGCGCGGATCGCCATGGTGGCGTTGAAACCCCTGACGACGTCGACACCCGAAAGTTTGGCGCCGGCTTCTGCCCATTTGTGGATGTAAGGCAGCGTCTTGCCGCGCTCCTCGGGCGAAAGCTTTGAGAGATCGTCCCACAACCGGGCCCGCCAGAAATTGTCGAGCCCGTCGAGCATCTCGCGCGTCAGGATACCGTTGACTTCGGTGACGATCGCGCCGGCGGATTCGAACGCCTTGGCGGCGTTGACGGCTACGTCACGCACTTCCTGCTCGAGCGGCTGGCCGACGCCGGGATCGAGCATCAGGCCGATGCGCAGCTTGCGCGGCGACTTGTCGAGCGTCTTCCAGTGGATGCTGCTGTCAGCCGGCAGACTCATGCCGTCGCGGCGATCCGGCTTCGCCAGCACGCACATCATCAACGCGGCGTCATCGACGGTGCGGGTTATGGGACCTGCGACCCGGCCGACATAGGGCGGATCGATCGGAACGCGCCCGAGGCTCGGCTTCAGCGCGACGAGACCGCACCAGCAGGCCGGCAGCCGCACCGAGCCGCCAATGTCGGTGCCCAGATGCAGCGGACCGTAGCCGGCCGCGCCCGCCGCGCCGGCGCCGGAAGAAGAGCCGCCTGGATTCTTGCTGGGGTCCCAGGGGTTGCGGGTGAGGGGGTGGAAGCTGGAGAGACCCGACGACAGCATGCCGTAATCTGGCATCGTCGTTTTGGAGAAGATGATCGCGCCGGCTTCGCGCAGCCGTGCGGCGGGCGGCGCGTCCTTTTCTGCCGGTACCAGCTTCACGCTGGCCGCGCCCAGCGGTATCGGTTGGCCTTTGGTGGCGATATTGTCCTTGATCGTGACCGGCACGCCGTCGAGCGTGCTCACAGGCTCACCCTTCTGCCAGCGGTCACTCGACGCCTTCGCTACCGCGCGCGCGCGGTCGGGATCGAACAGATAGAGCGCCTTGATGTGCGGCTCCCAGGCCGCGACGTGCTCGATCACCTCCTCCAGCACTTCCGAGGGAGAGAACTGCTTGGCGCGATAGCCGGCGATCAGGTCGGTGGCGGAGAGGTCATGCAGCGAGGTGACCTCTTCCTCGGGGGCTGGCTTATGCATGCTAACCTACCGGCAAACGGGTTTCGATGATGCGGGCGAACATGCTGGCGCCGATCGGCAGGATTTTGTCGTCGAGGACGTAGCCGGAATTGTGCACGGGCACCGAGCCGTCGTGGCCGATCCAGAAATAGGCGCCGGGCACCACCTGCATCATGTCAGCGAAATCCTCGCTCCCCATCTTCGGCTGCGAGCGCGTGAGCACGTTGGCCGGATCGACCACGGTCTTCGCCACCGCTTCGACTACCTTGGACTGTTCTTCCTCGTTGATGAGGACGCTGAACGTATCGCGGATGTCGACCGTGATCTCGCACTCGAACGTGGCGGCAACGCCGGCGCAGATCTTGCGCATGCGCTCGCGGATCAGCGCACGCACGCCGTCGTCGAAGGCGCGCACGGTGCCGCCGAGCCTGGCCTCGCCGGGGATCACGTTGTTGGCGGAGCCGGCATGGATCTGCGTGACCGACAGCACCGCAGACTTCAAGGGATCGACGTTGCGGCTGACGATGGTCTGCAGGGCCTGGGCCAGCGTGGTCGCGATCACTACCGCATCCTTGGAGCGCTCCGGCATCGCGCCATGCGCGCCATAGCCCTGGATCGTGATGTCGAAGAAATCGGCGCCTGCCATCGCTGGTCCGGGCAGGATCGCGATCTCGCCGTGATTGAGATCCGGCGCGTTGTGCAGGCCATAGACCTCGTCGCAGGGAAACTTTTCGAACAGCCCATCCTTGATCATGGCGCGTGCGCCGCCGAGGCCTTCCTCGGCCGGCTGGAAGATGAAATGCACGGTGCCATCAAAATTTTTCGTCTCGGCCAGATAGCGCGCGGTGCCGAGCAGTATCGTGGTATGACCGTCATGACCGCAGCCGTGAAAGCGGCCCGGAATGGTCGAGCGCCATTTCAGGTTGGTATTTTCTTCCATCGGCAGCGCGTCCATGTCGGCGCGCAGGCCGATGCGCTTGCCGCCATCGCCCTTGCCCTTGAGCACGCCGATCACGCCGGTACCGCCGAGGCCGCGATGGACCTCGATGCCCCAACCCTTCAGCTTCTCGGCGACGATGCCGGAAGTGCGCACCTCCTCGAAGCCGATCTCGGGATGGGCATGCAGATCGCGGCGGATGGCGGTGAGTTCCTCGGCATAGCCGCCGATGCGTTCGATGATGGGCATGTCTGGTTATCCCGTGACTGAGGATTTTGAGCGTGAGGAAGCGAATGGGGCAAAGGCGGGGCCGTTCGGCTTGAGGCGGATGCCCGGGCGCAGCCGCGTCCAGGGCAGCGCTGCGGTATCGGCCGGCATCGCGCCTGGGGCGGCGCAGATCAAAAGCTTTTCGGCGATCGGTTCGAAGTCGGCGCGGAAATGCACCGAGCTCTTGTTGACGAGGATTTTCTGTTCGGTCGGCTCGATGCCGACATAGCGATACATCGCTTGATCGGCGAGCTGCGCCTTGTAGGAGCCCACGACGACCCTGACATCACCGATGCGCAGGCAGGTCGAGGGGCCCATGTCCATGTCGCGGCCGCCGTAATAGGGGCCTGGCGCCACGAATTTTCCGTCCGACAATTTTTCGACGACGAACGTTTCCTTGTATGGCGCATCGCCCGGGATGCCCGATTTGCCGCCGAGCGCCAGCGTCACGGTGGCGCCGACGCCCGCCGCATGCGCCGCCTTGGCCGACTCCGGATCGTAGATCACGCCGGTGGCGGCGCGGGACGCGTGGTTGCGCACCAGGGCGCGCAGCATGCCGGTGGTGTCGGAATCGCCGCCGGCGCCGGGATTGTCCTGGGTATCGGCGATGATGATCGGCTTCTTCGCCGTTTTCGCAAGCTCGATGGCGAGGCGCACGCCATCATCGGGCGAATAGATGCGGCCGTCGAAATCGTCTTCATGGCCCTCGACGAGCGCGACGATCTTGTCGGCGGCGGCGTCCGCGTCGGCCTGCGTCCTGCCATAGGCGAACACGCTCGGCCCGCAATGGGGAAAATCCGCAGCCGGGAAACCCGGTGCAAAGGACAGCGTCGGCACCGCGGCGCTTTCGAACGCCGCGAGCTGCTCGTAAATGCCCCTCGTCGGCTGGTCGTTGGTGCATTGCCAGGAGATCGGAATCAGGAACGGCAGTTGCCGGAACGCTTTTGCAAGGCGCTGCCTGGTCCTCAGCAGCAGCGCGAGGTGTTTGGCGCAGGCGCGGCCGGTGTCGGCCATGTCGACGTGGGGATAGGTGCGGTAGGCGATCAGCGCATCCGCGTGCGCGACCATCTCGGGCGAGACGTTGGCATGGAGATCGAGGCTTGCGACCAGCGGCAGATCGGGGCCGATCACCTTGCGCACGCGCGCGAGGATTTCACCTTCGCCATCGTCATGCTGCTCGGTCACCATGGCGCCGTGCAGATCGAGATAGACGGCATCGATCGGCCCGGCATTGGCGATGCCGTCGACCATCTCCTTCATGACGCGCTCGAAGGCATCGGTCGTGACATGCGCAGACGGGCTGGCGGCTGCGGAGATGGTCGGGACCAACTCCCAGCCATTGGCTTCGGCCGCTTCGACAAAGCCGGCAAGGCCGACATTGATCTTGCGCATGACCTTGAGGACATCAGGTCCATGCGCCATCGCCGGCCAACCGCCGCCATGAACAAAATCAGCATAGGTCGCCTTGGTCGGCGCGAAAGTGTTGGTCTCGTGCAGGAAGCCGCCGACGGCGATACGGGTCATAGTGCCTCAGCCAATGTTTTTGGTTGGGGGACGTTAAGCGGGACATCGTGGCAAGCGCAAGGAGTGAAGCAATTCCGTTTTGCATGCCGCGTGGTACGGAATAGCTACGCGAAGCAAGGCGATGGATTCGAGAGTTCGTCATTCCGGGATGGTCCGAAGGACCAGACCCGGAATCTCGAGATTCTCAGGGGCGCAAGGGGCGCCCCATAGTTCGATGCTGCGCATCGCCCCGGAATGACGGTGAGCTTGATTTACTCCGCCGCGACCTCTACCGGTCGGAAATTGGCAAAATCCCAGCCGCGGCCGGGGGCGGCATCGAGCAATGCCCTTGTATAGGCCTGCTGCGGGTGGGTCAGCACCTGCGCGGCCGGGCCCTGTTCGACGATCCGGCCATGTTGCATCACAGCGACGTCGTCGCAGATTTGCGCCGCGACGCGAAGATCATGGGTGATGAACAACAATGCAATGCCCAGCCGCTTCTGGATTTCGTCGAGCAGTTCGAGCACCTGCGCCTGCACTGAGACGTCGAGCGCCGAAACCGCTTCGTCCGCAACCAGCACGTCGGGGTCGAGCGCGAGCGCGCGCGCAATCGCGATGCGCTGACGCTGTCCGCCGGAGAATTGATGCGGGTAGCGCGACACTGCATCGGCCGGCAGATCGACCAGTTCGAGCAGATCGCGCGCCTTCGCCAGCGCTTCCGCACGCGGCATGCCGTAATTGATCGGGCCCTCGGCAATGGTTTCGCCGACGGTCACGCGCGGATTGAGCGAGCGGTAGGGGTCCTGGAAGATGATCTGAATCTTCTTGCGGTGCGGCTGCAATAGCCGGCGCGACAGCTCGGAGATTTCGCGGCCCGCGAGTCGCACGCCGCCGGAGGTCGGATCGATCAGGCGGACGATGCAGCGCGCCACCGTCGACTTGCCCGAGCCGCTTTCGCCGACGATGCCGAGCGTGCGGCCCTTGCGCAAAGTGAGGGTGACGTCCTTGGCGGCGGCGACTTCGCGTGTCTTTCCGAGGAAGGAACGCTCGCGATAGACCTTGCCCAGTTCGTTGGCTTCCAGCACCACCGGCTCTTCGGTCTCCGCGCGCGGCGCCCGCGGCACCAGGCTCGGCACCGACGAGAGCAGGTTGCGGGTGTACTCCATGGTCGGCGTGCGCAAAATGCTGTCGAGCGTGCCGGTTTCGACCAGCCGGCCGTAGCGCATCACCGCGACGCGATCGGCGATCTCGGCGACCACGCCCATGTCATGGGTGATGAACAGCACGGCGGTGCCATGATCGCGCTGCAGGTCGCGGATGAGGGTGAGGATCTGCTTCTGCGTGGTGACATCGAGCGCAGTCGTCGGCTCGTCCGCGATCAGGAGTTTCGGTTCGAGCACCAGCGCCATCGCAATCATGATGCGCTGGCGCTGTCCGCCCGACAGCCGGTGCGGGTAGGAGGCAAAGATGCGCTCCACGTCCGGCAATCGGACATGCTCCATCATCGCCAAAATCTTCTGGCGGCGGGCACGGGCGTCGAGATCGGTGTGGGCGCGCAAGACTTCGTCGATCTGGCGGCCGACCGGCACCACCGGATTGAGCGCCGTCATCGGCTCCTGAAAGATCATCGCCATCCGTGTGGCGCGCAACTGCCGCAGGCGCTTGTCGGTGGCGGTGAGTAGTTCCTCGCCGACCAGCTTGACGCTGCCGCCCGAGGGCACCAGCGCGCCTTTCTGCAACAGCCCCATCACGGTCAGCGAGGTCACCGATTTGCCGGAGCCGCTTTCGCCGACCACGCAGAGGGTTTCGCCTTCACGCACCTGCAGCGAGACGCCGTCAATGATGCGCTGGCCGGAAGGATTTTTGCCAAGGCCGACGACGAGGTTGTCGATGTCGAGAATGATGTTTTTCATTTCAGTTTCGTCGACCGTCATTGCGAGGAGCGTAGCGACAATGTTCAGGGTTCGTCATTCCGGGATGGTGCGCCAGCACCGGACCCGGAATCTCGAGATCCTCAGGGGCGCAAGGGCGCCCCATAGTTCGATGCTTCGCATCGCCCCGGGATGACGGCTTCAATTGTATTGAAGCCGTCACTTCCCCGCCTCCCGTTGTTTCATGCGCGGATCGAGCGCATCGCGGGCGGCGTCGCCGATCAGGTTGACGCTGAGGATCGCGATCGACAGCAATAGCCCCGGCCAGAAGATCAGCGACGGCTTGACCTGGAAGTAGGCGCGGCCCTCGGCCATGATGTTGCCCCAGGTCGGCGTTTCCGGGCTGATGCCGGCGCCGAGGAACGACAGGATCGCCTCGGTAAGAATGGCGGAAGCGCAGACGTAAGTGCCTTGCACGATCAGCGGCGCCACCGTGTTCGGCATCAGATGCCGCCACATGATCTTGGGCAGGCTGGTGCCGACCGAGATCGCGGCCTCCACATAAGGCTCCTCGCGCGCCGATAGCACGACCGAGCGCACCAGCCGCGCCACGCGTGGAATTTCGGGAATCGTGATAGCAACCAGCACGGTCATCAGGCTGGCGCCCGACAGCGACACCACGGCGATCGCGAGCAGGATGGAAGGGATCGCCATCAAGCCGTCCATCACCCGCATCATCACGGCGTCGACCCATTTGAAGAAGCCGGAGACGAGGCCGATCACGAGGCCGATGCCGATCGAGAAGACCGCAGCACCCAGGCCGATCAGGAGCGAAATCCGTCCGCCATAGATGATGCGCGAGAGCACGTCGCGGCCGTACGCGTCGGTGCCGAGCAGGAACTGCGCGCTTGATGGTTTCAGCCGCTGTGCCGGCGCCAGCAATTGCGGATCGTGCGGCGCAAGCAGGGGAGCTGCGATCGCCATCGCGATGACGAGTGCGAGGCAGACGGTGGCGGTCGCGATGATCGGCGTCGCCGTGAGGAATCCAAGTCTCGGCCGGAACGGCGTAGTGACAGGGATTGACGGTTCGGGAAGGGTTTCGATCGCCATCAGTAGCGAATCCTCAATAACGAATTCTGGGATCAAGCAGGGTGTAGGCGACGTCGATCAGGAGATTGACGGTGACATAGATCAGCGACGTCAACAGGATCATCGCCTGGATGACGGGATAATCGCGCGCCAGCACCGCATCGACCGTGAGGCGGCCGATGCCGGGCAGGTTGAACACGCTCTCGGTGACGACGACGCCGGAAATCAGCAGCGCGAATCCCGTGCCGATCACGGTGATGACGGGCACGGCGGCGTTGCGCAGGGCATGGCGGAGCAGCACGCCGGTCTCGCTGATGCCTTTGGCGCGCGCGGTGCGGACGTAATCTTCACCTAGCACGTCCAGCATTGCGGCCCGCGTCATGCGCGCGATCAGCGCGACATAGATAAACGACAGCGTGCAGGTCGGCAGGATGATGCGCTCGAAGAACGGACCGAAGCCGGCCGTGATGCTGCGAAAACCCTGCACCGGCACCCAGCGCAGGTCGATCGCAAAGATCTGGATCAGGACATAGCCGATCACGAACACCGGCACGGAGAAGCCGACCACCGACAGACCCATCACGAAGCGGTCGATCCAGGTGCCGTGCTTCCACGCCGCAATCACGCCGAGCGGCACCGCAACGACAATAGCCAGAATGATCGTGGAAAGGGCAATCGAGATCGACGGCTCGACGCGCTGACTGATCATCTTCAAGACGGGCACGTTCGAGATCAAGGACACGCCGAGGTCGCCTTGCAGCAGCTTGCCGATCCAGGTGAAGAATTGCGTGTAGAGCGGCTCATTGAGGCCGAGCGAGGTGCGGATGCGCTCGAGCTGCTCGGGCGTTGCGTTGTCGCCGGCGAGAATCGCGGCGGGATCGCCGGGCGTCAGCCGCAGCAGGAGAAACACAAACAGCGCCACCACGCCCATCACGGGAATGGCGGCGAGAATGCGACGAAGCAGATATCCGAGCATCTTGATCCGTTAGTTGTAGGTGAATTGGGCAGCGCCGCCCTTAGACCTGGTTTCCGCGCCACCAGCGTAGCATTTCAGCAAGTCCCGTGCCATTGCGCCTGCGTTTTTTGCGATGCAGCTAGGCGACTGTGCGTAAGAGCGCGCGCTTCATTCTCTTCGTCATTCCGGGATGGTGCGTTAGCACCAGACCCGGAATCTCGAGATTCTCGGGGCGCAAGCGCCCCATAGTTCGATGCTTTCGCATCGCCCCGGAATGACAGTTGCACTCATCACTCCAGCGTCGCGAGTAGCCCCGCCATCAGCCGGCCGCGTTCGGCCAGGCTGTCTACTTCAATATGCTCGTTCAGCGTATGCGCATCGGCGCCGCGGACGCCTAAGCCATCGAGCGTCGGGATGCCCATGGCGCCGGTGAAATTTCCGTCGGACCCGCCACCGGCGCTGCCATGGGGCAGTTCGAGGCCCAACTGCGCGGCAATCCCGCGCGCCTTTTCGTATAACGCCATGGTGCCGGCATCTGGTTCCCACACCGGGCGGGTGACGCCGCGGGTTACCGTGAACGTGACGTCGTTGCTGGTGCCTGACAGCGCCAGCATGCGCTCGACGCCGCGATCGAGATCGGCCTGGCGCTTGGCCATGCTCAGCGCTTCGCCGGTGCAGGTGGTGGCGACGCAATTGACCCACTGGCCGCCATGCACGATGCCGACCGAGAACGTACAATCTTCGGTCGTCATGCCGTCGATCGCGATAATCTGGCGTGCCATTTCGCGGATCGCGGAACGGCCGGAAGAAAGCGTGGCGCCGGCATGGCTCGGCTTGCCGACGGCCTCCAGATTGAAGCGCGCAATCGCATAGCGTCCGGTGACGACGCCATTGTTGGGCCGTCCGGGCTCCGGCACCAGCACGTATTTGTTGCGCGCGGCTTCCGCCTCGATGATGTCGCGGGTCGAGGGCGTGCCGACTTCCTCGTCGGGGGTGAACAGCACCGTAATCGGCAGCGGCGTCGTGAACGCGGCGCGGGCCAGTTGCCGGATCGCTTCCAGCGAGAGGTAATTGCCGCCCTTCATGTCGAAGATGCCGGGGCCGAAGCATTTGTTGCCTTCGCGCCGCCATCGCAGCTTTTCGATGGTGCCGACGGGGTGGACGGTATCCATGTGGCCGGCGATCAGGATGCCGGGCTCGCCCTGCTTCGGGTGAGGAAAGCGGGCGCGGACGCAGCCGGCAAACCCTTGCCGGCCGGCGATGCGCTCGATGGTCGCACCCATGATCGCCATGTCGCGCGCGGCGAAGTCGAGCATGCGCTCCACGGCAGCCTTGTCCCAGGTCGGGCTTTCGCACTCTACCCAGCCGCGGAGCCCCTGCAGCATGGCCTCGGAATCAAAGGGAAGATTGGCTGGGTTCATGGACTTCTCTTGGTTTTCTTAATCTTGGGTTTCGACCGATAGGGCACCGGCCCCGAGGTGTACGAGAATGATCTCGCGCGGATTTGTAAAGTGAAACATGAACGCGTGTCCCGCGGTATCCGCAGCGCGGTGGTCACCTCAAAGCGGATTGACGCGCCGCGCGCTTGATGCAAGTCTTCAAATAGTCAGGATTTACAGCGTGTTAGTTCGCCCAAATAACGAACCGCATGCATAATGAATCAGCGGACTTTGAACAGTTTCACGTCAGGAGGAGATCGAATGTTCCACATCATGCGTTGGAAACGTCCCACGATAGCGACTGCTTTGTCGGTGCTTGCGCTGTCGGCGGCGCTGACGTCGCTGGGCCCGACTTCGCAGGCCACGGCCGCCAGCAAGAAGACCATCACCGCCGTGATGCATTCGGACCTGCGCGTCATCGATCCCGGGTTCACCACCGCCTACATCACACGCGACCACGGCTACATGGTCTACGACACGCTGCTGGCGACCGATTCCAATTTCAAGATTCAGCCGCAGATGGCCGACTGGAAAGTCTCAGATGACAAGCTGACTTACACCTTCACACTGCGCGACGGCCTGAAGTGGCATGATGGCCAGCCGGTCACGGCGGAGGATTGCGTCGCCTCGCTGAAGCGCTGGGGCCGCAACGACACGATGGGCCAGAAGCTGATGGATTTCGTCGCGGGCCTGGAGCCGATCGACGCCAAGAGCTTTGCGCTGAAACTGAAGGAGCCCTACGGCCTGGTGCTGGAATCGATCGGCAAGCCGTCGTCCTACACCCCGTTCATGATGCCGAAGCGGCTTGCGGAAACACCGGCCGGTCAGCAGATCAAGGAGCAGGTTGGCTCCGGTCCGTTCAAGTTCGTGCAGGCCGAGTTCCAGCCGGGCGTGAAGGCGGTCTATGAGAAGAATCCGGATTACGTGCCGCGCAAGGAGCCGCCGAGCTGGACCTCCGGCGGCAAGGTGGTGAAGGTCGATCGCGTCGAATGGATCACCATGCCGGACGCGCAGACCGCTGTTAACGCGCTGCAGTCGGGCGACGTCGACTTCATGGAGAACTTGCCGTTCGACCTGCTGCCGGTGCTCGAGGCGAACAAGGACATCAAGGTCGACGTCCTCAACAAGTTCGGCTTCCAGACGCTGGGGCGGATGAACTACCTTCATCCACCCTTCGATAACGTCAAGGTTCGCCGCGCCGCCTTCATGGCCATGAAGCAGAAGGACGTGCTCGATGCGCTGGTTGGCAATCCCAAGTATCAGAAGCTCTGCGGCGCGATCTTTGTGTGCGACACGCCGCTGGCGAGCGACGTCGGTGCCGAGAGCCTGGTCAAGGGCAATGGCATGGCGGAGGCGAAGAAGCTGCTTGCCGAGTCCGGCTATGACGGCACGCCGATCGTGATCATGGCGCCCGGCGACGTCGTGACGCTGAAGGCGCAGCCGATCGTTGCGGCGCAATTGCTCCGTGAAGCTGGCTTCAAGGTCGACCTGCAAGCCACTGACTGGCAGACCGTGGTGACCCGCCGCGCCAGCCAGAAGCCGCCGAAGGAGGGTGGCTGGAACATGTTCTTCACGAACTGGGTCGCCGCCGACGTCTCCAATCCCGTGGGCAACGCTTCGGTCAGTGGCCGCGGCAAGAACGGCGGCTGGTTCGGCTGGGCCGAAGATGCCAAGATCGAAGAGCTCCGTGACAAGTTCGCGCGCTCCGGCTCGGCGGACGAGCAGAAGAAGATCGCTGCCGACATCCAGAAGCAGGCCTATGAACAGGTGATCTACATCCCGCTCGGCCAATATCTGATCCCGAGCGGTTGGCGCAAATCGCTCACGGGCATCGTCGACGGTCCGGCCACTCCGGTGTTCTGGAACATCGACAAGAGCGAGTAGGGCGCCCGCGGTGGTTCAAGTCGGACAACAAAAAACGCGACGGAGGTTGTCCTCCGTCGCGTTTTCGTTTGTTCAGATACCGTCCGCGTCAGCAGTGGCTGTCGCGCATCAGTTCGGGTCCATCGCTCAGAAGCGGCGGCTGGATTTGCGGCTGCGGTTGCGGTGGCCGCTCATTCCGCGGCGGTTTGCGCCTGGTGGCGGCAGGCTTGTCCTGGTGTTGTTCGTCGGCCATTTGTCATGCTCCATTTTGTGCATGACAACATTTTTATGGGCAGTGCGTTCCTCACACCGGATGCGCGGCGAGATGTTCCAGCATTAATTCGCATACATGCTCCGGCGCCTGATCCGCCGCAAAATGTCCGATGCCGGGCAGCACCTCGAATCGATAGGGCGCGGCGATGAAATCCACCGTGCCTTCGGCGGCGGCGCGGCCGACGGTGTCGTCGGCGTTGCCCCAGACATAGAGCGTCGGCGCGCGGATCGGACCGAGCGGGCCGCGGATCGCGCCGCGTGCGCGATACCAGGCGAGCGCCGCTTCCATCGCGTCCTTGTTGCCGAGCACGGCAAGATGCCTCTCGATCGCATCAGAGGGAACGCCATTGGCGGCGAGACGCTCGCGCAGCCATTTGGCATCGTTCGCGAGCACGACATCGGCGGCGTCCGGCTCCAAAAACGCCTTGTGATGCTTTGAGCGCTGCGCCTGCTCGCCGTCGGTTGCCAGCGCGCGGTTGAATGCGTTCGGGTGCGGCCGGGAGAGAACGGTGAGCGACGCCAGCCGCTCGGGATGGCGGTCGGCGATGCCCCAGGCGATACTGCCGCCCCAGTCATGGCCGACCAGATGAAACCGCGCGTTGCCATAGCCGGCAGCCGCCACAATCGCCGTGGCGTCGTCCATCAGGCGGTCGATCAGGTAGTGCGAAAATTCCCGTGGATCGGGCCGCGCGCCCGGCGAGTAGCCGCGCTGGCTCGGCGCCACGGCGCGATAGCCCATATCGCCAAGCGCCGTCACCTGCGCGCGCCAGCAATGCATCGATTCCGCAAAGCCGTGCAGCAGCAGCACCAGCGGCGCGCCGGGCGTGCCGGCGGTGATGGTGTCGAACACAAGATGCGGCGCGATGGTGATTTGCTCTGACGCCAGCATGCGGCGAACCTAACGAGCCAATTCCGGCCGGCCGATGACGGAATTGTGCAACGGCCGAAAAGTGCTGTATTGGGAGGCGCGACCGGATGCCCAAGGGGACAATCGTTGCACTATTTGAGATCGATCATATTCGATACGGCGGTGGTAATCCTGACGCTCGCCGTGTCGCTGACGGTGCCGTTCATGTGGCTGTTCAATGCCAGCAGCCGGACTGTGCGCGCGGTTTCGCAGGTCTGGGTCAACGGCATCATGTTTCTGATGAAGCATGTCGTAGGCCTCGATTACACGGTGCAGGGCCGCGAGAACGTGCCCGACGGTCCCTGCATCATCGCCTGCAATCATCAGTCGCTGTGGGAAACCGCGGCGCTCTGCGCGCTTTTCCCGGACGCCAGCATCGTCGCCAAGAAAGAGCTGCGCAAAGTGCCGTTCGTCGGCTGGTTCCTCGCACGCTATCCGATGATTTTGGTCGATCGCTCGGCGGGCCGCCATGCGCTGCGCCAGATGGTCGATGAAGCCAGGCGCGCGACCGGCGAGGGCCGTCAGGTCTTGCTGTTTCCGCAAGGCACCCGCCAGGCGATCGATGAGCCGATGAGATTCCAGTCCGCTGGCATCTCGGCGCTCTACACCAACCTCGACGTATCAGTCGTGCCGGCGGCGTGCAATTCCGGACTGTTTTGGGGCAAGAAGACTCTGATCATGCACTCCGGCACCATCACGCTGTCCTTCCTGCCGGCGATCGCGCCGGGCCTGCCGCGCAAGGAATTTCAGGAAAAGATGGAGCGGACGATTGCGGAGGAGGCGAGCCGGCTGCTCACGCTGAGCAAGGCGAAGGTGCGCTAGACTAACCCGCGCGCCGCGCCGCGAGCCAGCCCGCAAAGGGTGCCAGAAACGCCACGCACCAGATGAAATGCGCAACACTTGGTGCGACGAAGGCTGCACCGATACCAATCACGAACACGACAACCGGAAACAGCGCCGTCACCAGCAATTGCGGATCGCTGCGTCCCCGCAGCGCCAGAACCCACAACAGCGCGTTCAGCGAGGCGATCACCGTCAGGTGGATCCCATAGATCACCGCGACCACGCCATCGAGCCAGTAGCTGCCGTAGAGGCCGTTCGTCACCGGAAGGATGATGATCGACAGCAGAAAGAACAGATTGAGGAACACCACGCCGCGGCCGGCTTCCGGCGCTATCGCCAGCCGCCGATGATGGCTGAACCAGAACAGGCCGGCGACGACGAAGCTGATCGTCAGCGCTATGATGGGCTGGGCATAGACGCGAAGCACGTCGTGCCAGTCGGGCGCTTGCGTAAAACTAGAGGCTTTCGGCAGGTCATAGGCGAGCAGGGTCATGGCAACGCCGAAGATGGTGTTGCTCAGCATTTCCAGCCGGCGCATTTCGAACAGATGGATTTGCGGCATGTGCCCCCTTTGCCTCACCAGTCCGTCTTCGCTTTCGCTGCGCTCAAGCTACGCCGGACACGCTTCGCCCTGACGGTCTCAGCGTGGCTGCGCCACGCGTAGCCCGTCAGGGCGAAGCGTGGTGCGGGCGGCCGGACTCGAACCGGCACAGAGGTCACCCTCCGAGGGATTTTCTTACCAGCTACGGCTTTCGCCGCCTCGCCAGCGTGGGCATCCGCGCTGGCTCGTTTGTGGTCTGGACTATACCTTCACCATTGGTGCGTTCGCGCCTTTAGGTGCTGCCCGTCTAGTCTCTACACCTTCGCACCAACCGTTAGGTTCGGGCGCTTGGCTCGGGATTGCCATTTGAAAGGTTTCCCCGAATTTGAGCAGTTCTACAGCTTGGGTTTCCCCAAGAGCACTCAAATGCTTAAGTCCCTTGCGTCTACCATTTCGCCACGCCCGCTTTCACCAGAAGATCAGATACTTAGCGCGTTTTCCGGAGAAGTGAAATTGGGGATAACCTCCGGCCCAAACGCTCCCCACCTTTAAGTGAGCGGGGGCGCAGAAGCAAAGCCTCAATGCGGACACTTGGGGTGTTTACCTGCGGCGAGCTTTAGGCAATCTCAAGATAATCCACGTAACGAAGGTCCGATGCCCAACTCGCTGTCCCATCGCCGGTTACTCTCGCGCAGCCTCGCGGCGTTGGCGCTGGTTGCGCTCGGCGCCGGCCTGTCCGGTTGCGCCGGCATGAGCGACACCATTTCGCCGGCCTTTGCCGATCCCGCCAAATACGATCTGTACGATTGCAAGCAGCTCGAGACCGAGCGCAAGACCCTCGCGGCGCGCACCGCGGAGTTGCAGGGGCTGATGACCAAGGCCGAAACCGGCGTCGCCGGTCCCGTGGTGGCGGAGCTCGCCTATCGCAACGACTACATCGCGTTGCGCGGACAGTCGAAGCTGGCCGATGAGGCCTGGCAGAAGAACAGGTGCCAGGAACCGAAACCGGAAGCCAGGCCGGCGCCGGTCCCGCCATCGATCGCGGCTCCCGTTGCCAAGGGCCGTACGAAGGCAAGCCAGTCGGCAAATTAGAACGTTGCCGGTTGCAGCCCTCGAACTTCGCTCACACCCGCCAATTATAGATCCAGTCCTGCCGCGCCAGCATGCGCTCCGGGCCCATCGCTTTGATGGCGAGGTCGCGCGCCAGCGCCAGCGGACCGGTGAGATGATAGATGCGTCCCTGTTGTCGGGCCACACGCTGCACCAGCAGCACGCGGCCGCGCCGCTGCCGGCCATAACGCTTCAGTGCCGCCGGGATGCTTGCAATAGGATCGCCGGGGTGTTCGCTCAAGCATTTGGCGAGCACGGCGGCGTCCTCGATCGCCATTCCCGCGCCTTGCGCGGCAAACGGCAGCATCGCGTGCGCGGCGTCGCCGAGCAGCGCGATTGCGCCATCGGTCCATTCGCCGATATCGGGCAGCGTGAACAGCGCCCAGCGCCGCCATTCGTCCACGGCCCCAATCAGCATCCGCGCGGTCGCCGGCCAGCGCTGCGAGGCGAACGCGTTCTTCAGTTCGTTGGCATCGCCCGGTGCGCTCCAACCCGGCCTGTTCCAGGTTCCCGGCACGATAGCGACCACGTTGATCTGCCGCGCAGCCGAAATCGGGTAGGCGACCAGATGCGCGTCCGGCCCCATCCAGAGCTGCACGCGGGCGGCGGTATATTCGCGCGGCAGCGTGGTCGCATCGAGGGTTCCGCGCCAGGCGATCAGGCCGGAAAATTGCGGTTGCGCCTCCGGGAACAAATGGTTCCGCACCGCGGACCAGATGCCGTCGGCGCCGACCAGCGCCACCGCCAACTCCTGTTGGCGTGCATTGCCGCGGCGCTGCACCACGGTCAGCCCCTTGGCGTGCGAGGTCACGTCTTCGAACTGGCTACCGAGCCGCAGGTCGATGTCCGGATGGTCGTTGACCGCCGCCTGCAGGGCGCCTTGCAGGTCGGCGCGGTGCATCACCCAATAGGGCGCTCCGGCGCGATGGCCGGCGGCCTCGCCGAGCGGCAGGCGGGCGATCTCACCGCCCGCACGCGCGCTCACGATACTAATGGCCTCGGGTGTCACGGCGCGTGGCGCTAGCCGTGACCGCAACCCGAGGTCGACCAGGATCCGGCTGGCGTTGGGCGAAAGCTGCAGGCCGGCGCCGGCTTCCTCCAGCCGTTCGGCCTTTTCCAGAATGATGACGCGAAAGCCTTTGGCTGCGAGCGAAAGCGCTGCCGTCAGTCCCCCGATCCCGGCACCAGCAACGATGATGGTGCGCGCGGCGGCCACCGAAAGGTCAGGCGACCTTGTCCCTCAGGACGCATTCGGGCGGGCGGGCTTCGCCTGCGGCGAGGTCGGGGGCAAAGCGGTACAGCGTCGAGCAATAGGGGCAGATGATCTCGTTGTCGTTGCCAAGGTCGAGAAACACGTGGGGATGATCGAACGGCGGCTTGGCGCCCACGCACATGAATTCCCGCGAGCCGATCTCGATTACCGACGCTCCGGCGTCGTTATGGAAATGCGGGACGACATGGTCGGACATCAGCTTCACCTTGGATTTCAACGATGAGCGCACGCAGTCAACGCGACGCGGCAGCTTCGAAATGCCGCGCACCATAGTGGGGGGTGCCGATGATTCCTAGAGCCGATTCGGGATGTCCCCGCCGCACATTTGCTCATGCAAATTCGACACAATCTTGTCGTCGGAGAAAAGCCCTTCTTTCGTCGGGGCAGTTGTGTCTTAAAAACGGCATACCATCTTGAGAAAGACGAAAACATTGGACTTTTTTGGATGAGGCGATTGCGGTTCGGTTCGGCTTTGGCAGGGGCGCTGGGATGCCTGGCGCTCAGCGTGGCGGTGTGCGCGGCGCTGTGGCCGCACGCCCGCGAGGCCGGCGCCATTCTGGCCGCGCAGGACGATCCCGCGACACTGTCCGACATCCAGATCAACTCCGCGTTGCGGGCCAACCAGGCGCTGGTCGCCAGCCATATCGAGGCAGCGCTCGCGGAGGGCGATTCCGATCTCGCCAACAGCTTCCTTGAACTCGCCCGCGACAAACGCATTGGCGTCAGCGACGAACTATCGAAGCGCGTCAGCGATGCCGTTACCGAGGCAGGTTCGGCGTCGCATCTTGCCAAGCGCTTTGCCACGGGTTTCGTGGTCGGCAATGCCGACGATGTCGCAAGCCTGTCGGGTACGGTTGCCGGCGATCTCTTCGTCTACGGCGATATCAGGGACGTTGTTCGCGAAGGCAAGCACCTCGCGACGGGCGAGGATGTGGACCGGCTGGTGCTGGGCCTTGCGACGGTCGGCCTCGCGGTGACCGCCGCGACCTACGTCTCCGTCGGCGGTGTCGGTCCGCTGCGCGCCGGCCTCAGCATGGTCAAGAGTGCCCGCAAGGTCGGACGGCTGGGCGAGGGGCTGACTCAATGGGCAGGCCGCTCGGCGCGCGAGGTCGTCGATGCGCCGGTCCTGCAGCAGGCGGTCGCGAAAGGCTCGGTGCTGCGGCCGGGCCAGACCATCGGCGCAATCAAGGCAGCGTTCCGCGCCGAGAAAGCCGGCGCGCTGGTGCGGCTGGCGAAAGATGTCGGACGCGTCGGCGAAAAGGCCGGCACGCGTGGCGCGCTCGACGCATTGCGCATCGCACAAGGACCGAAGGACATCGCCCGCGCAGCGCGGCTTGCCGAATCCAAGGGCGGCCAGACCCGCGCGATCTTGAAGGTGCTCGGCCGCGGCGCGCTGCTGCTGGCAACCGGCGCTTTCAATCTGACGATGTGGGTATTCGGTGCGCTATTGGCGCTGTTCGGATTTCTGTCGTCGATCAAGGCGACCACCGAGCGGGCGACCCAAGCGTGGCTTCGCCGCAAGAAAGCGCGGCGCTTGAGAAAGGAGGCGGCGGCGGCATGCTTGCCGGCCGCCCCGGCGCTGGCGGGCGCTGCCGCACGCGGCTAGACTTGCGGTCATTGCAAGGCCGCCCATTTCCGATCCCCCGAAAAATGGAACTGATGATGCCGAGTTTTCACAACGGCGCTGTCGAAATTGCTTATCTCGACGAAGGCGAGGGCGATCCGATCGTCCTCGTGCATGGTTTTGCCTCCAGCAAGAACGTGAACTGGGTTTATCCCACCTGGGTTTCCGATCTGAGGAAGGACGGCCGCCGCGTGATCGCGCTCGACAATCGCGGCCATGGCGATTCCGAAAAGCTCTACGATTCCGCTGCTTACGATATTGCGATCATGGCAAGCGACGTCATTGCGCTGCTGGATCATCTGGGAATCGAGCGCGCCGACATCATGGGCTATTCGCTGGGATCGCGAATGACGGCGATCCTGGCGCGCGAGCAGCCGCAGCGGCTGCGCTCGGCGATTCTCGGCGGCATCGGGATCGGACTGATCGAGGGCGGCGGTCCCGGCGAGAACGTGGCGATCGCGCTGGAAGCGCCGTCGCTGGAGGACGTCACCGATCCGGTCGGCCGCACCTTTCGCGCCTTCGCCGATCAGACGCGATCCGACCACCGCGCGCTCGCCGCTTGTCTGCGCGGCTCGCGGCGGCTGATGACGTCGGATGAAGCCGCCGGGATCCGCGTGCCGGTCCTGATTGCGGTCGGCACCAGGGATGAAATCGCCGGCTCAGCCGCGGCGCTCGGAAGGATCATTCCGGGCGCCGAGGTGCTCGACATTCCGAACCGCGATCACATGCGCGCCGTCGGCGACAAGGTCTACAAGGTCGGTGTCATCGATTTCCTGTCGCGACGGCAATGAGCGGCCGCGCGCGTCTTCACCGGCGAATTGCCTGATGGTCGCGATCAGCACCACCGTGGTCGCAAGCCACCCCAGCCGCGCGCCGTAGCGATCGTGCGGACCGGATATCACGGCGCAGACGAAAGCATTGCCGAGCAGCGCGAACGAGACCGTGCCGGCGAGCAAGGTGAGATCGTCGAACGGTCGGCGCAGCACGCCGCGGCCGAACAGGATGAGGGCCAGCAGCATCGACGCCAGCGCAACGGGAATGTGAATCCGGTTGATCGCGGTGAAGTCGAAGTGCCAGCGCTGCTGTTGCGCCGCGCGCATCGGCTTTACCTGTGCGGGAAGAAAGCGCTCGATGATGCCGTAGGTATGGCCGAGCCAGCCGTCGGTGCCTTCGCCGGTCCCGACGTAGACGAATTGCTGCGCGGTGGCGATGGCCGCCGCCTTGGCCTGCCAGGCCGGATATTCGGCCAGCGAATGCAACACGATAAAGCGCATCTCGTCGTTCAGTCCCTGAAAGCGGCCAAGCGTGTTGAACATGCTGTTGCCCCACAGAAACTGGTCGGCGGTGGCCGGCAGCTTGTCTCGATAGGGGCACAGCTTGAAATTCTGCTTCGGGCAATGATCGCGCAAATACTGCGCGACGATGCCATCCTGCAGCATCCGTGCGAACGCCACGCCGTAACCGCCCGGCGTCCACGCCAGCTTCCCGGATAATGCGAAATTGGTCGACAGCAACAGCGCAGCTCCGGCGACGATGGTCAGGCTGCCCTGCGTCAGTCCGGAAACGGAAATCCGCCCGCGCAGAAAGGGACGCGCGATCCAGCCGACGCAGCACAGTCCGAGCAGCACCGCGAGCGTCGCGCTATGGGTCGCTGCGGCGAAAGCGGTGAGGCCGAACAGCAGGCATTTTTCCGGGATCGAAGTCCGCTCGCCAAGCACGACCAGGATGAACAGCGAAAGCACCGATAACCCGGCGAAAATGTCGGTCAGGAGCGTGCTGGCAAGAAAAGGCAGCGAGGTGGTCAGGGCCAGCACGAAGCTCATGGCCAGGAGCCGCAACGGCTCGGAGATACCGAGCACGCGCAGCGTTAACTGCAGGATCCACAGCGTCGCCAACGCGTTGATCCCGAGGTTGATCCAGAAGCTCGAATCCTCGCCGAAGTGAAGATAGAGGCCGAACGTGGTGGAGCGGCTGGGGACCAGGTAGCCCTCGTACCAGCGGGCCAGATAGCCGCCGGTGTCCCACTGGAGCAGGGGATAGCCATTCCACAGGGCAGGGGCCAGCAACATCAATGGGATGGCGATGGCGGCGATCCAGGCCGAGCGCGAATTCGCAGCGGTACGCGCCCGCAAAATCTGCGTGCTGATGTGGCTTCCCCCCATTTGGGCAGCATCCGCCGAATGGCAGGTCCGCCGAAATTCACCAATAGTCGCAGGCCCGCCGGCTTGATTTCCTGATACCGCTGACCACCTTGAACTAACCCCCACGGCATTCGGAGGCGGTTTACGCTGACCTGCGCCTGCCCGGGACAGAAGTCCGCCCGCCGTGCTATAATAGCAACGTAATCAGGGAATTTGCGAGAGCAATCATGGCAGTGCATCAGGTCAATCCGCAAGCGTCGAAGCTCGCCGCACTCGATCCGATCTGGGACCGCATCCGCGGCGAGGCGGAGGACATCGTCCGCCGCGAACCCGAGCTTGCATCCTTCATCTATTCGACCGTGCTGCATCACGACCGCCTGGAGGAATCGGTGGTGCATCGTCTCGCCGAGCGGCTCGATCACTCGGCGCTATCGGGCGATTTGATCCGGCAGACCTATGACGAGGCGCTGCGTGACGAGCCCGATCTCGGCAACGCGTTCCGCGCCGATCTGGTCGCGGTCTACGACCGCGATCCCGCAACCTCGCGCTTCATTGATCCATTGCTCTACTTCAAGGGCTTTCACGCGCTGCAGACCCATCGCCTGGCGCACTGGCTCTATCAAAAGGGCCGCAAGGATTTTGCCTATTATCTGCAGAGCCGCTCGTCGGCGGTGTTTCAGACCGATATCAACCCCGCCGCCAAAATCGGCCGCGGCATTTTTCTCGATCACGCGACCGGCTTCGTCTGTGGCGAGACCGCCGTGATCGACGACGACGTTTCGATCCTGCACGGTGTCACGCTCGGAGGCACCGGCAAGGAGAACGAGGATCGTCATCCGAAGATCAGGCGCGGCGTGCTGATCGGGGCAGGCGCCAAAATTCTCGGCAATATCGAGATCGGCCATTGCGCGCGCATTGCCGCGGGCTCGGTGGTGGTCAAGCCGGTGCCGCACAATGTCACGGTGGCCGGCGTTCCCGCCAAGATCGTGGGCGAGGCCGGCTGCGCGGAGCCGTCGCGCACCATGGATCAGATGCTCGGCGCGATCGGGCTTTGATTTTCCACACATTCTGCCAGCCGTATTTGTGAAGTTACGGCTGGTAGTCTGCGCCGTCTCGTCCTAAAAACCTCCCGGAAATTTAGAGAATCCGATTGGAGACTGCTGTGGACGTTCAGGAAGTCAGGAAGCTCGACGCCTATCTCAAGCGCGTATTCGGCAATCCCAAGATCCGCGTCGTGCCGCGGCCGAAAAAGGACGACTCCGCCGAGGTCTATATCGGCGAGGAGTTCATCGGCGTGCTGTTCGTCGATGACGAGGACGACGATCGCTCGTTCCAGTTTCAGATGGCGATCCTCGAGGAAGATCTCGCCGACGTCGGGTGAGGGCGCAGCCGCGCCGCCCATGCGCTTCGGCTTGATCTACTTCCTCACCAGGTGCCGGCTCGGCGTCATGGCCGCGGGAGCCATTGGCGAAATCGAGAACGTCAACCAGGTGTTCCAACTGGACGGCCTGTTTTCGGCGGCGAACTCACCGTAGCCTTTGAGATTCAGATATCCCTGCAGGTCCCCGACCGGGAAAAGAAACCCGACTTGCGGGCCGAGGCCGACGACGCGCGACCGGAAACCGCCCAACAGCGGGTGCTGGCCAAAATCGTCCGTGATTTGCTGATAGTAGTAGCCCGACGAAAACCTGCTTGGAAAGAAACTTGGAAGCACCCCAGTCGATGTAGTATCTGCTTCAAGGCTTGCTGCGACAACTGCAATTGCTCTGATTTCGGCAACATTCCTGACAATTGAACCACCGTCGAAGGGCGGAATTTCATTTGGTGTAGAGGAGGCTCAAGCACGGGTAGGTCGTCCTGCGACTCCCGGCAGCGTAGCTGGCGTAGCGAGGCGGACTACCCGGCGCGCCGTCGTTGGCGGAGCAGTCGTTGGCGGCGCCGTTGTTGCGCCGGTAGTTCGGCCGAGGTGTGGCTACTATCCATATCCGCCTTGCTATTAAGTTGTTGCCGGCTCTTCCGCTGCAGCGATAGCTGCACACGGAAGAGCCGAGTGACCGCGCTTTTTCCGGAAAGGAATTGCCATGCATGCAGCCATTCTAGGACTTGCGGCAGGGGTTGGACTGCTGGTCCAGGCCTCCGACCAGGTACCCAAACTTGACGTTGCGGCTACCTGCAGAGGTTCCGTAGATGCCGACAAGGCGATGGGGCTCGCCTTGCCGCAAAGCTTCGACAAGTGCATGAGCGACGAGCACTCGGCCCAACAGCAATTGGCGCCGATTTGGTCGAGATATTCCGCTTCGATCCAGGCTCGCTGCCACGGCGAGGCTGCGGCGGCCGGCAACGAAAGCTATGTTGATCTGCTCGTCTGCCTTCAGATGACCGACGGCCCTAACGCAGCATCCGCAATAAGCCTCGTCGGCGCGAGCAAGAAGAGGCGCCCGAACTGAGCCTGGGTGCATCCGGCAGTTCATTTTGGGCCGCTCGTTGAACCATTGATAATGCACAGGGGATCAGGGAAGGCCTCATGCGGCGTAGATTTTCGACAACCTCCCTGACGCTCACAGGGCTGGCGTTGCTCTGAAGCTCGCGGAGGGGACGCCTGCGTGGTCAAATCTCGACCGCCATCTCTTGCGGCAAGCCGGGCGCGACGGCGAGGGGAGCAAGGTGCTTCGCGCCGCGATTGAGACATCGCCGCAAGATGCGGGGCTGCACCACGCGCTTGGCTTTGCCCTCGTTCGCGCCAAGCGGTCCGATGAAGCGCTGCGTGAACTTCGGCGTGCCAGTGAACTCGATCCGGCACAGGCCAGATATGCCTATGTTTACGCTATCGCGCTGGACTCGGCCGGGCGCCGCAAGGACGTTGACGATTCGCTCCGCCGCTAGCCCTTCGGCCCGCGCATCTGCGCGGTCAAACGGTCCATCGCGTTCGCGACGTCGCGCCAATGCGACAGCCAACTCCGCGGAAAGCGGAACGTCAGGTCGGCGCCGTCGACGCGACGCTCGCTCAGGCACATGCCGGGAGTCAGGCCGTCGCGGGTGCAGCGCGCGTTGAGGCTCGGTGCGCCGGCGGAGAACAGGTCCTCGTTGGCGTAGGGCGATCCGTCGCGGAAGGCGCGCGTCGTCAATCCGTCGTCGATCGATGTCGCCCTCTGTTCGAGGTAGCGCGGATAGATCGTGCGCACCCGTGTGTCCGGCGCCAGCGTGTCGTGGTGAGCCGATATCGACAGGAAGATACGGTCGATCGGCTGCACCTTCTCTTCGATCGTATCGGCGCTGACGTGCTTCGGCGCATCCGGCGGTTCAAGCGACGGGAAGACGAAACTGAGATCGACCCGCTCCTGCGGCCCGGAGTGGCGCTGGATCTTGCGGCGGATCGCTGCTGTCGGCACGTTGAAGAGCGTGGCGCCGACGCTGACCGGCAACCGGCCCGGAGCGCTGGCGGGCCGCGCCACCCAGGTTGGCCACAGCAAATAAGCGACGAAGGCAATGGCGCCCGCGGTGATGGATACCACGACCATGATGAGCATCATTTGCGAGCGCGGATCCCTGTGGGTGTCGCGGGCAAGGTGCTGGGCCGTCGAAAGCAGGGTCATGAACGAGGCATCGGTCGGGTTCGAGGCTCGGGCACGATCCCGAGAGCTTACGCGAATCATCCCGCGAATATGCCATGGGCAGCGCGATTTCCGCATGATTTCACGGGAGTCCGGGCCCTGCAGCCATGCGCAAACGAGGTCCCGGCGGTTCGCTGTTAACCTTTCCTTAAGGATACTGTGGCGGCCGCCGGCCAATTTTGCGAAAGCAGGGCACGGTTCGTCGAGTACGGGAAGTTGTCATGTCGCCCGATGCGTTGAATTCCCTGTTCTCCCTGTGCATCGGCTTTGCGCTCGCAGGCGCGCTCGCCAGCGGCTATCAGGCGATGGCAGCGCGGCCGGCGGGATTCGGGCTGCTTGGGGAAGGCGTGGCGCCGAAGACATTTGCGGCCGTGCCGTTTCTGGTTTTCGCCGCACCCTTCATCATCATGCGCAACACGCTGCGCGGCGCGAAGATCGAGCGCCGCCGCTTCGAATTCGTGATGATGGCGACCGTGCTTTCAGGCTTCTGGAGCTTGATGTCCGGCACGTTCTTCCTGATGACGCTGCGAGCCGCGGGCGTGCTGGCCTGAGGCTTGCGGCCTGTTCGCTTGATCCGCTGCCTGGGGCTGTGCCAAGGTCTCCGCCAGAGCCTCTTCCGTTCCGATTGAATCGGAACGGAGCTCCAGACTTTGTTTTGACGCGTTTTCTTCACGCGAACCGGGATCCACCCTCGGATCAAGTCCGAGGCATGCTTCGCTCGAAAACGCTCTAACGGAGACCTTTTGTTATGGCGATCTACGAACTCGACGGACAGGGGCCTGAATTCCCCGCAAATGGAAACTATTTCATCGCAGACACCGCCGTCGTGATCGGCAAGGTGCGCCTTCTGAATTCGGCCAGCGTATGGTTCGGCGCGGTGCTGCGCGGCGACAATGAGTGGATCGAGATCGGCGAGGGCTCCAACGTGCAGGACAATTCCACCTGCCATACCGACCGCGGCTTTCCGCTCACGATCGGCAAGAACTGCACCGTCGGTCACAACGTCATCCTGCATGGCTGCACGCTCGAAGACGACGCGCTGGTCGGCATGGGTTCGATCGTCATGAACGGCGCGAAGATACGCCGCGGCAGCATCGTCGGTGCGGGATCGGTCATCACCGAAGGCAAGGAATATCCCGAATATTCCCTGATCATCGGCTCGCCCGCGCGCGTGATCCGCACCTTGTCGCCCGAGCAGGTGACGGCGATGGGAAGTGCTGCGAAATTCTACGCGCTCAACGGGCCGCGGTTCAAAAACGGACTGAAGAAGATCGGCTGAGCCCTCGCAGCAAATCGAGTGTTGGCGCGAGCGCGTTGCTCAGATACCGTCGCCCTTGTTCGCCTCGCGAGGGCCGGCGACCTTTTCATGGCCGGCGGCCCAGAGCGCATGCTCCTCGCTGCCATCCCGATATGGATTGGCTTCCGCCGGAATGTTCTGGCGCGCGGCGCGCTGGCCTTGCTCGAAAGGGTCGGGGTCGGAATTCATGATGCCGCCTTTCGGTTTTTCGATCTGGTTCTTTTCGGCATCGCTGCGTTCGAAGCGGCTGCGCTTTTCCGCAGCGCGTCCTTGAGGTCGATGGGGATGCCGTGCTTCTTCAAGAGGTCCGCAAAGGCTTCGTCAGCCAGTTCCTGAAATGTCGCCATCCGGTCACGTGCAAGCTGTTTCAGCTTGTCGTGCGTGTCGTCGTCGAAGGCGATCAATTTGCGCAAAGCGTGGCCACTCCGGCCGTCGAGCGGATGTGAATGAATGATCCGGCAGTGGAATCGTTCCGGCAGGAACAAGGCCAGGGCGCTGTCGTTGCTTCTCAAAAGGAGATTTTCCGATGAAGCTGGCTTCTGCAGCCGCTGCTGTCGCGGCAATCACAATCCTGATATCGCCGGTCACTTCATTTGCACAGGGCGTCGGCGGAGCGTCCTCCGGCAGCCCCGGCACCACAGGCTCTCCGGGCGCAGGCTCGGCCGGTGTGGGTACGCCAGGTGTCACGGGCGTGTCGCCAAGTCCCACGACTCCCGGTGGGTTGAACAATGCCGGTCCGAGCGGCGCGGCAAATCCGTCCGGACTCGCGCAGCCGCCCCCGCCTGGCACCAATACCGCCGGCACCGCCCAGTCGTCAGGCCGGGGCGTGACGACCGGCTCGGCCAGACAGGGCAGTTCAACCGATGACGCTGTGATCAACGAAGAAAACAAGACGGTCGATCGGAAGATAAAGGGCATTTGCCGCGGCTGCTAAAAACCATGCCCGAGCGACGTCCGGTCACAGGACAGCGCTTGTGACACGGCAAGAATAGTCGACTTCGACAACATCGCGCGCAGTCGTGTACTGCGCGCGATCCCTGCTGCCTGCCATCACCAGCCATCCATCGCAATTTTCCGATAAATTGCGCATATTAATTGATACATCCTTAGATAAGCATATGGAACTTTGCCGCGCGTGCATGGAACCGCTGCATATCTGACAAAGAACTTGGGGAGGCGGGAAGCCTGCAGTGCCGCGCCCTGTCGAGGATGGTGGTTCGATTGATGGTCTCATTTGCGTCGGGTCTCTCATCGGCCATCAAGTCGTGCACCAGCGATTTTCGAGCTTCCGCCAGCTCGATCGTGCTTCTGTGGGGCTTGGGTTGCGCGCAGCCGTCGATGGCGCAATCGCTGCCCGCCGGCGGAACGGTGGTGAGCGGGAACGTTGCGATCGGCTGGACGTCGCCGACCAATCTGACAGTTGCCCAATCGAGCCGCACCGGCATCGTCAACTGGTCAAGCTTTTCGGTCGGGCAGGGCAACCAGGTCCAATTCAACAACGGCAGCGGTGCGACACTCAACCGTGTGACCGGGAATGTGCCGTCGTCGATCAACGGCGTGGTGTCCGCGACCGGCTCGGTCTATCTCGTCAACCCGTCGGGAATCGTGGTCGGACCGACCGGCGTGGTCAAGACCGGCGGCAGTTTCGTCGCTTCGACGCTCGATGTTGGGGATGCGGACTTCCGCGCCGGCGGATCGCTGACCTTCAGCGGCAATAGCAAGGCCTCGGTCGTTAATCTCGGCAAGATCGGGTCTTCGAACGGCGACGTCGTACTGATCGCGCGCCAGGTTCGCAACGACGGCTCGCTGACCGCGCGCAATGGCACCGCCGCGATGGCCTCCGGCAGTGAGGTGCTGCTGAGTGACGGCTCGCTCGGCAATGGCAAGGTGCTGGTGCGGCGTCCGGCGCAGAATGGCGAGATCCGCAACAGCGGCGCCGTCCGCGCCGCGGAAGTGGAATTGCGCGCCAATGGCGGCAACGTCTATGCGCTCGCGGGCAACACTGGGCGTGCGATCTCGGCAACGGGTTTTGCCAGCAAGGGCGGACGAATTTTCCTCACCGCCGAGGGCGGTTCGGTCAACGTGACGCAGAAGGTCGTAGCGCGGCGCATTCAGGCAGACGCTGCGCCGGCGCGCGCAGCCGTCGCCGGGCGGCGCGCGTTTACCGGCGGCGACGTCGTCGTCGGCGCCGACAAGGTCGTGGTTGGCGGCACCATCACTGCAAAAGGCCGCGGCGGCGCAGGCGGCACCGTCGTAGTGACGGGGAAGGATGTCACGCTCACGTCAGGCGCTAGGATCAACGCCAGCGGAACATCGGGCGGCACCGTGGTGATCGGTGGCGACCGCGCCGGCGGATCGGACGCCATGCTGAAGTTTCTGCCGCAGACCATCACCAATGCGCAGACCACGACGGTCGAGGCGGGTGCGACGATCACCGCAGACGGCACATCGGGCGTGGGCGGCAATGTGGTGGTGTGGTCGGACGGCACAACGTCGTTTGCCGGCGCGATCAGTGCCAATGGTCTGCGCGGCGGCTTCATTGAGACCTCGGGGCATACGCTCAACTTCAATGGCGGCAGCATCAATGCCGGCCGCGGCGGCACCTGGTTGCTCGATCCCGTCGATCTCACGATCGATGCGACGCTTGCCGGCACCATCGCGACCACGCTCAACGCGGGCAGCAACGTTACCCAGGAGACGAACGCGTCCGGCACCGGCGGCTATGGCGACATCACCGTGGCAAGCGGCATCAACTGGTCGACCGACGCGACGCTGACGCTCAGCGCCTATCGCAACATCGCGGTCAACGCCAACATCGCGAGCACCGGCGGCGGCGGTGTCGTGCTGCGCGCCGACAATGCCGGCACAGGCACCGGCACCGCGACGTTCGGCGGCGGCCAGATATCGACGGCGGGGATAGTCTCGATCTTCTACAATCCGACCGGCAGCAATTCGACCGTCAACGCCACTAAGTATACGGCGCCGACGCAGACGAATTTCAGCGGCAACGTCACCGGCGGCGGCACGCTCAACACCTACATGCTGGTTAACACCGTCTACGACCTGCAGAACATGAAGAACAGCCTGGCCGGCACCTATGCGCTCGGCCGCGACATCGATGCCGGCATCACGTCCGGCTGGAATAGCGGCGCCGGTTTCGAGCCGATCGGTGCCGGCGTCACCTTCAACGGAAACCTGGATGGCCTGGGCCACACGATCTCAGGCCTCTTCATCAATCGGATAACCCAAAACGTCGGGCTGATCAGCTATCTCGGCACTGCCGGCACGGTGAGCAATGTCGGCGTCATCGGTGCGACCGTAACCGGAAGGACGGCTGTCGGCGCGGTCGTCGGCTCGAACTACGGGACGGTCACGAATGTCTACTCGAGCGGATCGGTCACCGCCACCGAGGCCGGCGCCGGCGGTCTCGTCGGCTACAACTTTCAGACCGTGTCGAATGCCTATTCGAACAGCGCCGTGAGCGGACCGCTCTACGTTGGCGGCGCCGTTGGGCTGAACAATGTCACCAATCTCGGCGGCAACTTGACCGCCGGCTCGATTTCACAGATCTATGCGACGGGCGCCGTGAGCGGCCCGAGCTATGTCGGCGGGCTGGTCGGCTTCAACGGCGGCTCCGTCACGGCGTCCTACTGGGACACTTATACGAGCGGGCAGGCGTCCGGCATCGGCAGCGGCTCGGGCAGCGTGACGGCCGTGACCAGCGACCCCGCGCAATCAGCCGCGGCCAACTACGCCTTCAAGCAGAGCGCCTACGGCAGCTTCAGCTTTCCGGGAACGGACACGACCGGCTGGTTCATGGTCGACGGCCAGACCAGGCCGTTCGGCCGCTGGGAATACCAAACCACCATAACCAACGCGCACCAGCTTCAGTTGATGGCGATGAATCTCGGCGCGAGCTACACACTGGCCAGCGACATCGATCTCGGTCCCGCGCTTGCGGCGGTCGGCGGAAAATATCCCGGCATGTGGTCGTCGGCCGGCTTCTCGCCGATCGGCGATTTGTCCAACCAGTTTACCGGCAACTTCGACGGGCAGGGTCATGTGATCTCAAACCTGATGATCAACCGGCCATCGACTAACTATGTCGGTCTTTTCGGATACACCTCAGCCGGCGCCGCGCTACGCAATGTGAGCTTGCAGACCGCAACCATCGCTGGCGCGGCGCGCGTCGGTACCTTGGCTGGCCTGGCGAAGGGGTCCGTCAGCAATGCTTCCGCGACCGGCACCGTCACGGCGAACAGTTACGGCGGCGGACTCCTGGGTGAGAATGGGGGAAGCCTTGCCATTAGCTGGGCAGCCGTCACCGTCGCCGGAACGACCGCCATCAGTTCTTCCATGGGCGGTCTGTCGGGATGGAATAACGGTGGCACGATCCAGGACAGCTACGCGACCGGCAATGCGATGGCCGGCACCGGCGGCACGCGCGCCGGCGGCCTCGCCGGTCAGAACAACGGCAGCATCTTCAGGAGCTATGCCACCGGAGCGGTTAGTGGCGGCAGCCAGGGGGTCGGCGGGTTGGTCGGATACAACAGCAGTGGGTCGACCATCGCCGATTCCTATGCGACCGGAGCCGTGACCGCTACAGGTTTCGGGGGCGGGCTGCTCGGCATCAACCCGGTAGGCGCTTCCGTCAGCAACTCCTACGCGACCGGAGCCGTCACCGTTACGTCGGCGACCCTCGCCTCCGTATTCGGGGGCGGATTGGTCGGCAGCAACTCCGGAGTCGTTACGAAGTCCTATGCGACCGGTGCCGTAGACGTTGCATCCACGTCCGCAGCGGCGACGTCCACTTCGGCGGGCGGGCTGATCGGCAGCAACGGCAGCACGGCTACGCTGACGCAATCCTACGCGACCGGTGCGGCCAGCGCGACGTCGGTTGCCGGCACCACGGCAGCGGGTGGATTGATCGGTAGGCTCGTCGGTGCTGCCACCGTCACACAGTCCTACGCGACCGGTGCGGCCAGTGCTACCTCCACCGCCGGATCAGCGATGGCCGGCGGATTGATCGGCAACCACGGCAGTACAGGCACGGTCGCGCAGACGTACGCGATCGGCGCTGCGAATGCGGTCTCTACATCCGGCGCCGCAGCCGCCGGCGGCTTGGTCGGATCGGTTACCGGCACCGGGGCCATCACGTCGTCCTACTGGGACACCGATACGTCCGGAAGGGTGAATGCGGTCGGAAGCGGCAGCAGCGCCGGCATCACTGGCCTCACCTCCAGCCAGATGCAGAATCCGGCAAACTATGCGTCGACCTACGCGGGCTGGGATTTCGCAACCGTCTGGTCGGCGCCGAGCATCGGCTACTATCCGCAGCTCTACGGCGTCAACTACGTGCTGAGAGTCGCGCCCGACAACGCATCGCGTGTCTATGGCGACGCCAACCCGGCGTTGACCTATTCGATCTATGGCCTGCATGCCGGCGATGCCGCCGCGATCATCACCGGCCTTTCGGTATCGACGGCGGCGACGGCGACTTCGAACGTCGGCACCTATGCAATCAGCGCAAGTGGCGGCAGCGCCGTCAGCGTCTCGGGGCAGGCCTATCGTTTTGTCGATGCACCTGGCACATTGACGGTCACGCCGCGCGCCATCACGGTGACGGCCGACGCCAAGAGCCGTGCCTATGGCGATGCCAATCCCGCGCTGACCTATCAGGTCGGTGGCCTCGGCCTCGTCAATGGCGACGCGCTGGCGGGCGCGTTGGCAACGTCGGCGACAGTCTCCAGCGATGCTGGCATCTACGGGATCACGCAGGGAACGCTGGCGGCCTCATCGAATTACGCCTTCACCTTTGTTGGCGCGAACCTCACGGTTACGCCAGCGGTCGCTGCGTCAACGCCCACTCGCGTGCCGACTGCAGGGCTCGGCTCCTATGTGAAATCGCGGGTGCCTCTGCCTGCGCCGCAGCCGCTCGAGCAGATGCGTGAGCCCGTCAGCGCCGAGCCATCGTCTCCCGCGATCATCTGCAAATCCCGGCAGTGCCTCGAGCTTCCCCATCCCAACAACCGGCGGATTGGCACACGCGCCCGTTTCGTCGGCGCGATGAACGATCGCGATCGCCTGCCAGCCTTTGTCGACAATTGAAGTTGAGCGTGACGCTAACCGCTGGGCGGGCGGCTGTACACGGGCGATGGTCTCGGTACACGCAGTAGTTGGTGAAATCGTGAGTAACTCAACCGTACACGCTGCAGTTCTGCCACACGTGGAACTCAACCTTAAACCGTTCTTAATCCATAAACCATATTGGTTGACTTATTCATTGTTCGCCGTGTGCGACAGAACGTCGGAACGTGCAGCCTCATGCGAACTTACATGTCGATATCCCGAAGCTCTGACAGGCTCCGGTGATCATGATGCTGGCACTCACCAGACATTTCGGATCGCGCGCGACACGAGTGCGAACGTCCGCGCGTCATGAGCACGGAGTCGGCAGGCGTTGCGCGCTGCTGATGGTCTGCGTTCTTGCAATCGCATCTGGCGGCGTCGCGCAGGCGCAGGTGGTGGAGCGCAATCTGCCGCCGGAGCCGCCACGTCGCACACCGGCGATCAAGATCGGCACCGACGATCTGCTTAGGAGCGATGATGCAACGCCGCTCGGCGTGAACGTTCATGCCATCGTCCTGATCGGGCCAAATGCCAGCGTGAAGCCGCGAAGCGGCGCGAGTGGCATCGATGTCGATCAGGCCAGCGGCATCGACGCAGCCGCGGTCCGCGAGCCACTCACGCCGTTTCTCGATCGGCCGCTGAGCCGCAAGCTGATTGCCGAAGTACAGGCGGCGGTGGCTGCGGCTTACCGTGAGGCCGGACGACCGTTCGTATCGGTCACGCTGCCGCCGCAGGAAGTATCGTCCGGCGTGCTCCAGCTACGCGTGATCCTCTTCAAGGTTGCCGGCATCAAGGTTACGGGGGCGGCACCCGAGAGCTACCCGCAAAGCCGCATCCGGCTCGTCCCCGGACAGGAAATCGACGCCCGCAAGCTTGAGACCGACCTCGACTGGGCCAACCGCAATCCGTTCCGGCAGGTCGAAGCGGTGTTCGGCCCCGGCAAGGACCTCGGCATGACCGACGTCAACATCCAGGTGACGGATCGCAAGCCATGGCAGGTTTACGCCGGCTATGCCAACAGCGGCACGCTGTTGACCGAACGGAATCGCTACTATGTCGGCGGCAGCGCGGCGCCATCAGCCGATATCTTTGCGTCCTATCAACTCACCGGCAGCAGCAATTTCTGGGTCGACGACGGACTGTTCAGCCGGCCCGACGACGCCAAGTATGTCAGTCAGGCGGGGCGGTTGCTTACCCCGCTCGGATTGCGCACGAGCCTCGAAGTCGTCGGCGATCACGTACTGACCAATGAGCGGCCGAACAATCTATTCCGGATAAAGACTCAAACCAGTCAGGCATCGGCAATCGTTCGAACCGCGTTGTCCGATTTACTGCCACCAGCGGCCGGCGATCTGCTTGGCGGCGTCGAACTCAAGCACCAGCTCCGCACCACCATCTTCGATGGTACGCGGGTCGCGGAGGGCAGCGCCGACGTCGCGCAATTGGTGGTCGGATGGAACGGGCGCTGGTCGGACAATCTCGGCACCAACAACCTCGATATCCGCTTCAAGTCCAATCCCGGAGCCATTCTGTCCGGCAACAATTCGCAAGCCTGGAGCGCCTTCACCAATGGACGCGTCACCGACGTGCAAACCAATTTCGTCACCCTCGAGTTTGGCCGCGTGACGCCGCTACCGAAGGGTCTGTCGCTGAAATCGGAAGTCTCCGTGCTCGCTTCGTCCAAGCCGCTACCGGATACCGAACGCATCGCGCTCGGCGGGATGAGCGCCGTGCGCGGTTATGTGACCGAAGACGGCGTTGTCGACCAGGCCCTGATCCTGCGCAATTCGCTCTACGCCTCGATTCCCAGCATGCTCTCCTGGATGCCGGGCATGCTGGCGCCGTTCCTGCTGGCCGATGTCGGCTGGGGACGCGATCTGTTTTTCCGGCGCGACACCACGCTGTCGTCAATCGGGGCCGGATTCGACTTTGCGGCCGGGTCGAACTTTAACTCCAAGCTGCTGGCGGCGAGGGCGCTGACCGACGGGCTGCACAGCCGCGCCGGGGCCTGGCGCGTGTCATTGCAGGCGTCGGTCAGCTATTGAAGATCATGTGGCTGCGGTAGTTGACGGAAGCCCCGAAAAGAACAAGGCCGTCGACGCAGTATACCGTCAACGACCTTGCCAGCCCCGGATATTGAAATCGGCTCACGCCATCCGGTGAATTACAGGATGCCCGGGATTCTCGCGGGGATATGTGAACCAGTTCACAAAGTGGAAAAATGTTCCAGCAAGGGCGTGCTGGCATCAGCCCCTGAGCGGGGCATCATCGCCAGCCGTCGTCCAGTCCTGTCAGCCGCGCCCTTTGGCGCGGCTGCGGTTTGCTGCCCTGTTCGAGCGGGGCTTGGCCTTGGCTGATCGCTTGCGCGGCGCGGGAGCGGCGGTGGGTTCGGAGGCCTGCGCGCTGGCAAAGGATTGCCGTAAGCCGTCGATCGCTTCCGTCAGCGTTCCGACCTGCTCGGAAAGCTTCCTGGTGTCGGCCTGCTGAGCCGCGAGCAGGCGGCGCACGGTGAGCAGTTGATCCTGCACCACCTGCAACTGGTCGATCGATTCCTGCTGGGTCGCTTCCAAGCCCTTGGCCTTCTCGACAAGTTGCTCGGACGCTTGCGCGGCGCGCGCCTGCAATTGGCGGGTCGCGGCCGCGCGATCGGTCTCGGGAGCGCTGCCCGTATAGGCGCGCCACAGGGCGATAAAGCTTACTCCAAGCACGACAATGACGAGAGCCGCAGCGGCGATCCCAATCGGCTGACCGCCGAAACGCGCGACGGGGCTGGCACTCCGGGGGGCGAGTTCGAGCATGCGACTCCAAATCCGGACGTGATTTCAATGCCCCTCAAATAGCACAGGCGCGCTGCCGCTAAAACCCGGGATTTGCTGGGCGGGTGAGGGATTCCGGCCAAACCCTTGGGAATCAGGCTTTTCTGCCGCGACCAGCGAGAGCTGGGTGTTCAGGTTCTATCGGACGTGCGACTGGAGGAATTGCCCGGCACAGGCCAGCGCGCGGCGCCCGTCTTCGAGATGGGCGTTCCAGACCGGCCAGGCGTGGATCATGTGTGGCCAGATCTGCAGCGTCACATCGACATCGGCCGCCCCCGCGGCCTCGGCAAGCCGCGTGGCGTCGGCCAGCAACGTCTCGGCCGATCCGACCTGAATCAGGACTGGTGGAATGCCCATGAGATCGGCGAATAGCGGCGAGATCAGCGGATCACGGCGATCGATGGATGGCGGCGTATAGGCGTCCGCAAGTTCAACCAGATAGGCCTTGTGAATCAGCGGATCGATGGCGTCCTTGGTGGCCAGCGTTTCGCCGGACATGGTGAGATCAGTCCACGGCGAAAGCAGCCAGGCGCAGGCGGGCAGCGGTTCGCCTGCCGCGCGCAGCCGGTTGATCAGCCCGAGCGTCAGGTTACCGCCGGCGCTGTCGCCGCCGACCGCGATGCTCGTCGCCGCAATGCCCTGCCGGCGCAGGAAACGCCACACTGTTAGCGCGTCTTCATGGGCGGCGGGGTAGGGATGTTCAGGGGCAAGCCGGTACTCGATCGCGAGAGTCCGCATACCCGCGGCGCGCCCGGCCTCCGTCACCAGGCGGCGGTGGCTGACAATCGAGCCGGAGCAGTATCCGCCGCCGTGGAAATACAGCAGCACCAGCGACTTCTCGCTGCCTGATACGATCGACCACTCGCCGGCAACGCCGTCGCAATCGACTGGCTGGCATTCCACGTCGGATGCCACCGGCCAGGTCGATCCGACCTCGTCGAGGCGCTGCCGCCGCTCTGACCATCCGACAGGCCGCGGCTTAGAGCCCAGCAAGGCGCGGATGGCGTCGATCTCGCGGTGGGCCACGGCGTCTCTCCTGATGAGGCCGGGCCATCATTGCACATCGTTTGGGACGAGCCAGCAGGCGGCCAAAATTTTTGTAGGTCCCCCTTGAAACCAAAAGGCCGTTTTCTAATTTTTTTGCTGCCGCCGCTGGGCGGCGGTCCGGGCGCCTGATGGGCCCGGCCTTGAGACGGGCACCGGTCGTGTCCGGTGCCGCTCGTATCCAACTTGCTCCATGGAGGATTTGGCTATGCGCACATACGATTTCTCACCCCTCTGGCGCTCGACCATCGGCTTCGACCGCCTTTTCGACCTCGTCGAAACCGCGCAACGCGCCGGCGAGGATAACTACCCTCCCTACAACATCGAGCGGCTGGGCGAAGACCGCTATCAGATCTCGCTGGCCGTCGCCGGCTTCGCAGTCGACGAGATCTCCGTGACCGCCGAGCAGAACACGGTGACGATCGAAGGCCGCAAGGCCGAGAAGGACCAGCGCGAATATCTCTATCAGGGCATCTCCGCGCGTCCCTTCAAGCGCCAGTTCAGCCTTGCCGATCATGTGCAGGTGAAGAGCGCGTCGTTCGAGCGCGGCCTGCTGCGGATCGAACTGTTCCGGGAAGTCCCGGAGGCGATGAAGCCACGCCGCATTGCCATCGATGGCGCTGCGCCCAGCAACGTTCAGCAGATCGAGGCGAAGGCGGCTTAAAGCCCGCCACGCCTCGCAAAGGGACCAAAGGCTCCCGCCCGAACATGTCGGGCGGGAAGCGTGTCCATCTTTGGGGAGGACAAGCTGATGATCGACCAGACAGATAATGTGTTTGATCTGAATGCCGTGCTGCATCCGGGAGCCGTGTTCGATCACCCGCGCGACGTGGTCGCCGACAGGACGCTTTCGCTCGCCGAAAAGCGCGCGATCCTGGCGTCCTGGGCTTCAGATGCGGCGGCGGTCGCTTCAAATCCTGCGCTGCGCGAGCTGGCGGGCACGAGCCGAATCGTGACGATCGATGAGGTGCTCGAAGCGCTCTCGATGCTCGACCCCAAACCGTCGGGACCACCCGGCGGCAAGCCGATGCGGCAAAAATCCACCTCACGCGTGGCGCTGGCGGCGTAGGTCACAAGCGACCACCACCCCGAAAAAGTTGCGGCCAGGCTTTGGGGGAAGCCTGGCCGCGCGCGAACCGGTCTGGGACGGGGAGGGGTGGGGATGTGACCGGGTCGCGGGTTGGTAAATTCCTTCTCTCGTTATCGATCGCGTGACGAGGCGGTGGCGACCGCCGGGCGGCTGTCACCGAGCGAGACCCATACGTTCGGGTCGCTCTGCGACTGACGCTTGACGAAGCGGTAGCCGGTTTCGGTCCAGGCCAGGACGTTTTCGTTCTGGTTGTCGAGAACGAACTCGCCCTTGTCGGTCTTCACCGTCAGCACTGCGTGGCCTTCGCCCTTCTTGTCGCGCACCACCGTGATCAGCAGCGCCTCGCGCGGCCATCCGGCGTCGATCAACATCTTGCGCTTCAGAAGCACATAGTCCTCGCAGTCACCGTAACCGTCCGTCGGCAACGACCATTTCTCGATCACGCCCCAATGATCCATGTCGGTGATCGGCTTGATGGCCTCGTTGACCCACTTGTTGACCCGCAGCAGATCCCGCCACGCCGTCTGCGACATCACGATGTCGCGCGGCTGTGAAGCGCCGCCGCGGCACTCGCCCACGTTTTCGGCGCAGAATTCGACCCAGCCGATCGGCGATCGCGCGGTATCGCCCAGGCTGGCATAGAGCACGTCGCCGGCTTTCGCCGAGACGCTCATCGAAGCGTTCATCCCTATCAGGACGGCGATGACCGCCAGTCCCTTCCCCTGTCCCCTGAACAACATCGTGGCCCCCGTTTCTTGTTGGGACCACGTTTCGCACAAAGGATTTGCGCCGCCGCTAAGTCAGGCAAGTACATTTGACGTGAATACTAGTAAAGCTAGCGGTGAATTCGATCTATACTTGAATCGAATTCGAATAAAATTTGAAACAACTGCTATTGATTCAAATTTTACGGATTAACGTCTGTGGCGCTGCAATAGCAGGGGATGCGCGGGCTAAAGCGCCCCGCGTTAACCGACTTTGGCCGGGGCCGGACAGCCAAAAGGCGGCATCCGGTAACGCGGATACCGCCTTTGGGGCTGAAAAATCAGGGATTTTTGGCGGCTGGCGCTTTACCGCGCGGTAACCGCGTCTTCGAGCGTCTCGGCGACTTGCTCGTGGACGAACTCGAGCGCAAAGCCTTCTTCGAGGTTTCGCACCACGCGGGACTGCACCTTGCCGAGCATGACCAGCGATTTCAGCGGCGGACGGTTCTCCGCGGCGATCGCGGCGCCCGACAGTGACAGGTCGATGATGCGGCAGGTCATCTTGCTGCCGTCCTCGAGGGTCAGTAGCGCGATCGGGTTGCGCGGCACGATGCGGTCGTGGCGGCGGTCTTCGGGCAGATTGAGGATATCGCGGTTGGCGAGCCAGGTGAGCTGGGCGGCGAGCTTGTCGCGCTTGCGCGCGGTGGCGCCGACCGTCATGGCAAAGCCGTTGTCGATAATGCGGGTGATTTTGCCCTCGACGCGGCCGATATGGTCGAGATAGGCGATCACGCGATCGCCGACATTGCCGATGCCGGGCGCCAGCAGCGCCAGTCCACCCGGCGACATGTTAATAATCTGGCAAGGAAATTCGCGACGATCCGGCAGCATGTAGCGGCCGAGCAAGTGAACCTTGACGCGCTGGAAGCGCCGCCGCTCCTCCGCGGACGGCACAGTGGTAGTTTTCTTTTGCGCAAACGACATCTTCGCCACCAGACAGCCGGTCCTTCGGCGTCAGGAAGACCCTAAGGCCGGCAGGGTTAACGATGTGTTAGCGCCGGTTGCATCAAACGCGGGTCTTCACCATGCATGGGCCATGCCGCCGCCATTCCGTTGCGGCGTTACAACAGGGCCTCCGGCCATTCACGCCAAAAGCTGCTTCTCGATCTCATAGACCGGCATCTTGACCAGGTCCTTGGCGACCTCCCCGTGAAGCGCCTTCCGAACCGCCGCCGAGTAATCCGACCTTATCATGCCCAGCGCACGGGGCGAGGCGACCATCGTCAGGGCCGAGGTTTCGCCGGTCGTGACGGCAGCGTCCAACCGGTCCGCCAAAGTCTTCAGGAATGAACGCTCCAGCTCATCGTGCCAGTCCGTCTGCTCGATCGAGCTTCGCGCGCTGCCGTTCGACTGCTGTATGCGACCGGGAGCGTCGCTTCCTTGCGCATGCGTGGAGAGGTCCGTCTGCTCGTACACTTCCTTGGCGTGCAGGTTTGGAAACACGCGATCACCGAGATTTTCGAGGATGAGTGCCTTGCGTCCGTCGCAGACAACGATCCAGTCGCCGGTGCCGATCTTCATCTTGGTCATTTTTAATGCTCCTGGATAATTTGGGGTCGCACAGGGTCAGAGCGGCGCTTCGAAGTCCTCAAAGGATTTGCCGAACTGCGACAGGGCCTCTTCCAGATAATCGGCAAGCATCGGTGTCCCGATCAGGTAACGCGCCGTGCGGCTATTGTGGGCGCGCGAAGCCTCCGAGCGCAGGTCTCTCCAACTGTCGAGGTCGCCGTCGCCGCGGCCGAGCCACATCAGGGCGACGAGATCGACCTGCTCATCCACATTCAATCCGCGAATGAAGCCGGAGAGCTCCGAGCGATCGGTTATTCTGCTGTGATCCTCAAAGCCGTGGACGGCGTCGTCGTCGGCAGATGCTGAATTGGCATCGAGCTCGGTCGCCGTACTGTCGGATTGACGCGACTTTGCGACGACAAAGAACACTTTTTCCGGTGAGATCGACAGGCTGGGAGCGTTTCGCATTGGGAAATCCTCGGCGCGTTACACATAGGTAAGGACGCCGGGCTAGCGGCACTTTGCGCGAGATCAAAAAGACGCGAGAAACCCGGTTGGCTCCGCCGGAGGGCAGTCCGTGTCAGTGCGGGTCATTAGCTGCTTGATCCAGCGCAAAACGGCAGCGCTGATCCCGGTCGATTGTGCTGTTCTGGGGAGGAGCGCGCATGGCCATCGTAGAACGGATAGGCGACACTGTCGTAGGCGACGGCCGCCAGAGTTGGATCAGGACCAACTGGGGATTGCTGCTGGCCGTTGCAGTGCTTGCCGCCATTCTCCTGTTACCGACGCCTGCGGGTTTGCCGATCGCGGCCCATCGCATGCTCGCCATTCTCGGCTTCGCCGTCATTATCTGGATGACAGAAGCGATCGACTACGCAGTATCGGCGGTCGTGATCGCCGCACTGATGGCATTCCTGCTCGGGCTGGCGCCGAGCGTGGCCAATCCCAAGGTGCTGATGGGCACGAGCGCAGCGCTTGGTCTTGCGTTCAGCGGCTTTGCCAACACTGCGCTGGTGCTGGTGGCGGCGGCGCTATTCCTGGCGGCGGCGATGACGGCAACGGGGCTCGACAGGCGCATTGCGCTCACCATCCTGTCGCGGGTTGGTACCGAAACCAGAAATGTCGTGATCGGAACCATCGTGGTCGGCTTCGTGATCGCGCTGATGGTGCCATCGACCACCGCACGCGTGGCCTGCCTGGTGCCGATCACGCTTGGCATCATCGCCGCCTTTGGCGTCAACAGGCGCGGCGCCTTTGCCGGCATGCTGATGATCACGACGGTGCAGACCGCGAGCATCTGGAATGTCGGCATCAAGACCGCGGCCGCGCAAAACATGGTGGCCATTGGATTTATCGAAAAGGCCTTCGGCAGGACGATTACCTGGCTGGATTGGCTGATTGCCGCCGGACCGTTTGCCGTCCTGATGTGCATTGCGCTGTATTTCGTGATGACGCGGATGATGCCGGCGGAAGTTGCGCAGGTGCCGGGCGGCCGCGAGGGCATCCGCAAGTCGCTGTCCGAACTCGGGCCGATGAAACCATCGGAGATCAAGCTGCTGCTGCTTTCGATCACCTTGATCGGGTTTTGGGCGACCGAAGGCGTGCTGCACAAATTCGATACCAGCACAACGACCGTCACGGCGGTGGCACTGATGTTCCTGCCGGGCCTCGGCATCATGACCTGGAAGGAGGCGCAGCCGAAGATTCCATGGGGCACGATCGTGCTGTTCGGTATCGGCATCAGCCTCGGCACCGCGCTGCTGCAGACTACCGCGGCGACATGGCTCGCCGACGTCGTCGTCAATGCATTCGGTCTGAAGAATGCGACGGCGCTCTTCATTCTCGCGGTGATGAGCTTGTTCCTAGTCGTGATTCATCTTGGCTTCGCCAGCGCCACTGCGCTGGCCTCGGCGATGATTCCGATCGTCATTGCCGTACTCAAGGGCGTGGCGACGCAGGGCATCAACGTGGTCGGCATGACCATGCTGCTGCAGTTCGTGGTGAGTTTTGGCTTCATCCTGGTGGTGAACGCGCCGCAGAACATGGTCGCCTATGGCACCGACACCTTCAGCGCGCGCGATTTTGTCCGCACCGGTCTGGTGCTGACCGTGATCGCGCTGGCGCTCGTGATGCTGCTTGCTGCGACGTACTGGCGCTGGCTAGGTTACGTATAAGGGGGTATGTGCAGCCGCTTGAGGCGGCGGCAGTTCACTTCTGCACGAGTTGGTTGAGATCCTGCTCGATCGTGTTCAGAAGGGTCTGTCAGGCCCGGCCGGGCCGGCCCCAAAACGTCAGCAGGCGGAGGAATAGATGCCGGGAGTGAAGCGAGAGCGCGACGGCAAGGTCCGCGTGCTGATACTGGACGAGCCCGACACCCTGAACGCGATGACGCCCGCTCTCCTGGGGGACCTTGCCACTGCCATTGGTGAAGCCAACGATGATCCGCAGGTGAGGGCGTTGGTGCTGACGGGCGCCGGGCGTGGCTTCTGCTCGGGCCAGAACCTCAAGGCAGCGCAAATCCTGGGCGACGACATCGCGGCCGGCGTGATGAAATATTACTGGCCGGCGTTCAGCGCGCTGCGCCAATGCCGCGTGCCGGTCGTGGTCGCGGTCAACGGCGTGGCGGCGGGCGGCGGATTCAGCCTTGCGATGGCGGGCGACATGATTGTTGCCGCACGTTCGGCTCGCTTCATTCAGGTGTTCAGCCGTATCGCGCTGGTCCCCGATCTCGGCTCGACCTGGCTGTTGCCGCGCCTCGTCGGCCGGCAACGCGCGCTCGAATTGATGATGACCAACGAGCCGCTGTCTGCCGATCTCGCGAAGGAGTGGGGATTGGTCCGCGAAGTATTCGACGATGCGGCGCTTCGTGACGGGGCGCTTGAGTTGGCGCGCCGGCTCGCCGATGGCCCGACGCGGGCGCTGGTCGCGACGCGCCGCCTGATCGACGAGAGCGAACACGCCACCTATGCCGACCAGTTCCGCCGCGAGATCGAAACGCAGGCGGAAATTCGTCTGAGTGCGGACGCGGTGGAAGGGCGCAATGCCTTCCTCGAGAAACGTGCGGCGGTGTTTACCGGACGCTGAGGCCGAAACTCAACCGACCTGGCCGACGAACTGCTGCAGTTCCGGGGTTCGCGGGGCGGCGAAGACCTCTTTCGGCACGCCTTCCTCATGCACCTTGCCGTGATGCATGAAGACGAGCTTGGTGCCGACGTCGCGGGCGAAGCGCATCTCGTGCGTCACCAGAATGAGCGTCATACCCTCGCGCGCCAATTGCTCGACCACGCGCAGCACCTCGTTGACCAGTTCGGGATCGAGGGCGGACGTGATCTCATCGCACAGCAACACTTTCGGCCGCATCGCCAGCGATCGCGCGATCGCGACGCGCTGCTGCTGGCCGCCGGAAAGCTCGCTTGGATAGGCGTCCATCTTTTCCGACAGACCCACCTTCGCCAGCACTTCGGCGGCGGTGGCGCGGGCCTCGGCCTTCGACACCTTGTTGACCACGGTGGGCGCCAGCATAACGTTCTCGGCGGCCGTCAGGTGCGGAAACAGGTTGAACTGCTGGAACACCATGCCGACGTGGCGGCGCAGTTCGCGCAGGTTGGTGTTGGCGCCGGCGACCTCGATGCCATCAGCGACGATGCTGCCGGATTGATAGGTCTCCAGGCCGTTGATGCAACGGAGCAGGGTGCTCTTGCCGGAGCCGGAGCGCCCGATGATTGCCACCACGTCGCCCTTGGCGATGTCGAGCGAGACGCCTTTCAGCACCTCATTCGGGCCAAAACTCTTCCTGACGTCACGGATGCTAACGAGCGACATTGAGGCGGCCTTCGATTTTCTTCGCCCACCAGGACAGCGGGAAACACAGACAGAAATAGATCAGCGCGACCAGCGAGTAGACCAGGAACGGCCGGAAGGTCGCGTTGTTGAGCATGGTGCCGGCCTTGGTCAATTCGACGAAGCCGATGATCGAAGCGAGCGCGGTGCCCTTGATCACCTGCACCGAAAACCCGACCGTCGGCGCCACCGCGATGCGCGAGGCCTGTGGCAGGATGACGTAGCGCATCTGTTCGATGTAGCTGAGGGCGAGGCTGGAGGAGGCCTCCCATTGGCCCTTCGGGATCGCTTCGACGCAGCCGCGCCAGATCTCGGTCAGGAACGCGCTGGTCCAGAACGTCAGCGCCAGCGTCGCGGCCATCCACGGCGAAACCTCGACGCCAAACAGCGCGATGCCGAAGAAGAACAGGAACAACTGCATCAATAGCGGCGTACCCTGGAAAAACTCGATGTAGATCTTGGTGAACCATTCCAGCGGCGCGATCCGCGAGGTGCGCATGAACAGCAGCACCAGCCCGACGATGCCGCCGCAGAAGAAGGCGATTAGCGACAGCACGATGGTCCACTGCGTGGCGATCAAGAGGTTGGAGAGGATGTCCCAGAAGCTGAACTGCAGCATGGTTCACCTCGCCTTGAAGATGACGCGGCCGAGCGCCCGCAAGAGCGAACGCGTCAGCATCGCCAGCAGGAGGTAGCCCAGCGCGACCAACAGGTAGACCTCGAAGTTGCGGAAGTTTCGCGACGCTACATAGTTCGCGGCATAGGTGAGGTCTTCCGCCGAAATCTGCGACACCACCGCCGAGCCCAGCATCACGATGATGATCTGCGACGACAACGCCGGATAGATTTTTCGGAACGCCTGGTTCAGCACGATGTGGCGCAGCACCTCCCATTTGCTCATCGCAAGGCTCAGGCCGGCCTCGATATGGCCCTTCGGAACCGCCTCGATGCCGGCGCGGATGATCTCGGTCGAGTAGGCGCCGAGATTGATCACCATGGCGAGGAAGGCGGCGATGGTCTCGCTGAGTTTCAACCCGAGCGCCGGCAGGCCGAAGAAGATGAAGAACAACTGCACGATGAACGGCGTGTTGCGGATCAATTCCACGTACACAGCGACGATACGGCCCAGCCAGCCGGGACCGAAGGTGCGCGCCGCGGCGCCCGCAGTGCCGACCGCGATGCCGACGACTGTCGACACGATCGTCAGCACGATCGTGAAGACCAGCCCATACAGCAGCACGTTCCAGTAGGGCAGCAGTTCGGCGAATTGCAGTTTGTAGGACACTGCCCAGCCTCATAGCGTTTCAAGCGAAGTGGATACCGGTTCGCGTGAAGAAAGCGCGTCAAAACAAAAGTGCGCTTAGAAGCCGGGCGGCAGCGGTGCTTTCAGCCACTTCTCCGACAGTTTTCCGATCTCGCCAGATGCCTTCGCCTTGGTGATGATCTCGTTGACCTTGGCGAGCAGCGCCGGCTCGTTCTTGTTGAGCCCGACATAGCAGGGGCTGTCCTTGATCACGAATTTCAGCATCGGCGCGCGGGCAGGGACCTTCTCGGCGATCGCGGCCGCGACTGTGTTGCCGGTGGCGATCAGATCGACCTGGCCGGACACGAAGGCCGCGATGGTCGCGTTGTTGTCCTCGAAACGCTTGATGGTCGCGTCCGGCGGCGCCGAGGCAGTCAGTGCCTGCTCCTCGATCGCGCCGCGGGTGGCGCCGATGGTCTTGCCCTTGAGGTCGGCTGCGCTCGTCACCGTGATCGCCTTGGTGCCGAACACGCCGGAGAAGAACGGCGCATAGGCGATCGAGAAGTCGATGACCTTTTCGCGCTCCTCGTTCTTGCCGAGGCTGGAAATCACCAGGTCGGCCTTGTTGGTCTGCAAATAGGGAATGCGGTTGGCGCTGGTCACCGGAATGATTTCGGTCTTCACCCCAAGTTCCTTGCCGATCAGATTGGCCATGTCGATGTCGTAGCCCTGCGGCTTCAGATCGAGCCCGGCTGAGCCGAACGGCGCAAAATCCTGCGGCACGGCGATCTTGATCACCTTGGACTTCATGATCGAATCGAGGGCGTCGGCATGGGCCTGCGTCGCCACCGCGGCAGTGGCAATTGCGGCGGCAAGCATCAGTCTCTTGAACGGCATACTAGGGATCTCCGAGGTTACGGCGAGGACGCGCCTCCGAGATGTTCTCTCGGTGCGTCTCATTCAGCGGATGTGGCCCGGCTCCACGTCGTAGTTCGACCCTGCCTGACGCCTCGCATTTAGGCAATGCTTGGCCGTGCTTTTTTTGGAGGCTTTTTGTGGGTCGATTTCGAGCATGATCACGCGACCATGCGTTGTGCTGCAGCGTTTCGACATGCCCGACGGTTCGTGACTACCGCAGGCCCTCATACACCATGAACCCGCGCGCGATCGCGAGCTTGCGCAAGGCGCGCGGGACGAATTTTTGCGGCCGATGCAGATAGCGCCACGACGTCACCTTGAAATCCCTGATCGTGCCGAGATCGCTTTCGAACGGCGCCAGCAATCCGGTCAGGCTGATCGGCGCATGCGCGCGGTTGTTGAAAGGCAGCAGCAGCAACTCAAGATGCGCCGTCGTACCGTCTTGCGAAGTCGCGGTGAGGCCGGCAATCGCCGCCAGCATTTCTTCGGCGACGTAGCTGATGATCTCCTCGATCTCGCGGCGGCTGTCCGGAGTGAACAGCGCCGAGAAACTCGAGTCCTTCATGTCGCGGCCGAGCAGGGCGCAGACCCGTGTTCCGGCGACACGAAACGGATAACCGGCCTCGTTGTCGTAGGACAGCACGAAGATGTCGCCGAGCAGCTCGCGCACCGCGCCGGGTTCGATCTCGCTACGGTCCGGAGCCCGCGCGTCGCCGCGTTTCGCGTCCCAATAGGCGAAGAACTCGCGGCTCGATGGGTGTTTCATGCTTACCTTTTCCCCGGCTTGCCTTGGCGGGACACATCTGTCCCGCTTTTGCGCAACACGCCTTCCCTTGTTCGTTGTGCAGGACAGGCCGTGCAGCGTCCATGCCGGGGACGCGATTTGGCCGCGTGGGGCGCGGCTTTGCGTTGTTAACGTTAAATTAACTATGAGGTTGGCGGTGGCGCTGCGGCGCGCGTAATGTGGAACGCATCAGGCGGCGCCGGCTTATCTGTCCGGCGCGGTTGGTACACAGGTGGCATCAAACAGTTTGGTCATCGCGCGGGGAGGGGCGGGGATGTGATCCCGGCTCCGGGCGCGAAAAGGCCAGCAAGACAAGGGAGGGCTTTCTCAGAGCTCTCCCTTTTTCTTTTTTGCAGTCTCCCGGACGCGGCGCAGCGCCCCTTGGCGGTGCGACGCGGAGCCGGGGCCCGTGCACTGCAGAATCCGCTTGGCTCCCGCCGATTGTGCGCTTGCACAGGGCGGGCAAAGCCGCCTATCTGGGCCCATACGACTCGAAGCCGCCAGCTAAGGTCCTGGACCCCTTGGAATCCCAGTCTTACTCATCCCCGGTCGAGCCGCCGGACGCCCCGCACGAGCCGATCTTGACGCTACCGGCCGCGCTCACGGCCTATATCGCGCTGATCGCTGCGATTCATTTGCGGGTGCTGCTGCCGGTTGAGCTGGAGAACTGGACCATCGACGTCTTCGGCTTCATTCCGAAGCGCTACGACTCCACCTTACTCAACATCACCTTTCCCGGCGGAGCCGGCGCCAAGGTATGGACCTTCGTCACCTATTCGCTGCTGCATGCCAATCTCAGCCATATCGGCTTCAACCTGTTGTGGCTGTTGCCGTTCGGCAGCGCGCTGGCGCGCCGGTTCGGTGCCGTCAGGTTCTTCGTCTTCATGGCGGTGACGGCCGTGGCCGGCGCCGTGGCACATCTCGTCACCCATGAACACGCGATCGCGCCAATGATCGGCGCCTCGGCCTCGGTATCCGGCGCCATGGCCGCCGCCATCCGCTTTGCCTTCGTGCGGGGAAGTTTTCTTTCGTTCCACCGGGGCGATGCGGATGCCGCCGCGAAGGTTCCGGCGCTGTCGCTTTCCCGGGCGTTGCGCAACGCGCGCGTGCTCGGATTTCTGGCGGTGTGGTTCGGCGTCAACATCATCTTCGGCCTTGGGTCGATTTCGATCGGCACGGAAGGCGCCAGTGTTGCCTGGCAGGCGCATATCGGCGGATTTCTCGCCGGCCTGATGTTGTTCTCGCTGTTCGATCCGGTACCGCGTGCGACGCCGCATACCGCGGATGCTTCATGGCCGGACGAATCTGGCCGCGTCTGATCGCCGCTTGCGGCGAGGGCCGATTTCATTCATCATCCGCACTGGTTGTAACGCAAGCCAATGCCGCTGCCGTGGATGACAGCCGCGCTTGCAAACCGCGGCCTGAAACGAAACCGGCGCGGAACTGTTGATTGAAGCTCACGAACAAGTCCGGCCCCTTGGGCACGAACGGATTCAGGGAGGCGACAATGACGGTACGTTCAATTCTCGACACCAAGGGCCATCAGATCACGAGCATCGAGCCGGATGCCAAGCTTTCGGCCGCGATCAAGATCCTTGGCGAACGCAAGATCGGCGCCGTGCTGGTGATGAACCAGGGAAGCGTGGAGGGGATCCTTTCGGAGCGCGATATTGTCCGCGTGTTGGGCGAGCGCGGCGCCAGGGTGCTCGAGGAGCCGGTCAGCGAGGTCATGACGAGCAAAGTCGTGAGTTGCCGGCAGTCCGACACTGTCGCGGGGATCATGGAGATGATGACGCTCGGCAAGTTCAGGCATCTGCCCGTTATCGAGGAGGGCAAGGTGGTTGGGCTGATATCGATCGGCGACATCGTCAAGCGCCGTGTCCAGGAATATGAGGCCGAGCAGGAAGCGCTGCGCGACTACATCAAGACGGCGTAAGCTTATTTTGACGCGTTTTCTTGGCGTGAGCCGGTGACCACCCTCGGATCACGTCCGAGGGCAAGCTTCGCTTGAGAATGCTACGCTATTCCTTGTCAGGCTTTTCGAGCGCCTTCTCGGCTTCGATCTGCGGCGGCGCCAGGATATGGATCGCCTCCTGGATCGAGTCGATCGCCCGCTCGGCCGCTTTCACGCCGTGGGCGATCAGATCGTCAGCGCGATGAAAATCGAACCAGCCGATCTTGCCGACGCGGGGCGAGATCAGGAGGTCCGGCGGATCACCGGCAAGCCGAGCGCGGGTGATGCGGTCCTGCATGATGTTGAAGGCATCGACCATGACCGAGGAGATGCCCGGACGTCCGCCGCCACCGAAGAATTCACGCTTCATCGTGCGCTCGGCGGAGAAGAATTTTCCGATGCCGCGTTTACGCGGCTCGGGTTCGGGCAGCGCTTCCGGCATCACCGACACCGAAACACCAGGCGTCGGGCCGTGGGAATAGATCGTCGTGGAGTGCGCGAAGACATCGCTGGAGAGATTGGCGGCAATCACGATTTCCGCGCCGAGCGCGCGCGCCGCCGACACCGGCACCGGATTGACCAGGGCGCCGTCGACCAGCCACCGGTCGCCAACGAGGATCGGCGAGAATATTCCCGGCAGCGCGTAGGAGGCGCGCATCGCGTCCACCATTGGGCCGTGGGTCAGCCAGATTTCGTGGCCGGTGCGCACTTCGGTCGCGACGGTGGCGAATTTCACCGGCAGATCCTCGATCAGGCTTTGGCCGAGCGCCGCCTCCAGTTGGGCCGCAAGCTTGGCGCCGCCGATCAGGCCCGAACCGTTCAGGCGGATATCGAGATAGGAGAGGACCGTTCGCGGCTGCAGGCTGCGTGCCCATTCTTCCAGCGTGTCGAGATGTCCGGCAGCAAAGGCGCCGCCGACCACGGCGCCGATCGACGTTCCCACCACGACGTTGGGCATGATCCCGTGAGCCACCAGCGTCCGGACGATGCCGATATGGGCAAAGCCGCGTGCGGCGCCGCCACCCAGCGCCAGTCCGATCACCGGCCGGCGGATACTGCCGAGCCCCACCTTGTCGTCAGCACCGGAGCCTTTTTGGCCGCGGCCCATCCAGCTATCCAACACGCAAGCCCTCCGGCTCCAACGATAACCGCCGCGGCGCGGCCGCGCCAGAATTGTCCACTCTAATCCGGATGCATGGTTTATGCCCGGCGAAATGCCGGCCTAGGCAGGGAATGTGACTGGACCACGACCGCTGGATTAACATTGGGTCCCAGTGTGGGTTCCGCTAGCTAGCGCCGCTCGCCAAACTTCGGCCACGAAGGCTTGAATTTGCCGCGTTTTAAGTGAAAAGCATGGCGATGATTTCGGGCGGCAACGGTATCGTAGGCTACGGGCGGGGCAGATGGCCTTTCCCGGCGCTGGCGATCGCCTTCACGCTGGTTACGTTGCTTCTTCCGGCCCCGGTCTCGGCGCAGTGGTTCTCGGACCGCCCGCCACCGGTGCCGCCCGCCGTGGTTCCGGACACCCAGACCGGGCCTGCCATGAATCTGGCGCCCCCATCGGGGACGGGGGCGATTCCACCGCTTCCCGCGCCGCTGAACCAGCCGACCATCGTTCAGCCGCAGGTCACGGCCGTGCCACCGGTGGTACCGCCGCCGGGTGCGGCGACCGCTGGCCAGGCGGTGCTATCGCTGACGGCGCGCTACGGTAAGGATCTGCCTGTTATCAACGGCGGGCTGGTGTGGCGGGTATTTGCCGACAAGCCCGACGATACCGGCACGTTCAAGCTGATCCGCGAGGAGCGCGGCGCGACCCCGAACATTGTGCTGCCGCCCGGCAATTACGTCGTCCATGTGGCTCTCGGCCTGGTCAGCGCGGTGCGGGCGGTGAGCCTGAAAGCCGAGACGGACCGCGTGGCTTTCGTGCTTCCGGCCGGCGGACTGCGCATCGAAGGCCGCGTCGGCACCAGCAAGATTCCCCCGAACCAGATTTCGTTCGCGATCTACAAGGGCAGCCAATTCGAAGGCTCCGAACGCACCCCGCTGCTTCCGAACGTCGCCGCGGGCGACGTCGCGCTGCTGCCGGAGGGCACCTACTACATCATCTCCAACTATGGCGATGCCAATTCGGTGGTCCGCTCCGACATCCGCGTTCAGGCCGGCAAGCTGACGGACGTGACCGTCTCCCACCGCGCGGCGGTGATTACGCTGAAGCTGGTCAGCGACAGGGGCGGCGAGGCGCTCGCCAACACCGCATGGTCGGTGATCACGCCGGGCGGCGACGTCATCAAGGAATCGATCGGCGCGTTTCCGCGCGTGGTGCTGTCCGAAGGCGAGTACCGCGCGATTGCCAAGAACGAAGGCAAGGTGTTCGAGCGCTCCTTCAACGTCGTCAACGGCGTCGACGGCGAGGTCGAGGTCGTGGCGCGCTAGACCACGACGTTTTCGAAAGTCTCAGCGTTCGACTGTCATAGTCTCTAATACGCACTAACCATCGCACAACTTAGAACTGTCATAATCGCCGCATCGACGTACCGCTGCCGTAATTTTTTACACGGTCTTAAACCCGGCTGCATTGGATGCCCCAGGATTGAGTGCGCGGCGCGCGCGTAGTGGGGCAGTTATGGTTGCGGCCAGATCATCGAAAAAATCGCCGGAGAAATTCAACACCGAGATGTTCGCCGACGTCCCGGTCCTGAAGCGCAAATGGCAGGCTGCGTTGCGTCCGGGCGAGAAGCTGCCACGCTATGAAGACGTCATGCTCGGCAGCCTCGGCCGGCTGGCGGATCACGTCGTTCTGCTTCGGAACGACAACGACACGCTCTCCATCTCGCACACCGGCCGCTACGTCCAGCAATGGCTGAATGATGATCGCTGGGACATTTCCTTAAGTGCATTGCCGCCGGATTGCGCGACCGCGCTCGGCGAGGCGGCATCCAACGCGCTGCAGAACGACCGTCCGTACCTCGCCACGGCGCATTGCGTGCGCGATGGGCTGGTTCGGACCTATGACGTGCTGGCGCTGCCGACGTCGTCGCGCTGGGGCGGAACCCTGATCGGCGCCTATGTCAACGAGCGCGATGCGCAATTCAATCTGTTGGACACGATCTTCTCTGCGACCGACGAGGGCATGCTGTCGCTGGCTGCGATTCGCGATGCGAATGGCCGCCCGTCCGATTTTCAGATCGTTCACCTCAATCAGGGAGCGGCGCGGCTATTGCGGCAGCCGTCGACGGAATTGTTATGGCGACGGCTTGCCGCGGGCGGAAACCTGCTGGGCACGCCGGAGGTGATCCGTCGCCTTCGCGACATCGTCATCAGCGGCAATGGCGATCAGATCGAAATCGATAGCGAGGACCGTTGCCTGCGACTGGGCGCGACGGTGTTCGGCGACATGCTCTCGCTGACGGTTTCCGACGTTACGGCGCTGAAGCGACGCGAAGTTTCGTTCCGCCTGCTGTTCGACAACAATCCGATGCCGATGTGGGTGTTCGATGCCGAAACGACTCAATTCCTGAGCGTCAACGACGCGGCCGTGCGCCATTACGGCTACGCGCGCGAAACATTCCTGCAGATGCAGCTTCGCCAGATCTGGCCGGAGGACGAATGGGCCAGCCACAGCCAGGCGCTGCGGCAGCTCGGCGACATCTACAATTCGAGCCGCGACTGGCGGCATCTCAAGGCCGACGGCAGCGAAATCCATGTGCTGACGTTTGGACGGCGCGTTGCCTTCGACGGACACGACGGCTATCTGGTGGCCGTGGTCGATATTACAGAGCGCCGCGCGGCGGAGGCGCGGATCGCTCACATGGCCCATCACGACGGCCTGACCAATCTGCCGAACCGCGATTTCTATCAGGAGCGTCTTCGCCAGGCGCTCGAACGCGCTGCGCCCGGCAACAGGCGCGTGGCAGTGCTGTGTGTCGATCTCGACCTGTTCAAGAACGTCAATGACTCGTTCGGTCACCCGATGGGTGACCGTCTGCTGAAGCAGGTGGCCGAGCGGTTGAAGTCAGAGATTCGCGGCGACAATCTCGTCGCCCGGCTTGGCGGCGACGAATTCGCGATCGTGCTGGTCTCCGAGGTGTCGCCGAACGAGGTGAGCGACTTTGCCGACCGACTGATCAGTGTGTTGAGCGCGCGCTACGACCTCGATGGCATCGAGGTCGTCGTCGGCGCCAGCGTCGGCATCGCGCTGTCGCCCGGCGATGGTGCAAGCTGCGAGGAATTGATGCGCAACGCCGACATGGCGCTCTATCGGGCGAAATCGGATGGCGGCAACGTTCATCGCTTCTTCGAGCGCGAGATGGACCGCCAGGCGCAGAAGCGCCGCGACATGGAGCGCGACCTGCGCCGCGCCTTCGCGAGCGGCGAATTCGAACTGCACTATCAGCCGCTGGTGGATATTGCCGCCAACCGCATCAGCGGGTTCGAATCGCTGTTGCGCTGGCGCAATCCTGAACAGGGCATGATCTCTCCGGCCGAGTTCATTCCGGTCGCCGAGGATATCGGATTGATCGTGGCACTGGGCGAGTGGGTGCTGCGCGAGGCCTGTTCGGAGGCCGTGAACTGGCCGGAGGACGTCAAGGTCGCCGTCAACCTGTCGCCGGTCCAGTTCCGCAGCCGCAACCTGGTTCAGGCGGTGATTTCGGCGCTGGCGCATTCCGGCCTGTCGCCGCGGCGGCTCGAGCTCGAAATCACCGAGTCGGTCTTCCTGGCCGAGACCGAAGCCAATCTGGCGATCCTGCATCAGCTTCGCGAGCTCGGCGTCAGCATATCCATGGATGACTTCGGCACCGGTTATTCGAGCCTCAGCTATCTCAGGAGCTTTCCCTTCGACAAGATCAAGATCGACCGCTCGTTCGTGAAGGACCTTGCCGAGCGTACCGATTGCGTCGCGATCGTACGCGCCATCTCCGGCCTCGGGCGCAGCCTGAACATCACGACGACGGCGGAGGGCGTCGAGACCATGGACCAGCTCGACTGGCTGCGCGCCGAAGGCTGCAACGAGGTGCAGGGTTTTCTGTTCAGCGCAGCAAAACCGGCATCCGAGCTCGCCGCGTTGCTGTCCGGGTTCGATAAGCGGGCTTCGAAGGCGGCGTGAGCCCTAGAACCGCGTCACGATGTCCGCCAGCGCCGGGCGGGGGCGGTCTTCGGCCGGCTTCGAGGGGGTGCCGATGTGGATGAAGCCGGCGAGTTTTTCATCCGCCTTCAATCCGAGCCCATCGAGCACGTCGCGGTCGAACGCGAACCAGCCGGTCAGCCAGCAGGCGCCGTAACCAAGCGCCGTCGCCGCCGTGACGATGTTCATCGCGCTGGCGCCGGCGGATAATTCCTGTTCCCACCCCGGCACCTTCGGGTGCGGCCTTGTAAAGCTTACCACCGCGATCACCAGCGGCGCGTCCATCAGCCGGCGCTTCTCCACCTCGATATCGGAGGCCGGGGCGGACGGGTTCTTCTTTGCAAACACCTGCGCAATGATATCGCCGGCCCGGGCGCGGGCGTCGCCCTCGAACACGACGAAGCGCCACGGCGTCAGCTTGCCGTGATCCGGCACCCGCGCGCCGATTGTCAGAATGGTCTCGAGTTCGCTTGGTGTCGGGCCGGGCCCGCTCATCTCGCGGGGCTTGATCGAGCGGCGGATCTTCAGGAGTTCAAGGGCGTCGGGCACAAGGGTCTCTTTTGTCGGAAATGGCTGTGCCAGAGATAGTGGCACAGCCGCTCCAGCGGAAGCCGATTTAGACGGATTATGATCAGGCCGCGGCCCGCATCCGCTTCACGTCCGGCGGTGTCGCTTCCTCGACGAGGGCGGCCAGCGCCTCGGTGGTCGGCATCACCTTCTGCCCGTCGCTGCCGAGCCGGCGGATCGAGACCGAATGGGTCTCGGCTTCCTTCTTGCCGACGACGAGCAGGGCAGGGATTTTCGCCAGCGAATGCTCGCGGACCTTGTAGTTGATCTTCTCGTTGCGCAGGTCGATCTCGACGCGCAGGCCGGCCCGCCGCGCGGCAGCCGCGACCACCTTGGCGTATTCGTCGCCTTCGGAGGTGATGGTCGTCACCACAACTTGGGTGGGCGCCAGCCAGAGCGGGAAATTGCCGGCGAAGTGCTCGATCAGGATGCCGATGAAACGCTCCATCGAGCCGCAGATCGCGCGATGCACCATCACCGGCGCCTTCTTCGAGCCGTCGGCATCGATATAGAACGCGCCGAACCGTTCCGGCAGGTTGAAGTCGACCTGCGTGGTGCCGCATTGCCAGTCGCGGCCGATCGCGTCGCGCAGCACATATTCGAACTTCGGCCCGTAGAACGCGCCTTCTCCGGGATTGATCTCGGTCTTGATGCGGTTGCTGCCGCTGGCCTGAATCTCCGCCAGCACGGTGGCCATCACGCGCTCGGCATGATCCCACATCTCGTCGGTGCCGGCGCGCTTCTCCGGCCGGGTCGAGAGCTTGACTGTCAGTTCGCCCTCGAAGCCGAAATCGGCGTAGGTCGACAGGATCAGCTCGTTGATCTTGAGGCACTCCTCGGCGAGTTGGGCTTCGGTGCAGAACACATGCGCGTCGTCCTGCGTGAAGCCGCGCACCCGCATCAGCCCGTGCATGGCGCCGGACGCCTCGTAGCGATGCACTACGCCGAACTCGGCCAGACGCAAGGGCAGGTCGCGATAGCTCTTCAGGCCGTGCTTGAAGATCTGGACATGGCCCGGACAGTTCATCGGCTTCAGCGCAAACCAGCGCTTGTCCTCGGCCTCGTCGCCGGCGGACTGCGCCGCGAACATGTTCTCGCGGTACCAGTCCCAGTGGCCCGAGGTCTCCCACAGCACCTTGTCGAGGATCTGCGGCGCGTTGACCTCGTCATAGTCGCCGGTCAGGCGGCGGCGCATATAGGCAATCAGCGCCTGGAAAATGGTCCAGCCCTTCGGGTGCCAGAACACCACGCCGGGGCCTTCCTCCTGGAAGTGGAAGAGATCGAGCTCGCGGCCGAGCTTGCGGTGGTCGCGCTTCTCCGCTTCCTCGATCTGCTTGAGGTAGGCGTCGAGCTCTTCCTGCCTGGCGAATGCCGTGCCGTAGATGCGCGTCAGCATCGGGTTGTTGGCGTCGCCGCGCCAATAGGCGCCCGCCACCTTCATCAGCTTGAAGGCGTTGCCGATCTTGCCGGTCGAACTCATATGCGGGCCGCGGCACAGGTCGAACCAGTCGCCCTGGAAGTAGATTTTTATGGGCTCGTCGCCCGGAATGGCGTCGACCAGCTCGACCTTGAAGGCCTCGCCCTTGTCGCGGAACACCTGCTTGGTCTTCTCGCGATCCCAGACTTCCTTGGTGAAGGGCTTGTCGCGCGCGATGATCTCGCGCATCCGCTTTTCGATCGCCGCGAAATCTTCCGGCGTGAACGGCTCGTTGCGGAAGAAGTCGTAATAGAAGCCGTTCTCGATCACCGGGCCGATCGTGACCTGCGTGCCTGGCCACAGCGATTGCACCGCTTCGGCCAACACGTGCGCGCAGTCGTGCCGGATCAGTTCGAGCGCGCGCCGGTCTTCGCGGCTGATGAGTTCGATCTTCGCATCGTGCGAAATCGGATCGTTGAGATCGGCGACCACGCCGTCCAGCGCCATCGCGACCGTGCGCTTGGCGAGCGAGGGCGATATGCCCTTGGCGACGTCGAGCCCGGTGGTGTCCTTGGCGAAGTCGCGCTTCGCGCCGTCGGGGAAAGTGAGGGTGATTTTTTGCACGGGTTCGGCCGGTTTCAAATTCGCAAGGCCAAATTGGAACCCCGATGCGGGTGCATTGCTGTCAGGCATTGGCGTCTCCTAAAGCTCACTCCTGCGAACGAGCGCAGGTAAGCGGGAAAGCAGGGGTATAGCAGGGGATTCGGCCCCTGCAATCGGGCAATTTCGCGAAATAGGCTATGATGGCAGGGCCGCGAGGCAAACATCTGGCCCCATCGTCCGGGAAAGAATGCTTCTCCGTCACGGCGACGTGCGCGGAGCCGCTCGGCATCAGCGCCGTCAAATCAATGAAACTCATAACAAGCGATGACAAATAATCCGGTATCGCGTCCTTTTCTTGGCACGGCTCATCTTGGCACGGCCCACAGGTGATCCTGAACCCAGGAAGGTCTAATCGCGGCGGCGAAGCCGTTACCGGTTTGCGTAGGGGACACTCGCAACCCGGGTCAAAGCCGGCGTCGCGGCCATCTTGATCAGCACGTCCTTGACCGGATGCTCGGTCCAGGCCTGCGTCACGTAATCGCGATGGGTAACGCCATCAGGCGTCTGCACGAACACGACGCTGCCGGGACGCAGCGGCCCGTCCATGCTCTCGGTGACGGTGATGCCCCTGTCGCGGAGCATCTGTATCAGCTCCAGATCGTGCCGCTTGGTGTAGCGGGTGTATGCGCTGACAAAGAAGCCGGTCCGGTTCTTCTCGATCCAGGAAGCGAACTTGTCGAGTTCGCCGTAGACGGCATCGAGCAGGAACACACCGCGGACCCGGTTGGAAAGGCCGCCGACCTCGAGGCTCCACGCGGTCGGCAGGAAGCCGCCGCTATAGCCGACGATCACGATCGGCATGTTGGCGAACGCCTGCGCCGACTTCGGATCGCCGTGGAGGCGGGCAAGGTGGCTTGCTGACTCCTCGATGAACCGCTTGAAGCCGCCCGGCTGCCAGAACTTGCCGGCCGAGGAGTCCGCGGCGTTGACGGCCATTTGCGGGGCGAGCAGCACGGCGTTGACGCCTGAATCGGAGATCTGCTGCGGCACCAATTGGCGGTCGCGGACGTCGCGTTCCAGCGTCGCGCCGTTGCCGTGGAAGAACACCACGATCACGCCCGGCTTCCTGACATCGAACGTCTCGGGCACATGTACCAGGACGCGGCTGTCGTTGTAGGTCTCGTCCTGCCAGTAGACCTTGCCGCTGTAGCTGCGATGGCCCTTGCGGTCACCTTTGACGATGTTGAGGAACGGTTCTTCCGAGCGCGGATTGGTGCCGAAATAGGGAAAGGCGGAGGATTTCATGCTGACCAGCGTGGTCAGCTCTTCACGCTCATTGCGGGGTAGCGTCAGCGTTGGCGTCAGCGAGGCGACCCGCACCGGCTCGGTACGCACCGCGCGCGGCTGCGGCGCCAGTGCGACCTGGCGCTGGACTTGCGGCAGGCTTTCATCCGCTGTCGGGAAACGGTCGGCGAATTGCGGCTGGGGGAAACGGTCGTCGAACGTGTCGGCGGAAGCCTGCGGCTTGGCGGCCCGGGATTTGGCGCCATCCGTGTTCGCCGCCAGCATTTCCGGGGTCGGCGCGTTGCCGCATTGAACCAGGGCGAAGGATAGCGGCACGACCAGCGCGGCCATCGCGGCCCAGTGCCATCGAAGGGGCAGCGCACGGCGCGGCATGGCCGGACACGTCGCCCGGCTGGCGCGATCAACTGTCGGGAAATTCGGATTAGCTCCGACCATCCACCCCAATGCCCCAAGATCCACCGTCAACCGGCGTAAGCTCGCACGCGTTTAGGCGACGTTAAGCGTCCGGAAAACTCCCGCATCCGGAAGCCCTGAGCAGACCATGCAATCATGTCGCGATTGTGGGACCGCCACGATGTCTTCGCAATCCAGTAATGGCACGGTGCACCTGGAGGTATCATGCAACCTATTTTGTGTCTCAATTTAAACCCTTGTTAACATTGCTTGAATTGAGGAGCGTCAGCCTGCACGATGAGCTCGCGGCTGGGCGCTGAAGGTACGGTCCGAGATGGCGGCATCAGAAACGGGAAGCCCGGCTTGGCCCGGCTCGCGGTCCGGCAGCGGCTCCAGCGTTTCGGCCTTGGTGGCGATTGCCATCGTGGTTGCCGATATGGTCGGTGTCGGCGTCTTCACCAGCCTCGGCTTTCAGGTCAAGGACATCCCCTCGGGCTTTTCCATCCTGCTGCTGTGGACGGTCGGCGGCATCGTCGCGTTGTGCGGGGTGTTTTCCTACGGCGAGCTTGGCGCGATGTTTCCGCGCTCGAGCGGCGAATACAATTTTCTTGGCCGGGCCTATCACCCGGCCTTTGGTTTTGTGGCGGGCTGGGTGTCGGCAACCGTCGGCTTCGCCGCGCCGGTTGCGCTCGCCGCCATGGCGTTCGGCGAGTACGGCAAGTCGGTATTTCCCAACGCGCCGCCTCTGGCGCTTGCCGTCGGCGTGGTCTGGCTGGTGTCGCTGGTGCAACTCGCCGGCATCAGGCACTCCTCGACCTTTCAACTGGTCGCCACCATCCTGAAGGTGGTGCTGATCGTAGCCTTCCTGGTCTGCGGCTTCGTTATCGGCACCGCGCAGCCGGTTTCGTTTGCGCCATCGGCGTCCGACTTCAGCCATATCGTCAGCGCACCGTTCGCGATCAGCCTGGTGTTCGTGATGTATTCGTTCTCAGGGTGGAACGCGGCAACTTACATTATCGGCGAGGTGAGGCTGCCGGAGCGCAACGTGCCGCGGGCGATGCTGGTCGGAACACTGATCGTGCTCGTGCTGTATGTCGCGCTCAACGCCGTGTTCCTGCATACCGCGCCGATCGACAAGCTTGCGGGCCAGCTCGACGTCGCCCGCATCTCCGGCAGCTACATCTTCGGCGAGCTCGGCGGCCGCATCGTCGGCGCGATGATCTGCTTCGGGCTGATCTCCTCGATCAGCGCTATGATGTGGATCGGGCCGCGCGTCATGATGACGATGGGCGAGGACATTCCGGTGCTGCGGCCGTTCGCCGGCCGGTCGGCCAGCGGTGCGCCGGCCTACGCCATTCTGTTTCAGCTCACGGTCGCGAGCCTGATGCTGCTTACGCGCAGTTTCGAGGCGGTGCTCGACTTCATCCAGTTCGCGCTGCTGTTCTGCTCGTTCTTTACCGTGCTCGGGGTGATCAAGCTGCGCATCACGCAGCCCGACCTGCCACGGCCCTACCGTGCCTGGGGATACCCGGTAACCCCTGTGGTTTTCCTGCTCGTGACCGGGTTCATGATGTACTACCTCTTGACCGAACGTCCCTTGCAGTCGCTGCTGGGTCTTTTGATCATGTTTTCAGGTCTCTTGATTTACGCCGTCTTCCGCAAGCGGGCAGATCAAGTCGCCGTGGCCGCAACGGGCCGCGAATGAGCATGCTGCATTGTCTGAGAACGGCGATGCTTGCTGCTGTCATGCTGCTGGCGGCCGTGGCTGCCGTCCGCGCCCAAACCGCAACGGTGGACGACACCGCGAAATTTCTCGCTGGCCTGATGCCCTCGGCGGACTCAGCCCTGGCGCCGCTTACCAAAGATCCTGCCTGGCAACGGCACGCCAAATTCTTCGACACCGCGTTCGGCCAGCTCGAGCAGCGCCAATTGTCGCGGATCCGCGCCTGGGCGGACACCAATCTGGCGGCGCCGCGACCGACCATGTTCTACATGTTCTCAGGTCCGGACTTCATCTATGCGAACGCCTTCTATTCCAAGGCGTCGACTTATGTGCTGAGCGCGCTGGAGCCGGTCGGCTCGGTGCCCGATCTGACAAGACTGCCGCGCGGCGGCATCGCGTCGGCGCTCTACAATGTCGAGCGCTCGCTCGAATCGATCCTGAGCTTCAGCTTCTTCATCACCAAGCAGATGAAGACCGATCTGCAGGCGGGCCAGATCAGCGGCACGCTGCCGATCCTCTACGTGTTCCTGGCGCGCTCGGGCATGACTGTGAGGGAGGTCAGCCCGATCTCGCTGGACGACACTGGCGCGGCGTATTTCGCAGGCGAAAACCCTGGGCCAAACGCCGTGCGCGGCGTGCGCATCATCTTCGCTGGCCCCGAGGGTCAGGAAAAGACGCTGTATTATTTCTCGACCGATCTTTCCAACTCCGGCGTCAAGGCGAGCGGTTTTCTGAAATTCTGTGCGACGCTCGCGCCCGGCAACAGCCTGATCAAGAGCGCGTCCTATCTGCTGCACTCCGGCAACTTCACCACCGTGCGTAACTTCCTGCTCAACAACAGCGCCACCATCATCCAGGACGATTCAGGAATTCCGCTGACTTATTACGGCACGAAGAAATGGCGCTTGTTCCCGTTCGGCCGCTATCTCGGACCGATCGACGAATTCCCGGGACGCTACCAGGAGTCCTATGCGGCACTCTTCCGCCGCGCACAGCCGGTCGATTTCGGCATCGGCTATCGCTGGCGCACGCCGGAAACGAATGTGCTGCTGTCGGTGAGATTGCCGGACGATGGATCGCCCGCTATCGACGCCACGGCGTCGGCGGAGGCGCCACCGCCACCGCGCCCACGCAGGCCGCGGCCGCCTGCGAATATCGGACCGCAGCAATGGGGCGGACCACAGCCATGGGGCGGTGGGTTCTTCGTCTGGCGCTAAGCCGCAATCGCTGCAAGCGTCGTACTCAGGAAGCGTTGACGCCGCGCCACCGTCCGTAGCGCCACGGCAGGTACCATCGCGCACCCGCGGGCGTCGTAAGCGGCACGTTGTCGATCCCGGACGTGCCCCAGGGATGGCAGCGCAACAGCCGCGCCAGCGTCATCCAGCCGCCGCCCCACAAACCGAAACGTTCGATCGCTTCGTCGCCATACACCGAGCATGTCGGCAGATGCCGGCAGTTGTAGCCGACCAGCAGCGACAGCGAATGCCGATAGATCCATATCAGCGTGCGTCCCGCATTGCGCGGCAGACGACGGGCGATGCTGGCACAATCCGTGCATTGTTTTTGCTGTGACGATGAAGGACCTGCCGATGCCATGCAGCACAATATACGTAGTCTTGCGGGGGTTCCCAAGCAAGGAACTCAATTCCTGCAGATATTTAGCCACACTTAGGAATTATCGCACTGCAATGCGGCGTACCAAGCCAAGGTATTATGGACGACACACGTCAGCACAGTTACCGTTTTCATACGGATCGATGACAGAATCATCTCGCGCTAAAACGGGGCCATTGCCACTAGTCGTAAACGGGGCTTGGGGGAAGGAACCAAATTGAGGTTTGAGACGTCGCTGAAAATTCGCGGCTGGGCCCTTCTCGGTGCCACCGCCTTTTGTCTCGCATTGCCGGGCGCGATCACGATGCTGGGTAACTCGGCGTATGCCGGTGGTACCCTCGAAGAACGCAAACAGCCGATGCATTTCAAATGGAATGCATGCCAGCCGGATTGCAGGGGCTGGGTCTCGGCCGTCGGCATCGTCACAGCGGATAGTCCGCGGGAGTTCGACGAATTCGCCAAGAGTCGCCAGCTCGCCGGCGCGACCATTGTGCTGGATTCCAGCGGCGGCTCGGTCAACGATTCCATCGCGCTTGGCCGGCGGTTCCGCAGTCTCGGCGCGCTGACGACCGTTGGCACCACGGTGCGCACGAAGACCCCGCAAGGCGAACGCGTGCGCGTCGTGCCGGAAGCCCATTGCGAGTCGATGTGCGTGTTCCTGCTGCTGTCGGGCAAGACACGTTACGTGCCGCCCGCCGCACATGTCCGCGTGCACCAGATATGGATGGGCGATCGCGCCGACGACGCCAGGGCCGCCAGCTACAGCGCGCAGGATCTGATGATCGTGCAACGCGACATCGGCCGCCTCACGAAATACACTTTCGACATGGGCGGCACCGGCGATCTGCTGTCGCTCGCGCTCAGCGTGCCGCCGTGGGAAGATCTGCACGAATTGTCGCGCGGCGAGTTGCGCCTGGCCAATCTGGTCACGACCGATGCGGTCGCCGATGTGTTCCCGCAGGACAATGCGTCGGTGCCGATGGCCGAAGCAAAACCTTCCAAGCCGCAGGATCGCTTCGTCAGTTCCGTGACGGAGGGCGACGCGCAGTCGCAGGCGGGCAAGTCGACCAAGACCGCCGAAGCCGCGGTTCCGACCGGCGGCGCTGCGCCGGCGCAGCCAGCTCAGCCGGCTCAGCCGCAACAGAAATAGGCTGCATCCCAACAGACGGTGTCATCATCCGCGAAAGCGGATGATCCAGTCCGCCGTGGCGGTGGTGATAAATCGAGAATTCCCGGCGTAATGGATACCCCGCATTTCGCGGGGTACGACGGCAGTACTGGGCCTACACCTGCGCCGGCTGCTTTGCCTTGGCTTCGATCTGGCCGATGGCGTCGACCACGGCGTCGAATGTCAGCATGGTCGAGGCGTGGCGGGCCTTGTAGTCGCGAACCGGCTCCAGCAGGGCGATGTCGGCCCATTTGCCCTGCGGGGGACCGCCGTTTTCCTTCAACATCTTGCGCACGGTTTCTCGCAATTCACGTAACTCGCTGGCCGTCGAGCCCACCACATGGCTTGCCATGATCGAGGAGGAGGCTTGTCCGAGCGCGCAGGCCTTCACGTCATGGGCGAAGTCGCTGACCACGGGCCCGTCCATCTTGAGGTCGACCTTGACAGTCGAGCCGCACAGCTTGGAGTGGGCGGTGGCGCTGGCGTGGGGGTCGGGAAGGCGACCGAGGCGGGGGATATTGCCCGCCAATTCAATGATCCGCTTGTTGTAGATGTCGTTCAGCATGAGAATCGGTGTCCCGGGCGGCGATCCGAGCGCCCTTGGCGGCTGGGTTTCATCGTCCTATATATGGACAGGAACGGCGGAAAAACAGCCCGGCCGTTTGCCGTAGGCGGACGGACATGGACCAGACATGGAAACCAGTTCGGCTGTCCGCGTGTTTGGATGGGACTCAGGCGCCCGGCGGCAAAACCGCCCCGTCTGCCCGGTGACACTCCGGTCTCTGCAGGCCGGTCGAACGGAGAAGACATGGACGCATTGATCAAATCCCTCCGCCCTGGCAAGCCTTCCGATTTGAAGCCTTCCGAAGTGAAATCGCCCGATGTGGCCCCCGAAGCCCGCCCGGCCGAGCTCGATCCGGCCGAGTTCCTGGCCGCTGCCGTCCGCGCCGACCTGCCGCGCCCGTCGCGCGCCGAGGCCGAGCATGCCGTGCACACGCTGCTCAGCTATATCGGCGAAAACCCCGATCGCGAGGGTTTGCTGGATACGCCCCGCCGCGTGGTCGAAGCCTTCGACGAGCTCTATCAGGGCTATCATCAGTGCCCGGCCGAGGTGCTGGACCGCACCTTTGGCGAAACCGCCGGCTATGACGATTTTGTCCTGGTCCGCGACATCGAGTTCACCTCGCAATGCGAGCATCACATGATGCCGTTCTACGGTAAGGCGCATATCGCCTATACGCCGGTGGAGCGGGTGGTCGGATTGTCGAAGCTGGCGCGGCTCACCGATATCTTCGCCCGCCGCCTGCAGACCCAGGAGCACCTGACGGCCCAGATCGCTGCCGCGATCGACGAGGTGTTGAAACCCCGCGGCGTTGCCGTGCTGATCGAGGCGGAGCATACATGCATGTCGGTGCGCGGCGTCGCCAAGCATGGCGCGATGACGTTCACCAGCCGGTTCACCGGCATGTTCCGCGACAACCCGGCGGAGCAGCAGCGTTTCCTGTCCCTAGTGCGAGGGTCCAACCGGTAGCCTCGCCGAAATTTCTCCGCGAGGCCCTATCGTGTCCACATCCGCAACGATCAATGAACGCGAAGAGGGGCTGACCTTCCAGCCCAAGTTCGACGCGTCCGGTCTCGTGACCTGCGTGGCGACCGATGCCGCGACCGGCGACGTGCTGATGGTCGCGCACATGAACGAGGAAGCGCTGCGCAAGACGATCGAAAGCGGCGACGCCTGGTACTTCAGCCGGTCCCGCAATGCGTTGTGGCGAAAAGGTGAGACGTCAGGTCAGACCCAGCGCGTGGTCGAGATGCGCGTTGATTGCGATCAGGATGCCATCTGGATTCGCGTCGAGCAGCAGGGCGCTGCGTGTCACACCGGGCGGCATTCCTGCTTCTACCGCAAGATCGACGCCGCCGGGGGCAGTACGCTGCTGACGTTCGTCGATGCCGACCGGCAGTTCGATCCGAACAATGTTTATCGGAAATAACTGGCGTCGGTTCCGGGCTGGTCATGCCAACAGTTCACCGATCATGGCGGCTGCGCGTCTCGCACCATCGGCTTCGACCGGTTTCGGTCTATCCGGCCTCGACATGGCCAACATCATGGCGTCGGCAATCACATCGGGGGTCGACGAAGCGAAGTCCATTTGGATGCCTGCGCCATAGCGGCGGAGCCGGTGGGCGACATGAAAGTTCTGCTCGAAATGGTTTCGCAGCGGAAAATAGATAAACGGCGTCCCGGCGGCAGCGAGTTCCATGCAAGTCGTGAGCCCGCCCTGAACCAGCGCCAGGTCACATGCAGCAAGATGCCGGTCCAGATCGGCGACGAACGACCGTATCTCGACGCCCTCCGGCGCACGCAGCGACGCCGGATCAATGCGGGGACCGGCGACCACCACCATGCGCAACGCCGGCAGCTTGGCTTTCACGATGGGATAGGCCTGCAAGACGCGCTTGATCAGGTGAGCCCCGATCCCCGATCCGCCGACGGTGACAATGCAAACCTGCTCGCCATTCCGGTAGCCGAGCGCTTCGCGAAGAAATTGGCGGCTGCCGAAGGTTTGGGGGTGCTCGCCGATGACGTAGCCGGCGAAATCGAAGTGCCTCGGTACCCAATCCCGCATCAGGGGCAGATCCGCACCGAACGATAGTGGCACCACGTCTTCAGGGTGGCCCACGAAAATCGCCCGATCGCGCACGCCAGGATGCCGCTCGATATGCCCGATCATCTCGGCATTGTAGTCGGCCGTCAGCAGCGCCTCACGTTTGCCGCCGGACGGCATCGGCACGTAGCCGACGAAGTCGGTCAACCAGACGAGTTTTGCCGTTTTCAGCTCGGGATGCTCGTGCCAGTAGTGATCGATATCCCAGGCCTCGTCCGCAATTACGATGTCGTAAGCGCCTTGCTCGACGGCGTCCTGGAAGATCATGAAGTTCTTGATCAGCACCTCGTCCATGCGGCGGAGCGCCTGAAAGCAGTGCAATTCGTGTTCGCCGCTTTCGAGCTCGATATGCCGCGTTTCACTCGCCAACTTTGCACTTAGCGGATGGACATGCTCGTTCCCGGCCTCCAGCAGACGCGTGACCGGATCTTGCGCCAGCCAGTCCACCGTGAGGTCAGGATGAAGCTTGCGCAACTCGCGGGCGATGGAGATGTCGCGGCGGCCATGGCCGAGGCCGATCGGCGAGGAAAGATAGAGGGCGCGCTTCTGGCGTGCGCTGTGCGGCAAGGCCTCACGTGAAGGCGGGCGGATGGCGAGCCGGCGATCGATGAAGTCGGTGATCAGCGCGTTCGCCTTGGCCGGATACCGGCCGAGAGGGTTATGACCGCCGCCTCCTATCGTTACGAACTCCGAGCCGCTCACCGCGGCGTGGGCCGCCCGGGCGCGCTCATAGGGCTGAATTTGGTCGTTGTCGCCGTGGATGAACAGAACCGGGCAGCGGATGCTGCGATACATTTCCGCGCTGACATCGAATTGGGGAGGAATGTTTCGCGCTTCGACGGTTTTGATCAGGGTTGGTCCATCCGTCTCGGCAGCCCAACCGACCCCGTCCTCGATCTGTTTGGTCGAATGCGGCTCGCTGCAGATGTTGCGAACGAAGAACTCCGCGAAATCAGGGTAACTCGTCAGCCAATAGTCACGGTTGAACTTGTTCCAGCCGTCGTAACTGTCTCTCTCGGCGAGAAAATGCGAGGCCGCAAATCGTTCCTGGTGCGCAGGTCCGATGGTCGAGACCGTGCCGGCGAGGATGGCCGCCCGCACACGCGTCGGATGATAGGCGGCGAGAATGGAAGCGAGCAACCCGCCGAACGAAAGTCCGACCAGGATAGCTTGCTCCATCTCGAGGCCGTCCATCACGGCAAGCGCGTCAGCGACGTAGTTGTCGATCGTGTAGGCAGTGACGTCTTCCGGTCGATCGGATTTGCCGTTGCCGCGGCCATCATAGGCGATGCAGCGGAAACGTTCGCTGAAGTAGGGAAGCTGCGCCTTGTAGATTCGCGAGTGGACGATGCTCCATGGCGGGATAAACAGAATGGTTTCCGCGCCGGCGCCGTAGCTTTCGTAAGCGAGTTTCACGCCGTCGCGGGCGATGAAACCCTCGCTGTCCGCCAGCTTTGCTCGCATGCTGTCACCCTTTTTCCGGTGAAGATCCTTCCGCAATCCGAATGAGGTCGCCGACGCGCCGCAGCGACGCCCGTATCGGCGAGCCTTTTTTCTCCAGTCCCAGCAGGAACAGGCTTTCGCCGCCGATGAAACTGGAGGCGGCGATCGCGCCGACCTCTTCGGCCGAGAACGGGCCGAGCGGCCCGATCATTTGTTCGGTCCTCCGTGCCACGCCCACGATCAGGTCGATCCAGCCCATGAGGCCGGCTCGGATCACCTTTGCTACTTCCGCGTCATGCCAGCTCACCGCGATCAGCTCCTGCAGCACCCGCACGTAGCCCGAAGCGATATCCTCATCGAGGTAGTCACAGGCGCGGGACCACTGCTCGGACAGTTTTAGCGATGGATCTTCGAACAGCCTGTTCTGCCGGTCGAGCAGTTGAGCATTGAGATACTCGAACAGCTCCAGAACCATGTTCTGCTTGGAGCCAAAATGGTAGTGGATCTGGCTTAGGGGCACGGCCGCTTCTGCAGCGACTTCGCGAGTGGAAAGTCCGGCATAGCCGGCGCGGCGCAACACCTTCTTGGCAGCTTCGAGCAAGCTCGTGCTGGTTTCGATCTTCTTCACTGCCGCGCGCGCCATGGTACCTCATGATGTGATGGAAGCGTCAAAGACGCTACATGCATTCCGGTTGAGAAGGCCAGCCTTGCCGTTTCAACCCTCTACCGGCCGGAAAACCGATGCCCGGACTGGGCCGGGCACTGTGAAACAAATGTCACCCGACCTTCGCCTTGTTTCGCGGCAGCGGGATCAGCATCGAGACCTGCTGCCGGTAGCGGCGGTACTGGTCGCCGAACAGCGCTATCAGGTCGCGCTCCTCCAGCCATATGCCGATCAGGATGTAGCCGGTGGTGGCGATGGCGAACACCAGATGACCGACCGTCATCGTCGGCGTCGCCCAGAACGCAAGCAGGAAGCCGAGATAGAGCGGATGCCGAACGACCTTGTAAAGCATCGGCGTTTTGAACTCGGCCGGAGGCAACTCGCGGCCGAGAAGCCGCGCCAGCACCTGGCGCAAGCCGAACAGCTCGAAATGGTTGATCATGAAGGTGCTGGCGAGCACCACCGTCCAGCCGATCCAGGAAATCGTCTGAAGGACAATTGCCGCAACCGGATCAGTCGCCGACCAGATGATGGCTGTCATCGGCCGCCATTGCCAGTAGAGCAGGAGCAATGCGAGGCTGGCCAACAGCACATAGGTCGTGCGTTCAACGGATTGCGGCACGATTCTTGTCCACCAGCGCTTGAAGGCGGGACGCGCCATCACGCTGTGCTGGATTGCGAACAGGCCGAGCAGGACGACATTGATGAGCAGCGAAGGAACGAGCGGCCCGGCGGTGCCGCTGTCTATGGTCTTCGGTACCGGCAAGTTGCCTACAAAGGCAATCGCATAAAGAAATGTACCGAGAAACAGCAGGTACGTCAGCGTGCCGTACAGCACAGCCGTCAAGCCGCCGGTTATGGTCTTTGCGGGAGGGGAGTGGAGTACATGGTCTGTCATGATCTTGATCCTCTCTGGGAAGACTGCGAAAGGCCTTGCTTTCAGTCGGACGGTCGTGATTGCCCGGAATTTCTCCTCGTCTGCGAGCCGGTCAGATCCAACGTCAAATATTCAGTCGGTCGAACGACCGAAAAGTTCATTCCTGCTTTATGTTGGAAATGCGGCATTTTAACCCGGCATTAACCATAAAGGTCGCAGGCTGGGTCGGTGAGGCGCCGGATTGGCGGCGTTCACGAGCCCGCGAGGTTTCGCGAGGAGCGGGGGCACCACAGATATGGCGGTCGACACATCAAGCGCCACGGCTGCGGCAGGTGTCGATCCCGCGCGCGCGAGGATCGCGGGCTCGATCAGGCAGGCCGCATCCACGACCGGCGCCAGCTTCGAATATCTGCTCGCCACCGCGAAGATGGAATCCAATTTCAACCCGAAGGCCGCCGCAACCACCTCGTCGGCGCGCGGCCTGTTTCAGTTCATCGACCAGACCTGGCTCGGCACGGTGAAGGAGGCGGGTGCCCATCTCGGCTACGGCAAATATGCCGACGCCATCACCAGAAATCCGTCCGGCAGCTATTCGGTCGACGATCCCGCGGCACGCGCCGCGATCATGCGGCTGCGCGACGATCCCGACGCTGCCTCATCGATGGCGGGGGTGCTGACGCAATCCAACAGTTTCAAGCTGACCGGCAAGATCGGGCGCCGGCCGACCGATGCCGAACTCTACATGGCGCATTTCATGGGCGTCGGCGGCGCCGGCAAGCTGATCCAGAACGCCGAGGACAATCCGAACGCGTCAGCCGTGCAGATGTTTCCGAACGCTGCGGCGGCCAATCAATCGATCTTCTACGACCGTTCGGGGCAGCCGCGCAGCGTCTCGCAGGTCTATTCGGTGCTGAGCACGCGCTATGCGGCTGCCACCATTTCGCCGGTGACGCGCACCGCAATGGCGGCGGCCGGCGGCGATCTGCCACGGCGCGTCACCGTCGCGAGCGCCGCACGCAGCGCGATGGCGATCGACAACGCAGCTTATCTGTCGAGCTTTCCGGATCAGCGCGCGGTGACTCCAGTGGCGGCAACGGCGCAGGCCGCTTCGGCGTCAACGGAGCCGATCTTCCGCTCGCTGTTCCAGGCCGGCGAACGTACGCAGCCGATTTCGCCGGCGGTGCAGGAATTGTGGGGCAGCAATTCGTCGCCAGTTGCCTCCGCGAGCACCGCATTGTCGGGACATAAGCCCGAAGTCCGCGCACCCGGAAGACTCGATCTCTTCAGCGACCGCAACGGCACGTTCAGTAGCTGATGTTGTAGCGGCATGTTCGACGGCTCACCCCTCATGGTGAGGAGGCGCGTTAGCGCGTCTCCAACCATGCGGCCCCAGTCGGGCCTTCATCCTTCGAGACGCACGTTCCGCGCTCCTCAGGATGAGGGTAGCTCAGTAGCCCGCCCTCGCACCCTTAACAAAACGTCAATAAAACCAGCCGTTTATGGTGAACCCTTTGTTAAGCCTCATGGTTTATTTTTTCTAATAGTGGCACCGCGTCACGGTGTCGTTTCAGGTTGCGTAAAGCCAGGACCATGATCGTTCGGCAGTTCATCAGTTGGATTCGTACCGCTCCGGCAGGCGAGCGGGCAGAGGCGACGCGGGCATTGGCGCGGGCCTGGTTGATTTCAGATCTCAGCGAAGACGATCGCATCGCCGCCGAAGGCGCGCTGTTGATGCTGCTCGATGATCCGTCGCCGCTGGTGCGCCAAGCGATGTCGGAAGTCTTCGCGCGCAGCTCGGATGCGCCGGCCGCGATCGTGCAGGCGCTCTCGCTCGACCAGCCTTCGATCGCGCTTCCCGTGCTCGAACATTCGCCGCTTCTGATCGACGCCGACCTGGTCGACATCGTCGCCACCGGCAACAGCGACACGCAATGCGCCATCGCCCGCCGCATCAACCTGCCGCCCTCGGTCTCCGCCGCGATTGCCGAAGTAGGTTCAGCCGCCGCGGCGCTCGAACTGATCGAGAACGCCTATGCGGAATTGGCGCCGTTTTCCTGGGACCGTATCGTCGAACGTCACGGCCATCTCGCCGCGATCAGGGAAGCGATGCTGGTGCTGGAAGGCTTGCCGGCTGCCACCCGCGCGGCGCTGGTCGCGAAACTCTCCGAGACGCTGGCGCAATTCGTCGTCGCGCGGAACTGGCTGAGCGCCGACCGGGCAGGGCGGCTGGCGAGCGAAGCGCGCGAGCGCTCGGCCGTAAATATCGCGGCGCGTTCGCGCGGCGATGACATGCTGGGCCTGGTGCGGCACCTGCGCGCCACCGGGCAACTGACCGCCGGCCTGATCCTGCGCGCGCTGTTGTCGGGCAATCTCGAACTGTTCGATGCCGCACTTGCCGAGCTGGCCGACCTGCCGTTGGCCCGCGTCACCGCGCTGCTGCACGACCGCGGCGGCGCCAGCCTGCAGGCGCTCCTGATCCGCGCGGGCCTTCCCGAATCCACGTTCGGCGCCTTCCGTATCGCGCTCGAGGTCAGCCGTGAGACCGGCTTTGTCGACACGATCGGCGGCGCCGCGAGGCTGCGCCGCCGCATGGTCGAGCGCGTGCTGACCCATTGCGAGACCGACCGCAAGGCCGCCGAGCCGCTCTTGATCCTGCTGCGGCGGTTCGCAACCGAATCCGCACGCGAGGAAGCCCGACTGTTCTGCGAGGAGCTGGTCGCCGACGAAGCGTTCGTGCCAGCCGTGCGCGATCTGATCGCGGCGTAAAGTTCGAGATCTCGTAGGGTGGGCAAAGTGAAGCGTGCCCACCATTCACAGCCTCAGATACGTCGTTGAAGATGGTGGGCACGCTTCGCTTAGCCCACCCTACGATCTATCTCACCGTCATTGCGAGGAGCGTGAGCGACGAAGCAATCCATCGTTCCGCGCATGCGGCGCGATGGATTGCTTCGCGGAGCCTGTCATCGGGCGGGCATTCGCCCGACCCGTTGGCTCGCAATGACGGGGAGAGAGCGGCAAGTCACTCCGCCGGCACGATGCTCGGCGCCAGGATCGCTTCGAGATGCTCGGGGCGGTCGCGGTTGACCTTGAGCAGGAATTCATCCGCGACGCCGCGGAGCTGATTGCTGAGCGTGCTCGCCATCGTGGCGGTGTCGAGCTTGGTGCGTTCGCGCACGATCGCCTGAATGGCATTGATGTGATGGGTGATCAGCTCGGGAGGGACCTGGTCGAGATCGGGTGCGTGTTCGATGATGCGGCACAGGCTTTCGGCGGCGGCGCCGGCGGAAGGGAAGCCGAACGTGGCGGCATCGCCCTTGATGTCATGGGCGGCGCGAAACAGCTCCTCGCGGTTGTCGATGGTGAAGCCGTCGCGGAGAATGGCCTCGTGCGCGGCCGAGAGCCGGTCCGCCTCGATCGTCATCCAGTTCTTGAATTCGCCGGATAGTCCTGCAAGCGCCTTTTCCGCGCGCCCGACAGGATCGTCGAGATCGGATTCGGGAACGCGCAGCAATACCTTGCGCAACGGATTGGGCTGCGTGATCACGTGATGATCGGCAAACGATTTGACCTGTATCGTCCCCGGCTTTTCTTTCGCCATGATGGTCTCTCCAGGCCCGCGCTAAACGTTCGACCGCGCCTTGTCGAGCAACGACGGTTGCTGCATCACTTCCATCTCGCCACCGACCCGCCGCTCGGGGCCGATATAGGCGTTGCTGGTGTTGCGCCGCCGGTCGGGGCCGAAATAGGTCTTGGTCTTGATGAAGGGGCGTGGGTTGGCGACGACGTTGAGGATGCGCTGATAGAGTCCCTTGGCCGAGATCGGCTTGGCCAGAAATTCGGTGACGCCGGCGTCACGCGCGACCGTGACGCGCCGCTTCTCCGAATGTCCGGTCAGCATGATGATCGGCGCGTAGGGGTTACCCTTCGATTCCGGCTGCCGGATCATCTGCGCCAGTTCGAGGCCGTCGAAGATCGGCATCGCCCAGTCGGTGATGACGATGTCGGGCACGTAGTGGCTGTACATTTCGAGCGCCGTGGCGCCGTCCTCGGCTTCATAGGCTTCGCGCGCGCCAAACGAATGCAGCAGCGTCCGCAGGATGCGGCGCATATGCGGATTGTCGTCGCAAATCAGAAACCGCAGCTTGTTGAAGTCAATGCGATACATGGTCCGGCCCGGCCAAACGGTATACTGGCGTTAACCATATCGCGGCGCCGGTTAAAGAATGGTTGCAAAACTAGCTCCTGAACTCGTCGTCCCTGCGAAAGCAGGGACCCATACTCCGTGACGACCGCTTTTGGAAAAGAGCGGCGCAACGGTCAGCTCGCAAAAAAACTGAAGCCGGTGGCTATGGGTCCCGGCTCCTGATGCGCAATTGCGCATAAGGGCCGGGACGACAGTGTTAATATCCGAACTGCTCGCGCAGGATGCGTTCCTCGAGGCTGTGGCCGGGATCGAACAGCATCCGCATCGAAATCGTCTTGTCGGACAACACCTCGACGCGGTGGACGTCGCGCACGTCGTCATGGTCGGCGGCGGCCGCGACCGGACGCTTTTCACCCTCGAGCACCTCGATCACCACAAAAGCGGAGTTCGGGAGGAGGGCGCCGCGCCAGCGGCGCGGGCGGAACGCGCTGATCGGGGTCAGCGCCAGAAGCGCGGCGTTGATCGGCAGGATCGGTCCCTGCGCCGACAGATTATAGGCGGTGGAGCCGGCCGGCGTCGCCACCAGGATGCCGTCGGCGATCAATTCCGCCATCCGCTCGTGCTCGTCGATCAGGATGCGCAGATGCGCGGCCTGGTTGGTCTGGCGAAACAGCGCGACTTCATTGATGGCGTGATGCAGATGCACTACGCCGTGCACGTCGGTCGCGCGCATCAAGAGCGGATTGATCAGGGATTCCCGCGCCGCCGCCAGCCGCGTATGCAAATCGTGCGTGGTGAATTCGTTCATCAGGAAGCCGACGGTGCCGCGGTGCATGCCGTAGATCGGCTTGCCCGAGCGCATGTGGGCGTGCAGCGTCTGCAGCATCAATCCGTCGCCGCCGAGCGCCACCACGACGTCGGCGTCGTCGGCGTCATGATTGCCGTAGAGCTTGACGAGCTGCGCCAGCGCGGTCTGCGCCTCGGCGCCTGCGCTCGCGACGAAGGCGATCCGGTCGTATCGCTTGGGGGTGGCCATCGGACGACGAACTCATACCTGGCGCCGGATTGCGCCGCGCTCGTCTATACACCTTGGACAGGCTTGTCGAGATGGCCGCGAGGGACTTTCGCGCCGGTAACCTAAACCGGCGGTCATCGGGCCGTCATTTTTCCTGCAACGTCCGGATCGGGTCCCAGTCGTCGCCCGGCGGGTTTTGGGCCAATTCCCGGGCCCGCGCGGCAAACAGCGATGCCGGCCGGTCGATATCGGCCGAACGGCCGAAACACTCGGCGGCGCGCGTGAACTCGCGGGCCCGCCAGTGCGCCAGCCCGTCGGCGTAGTTGGCGATCACCGTTTGCTGCTGGGGCGCCAGCCCCGCCGACAGCGCCAGCAATTGGTAGATTTTGAGCGCCTGGGTGCGCCCCTTGACCCTGATGGCGTCCAGTTCGCGCCAGGCGAAGGCTTGGCCGGCAAGCGCAACCGTCGTCTCGGACGCGATCACGGTGGTGCCGTAAAACTTGTTGGCGCCCTCCAGCCGCGAGGCCAGGTTCACCGCGTCGCTCATCACGGAGTAGTTGAAGCGCCGCCGCGATCCGAAATTGCCGACCAGCGCCTCGCCGGAATTGATACCGATCCGCTGCGCCAGCTTGCAGTCGCGAAACACGGTGGAGGAGGCGTTGAGTTCCACCAGTTGTGTGCAGCAGTCCAGCGCGGCGCGCGCCGCGTTCGCAGCATGGTCGGGATCGTCAGCCGGCGCGCCGAACACCGCCACGATGGAGTCGCCGATATATTTGTCGACATATCCGCCATGGCTCTCGATGACGTCGGTCATCGCCGAAAGATATTCGTTCATCAACTCCATCAGGGCGTCGGGCGACATCTTTTCCGCGATCAGCGAAAATCCTTCGATGTCGGAGAAAAACACCGTCACGTTGCGGGTTTCGCCGCCGAGCTCCGGCAATTTGCTCGACGACAGCATGCGGTTGATGACGTGCGGGGCGAGGTAGAGCGCAAAGCTCTTCTGCAGCAGGCGGCGGTCCTTGTCGGCGACGACGAAGCGAAAACCGATGGTGGCGGACAATGCGGCGAGGCTCGCAAGAATCGGTTCGACGAGCGGCAGCGCCAGCGCGTGGTTGAAGGCGACCGTCGCGCCGGCCACGCCGAGCACGATCATGCCCGTCCAGGCAGCGAACGCGATGACGGGCCGGAACAGCCAGGCGGCGGCCGCGGCGAGTGCGGCAATCAATGTCGCGATAAGCAAGCGGGGAAGCGGCCCAGGTTCAACCACGCCATTGCGTGCGATCAGGTTATTGACCGCGGTGGCATGGACATAGACGCCTGCAATCGTGCTCTTCTTGAAATTTGCGGTGACCGGCGTGCTCTCGGCCGTGCAGCGCGGGGTGCGCGCGCCTTCGATGCCGGTTGCGAAGCGCTTGGACGTGAAGCGGCGGTCCTCGATATCGAGGACGGTGCCGAAGATCACGACCTTGCCGCCGAACCAGCGCCGGAAGTAGTCCTTGTCGTTCTTGACGGCGCACGCCCGCAGATCGGCAAAGGAGAAGGTCGGAATGTCATCGCTGCCGCCTTCGAAATTCAGCGTCATCGTGTTCGGCACGCGGCCGGGAACCCGGTAGCCGGCGAGCGTCAGCCGGCCGCGCTCATCGAACTCGGGTGCAGCGCCGAGCGCCCGCGAGGCCAGTTCGACCGCCATCGCGGGCACCCTTGCCCCGTTGGCGGTGAAGCTCAGCGGCATGCGCCGCAGGATATCGTCGCTGTCGACGTGATCGTTGAGCGGGCGGATGTTCTGCTGCTGGCGCACCGCGACGCGCTGTCCCGGCGACGGCCCGACCGGTTGGTTGCCGCCCAGGACTTCTCCGAGCACCACCTTGCCGTTCGCCGTCGCTCCGGCGAGCGCGCGAAGAAAATCGCGGTCGAATCCGCGGACCTTTTCGCCGAGCGTGCCCTGGCCGAACGGTATCTCCGACTGCTCGATCGATTTCGGGATCACGATGTCGAAACCGGCGACCTTGGCGCCGCCTTCGAGCGTTGCGGACAGCACGCGGCCGATCTCGCCGGTCCAGGTCAGCATCGGCGCGTCCTTGAAAGGGGCGGTGCGCAGGCTCTCCTCGTCCATCGCGACGACGACCGCGGCCGAAGCGGCGGGATCCTGCCTTCGGCCAAACACCTCCCAGCGCAGCGCCGTGAGAATATCGATGGAGAGCCCGCGGATCGGTCGGGCCGCAGGAGAAACCGAGGCCGCCGCGCAAACCAGCGCGATGGCGGCGATCGCCAGCCTGTCGCGCGTGCTGCGTCTTATCCTCAAGCTGGACGGTCCGGCACGCCTATTGCAGCCGCAGCAGCCGGCCGACGATCGGTGTCGCGCCGGGCTTGGCATCTGCGTCCACCCGGAACACGATCTGCGATGACTTGAACGAAGCGGCGTAGAGACCGCCGGGAACCAGCGCGACGTTCTCGCTGGCAAAGTCGACGAAGCGTCCCTTGAGCTGGGTGCCGCCGAGGTCGATCTGCTGTCGTTCGCCCGCCGCGTCGAGACGTCGGATGATCAGCTTGCCGCGTCCCTTGGCTTCCACCAGCGGCGAGGCGCCGTAAAGCGTGAGCTGCGGCTGCGGCAGGGAAGCCGCCTTGTTGCTGTCGACGCTGCGCAGCACGGTGGCGGCGACGCCGCTGGTTTCGCGCGTGGTCACGTTGGCCTGGTTGGCATCGCAGTTCGTCTTCTCGGCTTTGACCTCGGCGAGGTGAACGGCGCTCTCCTCGGTGCCGACGACAACGGTGCCGGTGCCGCTGATTGTCTCGCGCCGGCACGACTTCAGGTAGCTCAGAATGACAGAGCCGCCGTCGCCGATCTTGATGACCGCTTTGGGCGTCACATAGTCCATGAATTCCGCACCGGTGACCTTGCCCTTGATGTCTTCGACCACCGCGGCCGGCGAATCTGCGGCCGCCGGAGAAGCCAGCGCCAGCAGGCCGAGACAAACAGCAATCGAACGTTTCATTCTAAGACCCCATAAAAAAGCGCAGGTTCGTTAGTCGCGCCAGCGCCCGAATGGTTTCATGGATAGATCAAAATATCTGGCCGGTAGGCCAGTGGAACCGACCGATATCACCTAACGGCCGCCGAGGACAACCATCGGGCGCAGTGCAGGGCATTCCAACTCTCTCACGCGATGCTGTCGGGATTGTGATTTCCGCGGGTTTCCTGCCCTTGTGTACCAACAGCGCTGTCGCAGTCGCGGGGCGCGCAGATTGGGAGTGAATGGCATGGCTTCTCGTTTTACGGCAACGCGTCCCATGCGTCTGGCCGCCGCGGTTCTGGTCCTGTGTTGCGCGACCGGCGTACGCGCCGAGGAGGCGAGTCCGCCGACTTCGCAGCCGCCCGCCGCAGCGACGCCATCGCCGTCTCCGTCGGGCCAGAAGGGCGAAGCAGGGCGGGGCCCCGCCGCGACGCCATCGTCGGCAGCCGAACAACATCGCCTGCCTCCGGATTCCACCACCCGGCAAACGCTGACGTTGCCCGGCCGCACGCTCAACTTCACCGCCACCGCCGGCTCGATCCGGCTGTTCGACGACAAGCGCGAGCCGCAGGCCGATATCGCCTTTACCTCCTACCAGCTCGACGGCTCCGATCGCGCAAGCCGGCCGGTGACATTTCTGTTCAACGGCGGCCCGGGCGCGTCCTCGGCCTGGCTGCAGTTAGGCGACGCCGGACCCTGGCGCATATCGATCACGGGTGAGGGCGCAGTGTCGTCGGCGACGCCCGATTTGCTGCCCAACGCCGAGACCTGGCTCGACTTTACCGATCTTGTATTCATCGATCCCGTCGGCACCGGATACAGCCGTTTCGTCGCGACCGGCGAGGACACGCGCAAGCGATTCTATTCCATCGACGGCGACGTCAGCGCCATCGCACTCGTGATCCGGCGCTGGCTGGAAAAGAATGATCGTCTGCTCTCGCCGAAATTCGTGACCGGCGAAAGTTATGGCGGCATCCGTGGACCCAAAATCGTTCGCAACCTGCAGACCCGGCAGGGCGTCGGCGTGCGCGGGCTGATCCTGGTCTCACCCTTGTTCGACTATCGCGATTTCTCCGGCTCGAGCCTGTTGCAGTACATGAACACACTGCCAAGCATGGCGGCGGTGGCACGCGAAGCCAAGGGACCGGTGACGCGCGCCGATCTCGCTGACGTCGAGCGCTACGCGCAAGGCGAGTTTGTGACCGATCTCGTCAAGGGGCAGGCGGACCGCGAGGCGGCGACGCGGCTTGCCGACAAGGTGGCCTCGCTCACCGGCATCGATCAAGCAGTGAGCCGCAGGCTCGGAGGGCGTTTCGAAGTCGGCGAGTTCCGCAGAGAATTCGACCGCCGCAACGGCCGTGTGACGGGACGTTATGACGGCTCGGTCTCAGGCTTCGATCCCTATCCGGATTCGAACTCCGCGCATTTCGGCGATCCTTCCGGCGATTCCCTGACGGCGCCGTTGACGAGCGCGGCCGTCGACCTCACCACACGCAAACTCAACTGGCGCCCCGATGGCTCGTATCACCTGCTTAACCCAGCCGTGTACAGGGCCTGGGATTTCGGTCGCGGTCCGGCCGAGTCGGTTTCGGAGCTTCGCCAGATTCTCGCACTCGACCCGAAAATGAAATTGCTGGTCGGTCACGGGCTTTTCGATCTCGCCACGCCCTATTTTGCCTCGAAGGTAATTCTCGATCAGTTGCCGGCCTATGCGCGATCGGACCGGGTCAAACTCGTCGTCTATCCCGGCGGCCACATGTTCTATTCGCGCGACGGCGCGCGCCAGGCATTCCGCGCGGAAGTTGAGAGGGTGATGAAGTAAATTCGGAAAGAAAAAAGCCGGCGCAGTCCTTGCAACTGCTCCGGCTTTTTCTTCGTCATTGCGAGCCAACGGGTCGGGCGAATGCCCGCCCGATGACAGGCTCCGCGAAGCAATCCATATCGCGGCATAACGGATAGATGGATTGCTTCGTCGCTACGCTCCTCGCAATGACGGGGAGAGAGCGGTGGCTCAGTACACCAATCCCGTCCCCGGCGGCTTTTCGAGCGCGGCGGCGAGCGAGCGATATTCCTCGCTTGAGGTGCCGGTGAGCTGCGCGATCCGGTTCAGGTGATATTGCGCCTGATCGCGGTTGCCCTGTTCGACCTGCCACAGGCCGTAATACTGCCAGGTCTTGACGTGGTTCGGATCGGCCTTCAGCGCGCGCTCGTACCAGATCTGCGAGACCTTGAAGTCGCCGAGCTTGCGATAGGAATAGCCGATCAGATTGGCGACGGCGGCCGAGTCGTCACGGCCGAGCGCCTTCAACTGCTCGATCGCCGACGCATAGTCGTGGCGTTCGTAGATCGCGGCGTAAGCAGCGCGATAGCCGTCGGCGAATGCGGTTTGTTCAATGGCCGGGCGGGCTTCGCTGGATTTCTTTTTCTTCTTCGGCGGCGGAGGCGGCTCGTTGTCGGGATTTGCGTAGACGGCGGTGACGACAGGAGCTGCCGCGAGCGTAAGCGACAACATTGCGAGCGTCAAAAGCCTGATCGCTAGTTTGTTCATGCATCTCTCCTGATGGCCTGTTCCACAATCCTACACCGAAGGCCGTTGATGTGAACACCCGGCAGTTGAGAACATTCCCGCCATCCGCCTTCGATTCTTCCGATTTTGGATTCTGCTGATTTGGCGGCCGCAGTTCGCGTTCAAAAAATGGCGAACCTGCCATGGAGATGAACGAAGTCCGCACGTTCGATTCAGGACGGGTTCACTGCGCCGTGCCTAACGTCGCACGCACGATCGGCGAGCCCGGCCATTCGGACCGGAGAGCCCGCAGGTCCCCATGGAAGAGGAGACAGCCATGCTCAAGACCTTTTCTGCAGCGCTCGTTGCCGTGTCCGTTCTCGCCGCGCCCGTGTTTGCCGGCACTGCGGGCAAGACCGCGCAAGCTCCGGTGAACAAGAGTACGCAGGTCACCAAGGCCGAGCAGGGAAAATCGAAGGCGCTGAACGCCAAGCACAATCGACATCATAGCCACAAGAAACAGGTTGGCCTCTCAAAGACGCCTGCCGCGGTCAAACCCGCCGCGCCGGCTGCCAAGCGCAGTTGAACCAGCGCGATCGAATCTGATCCGCCGGCGCGTTTCGCTTCCCCATTGCCCCCGCGTCGGCGGATATCGGACCAGCCCACGTGCCATTGCTTCCCCGATGGCCGTGGGCTGGTGCTGCTTCGATCTGTTCGGGACCAGTAACCGAGATGCGAATTCCATTTCGCCGCCGGGCAGTCTAAGAGACGGCCAACGGGGCGGGGAAGCATTTCGCTTGCGAAGTTCAGTCAAAATTGCGGCGGTGGTATTGTTGCCGCTCGCGCTGTCGGCCTGCGCCGCCAGTGACGAGAGCAAGCCGATCACGTTTACCGACGATCGCGGCGTCTCCAGCCAGCCTTTTCCGAAAAATTACCGCACGGAAGTGCTGGCGTTCCTGAAGACTTATCTCAATGATCCCGTCGGCGTACGCGGTGCCGTGATGGCCGAACCGATCGAGCGCGTGGTCGGCGGGCGGCTGCGCTATGTCGTCTGTCTCCGGTTCAGCCCGCGCGAATCCGACGGCGGCTACCGCGAGCCGCGCGAACGCGCCATCCTTTTTGTCGACGGCCGGCTCGACCGCATCATCGAAAACGGCGCGGAGCTCTGTGCGGGGCTGGCCTACGCGCCATTTGCGGAACTGGAGAAACTGACGCGCTAGATTTGCGCGCGCGCTGTGAGCCCCACACGAGAGTGGGATGCTTCGCGCCCATACACACTGTGCTCGGCCATTTATATCGTATACGATCTAATCGCGTGAAATATAGAGCGCAGAAAGAACGATGTCCCATCCCATCACACCTGACCGCCGCCGCTTCCTCGGCACCGTGGCAGCTACCCTTGCGGCCGCATGGTTTGCCATGAGCGGGGCGCTGTTCGCGCAGTCCGGCGATGCCGGGGCGCCGTCGTCGAAGCGGCTCGCTCTTGAAGGCGGACGGGTCTTGCCGCCAGCAGTCGCGACGACTGCCGGCGCGGGCCGTCATCTGATGTTCCCGAGAAGGAACCGTGAACGAAATCGGATCACTTTTCGGCGAGGGTTGAACCTTGCCTTAGTCATCCCGGACACCAGCTAAGCGGGGAAATCACTTCCTTAACCCGGGAAAAAGCCTGACGTGCGAGGGAACTAAAACGCTTTGTTGCTGTGCCATCACAGTGGCGCGCCATCCGGTCGCGGGCGTTTGCCGTAAAGCAACCTAAATGAAGTCACGTTGTTTGGATTGGTATCCGCGACGTTCGTAACGGGGAAATAGGATGAAGAAGATACTGCTCGGGGCTGCCGCGCTGGCCGTCATGGCGGCTCCAGCCTTTGCGGCGGATATGCCGCCCCGGCCGTACACCAAGGCGCCTGCCTATACGGCGCCTCAAGTCGTCTATAACTGGACCGGGTTCTATATCGGCGGCCATGCCGGTGGCGCCTTCGCGGGTGACAACTCCCTGCAGGGCAGCGACGCCCGCTTCCTCGGCGGCGTGCAGGGTGGCTTCGACTATCAGTTCGCGCCGAACTGGGTGCTGGGCGCCGAAGCCCAGTATAGCTGGCTGCCCAGCAACAATAATAACGGTGTGCTGTTTCCGGGCGGGACGCTCGTGACCTCCAACACCGATCAGATCGGCTCGGTGACCGGCCGGCTCGGCTACACCTGGGGTCCGGCGCTGCTTTACGCCAAGGGCGGTTACGCCTGGCGCGACAGCAACAATCTCGGCGTATCGGTGGCCGGGGTGCCCGCAGGCTTCACCACCAACGGCAACCACAAGGACGGTTACACCGTGGGCGGCGGCCTCGAATACATGTTCGCCCCGAACTGGTCGGCCAAGGCCGAGTACCAGTATTACAATTTCGGCGACACGACCTTCACGTCCGGTCCTGCCGATATCAACGGCCGGACCTTCCGCAACGACGAGCATACGGCCAAGGTGGGCGTGAACTACCGGTTCGGCTGGGGTGGTCCCGCTGGTTCCAAATATTGATACCGACTTTGGTATCCTGACGCGCAAGGGCCGGCTTCACGCCGGCCTTTTTGCTTGGCGGATGTCGAGGCGAGCGCGCGCCGGTAGTTTTTTGGCAGGAGCGAAAAAAATTTCGCGCTGAATGCAACTTTTCGTCACGATCCGATATTATGGTCCCGGCCGGCTGGTGGGACGACGAACATGCGTGCTTTTGCGTTAGGGCTGATTTTTTCCGCAGCGGCGTATCCGTGCCTTGCTCAAACTGTCCTGAAATCCGAACCGTTTATCCTTGCTCCCTATGAAGTCGCCTTCGTGCAGGATCCCTCGTGCGGGGTCGGCAAGGTGCGCAAGGTAACCGGTGCGATCAGGGGACTGCAGCGGCGCAAGGCCTGTGTCACCCTTGCTTCGGAACAGGCATCGCTGGTCTCGGCGACGCCGTAGGATCCGACTTTCCGTCTCGGATATTGTCCCGGCGAATGGGACCCGTTCGCCGAGGCCTGTCGTGTGTCGGTCGCTTGCGGCCGACCTTACGACGCGAGCTGCAATTCCGTCTGTGCGTCGCGTTCGGCGTCGGCCTTGTTGCGGGCGGGGTCTTCGTGCGGCTCAAGCTGGCAGGGCTTGATCTCGTAGTCATGGTCCAGCACCGGACGGGGACCCTTGTTGTCTCGCCCGGAGATGACGTCGACGACGAGACCGCTCTTCTGGGCGATCTTCCAGACGTCGGCTGCGGTTGGATAGGCCTTGCTCAGCTTGGCATCCTTTGAGAACAGCGCGTAGGGCATTGTTGGCTCCGGTAAAAACGGTCAACGCGGAAGCGTGGGCCGGGTTTCAGGCTTGGCTGCCATGCGGCCATTCCACAGGCTGTTTCAGGAGCAAATTGGCTCGTTTCGGCCCATTTTCGTGGAGTCTCTGAGTCTTTAACGAGCCGTAAATTCCCGAAAAAAGAATCCCCGAGACTCAGTCGCCAGAATCGCCGGATGTTTCCGGCCATGAGAACGAGCCTCCAGACCTCCTGCGAGCGTGTCCAACTCACGCTGACCGTTTGCCTGCTGGCTGCCTGCGCAGCCAACATGGCGCTGGTCTATGCCTGGCTCTGAACATCGGGGCGATCGGCCGATTCCCACACAGGATGACAACACGGAGCTTCGTGTCCTGGACGCGATGCGTCACGACGTGACGCTTCGCAGAGCCGGGACCCATCGCAGACTGGACCCCGGATCAGCAGCGCACCACGCCGCAAGCCATAGCGCGTCGAAGACGCGCGTGAACGCGCTGATGGCTGCTGCGCAGCATCCGGGGAACGGGTCGGGCGCGTTCTACTTCGCCGGCTGTGCCGGCGGCTCGCCTTCGCGAAGCGCAGCGTGGACCTTTGCCATGGTCTCGGTGCAATAGGCCTCGCGCTCGCGGTTGAACCGCTCCTGATGGGCACGGAAATTCGCGACCCGTGCCTTGATCTCGGACTGGATGTCGTCCCGCAGGTCAGGACGCGCGAGAGGGGCCGGCCTCGGTATTTCCCTCGACGCTTCCTTCGGCGCCTGGGCAAGGGGCATCGTCTCAGCCAGCAGGGCCTGGATGTCAGAAAGCGGCGCGGCCGGACGGGTGGGCTTGGATGCCTGGACGGAGAGGACGGTGACCGGCGTCGTGATCGTCTTCTCGGCCTCCGGCGGCTTGCCGGTCACCGATTGAACAAACGCCATCGTCTGCGCGATCAGGAGATCGCGTTCCCTCATCCATTTCATGAGACACCTCGGCCCAAGTCATTCCACCAAACGGCTTTTGTGGAATCAAGCGGGTGGGGACGTCACTGGGGATAACTGCCGCTCTTTTGCGCGCGAGGTGACAAAACGGTGACAGTTCGCGACCACCAACGTGCACATCACGCGGCGATGGTATCCGCAAGCGTGGTCGCGCGAGGCGGGGCGCTAGCGTTCGCGGGGATTGGTGTTCGGGACAAAGGGCGCGCCGATCATGCGTACCGGCGGCTGGTCGCCGACATAGATGATCCGCTGGTCGGCTGCCGGCGAACGCTCGACGCCGGTTGTGGTCCGGTCGGCGACCCGGACCGGCTTGTCGTCGAATCCAAGCAGCGTAGCGCCACCTGCAATCGCCACGCTGAAACACGCGACGATAGCCAGCAGCACCATGTTGCAGTTCTCTTCGCGAATTCTCATGCCGGGAAAACGCGGGAGGTGGTGGTTGGTTTCCTGATCAGTCAGAGAGTGAGTGTGCGATCCGACAATCCGCAGGGTGGCGCATGGGCTGGTACATTTTGACCTGCTACTTCGTCCAGGCCAGAAGCCGCGGCTGACAATGCGCCACGTGGCGCTTTCAGCACCGTAGAACTACGGGCTGTTGCGCCTTTGGCAAGCAAACGCCTGAAAAAGCAGCACGTTTGCCCCATAGATGAGGCCAACAAGCACTTCTGGGCGCCGTTCGGTCGGGCTAACCATATCTGCGGCATAGGCCGATAGAGGGGCTTGCAGGATGTCGACCTCCCGATTTAAATTACAATCTATAACTAATTTTATCAATTGAGGCTCACAGGTTTGCTTCTGGCATGAAGATCCATTTTGGTCCGGCGGGTTGGGATTCATGGCCAGACAGCGAAGAGTTCTCAATCGAGTTCATGAGGCTGCTCGGCCTGGCTCAGGAAGGGGGCTCGCTGATCGCGGAATGCCTCCTCGTCGCAAGTCGGATTGACCCGAAGGATGGCGGCGATTCCTGGTATCGGGAATGGCTGAGGATGGCTGATATCAGCAACGAGCGCGCCAACGCTGCCTTCGAGCGCGGTCATGTGCTGACCGCACAAAGCAACTGGCTCCGCGCCATCAATTATTATCAAGCATCAGCGTTCGATTTCGACGCTGCCGACAAGAAACAGCAATGCGTGCTCAGAACCATGCGGGCCTGCGCCCGCCGCTACATTGCGCATCTCACTCCCGCCGGCGAGGTCGTCGAGATTCCCTGGCAGGAAGATTATCCGCTGGAAGGCTACTTTTTGCCTGCCCCGGCCGCTTCGCATCGAGCGCCTGTCGTGGTGTGCATGGGCGATCCTGGGCATCGGAAGGAAGAATATCTCTTCAAGGTGGCGCGCTACGCCCGCGACAGGGGACTGTCGCTGCTGGCCGTGGATCTCCTCGGATCCGGCACCAGCGCCAAATTCGACGAGATAGTGGGCCGTCCCGATCTCGAAATGTCGGTAAGCTGCGTGATGGATTACCTCACGACGAGGGGTGACATCGACGAACACAGGGTAGCAATTCTCGGCGACGGCTCGGGATCGTCCTTTGTGGCGCGTGGCGTCGCTCTCGACAATCGTTTCGCCGCCGCGGTTTGTGACGGCGGAATCTGGGACATGCACGAGCGCGCCTTCTTGATGGACCGCCTCTCGCCGGATTCCGCGTGTAAAGGAAGCGAAGGAGGCTGGCCGCAGCGAAAATTTCGCTGCCCGGTCCTGATCACCATGGGTGAGCAGGGCTGGCTCGAAAGCAACCATGTGACCGGTCTGTTCGAACGACTCAAGACCAGCCAGCCCGACATTTCACTAAAAATCTTCGACAGTTATGAAACTGCTGCCGCGCATGGGCATCGCGATAATCCCACGCTCGCCAACGAGTTCATTTTTGATTGGATGGCCGATCGCCTTGAGTCGGTACCGGCCTAGCTCGTTACCGTAGGGCAGGTCATATGCCCATCGCTATCTTCAGGCTCGCCTTCTCAAGGCGGCCCTTCAGGGTCGCGAGTTTGGCGGTGAGCTCGCTGAGTTCACGGTCGCTGAATTCCGCGAAGACGAAGTTGTTGAGGGCCTCCTGCTCAGCGGCCAGGTTTGCAATCTGTTTATAAGTCTTGTCCGTCAAGGACATCTGCACGACCCTTGCATCGTCTGCCGACGTCCTCCGGCGCATGAAACCCTTCTTCTCCAGCATTTTCGACTGAGTCGTGACGAACGACGGGTCTACGTGAAGCATCTTTGAGACGACCTTCACCGGGACGCCCTCACCTTGATCCAGATCGGCCAGAGCCATCAGGATCATCCATTGCGGGCCACTGATGCCGAGGGCTTTTGCCCAGAAGTAACGGATCTCCTGGAGGTGCACGTTGATGGCGGCGATCTCCCAGGCGAATTGCCGGACGATGTCCTGATTCTTTCCGCCGACCTCATTTGGCCCTCCGCGACTGCCGCGGCTCGATGAGTCCGATCCCTTGCGGAGTTCCTGTGCCATGGTTTCTCCCACCCGAGTCAGCGTCCACTAACTTAACTGATTTACCTAACAAAATCATCCGAGTGGACGCCTTTCTGGCGGTTCCCTGAACACGATTTTGCGAGCACTCGGTGTTGCCACGGCGACACAGTCGAACAGGATAGAGATAGCTGAGTTCATAAACTGTTTTGATTACGTAAGTTGCACATGCATAGTTCTGAAGACGGCCGAGGGGGGTCCTGGGTCGTCCCGTTGCAGGTGGTTCGCTTAAGTCCCTCGCGTTCATGCGGGTGTGTCCGAAGACGCGAAACGACTGAGCGGTTTTTCAAAGGCGAGGGCGGATCTTTCCTGGGGGAACAGCCACAGGTCCGTCCTCGTCCTGGCAGAGCAACTTGGAGGTTTAACATGACTATGATCAAGAGCCTTGTTCTCGGCTCAGCGGCGGCTCTCATCGCCGTGAGTGGAGCGCAGGCCGCCGATCTTCCCGTCAAGGCCAAAGCGGTCGAGTACGTGAAGATCTGCTCCCTGTACGGCGCTGGCTTCTACTACATCCCCGGCACCGACACCTGCATGAAGATTGGTGGTTACCTGCGCGTCGACACCACGTTCAACGGCGGCATCTTCGATCAGCCGGCGTGGAACGGCAATCTTGGTCAGCAGAATCGCTTGCGCGATTACTATGCTGCCCGTTCGCGTTTGGCGCTCAGCGTAGATACGCGCACTGCCACTCAGTACGGCGTCGTTCGTACCTTCGGTCAGGCCAACTTCAATTTGAACTCGTCGACCGGAGAAGGTCCGGCTGCGGCTGGCACGCAGACTCTCGGCGTGGACTTGGTGTTCATCCAGTTCGCCGGGTTCACCTTCGGTAAGTCTGCTTCGGCCTATGCGACGCCTTGGCACGGTTATCCGGGCAACAATTCCTCGTTCTTGCTTGGCGGCCATGACGACGTCGTCGGCACGAACAACATCCAGTACACCGCGCAGTTCGGTAACGGCGTGTCGGCCAGCATCGGCCTGGATGACCCGTACTACGGCCGTACTTCGCTGTTGAACCTGGGTGTCACCAACCCGTCCACTTCCATCGCGGCAGGTTCGAACGCCTACAGCGGTGCGCGTTCTCCGGACATCGTCGGCAACATCCGCGTCGACCAGGCGTGGGGTCTGTTCCAGGTTTCGGCCGCGGCGCATCAAGTCAGCGGTTCCTACAACCTCCTGACCGCCGGTGCTGCGAACAACCTGTCGGAAATCTCTGGCCACCCCGAATCCAAGTGGGGCGGTTCGGTGATGGCTGCGTTGCAGCTCAAGAACCTGCCCACCGGCCCCGGCGACGACATCAAGGTTGACGTCTCCTATGCCACGGGTATGACGAAGAACGTGCTCAACACCGCTCCCAGCTTCGCGATGTTTGGCAGCACGGGCCGTGCGGACTCTTACCAGAGCATCGGCTTCGGCCAGACTGCCGACGGTGTCTACATGCCCGGCGGCGATATCAAGCTGGTTGACGCGTACGGCATCCGCGGCGCGTTCAACCACAACTGGGATCCCTACTGGTCGACCAGCCTGTTCGGGTCTTGGGCTGCAGTGCGGTATGGTGGCAACTCCCTCGACCTTGCCACCGCGAAAGGTCAATGGTGTGCCAACTACAACGTCGGCAAGGGTCTGAGCGCTGACTATTCCTGCAACCCCGACTTCAACATCTCGCAACTCGGTTTGATCACCCGTTGGACCCCCGTTGCGAACCTGACGTTCTCGGCGGAAGTGATGTGGTTCCACCTCGACCAGAAGTTCGGTGGTGCTGCGACCATGACCGCGGTGGCTCCGAAGCCGATCGCAAGGTACGAGTACAAGGATCAGGACGCCGTTTCGCTCAACGTTCGCGTTCAGCGCAACTTCTGATCCTGAGTTGAACTATCGCAATAACCCCCGGCAGTTTCACTGCCGGGGGTTTCTTTTTGGAAAGCTCAGCCAGGACACCGTTCTCAAACCCACCCAATTTTTCAAAAGGTCAGGCGTTGAGCAACCTAGGTCTGTTACAGAACGCATTCGCCACAAACAATTTGCGTACGATCTGCAAGGCGATCGACGACGAAATATCGAGGCAGTCGAGCATCGCGGAATTTTGCCAACTCGCGAAGGTGAACCGGACTACGCTTTTTCGCGCCTTTCGTCGCCGGCAGGGAACAGGGCTGGAGACGATGATGAGAGTGCTCGAAGTGTTGGGATTTCGCCTTGCTGTGACAGCCAAGGGGCAAGTCGATGGGAAGCCAATAGCTGACGCTTCGGCACCCAAAGGAGGCGTTCTTGAGAAGGCTTATCCTGACCCTGAAGTCGCCCGCAGACTCACCGAGGCGCTCAACAGCTCGAACGTGCGTCCCGTCATCGGAGTGTTCGCTGAGGTGTTGCGGAAGCAGGACAACATCGCCGGCTTATCGAAAAAGACAATCAGGTGCCGCGAAACATTCTATAGAGCTTTTGTTTATCCCCGCGTGCCTCGGTTCAGCACCGCCCTGAGTCTCCTGGATGCACTGGGATTCACTTTCACTATATGCAGGGTGCCTCGCTACGAGCGTCACCGTAAGCCCTCGACCTCGACTCTGTTTGGTGACGAGAGTGCGAACCATGCAGAGGCCGCTGCCGATCGTGCGCTAGATCTCTCAGTGCCGGCGATTGGCCATCGCCCGGCACATACACTTCTCATTGCGTCCGAGCGACAACGCTCCAACAGACGCCCGTCGCACCGCTTGAAGTCCACATCGGGCGTCAAGGCGTCGGTGTGAAGCCTTTGACGCCCCGCACATCATCGAAATTAAGCGAAGGGCTCCTCCGCAAAACGCACCGATTTATATGGTAAAAATACCTATTGCAAATACATGATTTACTCATGTATTCTCATCAAGCGTAGCCGCCAAGTAGGTTGGCGGCCTCTCATGGAGAAGCGCACCAGCATCTTCAGAAATACCTCCGAAACCTCTGGCCATGCCCGGCCAGAGGTTTTTCGGCCTCTGGAGGGCTATTTCTGATTGCGCCCGTGAGTGCAGACTCGGATGGCACCAGATGGCCAAGACGGCGCGTCGCTCTCAGTACGCTAGTACGGCTCAGCTTGAAAAATTCCTGAATCAGGCGTTTCAAACCACCGATAGCCGTCAGGTCTGCCTGGCTCTCGGTGAAGCAGTCCGGGCCCAAAACGTCACGGCAATCGCCATCGCATCAGGAATAGAGCGGGCACACCTCTACGGGGCCTTTGTATCGGAGAGGGGGCCGCGGCTTTCCACGGTGACGAAGGTGATTACGGCACTACGCCTGAGGCTGGTTACAGTGCAACCGTCCGCATCTACGCTCGAAAGATATAGTTCTCAACAGCCAGTGCATGGCCATTTGCGTTACAGCAGTCCGGCGGGAGTGGCCGAGCTCTTGAATCCTGCCCTTGCAACATCCAATCTTCGTGCCATTTGCTCTACCTTTGGTGAGATCATCCGGGCCCAGGAGAATGTTACTGAGTTCGCACGGCGAATACAGATTGGCCGAACACGTCTCTACCGCTCGTTCATGGCCGATCGTTCTCCCGAATTTACGACCGTCCTGACGATTCTCGGGGCGTTCGGATTGCAGCTACGTGTAGAGCGGGTAAGCAAACGGAAGGCCTCGCTCGATCCCTATTCAACGCGGAGCCTTGGGAAATCGGCAGAGCTTGGGAAGTCGGCAGAGCTTGGGGAACCGGCAGAGATGGTGTTCCCCCAACAACTTCCCGTGGAATTCCCGGCAATGGTGGAGGCCTGAACGGGTCTTGGCTCGGTCGAACGGTTTTCGTCCGCCTGACGCTCTTAAGTGGTGCCGGTTGAGAGGATTGAACTCCCGACCTTCGGTTTACAAAACCGCTGCTCTACCGCTGAGCTAAACCGGCGAATCGAAGCGATCGGTGCGCGGCGAAAATACCCGCCGCGCAGGGCCGCTCTTCGGCGGCTCGAATAGCAGACTTGTCCGCAAAGGGCTAGAACCTCAACACCGCTCTCGCGCACCCGGAATATGAAAAAGGCGGCCCTTCCGGCCGCCCTTTCGCGCTCAGTTCCGCTTGCTCGCTGGCAGAGATACCTGCAGCCGTCCTTGCCGCGGAACCAGGTGCCGGGGATACAGACAAAGCCGTTGCGGCGGGCATAGGCGGGCGGGGTGAAGGACTGGCAGGGGTCATCGCCTACGGCAACACGCTGCACGGTTTCACCAATCCCGCTGCCGATGGCTCGATAGTGCGTACCGCGTTATACAACGAACAGGCCGACCGCCGCTCCTGGGCGTCGATGACAGCCTGGTCGATGAAGTCTTGACCTGACAAAGGCTTCCAACTGGTATTTCATAGCGTTTTCACGCGAAGTGGGGCACCCGGTTCGCGTGAAGAAAACGCGTCAAATTCAAAGTCAGAAGTTCATCTTTGAGGCGAACTTCAACTGATGCAGCGAGCAGGGGGCGTATGTTCGGAATTCTGGGGCTGGGGTTTTTGCTGGGCATGCAGCATGCCCTCGAAGCCGATCATATCGCCGCCGTCTCCAGCATCGCCGCGCGCCGCAGCCATGTCGCCGATATCGTCAAGCACGGGCTGACCTGGGGGCTCGGCCATACGCTTACCTTGTTCGCCTTTGCAGGCGCCGCCATTCTGCTTGGCCGCGCGATCCCGGACGGCGTTGCCCGGCCGCTCGAGACCGCCGTCGGCCTGATGCTGGTCGGCCTCGGGGCGCATGTGCTGTGGCGGCTGTGGCGCGACCGGGTGCATTTTCATCAGCACGGTCATGGCGACGGCACGGTGCATTTCCATGCCCATAGCCATGCCGGCGAAACCACGCCGCACGCCCGCGCCGCTCACATTCACGAACATGGTTTCCGCTGGCGGACCCTGCTGGTCGGCCTGATGCACGGCATGGCGGGCTCGGCCGCACTTCTAGTGCTCGCGGTCACGCAGGCCTCCAGCCCTGCCGTCGGGCTCGGCTATATCGCATTGTTCGGCGTCGGCTCGATGATCGGCATGGGCGCGCTGTCGACGGCGATCGCGGTGCCGCTTGCGGTCTCCGCGCGCTGGCTGACCTGGGCCAATCGCGGCCTGCAGGGCGCGGTGGGGCTGGCCACGATCGCGATCGGAATTATGACGGTGGTCGAGACGGTGCTGACCTGACGCGGTACCGTCTCAGCGTAGGTTCGGTGAACAATTATAAAGTGTTTGGAGGAAATAGAATGAAGCGCCGAGATTTTCTGGCCGGAAGCGCCGCGTGTTCGCTGGCGGCGATAACGGGCAAGGCATTCGCGCAGGCCGGGCCGCTGACCAAAATCATCTTTCCCTTTGCCGCCGGCGGCGGCGGTGATGCACTTTGCCGGCTGCTGGCGCAGCACATCAGTCCATTGCTCGATCGCAACATCATCGTCGAGAACCGCACCGGCGGCGACGGGCTGATCGGCATTAAGGCGGTGAAGGGGGCTAATCCCGACGGCACCACCATCCTCGTCACCACGGGGCCGACGATGTATCTGCTGCCGATGGTCGAGACCACGCCGAGTTTTGACGCAATAAAGGATTTCGTCCCGGTCAGCCAGCTCGTGCGGTTCGAATTCTGCGTCTTCGTCGGCAAAGCCGTCCCGGCCGAGGTCAAGGATTTCAAGCAATTCGTCGCCTGGTTGAAAGCTAATCCGGATCAGGCCACGTTCGGCGTGCCGAGCAACGGTACCATTCCGCATTTTGCCGGCTCGCGGCTCGAGCAGGCGCTGGGCGTCAAGCTGACCCGCGTGGCTTATCGCGGCAGCGCACCGATCATCAACGACCTCGTCGGCGGCCACATGCCGTTCGCGATTTCCACGTTGACCGATGCCATCCCGCAGCATCGCGCGGGCAACGTCCGGATTCTCGCGGTCGGCAGCGCGCAGCGCTCGCCGTTCCTGCCCGACGCGCCGACGTTAAAAGAGAGCGGCGTCGATCTGGTGGCGGACGCCTGGTACGGCATGTGGCTGCCGGCAGGCGCCTCGCCGGATCTTGCGAAAAAGCTGAGCGAGGCAGTCGCCACCGCGCTCGCCAAGCCGGAGGTCAAGGAAAAGCTCGCAGCGATCGGTCTGATCCCGGTCGGCTCGACGCCTGAAGGCCTGACGAAGGAGCTCGCCGCCAATAACGCCTTCTGGCAGCCGATCGTGAAGGAGACGGGGTACAAGATCACGAATTAGGGCGGGCACTCTACTTGCATCGACGAAAAATGGCCCCTTGAAAGGGGCCATTTTCACTCGTCACCGTCCTTAGTAGTCGTCCCAGCCGCGTCGTTGAACGAGTGTGATGAGATTGCAGCGCCGTCGTTCGACCTAGCCGATGCGGAGTGCAAAAGTCTGCTTAAGTTCATGGAGCATTGACCAAAATCAACCTGGTAAACAAGGAGGGTTCCTTGGGCGGTGAAGGTAGAGTGGCGCGCAAGCCGCGTGAAAAACCTGCTGCATAGTTTTGTCATGCGACCGATCTTCCATCCGAGCCTGGTCAACGGTCGCTACGGCGACCCGACGGTCTATGTGGAGACGCTGTTCAAGACGCACAGCGTGCTGTTCGATCTCGGGGAAATCGCTTCACTGTCACCGCGGAAGATACGACGCGTCGATCAGATCTTCGTTTCGCATGCACATATCGATCATTTCGTGGGCTTCGATCATCTGCTCCGTTTGCTCGTAGGACTGGAGAAAACTGTACATCTTTACGGCCCGGCCGGCTTTGCCGAGCGCGTCTTTCACAAGCTTCAGGCCTATCAATGGAATCTGGTCGAAAGCTACGACGCCGATCTGGTCTTCGTTGTCAGCGAACTTCAGACGCCGAACGCCATCTCGACCAGGAAGTTCCGGCTGAAGAAGGCCTTTGCCGCGGAACCGCCGGTGTCGAAGACAATTCTTGACGGCGTCTTGTCTGACGAACGGACCTGCCGGGTTTCAGCCGCCATCCTCGAGCATGGCACACCCTGCCTGGGCTTTGCCTTGCAGGAAGCGGCCCATGTCAACATTTGGAAGAATCGACTATCCGAGCGCGGGCTTCCGGTCGGTCCGTGGTTGCAGTGGCTCAAGCAGGCGGTTGTGGAAGGCCGGCCGGACGATCATTTGATACGGATCGACGGGGCGGCAGCTTCGGACAGTCGCCTGGAGCCGCTCGGCAACCTGCGTGACCTCCTGACGGTCACTGCCGGCCAGAAAATTGCCTATGTTACCGATGTTGCCGACACGCCAGCCAATCGCGCCGCCATCGTGGCGCTCGTTCAAAATGCGGACATCCTCTTCATCGAGGCGGCATTCGCGAGGACGGATGCTGCGTTGGCGAGCGAGCGGGCCCATCTTACAACGACGGCTGCCGGAGAAATGGCGCGGGAAGCCAATGTGCGCCGTGTCGAGCCGTTTCACTTCTCTCCGCGCTATGCGGGAGAGGAGGAGCGCATGCTGGCCGAGGTGATGACAGCGTTCAGGGGGCCCATCTGACGCAAGAACCTGAGCGGTATTTTCATGCTCGAGGAAAGACATTTGCCGGCTGGGCATCGGAAATTGGTACGGCTCTTTCTGTGCGGAGATGTCATGTGTGGCCGCGGCATCGACCAGGTGCTGGCGCACCCCTGTAGCCCCGAGATTTACGAACATTACGTGCGATCGGCGGAGGGGTACGTGCTGCTCGCCGAGCAGGCCAACGGACCCATTCCGCGGCAAAACGGGCCGTCCTATGTTTGGGGCGCTGCGCTAGGTCAGTTGGAGCGCATGCAGCCGGATGCGCGGATCATCAATCTCGAAACGGCAGTGACCCGCAGCAACGACCGCATGAACAAGGGCATCAACTACCGCATGAGCCCCGAGAATGCAGAATGTCTCGTGGCGGCCGAGATCAATTGCTGCGTATTGGCCAACAATCATGTGCTCGATTGGGGCCGCGCCGGTTTGCTGGCGACGCTGACTACTCTGCAGAAACTCAACGTCAAGGCAACGGGCGCGGGACGCAACGATCATGAAGCGCGCGCGCCCGCGGTGCTGAACCTTGGCAAAGCGCGGCTCTTGATCTTTTCGTTTGGATCGACATCGAGCGGCATCCCGCTCGAATGGGCCGCGACGTCAGACGCTCCAGGCGTCAACTTGCTGCCTGATCTCTCCGAGGCGAGTGCATCTGATGTCGCCGACCAGGTCATAGCGCTCAGGAGGCCGGGCGATCTCGTCGTCGTTTCAATCCATTGGGGATCCAATTGGGGATATCACATTCCCCACGAGCAGAGAATTCTGGCCCGGGCCCTCATCGACAAGGCAGGCGTTTCGATCGTTCACGGGCATTCTTCTCATCATCCGCGCGCGATCGAAATTTATCGAGACCGCCTCATTCTCTATGGCTGCGGTGATTTCCTGAACGACTATGAAGGCATCAGTGGTTACGAGCGCTACCGTGACGACCTCGTCTTGATGTATTTCGCCGACCTGGATCCGACCAGCGGAAACCTCCACGCGCTCAAACTGGTTCCCCTGCAGATCAAGAACTTTCGTCTCTCCATTCCAGCGCGGCAGGACATCGAATGGATCCAGCGGACACTGGACGGGAGATGTCAGCAGTTCGGAACCAGGATCATTCCTGATTCCGAACGGCAGCTTGTCGTAATCGGGCCTCGGGCGGCGACCTAACGCTGGATGCAGTAGATATCGCGGGCTGCGTCCTGGCCCGATGCTTCGTGCGCCGACGACGAATGGCGCGCTCTACCGCCGCGAGGAAGGAGGCGATCCAATGATCGAGGATCCAGCCGGCCTGGCCAAGTCCTCCCTGGCCAAGTTCTCCCTGGCCAAGTCCTCGATTGCCTTGTTTTGCTTGTAACGTCTGCGTCATGATTAGGCACCTTTGCCACCGGAGAGCAGTGCTCCCGGTGGCCTAAGAAGCGACACGCGGTCAGTCTTATCGCCGCGCTTCGAGCACGATGTTGAAAGGTGTCTCGGCTGCGATCCGGACACGGCTAAACCCGGCTTCGCGCAGAACCGCTTCCAACCGCTTTGGTCCTGCCTGCCCACCGAGCGCGAGCCCGACCTCCTGCGCCAGGGAGACCGGCGTGCAGATCATGGTGGAGCCGGCATAATAGAGGCGGCCGACCGGATTGATATTGTCCTCCAGCCGGTCTCCTGCAAGCGGCTCCACGGCCATGAACGTGCCATCAGGGGCGAGAGCCTGGAGAATGCGGCTCGCCGCGCCGACGGGATCACCAAGGTCGTGCAGCGCGTCGAAACAACAGATCAGGTCGAAATTGCCGCCGACAAAATTCTTGGCCGTGGCGACATCAAATTCCGTCCTGGCTGCGACGCCGTCGCGTTTCGCGGCGTCGCGGGCGCAGGCGATTGAATCTTCGTGGTTGTCGATTCCGAAAAATCTGGACCGTTCGAATGCTTTCGCCATCAGGATGGTCGAGATGCCATGGCCGCAACCGATATCCGCGACCCGCGCACCGCGGCCGAGTTTTTCGACCACGCCGTCCAATGCGGGAAGCCATTCCTGCACCAGATGGGCCTTGTAGCTCACGCCGAAGAAGCGTGACATTCCGCTGAACAGGCAATTGCACCGCTCGTGATAGCCGGAGCCGCCGCCGTTGCGGAAAGCCTTGCTCACCTTGGGCTGGTCAACCATCACGGCCTGGCAAACCTCGAACGAGCCCAGCATGTAGACCGGGCTGTCAGGATTGCCGAACACCATGGCCTGCTCGGGATTCATGGAGAAGCGCTTGGTCGTAGCGTCATAGTCCAGATAGCCGGCGGCGGCGTGGGCGCTGAGCCATTCGCGCACAAGGCGCTCGACCGTTCTGGTCTGGCGCGCCAGTTCTTCCGGCGTCACCGGTCCCGACGCGGCGAGCGCGCTGTACAGTCCGAGTTCGTCACCAATGCGCACCAGCGGTGCAATCATGGCGGCGCCGAGGTCGCCCAATATCCGCGTAACAAATACGTCCAGCTTCTGCTCGTTTAATTCTCTGACCAAAATGTTCATGGCTGCCTCCTTTGGCGCGATGGGACATAGGTCCTCGCGGGGGTGCGGCAAATGACCAGACTGCCGGATGGCTTGACTGAGCGTCTGAATCCTTCCTATTTTGCCGTTCGTCCAAGACGCGTGACCGAACGTCCGATTGGAGCTGCGACTATGGGGGCGGATGCGCTGTCCGATGTGTTGCGCGCCGTACGACTCAGTAGCGCGATGTTCTTCCATCTTGACGTCCGCGCACCGTGGGTGGCCGAGGCGCCGGCATCGGCCGCCTGCGCTTCAGCCGTCTTGCCGGGGGCACAGCACGTCATCGAGTATCACGTGGTGGTCGATGGTCGCTGCTGGGGCGGATTGATCGATGCGCCATCCGTGCGGCTCGAGGCCGGCGATATCATCGCATTTCCGCAAGGTGCAGCACATGTGCTTTCCAGCGCTCCGGGCATGCGGTCGATTCCTGATCTGAGCGTCTATGGTCAAGCGAGAGCAGGTCAGCTTCCGCTCATGATGCGCCTCGGTGACAACGGACCCGCCGATGCGCGCATCCTGTGCGGATTTCTCGGCTGCGACACGCGTCCCTTCAATCCGCTGGTTGAGGCGCTGCCTCCGGTCCTGCATCTGCAGGGAAGTTCATATCGGAAGAATTCGGGACTTGGTTACCTGATCAATGCCGCACGGGTTGAATCGGAGGGGCGCCGGACCGGCGGGGAGGGCGTGCTGGCCCGACTGGGCGAACTGCTCTTCGTCGAGGCAATCAGATGCCACATCGAATCGCTTGGCCCCGAACAGACCGGCTGGTTTGCCGGCCTGGCTGATCGACACGTCGGTCAAGCGCTGAATCTCCTGCATGGCGAGCCAGCGGCGGATTGGACATTGGATGATCTCGCGAAGGCCGTGGGGCTGTCGCGATCGACGTTCGCGCAGCGGTTCACCCTCCTGATCGGGCAACCGCCGATGCAGTATCTGACGCGCTGGCGCATGCAACTCGCTGCCGGTCTGCTGGCTTCTGGAAGCGATCCGATCGCCCGCGTGGCGGAGGCGGTTGGCTACGATTCCGAAGCCGCCTTCAATCGTGCGTTTCGCAGAACCGTAGGGACGCCACCGGCCGCCTGGCGGCAGACGCAGATGTCGCCAGAGTAGGCGCGCGATTGCACTGATTCACGGGGTAAAGGGGCTCACGAAACGATCGTGACTGGTTGGCTGAACGGCAACACCCGCGGGAAAACTATCGCAATTCGTGGCGGTTCCCGAGACCCTGTACGACGCTAATCGCCTGAATTACTGCATGATTTGTCAACGTTGGCACCGGGCTCAAGGGAGTGTCAAACGTGCCGAGTCCGCGTTTTGACTTGATGATGATTTCCTAGTTTAACTACCATTCTGTCTCTGATGGAAGTTGGGGCATCGAAGCCAGGTGCGATCGGGATTTTGGTCGACCCGTCTGGCCGCGTCTGCCGATAGCAGGGGGATAAGCACCGCATGAGTTCGTATTTTCGGCGGCAGCTTGCAGATTACGTCGAGTATCATCGTGACCCCTGGAACTGCGCAATGCATGTGTTCGGCATCGTGTTCCTGTTCCTGGCCGCTATCCTTCCGCTCAGCCTGTGGTCCATCACCGTATTCGGGTTCCAAACCAGCGCGGCAACCATTGCTGTCATACCGGTGCTCGTCTACTGGTTTCTGCTCGATTTCGCGCTTGGTGCCGGAATCCTCGGAGCCGCGGTTGTGTTGCTCTCGGCCGCTGCCACGATCGTTGATCATGTGACGATTGCCGGCATGTGGTCACTTACGGCCATCTTGATTGTCGTTGGCGTCGCATCGCAGATTATTGGGCACCGCGTGTTCGAGCGGCGGCAGCCGGCGCTGGTCGACAATCCGACTCATCTGTTGCTGGGCCCGATGTTTGTCATGGCAAAACTGTTTATCGCGCTGGGCTTTCGGCGCGATCTCGCCACCATCATCCAAGTGCATCCGCAAGGCGCCGCATCTTGATCTCAAATAGTTCAGCTTGAGTGCCCCGTAGCATGACGCGCATACTGGTCACAGGCGGCAGCGGATTCATCGGAAAGCACCTGGTCGCGGCGCTGATAGCGCGAGGTCGGCAGGTGAGGGTGCTCGATCTTCAGCCACCCCCTGGCGCGTTGCCGCAGGTTCAGTATGTCAGGGGATCGGTGCTTGATCGGGACCTGGTTGACCGCGCGATGGACGGGGTCGACGAGGTCTACCACCTGGCCGGCTTGCCCGGGATGTGGCTGCCGCGGAAAGCCGATTTTCACGCCGTCAACTTCGGCGGCACCGAGATCGTCATTGAGACGGCGCGCAAGCGCGGCATAAAGCGCTTCCTGCACTGCTCGACGGAATCCATTCTGTTCCGTGCCTCGCCATCGATGGTTCCTGTCGCTGACGATGCGCTCCTGCCGGACGACATGCCGGGTCCATATACGCGATCGAAAATGCTCGCCGACCGGTTCGCCATGCAGGCGGCCGCATCCGGATACCCGGTGGTTATCGGCTGTCCCACCATGCCCGTCGGGCCTTATGACCATAACGTTACCCCGCCGACGGCGATGCTCCGCTATTTTCTCAAGCGACGTCTTCAGTTGCACCTTGATTTTGTAGTGAACCTCGTCGATGTGCGCGACGCCGCCGAAGGGCTGATCTTTGCCATGGAGCGCGGACAGGCCGGACATCGCTACGTTCTCGGTGGCGAAAGCATGCCGCTAAGACGGGTTCTCGAACTCATGTCCGATATCAGCGGCCGTCGCTTCCGGTGCATTCAAGTGAACGGCAAGGTCGCCGAAATGGTCACTGCAACGCTGGAGTTCATCGCCGATCACGTGACGCGCCGGCCTCCGTCCGGTACGGCCGAAGGCGTTCGTATCGCTTTGCGGGCGGGGGCGTTGTCGATCGAAAAAGCGCAGCGAGAGCTCGGCTATGCGCCGGGTCCCGTCGAACCCGTATTGCGTGAAACCATTGCGCATCTGCTTGATGCCGGCCACAACCAACCTGAATGGGACTCAATGCCGAGCACTCGTTTCACGTCGAGCGCGTGTTCGGCAGTAGATCCAATCGCTTAAGGTGGTCCGCGACATGCTGAACGATCCTGGTCAATGGTTGGCTTTCGCCTTGAGTGGCTGGACCACTACCTGGCCCACACAGTTGCTCGCCATCATCTGGATTTTGTGGGTCATGAGTTGGGTTTTGGCGTCGTTCTGGTCCGGTCAAACGAAGAAACACGTGATGACCTGGGAGTCGCTCAAATACCGCTCCCCCATTCTCGTAGGGGCCATCCTTTTCTTGCCATTGACTGGCAAGGTCCTGGGCGAAAAGCCGCTCTGGCAGTTTGGCAGCCTTGGCATCTACGTGCTCGCGTGCCTTGTCCTCGCGGGAATCTCATTCACATGGTGGGGGAGAATTCATCTCGGACGATTCTGGTCGAACGCGATCACGCACAAGGAGGGCCATCAGGTCATCGACACCGGCCCCTACGGGCTGGTGCGCCACCCGATCTATACCGGGCTTATCGCCGGGATGCTGGTGACGGGTATAGCGGTCGGAACGGTGACCGCGATGCTGGGTGCGGCGCTGATTTCGCTCGGGATGGGATTGAAGGCCCGCATGGAGGAGGGCTTCCTCACGGCGGAACTCGGTGCGGATGCCTATGGATCGTATTGCCGTCGCGTTCCGATGCTGATTCCGTTCCTGCCGCGCACCTGACGTCGCTCTACACCTACCGTTTCCGTCGCGAGACCGCTGATGTCGCGACAGGTGGAGCAAGACGGCGCGGAACCAGGACGCGTTGGCCGACTGACAGTGGTGCACTGTCAGAATACTGATTGGCCTGGGTAAGGGACCACAGCGGTACCTGGTTCAGTGCCGCAAGCCTTTGCAAGGTATCGCCCGAACGGGCGAGTTGCTGCGTGCCGCTGTCCCACAGCTCCAGCGGGGCATCGGGAGGAACGACGTAGCGCAGCGGCACCGCCTCTCCCTTGGCCGGCGTCGCCGCAAGTTGCGCAATTGCTGTCACCACTTGCTCGTGGATGGAATCCATCTTGTCGATGTTGATGTGGGTGACTTCCCCGTGCTGCTTCAAATCGAAGCTCGCGTAGTGCCCCTGGTAACCCTGCTCCGCCACCACATCGCCGCCGCCCAGTATGCTGTCGGACAGGAAAATATTGATGTAACGCTCGACATTCAGCGGCACCTTTGGGCTTGCCTGAGCCGGATCAATGGTGACCACCAGGCTTACCTGCATGTTTTCGGACTTCAGTATGCCGGCGAACGTCAAGGCGCATAGTCCGCCCATCGAATGACCGATCAGGACGATCGGAGCAGGATCGTTCCGGAAATCGCGGATCGCCTGATCCGCAATCAGCCGGCAAATCGTGAATTCGTAGACGTCAGCCCGGATACCGGCTTCCTGGAGACGATCGGTCAGGCGGTCCATCCCGCGCGAAAAGATCGGGCCGAGCGCGCCGCGGAACAGGTACACGCGCGCCTGCGGCTGGGCCGCGGCTGGCGGCGTGTCGGGCGCGGCGGTTGCGACAGCATTGGTCGTGCGTGCGACCGGATCGGCGACCGCCAGATTGCAAACGGCCGACAAGATGCAGACGGAAAGGGCTGCACGGATCACCACGGCTGCAACCAGCGTCGGACTTTTCATGTACATTCCGCTCGCGATTTAGGCGTAGAGGTGCCGGACCTTGAAGGCCGGCGGGCCACGCCACCCGGCGCTTCTAGCGGGTGATCTATCGTCGAGGAATTGGCAGAATTTGCGGCGCTCGTCGCTTCGGCGACGGCGTTCGAAGTACTAACGTACCGCCGCGGCGCTTGCCGTGCCGGACCTCGCCGTGCTTGCCGCTTCCGGCTGCCGCGGCCTCTGCGCCCCCGAAGCTGGTACGGATCGGCCGAAGACGACAGCGTCGATCTCGCTTATCACCTTCTGCTGCATGATCAGGTTCTTTTCGATGGACATGTGCCCGACGCCTGGCACGTTCTGCACGTTCACATTCTCGAGCTTACCCTGGAATTGTCCGGTTTTCTGAACCGGCGTGCCGGCGCCGTTGGCGATGTAGAAGTTTATATAGCGTCCCACGCGTCCCGAGAGGCTGGTGCGGAAGACCGAATCCAGGCCGATGGCGAGCTTAACGGGAGCGCCAAGCTGATCCAGCTTGGCGACCATGTCGGGAAGCGCGGTCGCGCCCGAGGAATGCCCGACCAGAATGATCGTCTTGATTCGGCCACTCTTGTATCCGGCGGCGGCTTCGTCGGCGAGCGACGACCAGGAGGCAAAGTTCGCGACGGTGACCGGGATGCCTTGCGCTCGCAGCTTTACCGCAATGTCATCGAGCCCCAGAGAAAAGATATTGAGCACGCCGCGGAGCAGGTAAACATGAGCAGTCGAGGCTGCCGACGCGGAACTCCTTGCCTGTGTGGGGCTGGCGCCGATCGCCAGGAGCAGCAAGGCCGCGATAGCTATCGCGTGCAGTCGACGCAACGATGCCAGGCAGAGAAAGGATGACCAGCCGACAGATTCGATATCGCCGCGATATGGCTTCATTGCGCTCCTCGAAGGGCTGCGAAGTGCTTCGCCGGGCGACCGTAGCGCCCGCGCGCTCGGAACTGCAATAAACGTGGCGTGAGCGGCCGCAATTTACCAACCCGACGTGTCTCCGCCGCAACACTGGTCGTCCGGACTCAAAAGGCCGCTCTTTCATTCAATCGCGCGCAAATCACTATTGCGATGGTCCGACCACTTGGGGCTCGGCCAGCAGGTGTCGCGTCGAGTGGTGTGCACGCGATGGTGCGGTCGCGGTACCGAAGCGCAACAGACGAGCACAATCAGATGTCAAAAGTAGAATTGAAATGATGGAACCCACCAGACTCAGGTTAGATTCCATGCGGCTGGAATTTGGCAGGGGGCACCAATGCCATACTTCAATTTTGATCTCGTCATCGGCGCGGAGTTCAAAAACCAGGGCGGCATGTATCTCGAAAACACAGAAAACGCGATCGATAAGGCTGAAAGCCTCGCGAGCGAGCTTTGCATCGTTCGTCCTGAACTGTGTTCGACGGGATGTGCTGTGCGTGTCACCGACGGAGATAGTAACGAGCTCTACCGTACTCCGGTCGAGCTTATCGGCCGCGGATGAGATCGTCCCGTCGCGCACGACGAGCGTCGTAAGCGCGCGAGATCGAACTGGTCTGCAGTGTAGATTACGGCAAGGGCAGTAGTTGAGTTGGTAGCGATTTCTTGCCGAGGGAGCAGCTCTTTCGGTCCTCTAGGGACTGAATCTGAGCTGCAGATTCGTTGGAATGGTTCGGATCAGAAGCCGACGACTCGGTCGCACTCATCAGCTCGACCACGTCGGCATTCGATGACGATTCCACGTAACTAACAACGGCGAACGTAAGGGCGAACAGGGTGAAAAGCCCGACCACCACGATGGTGCCCATTCCCCGCCAATCGATCTGGCTATTGAATAATGGCATGGCTCGTCTCCCGAATCCGGGTTTGGGACGGCCTTAGATCAACTCGCGATTCTCAACTGTGAAATGCCTCACGTCTCACGCTCACTTGACGTCTTCTTGCTGGGATTCCGTCGCGCAATGCGCATCACCGGTCTTATGACTTGATCCCGATCCTCTCTCTGATCGCGCCAAGCTCGGCCTCGTCCCAGATGCCGATCGGCACGCCGTTGTTTACCTGCAGTTGCCGGTTGGCATAGGCGGCGATCTTTGCGTTTGGCATCGCGTGACGTGAATCTTCGGATGCTGGGCCCAGTCGAAAAGCTGCTTGGATAGAAACTGAGAAGCTCCCCAATCCAGGTGGAAGTCGATACCGTTCTGGTACTGCGTATCATTGTTCTTGAAATTGTAGGTGAACCCGGCAACCGCAGAAAATTCGTGCCCCGCCTGCGGATTGAAGTAGGTGTAGCCGCCGCCGGCGTCGATGGCGGCGTGACCGATGCCGAGATTGGCGAGGCGCCTCGAATCGTAAGCTCCCGTCGGAATATCTCCTGTCACATAGGTCATGAAATTGTGCACGCCGGCGTTCCACTTGAGTGTCGCTGCGGGTAGAGGTCGCCGACCGAGGTGATCGAATCGCCGAAGCTGCCCGTGCGCGTTACCGCCAGCGGGCCGACGGCCGCCGTCAGCGTTCCGGCAAGATTTGCGCTCGACCGTCCGAACAGTCCGGTCACGCCGATGGCGAGTTGTCCACCCAGCACTGGCGTTGCAAACGTATAGGTCGGATTGAGCAGCACGAGATCGGCGTGCGCGTTCAGATGAAGGTTCAGGTCGACGTTCACCGTGGCGGGGATTCTGCCGACGTGGATTTCCCTGGCAGCCGCTGCATTGCCGAAGGCACTTACACTGGTGTGATAGTAAACCTCTGCCATCGACCAGCCGGGCACCTGCGGGGTCGCTGCAAGGCTGCCGAAGCGGCCGGGAAGCCAATATGAAACGCCGCCTTCATCGGCGTAGACCGTTGCAGACGAGAGTGACGTCATCGCAATGGCGATGACTGAATTTCTGAATGGGAGACGGATTCCGGGTTTTGATATACTTCGTCTATCTTCCCTCTGTCCGACGATCAGCAAGGCACATCACATCCCTCCCTATGTTTTGAGCCTATCGTGCAACGATTCGTGCTGCCCGCCTGATCGGGCTGTTCGCGGCGGCACAGCGCAAGCGCCAAGGCGCCTAGGCTCATGCCGACCCACCCCTCGGGCCGGCATGAGTTCAAATTCTCAAACGACCTTCTTGGCGGCGGGAACCGTCCATGTGCCGTTGATGATCGACGGGTCCGTTTCCTGCGGCCAATACATGCGCAGCATGAGGATGAAATCTCCCGCAGGCGCAGGAAGCCAGTTTGATTCCTTGTCTTTGCCCGGAGAGTCTTTTTGAATGTAGAGGTCGATTGAGCCGTCAGGATTTTCCTTCAGGTTTTCCCGCGCGCTGATCGAGTAGCGGTTGATCGGATTGTTCACAAAGAAGTAGCCGCTGTCGTACATGGTGAGTGACCAAAATCCCTCCACGGGAGGCAGGTGGCCCTTGGGAAACCGCATGACATACTTGTGTGTGCCATTGTACTTGTGGCCCTCTGCATCTTTTTGCGAGGTCGGGTAGACCGCATCCTGCGGACGGTTGGCGCCGAGGCCGATGGCGGTTACGAGGGCCCGCATCAGATAGTCGGTACCGTAGATGCCGGTTTTGGTCGTGAAGGCAAAGCCGTTCTCGTCCTTGATCGCCTTGTTGATCTTGAACTGGAGCATGATCCTGTCGAACGACAGTTCCGGCACGCGCTTCAGGAAGTCCGCCTTGAGCTTGCTTTCATCAAAATCCTGCCCGGGAACGATGCCGATGCGCGCAAACTTGGCAAGCTGGGGTGCGTCCGCCGCGTATGGCGGATTAGTCTTCATGAGTTCGCACAGCAGCTTGAAGTACGATACCGCGTCCATGCGGTTCACCTGCTCGCGAACAGCCGTCTTCATGTCGATCGATGCATCAACTTTGCCTGCGGGCGGCGTGTACGGCTTGCCGTAGGAGCTGAGCGGAACGAGCTTGCACTCGTCCTGCAGCTTGTGCACGGCTGCATAATCCTCCGGCGTGCCGGTGCAGTAAATGCGACCGAGCAGCCAGACGATGTTGGTAGCCGACTTGTACTCCTTGACGCCATCCGGCAGTTTGCCTTTCCAACCGGGGCCGGTGATTGCGTAGGTCTGTGCGCCGGTGCCGGTGGTGCGCTTGCCTGGGACCTGGAACACCGTCGTCCAGCCATCCAGCATCGGCATCAGGAAATAGCGTCCCTTCATGTCGGGGATGCTGAGGACCCACGGTTCTTTCCCGACGTCGAAAAAGGAAGTCGTGTAGAGAGTGTCCGCGTTCGGCGCCGTGACATCCCTGAACGAGGCGTCGGGATATTGGCGCAGCTTGATGATGTGGCCCATCGGCCCTCGCGTGCCAACGGGTTCGGCGACGTTGGTGATGATCCGGCGGGTCATCTCCATCGTCACCAACGGATAGCCAAATATGTAGGCGTCGCTCGCGAGCCAGAAATCCTCCAGGCCCTGACCCACTCCAAAGAAAGAATCCTGGGCAAAGGCTGATCGTGTTGCGGCCGCACCTGCCAGCAGTCCCATTCCACCAAATGCGAGGGATCGACGGGTAATGTTCATGGTATTTCCTTTCCTCAAACAAACGCAATGAAGGATAGCGATTTCAGACTTGGGCTCCCTTTGCTGCTAAGGCGTTGGCGGTTTCCTCATGACAGGGTGGTCCAGGAGGAGATGCGCTGTGCTGCTACGGCTGCGATGCCGCTAGCATTTGCGGCTCAATAGCAAGGCGGATAAGGATAGTATCCGCACCGTGGCGCGTAGTATGGATAGGCCGCAGCTCCTGCCACGGCAGCCGCTCCAGCAACGGCAGCACCACGATAGAAAGCACCGCGCCAGGCCGTTCGGCGGGCGACGCCGGCAAACGACATCGGCGTAAACGGTCGACCAATGATGTCGATAAAGATCGATGCCGGTCCGTCAGTTCCCGCAAGGTCTCCTTCAAGCACATCGACATCGAAAGTCAGCTTGTCGCCTTCAAGCTTGGGCGATTTGAGCACCACAACTGCGTCGGCCACCGATGATCCGTCTTTCTTGAACCCGGAAACTGTTGCGTTTGGAGGATCCTTCGCAAAATTGTCGCTGCCGTTACCCCAGTCCTCGACAATTCGCGCCGTAAGATCGTGACCGGCCGCGCGAACCGGTCGATCCGCAAACACGATTGCATTCGGTGAAATTCCCGTCAGCACAAGCTTTCCGTCTTTCAAGCTTGCGCCGCGCGAATTGAGGACGAAGAGGGAGGGGACGACTTCCGGCTTGGCCTGGCCGATGGATTTCTCAAGCGGGATGTGTGGCTTGTTCTCGGATGCCGATTGAGCAAAAAGATCTTGGGGGAGGACTACCAATCCGGAGGCGCAAACTGCAATCAGGGCTGCACGAAGTATCATAGTGGTTCTCTCCCTTGAAAGCGGGTTGTTTTCTTTATCGGCGGACCACCGGCTTTCCCAAACTTGCCCGCATTCGTTGCAGGCTTCATCGACAAGCAGCGGCTCCTTGGGAGCTTGGCAATTAGTTTCAGCAAGCAGCTTCGCTAAACATTTTGCGCCATTCAGATCGCGCGTCTTGCCATTTCGCGCCAATCCTTTGGAAATAGTTCAACGGTGTGATGGCGCCTGCCTATGCTTACGGGCAAGTTGCTGCCGTCTGTAAACAACGGGTTGAACTTTCATCAAACGCACGAAAGTGCGGCTGAAGCTGCTGGCGTTGGTATAACCGACTGATTTAGCGATATCCGACAGGCGCTCGCTTGAATTCACGAGCAAACGGCAAGCCATGTCCAGCCGGACCTCCGCGAGCATTTCGCTGTGACTTGTGCCCATTCGACCGAGATGGCGCTGCAAAGTGCGCACGCTGATCTTGAGTGCGCGAGCCGTACTATCGAGGGTTGCGTCACCGTGTCGCAGCGACGCGACAATCGCCGCTCGGACCGCTTGGAGTGAAGGCAAACGGACAGCTCTCATCGGTTGGTGAGGCGTGAAGCCTGTGCTCCCTCCAGGAAAACAGCCAATTCTGCAACGCTAGAGCCGTTTCGGGGACTAGTCTGGCCATCCGCTGCCAAAATTTTCGAAGGAAATTGGTCGAGAGCCTTACCCCCGATGCACACGTCAAAGACGAGGAAAGAAAATTGGCGGCCTGCTATCTTGCGATGGCGACAAAGGGGGTAAAATAATAATGACCGTCATTCCTTTGACTCGTTGCCAATTCCTCATGCCTTTCGCAGAGATTCACTCTGAGATAGGCGGACCAACTTCCGCGCTTCTGGCCAAATTTCAGCTTCCTACGTGCCTGGAAGAAAAAGCGGATCACTACGTACCGCTGCTGCCGGCCGTTCGCTTCGCGACGGCTGCCCAGGGAAAACAAGGAATATCAGAGATTGCTTTTCGAGCGTCTCAGCGTCTGTCTTTCGCTCATCTGAGCGAAGCTTTGCGCGCCAGAATCCGCCATTCGCCAACTCTACTGGTTGCTCTTCAGCAGGCGTGCAAGTGGGCACCGATCGAAGATACAAATCTCCATCTATGGCTAGAGCCATGCGGCGAGAGCTTGAAAATCTGTAGCAAGCTGCTTGGAACGGAAGGCATTTCACATCTTGAGATGTCCCAATGGCTTCAGAACATATTCGTCATGCACATCGTCCGTCAGTTCGCTGGAGCGAACTGGACTCCTGCAGTGATCGCCTTTGAAGCAATCTATACCCCCAGCATTGAAGTTCAGTCGTATTGGCCGAGCACCCGCTTCTTGTCAGGTCAAACGGCCTCATGGATCGAAGTGCCGCTGCAGCTTTTGAGCCTTCCCAATCTTGCCGATGCCGCCTCGTCGAAGGCATCTGAGAACGAGCCGCAGTCGTTCGGGAAGGACATCGTTGGCGTTCTCAAGTTGAGCCTGCCTTCCTACCTTGATGAAGGTGGTCCTACGATAATTCAGGCGGCTGAGATGATTGGACTGAGTGTCAGGAGTCTGCAGAGGAAACTTTCGCTTGCGGGACTTACATATTCGGGTTTGCTCGAACAGGTCCGCTTCAACAATGCGATAAAACTCCTGAGCGATACTGAGAGTAAGATCATCGACGTAGCGTTCTCGTCGGGCTACGCTGACCCTGCTCACTTTACTCGCGCTTTCCGTCGGATCGCCGGATGCACCCCACGACAGTTTCGCGATAGATGGAGGCGCGCTAACGAGTCCGTGCCCTAGGCTAGGGCGATAGAGACCGCTTCTTCTCAAGGCTTGATCCCGATCTTCTCCCTGATGGCGCCGAGCTCGGCCTCGTCCCAGATGCCGATCAAAACGCCGTTCTTGACCTGCAGTTGCTGGGCTGCATAGGCGGCGATCTTCGCATTCGGCGTGGTGATGTGCATCTTCGGATGGAGCGCCCAATCGAACAGCTCGGCTTGCAGCCTCGCCACGATGTCGGCGCAGGCCGGGTCGGCGCCGCGATCGCAAAATTCCTGCGGATCGGTTTCGAGGTCGTAGAGCATCGGGCGGAAGCCGGACGCGTGAATGTATTTCCAGCGGCCGTCGAACACCATGAACAGGCGGCAGCGCTCGATCGGCTGGTTCAGCATCACGCGGACGTCCTGCATGGCGTAGTCGTATTCGGAGAACACCACCTTGCGCCAATCGGCAGGCGGCGCGCCATGCAGCAGCGGCACCAGCGAACGTCCTTCCAGGATATGATCCGGCGGCGTGGCGCCGAAATAGTCGATGAAGGTCGGCGCCAGGTCGATCGCCTCAACCAGCGCATCGCTGATCGTGCCACGCGTGGCATCGGCGGCAGGCGAGGGATCGATGACGATCAGCGGGATTTTCGCCGATTGTTCGTGGAACAGGTCCTTCTCGCCCATCCAGTGGTCGCCGAGATAGTCGCCATGGTCCGACGTGAACACGATCATGGTGGTGTCGAGCAGGCCGCGCGCTTCGAGGAACTGCATCAATACGCCCATCTGGTCGTCGATCTGCTTGATCAGCCCCATATAGGTCGGGATGACCTTCTCGCGTGCCTCGTTGCGCGACATGTTGCGCGAATAGCGCATGTCCATATAGGCGGCGAACACCGGATGCGCGTTGGCGCGCTCTTCCTGCGAACGGATCACCGGCTGCACGTCCTGCGGCCCATACATACTGGCGTAGGGCTCCGGCGCGATATAGGGCCAGTGCGGCTTGATGTAGGACAGATGCAGGCACCATGGCCTTCCGTCGTCCTCGGCTTCCGCGATGAACTCCATCGCGCGCCGCGTCATGTAGGGTGTCTCGGAGTGCTCGTCGGGCACGCGTGCGGCCTTGTCGGCGTGAACCAATAGCCAGCCGTTCTGCAGGCTACCGTCTTCGGCCGCGCCGGAATTGGCCCAGTGCTCCCAGGGATTGGGCGCGTCGTAGCCATGCTGACGCAGATAATTGTCGTAGGCCGGCCGCGGCCGTCCCGTCGGATGCAGGCCGTCGTCGCGCTCATAGGGCTCGAAGCCGCATTCCGACACATGCACGCCGATGATCGAGTCGGCGGGTATGCCGAGGCTCTTCAGCCCCTCGAGGTCCGGCGCCATGTGCGTCTTGCCGACCAGCACGTTACGGACGCCGATCTTCTTCAAGTGATCGCCGAGCGTCGGTTCGCCGACGCGCAGCGGCCAGCCGTTCCAGTGCGAGCCGTGCGAGCGCATGTAGCGGCCGGTATAGAACGACATCCGCGACGGGCCGCAGATCGGCGACTGCACGTAGGCGTTCGAGAACGACACGCCGCGTTTGGCCATCGCGTCGATGTTCGGCGTCTTCAGCACAGGGTGCCCGGTGCAGCCGAGATAATCGTAGCGAAGCTGGTCGCACATGATCCAGAGCACGTTCTTTGCAGGCGTTTTGGCTGTCATCTCAGGCATTTCGGCTGGCGTTGGGAGGGGGCTGGATGGTGCGATATGTCGGCGCAAATGACAATCGAGCGGGCGGCCCCCGGGGTCGGCCTTCCGATCCCCGAGGCGTTAACGTTTGGATAGCGTCATTTCTCGCAATTGAATGGCGATCCACGGTTGCGCGTTAGCCTTACCGGCAATTTGGCCGACGGCCTTAACCCCTGAACCGGCCTGTTGGATTAAATTGGGACGTTGGAAAAACCGGATCCCAAGCGATGCGCATCGGCGTCACACTGGCACTTTTCATCGCGACGACGTCGACCGCCTGTGCCGGCGGCGGCTTCGAGATCGTGATTCCGGGCCGTCCCGGCGTTCCCGTCATCATTAACGGCGTCGATGCATCCTATGCGGTGGTCGAGGGGGACTGGGGCCTCGGCAAAGGTACCCATGTCGAGCCGACCGTCTATGGCGGCCGCTATGTCGATCCGGTCCCGCGCGTCGGTCATTATTATCCGAGCGCCGGCCGCAAGCCCGGTTACGGGCGCCTGGAAGTCGAGCCGCCGGCGAATCGAAGGTTGCCGCAACCGGCCGAGAGCTACCACCAGTCCTGGTCGGCGCAGTCGGCGCCGTTGCCGGCGCAGTCCAACGTGCCCGTCGATCCGCCCGAAATCATCTACGCGCCGCGCGATGACAGGCGATGGCCGCATCACCTTCCACGTTAAGAAGACCAGCAAATACGAACAGGAGAGAGTAATGCGTCAGATACTTAAAGGATTGATCGCGGCAGCGGCCGTCATGGCTGCAGCCCCCGCGATGGCCTGCGGTTACGCCCCGTGCGGAGCGCCGGTCTATGTCGCGCCGGTCGCGGCTTACGGCTATGCCGGCTGCGGCCCCTGCGGCGGCTGGGTGCGCGAGCGTCTGCCCGATCCGGAGCAGCAGTATTACTATGTCAACCAGGGCCCGACCTATACCGGTCCGGGCAATTTCGCGCCTTATCCGGTCTATCGCGAAGGCTCGATCTCCGGCTACGGCTATGGCTACAACCGTCCGTACTACGGCTATCGCGCGCACCGCTACTACCACCGGAACGGTTACCGTTACACGGGGCGTTATTACCACGGCCGGCCCGTGCTCCGCCGCTACTACTGATCTGATCGATAACTGAAGCCTTCAGCGCCCGTTCGCTTCCCGCGAGCGGGCGTTGTTCATTTCATCAGTCCGAGCCGGCTCGCGCCGATATAGAGCGCGAGCACCGCGGCATTCGAGACGTTCAGGCTCTTGATCTCGCCGGGCATGTCGAGCCGCGCCACCGCGCGGCAGGTTTCGCGGGTCAGTTGCCGCAGGCCCTTGCCCTCGGCGCCCAGCACCAGCGCCAGCGGTTGCTGCAAGGGCACGGCGGCGAGGTCCTCGGTCCCCTCGCTGTCCAGCCCGACCGTCAAGAAGCCGCGGTCGTTCAGTTCAGTGAGCGCGCGGGCGAGATTCTGCACGGTCACCAGCGGCACCAGCTCCAGCGCGCCGGAGGCGGATTTCGCGAGCACGCCGGTAGCCTCCGGGCTGTGGCGGGCGGTGGTGACGATCGCTTTCACCGCAAAGGCCGCCGCCGAGCGCATGATGGCGCCGACATTGTGCGGATCGGTGATCTGGTCGAGCACCAGCACGATGCCGTCCTGCGGCAGCGTATCGATATCGGGCGAGGGCAGGGGATCGGCCTCGGCCAACAGCCCCTGATGCACGGCATCCGGGCCGAGCCGTTGGTCGATCGCGTTCGGCCGGACGATTTCCGGGGCAACGCGGGTATCGATATTTTCGTCCGCCAGCCGCCGGGCGGCATTTTCGGTCAGGAACAGCTTGCGGATCCGCCGTTCCGGGTTGGCTAGCGCAGCCGAGACCGTGTGCCAGCCATAGAGAATCGCCGGCCCGTCGGAGCTTGTTTCCCGGTCGCGCCGGCCTGGCGGACGGGCGAATTTGCGCCCTTTTTCGAAGGGTTTGCCGCCGCCGCGGCGGAACGGCGGTTTTCGGTCGCGATCGCTCATGGGGAGCTTGTGTCACGGGGGGCCGAATATGGCAATTTGGCCTGATCGAACCCATTTTTGGTGGTCCGCGTTGGTTGACTTTGCCATCCCGCTTCGCCCATAAACGCGCCGGTCGCAGCCGGTTCGAAACGGGCTTTCGGCCTCAGCGTCATCCTTGGGTCCGGTCCTCCGCCACTCGGGCGGTCGGTTCGGTGACGCTGTTGGACGGGGAAGTGTCCCGAGTGGCAAAGGGAGCTGACTGTAAATCAGCCGCCGTATGGCTTCGAAGGTTCGAGTCCTTCCTTCCCCACCATCCTGCTTCGCGCCAAGGCGCTTCGCAGGATCGCAGCCTGCCTGACCGCGAAGCAGGATGCCCTCCGAAGCAGGATGCCCTCCGAAGCCTTGGCGAAGGAGGGCCGCCCCGGATGCACTATGTATACTTGTTACAAAGCGAAAGCTTTTCCGGCGGTACGTCGGGATGGCGTCCGACGTTCAGAGGCGACTGTCGGACCATAATGCTGGCAAATCTCCGCATACCTCGAAGTTTCTCCCGTGGAAGCTGGTTACATACATTGCATTCTCTAACGAACAGAAGGCTCGCACATTCGAGCGCTATCTGAAATCCGGCTCCGGGCACGCCTTTGCCAGAAAACGGCTCTGGTAGACTGCCGCGCCAGCAGCATGCCACCACCCCGAAATTCAAGTACAGGCGCTGTGTCGAGCCGGAAGCGCTGGTCGTTCGGTGTCATTGAACTCCGTAGCATACAGATCCCGAACAGTTCGGTGGCACTCGCACGCGCGGCGCTGCAGGAGATCCTGGTCCAGGATGCTTAGTTTGCCCCTGCTGTACGAGATCAGGCCCTCCTTTTGCAGGTGGCTGGCAACACCGGTGACGCTGGTTCGCCTCACGCCCATCATCTGCGCCAAAAATTCCTGCGTCACCGGCAGTTCGGTGCCCACCAGATCGCACATCCTGACCAGCCACTTACACGTCCGCTGTTCGACGCTGTGAACCGCGTTGCAGGCAGCCGTCTGCTGCACCTGTCCGAGGAGGAATTGTTCGTACTTGATGAGCAGGGCGAGCAGGTCAGGAGAAGACAGGGCAACCGCTTTGAGGTGCTCCGCATCCACGACACTCGCAAGGCCGGATACCTGGACCACCACTTTATGCAGCGACGCCTTGCTATCGATCGCTTGTGCAGCTCCGAAAGCACCATCGTTTCCGATCATGCCGCTTTCGATCGCCCAACCATCTTCCAGTTCAACAACGCACGAAAGTATGCCGCCGTGCGGGAAGTACACCTGATTGACGCGCGCGCGACTCTCCACAACGACCTTGCCGCGTTGCATTTCGACAATGCGAAGATGCGGCCGGAGGTCTTCGAGATCGACAGGGCTTGCTCGGGACAGAATACGATTGGCTGAATGAGGCATCGTATCTCCTTTCCTTTGCAGGCGGGAGCACAACACTCTCTGCCACCGACGCCTACGAGCACTGGTTGTGTCGGTGGTGTATTCAATGTGGGGGTCGGTGGCCCCGATAGCGAGTCAATAATGTTTGTTGAGGTTCGCTGCGGTGCAGCATGCCGGTGCCCCTGGGCATCCGCAGCCTCATCGCCAGCGTGAAACGTCAGCCCCTGGAGCCGCCGCCGGCTCGAACGTGCGCCACTTACTTTTGGGCGTTGGAGAAAGCCGTTTCGAGCACGTCGCCAATCGGCAGCCACGTGCGGCCGTCGAACTGAATTAGTCGCAGGTGTTTGATCGGCCGAAAGTTTCCAGGTCCAGTACTGATTTTGATCCCAGGTAGCAACATTGAGCCTTGATAGTCTTGAAGGGCCGCTGCCTGCTTCATGACGTTCTCGCGAGACAGGTCGTTGCCGCATTGTTTGAGCACCTGTGCCAACGTCTCGGCGGCGGCATAGCCGAAGACGGCAGCACTATCGTCCTTGCCTCCGGCGCGATGATATTTCTCAGCAAATGCCTGCCAGTCCCTAATGGCCTGTTCGTCCTTCCAAGCCGGATCATTTGCATCCTTCAGGAAGGCGGCTGTAATGACGCCTAAGGCGCTTCCCGGACCGGCGGGCTGCGCCGTCGCGATCGATGAAGCCATATGGTTCAAGATGAACACCGGATGCCAATTGAGATCCGCCGCTACTCGGACGACTTTCGCTGCATTTGCAGGTGCCCCCGCAAACACAAAAATTTCAGCTCCTGATCGCTTCAAGATCGATACGTGCGTGTCGAGATGCTCATCTGCGATATCGTAGGCGATGTCGACCCTGATCATCCGGGCGACGTCACCGAGCCCGTCTTCCAACCCCTTGAACAGTTCTCGGCCGAAATGATCGTTCTGCCAAAGAGCTACGATCCTTTTTCCGGGGTAGAACGCTTGTATGTAGTTGGCGTAGATGCGCCCCTCTTCCCGAATGGAGGGCTGCCAGCCCATCGTCCACGGAAACAACGATGGATCGCTCAGATGATCGTCTCCGGAGGCGACAAAGAGTTGAGGAACCTGCCTTTCGTTCAAGTACGCGCGAACGGCAAAATTCCCCGGCGTTCCGAACGAACCGAACATCAAGAGGACGTCGTCTTTGTCGATAAGACTGCGCGTAAGGTCTAGCGCGGTCGATGGATCGGATTTGTCATCATATGAGATAAAGCGCACCTTACGGCCGTTGATCCCGCCGCGTTCGTTGATCATCTCAAAATACGCCGCCTCGGCTTTTCCAATCGCTCCGAAGACTTTCAAGCTCCCGCTATAGGGCATAACGTTCCCGATGCGAATCTCAGTGTCGGTTACGCCTGGTTCGCGCACTCGCTCGGTGATTGCGCTCAATGACGTAAGTGCCAGGACAAGTGCCAGGACAAGAGCGATCAGTGTTCGGACTCTGGTTTGCATCGGATGAACTCCGTTACAAAGAGTGCAGCCAGATTTCGAGACCTACGGGAGGCGCGTAGCCTGATCTGGATCAAGCGCCGAGAGCAGCGGCAACGTGATCGTCATTTTTCTTACGACAAAATGGATGAGCCTATGTCCCGACCGACTCATACCGAAAACGGCTTTAGCTAGTGGCAGGCTAGCGCAAGTTCCCGCAAGACGCGATGCGACAAGCGTACGCTGCCGATCGGTTGTGTCAACGCATCCGCCTTTGTTCCCTTGGAGGCCATCCACCCCCGGCGAAATTCGCCGCGCTTTTGATCCGGAAATTCGTCGCCTCGAAGCCTTAGCCTTGATCGCCTTCTTGCGTGGTTTCCGGCAGCGCTTCGCCGGGGAGATAGAGCCTGATCGGGCGGATTTCGTAGACGGCGGATGGATTGGCGCGCCGCAGGTCGCGGGCAATCGCGATCGCTTCCTCCTCGTTGGCGCAATTCAACACGTACAGACCCAGCAACTGCTCCTTGGTCTCGGCAAATGGTCCGTCGATGACCATTCCCGCGCCCGGTCCGCGCAAGGTGCGGGCTTCCGCCGTGCCGCCCAGCCGCGCCGCCGGCCCGAGCACTTTCTTTGCGTTGAGCCGCTCATGCACGGCCAGCAGTTCGCTCATCAGGGCCGCGTCCTCCTCCGGCGTCCAGGATGTGACCTCGGCTTCGACGTGATAGGCCAGCATGGCGTAGAGCATCGCTTTCTCCTTTCTGGCGGGCAGGACTGGCTGCCTTTCGAGGACGTTTAAGAAATAAAAAGGCGCGGCGGGAGAACTCCCGTCGCGCCCCAACTGTTGTGCTCGCTGGTCCAGGGCTGAGAGCGCCCCGATGCCAGGCCAAAAAGGCAAGCCTAGCGGGCGATCCCAGCGAGGTGACAGCGCTTGGTATAAGACACTGGATCACCTCCTTTCGTTGTTGATGGAAATCCGAATATAAGCGGCGAATCGGCCCCTGTTAAGGGGTACGGACCGGTCGAGAGGTCCGCACAGGACATGCGGACAGGGGCGGCGGGGCGGTTGAGGCCGCCTGCGCGTCGTGTTAGGTCAACGCCAGCGCGGGTGTAGCTCAATGGTAGAGCAGCAGCCTTCCAAGCTGAATACGAGGGTTCGATTCCCTTCACCCGCTCCAAACTTCTTGTCTCAAATCGTCTCGTTACCTGTTGAAACAATTGCCATTTTTGCTAGCTTGGCTCTCGTGGACGGAACATGACGACGCGCCGCGTAGCACGGCGTCTCATCGGTTTCCGGAGCCAAAACGGAGCCAAGAATGGCGAAGCTTGCTTTTACCGAGCTGACGATTCGAAATCTCAAGCCGGGATCCTACTTCGACGAGAAGACACCGGCCTTCGGCATCAGAGTCGGCAAGAACAGGAAGACCTGGATCGTTGTCCGCGGCCGTGAGCGTCTGCGCACGCGGGTTGGTCACTACCCCGCATTGCCGTTAGCCGAGGCGCGCAAGAAGGCACTGGTGCTTCTTGGAAGCCCTCTGGACGCCCATTCGCTCTCAACCTTCGCCGATGGTCGGGAGCTGTTTCTGCGCACCCACTGCGCGCAGCACCAACGCGAGCGCACGCGCAAGGAAACCGAGCGGCTGCTGACCAAGCATTTCGCCTCGCTTGATCGCAAAAAGCTCTCAGGCATCACCACGGGCCAGATTACCGCCATTCTGGACGGGTTGCTGCCGACGCCCTCTGAAGCGCAACACGCGTTCAAGGTGGCGCGGACCTTCTTCCGGTGGGCGGAGGCGCGAGGCTATTGCAAGAATCCGTGCACGATGCCGGCACCGTCGCGCGACGTGGCGCGCGACCGTGTCCTGACAGACGATGAGCTGAAGCGCATATACCGGGAGGCAAAGGGACAGTTCGGGCAGATTGTCCGCTTGCTGATCCTGACCGGTCAGCGCCGCGGTGAAATCGCCGCTCTGAAATGGGAGTATGTCGATCTGGACAAGGGCGAGATATCGCTGCCGCCCGAAATCGTCAAAAACGGGCGGCGACACACGTTCCCGATCGGTCCGATGGTCAAGAAAATCTTGCAGGCTATGACGGCTTCGGAAGGGTATTTGTTTCCCGCGCGTCGACGGCAAACGCCATTCGCAGGTTTCTCCGCCGCGAAACACGGGCTGGACAAGGTTGCGGGCGTCGTGGACTGGACCCTTCACGATCTGCGCAGGACCTTTGCGACCAATCTCGCGACACTGGGCGTGGCGCCGCATGTCATCGAGCGGCTGCTGAACCACATCACCGGGTCGCTCTCGCCGATTGCCCTGCGCTATAACAAGGCGAAATACGACAAGGAGATGCAGGAAGCATTACGAACCTGGGAAACCAGATTGACCGCGATATTGGCGCCTTCGCGAATTCCGCGAACATCTCGTCGGGCATGAAATGCAGCATGTCGTAATGGGTCACATCGCGTCGCTGCGTCAATTCGCCGAACATTTTCTCTCACGGTGAAGTTGTCTCCGCACGGGTCGGCGTGGTGCAAAGTGACACATTCCTAAACATGACGTCCCGTTGCACGACAAACCATCGGCTGTAATTGAGATGTCTCTTTCATCAGGAGATATCTCCCATGTCTGCCAACGTAGCAGTCTCTGTCAGCGCCTTTGATGAATGGGCCGCGCCGCAGAATTACTTTGACGTCATCGACGAGCGTTACGGGCCATTCCTGCTCGACGTCTGCGCAACCCCCCAAAACGCAAAGTGTGAGCGCTTCTACACGAAGGATGGGCTCGCGAAACCTTGGTCGGCAAATAACTGGATGAACCCGCCTTATGGCTGCGATGTCGGCAGTTGGATCAAGCGGGCCTTCGACGAGACGAAAAACGGCAACACCACGGTTGCTCTCCTGCCGGCGCGGATCGATGCGCGTTTGTTTCAGGAATACATATGCGGCAAGCAGGAATTCTACCTGCTCGGCGGTTGCACTGAATTCGGAGGTGGGGGAAGCCGTTCGCGATTCTCTGCCATGCTTGTCATTTTCGGCCGACCGCCGCGAACCTAGAGTTCGCGGCCAAAATCCTGTCCTGAATGGGTGCGGCGCCACGCCTCCATGTCCCGCTTGACTTGTTCAGCCCGTGACGATTCAGGTTCGGCAAAGATCAGCAACCGCCAGGCAGCGTCGTTAAAGTGAGGTTCAAGGTCGCCGACCGGCCGGTCCTTCGCAGGCTCCGGCAGCGCCGAAGGCTTCAGGTCAGCTGCCGTCTTCGCTTTCCCCTCCATGATTTTGTCGATTGCTGCGTCGTGTTGAGCCCTCTGCTGCTCGCGCTCGGCTGTTTGCCGTTCCTTCAGCGCGCTGAACTCGGCCTTGTGCTTCTGCCAGATCTTGTCGGTCAGGGCGCGGGTCTTCGTCTTCTCGTCGCGGGCCAGTGATTGCCGTTCGCGCTCATGAACGCGGCCGAGTGTCTTGGCGAGGCTGTTCGTGGAAACGATATGGCGGAACATCTGCCGGAAGGTGAGGGGCTTGCCGCCACCCAGCCGCTCGCGATTGCGGAACACGAACACGGCCCGCTCGAACGGATGACTGGCGCGCTCGGTCACGAAGCGCATTTCCTTGGCCTGATTGCGGTAGAGCTGACGCCATTTGGGCCGCGCCTCTTCCCGCATGCGCGCGCGGATGGCATCGTGCCTGGCTTGGCTCAGGTCATCAAGTGCATCCCGCTCCCGCCGCTGGCGCTCCCATGTGACGTCACGCGCCAGCTTGTTCGACTTGGCGACTTCTTTGCGCAGCTCCCACCGCCGGTCCTTCTCGGCTTTCTTCTCCAGCCATTCGCGGCGCTTGGGGGACAGATCTTTGATCGGCACGTATGGCTTTGCGGCAGCGGGAGCGAATTCCTGCGCCAGCCGCTCTTCCTTGCGCAAGCGGCGCACACGCTTACGCTCTTCCGCGTTGCGCAGGCGCTCGTTGCAATGCACCCGCCCAATTTCCTGTTCATATTCGAGAGCCCATTCGGACAGCCGCTCCTTGGTAAATTTCAGCGCGGCCGTTCGACCCGTGTAGGGATGCACGGTGTTGGCAACGATATGCAGGTGCGGGTGCTTCTTGTCGTGGTGTCCCACGATCAAGGCTTCGTGCCCCTCAAGGCCAAGCTGTTTGAGGCTCGCGATTGCTGCCGCTTTCATCTGCTCTGGCGTCGGCGCATCGTCCGCATGCCAGGAAAGCGTGTAGTGCAGCACCGGCGTGGTGTTCTTCCGCCCGCGTGCCGAAAGCCCGGCATTCGCCTTTAGCTTGGCCTGGTTCTGGCACGTCTCATGCATCTCGAACCAGGCATGCTCTGGTTCGCTGGTGAGATTCTGCGTCATCATCCAGGCGACGCGGTCTTGAGTTTCAGCCTTGGGATCGTGAAGGACGTACCGACACGACCCTTTGAAACTCTTGCCGCGGGCTTGCAGGCGCGGAATCATCACCTCTCTCCTTTGCATCGCGGAGCCGCTGCAACAGCAGCTCATCGCGCATCAATGTGTGGATCAGATCGCGCAGGTTACCTGCCGTGAACAGCGTGTCCGGCGGCAGGTTCGAATTCAGCGCGTGGGCGATCTGGTTCAGATTGTTGCCGATGCGTTTCAGCTCCGCGATCAGCGCTGGATCCAGAGGCGCCGGCATCCTCGAGGCTTCCACCCGCACCGTGCCGCGCGTGACGTAACGCTCGGCTAACCCCGACACGCTTGCGCCCGCCTGTGCGGCTTCGGCCTGCAGACGCGCATATTCGGACGGAGTAACGCGCACGGTGATCGTTTGAGTGCGTGCAGCATGCGAGTGAGTACGGGGTCTTGGCACGAGGTGGCCTCCGAGAGGATGGGGTTCGGGGCGTGAGCCCTGACAGGAAGGGGTCCCGGGGAAGAGCGGAGCGGCTCCCCTGGGCGAGAGGGATTTGATTTCGAAACCAAGTTTTTTGGATTTCGAAATCAAATCCACATCTCGCTACCCCAAAACTTTGTACGGGCGTTTGCTTCATCGCTGAATCTCTCTCCCTTCAGTTATTCCCAACTTTGCTCCGCGCAATCATTTCACTTTTCGTAACTTCCGCACTCGCCAAGTCTCTTCGCGTACTATCTTGTCTCGCTGTGTCGCCTAACTTTTTGATTTTTATTTTGATCTCTTGTGTCGCGCTTCTCTCGTTCGCAATTCGAGTCTCTGAACAGCCGCGCGTGCGTGCGGTCCATGCGCTGCATACGGGAGCAATCGATGCATCATCATTTTCCACCGCGTGGGTCCGATATCCGCGGCGCGAGCGAATCGTCACCGTCGCAAGTGTGGTGTGATCCGGCTGATCTTGATGACAGCTGGACCTGGTCGCCGGGCTGCGTTCTGCTTGGTCGTTGGGGCGATCGTTGGCTCGGCCGTAAGGACGGCCGGCACGTCATGACAATCGCTGGTACGCAGGCGGGAAAATCATCGAGCGTACTTATCCCGAACCTGCGCCGCTACCCGGGCTCTGTGGTCGTACTTGATCCGAAGGGCGAGCTGGCTGCGGCATGTGCGGAGTACCGCCGGGCGATGGGACAACACGTCTACATTCTCGACCCATTCGAAGAGCTCGGGCAGGAGTCGGCCTCGTACAACCCTTTCTCGGAGCTTGGGCTCGGCAGGATCCGTCACATTGCTCCGGACGTATCTCAAAGTTCCGATGCGCTTATCATCAACAACGCACGTGATCCGCATTGGACCGATGCCGGGAAGAATCTCACCCGCGGCGACGTGCTGCTGACGCTTGCCGAGCGACGTCTTCCAACCTTGCGTGGCCTAAGGCGGTTCCTGTGTTCGACGCCGCCTGAGATGGAGCGCCGTCTCACCGTCATGGCAAATACTCCCGAGTTCGACGGCATCATCAGTAATATCGGCTCGACCTTTCTGGGAAAGCTTACCGGGAGTCCACGGGAGATGCAGAGCATCCTCTCGACGGTGCAGGAGCAAACAGCGCCGCTCGATGATGTGTTGCACATCACCGAGCGCAGCGACTTCCGGCTCGCGGACCTCAACACAGGAAAGCTGTCGATCTTCTTAGTGCTGCCCGGCATGCGGATGGGGACGCATTTCAGGTGGCTGCGCCTGATCGTGCAGCAGGCACTCTCTGTCCTGGAACGTGCGCCCGTGCCACGCGGCAGGCTGCCGGTGTGGTTCGTGCTGGAGGAGTTTCCGACACTCGGCCATATGCGCAGCCTTGAGACGGCGGCCGGGCTGATGGCTGGCTTCGGGGTAAAGCTGTGGTCAGTCCTGCAGGACCTGACGCAGCTTCAGACCAACTATCCGAAATCCTGGGAGACCTTCCTTGGCAATGCCGGCATCATTCAGGCTTTCGGCAACGTGGACCTGACGACGACTGAGTATCTCTCCCGCATGCTGGGCAATACCCAGATCATCGAGACCCAGGATATCCGCGTATCAGGCGGGCAGATGAGCCAGGGTGACCTTGGCCGCAGGGAGCACGTGCGCAACGTACGCCTGCTTGAGAACTTCGAACTCCGGCAGCACTTCGCGGCGGAGGCGTGTCGCCAACTCGTCATCGTGCCCGGCAGCCCGCCCGTTTACATGAATCGGCTCGAGCCGGAAGGGAGGGAGACCGCATGAGCCATCAGATAATCAGGGAGCACGACATTGATGGCAAGCTCGTGGCGGCCGGCTATGAATGGGGGGAGCATAACGACCTCATCACGCATCTGTCGGCTGGCTTCATATTGGTGGCTGTCGGTATCGCGACCATATCGTTTCACGTTATGAAGACGCATGTCCTCGGCGGCCTTTTGCTTCTGAGCGGAAGCGCGCTGCTCGGGTACGCTGGCTATAAGTTGTCCAAGGTCGTGTTTCGTCCGCGGTCCTTCATCTTCGATCTCGATGGTGCAATGCGGATGCCACACGGCGTGCCCGAATTCTGGCGGCTGCGCGCTATCGATGGCCATCACGTAAAAATCGGCACCATCGAGAAAATCCGTGACGAGGGCCCTCACGGCGGGCCCCGCGTTGTTCATCGCGTCGCCATGTTCAGCAAGGAAGGCCGCATCGTGCGCATTTCAAAGGCGCTTCATCCAGACGACGCCCATCTGGTCTCGGTGCAACTCACCGCCGCCCTGCAGGAGATCCGCGACGAAATCGCGTGGCGTGCCCGGGCCCGGGGAGCGCGGTGATGTGGGTCGCAAGACGAGCGGAAGCTGGTTCGTCAGCTTCCGCCGTGACATCAGTCGATGCTATTCCGCAGGGTGTCGGAGTCGAATGCCTCGACGCAGCCGTTGCGGTAGCGAAGCAAGGTATCGCCGTCGAGATCGAAGAGATCGTCAGGCCGGCAGATCGCGAATCCGATTGCAGCTTCGAATGCGTCAGTTGCAATCGGGCCCGTGAACGGCGCGAGGGCATGCCCTCGCGCCGCGGTGCGTGCCACCGAACTCACGCTGCGCTCGCTTCTTCACCGGTCTTCTCGGTGATCTCACGCAGCTGGATGCGGCCGTTAAGCGGGAAAGCATCGAACATCAGCTGGAAGCCATTGCCGTTCTTGTTCGGCCAAGCGGAGCCGATGCGGGTCCAGAAGCTTTTTTCCTTCTCGCCGCGCACCTGGTAGATGGCGTGTGTCGGGCGCTTTTTCTCGTTTGTCTTGTCGGTCATTTTTAAGTCTCCATAAGTTGTTTCGGCCGAGCCACATGCTGGCCTTGTGGGGACGTGAAAAGCGGGACCATGAACGCAAGGTCACACGCCGCGCGTCAGCGCGCCGCAAGGGGCGGAGCTGCACAAGCCGAAGGCGCGGAAGCGAGCCGCGTTGATCCTCTAGCGTTCGGTCCCGCTTAGACCCCACAAACAAGGCCGGCAGGCTTCGTGCCGAAAAAGCCGGAGACAGAAGAGACCGTCAGCAAACCACAAGGTTGCGTCCGAGCTTCGTCGATGCGGAAAGTGGGGGGAAGGTGGTGGCGTAAGACCGGTTTCGGCGGCAAGGCCGGAAAGGCAATGGTGAGCTCCCGATCAGGTGGACTTCCGTTCCGGCAGGAGATCAGCAGACGTCACGGAAATGCATGCAGGGGCAGTGTCAGTGCGGCGCAGCGACCGCAAGCGTCCACATACGTCCGGCGATTTCACGCTCTTCGGGTCCGATAGCCTGCAGGTAGATGCTCGTGGTCTCCATGCGGGCGTGCCCGAGCCAGCGCTGAACAAAATTCAGCGGCACGCCGCTACGGATCGCTTGGAGTCCAAAACCGTGACGCAATCCCTTCGGCGTCGCGTGGATGCCGGCCTCGATATGCGCTTCGGTCATGATCGCCTTGACCAGCTGCCAGGCCCGGCACCGGCACCATGTCCACAGCTTGCGTGCTTGCTCCCCGGTAGCGAGGCCATGCACGCGCACGATTTCCGCCATGACATCGTCGGGGAGGGGGATTTCGCGGATGACGACAGCATGGCTGCGCTTCTTCAGACTACGGACCGCAACGAAACACTCGGTGACGTCAAAGGATTGTGCGGTCAAGGCAAGGCATTCCGAGATGCGGCATCCGGTGTAGGCGAGGACCAGACAAAACGTACCAAGATCGCTGCGGGGGCACGCCCAGGCGGCGGCAATGAAACGGGCGCGCTCGCTCGGCGAGAGATATTTGCGGCGCCCGGTGGGCGTATAGAGACAACCGCCGGAAATTTTGCGTGGTTTGGGCATGGGCCGCTCCTACCGGGGCTGTGCCGGTACCGGGGCGACAGTCTTGCCTATTCTGTTGAATGGTCTGGGACGCTTGAAATCCGGGGCTTCCGGAGCGACCTGGATTTTTTGATACCACGTCGTGGAATCCGGATCAACGGATCAATCCGCGCGTTATGGCCAATGCGACAGAATAGGCAATTCTGTTGAGTGACCTCGGAGCGCTGCATCAAAGCCTTGGGAGATAGCTCAGGGCTTTTTTGATTCTGGGACGTCGGGGGCGGACCATCCTCAACAGTGGAGTCATGTCCTATGAACGCACCTCTCTCCCGATCCGATATCGCACAGTGGAATCATCTGCAGGATATTCACGACGTTCAGCCTCTGGACGAACGCGACCGCGCCTGCCTCGATGCCGTGCGCGGCGTGCTTGAGCAGTTCGATTGCCTCGACCGCTTCGGGGTCAATCTCCTGCACAAGCACTTCGAAATGGCCTCCGACGAAATCCTCGTCGAGCAGGTCGATGAAGCGGGCCGCAAGCTTGTGACGGAGCCTTTGAAAGTCGATCTCGTCGCACACGAGATGGCAAGCGCTTACGAGACGCAGTGGCACTGGCAGCGCGGATCGGACGGCGCGGTCTCGCTGATTTGCGTCTCGCGGTGCTTTCCGGGCAACTATGAATCGCCTGGCCACGCCCGGCAGCATACGAGCTGGTGATCTCGCGGCTGGCCGTCGGGAACGGTGGCCAGCCCTCCCATATTTTGCAGGAATAGGAATGACGTTTATGAAACGATCGATGATCGCGCTTGCGCTTGCGTTTGCGACAACCAGCGGTGCAGGTGCGCAGCAGGACGAAATCAAATGGACCCAAACCGTCAACGTGCCTAAGGGTCAGAATATGCCACGCGACCGCGCCGACATTCTGGGGCTTGAACTGGGCGACACGTACGACGAAGCAAAAGCCAAGCTTCAGAAACTGGCTTCCGAAGGTATCCAGCCGAAGCCGATTGGCGGAAGTGCGGCGGAGCGGATGGCGGCAAAGATGGACGGACAACGCAGCGGGTCGCCCCCGATGCGGGAAGAGCGACGCGTCTATAATCTCAAATCTCCCGGCGCGAACTCGACGATATCGGCAAGTTTCGTGCAAAAGATCGAACTCTCCCGAGAGCTGCCGTCCGCCAATGGAAAGATCAGCGACTCTATCGCCGTCTACTTCAGCGCTCCGTCCTCAGGGCATCAGATCGTTGGCGTGACGCGGTCGATCACCTACGGGCGGGACGGCGATCAGCCGTTGATGTCCGATACGCTCGCGCAGCTCAAGAAAAAGATGCAGTTCGAGCCGCAAGTCATCAATGCAGGAAGCATGAAGTACCGCTTCCAGTTCAACGATGGAAAGCCGTACGCGCCGTCCAACCCCTCGGTCACCTCGTGCCTGTCGAGCTACGGCCTCGATCATGCCGCCGGATTGAAGCAAGTCAATCAGACGGGTGATTGCGACGCTTTGCTGGAAATGAGTGTGCAGACCGGCATATCCAGCAACCACGCCAGCATTCTCTTCTTCACACTCAGCGACAATGACCGCACGAAGACGAACCTGACCGCCGATTTCGCGTTTCTATCGGACTACGTCCAAAAGCTACAACAAGACACACGCGGCGCACCGCCGAAGCTTTAGCCCGCTCATGTCAAAAACAAGCAGACGCGATGTAATGAAGGCTGCTGCGGCGTCCGTTTTGGTCGTCGCAGGCCTGCCGCCAGACGGCGGACCGCGCCCGGAATTCATGCTTCTTGCGGATAAGCTTGAGCACGCGGTAGTGGAATTCCGTCGAGCGCGCATCGCGTCCCGGCTGGCTCGCCCGCGCATCCTAGAAGAAATACGAAGCGAGGGAATTGGCCGCTTCTTCGCCGCGTCGGAGATTCGGGCGCGGTCGCGAGCACGGCATGCCGCACAAGCCGCAGCCGAAACCTTGTGCATGCCAATCGCCGCGAATGATGGCGAAGCTCGATTTCAAGAGGCAGCGCTGGCTGTTTATGAGAACGAGCTTGGTGGGTCGGTCGGCTTCCGCGACCGCTTCCCGCCCAGTCGTAGACACAGAGGATGCGAGTAGAAGCGTTCGTAAACGAAAGCGCAAAGTGTATTGACCGATAGCAACGAGACACCTGGAAATCATGTCGCTTCTCGACAGTATGGCCCGGAGGTGGCGTTGTATGCCCAAGCATCGCGGCCACAAAGCGCCGCGCCGCTACTTTCTGTGAGTGAGCGGTTTTGAACTCCCGGCCACCAGGCGTGTTTAATATCGACTTGGTGGCTATTGCTGCAACGGAGGACAATGCACTTCGGCGGCCACGCGTGGCAGTTCGAATACCGGGAACGAATTACGCGCGTTCGATTACTTGTAAAACCTTCTCGATGGCTGTTCCTTGGAAAGCCTTTTGACCGTGCCTCCAATGCGTGCCAATCCCCGCAAGGCGAACGTTTCCACCCGGGACAATCGATACGACTGACACTGGCACAGCAAAGATTGCCCCGCCGCTCATTCCATACGGATCAGGGGCAGTCACTTGCTGACGCGTACCAGCAGTCACGTTCTTGCGCTTATCAAACTTTATGAAGATCTTTCCGTCGGTTTCCTTTAGAACGAAATTGGCCATCGAGAACATATCGGTCTTGACGTCAGTCGTGCCTCTCAGGACCTTGGATGCTGTGTGTGGATAGCCAAACACCGCCGCATATTGCTTGTTTCCTTGAGGCGGCGCTGGCCGAATATCATTCTCTGACAACGTGGGATAACGGGACAGTTCGTCGATCTGCGTCGTGGAAAGCGCCGTCACGGCGACATCAAGAGCTTTGTCTATTGTGAAATATCCGGTGAGCGGCGTTACTATTCCACTGCTCCCGAAGTAATGAAGCGAACCGGGATGATCTTCGAGAACGTGATTGGCCGTGATGAGGTATCGAATATCCTTGAGCTTCAGGAGGACCGCGCTTCCAACGGTCGCAGGTTGTCCACGGTGCGGGGCAACGAGCGGTATGACGGCATTTCGAAGTTTTTGTACCTGACCGTCAAAAGCCTGTTGAAACGCTCGACCCACAGGAAGCTCGGCCTTCAGGGTAAATTGACGGGGCGTCATGAGAACATGTCTCTCTTTGCAACAAGGGATCTGTCGGTTCACTCGTTAGTCGATTCTCGTATTGATCCAGAATTCCACATCCGCGCCGCAAACTTACGCTTTTCGTTACCCATCGCCTAAGCATAAATCGCTGCCGTTTCCATGCGCGCATGATCAGGCCACCGTTGGACGAGGTTGAGCGGGATTCCCGAGCGGATGGCATGCAGCCCAAAACCGTGCCGCAAGCCCTTCGGGACCGCGTGGATGCCTTCGGCAATGCTCGCCTGCGCCATGACCGATTTCACGAGCTGCCACGCGTGGCTGCGCGACCAGCTCCAGAGCCGCCGATGCCCCGCCTGCGGTCAATCGGTGAACCCGTCTGAGCGTCCTGACGAGGGATTGCGGCACGGGCAATTCGCGGACGATCACGGGGCGGCTTCGCTTTTCAGGTTGGTTCTCGGGCAACTGCGAAGGGCCTGTGGCGAGACCGCGCGGCGGCAGGACCAGCCGTCGAGTACTCAATGGCGATGCGCACCGTCGATTGGCCGTCCTTAGAAGTATGCTCGCCAACCTTCTCGCCTTTGTAGGTGATGGCGCCCGTTTGCGGGTCACGTTGCAATGACATGTTGTTTCGATCTCCTCACAGTGCGCAATTGGTGTTCCAGACGAGAAAGGGGACATCATTGATGCCCCCTTACCTGAGTCCGATCGCTTACCAGAAATCAGTATTCGCTCGGCAGCAGGATCACTTTATCGGTAAACCATAGCGTAATGCCCGGAGCAGGAAAATCGGTAAAGGGAATCTCCTTGGTGTAGACCGTTGCGTCGTTGCCGTCGCCGCAGGTTAGCGTGGCGCGGCTGCCGTCGACCTTCAGAATCCACACTTGGAACGCTTCGGCCCTGACGGCCGGGACGCCGATTTGAGCGAGGGCGATTTCATCGAGGAGCCAGTACGCCCCCGCTTCGTCGGCCACGTATTTTGCGCCATCGGTGAACGTCACGGCTGGATTGAGCGCGTGGCGAAACCAGTGTTCGCTGCCGGTAAATTGCCTGAGTTGCGTGAGTGTTTTGTCCGTCATTGTTTTCGCTCCTTGGTTTTCGGGTTGCGCATGCAAACCGACTAGCCACGCGGCAATGAGCGGGGGTTAGCTGTCACAGGCCGAAAGCGGAGGCTGGCGCGGGCTGGAGCGAAGCGACGACACGGGCTGACGCTTTTGCCCCTAAGGGGCTTGGCCTTGACGGCAACGGGCGGCACGCCCCCATTTTTCGTGGTAAGAAAGCAAATGCCTCACGGTGAAACCGAGATTGAGATGGCCCGGCGCCATGTCGCCGAACAAGAGCTGCGCATCGAGCGGCAGCGCGCCTTGATTGCGCGCTTAAGCGCGCAAGGCCATTCCATCGAAGATGCCGAAGAGTTTCTCGCGAGAATGGTTGAGCTTCTGGATCAAATGCGCGCGCATGTTGCGCGCCTCCAGTGACCTTTGACTATCAACGCCGGACGGCAAAATGGCACCCGCAGGAGCGTCAGCATAGCGCCGCCATTGGCGGGACGCGGGACCGAGTGCAGCCGTGAGACCGGTTAAAAAGGCACCCGCGTTCGAGGCAGTGATAGCGACGCCGAAACGGCGGGCCTCTAATGCGAGTGCCTCCGGCGAGCGGCTCATTATTCCCTTGCGCGAGGGATCGTCACCGGATGGCCGGGACAGACGTTCCGCGCCTTCGCGGCAATCGGCTGGCTCGGTGAGCGAAAGCGAGTAGAGCCCGGGCCTTTAGGACGCGGCCAAAGACACCCAGCTTTATTGACGAATCCATGGAATGCGGTAGAATTTCCTCGGCCTTAAGCACAGGCCAGTGTGCCCACCGCTCGCGAAGCTTAGCAGTGCTTTTCAATTTGCATCATGACCGTTCCCGATTGGGCGGACTGATTGGCAGTGGGCACCTAGTCAGATCCGTGCATCTAAGGAATGGATCATGACTATCCAAAATGAACTCGACGAATTCCGTATTTTTGCAAAGCGCCTCTCGCGCAAGCATCAAATTCGCCATCACGATGCGTTAGACATCATAGCGAGGCAGAAAGGGCATCCGCACTGGAAGGCCCTTATGAAGGCCTGGGACCAAGGATGGCGCCCTGAACCTTGGGACGTCGTCGATATAAACGAGTCCAGCATTATAGAATCCCCGATCAGGGGCTTCGATAAGGTCAAAACGACCGAAGGCGAGATCGCGGGCGAGCCGTACACTCTTAGCGTCTACTTCGATGAGGTTCTTATCAGCGGCAGCGGCTGGGGAATCCATCTTGGGCATGCGCCGTCCGAGCCTGCCGAAATCGAGACGTACACAAAGCCAAATCCTCTCGATGATAAAGCGTTCTTTTCTCAAGTCATGAAGATTGCCATGGAAGCTGCTGACGGAGTGCGGGAGGCAATCGCGAAGGATTGGGGACCTGCTTCAATGCAGCCGGATAAGGATGGCTGTGTAAAGCATCCGCTGTTCGGCGGCGTTTCCGCCGAATGGTTCTGCATGCATTGCGATGCGCGTTCGACCGGAGCGCAGATGGCAGCCAACATGTGGCACTGCCCGAAATGCAACGCGACTCCCATAGACATATTTGCAGCATCCTTCTGGAAAGCCGGTTGATTAAACCGCGCGCGGCTTGCCGAGCGCAGAGCCTTCGTCCACGTTGCGCGATACTTTTGCGCTATGGAAAACGATGCGCGTTTCGAAGCCTATTGACCGACAGACAGTAGGGCCTTTACCATTGTACACGCGTCGGATTTCCGACCGGGGCTTCAAAACCCATCATCGTAGCGGCAGACATGAGCTGGAAATCATGTCGCTTCTCGGCAGTATGGCCGGGAGGCGGCGTTGTACGTCCAAGCCTCGCGGCCAAAGAGCGCCGTGCCGTCTTCTGTGAATGAGCGGTTTTGCAGTCCCGGCCACCAGCCATTGCGGTTGGTGGCTATGAGTTCGCTTTTGCGATGAGGATGATTGCGTTTTCTATATCTGCTCTTGTTTGTGTTTGTCTCGACCGCTGCGTATGCCGACTGCACGCCAGCCAACGATCTCGTCGGCCCGCAAACCCGCACGAGCTGGGTCGAAGGCGGTCTCGTCTACGACACCACGAACGACGTTCTTAAGACCTGTGACGGCACGAACTGGACGACCGTGGGCGGCGGCAATTCGGCTTCCGTGCCATCTTTCTCGGTTTACCGCGCAGCAACGGCGCAGACGGCAGGTGTCAACATCGTTCTGGATATGGACACGAAGACGTTTGATACCGCCAATAGTTTCAACCTGACGACAGATCGCTATACGCCGACCGTCGCCGGAAAATATTTCTTCCGTTCAGCCACCTATTGCAGCACCAGTTCAGTCTGCCAAGCGCTGATTTATAAGAACGGGGTCAATCAAGTCTACTCGCACACCTCAGGCGCCGGTGACCGACCGGTAGCGACAGTTATTTTGGATATGAACGGCACTACGGACTATGTGGAGGCGCGCGGCTATGCATCGACTGGGGCTAGTGACAGCTTTGGTAACGGCAGCGTGGGCACCACTTTCTCTGGCTTCCTGATCGGGGGCGGTGGTGGCGGTTCGGGGACGCCGGGTGGAGCGAACACACAAGTCCAGTTTAACAACAGCGGCGTCTTCGGCGGCTCCGCTAACCTTGTTTGGGACAACGTCAACAACCGCCTGGGTATTGGGACCACAACGCCGCAATCAAAGCTTGACGTCACTGGTGCATCAACCGCCTACAACAGCACCCCGTTATTCCGACTGACGACGGGTACAGGTGCGGGAACTGACGAGGCGCTGACCTTCGGTGTGCATGATACGGACTATGCTTGGGCGCAGGCGATTAAGCAGGGGACAGCGTTCCGGAATTTGGTGCTGCAGCCGAACGGCGGCAACGTCGGCATCGGGACGACAGGGCCTACAAATCCGTTGAGCGTTGACGGCACTGGCATGGGAAGCAACGACAGTGCCATTGTCGCCTACACATCCGCCGCGAATGATGTTTTTTCAATTATGCCCTGGAGTGGAATGACGTATCTCGGGTCTGGCCTCTATTTCAAGGATGGCGCCTGGGTCCACGACGGATACAACGCATCGAACGCGGTGTTCGCCTTTGGCGGCGGCAGCGGCGCGACCTGGTATGCTTCAAACAATGGTACGGCGAGCTGGAACGTAGCCAGCGCCATCAGCCTTTGGAATGCCTCGGGAGTCCTCGCAGGGGCGTCGTCGCGCACTTTCAAGGAAGGGTTCAGGGCATTGGACAAGAGTTCCGTGCTAGATCGGATTTCACATCTCAAAATCGACGAATGGAAATACCGGCATGAACCTGGTTCCGTTCGCCATATCGGACCAGTCGCGGAGGATTGGCATGAAGCCTTTGGAACAGGGGACAGCGATAAATATATTCCGCTTATGGACGGCGTCGGCGTCACTCTTGTTGGTGTGCAGGCGTTGAAGGAAAAGAATGACAGTCTGTATGCCGAGGTTGAGTCGCTGCGCGCCGAGCTCAAAGCCGCCAACGACAACTACGAAGACCTGCGCCGCGAGGTCGATGCTTTAAAGGCCGCCCGCTAACCGCGACTGCATCCCTTCAGGTGAGCAACCGCCTCCGACGCCTTCGCCGAAGCCGTGAAGATGACGCGGGGCTGTCGTCCTTCATTAGCTTGAGCCATTGCGCCAGATACTCCTTGTAGAAGACGACGAGCGAGGACTCCTCACCCTTGCGCACCTGGCTACCCAGCTCGCACACTTGCGCTCTAGCCGGCTCCGAGAAACCAACTGCTGCCGAAGGTGCCGAGTCCCAGCACAATGCTCGCCCACAGCATTGCGGCGGCAAAACTCGCCACGGCGAATTGAAGCACCGGCATCTCGCGTATGACGGCCACGAGCGGCGTAAGGGGGCGCAGCGGGCTCATGAAGCGGGAAGCAAAGAGGCTGATCCAGCCCCACCGCTCGAAGAAGCGATGGCCGTCGTCGAGAAGCTGCCTGTTGTTGCGGAGCGGCCAGCTCTCCTTAAGCTAATGCTCAACGAAGTAGCCGATTGCATACGAGATCCAATCATCAAAGCATGCGCCAAATGTCACCGCGAGCCAGAGCGCGCGCACGTCGCTTCCGCTTGCCACGAGTGCGGCCGAGGTCGCAATAGGGAGGGCGGTGCTGGGAACGAAGAAACCGACACCAACGATTGATTCGGTCGCGCCAATTGCGAAGGCAATTGGCAGAGCCATGGCTTGATTTGTCTTCCAGCAGCATAAGGCGGCATCGCCAAAGCGTTTGCCCATGTGGTGGCCAAGCCGTGTGTGGAGGCGCCGATCCAGTGGGTCAGCGGGTTTCAGACCAAAGGGCAGTTGATAGACCGATTACTCCAGTTTAAAGAGTAGGCATGCGAAAACTCGACCCTGTGAAACACGAAAAAAAGCGTCAGGAAATCCTGGGCGCTGCAATGCGCTGCTTTCTTCGGAGCGGCCTGAAAGGTGCGTCGACGGCTGAAATCTGCGCGGAAGCCGGAATCAGCCCGGGACACCTGTATCACTACTTTGACACCAGGGATGCGATTGTCGCCGCGTTGATTGAGGGAAGGCTCGAGAAGGTCACGGAACAATTAAAGGCCGGCATCCAGGGCGCGCGCTCCATCGTAGAGACTCTCGCACCAGAGCTGGAAGGTCAACCGGGCGGGGCGGCCGCTATGGCGCTGATCTTCGATATGATGGCGGAGAGCAAGCGCAATCCGGAGATGGGCAAGATCGTGAACAGCCACAACCGAGGCATCCGCGAGATCCTTGTGGAGATGCTTCGCTATGGCCAGTCGCGGGGTGAGGTCGAGGCCAAGTTGGATTTGGAAGTCGCGGCCACGACCATCATGGCGCTTATGCACGGCGCGAAGGTGGTCGCGATGCAAAACCCGAAGGAGGCGGGAAAGGCCATGCCTGTTCTCCGGCAACTCCTGGTCCACTTGCTTATGACTCCCATGGAAAGCGCGGGAGCAGAACCGCCCCGGGCCAAAAAGACAGTGGCGCGCGCTAGATCTTAGTCAAGTCGCCGGCCGGAGGGTTGCAGCGAGCAACCGCGCTCGGAGGTCATACGTTCGAGGGTTCAAGGCACTTTTGGCGAGGAGGACGCGGGTCCGCGATGTCTCTCTCTCGACTCTTTTTCGACACATATTGAGCACGACGGTTAAAGCACTTTGCGGGACATTCCCGCTCTGCACCTTTCCGTCGAGGTCGCCTGCGACATCCTAAAATAGTTCGATCAGTCTAATTTTAATTGACAGGCAGGCTCTCGCTCGATAATTGATAGAGCGTATGATCTATCAATGTGAAGCCGCAACTGCGTCGATTGAAAGAGGGGCCGGCGTGCAGCGGCCCTCTACACCGCGGATGCTTGGACGCGGGATGAGGCCTCGGGCGAGGCCCATAGGCACTATCGAAACACGTTCATCTCTCGGGGAGCAAAAGGCATGAGACGCAAGTTCAACGCCGTATTGCTGGCTTGCGTCATCGCGACAGCGCCTCCCGCGAAAGACGCGGATGCACAGGCCGCACGTACGCAGCAAGAAGTTGCGCCTTTTCAGACCGTCGATTTCGATTGGGTCGACGCCTCCAGGGGGCGCCGGGTTCCTGCGCGCTTGTACTGGCCGGCCGCTGCGTCGTTCGGGCGGGTGCCGTTGATCGTGTTCTCGCATGGCATCGGGGGTACCAGAAATGGCTACACCTATCTTGCGAGACAATGGGCTGCGTACGGCATTGCGAGCCTGCATGTCCAGCATACCGGTAGCGACTCCGGGGTTTGGTTCGGCAATCCCTTTGGAGTCGTGAATCGTCTTCAGACCGCGGCCCAGGATGGCGAAGCGGCCGCGCGGGCCATCGACTTGCGCTTTGCGCTCGACAGCATTCTCTCAAGCGCGAGTCCGTATGCCGCCGTCATTGACCCCCGCCGGATTGTCGCCGCGGGACATTCGTACGGAGCCAACACCACACTACTGACGGTCGGCGCGCGGGTCATCCGTAACGGACGATGGGTCCAGTTCCGAGATCCGCGCTATCGGGCCGCGATCGTGATTTCTGCGCCACCGTTCTACGGCGAGAAAAATCTGGCTGGTGTGCTCGCCAATGTTACCGTTCCGACACTCCACGTAACGTCGACCGAGGATGTCATAAGAATTCCGGGCTTTTACTCGCCTGCCAGCGATCGCGTCGCAATCTTCAACGCCGTCGCCAATCCTCGAAAACTGCTGGCCGTGTTTCAAGGTGGGTCTCACAGCATGTTCACTGACCGGCCTCTCGTCGGAGGCCCGGCGCTCAATCCGCGAGTCAAGGAGGCCACAGCAGAGTTGACGCTCGCTTTCCTTGATTACGCCTTCGCGGGCCAAGTGAACGGTTTGAGCCATTGGCACAGCACTTGGCAGAGCATTCTTGCCGAGCCCCCGGCAGCGATGATGGCCGCCACGACGCCCGCACAGAAGCTGTTGCAGCCGGCGACGGCAACCATCACCGAAGTAAGCGCCGAGGGGCGGATGGCGATCGGCGAGGGCCGGGGTCCCGCTGCAGCGCGCTGTGCGCCGCGCCGCACGGGCTTTCTCATGGGCTCTGCTGCGTGGGCCAGCGGAAGCTGCACGGACCGGAATGGGACGGTGAACTATGGGCCAGGCTAGACCGCAGCGCGTTGTTGTCATGACGGGAGCCACGTCCGGGCTTGGCGCGCACGCGCTCGCGCAAATCGTCGCCCAGTCCAACACACGCGTGTTCGTAGGAGCCCGCGGCAGCGGACGAACGGTGCCGGAGGGCGTCGAGGTCCTTCCGCTCGAACTCGCGTCGCTCGCCAACGTCCGCGCATTTGCAGATGCGCTGACACGCCGGCTCGGGGATACCCGGATTAACTTGCTGGTGCTCAATGCCGGCCTCCATGGTTCCAACGCCAAGCAGCGCAGTGCAGACGGCTATGGTCTGACCTTCGCGGTGAACCACCTTGCCCACTATCTGCTGGCCCAGCTCCTGCTGCCGCATATGGCCGAGCATAGCCGCCTGGTGATCACCTCGAGCAACATGCACAATCCTCCGTTCAAGCGAATCGCGCCCAAGTCGCTCGACTTGCAGGAATGGGCCCACCCGACCCCGAATGGTTCTGGCGCGGGCATACGCTCCTACACGGCTTCAAAGCTGTGCAACATGATGACGGCGCTCTCCTTGGCCCGGCTCGACGAGGTGAAGGTCCGCCAGATAAACGTCGTTGCTTTCAATCCCGGACTTACTGGCGGCGTTGCAGGTCGTGACGCCTCGGCCTTGCAGAGAGCGTTTGTCAAAGCTCTGACGCGTACGGTTTTTCCTCTCATTGGCCTTTTCCGTCCCGAGTTCGTCATGAACACACCGGAGCACTCCGGAAACATGCTCGCCAACGTAGCTCTTGGTGCAATCAGCCCGCCGCCTGGCCGAATCTACGTCTCCCTGGTCAAGGGCGAACCGACATTTCCCGATCCCTCGGAATTGGCGCGAAGCCAAGAGGCGCAGGACCGGCTTTGGCGCGAGAGCGCAGCGATGCTCGGCATCGAATAAGAGGCGATCCACGAAATGCAGATGGGGCACGCGCCGTGATGATCACGGCAAGAGCCCGGCTGCTTAAGGCAAATCAATGAAGAAAGGAAAACCATGAAAACACATCTCAGGCTCGCGATGGCCGCCGTCGCAGTCCTTGCCGCAATCCCTGCGCTCGCTGCGGAGCGGTTCCTGCCAGCACAGAAGGCAACAGCCATGATCGCCGACGGCGCTCCGTGGTCAGCCAATGCGCCGAATGGCAGGAGCTTCAAACTCACCCTCAACAAGGACGGCACTGGAGGCGTGCAGGGGACCCTGTTTTCGCAGTCCGTTACGTGGTCGGTCAAAGGCGACGCGATGTGTCTCTCCGGCACTATGATGTCAAAGTGCCTTCGCTTCCAGGAAGTTGCTGGAGGCTTCCAGGCTTGGGAAGGTGATAAACCTGACCTGAAGCTTAGCCGCTAAGGTTTCGGGATGGGGCGGCAGTGCTCGTTAGCACGACAGCAGCCTTGGCCGCCCCACACACCCTGTCGCCGAAAACAGGGAGTCACGATCTTCCGCGACCGCGCGTCGCTTAGACGCTTCGATTTGGAAGTGCACGCCAGCTCCTCCTCCTGATCAACAACGTCGAGTTATTCAGATGAAAATTGCGTTTACGAAAAAGGTTCATGAATACGATGACGTTTACTCGTTCTTCTTCGAAGCGACCGGCGTCAACTACAAGGCTGGGCAGTACACTCACTTGGCAGCCGGCGGGTTATTGGACCTTTCGATCCGCGAGATGTCCTTCGCTTCAGTTCCCGGGGATCCTGAGGTCATGTTCAGCATGCATGTTGGATCAAAGAGCAAATTCAAGGAAAGGATGAGCGCGCTCAATCCAGGCGACAGGATCAGGCTCTTTGGTACAGGCGCGCACGTCGCGCTGCCCGAAACAGGAAGCGGCGGCTTGGTTTTCATAGCGGGCGGCGTGGGGATGACGCCCTTCCGCTCCATGATCATTGAAGCACGCAAGAGAGGCAATCATGACATTGCTTTGGTCCAGGTGCAGCGAGGCGACTTCCTGTATCGCAAGGAGCTTGAGCCCCTTGTATCGGAGTACAGCCCCGTCTGCCGGGACGCGTTCGCGGGCGCGCTTACGAAGGTAGCAAGGGAGTATGGTGATTCGATCTTCTATGTATGCGGATCAAGCGGACTCATCGCGTTCACCGTTATGTCCCTCAAAAAGGCCGGCGTTCAGAAAGACAAAATAAAGATAGAAAGTTACAAGTAGGATTCGAAAACGCCGGCTCGGCGCTAGGGAGTGGAAGCAATACTCAGCGCGAGAGGATCAGGCCCTTGCTGGTGATGACCACCCAGCGGCCATCCTGCTTGCGAATGGCATCGACACGGCCGAGGCCGGGTACGGGGTCGCCAGCATAGACCTCATATATGCCGCCGCGGCTCTCGATAAGTGCGCTGCCGTTGACGACGTCCCGCAATACCCAACCTTCGACCGTCGGCAGCCGCGCAATTTCGGGCTTGGGCGAAGTCAAAGGAGAACGTGCGGCGGCGGTGGGTATCAACCCGTTCACGTCCTTTACGGGAGCCGGCGCGGCAGCAGCCATCGTCGCCGATGCCTGGGCGGCGCGAAGCTTCTCGACGGTTTCGCTGAGCTTTGCGAGTTTCGTGGCAGAGTCGGCCTGCGCTCTCTCGATCTTGTCCAGCCGGTCGCCGGCCCTGTTGGATCGGTTGATGTCCCCCTCGGCAGCATGTTCGATGCTCCTCTTCAGCGTGGCGATATCGGCATCGATCCGCGCTGCAAAGCCCTCCAGCGGATGGCCTTTCGCCGGCGCACCCGAAGCGGTCTCCACCGTGATCAACTTTCCAATGCCTGCGGTTGCCAGCGCCCCGCCGAACGCACCCGCTATTGTGGACGCCACCAGTACGGCGGCAACCGCCCCGAAACGGCGTTTGCCGGGCGATGGCTCTGCTGACCCAGACTTTGCGTCGGCGCCGAGACGGTCGCCAGGCAAGAGTATCGTCACGTTACCGGAGAAGCGCGGTGCTTCCTGTTTTCCGGCGTCGACCGGGGGAGCTTCGCCCCCTGAGGCCTCAGGGATTGGCGCTTCAATCTCGATGGTCTCCGGCTCGCGCGCGTCTGGCTTTGGTGAAGTTTCTTCCTGATCGGGCGACACTCTCGTTGTCTCCACGTCATCTGAGGCAGCCGCCGGCGCGCCGGGTGCCGGCATGCCAGGAGCGGCGGGGCCGGCGCCAAGGATCACAGTTTCACCGCTGGCAGGCTGGGATTGCTGATCACTCATCACGACTCTCCGGGAATGAACGTCGCTATTAGTAGAGTAATCAATCTATCTATGGGAAATGTGTTCCTATAACGGCACCTGCCGCGCGCTGTGCCGACCCTCAATAGATCAGGAGAGGCGTTTGCCCGATGTACTGAGGTGACTTGGCCTGCGAAAGCATGAAGTCGGCAACGTCGGTACGTGAAATCTTGCCGCCGCGGATGCCGGTTAAGTCAGTGAGCGCGCGATAATGCCCCGTGTGCGGGCCATTGGTCAGGAAGCCGGGGCGCACGATGATCCAACGGGAAAGGTTCGATGTGATGATCCGTTCCTGCTGATCCTTGTCGGCATACATCCTGCGCAGGACAATCGGCATAAATAGGTAGTCGTACAAAAGGCCGCCGTGTCCTCTGCTATCGCCGCTTCCAATACCGGTGACGGCGATCAGCAATTGTTCGGGCTTCAGCACTTTCGCGAGATTCTCGGCGCAGCGTGAGAACATGGATATCTTCTGGGTGACGTTGGTCGTGCCCAGGCAATCACAAACGACATCCTGCCCCTCCGCGACCTTCGCGATAGCATCGGGGTCCTGGGCATCGCCTGCGACGATGCGCAGGTTTGCGTGGCTCAGTGGCATGCGTCGGGGCGTCCGGGCGAGCGCCGTGACGTCATGGCCATCGGCCAGAGCCGCCTGGGCCATCGCCAGCCCAATGCCGCGGGTCGCGCCGATGATGGCGATTTTCATGGGATATCTCCTGAATATGTGGGGCGAGCGCCGGCGCCGACCTGGCGGCCCGTACTGTCGCGCCGATGTCCTAAGTGGACTGGACTAGTGGTCTGGTCAGAGTGACGCATAGCAAAAAATAGAGCAATCTGTCTATCATTGGCGTTGCCATTCTGTGACCACATTGATAATAGATAGAGCGAATACTCTAATTATCAAGGAGGGTCGATCGTGGAGTCGGACGTGGCAGGCGGGTGCGACAGGGGAGGGGATTCCGCTCAGTGCAAGGCCGCCGCGGCGATCCGGTTTGCGGTTACGTTATGCCGGGCCATCGCTATTTTTCTTTTGACCCATGTACCTTCCGCTGCCGCGGACAGCGACATACGGGCCAGGTATGAGGTCACGCTCGCCGGCCTCACCATTGCGCGGGCCGACTCGGTGATCGCAGTACGTGGCAACACCTATTCGATCCGGGTCAGCTATCGGACTTCTGGCGCGGCGCACCTGATGGGATCAGCGACTGGCGAGGCGGTGTCGAGCGGTGTTTACAAGAGTGGCCGCCTCGTTCCGACCCTGTTCAATCTCGATCACAAGGGTAGCCGACGGGCGCAAAAGGTTAACCTCGTGATGGCGGATGGTGCCGTCAATGCAATGACCATCGATCCTCCGATCACGGCGGGGTCTCGAGGCCCCCCGATCACGCCGGAGCATCTGAAGAATATCGTCGATCCCGTGAGCGCTCTCTTGGCACCCGCTCTCACTGCCAACGGGAGGGGAGAAGTCGGCATTTGCGATCGTACGGTCCAGATCTTCGACGGCTTGCGCCGATTTAACTTGGTCCTGAAAACGAAAGAAGCGCGCACGATGGCTCAGGGCCCGTATGTGGGGCCGCTCGTGGGATGTCAGTTGCAGATCGCGCCCATCGCAGGAGAAGTCGCCGGTGAGAGCAGTGCTGAGGGCAGGCCGCCGAACAGAATGCTCGGCGAGACGGAATTGACGTTCGGGCTCGCGAATGAGCAGAAGATTTACATCCCTGTCTCGCTGTCGGCAAAGATAGGTTACGCGACACTCGCGGTGCGGCTCACGCAATTTACAAACGCGGCATCAAACTAAGCCCGAGGCCGAATCCCGACTCCGGCATGAACAGGCTTGATAAATAGACAGAGCAATCGATCATAGTTCTATCGAGAACGGAGCTTCTTTTGGACGGTATTACAGACCCCGAGCACCTGCGACCTGCAGCGAGTGAGGACCGCGGCGAGAAGGCGCATGGACTGCCTTCTCAGGAATTGCCCGTGCAGGGTGGTTTGCGCGGGGCGTCCGGTGCGTGGCCGCTCTCGGATCACTTTGACGGGCAGCGCTTCCACAATCCTACCCTTCCAAGAGGATTTGCTCCGCGCATATCAAGCGCGTGGCGAATGGTTTTTGAAGGGCGCAGTCGGTGGCCTACCTCTGTAGAAAACACGGCAGCACGCGGACTGAACGCGATGCGCCATACCGGTGATATCGCCGTAACGTTCGTGAACCACGCGACATTCCTGATTCAGTGCGCCGGTCTGAACATTCTGAGCGATCCGATTTGGTCGCTCCGTGCAAGCCCGGTCGGGTGGTTCGGCCCGAAACGGGTGAGAGAGCCCGGCTTGGCGCTTGATGATCTGCCGCCGATTGACGTCATTCTCATCAGCCACAATCACTACGATCATCTGGATATAGGGACGTTGCGTCGCCTTCACGCGAAGTTCTCCCCGGTTGTGCTGGTGGCGGCCGGCGATCGCGATCTGGTGCGGTCTGTCGGGTTTACACACGTCCACGAGTTTGACTGGTGGGAAGACTTCGAGATCGGGCCGGGCTGCAAGGTGACCTTTGCGCCGACCCAGCATTTTTCGGCGCGCGGAATCCGGGATCGTCAAAGAAGTCTATGGGGCAGCTATCTGATCCAGGACGGCGATCGGCGCGTCTATTTTGGCGGCGATAGCGGCTATTCCCACCCACTTCTCGGACATCAGGAGAAGACTGGGGTCTCCCGACATCGCGCTGTTGGGGATCGGTTCCTACGAGCCGCGGTGGTTCATGACGCCGATGCATATGAATCCCGCCGAAGCCGTCCAGGCGCACCTGGATCTTGGCGCGAGCCAAAGCATCGGGATGCATCACGGGACGTTTCAGATGTCCTCCGAAGCGATCGATCAACCGCTGTTGGACCTGGCAACCGCCATAAAGGCGACAGGCTTAGACGAGGGCGCATTCATCACGCTTCAGGAGGGTGAGACCCGGGTCTATCGCGCGACCGAAGTCCAACGGCAGAGACTGTCCGCCTTGAGTCCAGGTTGAAAGAAATGAAATCCAGTCGAGCGGCGACGCTTATAACAGCATTGTCCCTACTGACGGCGGGATGCGCGACGGCGCCGCTCGATCGGGCGGGCTCTCTTGCGACCTACGACAATCTGAAAACATCGGACGGTGTTCTGACAAAATCTGTCGTTCACGTCGACAAGGATGACGTCCTGGCTGCCAAGACAGTGCGGATCGCTGAAACGCGCTTCTCTACCGCGGCGGTGGCCGGAGCTTCATTCACGGAAGATCAGCGCCGGCTTATGGGCAATGCCGTCGATCGGGCATTGTGTTTTGGACTGAGCGACCGGTTCCAGATCGTCGGCTCTACAGACCCGGCCGACCTGGTCGTCCACGCGGTTATCACTCGTGCAGCGCCGACGGACCCCACTGCCGCGGGCGCGTCCAAGGTTGTGTCCGTCGTGCCGTCCATTCTCCTTCCTGGCGTGCCGGTGCCGGTTCCGCGCATTCCAATCGGACTGGGCAGCTTGTCGGTAGAAGCGGAAGCTCGCGATCCACGAGGGAGACAAAAGGCGGCCATAGTTTGGGGGCGCGGCGCGAATTCCTTCACCAGTGCAGGCAGGGTATCGACCGATGGCGATGCCTATGACCTTGCAGGAGCATTTGGTGCTGACTTCAGCAAATTGCTTGTAACCGGCAGCACGCCTTTTGGGGCCGGGCCATCTCTGCCATCGGCGCAGAGCCTGAACACAGCTTTGGGTGGAGCGCCCAAACAAGTCGCGTGCGAGGCCTTTGGCAGGAGCCCAGGCGTTGCTGGAATGATCGGTGAGAGAATCGGGCTTCCGCCGGATTGGACCGACAAGGGTGGCGCTGCGCCACCAGCCCAGGCAGCCAACCAGTGAGAATCTTGTTGGCCGCTGCGATGCGCCAGCAGGCGGATTTTCCATAGCATCATTAAGCGAGCTGCTGCGGCGCGTTGACTTCAAAGATCGCGTTCATTAAATAGAGTAATCAATCTAATAAAGGAGAAGCGTTTGTCACTGTCCAAGCCGCGCCCGAGGATTGTTGCCGATACGATGGACTCGCCCGCCGCGGCGGCGACCTTTGCCCGATCGGCTCTTCCTCGCCGTCGCCGGAGCATGACATTTGCAAAACTTGCCGCGTCCGCCATCGCGCTCGTCGCGGCTGCCGCGATGGTGATTGCCATCGTGCAGCGCCGCGCGTCGCCGGTCACCGTGCCCGTTCAACAGGCTCCCGCTTTGACGGCCACGAGTACAATGCCCCGCGCGCTGAAATGGGACATGGCGATAGAAGCGTCGGGCGCAATCGCTGCATGGCAGGAAGCGAGCGTTGGCGCGCAGATCGGCGGTTATCAGCTGTCCGACGTCCTCGTGAACGTCGGCGACCAGGTCCGGCAGGGCCAAGTGCTCGCGCGGTTCGATCCCAGCCTGTTGCGCGCCGATGAAGTGCAGCTGAAAGCGCAATACGATCAGGCCGAAGCCAACCGGCAGCGGGCACAGCGGTTGAGGGGAAGCGACGCGATCAGCGACAAGGATGCCCTGCAGCGTGAGACCGAAGCAAAGACCGCGGAGGCGCTGCTCGCAGCCAAGCAATTGCAGCTGAAATATACCGAAGTTGTGGCGCCAGATGACGGCGTCATTAGCTCGCGTATGGCGACCCTCGGCGCTGTTGTCCCGGTTGGCCAGGAACTGTTCCGCCTGATCAGGCAAAACCGGCTTGAATGGCGTGGGGAACTCACGGCGGCACAGCTCACACAAATCACACCGGGGCAGCGCATCGCACTGACCTTGCCGAACGGCGGCACCGCCATGGCGACAGTTCGCCAGCTGGCTCCGTCTCTGGACCCGCAGTCGCGTCTTGGCTTGGTCTATGCCGATATCGACCCCGGCAGCCGCGCGCGCGCCGGCATGTATGTCAGCGGCAGCGTTATCCTGGGCGAGAGCAAGGCGCGCGTGATCCCTGCTGAAAGCGTAGTCATTCGAGACGGACGCAGTTACGTGCTCAAGGTCGCGGCGGAAGGAGAATTGAGACCGCGCGTGACGCTTCAGGCGGTGACTACGGGCCGCCGGCAGGGCAGGGATGTCGAGATCACTTCCGGTATCGCTGGCGATGATCGGGTCATTGTCCAGGGCGCAGGCTTCCTTAAGGACGGCGATATCGTGCGATTGGCCGGGGATAGCGACGCCGATCGCGTGTCTGCGACCGCTCAGGATGAAAGCGATCGATGAATTTCGCAACGTGGTCGATCCGCAATCCGATACCTGCGATCATGCTGTTCGCAGTTCTGGCGATCGCCGGTCTGTGGGGCTTCCGATCATTGCCGATCCAGAGCTTTCCGGATCTCGATCTGCCCGTTGTCAACGTCACGCTGGTTCAGCCGGGGGCGGCACCTTCCCAACTGGAGACGGAGGTCGCCCGGAAAGTTGAAGACTCGCTTGCGACGCTCGGCGGCCTCAAGCATCTGCGTACATCGGTCACAGACGGCCAGGTCGCCATCCGGGTCGAATTCGTGCTTGAAAAGAATCTCTCGGAGGCCTTGATTGAAACCAAGGATGCGGTCGATCGTGTACGGTCAGACCTGCCCCTGGACGTCCAGCCTCCGATTGTCAGCGCTCAGCGAGCCGGCAGCAATGCGCTGCTGATCTACGCCATATCGTCCACGCGGCTCGACGAAGAAGCACTGTCATGGTTCGTGGATGACACCGTCGCAAAGATCGTTCTCGGCGTGCCTGGCATCGGCCGCTTTGAGCGGGTCGGCGGCGTGCAGCGGGAAGTGCGTGTCGAGGTCGATCCCGTGCGTCTCGCCGCCCTCGGCGTCACCGCTGCAGATGTTTCGCGGGCGCTCCGTCAGGTACAGCAGCAATCATCCGGCGGGCGCGCACAACTGAGTCAGAACGAGCAGGCTGTCCGCACGACCGCAATCGTGCGCCAGGCCTCTGATCTCGCGGCCCTGCCGATCGCAGTTCCCGGCGTGGCCAAGGTGCGCCTGGATCAGGTAGCCGATGTTCGGGATACTATCGCAGAGCGTACGCAGGTTGCTTTACTGAACGGCAAGCACGTCGTGGGATTTCGGGTATATCGCGCCAAGGGTTTCGACGAGGCGGGTATTGCCGATGCCGTCGGGCGAGCGATGGAGCAGCTCCAGAAGACCGACCCGACACTCGATATCAAGCTGATATCTGGTTCAATCGACTACACACGCGAGCAGTATGCGGGCTCGATGCACATGCTTTACGAGGGGGCATTGCTGGCGATCCTTGTCGTCTGGTGGTTCCTACGCGACTGGCGTGCAACGCTCATTTCCGCAGCCGCTCTTCCGCTGTCGATCCTTCCTGCCTTCGCCGCGATGTCGTGGCTGGGATACTCCCTCAATACAGTGACGCTTCTCGCGCTCGCGGTGATCGTCGGGATCCTGGTCGATGACGCGATCGTGGAGATCGAGAATATCGAGCGTCACCGCGCGATGGGCAAGCCGATGCGCGAGGCGGCAAGTGAGGCCGTGACCGAGATCGGACTCGCAGTTGTTGCAACGACGATCACACTGGTGGTCGTGTTCCTGCCCACAGCCTTGATGAGCGGCGTGTCAGGTCTGCTGTTCAAACAATTTGGGTGGACTGCCGTGATTGCGGTTCTGGCATCGTTGCTGGTCGCGCGCCTGCTCACACCGATGATGGCTGCTTATATGCTCTCGTCACGACCATCAACGGAGCACAAGGACGGCCCGTTGATGACAATTTACCTGCGGACCGTTGGCTGGTGCCTTGGTCATCGCAAGACAACAGCGTTTGGGACAGTCCTATTCTTCGCCGCGTCGCTTGCCCTAATCCCGCTGATCCCAACTGGATTGATCCCGCCGGCGGACCGCGGCTCGACGACGGTGAATATCGAGCTCCCGCCCGGCAGCCCGATGCAAAGCACGCTCAAGGTCGCGGAAGATATCCGCGCGGTACTGAAGGATGTGCCAGGGATTGCCAGTGTATTCACAACAGTGGGTGACTCGCAGCAACTCGGGCCCGGAACACAGCAGGCAGGGGAGGTGCGCAGAGGCGCCATGGTTCTGATGCTGGCCCCCCGTGGCGAACGTGAGCCGCAAGTCACGATTGAGAACAACGTTCGACCGAAGCTCCTTGGTATACCCGGCGCACGCTTCGCCATTGGCGGTGGCGGGCTGGGCGAGAAGATTCAGTTCATTCTCTCGAGCGATAACGTGCAGGCACTTAAGGCGAGCGCCGAGGCGCTCGAGCAGGATCTGCGGGGGGCTGGCGGATTTACGAATATCAAGTCCACGGCCAGCCTCGAACGTCCCGAGGTTATTGTCCGCCCGGACCTGCTGCGGGCGGCGGAGCGGGGCGTCACGACCGCCTCGATTGGCGATGTCGTTCGGATCGCGACCAGTGGCGATTTCGATACGCAGGTCGCTCGGCTCAATCTTGATAGTCGTCAGGTCTATATCCGCGTGCGTGTAACGGACGCGGCGCGGCAGAAGATAGATACGCTTGCCAACATGCGGGTGAATGGCCGGAACGGGCCGATCCCATTGTCGAGCGTCGCCGCAATTTCCATGGAAAGCGGCCCCTCGCAAATCGACCGGTACGACCGCCGCCGCTACGTCACTGTCGAGGCCGATCTCGGCGGGATGGCGCTCGGACCGGCGCAGGCGACCGCGATGGCGTTGCCCGCAATTAAAGACCTGCCGTCCTCTGTCAGCCTCATCCGGACCGGCGATTCCGAACTCGCGGGAGAACTCGCGACTGGTTTCGGCATGGCAATCATTATCGGCATTGTGTCGATGTTTTGCGTGCTCGTGCTACTGTTCAAGGACTTTCTCCAACCCGTCACCATTCTCTCGGCGCTTCCGCTCTCTGTCGGCGGCGCTTTCGTCGCTCTGCTCATCGCGCGCAGCCAACTCAATCTCCCCGTCATGATCGGCTTCGTGATGCTGATGGGTATTGTCGCGAAAAACTCAATCCTGCTCGTCGAATATGCCGTGGTCGGAATTCGCGAGCGTGGACTATCCATGCACGACGCGCTGATTGACGCCTGCCACAAGCGCGCCCGCCCCATCGTCATGACCACAATCGCGATGATCGCAGGAATGCTGCCGATCGCCCTTGGGTTCGGCGCCGACGCGAGCTTCCGCCAGTCGATGGCAATCGCCGTCATCGGTGGCCTGCTAACCTCGACCGCTCTTTCGCTCCTGGTTGTGCCTGTGGCGTTCGTCTACGTCGACCGGTTTGAGCAGTGGATCGTCCGCTTTGGCCGCCGTCTGTCGTACCGACCGCAATTCAAAGGGCAGCGCTAGCGCGAGCGAGTGAGCCCGGCCGGGCTACCGGGGGCGTCCACGGCCGTGACCTCCAGCTAAGTCGCGGGAAATTCACGCCTTTCCGGTTATGGGCCTCAACTCTGGGGAAAAGGACATAGTTATCCACACCCATTGCGAGAACATGATTTTCATGTTTTGTTCACTGTAGCGATTCTGATGGGGCGCGGATGAGTTCCTTCCAGTTTATCCATACCGGAGATATCCACCTCGACAGTCCTCTAAAAGGGCTAAGCGGCCAGGAGGGGGCTGCCGCCGAGCGCATCCGGACGGCGACCAGAACCGCCTTCGAAGATCTCGTTTCCCGGGCGATTGAAGAGCAGGTCGCCTTCATGGTCATTGCCGGCGATCTTTATGACGGCGACTGGCGCGATTTTCAGACAGGTCTCTTTTTCGTCCGGCAGATGGGGCGTCTTCGCGCAGCGAACATCCCCGTATTCGTGCTCCACGGCAATCACGATGCTGAAAGCCAGATCACGCGGCGGCTCACCTTGCCAGACAACGTGCAGGTGTTTGGCTATCGAAAGCCGCAAACGTTTGAGCTGGAAGAATGCCGCGTCGCACTGCATGGCCAAAGCTTCAGAGTGCCGGCGACGACAGACAACCTTGCGGCGGTTTATCCCCCGCCGGTCAAAGGCTTTTTCAATATCGGCGTGTTGCATACCGCCCTCGGAGGCGTGAATGGACCTCACCAGAATTACGCGCCGTGCAGTATCGATGAGCTTGTGAACAAGGGCTACGATTATTGGGCGTTGGCGCATGTGCATCAGGCCAGCGTTCTGCACGAGAATCCTCATGTCGTTTTCTGCGGTAATCTGCAGGGCCGCCATATTCGCGAAACAGGTCCAAAGTCAGCCTACCTGAACACGGTTGAGGACGGCGTTCTGCAAAGTATTGAACCGCTTCACACCGACGTCGTCCGCTGGGCGCAGATCGACGTGGCGGTTGGCGCGTGCGCGCAGTTTGGCGACGTCATAGATGAAATCAAAAACAAGATTGATGCGGCCACGATGGATGCAGAGGGGCGGCGGCTGCTGGCATGCCGCATCCAGTTGACGGGTGCGACCGCTCTCCATGGCGAGTTGCTGGCGTCAGAGTCGCAGCTGCTGGCCGAGGCACGGGCCGCTTCCCTGGCACTGGGCGAAGAGATCGCGTGGATCGCAAGCGTGGCGAATGCGACGCAGCCAGCATCGACAATGTCGGGGGCAATGGATCAGGAGGCGCTCAACGATCTGAACGTTTTGCTGTCGCAGGCAACCGGCGATCCCGAATTGCAGGTTCAACTAGCGAACGAACTGGGCGAACTCATTCGCAAGCTTCCGCATGACGCTGCGCTCGATGTGGACGATGCGCTTCTTCAAGCCGCAATCAACAAGGATTTTGCCGCGGTGATCGGCCAGGCTGGCACGTACTTAAACGCACGCCTGAGTGCGGGGAGGCGTTGAACAATGCGTTTGCGTTCTCTTGATCTTATTCGCTACGGGCATTTCACCGGCCGGACGCTCGCTTTTCCGTCAGGCGGGCCGGATTTTCACATCGTGTACGGTGAGAACGAGGCTGGGAAATCGACGACAATGTCGGCGATTGAAGATTTGCTGTTCGGAATCCCCGGTCAGTCTCCTCGCAACTTTCTTCATGAAAACGCTGCCCTTCGGATTGGTGCGACGTTGGAACACGATACGAATACGCTCGCCATTCGGCGGCGCAAGGGCAATAAAGATACCATCCTGGGATGGGACGATCTGCCCTTGAGCACAGGCGACGGGACGCTTGGGCCGCTGCTCGGAGGGATTGATCGCGCCTTTTATTGCAGGATGTTCTGTCTCGATCATGAGCGCCTGCGCGTCGGCGGGCGTGACATTATCCAGGCCAAGGACGATGTCGGCGCCACCTTGTTCGCGGCCGGGGCAGGCCTGTCGGGACTTCGCGGGCGCCTTGCGGCGATGCAGGAAGAGGCGGAAGGACTCTGGGCCAGCCGCAAAGCGGGGCATCGAAAATATTACCAGGCCGAAGACCGTCTCAAGGATGCGGATACTGCCTTGCGGCAACACACCGTGACGGCAAGCAAATGGCAGGAACTGAAATCAGCTTTCGATGATGCGCGCGAGCGCTGCGCGGGTCTTGAAAAGGACATCGAAAGTCAGGTCACAGAACTTGCGAAAATCGCGCGCATTCGGCGCGTTTATCGCGCCGTGCGGCGTCTGGCGGAAATCGAGCGTGAAATCGCCGGGCTTGGCGGTGTTGCTGTTCTCGCTGCCTCCGCCGCGAGCGAATTCGAGAAAGCGGCCTCCGATAATGCCGCTGCAGACGTGCGCATCGGTGCGTTCGGCGAACAGATCGCGGCCATCGGCGTGGAGTGCGCTGGCCTGGTCATCGATGACAACCTCCTGCAGCACGGATCGGAAATAGAGCGGCTTTACGAACGCCGCATCCAGATCGCATCGGGGAAGGCTGACTTACCCAAGCGGCGCGCGGATCTCGCGGCCTCAGAAGAGGCGCTAAAACGCTTGGCGACCGAACTGGAATGGACAGCTCCAACGGTCGAGGATTTGATCAACAGGATTCCCGTACGTGCCAAGGTCTCGGTTGTCCGTGGGTTGTTGACCGAACGGGGCAGCCGTTTCACGGCGGTAGGAAATGCACGGAAAGCGGTCGAGGACGCGCTTGAGAAGGTAGAGGATATTCGCATCCGCATCGAAGCGGTGGGTGTCGCGCAGGATGTTTCGGCGTTGGCGGGCGTCGTGAAATCCATCCGCGCCCTCGGTGACCTGGATGCGCGCCTGCAGGCGGCCGAAAGAGAGCGGCGGGACGCCGATAATCTCTGTCGGCAGCAAATGGCGTTGATGAATCCCGTGGTCGCAGATGAGGAAAGTTTGCGTGCCATACGGATTCCGGCCAACGCAACGGTCAAAGCGCATCGCGATGCTGCCCGCGAACTGGAACGCCGCATCCATAATCACGCGGCCGCAATCCGTGAAGCCGCCCGGATGGTCGAGAACAATCGCAAAGCGTATCTCCGGCTTGTCTCGGATGAAGGGATCGTGTCCGCAGCCGAGCTGACGAGATTGCGGGAACTCCGTGATGCCGGTTGGTCCATCATAAAACGAAAGCACATTGAGAACGTCGCCGTTCCAGATGCCGACGAGCAGGAATTCACGAAGGGCGCTTCCCTGCTGAACGCATTTGAGGCGAGCATCGGTCATGCTGACGGAGCTGCCGATCAGCGTTTTGAGAATGCGCAATCGACGGCCGAAGCGATGGTGCTGGCCCGGCAGATTGCTGAACAGGAAGACGGACTACACGCGCAAAAAGAAGAACTAGAAGTGCTAACCCTGGAGCGGTCTGGACTGACCGCCGCATGGGTTGACATGTGGACGGGTGTTACGGACTCGCCATCGAACCCGGATGAAATGCTCGAATGGCTCGATGCTAGGGCGGTTTTGCTTGGCCAAGTCGTCAAGCGCGACGCTGCCCTCCGGTCGTCGGCGTCACTGGAGCAGGAGATTGCAGACGCCAGGAAGCAGCTTGTTGGCATACTGCAGGACCCTGCTATGGCTGCCACCGCGGAAAGTTTGCCGCTCAACGGCATGCTGGCGACGGCGGAGCTGCGCATCCGGACACAGGAGACGATTGCGCAAAAGCGCGCCGAGCTGGAGCTTGAGGAGCGCAAGATCAAAACTGACGCAGAGCGAAAGGCCAAGGCCCTCGAAAGCGCCGAGAAAGAGCAGCACGAGTGGGAACGCCAATGGAAGGAGGCCTTGGCAGCGCTGAACTTATTGGGAGAGGCGGCGGTCGAAACCATACAAGGCCAGATCGAAGCTCTGGAACAGATGCGCGACGTCGCTGCAAAAATTGCCGACCTGCAGCATGAGCGTATCGGCAAGATCGAACGGGATATTACAGCATTTGAAAACGAGGTAGCGAGACTCGCCGCGTCCGTGGCAACGGATTTGGCAGGCGCGGATGCTGACGACGTTGTTATCAAAATGCAGGCGCGGCTGAATGAGGCGAAGCAAAGCCAGGCAACGCTCGGCGAAAAGAAGGCGGCCATAAAGGGCCTTCAAAAGAAATTAGAGGACTGCGACAAGTCGAGAGAAGCCGCGCAGGAAATTATCCTGAAGCTGCAACAGGCGGCTTGCGTGACGCTCGATGCATTGCGCGCAGCCATAGGGCAGTCCGATTTGCTGCGCGGGCTTAAGGATGAACAGGCAAGCCTGCATGTAACGCTCGAAGCGGACGGTGATGGTCTTGGCATTGAAGCTCTTGTCGAGGAGTGCCGCAACAGCGACCTGGATCAGGCGGCGGCGCGCGAACAGACGCTAACGCAATCCCTGAAGGATCAAAGACAGCGCCAGCTTGAGGCCATCCAGCATCGCAACGACGCGGCGCGGGTTTTCGAAGCACTCGGCGGCGACGCTGCCGCCGCAAAGGCTGCGTCCGACCGTCAGGCCGCGCTCGCGGATATGAGAGACGCTGCCAGCCAATATACTCGTGTTCGTTCGGCATCGCTCATCCTGCAATGGGCAATCGAACGTTTCCGACGCGAAAAGCAGGCGCCGCTGCTTAAGCGGGCGGGAGAGCTGTTCTCGATCCTGACCGGCGGATCCTTTGAGAGGCTCGCGCTCGAATACGATGAGAAGGACGTTCCTCATCTCGCAGGTGTCCGGCGCGATGGGAGCGCGGTTGGGGTTTCTGGCTTAAGTGAGGGGGCTGCCGATCAATTGTTTATGGCTCTGCGCGTCGCCGCGGTCGAAGAATATCTCGCTCATGCCGGGCCGGTGCCGTTCATCGCGGATGATCTGTTTATCAATTATGACGATGAACGCGCGGCTGCCGGGTTCAAAGTGCTGCGCCAGCTCTCGGAAAAAACGCAAGTGCTGTTCTTTACCCACCATCAGCACCTGATTGGCGTGGCCCGCACCGCATTCGGCGGGAATGTGTCGACCGCCGTGCTTGACCATCATGATGATCCCCTGAAAAACGTGGCATAGCGTTCCAGCAATCCTCTTCCTCTTCCCGGGGCCGCTCGCATCGCAATTGCCAAGATGAACAGTCAGAGAAATGTCACCGGGATAGCTGATCAGGAGGAGGGTTAGCCTTGGTTGATGTCTCCTAAGTGCATGCAGAGACAAGACGTGAGTAGAATAAGCACCAAGGATCGGGCCTTGCTCGACGAAGCGGCCCGCCGGATGGTCGAGGAGGCGCAGGCGGCAAGCAATGACCGCATTTTCTCGGCCACCGGGTTCGCTCGTGAGCATATATCGATCGTTCATCAACAGCTGCGGTGTACGAATCTCGCCTGGGCACTCGGCCACACGAAGAGGATCAAGCGCGGCGATGTGGTTGCGATTGTCGGTGGATCGTTCTCGGCCCTTATGCTGGCTGTCTCGATCGCCATCACCGAGGGCGCGATCATCTACATTTTCGAAAAGGAGCGGTGCTTGCTCCACCGGTTTCTTGATAAAGGCCACCGCCATCTTTCACCGAATCTGAATTCGCGTTATTTGGGAAAGCGTTTCGATCCGGCATGGTCAGCCCCATTTTTCGAACCGCCCATATTCAAGTGGAGACGCGGCGTTGCGAGCAGTGTCGCCCACGAATGGCTGCACGAGTTCGACCGCCATAGGCGCAAGCTGCCAATCTTCGCCTTCCTTAATCTGGAAGTTAGTAAGCGGCACATCAAGCCACGGGTCGGAGGTCTCACCATTGACCTTCGCAGTCGGGCCAGGCCACACCTTAGAACGATCGATGTCGATCTGCTGATCGACGCAACCGGCTTCGGCGAGGAGGGGAACCCTCACGATGTCGCCGATTACAGCTATTGGGAATCTGGCCACCGACTGATCTATGATCATCTTCCAAAGTCCTGTGATGTGTTGGTTTCTGGGTGTGGCGACAGTGGACTGATCGAGGCCATGCATTACGCGATGAGCGGGTTCCGCCACGCGCTGGTCGAGAACTTCTGGCCGAGCGGCGCCAATCTTGAAGCGAGGTTGGATATCGGGCTGGAAGAGGCAAAGCTTGATGACATCCTGCAGAGCCCGGAAGTTGAACGTTATGACGGCCGCGTCATCTCAGAAGTGTGCTGGTGGTTGGACACTTGGTTCAGGTTGGAAAATTGGCAAAGTGCCAACTGGTCTTTGCGCAGCGGGGGTGCACACAATGAACCGATCTTCAAAGCCATTGAGGATATCTTGCGGCCGCATCTTAAGGCTGCCTTTCCACGGCGCGACCTTGCGCGGCTCGATTGGGATGAGCGTGAGACGTTCGTTCTAGATCTTCCGCTTAAGGTTCAGCTTCAGGCTAGGGAGGCTGTCCGCCCGCTCGCCGACGCCGCGATCAGCCGCGGCATTGATGCCCTGGCAGGTACAATTGTCGTTGGCAAGCTGTTGCGCGTGGGTGAACTCCATAAGCGAATCCGACCCGGTGTGCGGCTTACGCTCAACGGCACGACGCCGACCCCATACACACGCCAACTCTCGACATACAATGTCTGGCTGATGCGGGTGCTGATGAGCTTCCCGAATGTCCGATATCGCCAGGGTAGGATTTCAAAGGTCACGGCCGATCGTAATGGCCGATTCAGTATAGCCTTCGACGACGGCACAACTGATGTATTTGACCGAGTGGTAACGCGTTATGGCCCTTCGTCGACGAAGGGCCGCCAAACGATGTGGGCGTCCCGCCCACGCGATTCCCATGCGGGAAGCTGGTTGCTGACGCCTGTGTCGTACACCGTTCCCACCAAGGATAAGAACGTTTATCGCAGGATTTATCCGGCGATCGACCGGGTAAAAAGCAGGCTACATGAGGTGGAAACGCGACAGGCGTCTCCCCGAGCTGACAAGTTGGACAAGGCTATGTATGAGCGCTGCTTGTTCCTGAAGCCAATGATAGCGACGTCAGACGATCCAATTTATCGGGATCCGCAGTCGTGGCTTTCGGCGAAGCTGCGGAAAGGTAAGAATCCGAACTACACAGAGAACATTTTGCGGGAAGCAGCGCAGTACTGGAGCTTTTAGGAAACCATCATAGTAGAGGGGCCTAGATCGTGTATTTCGCGCAGGAAGCAATCGATCGCCTCACCAGCGATTATGAAGCAATGGCGGGCAAGCGGAGTGAGGTCCTTGATGCTCTGCTATCGCGGAACTACGACGTTCCGCGAGCAAAAGAATTCGCTGCCCACGGTGTATCGCGGCGGCTGAAGACGATGTCTCACTGCATCGAGAAGGTGTTCGCTACGCTGCCGCCTGAGCGTGAAGATCATCCCTCGATGGAGGAACTCATAGATGCTGTCATTCACATTCAAGCTTTCACATTTAATGCTTTCGCCTGTCTGGATAACTTGGCGTGGATTTGGGTTTGCGAACAGAAGCTGACGACTGACAAGGGAGAAGAAATACCGCCCACGAAAATTGGCTTGGGAAGAAAGTGTCGGATCGTCAGGCGATCGTTACCGGCGGATTTTCAAAAGCATTTGAAATCACTCGACGGCTGGTTCGATCATCTTGAAAATTTTCGTCACGCGCTCGCGCATCGTATCCCGCTCTATATTCCTCCTGCGGCCATACGGGAGCAGGACGTGCCGAAATATGAGCTGCTTGAGAAGCAAATGGCAAAGGCCCATCGGAGGCGTAACTATGACAGGTACGAGAAGCTAAAAGCTGAGCAGCAGGCACTTACCAAGTATCAGCCAGAGATGATGCACTCACCTGAAGACAACTCGAAACGAATTGTTTTTCATCCGCAATTGCTTTCCGACTTCGGTACGGTTTGCGATCTTGCGCAAAGATTGAATAGCGCACTTGATTCAGAGCCGAAGTCGACGGTTGAGCGAAAGTTCTGGACTGGTGTTTTCAGCTTGAAAAAGATGCTTGCACGCGCAGCGTCCCTATTTAGGAGGGCCTGATCCGTATCTGGACCACCTGCGTGCCGAGCTGATATGAGGTCGTCATCGACACGTTGTCTCGTTAGAGAAACGATGGAGGTGAGGGCGGTTACACCGTCGTGATGATCTGATCATCGTCCGAGAAGGGCAGCAGGGTACCTAGCTCCGTGGTGTAAAGAGCGATTTCCGTTGTCAGTGCTCCAATCTCTGAGATCTGGTCATTATCGTCCTTTTCGCTAACTTCGACTCTCTCGCTCCATGGTCGACCGATCTCGCGAAAAACCTTGCCGCTGCTCCAAGTCAAGAAAGTATGTCCGATCAGGTTTCGCTTTTCACCAAGCTTTCGGGCTCGTTCGCTGAGTGTGTTCCATTGGCTTCGCAGGGTCTTAAGCTTTCGATCGGTTGATACGACATTCGCGACGTGCTGGGCGTCGAAGGCTTTTGTTGTCAGCCGGAGGCGATCGTTCAAATGAGCGTACTTGTCCCAATTCGCGCGCTCGGTGCGCAGAGCGAGTTGCCTATCGGAAGCTGTAGCTTGGGGATTGTCCTTGTCCCAAGAGAAGGCAGTAAGCTGCCATTGTAGATAAGCAACAGCTTCTTCAAGGCGACTGCCGGCATTGATAATCATGCCAACGCGCTGATGCGCTGAAAGTAGCTCCTCGTCCCCTAGCATTCGGATGCGGGCCATTGATTCCTCTGAAGTTACAAATGCGCAATTGTGGATTTGCCTAAGCTAAGCCCTTATTCCAAAGCAAAAATACGCTGAGTGATAATATAGATTAGGGAAAATAACGCATGTGCAGACCGCTAGCTTATAAATCAATATCTCGCGCCGTGTTCATGCCGGGGACTGCCGGGCGTTCCAATTCTCGCATCGCAGTTACGATCTTCACTGTCTCGAGGCTGACGGTTGTCACGCGCCCCAACAAGTCGATCATTGCTTCTTTGTGTGCGGCGAAGCGGTAAGAGTCGAACTTCTCACGGATAACGGGATCACGCGGGGTTTTTTCCTTGTGCTGGTCAAGCACCCAATCAATGGCTGACCTGTTACCAAGCACGTATTCCCATGCTTGTGCTGGAATGCCGCTCAATGTCGTCTCGGTGTCCACGGCAACGCTGCCGGCTTCGCGGTCGGACCTTAGGATTGGACGCGGGTCAACCTTCGCAGCTCGCGCCTTTTTGTCGGGCACGTCGATCCTGCTTAGCGTGTGTGGCTGTGCCGTCTCAAAATTTAGATGGAGATCCATCAACGCCTGACCCCATTCTGCCCACGTCCAAAAATCGGCATAGAAAGGAATTCGAGCGAACTCGCGCTTGAGATTGGATGCATACGAGGAGCGATAGATGGGGTCGTAAAGCACTGCGTACACGTAGTGAAAGATGGCGTCCTTAGTGATGGGACGCTTTCGCTTGCCTTTCCCCTTCTCGTAGAATTCTCTGAAGCGATTGAGCGACCAGTCTGTCACGTTGTCGATGCGCTCGCCATCAACATATCGGAACCGGGCGATCTGCTGATAAGCGTCGATCGCCGCGCCGAAGTGAAGGTCCGCGGGTCCATCAACGGCTAACACGCAGTAATTCGACCTGGACGCTACATCGCTAAAGCATATCGCGACGTTGGATTGCCCTGCCGGGAAAAATACGTCGGAAAGGCCTGGCCTGTCGATATAGAGTTCGGACAGGTAGAGCCATACGGGCGAAAACGGTCGATAACTTGTCTTCCGTATTCGTCCCGCATCAAATGGCTCAGCTGCGCCGCTTTTCTTTCGCCGCTTCAAGGTTTCGGACCATTTGATGGTAGAGGGAAAATCGTCGTCCTCAACGGGCTTGCGGTACTCAGCTGCAAGCAGCTTGACCTTGGACGTAAGCGTTTGCCTGTCCTCGTCATAAAGCCACTCGTCTCTATTTGTGGATATGCCGAGAGAGTATTGCTTGAATATCGCCCGATCTTTTCCGCGGTTGTTAGTGGCTTTGGTCTCTTTGTCCGCAACAGGCAGGAATGAGTCGAAGTCGTTTTCGTTTTGATTGATCCAGGTGTGGTGCTTATCCGGGGTGATCTCTTCGAAATCGATTGAATCGATGCGATTGCTTGCGAGGTAGGCGAGCTTGTCCTCTGCAAGATCCTCTTCGCCGCGCCGTGCGTACCTTATGACGCAACCCTTGCGCCCCTTGCGCCGGACGAAAAAAGAGATGGCGACGCCGGTCTGAATCCCGAACACGTTGTGAGTGGTGCCGGACAGGCGCGGGTTAGCCCGGACGTCTCCGCCAAGATCAACGATCCATATCTCGTTGAATTCCTGAGCGACAACCTTGCGGAACCCGTCGAAGGTGCGACGGTCGATGAAGCTGCGATTTGTGATGAAGGCGATAATTCCATCGCCATTGATGTCAAGACGATCGGACGCCCATCGAAAGAAGCGGGCATACATATCATATACCTTGGTCTTCTGAGCTTCCGACGCCTTGATGTACGAATTCCTGATCAGTTCGTCGATTTTCGGGTATTCCCGGTTCTTGTTGTTGTCGTTCTCATTCTGCTGATTAGCGTTATAAGGCGGATTGCCAATGATCACGGAGATCTTGCGGGCATTCTGCCGCTTGACGCGTTTTACGTTCTCTTCCGTAAAGCTAGCGAACAGATCGTGCTGATGTCCAGCGCGGAGGCCCAAGGGCGAGACGTTGTCGAGCGTGTCCACGAAGCAGAGGTTTTGAAACTCCGAGTACTGGTTCGTGATGGCGGCGTATGTGGCTTCAATGTTTAGGTTGGCTACGTAATAGGGTAGGATAGCGACCTCGTTCGCATGCAGCTCTTCGGCGTATTTGTACGCGAGTTTCTTCCTGTCTCCTCGGAAATGGTCGATCAGTTCGGTGATGAAGGTTCCGGTTCCGGTGGCTGGGTCAAGAATCTCGACGTTGCGATCAATCAAGCCTCTTTCAAAGTGCTTGTGGCAAAGCCACTCTGCGCCTTGGATCATGAAGCGCACGATTTCGTTGGGTGTGTAGACGACCCCGAGGCGGTCAGCCGCCTTCGCATTGTAGACCTTGTAGAAGTTCTCGTAGATGACCTTGAGGAAGGTCTGTTTCTCGGCGTGGCTGGTGATTTGCACCGCGGAAGAACGAATGGCAGCATAGTACGGATCTAGCGCGCGCAACGTTTGTTTCTTGAGCCCGCCGGTGAAGAATGTACCTTCCAGAGCGTAGAGCTCCTTGGCGATGTTATTGTGCGTGTGGAATTCGCTTTCATCGAAGACCTTGGCGAAAATCTCTTCTGTCAGGATGTGCTGGATAAGCATCTCGCGCACGTCGGCAGTGCCGACCAAGGTATTGATCGTTTCCTGGGCGTGTTTGAGGAACTTCGCTTCTGCCGCTTGATAGGCTGCGTTGGACTTGTGGGCATCATCGATCTTGGAGCGTAGGGCGCCGAGCACGGCGGGCAGGTCGATCTTGAACTGCTCAACGGCGCGGCGGAATTCAGCGATCTCCTTCCGCTCATAGCTGAAGAAGAGGCCCATGAGCTTCTCGAAGCGAGGCGCATCCGCCATCTCGCAGCGCATGGTCTCTTGGCGGTTCTGGATTAGAACGGCCTTTTGGCTGTCTTCAAAAATTATGTTGTCTTGAGGATAGCCCTTGCGCTTCTTCTTCTCGATCTCGGCGTCGAGATCGTCAGCAGTGTCCTTGGCTTCCCAATAGCCAAACGGCACGCGTATCTCGTGAAGAAGAGCGCCATCGACGTAACATCGATCCCTGGCCGGCGTGATGTGCTCATGCTCTGCAATGAAGACGAGATCGTGCTGTCGGCCCCATTGCTTGAGCAAATCCTTGAATGCTTCCCGCACCACGGATTCTCTGGTGGCCCCCGATACAGATCGTATCCGGTCAAGATTGCTCAAATAGTGTTGAATTAGAAACTGACTCAAATCACATCCCCCAAGTCATTCGAGCGTAGCAGCGCCACCGATGCGCACCAAGCTTCGTCGTCCTTTGTTGTGTTAACGGCCCCTCTGCGGAGGCATTGGCGCATCGAGCTCCTCGACCAGATTATCTGCTGTTTGTTCGCGCGTGAGCGGATTCACCGCGCGCAATTCTTCAAGGCCGATCCTGCCGTAATGTTCAAGCAGCGCTAGCAGCTCGCGATAACCCCGCGCGGCCTTTACCTCATGCGGTACAACAACGCCTTGCCTCTCCAGTTCACGAACGTCAACGGGCAGCGGCGGTAACGGCGGCGGTCGGCCAACCATGCGCAAGTACGGTGAGAAATGCAGCAGCAGGACGCCCGCGAAAGCGTAGCGTTCCCAGACCTCATCGTAAGCAGCTCGTTCGGCGTCGTTCTGCAGCGCGTGGTATCCCGGCCTCCCGAGGGGTTCATAGTAGACGTTGAAATTGCCATTGGCATCTTCAATGTCCCGGCAGCGCCGTGTGATCCACTTGTCGAAGTAGCGCTCCTGAAACTGCTCGAAGGTCAGGAGCTCCACATTTGTCGAAGCAGCGGCTTCAACCGCGCCCTGTTGAAAGCCGGTTCGGGAAATGATGTAGCCGCGGTTTGCGCCGGTTTCGTCCATCACGGTCCGGAACGCATGCACCTTCTCGCGCGGCACATTCGTCCGCCAGTTTTTGCATTCGCATACAACCCGCGAGCGGATGCCCTCGATTGTCTCCTCAGCAAACACGTCCAGGTCGACCGAGCCGCGGGGCAGTGGGACATTGATTTGCTGTCGCACGTGCATGCCGCATTCGCGAAGTATGTCTGCGACGGTGTTTTCAAGTTCGCGCCACGTGCCGGGTGCGATGGCCGTAATCAGCGTCATGCGCTGCGCCCCTGCTCAACGTTGGTGATCTTAAGGACGCGCACGTCGCCCCGCGCATCCCACCGGTATTCATAGTGGTCTGCCTGTGTGACGGGCAGTTTGACCCGCGAGGGCTTGTAGACGCAGACGTTGATGCCGTCCGGGCGACGTACGCTGTCATAAACGATGCCGTTGGCCCCCTCGCCAGTCTTTGGCCAGCGAAGGGCAACGCCGAATGCCTGGGACTGGGCGTAATCCTGCGCATCATACAGTTGGGGACGTTCTTTGCGGAGGCCGCGCACATCGATCAGCGCGCAGTCGATGCGCGCGACAAGGCTGCGCATCTGGATGCTTGACGGGAATGCGCCGTCGGAGAGTTTAAGGCGCCGTGTGCTATGGTGAAGCGTTTCGGCAATGGCCGTTTCAACGTCCAATGCCGCGTACCAGGCGCCAAGCCGCCCGTCGGTGAAGCGTCCGCCAGCGGGGTCGGCGTGAAGGAAAGCGCCCATCACGAGCGTTGCACCCGGTCCCTGCACGATGTCTTCAGGCGGCAGCAGGTTGAGCCGGCCGGAGATGATGCCAAGCCGGTCGTTTGTCGCTGATTCGAGCAGGAAGGCAATCGCAAGCTCCTCCCTGTCCTGGGTCAGGTCGTCGAAAACGCCGACAGGCGGATAGCGGCTGGCGATGAGGCGGTGCGTGGTCGCCCGGACGCGGGACGTAGCAAGCGTCATTTCATGCCGCGCCATGCGTCGATATAACGGCGCACCGCGTAGAGATCGTCGATGCTTCCCTGCAGTGCGCGGTCGAGCGGAGAACGCCCGCCGAAGGGCAGGTCACGGTTGGGGCTTGTGAACCACCGGTTTGCGCTCGCTTCGTCCGCAAAGAGCAGCTTGAGACCCTTGTGGATGCCAAGAACCAGGGAAATCCGTTCAAGCTGGTCGCGGCTGAGGGTGCCGATCTTGCCGCCCTGCCAGTTGTGATAAGTCGGGCGGGAGATATCTCCGAGCAAGGCACGGCGCTGATCGACGGCAAGTTTCCACAGGTCGGCCAGCCTGAAGAACATGCGCACGGCAGTCGGCGACATCCGGTCCCGGACCTTTGCGTCCCGAAGCGCGTCTGGGGCCAGGACGCCGGGAGCTGTGATTGGAAGGTCGAAGTCGGTATGGGTGCTCATGTTATGTATATCTCTATAGATCGTGTCTAATTATAGACATATTAACGCGTCGCTGTCAATTCGGTTCCGAAAAGGGCCGAAAACCGGCTGCGCCGGGTGGCGCAGCCGGAAAACGGCCATTAGGCCGCCTTTGGGGTCGTCCGTAGGGGCTCCGGCAGCCAGGTCGTCTCCGCAACCAGCTGGGCGGCACGGTTAGCAAGCTCGGCCTTCTTGAGCTTTTCAAGCGCAGGCGCATGCGAACCCGTGGCCTCGTCAACCGCCGCCAGGATGCGCGTCCGGCTGACGCGGCCGAAGTAGTTGTCGGCACCGGGTACGAACCAGCTGCGCATATTGAACGACAACGCGCTCGCAAGGGGACCTTCGTGCGCGGTTGCGCCAATGTCCACTCGCAAGAGGCTCACGCTGACACCAGCAATGAACGCGAGGATGTCCAGGAGTTCGTCTTGGCTGCGTTCAAGACACCAGTCCCACAGATAGGCGGGATCGGACGGAAGGCGGGCCAAAAGCTCCGTGCGCTTTTCGTCGAGGGACGTGAGCCCGGCGGAACGGTCCGGCGTAGTCATGACACGGTCTAACGCAGGAACATGCACCGAAACATGCAGTACACTCGACCCGCTGCCATGCGGGTAAAGCGCCTGAAGCGTCAGCGCATGTACAACAGCGGCAAGTGCCACGTCCGGACGGCGCATCAGTTCGGCACCGAGTGCCGCGCTTTTCTGGGCCGCGAGATCGGCGATCAACGCGGCAGGCAAGGCGGCATTGGCACCGAAGGACCGAAGGGCAGGTTTGACCCCCTTCTCGCTGCCCTTGCGCACCAAGCCACGTTCGATGCGAAGATCACCGTCATAGTCAATGCTCAGGATCGCGCCGCCAGTCGACAGCGCCTCCGCGGGCCAGCGTTCGACCGTCTTGATCTCCTGGAGACGACGGTCGATTTCGTCGAGACGCTCAGTGTGCGCTTCCTCGTCGTCAACCAGAGAGTCGTATTCAGCGCTGAGCGTTTCATGCTCGGCTTGTTCGGCCTCGCTTGCGAAGACGCTTTCGGGGTACAGGCGGAAATACTGGGCGAAGAGACTGTAGTCGGCGTCAGGGACGATCTCGACCCAGTCCCATCCCTCGTCGGCAACGAATGCCTTGAGGGCTTCGAACTTCTCGGCGACGAGGCGATCCAGCAGGGCTTCATCCTGCAGGTATCCGCCGTTTTCCTCATCGAAGAGGTCGCGACGGACAGCGCCGCCGGCTGCCTCGTATGCTTGAAGGCCTACGAAGCGCACGCGCCGGTCAGTCGCGGGTACCTCGCCTGTCGTCAGGGCGCGGCGGATGCTCGCCGGGCCGCGTTGCCATTCGGGCTGTTCGGTAAACACGCGCTCCTGCGCCTCGCGGTCGTCACTCAGTGTGAACGCTTCGGCTTGCTCGAGATCGATATCGCCGTTGCGATACGCATCAAGGATCACCGGGCTGAGACGACCCAGCTTGAGACGCCTCGTCACGAGGTTCTCTGCAATGCCGAACCGGGCAGCAACATCGACGACGGTAGCGCCAGCATCGATCACGTCGCGGAAGGCCTCGAACTGGTCTGCCGGGTGCATCGGTGCGCGGATGATGTTCTCGACCAGGCTGAGCTCGGTCGCTTGCGCCTTGGCATCGACTACGGTGCACAAGACGTCGTGGTCTTTCGCGATGACCTTGGCCTCGGCGAGTGACTTGAGCGCGAGATAACGCCGGCGTCCGGCAATGACCTCGTATTTGCCGTTCTTGGCCTTGCGGACCAAAAGCGACTGCAGAAGTCCGTGCGTTGCGATGGATGCCGCGAGTTCATCGATGCCGTTGGCCGGGTCGGTCTTGCGAACGTTGCCGTGCCAGGGCACGAGCTTGTTCAGCGGGATGGTGATTGCGTCTGTCATGAGAATTCTCCTTTCCGTGAGTGGTTGTCTCTGAAGACGCGGAAAAGAGAGCCGGGCGCAAAGGCGCCGCGGTCACATGCCTAACACGGGAGCGAAGCGAATGGAGCGGGCGGGCATTGAACGCCAGCCGCGCCCGGCTAGACGCGTCAAAGATGAAGAGCAACCGCGGAAAGAGATCTTGGCAGCGCCATCGCCGCCTATGTCTCGATCACCACCGGGACATTGATCGCGTTTGCAACCGGCGTGTAGATGTCTGTTGCCGGCGTCGTGATGGTGGCAATCAGGGCATAGTGGCAAGACTTCTCATAGGCGTTGAGGTTGGGGCGCTTGTTCCACCAGCCGTAGGTGGGGTAAACGGCGATGTGGCCGCGCGTAGCAAGATCCGCAGCCTTGCCGGTCCAGATATTCGAACGCACCGAGCCCAGAGCTGAGAGCGTGTGATTGTTCTTGAAGAGCCAGGTGCCGGTCTCTTTGTGCGCGTCATCCGGCTCACCGTCACGGGCAGCCTTGTTGATGCGCTCCTGGAACTGGCCGTGCGTCTCGGTGGCGCGTTTCACGTCAAAGCGCAAACCGTGTGACTGGTAGCCGTACTTGGTCGACCATCCCCGCGCGCCAGGGTTGGGTTCTACGAAATAGGACAAGGTCACTCGGAGTTGTACGTCGGTGTCCTGCAGCTGCTCGAGCACATCCCGTGGCCAGGGCAGCTCATGCAGTTTCAGCTCGCGCGTCTTGATGTCACCGTCGTCCTTGTGAAAGGGCTGGATGGAGCCCTGCGCGATGAGGGTCAGGGAATTGTCGGCGCTTGAAAGAAGCCGCCGCAAATTCGGTGTGCCATAGCCGAAGCAGCGCACCAGTGTGGTGAGGTCGGGTTTGCCGTCTCCATCCACGCCGCGGGCGAGCATGGCCGGGGTCCAGTCGGAGGCATGGATCATGAGGGCCCGGACTGCTTCGGGCGAGAGCTGCGGATACTTTGCCCAGAGCATCGCGGCCATCCGCGCTGCGATGGCGGTTGCTGCACTTGTGTCGCCAAACGTGACGAGCGGTTTTTTGCCGCCAAAGTCGTGTGGCGTGCTCAGAAGCGAGAGCGCATCGTCAATGTAGTCAGGCTCGGCATGATCAGAATGGCGCGCCATGTTGCCGGCTTCGAGCACAATGTCTGGCTTGATCGGCCATCGCCCGTCGGTCCAAGTCGCCGACGTGCAGCTGCAGGGGGAGAGGTCTCCTGCTGCCGCCATGGCCTCCCATCCGGCGTATCTGCTTTGATCGACGATTGCCTTGTCGGTGATGCCGCCGATCGTGAGAGCGTTCCATGATTGTGCCGGATCGTGAATCGAATCCGTCATATTGGAATGTGGATAGTTGCCGCGCTCCGTGCGAACCGTATTGCCTGCAGAGACGATCACCAGTCGCCGCTGACCGTCGGTGTGGCCCGCGCTCATCGCATCGATCGCCGCTGACCAGGATGAGGGCCGACCTCGGTCGCGCGTATCGGATGCTGTGATAGCCATGCAGTAGATGCGTTTGCGATCGGGTTTAACCTCGACTCGACTTACGCATTCGTGCGTTACGGCGCCGTAGAGCTCCCTCGCATGGGGATCAGCCTCGTTAATGAACTTGACGGATTCGACCCGGTGCGTAAGCGCGACAGTCTCCGCACTTGCTAGAGGTTCTGTCAGATCGCCGTAAACAGCGAGACCCGCCATCGGTGTTCCGTGCCCAAATACGTCCGTGACACCCCAGTTGGGGTTGTAAGTATGCAGGTCGTCGTCGTGCGTAACATCGGTCAGCAACGCGTGGCCGCGATTGAGGCCTGTATCGAGAAGACAGACATAGGGTGCGCCATCGGTGGGTGGCGTGCACCGACCCTTGAGGTTGTCGACCCACGCCTGTTGTTCGATCGCATTCATTCGCGTGAAGAAGTCGGCAGCAGTCTTTGCAAGCCGGACCTCCGCAATCATTCCCAGGATGTCGTTTGACCGGGAAAGATTTTCCGCCGTGCCATGCACGAGCACGATAGTCCTGTCGATGAAGGCAATTTCAAGTGGGCTTACCGTCAGACCAAAGCGCTCGGCATGTTGTCGCAGGCGGGCAACGTGATTGATATCGGCCCCCCGTCTCAGCCAGACCTCGAACGTCGCCTGTGCTTGAGGATCCGGATATAGCTCCGGCGCGTCCGTCCAGAGAGCCTGAAGGGCCGCCAACCTGATGTCTGCAATGCTGGCGACGAGATTTTCATTCTTGGGCCGGGTCTTTCCCTTCTTGGTCGGCTTCGTGTCCTCGTCGCGGTAGGCGGTGATCTTGTTGAGGAACACGCCGAGTTTGCCATCAGGGACAAACACCGCGGCCTGCATTTCGCCGCCCGGTAGCTTGCGCACGGCACAAAGCTCGATCCCCGATTGTTGAAGATCAAGACTTTCAAATTTGAGATCGAAGCCCGGCGTGCTTTCGAAGATGACAGTGATTCCGTTGCCCTCGTCGATGCCGTCCGCCTTCTGCTCTTCGGCCCGGTTGGCCGCGACAGGTTCTACCGCCGCCAGTTTCTGCAACAGGGCGTTCGCATGTGCCTGACGGCCACGGGCCGGGAAGCTGTGCTTCTCACGCCCGGATTTCGGGCTGGTGAAGGGCTCGGATGCTGCGGGGCGTGGCGTGAAAATGTGAGGATGGAGACGCGGTCCATCGTCGGCCATTAGTCGTCAGCCCCCTTCTTGCGCAGCGTCGCGCGCCGCTCCTTCAGAGCGGAAACGAGGTCACCCTGCGAGACGGCTTCACGCCCGCTGATGAGCACGTCCTTGATTGCGTCCTCAGCTGCGCGGGCAACATCCGCGTAACTCAGCCCTGCGGCTGACTTTGCAGCGACGGTCCAGTTGATTTTGCCCGGCTTGAACGCCGCCAGTTTTGCCTGAAGCAGGAGTTTGGCGCGTGATGCATTCGGCAACTCGAAACGAATGATGTCATCGAACCGGCGGAACAAGGCACGGTCGAGCAAAGCAATGTGGTTTGTAGCGGCGATGATGAGGCTATCAGAATGATCCTGCTCGACCATCTGCAGGAAGCTGCTCACCACGCGGCGAATTTCACCGACGTCGTTGGCGAGGCCGCGCTCGGCGCCGATGCTGTCGAACTCGTCGAAGAGATAGACGGCACGGGTTTGCGCAATGGCCTCAAAGATGAGGCGAAGCTTTGCAGCGGTCTCGCCCATAAACTTTGTGATGAGACCGTCGAGATGGACGACAAAGAGGGGCAGCCCGAGCTCGCCGGCAAGAGCAGACGCGGTCAGCGTCTTGCCGGTGCCGGGCGGTCCGACCAGCAGGAGCTTGCGGCGTGGTGCCAGGCCGTGGCTGCGGATCGGGCGGACCGATCTGTGCTCACGAATGACCCGCCCGAGCTTGCCCTCAGTCAATTCAGTCAGGACCATGTCCGAGACCTTGGTTTTAGGATAGGACACGGAGAGAATGTCGGCGAGTTCCCCCCGCGGCCGATTGAGCGGGATCGGGGCAGACGGCACGGCAGTCCGGGCTTTTGACTTGTCGATCAGGGCGCGAAGCTCCTCGGCCACCTTGCCGTTCCCCTGCCGGGCCTCGCTCGCGGCGATCTGCATGGCGATTGAATAGAAATGCGCCGAGTCGCCTTCCGCGTGGGAAGTCAGCAAAGCCTTGATCTGGTCGGCAGTGGGCATAACCGCGCTTTCTCTCAGGTTCCCATAGTGGCACAACGTGCGCTTGCGGGATAGTTCTCTTCACGTTCTCCGTGCGCTCTGTCCACGGAATCAGCGTTTCCATCGTATGCTATGGCATCTCCACGGCTGGTTAAGCAGGGAATCGAGGCGGGCGCTACGCTCGGTCTATTGCGGCGCAACACGACCGCGCAAACGCCTGCCGTCTTCCACAAGATCCGCTTCGGCAATGGTGATGCCGTCCTTGATCAATGCTGTCATGATGACGTGCCGCACGCTCGTCTGGCGGTGCGCTGCCCGGATCTTGAGTTCGGTCCAGACGTAATCCGGCAGCTCGGTGTTCAAGGGCTTCATGCGCTCGCGGGGCGTCGCGCCGCTGGCGGGCGGTTCAGGCAACAGGGCTTCAACGGGCGAGGGTGTTTTAGGCCCCTGCTCACCCTGCTTTTGCGGCTTTTGCAGCGTTCCAACGCCCTTCTCACGCGCCAGGGATTCCAGCCGCTCGTCGTCGAGATCGGTATCGAGCGGCACAAAGGCGGGACGGTTGTTTTTCATGATCAACCTGCCTTCCGCAATGCAGCCGGCTCGGCCGCGATGGCCCGGATTTCCGCGAGCAGCGCCGCGATCTCGGCGCCGGCTCCCTTCTCCGGCTCGGTGACCGTCGGCGGGCGGCCGTTCAGGAACATCTCGCGGTAGGCGGAACGCTCCACGAGTGCCGTGCGGAACAGCGGAAGGCCGTGACGTTCAAGTTCATCATAGGCGTAGGTCGTCACGCGCGTCCGCAACGGAAAGATTTTGGTCAGCAACAGACGATACGGAATCTTCCGGCCTGTGGTATCGCCGACGTCCCGGATATCGCCGACAACAACCAAGGCTTCGCGCAGATCGGGTTCCGATGCTTGCGCAGGTATTATGACAAGATCAGATCGGGCCAGCGCCTTGAACAGCGTGACCTCCCTCGTCCCGGGCAGATCGATGCAGATGTGGTCAAAGTCGCCGGACGCCTCGCTGTCGCGGAAGAAGCCGCCGAATTTCTGCGGATCGGTCGGAACGACGGTCAGATTATCGAGCGGCGAGCGGCGCGCCCAACGGTCGAGCGTGCGGTTCTGGTCAAGGTCAATCAGAAGAACACGGCTGCCTTCGATGGCCATGGCTGCGGCAATCGCGGCGCATGTGGTCGATTTGCCGACGCCGCCTTTCGATGATGCAAATGTCAAGATCATGCAAAGCCTCAAATATGGATTTGGGTAAAAATGAAATTGGGGAATCCCGTGCAATGACTTCAAGGATACGGGATTCGTTCATTCCTCCAAGCGTGACTTTGAGCAACTGCTGAACTGCATGAGTGTGCAAATACGTATTTGTGCAATGGCCCAACACAACAACAGGACAAATCCACAAACATGGACTTGCGCAATTGCACGGCCAGACTGAAAAGAATCCGGACGGTGACATCCACGTTGCCAGGCGGTTCAAATCTGTGGTGTCGTTCGATGAACAAGTGAATCTTTGGGCAAGTGCGCAAACCAGCATTTGCAGGCGTGCGCCTGTCACCATGGTCTTTGGAGCCATACGTCGCGAGCTAGTGAGCCCGAATAATCCTCAAATCCCCAACTGTGGATTTGCGCGAATTGCCTTGCGTGCCGGTTGGGACGAATCGTGTCGCGTGACCCGTCTGCAAAGGTGAGAGATTGGGCGGCGACTCACTTTTGGCGGCGGATTGCCTCGCGTAGGAGGCGGGCGTCGTCGGCCTCGTCACGTTCAAGGAGAATGATGCGCCCGTCGGCCGGAACGGCATCGAGAATGACAGTCAGGCCCGCGCCGGTCTCGTGCGGATAGGCGCGGCCAATCCGCGTCCAGGCCGCTTTCTTGCTGCGGGCAGAGCGTTTGACGGCGTAGGCGATGAGAACGGGGTCGTCGGTCACAGGTGTAAAGCGTGGCGATCCGGCGCGGAAGCGTCAAGCTTGCGTTGCAAAGGTGAGAGATTGGGCGGCGCCGCGATGCGCATTAAAGAGTCGCCGCCTGTATCGCGACGTCTATGTGTTTCCGGTGTGGGTGCGGGGAGGGTAGCAGGCGGTCTGCTTCAGCCGCATCAGACGCGGCCCCATTGGCGCCTGCGGTCCATCCACGAGGCCAATCTCGGGCGGCCCGACGGTTGGTTCCACACGCACTAACCCGCCAAGCCCCTTTTTCAGCCTCTCCGTTGCGCCATGGGTCGTGAGTGAGCGATGCAATCTCGGCTCTCATCCTTACATGTGTTATCCGCGTTAGCGGATTCCATTGTTATGAGGAGCGGCGAAGCGAACGCTTGCGTGAGCGTAGGGTGAGGGGGCCAATGCTTGTGACCGCATTTGCGGTCACTCCATCGTTTGCGAGCGACCAGCGAGCCTTATGTTTGGGCTCACCAAGGCAGTCGCCGGGACATTCTCTTAATTCTAGATTCAAGGATTCAGATTCAGCGCCCGGATTTGATCGGTAAATCAATACGTTCCGGCTCGAATTGTGAGGGAAGGGGCGAGTTAGGTGAGATTTTGGGCGGAGTCGCGTGAAGAAACGGGCGGAGTCGCGTGAGAAATCGGGCGGCGTGCGGTGAGGAAAGGGGCGTTCGGTATCTGCGGGAATTGCGAAGAGTGAGTTTTTGGGCGGCCTTAGTTTCAAAGCGCGCATACACAGGCATTCCGCCGAGTCGAAAGGTGAGGAATTGGGCGTCGTTGTCAGACGGGCTCTTCATCGAAGCTGATGACCTCGACACGGCCGGTCCACCGCGCGGCGCGTCCGATACGACTTTTTTCGCGTTCATCATGCGCTTGCCGGAGGTCGGCGGGAGATTTCTTGAACCAGGCCATGTGCAGCTTTTCGACGGCCCGGCCACGTTTGACGGCGGCTATCTGCACGACGAAGTCGGTTAGGTGATTGACCTCTCCCAATGCCGGCTTCAGGCAATACTTGTTGAAATCCGCGTAGCGGTCGAGTTTTCCTTCCTGCACGCCAAGCATGGATCGGAACTCGTCAATCGTGAACTCTTCATGTTGTTTGTTGAGCCCGATGCGGCGTTCGACCATCTCGTAAAGCCGTATCGAATATTTTGAGCGCAGGGCATACATGATGTGTGACTTGATCGTCGCCCAGGCCTTGCTCTGCGCAATGACGGCCAGAAGATCGGGCGGGAAGGTGTAGTAGAAATATCCGTCGTCCTGGTCCTCTTCCTTATTGCTGCCGAGCAAATGGACGCGGAACGTCGCCATGGCCCCGGTTTGCTGGTCGCGCGCGCGGATCTTGGCCCAGGCGCCCATGAGCTTGTCGAACGCGTCGTGAAGGCGATCGTTGCTTTCGTGGCTGCCGCGAAGGCTCGCCTTGAGAACCTTGTGGACCGGCGTCGTGCGAATATTATTCCAAGCATGCGCAAGGAGCTGATTGTATAAAATCGTTTCACTGCGGTTCAGCGGCGTCAATTCGATGATATCGACTAGCTCGCGCGGCTTGATGATACGGCCGACATGGCCCGGATCGAGCGGTTGGCCGGAGACCTTGATATCGGTTGCGTAAAGGTGAGCTCCGGTTCTGACTGGCGCGGGCTTCTCTACTTCATCATCATCAAGGGTCGTAACGGTCGTCGAATTCACATCAAAAGCGTGCAGATCGGAAGTGAGTCAGTCAATAGATAAACTCACTGCTCGTCCGCGCTTGCGCTCACGCGCCCAATTCCTCACCGTTCGATTGCCCCGAAGGCGAGGAATTCTGCGGTGCGAATCCGAGGCCGCCCAGAATCTCACTTTTCGACCTATCGGCGGGGATGTTTATCATAGCATGGTCGATAGAGGCGAGATCGCCCTCGGTCAGAGTGAGTCAGTCAACGACTCACTCATTCGCTCAGTCACATCATTGGATGCCGACGGGCTCGGTATGAGGGAAATTCAGAGCCGCCAGCATGTCTGCCTTGCTGTGCGTCTCTGCGACCTTTTCCATGGTGCGATCGATATGGGCAAATTCGGAACCTTGGAGAGCGCCACGTTCAATCAACGCATAGGCAATCATCGCCACGAACACGGCATGATGCCGTACCTGCGCAACCGCAGCCTGATACGCTTCGCCAAGCCACGCGTCTGCCTCGACACCACACGTCGTTTCAACCAGACCCGGCGCGCCGTTAGGGGCGTACCAGAACAGATGGCCTTGTGCAGACATACCACGCCGCGCGATCCCTTCGAGTGCCATGCGCGAGGCCCGCGCCAAGTCGGAGTTCTCCGTGCCGCCAGCGCCGCCCGTCACCTGACCCAGCAGGACCTCCTCGGCCGCGCGGCCGGCCAGCAGGACAATCATTTCCGCTTCGATCTCTTCACGCGATTTCAAAGCGCCATCGTGATCGATCGACCGCGCCGCGGCAGCGGAGGCCAGGGAAACGACAATCTCACTATCGGGTTTTTGCCGGTAGGCGATAGCAGCGTGGCCAGCCTCGTGCACGGCGATAACACGCCGCTGTGCGGGCGAGAGCTTAAGAAGCTCTTCGGTGATGGCCAATTCAAGATGCTCATCCGAAAGCGGCATTTTGCGTGCGCGTGCAATGCGCCTGGCCTTGCGAACCATCTTGGCGATGTCAGCGCCACTCTTGCCGACACAGAGCAACGCGAGGCGATCAATGTCGCTGCACCGGTGTGCGTCCGCGCCAAGGCAATAGCGCACGATGCCTGCCAGATCGTTTGGCGAAGGCAGCGGCACCTCTATCGCTTGATCTAGCCGGCCAGAGCGCATCAACGCGGGATCAAGATTGGAGATGTCATTGCACGCAGCTATCACCACGACACCGCGAGAAGAGCCCACTTCGGTCAGGAGCGCGTTCGTCAGAAGTGTGAAGACGGCAGCATTGTGCGCGCCATATCCACGTCGCGGGAACGAGTCGATCTCATCGATAAAAACGATGCAGGGCGCGTTCTTGCGTGCGACCTCGAAGGTCTCCTTGATCTGACTGATCGTATCAGTGCTGCTTTCGCCCTTGGTCCACGCGGCATAAGACGTCGCGATAAAACCAACCTGACAGTGCGCTGCTATCGCGCGTGCGACCGTGGTCTTGCCGGTTCCTGGAGGGCCGTAAAACAGGCACCCCGGATCAATGTCAGACCACCGGATCTTGCCTCCCTTATAGTCTTTCAGGTCGAGCGAAAGGCTTTCACCAAACTGACGGGCCGCATCCATGCCGAACAGATCGGTGAGGCGAGGGCTGGTCGGCTTTTCAACGGCGACAGCAAGTTGAACAGTGTCAACGGGCGCGGACATGCTGGCCTCCATAAGCTGACGAAGGCGATCCGTTAGCAGGTCCCAAGCGTGATTGGTCAATTCGGTCCTTCAGCCAGTCGTGAATCTCCGATTGAACCCATCCCACCCGGCCGTTCGGGGTTAGTTTGACGCGGCGGGGAAACTGGCCGGCCTTTTCGAGCCGGTCCAGATGCTGACGGCTGTATCGAACACCCAACTTGTATAGATCGGCGGCGTGCAGAAGGCAGACAGAAGACGCGTCCATGGCAGAACTCCATCCCTTGCTGTCGCAAAGTTAGGATCCGCTATGGATTATGTCAACAACCAATTTGGTTATTTAATCTCGTTGCCACGATACGTTCTGCCGGCAATAATGTAGGAGAGCCGGTGCCGCTCCTCGTCATCAATGCTCCCGGGATGCATCCTGAGTTGCCGAACCCTGCGTGCATTCCAGTCTTCGACCGAGGGAAGGTCCACATCCGGCGGAATACGGTTTTGCTTTCCCGTTTCGGGATCGATTCTTCGAAGCCATTGGTGAAGCGCATCATAGCAGCTCTTGTCGCAAGCCTTGAGATCAGCCTGTGTGAACCCGCGGCCCAAACGATCGCTGTAAACGGTCCGAATGAAGCTGACTGGGGTCTGCTTAAGTGAGCGGTCCCGAGCAGGCCATTTTTGCTTCGGTGCTTTGCGACGGGCCTTCTCGCTCAACACTTCGGAGGAAGGAAGGATGGGAAAGGCGAGCGGGGCGTTGCCAGAGGATGAGGAGGCATCTGAGAACGACAACCCCAACTCGATTCTGAGCATCTTCGAAATCTGGGCGCGGTCCGGCTCCTCCAGTGACTTGATGTCTTCTGCAAGTTCGGCCGCTTTTTGCGCGACGATTTCAAATCTGCTTCTTGGCTCCTGCAATGCGCCTTCAGAGAAAGAGTTCTCATAGATTGTATCGAAAGTAGAAATCGACCGCGAGAAGATTTCAGCAAAGCCCAAGAGGTAGTCCATGCGCTCCAGCTCGTGGTCTGGCATGTCGCCTAGGGCAGCCTCAAGGTGCTCTTGGGACTGTTTTGCTCTTTTCCAGGTTTCGTGAACTTGCGTGCTGTACTTGATCGACAAGGCGGGCAGGGAAGCCGCCGCATCGTCGATCTTGCTCCCCAGCCGTTGGATAACATCAGCGGAAATCTGATTCTTGTTAGTCTGCGCAAGTAGCCGGTCGAACTCATCTAATGCCGCATTCCACAATCGCATAGACTGCTCGACCGCAGGGTTCTGCGCAGATTCATCGGAACGAGTTCGCCACCACCCCCCGCGTCTCTCTTCTAGGTAATCAGTCGCGTTCGGCTCGGCAGCTTGGCCGCGCCGCGTAGCGGGCGACTGAGCGCCGCTGCGTTGTCTGTCAGTAGATTTGCGCGGCGGCTCCTGCAATCTGCCCTTAGGCGAGGAAGATTGTTCTACATTGTTACCATGCATAGTCTCCAACTTCGCAGTTAAACGCGAGAAATTTTCTTCTAACGCGCCGAGGAGTACTTGCACGGACTCTATGTCCGTGTCGGCTCTTAGCGAGGCCGCAATCGAGCGCGCTTGGGACGAACGGCGGAGCAGTCTCACCAAACGATCGGTAGGGACAGGCTCATTCGGTTCTAAATTGATGATCGCTGCTAAGATGTTGTTGTATCGGACGACCCCAGAACCCGGAATAGAGCCTATCTTAGCGCCGTGTAGCACCATGTCCGATCTCTGGAGCGCGTCCGTACAGTGAGCTTCGAACGCGCGCGCAGAAACGACCTTGCGCCCACCGGCTGCTACAGGAGTCCCGCCGCCCTCGGCGGGCTTGGAAGCACCGGAATGGCTTGTTTTCTGGTCGGTTGGCATCGGCTAAGATTTGAGTGGCCTAGTGGCAGACATGGAACCGAAGATTCGTACTAGAATAGGGGGGTTTTGCCTTGAGGGATATGATCCCTCTGAACGGTGTAGATTTGGGGCGTATTGCTGGTCCCAGAGCAGCTATTGGAGCCGAAAAAGAGCCAAATCAGGCTAAGTACATGTTTTTTCTTGCATTGAAACAGCCTTCCAAGCTGAATACGAGGGTTCGATTCCCTTCACCCGCTCCATTTCATTGCCTGCCGCGAACAAGCTGATGCCCAGCCATGGCGTCGGCGGGAAGCGAGCGGTCTTTGTTTGACGAGACGGACAGGCGGCAGGTCTGATGCGCATCATCTACTTCAGCCTCGGTTGGGTGATGGTTGCGCTCGGCGTGATCGGCCTGGTGATGCCGCTGATGCCGGGAACGGTTTTCCTGATCGTTGCAGTGGCGTGTTTTGCGCGCTCGTCGCCGCGGTTCGAGGCATGGTTGCTGGATCATCCGACATTTGGCAAACCGCTGCGGGATTGGCGCGCCGCCGGAGCCATCCCGCGGACGGCCAAGGCCATGGCTTGCGTGGGAATGACGATCGGGTTTCTCGTGTTCTGGTACAGCGTCGACCCGTCATTGCCGCTTGCCGTAGGTGTGGCGATCATGTTCCTTGCCTGTGCCGCCTACGTCGTTTCGCGGCCGGCGATGGCCGATGGGAGCGGCATCTAGCGGGTTCTGGTTCGATTCCCTTCACCGCTCCGTCGGTCAAAATTTAATCAAGATTGTCCCTGACAGCGTATCCGCAAGGTGATGCGCCGCAGGCATCTGTGGCTACACGGACACGCGCTGATTGCGCGTGTGGTGAGTTAACGGCAATTCCGTGCATTTCTTGGGCAAAAATACGCGCTCGGTAACCATGCCTTACGGAACGCCTGGACTCGCCACAAAATCAATCCGATTGAGACACAATGTCGGCGAGTAGGGTTGAAACGGTGCCCGCTCGCATCACGCGCTTATTATTTTGCAGAGTATGGGCTCACAGGGGGACTGTAATGGGAGCTATCGGCATCACTCGTTGGCGGATGGAACAATTGTCCTGGGTTTCGGCCTGCGACGCCATGCGCCGGCTCAACATTATCCCTCGGCGCAATGCGGCAGCGGCGCTGGTGCTGGCCGCGATGGCCGGCTCGATGATGAGCGATCAGGCGTACGCGGCGCCTCCGGGCAGCAATGAAATCCGGATCGGCAACACCGCCCCCTATACCGGTCCGGCTTCCGCCTACGGCGTCATCGCCAAGGTCATCTCGGCCTATCTGGACAAGGTCAACGCCGAGGGTGGCATCAATGGCCGCAAGGTCAATATGATCACCTATGACGACGCCTATGACCCCAACAAAACCATGGAGATGACCCGCAAGCTCGTCGAGGACGACCAGGTTCTCTTCACCCTGGGGACCATCGGTACGAACACCAACGCGGCGATCCAGCCCTATTTGAACTCAAAGAAAGTCCCGCAGCTTTATGCCTTGTCGGGCGCAGCAGCCTGGGACCAGCCGCGCGAATTTCCCTGGACCATGGGCTTCCTGCCGACCTACACGGCTGAAGCGCAAATTTTTGCGCAGTATATCCTGGAGAACCATCCCCGCAGCCGGATCGCCGTCCTCTATCAGGAGGATGGCATGGGCAAGGAATACCTGAAAGGCCTGAAGGACGGTCTGAGCGGCAAGGTCGCGATCGTAGCCGAGGCTCCCTACAAGGTCACCGACACCAATATCGATGCGCAGATGGCCAAGCTGAAGGCGTCCAATGCCGACGTCTTCATTGAGTTCACCACGCCGAAATTCGCCATCATGGCGATCCGGCGAAGCGTCGAGCTCGGCTGGCGGCCGCACCATTTCGTGGCGTCGATCGCCAATTCGTACTCGGCCGTGATTCAGCCGGCGGGCCCGCAAAATGCGGAAGGCCTGTTGTCGGCGGCATACAGGCTGGAGGGCGAAGACGCGGCGGCGGCCGGTGACGTGGCGTTCCGCGAGTGGAGCGCCTTCATGCAGCGTTATGTCCCGAGCGTGAGCAAGACCAACGGCCAGGCCGTCCTCGGCTATCTGGTCAGCAGGACCCTGGTCGAGGTGCTCAAGAACTGCGGCGACGATCTCTCGCGCGAAAACATCATGAAGCAGGCCCGCGCGATCAAGGGTGTCCAGCTTCCCATGATGGTACAGGGCATCCTGATCAACACCAGCCCGTACGACCACGCGCCGATCGAGCAGATGCGGATGATGCGCTTTACCAATGGCAATTGGCAGCACTTCGGCCCGGTGCGAAGCGGCATCGATCCGGGCGCGGTCAGCGATTCCTTCAAGACGATCTTCAAGTACGGCACCGCCACCAAGCGCGACCTGGCCAACCAGCTCAACGCCAATACGGTGAGCTTGATGACCGGCTCGTTCGGCTCGACCTACGCGCAGGTCGGCGCCGATCTCGCCTCCGTGCTCGACAACGGCACGGCGTTGCGCATCCTCCCGGTGATGGGCCGTGGCTCGGTGCAGGCGGTGTCGGACATTCTGCTGCTGCGCGGCGTCGACGCCGGCATCGTGCGCAAGGACACGCTCTCCTATCTCGACCGCAAGGACTTCGCCAAGGACATCCGCAACCAGTTCGTCTACGTGGCCAAGATGTTCAACGAGGAAATGCACGTCCTCGCGCCGAGGACGATCACCAACATGCGGGAACTCGACGGCAAGACCGTGGTGGTCGATTTGCCCGACAGCTCGACCTTCGTGACCGCGATCAACGTGTTCGAGCGGCTCGGGATCCGGCCGCATCTGATCTACCAGGAGCCGCGACTGGCGGTGGACATGCTGCGCAAGGGTGAGGTCGACGCAATCGTTGCGATCGAAGGCAAGCCGTTGCAATGGCTGAACCAGGTCAACGATCGCAACCTGCATCTGGTCCCGGTCGATTACGCCAAGACGCTGCAGGAGGAATATCTGCCTTCCAAGCTTTCTTCGACGGACTACCCGGGTCTTGTGCCGGATGGCGGCTACGTCGAGACGGTTGCGGCAGAGGCGGTGCTGGCGTCGTATAACTGGGCGCCGAACAGCGATCGCTACCGCCGCTTGGCGCTGCTGGTGGACACGATGTTCGACAAGGTCGCGCAGTTGCAGCGTCCGCCGTTCCATCCGAAGTGGAGGGAAATGGCGCCGCGGGCGACGGTGGCCGGCTGGACCCGCTTCAAGGCGGCGCAGGAATGGCTCGATCGCAACATGCCTCCGGGCGCGGCCGTATCGGCGGCGTCGGGAGCCGTGCCGGCGCCGGTCGCCGCGCCAGCCGCCGCTGCATTTTCCCCGCAGGAGCGCGATCCGCTATATCGCGAATTCCTTGAGTGGCGTGCCAGCCGCGCCAAGGCCGGCAACCGGTAATTGCGGAAACCAAGGTTGAAGATGGGAGCGGCCCGCCTCGGCGGGCCGTTCTATTTTTGGCAAGGTCCCCCGTTGCCGCCTGGATGCCGTACGATCCCTTCGAGGACTCCAGCCTTGGTTCGCTCCGGCTACGTTGCGCGTCAGCGGGCGGTGAACGGATGGCGTCATGCCGGTAATGCAGGGCTCAGCCGCACAAAATAGTGTATCGGCAAGCATCAAAGCGCCGGACCCTGTTCCCGCGCCACCACGCCAAAATTTTCGGAGGAAGTTCATGTCGGCTCTGCCACTATCGGGCATCAAAATTCTCGACCTGACGCGGGTGCTCGCTGGTCCCTTGTCGGCGCAGATGCTCGCCGATCTCGGCGCCGAGGTGATCAAGATCGAACGTCCCGGCGGCGGCGACGACGCGCGCGCCTTCGGCCCGCCTTACCTCAGGGATCCCGAGGGCAAGCAGAACAATAACAACTCGTTCTACCTCTGCGCCAACCGCAACAAGAAATCCCTTACCGTCAATATCGCCGCCCCGGAGGGCCAGGAGATCATTCGCGAGCTCGCCAAGAGCTGCGACGTGATGATGGAGAATTACAAGGTCGGCGATCTCAAGCGCTACGGGCTCGACTACGAATCGATCAAGGCGATCAATCCCGGCATCATCTATTGCTCGGTGACCGGTTTCGGCCAGACCGGCCCTTACGCGCCGCGCGCCGGTTACGACGCGATCCTGCAGGCAATGGGCGGCTTGATGAGCGTCACCGGCCATATCGACGGCGAGCCCGGCGCCGGCCCGATGAAGGTCGGCCCCTCGATCGTCGACTACATGACCGGCATGAACTCATCGATCGGCATTCTTGCCGCGCTCTATCACCGCAAGGTCAATGGCGGGGAGGGGCAGCATGTCGACGTCTGCCTGTTCGACACCGTGATCGCCGCGCTGTCGCATTACGCGCAGATCTTTCTCGTCAACGGCCAGACCCCGCCGCGGCGCGGCACCTGGGGCAATGGCGGCATGCCGGCCGGCGTGTTCCGCTGCACCGACGGCGAATTGATGCTGGTGGTCGGCAATGACGGCCAGTTCCAGCGCACCTGCGCCGTGCTCGGCGCGCCCGAACTCGCCACCGATCCGCGCTTCGTCAAGAACAACGACCGCGTCGTCCACGGCAAGGAGATCATGGCGATCTTCGCCGGACTGTTTTTGAAGAAGCCGGTGGCCTACTGGCTCGACGAGCTGGAGAAGGCCGGTGTCCCCTCGGGTCCCATCAACGATTTCTCGCAGGTGTTTTCCGATCCGCATGTCCGCTCGCGCGGCATGCAGGTCAAGGTCAACCATCCGCTGCAGTCCGACCTGTCGCTGATCCGCAACGCGATCACGTTCTCCGGCACCCCGGTGAAGGACTATCGCGCTCCGCCGCTGCTCGGCGCGGATACCAAGGACGTGCTGGCGACGATCGGCTACGACGAGGCGAAGGTGGAAGCGCTGAAGGAGAAGAAGATCGTCTGATCTCTCTTCGTCATTCCGGGGCGCGCTCCTTGGCGCGAGCCATGATGTGCAATTGCACATCTGAGAATCCATCCGGCCACACGTTTCGAGGCGAAATAGATTCCGGGCTCGTGCTTCGCACGCCCCGGAATGACGACTGGGAGAGGCTTATTTGCGTCGATTCAGCGCAGGCCCTGCCGGTCGACCAGGATCCGGTGAATCTGGATGAACTCGGGCAGTTCGATCAGAAACTCGGGATCGCGATCGAGATGGTGCACCTTCGTCGGCTTGCCCTTGGTGAAGGCGGTCATCGATTCGAAGTCGGGCCAATAGGAGATGGTCGTGAACCAGCTCTCGTGTTCGCGATCTTCGCGAAACAACTGCACGCCAAGCGCCGTCTTCTCCAGCGGCGGGATTCCTTCGGCTTTGATATAGGCTTCATAGCTATCCGCGATCTCGGGCCGCGGGCGGCCGCGCCAGATGCGGGCGATGGTCGGCTGCGTTGGCATCGGCATTCCTCTCGGTGATCTTCATCGGTAGTGAGGCGTCGACTTGCCTCGAAGCTACAACTGCCGAGTTAGCCCGAGCGTTCCGAACCATCGAGGTGCGCTGGCTTCACCTCGCGCGCGCAGGTGCACCGCGAGAATGTCGCCTCATATTCCGTTGTCATCGCCGCGAAGGCGAGGATCCAATATTCCAGAGACGCTGGTGATAGGACCGATAGGCTGCAGCGTACTGGATACCCCGCCTTCGCAGGGATGACAGTCGAGTGCGCGTCGCTATCTCTCGATGATTGGAACCCGAAGGTTGCTCAATCGCGTATGACCATTCCCATAAATGGTCACGGTTACATCAACGACTGATCACAGTAGGCCAATAGCAGCAAATCAGATCGATCGCGAATGGTCCTTCAGCACATCGTCATCAGTCATCACCTGCGAGGACATCGTCATGGCGCAGCCGAGTAGCTATGAGCAGTATTTGCTTGAACTGATCAATGCCGAGCGTGCCAAGGTGGGCGCTCAGCCGCTTGCCTTCGATGGCGATCTCAACGAGGCCAGTGAAGATCACAGCCAATGGATGATCGGAACAGACACGTTCTCGCATACAGGCTCAGGCGGATCGACCGCGGGTCAGCGCATGACTGCCGCGGGCTATGCGTTCACCGGCTCCTGGAGCTGGGGTGAGAACATCGCGTGGGCGACGACGCGATCGCCCGCCGGGCTGCAGGACGAAGTGCTGCTGCTGCACACAAACCTGATGAATTCGTCCGGCCATCGGGCCAACATCCTCAATGCCAATTATCGCGAAGTCGGCCTTGGCTTCGAGACAGGTGATTACGGCGGCCGCGATAGCGCGTTCATTACCGAGGATTTCGCGAAGTCCGGTTCGAGCGTATATCTCACCGGCGTGGCGTTCGACGATAAGGATGGCGACCGCTTCTACGATGTGGGCGAAGAGCTCGGCGGTCTGACGCTCACCGCCGTGAGCAGCACCGGCGCGACCTACACCACGACAACATACGGCTCCGGCGGCTATGATCTCGCGTTGCCGCCGGCGACCTACACGGTCACGTTCTCAGGGGCGGGCATTCAATCCACCACCATGCAGACGACGATCGGCAGCACGAACGTCAAGCTCGATCTGATCGATCCGGCCACAAGCGGCGTCTCCCAGCCGCCGCCTTCCGAACCGCCGCCACCCGCGTCGAACGTGATCGCCGGTACCGCATCAAGCGAGACGCTCAACGGTACGGCCGGTGCCGACACAATCCAGGGCCTCGGCGGTGACGACCGCCTCTACGGGCAGAGCGGCAACGACCGGCTCGAGGGCGGCTCGGGGCGAGACTACCTATACGGAAGCACGGGAGACGACACACTGCTCGGCGGCGACGGAAGCGATCGTCTCTATGGCGGAGCCGGCCGCGACGTCCTGACTGGCGGCGCGAACCAGGACAGCTTCGTCTTCGATACGAGTCTCGGCGCTTCCAACATCGACAAGATCACGGACTTCTCGACCGTGGACGATACGATCCGGCTGGACAACGCGGTATTCACGGCGTTCGGATGGAACGGCACGATGTCCTCTTCGGCATTCTATGCCGGCGCGGCCGCCCATGATTCGACCGACCGGATCATCTACAACAGCGACACCGGCGCGCTCAGCTACGATCCGGACGGAACAGGCTCGGCGGCCGCAGTCCAGTTCGCGGAGCTCTCGACCAAGCTGGCGCTTACCTCTCAGGATTTCCTGATCGTTTGATCCGGAACGCCTGGATGCCGCAGTTGCGTAGGGTGGGCAAAGGAGCGTTAGCGACGTACCCACCATTCCAGCATCCGGTGCACGCGATGGTGGGCACGCTTCCGCCTTCGCTCGTTGAGCTACGGCGGACGTGGTCGCTTTGCCCACCCTACGAGACCGCCGACTGATTTGCCTCGCGTGCAAGCACAATCTCGAAGTGCCGCTGCGACAAGGTAGCACGACGGGCAAATCACTTCTGATTTTCAGAAATCGTGTCAAGCCCAGGAATCGAAAATATTCCGCTTAACCTGCAGGGCAAATCAGTCGCATAACTCTGCCTGTCTCACCCGATTGAGGGGCGGCTCGCGATCGTCACGAACGTGCGGTGAGATGCGATGGACGCGGAAGGCGCGCTAGACGTACGCGCCGGAGGCGTACGGCGAAGTCGTGTGGTCCTGATGTCGCGGTGCTGGCGTCAAGTTGCGTGAGAATGTTCGCGCAGCGACGGAGGCAAAAGAGCCGTTCTCCGGGGAGAGCACGAAGTAAGCCGTAAAGTCATTGCGCAGGGAAGGCCGGAGTGTTTCCGCTGTACCTGTATGCTCGTGTGCGTTTTCGTTATGCGCAACGGCACACGAGACCGCGGGTGCGGCGCGCACCCGGTCTTCCCTGCGCCCTCTAATTGGAACGAGGGCAAATGAGTTGCAAACCTCGGGCGCCATGTGCCGCGAGATCGCGAATGTGCGTCTATCGTAGGATGGGTAGAGCGAAGCGAAACCCATCATCACGCGCACCGGCATTGATGGGTATCGCTTCGCTCCACCCATCCTACGGGAGCTTTTAGCGCGTTGACGAGTCCGGCTCACAAGTCTTGCCGGGTCAGCCTGCCATGCGGCGGTGCCGGTCGGACGGACGCTTTCCTCGCCGGCGTCTGGCCAGCCGTCAACGCCATCACCGAGACCGAAACCACGCGGTCGACGATGGCATCGACGTCGTTGAGGTCGCATTGTCCTTCCGACAATTTCATCAGCCGCTCTTTTTCCCGGATGGTGTGATGCGACATCGCCAGCGCGAAATGCAGCCCCCAATAGAGCTCGGCGTCGTCGCGGCCGGGCAGCGAGCGGCGCATCGCGGCGATGAATTTCCGCAGATGATCGACCTCGCGGTTCTTGATGCGGCGGATCGGCGGCACCGATTCAATGGATGCGCGGATCATGAAGCGCGCAGCCGTCGAGCCTTCGCGGTCGGGGCCGAGGCAGCCGCGCAGGGTGGGGCCCACCAGCGCGTGCAAAATGGCGTCGATCGGCGCGCGGCCGCCGCCTTGTTCCTCCGCAAGTTTCAACGCGTTGAGCCGCTCGCGGTTGGTGGCAAGGCTGCGGGTGACGAACAACTCCGCGATCAATTCGTCCTTGGAACCGAAGTGATAATTCACCGCAGCGAGATTGACGTTCGCTTCCGCGACGATGTCGCGCAGCGTCACGTCGCCGAAGCCGCGATCGGCGTACAACCGCTCAGCGGCGGCGAGAATGGCAGACCGGGTCCGATCGCTCGACATGGCTACAGCTTCTTTCCGTCATTCCGGGGCGCGCGAACGCGCGAACCCGGAATCTCGCGCCACAATCTCCGGATTCCGGGTTCGACGCTGCCGCGTCGCCCCGGAATGACAGCCACGCAGGAGTTGCAATTCAAACAGTTGTATGAAACTATCGTTTGAAGGGCTGGAAATGTCAACAACGTTTGCGAACGTGTCGCATCTCCAGCCGACCGGACTGTCAGGTTCGCAAAACGGCTTGCCGGCCGTGAGGAGCGGGCAGACAGTGCGGCCAAACGATCTCAGAAGCCGAGAGCCGAGGAGCGTCCCATGAATTTCGATATGTCAGACAAGCAAAAGGAATGGTTGAATCGCGTCCGCGCGTTCATGAACACGCACGTCCGCCCCGCGGTGCCGATCTACAAGCAACAGGACGCGGCGGGCGAGCGCTGGAAGGTGATTCCGATCCTGGAAGATCTGAAGAAGAAGGCGCACGCTGAAGGCCTCTGGAACATGTTCATGCCGCCGTCCTCGCATGAGGATGATGAATTCCGTGGCGCGGGATTGACCAATCTGGAATACGCGCCGCTCTCCGAGGAGATGGGCCGCATCAGTTGGGCGTCCGAAGTCTTCAATTGCTCCGCGCCCGATACCGGCAACATGGAAGTATTCATGCGCTATGCCACCAAGGAGCAGAAGCGCAAATGGCTGCGTCCGCTGATGGACGGCGAAATCCGCTCCGCCTTCCTGATGACCGAGCCAGCGGTTGCATCCTCAGATGCCACCAACATCGAAACCCGCATCGAGAAGGACGGCGATCATTACGTCATCAACGGCCGCAAATGGTGGTCGTCCGGCGTCGGCGATCCCCGCTGCAAAGTCGCGATCCTGATGGGCAAGACCGATCCGAACGCGGCGAAGCACCAGGCGCAGTCGCAGATCATCGTTCCGCTCGATACGCCCGGCATCAAGGTGGAAAAAATGTTGCCGGTGTTCGGCTTCGACGATGCGCCGCATGGCCATGCCCAGGTGCTCTTGGAGAATGTCCGTGTTCCCAAGGAGAACATCCTGCTCGGCGAGGGCAGGGGCTTTGAGATCGCGCAGGGCCGTCTCGGTCCGGGCCGCATCCATCACTGCATGCGCACCATCGGCAAGGCCGAAGAGGCGCTGGAGAAGATGGTGCGCCGGCTGTCGTCGCGCACCGCGTTCGGCAAGAAGATCATCGAGCATTCGGTCTGGGAACAGCGCATCGCGGAAGCCCGCATCGACATCGAGATGAACCGCTTGCTGTGCCTCAAGGCTGCAGACATGATGGACAAGGTCGGTAACAAGACCGCGCAACTCGAGATCGCCATGATCAAGGTGGCGGCGCCGAACATGGCGTTGAAGATCATCGACAACGCGATCCAGGCGTTCGGCGGCGGCGGCGTCTCCGACGACGCTGGCCTTGCGGTGGACTACGCGCACGTGCGCACGCTGCGGCTGGCGGACGGTCCGGACGAGGTGCATAACCGCGCCATTGCCAGACTTGAACTTCGGAAGTATGCAAACGCTACGAACTAACGGGAGGCCATCGATGGCGCTCCCCAAAGTCCAAGAAGAATCTTAAGGGAGCGTCATCGTGGCGGACGGCGTCAGGAAAGACGAAGAGTTCTCGGGCACCAAGGAAGTCGAGGAACGCCATCGCATCGACGAGGCGAGCCTCGACGGCTGGATGCGCGAGCATGTCGAGGGCTATCAGGGGCCGCTCAAGGTCCTGCAGTTCAAGGGCGGCCAGTCCAACCCGACCTACAAGCTCGAAACGCCGGCCCGATCCTACGTGATGCGCCGAAAGCCGTTCGGCAAATTGCTGCCGTCGGCGCATGCGGTCGACCGCGAGTTCCGCGTCATTGCAGCGCTCGGCAAGCAGGGCTTTCCGGTCGCGAAGGCCTACGCGCTGTGCACCGACGAAGCCGTGATCGGGGCCACCTTCTACATCATGTCGATGGAAGACGGCCGGGTGTTTTGGGACCCGACATTGCCGAGCCAGACGCCGGACAACCGGCGCAAGATCTTCACCAGCAAGATCGAGACGCTGGCGAAGCTCCACGTCTTCGATCCGGAGCAGATCGGGCTCGGCGATTTCGGCAAGCCGGGCAATTATTTCGCGCGCCAGATCGACCGCTGGACCAAGCAATACCGCGCCTCGGAAACCCAGCACATTCCGGAATTCGAAAAGGTGGCCGAATGGCTGCCGCGCACCGTACCTGAACAGAAGCGCGTCTCGATCGTCCACGGCGACTACCGCCTCGACAACATGATTTTCCACGCGACGGAACCGCGGGTGCAGGCGGTACTGGACTGGGAACTGTCGACGCTCGGCGATCCCATGGCCGACTTCACCTATCTGTTGATGCAGTGGACGATGCCGGGCTTGGAAAAAGCCGATCTCAAGGCGCTGAACATTCCGAGTCTTGAAGAGGCCGCGCAGATCTACTGCGACGTCACCGGCATGGAAGTGCCCGACCTCAACTGGTACTTCGCCTACAATATGTTCCGCCTCGCCGGCATCACGCAGGGTATTGCCGGACGAATCCGCGACGGCACCGCGGCCAACGCCAAGGCGCTGGAGTCCGCGGCGCGCACCGTGCCGCTGTCGAAGTCCTCCTGGGAGTACGCTCAGAAGGCCGGCGCGACTTAATCCTACTTCGTCATCGCTGCTCAAAAACCCTCATCCTGAGGAGCCCGCGAGAAGCGGGCGTCTCGAAGGATGTAGGCCACAGATGGGGCCTCATGGTTCTCCCGGCGATGCGAAGCATCGTCCGGAGACGCGCGGAGCCTGTCATCGGGCCGCGCTACGCGCGGACCCGTTGGCGCTCCTCACCATGAGGGAATCCAGTTGGCACTCTCACCGAATATCCGCGGCAGCCTGCTGATGGCGGTGTCCATGGCGGCGTTCACCATGAACGACTCCATCACCAAGGTGGTGTCGTCAGAGATGAACTTCGGCCAGGTGATGCTGGTGCGCGGGCTGTTCGCGATTCTGCTGGTCGCGGCGTTCGCGTATTATCAGGACGCGCTGCGTCCGCTGCGCACGCTGGTGCTCAAGCCGGTGGCGCTCAGGGTGTTCGGCGAGATCGGTGGCACGATCTCGTTCATGGCGGCGCTCGTGCATCTGCCGCTCGCCAACACCTCGGCGATCTTCCAGGCATTGCCGCTGGCGATCACGCTCGGCGCCGCCGTGATATTCGGCGAGCCGGTCGGCTGGCGGCGCTGGTCGGCGATTGTCGCAGGCTTCATCGGCGTGCTCATCATCGTGCGGCCGGGGCTTGCCGGCTTCAGCGAGTACTCGCTGTTCGCGCTGGTGTCGGTTGCGTTCTGCGCGCTGCGCGATCTCGCCACCCGGCGCATACCCGCAAAGATCCCGTCGCTGTTCATCACCTTGCTGACGACCGTCACGGTGACGGCGGCCGGCGGCGCTATCCTCGTTCCGCTCGGCGGCTGGACGCCGCCGTCCGCGAGCGCTCTTGGCCTGCAGGCGCTGGCCGCAGTGCTGCTGCTGATCGGCTATCAATGTATCATCTCGGCGCTGCGCTCGGGCGACATCTCAGCGGTGGCGCCGTTCCGCTATTCCGCGCTGCTGTGGGCGATGCTGATCGGCTATCTCGTGTTCGGCGATGTACCCGATACGATGATGGTGCTGGGCGCCTCGATCATCGTGTTGTCAGGCCTCTACGCCTTCTACCGCGAGCGCATCCGCCACCGCGCGCTGGCGGCAGAGTCATCGGGCCTGCCGCCGGATGGGTTGTGATCGCAACGTGCGAAAGCCGTCAGTGAATCGTGGAGCAGAGCGGACCATCATCTCGTGTCCCGGACGCGGTGCGGCACGAAGTGACGCGCCGCAGAGCCGGGACCCATCTTCGTCGGGCACTGCGGAAGCCATGGGCCCCGGCTCAGCAGCGCACCGCTCAGCGGTGCACTGCGTCCGGGGCACGAGGTCATCGCTAAATCGGCTTGCCCGTATACGGCATCGACGCGGTGAGGCCGCCGTCGACCGGGATGGCCTGGCCGTTGACGTAGGAAGCCTCGTCGCTGGCGAGGAAGAGGCCCATCGCGGCGAGTTCGTGCGGCTGGCCGGCACGCTTCAGCGGATTGAGCTGGCCGATCTTGTCGGAGGTGCCGCGCTCCTTGGCGCGGTCGAACACCGGCTTGGTCATGCCGGTCTCGATCAGGCCGGGGCAGACCGCGTTGATGCGCACGCCGGTGCCGGACAGCGAATAGGCGGTGGTCTGCACCAGGCTGATGACGCCGGCCTTGCTCGCGCCATAGGGATGTCCGCTGGCGCCAGCCTTCAAACCCGCGACGGAGGCGGTGCAGACGATCGAGCCGGATTTCTGTTTAATCATGTGCGGCATCGAATGCTTGATCGCGAGGAACGGGCCTATCAGATTGATGCGCAAGACTTCCTGCCAGTGTTCGACGGTCTGCTCGGCCAGCGGCACCAGCCCGCCGCTGACGCCGGCATTGGCCCAGATCGCATCGAGGCTGCCGTACTTCGAAACCGCCTTGTCGATGAACGCCTTCACATCGGCTTCCGAACCGGCATCCGCCATGACAGCCTCGACGGTGCCGCCGGCATCGCTGACGAGCTTGGCGGTCTCCTTCACGCCTTCCGCGCGGTCGACGATGACAAGCTTCGCGCCTTCCCTGGAGAACAGCACCGATGCCGCGCGCCCGATGCCGCTGCCAGCACCTGTGATGACGACGGATTTGCCTTCGAGGCGGCCCATGAGCTTCTCCCTTACGGTGTTATGCGCGCCGGCGTCTGCCGCCTCGCGGAATTCAAACAAGATTTCAAACGCCCAGGAATCTTTGGCTACCAAAGTTACTTGAGGCGATGACTGCTCTGACGTACAGCGACAACGAACAGTATTGGAGGGCTTTGCTGATGTCCAATGCAGACAAATCGCGACTGGTGAGCACGCGCTGGTGGTGGGTGCGCCACGCGCCGGTTCGCGAAGATAACGGCTGCATTTACGGGCAGAAGGATCTCGGCTGCGACTGCAGCGATCGCATCGTGTTCGAGGCGGTCGGAAAAATCCTGCCGCGCAACGCGATCTGGTATGCAAGCAATCTGAAGCGTACGCACCAGACCGCGAGCGCGATCTGGGCCGCGGGTTTTCCGAAACCTTCGGAGATGCCGCATGTGAACGCATTCGCCGAGCAGCATCTCGGTGAGTGGCAGGGCCTCAATCGTGCGGCGTTCCTCGCCAGCCGTCCGCTCGGCAGTCACTGGTTTGCGGAAATCGACGAGGTCCCGCCCGGCGGTGAGAGTTTTATGGACCTCTACAACCGCGTCAGCGGTGCTATCGAACGCATCAATGCCGAACAGGCGGGCAGGGACCTGATCGTCGTCGCCCATGGCGGCACGATCAGAGCCGCCATCGGTCATGCACTCGGCGGCCATCCCGATAAGGGCATGGCCTTCGATATCGACAATTGCTCGGTGACGCGGCTCGATCACCTCTCCAGCGCCAGCCACAGCCGCTGGCGGCTACCGATGGTCAACCAGCAGCCATGGATCGCGGACGCTTCGCACAACGCCATGCACCAGCCGGCGGGACCGGAGGTCGAGCCGCCGGCGACGAAACTTGGCTGAGTCTCAAGTTGTCGAGGACCACAAAGGCTGCTTAGTTCGAATTGAAAAACGAAACCGGCACCGCGCTGGATCAACATCGGGAGAGAGACATGAGCTTGTTCGATATGACCGGGAAAGTCGCCGTCATCACCGGCTCGACGCGCGGCATCGGCCGCGCCATCGCCGAGCGGATGGCGGAGCACGGCGCGAAGGTCGTGATCTCCTCGCGCAAGCAGGATGTTTGCGACCAGGTCACCAAGGAAATCAACGACAAGTTCGGCAAGGGGACGGCGGTCGCGATCGCCGCGAACATTTCCAGCAAGGAAAACCTGCAAAACCTCGTCGACGAGTCCAACCGCGCCTTCGGCAAGATCGACGTGCTGGTCTGCAACGCCGCGTCCAATCCCTATTATGGTCCGCTCGGCGGCATCTCCGATGAACAGTTCCGCAAGATCCTGGACAACAACATCGTCGCCAATAATTGGCTGATCAACATGGTGGTGCCGCAGATGATCGAGCGCAAGGACGGTTCGATCGTGATCGTGTCCTCGATCGGCGGGTTGAAGGGCTCGACCGTGCTCGGCGCCTACGCGATCTCGAAGGCGGCCGACATGCAACTCGCGCGCAATCTGGCCTGCGAATACGGCAAGCACAATATCCGCGTGAATTGCATCGCGCCCGGCCTGATCAAGACCGATTTCGCCAAGGCGCTGTGGGACAATCCGGAGACGCTGAAAGCTTCCACCGCGCGCTCGCCGCTCTTACGCATCGGCGTGCCGGACGAAATCGCGGGCGCTGCGGTGCTGATGGGGTCGAAGGCCGGCGACTTCATGACGGGGCAGACCATCGTGATCGACGGCGGCGCGACGATCAGTTGAGGTTGGCTCGTATCCCGGACGCGGTGCAGCCTAGGCGATGCGAAGCATCGTCCGCCAGCGCTGCTCCGCAGAGCCGGGACCCGTGCGAACCGCGGCGAAGGTGTGGGCCCCGGCTCAGCGACGCATCACTTCGTGCTGCGTCGCGTACGGGGCACGAGAAATCACTCTACCGCCGCGTAGACCAGATCCCGCAGCATGTTGCGGATGTATTCGCGCTGGCCGGGCCCCTGCATCATGAAGACCGTGAACAGGTCTTCCGCGGGATCGACGAAGAAGAATGTGCCGGCCATCCCGCTCCAGAAGAACTGGCCGAGCGATCCCGGGAACGGCGCGATGCCTCTGTGAGTGCGGACTGCGAAGCCAAGCCCAAAACCGTGGCCCGGAGGCATCAGCGGCGAGTCCACCTTCACGCCGGGGGCGAGATGATCCGATGCCATCAGCTCCAGCGTCTTGCGGCCGATGATCCTGTTGCCGTCGAGCGCGCCGCCGTTGAGCAGCATCTGGCAGAACCGCGCATAGTCCATGGTGGTCGAGACCAGCCCGCCGCCGCCGGATTCCATCGCGGGCTTCTCCAGCATGTTGAAGAGCTGCACCTTGTCGCCGTTCCACGGATCATTCGCGAACGGTTCGGCGAGGCGGCCGGCGTTGGCTTCTGAGGTATGGAAAGCGGTCTCGGCCATCTGTAGCGGCGCCAGGATGCGTTCGGTCAGGAACGCGCCGAGCGACTTGCCGGAGACGACTTCGATGATGCGGCCCAGGACGTCGGTCGAGCGGCTGTAGTTCCATTCCGCGCCGGGCTGGCAGATCAACGGCATGCCGGCGATCATGGTGGCGTGCTCGGCGTTGGTGATCTTGCGACTGCGCAGCCGCGACTGCTGATAGAGCTGCTGGACGAGGCCGTTACCGGTGTGGTCGTAGGTCAGGCCGGACGTATGCCGCAGCAGGTCCTGAACCGTCATCTGTCGCTTCGCCGGCACCAGTTCGAGCTTGCCGTTGCTCTCGACGCCGACCTGCTGGGTAGCAAACTCTGGAATGAATTTGGCAACGGGATCGCCGAGGATGAAGTGGCCGTCCTCGACCAGCATCATGATGCCGACCGAGACGATCGGCTTGGTCATCGAGAAGATACGGAAGACGCTGTCATGCGCCATCGGCGCGCTGGCGGCCGGGCTCTGGCGGCCGATCGCATCGAACCAGCCGATCTGGCCGCGCCGGGCCACCATCACGGTGGCGCCGGGCAGGGTTCCCTTGTCCGCCTCCCGCTTGAAAGCGTCCGACATCCGCTGCAGGCGGACGCCCGAGAGGCCGATGGTTTCCGGCTTGGCCTGCGGGAGCGAAGGGGTCTGGGGGGCGGACGTCTGCCGGGCGGCGGTCTGCGCGTTCATGGTGTCTCCCGTTGCGCTTGTTGTTGTGGTGACCAAGTCTGGCGCAGAAGACCTGCTTTGGGTAGGGCAGTAAGCTGCTTCGCCCTTGCAATCAGGGCATGCCCTATGCTTGAAACGGCACGAACCGACGCACGCGCCGGTTCCCTGCAGGAGTGTAGCTCAATTGGTAGAGCACCGGTCTCCAAAACCGGGGGTCGCAGGTTCGAGCCCTGCCACTCCTGCCAGCTAAATCAAATACTTACGCTGATTTTCGACAGGCCGGCGATCCTTCGCGGATCGATCCGCGTCACTTCGCCTTTGCGGAGCGTGAGATCATACAACGCCAACGGCTGATCGTTCAGCCGGCCGGGCCAACTCGCCGCCGATTGGTTGGGATTTGCCCGTGATCGGCGGACCAGCATGGGCGTGGACCGCTTTTTCAACGCGCTTCGACCACGACCGGTAATAGGCGACAGCCGTCATGATGGAGATGCCGGCGGTTCCAACCAGCAGTTGCGGGATGATTCCGTCCGAAGTCGTCGTCAGGACAAAATATCCGATGAACGCAAGGTAGATGCCGACCGCAAACACTTCGAGGGATTGCTGGCCGCATTTGACCAGAGGCTTCCAGATCGCGGCCTGCAGTCCAGCCGCATCGATCGGTATGAATCGCGCGCCCAGGATGATCACGACGGCCAGATGCAGGAAGCGATACGGCGCCAGATTGGTCTTGTCGTTCGGGTTGAAGGCTTCGAACAGAACGCGCGGAAAGACCTTCTGAAGCTCCGGTATCAGCCCTGCCAGCGTCATGACGGCGGCGAAGAGCAAATAAGCCATCCCGAACACGAGGACCGCTCTGGAGCGCACCAGGAAATGCAGCGTGTTGGCCCCGCCCAGCGCCAGCCATGCGCCGAGCACGAAGAGAAGCTGCCACGTGAATGGATTGAAGTACCAAACTCCCGAAGGATAGGAGGGCAGGTTCCAGCCGAATTGCCGGGCGGTGACGTAGAGCAATACGGATCCCAGCATTACCCAGTTGCGATGCCTGAGCATCAGCCAGAGCACCGGCGGAAAAGCAGCCATCAGGACGACATAGAGCGGCAGCACGTCGAGGTTCAGCGGCTTGTATCGGAGCAACAGCCCTTGCGTGATGGTTTCGACCGGCGCGTTCAACAGGGGGGCGACATTGAATCGATCGACGAGGTCAGGCGCGCTGAAGCTGTTTGTGAGGAAATGGACGGAAGCCAGATAAAACACGAACAGCAAAATGTGGGCGACGTAGATTTGCCAGACGCGCCGGAATAGTCTGGTCGTTCCGAAAACGAAGCCGCCCTCGAGCATTCGCCTGCCGAACACGAGCGCCGAGGTGTAGCCGGAAATGAACACGAACAGATCGGCACCGTCGCTGAAGCCGTAATTTCGGAACGAAAACCAGGCCAGCACGCTGGTGGAGACGTGACCGAGAAACATCAGCCAGTTGGCGAGGCCGCGAAACAGGTCGAGCCGCAAATCCCGCTTCGACGGTGGAAGTGCAAGCTCGACCCTCATTTGTTCCAGCCCACCTCTGACAGCAGTCGAGATTTCGGCCGCACCCAGTGCGCCTCGGAGGTGAGGCTTTCAGGGCGCGCGCATGGACTAAAATGATAGGGAGCGGTGCGGCGGGGCTTGTTGAGCCATGTCAAATGCCGGAATCGACTGCGGAATCCCGCAGTCAGGGTGCAAAAACGGATCGATCCCCACGCTGGGGAGTTCGTAGGCCGGATATCGCCGGTACACGACTAAAATTAGCAGTTCAGTCAACTGCTTGGCGAAAATTCCTAGCGCTGTCCGGCAATTAGCCGAAGAATGCGGAGAGGACCGCCATGTCCGAGGTGGCCGGCGTGTCGCCGCGCAGGTCGGCATCGATCACCCGCCGGCAGGCATCGACGGTGACGGTGTCGCCGAGGTCGTGTGCCGCGTCGAGAATGCTCCACGCGGTCTCGCCCGAAGGTCTTTCGTAGTCTTGGCCCAACAGTGCCATGGCCGTCTCACTCCCCAGTGGAGCAAACAGGATATCCAAGAGCTTTGATATCCAAGAGCTTTTAAGATCAGGATGGCGGCCTTTTGTGCATTTGACCCGACCCGGTACCGGCGGTTAACCAATGGCTCCGCCCCGGTCGGTCGGCCACCAGCCAGCCGACAAGGGGGGCGCGGCACCCCGTACCTTGACCTTTTGCCCGGCCGGCAGTAGATACCCGCCACCTGCTGCCGGCCCGTTGAGATGCGGATATCCGGCGCGGCTTTGAATTCCCCCGAACAATCGAGCCCGCTTGGCGGCTCATCCTTCGAGAGAGGGCTGGGCGCTAGAGGGCTGTTCGGATTCGCTTTAAATCGCAATCGTCTCAAAGGACGCGGTACCCAACGATGGCTTTCAGCCCGTTCAAATTCCTGCAGGAAGTGCGCTCGGAGACCGCCAAGGTCACCTGGCCGACGCGCCGCGAGACGACGATCACCACGATCATGGTCTTCGTCATGGTTGCCATGGCTTCGATCTTTTTCTTCATCTCGGATTTGATCATCCGCTACGTCGTCACCTTCCTGCTGGGCGTCCAATGATGAGCACCGGAACCCTTACGATGGACAAGCGCTGGTATATCGTTCACGCCTATTCGAACTTCGAGAAGAAGGTGGCGGAATCGATCCGCGAGCAGGCGAAGCAGCGCGGCCTCGAGGAACTGTTCGACCAGGTGCTGGTGCCGACCGAAAAGGTCACCGAGGTGCGCCGTGGCCGCAAGATCGACGCCGAGCGCAAGTTCTTCCCGGGCTACGTGCTGGTGAAGATGAAACTGACCGACGAGGCGTTCCATCTCATCAAGAACACGCCGAAGGTGACGGGCTTCCTCGGCGCCGAAAACAAGCCGATGCCGATCTCCGAGTCCGAGGCGATGCGGATCCTGCACCAAGTGCAGGAAGGCGTCGAACGTCCGAAGGCGTCGGTGTCGTTCGAAATTGGCGAGAACGTCCGCGTGGCGGATGGTCCGTTTGCGTCGTTCTCCGGCGTGGTTGAGGAAATTGACGAGGCGCGTTCGCGCGTGAAGGTCGCGGTGTCGATCTTCGGCCGCGCCACGCCCGTCGAACTGGAATTCGGTCAGGTCGAGAAGGTCTGATCGGAGCGGCGCGAAGCTTGTCTTCGCGTCAACTAAGGCCGTGGGAGGAAGAGGGCGGTCGCCAACCGCGCTTCAACCGAACCACGGACCCTGAAACCGCCGGCCCCGGCCGGCACAACAGGAGTGATACATGGCAAAGAAAGTGACCGGATACCTGAAGCTTCAGGTCCCGGCCGGTGCGGCCAATCCGTCGCCCCCGATCGGTCCCGCGCTTGGTCAGCGCGGCCTCAACATCATGGAATTCTGCAAGGCGTTCAACGCGCAGACGCAGAAGGAAGAAAAGAACACCCCGATTCCGGTGGTGATCACGATCTACGCCGATCGTTCGTTCACCTTCGAGATGAAGACCCCTCCGATGTCGTTCTTCCTCAAGCAGGCTGCCAAGATCCAGTCCGGCTCGAAAGCTCCGGGCCGCGACAAGGCGGGCCAGGTGACCAAAGCGCAGGTGCGCGAGATCGCCGAGAAGAAGATGAAGGATCTCAATTGCGACTCAATCGAATCGGCCATGAAGATGGTCGAGGGCTCCGCCCGTTCGATGGGTCTGGAAGTTGCGGGGTAACGGACCATGGCAATCGGAAAACGTTTGAAGAAGGTCCGTGAGGGCATCGACCGCGAGAAGCTCTATCCGCTCGCGGATGCCATCAAGATGGTCAAGGAACGCGCCACGTCGAAGTTCGACGAGACGATCGAGATCGCGATCAATCTCGGCGTCGATCCGCGCCACGCCGATCAGATGGTTCGTGGCGTCGTCAACCTGCCGAACGGCACCGGCCGCACGCTGCGCGTCGGCGTGTTCGCCCGTGGCGCCAAAGCGGACGAAGCCAAGGCTGCCGGTGCTGACGTCGTCGGCGCCGAAGACCTGGTCGAGAAGGTCCAGGGTGGCACGATCGACTTCGACCGTTGTATCGCAACCCCCGACATGATGCCGCTGGTTGGCCGCCTCGGTAAGGTGCTCGGCCCCCGCGGCATGATGCCGAACCCGAAGATCGGCACCGTGACGATGGACGTCACGTCAGCCGTGAAGGGCGCCAAGGGCGGCTCGGTCGAATTCCGCGTCGAGAAGGCCGGCATCGTGCAGGCCGGTGTCGGCAAGGCGTCGTTCTCCGAGGAAAAGCTGGTGCAGAACGTCAAAGCGCTCGCGGATGCAGTGGCAAAGGCAAAGCCCGCCGGCGCCAAGGGTACCTACATCCAGCGCGTGGCGGTCTCCTCCACCATGGGCCCGGGCGTCAAGGTCGAGCCGGGCACGCTGCTCGGCTAGTTCGTGGCGGTTTAAGTGAATTGCAGGGGCGGAATCGGGTGACCGATTCCGCCCTTTGCGTTTGATGTCGCTTTTGCGTAATCGTCGCCCCGTTGGACCTGGCAAGGACTTGGCAAGAAGGAAGAACAATGCCCGAGAAAGTCCTGATCTATTCGCGTTTCCCGAAAGCTCAGATGGAGCGCTTTGGCGAACGCTTTGAACTGCTGAACGCCGCCGGCAAGGCGCCGAATGAGGTGTTCTCGGCCGAGCAACTCGCAGACATCAGAGCGCTGATCACGGCGGGCGGCACGCCGCTCCGAGGTGACGCGATGGACATGATGCCGAAACTCGGCGCGATCGTCTGCTACGGCACCGGCTATGACGGCGTCGATCTGGCGGCGGCGGCGAAACGGAAGATCGCCGTCGGCCATAGCCCAGGCGCCAATGCGGCGTCAGTCGCCGACATCGCGGTCACGCTGATGCTGGCCGCCACGCGGCGGTTACTGGTAGCGGATGACTATGTGCGGGGCGGTAGTTGGGCGGCCGCAAAACCGTCGCCGATGATGCGCCCGCAGGCGGGCATGCTCGGCCGCAAGATCGGCGTCTACGGCATGGGGGAGATCGGCCGCAAGATCGCGGTGCGCGTCGCCGCGTTCGAGACCGAGGTCGGCTATTTCAGCCGCCGGCAGCACGATGTGCCGTATAGGTATTTTCCGAGCCTGGATGCGCTGGCCGAATGGTGCAGTGTCCTGATGATCGCGGTGCGGGCAGGCGCCGACACCCATCACGTCGTCGATGCCAATATTCTGCGCAAGCTCGGCAAGGATGGTTACGTCGTCAATATTTCGCGCGGCTCGGTGATCGACCAGCCTGCGCTGATTGCGGCACTGACCGATCAGACCATCGCCGGCGCCGGCCTCGACGTCTACGCCAAGGAGCCGCATGCGCCGGACGCCCTGACGGCACTGCCCAATGTCGTGCTCTCTCCGCACATCGGCGGCCATACGCTGGAGTCGCATGTGGCGATGCAGAACTGCGTGCTGGCCAATCTCGACGCGTTCTTCGCCGGCAAGCCGCTCGCTCACCCCGTGACGTCAAGCTCCGCCTGATCGTCTCCGCGGTGCGCGAGCCCTTTGAGGTAGGCGCAAAACATATCCGCCATGGCGTCGGCATAGGTCTCGATCTCGGCAGGGGTTCGAGGACTTTCCGAAAACTGCTTTCCCACCGCGCTGAGCATCGTTGTGATCAGCTCACCGGCCAGTGCACGCGTCACCTCCGAGGCTTCGGGCAGCGCTTCCTGCATGAAGAGCTGGACAGTGCGGTCTCCCGACGCCCTCGCTTCGTGAGCCTCCGGCGCATCGCGGTAGAGCGGGGCGGCGTCATCCAGTGCGACACGCACCGCGGCCTCATCGCATTCCGAGCGGATGAAGGCGTGGACCAGCGTACGCAGCCGTTCAAGCGGCGGTCTCCGGACGTCCTCAAGGATGCCGCGCAGCAGCTCGGTCGTCTGGCGCCATTCGTCGCTTTGGAGGCGGAAGAGGATCGCCGCCTTGTTCGGGAAGTATTGATACAGCGATCCGACGCTCACGCCGGCCTTCTCGGCCACCCGCGCCGTGGTGAAGCGTTGCGCTCCTTCCTTCGCCAAAACCTGAACAGCAGCACCCAGGATCGCCGCGACGAGCTCGGTCGAGCGGACCTGCTGGGGCCGTTTTCGCGAGGAAACTGAAGGGCTTCGACGATCGGTCATCAGGAGCGGCGGGAATGCGATTAGAAAACGCGAATGATTAGTCGTATTTTTGGACCTGCGCAAGGACGCGCTCACCCCAGTCCGGAGACCCTTCATGACCACCCTGACCACCACCCCGCTTGCGCCCCTGTTGGACCGCCTGTTCGAAGAGGCCTATGCGGCCTCGGCGGAGACCGAGGCTGCCGTGGCCGATCTCTCGCACGAAGCCCGCGCGCGCATGATGCGGAGCAAGACCGATTACCACGACCTCTATGGGCGCTTGAAGAATGCACCGCTCGCCATCTCGCGAGAGACCGGCGCGCTGCTCTATATGCTGGCGCGAAGCTCCCGCGCGCGGACGATCGTCGAGTTCGGGACCTCGTTCGGCATCTCGACCCTGCATCTCGCCGCGGCGCTGCGGGACAATGGCGGCGGCCGCTTGATCACCAGCGAGTTCGAGCCATCCAAGGTGGCGCGGGCCCGCGATAATTTGAGCTCCGGCGGTCTCATCGACCTCGTGGAGATCCGGGAAGGGGACGCCCTGCAGACGCTCAGCGTCGATCTCCCCGATACGATCGACCTGCTGCTGCTCGACGGGGCCAAAGCGCTCTATCCGGAAATCCTGAGGCTGGTCGAGAGCCGCCTTCGGCCGGGCGCCTTAATCGTCGCCGACAACGCCGATGACAGCCCCGATTATCTGGCGCGCGTGCGCGCGTCGGCCGGCGGTTATCTGTCCACGCCATTCGGCGAAGATGTCGAGTTATCCATGCGGATCGGTTCCTGCTGACCGATCCGCATTCAGCTGGGGCGCGGCGCGTGGCGCAGCTTGTCGGGATTGCGGACGACATAGATCGCGGCGATTCTTTCGCCATCGATCGCCATGCTCAAGGTGAAGTCGAGTTCGCCATCGAGATAGAGTAGCGCGCCAATGGCGCCGTTGATGACCGCCGGCTCGATACGGACGTCCTGGCCGGCGGTTTTGCCGGCAATGCCGACGAAGAAGCGCGCGACTTTGTTTTTCCCAACAATCGGATTGCGCGCCGCGAATTTGCGGCCGCCGCCATCGGTGATCGCAACCGCATCCTCGCGCAGCAATTCGGCCAGCCGACTGACATCGCCGCTGGCGACCGCTTCGCTGAAGAGACGCAGGAGGCGCGCGTGATTGTCCGGCGCGGCCGCAGGTGCCGGGCGGTTTTCGCGTACCGCTCGGCGGGCGCGCGAGGCAAGTTGACGGCAGGCGGCCTCGCTATGGTCGAGCATCGCGGCGATTTCGGAAAACGGCGTGTCGAACACATCGTGCAGCAGGAAGGCCGCGCGCTCCATCGGAGAAAGCCGGTCCAACGCCAGCAACAAGGCGAACGACAGGTCGTCGGCCAGTTCGGTGGCGGCTTCGGCCGACAGACTTTCCGCGTCGAACACAGGCTCCGGAAGCCAAGGCCCGATATAGATCTCGCGCTGCGCCTTCGCGCTCTTCAGGCGATCGAGACAAAGCCGGGTCACGACGGTGACGAGAAACGCTTCCGCGTTGCGGACATCCTGTGCGCCGGTGAATCGCAGATAGGCATCCTGCACGACGTCTTCGGCGTCGCTGCGGCTGCCGAGCATGCGATAGGCGAGCCCGAGCAGGCGCCCGCGATGGGGCGCCAGCGGGTCGCCGTCATGCAGCCTGTTTGACGACATCGACATTGTGCCCATTCACTGAGACGCGGCGGCACTCCTTGGCATAGCCGAGCCCGGCTTTCACCATCGGGAACATGCGGCCGAGCTGGAGCGCCATCGTGAGGTCTATCACGCCTTTCGAGCCCCACTGGGCGCGGACGGCATCGCGAAACTCATCGTCATTGGGGGAGCGGCGCACCACGGCGTCGGCAAACCGGAACCCGAGCATGGTCGCGTCATTCATCGCGCGCGGATCGCGGCGCAGCACCGCTTCGATCTGGTCCTTGGCCATTCCGGCCTCCAGCGCCATGTCGACGACGAGCTGGGTACAGGGGCCGCAATCCTCCGCCAGCGCGCCGACGATTTTGGCAGCGAAGCTGGCATCGATCGGGACCGCCTCGCGGTGCGCGGCCGCCTTCATGATGGGCGCGAACTTGAAAAAGCCGGCAGGCGATTCGTTCAGCATCATTTCGAGATAGCTGACGTCGTAACCATAGCGCCTGGCGAATGCACGCAAACTGCGGCGGGCGATCCAACTACGCATGTTGTTCTCCTTGGTTGGGGAAGGCGGAATAGAGGGCGAGTGCGGAGGGCAGGACCACGGCAAGGAGATCGAACGCGGCGTGCTGTGCGTGCCCGCTAATGATCAGCACCAGGTGGATCAGACCGTGCGCGGCGAGGAAGCCGGCGCCTGCCACGGCTGCCGGCCAATAACGCGGGCGCCAAGCCCGCATGGCCAGCGCCAGACCGGCCACGAGGAACGCGGCACCGATGTCCTGAACAAAATGTGGGTTGAACGGGCCGGTGTCGGTCACCCCGGGCACGGTTTCGTACCAGAGCGGTCCGGCCATAAGCATGGCCAGCCCGTTCAGAACCGGAGGTATCGCAAGAATGGCCGCCAACTGACGCCGCATGGGAACCTCCTGCGGCCAAGACGAGGCGGGCGTCGCCGGTGTGACGAAACCCGTCAAAGAAATTTCGAGATCCGGAACGAAAATTGTTTTCCGACCGGTCGGTGGAATTGGTGTGAATTTTGCCCTTGGCAAGCCGGGCAAGACTCGTTAAACAACGGCCTCCAGGCGTGCTGGCCGTAGCTGGCACGTCTGTGTGCGCATTCCGAAAACCCGTTACGGTAGGAGATCATTCCTTTCAGGACATCCGCATGGATTGCTCGAAAGGAAGGAAAACTCATCGTTTCGTGGAATGCGGCAGGGGTCCTTCGGCTTGCCGGATGGCCCCGATCCTGTCCGAGACTGCAGGCGCCCGCGAAGAAACGCAAGTTCCTCAACGGCTTAATCTTATAGCCTGCATAGACGGGTGAAGACCGGATTTCGCTTTAGCGTCGCCTCGTGCGGCGCCATGGCTGATTTGGTTCGAACCTCGACACCCCGCGCCATCTGGTTCGGGAGGGCAGGCTTTTCAAATGTCGTCTGCCCGGCGTGTCCTCGAGACTGGTGTCTAGAGGTCAGGTTTTGGGCGAGACGATGGGTGCAACCCGGCGGTCTCGCTCGTAAGCGAAGGCCGCCAACCGGAGAGAGCTTGCTGTGGAAAGAGCGGCAAAAAAGGACGCGGTTGAAGCGCTGAACGAGGTCTTCAAGACCACGAGCGTTGCAGTCGTCGCCCATTATTCCGGCCTCACCGTGGCCCAGATGCAGAAGCTGCGCATGCAGATGAAGCAGGCGGGCGCGTCGGTGAAGGTCTCGAAGAACCGTCTCGCCAAAATTGCTCTTGAAGGCACGGACGTCGTTGCCATTGGCTCCCTTTTGAAGGGGCCGACCGTGATCGCGACTTCAAACGATCCGGTAGCGGCGCCGAAGGTTGCCATGGAGTTCGCCAAGACGAATGAGAAGTTCGTCATTCTCGGCGGCTCGATGGGTAAAACCGTCCTGGATGTGAACGGCGTGAAGGCGCTTGCCTCATTGCCGTCGCTGGACGAACTGCGCGGCAAGCTTGTCGGCCTCCTGGTGGCGCCGGCAACCAAGATCGCTCAGCTCTCCACTGCGCCCGCGGCCAAGCTCGCGCGCGTCGTCCAGGCCTATGCCTCAAAGAGTGAAGCGGCCTGACCCTTCGCAAATCAAATCTGGTTCGAATCAAACCTTTAAGGAACTGATCAATGGCTGACCTACAGAAAATCGTCGACGACCTCTCGAGCCTCACGGTGCTCGAAGCTGCCGAGCTCGCGAAGCTCCTCGAAGAAAAGTGGGGCGTTTCCGCCGCTGCCGCCGTGGCGGTTGCCGGTCCCGCGGGTGGCGGCGCCGCTGCTGCTCCGGCTGAAGAAAAGACCGACTTCACCGTCGTTCTCGCTTCCGCCGGCGAAAAGAAGATCGAAGTCATCAAGGAAGTCCGCGCCATCACCGGCCTGGGCCTCAAGGAAGCCAAGGACCTCGTCGAAGGCGCGCCCAAGCCGGTCAAGGAAGGCGTGAACAAGGAAGAGGCCGACAAGCTCAAGGCCCAGCTCGAAAAGGCTGGCGCCAAGGTTGAGCTGAAGTAACACAAGTTACTTCAGCGAAATCCCGGGCGGGCGTCAGCGCGACCCGGGATCTCCTGCCAGCGGCGTGGATGGCCGGAGCTTGCAGAGTTTGTGCTGTGGGGTAGCCCGGAGCACGGCGTACACAAAAAAGTGTGGGGATTCGCGGGGTTACCCCTCGAATCTCCACGATTGCCGCCCCATATCGGGTCGGCAGCAGGAAAGCGCGGTAAGGCGGCGGGGACGGCAGGGTCCCCGGCGTAACCCGTTGGGAGACAGTCAGATTTCGGGCTTTTTCAGTCCGTGAAACCACCAGTTATGACGGGCGGGTGCAGTCATGCGCCCGCGCGTCGTTTTGCGTTTTGAAGGGCTGGAGAACGGGTTCAGGATTTAATTCCTGGAAGTGGGCTTTGTTCCTTTCGAGCGATTCGACAATTCAACCCGGGGGCGATGGCAGTCGCGCTTCGGAAGGTTCGCCCACTAAGGCGACGAAAATGAGAGGCCATGATGGCGCAGCAGACATTCACCGGTCGCAAACGGGTCCGCAAGTTCTTCGGACACATCAAGGAAGTCGCCGAGATGCCGAACCTGATCGAGGTTCAGAAGGCGTCCTACGACCAGTTCCTGATGGTCAATGAGCCGGTCGGCGGACGACTGGACGAGGGCCTGCAGGCGGTGTTCCGCTCGGTGTTCCCGATCTCGGATTTCTCCGGCACCTCGATGCTGGAATTCGTCCGCTACGAATTCGAGCCGCCGAAATACGACGTCGACGAGTGCCGCCAGCGCGGAATGACCTATGCTGCGCCGCTGAAGGTGACGTTGCGCCTGATCGTGTTCGATATCGACGAGGAAACCGGCGCCAAGTCGGTCAAGGACATCAAGGAGCAGGACGTCTACATGGGCGACATCCCGCTCATGACCATGAACGGCACCTTCGTCGTCAACGGCACCGAGCGCGTCATCGTCTCGCAGATGCACCGGTCGCCCGGCGTTTTCTTCGACCACGACAAGGGCAAGACCCATTCGTCCGGCAAGCTGTTGTTTGCCGCGCGCGTGATTCCGTATCGCGGTTCCTGGCTCGACATCGAGTTCGACGCCAAGGACATCGTGTTCGCGCGCATCGACCGTCGCCGCAAGATCCCAGTGACCTCGCTGATGTACGCGCTCGGTCTCGACGGCGAGACGATTCTGTCCACCTTCTACAAGAAGATCAATTTCAAGCGCGCCAAGGAAGGTTGGCGCGTGCCGTTCGACGCCGCCCGTTTCCGCGGCTACTCGACCATCAACGACCTGATCGACGCCGACACCGGCAAGGTGGTGCTCGAGGCCGGCAAGAAGCTGACCGTGCGCGCGGCGCGCCAGTTGCAGGAAAAGGGCCTGAAAGCCCTGCGCCTGTCGGATGAAGAGCTGATCGGCAACTATCTCGCCGAGGATCTCGTCAACCCGAAGACCGGTGAAATCTATGCCGAAGCCGGCGAGGAGCTCACCGAGAAGTCGCTGAAGGCACTGAACGAGCAGGGCTACAAGGAACTGCCGCTGCTCGACATCGATCACGTCAATGTCGGTGCCTACATCCGCAACACGCTGCATGCCGACAAGAACATGACGCGTGAAGACGCGCTGTTCGACATCTACCGCGTGATGCGTCCGGGCGAGCCGCCGACGATCGATTCGGCCCAGACCATGTTCCAGTCGCTGTTCTTCGACGCCGAGCGTTACGACCTCTCCGCGGTCGGCCGCGTCAAGATGAACATGCGCCTCGAACTTGATGCGCCCGACACCCACCGCACGCTGCGCAAGGAAGACATCCTGGCCGTCATCAAGACGCTGGTCGACCTGCGCGACGGCAAGGGCGAGATCGACGACATCGACCATCTCGGCAACCGCCGTGTGCGTTCGGTCGGCGAACTCATGGAGAACCAGTACCGCATCGGCCTCCTGCGCATGGAGCGCGCGATCAAGGAGCGCATGTCCAGCGTCGACATCGACACCGTGATGCCGCAGGACCTGATCAATGCCAAGCCGGCGGCTGCCGCGGTGCGCGAGTTCTTCGGCTCGTCCCAGCTCTCGCAGTTCATGGATCAGACCAACCCGCTGTCGGAGATCACCCACAAGCGCCGCCTCTCGGCGCTTGGACCGGGCGGTCTGACCCGCGAGCGCGCCGGCTTCGAGGTGCGCGACGTGCATCCGACGCATTACGGCCGCATCTGCCCGATCGAGACGCCGGAAGGTCCGAACATCGGCCTGATCAACTCGCTGGCGACGTTCGCGCGCGTCAACAAGTACGGCTTCGTCGAAACGCCTTACCGCAAGGTGAAGGACGGCCGCGTCACCGACGAGGTCGTGTATCTCTCGGCGATGGAGGAGGGCCGTTATCGCGTGGCGCAGGCAAACGTGCCGCTCGATGCCAAGGGCCGCTTCACCGAAGATCTGATCGTCTGCCGTCACGCCGGCGAAGTGCTGCCGATCACGCCGGACAAGGTCGACTATATGGACGTGTCGCCGAAGCAACTCGTCTCTGTTGCCGCGGCGCTGATCCCGTTCCTCGAGAACGACGACGCCAACCGTGCGCTAATGGGCTCGAACATGCAGCGCCAGGCGGTGCCGCTGGTTCGCGCCGAGGCGCCGTTCGTCGGTACCGGCATGGAAGGCGTGGTGGCCCGTGACTCCGGTGCCGCGATCGCCGCCCGCCGTTCCGGCGTGATCGACCAGATCGACGCCACCCGCGTCGTGATCCGCGCCACCGAAGATCTCGATCCGACCAAGTCGGGCGTCGATATCTACCGGCTGATGAAGTACCAGCGCTCCAACCAGTCGACCTGCATCAACCAGCGTCCGCTGGTGAAGGTCGGCGACATCGTCAAGAAGGGCGACATCATTGCCGACGGTCCCTCGACCGATCTCGGCGAGCTCGCGCTCGGCCGCAACGTGCTGGTCGCGTTCATGCCGTGGAATGGCTACAACTTCGAAGACTCGATCCTGCTCTCCGAGCGGATCGTGAAGGACGACGTCTTCACCTCGATCCACATCGAGGAGTTCGAGGTGATGGCCCGCGACACCAAGCTCGGACCTGAGGAAATCACCCGCGACATTCCGAACGTTTCGGAAGAGGCGCTGAAAAACCTCGACGAAGCCGGCATCGTCTATATCGGCGCCGAAGTCCGCGCCGGCGACATCCTGGTCGGCAAGATCACGCCGAAGGGCGAAAGCCCGATGACGCCGGAAGAAAAGCTTTTGCGCGCCATCTTCGGCGAAAAGGCTTCCGACGTCCGCGACACCTCGCTGCGCGTGCCTCCGGGCGTGCAGGGTACGATCGTGGAAGTGCGTGTGTTCAACCGCCACGGCGTCGACAAGGACGAGCGCGCGCTGGCGATCGAGCGGGAAGAGATCGAGCGTCTGGCCAAGGACCGCGACGACGAGCAGGCGATCCTTGACCGCAACGTCTACGGCCGCCTCGCCGAGCTCTTGGAAAACCGCCAGGGCATCGCGGGTCCGAAGGGCTTCAAGAAGGACACCAAGATCACGCGCGCCGTGCTCGAGGAGTATCCGAAGTCGCAGTGGTGGATGTTTGCGTCACCGAACGACAAGCTGATGGCCGAAATCGAGGCGATGCGGAAGCAGTACGACGAGTCGAAGAAGGGCCTTGAACAGCGCTTCCTCGACAAGGTCGAAAAGCTGCAGCGTGGCGACGAGTTGCCGCCCGGCGTGATGAAGATGGTCAAGGTCTTCGTCGCGGTGAAGCGCAAGATCCAGCCCGGCGACAAGATGGCCGGCCGCCACGGCAACAAGGGCGTGGTGTCCAAGATCGTTCCGATCGAGGACATGCCGTTCCTCGAGGACGGCACCCATGCCGACATCGTGCTCAATCCGCTCGGCGTGCCCTCGCGCATGAACGTCGGCCAGATTCTGGAGACACATCTCGGTTGGGCGTGCGCCGGCCTCGGCAAGCGCATCGGCCAGACCATCGACGGCTATTATCAGAAGCAGGATCTCAAGCCGCTGCGCGAGACCCTGAAGAAGATCTATGGCGACGATGAAACCATCAAGACGCTGAACGACAACGAGCTGATGGAGCTGGGCCGCAATCTGAGCCACGGCGTGCCGATCGCGACGCCGGTGTTCGACGGCGCCAAGGAAGCCGACATCGAGGAGATGCTGAAGCTCGCGGGCTTCGACGCCTCCGGCCAGTCGACCGTCTATGACGGCCGCACCGGCGACGCCTTCGATCGCAAGGTGACGGTAGGCTACATCTACATGCTCAAGCTGCACCATCTGGTCGACGACAAGATCCACGCGCGTTCGATCGGTCCGTACTCGCTCGTCACCCAGCAGCCGCTGGGCGGCAAGGCGCAGTTCGGCGGCCAGCGCTTCGGCGAAATGGAGGTGTGGGCGCTGGAAGCCTACGGCGCGGCCTACACGCTGCAGGAAATGCTGACCGTGAAGTCGGACGACGTTGCCGGCCGTACCAAGGTGTACGAGGCGATCGTGCGCGGCGACGACACGTTCGAGGCGGGTATTCCGGAGTCGTTCAACGTGCTGGTCAAGGAAATGCGCTCGCTCGGCCTCAACGTCGACCTGCACAATTCCAAGATGGGACCGGCGCCGACGTCCGAGGCGGCTGAGTAACGCTTGAGATTCCATGTCCGGCCCAAAGCGCGAGGCAAGCTTCGCGCAAAAGGGCCGGGCATTCGCGCTCCTCTCGGACGTTGAGTGGGGCGCGCACCAAATAAGAGTTTCGAATTTGCTGCCGGTGACGACCGGCACGCGAGGAGAAGACGATGAACCAAGAAATTATGAATCTCTTCAATCCGACGACCCCGGCCCAGGTCTTCGACCAGATCCGGATCTCGATTGCGTCCCCGGAGAAGATTCTGTCCTGGTCCTACGGCGAGATCAAGAAGCCGGAGACCATCAACTACCGGACCTTCAAGCCGGAGCGCGACGGCCTGTTCTGTGCCCGCATCTTCGGGCCGATCAAGGATTACGAGTGCTTGTGCGGCAAGTACAAGCGGATGAAGTACAAGGGCATCATCTGCGAAAAGTGCTCGGTCGAAGTGACGCTGTCGCGCGTCCGGCGCGAGCGCATGGGTCATATCGAGCTGGCGGCACCCGTTGCCCACATCTGGTTCCTGAAGTCGCTGCCGTCCCGCATCGGCCTTCTGCTCGACATGACGCTGAAGGATCTCGAGCGGATCCTGTACTTCGAATACTACGTCGTGCTGGAGCCGGGCCTGACCGCGCTCAAGGACCGTCAGCTCTTGTCGGAAGACGAGTACCTGAAGGCGCAGGACGAATACGGCCAGGATTCGTTCACCGCCATGATCGGCGCGGAAGCGATCCGCGAGCTGTTGAAGGGTCTCGAGCTCGAAAAGCTCGAGCAGTCCCTGCGCGCGGAGATGCAGGAGACTGAATCCGACATCAAGCACAAGAAGCTCGCCAAGCGGCTGAAGATCGTTGAAGCGTTCCGCTATTCCGGCAACAAGCCGGAGTGGATGATCCTGACCGTGGTGCCGGTGATCCCGCCGGACCTGCGTCCGCTGGTGCCGCTCGACGGCGGCCGCTTCGCGACCTCGGACCTCAACGACCTCTACCGCCGCGTCATCAACCGCAACAACCGCTTGAAGCGGCTGATGGAGCTGCGCGCGCCCGACATCATCATCCGCAATGAAAAGCGCATGCTGCAGGAGGCCGTCGACGCGCTATTCGACAACGGCCGCCGCGGCCGCGTCATCACCGGCGCCAACAAGCGCCCGCTGAAGTCGCTGGCCGACATGCTCAAGGGCAAGCAGGGCCGCTTCCGGCAGAACCTGCTCGGCAAGCGCGTCGACTATTCGGGCCGTTCGGTGATCGTGGTCGGTCCCGAGCTGCGGCTGCATCAGTGCGGCCTGCCGAAGAAGATGGCGCTCGAACTGTTCAAGCCGTTCATCTATTCGCGGCTCGACGCCAAGGGCCTGTCCACCACCGTGAAGCAGGCGAAGAAGCTGGTCGAAAAGGAGCGTCCCGAGGTCTGGGATATCCTCGACGAGGTGATCCGCGAGCATCCGGTGCTGCTCAACCGCGCGCCGACGCTGCACCGCCTCGGCATCCAGGCGTTCGAGCCGGTGTTGATCGAAGGCAAGGCGATCCAGCTCCATCCGCTGGTTTGCGCGGCGTTCAACGCCGACTTCGACGGCGACCAGATGGCCGTGCACGTTCCGCTGTCGCTGGAAGCGCAGTTGGAAGCGCGCGTCCTGATGATGTCGACCAACAACATCCTGCATCCGGCGAACGGTCAGCCGATCATCGTGCCGTCGCAGGACATCGTGCTCGGCCTCTATTATCTCTCGATCATGCGTGAAGGCCTGCCCGGCGAGGGCAAGATCTTCGGCGACATGGCCGAGCTCGAGCACGCCCTGCATTCGAAGGTCATCCACCTCCACACCAAGATCAAGTACCGGTGGGAGGGCACCGACGAGAGCGGCAAGGCAACCAAGCGCTGGATCGAGACCACCGCGGGCCGCGTCATGCTCGGCAACGTGCTGCCGAAGAACCCGCGGATTTCGTACGAGATCATCAACAAGCTGATGACCAAGCGCGAAATCTCCGGCGTGATCGACCAGGTCTACCGCCACTGCGGTCAGAAGGAGACCGTGATCTTCTGCGACCGCATCATGGCGCTCGGCTTCTACAATGCGTTCAAGGCCGGCATCTCCTTCGGCAAGGACGACATGGTGGTGCCGCACAGCAAGTGGAAGATCGTCGACACCACCCGTACGCTGGCGAAGGATTTCGAGCAGCAGTACAACGACGGCCTGATCACCCATGGCGAGAAGTACAACAAGGTGGTCGACGCCTGGTCGAAGGCGACCGAAGAAATCGCCAAGGAGATGATGAAGGAAATCTCCTCGACCAAGAAGACGCCGAAGGGCGCCGACGCCGACATCAACTCGATCTACATGATGGCGCATTCGGGCGCGCGTGGTTCGCCGGCCCAGATGCGTCAGCTCGCCGGTATGCGCGGCCTGATGGCGAAGCCGTCGGGTGAGATCATCGAGACGCCGATCATTTCCAACTTCAAGGAAGGTCTGTCGGTGCTCGAATACTTCAACTCGACCCACGGCGCCCGCAAGGGTCTCGCGGATACCGCGTTGAAGACCGCGAACTCCGGTTACCTGACCCGCCGCCTGGTCGACGTGGCGCAGGACTGCATCATCACGCAGGACGATTGCGGCACCAAGCTCGGCATCAAGATGCGCGCCATCGTCGATGCCGGCACGGTGGTCGCTTCGCTGGCCTCGCGTATTCTCGGCCGCACCGCGGGCGAGGATCTGCGCGATCCCGCGACCAACAAGGTCGTGGTCAAGCGCGGCACGCTGATGGAGGAGTCGCATGTCGACGCCATCCACCAGGCCGGCATCCAGGAGGTGAAAATCCGTTCGGCGCTGACCTGCGAACTCGTCAACGGCATCTGCGGCAAGTGCTATGGCCGCGATCTGGCCCGCGGCACACCGGTCAACCACGGTGAGGCGGTCGGCGTGATAGCGGCGCAGTCGATCGGCGAGCCCGGCACGCAGCTCACGATGCGCACGTTCCACATCGGCGGCGCAGCGCAGATCAACGAGCAGTCGTTCGTCGAATCGAACTTCGAGGGCAAGGTCACCATCAAGAACAAGGCCATCGCCCGGAATAGCGAAGGCCACTTGATCGCGATGGTCCGCAACATGGTGGTTGCGATCGTCGATTCCGACGGCACCGAGCGGGCGACGCACCGTATTCAGTACGGCTCGCGCATGCACGTCGACGAAGGCGACATGGTCAAGCGTGGCCAGCGCATCGCGGAATGGGATCCGTACACCCGTCCGGTTCTCACCGAAGTCGAGGGCACCATCGGGTTCGAGGACCTCGTCGAGGGCCAGTCGATTTCGGAAACGCTCGACGAATCCACCGGTATCGCCAAGCGCGTCGTCATCGACTGGCGCGCCGCGCGGGGCGGGGCGGATCTGCGTCCGGCGATCGTGGTCAAGGGCAAGGACGGCAAGGTGCTCAAGCTCGCGCGTGGCGGCGATGCCCGCTACATGCTGTCGGTCGACGCCATCCTGTCGGTGGATACCGGCGCGAAGGTCAAGGCCGGTGACATCCTGGCGCGTATCTCGACCGAAAGCGCCAAGACCCGCGACATCACCGGCGGTCTGCCGCGGGTGGCCGAACTGTTCGAGGCCCGCAAGCCGAAGGACGCGGCGATCATCGCGGAAATCGCCGGCACGATCCGTTTCGGCCGCGACTACAAGAACAAGCGCCGCATCTCGATCGAGCCGATGGACAAGACCGAGGAGCCGCGCGAGTACCTGATCCCGAAGGGCAAGCACATCCATCTGCAGGACGGCGACATCGTCGAAAAGGGCGATTTCATCGTCGAAGGCAATCCGGCGCCGCACGACATCCTGGCGATCAAGGGCATCGAGGAACTCGCTGCCTATCTGGTCAACGAAATCCAGGAAGTCTACCGGCTGCAGGGCGTGCTCATCAACGACAAGCACATCGAGGTGATTGTCCGTCAGATGCTGCAGAAGGTCGAGATCACCGACCAGGGCGACACCGACATGATCTCGGGCGAGCAGGTCGACAAGATCGAGTTCGACGCGCTCAACCTGAAGGCAAAGGAAGAGGGCAAGAAGCCCGCCACGGGAACGCCGGTTCTGCTCGGCATCACCAAGGCGAGCCTGCAGACCCGCTCGTTCTTCTCGGCGGCCTCGTTCCAGGAGACCACCCGCGTGCTCACCGAAGCCGCCGTCAACGGCAAGGTGGATCCGCTGGAAGGCCTCAAGGAAAACGTCATTGTCGGCCGGCTGATCCCGGCGGGCACCGGCGCCTCGATGGCCAAGATCCGCGAAGTCGCCGTCAAGCGCGACAAGCTGATCCTGGACGAACGCGAGAAGCAGTCGGCGATCGTGCCGACCGCTCCGGAAGCCGAACCTTTGGCGCTGCCGCCGGCGGAGTAAAGGTTCCACGCCAATCAACGAGAAAGCCGGCTGCGAAGCCGGCTTTTTCTTTTTGCGAACGAGGATATTGCTTCACCCGGATGGGTGACCGCTGCTATCAAGTCGGGAAATGGCCTCCTGCCACAACTGTAATGTTTGCAATTCCCCATGAGCGAGCCGGCTCATTTTGAACCCCTGATCGACCGCATTTACGAGGCGGGGCTCATTCCGTCGCTTTGGCCGGCTGTGCTCGGCGAACTCAGTGCCGCGATCGGCGGGAACGGCGGCTTTCTGTTCGGCGTGCGCGACGGCTACACCAGCGCGGTCAATTCTGCCGAATATGACCAGCTCATGCCGGTTTTCTTGAACGACGGATGGAGCGAACGCGATCCAAATCTGCCGCGCGCCATTGCCCTCAATCATGCAGGCTTCGTCACTGACTATGACCTCCTCTCGGATGAGGAAATTGCGACCAACGACGTCTATTGCAATTTTTACCGCAAACACGGCCTTGGCTACCGCGCGGGGACGATCATTCCGATGCCGAGCGGCGATTCAATCGCGATCGTGATGCCGCGGCATCAGGATCACGGTCCGGTGCCTCGAGACGTCGTCAATCTGTTGGATGGGCTGCGGCCGCATCTGGCCCGGGCTTCGCTTGCGGCAAACCGCATCGGCTTCGAGCGCGCCCGTGCGCAGGCTGACGCGTTGCAGGTGCTTGGCCTGCCGGGCGCGGTGTTGCGCGGGCGTGGCCGGGTCTTTGCGGCGAACGGCTTGTTCGAAGCGCTGGTCCCTTCGCTGTTTCAGGATCGTATCGAGCGCGTCACGATGACGGATGTCACGGCGGATGTGCTGCTTGCGGAGGCGCTCGGTCCGCAGTCCCTTGCCGGCGGCCGCACCGTCAAGTCGATACCGATCGCTGCGACGGCAGACCGCGTGCCGATGGTGTTGCATGTCATCCCCGTGCGCGGCGATGCGCGCGATATCTTCACCCAGGCCACCGCGCTATTGGTGGTGACGCCGGTCGATCGCGCCGTGGTGCCGACGGCGGAAGTCCTGCAAGGCTTGTTCGACCTGACGCCGGCGGAGGCGCGTGTGGCGCGGGGCATCGGCCAGGCGGTGACCATCGATGCGCTTGCGGATGCCACCGGCGTCAATCGGGAGACGGTGCGCAGCCAGCTCAAGGCCGTGCTATCGAAGACTGGCCTGTCACGCCAGCAGGAGCTTGTCAGCCTGCTCGCCGGCAAGGCGTTCCGTGGCGAATAGACAACCGAGCCGTGCAGCACTGGAGTCGAAACGGCCGACCGTGCCGCTGCCAGAATACGGCGCCCGCAAGAATACGGTGCGAAGACAAAAGGTCGGCGCAAGCCGGCCTTCTTGCTGCTTTCTTTCATTGCTGCGTTGCGAGGACCTGCTTTGTTCATCTTCCCTTCAGGGTGAAAAGAGCTTTTGCTTGCGGTTTAGACCGGCTGATTTCCTATGGCAGGGGAGCCGGAGGGCGACGGAACTGACATGTTGGATCTTGCAATTGTAGGCGGCGGCCCAGGTGGCTTGATGAGCGCCTGGTACTTGAAGAAAAAGCTTGGCGATCTCTGCCGTGTCACGATTTACGAGGCGTCCGACCGCGTCGGCGGCAAGATCGTCTCGCGCAAATTCGATTCCGCGCCGGCGATGTATGAGGCGGGCGTCGCCGAAATCTACGATTATTCGATGACCGGCCCGGATCCCTTACGGGAACTGATCCAGCATTTCGGATTGCAGACCATACCGATGGACGCCGAGCAGGTGCACCTCGACGGCGTGCTGCTCAACGACGTGCCCGGCATGCGCCGCAAGTATGGCGAGAAGACCGCGGCTGCGATCGAGGCGTTCCGCAAGCGCTGCACCGACTTGGTGTCGCCGATCGAATATTACGAGGGCGTCGGCGCCCACGACAACGAGCATCCCTGGGCCTACATGACCTGCGAGGAGGTGCTCGACAAGGAAGTCGACGATCCCACGGCCAAACGCTTCTTCAAGGTGATGGCGCGCTCGGATATCGCAACCGAGGCCCACAACACCAACGGTCTGAATGCGCTGAAGAACTTCGTGATGGATATCGACGGCTATATCGGCCTGTACTCGATCCAGAATGGCAATGAGCAGTTGATCGAATGCCTGCGCTCGGAAGTCGACGCCGACATCGAACTCAATCACCGCGTGCTGAAGGTCGGAAAAACCGCTGCCGGCCGCTATCAGCTCAACATGATGAACGGGAAGGGGCCCGAGACACGGGATTTCGATCTGGTCCTGATGTGTTTGCCGCATTCATGGCTCGCCACCATGGGCTGGGACGGCGAGGAATTGCGCAAGTCGATGGTCAAGCACGTCGCGTATTTCGACCGTCCGGCGCATTACTTGCGGGTCTCGATCCTGTTCGACGAACCGTTCTGGGGCGAGAAGATCCCGGGCGCCTGGTTCATGTCGGAAGCGTTCGGCGGCTGCTGCGTCTACAACGAGGGTGCTCGCCACGACGTCGGCAGGCATGGCGTGCTGAACTGGCTGATCGCCGGCTCGGACGCGCTGGCATTTGCCAATCTCAGCGACCAGGAACTGATCGATGCCGCCATCAAGTCGCTGCCGGCTTCGTTCGGCAACGCCCGCGATCATTTCCTGGAAGGCAAGATTCACCGCTGGCTATCGTCGGTAAACGCGCTGCCCGGCGGCCTGCCGGTGCGCGACGTCATGACCAACCATCGCCCGGAGCCGAAACAGCATCCGGGAATCGTGGTGGTCGGCGATTATCTTTTCGATTCGACGCTGAACGGGCTGCTCGATTCCTCCGACGCCGCCACCGATATCATTCTGACCGAGATGATGCGGTTGCGCCGCGCGCGTGCGCAACAGGGCGAGGTGTCGCCCGACAAGATCGACCGCAGCTATTTCGAGAATTACCGTGGGCTTGGCCCCTACAGCGAAGTCTGGGGCCAGTTTACCGATCCGGACTATCTGACGGAACTGATCAAGATCGTCTGGAGCAGGGCCAAGGGTTACAAGCTCCTGGTCGCCGGCTCCGCCAGCGGCGAGTTGGTCGGCGCGCTGCGCGAGCGCGGCATCGATGCCTGGGGTATCGAGAACAACCGGGCGATCCACGCCAAGACGCCGAAGGCGCTGAAGAAGTTCAACAAGCTCGGCTCGGTCGTCGACATGCCGTTCAAGGACGACGAGTTCGATTTCGTGTTCGAGACCAGTCTGTGTCATGTCGCCGAAAAGCAGGTCCCGCGGGCGGTGCGCGAACTGAACCGCGTCGTGAAGACCGGCCTGGTGTTCGGGTCGGTGACTTCGGACATGGCCCCTGCACTGATCGACCGTTACGATCTGTTGCGCGGGGTGAAGAAGCTCGGCACCTGGTGGGAATGGTCTGAATTATTCTTCGGCAACGGATTCGACCTCTCGATGCACCGGCGCGACTGCACCGATGCGGTATGGGCAGCGACGCTGGCTGCCAACAAGGGGCCGGGGCAGTGGTATGCCGACGCCGACAGCCTGCGCTATTCGTTTTTTGACAAGGTCGAATCGGACGATTGAGCACCGACTGGTTGTATTGAGTGTGACCGCTCCGCTGAAGCAGAGCCGGTCACGCCAATGTTTGCCGAATTGATCCCTATCGCATAGAATCCTTGCGGTAGCGCCCGCCGCTGCCGCGTTCGATTTGCGGTCATGCCGGCCGTGCAGCATCGGTTGGTTTCATGGCGCCCAAGCCTCCGTCCTCGGATGATCAGAATCCCGCGCCGCCGGACGATCCCGAGCTTGCGAAGAAGCTCGCGGCCGGGGCTGCCGCTGCACCCGTTGTCGGCGGCAAGGCGGCCATCCCCCCCGACGCTGACAAGGACGACGAAGAGGACGAGATCGAGCTCGACGACGATGATGATGACGAGGACCTCGTCGTTTTCACCGCCAAGGAAGCCGCCGGCGCGATGGCGACCATCTACGGCTTCGTCAAGCCGTATCTGGGCAATTACAGGAAGCTGCTCGTCTTCGTGACGTTCGGCGTTCTCGTCGAGACACTGTTCAACGTCATCATGCCGTTGAGCCTGAAATTCCTGATCGACGATGCGCTGGGTGAAGAGGATTTTCAGGCGCTCTACAAGATCCTCGGCGTGCTCGCGGTCGCCGGTATCATCACCTCGATCATCGCGGTCTGGTACGAGCGCTGGGATGCGCGGCTGGCAGCGTGCGTCATTGCCGATGTGCGGACGCGGCTGTTCGAGCACGTCCAGAACCTGCCGGCGTCGTATTTTGCCCGTACCAAGCGCGGCGAAATCCTCTCGCGCTTCTCGATCGACCTCGCAGCCTTTGAGGGCTCGGTCAAGACGTTCGCCAACAGCGCCGCTTTGCCGTTCCTGGAACTGGTCGCCGGCATCATCCTGATGCTGTTTTTGAACTGGCAACTCGCGGCGGTCGCCCTCCTGGTATTCCCGATCACGCTGATCGGGCCGCGAATCCTGACGCCGAAGGCGGTGCAGGCGAATTACGAGCAGAAGCTCAATGAAGCGGCACTGCTCGGCACGGTGCAGGAAAACGTGGCTGCGCAGGCCGTGATCAAGGCGTTCAGCCTGCAGCGACGCACGCTCGGCTGGTTCACCATGCGCAACCAGGATGTGCGCATCAAGACGGCGTCCGCCGTGTTCCTGTCGACCATGGTGGAGCGCACCGTCACCATTTCGGTGCTGCTGCTGCATCTCGTGGTGCTGGCGATCGGCGCCTATCTCGCCACCAAGGGCCAGATCACCATCGGTACCTTCGTCACCTTCGAGAGCGCGTTCTGGGAGGTGTCCTACAACATCGCCCATTTGATGCATTTCATCCCGGTGTCGATCCAGTCGGCGGCGGCCGTGCGGCACATCCAGGAACTGCTGGATGAGCCGACACGGGGAGCCGACCGGCCGGGCGCGCCGGATTTGCCGCCGATCACCAACGACATCACCTTCGACCGCGTCACCTTTGCCTACGAAGGCAGCGAGACGCCGGTGCTCGACAATTTCAGCCTCAAGCTCAATGTCGGCAAGCGCATCGCGATCGTGGGGCCGAGCGGCTCGGGCAAGAGCACGCTGCTCAACCTGATCCTGCGTCTTTACACGGCGGACGAGGGGCGGGTGGCGATCGACGGCGTCGATATCCGCCGCGTGACCCGCGAGTCGCTGCGCGGAGGCATGGCCGTCGTGTTCCAGGAGAACATGCTGTTCAACATGTCGATCCGCGAGAACATCCGGCTCGGCAAGGAAGGCGCCACCGACAAGGAGGTCGAGGAAGCCGCGCGCAAGGCCGAGATTCACCGCTACATCATGAGCCTGCCGCAGAAATACGACACGCCGGTCGGCGAGCGCGGCGACACGCTATCCGGCGGCCAGCGCCAGCGCATCGCGATCGCGCGCGCCATCATCCGCAATCCCTCGCTGCTGCTGCTCGATGAAGCGACCTCGGCGCTCGACCAGACCACGGAAGCCGCGATCAACCGCACGCTGATGAAGGTGGCGGAAGGGCGCACCATGATCTGGTCGACCCACCGCCTGACGTCGGTGGTCGAGATGGACGAGATCATCGTGATTTCAGGCGGCAAGGCGATCGAGCGCGGCTCGCATGCGCAGTTGCTCGCGGCCAACGGCGTCTATCGCAAGCTCTGGGACGACCAGGGCCACACGCCGTATAACGCCGCCGCTCAGGCCGACGTCGACGACGAAGACGACGACGATGAGGACGACGACGAGGAGTGAGCAGGGCGGGTTGACCGCGGGCTGACGCATGCGCCGGGTAGGCGAATCGCGTGATCTAGTTTTTCGCCGTGGTGGCCGAGTGCCGCACCGAATCGGCGATTCTGGTCGGGTAGAAGCGGCCGAGCTGCTCGTTGCCGCTGATTTTTCCGGATGCGGAAGTCGAATGGGATGGACCTGATGCCCCGCGCGCCCGAGCATGGCGGCCGCGGTCGAACCGGCGAGGCCGCCGCCGATGATCGCAATATCGGTGTGTTTCACGAAGAATTCCGGCCCTGTTGCGCAAGTTTTGCACCCGGAAATGCAATAAGGGCTTGGCCGGGAAAAACTGGAACCAGAAAATTGTGTTTCTGACTATATTTACCCGGATAAAAATATGCGACTCGATCCACGCCGAAGAGGGCAGGCATCGCCATTTCGGCTTTTCCGATTTCGTGACAAACGCCGAATCCACAGACGCCATAGGCGTTTCCAGCGTTCTCGTTTTGCTTGACTTAGCTATCCACCGCTTATAGAAGACGCCCACTTAACGACAGGCGGTGAGCTACGCCAGCGTCGGAACGGATCACCCTTTCAAATCCTTATGGGCAATTCCTAAAGGTATTGGACGGGCACCAACCTCGACGAATGCCGCTCAAACGCTGTCGATCATATAGCTAGGCAATGCCAGGACGATTTTAGTTCTCTTGAGCACGTCCTCTTGAGAGTGAACTCGGGTGCATGATCTCGGTAGCGGGCCGGACAGCGAACGCTGATCGGCCTTAATTCGCGATCCTCTGTGGCGTCGAAGCGCTTTCCGCTCAGCGATGGGTGGTTGGCGCGATTTCGTTTTGCGCGAATGTTTTTTTCGCGTGAGGCGGGCCGAACGGAACGGCTAGTTCCGAGAAGAATTTACGAAAGCCATTCCAGGTTTTCGCGTGAACTAAAGGGTGAAGGCTGACATGCCGACGATCAACCAGCTGATCGCTAATCCGCGTATGGTGCAGAAGTCGCGCAAGAAGGTGCCGGCGCTGCAGCAGTCGCCGCAGAAGCGCGGCGTCTGTACGCGCGTCTACACCACGACCCCGAAGAAGCCGAACTCGGCGCTTCGTAAGGTCGCCAAGGTGCGCCTGACCAACGGCTTCGAAGTGATCGGCTACATCCCGGGTGAGGGCCATAACCTTCAGGAGCACTCGGTGGTCATGATCCGCGGCGGCCGCGTCAAGGACTTGCCCGGCGTGCGCTACCACATCCTCCGCGGCGTCCTCGATACCCAGGGCGTCAAGAACCGTAAGCAGCGCCGTTCGAAGTACGGCGCGAAGCGTCCGAAATAAGCGGGAACAGACACGATGTCTCGTCGCCATTCTGCCGAAAAGCGTGAAGTCAACCCGGATCCGAAGTTCGGGAACATCATCATTACGAAGTTCATGAACTCGATCATGTACGACGGCAAGAAGTCCGCCGCCGAAAACATCGTCTATGGCGCGCTCGCCATGATCGAGGCCAAGACCAAGCAGGGGCCGCTCACGGTGTTCGAGCAGGCGCTGGAAAACGTCATGCCGACCATTGAAGTGCGGTCGCGCCGCGTCGGTGGCGCCACCTATCAGGTGCCGGTCGAAGTGCGTTCGGTCCGCCGCCAGGCGCTGGGCATTCGCTGGCTGATCACGGCCGCGCGCGAGCGCAACGAAAAGACGATGACGGAGCGGCTCTCGGCCGAGTTGCTCGACGCGTCGAACAACCGGGGAAACGCCGTCAAGAAGCGTGAAGACGTGCACCGGATGGCGGAAGCCAACCGCGCCTTCTCGCATTATCGCTGGTAACGGCGAAGAACGGATTTAAGGAACAGCCCATGCCCCGCCAACATGCCATCGAGGACTACCGTAACTTCGGTATCATGGCGCATATCGACGCCGGCAAGACCACGACCACCGAGCGCATCCTCTACTACACCGGCAAGAGCCACAAGATCGGCGAAGTGCACGAAGGTGCCGCGACGATGGACTGGATGGAGCAGGAGCAGGAGCGTGGCATCACGATCACCTCGGCTGCGACCACCGCGTTCTGGAACGGCAAGCGCCTGAACATCATCGACACGCCCGGCCACGTCGACTTCACCATTGAAGTCGAGCGTTCGCTGCGCGTGCTCGACGGCGCGGTATGCGTGCTCGATTCCAACCAGGGCGTCGAACCGCAGACCGAAACCGTCTGGCGCCAGGGCGACAAGTACAAGGTTCCGCGCATCGTCTTCGCCAACAAGATGGACAAGACCGGCGCCGACTTCTTCAAGTGTCTGGCCGACATCGTCGACCGCCTCGGCGCCAAGCCGATCGCGATCCAGCTCCCGATCGGCGCCGAGAACAACTTCAAGGGCCTCGTCGATCTCGTGAAGATGCAGGGCATCATCTGGAACGATGAATCGCTCGGCGCCAAGTTCGACTATGTCGACATCCCGGCCGACCTCGTCGACCAGGCCAAGGAATACCGCGAGAAGATGGTGGAAGCCGCCGTCGAGCTCGACGACGACGCCATGGCCGCTTACCTCGACGGCAAGGAGCCGGACGAGGCGACGCTGAAGAAGCTGATCCGCAAGGCCGTGCTGACCGGCGCGTTCTATCCGGTGCTGTGCGGCTCGGCGTTCAAGAACAAGGGCGTGCAGCCGCTGCTCGACGCCGTCGTCGACTACCTGCCGTCGCCGATCGACGTGCCCGCGATCAAGGGTACCGACGATGACGGCAACGAAGTGGTGCGCAAGGCCGACGACAAGGAGCCGCTGGCTCTGCTCGCGTTCAAGATCATGGACGACCCGTTCGTCGGTACCATCACCTTCTGCCGCATCTATTCGGGCATCCTGCAGTCGGGCACCGGGGTCATCAATTCGACCCGCGAGAAGAAAGAGCGTATCGGCCGCATGCTGTTGATGCATGCGAACAACCGCGAAGACATCAAGGAAGCCTATGCCGGCGACATCGTCGCACTGGCGGGCCTGAAGGAAGCGCGCACCGGTGATACGCTGTGCGACTCCGACAAGCCGGTGATTCTGGAAAAGATGGAATTCCCGGAGCCGGTGATCGAAATCGCGATCGAGCCGAAGTCGAAGGCCGACCAGGAAAAGCTCGGCGTCGCGTTGGCGAAGCTCGCTGCCGAAGATCCGTCGTTCCGCGTGTCGACCGACCAGGAGTCCGGCCAGACCATCTTGAAGGGCATGGGCGAACTCCATCTCGACATCAAGGTCGACATCCTGAAGCGCACCTACAAGGTCGATGCCAACATCGGCGCGCCGCAGGTGGCGTTCCGCGAGCGGGTCACCAAGCGCGCTGAAGTCAAGTACACGCACAAGAAGCAGACCGGCGGTACCGGTCAGTTCGCCGAAGTGTCGCTCATCGTGGAGCCGAACGAGCCCGGCAAAGGCTACGAGTTCGAGTCCAAGATCGTCGGCGGTGCGGTGCCGAAGGAATACATCCCCGGCGTCGAAAAGGGCCTCAACAGCGTGATGGGCTCGGGCGTGGTCGCCGGCTTCCCGGTGGTCGACGTCAAGGTCCAGCTCGTCGACGGCAAGTACCACGACGTCGACTCGTCGGCGCTGGCCTTCGAAATCGCATCGCGCGCGGCATTCCGCGAAGCGCTGCAGAAGGGCAAGTCTGTTCTGCTCGAGCCGATCATGAAGGTCGAGGTGGTGACCCCGGAAGACTATACCGGTTCGGTCATCGGCGACCTGAATTCCCGGCGCGGCCAGATCCAGGGCCAGGACATGCGGGGCAACGCCAACGTCATCAACGCGATGGTGCCGCTCATGAACATGTTCGGGTACGTGAATAACCTGCGCTCGATGAGCCAGGGACGCGCGACCTTCACGATGCAATTCGATCACTACGCTGAAGCGCCGGCGAACGTGTCGGCAGAAGTCCAGAAGAAGTTTGCCTGATTGTCGTTGGTTGCAAGCTAACGACTGAACGGAGAGTCAAATGGCCAAAGCAAAGTTTGAACGTACTAAACCGCACTGCAACATCGGAACCATCGGTCACGTTGACCATGGCAAGACATCGCTGACCGCAGCGATCACCAAGGTGCTGGCTGAAACCGGCGGTGCGACGTTCACGGCGTACGACCAGATCGACAAGGCGCCGGAAGAGAAGGCGCGCGGCATCACCATCTCGACCGCTCACGTCGAGTATGAGACGACGAACCGCCACTATGCCCACGTCGACTGCCCCGGCCACGCCGACTATGTGAAGAACATGATCACCGGCGCCGCCCAGATGGACGGTGCGATCCTGGTCGTGTCGGCCGCCGACGGCCCGATGCCGCAGACCCGCGAGCACATCCTGCTCGCCCGTCAGGTCGGCGTCCCCGCGCTCGTCGTGTTCCTGAACAAGTGCGACATGGTCGACGATCCGGAGCTGCTCGAGCTCGTCGAGCTCGAAGTTCGCGAACTGCTCTCGAAGTATGAATTCCCGGGCGACAAGATCCCGATCATCAAGGGCTCGGCGCTCGCCGCCCTCGAAGACAAGGACAAGAAGCTCGGCCACGACGCCATCCTCGAGCTGATGCGCAATGTCGACGAATACATTCCGCAGCCGGAGCGTCCGGTCGACCAGCCGTTCCTGATGCCGGTGGAAGACGTGTTCTCGATCTCGGGCCGCGGCACCGTCGTCACCGGCCGTGTCGAGCGCGGCATCATCAAGGTCGGCGAGGAAATCGAAATCGTAGGCCTCCGCGACACCCAGAAGACCATCGTCACGGGCGTCGAAATGTTCCGCAAGCTGCTCGATCAGGGCCAGGCCGGCGACAACATCGGCGCGCTGCTCCGCGGCACCAAGCGCGAGGAAGTCGAGCGTGGCCAGGTGCTGGCGAAGCCGGGTTCGGTCAAGCCGCACACCAAGTTCAAGGCTGAGGCCTACATCCTGACCAAGGAAGAGGGCGGTCGTCACACCCCGTTCTTCACCAACTACCGGCCCCAGTTCTACTTCCGCACCACCGACGTGACCGGCGTCGTGCACCTGCCCGAAGGCACCGAGATGGTGATGCCGGGCGACAACATCGCGATGGAAGTGCACCTGATCGTGCCGATCGCAATGGAAGAAAAGCTGCGCTTCGCGATCCGCGAGGGCGGCCGCACCGTCGGCGCCGGCGTCGTCGCCGCCATCATCGAATAAGCGAATAGGGAATGGCGAGTAGCGAGTGGACCAGCTCCATTCGCTACTCGCTGCTCACCACTCGCCCTACGCGACAAAGAAAGACAAACGGCAATGAACGGCCAAAATATTCGCATCCGTCTCAAGGCGTTCGACCATCGAATCCTCGATACGTCGACCCGCGAGATCGTGAACACGGCGAAACGTACCGGTGCCCAGGTTCGCGGACCCATTCCGCTGCCCACCCGCATCGAGAAGTTCACCGTCAACCGTTCGCCGCACGTCGACAAGAAGAGCCGCGAGCAATTCGAGATGCGCACCCACAAGCGCCTTCTCGACATTGTCGACCCGACCCCGCAGACCGTCGACGCTTTGATGAAGCTCGATCTGGCCGCCGGTGTCGACGTCGAGATCAAGCTCTAAGATTTTTTAGCTCGTCCGAATTTAGCGGACAGAAAGAACAGGAAGCACGCCGATGCGCTCCGGAGTGATCGCACAAAAGGTCGGGATGACGCGGGTCTTTACGGAGGCCGGCGAACATATCCCTGTGACCGTGCTGAAGCTGGGCAATTGCCAGGTGCTGGGCCACCGCACGACCGAAAAGAACGGTTACGTCGCGCTGCAGCTCGGTGCGGGCACCCGCAAGACCGTGTATCTGCCGAAGGCGGAGCGCGGCCAATTTGCCGCGGCCAAGGTCGAGCCCAAGCGGAAAGTCGCCGAATTTCGCGTCTCGGAAGATGCGCTGATTCCCGTTGGCGCCGAGATCCAGGCGGACCATTTTGTGGTCGGCCAGTTCGTCGACGTCACCGGCACCTCGGTTGGTAAGGGTTTTGCCGGCGGCATGAAGCGCTGGAATTTCGGCGGCCTGCGCGCCACCCACGGTGTGTCGGTTTCGCACCGTTCGATCGGTTCGACCGGCGGACGTCAGGATCCCGGCAAGACCTTCAAGAACAAGAAGATGCCCGGTCACATGGGTGTCGATCGCATCACCACGCTCAATTTGCGTGTGGTGCAGACCGACGTCGAGCGCGGTCTGATCCTGGTCGAGGGTGCCGTTCCCGGCTCCAAGGGCGGCTGGATCTCGGTGCGCGACGCCGTGAAGAAGCCGTTGCCGAAGGAAGCTCCGAAGCCCGGCAAGTTTAGGGTTGCTGGCGGTGAGCAGGCTGCTGCTGCGCCGGCCGAGCAGGAGGGCGCGTGAGATGGAACTGAAAGTCACGACGCTTGAAGGTAAGGAAGCCGGATCGGTCCAGCTCTCGGACGCGATCTTCGGTCTCGAGCCGCGCGCCGACATCATCCAGCGTTGCGTGCAATGGCAGCTCAACAAGCGCCAGGCCGGCACGCACAAGGCGAAGGGCCGCGCCGAAATCTGGCGCACCGGCAAGAAAATGTACAAGCAGAAGGGCACCGGCGGCGCCCGTCACGGCTCGGCCCGCGTGCCGCAGTTCCGCGGCGGTGGCCGTGCGTTCGGTCCGGTGGTTCGCTCCCACGCGACCGACCTGCCGAAGAAGGTGCGCGCACTGGCGCTCAAGCATGCGCTGTCGGCGAAAGCCAAGGACGGCGGCCTGGTCGTGATCGACAGCGCGCAGGTCAAGGAAGCCAAGACCAAGGCGCTTGTCGGCCATTTCAACGGCCTTGGGCTCACCAACGCGCTGATCATCGACGGTGCCGAGCTCAACAACGGTTTCGCGACCGCGGCCCGCAACATTCCGAACATCGACGTGCTGCCGATCCAGGGCATCAACGTCTACGACATTCTGCGCCGTCAGAAGCTCGTGCTGACGAAGGCGGCAGTCGATGCGCTGGAGGCGCGCTTCAAATGAAGAACATCGATCCGCGCCATTACGACGTGATCGTAGCCCCCGTCGTCACCGAAAAGGCGACGGTTGCATCCGAGCACAACAAGGTCGTGTTCAAGGTCGCCAGCAAGGCGACCAAGCCGCAAATCAAGGAAGCCGTCGAGAAGCTGTTCGACGTCAAGGTGAAGAGCGTGAATACACTGGTCCGCAAGGGCAAGACCAAGGTGTTCCGCGGCAATTTCGGTTCGCAGTCGGACGTCAAGCGGGCTGTCGTGACCCTCGAAGAGGGCCACCGCATCGACGTCACCACCGGACTATAAGGCGACACAGCGATGGCATTGAAAACATACAATCCGACGACGCCGGGCCAGCGCCAACTGGTGATGGTCGACCGTTCGGCGCTCTACAAGGGCAAGCCGGTGAAGGCGCTGACCGAGGGCAAGCTCGGCAACGGCGGCCGCAACAACACCGGCCGCATCACCGTGCGCTTCCGCGGCGGCGGCCACAAGAAGGCCTACCGCCTGGTGGACTTCAAGCGGAACAAGGTCGACGTTCCCGCCGTCGTGGAGCGGCTGGAATATGATCCGAACCGCACCGCGTTCATCGCGCTGATCAAGTATCAGGACGGCGAGCAGGCCTACATCCTGGCGCCGCAGCGGCTGGCCGTGGGCGACACGGTGGTTGCCGGCAATTATGTCGACGTGAAGCCCGGCAACGTCATGCCGCTCGGCAACATGCCGGTCGGCACGATCGTCCACAACATCGAGATGAAGATCGGGAAGGGCGGCCAGATCGCCCGTTCCGCCGGTACCTACGCCCAGATCGTCGGCCGCGACCAGGAATACGTCATTCTGCGCCTGAACTCGGGCGAGCAGCGCCTGGTGCACGGCCGTTGCCGCGGCACCATCGGTGCGGTGTCGAACCCCGATCACATGAACATTTCGATCGGCAAGGCCGGCCGTACCCGTTGGCTGGGCTGGCGTCCGCATAACCGCGGCGTCGTCATGAACCCGATCGACCATCCGCACGGCGGCGGCGAAGGCCGCACCTCGGGCGGCCGCCACCCGGTCACGCCGTGGGGCAAGCCGACCAAGGGCAAGAAGACCCGTTCGAATAAGTCGACCAATCGATTCATCCTCCTAAGCCGCCACAAGCGGAAGAAGTAAGGAACGCCGGACATGGTTCGTTCAGTCTGGAAAGGCCCGTTCGTCGAAGCCTCTCTGCTCAAGAAGGCAGATGCTGCGCGCGCGTCCGGCCGTCACGACGTCATCAAGATCTGGAGCCGCCGCTCGACCATCCTGCCGCAGTTCGTCGGCCTGGTGTTCGGCGTCTACAACGGCCAGAAGCACGTGCCGGTCTCGGTCAACGAGGAAATGGTGGGTCACAAGTTCGGCGAGTTCTCGCCGACCCGTACCTTCCATGGCCACTCTGGCGACAAGAAAGCCAAGAAGGCTTGAGGAATAGACGATGAGCAAACCAAAGCGCGAACGTAGCCTCGCGGACAACGAGGCCAAGGCAGTCGCCCGGATGCTGCGCGTCAGCCCGCAGAAGCTCAATCTTGTCGCGCAGTTGATCCGCGGCCGGAAGGCGTCTGCTGCGCTCGCCGACCTGCAGTTCTCGCGCAAGCGGATCGCGGTCGACGTCAAGAAGTGCCTGGAATCGGCGATCGCGAACGCCGAGAACAACCATGACCTCGAGGTCGACGATCTCGTCGTCGCCGAGGCCCATGTCGGCAACGGCATCGTCATGAAGCGTTTTTCGCCCCGCGGCCGTGGCCGTTCGGGCCGTATCTATAAACCGTTCTCGCACCTGACCATCGTGGTTCGTCAGGTCGAGGCCGAGGCAAGCGCTTAAAGCGGCGCAGGAGAAAACGATGGGTCAAAAGATCAATCCAATCGGACTGCGTCTCGGCATCAACCGCACGTGGGATTCGCGTTGGTTCGCCGGCAAGAACGAATACGGCAAGCTCTTGCATGAAGACGTCAAGATCCGCGAGATCCTGCACAAGGAGCTCAAGCAGGCGGCCGTCGCCCGCATCGTGATCGAGCGTCCGCACAAGAAGTGCCGCGTGACGATCCACTCGGCGCGTCCGGGCGTCGTGATCGGCAAGAAGGGCGCCGACATCGACAAGCTGCGCAAGCGGGTTGCCGACATCACGGCTTCCGATGTCGTGATCAACATCGTCGAAATCCGCAAGCCCGAACTCGACGCCACCCTGGTTGCCGAATCGATTGCGCAGCAGCTCGAGCGCCGTGTCGCTTTCCGCCGCGCCATGAAGCGGGCGGTGCAATCGGCGATGCGTCTTGGCGCCGAAGGCATCCGCATCAACTGCTCGGGCCGTCTCGGCGGCGCCGAAATCGCGCGCATGGAGTGGTATCGTGAGGGCCGCGTGCCGCTGCACACGCTGCGCGCCGACGTCGATTACGGCGTGGCGACGGCGTTCACGACGTTCGGCACCTGCGGTGTCAAGGTCTGGATCTTCAAGGGCGAAATCCTCGAGCACGATCCGATGGCCCAGGACAAGAAGATGGCCGAAGGCGATACCGCGCGTCCGCGCCGCGACACCGCCGCAGCGTGAGACATTAGGAAGGTTTGAGGGCTCAAAGCCATGATGCAACCAAAGAAAACGAAGTTCCGGAAGGCGCATAAGGGCCGTATCCACGGCGTTGCGACTTCGGGTGCGACGTTGTCGTTCGGCCAGTTCGGCCTGAAGGCGATGGCGCCCGAGCGCGTCACTGCCCGCCAGATCGAAGCCGCGCGCCGCGCGCTGACCCGCCACATGAAGCGCGCCGGCCGCGTCTGGATCCGCGTGTTCCCGGACGTGCCGGTGTCGAAGAAGCCCGCCGAAGTCCGCATGGGCTCCGGCAAGGGTACGCCGGAATTGTGGGTGGCGCGGGTCAAGCCCGGCCGGGTGATTTTCGAGATCGACGGCGTCAACGTGCAGACCGCGAAGGAAGCGCTCACGCTCGCCGCCGCCAAGCTGCCGATCAAGACGCGCTTCGTCGCGCGCATTGCGGAGTAACCGTCATGGCCCCGATGAAAGTTGAAGACATCCGCGCGATGAGCGACGACCAGAGGGAGGATGCCGTCCTCAATCTGAAGAAGGAACGCTTCAACCTGCGTTTCCAGCGCGCCACCGGGCAGTTGGAAAACACCTCGCGGCTGCGCGAAGCCCGCCGCGATATCGCCCGCATCAAGACCATCGCCGCGCAGGTTCGCGCGAAGAAGAAGTAAGAGGCCGTATTATGCCGAAACGTACCCTTCAGGGCGTGGTCGTGAGCGACAAGCAAGCCAAGACGGTGGTGGTGCGCGTCGATCGCCGCTTCACCCATCCGATCTACAAGAAGACGATCCGCCGCTCCAAGAACTACCACGCGCATGACGAGAACGGCGAGTTCAAGCCGGGCGACATGGTGTGGATCGAGGAGAGCAAGCCGATCTCGAAGTTGAAGCGCTGGACCGTGGTCCGGGGCGAACAGAAGAAAACCGCCTGAGATTCGTTCGGCCTGGCCGGATGAGTAATCAGGAAAATTTTAGGCGCTAATTCGAGCGCATCAGAAAGAGGACGAGGTGCATCAATGATTCAGATGCAGACCAACCTCGACGTGGCCGACAATTCAGGCGCACGCCGTGTCATGTGCATCAAGGTGCTGGGGGGCTCCAAGCGCCGCTATGCCACCGTGGGCGACGTTATCGTCGTGTCGATCAAGGAAGCGATTCCGCGCGGCAAGGTGAAGAAGGGCGACGTGATGAAGGCCGTCGTGGTGCGGGTCCGCAAGGACATCCGCCGCGCCGACGGTTCGGTCATCCGCTTCGACCGCAACGCCGCCGTCTTGATCAACAACCAGTCGGAGCCGGTCGGCACCCGTATCTTCGGGCCGGTGCCGCGTGAGCTTCGCGCCAAGAACCACATGAAAATCATTTCGCTTGCGCCGGAGGTGCTGTGATGGCTGCCAAGATCCGGAAAGGTGACAAGGTCATGGTGATGACCGGTCGTGACAAGGGTCGCACCGGCGAAGTATTCGAGGTCCGCCCCGCCGAGAACAAGGCGCTGGTGCGCGGCGTCAACCTGGTGAAGCGTCACCAGAAGCAGACCCAGAACCAGGAAGGCGGCATCATCTCCAAGGAGTCGCCGATCCACCTGTCCAACCTCGCCTATGTCGGCAAGGACGGAAAGCCGACCCGCGTGGGCTTCAAGATTCAGGCTGATGGCAAGAAGGTACGCATTGCCAAGAGCTCGGGAGCAGAGATCGATGGCTGATACCGCTTACGTGCCGCGCCTGCGCGCGGAGTATGACAAGAGCATTCGCGGCAAGCTGACCGAACAGTTCGGCTATGCCAACGTCATGCAGGTGCCGCGGCTGGACAAGGTCGTGCTCAACATGGGCGTCGGCGATGCCGTCAACGACCGCAAAAAGGCCGAGACCGCGGCTGGCGAACTGACGCAGATCGCCGGCCAGAAGGCGATCGTGACCTATTCGCGGATAGCGATCGCGACCTTCAAGCTGCGCGAGAACCAGCCGATCGGCTGCAAGGTCACGCTGCGCAAGGCGCGGATGTACGAGTTCATCGATCGCCTGGTGAACGTGGCGTTGCCGCGCGTGCGCGACTTCCGTGGCCTCAACCCGAAGAGCTTCGACGGCCGCGGCAACTACTCGCTCGGCCTCAAGGAGCACATCATTTTCCCCGAAATCGATTTCGACAAGGTTTCGGAAGCCCGCGGCATGGACATCACGGTCTGCACCACGGCGAAGACCGACGACGAGGCGCGCGCCTTGTTGACCGCATTCAATTTCCCGTTCCGGCAGTGAGACGCAGCTAAGCCTCTCAAACGCGGAAACCCAGGAGCCAAGCATGGCAAAGAAGAGTTCGATCGAGAAGAACAACCGGCGCAAGCGGATGGCCAAGAACGCCGCCCCGCAGCGTGCGAAGCTGAAGGCGATCATCGCCGACAAGACCAAGCCGATGGAAGAGCGGTTTGCGGCGACGCTGAAGCTCGCCCAGATGCCGCGCAACTCGTCGACCACGCGGATTCGCAACCGCTGCGAGCTGACCGGCCGCCCGCGCTCGAACTACCGCAAGAACAAGCTTTCCCGCATCGCGCTGCGTGAACTCGGCTCCAAGGGCCTGGTTCCCGGGCTCGTGAAGTCGAGCTGGTAAGGAGGGTCGTCACGATGTCAACGCACGATCCGATCTCCGATCTCATCACCCGCATCCGCAACGCGCAGATGCGTTCGAAGTCCAAGGTCTCGACCCCGGGCTCGAAGATGCGCGCCAGCGTGCTCGAAGTGCTGAAGGCCGAGGGCTACATCCGCGGCTATGCCAGCGTGGAGCATGCTTCGGGCCGCAGCGAACTCGAGATCGAGTTGAAGTATTTCGACGGCGAGCCCGTCATTCGCGAGATCGAGCGGGTCTCGAAGCCGGGCCGCCGGGTCTACGCTTCGGTGAAGAACCTGCCGCGCGTGAACAACGGTCTCGGCATTTCGGTGTTGTCGACGCCGAAGGGAATCATGGCCGACCACGCCGCGCGAGACGCGAATGTGGGCGGCGAAGTTCTCTTCACGGTGTTCTGAGGAAGGATTTTTAGCCATGTCACGTGTTGGCAAGCGGCCTGTGGCGATCCCGTCCGGTGTGACGGCGACCGTCGAGGGACAGACCGTCAAGGTGAAGGGGCCGAAGGGCCAGCTTCAGTTCGTCGTGCATGACGACGTCGAGGTGAAGTTCGACAAGGGCGAGGTCAAGGTCGCGCCGAAATTCAAGACCAACCGCGCGCAGGCCATGTATGGCACCGCGCGCGCGCAGGTGGCGAACCTGGTCGAGGGTGTCACCAAGGGTTTTGAGAAGAAGCTCGAGATCACCGGCGTCGGCTATCGCGCCGCGATGCAGGGCAAGAACCTGCAGCTCGCGCTCGGCTACAGCCACGACGTGGTCTATGCGATCCCGGAAGGCATCACCATCGCGGTGCCGAAGCCGACCGAGATCACGATTTCGGGCACCGATTCCCAGCGCGTCGGGCAGGTCGCCGCCGAGATCCGCGCCTACCGTCCGCCGGAGCCCTACAAGGGCAAGGGCGTGAAGTACGCCAACGAATTCATCTTCCGCAAGGAAGGCAAGAAGAAGTAACGGAGCCGGTCATGTCACTCAAGGTCACGAATGCCCGGCGCAAACAGCGCGTGCGCAACTCGCTGCGCCGGTCCGCCAATGGACGCCCGCGTCTGTCGGTGTTCCGGTCGTCGAAGCACATCTACGCCCAGGTCATCGACGACCTGAAGGGCGAGACGCTGGCTTCCGCCTCGTCGCTGGAAAAGACCATGCGCGAGGCCGGCAACACCGGCGCCAACATCGATGCGGCCAAGGCCGTCGGCAAGCTGCTGGCGGAACGCGCCGTGAAGAACGGCGTCAAGGAAGTGGTGTTCGATCGCGGCAGCTATCTCTACCACGGGCGCGTCAAGGCGCTCGCGGACGCCGCCCGCGAAAGCGGACTGAGCTTCTAACGAAACGGTTTTGGATAATTACGAGGACAGGGGCTTTCTTCCCCTAAAGATTGGAAAACACCATGGCAGGTGAACGCGAACGCGGCGGACGCGAACGGAGCAGGGATCGCGAGGAGCGCGACAGCGAGTTCGTCGACAAGCTCGTCCACATCAATCGCGTGGCGAAGGTCGTCAAGGGCGGCAAGCGCTTCGGCTTTGCGGCGCTGGTCGTCATCGGCGACCAGAAGGGCCGGGTCGGTTTCGGCCACGGCAAGGCGCGCGAAGTGCCCGAGGCGATCCGCAAGGCGACCGAGTCGGCCAAGCGCAACCTGACGCGGGTGGCGCTGCGCGAAGGCCGCACGCTGCATCACGACATCGCCGGCCGTCACGGCGCCGGCCGCGTCTACCTGCGCGCCGCTCCGGCCGGTACCGGCATCATCGCCGGCGGCCCGATGCGCGCGGTGTTCGAGACGCTCGGCATCCAGGACGTGGTGGCGAAGTCGATCGGCTCGTCGAATCCCTACAACATGGTTCGCGCGACCTTCGACGCGCTGAAGCATCAGGATTCGCCGCGTTCGGTTGCGGCACGCCGCAACATCAAGGTGTCCACGCTGCAATCGCGCCGCGTCGGCGGCGACGCCGAAGTGGTGGCTGAATAACCGGCGCGAATTTCAAGCGCTCTTTGGAGTTAAGACGATGGCCAAGGCCGCAAAGACGATCAAGGTCGAGCAGACCGGCAGCGCGATCCGCCGCCACCACTCGCAGCGTTCGACGCTGATCGGCCTCAAGCTCAACAAGATCGGCCGGGTTGCCGAGCTGCAGGACACCCCTGAAGTTCGCGGCATGATCAGCAAGGTTCAACATCTCGTCCGCATCGTCGGCGAGAAGTAAGTAAGGAGACAGGGCGATGAAGCTCAGCGATATCGCCGACAACGCCGGCTCGCGCAAAAAGCGCATGCGCGTCGGCCGTGGCATCGGTTCCGGCAAGGGCAAGACTTCGGGCCGCGGCGGCAAGGGCCAGACCGCGCGCTCGGGCGTGCGCATCAAGGGCTTCGAGGGCGGCCAGATGCCGCTGCATCGGCGCCTGCCGAAGCGCGGCTTCAACAACATCTTCCGGCTCGACTTTGCCGAGATCAATCTCGACCGGCTGCAGGAGGCGATCGACGCCAAGCTGGTCGACACCAAGGAAACCGTGACCGTCGAGTCGCTGGTGAAGGCTGGCGTGATCCGCCGTGCCAAGGACGGCCTGCGGCTGCTCGGCCGTGGCGAACTTAAGGCCAAGCTTGCGATCGAGGTGCACGGCGCCTCGAAATCCGCGGTTGCGGCGGTCGAGAAGGCCGGCGGCACGGTGAAGATCCTGGCCCCGGCCAAGAAGGAAGGCGAGGCGGCGTAACATCTGCGTCATGCCCGCCTGATCGCGGGCATGGACCAGTGGACTTATCGAAGCCGCGCACCAAATAATGTCCGGCGTCTACCGATTGCCCGCGAAGGGGCGTCGGCCTGGGAGGCGGCGGGAGAAAGCCTGAACATGGTCTCAGCAGCAGAACAACTTGCGGCAAACCTCAATTTCGGCGCTTTGGCCAAAGCCGACGAACTGAAGAAGCGCATCTGGTTTACGCTGGGTGCGCTGCTTGTTTATCGGCTCGGCACCTATATCCCGCTGCCCGGCATCGATCCCGCGGCCTGGGAGCAGGTGTTCAAGTCGCAGGCCGGCGGCATTCTCGGCATGTTCAACATGTTCGCCGGCGGCGGCATCAACCGCATGGCGATCTTCGCGCTGAACATCATGCCGTACATCTCGGCATCGATCATCATCCAGCTTCTGACGACGGTATCGCCCAAGCTCGAAGCCTTGAAGAAGGAAGGCGAGGCGGGCCGCAAGACCCTGAACCAGTATACCCGCTACCTCACGGTGATCCTCGCCACGTTCCAGGCCTACGGCATCGCGATCGGACTTCAGGGCGCCGGCAACGTGGTCAGCGAGCCCGGGATGTTCTTCCTGATTTCCACCACGATCACGCTGACCGGCGGCACCATGTTCCTGATGTGGCTCGGCGAGCAGATCACCTCGCGCGGCATCGGTAACGGCATTTCGCTGATCATTCTGGCCGGCATCGTTGCCGAGTTGCCCTCGGCGCTCGCCAACATGCTCGAATTGGGACGCCAGGGCGCGCTCTCGACCGGCTTGATCCTGATCGTGATCGTGATGGCGGTCGCCGTGATCGCCTTCATCGTGTTCATGGAGCGCGCGCAGCGCAGGCTTCTGATCCAGTATCCGAAGCGCCAGGTCGGCAACAAGATGTTCGAGGGGCAGTCCTCGCATCTGCCGCTCAAGCTCAACACCTCGGGCGTCATTCCGCCGATCTTCGCCTCGTCGCTGCTCTTGCTGCCGGCGACGGTTGCGAACTTCAACGCCGGCAGGGGGCCGGAGTGGTTCCAGTGGCTCAACACCCAGCTCAGCCACGGCCGTCCGCTGTTCCTGTTCCTCTATCTGGCGCTGATCGTGTTCTTCGCCTTCTTCTACACCGCGATCGTGTTCAACCCGACCGAGACCGCCGACAATCTGAAGAAGCACGGCGGCTTCATTCCCGGTATCCGCCCGGGCGAGCGCACCGCCGAATATATCGATTACGTGCTGTCGCGCATCACGGTGCTGGGCGCGATCTATCTGGCGATCGTGTGTCTGATTCCCGAAATCCTGATTTCCTATGCCTCGGTGCCGTTTTATTTCGGCGGAACCTCGCTTCTGATCGTCGTCAGCGTGACCATGGATACGGTGGCGCAGGTGCAGGGTTATCTGTTGGCCCATCAGTATGAGGGGCTGATCCGGAAATCCAAGCTGAGGGGCCGTCGCCGCTAACCAGCGGACCGCTCTGAAATTCAATACAAGGTGTGCGGTTTCGCTCACCAAGCCGGGGGGCGAGTAGTCATGAGATTGATCCTTTTGGGACCGCCGGGGTCGGGGAAGGGTACCCAGGCACAGCGGCTGGTGCAGCGCTATGGGATTGTGCAGCTCTCGACCGGCGAGATGCTGCGCGCGGCTGTGGCCGCCGAGACGCCGGTCGGGTTGAAGGCCAAGGACCTCATGGCAAACGGTCAGCTTGTGCCTGATGACGTCGTAGTCGGAATCATTTCTGACAGGATCGATCAACCGGACGCGGCCAAGGGCTTCGTCCTCGATGGGTTCCCGCGCACGGTGCCGCAGGCGGAGGCGCTGGATGATCTCCTAAAGAAAAAGCATCTCAGGCTCGACGCGGTGGTCGAACTGCGCGTCAATGAGAGCGCGCTGCTGCAGCGCGTCGAAACCCGCGTCGCCGAGATGCTGGCGCGCGGCGAGGAGGTGCGTGTTGACGACACGCCGGAAGTGCTGACCAAACGGCTCGCTGCCTACCGGTCGCAGACCGAGCCGCTGATTCACTACTATTCCGAGCGGCGGAAGCTCGCGACCGTCGACGGGATGATGACCATCGAGCAGGTAACCCGGGAGGTTAACCGGATCCTCTCCGCTGTCGGCGCGCTGGAACCCAAGGTGGCGCCGGCCCGGAAGGCCAAGGCACGGAAGACCGCCAAGCCTGCAGGCAAAAAGGCTGCCAAAACCGCCAAGAAGGCCGTCAAAACGGCGCGTAAGGCCGCCAAACCGGCCTCCAGGGGAACCAAAACGGCTGGTAACAAGAAGGCTGCTCGGAAGGCCGTTTCGGCGGCCAGAGGCCGAGGGGGCGCAAGCGCCCAAAAAACCGTCCGGAAAGCGGCCAAAAAGGTCACGAAAAAGCGAGCTAAGCGATAGAGGCGGTTGACGAAACCGAGTTGAATCCTTTAATAAGCCCCGCATCCAAGTCGGATAGTTTTTTGACGATGCCGGGCCCCGAAAGAGATGAGGGGAGGGCGTCGTGTTCGCGTTTGCGGACACCTGCCCGAGTTAGCAAGAACACAGCCCGATCCATGAGGGATCGGCGACAGGAGAGAAGTCCGTGGCCCGTATTGCCGGCGTGAATATCCCGACCAACAAGCGCGTTCTGATCGCGCTCCAGTACATCCATGGCATCGGCCAGAAGAACGCGTCCGAGATCATGGAGAAGGTCAAGATCCCGGCTGATCGTCGCGTCAGCCAGTTGAGCGACCAGGAAGTCCTGCAGATCCGCGAAGTCATCGACCGCGACTATCTCGTCGAAGGCGACCTTCGGCGCGAGACCGGCATCAACATCAAGCGCCTGATGGACCTCGGCTGCTATCGCGGCCTGCGTCATCGCCGCGGCCTTCCGGTACGCGGTCAACGCACCCACACCAATGCGCGCACGCGCAAGGGCCCGGCCAAGTCGATCGCCGGCAAGAAGAAGTAATTAAGCGAATAGCGAATGGGGAGTAGCGAATGGTTCTATTCGCCGTTCGCCACTCACCATTCACCTCTTAGGTGTAGCCGCTGGCAGTACGGCGGCGTTTGAGATCACAGGAAGGTTTTAAGGTAATGGGCAAGGAAGCCACCCGCGTCCGCCGTCGCGAACGCAAGAACATCGCCTCCGGCATCGCGCACGTGAATTCGTCCTTCAACAACACGACCATCACCATCACCGACGCGCAGGGCAACACCATTGCCTGGTCCTCGGCCGGCACGATGGGCTTCAAGGGCTCCCGCAAGTCGACCCCCTATGCCGCGCAGGTCGCGGCCGAAGACGTTTCCAAGAAGGCGCAGGAACACGGCATGCGCACGCTGGAAGTGGAAGTTGCCGGCCCCGGTTCGGGCCGCGAATCGGCGCTTCGCGCGCTGCAGGCTGCGGGCTTCACCGTCACATCTATCCGCGACGTGACCACGATCCCGCACAATGGTTGCCGTCCGCGCAAGCGCCGGCGCGTTTGATATCTGGTCGCGGGCGGTTATGCCGCTCGCGATTGCTTTTGGAATTTTCCGCGGACTGATCCGCGATCTCCAACGCCAGTGATCTGAAGGCAGATCGACTGGCCGGTCTATTGACCCGAAGGGGTGACAAAGTGACGATCCAGAAAAATTGGCAAGAACTTATTCGACCGAACAAGCTGCAGGTAACGCCGGGCGGCGATGCGACCCGGTTTGCGACCGTCGTCGCCGAGCCGCTCGAGCGCGGTTTCGGCCAGACGCTCGGTAACGCGCTGCGCCGCATCCTGTTGTCGTCGTTGCAGGGCGCCGCCGTGCAGTCGGTGCACATCGACGGCGTGCTGCACGAGTTCTCCTCGATCGCGGGCGTTCGCGAGGACGTCACCGACATCGTGCTCAACATCAAGGACATCTCGATCAAGATGCAGGGCGAGGGCCCCAAGCGCATGGTCGTGAAGAAGTCGGGTCCGGGCGTCGTCACCGCCGGCGACATCCAGACCGTCGGCGACATCGTGGTGCTCAATCCCGAGCTGCAGATCTGCACGCTGGACGAGGGCGCTGAAATCCGCATGGAGTTCACGGTCGCCGCCGGCAAGGGCTACGTCGCCGCCGAGCGCAACCGGCCCGAGGATGCGCCGATCGGCCTGATCCCGGTCGACAGCCTGTTCTCGCCCGTGCGCAAGGTCTCCTACAAGGTCGAGAACACCCGCGAGGGCCAGATTCTCGACTACGACAAGCTGACCATGACGATCGAGACCAACGGCGCGATCTCGCCGGAGGACGCGGTGGCCTATGCCGCGCGCATCCTGCAGGATCAGCTCAACGTGTTCGTGAACTTCGAAGAGCCGCGCAAGGAAGTCGCGCAGGAGATCATCCCCGATCTCGCCTTCAACCCGGCGTTCCTCAAGAAGGTCGACGAGCTCGAGTTGTCGGTGCGTTCGGCAAACTGCCTGAAGAACGACAACATCGTCTATATCGGCGACCTCGTGCAGAAGTCGGAAGCGGAAATGCTCCGCACGCCGAACTTCGGCCGCAAGTCGCTGAACGAGATCAAGGAAGTGCTGGCCCAGATGGGTCTGCATCTCGGCATGGAAGTGCCGGGCTGGCCGCCGGAGAACATCGACGAGCTCGCCAAGCGCTTCGAGGATCATTACTGAGCGAATTGGGAGTGGCGAATAGCGAATGGGGGAGAAACTATTCGCTACTTGCCATTCGCTACTCGCCACCCAGGGCGAACGCAGGCAGCCCACCTGAGCAACAAGTCCGACGAACCGTCGCGACGAAGACAAATCAAGGAATACATCAATGCGTCACGGCAAGGTTCATCGTAAGCTCAACCGAACCGCCGAGCATCGCCGCGCGATGTTCGCCAACATGTGCGCCGCGCTGATCAAGCACGAGCAGATCGTCACCACCCTGCCGAAGGCCAAGGAACTGCGCCCGATCGTCGAGAAGCTCGTTACCCTCGGCAAGAAGGGCGGGCTCGCCATGCGCCGCCAGGCAATCTCCGAGATGCGCGACAAGGATCAGGTCAAGAAGCTTTTCGACACGCTGGCGCCCCGCTACAAGGACCGTCAGGGCGGCTATACCCGTATCATCAAGGCCGGCTTCCGCTACGGCGACAACGCCCCGATGGCCGTGATCGAATTCGTCGACCGCGACGTCGACGCCAAGGGCCAGGATTCTGGTCCTGTGGAAGAGAAGTCCGCGGAAGCGGCGTAACTCTTCCAAATCGCAGTTTTTCAAAGGCGGCGCCAAAAGCGCCGCTTTTTTGTTGCCCGGCGCGCCCGCGATCGCGGCCGGCGCGTGACTTCACAGGAACGTCCCGGGCCGCCAAACGTTTGACATCCATGAGTAGAGCGTTCGTCAAGGATACCGAAGACGTCGAAGATCTGCCTGACCGGCCAATCTCCGAACTTCCGAACGACGTGACGGCTGACGGTCTCCGCCGGATCGAGCAGGCGTTGGCCGCGGCCCAGGCTGCGGCGCAATCCGCCGGCGATCGCGCGGCGCTGGCCAGCGCTCGCCGTGACTTCCGCTATTGGAATGCTCGCCGCGCCACGGCAAGGGTGGCCCCCGTGCCATCAGACAATTCCGTCGTGCGCTTCGGTCACACCGTCACCATCGTGCGCGAGGACGACCGGCGACAGACGTTCCGGATCGTCGGCGAAGACGAGGCCGAGCCCGCACACGGGACGATCTCGCACGGCTCGCCGCTGGCGCGCGCGCTGTTCGGCAAGGGTGTCGGCGATGTCGTTGCCATCGCAGGAGGCGAAGCGGAGATCGTCGAAATCCGGTGATGCGCAAACACCGTGCGCGAGGGAAGGATGTCAGCCTACGCTATTTCCGAAGTCGAGATGCGTGATGCCACTGACTTCGAAAGCTATCGCAGCATAGCGGCCAAGGCGATTGCAAAGTATGGCGGCCGCTATCTCGTGCGCGGCGGCGCCGCAACTTTGATCGAAGGAGGCCCACCGCCGAAAACCATCATCGTCGTCGAATTTCCGACGATGGAGCGTTTGCGCGAATGGTACGCCTCGCCGGAATATGCCGAGGCGTTGAGAGTGCGGCAGGCCGCGCTGGATCGCCGTCTGGTTTTCGTCGAGGGCGTCGCGCCGGTGTAGGCAGCAACGAAGGCGGTCGTTCAGGCGGAACAAGGACGCTCAGAAACCGTTTTTCCTGATGCCGCGCTGATGCGGCTTGAGGAGGACCCGATGAAGAAGCTGCTTATTTTGGCGGCGGCGGCAGCGTCGCTGGTTGCGACCATGGCCAACGCTCAAACCACGGTCATAACTCCCGACACGACCACCGGAACTGCGGGCGCAACGATTCGGATCGAGCCGGAGTATCGCACGAAGATCAAGAGCTACGTGACCGAGCACAAGATCCGTCCGGTAGAAACACGGGAACGGATCGTGGTGGGCGCCAAGGTGCCGACCGAGGTCGAACTCGAGGCAGTGCCTTCGGATTGGGGCCCGTCAGTGACCAAGTATCGCTATGTCTACTCGAACAATCGCGTGATGCTGGTTGATCCCGCTACCCGCACCGTGGTGCATGAAGTCGACTGAGGGGCTCTCGCAGCGCCATGCAAAAAGGGGCCGCCAGTCGGGCGGCCCTTTTTCATTTTGCCGGATCACCAGCGACGCCAGCCGCCGTAATACCGCGGACCATAGAATCGCGGACCGCCATAGAATCGCGGACCGCCATAGTAGGCGTACGCCGGGCGAATCACGCGGCGATAACGAACCACGGGATAATAGGGCTCGCTGTAATAGCCGCCATAGTAGGCCGGTGCATAACCGCCGTAGTAGCCGCCGTAGCCCGGATACCCGCCGTAATATCCGTAACCCGGACCATAGGCGTAGGCGTTCGACGCCAGTCCACCGATCACCGCGCCAGCGATCAATCCGCCAGCCACAGCCCCGCCCCAGCCCCAGCCCCCTCCGCGCCAGTGAGCCTCCGCGGGCGACGGCGCCGTTACCGCTGTCAGGCCAAGGGTTGCCGCGACAGCCAGAACCAAAGGTGCCTTTCTCATCGACTCCTCCTTTCCGTAATCAGACAGGCAAACTTTTTCACATAACCGCAGACTCGCTAAACACTTTCGAGTGAAGTTTGTTGCCTTGGACCCGGCTTCCGGCCGTCCTGGCGCCGGATTTAATTTTGATGAATGGACGTTCAGGAGGCCGTTGCGACGGTAGCCGGCGATTGTCGTTATTTCTTCCGATCGGGAACCATTGTCGTGAAGCGCTGAAACGCCTCCGCCATGGGCAGCAAATATTCAGCCAAGCCTTGCCTCTCGATGCGGTGCCGACCGCAACGTGAGCTTGGCTATCGCCGCAACGAATATCGCCTCAGTCGAAATCCAGAAAACCCGGCCGGCTCGAAATCGGAGGCTGTCGGCGCAGCCAGGCGAGGTCGGGGATGGGACGGGCTGTCTCCGGATTGGCCTCAAGCAGCGCCTCGATCTCGCGGGCCACTGAAAGCGTCGCGACGTCGCCACCTCGCGGACCGATGATCTGGATGCCGAACGGCAATCCGGCGCCGTCGCGGCCGGCCGGTATCGCCACCGCCGGGTGTCCGGCATTGGTCACGGCATAGGCCAGCGCCAGCCAGTGGAAATAGCTTTTCGTAGGTACTCCGTCGATGGCGGCCGGGTAAAGCTCGGACCAGGGCCGCGGGCTGATCGTGACTGTCGGCGCGATGATAAAATCGTGCTCGCCGAAAAATGTCTGCCAACTCCGATAAAGCGCGGTCTGCAGCGAAAGCGCGCGTGCCACGTCGAGGGCAGAATAGCCAAGCCCCTCGGCCACGTTGTCTCTGATATTGGGACCCACTTTGTCCGGATATTTCTCGGCGAGTTCACGGTGACGGCCCAGAAATGCGACGGCGCGCAAGATCCGGAACACCTCGTCGGCATGGCTGCAATCCGGATGGGTCCATGCGACGCGGCGGAATGCCGATCCGAATGTCGCGAGCTTCGTTTTGAACGTCTCGGCGATGACGCGTTCCGTCGGAGCAAACCCGAAATCGCAGGTCGCCGCGATGCGCAAGCCGGCGAGATCGGTCCGTGGCGGATCGCGATAGGTCTCGCGCACGGGCGTTCCGCCGGCGTGAAGGATGGCCGACAACGGATCGCGCGCGTCGCGATCCAGCATGCAGGAAAGCATCAGGCACGCGTCCGATACGTTTCTCGCCATCGGCCCGAGTTGCGAGATCTGCAGCCAGGCCATGTTGCGGCTGTTGCTGGCGATCAGCCCAGGGGAGGGGCGGAATCCGACGACACCGCAAAAGGCGGCGGGGTTCCTGACCGAGCCGCCGGTGTCCGAACCGGTCGCCAGCGGCACCATGCCGGTTGCAAGCGCTACCGCCGATCCGCCGGACGAGCCGGCGGCGGAGCGCTCGGGATCGAAGGGATTGCCGGTGGCGCCATGAAGCGCATTGCGGGTGTTGCCGCCCGCGCCCCATTCGGGGACGTTGGTCTTGCCGACGACGATGGCGCCGGCGCGCTTGAGCATTGCGACGATCGCCTCATCCTCGGCCGCGACATTGTCCGCGAACAGCACGCTGCCAAAACTCGTCGGCAGCCCCTTGGCATCGATCAGATCCTTGACCCCGAGCGGAAGCCCGTGCAGCGGCCCGAGCGCATCGCCGCGCATTACGGCAGCCTCGCTTTCCCGCGCCGCCACGCGCGCCGTATCGAACGAGCGCGCGATGATCGCATTGACGGCCGGATCGATTTCCTCGATCCGGCGGATGCAACTGTCCATGAGTTCGACCGGCGAAAGCTTGCGCTCGCCGATCAGCGCCCGGGCCGTTACCGCGGGCAGATCGCACGGCTCGGTCATGTCGGGATTACTCTTCCTTGATGCCGCCCTTGCGGGCCAGTTCCTTCATCTCGGCCGTTTCCTTGGCGATGAAACCCGGCCAGTCCGGATAGCGCTTGAAGCCGGCTTCGTACCCGACCTTCTTAAAGCGCTCGATCACCGAAGGGCTTGCGATTGCCTCTTCCAGCGCCGAGGCCAGCCGGTCGCGTATGGCCGGCGGGATTCCCTTGGGCGCGACCACGGTACCCCAGGAGACGAGGTCGATATTGGGATAACCGAGTTCGGCGAGAGTCGGAACGTCGGGAAGGAACTGCGAGCGCTTGGCGGAGAACACCGCCAGCGGGCGAACCGTGCCGGCTTCGAGCTGCGGCCTGATCGCGATCACGGTGTCCACGTGGTACTCGATGTGCTTGCCTATCAGGTCGTTCATCGCCGGCGCGCTGCCCTTATAGGGCAGGTGCAGCATCTTGATGCCGGCGCTCGACTTGAACAGTTCGCCGGCGAAATGCGAAATGGTGGCTACGCCGAAGGACGCCAGCGACAGCTTGTCGGGACTGGCCTTCGCCGCCGCGACAAGCGCCGCAACGTCCTTGATCGGGCTGTCGCGATGCGTGACCAGCACCATGGTCAGGGTACCGGTCTGGGCGATCGGCTCGAAATCCCTGCCGCTATCGTAGGGCACGTTCTCCTTCACGGCGTGCTGCAGGGTGAAGGTCGAATTCGAACTGGTGAGTAGGGTGTAACCGTCGGGTGCCGCGTTAGCGACCTCTTTGGCGGCGATCGTCGTGCCGCCGCCGGGGCGATTGAGCACGATCACGGGCTTGCCCAGACGCGTCTCGAGCTCGCCGGCAATGATGCGCCCGACGACGTCGCCAGCTCCGCCCGCCGGATAGGGCACAATCAACTGCAGCGATTTTTCGGGGTAACTGCCTTGTGCCGTTGCGATCGACGCGCAACCCACCACGCAGGACGACGCCAGCGCGGCCGCCAGAAACATTCGTATCATGTCGAACAGGTCTCCTGTCTTCCGTGTTCCCCGGCAATTCGCGCCGGGGCTTTTCGGCGACAGCCATCCCGGATCGATGGAACAGGCTCCCTTGAATCGACCCCCAGATCAACCCCGTTGTTGGGCCGTTACCAGCCCTCCAGCACGATCTTGCCGCGCGACTTGCCGCTTTCCAAAAGCGCATGGGCCCGTTTCAGATTGGCGGCGTTTATCGTTCCAAAGGTCTGGTCAAGCGTGGTGCGCAGCACGCCCTTGTCGAGGAGGTCGGAGACGTCGTTCAGGAGGTGGTGCTGGGCGATCATGTCAGGCGTCTGGAATGACGAGCGCGTGAACATCGATTCCCAGTGGATCGAGACCGCCTTGCCCTTGAAGGCGGAGACGGTGAATTCCGGGGGATCGTCGATCAGGCCGAACTTGCCCTGTGGTGCGATGAAATCGGCGATCGCCTTGTAGTGCTGGTCGGTGAAGGTGAGGCTCGCGACCAGCGCGACCGGCGGCACCTTCAACTTTTCGATCTGCTCCTTCATCGGCTTGGAATGATCGATCACGGCATGCGCTCCGAGGTCGAGGCACCATTTCTGCGACTCCGGACGCGTGGCGGTGGCGACAACCGTAAGCCCGGTGAGGCGGCGCGCGAGCTGGATCAGGATCGAGCCGACGCCCCCGGCGCCGCCGGTGATCAGCAACGTGCGTGGATCGAGGCTCTTGCCCGGCAGGGCGCCGAGCCGGTCGAACAGCAATTCCCAGGCGGTGATCGAGGTCAGCGGCAGCGCCGCGGCCTGCGCGAACGACAAAGATTTCGGCTTCTTGCCGACGATCCGCTCGTCGACCAGGTGAAATTCCGCATTCGTGCCCTGGCGCAGGATCGAGCCGGCGTAAAACACTTCGTCACCCGGTTTGAACAGCGTCACATCCGGGCCGACGGCATCGACGATGCCGGCAGCGTCGTAGCCCAGGATTTTCGTTTCGCCCTCGGGCGGGGCGGCGCGCTTGCGGACCTTGTAATCGACCGGGTTGGCAGAGATCGCCTTGACGGCGACGCGGATGTCGCGGCCCGTCGGTTCCGGCTTGGCGGCCTCAAAATCAATCAGCGCATTCGCGTCTTCGATGGGGAGCGATTTTTTGTATCCGACGGCCTTCATGTCGTGCCTCCTCCGTGTTTGACAGATCGATTGCCTAACTGTCGCTCTAGCATCCGCTTGGCAAGTACTGTAAATTTGGGGAACTAGTCCCTGTTTGGATACTATTGGGGAAACTCCAGGAAAAACTCATGAAACGGCGGAATTTTGCCCGTCGGCCGGGCTGCGCGGTTGAAGCGACGCTCGATCTGATCGACGGCAAGTGGAAAGGCGTGATCCTGTTTCACCTGCAGGCCGGCACCCAGCGCTTCGGGGAGTTGCGGCGGCGGATGCCGGGGATTACCCAGCGCATGCTGACCAAGCAGCTTCGCGCGCTCGAGGACGACAAGCTCGTGATCCGCAAGGTCTACGCCGAGGTGCCGCCGCGGGTCGAATACACGCTGTCGGAGATCGGCGAGAGCTTGCGGCCGGTGATCGAGACGCTCAGGGCATGGGGCGAGGGCCATCAGGAAAGGCTATCCTGTGCGCCGGCCTCCGACACCGCGAAAGTGCCCGATCGCGCGGCCTGACCGGCAGTATTGAGTACCGCCTTATCTTCTCTCGTTGCTGCCTCGCATCTATATCTGGGGCCATCAATTTTGGGATTCTTGCATGACGTTGACGATCCGCTCTTTCGCCTTGCTGCTGGTTTCCGCAGTCGTTGCAACGCCGGCGCTGGCGCAGGATCGGCGCGTGCCGACCTCGGGCGCCGAACTGCGGCTGTCCTACGCGCCGATCGTGCAGCGCGCGCAGCCGGCAGTGGTGAACGTCTATGCCGCTAAGACGGTGCAGAATCGCAACCCGCTGCTGGACGATCCGATCTTCCGCCGCTTCTTCGGCGTCCCGGGCATGCAGCCCGAGCAGATGCAGCGCTCGCTGGGATCGGGCGTGATGGTCGATGCCTCGGGGCTCGTGGTCACCAACAACCACGTCATCGAGGGCGCCGATCAGGTCAAGATTTCGCTCGCCGACAAGCGCGAGTTCGAGGCCGAGATCGTGCTGAAGGACAGCCGCACGGATCTGGCCGTGCTGCGCGTGAAGGACGGACGAGAGAAATTTGCGACGCTGGACTTTGCCAATTCCGATGAATTGCTGGTCGGCGACGTCGTGCTCGCGATCGGCAATCCTTTCGGCGTTGGCCAGACCGTGACCCATGGCATCGTCTCGGCGCTGGCTCGCACCAAGGTCGGCGTCACCGATTACCAGTTCTTCATCCAGACCGATGCGGCGATCAATCCCGGGAATTCCGGCGGCGCGCTGGTCGATATGACCGGCAAGCTGGTCGGCATCAACACCGCGATCTTCTCGCGCTCCGGCGGCTCGCAGGGCATCGGCTTTGCGATTCCCACAAACATGGTGCGCGTGGTCGTGGCCTCCGCCAAGAGCGGCGGCAAGGCCGTCAAGCGGCCGTGGCTGGGTGCGAAACTGCAGGCGGTGACGCCCGAAATCGCCGAGACGCTGGGGCTGAAACTGCCGAACGGCGCTCTGGTCGCCAATGTCGCACCAAACAGCCCGGCCGCGCGCGCCGGGCTGAAGCCGTCCGACCTGATCGTCGCCATCGAAGGGCAGCCGATCGACGAACCCAACGCGTTCGACTACCGCTTCGCCACAAGGCAACTCGGCGGCTCCGCACAGATCGACGTGCAGCGTGGTGGAAAGACCGTCAAGGTCACGGTGCCGCTGGAGACCGCCCCCGACACCAACCGCGATGAAATCGTGCTCACCGCGCGCTCGCCGTTCCAGGGCGCCAAGGTCGCCAATATTTCGCCGGCGGTTGCCGACGAGCTGCATCTGGATTCCCAGGCCGAGGGCGTCGTGGTGATCGATCTTGCCGACGGGGGTACTGCGGCAAGCGTCGGATTCCAGAAAGGCGACATCATTCTCGCCGTCAACAATCAGAAGATCAGCAAGACCAGCGACCTCGACAAGGCTTCGAAAACCTCGTCCAGGCTCTGGCGCATCGTCGTGGTGCGCGGCGGCCAGCAGATCAACGTGACGCTCGGCGGATGAGCCCGAAGAAACCCCGCGAGGCGACCAATCTCTTTGCCGCGGCAGGGATGGAAGAGGATGCGCCGCGTCCGCTTCCCGACCGGCTGCGTCCGCGCTCGCTGGCCGATGTCGTCGGCCAGGATCACATTCTCGGTCCCGATGGCGCGCTGACGCGGATGCTGGAGACGCGCACGCTGGGCTCGCTGGTGTTCTGGGGGCCGCCCGGCACCGGCAAGACCACAGTGGCGCGGCTGTTGGCGGATGCCACCGAACTGCATTTCGAGCAGATTTCGGCGGTATTTTCCGGCGTCGCCGATTTGAAGAAGGTGTTCGACGCCGCGCGGGCCCGGCGCGAGACGGGCAAGGGCACGCTGTTGTTCGTCGACGAGGTGCACCGCTTCAACCGCGCCCAGCAGGATTCCTTTCTTCCTGTCATGGAAGACGGCACCGTGGTGCTGGTCGGCGCCACCACGGAAAACCCGTCATTCGAGCTCAACGCCGCGCTTCTGTCGCGCGCGCGGGTGCTGGTGTTTCATTCGCTCGATGCCGCCGCGATCGAAAAACTCTTTGCCCATGCCGAGAAGGTCGAGGGCCGAAAATTGCCGCTCGATGCCGAGGCGCGCGCCGTGCTGGTGCGAATGGCCGACGGCGACGGCCGCGCGGCGCTGACCTTGGCCGAAGAGGTCTGGCGCGCCGCGCGCAGGGACGAAATCTTCAACGCCGCCCAGTTGCAGGAGATCCTGCAGCGCCGCGCGCCGATCTACGACAAGTCCGCCGACGGCCACTACAACCTGATTTCGGCGCTGCATAAGTCGGTGCGCGGCTCCGATCCCGACGCCGCGCTGTATTACCTCGCGCGCATGCTGGACGCCGGCGAGGACCCGCTGTTTTTGGCGCGGCGCGTCGTGCGCATGGCGGTGGAGGATATCGGCCTGGCCGATCCGCAGGCGCTGGTGATCTGCAACGCCGCCAAGGATGCCTTCGATTTTCTTGGGTCTCCCGAGGGCGAGCTCGCGATCGCGCAGGCCGTGATCTACCTCGCTACCGCGCCGAAATCGAACGCCGCCTACAAGGCCTTTGGCGCGGCGATGCGCACGGCGAAGGAGGGGGGGTCGCTGCTGCCGCCAAAACATATTCTCAATTCGCCGACAAAATTGATGAAGTCGGAAGGCTATGGCTCCGGCTACGAATACGACCACGACGCGCCGGACGCCTTCTCCGGACAGGACTACTTTCCGGAAGCGCTGGGGCGTCAGAACTTCTACGATCCGCCCGATCGCGGCTTCGAGCGCGAGATTCGCAAGCGGCTGGATTACTGGGCGAAGCTGCGTAAGGAACGAGGCCAGCGCGAATGAACAGTTTCGAGAATTACCTGAGGCAGGCTATTCGGGCCGCCACATGTGTGGTGATGCTGGCGTCGCCACTTGCCGCCGCGGCTGATAGCGTCGAGGTGGCGCCGGGCGTGCAGGTGACGAAGCGAAGCTATACAGCGCCGACCAACGAGCAACCGTTCTTCGGATTTGCAGTCAAGAATTCGGAGGAGAAGGCCGCCGACGAGAAATTTGTAAGCGCCATCATCGGGGCAACAGGCTCTCGCGAAAAAGCCTTTGACGAAATAACGCTCCGTGGTTGGAGGGCTGTAAATACCGGCAAGATACGCGAGGCCGCGCTGCGGTTTAACCAGGCGTTTCTCATTTCACCGGAGCAGAGCGCCGTCTATCACGGCCTCGCGGTGGTCGCGCAATTTCGCTTCAATGATCTCGATGCCGCGGACGAGCTTTTCAGAATCGCGCTGAAACAGCCCAATCCGGTGAAGGCGCTCAGGGCCGACTATGGCCGCATGTTGCTGATCGCAAAACGCCCGCGCGATGCCCAGCCCGTGCTGGAGCAGGCGGTCAAGGATGCGCCGGATTTCGGCGACGCCTGGACCAATCTCGCCGTGGCGCGCTTCCAGAACGGTGACGCGGCGGCCTGCGCAGCAGCGGATGAAGCCGCCAGGAAGCGTCCGTCCAACAACTCCGGAGCCGACCTGACCGCGGTGAGAAACGCTGCGCAGTGCAAATAGCCGCCGCGCAGCCATGACCGGCGAGCCGATCGGCTTCTAGCAGCTTTGCTTGCCGAGCAGTAGATCGATGGTGTGCGTGGCAATCTTCCGAAGCTGGGCCTCATCTCGGAACGCGCGTTCGAGCACCGCCAATCCGCGCGTCACGGTAGCGATGTGCAATGCCGCGACCTCGGGCGCTCCGCTGAACTCGCCCCGCTTCTTGCCCTCGGAAAAGGCTTCCTCAATGAGAGCGGTGGCGCGGGTCACCAGATCCGCAAACGCCTGGCGCGCGTCCTCATCCAGCCCTTCATCTTCGATCGATCCCAGCTCCATCAACCCTCGCGTCGTCGGACATCCACGGGGCGGGGAGCCGGAACGGAAGTTCTTTATCGTTACGTCGAAAAACGCCGTGAGGCGCTCGCGCAGCGTACCTGAGCTGAGCGCCTTTTGCAGGGCGCGCAAATATTTACTCGCATAACGCTCATAGGCGCAGAGAAACAGCGCTTCCTTGCTGCCGAAGGCGTTGTAGAGACTGCCACGCTGGACGCCCGCGTCGCGCGCGATGTCCGAGAGCGACGTTCCCCGCACCCCCTTGCGCCAGAATTGTTCGAACGCGATGCGCAAGACCTCGTCATGATCAAACTCGCGCGGTCTCACGTTTCGCTCCTCAGTGTCAAAAGTTTCAGTCCTGACGCAGCCAGATAATATTTGACGAGGCGTCAAGAATGTGTTTTTGATATCATGTCAAAAACCTTCATAGTTCATTTCACCGGTGAGGTGAACCACCCATGCGGGGAGCCGCCGTGCGGGCAAGGAAAGAATGCGAAAGGATTCGCGATGCCTCTCATTCACATCTCGCTGCGCGCTGGTAAGCCGGAAGCCTACCGGCAGGCGATCTTCAACAGTCTTTATCGCGCGATGCATGAGGCGCTCAACGTTCCCGAAGACGACCAGTTCATGACTATCAGCGAGCATGACGCGGCGAACTTCCGCTACGGCAATGCCTTTGGCATCAGCCGCAGCGACGATCTCGTGTACATCCAGATCACCGTGTTCGATACGCGCACCGCGGAACAGAAGAAGGCGCTGTTCCGGCGCATCGCGCAACTGCTCGGCGATAGCCCCGGCATCCATCCGGAAGATGTGTTCGTCAACGTTCTCGACGCCGCGAAAGAGAACTGGTCCGTCGGCCACGGCCTCGCGCAGTTCGCTTGAGGCGAAAGTGCAACGTCCGCCTGCGCAGGGCGTCGGCGGTTCTCGCGTCATTGCGATCCCGGATATCACTGCGCTCATCCGGGCTACGCTCGCTGCACTTCCGTATCAACCCGACCGAACTTCGTAGACTCGAATGCTCGAAATGAAAGGGTTGCCTTGCGCCATCTTCTCGGCGTCGTCGAGGCTCGCCGCGTTGACGATTGTGAAGCCGGTGATGGAGTCGGGTCCGAGTGGAAGGTCCTTCGTTCCGCTTTTCGAGATTTCGCGACCATTGCCGAAGCCGCCCATGTCGACCGTGTGCGGCTTCGTTGCCTCGAACCATTTGCCCCAGGCGGCCATGATTTCCGGAGTGGGCTTTTCAAACCCGTAATGCAGCAGAACGAACTTCTTCATGCTCGGCTCCTTTTCATCGATCGGGGCGGTTGCTTTTTCTTTGCAGACGTCGCGTTCGGCGCGATTGCCTCGGCATACTGCAGCGAAAGATTGATCCAGAATGCGCGCTTGTCCGCGTCGGCCAGCAGCTCCTCGGGCAATCGCACATATTCGCGCATCGGCCGACCTTTCATCGGCTCGAAGGTCCGTTCGCCAAATTCGGTGGTGAAACGGGCGCGATCTTTCTCCGAGAGCCGCATCACGAAATCGTTCTGGTGCAGCCCAATGAACAGATTTCCGTTGGCGAAGGCCGCCGGGTAGCCGAACATCTTGCGGCGCGAGATATTTGCGCCTGACGGAACCGACTTGTCGAACAGGTCGATCAGCGACTGCGGTGATTTCGTCCAGGCCACCGGCCCCTCCGTCAGTTTGCTGCGGGCGTTATGCGCCGGCGTTCCGCAAGGTCGAACAGAAGGGGAAGCTTGCGGACGAGGGCAATCGAGCCGCTTACGCTAGCGCGCTTCGCATCGATCGCGTCCTGCAGGGACACGCTCGTCCCGACAATCTGGAGCACCGCGTCGAACGGGGCTTCCAGCGTCCCCTTGCAATCGGTGATGCCTCTCTCAATCGCCGTCCCGAAGCCGCCGCCCGCGACCGTGAAGCCTGCCGATTTCTTGCCATGGGTGACCGTAAGGCCGATCCTGATTTCCGGCACGGCTGAACGCTTTGCAATGGCGTCGAGGCCAAGCAGCACCCAATCCGGCTCGAACGTGTCGCCCGGTACCGGCGGGAACAGGAAGCGGCCGCCCCAGCGGATCAACTCCCGGATCGCGGGCTGAACTTCCCGGCCGATCTCGGTCAATTCGTACACCTGCGCATTGGCCGGCGGCGGCAAGGCGATGCGCCGCACGACGTTGCACTCGATCAGGGTGGTGAGGCGCGTTGTCAGCAAGGTGGGGCTCATGCCGTCAAGATGATCCAGGAGATCGCCAAATCGCTTCGGCCCAAGAAGAAGCTCGCGGATGATCAGGAGAGTCCAGCGCTCGCCGATGATCTCCGCCGCGCGGGCGAGTGCGCAGAATTGCGGATAGTGAAGATTGCTCATGCCGTCGAGGTTGTTTCCTCCGCATCATGCCGGTAGGCGAGGGCGATCAACGGCCCCACGACTGCGAATTGCAGGATCGTGAACGCGGTTTCGAGCAGCACGTAGTCCGGCACGGAAACCATCACATTCTTGGCTGCGACCGCGAGCGTGGTGAACGACCATGACAGCAGGCCAGCGCCAAGTCCGTACAGGAGCCCGTCCTTCAGGAACGAGCCGCTACGTTGTGGAAATACGCGTGGGAACAACCACGAGAACATCGCGCCCTGGATGATCATCGAACCCAGTCCGAACGCGATCACCGGCTCATCGCGATAGATCTGGAGCGCGTGGTATTTCTGCTCGAACAGGACAAGATGCCAGACATAGGCGATCGGAAACGAGGGAAGCAGGTAGGCGGCAAAGCCAAGCCAAAAGCCGCGAGCGCCGGTTGGACGGGCAACGTAAGATGCTGCTGGCATCGGTCAACTCCGATTTACTCCATTTTTTATAGTACATGCTATAAAATCTGGAGTCAAATATTCGTGGGCGGCAGCTTTCGCTGTAACGGCGTTCCGGGCGCGAGGCCGTAATCCGCATGAATTTCCGTCGCTATTTTCCTGTCTTCACGAAGTCCAGGATCTGATCGGTCAGCCGGGTATCGGCAGTGTTGATCGAATACACCTCCGACATGTGACTGTGCTGCGGCAGCAGGATAGCGCGTGCGCATCCGCTGGTCCGTTTGCATGAGGCTCGCCTTCCGAGATCGAGCTGCGCCACGAATCCTTCCGGATCCAGTTCGGCGGCAACCATCATCAGCGGAATGTCGGTCGTCGCCAGACCCCTCGATGAGGATCGTTCGGCGTAGCGCGCGGCATCGTTACCAAAATAGGCGCGCTGGGTATCGGCGAGCGGCATCGCGGTCAGGTCGTAAATGCCCGAGATCATGATCGCGCCGGCAAGGCCGCCACCCTTGATCTTGTGAAGTTCGGGATGTGAAACATAGGTCGCGACATGAACCGCGCCCGCGGAGTGCCCCATCAGAAAGATACGCGCGCCATTGCCGCCGCGCTCGCCGACCTTGTCAGCAACCCACTGCACCGCGGTGGCCAGATCCTCGGCGCCCGCCGGCCAGGGCGCCTGCGGTGCGAGGCGATAGGCGACGTTCACCCCGATAAAGCCGTTCTTTACCGCCCACAGCATGATGTTGTCATAGAATGGGCTGGTCGGCGTCGTGCGCTTGTTGCCGCCCACATACGCGCCGGCATGTACATAGATCAGCACCGGTCGCGGGGATGCAGCCGTTTCCGGCATGAAAATATCCAGCAGATTGCGGTCGGCCGGACCGTATTTGACGTCCCGCTCGACCTTGACGCCTTGATACGGCTCTTTTTCCTGCAGCGGCGCGTAAAGCGCGAAGGTTCTGGGCGGATCGATGACGCGGCCGAGTTCCAGCAGCGTCCGTGCGATATGCTCTGGCATCGGGCTTTGCTGCGCTTGGGCCGTGTTGGCGAACATTGCGGCGACAACGACCAAAGCCAATCTTGACAGGGCCATCCGGGCTCCCACGCATCGTCGAAACTGGCCTAGTTTGGCCGATCCGGCGCGGGATTGGCACCGAATTCACCGTGACGATTCGCTGCATTTGCGCTAGGCAACGATCTGCCCCTTGGAGCCGAAATCAGATGAGCCGCCGCGACCGAAAACCGCTAGCCAAGTCGCGCACACCAGGCTCCCGTCCCAAGGGAGCCACACCCTTCCGTAGCAAGAAGCCTGGCGACCGGCCGCAGGGCAATCGTCCGGGTGGCAAGCCTGTGCGCTTTGCCGAGCCGCGCCGGGAGAAGCCGGCTTTCGTGGCGGCCGAACCCGAAAAGACCAAGGCCGAAGTGCCGCTGCCGACCAAGGTCCAGACCGTCGTCGTCACCGCCGACGAGAACAACATGCGCGTCGACCGCTTCCTCGAGGCGCGCTTTCCCGGCCTGTCGTTCTCCCACATCCAGCGCATCGTCCGCAAAGGTGAGTTGCGCGTCAACGGCAAGCGCGCTGACAGCAAGGACCGGCTCGAAGAAGGCCAGAGCGTTCGCATTCCGCCGCTGCGGCTCGATACGCCGAAGGGTGCCGGTCCGCTCTCGGAAGCCGCGACCAAGACGCTGCAGGCCCTGAAGGACATGACGCTTTACGAAGACGCCGACGTCATGGTGTTGAACAAGCCGGCGGGGCTGGCGGTGCAAGGCGGCTCCGGCATCACGCGCAATGTCGACCAGATGCTGGAGGTGATGCGCGACGCCAAGGGGCAGAAGCCGCGGCTGGTGCATCGGCTCGACAGGGAAACGTCGGGCTGTCTTCTGGTCGCCAAGACGCGCTTCGCTGCCACCGCACTGACCGGGTCGTTCCGCCACCGCTCCGCGCGCAAGATTTACTGGGCGCTGGTGGCGGGCGTGCCGAAGCCGAAGCAGGGCCGCATCTCGACCTATCTCGCCAAGGAGGAGAGCGAGGAGGACAGCATCATGCGGGTCGCAAAGCATGGCGACGAGGGCGCCAGCCACGCGGTGACGTATTACGCCGTGGTCGAGACCTCGGCGCAGAAGCTCGCCTGGGTGTCGCTGAAGCCGGTCACCGGGCGAACCCACCAGTTGCGCGCCCACATGGCGCATATCGATCACGCCATCGTCGGCGATCCCAAATATTTCAACAAGGAGAACTGGGATCTGCCGGGCGGCCTGCAGAACCGCCTGCATCTGCTGGCGCGGCGGCTCGTGATCCCGCACCCGCGCCGCGGCGTGATCGACGTCAGCGCGCCGCTGCCGCCGCACATGCTGCAATCCTGGAATCTGCTCGGGCTGGAGCACGATCGGTTCGATCCGATCGAGAACGCGCCGGAGGAGTAGACATCCGTTGTCAAGCCTCACGCACAGCAATATCGATCAAAGCAGCGTGGTACAGTTCCTATAGCTTGCGGGACCAGTTGTTCGGAAAGGCTTCGCTCATGCCCCCCCATTGGCTCGGCGCCGCGCTTCTCTCGTGTGTTCTCGCTGTTCCGCCGGACGTCGTTGCGCAAGCCCAGACGCTGGTTCTGAAGGGAGGCAGCGTCTACGCCACACCGGAGGCAACGCCGATTTCCGACTCTGTCATCGTGACATCAGCAGGCCTCATCACAGTCGTCGGACGCGCCGGTGAGGTCCAGATTCCGTCAGATGCGCGCGTCATTGATTGCACCGGCAAGACCATCGTCGCCGGCTTCTGGAACAGTCACGTCCATTTCACGCAAGCCGCATGGAAAAACGCCGGTTCCGCTCAAGCCGCGCCGCTGCAGGAGCACATGCAGGAGATGCTGACGCGATGGGGCTTCACCACCGTGTGGGATGTCGGCTCTCACCCCGACGACTCGCTGCCACTGCGCCGCCGCGTCAATGCAGGTGAAATTCTCGGTCCCACGATCTATCTTGCCGGCAACGTCTTCCCCAAGGACGGTCATCCCGCCTATCTGCCTGCCGAACTGCAGCTTCCCATGGCTGCGACGCCTGAGCAGGCGGCGCAGTGGGCGCGGATCTACATGCAATTGGGGCTGGACGGATTAAAGCTGTTCACTGGCGTCTATAAGGGCGAAGACAAGCCGGTAGTGAACATGGACGTGGCTATTGCCAGGGCCGCGGTCGATGTGGCGCACGAGCTGGGAAGGCCGGTCTTTGCCCATCCGCAGAACTCGTCCGGTTTGGAAACTGTGATCGCGGCGGGTGTGAACGTGATGGCACACACGACCCCGCAGCAGCGGGGATACACGCCCGCGCAGCTCGCGCGCTTCAAGGAGCAGAATGTCGCGCTATCGCCAACATTGTCGCTTTACGCGAAGATACCGGCCCCGCCCGAACTAATCGCACGACTGGTCGACAACGTGATCGGCCAACTCAAGAGCTTTTCGGAGAATGGGGGAAGGGTCCTGTTCGGCACCGATGTCGGCTATACGCAGCTCTATGACACCACGCTCGAATATGAGCTGATGCGCCGCGCCATGTCCGAACGCCAGATTCTGGCGTCGCTGACGACCAATCCAGCGCAATATTTCAAGGCAGCGAAGAAGGGGCGGGTCGAGAAGGAATTCGACGCCGATCTCGTGGTGCTTGACGGCGATCCGCTCGCCGACGTCACCAACCTCGCCAGGGTCGCCTACACGATCCGGGCGGGAAAGGTGATCTATCAGAAGCAGTGAGCTTGCACCGAGGCGTTTCTCTCACCGTCATTCCGGGGCGCGACGAAGTCGCGAGCCCGGAATCCATTGGGCCACAGCGCGTGCCGAGGGATGGATTCCGGGCTCGCGCTACGCGCGCCCCGGAATGACGGAGTGATGAGCCGGTGATTCTGGCGAATGGAACCGAAGCGACAGCCCGTGGCCTAACCTCCTCATCGCCTTTATTTGCACCCAGCGGCATCGTATTGTCCGGACTGGATTATCACCGACCTGCTGGAAGCCGTATGCGTGAACTATTCGATGAAGTTGCCGGACAGTCTCCGCTCGATCCGACGGAAGCAGTGCGCCGCGCCACGCGCGTACCCCAGCGCAAGCGCATCTACAAGGAGGCTGGCGTCGCGCCGGCCGATGGCGGGTTTGCGGTGACGTTGGATGGCAAGCCGATCCGCACGCCTTCGGGCCGCCAGGTCGTAGCGCCGGCCAGCGGCATCGCCGAGCACATCGCCGCCGAATGGAATGCGCAAGGCGAGACCATCGATCCCCTGACCATGCCGCTGACGCGTTTCGCCAATTCTGTCGCCGAGGTCGCCGATCGCGTCGATGCCGTGGCCGACGATGTCGCAAAATTCCTCGGCTCCGACTTGCTGTTTTACCGCGCCGGCCATCCCGAGGCGCTGGTCGCGCGGGAAGCCGCGCATTGGGACCCGGTGCTGTCATGGGCCGCGAACGAGCTCGGGGCTCATTTCATCCTGTCCGAGGGGATCGTGCATGTGACCCAGCCGGAGCAGGCGATCAAGGCCGCCCGTAGCGCGTTTCCGGCCGACCCTTGGGCCGTGGCGGCGCTGCATGTGGTGACGACGTTGACGGGCTCCGCGCTACTGGCGTTGGCGTTGCTGCATGGGGCCCTCCATTCCGATCAGGTTTGGGCGGCCGCCCATGTCGATGAGGACTGGAACGCCGAGAAATGGGGCGTGGACGAGGAGGTGGCGGCTCGCCGGGCTGCCCGGCTGGTCGATTTCCGGGCCGCGGTGACCATTCTGGACGCCCTGAAGGCCTAAGCGCCTGCTGCCGGTTAAGGAGAGGTTTACGGCGGCGGGGTAGCCTTCGCACCCTGGCCGAGACCTCAAGACATGGCGAATTCGATCAATCCCGTTCTGCCGGTGCTTGCCGCCCAAGAGGTTGGCGGCATTGCGCCTGAACTCGTGCTGCAGCCGGGTAGCGTGGTCAACGCCCAGGTGCTGAAGGTGCTGTCCGCCGATCTGGTGCGGATTGCGATCGCCAGCCTCTCGATCGACGTGGCCTCGGAAATTCCGTTGCAGCAAGGCCAGAACCTGCAGCTTCAGGTATCGCAGACCAAGGACGGCATCCGCCTGGCCGTGGTCGGGCAGGGCAGTGATGCCGCCGGGGCATCCGCCGACGCCGTCACCTTGTCATCAGATGCGCTGGCCGATGCGGCCGTCAATCGGCCGGCCATCGTGTCGGTGAAGAACGTGCTGACGCCGCTGGAGCGCGCGGCCGTCTCCGCCGCCTCCCAAGCCGCGGTTACCGAACAGGACAGCCTGGCGCCGCTGTTTGCCAATCTGGGCGCGGCGATTTCATCCAGCAATCTGCCGCCGAAATTGCAAGCGGCGATCGCGCAGGTGCTGGCGCAGCAGACCAGTCTCGATCAGAACCTCGACGGCCCCGACATCAAGACGGCGTTCCAGAAGTCCGGAATATTCCTCGAAGCGTCGCTGGCGTCGGGCTCAGTCCCACCAAGCGGCGTACCCGATCTCAAGGCCGCGCTGATCGTGCTGCGTCAGACGCTGCAGTCGGCGCTCGGCGTCAATACGGCAATGCCGGCGGCGACATCGGCAGGGGCGCAACAAGCTGCGCCGCCACAGGCCGCCGCGAGCCTTGCGCCGTCCTTGTCGCCCAACGTCGATCTGCCGGAAATCCTGCTGCCGCAGGCGCGATTGCTTGCAGCCGAAAATCTCGCGCTGCCGCTCCAGGCCGCCCGAGGCTCACTGGCGGCCCCGCCTGATGCCGGCGCAACGCTGAACCTGCTGCAGGAAGCGTTGCAGGAACTCGGCGTTCCCGTCAGGAGTGCCACAGCCACGCCGAAAGACGTTCGGGGCGGCGACGTCACCTTCCACACCAACACCCCGCCGCCGCCCATCCGCGGCGGACTGCCGGCCGCACAGCCGATCGCTTCGCCCACCATCGCGCCGCATGCGCCGCTCGAAGCGACCGCGCATCATCTGCTCGATGATACCGATGCCGCGATTGCGCGGCAGACGCTGCTGCAGGTCGCCTCTTTGCCTGATCGCATCGATGCGGGGCCAAAAGCCGACGTTACGGCGCCACGCTGGAATTTCGAAATTCCCTTCGTGACGCCGCAGGGCACCGCGATGGCGCAGTTCGAGATTTCCCGCGATGGCGGCAGCGAGGCCGTCGAGGCGGTCAAGCGGGTGTGGCGCGCGCGATTTTCGCTCGATGTCGAGCCGGCCGGTCCGGTTCATGCGCTGATATCGCTGACGGGCGACAAGACCTCGGTGCGGATCTGGGCGGAACGACCGGTGACGGCAGAGCAATTGCGCGCCGGGACCTCGCAACTGAGCGAGGCGCTCAGCCGGGCCGAATTGCAGCCCGGCGACATCGTGATCCGCGACGGCGCGCCGCCGCAGGCTGCGCCCGCCGCCCGTGCCGGTCATTTTCTGGATCGTGCGCTATGAGCGTCGAAACCAGAAGCAAGCTTGCGGTCGCGCTGCATTATGACAAGACCGGCGCGCCGCGGGTCGTGGCCAAGGGCAAGGGCGTCATCGGCGCGAAGATCATCGAGCTCGCCAAAGAACACGACATCCCGATCGAGGAGAACGAGGTGCTGGCGGGCGCTTTGTCCCATGTCGAAATCGGCGACGAAATTCCGCCGGAACTCTACAAGGCCGTCGCCGAAGTGCTGATCTTCGTGCTGCGGCTGTCGGGGCGAATACGGTGATTGCGGTAGTTTTTCGCGCGAGCGGATGGCGGCTTGCGCCGGGAACACAGGGCAACTAAAGGCCCGCCTGTCATAGTTTTTCCACGATGCCATCCGCATCGTCGGCATTCCTCAACCAGGTTCGGATATCCTCGTGATCAATCGTCGTCATGCGCTCGGCCTGTTTGCCGCAACCACTCTGCTGCCCGCGCGCGGCCTTGCCAACGTCTCCTATCAGCGGAGCGAGTTTCGCGACGATCTGGCCAAGCGGTTTTTCGATCTCGGCACGATCGGCACCTTCGTGGCCTACAAGGTGGACGATTACCTGATCATCGCCAGCGACAAGGTGCGCTCGGGCGAGGGCAGGCTGCCGGCCTCGACCTTCAAGATTGCGAATTCGATCATCGCGCTGGAGATCGGCGTGGTCGAGGACCCCGACAAGGATGTCTTCAAGTGGGACGGCGTGACGCGCAGCATCGAGCCCTGGAACAAGGATCACACGCTGCGTTCGGCGATCGCGGCATCAGTGGTACCGGTGTATCAGGAGATCGCGCGCCGCATCGGGCAGGAGCGCATGCAGAAATATGTCGACCTGTTCGACTATGGCAACCGCGACATCGGCGGCGGCATCGACCAGTTCTGGCTGACCGGCAATCTGCGCATCGACCCGGTGCAGCAGATCGATTTCGTCGACCGGCTGCGGCGCGGCGTGCTGCCGGTCGGAAAGCGCAGCCAGGAATTGACCCGCGACATCCTGCCCGTAACAAAAGTCGGCGACGCCACCATCCGCGCCAAGAGCGGCCTGCTCGGGGCCGAGCAAGGCAAGCCGTCCTTGGGCTGGATGGTCGGTTGGGCCGAGAAGGGCAGCCAGCAGACGGTGTTCGCCATGAACATGGACTGCAAGGAGCAAAGCCACATCGCCGCGCGCATGACGGTCGTGCAGCAATGCCTCGCCGATATCGTCGCGATCTAGCCATAGCGTTTTCGAGCGAAAGCCTGCCCCGGACTTGATCCGGGTGGATACCGGTTCGCGTGAAGAAAACGCGTCAAACAAGAATCAGAGCTATCGGTCTGATTCAATCAGAACCGATAGTGCGTTAGCGCCGGTTGAGCGCGAGCGAGACTGACGTGACGTTCGTGCCCTGCGGCTGGATCGACACCGTCTGCTTGCCGCCACGGGTCGTCAGCGACAGTTGGGCCGAAAAGTTGTCGCCTCGGGCGTCAGCCTCGACGTGATCGCCGGCGGCACGCCCGGTAAGCGTTCCGGAAGCGTTGCGGCTCGCCTCGCTCCATGAGCCCGAAATCGCGCCGCCACGGTATTCGACCTCGCTTGCGAGATCGAAATTGTAGCTCGCGCTGGCGCACCTCAGGTTGAGCTGAAGCTGATCGCCCCTTCCGGCGACGTCGTACGACGCGCGGCATCGCAATTGCTCGCGTTGTCCGTCACTGGTGCTGAGCACGCCGCCGCCTGACCATGTACCTGCCATGGCGGCGAAGGGCGAGACGGGTGCGGCCAGCGCTGCACTGCCGGTCAGGCATAACGATGTGGCCACTAACGCCGTTCGCGCAAAATTATATCCAGACATATTGATGATCTCCTTCGGTTTGGCAATCAACGCCCCCAAAGGGTTCACGGTTCCTCCACCGACACAGTGTGCGGCGAGGTTCCGTTGCCCGAGATTGCAGCAATGCCTCTTCGATATCCGGACGATTTGCATTGGCGGCCGCGCCCGATCGACTGGTGCGCGGAAGCAAGTTGTACTAGCTTGCCATGGCTACCAGGGGGATCGTGCATGCCGCATCGTCGCTCGGTGCTGTTAGGAGGCTTGGCGTTTTCGCTTTGGCCGGATTGGGGTAGGGCCCAGATGCCACCGGGGCAGGATGTTGCCGCCATCCTCAAGGAGAGGGTGGATGTCGGGCGTGAGACGATGGGTCTCGTTGCCGCTTTCCTCGACGGGGACCGGCACAGCATCGCGGCGTATGGTCAATCCGGCTCCCCCGATAATGGCCCGCTCGATGGCGACACGGTGTTCGAGATCGGCTCGATCACCAAGGTGTTCACGGCGCTGGTGTTTGCGGACATGGTGCTGCGCGGCGAGCTCGCACCGGATGATCCTGCGGCGAAATATCTGCCTGCCGGCGTCAGGATGCCCGATTTCGAGGGCGCGCCGATCACGCTGATGGACCTTGCGACCTACACGTCGGGCCTGCCGCGAATGCCGTCGAATTTCGCGCCGAAGGATTGGAGCAATCCCTATATCGACTACACCGCCGAGCGGCTCTACGACTTTCTCTCGAACCACAAGCTCGGCCACAAGCCGGGCAAGCACTACGAATACGCCAATCTCGGTTTCGGCCTGCTCGGCCACATCCTCGAACGGCGCGCCGGCAGGAGCTACGAGGAGCTGGTGATCTCGCGCATTTGCGCGCCGCTCGGCATGGAGGATACGCGCATCACGCTTTCGAGCTCGATGCGGCAACGTCTGGCGCGCGGCCACAGCGCCGCGCTGGTACCCGTCGCGAACTGGGATTTTTCAGTGCTCGCCGGCGCCGGCGCGTTCCGTTCGACGGCGAATGATCTGGTGAAATTCTTGCGGATGTGCATGAACCCCGTTGAAGGGCCGGCCGCTTCGGCGCTGAAGATGACGCTTTCCGAGCGGCGTCCAATGATGGAAGAGCGTGAGGTGGCGCTGGGCTGGTTCATTTCGTCGCGGCTCGGCGATGAATTGATTTGGAAGAGTGGCGGCACCGGCGGTTATGCAGCCTTCATCGGCTACTCGACCAAGACCCGGCGAAACTGCATCGTGCTCTCCAATGCGGCTGATTATAACCCAAATATCGCGCTTGGCGCGCATCTCATCAACGCGGCACACCCGCTCCCGAAAATTCGCCGTGAGGTGCCGGTAGATCCGGCCGTGCTTGCAACCTATGCCGGACGTTACGAGCTGACTCCGACCTTCGTGCTGACGGTGCGCGCCGATGGCGCGCGGCTGTTCATCCAGGCGACGGCACAGCCCGAGGTCGAAGTTTACGCCGAGAGCGAGGCCGAGTTTTTCTATCGCGTGGTCGACGCCCAGGTCAGCTTCGCGCGGCCAGAGGGCGGCGTGGCGCCGTCATTGGTCCTGCATCAGAACGGCAAGGACCTGCCGGGCAGGCGGCTGCCTTAGCGTGATCCAAGTGCAGCCAACGTCAATTCGAAGGCTTCCCGATCCGCCCAAGATGCGTGAAGCCAAAACCGGTGGCGTATTTCAGCCCGTAGCCCAGCGCGCGGTCGAGGCCGATATGGGCCAGCCAGATCATGGCGATCGAGAGTGTGAGCGGCGCGGCGGTGGCAAATCCGGTCGTCATGATCGCCATCGGCGCGAGGTAGCTGTGCGCGGCGTTATAGACGAAGGCCCCGGTTCGCGATCCTCCCAGATAGGCGGCAAAACTGAGGTCCGGCACGAAGAACAGCAGGGCATAGACCCACCACGATCCGTCCCAGACATAGTAAAGCAGCGTCATACCGATAAAGAGCGCTAATCCCTCGAGCCGCAGCACCGTTCGTATACCCCCTGTGACGGCGCCCGAAGTGTCGGCGCTTGCGGTATCGGTCATTCCGGTCCCCATAGTCAGGATGCGCATATAGGAGGCGCCGGGCCGCGGTACCAGAGGCGGGATGAGGGTGTTTCCGCTTCCGAAAAGGCCGTGTTAGAAGGCCTTCAAATCGTTACTCAAAAGGCGGGCGGAAGCAGCATGAAGGATATCCTGGACACCCTCGAAGAACGGCGCGCCGGCGCCAAGCTCGGCGGCGGCGAGAAGCGCATCGAGGCGCAGCACGCTCGCGGAAAATTGACCGCGCGGGAGCGCATCGAGCTTCTGCTCGACAAGGGCTCGTTCGAGGAGTTCGACATGTTCGTCGAGCACCGCTCGATCGAATTCGGCATGGAAAAAACAAAAGTGCCGGGCGACGGCGTCATCACCGGCTGGGGCACCGTCAACGGCCGCAAGACTTTTGTCTTCGCCAAGGATTTTACCGTGTTCGGCGGCTCGCTGTCCGAGACCCACGCGCTGAAGATCACAAAGCTGCAGGACATGGCGATGAAGGCGAGGGCGCCGATCATCGGCCTCTATGACGCCGGCGGCGCGCGCATCCAGGAGGGCGTCGCCGCGCTCGCGGGCTATTCCTATGTGTTCCGCCGCAACGTGATCGCGTCAGGCGTGATCCCGCAAATCTCCGTCATCATGGGCCCCTGCGCCGGCGGCGACGTCTATTCGCCGGCGATGACCGACTTCATCTTCATGGTGAAGAACACCAGCTACATGTTCGTCACCGGCCCCGATGTGGTGAAGACCGTCACCAACGAAGTCGTGACCGCGGAAGAACTCGGCGGCGCCTCGGTGCACGCCACGCGCTCCTCGATCGCCGACGGCGCGTTCGAGAACGACGTCGAGACGCTGTTGCAGATGCGCCGGCTGATCGACTTCCTGCCGTCCAACAACACCGACGGCGTGCCGGAATGGCCGAGTTTTGACGACATCGGCCGCGTGGACATGTCGCTGGATACGCTGATCCCGGATAATCCGAACAAGCCCTACGACATGAAGGAGTTGATCCTCAAGGTCGTCGACGAGGGCGACTTTTTCGAAATCTCGGAAGCGTTCGCCAAGAACATCGTCACCGGCTTCGGCCGCATTGCCGGCCGCACCGTCGGCTTCGTCGCCAACCAGCCGATGGTTCTGGCGGGCGTGCTCGATTCTGACGCCTCGCGCAAAGCCGCGCGCTTCGTCCGCTTCTGCGACGCCTTCAACATCCCGATCGTGACGTTTGTCGACGTGCCGGGCTTCCTGCCGGGCACCGCTCAGGAATATGGCGGCCTGATCAAGCACGGCGCAAAACTGCTGTTTGCGTACTCGCAATGCACGGTGCCGCTCGTCACCGTCATCACCCGCAAGGCCTATGGCGGCGCCTTCGACGTCATGGCGTCAAAAGAAATCGGCGCCGACATGAACTACGCCTGGCCGACCGCCCAGATCGCCGTGATGGGCGCCAAGGGCGCGGTGGAAATCATTTTCCGCAGCGACATGAACGATCCGGAGGCGATCGCCAAGCGCACCAAGGAATACGAAGACCGCTTCCTGTCCCCCTTCATCGCCGCCGAACGCGGCTACATCGACGACGTCATCATGCCGCATTCGACGAGGAAGCGCATCGCAAGGGCGCTGGCGATGTTGAAAGACAAGAAGGTCGAGATGCCGGCGAAGAAGCACGACAATCTGCCGTTGTAACAGGTGCTGTAGGGTGGGCAAAGCGAAGCGTGCCCACCATCCAAATATCCGACGGCAATGGTGGGCACGCTGCGCTAACCCACCCTACGAAGCTCACAAGTTTCGCCTACGCCGCCTTGTGCTGCTGCTTCATGAACTCCGTCGCGCGCTTCTTGAGTTCAGTCGGCGATACGTCCTCGATGTGGGTGCCGATGTGCCAGCTATTGCCGGCCGCGTCCTTCACACTGCCGCTGCGGTCGCCATAAAATTGATCCGCGGGCTCCATCAACGATGTCGCGCCGGCCTTGAGCGCCTTCTGATAAACCGCATCGACGTTGGGTACGTACAGATACAGCATGGTGGATGTTGCCTGTGCACGCTCCGAGGAGTCGGAAATCATCACGATGGAATCTCCGATTTTGAACTCCGCATGCATGATCTTGCCGTCGGGCCTCATCATCGGCTCGAAGACCGGTTCGGCTCCGAAGGCCTCCTTCATGAAGCGAATGACCTTCTCCGCCCCATCGACGACGAGATAAGGCGTGACGGTGTGAAATCCCTTGGGAACCGGCTTTACCTGTGTTGCCATGGCTGTCTCCTCTGGTTTGATGGACTTAAACCCATGCAGGACGGCCCAGCCCGCTTATTGTTTTGCTGGCGATTGTCGATCCGGTCTTTGAGCAAAGTGTGGCGGCTGCGATCCGCCCGCTGGTGGTCGCGTCAACGTGTGTCCGCTGCCAGGTTCCCCTGGCCGACGAAGCTAACCCGGCACGAGGGGAACAAAATCGTACTCGCCGCCCCCCTGCAGGACCAGGAAGGTGAGCGACTTCGTGCCGGCGTTGGTCACCAGATGCGGTCGCGTGGGCCTGACGACATAGACTTCGCCGGGCCTCAAATTCACTTCCTCTTTCGGATCCTGCAGGAACAGCCTCATCCGGCCTTCCAGAACGTAGAAAGTATCGGAGACATTGGTGTGGGTGTGCCACGGCACTTTCTGGGTTGCAGAGAGCTGCAACTCCATGATGCGAAAGCCGGGGCGCGCGGCGTGCTCGGCGCGACGCTCGACGTCGTAAAGGTGACTGGCGTCCTTGATGGGCTGCGGCTGGTTCATGACGGCCTCCTTCGGATCATCCGCCCCCATCGCCTGGTGATGCCGCGCAAATGATAGCCTTGCTCTGCCGTTCGCGAAACGGTCAGGGGAGGTCCGCCGCGAGGGTAGGGTGGGCAAAGCGAAACGTGCCCACCATTCCAGCCAACGCGCGCGGACAGATGGTGGGCACGCTTTGCTTTGTCCACCCTACAAGACTGCCGTCGTTCACTCCTTGTCGTCCCTTATCCGCTGCTCGCCCTCGCGCAGCCGTTGTGCGATCGCCGTTCGTCTCGGGATCAACGCGGCCTCGTCGGCGAGCCGTTGCGCAAGGTCGGTGTGATATTGTTGCACGACGTCGAGCACCGCTTCCTTGGAGAGTCTTCGGTGATACTCGGCAAGGAATCTGTGCAGGTCGGCAAGCTGTTCGTCATCCATCTCTATCGCGCCTCAGCCGCGATGCCGGATTATACCGCAACCTGTTGATCCCACACCAGCTTTTCCAGTCCACTCGCGGGGCGAGTTTCACAAATCTGCCATGGCAGAGGAGGCGGGGCACGGTACAAGTCGCCGAATGTCGCCCCGTTAACTAGCTGTTAACCATACAGCCTTAGCCTTACGTCACTACCCGGTCATCATCAGACGATTCCAGCGCGGTTCGTTCGAGGAGAACAGCCGATGTCCGTTGAGATTCTGACTTATGCAGCCCTGGGCGCCCGCCTGAACATCTCGCCAGCGGCCGCCCGTTCGCTTGCCAGGCGGCTCCGGTTGCCGCGCTCGCTTTCCGAGGATGGGAAGGCTCTGGTGAGCGTTGATCTCGCTGAAGTCAGGCATACGCCACAGCCACCGGGCGGTCACCGGGCGGGCGAGGCCGCTCAGTTGAGAGCGCTCATCGTAACGCTGCAGGCCGAGGTCGCGCAGTTGGAGACCAGGGCAGCCGATCATCGCGCGGATTTCGAGTACGAACGCCAGCGCGCCGATCGCCTGATCGCTGAGCTGCTGCAGGCGACTGCCGAGACCACCGCCGCCAGGGAGGCGACGGCGCGGCTTGAGGGGGAGGTGGCAGCGCTTCGGACTGCTCTCCGAACTAGCAGTTCGAGCGAGAATCACGGACATTCTGCGCGCCGGGTGGGACATCTGGCTGCGAGCTTGGTGGAAGCAGACCGCAAGGCTGGTCGTGGGTAACAAATCTCTTCCTATTCCGCGGTTTGGCGGAGCAACCGTGGGGCAAAAATGAGTGGCACCGATATTCGCGAGCTGAGGGCGCGCATTATCGTGTTCGGGGTGGGCGGTGCCGGCGGCAATGCCGTCAACAACATGATCGACGCGGGGCTTGAAGGCGTCGAATTCATCGTCGCCAATACCGACGCCCAGGCGCTCACCAGTTCGAAGGCCAGGCGCGTCATCCAGATGGGCACGCAGGTAACCGGAGGCCTTGGCGCCGGTGCCCAGCCCGATATCGGACGCGCGGCGGCGGAAGAGGCGATCGACGAGATCCGCGATCATCTGACCGGCGCGCACATGGTGTTCATCACCGCCGGCATGGGCGGCGGCACCGGCACCGGAGCCGCGCCCGTCATCGCCAGGACCGCGCGTGAACTCGGCATTCTCACTATCGGCGTCGTCACCAAGCCGTTCCAGTTCGAGGGCCAGCGCCGCATGCGCTATGCCGAAGCCGGCATCGCGGAACTCTTGAAGGCGGTGGACACCCTCCTGATCATTCCGAACCAGAACCTGTTCCGGGTGGCCAACGAGAAGACCTCCTTTGCCGATGCCTTCGCGATGGCCGACCAGGTGCTTTATTCGGGCGTGGCCTGCATCAGCGATCTCATCGTCAAGGAAGGCCTGATCAATCTCGATTTCGCCGACGTGCTCTCGGTCATGCGCGAGAAGGGCAAGGCGATGATGGGCAGGGGCGAAGCTTCCGGCGGCAAGCGCGTGCTCAACGCTGCGGTAGCTGCGATTTCCAACCCCTTGATCGAGAATCCCTCGATCAAGCGCGCCAGTGGCCTCATCGTTTCCATCACCGGCGGCCGCGACCTGACACTATTCGAGGTCGATGAAGCCGCCACCCGCATCCGCGACGAGGCCGATCCGGACGCCAACATCATCGTCGGCGCGACTTTCGATGCCAGCCTCGAAGGCATCGTCCGCGTCTCGGTCGTGGCAACCGGCATCGATAATCTCGACGCGACAGGCCAGACGCAAGCCGCGGAAGGCCTGCTCACGGACCTTGCCGGCAGGCTGAGCAACGACCGGCGTCGCATCGCCGAGCGTGGCGTATCGCCGCCGCAATTCGCCAGCCCGCCCTCGCTGATCCCGCCGCCTCGCCACCTCGAAGCACGGCCGCCGATCGCCGAACCGGCGCGGCATGCGGCACCGCAGCGCCTCGATCCCTACGGTCGGGCTTCTCCCGCCCGCCCTCCGATCGAGGAAAAGGTTCTGGATATCCCGGCCTTCCTGGGCAGCAAGGCCAACTGACCAGTCACAAGAGTCAACTCGCCTGGAGGTAGTAGGTCGCTGCGATGCTACTTCAACAAGTCCCTAGGCGAGGCACCCGGGCGGTGCCTGAAGGTCTAATGCCCAAAATCGGTCCTATACTTTCCATCCTCCAGCCTTGCTTTGGTCAAAACGGCGGTAGGGAGTGTCTAAAATCCGACGACCGTCCATTCAGGTGATCGCAAACCGGGCAGGAGGCGCTCATGGATACCGCGGTAAATACCAGGCAAACCGATCCACGTGATGTTAATCCGGGACTGTCTACGCAAGACATCGAACTCGTCGCGCGCGCCGATGAACGGCTCGCGCATGCTTATGAAAAGATTGCGCGCGCGGATGAACAGCTCGCGCTTGTCAATGAACAGATTGCCAGGCTGGAGAGAAAGCCCGTCAACACGCTTCGTCAGCCATCGCGCGGCAGGCCGGCGCTGCGCGGCTTTGTCGGCCTGCTGTTGACAGCGGGAATCTGTATCGCTGCTTTCGCTTCGCAATCTTATGGCGAGGCGGCGAGGCTGATGATCGCCCCGTGGGTACCGCAGCTTGCTCCGGCTTCGTCGTTGCCATCGGAAACACCGAAGCTCGCCGCAGAGCAGAGCGAGCCTACCGTTCAGGTAGCCGCGGCGGATGCTTTGGTTTCGCAACTGCCACCTCCGGCTCAGACCGCACCGCAAGACGCAGCAGCCGCCCCGGTCCCTTCCGAGGTGACACAATTGCTCCAAACGATGGCGCGTGATCTCGCCAACGTGCAGCAGGAGATCGAACAGCTCAAGGCTGGCCAGGAAGAATTGGTCCGCGATAATGCCAGCACCGCCCAGCAGCTCAAGGCAAATCAGGAGCAAATGGCGCGCGTGATCGCGAACGCCTCCGCGCAACAGCCGCGGCCCAAAGCATCAGCGACGACATCAGCCAATCCGCCACCGCCGACTGCCACCTCTTCGCGCAAGCCCGTGTCGGCGCCTCCGCCGACACCAACCAGAGTGCAAGCGCGGGCGCCGGTGCAGTTGCAGTCCGGACAGCAGTAGTTTTCGCCGGCGCTGGCCGAAGGCTTGTCCTCCTGCCGGCAGAGGGGACAAACGACAGTTGGAACTCGGGCAGAGTACGATCACTCTGCCCCAGAGACACTCTGCCCCAAGCACGGGACAACTTGTTCCACTGGGGCTTCGATCCTAGATAGCGGACGGTGTCTTCGATTTTGGATGGCCGCATGATCATGAAGATCTTGCTGCTGCTCGCTCTGTCCATGGTTGTCGTCGCGCGGGAGGCGGCGGCACAGGAAGTACAATGCGACCGCGAACGCGCGGCCATGGTTGAAGCTATCAGAGCCTACGCCCGCCGTTCCCAAGCCGGTGTTTTGGGACAACAGGGCCTCTCCGAGAGAGTTCTCGAGGCCATGGGGCGAACGAAACGCCATCTGTTCATCCCTGAGCGGTCGTGCTCCATCGCATACGCGGACAGGCCGGCTTCGATCGGCCACGGCCAGACCATATCGCAGCCGTTCATCGTGGCCTTGATGACAGAGTTGGCCGGGGTCGCGCCGGATCATGTCGTGCTCGAGGTCGGTACGGGGTCGGGCTATCAGGCCGCCATCCTTGCGCATCTGGCGCGCAAGGTCTGCACCATCGAGATCGTCCCGTCATTGGCCGAGGCAGCCGCGAAAACACTCAAAGAGCTCGCATATGACAATGTGAGCGTCAGGCCGGGCGATGGTTATGCCGGCTGGCCGGAATGCGGTCCTTTTGATGGCATCGTCGTAACCGCGGCACTTGGCGAGGTGCCGCCGCCGCTGATCGAGCAGCTTAAAGTGGGTGGCCGGCTCGTCATGCCGGTGGGGTCCGCCTATACCAGTCAGCAACTCACGGTCGTCGAGAAAGTCGCCCCCGACAAGACGACGACGCGGGCCGTTGCCCCCGTGCGCTTTGTGCCCTTTACGCGTTCAAAAGATTAAGAGCCGGTACGGCGGCTCAGATAGAAAAAGCAGGGAGGAGGCCTTGAGCAGTGCAAGGTTAAAACATTACGGCTGGGGCCGCGAAGACGAAGGCATGACTGCTGAGGAGCAGGCCTTTGTGCTCGGCCGTTACAGCGAAAAATTTGCGCGCGATGCGTTCGAGACAAAAATCGTCCCGCGCCTAGAGGACCTGACATTGCGCGCGCCGCGCGTGGCGCCACCGGCCTCGCTTGCCGCTTTTTGCACGAGCGACCGATACGACCGCGCCGCGCACGCCTACGGCAAATCCTATCCGGACTACGTGCGAGCCATGCTCGGCGACTACGATAGCGCGCCCGACGTGGTCGCCTATCCAAGGAGCGAAGCAGAGATTGCCGCCGTCATGGACTGGGCCGGTAGTGTCAGCGCGTCGCTTACGCCGTTCGGGGGAGGCTCGAGCGTGTGCGGCGGTGTCGAGCCGCGCGTTGACGGTATCCGCTACAAGGCGGCCGTCACGCTGGACTTGCGCAATCTCGGCAAGGTCGTCGAGGTGGATCAGATATCGCGCGCCGCACTGATCGAAGGCGGTGCCTTTGGTCCATCTCTGGAGAACCAGCTTAAGCCGCATGGCGTCACGCTGCGTCATTTTCCGCAGAGCTTCGAGTATTCAACCCTTGGCGGCTGGATCGCGACGCGGTCGGGCGGTCATTTCGCCAGCCTCTACACCCACATCGACGATTTCGTTGAAAGCCTGCGCGTCGTGACGCCGCGCGGCATAATGGCAACGCGTCGCCTGCCCGGATCGGGTGCCGGACCGAGCCCCGACCGCTTGTTCATAGGCTCCGAAGGAACGCTCGGCGTGATTTCGCGCGCCTGGATGCGATTGCAGCCACGTCCGAAATTCCGTGCCGGCGCATCGGTTCGTTTCCATTCGTTCTTCGGTGCAGCCCGTGCGCTGCGCGCGATCGCACAGGCCGGTCTCTATCCATCGAACTGCCGCATCCTTGACGCGCAAGAGGCATTCAACACCGGGGCTGCCGACGGCAGCGTCGCGATCATGGTGCTCGGCTTTGAATCCGGAGACCATGCGCCGGATGCCTGGATGGCACGCGCGCTCGAATGCTGCGCCGACCATGGCGGGATACCGGAGGCAGCAAAGGCCGGCGATGCGCATCTCGAAGGCGCGGCAGGAATCTGGCGCAACGCGTTCATTCGTATGCCCTATGCGCGCGAGTTTCTGACCCCGGCCGGCATCATCAACGACACTTTCGAGACCGCCATCACCTGGGATCGGTTCGAAAGCTTCCACGACAAGGTGAAGACGGCGACGGAGCATGCGATCCTCCAGGCGACCGGCGTAAAAGGCGAGGTCACATGCCGCTTCACCCATGTTTATCCTGATGGCCCCGCGCCATACTTTTCTTTCCATGCACTCGGCCGCCACGGTGCTCTTCTAGAACAGTGGCAGGCGATCAAGAATGCGGCCAGCGATGCGCTGATTGAAGCGGGCGGGACGATCACGCATCATCACGCTGTCGGCCGTGATCATCGTCCCTGGTACGATCATCAGCGCCCGGAGCTTTTCGCGGCCGCGCTTCGGGCAGCAAAAAGAGAGCTCGATCCGCAAGGCATGCTGAACCCTGGAGTGCTCATCGATCCGTAAGCCTGATCGACGCGGCAATTGGGTTGCCTCGCTGAAGACGTGGTATTCGGACTTCCCTTTACTGATGTGGCCGCCGAATCGTGAGGCCATCCTTTCCTGCGATACAAGCCTCGGCGCCAACGGGGGCCTTCTCGGCCGACATGTCGATCGACTGCACCCAGCGGCTTGCAATGATCGCGATGGCGCAGAGCGCATAAAAGCACACCCCCAGCGCATAGGTCTTGGCGATGCCGAACTGGATCGACGACGCCACACCCAGCACAGACGCGAACATCGACGTAATTCCGTTGGTGCTCCAGAAGAACGGCAGCAGTTCATGATGACGGCGCCAGACGCCGAGGCCGAGCGGAAACATCATCCCCATGCAGAATGCGGGAGGAGCCAGCAGCAGGACAGACACCAGAATACGCATGTCGGTTGACAGCGACCGCGCCCAGGTGGTGACGAGCGGCGTCAGTAACCCCGCCACGACGAGCGTGGTGAGAAGGGCGGCAATCCTGAAGACGGTGACGCGTGATCGGGAGGAGGTATCGGCACCGATCGTGGCGCTGCCAATCCCGCTAAAGAGAAGAATTGTGAATAGCACGACGCTCAGCCCGTAAACGGGATGCCCGAGAAAGACCATCAGGCGCTGCATCTGCGATATCTCGATCAGCATGAAGCCCATCCCGATCGCGCTGAAATAGGCCACGGGCGGCGTCAGTGTCGCCACTGGCATCCGCGTCGCAAGACGGAGGAAGGGCAGCACGATGTAATATCCGCAAGCGCAGAGCGCTACGACGATGAGCAAGCCGGTGATGCCGATCGCGACATTGTTGCTCATGACGTCCCAACTATGGATGCTCACGAAATCGCTGAAGCGCGACGTATAGAAGAAGAACGGATTGTCGTCCGTCGAAGCAGCGATGTTTTCCGGCTGCGAATCGAAGAAGGCCTGGTCTGCCTTGTCGGACAGCAATGTCGAGGTGACGGCATCGAAGGTGAAGTCCGGCCCCAACAATATCTTGAAGCCCTGCGCCTGAAGTCTCTCGCGCGCGCCTTGCCATTCTGCGTCGCTGAACGCGTCAGGCCGGGTAATCACCGTCACGATGTTGCCGACGTTGACCGCGACGACGTGATGCCGCAGTTCCCCCGCCGACACTCCCTTGCGCTGCAGCGCGCTCGCGGCAATCGCAATCAGCCGGTATAGCTCGCCACGGTGCTTCTCGGCACCGTACCAGCGTGATACCGACAACAGCCCGCCAGGCTTGAGCGCCCGGTAAAAATCATCCCACGCCTCCACGGTATAGAGACGATTTTCGGTGAGCGTCAGGCCACCGGCCACCGTCGCCGCCCAGGTGTCGATGAGCGAAATCTGCACCAGGTCGTACCGCTCGGACGAGTGGTTGATGTAGCTTCGCGCTTCGGCATTGACCAAGGATACGCCGGGCTGGCGATCGAGATGGCCGGAGAAGTCGGCGAATTTGTCGGTGAGCACTTCGAAGATCGCCGGGTTGATCTCAATTGCGCGAATCCGGCTGGCGCCGAAGAGCAGACCGGAAAGGATGTCACGTCCGCCGCCGACGCCAACGACAGCGACGTCGGCCGCCGGCTGCACGAGGTAGGCTGCATTGATGACATCATCCTTCAGGTAGGCGAGCTTTCCGATGTCACCATCATATCTGGTGATGACCGTGCCTGCATCGGCATCGATGTCGAGGTGGTGCTGGTCGACCCGGGCATCAGGAGTGCGGACCAGACCCCAGCCAATCGGGACCTTCTCGGCCAATTCGCGCACCCTTACCCGCGAATAGGTATTCCAGCGTTCGAACAGCGTGCCGGTCTGCTCAGCGCCCTTGGCCCAGAACACACCGAGATGGCTTCGACCGGTCAGGTCAAGGCCGGAGTGCACGGTGGCCGCGGCGGCCAGCGTTAGCGCGACAGCCCCGCTCAAACGCACACTACGGACGTTATCGCTGGTTCGCACCACGATCCAGCCAACGCCGGCAGCAAAGGCTCCGATCCATAGCGTGGCGCTTACGGGGTCAATCATCAGCAGTATGAAGATCACCCCGAGACATCCAACTGCGGCGCCCAGGAGATCGGCCGCATAGAGCCACCCGCCGCGATAGGGCAAGCGCGTGAGCAACAGCGTGATGCAAACCCCGCCTTCCGTGAACGGAGCCACGAAGGCGATGGTCGCCAGCGCCAGAGCGAGAGGCACATTTTCTGCAGATACGACGAGCGGCACGCACAGGAAGACGATCATTGCGCCAACGCTGCTGAGTGCGAACCATGACGCGTGGCGGGCGAATTCGATTCCGACCCGCTCGGCGGCATAACGGGCGGGCTTGCCGTAGACCTGCATCGCCCCGCGGGTGAGCCCCAGCATGGCAAGTGAAATGGCCGCGAATGCGAAATGATAATGGAGCATAACGCTGAAGAAGCGCGTTATCAGGATCTGGTAGGAAAGCGTCGCGAACGCAAGCACGAAGATTGCCAGATAATAGCGACCGGGAATCTTGGATATGGATTGCAATACGCTGCCCTCTTGGTGGGACCCTGACGGGCTCTATTGGGTGCGCTTTGACCAACTCGCGCTACACGCGATCGCCGGATAACTTCCTAACAACTGGTTGATACGCCCGCACAGACTAAGTTCATGTTCAGGCTCTGATTGTAGCAGGCGGCTACCCGAGCCTGCAGGATTGGGTTCCACCGTCAGACACAACACCATCTGTCACCTGAGCACTATACCGTCAGACGAGTTCGAGCGCATCAAGCAAACCATGCGAGATTGGTGGATCGCGGCTCCGGTCGCGAGTATTTTTAGCGATCAACCAATCCAAATTCTACGAGCAAACAAGGCGGTGTTCATGAACAAGGACGCGCCGAAGAGTCCCAGCACTCCTGCCAAAAGCCACTTCGCTCGCAATCCTAAACCAGCCAACGTCACAAACAGGGGAAATGAAACGAGATTAAATCGACTCATTGAGACGAAGCCTGCTGGCCCACCGCTGAGTGTTAGATATGGCAGCAACAGGACTGCCATGGCGAACAGCGTCCAGCTTGCGCGCAGTCGAGACCAGCCCAGAACAATCAGGGTAATGAACAATAATGTAAACCAGCTAGCTTGTCCCCATGGATTCCAATCATTGAGCATCATTCGTGTGAACGGCTCAAGCTTTAGGGCCGCAATCAATCTAGTCACTAGCGTCGTTCCTTGATGGAATGCCATCTGTCCATCTGCAAAAGCAAACGGAGCTCCGAAAGCGCTCCAGAGGTAGATCATGAATAGCCAGATGCCCGACGTCGCAAGCAGGACGCAAGGCACGAGGACAGGAAGGAACTTCGTCTGATCGCGATTGGCCCACATCTCCCAAAGAAGGACAGGCAATAGGACAACGCCCGTCGATCGGGTGGAGACCGCCAAGCCTGCAAGCAGCGCTGCCGACAAGTAGTATTTTCGTTTCAAAGCAAGAAAAAACGAGACGATTAGCAGCAGTGCCAGGGGCTCGGTATACCCGGCCGATAGCAAGACCGAAGCGGGAAAAAAGCTGAGCAGCGCGGTTGTGGCGAGGGCCAGTTGATCACCAAATTCCTCGCGAACCAGCTTGAAAAGAAGGACAATCGCGAGCAATCCCGCGACGTTCGATACCAACAGCAATGCATCCGCAGGCGTGAGACCGCTAATCGTCGCCAGGCCCCGTGCGAGCATCGGATACAGCGGGTAAAAAACGATGTTCTGTTGAACAGTCGGATCGCCGTTATACTGATAGCCATCGGTGACGATCTTGAAATACCATTCCGAATCCCATTGCAGCAATTGGTGGTACCAGATCGGTCCCGCAGACCAGACATCGGCCCTCCCGATGGTCAGATATTTTTGCGAGAATACCAGTCCGAGTGCGACCACCACCCGCGAACAAAAGAATATCAAAATGGCCAAACAATAGGGAAGCCAGGAAGGATTTCTCCAGATCGGATAGCGCATCTCCATGTCCATACTGTCGCTCGGTAGGAGCCCAAGATCAATCGTCCCAGGGTACCGCTTTGACATTTGGCGGGCATGACGCGGCAGACCTCCGAACGCCCTGCGTTGAGATGGATCTCGGCCGGCCTGAAGATCTGCATCGACTCTCGGAGGACGCGGGCTGTGGCAACCATGATGTCTGCTTCTGTGAAGGTTTTCGCACGCCGGCCCCGGAGTGCGCGGCACCGTCCGTCATGGGCCGGCATCCCAAAACCTTCACAACGGCGGACCTCCTTCCGTTCACGAGGAACAATCGCGGTCTGCCGTCCATTGTCCGAGGCGCTTGCAACCTTGCATCGGCTGGGCCGACACGCTCAGGGATCTGCCCAGCAGCGGCGCCGTACCGGCGAAGCGGCGCATCGCGACTTCAAACCGGTTCGGGCAAGACGTCATCTTGTTTGGATGCGACGGCGGTCAGGCTGATCGGCCCAGAGGATGAGCTTTCGTGACTGATACGAAGAAATGGCCCGCAAGAAGGAAAGTCCGGCACTCTGCACACGAACTTGGGATTTTGCTCGGACGTCAAACAGTCGTCCTCCGTCACGAGGCGCGAAACAGCCATACGATCTCCACAGTACATCAAATCAAGGGGGGTGGTCGAAGCCGAGGTATTCCGCAACACGAAGACGAGCAGCCAGCCTATCCGCACTGCGGCTCTACGAAGATACAGTCCCTTCGATGTAGCGTAGTCTTCATCGCCCTCGGCCGATGAGCCTTTCGAGATTTCCGGAACGGCCCCGCGGGAAACGGCGTGCATCGCATCGTACATGTAACGCTCCTGCTTCGTCGAGCGTGCGCACGATGGGGGCGGGATGTCGCAGAACTTTGCCGACGACCGCCGGAAATTGTCGCGATCTGTCTCAGGAATGCTGCTTTGCATAGTTCGCGACAGTTGCGGCCGAGGTAATGGTCATTCCTGTCATCCGCTCTTGAATGACCTTGCTCTCAATGCCGCCTCTTAAGTTGTATCAAGCCTGAGCAGGCATACCAGTTTGCGACAAATTGCGACAAAGATGGCTCACCGGGACAACGTTCTGCGACAGCTTGTGCCTAAATTGTTTCGGCCAGATCGGGGAATCATGCACATGAGGCCGGTTCCCGCTCGGATCGGCAGGCATCGGCATCGGGATCCTGCGATCCCGATCCGATGCCGCGACGCTGTCAGTGAAGCCAGCCACAAGCATTTGATTTCGGTCGATCATACGCGGCCGATACATTCTGTTACACTTTTTCGATGGGTTGGGTGCGGGACTTCAGTATGATCCCGGACGGAGCAAACTAGATGGACTCGGCACCTCACATCGCCGTAGTGGATGATCATCGCGATATTCGCGATCTGGTCGGCAAATACTTGATGCAGCATGGCTACCGCATCAGCCTTGCGGAGAACGCCGTCGCACTCCGCCGCTTGCTCGAACGAAATGCTCTGGACCTGGTGGTTCTTGACGTCATGATGCCGGGCGAGGACGGACTGTCCCTCTGCCGCCATCTGCGCAGCACCACGGACCTTCCCGTTATCCTGTTGACTGCGATGGCTGAGGAGACCGATCGAATCGTCGGCCTGGAAGTAGGTGCCGATGACTACGTGAGCAAACCATTCAATCCCCGTGAACTTCTCGCCCGTATCAAAGCAGTGCTTCGACGAGTCCAAAGCCTGCCGCCGCAAAAGGGCCGGCTTGCGACGAAGGTCGTACGCTTTGATCGATGGACCTTCGACGTCAACCGGCGCGAGTTGACGGGCGACGACGGCGTTGCTGTGCCGCTCAGCACGGCGGAATTCCGCCTGTTGTGTGCATTTCTCGATCATCCCGGCCTGGTACTCAGCCGCAATCAGCTTCTCGACCTGACGGTCGGCCGGGATGCCGATCCATTCGACCGGAGCATCGACAATCAGGTCAGCCGCTTGCGGAAAAAGATCGAGGCCGATCCGAAAGTACCGGCCTTGATCAAGACTCACTGGGGCGGTGGATACAGCCTCGCTGCCCAGGTCGAGCAGCCATGATGAGCTTGTGGAAGCGTAGTCTTGCGGCCCGTTTCATCTGTTTCACGCTGCTGTCTTTAGTGCTGTCGCAAGCAATCGTGTTCTTCATTTCGTGGGATGAGCACGGGCAGGCGATTCGGAAGGCCGCGAAAGGCGAGATATTGAGCCGGTGCGCCTCGCTCGCCCGGGTCCTGGAGGCGATGCCTCCGGCGCTGCAGAGCGATATCCTTAATGCCAGCAACACCAGTTCAGCGAGATATTGGATATCGACCAACGGTCTGAAGGATGCGTCCGCGTGGCGAGAGGAAGCATGGGAGCGCTTGGCGCAGCCATTGCCGCGCGTGACCTTTCCCGGCCACAGCGTGCCCGCCGAGGTGCGACCGGATTTCGCCCGAAACACTGCCAGCAGCAGCAGCGCCACCTCCTCACATTGGATCGACCTAAGGCCGGAAGCCTGGCCGCTGTCCCGACCAGCAAAATTTCTTTATCTCGATGACGCCACCGGCATGGGCTTGGCCGTTCAGTTGGCAAACGGCGCATGGCTGAACACAGCATTTGCCAAGCCCGCGCAAGATGGATTCTGGACCTCCAAATCCACCTTGGCACTCGGCCTCTCCGCGTTGTCGTTGTCGATCATTGCCGTATTCGCCGCTCGAGGCATCGCGCAACCATTGCGCCGCCTGGCGGTAGCGGCCGAAGCCTTCGGCCGTGGTCAGGAGATCGTACCGCTGCCGGAAACCGGCCCCGACGATATCCGGCGCACCGCCGAGGCATTCAATCGCATGCAAGAGCGCCTACACCGTTTCGTCGACGACCGCACCAGAATGCTGGCCGCCATCGGCCACGATCTGCGCACACCTCTGACCTCGCTCCGTTTGCGTGCGGAATTTGTGCCCGACGAGGACGTCCGCGAGAAAATGCTCTCCACAATTAGCGAGATCCAGACGATGACAGAGGCGACTCTGGCATTCGCTCGCGAAGATGCAACCGCAGAAAGCACGCGGACCGTGGACCTCTCGGCTCTCGTGGAAAGTCTCTGCGATGATCTCGCTGAACTTGGTTATGACATCTCCTTTTCTGAAGGGCAGAAGATCAGCTATAGCTGCCGACCAGATGCACTGCGCCGTGCGTGCCGCAACCTCGTCGAAAATGCTATCCGGTATGGCGAGCGAGCGCGCGTCAGCGTGGAAAGGCAAGCGGATAGTGTCGAAATCACCGTTTCGGACGACGGCCCCGGTATTCCAGACAGTGCCAAAGAGCAGGTTTTTACGCCGTTCTTCCGGATTGAGAATTCGCGGAACCGCGAAACAGGAGGCGTGGGTCTCGGCCTTTCCATTGCCCGGACCATTGTCCGCCACCACGGCGGCGATATCGTCTTGAGCAACAAGCAGAAGGGGCTACAGGCGACCATTAGCCTGCCAGCGCTGGACGGCGGGCCGCCGCCTCCCATCAGCCGCCCGGTCGCAGCAGCGAAGGACGTTACCAGCGCTCTCGAAAAGGCAGGGCCTTCGCCGGTGGCCACGCCAACGGCTGCCATTCATTGATCTGAGGTGACGCAAAGATAACTGACTTCGAAGGTCAAATTTGTGCAGCGCGTTGGTGGTGCGGCAGGCGGGTGCAATGGGGAACTCGCTACTCACGGATGAGTTTATTTCCGGGTTCACCAGACCTTCAATCCGGAGGGAAGCCATGGAGCATCTCCGCTATCCGAACGAAACCGCCGAGTACCGTGCTGCCAGAAACGCGCTTCTAGACGACGAGATCGCGCTTCGTGCCCACATTGAAGCCGTGGCAGCCAAGCGCCGCGCCTTGCCGCTCGGCGGCAAAGTACCGGAAGACTATGTATTCGAGCGGATCGGCAAGAATGCAGCGCCTGAGAAGGTCAGGATGTCCGAGCTGTTCGGTCCGCATGACACGCTCATTCTGTACAGCTTCATGTATGGACCCGAGCGGGAGCTGCCATGTCCCGGCTGCACGCACCTGCTTGATGGGCTCGACGGTGCGGCAAGACACATCGGTCAGCGAGCTGCACTTTACATCGTCGCGAAATCCCCAATCGCACGTCTCGCCGCGTGGGCTCATGAGCGCGGCTGGGATCATCTGTCGTTTGTGTCTACGGCGGGCAATAGCTACGACGCGGATTATTTTGGCGACACGTCGAAGTTTCCCAAGGGCGTGCGTGCGCAGCATCGCGTTCCGGACGGCGAGAACTGGGACGAAACGATCTTCAACGTGTTCAAGAAGAGTGGCGGCGCAATCCGTCACTTCTGGGGTTCAGAGATGAGCTTCGCACCAACCGAACCCAATCAACATCATCGCGCCGGAGATCAGGTCGACCCCGTGTGGGGTCTGCTCGATATGACGCCCGAAGGGCGTGGAGACTTTTTCCCCAAGGTAAAGTACGATTGACCCTTGGATCGACGGTGAGTGACCGAGGGAGCGGCACGATGTCGGCGGCACCAGAAGTCAAGTCCGCAGGCGCGGACAACCGGGCAAGCGCGATCAGCACCATTGTGCTCGGCTTTGCGGCCGACCCGATGGCGCGTTTTGCCTGGCCCGATCCGTCCGTATACCTCAGAACAATGCCTCGGATGGTCAATGCTTTCGGCGGCCGTGCTTTCGAGCTTGGCACAGCCTACATCACCGAAGGGGCCCGTGCTGCCGCCCTATGGCTGCCACCAGGCGTCGAGCCGGACGAAGCAGAAATGGACGCCATCATGGAGGAGTCCCTGAGCCCGGAGATATCAGGGGATATCGGGGCCATCATGAAAGGAATGGCCGAACATCATCCGCATGAGCCGCATTGGTATCTGCCTCTTATCGCCGCCGATCCGAAATGGATCGGGCAGGGGCTCGGCTCGTTGCTGATGAAACATGCGCTTCGACGATGCGACGAGGAAGGCATCGCGGCCTACCTCGAAAGCTCGAACCCGCGTAACATTTCGCTCTATGAACGCCACGGCTTCAAGATCACCGGCAGAATCCAAAGCGGCTCTTCGCCAGTAGTGACGCCGATGCTGCGGCCGGCATCCTGAACGTTCGACACGCTCGGGCAATCACCGTGCATCTCAGGAATAAGCGCACTCGCGCTATTCCCATTGGCGCGCTGCTGCCGTCCTTATTTCGCGGCTCGGAAAATGGCGGTTGCGGATACCATCATTCGGTCGGCCGGCCCCGAACGCCCGAATTTTGTTAAGTGCGCCAATCTGTCCCTCTTTCGCGCGTGGCAGAGGCCGAACGATGCGATACCCTCGTTGAAAAATCAGGGAGGGATATGCCAGTGAAATTCAATCGCCGTCACTTCATCGCCGCCGGTACGGCTGCCGCCGCAGCGCCTTTCCTCGTGCGTGGCGCCTCCGGGCAAGCCGCGTGGCCGTCGCGGAATATCCGCATGGTCTGCAGCTACCCGGCGGGCGGGCAGACGGATCTGCTCGCGCGCGCCTTCGGCGACTACATTTCCAAGCAGGTCGGGCAGACGGTCGTCATCGAAAACAAGGCGGGCGCCTCCGGCTCGATCGGTGCGGCGGAAGTCGCGCGTGCGGCGCCGGATGGCCACACCATCCTGTGCTCGATTTCGACCACCTATGTGATGAACCGGGTCATGATGAAGAACCCCGGCTACGACATGGACAGAGACCTGACGCTCGTCAGCATCATTCCGGGCGCCGGGCTGCTGCTGGTCGCGAGTCTCGCGTCCGGCGTCAAAACGCTGGACGATTTCGTCGCGTTCGCACGCAAGAAGGGCCAGGTGAACTTCGGCACCTATAGCGCGGGCTCGGCCCCTCACATGACGATCAACGAACTCAACAAGCAGTATGGCCTCAAGATAGAACCGATCCACTACCGGGGCGAAGCGCCGATGTGGACGGGTCTGATGGACGGCACGCTTGACGTCGCGATGGGCAGCTACACGGCCGCTCAACCCGTCCTGCAAGGCAACCACGGCGTGGTGTTCGCGGTGCATTCGAAGAAGGTAGCTGCAATCCCGAGCGTCAAGACCCTTCCCGAACAAGGCGCGACATCGAAGTTCTTCACCGTGAGCGGCTTCACCGGCTGGGCATTGCCGAAGGCGACGCCGCAACCGATCGTCGATCGGCTCTCCGAACTCTGCGTGGCGGCCAATAGCGATCCAAAAGTGAAGGAAGTTCTCGCCACGTTCGTGCTCGAGCCGGCGCTTGGCGTCAAGGAAAGCAATGCTCTGTATCAGCGCGAATTGCCGACCTGGATCGAGACCGCGCAGGCCCTCGGCCTGGAGCCGGCGTAGTGGAAGTAGGGTTAGCTAACCTACGGGCCTGTGTGAGGTGAGCACATCGGTTAGGCTCCCTCCCCCCCTTGCGGGGGAGGGTTGGGGAGAGGGGTATGCCCCGGGCGAGATGAGTCGATGTGCGCACCGCCTTCTCAATTCAATCTCGGTCGCCCGTTGTGACGCCCACATCGAGAGAGCACGTCGTGCGGCACCCCTCTCCCTAACCCTCTCCCGCAAGGGGGGAGGGAACCCCGCCGCTGGTGCGTCCCTCACAGTATTGCAAGCAGTGGCCAATTAGACGCGCTGGTTTCGCTCCGCTCTACCGATCCTGCGCCCTCTCACTTCATCCCCGTACAACTCGCATAGAACGTCGTCGTCGCCGGCCAGTCCGAGAACATCCCGCGGATGCCGACCTGCTTGGCGAGCACGTCCAGCACCGTCAGCGTATCGCCGTCGCGGTCGATCGCGCTCCTGATCGACTTGTGATAGAAGCCGCCGCCCTTGTGCAGCGGGCCGTCGCGTTCCAGCGACCAGCCGATCAGGTCGAGGCCGGCGGCCTTGGCGGCTTTGGCGTATTCGGACGGAACGATTTCTTGTCTGTCGTTCAGCGTCAGCATGGTCCAGATCGGCGGGCCGAGGATCGCGACGCCTTGTGACTTCAATTCCGCCATCGACGGTTTCCACGTCTCCGGCTTATTGGGATCGAGACCCTGCTTTTCGTAGCGCTCTTCAAGATAGACCGCCTGTTTCGCGAATTCCGGTTCGGTCTTCACCCAGTGGAGCACGTCGGCGAGATTGAAGCTTTGCGCAAAGACATCGCTCGGCGGAATGCCGGCCTTCTTGTAGGCGTCCAGCATCTGCGAGGCGTATTTCTCCTGGGTGTAATCGCCGTCGAACGGCATCGGCACCTCGGGTGCCTTGAGCTCAGGCGTGAACTTGGCGGCGAGACTTTTGATCAGCGCGATGCTCTCGTCGTGCGTCATCAGCGTGCCCGAATTGGCGTAGAGGTCGGTGCGCCAGCGCGGCGTGCCGTTCTGATATTCCTCAGGCGTCTTCGCGTCGGGATTGAAGCCGTCCATTTTCGCGCGCAGCCGCCGGAATTCGGCGAGCGTGATGTCTGACGTGCAGCACTTTGCGGAGGCCTTCTTGCCGGTCGCGGAATCAGCCGGGCTGAAAGCTTGCGTACATTTTGCGGCAAGCTCCGGCACGGTCAGAATGTTGGTGGTGGTGTGCAGGTCGCACTGCGAATGGCGGCACACGAGCTGGCGGTCTTTCGTAAACGTCACGTCGCATTCGATGATGCCGGCGCCCATCCGGGCGGCGGCGATATAGGACTCCCTGGTATGCTCGGGAAATTCCAGCGCGGCACCGCGGTGGCCGATGGAAAAATCGGTCTTGCGAAACGGTCCGGTGCACTGGCTGAGTTGTTGCTTCAGCGGCCCGTTCTTCATCTTGTCGACGAGGTAGAACGGCCGTGGCCCGATCTGCGGCTCGCGCGGCAGCAGGATGTCCTCGGCCCCGGCGGGAACGATCGCGGTCAGCAGCCAGAGCGCTGAGAGGAGGGCGGAGCGATGGCGGACGGGCATGGGTGGCACCTCGGATAACGCATTGCGCGCAGCCTTGATATCACGGAGCATGTGACAGTTGCATGTTGAAGGGATGTAGGGTGGGCAAAGCGCAGCGTGCCCACCATCTCTCCAACAGCCGTGAAAGAAATGGTGGGCACGGCGCTGCGCGCCTTTGCCCACCCTATAAGAGATAAACGCAGGGAGAATGAAATGCCCGCAGCCTTTTTCGTCGTCCGCGCCACCGTGACCGATCCGGCCAAGCGAGCGGCCTTCGACACCTGGTATTCGCGCGAGCATCTGCCGGATGCGATGAAATCGTTCGGCGCGGTGAAGGCGTGGCGCTACTGGAGCGCGACCGATCCATCGCTGCACGAGGCCATGTACCAGTTCACGGACCAGACCGCACTCGATCGCGCCATCGAAGGACCGGATATGAAGCGCCTGGTCGCCGATTTCAACCGCGATTGGCCCGACGTGACGCGGACGCGCGAGGTGCTGGTGCTGGCGGAAGAGCTTGTGGCGTGAGAGGGCGAAGCTTCAGCGAGGGCAATCGTTACACCTGCGCTCGACAGAGAAATGCCGCAGCAATGACGAAAGTTCCTCAGCGTACAACGCCGCGCGGAGAATAAATTTACGTCGGCTTCGATTACGACAAAGCTGAACACGCAGTTCACCGCGCGTTCATCTCGGCACCTCGAAACTCTCTTTCTCGCACACAGCAAACGGAGGAAGGGATGTGATGGAACGCCGCCACTTTCTGAAGCTCGCCTTTGGATTTGCCGCGGGCGGTGTCGCGCTCGCAGCGAGCGCGGAGGCCGCGCCGCTGATGCCGGCACCGCTCGCCGATGATGACAAATTGCCCGCCAACAAGGATGCGCAGCCCGCCGTCACGTCGCGCGATGAGGTCGATCGTCTCACACCTGAAGAAGTGGGCTGGGGCCGCGGCCGTCGTCGCGGCTGGGGCCGAAGGCATTGGGGCTGGCGCCGCAGGCACTGGGGCTGGCATCGCCGCCGTCGTTGGCGCCGCCGCTACTGGCGCCGTCGTCGTTACTACTGGTAAAACTTCGCCGCGGATTGTTTAGAGATGCAATAAAAAAAGCCCCGCGCGAGCGGGGCTTTTGTCATGCTTGGGAATTCTCAGTAAGCGCGGCAGCGTCCGTAGCGCCACACGGTGCCGTAGGGGCACACGCGGCCGGGCCGCACCACGACGGTCCGAGCTGGAGGCCGCACCACGACGACCGGGGCCGCCGGCCGAACAACGACGGCCCGGCGAATGGGCTGGCAACGGCCATAGGGGCCACGAGCCCAGCCGGGGCCGCATCCTTGGGCCGCTTCGGCGGCGCCAAAGCTGGCAACGGTGCCCAGGGCCAAAACTGCTGCGAAAAGGTACTTCATGTTTTCTCCCGTTCTTGGCCGCAAGGCGGCGCGTTCGCAACCTAGTCACGACACCTGAATGGAACATGAATGTCGTGATTTGCAGCGTCGTGATTTGTCACGTCGTGATTTGTCATGGGGCTACGGCCAAAAATCCGAGCACCAACTCATCATATTTCGCCTGCGCTTCCAAGAAGACCAGGTGTCCGGTGTTCGGAATCACCTCGGCCCGGCCGCGGGCCATCTTGGCGGCGAGCGCCTTGGCCAGCTCGGCGTTCTGCCCCATCTTCGGGCGCAGCGCCTCCGGCGCATTGGCTTTTCCCGGCGCGTTATGATCGTCGGCACCCATCACGAACAGCGTCGGCTGCGTGATCAGCGGGATCTCGTGCACGACAGGCTCGCGATAGATCATCTGGGCGGAACTGACGAACGCGCGCAGCCAGCGCAAATATTCGGCGCTGCCCTTGATGTTGAAGCGCGCATCGATGAAGGGCGTCACCTGTTCGGGCGGCAGTTTGAGGGCGTAGTTGGTTTCGAGCTGTTTGCGATAGGCGTCGGCTGTGAGTTTATCTTCGTTCTCCAAAATCTTTTCGGTCGGCGTCGGCGGGACATAGAGCCGGTAATCCTCCAGGCCGATCGGAGCGGTCAGCACCAGATGCGCGATCCGGCCGGGGTAGGCACGTGCGATCCGCACGGCGAGCATGCTGCCGAGCGAATGGGCTACGATGTCGGCCCTGGCGATTTGCAAGTGATCGAGCAACGCGATCGTGTTGCGCGCCAGCGTATCGAAATGCAAATCGCCTTGCGGCTTCGATGATTTTCCGAAGCCGATCTGGTCCGGCACGACCACGCGGTAACCCGCATCGCTCAAGGTCTTGATGACCGGCGCCCAGTAGCTCGATGGAAAATTACGGCCGTGCAGCAGCACCACGCTGCGTCCATTGGGCTGCGCGGGAGCTACGTCCATATAGGCCATCCGCACCGGCTCGCCGTCGTTGACCAGCGGCAGCAGATGGACCGGGTAGGGATAGGCAAAACCTTCGAGTGCTATGCCGTAGGGTTCGCGCGTGGCCGGTCGTTCGGTTTCCGCCGCGGCCGCAGCCAATAACGGCATCGCGGAGAAGGCGACTGCAACAGCACCGATGCATATCCGTCGCATGCAAAACTCCTGTCCTCGAGACAGGGGCGTATTGGTGCCGACCTCGCGCGCTGTAAAGACTTTGCATTTCACGTTTTGGCGAGAGCACGAGTTAGTTAACCCTCAGAGGCATCACTTGGTTTGTGTGTACGTCCAAGACGTGCAAGCCATCACGAACAAGCTTCGCTGCTCCCAAACAGCGCCGCGAACCGCTTTTCGCCGGTGCGGGTGAAGTTCACGACGCGGCTGCCGGGCGCAGGATCGCGCGCCGCCCAGTTCAGTTCGGTGAAGCGGTTCATCACCGCTGCTCCCAGCGTGCCGGCGAGATGATGCCGCCGTTCGCTCCAGTCGAGACAGGCCTTGCAGACGGGCCGGCGCGGGTGAGCAAGCATATCTGCGTCGATCTGCAGCGCCTCGGCGATGAAGCGCTTGCCCTCGCCGGTGAGTTCGATCGCCTGTTTGGTTTGTCGGACCAGCTTTTGCTTTCGCATGCTGTCGAGCATCTGCACGCCGAGATCGCCGGCCAGATGATCGTAACAGATCCGGGCGCGGCGCAGCGCCGGCTCCTTCGGCCCGGTGCGCACGCGCGTGTGCCCGGCGCGCTCGGCAAGGCCCGCCAGCCCTTCGAGCACGCCCGCAACATCGGGGCCGGTGAGGCGGTAATAGCGATGACGGCCCTGCTTCTCCGGCTCGATCAGGCCGCCGGTCTCGAGCTTGGAAAGATGCGAACTCGCGGTCTGCGGCGTGATGCCGGCCTGGTGCGCCAGCTCGCTCGCGGTCAGCGCGCGGCCATCCATCAGCGCGGTCAGCATGTTGGCGCGGGCGGGATCGCCGACCAGGGAGGCGACCATGGCGATATCGGGACCTGCTTTCATAGTTCGATGATAGCCGAAGCATCAATGACACGCAAGCGGGTAGTATCGCCTCGAACGTCATTGCCTGCGACAAACGCGAAGCGTTTGCGCAAGGGAGCGCGCGCGATGACTTGTCCGCCGTAGCTTTAGCGAAGGCGGAAGCAATCCATTCCTCCGCTTGCGGCGCTATGGATTGCTTCGCTGCGCTCGCAATGACGGGGAAACACTGGAGAACAACATGACCGTCACCGTTTTCATCCGTTATCAACTCGATCCGTTCAAGCGCGCCTTGTTCGAAGAATATTCCAAAAATTGGCTCACCATTATTCCGAAATGCGGCGGCGACCTGATCGGCTACTGGATGCCGCACGAGGGCACCAACAACATCGCCTTCGCGCTGATCTCGTTCGACAGCCTCGCGTCTTATGAAAGCTACCGGGCCCGGCTGCGGGCAGACAGCGAAGGCAAGGCCAATTTTGATTTCGCCGAGGAGAACAAGTTCATCTTCGCGGAGGAGCGGACGTTTCTGCGCAAGGTCGTGGCGTGAGGTGTCTGGCGGAGCAGATGCAGCGATACTATGTAGCAGGCGCCGACAAACCGAGGGGAGCGATCCATGCTGACATCTGCTGACAAACGCGCCGCATTCAGGAAGTTGCACGAGAGCGGATGCTTCATCATCCCCAATCCGTTTGACGTCGGCAGCGCGAAGGCGTTGCAGCATCTCGGCTTCAAGGCGCTGGCGTCCACCAGCGCTGGCTTTGCCTGGACGCTGGGGAAGGCCGACAACCACGTCACCGTCGACGACGTCTGCGCCCATCTCGCCGCGATCTGCGCGGCGGTCGATATCCCCGTCAACGCCGATTTCGAGGACGGCTTTGCGCACGAGCCGGACAAGGTCGGCGCCAATGTCGCGCGCGCCGTCACGACCGGCGTGGCCGGCCTGTCGATCGAGGATTTCACCGGAGACAACGCAAAGCCGCTGTTTGATCGCGCGTTGGCGGTCGATCGCATCAAGGCGGCGCGCCAGGCGATCGATGCCGACAATAGCGGTGTGCTGCTCACCGGCCGCTGCGAGGCGTTTCTGCGCGGGCAGAAGGATTTGAAGCTCGTGATCGACCGGCTCACCGCCTATGCCGAAGCCGGCGCCGACTGCCTCTATGCGCCCGGCATCGCGACGCCGGAAGAGATTTCGGCAGTCGTGAAAGCGGTGCATCCAAAGCCGGTCAACCTCCTGGTCGGCGCGGCCGGCCCGTCGCTGCAGGCGGCCGCCGATCTCGGCGTCCGCCGCATCAGCGTCGGCGCTTCGCTGGCGCGGATGGCCTGGGCCGGCTTCATGAAGGCGTCAAAGGAGATGGCGGAGAAGGGCACCTTCGGCGAATTCGCCAACGGCTATCCTGGCGGCGAGATCAACAAGATGTTCAGTTAGTCGCACTGCGTCACAAGCCCCTCATGGTGAGGAGCGCGTCTCGAACCATAAGGCCCCGTCTGTGGCCTACATCCTTCGAGACGCCCGCTTTGCGGGCTCCTCAGGATGAGGAGTTTGAGCGGCTGTGACGCGGTAGAACCGGACGGCGCAAAAGAAAAAGCAGCGGGCGTTTAACCCGCTGCTTGCTAGCGTATGTCCACTCTACTGCTGCTTGGAGCGATCGACCTCGGTCCCGGTCGGTTCCTGCGACGGCGGCGTCGGGCGATTGGTCGCGGCGCCGGTGGTCGTGCCAGGATCGGTGTTGGCGCGCGGCGTCACGTCACGCATGCCCGGAGGCGCCGACGGGTTGGCCGGCTGCGTCTGCTGCGCGGTGTTGGTCGACGAGGTACCGGCCTGCTGCACGGTGGTGTTGTTCAGGCCATAGAACAGCGCGCCGAGTACCAGCGCGATGGCAACGGCGAATATCGCGACCTTGGCGCCACTCGGCGGACCTTCGGACAGCGCGGGATCGGGCTGCAGCTCGTTGTCGAGACTGTTGAAGCGGGCCTGACGGCGGACTTCTTCATCGCTCAGGCCGGCGCGGTAAGGATCGTTCGGATCGGGTTGGTGTGCCATGAATGGGTTCCTCCGTAAGCATCCCGAAGTCAAGCGTGAGGATAATGGTTGGCCTGTGCGGATGTTCCGCACCAACGTTGCAACTCCGTAATGTTGGAACCCGTGATTCCATTAAGTTCCTGAGTGAGGTCTTGCGCTGGGCTCTCACGCTGCGTCTGCTGTTGATCTATCGCTGGACAGCTTTCGGACCTCATCCTGAGGAGCCGCGTAAGCGGCGTCTCGAAGGATGAAGGCCCGTCTGTGGTGGTTCGAGACGCGCGTTCCGCGCTCCTCACCATGAGGGGCTGCTATCTCGCCAGCCGCGCGTTCGCGACTTCCGCCGCCGTCACCAGCGGCGCGGCATTGCCCCGGCCATCGCCGGTTCGCCCTTGGGCTGGGCATGACCTTCGCCGGCTGTGAACGCAGTGCACAAAAGCAGTGCCGCGAGAATCGCCCGCATGGTCGTCCCTGCACCGATTGACCTTCCGGAGCGTTGTGGCGCGAAAGTGCACATAGCGGGGGCGTCATGCCATTTCGCGCCGAGGCTTCCGGACGACACAAACCGAAATGCCGCGCCGATTTTCCCGGCACGAAATTGCGAAGTTTGCAGACGCGGCTTTCTTGCCGAGATTTGTGGTGCGCGGCCCGGAAAAACCGACATAGACTGGTTCTAACGAGTTCAGATGCTTAGTTAAAAAAGCGTCGTCACGATCAAGGCTTACCGCCAAAGAGGGCTGCAATGGGAATTAACCAGGGTCCGATCAGTCTCGATCAGAAGTACACGCAAGGGTCTGGCCACATCTTCCTGACCGGCATCCAGGCGCTGGTCCGCCTGCCGATGGCGCAAATCCGCCGCGACCGCGCCGCAGGGCTCAACACCGCTGGCTTCATCTCCGGTTACCGCGGCTCCCCCTTGGGCGGTTACGACCAGCAGCTCTTCGCAGCCCGAAAACATCTCGAACAGTACAACGTCAAGTTCCAGCCCGGCGTGAACGAGGATCTCGCGGCCACCGCGATCTGGGGCTCGCAGCAGCTCAATCTCTCGCCCGGCGCCAAGTACGACGGTGTGGTCGGCATCTGGTACGGCAAAGGCCCCGGCGTCGACCGCTGCGGCGACGTCTTCCGCCACGGCAACACGGCCGGCTCGGCTAAACATGGCGGCGTGCTGTGTCTTGCCGGCGACGATCACGGCGCAAAATCCTCCACCGTCCCGCATCAGTCCGACCACGCCTTCATCTCGGCGCTGATGCCGTACCTCTATCCCTCCAGCATCCATGAAATGATCGAGATGGGCCTTCTGGGTATCGCGATGTCGCGCTACTCCGGCTGCTGGGTCGGCATGAAGGTGATCACGGAGACGGTGGAAACCACCGCCGAGATCGACCTCACCGACGAGATGACGCCGTTCGCGATCCCGACCGATTTCGAGATGCCGCCGGGTGGCCTCAACCTGCGCTGGCCCGACGATCGCTATGCGCAGGACCTGCGCCTGCAGGACTACAAGGGCTATGCCGCGATCGCGTTTGCGCGCGCCAACAAGATCAACCGCATCACGATGGATTCGCCGAATGCCCGCTATGGCATCATGGCATCCGGCAAGAGCTACGAGGACATCCGTCAGGCGCTGCGCGAGCTCGGGATCACCGAGGAGGTCGCCGCCAAGATCGGCTTGCGGCTTTACAAGATCGGCATGCCCTGGCCGCTGGAGCCCGAAGGCGTCCGCAACTTCGCCATCGGCCTCGAGGAAATCTTCATCGTCGAGGAGCGCCGCGAGATCGTCGAGAACCAGGTCAAGCAGGAGCTGTTCAACTGGCGCGACGACGTCCGCCCGCGCATCGTCGGCAAGATGGACGACCACGACAAGCGTTTTCTCACCTTCGCCGCCGAACTTTCCGTCGCTTCGCTCGCAAGCTCGCTGACCGAACGCCTGCTTCGACTTAATCTCAATCCCGAAATCGCCGCGATGCTGCGCGCCAAGGCCGACTGGTTCAACGGCCGGCAGGCGACCCAGATGCAGGCGGTCGCACCCGTCACCCGCACGCCGTATTTCTGCTCGGGCTGCCCGCACAACACCTCGACCAAGGTGCCCGAAGGCAGCCGCGCCTTTGCCGGCATCGGTTGTCACTTCATGGCGCTGTGGATGGACCGCAACACCGAGACCTACACCCATATGGGAGGCGAGGGCGTGCCGTGGGTCGGCGTCGCACCCTTCACCAAGGAAGAGCACGTGTTCGCCAATCTCGGCGACGGCACCTACTTCCACTCCGGCAGCCTCGCGATACGCCAGGCGATCGCCTCGGGCGCCAACATCACCTACAAGATCCTCTATAACGACGCGACCGCGATGACCGGCGGCCAGCATGTCGACGGCGAATTGTCGCCGCAGCAGATCACCTTCCAGCTTCACAGCGAGGGCATCCGCAACATCTATCTGGTCTCGGAAAATCCCGACGCCTATCCCGCGTCCGAGATCGCGCCCGGCGTCAAGACCGCGCATCGCGACGCGCTCCAGGACGTGATGAAGATCTGCCGCACCCTGAAGGGCACGTCGGCGATCGTCTTCGTGCAGACCTGCGCCGCCGAAAAGCGCCGCCGCCGCAAGCGCGGCCTGATGGAAGACCCGGCGCGCCGCGTCATGATCAATCCGGCCGTGTGCGAAGGCTGCGGCGATTGCTCGGTGCAGTCGAACTGCATTTCGGTCGAGCCGCTGGAAACCGAGATGGGCCGCAAGCGCACCATCAACCAGTCGACCTGCAACAAGGATTATTCCTGCCTGAAGGGCTTCTGCCCGTCCTTCGTTACCATCGACGGCGGCAAGCCGCGCCGTCGCGCCCCCGCAAGCCTTGGTGAGATCGGCGATTTGCCGGAGCCTGCCTCATTCCCGTCGCTGGAGCGGCCCTACAATATCGCGGTCGGCGGCGTCGGCGGCACCGGCGTCTTGACCATCGGCGCGCTGCTGGGCATGGCCGCGCATATCGAGGGCAAGGCCAGCATGATCCTCGACATGTCCGGCCTGGCGCAAAAGGGCGGCGCGGTGCTGAGCCACGTCCGGCTTTCCGAACACACCGCCGACGTCACCTGTTCGCGCATCGTCACCGGCACCGCCGATCTCGTGATGGCCGCCGACGAGGTGGTGGCCGCCGCCAAGGACACGATTACGCTCTGCGAAGCCAGCCGCACCGTTGGCGTCATCAATACCCACGTGATCCCGACGGCCGACTTCATCCTCAACCGCGACTTCAATTTCCAGAGCCGCAAGGTCAACCACGTGCTGGAGACCGAGCTGCGCAAGGATTCGTGGTTCTACGATTTCACCAAGCCGGCCGAAGCGCTGCTTGGCGACTCCATTGCCACCAACATCATGATGCTGGGCTATGCCTATCAGAAGGGCTTGCTGCCGCTGTCGGCAAAGGCGATTCTGCAGGCGATCGAGGTCAACGGCGTTTCGATCAAGATGAACACGCAGGCCTTCCAGCTCGGCCGTCTTGCCGCGGCCGATCCGGCGCGGCTCGACACCATGATGAGGGGCCAGGACGAGCCGGTGGTGGCGAAGACGCTGGATGCAATGACGCTGGACGAGATCATCGCCCATCGCAGCGCGCACCTCGCCGATTACCAAAATACCGCGCTCGCCGAGCGCTATCGGGCTCTCGTGAAACGCGTGCGCGATGCGGCGATCGATGGCGGCTATGGCGAAGCGCTGCCGCGCGCAGTTGCGGTCAACTACGCAAAGTTGCTCGCCTACAAGGACGAGTACGAAGTCGCACGGCTGTTCACCGACGGCCGCTTCGAGAAGCAGCTCCGCGACCAGTTCGAAGGCGAGTTCAAGTTCAATTTCAATCTGGCGCCGCCGATCCTCGGCGGCGGCCTCGATGCGCTCGGCCGCCCGAAGAAGCGCGCCTTCGGCGCGTGGATGATGCCGGTGTTCCGGACGCTGGCAAAACTGCGCTTCCTGCGCGGCACGCCGCTCGACATCTTCGGCTACAGCGCCGACCGCAAGCTCGAGCGTGAGCTGATCGCAGGCTATGAGAAGGATGTCGCCACGGTGCTTGGACTGCTGTCGCCGGTCACCCACGACACCGCCGTCGAAATTCTCTCGCTGCCCGACCGCATCCGCGGCTACGGCCCGGTGAAGGAAAAGGCGGTGCAGGACGCGAAAGCGCGCCACGCGCAATTGGCCGCCGACCTCGCCAACCCGCCGCCCGCGCCGCGGCAGTTGGCGGCGGAATAAGTATCGTGTCCCGGACGCGGCGCAGCGCTCTTGCGGTGCGCCGCAGAGCCGGGACCCCATCTCGCCGCATAGGCCCCGGCTCAGCAGCGCACCGCTCTCGCGCTGCGCTGCGTCCGGGGCACGAGAGCCGCGTAGGGTGGGCAAAGGCGCGACGCGCCGTGCCCACCATCCATCAACATTCGTGGTGCTTGCCCAATTGAATCAAAAGCTTGTCTCCAGAGCTTCGATGGGGTGTAGTCGCCACCAGCTTGCCACTGCGTTGACGCATTGCCTGCTTCGCACCAGCAACGGGTTAGCCGATGGACCAGCCTCTCGCCGACATCGGCATCATCTCCGCCTATCGCTTCGCGAGCGACGGCTCCGCGACGAAGCTCGACGTCGCCAGCCTCGATGCGGAACTCGCCGATCCGCACGGCTGGCTGTGGCTGCACTTCAATCTGTCCAACCGCCGCTGCCACGACTGGCTCGCCAGGAGTGCGCCGCTGTCCGATATCGCGCGCGAGACCTTGCTCGATGCCGATGAGCATATCCGCCTCGATATCTTCGACGAGGAGATCGCCGGCGTTTTGCCCGACCTGCATCAGGAGTTCATGCAGGAGGGCGACGATCTCCTGCGGGTGCACTTTGCGATCTCGTCAAAGCTGATGATCACGGCTCGGCGCAAGCCGCTGCGCGCGATCGAGCTGACGCGGCGTGCGCTCGATAGCGGCCGCAAGTTTCCCACCCCGGTGTCACTGTTCGATGCGATCGTCGACCAGTTCGCCGATGTGATCGGGCGGTATTCCGCGAGCCTCGGCGACGAGCTCGACATCGTCGAGAATCATGTACTGCACGATGAGATCGACGATGAGCGGTTGCGGCTCGGCCGCGTGCGCTTGCAGGCGATCCGCACGCGGCGGCAGTTGTCGCAGATCCGTGCGCTGTTTCATCGCATGGAGGCGCGCGAGGACGTCGAATCCGAAACCCTGCTGTCGGCGATGCGCAAGCTTGCGCAGAAGTTCGACGCGCTCGACTACGAGTTCAGCGCGATCTATGAGCGCGCGCGGCTGCTGCAGGACGAGATCGCCGGCCGCATGACGGCGATCACCAACCGCCGCCTGTTCACGCTGTCGGTCCTGACCGCGTGCATGCTGCCTTCGACGCTGGTGACCGGCTTCTTCGGCATGAACACCAAGGACATGCCATTCCAGACCGGCGACGGCGGCACCTGGTACGCGCTTCTGCTGGTGATCGCGGCGGGAGCACTGACCTGGTGGCTGCTCAGGCGAACCAAGGCCCTGTAGGCCGATCCCTCGATGCTGTCCGGGGCACGAGAGCTGCGTAGGGTGGGCAAAGGCGCAAAGCGCCGTGCCCACCATATCACGCTCCGCTCGTGGTAGGGTGGGCACGCGGAGCCTGTCATCGGGCGCGCATTCGCGCGACCCGGTGGCTTTGCCCACCCTACAATTCTCAACGACGCGGCATTAACGACGAGACCATCTGCTCGCTCGATCAACATGAGCAACGACTAGCCTGTCGCTCGCAATCGATGTATAATCATCTGCATGGGTTGGGATGCGAACGACGTAGCACTGCTCAAAAAGCTCTGGGCCGATGGCCACAGCGCCGGTCAGATCGCAAGCCGGCTAGGCCTTAGCCGCAATGCCGTGAGCGCCAAGTTGCAGCGCTTGGGCCAGAAGCGCGGTCGTAAGCCGCCAACGGCGAACCCCAGGATCGTGTCGGTGCCGAAGCGAAAGGTGGCGCAGTTGGCCTGTGCCCGCCCGGCCGACAAGGTGGTGTCCCCGCGCAAGCCGGCGGCAACACAGCCCAAGGAATTCACCAAGCGCCAGCTTTACGCGATGCTGGTTGATGCGGTCAGGAATACCGGCTGACGCTCGCTGATTGCCGTCGACGCCAAAACACGAATTTCACCAGCCGATTCAACGTGATTTGGGTCGTCCAGATCGCGCGGCGAAAATATATCGCTTCTCATTACCCCCAAATCAGCTCCATCTTCGCGCCATCCCGCCTCATCGAAGAGGGGCGTACGCGTCGTCACGATACGTGGAGTGCGGGGAGCGGTGGACGCGAGGGCACTCACGCGCGCGAGGCATTGCAGGGCGGCCTCAAGCTTTGTCTTGGGGCTGTGAGCAATTAATCAGCGCAGGACGAGCGGCGCATTTCGCGTACGGCAAAACCGTGTGGGCCTTATTTTGATACTCAGTGAGCGCTCCTGAACCTATCTGAGCGCGAAAAAGCCCTTCCCGTATAGGCTTTTCGCGAATTATGCTCTCGGAGCACGGCTGATGGGCGCTCCCTGAACCCGCTGTACTGGGGCAGGGCCCCAGCGCGGCACCCGCAAACGCACCGCCTGAGAGCATCCCATGCCCAACATCACCGAGAAGATTTGCCGCGCCGAAGTGAAGCAGCGCCGCAAGATTTACGATGCCGCCTGCGCTGGCCTGTACGTCAGCCTGAGCCCATCAGCGCCGCCGACCTTCTTCCTGAAATACACCTGCCCAATCAGCAAGCGGCGCGCCACGCATCGCCTGGGCGTCTACAGCAAGGGCGAGTGCGATGTAGTCTTCTGGCGCAAGGAAGCGTGGAAGCTGAAGTTCAGGATCGCTAACGGTGAGGATATCGCTCAGACCGCGCGGCAGGTCCGCAGGCTGCAGGCCAAGCAGGCAGGCATCACGGTCGGCGAGATTATGGACAAGCGCATCGCGTGGCTCAGCGAGGAAGTCGAGACGCGCCGCCACACCGAGCACGGCGTCGTGATCAAGAAAGCGCCGCGTATGAAGAGCTGGGAGGAACAGACCCGCCACCTGAACCGCTTTGTCCGCCCGCGCCTCGGTAGGATGATCGCAGGGGATGTTACCAAACACGACATCGCGCAGCTGCAGGCCGATATCCTCGCAGGCAAGCTGATCGCCCACGGCAAGCCGCTGAAGGCATCGGTCTCCAGCGCCCGCCATATGCGCAAGGCGGTCTCGGGCCTCTTCAACTGGGCGGCTGAAGCTGGCCGGGACTATGTCAGCACATCGCCATGCGTGAACTTGCCGCTGCTGCCCATCGAGGAACCGCGCAAGCGCAAGCTGAGCCGCGAGGAGATCGCGATCCTCTGGCATGGGCTGGATCGTCCCGACATCACCGTTGATCGGCGCATCTGCCTTGCGATCAAATTCGCACTGGTGAGCTGCCTCCGCTCGGTCGAGCTGCTGCATATCCATCGCGATGAGCTGGAGGGGCACGATCTCAACAGCCGATCTCCGCAGGTCGATGTCCCCGAGGAGCGGGTGAAGGCGGGACGCGAGATCAGGCAGCCGCTCTCTGATTTGGCGGTCGAGATCGCGCGCGAGGCAATGGGCAATTATCCGTGGATGTTCGTGGGCCGCTTCGGCACCGAGCCGCTGAACAAAAAAGCCATGGCCTGCGCGCTACGCGGCAATAAGGATAGCAAGGGCAAGACGCGCAGCATTGGGCTTTGCGAGCAGCTCGGCATCAGGCCCTTCACGCCGCATGATCTGCGGCGCACGGCGGCGAGCCTGATGGGCAGCATCGGCATCAGCCGAGCGACAATCTCGCTCTGCCTCGACCACACCATCAAGAGCGACGATCACGGCGCGGTCGCGACGGTAACCGGCAGGCATTACGATCAGGACCCTCGTATCGAGGAGAAGCGCGCGGCGCTGCAGCGGCTGGCCGATGAGATCAGGCGCATCGTGAGCGAACCTGCCGAAATCTACCCCGTTGAGGCGGCAATGCGTGTGGCCGCCTGACCTGAGCAGGAAGTTGAGACGACGAAAGGTCTGTTTAGGTTCACGCCTGACAGGCCTTTCGATTTCACAACGGGAGCGGAAATGGCGAAGTTCTGGGGATACTGGAATTTCATCAACCCAAACAAACTCCACCGGGTGGTAGGGTGCATTCCACCGATACGCTAAGATATCGGTCCTCATGTCCGACATGAACCGCGGTAAACCAAATGGCCTCAGTTACATCGGCGGCATCGGAGAAGCTGCGAGAGGAAGCGCTGCGCTATTTGGAATTATTCGCGGCTGCTTTCGACGAGTTGCATGCCGCCATTATAAGGCAGGCTAATACACCCGGTCAGTACATCGGCCCGCACCATGACTATCCTGTCATGTCTAAGCTGGACAGTGGTTTCCCTTCTTTCCACGAGGCTGGATTTTATAAAGACACCTCTCCAAGAGACTACGTAAGTATGTTGCGACCTCGCACTCTCGCCGGGCTTTTAGGAGGATATGCGCGACCTGAAGTGGGCTTCCCAAAAGGCGCTGAACTCGCGTCCTTTCTGCGAAGCCACGATATCGGTGAAAGGCTGGACCTGTCTCGGCCAGTTTACAAAGATATGGTTTCGGACCACTCCATCGACACTTTGGTTGGAGACGCGGTGGAGCGCTACTTACATTTGCATGGGCTCAACGCCCCACTTGACGCTAAACGTCGCGACGCTGTCATTCGGCCTCTGATATTCGGAACCATCTTTCGGAGCCAAAATCTCCGGCTCGTCGTTCCCATTACCATGGCGCACTTTGAGGTAGACCATTTCCGGCTTACAGAGACGACCTACATTGCACGGATGCCAAAAAAACTCCAGCTGGCAAGAGCGCGAATGAGCACGCTGGGCTCGGGCGCGGTGAGGATGGTAGTCGGCGCGGCTACACATGCGTTCGTGTCAAATGGCTGGAACATTGAAGTTGACAACATTGATGAGGTGCGCAGATCACTGAACCAGTCGTCGTCAAACGTATTAGACGCAATCGACAGCTTCTTCGGCGCGCTTAGGGTCGCGACTGGTATTAGCACTGGTTACGCACAAATACTTTGGGTTCCGAGAGGTTGGTCGCTCAGTTACTTCTGCGATCTAACGCCGGTTTATGGCACAGCGCTGCGACGTTATCCGAACGAGTACGATAACTATGGTTGGACAAGCCCTGGGGCGACGGTCACGGCTGAGCATCTCAAAGAAGTGCGCCGGATGTATCGAGCTGTTGTTGGCAGCGAAAGTGAGGGGATACGGCTTGCGCTGAGCCGCCTTAACGGATGTCTCACGCGGACTGATGCAGCTGACGCTATTCTCGACGGGACGATTGGTCTCGAATTGCTTCTTGGTGACGATCAGAGCCAGTCGCTGTCTTACAAACTTCGACTTCGTGCTGCGGCCCTTTCAATGTTGCACGCTGACCCTGCTTATCCAGCGGCTGAGGTCGCCGCCAAAGTCAAGCGCCTATATGCAGCTCGATCAGCCATCGTTCACGGTATGCGGCGGAAGCGCTCCAAAAAGGCGTCCGAGCCTACCGACACAAGCAACGCCAACGAGCGCTTGCTCGCCTCGGACCTGCTTCGCTTCGTGCTCAACGTGCTGCTTACTCACCCAGAATATCAAGTTCCAGCGAAGATCGACGAAGGTCTGCTCCTTAGGGGTGACGAAATGATCGCAGCTCGAAAGGAGCCATCGAGGCGAGCCAACCGTACCCGCAAACCATAATCGGGAGCCGAGAAGTATCCCCAGAATGGTCCCTCACTATCGATGTTCATTGCGCAACATTTCATGGACAGATCATGTAAACCCGAACTTGTGTATCTGACAGGAACGGTCCCGCTTAACTTCGGGGATGTATTCGGCTCGGTCGGCCCCTATGATGGCCCCTTTGATCTCAAGGTCGTCGCTGGTGAACGAGCGTCGCCAACTGGGCCCTTTCCCTTCAACAAGTTGTTCGTTCTGCTCCCAGCGCGGCACCTTGAGCTGGTCTTCCGCCCAGAGGGGATTATCACTATCGTCTCTTTCTCTCGGCCAAATTTTTGCTGAAATGCCTTCAAGGGAAGCTCTGATGTCCTCAGCGCTCATCGGTGCGCACTTCTCGGCTGGCGCAGGTGGCTGCTCGCCTATCAGTTTTGCCAACAGCCCGTCGATCAGGCGTCTTGTCGCAGCGAAGCCATGGTCAGGGCTTTGCCAGTAACGTCCGCGTATCCCGTCAGGGGCGTTGTAGAGCAGATCGCAGGTTTGCGGCGCTACATGGACGACAAAAATGATCTGTCGCCCGTCCTTCTCGCCAGTGCGATAGGGTTCGATGCGACTGCTGATGACCGTCGCGCTTTCGATCACCTGCGCAGCGATCTCTTTAAACAGCAGACCTTTATCAAGATAGGCTCGCCGCTCGGCGGAGAGGCGTGATGTGTCCCATTCCGTACTGCTGGGCGGCCTGATCATTCGCGCTTACCTTTAGCAACCGCCGAACCAAGCAGTCGGATAGTTTAATTATTGACCGATTGCAACCTTAAGGCAAAATGCACCCGCTTTTTGCAGCTATACAGAGGTTAAGTTGGCAAGTCCCAACGAAGGCACGGGCGAGCCCGTTGACGGAAAAATTCATCGCAGCCGAGGATCGACCACGTCGGAGCGGCTTCTCGCCGACCTCGGCGAGCAGGCGTTCCTGAATTTGTGGTCCTATCCGAACTTATTTTACGACAAGAAGCAGAACGGCAAAGGAGACGGCAAGGAACTCTGCGACCTGCTGGTCGTCTGCGGCCAAGACGTTATCATCTTCAGTGACAAGCAAATCAAGTATCAGAGCGACAAGCCCGTTGAGGTGGCATGGCCTCGGTTTTACCGAAAGGCCATCGAGGGTGCCGTCGTGCAGATCAACGGTGCCAACAACTGGATGGCACGCTACCCCGATAAAATCTTCACTAACCCAGCTTGCACTCAGAGGCTTCCCATTGAACTCCCGCCGCTTGAGACCCGGCGCGTGCATGGCGTTGTGGTCGCCACGGGGGCATACGGGGCAATCCAGGAAGCTATGAACGACGATAGCGGCTCGTTCATGATCCAGCCTTCACTTAAGGGACAGGATGCCATTGACTTCTCTCAGGGTGGGTTCATGCCCTTCTGTGTTGGGGATGTGAACCCCGGAAGCATGTTTATCCATGTCTTCGACGATGTCGGCATTAAGCGCGTCCTCGAACACCTGAATACGATTTCAGATTTCACTCGCTACCTTGTCAAACGGGCTGAGTATCTGCGGAGCGACAAATTGTTCCTTGCTCATGGAGAGGAAGAGCTGCTGGCCAGCTACCTCAACACGGGCATCCGGTCCGGTGGCAATTATGATTTCGAGCCGCCGCGAGAAAAAGGGACCGAGAAATTCGTCAGGATGACCGTCCAAGGCGAGTGGTCGGCCTACGTCAGATCGGAAGCCTACTTCGCGAAAACACTGGCGGACGACATATCAAAGGTTTGGGACAGGCTCATCAACCTGTTCACCCAGAACCTGCTGGCAGGCACCAGCGTGACAGTCCTTGGAGCGCAAACGACCGTCGCGACAGCGGAGTACGGGCTTCGGTTCATGGCGATGGAGAGCCGGTTCTCCCGCCGAATACTGGGTCAGGCCGTCCAAGATGCACTTAGAACAGCCATGGATCAGAAGAGAGATCGCTACACTCGCGTCATTTTCCCCGGTGGGGGAAGCGCCGATCCTCGAGTAGCTTACCTCATCATGGTTCTTGCCTACCCGGTAGACCTGGAGGCTCGCGGCGGCCTAAAGCGTGGCTACGAGGAGTACCGCGAAACGAGAGCGGCGACACTTGAGGCCTATTGCCTCGTGATCCTCTATGAGAACCGGCATCTCAACACGGTGGTCGCAATTGGCATGGATGCGCACTCGTCGCAGACTGGCCGCAAGGGTGGCTCGGAAGACATGCTCACCATGCGCATCGACGAGTGGACCGACGAACTGGTCGCCTCAGCAGTGGAAGCGAAGGAGCACTACGACATCCTGCGGGAAGACAGGCTCATTAAGAAAAAACTTTCAAGCGATGAGTTCCCGATACTGGGCGAAACGGTTGAGCGCCGGTGGCCCAAACATAAGTCGTCTCGCCAGCGCTACAAAAAGGAGAAGTGAGGCCCGCGCCAGACATCCGCCGACGCACGGAGCTTTGATAGAAGATTTTTCTTGGGGCAAATTGACAATGTGCAGCCGTTCATTCTGCAGCGCCGCCAGCGCTCGGAAATGCTGCAGCTCTAATTGAGCGATCCGCCCCCCGGCCCCCTAAAGCTTAGCCCCGTGGTGCAGGGCCGCGCTGGATAAGATATTTCGAGGTTGTTGCTACCGCTACAGCGGCGAGCTGCTCAAACGCATCAGCAACCATCTACGGGACAAATTGCTCAGATAGAGCCATACGTGCTCATAGCGCGCGAGACTTCCAGCCGCGATCAGTTCGCGCGGCTGCGCAGCGGTAGCGCAGGCAGATCGATGGTGCTGCCGTGATCGGCGCTCTGCTGCACGCGCAGCTCTGCGTTGGCGACCCGCAGTTCAGCGTTCGCAATTTTCAGCTCGGAAAGTTCGATCTGCATCGGGCGCAGCGCATCTTCGGTAGCTCGCGTTTGGCGATCTGCCAGCTCGGCGACGGTTTCGGCGAGCACTTCAAGCAGGAACCCTCGTTCCTCCGCAATGGCCTCCGCAATTTTCACGTCCCAGTTGATCGGCACAGGCCTGCGTTCTTGCCGTCTGCGCTCTCGCGCGAACCTCGCAAACCTCGCGGTCTGCTCGTCGGCCTCGCGCCGCCAACGCTCGACGCGATCTTCGAGCGGGCGCGCCAACGCTTCAGCGAGCACGTCCTCGGGCGGCAGATCGGGCACAGGCGATGGCTCCTCGTGATCCGCAGCGCCGCGCTGCAGCGTGGCATAGGTCTCGGCGATGATGCGTTTGCGTTCTTCGTCGTTGTATTTGCTCATGGCGTTCACCACGCTGCTCCTGTGATCCACGCGATTGCGCCAGGATGAACCGCCCACGCGCACCAGCCGCGAACCTTCACCGCCAGACTGTCGGTCTGCCAGATCGATCTTGTCGGCGCGGCCACGACCGCAGGCGAGCCAGGGATGCCGATGTCGCTCGGCGCGGCGTCCTCGAAATGCAGGGTTGGCTCTTCGCTGACCTCGATTGAAACGCCGCCGTCATAGCCGGTCACCAGACCGCCAGCCGCGATGGCGATCACTTCACCGGCTGGTATCGACGCTGACGACAGCACCTCGTTGGAAAATTTCGGCGACACCAGGCAGCGCAGCTTGGTGGCAAGGCCCGATGTGGTGATGATGATCATGTCATCGGCGCTGATGCCGTGGCTGGCGATGGCTCCAGCCAGCAGCGCCAGATCGTCAGCGATGCCTGCCGCGCCGCCGGTGCCTGCCGATGGGCTCGCGGCGATCCCGTTGAGCAAACCCGCAGGCGCGGCAGCGGTGGCCGCCGCGTTGCTGAACAACAGCGCATCCATGCTTTGCTCGGCGGATGTTGCCAGCGCGCCGCCGATGATCGTTGACGCGGTGTCGCCGGAAGCAGCTTGCAGCTCGTTGGTCAGCGCCGATCCGATCAGCAATTTTTTCACCGGGCCGACACGCAGCACCGAGGTGATCATATCAACCACCGGCATCGGCTTGCCTTCCTCGACGAACGGCACGACAGGCCTGCCGCTCGCGCCGATGTACGGCACGGCGACCGAGGAGACACCGGCCAGATTGACCGAGCTGGCGGCACCGAGCAGCCGCGCCGAGGCGCTGGACGGCGCGAGCATCGGCAGCACCGTGATGGCCTCCACCTGCGGGTAGCCGCCGCTGGTGGTCGGCGATGTCGCGCCCTTCAGGATGCGCGATGCAGAGGCATCGTCGGGCCACGCCTTCGCCAGTATCGCGTCCGGGCGCTGCCGGTCGCGGGATGCAAGCGCCATCGCTGTTGCGGCGCGGATGAAGCTGCGGCTCTGTGAGCTGAACATTGCGCCGGGATCGGGACGCAGGGGGATCGGGCTGTGCAGGTTCACGGCGATGACCTCCATCCAAAGGATGATGGCACGCCGCGCAGTGTGCGAGGGAAGAGCGCTCTTCAGAAATTTTCAGGCTGTGGACGCATACTCACTGGGGTCGCCTTGCCTCGATAGCGATCAAGATGGAAAGGAAAGGGCTGCCAAACTGGAGGAGGCTCACTTCAACTCGACTTTCGTCATATGTGTGAGCACAGCCGCCACGCCGTCTGCGAAAGCCTGGCATTCCTCATGCGTTCTGTAGCTCGCGCCATATTTGCCGAAAAGGAGGACACTTCTGTCGCGGTCGCCGTGGCTGAAAAAAAACTGCCCAACCACGTTTCCGGTTTCATCTTCGATGGTATCACCGCCACTTGTCTGTCTGCGAAGATCAACTTTCGGCACGATGAAGCGCATTGTCGGTTCTCCCGAAGAGCGAATTTGCTCCCCAGGGCAGGAAAATAAACCAGATCGCCGGGCTCTGCTTGCGGAAAATAACTTTGGCCAGAGGAGAATGGATAGCGAAACTGCCGCGTTTGCTGCTCCGTTCTGATCGTGGCGATCAAGCAAGACAGTCACCGCGCCGAACGCCTGCGCGAGATATCGCGCGCGGCCTCGATCACCGCGCGATAATAGGCCGCGCCGATCTCGTGCCGGTCATCAACAAGCGCTGGGTTGAGCCAACTACACGCGATTAGCAGCTCGATCACATCGATGTCGTATGGGGCGTATGCGATCCCGCCCGCTCTGCGTTTTAACGCACGATATCGACGCTGCTCTTCGCACCTTCGGGCACGCCGTGCAGACGGGCTATTCTTCCGGCGCCGGGCCATTTTGCCCCGCAACTATAGTGGAACCCAGACACCCGACATCCCGGACATACCTATAGGTATATGTCCGGTCTGTCCGGGTTGGGATGTCCCCGGACAGAATGTCCAATGTCCGGGTTTGTCTGGCATGTCTGGGTTCACGCGAGCCATACGGAATTTCCCCATTTTTCAATGAGTTTCAGCTCCAGTAACTTGTTGGCTGCCCGGACAAACGCCTTCTGTTGCGATGTCTGGCTGCCTCCTTCGGAAGCGGTTTTCTTATAGAAATTTGCGCGCCACAGTTCTTCGCGGCATGTCCGGGTCTTTGCCAGCGCGGAAACTGCCGGTGGCGGCTCTTCATAGTTATCAGCGATGGTATCCTGCAGGACGCGAAGGGCCAACGCGGCTTGGCCCGAAACCTTCGCCCTAGACGATGCCGCCATCTCGGAAGACCTGATGACGCAGGAAATGACTGGATCGCCATCCTCATCCGTGCCGACCGTAACCTGCTCGAGGGCGCTCGCGATCTGGTCGCCCTGCGGCCCGTCCTTCATGTATTCAACAAGCGCCACGACATTGCCGAACGCATCGCGGCTGACCGCGATCTGTCCATCGGCTGCACCTGTCAACGAGGTATGACCGCGTGGACGGCCCTTCTCGACGCCGCAGTGATGGATGACGATAACCAGGCAGTTGAAGGTCTCACGGATCAGATCGGCGGCCCTGATGTAAGCCGCCATATCAGAAGGATCGTTCTCGCTGCCAGCCATGCTGCGGTTCAGCGTGTCCAGCACGATAATGCCGGGATGCAGGGTCGGAAATTGACGCTTGATCGAGGCCACGACCGCTTCGCCATCATGCGGCAGCACGATCCTGTCGGTGGAAAGATAGAACGGAATGTCACTGATCGAATGCGCTTTGCGGAACGCCTCGACGCGCGCTTCAAAGCCGAGCTGCCCTTCGAGAGCGAAATAAACTACGGGGCATTGCTTCACCCGACGATCACGATAGCGCCAGCCTGCCGCGATATGGGCGACCATATCGAAGACAAAGAAGCTTTTGCCACACTTTGGCGGTCCCCACACCACGACAAGCCCGACGCTGGGCAGGATGCCCTTGAGCAAATAGCGCGATGTGGTCGAAAGGACGATATCCGAGAATTTTGTGAAGATGATCCGGCTTTGTTGCGAGAGCGGCGCGGCTTCGCCGCTACCTTTGACGCTGTCTGCGCTGCGGAAGACTGTTTCATGATCGGCGTCGTCAAACTGATCCGGCCCATTGATCGCCTCCTCGGGTAGCACCTTGGCGAAGTCCGCATCCTCGTATTCGGCGTGGTTGTGGCGCTGGCCCTCCGCAGGGGGGATCGGCACGCGCACGAAGCCTTCAGGCGGCTCATCAAAATCTGACTTATGCTGTTGTTTGCGGTGCTCGTGGTCGTTCTGATCACGCTTGTAGAAGATGCTGGCGCACTGCTCGTGCAGCGCATGGCTGGCGACAGCTCTGAACGGATCGCGGATCAGGTAGACGCTGCCGATATCGCCGCAGTGCTCGCACGGCTCATCAGTCGGGCCGATGATCTGGAATTTCGCGGCCCTGATCGGCAGCGACCTGAAATTCTCAGGCGGGCCCTCGTCGTCAGGAAATTCGTCGCTCGGATAGAAGGCCATGCTGCCCGTCCTCGTCCCCTTGAGGTTCCGAGATCGGGCGCTTATGATCGACGTTGCTCGCGACGACCGCTTGCCGGTCTCGAAAAAAGGTTCAGGCCCCGGAGACACCTCCGGGGCTTTTTTTTGTTTCCGAACCGGGATCGAACTTCAGCGTGCGTTCTTCGCGCGTGATGCGCTTGACGATGCGGTCCCATTTTCGCTTCGGCACCAGCAAAAACCGACCGTCCCGCTCGACCGGAATGTCGCCTCGCTCTGCGGCGCGGTAGCTTCCGGCACGGCTCCAGCCGATCTGCGCTCCAGCAATATCGACCGAGTAGTAGTGGCGTTCGCGAAGCTCTTGAGGCAGCCGCATCTCACAACCTCTTTGAAATTGGCTGAGATGGACGCGAGCATCCCACTTCGGCAGAGCATTGTACATTTCAGGTTTTTTAAGCTGACCGCTCAGGAAGTGTCAGGGGCGCTCAGGCGCGCTCATCGGCGCGGGGACCTCCCGAATTTTTTTTAATGCAGAGCGAGATCGGTTTTGCTCGGCGCGCTTTCCCGGTAGCCATACGTGCTCACAGGCGCTCAGAAGCGCTCACAGCCTTTAAATTGCTGAGCCGGGGCCTATTCGGGGCCCGATCCGTCCGGCCATAGCTGACATTTTCCCCAAGGCCTTGAAAAGCCGACATTTCTTTTTCCTTGCGGCAAAGCCGTGTGGTCCTGGCACCCGTGGCTGGTGTCAAGCCGGCGGAGGTTTGCGAGACCCGACCGGGTTTCCAAAAACCTTCAATCCGCCGGCGATGGAGGCAAAAGGAATTCGTCTCCAGGGAGAGCACGGCATAAGCCGTAAAGCCATTGCGCAGGGAAGGCCGGTTGTTTCGGCTGATACCTGTATGCTCGTGTGCGTGTTCTTTGCGCACAATTGCACACGAGACCGCGGGTGCAGCCAGCACCCGGTCTTCCCTGCGCCCTCTGATTGGTGAGGGCAGGAAGTTTGCAGCAAACCTCGGGCAAAGCATGTCGCGAGAACGCCGCCTCATATTCAGTTGTCATCCCCGCGAAGGCGGGGATCCAGATGCTATGAGGGGGGTGGCGGCAGGGTCAGCGGCGGCGAGGGTATGGACACCCTCGGGCGCCGTGGTCACGCAAAGGAGCACCCCATGTCGCAACCGTTCGACGTCAGCAGGTCCCTCACCGCCTTTGAGCAGGATAACACACTCGTTGCAGTTATCGAGATGAGCCAGT
>NZ_MAXC01000044.1 GCF_001693485.1 Bradyrhizobium sp. LMTR 3
AGGCCTTTCGACCTATTTTGGCGGGAGGCATGCGATGTCTTTTGGCGATATTCGGGTTGCTGAGCGTGCTGATTGGCTGATCGAGCGGGTGGCGACAGCGGGAACGCTGGTGCTGCGCAAATTGGGGGAGACGCGCGCAGGCGAGAAGTCGGTGCACCGGTTTCTGTCCTCGCCCTACGTCTCGGTTGAGCGGATTGTGGAGACCTTGGCAGCGCGGACAGCGCTTCAATGCACTGGCCGGCGCATTTTGGCGATCCAGGACACAAGTGAGATCAATTTTGCCGGTCGTGACAAGAAGCGGCGCGGCTTCGGGCCTGCAGGCGATGGCAAGACGCCCGGCTTCTTCATCCATCCGGTGATTGCCATCGATGTCGAGAGCGAGGCGGTGGTAGGCCTTGTGGACGCGGAGATTTGGACGCGCGCCGCGGGTCGCGTTACCTCTCGCCGCAGCCGCGCCATCGAGGACAAGGAATCGGCGCGCTGGCTGTCGGGCTGTCAGGCCGCAGCAAGCGTGCTGTCCGACGCCGCCGAAGTGACGATGGTGGCCGATCGCGAAAGCGACATTTACCTGCTGTTCGCCCGCAAGCCGGAACGGCTCAATCTGATCGTGCGCGCGGGGCAGGATCGGTCTTTGGCGGATGAGGGATTGCTGTCCATGGCACTTGCCGGTGCGCAGCCGCTGCGCAGCAGCGTTGTGCGGGTAGCGCCGCGTGGGCCGGGCGATAAAGGGCGTGAGGCGATCGTCGAGTTGCGGGCCGGAACCGTTCGCCTTGTCCGCCCGGCGACCGTGCGCAAATCCGAGGCCCCCGAGGATGTCGAGCTCACTTTGGTGGAAGCACGGGAGGTCAATACTCCACCCGGCAAAACACCGCTTCTGTGGCGCTTGCTCACAACCCACAGCGTTACCTGCGCCGCGGAGGCTGAAAACATCGTCCAACTCTACCGCTTGCGCTGGCGCATCGAGCAGGTCTTCCGCGCGCTCAAGAGCGACGGTTTGGCGCTTGACGACAGCCAGGTCATCGACGCCGAACGCATGTTCAATCTCACGGCCATCGCCTTGGCTGGCGCCATTCGTACGATCCAACTCGTCGATGCCAGGGACGGCGGCCCTCGACCAGCGAGCGATGTGATCGACGCGAACTTTACTGTCGCCCTCGAACGCCTGTCGAAAAAACTTGAAGGCAAAACACTGCGGCAGAAAAACCCGCATCCCCTCGGCTCCCTTGCCTTCGTCGCCTGGATCGCAGCCCGTCTCGGCGGCTGGAATTGCTACTACAAGCCGCCGGGCCCAAAGACCATGCGCGACGGATGGAATCGGCTCGCCGCCACACTCGAGGGATATGCCCTTGCCACCCAACACGAAAATCCGGGAATCCCGTAGCC
>NZ_MAXC01000045.1 GCF_001693485.1 Bradyrhizobium sp. LMTR 3
GTCACCATCAGCAATTCGTACCTTGAATCGACGGGACAAGGGAGCGATCACGCCGATACTATTCAGATCTATGCCCCCGGCAGCACCGGGAATGTGACGATCACGAATACGACGATCGTCGCCCACAACACCGCTGCAACTGCTGGTATGTTCGTTGCGGATGATTGGAGTGGCACGCTCACTTTCGATAACGTGGTGTTCCAAGGTGGTCCGTTTGGCTTGCGTATTGCCGCGGATGCAAACGATATCTCGGTATCCCTCAAGGACGTGTATTTTGTCGGACCGTTTGGCTACGACGACATTCTCTTTCAGGAAGTCAATGCGGACATAAACATTACTCAGTGGGAAAATGTCCGCTCCGCAACGATCGTAAATGGTGAACTCGTTCCAGGTCCACTTATCCCACCGCCTTTCCCAGTGGAAGGCGGCGGTGGCGGCGGCGGGATGACAACGATCGACCACTTTTCGAACGACAGCGGCGCAGCCGGTGATGGCATCACCAACGACAACACGCTGACTGTGAGCGGCAGCGCGGCCGCGAACAGCACCGTGAAGGTGTTCGACGGCACGACCCAGATCGGGACCGCCACGGCCAACAGCAGTGGCGCCTGGAGCTACACGACCGCTGCGCTGACGGACGGCAACCATAGCCTCAAGGCTACGGCCACCACAACGTCGGGCACCAGTTCGACGTCATCGGTACTTGCCGTGAAAATTGACACTGCGGCGCCCACGGCGCCGACGATGGCGACGCCAACCAACAACGCCAACGGCGGCCTGAACCTGACCGGTACGGCGGAAGCGAACAGCGTCGTGAAGGTATTCGACGGCACGACCCAGATCGGGACCGCGACGGCCAACAGCAGTGGCGCGTGGAACTATACCACCGGCGCCCTTGCGGCCGGTTCGCACAGCCTCACCGCAAAGGCGACGGATGCGGCAGGCAACACCGGCGCGGCGTCTGCCGTGGTCACGGCCAGCACCGGCACCTCGGCACCCCCGGCCACACCGGCGACGCCGACCATCGCGTCGTTCTCGAACGACACCGGAGCGGCCGGCGATGGCATCACCAGCGATAATACCCTCCAGCTCAAGGGTACCGCTGCCGCCAACAG
>NZ_MAXC01000049.1 GCF_001693485.1 Bradyrhizobium sp. LMTR 3
TCCCCATAGCCACGCCGCGCTACCCACGTGCTCCCTCCCGCGGTTTCCTCCCTTGGAGGCTTTCGGACGCCGGCCGCCGAATACGCCGCGACGTCCCTCAAGCGGCCGGCATCCGAAACCCTTCACAAAAGGCGAAATTCCCAAGTGACCAGCGCATGTCTGCTCTTGTCTTAAGAGTTGTCATCTCTCGTTTTGTGGATACACGTCCTTGCGCCCGGTCTTTCCTGCCGATCTGACGCCGCTCCCTTTGGGCCGCTGCCGCTGCAGTTTCGCAATGAAGTTCTGCAACGTTTCCGACGGCGGCCGTGCCGCGCTGTAGGCGAGGCCGACCTGGCGCTTCACGTCGACGTCGATCTCGCGCACGGCGACATCGGAATTGGCGCGCGCCACGCCCTCAGGAACGATGGCGATGCCGACGCCGGCGGCCACCAGCGCCATCGCCCAGTCTTCGGATTCGGCAATCGCCGCGGGCTGCCGCTTGGCCGATGCGGCACGGCCGAAGAATTCGCTCTGCTCGCAATGACAGCGATCGACCATGGCGGTGCCGGCGAGATCTGCGGTGCGGAGCCGCTCCTTCAGCGTCAGTGGATGCGATGGCGGCAATGCCGCGACGTATCGCTCGACCCAAAGCGGAACGAAGTGCTCGTCGGCGCGCAGCAGATTTTTCGAGACGATCCGGGCGTCGGCGGCGTCATCGACGCCGACCAGGCGGAGCGCGAGATCCGACGTTCCCGTGAGCGGCTTTAGCAGCGCGATGGTGCGGGGACGATCGAGCGTGCGCATCAGGCCGAGCGTCAGCGTGTTCCGCATCGCAGGTTTTCGGAACAGGTTTCTTGCGGCGTCGGCTTCATCGATGATGCGGCGCGCGACCGCATGAAATTGTTCGGCGGCCTTCGTCGGTGCCACGCCCTTCTTGTGGCGGATGAACAGCGCTGTGCCGAGCTCGGCCTCGAGATTGGTGATCGCCGCCGAGATCGAGGGCTGCGAGATGAAGCAGCGTCTGGCCGCCACCGTCAGATTGCGCTCCCTGAACACGGCCGAGAAATAGCGGAGTTCGCGGATATCCATAGGTTCATCCTATCGATGATATCGAATATTGATATTTTACCTATGGTGATCCGGATGGCAAGCTGAGGCTCCGATCTCAAGGAGGCATCGTCATGCGCGTCCACCATCTCAACACCGGCACCATGTGCCCGATCGGCCGGCGCCTCGTGAACGGCACCGGCAGCATCTTTCAGCGCGCGCGCATGGTGTGCCATTGTCTGCTGGTCGAGACCCATGACGGGCTGGCGCTGGTCGACACCGGCATCGGACTGGACGATATCGCGAACCCGCCGCGGCTCGGTCCCAAATGGGTTCGGCAGACGACGCCACGGCTCGATCCGGCCGAGACCGCTGTGCGGCAGATCGAGGCGCTCGGCTTTTCGAAAGGCGACGTGCGGCATCTGCTACTGACGCATCTCGACCGCGATCATGCCGGCGGCATTCCGGATTTCCCGAACGCAAAAGTGCATGTCCATCGCCGCGAATACGACATGGCGGTGGCGCGCACGGCGCCCGCGCCGAAGGGCCGCTACATCACCGATCAGTGGAAGCACGGTCCGGATTGGGCGTTCTACGGGGAGGGTGGCGAGGATTGGTTCGGCTTCAAGGGCGTGCGCGCGCTCGGCGACCGCGAACCCGATATCCTGATGATCCCGCTGCCCGGCCATACATCAGGCCATTGCGGCATCGCCGTGCGGAGCGGGGACAAATGGCTGCTGCACGCGGGCGATGCCTATTTCTTTCACGGCCAGATGCAGACCCCGCCGCGGGTGCCGCTGGTTCTCGGCATGTTTCAGCGCCGCGGCGACATGGATCGCGCCATGCGGATCGAAAACCAGGAGCGGCTACGGACGCTCAAGGCAAAGCATGGCGATGCCGTGACCATCTTCAACAGCCATGATCCCGTGGACTATGAGCGCTGCCGCTGCGGCCAGCATCTGCGCGTGCCGCAGACTTGACTTTGCGCCACCCAGCCGGTCGCTAATGTCTCATTCAACTTCGGAAAGAGGGGAGCCCCATGGCAGGACCACGAAAAGCCTGTCCAGTAGTCGTCCGCCGAATAGCCGGAGAGCTTGAAATTCTGGCCTTCCGCCATCCGCTCGCTGGTTGCCAGCTAGTGAAGGGGACGATGGAGGTCGGAGAAACAGTGGAGCGTTCAGCCGAGCGCGAGTTGCTCGAGGAGAGTGGGGTCGTTGGCGCTGCCGGCAATTATCTAGGTACGGTCCAAATGAGTGAGCCGGAGCAGGAATGGCATTTTGTTGTCTGCGATGTGGGAAAGCTGCCTGAGACGTGGACGCATCGAACGAGCGATGGCGGCGGGCTGGATTTTGAGTTCTTCTGGTATCCCCTTGGCCAGAAGCCAAACGACTCCTGGCACCCGATCTTCGGGCGGGCGCTGGCATTCATTAATCAGCGCACCACGCGCTAACTCAGGGGCCGTCAGCGCTAAAAGCCAACACCGAGGAATGCGCTGCCTGCGTCACATGGTCGTCGCTCCCCTCGTCCTTGCCAAACAGCACCTGCACCATCCGCGTGCGGACCTCTATGCTGCCAGAAACGGTATCTCGACCGCCAGTGTGTAGCCGTTGACCATCAGCAGGCCACCGGCGGCACCGACGATGCCGCCGACGATCGCAAGCCAGGGCAGCGTCGCGACGATCGAGACCGAGATCAGCACGATGGCGATCTGCAGAAGAGCTTCGGCATAGTCGAAGTAGGGATCCTGCTTCAGCGCATGGTCGCGCCTGCTCTCGTAGTCCTTGGCCCGCGCCATCAATTCCTTCTTGCCCTCCTGCGTCTCGGGCTCGGACTCGTAGCGTGTCGCCGTCTTGCGATAGGCCTCCGCTTTTGCCTTCAGGGCCGTCCTGGCCTCGGCGTTGAGGCTTCCGTCCTGCAGGAACGCCAGTTCGATCGCGTCGGCCGCGAGGTTGTAGCCGGTCTGGCGGATGTTCTTGGCCTGGTAGAAGGCATAGTGGTTCGCGGCATAGATGTTGTTGTTGGTCGCCTCCTTGCCGGCGTTGGCGCCGCCAAGCCCGGTGATGGCCAGCAGCATCGCCAGAATGGCGATGCCGACCGCTGCCCGCTGCTTGAAGCGGTCGTTCTGCTTCTCCTGGTCCATCATATCAGCGGCGTCTTCGGCTTTCATCGATCGGCTCCTCCTCGCTCCTAAAGGGCAGGCACGATAAACAACGGCGTTATGTCAGCATCGCGACGCACGAGCACGTTGATTTGTTCCGCAGAGTGCGGCAGGCGCGATCGGTCATACGGAGGGATCGGCAATTCCCACGCAGTGATCAAGACTTACGCAAACGTTCGGATGCTTCAGCTCAAGCGTCACAGGAACGGCGCGCCTTTACGGGAGAGAAGTCGACCAATATGAGGTCGAAACAGGCCAGCCACAAGGCCAATACAAACGGTCCGGGTCACAAGCGGCGGTCGAAGCATCGCTGATGCGAAATCCGGAATGCCCTCAATACCAATGAAGTTGGTCGGCTTGGGGCCAATAAGCGAACATGCAGTAACCGCATCTACAGGAGACGGGTCTATAAACGTGCCGCCAAGTGAGGCGAGAGTATGAAAGCAGATAATCGACTGGCGGTGTTTTGCTTGGTAGTGCTGTCCATGATCGTTGCGGGCATCATGGTCGAGAAGTTTTGGGACTGTCGTCTCAAAGGAGGAGTGGAAGAGGCCTGCTTGTTCACGCCTGCTCCTTACACGCCACCATAGGGAGCCAACTGAGGCAGCCCAACCCTTGCCATTAGGTCTGCTGGAGCGAAGACCGCGTTGGGGTCCACAAGGCGACATCCCGTGATCGGGGCCGCGTGTCCGCTTTACCCCTCGAACGCGGACATGTCGGATTTATAAGTGCACGCCCTGGGCAAGTGTCGGCCCCGACCAAGTCGTGATTCAGCGCCTGGACTTTGGCGCAGGGGCCGGCGCAGGCGGCGCCGGCTCGGGTTGCTTGGCCGGCGTCGGCTCGGTCTCTATGGCGCAACGCGACGCGGCGAGCGCGGCTTGCGCCTGCGGCATCAGGCCGGGCTCCGGCGCCAGGGCCTTGAGCACGATCAGGCCGGTCGTGGTGGGAGAGTCGATGATCAGCCGGTCGGCGGCGGTGACTTCCTCATCCTCCGGCAACTCGCCGTGTTGCTCCTCCGTCATCAGATCGAGCTCGATCACCTTTCGGCCGGCCGAGCGGTCGTTGATGGCGTAGTAGGCGACCTCGTTGCGGGTATAGAACGACACCGACGTATAGGCCTGACTGACCGGCACGGTCAGCTTGAGCGGTCCCTCGGAGAGGTCGTAGCGGCAGATCGCGACTGCAAAGGCCGGGTCCATGAACGGCATCGGCGCGTTGTTCGGTTCGGCGAGCGGCAGCGCCGTGACGGCGTTCTCTTTGGTCATCGGCGTCAGCCGCGAATAGGCGTCTTGCGTCGCGATGCGCGGCAGCGCGAGCACGCTGACGAGATGCACCACGCCGCCCAGCAGCACGCCTGCGATGATGGTGAACAGCAGCCGGATCATGGGCAGTTCACCGTGGTGATGGCGGGCATCGGCGCGTCGCGCTGCGTGCGCGTCGCAACGCCGACCGGCGTATCGTAAAGCCGCAGCATCAGCGCGTAGCGCTCGATGCCGCCGGTCGGCAGCCAGTTGCCGGCGCGCGAGCGCGCCGCCACCCGGATCTCGAAGCCGCCGTCGGAGCCGCGGACGATTTCCTGGCTGGTGAAGCCGTAGCGTTGCAGCGAATTGGCGACCAGATGCCCCTTGCGGTCGAACAGCGTCAGCGTCCAGAACCGGGCCGCCGGCGTCACCCCGCTGACGATGACGTCGCAGCGCCCGTCGAGCGGCTTGTTCTTGTCGTCGGTGGTGGCCGTGAAGGCGATGCCGTCGCCGGTGCCAACGGGCAATTCGCCGCTGCGGGCAATCGAGGCGCGCGAATAGGGATCGATTTCGGAACTGCCGGCCTTGGGCCGTGCGGTCCAGGCGCCGATCGTGAGTGTGCCGAGATCGGTGCCGCGCGTCGCCGTCAGGTAGGTCGAGCCGAGACCTACGGCCGTGGCAAGCGCCAATGCCAGCAAGGTGATGAAGATCAGCCGCACAGGCCAGTGCTCCGAAATCTCACGGCATCAGTTTCCGCTTGAACCGGCTTCATCCGAAACCTGAAGCGCTTCTCTTGTTTCGAACGTGTCGGGGCGGACGCTTCGCATCTGTTCCGAGGAACGCCGGTTAAGCTTCTGCCGGATCATGCCTTTTAATTCTTCCGCTCCGCCGGCGCGGCCCGCTCGCCAGCGGCTGCGACATAGTTCTCCGGAAACGCCAGCGCGCCTGACGTGACCGGCCTGGAGGGCTGCTTCTGGTCGTTGGACGAGGTCTTGCCTGCGGTCCTCCCGGCCTCGTCGAGCAGTTTCTCGACGCGCACCAGAATATCCGCGCCGCGCTTGGTCAATACCGGCGGCGGCCCCGGCTTGGTCTCCGGCGCCCGCGCCGCACCATTGGCCGCGGCGCTGGCGGATTGAGCGGGCTGCGGCTGCTTCGTGCCCATGCCGAAGCCTGGGATTTCCTTCACCTCGACGCCCTGATGCGCGACGACCATGATGTCGTGCCAGGTTTGCGCAGGCAACGAACCGCCGGTCATGCGGTTGGTGGGCGAGTAGTCGTCGTTGCCGTACCAGACCGCGCAGGTGAAATTGCCGGTGAAACCGACGAACCAGGCGTCGCGGTAGGCGTTGGTGGTGCCGGTCTTGCCCGCGGTCGGGATGCCGTCGATCGCGGCGCGGCGGGCGGTGCCTTCGCTGACGACATGGCTCATCATTTCCGACATGTCGGCGGCGACGGAGGCGGGAATGGCTTGCACCGGCTTCTTGCCGTCGCGGTCGAAGCGCCAGACCAGGTCGCCGGCGCCGGTACGCACTTCCAGCACCGCGTGAGGTTTCACCGCCTTGCCCTTGTTCGGGAAGGTCGCGTAGGCGACCGCGTGTTCGAGCACGGTGACCTCATCGGAGCCGATCGGCATCGAGGGCGTATCGGGCAGGGGAGCCGTGAGGCCGAACCGGCGTGCCACCTCGGTGATCTTGGCGCGCCCAGCCTTGGCCGGGTTCGCTACCTTGCCGCCGAGCGCAATCGACAACTTCACCGGCACGACGTTGATCGAGCGGGTGATCGCCTGGGTCAGCGTCACCGAGCCGGAATAGTTGTGGCCATAGTTCTGCGGGCACCAGTTGCCGATGCAGACCGGGCCGTCGACCACTTTCGAGCTCGGGGTGTAGCCGTTCAAAAGTGCCGTGGCATAGACATAGGGCTTGAATGATGAGCCCGGCTGCCGATAGGCGTCGGTGGCGCGGTTGAACTGGCTCGCGCCATAGTCGCGTCCGCCGACCATGGCGCGGACGCCGCCGTCGAGGTCGGCAACCACGACGGATGCCTGCGTCGCGTGGTAGTCGCGGCCGAACTGGCGGAGCTGGTTTTCAACCGTTTCCTCGGCGGCGCGCTGCACGTTCATGTCGATCGAGGTACGGACCACGAAGACGCGCTCGGTGTAGGATTTCGGGAAGGTATCGACCAGCCTGCGCATTTCCTCAAAGGCGTAGTCGAGATAGTAGTTCGGCGAGTTCTCGTCGCGGCGATCGACGGCGAAGGCCGGGTTGCGCCGGGCGCCGAACACCTGGCCTTCGGTCATGAAGCCGGCATCGACGAGGTTGTCGAGCACGATGTTGGCGCGGGCGCGGGCGGCGGGCAGGTTGATGTGCGGGGCGTATTTGGTCGGCGCCTTGAACAGCCCGGCCAGCATCGCTGATTCCGCCAGAGTGACGTCGCGCGCCGACTTGTTGAAGTAGAAATGCGCCGCGCCGTCGACGCCGAACGTGCCGCCGCCCATATAGGCGCGGTCCAGATATAGCTTCAGGATTTCGTTCTTGGTCAGCCGCGTCTCGAGCCAGATCGCAAGGAAAGCTTCCTTCACCTTGCGCTCGATGGTGCGCTCGTTGCTGAGGAACAGGTTCTTCGCCAATTGCTGCGTGATCGAAGAACCGCCCTGGCGCACGCCGCCGGCCTGCGCGTTGGTCACGAGCGCGCGCGCGGTGCCCGGAAAGTCGATGCCGAAATGGTCATAGAAGCGGCGGTCTTCGGTCGCCAGCGTCGCCTTGATCAGATTGTCCGGAAAATCTTCCAGAGGAATCGAGTCGTTATGTTTGATGCCGCGGTTGCCGATCGGGTTGCCGTAGCGGTCGAGGAACTGCACCGCAAGATCGGATTTCTTCAGCCAGTCGTCATCGGAGGTCTCGCGAAACGCAGGGATCGCCAGCGCCAGCATCACGATCAGGCCACCAAGGCCGATCGTGGCGGCTTCCGAAAACGGCTCGATGAAGACCCAGCGCTTCCAGCGGCCGACATAGAAGCGGTCCATGAAGGTGGAGTAGCGCTCGTACAGCTCGCGCAGGCCCTTGCCCGACGAGAACAGCGTCGAGTCGATACGCGCATCCAGATCCAGAAGGAAGTTCCGGATCTTCTGCTGCAGCTCTGGAGGTACGATCTGGCGCACCGGGACCCTTGATCTGTTCTGGTATCTGTTCTGGTCGCGCCCGGCGGAGCCGGTCGAGACGTCTTGCTTGGATGTTGCGGCAAACCCAAGGCGCTTTTACGTCCTCGGGGACTCGCCATTGTTCTATCCGAGCGGGGGCTATAAACCAATGCTCTCGCTCACCATTTTGACGGTCAGGCCTAACGCTGCCGTTGGCTTTTGGCTCCGTAGTGAGACCCGCTTGCGCCCCCGTTGCCGGACCTCCTAGAAGGGCCGCAGCCGACCGACCCGAGAAAACGATTGATTGCATGACCGCGCCGCGCAAATCGCCTTCCGGCCAAGAGGGTTTCTTCTGGAAAACCAAGACGTTGGAGGAGATGTCCAGCGCCGAATGGGAAAGCCTGTGCGACGGTTGCGCGCGCTGCTGCCTGGAAAAGCTCGAAGACGAGGATACCGGGAAAATCTACTTTACCCATGTTTCCTGCAAGCTGCTCGATTCCGGCCTGTGCACCTGCAAGGACTACCAGAACCGTTCCGACAAGGTTCCGGATTGTGTCCGCCTGACGCCCGAGAACGTCCGCACCCTGAGCTGGCTTCCGCCGAGCTGCGGCTACAAGCTGGTCGCCGAGGGACGCGATCTCTATTGGTGGCATCCGCTGATCTCGGGCGATCCCAATACCGTGCATGAAGCCGGCGTTTCGGTGCGCGGGCGGGTCCAGGGCACCGAGGACGAGATCCCCGACGAAGACCTCGAGGACCACATCGTGCAGTGGCCGGCCTTGTTGCCGAAGCGGGCACGGCTCAAGAAGCGGCCCAAGGCCTGAACCTCCCGTCCTGATCGATCACGGAAACGCGACGATATTCTCGCGGGATGCACCCATGCGCGCGAGGCGCTGCCCCGAGAGGAATTTGCTCTCTAAGGTGCTGGCTATATGGCGAATCCATCTCGGCGGCTTTGGTCGCGCAGAACAATATTACGTCCGACATGAACCAGCACCAGCGGCAGGGCCGTGAACCTGCCGACCAGACGACATTGCCCGACGATATCGGCGGCGAGCTCTCGCGCATCACAACAGAGGTCATTGAGGTCAGCGATGCGCCGCCGATTGCGCCGCCGGCGCCGCTGACCCCGGACGAGGTCCGCACCATCCTGATGAGCCTGTTGCTGACGATGTTCCTGGCGGCGCTCGACCAGACCATCGTGGCGACGGCGCTGCCGACCATCGGCCGCCAGTTCAACGACGTCAGCAATCTGTCCTGGGTCATCACGGCCTATCTCCTGGCCTCGACCGCGGTTGCACCCGTGTTCGGCACGCTGAGCGACATCTACGGCCGCCGCGTCATGATCACGGTTTCGCTTGCCCTGTTCACGGTCGGCTCGATTCTTTGCGCGGTGGCGCCCAACATGCCGGTATTGATCGTTGCGCGCGGCCTGCAGGGGCTTGGCGGCGGCGGCATCATGCCGGTCGTGCAGACCGTGATCTCCGACGTGGTTAGCCCGCGCGAGCGTGGCAAGTATCAGGCTTATTTCAGCGGCGTCTGGATGGCGGCCGGGCTGATGGGCCCTGTGCTCGGCGGCGTGTTCGCCGAGCATCTGCACTGGTCGATGATCTTCTGGATCAACGTGCCGCTTGCGGTCGGCGCGATGTTTCTGCTGCTGCCGAAGATGGGCAAGATCCCGGTGTTCCACCGCCGCCGCAAGGTCGACTGGCTCGGCGGCGTGCTGCTGATGGCGTCTGCCGTTGTGGTCATGCTGGTGCTCACCTGGGGTGGCAACCGTTATGCCTGGCTGTCGCCCGCGATCATGGCGATGATCGGCGCCTCGGCGGCGCTGGCGCTCGCCTTTGTCTGGCACGCGCGCAATGCCGAAGAGCCGTTCCTGCCGCTGCCGCTGCTCGGCGGAACAGTGGTGCCTTACGCCATGGTGGCCGGCGCCTGCGCGCTCGGCGCCATCACCGGGCTGACCGTGCATCTGCCGCTGTATTACGAGGTCGTCTATCATCTGACCGCGAGCGAAGCGGGGCTTGCGCTGATTCCGCTCGCCGCGATCTCCACCTGTGGTGCCGCGATCGCCGGACGGACGATGGCGCGCGCCAGGCACTACAAGCGCGTGGCCATCGTGGGGACTTTGGCGGCGGCGATCTTCGGTATGGTGCTGACCGTGACGACGCTGCCGCTGTGGGGTTTGCTGATCGTCCTGTCGCTGTTCGCGCTCGGGCTCGGCACGACGTTCCCGGTCAGCGTGGTCTCGCTACAGAACTCGGTGGCGCGCCCGCAGATCGGCACCGTCACGGGGGCGATGAATTTCTTCCGCGCGCTGATGTCGTCGTTCACGGTCGCTGCCTTCAGCGCGATCCTGTTGATGGCGCTCGGCGCCGGCATCTCGCTCGGCGAACATCGCGGACCAGCAAACGCGATTCCCATGGCCGACATGATCGCGGCGTTCCGCTATGTGTTCGGCGCTGCCGCCGCGCTCTTGGCCTGCGCGGCGGTGTGCATCATCGCGATGGAAGAACGGCCGCTGGCCGGTCCGTCGACCCCGGCGGAGATGGCGGAGTAGGGCGTTACCGTCGTCTCCGGGCCTCTTCTACTTTGCATGGGGTTGTTTTCGCGATTTGCGGATAGGATCCGTAGAGCTCGCGGTTCTTGGGGTTGACCAGGCCGGTTTCGATAATGGTGACGCGCATCGGCGATGATCTGTGCGTTGAGCCTCAGGTCCCGGGCCTCGAAACCTCGGTCTCCTTGCTGGTGATGAACTCCAGCAACACGGGTACGCCTTCCTGCGTCTTCTGGATACCGCGCTTGATGGCCGGGATGATGTCTTCCGGTTTCGTCACCCGCTCGCCGTAGCCGCCGAACGCGCGCGCCATCGCGGCGTAGTCGCCGGAAATGTCGGTGGAGCGGTATTTCTCGGTCGAGATCGGCATCACCTTCAGTTCGATCGCCATGGAAAAATTGTTCAGCAGGATCGACATGATCGGGATGCGTTCGCGCACGGCGGTCTCGAAATCCATGCCGGTGAAGCCGATCGCGGCATCGCCCCAGACGTTGATGCAGAGCTTGTCGGGTTTTGCCAGCTTGGCGCCCATCGCAAGGCCAAGGCCGTAGCCGAGCTGCGTGGTCTTGCCCCAGCCGATATAGGACAAAGGCTCGACCGATTTCCAGAACGGCGAGAGCTGGTCGCGCGGGCTGCCGGCGTCGTGAGTGATGATGGTGTTGTTGATGTCGACGGTGTGCTGCAGGTCCCACAATACGCGATAGGGGCTCAGCGGCGCCTCGTTATGCGTCAGCTTCGGCATCCATTTCGCCAGCCATTCCTTGTGAGAGGCGGCGATCTCGGCGGCGACTGCGGTTGCGTCACGATCTGACGTAACGGTCTTGCCGATCTCTTCCAGCAAGGCATCGAGCACCAGGGCAGCATCGCCGACCAGACCGATTTTGGCTTCGACATCCTTGTTGAGATGATTGGGATCGAGCGTGGAATGAATGATGGTCTTGCCCTTCGGCATGGCGATGCCGAACGAGGTCTCGGTGAACGAGCAGCCGATTCCGAAGATCACGTCGGCGTCGCCCAGAAATTTCGGCACCGCGCGTGGCACGGCGAGGCCGCCCGAGCCCAGCGATAGCGGATGCGTCTCCGGAAACGACGACTTGCCGCCGAGGCTGGTCGTGACGGGAATGGCGAGGCGCTCGGCCAGCCGTCTGAGCTGCGGCCAGGCCTTTGCGTAATGCACGCCCTGGCCGGCATAGATCACCGGACGCTTCGCTGCGACGAGCAGGGCCGCCGCTTCCTTTACATGCAGGGGATCCGCGCCGTAGCGGGTGCGCAGCACCGGCGTATAGTTGAGAGGCTCCGGCACTTCCTCGTTCCACATGTCGGCCGGGATTTCGACAATGACCGGTCCCCCGCGGCCATTCTTCAATTTGGTGAAGGCTCTGCGGAAGATGTTGCAGACTTCCGCCGCGATGTTGATCGGCTCGGACGACTTCGAGAACGCCTTCATCGCCTGGCTGGAATTGAAGTTCGGATCGATATTGGCGAGTCTTCGCGCGTAGCCCATCGGCAGCACCAGCACGGGGACCGATTCGCCGTAGCATTGCGCCACGCCGCCCATCGCGTTCTCGGCGCCGGGCCCGTGCTGCATGCAGAACGCGCCGATCGAACGGCCCGAGGTAACGCGCGAGATCGCATCCGCCATGTGAACGCCGATGCGCTCCTGCCGCACCATCACCGGGCGGATATCGGCATTGGCGGCATATTCGATGAGATGATTGACCGGATAGCCGCAGAGGATTTCGATTCCCTCGCGCTTCATGATTTCTGCGATGGCGGCGCCGAGCTTCATGACGGTCTTCTCCCCTCGATACGGGCCGGTTTGGTCCAGCCGATTTGCGACAGTTGGACAGGATTTTCCGACCCGGTAAAGCGCGGACGGCGCGTGCGTTCGGAAGTGCTGATATGCGTTTTGCCGCCCAAGCGAAAGGGACGCCAACCGCGGGGAGAATATTCTTGCTGTGAGCGCCTGAGCTGGAGGTGAAAGCGGATCGCTTTTACCCGGCTTCGACGCTGCTGCGTTGCGAAAAGATCACAGCCGCCAGCCAACTGAAGCGGCTTCACGGCCTTGTCATTCTCGCTGGAGATTTTTGCACTAGGTGTGTGCGCATGCATTTGCATGAAACGCGGGGCATCGCGGGACACAATTTGCATAAGTCGCGGGGCATCGCGAACAGGAGACTTATAACAATGAAAACAGCGCGAACTTTAATTTTAAGCTCGGCGGCAGGCTTGATCGCCCTGAGCGGCGCACAAGCGGCCGACCTTCCGGTCAAAGCCAAGGCAGTCGAATATGTGAAGATCTGTACGCTTTACGGCGCCGGCTTCTTCTATATCCCAGGCACCGACACCTGCATCAAGATCGGTGGCTATCTGCGTGCGGACGTCACCTTCAACGGCGGCGCGCACGGCGCTCCGGCCTGGAGCAGCGACCTTGGCCAGCAAAACCGCTACCGCGATTACTTCGTCGCCCGCTCCCGTATGGCGCTGACGATTGATACCCGCACCGCGACCGAGTACGGCGTGGTCCGCACCTTCGGCCAGGGCGACTTCCAGTTCAACAATTTCGGCAGCTCCAATCCGTCCACGCTCTCGGCGTTTCCGGGCGGAGCGGCGAACGCGCTGTCCATCCCTGGCGGCGGCTACGTCGCGGTTGAATATCTCTTCATCCAGTTCGCCGGCTTCACCTTCGGTAAGTCCGCATCAGCCTATGCCACGCCGTGGCAGGGTTTCCCGGGGAATATCAACTCCTCCTTGCTCGGCGGTCAGAACACCGACACCGGCGTCAACAACATCCAGTACACCGCCGAGTTCGGCAACGGCGTATCGGGCTCGATCGGTCTCGACGACCCGACCGTATGGGATCGCACCGCCGTCTACAATCTGAGCATCCCCAGCGCGATCGGCGCCAACGGCACCGGATCGAATGCCTATGCCGGCACGCACGCTCCGGACATCGTCGGCAGAATCCGGGTGGACCAGGCCTGGGGCCTGTTCCAGTTTTCGGCTGCCGCGCATGAAGTGAGCGGTTCGTACAATACGCTGGGCGCGGGCTCTGTCCCGAATGCATTTTCCGAAATCAGCGGCCACCCCGAGAGCAAGTGGGGCGGCGCGGTGATGGCGGCGTTGCAGATCAAGAACATTCCGACCGGTGCGGGCGACGATATCAAGCTCGACGTATCCTACGCCAAGGGCGCCACCAAGTACGTCATCGCCACCAGCGGCTCCTCGCCGAGCTTTGCGATGTTCGGCGATAGCGGCTTCGGCTATCAGAGCGTCGGCTTCGGCGCGACCACCGACGGCGTCTACTTCCCGGGCGCGGCCGGTACCGGCGGTATCGCTTTGACGACGGCCTGGGGCGTGCGCGGCGCATTCAATCACAACTGGAATCCGAACTGGTCGACCAGCCTGTTCGGCAGCTATTCCGCCGTCAGGTATGACGGCGGCGCGAACGACAACCTGCTGGGTGCGGGGACCTCGACGGCCAAGGGCGCTTATTGCGCCGCTTTCGCCGCCAGCCACCCCGGTCAGGCGTTGGCCGGGAATGCTGCGGGCAACTACACCTGTAACCCCGACTTCAACGTCTCACAGCTCGGCGTCGTTACCCGCTGGACCCCGGTCAAGAACCTGACCTTCTCGGGCGAAGTCCAGTGGTTCCACCTCGATCAGAAGATGTCGGGCTCTTCGGTTTTCACGGCGGCCGCTCCGAAGCCGAACGCGCTCTACGAGTTCAAGGATCAGGACACCGTCCTGCTCCAGTTCCGCGCCCAACGTAACTTCTGACAGCGATCCTCGGACCGGGCCATTGCCCGGTCCCTTTTTCAACGCCGCGGCGGATGGGGTGACTACCTCGCTTCGCCGCGGCGGCTGAACATCGCCGCAAGCAGGTCGAGTACCTGATCCAGGATAGGGTAATTCGCGGCCGCCGAGATGTCGGCGGCGCGCTGCTCCTCGGTCTCGTCGTGCAAGAGACCGATGTAATTCCTTACCGCTTCGCGCTTCTGCGCAATCATGTGCGCTCACTCCGCAAGGCGCCGATCGGGCGAGGGTGGTTGGTCGGCACACAATCGATGGTAAATTTTCCGTACCGTAGGATTCCGGGGCGGGATTCCTCGTCACCCTTAATCAATCGTTCATTCTGTTCCGCAAGGCCTCTTCAACCGTTCCGATCTAGAGTTTAGGCAGTATGGCGCGGGAGAATTTTGGGAAGCGTCGACAGGAGTTTGTCCATGCGTCGATTACTGAAACGATTTGTCGGCGATGAATGCGGCGCTACCGCCATCGAATATTGCATGATTGCAGCCGGCATAAGCATCGTGATCGTCACCGCCGTCAACGGCATCGGGAGCACGCTCAGCACGAAATTCTCCGACGTCAGCACCTCGCTCAAATAGCGGCAAGGCCGCACAGACACATGCTGGAACTGCTATTTGGGCCGCTGTTGGTGTCCTGGGGGCCACCAATCCTGGCCTATGTCCAGCAAAATCCGTGGCGCGTGTTCTCCGCGATATTGGTCGCAGCCTTGTTGCTCGATTGGATGGTCAACGACCGGTCGTCTGGTAGTTGCGATGGCGGATTGGATTTTCGGCAGCGGGGACGGGGACGGCGGCGGGGATTGAAACCGGCGCTATTTGTCTTTTGGGTCCGCATTGAGGGCCCGCAGCATCGCGATCCGCGCGAACATCAGCCAGCCGCCGCCGGTCTCGGCCGCGTTGATCAGATTTTCCACCGCGACCTGCCAGTGCGCCTCGTGCTGCACTTCCTCCGGCAATGCCATGACATAGTCGGCGGCCTGCTGCAGCGTCGCGAGCTTACGGCCGCCGCGAAGCGGTATCGGATCATCGAACGGGGTCGACCACGGCATCGCGCGCTAGATGGTGCTATCTATCGCGCTCCTTGCCCGATCATCCGGCCTTCTTGGTGCGGGCAGCGGTACGCACCGGCTTCTCCGCCTTCTTCGGCGCTTCCTTCGCCGTCTCCTTGGCGGCACGCTTTCCGCTACCGCTGATCGGCAACAGCATCTCGCGCTGGCCGGCGGCGGCCTTCTTCGGCTTCTTGCCCTTGGCCTTGGCGGCGGCAGGGGCGCTCTCTTTCTCGCTGGCGATGCTGCGCTTCAGCGCGTCCATCAGGTTGATGACGTTGCCGCTGGTCTTCGGTGCCGCCTTGGCCTTCGTGCTCAGCCCGTTTCGCTTCTGGTTGATCAGATCGATCAGCGCCTGCTCGTAGCGGTCCTCGAACTGCTCGGGCTCGAATGAGGCGGATTTCTGCTCAACGATATGTCTTGCCAGATCAAGCATATCCTTGGTGATCTTCACGTCCTGGATATCGTCGAAATATTCCGTCTCGTTGCGCACTTCATAGGGGTAACGCAGCAGCGTTCCCATCAGCCCCTTCTCAAGCGGCTCCAGCGCGATGATGTGCTCGCGGTTGGTCAGTACCACGCGGCCGATCGCGACCTTGTCCATGCTGCGGATGGTTTCACGGATCACCGCAAACGCATCGTGGCCGACCTTGCCGTCCGGCACGAGATAATAGGGGCGGATCAGATAGCGGCCGTCGATATCGGATTTCGGAACGAATTCGTCGATCTCGATGGTGCGGGTCGATTCCAGCGCGATGTCGTCAAGCTCGTCCTTCGACACTTCGATGTAGATGTCGGTATCGATCTTGTAGCCCTTCATGATGTCTTCGCTGGCGACTTCCTCGCCGGTCTCGGCGTCGACCTTGGCGTATTTGATGCGGTGGCCGGTCTTGCGGTTGATCTGGTTGAACGAGACCTTCTCGGTATCCGAGGTCGCCGGATAGAGGGCGACAGGACAGGTCACGAGCGACAGGCGCAGAAAACCCTTCCAATTGGCGCGGGGGGCCATGGGCTACTCCGAAAATACGCAACAGACGACAGGGAAGGATACCACCGGATCACCCCGTCTCAAACATGCCGGGCTGCGGAATCTCGGAACGGCGTTAACCCTCGAGGGGCCCGTTCTGCGACCTTTTGAACATGGCGGCCGCGCGACACGGTCCGATACCCGGAACATCACTTTCGATCATGCGTTGCTTCCACAGGCGATGTCGGAGCATTCGCTGACATTACAGGCACTTACTCGAAGAGGTCCCCATGGCAACGAAACGACATGGCCAGATCGTCGAAACCCCGACCGAGGCCCGCCAAGCCGAACCCGGTCCGTCCGTGCTTGCACTCCTGACGGTATCGACCGGGCTCGCGATTCTGATCCTTGGCATCGTCTGGTTCATATTCTTCCGCACGTAAGGGACTGACCGAGGCTGCGCGACCGGGATACTTATCCGCGCGGCTGGGAAGTGGGGGCCCGTTTTTTCGGGAGCCGTTGCCATATAAGCAACCCGCCGGCCCCCTTGGGCCATCCGATCGGGCATGTTAGGCGTTGGGCCTGCGGTTTGCGGGCGCGCCCGGGCCCGCAGAAAGCGTCATGACGAAAAAGTCGCACTGCCCGGTGTGCCTCGTTCATGGCCCGTTCACCCCGCTGAGCCTCATCATGAGAACTGATATTGTAGGGCTCACTATTGGAGGCCAGCTTGCGCCTGCTTGTTGTTGAGGACGATCCGGATCTCAACCGTCAGCTTACGACGGCTTTGACGGATGCCGGTTATGTGGTTGATCGCGCGTTCGACGGCGAGGAGGGGCACTATCTGGGCGACAGCGAGCCTTATGACGCCGTCGTGCTCGACATCGGGCTGCCGAAGATGGACGGCATCTCGGTCCTGGAGGCGTGGCGCCGCAACGGCCGCGCCATGCCGGTCCTGATCCTCACCGCGCGCGACCGCTGGAGCGACAAGGTGCAGGGGTTTGATGCCGGCGCCGACGACTATGTCGCAAAGCCGTTTCACCTCGAAGAAGTGCTGGCGCGCATTCGCGCGCTGCTGCGCCGCTCCACCGGCCATGCCCAGTCGGAACTGACCTGCGGCCCGGTCTCGCTGGATACCCGCACCGGGCGGGTCAGCGTCTCAGGCAATCCGGTCAAGATGACCTCGCACGAATACCGGCTGCTGGCCTATCTGATGCATCACACCGGGCGCGTGGTGTCGCGCACCGAACTGGTCGAGCATCTCTACGACCAGGACTTCGACCGCGACTCCAACACCATCGAGGTGTTCGTCGGCCGCATCCGCAAGAAGCTCGACGTCGACATCATCCAGACCGTGCGTGGGCTCGGCTATCTCTTGACGCCGCCCTCACCGGGCGCCTGATGAGCCTTGCTCTTTTATTCGAGCATGATCTTATCCGAAGGCCGGTCTCCATCCGCAGGATTGGAGCCTGGGGATACGCTTTTCGGGATCTTGTTCTGATGCGCGGAAGTTCGCTCGCCACGCGGTTGTTCCTGTCGGCGACCGCGTGGGTGGTCGTGATCCTGGTCATCACCGGCGTGATCCTGTCATCGGTCTACCGGAACGCGACCGAGCGCGCCTTCGACCGCCGCCTCAACCTCTACCTCCGCACCCTGATCGCCGAAGTCGCAACGCCGGACGAGCCGCCTGACCAACAGTTCCAGTCGCTCGGCGAACCGCTGTTCGAACTGCCCTTGTCCGGCTGGTACTGGCAGATCGTCCGGACCGACGAGAAGGCCGAGACAAAGGCCTCGCGTTCGCTGTGGGACAAGAAGCTGCCGAAGCTCGAGGATATCGGCGCGGAGCTGACCCCGGCCGGAATCCGTCTCGGCTACGTCGACGGTCCGGAGGGCCAGGATCTGAGGGTAGTCGAGCGGCCGGTCGACCTCGGCGCCGACGGCAAGTTTCTGGTCAGCGTGGCCGGCGATGCATCCGAGATTTTCGACGAAATCCGCGCCTTCGACTATTACCTCGGCGGCACCTTTGCAGCGCTCGGTATCGTGCTGCTCCTGACCACGATCTTCCAGGTCCGCTTCGGGTTGGCGCCGCTCAAACGCATTTCGGAATCGATCGCCGACATCCGCTCCGGACGCGCCGAACGGCTTGAGGGCCAGTTTCCGGTCGAGATCGCGCCGCTGGCGCGCGAGACCAACGCGCTGATCGACGCCAACCGCGAGATCGTCGAGCGCGCCCGCACCCATGTCGGTAACCTTGCCCATGCCATCAAGACACCGCTGTCCGTGATCGTCAACGAGGCCTCCGCCCACACGGTGGATCCCTTTGCGAACAAGGTTTTGGAGCAGGCTTTTGTGATGCGGGATCAGGTCGCGCATCATCTCGAGCGCGCACGCATCGCCGCGCGCGTCACCATCGTCGGCACTGTCACAGAGGTCGCGCCCGCCATCGAGGCGCTGCGCCGGACCATGGAAAAGATCCACCGGGATCGTGGCGTCAAGATCGTAGTCAAGGCGGACCCGCAGGCAAAGTTCCGCGGCGAGCGCCAGGATCTTGAGGAGATGGCCGGCAATCTGGTCGACAATGCCTGCAAATGGGCGGCCTCGCAGGTATTCATCGAGGTGCACGCGGAATCGCCGGCCGAGCCCGGTACCGGGCCACGGCTGCGGCTCATTGTCGATGACGATGGCCGCGGATTGTCCGCTGCCGAGCGCGCGCAGGTATCCCGGCGCGGCCAGCGCCTGGACGAATCCAAGCCGGGCTCCGGGCTTGGGCTTTCGATCGTGGTCGATCTCGCCGGCCTTTATGGCGGTAGCCTCGTCCTGGGCGACGCCCCGATCGGCGGGCTGCGGGCAGAGCTGGTGTTGCCGGGGATATGAACGCCTTATCGGGCTGAATTGCCTGGGATTGAAGGGGCGGCTATCCGGCACTGCCCGGGGCGATTTCGTTATTCCTAAACGGCTTCTTAACGCGCGCACTTCTAAAATCGGCGGTGGACGCGCTTTGCCGTCCGCGTGATACAAACAAATCCACACCGGGCGAATGAGCCAGACATCGACAGAGCGGCTGAGGGACTATCTCGCCCAGCTCCCGCCTCAATCGCAGGCGCTGCTGATGCGGGAGTTCGAGCGCGCCATCGAGCGCGGGGAAGACCTCGCAGTCGCCAATTTCGTGCTCGAGCAGTTGCGCAAGGTCGTCCGCGGGACCGAGGAGGACGATGAGGCGCGTCCGCGCACCGACGATCCGGCGCGGCTGTTGTACGGTCCGCTCGAGCCATTTCTCGTCGAGGGCAATTTTCCGGTGCGCGCCGGGCAGATCCGGCGCGCGTCGCTGCTGCCGGTCTGGCAATGGCTGGGCCGCGACGGCGCGCCCGAGGCCGTGCGCGCATTCGAAGCGACACTCAGCGGGATCAGGCTGAGCGGCTCCACCGCAGGTCTCGGAGCCGCCACTCGTAAATTCCAGCTCGCCACAGCCGAGGCGATCGTCAAGATCGCCACTCCGGTGCAGGGCGAGGACAGGCATCGTGCGCTCTCGCGCATTGGCTCGCCGAATGTAGTCGAGGATTTGCTGTCGATCGGCGCGGTGCTGCGGGCCCGCGAGGCGATGGAGACGCTCGGCAGCCGGCTTCCCGGCCAGATTCGGGCGATGACGCCCTCCCAGCTCGAGACGGTGACGTCGGCGCTCAACGTGCCGTCGTTGCAGACGCCGCAATTGCTGCCGTTCGCGCTGTCGCTGATCATGCAGCGATTGGCGGCGCCGTGGCAGATCATCCGCCTCGCGGTCAAGATGGCGGCCTCCGACGACGAGATTCGGGTGGCGGCCACGCCCTACGGCATCGCCGTCACGATCGCGCTGCACGATCTCTCGTTTCTCACCGCCTGCCTGCGCACCGACATCAGGCGCGGTCATTTCGACAATGTCGGCGACCAACTGAAAATCCTGCACGATGGCGTGCGGGGCTTGCGCACCGAGCTCGATCTGCGCAACGATTCCGCGTGGGGCCGCCAGCTCACCGCGATCCGGGCCGATATTTCCAATTCGCTGCAGTCGGAAATCGAGAGCGTGCCCGGCCGGGTCCGCCGCATCCTGCGTCAGCGCGCCGACAAGGATATCGCTTCGGCGCCGAAGATCGACGCTGCGGAGGTCGAAGAGATCGCCGCCCTGATCGACTTCGTGGCGGTGTGCCGCACCTATGCCAGCGAACTCGCCATCAACGAAGTCACCCTGCGGACCTATTCCGACCTGCAGCATTACGTCGAGCATTCCACCGAGAGCCTGGTGCAGGCGCTGCGCGGCGCCGACACCAGGGCGCGCGCCTACCGGCAGATGCAGGCCAAGGCGGCGATCCGCTTCTGCGAAATCCTGTTCGGCCATGACTATGCGTCGCTGATGAACCGGGCGGCCGAAAATGCCGTGACCGGCGAGCGGAAAACGACCAAAGCCGGATAGAGCGTTTTCCAGCGAAGTGGACACCGGTTCGCGTCAAGAAAACGCGTCAAAACAAAAATCTAGAGGCCCGGTTCTGATTCAATCAGAACCGAAAAGGCTCTAGCGCCGCCTCTCGATCTATCGCGTCACGCCTTGCGTCGATCCTTGGCGTCGCGAAGAAATTCGGCGAAGGCCTTCAGCGTCACATCGGAAACATGATGTTCGATGCCCTCGGCATCCGCCTCCGCGGCTTCCTGCGGAACGCCGAGCGCCAGCAAGACGTCGACCACCAGACGGTGACGGGCGCGGACGCGCTTGGCGAGGGTCTCACCCTTTTCGGTCAGGAACACCCCGCGATAGGGGCGGGCCGTAACCAGGTCTTCGCGCTTCAACCGCGCAATGGTGTCGATCGCCGTCGGGTGCGATACGCCCAGCCTGCGCGCGATGTCGGTCGGGCGCGCCTCGCCGGTCGTGCCGAGCAGATCGGAGATCAATTCGACATAGTCTTCCAGAACCGCGGTCGATCGCGCCGATCGTGCCTTTCCGAAGCGGCGCGCCTGCGTTTGTTCCGCGGGCAGCGGCTGCATCGGTTTGGCCCGATTTGTCGAGGGCTTGCGCACCACTCTCACCTTCCAGGCGAATCCATCCAGACGAGGCGCGACCATGGCGTGCTGCCGACCACATTGCAAGTTGGCGGCTTGTCGCCGATCTGCAACAGGCCGGCGCCTGGAATTTGCGACTCGTTCGCAGCATCTTGACAGTTAACGGTTCAGCATTAACATGTAGCCTTACCTACGTTTTGGTGTTGCGGCTTATCAAGTGGCTGTTGCTGAAGCGCGATCGGTTGGGGATGAATATGCGCGCTTCGCGAATGGCCCTTGCGGGCACATCGGCACTGGCCGTGGTTTGGTTGAGCCACGCCGCGGCGCTCGCGCAAACTGCAGCGCCCGCGCCACCGACGCCCCAGGCCGCGCCGTCTGCCGAACCAGCCGCCCCGGCACCGCCGCCGGCCGGGCAAACGCCGGCGGAGCCGGCTCCATCGCAGACCGCGCCGGCCCCGGCGGCCGGACCGCAAGCCACGCCGAACGCGCCGGCGGAAATCGACATGCCGCAAGTGACCGTCGAGGGGCGTCAGCCTAAACCCGCGCGGCGGGCCGCGCGCAGCGAGCCCGGTCGGCGTTCGACGACCGTGGCGGCACCGCTGCCGGGCCCAACGCCCGCGCCCGCGCCGACGTCACCCTTCAATCAGCCATTCGCGCCGCTGTCGACGATCGGGAGCAACCAGATCCAGACCGGCAGCAGCAACGGTGGCTTCGGCAGCCTGTTCGCCAACATGCCCGGCGCAACGTCGGCAGGGCTTGCCACGGAATCGTCGCGCCCGATCTTGCGTGGCCTGTCGGACGCAAAGGTCCGCATTCAGGAGAACGGCGTCGGTGCGGTCGACGTGTCTGACATCGCGCAGGACCACGCGGTGCCGATCGACCCTCTCGCCATCCAGAAGGTCGACGTCATTCGCGGGCCGGGTGCGCTCCGCTTCGGCTCGCAGGCCGTCGGCGGCGTCGTCGACGTCAACAACGACCGGATTCCGACCGCTGCGCCGCTCGGGGGAGTGGCTGCAGAACTGAGGTCGGGCGTGACGAGCGTCAACAAGGGATGGGAGAGCGGCCTGTTGCTGGATGCCGGCGGCCGCAACGCCGCCGTTCATGCCGACGTCTACGGGCGCTCGTCCAGCGATTACAGCGTCCCGAGTTACCCGTATCTGGTCCCGCCAATCCCTGCGCCTGCCTTTAACGGCAAGCAGCCGAATTCCGCTTCGCAAAGCGCAGGCGCTGCAATCGGCGGCTCTTGGCTTTTCGACGGCGGTTATGCCGGCATCGCCGTCTCCCGCTTCACCAGCGACTACTACGTCCCCGGCATCGCGACCGCGGATGCCCGCCAGCACAACGACCTCGAGCAAACCAAGATCAGTTCCAAGGGCGAGTATCGCCCGGACGCAAACGTGCTTGCCGCGATCAGGTACTGGACCGGATATTCGGAGTACCGGCACGACGAGACGGTGCTCGCTACCACCGGCTTCCAGGAGATTGCCGCCACCTTCAAGAATCGGCAGACCGAGGGCAAGCTCGAGTTCGAGCTTGCGCCGCTCGCCACGCCGATCGGTCCTCTGACCAGCATTTTCGGTGCGCAAGGTGCTTACCAGCAACTGGATACGGCAGGGCAGGCGATCCTGCTTCCGGCCCAGACCAGAACAGCGGCGGCGTACTTCCTCAATGAAGTCAGGCACACGGAGACGCTGCGCACGCAATTGGCGGGCCGCATCGAGGGGATCAATGTCGCGGGAACGGCATTCACCTTTCCGCCGAATTTTCTCCCACCGCCGGATGAGCCGGGCAGGGCCGCCGCCAAGCTCGACTTCATGCCGAAGAGCGTCAGTTTCGGCATCATCAAGGATCTTCCATCCTCGCTGGTCGCCAGCCTGACGCTGCAACGGATCGAACGCGCGCCGCGCGCTCTCGAACTGTTCGCCCAGGGGCCCGACGGTTCGGAGAAGACGTTCAAGATCGGAAACCCGAACCTCGGAATCGAGACAGCGCAGACCGCGGAAATCGGCTTGAAACGTACGGATGGCGATTTCAGGTTCGCCGCAAATGCCTACTACACGTCGTACGACAAGTTCATTTTCTCGCGCGCCACCGGCATCTTTTGTCAGGAAACGTTTGCTTCATGCGGCGCCGGCACCGATTACATCCAGGTCAACTACGATCAGCGTGACGCGACTTTCCGCGGCGGCGAACTGGCGTGGCAGTGGGACGCCGCGCAACTTGGCAATGGCACCCTTGGCCTCGATGGCCAATATGATGTCGTGCGGGCAACCTTCACCGACGGCAGCAACGTGCCGCGCATTCCTCCGATGCGCCTCGGCGGCGGCGTCTACTGGCGCAACGACAATTGGTTCGCGCGCGTCGGCGTGTTGCACGCGTTTGCGCAGAACGACATTCCGCAATTCGACACGCCGACCGCCGGATATGATTTGGTGAAGGTACAACTCGAGCACCGGAAATTCTGGAAGGATTCGCCGTGGGGCGCGGTTGAGGTCGCGACCGGGGTGGTTGGCGACAATCTGCTCAACGCCAACATTCGCAACTCCGTTCAATTCCACAAGGACGAGATCCTGCAGCCGGGTCGCGGCTTCAAGCTGTTTCTCAACGTCAAATACGGTGTCGACCGGCCAAGCGGCCCGCCCGGCACCTGGATCGGCGCGGCGAGACCGCCGGCCGGCAACGGCTACTACAAGAGCCCCGCGCTCGAAGCGGTGGCCTGGAACTGGGCGGGCATCTATGCCGGCGGCAATGTCGGATATTTGAGGGGTGAGGGCGGTACCAACGCTGCGTTCAACGACGTTGCAACCGGTGCCTCGCTTGCCGGAGCCCGCCTGTCGTCCACGCACGACACCGCCAGTATTGGCGGGCAGGCCGGCTACAACTGGACGTCGGGCCGGATGCTGGCAGGCATTGAAGGCGATTTTGAGTATCGCAATCAGCGCGGAAGCAGCGTCACCGCTTGTCCCGGCAACATCTGCAACCCGGCGCTCGCTCCGCTTGACGCCACCGTGACGGCGAGCCTCGACTATCGCTTGGGTTGGGTGGCCTCGGTTCGCGGCCGCGTCGGAACGCTTGTGACGCCGGACCTGCTTGCCTACGCCACCGCGGGCGTTCCGTTCGGCAAGATGACGACGTCAACGGCGGTTGCAGGTTTCGACAATGCGGGGGTCGCGGGGACGGCGTCTCTGGATCGGCACTTGTATCGGTTCGGCTGGGCTGTCGGCGCCGGTTTCGAGAAGCAGCTTACAGGCAACTGGACCGCAAAGCTCGAATATCTCCACATGGATTTCGGCTCGGTGCGTTCGACCCCGCCTGTGGCGGTCAATACGGCGGTTGCGTTCGACGCCAACACGCGTGTGACCAGTGATGGAGTCAGGGTCGGGTTCAACTACAGATTTGGCGGTGACGCGATCGTCGTGGATTAGTCGTCGAACTGAAGCCCACGACCAGCCGACCAGGTGCTGCGGTCGTCGCCTCTACTTGACCGTGAAGCGGATCGGCTGCCTCACAACAACGAATTCGCCGGGAAACGTCGCCGGCGGCGAAGGGAAGGGCTGCGCGCGCTTGAGGAGCGCGAGCGCTTCCTCGTCAAGGGCGCCGGATCCCGAACTTTGAGTTACACGCGCGCTGACAACCATTCCCTTGCGATCAAGCGTAAACGACACCTGCGCCGTCCCTTGCTCGCGCCGCGACCGCGCGGCTTCCGGATACCGCTTGTTCTTTTCGACCAAAGCGAGGACCTGGGTTCGCCATGTCACGACGGCCTCCGAATTTTTGTCATTCGGCACACCCTGGGTCGGTGCCACGGCGACCGGTGCGATCCGATCGTTAATCGCGGGCGGTGCCGATGTCGTGGTGGCCGCCGCCTGCTGCTGCGGCGTCACGTCAGGCTGCGGCTTGCTCTGCAGCGCCACAGCCGCGTCCGGATTGGGAGCGGGCGGCAACTCGGGCGTTTCATCGGGTGGCGTCTCCTCGGGTTTCGCCACCGGCTGCGCCTCCGACATCACCTGCTCCGGACCGGGCGCAATGTCGGTCGGCGTCGTCGCTGGTGCTGCGGCCAACGGTGCCAGCTCGACCACGATCGCGCCCGAAGGTTCGGCAGCCACGGTGTCGTCCGCGTCGCGCCAGGTGGCGAGCGTGGCGGTCAATCCGGCATAGACGCACAGCACCGCGAGGCTGCTGAACATCCATCGTCGAAGGTCGGAACGGTCTTCGGCCGCAAGCTGCATCATGGCGATGAGGCTTGCTCCATTCCGACCAGGGCGACCTTGAGGTAGCCGGCGGCCCGCAACATATTCATGACCTGCATCACCTCGCCATAGGGGACGAGCTTGTCGGCACGCAGGAAAATGCGGGTATCCTTCTGGCCGCTGGTGCTCGCATCGAGCGCGCCGGGCAGTGCGCTACGCCCCACGGTTTCGTTCCCGACGGAAAGCGACAGGTCCGGTTTCACCGTCAGATAAACCGGCTTGTCCGGCCGCGGCTGCGGCTGCGCGTTCGACGCCGGAAGATCGACGGCGATATCGACGGTCGCAAGCGGTGCGGCAACCATGAAGATGATGAGCAGAACGAGGATGACGTCGATGAACGGCGTCACGTTGATCTCATGGACTTCGGCGAGATCGCCGTTGCCTTGGTTCAGACTGGCGGCCATGGCTGCTACTCCGCCGCGGCGAGGTGCCGCCGCACCAGCACGGTGCCGCTATCGAGGTCGCGGCCGACCAGTCGCGTGATCTCTGCGGATCCGTCCCCGAGCAGCGCCCGGTATGAGGCGATCTGGCGTGCAAAGAGATTGTAGATCATCACCGCGGGAATCGCCGCCACCAGCCCGAGCGCCGTCGCCAGCAGCGCCTCGGCAATTCCAGGCGCGACCACGGCGAGGTTGGTGGTTTGCGACTTCGATATTCCGATGAAGCTGTTCATGATTCCCCAGACCGTGCCGAACAGTCCGACGAAGGGACCGGTCGATCCGATGGTTGCAAGCACGCCGGTGCCTAGTCCGATGCGCCGGCTTGCCGCCGCCTCGATCTGCTGCAGCCGGGAGGCGATCCTTGCCTTGATGCCCTCCTTGTCCATTCGATCGGTGCTCAATCTCAATTCGGCCAGGGCACCCTCGAGCAACTGGGCAACCGCGCCCTCGGGGACCTGCCGCACGGCGTCTTCCACGTTCCGGACGCTGGCCAGCTCGCGCAGGGCGCGTCGGGCATTCCGTCGCGCCTTGATCAGCTCGATCGTCTTTGCGAGCCACACCGTCCAGGTGACCGCGGTCGCAAAGGCCAGACCGATCATCACCGCTTTGACGACGACGTCGGCCTGCATGAACATGCCCCAGGGGCTGAGATCGCGGGGTAGCGCTGCAGCCGCGATCACTGTCCTTTCCGTTGCGTCCTGGGCGGCGGCCGGAGCGGCGGCCGGAAATGACAGCAACAGCAGCGGAAGTGACAGAAGCGGAACGCTGCGGCGGAGTTTCAGGCCAACTGGAGTTTTGACAGGGGTGGACGGAACAGCGCCACGTCGAAATGCCTTCCAGGATCGCATCGATCTGCCTCTGCACGCAATTAATGTCTCAGCCCCATTGTGTAGCATCGCCTACGTCTTGGTGCAAATGCTATAGGCCAAAGAGCGCGAGGTCCCGCCCTCGTGCATGCAGGTTCGGTTGCAATCTCCCGTTGATGGGGTTGCGAGCCGCGATCCGGCGGAAAAGCCCAGGGCGAACTGGCCGAGGAACTCCGGATCGCTGGCTGCGGTAGGCCGTCCTCCCGGTCTTTCTGCCGCAATTGTCAATTGCCGGACTTGCCCCCGGTGGTGTAAAGCGGCGCATCGGCGCTGGCTTGGGAAGCGCCGTTCCGCCCCCCGGGAACTGCTTGATGACGCTGTGGTTTGTGTTCGCGCTGATGACGGTCGCGGCGATTTTTGCCGTGCTCTGGCCGTTGAGCCGCGGCTCGTCTGCGCAGGCCGGCGGCAGCGAGGCGGTCGTCTACAAGGATCAGCTCGCCGAGATCGACCGCGATGTCGCGGCCGGGCTGATCGGCTTGTCCGAAGCCGAAGCCGCGCGTGTAGAAATCGGCCGCCGCCTGCTCGCCGCCGCGGACGGCGAGCGCAACCAGCCGGCGCACGCCAACCTTGGCCTGCGCCGTGCCTCGGCTGTCGTAGCGCTGGTGGGGTTGCCGATCGCGGCAGTGACGTTCTACCTCGCGCTTGGATCGCCGCGTCTCGGTGATTTCCCGCTCGCCTCGCGCACCCGTATGGCGGACGCCAGCCAGCCGCTCGAAAACATGGTGGCGCAGGTCGAAGCGCATCTGGAGAAAAATCCAACCGACGGTCGCGGCTGGACCGTGCTGGCGCCGGTGCTGGTGCGGCTCGGTCGTGTCGATGACGCGGTCCGGGCCTACCGCAACGTGATTCAACATGCCGGCGACAGCGCCGAACGCCGCTCCGATCTCGGTGAGGCGCTGGTTATCAGGGCGGGCGGCGTCGTCACGGCAGAAGCCAAGGGCGAGTTCGAGCGCGCGGTCGCGCAAAACGCCGACGATCCCAGGGCCAGCTATTTCCTCGGGCTCGCTGCCGAACAGGACGGCCGGAAGGCCGACGCTGCGGCGATCTGGCGGGCGATGCTGTCAAAGGCGCCGGCCGACGCGCCGTGGCGGGCGCTGATCGAGGCGGCGCTGACCCGGGTCGGCGCCCCCGTCCCGCCGGCGCTCTCCGATGATGCAATGGCCGCGGCCAGGGACATGAACGAGGCGGACCGTGGGACGATGGTCCGTGGCATGGTCGATCGGCTGGCGGCGCGGCTGAAGCAGGACGGCAGCGATGTCGAGGGTTGGTTGCGGCTGGTGCGGGCCTATATGGTGATGGGCGAACGCGACAAGGCGACGAGCGCGCGCACCGAAGCGCGCCAGGCGGTCGCGGGCGATGCCGAACGCTTGCGCCAGCTCAATGAAGGCCTGAAAAATCTCGGGCTTGATGGATAGAGCCGGATGGCGGAACCGAAAGACGAAGGCAGGGGATATTGATGACGCGCAAGCAGCGGCGTTTGACCATGATCGGCGGCTCGCTCGCGGTGCTTGCGGTTGCGGCGGCGCTGGTGCTGAACGCGATGCGCGACTCCATTGTGTTCTTCTCCACGCCGACCATGGCGGCGGAAAAGCAGATCCCGCCCGGCAAGCGGTTCCGCCTCGGCGGCCTGGTGCAGCCGGGCTCGCTGGTGCGCGGCGACAACCTTGCCGTGAACTTCAGCATCGCCGACGGCAGCGCCACGCTGGCGGTCGCCTATAAGGGAATGTTGCCGGACCTGTTCCGCGAAGGGCAGGGCGTCGTCGCCGAGGGCGCGCTCGACGCGTCAGGCGTGTTCAAGGCCGATACCGTGCTGGCCAAGCATGACGAGACCTATATGCCCAAGGACGTCGCCGACGCCCTGAAGAAGCAGGGACACTGGAAGGACGACTACGGCGCAAAGCCCGGCGCCACGGCCGCATCTGCGCCGGTGCAGGGGATCGCGAAGTGATCGCGGAAGCCGGGCATTACGCGCTGGTGCTGGCGCTCGCACTTGCGCTGATCCAGTCCACGGTTCCGATGCTGGGCGCGCGCTGGGGCGATCCTGCACTGATGAATGTCGCGCGCTCCACGGCGCTGGCGCAATTGCTGTTCGTGGCGGCCTCGTTCACGGCGCTTGTGATGCTGTACGTCAACTCGGATTTTTCCGTCGTCAACGTGTTCGAGAATTCGCACTCGACGAAGCCGTTGCTCTACAAGATCACCGGCGTGTGGGGCCATCACGAAGGATCGATGCTGCTGTGGGTGGCGATTCTGGCGCTGTTCGGCGGCCTGGTCGCCGCCTTCGGCAACAATTTGCGGCTGTCGCTGCGCGCCCATGTGCTGGCCGTGCAGGGCTGGATCGCGGCTGCGTTCTATCTGTTCATCCTGGTCACATCGAACCCGTTCCTGCGCATTGCGAGCCCGCCGATCGAGGGCCGTGACCTCAATCCGGTGCTGCAGGACATTGGGCTGGCCGTGCATCCGCCGATGCTCTATCTCGGCTATGTCGGGTTTTCGATCTCGTTCTCGTTCGCGATCGCCGCCTTGATCGAAGGCCGGATCGACGCGGCCTGGGCGCGCTGGGTGCGGCCGTGGACGCTCGTGGCGTGGATATTCCTCACGCTCGGCATCGCGATGGGTTCTTACTGGGCCTATTACGAACTCGGCTGGGGCGGCTGGTGGTTCTGGGATCCGGTCGAGAATGCTTCCCTGATGCCCTGGCTCGCCGGCACCGCGCTGCTGCATTCTGCCGTCGTGATGGAAAAGCGCAACGCGCTGAAGGTCTGGACCATCCTGCTGTCGATCCTGGCGTTTTCGCTGTCGCTGCTTGGCACCTTCCTGGTGCGCTCGGGCGTGTTGACCTCGGTGCACGCGTTCGCGACCGATCCCTCGCGCGGCGTGTTCATCCTGCTGATCCTGTGCCTGTTCATCGGCGGCAGTCTGACGCTGTATGCCTGGCGCGCCTCGGCGCTGAAGCAGGGCGGGCTGTTCGCGCCGGTCTCGCGCGAGGGCGCGCTGGTGCTCAACAATCTCTTTCTCACCTCCGCCTGCGCCACCGTGTTCATCGGAACGCTGTATCCGCTGGCGCTGGAAGTGCTGACCGGCGACAAGATTTCGGTCGGCGCACCGTTCTTCAACCTGACCTTTGGGCCGCTGTTCGTGCCGCTTCTGGTCGCCATGCCGTTCGGGCCGCTGCTGGCCTGGAAGCGTGGCGATCTCCTCGGCGCGGCGCAGCGGCTGACCGCGGCCGGCATCGCGGCGCTGGTCGCAATTGCGGTGCTGTTTGCATGGACCCATGGCGGAGCCACGCTCGCCCCGCTGGCGATCGGGCTTGCGATATTCGTGATTGGCGGCGCCTTGAGTGATCTCGCCGAACGCATGGCGCTGTTCCGCGTTCCCTTGGCCATTGCGATGGCCCGTGCGCGTGGGCTGCCGCGCGCGACCTGGGGCACGGCGTTCGCGCATGCCGGCATTGGCGTCGCGCTGATCGGCATCGTCTGCGAGACCACCTGGAATAGCGAATATATCGGCACGATGAAGCCGCGCGATGTCGCAAGCGTCGCCGGCTATCAGTTGAAGCTCGACGAGATCACGCAACGGCAGGGACCGAACTTCCGTGAGATGATCGCGCAGTTCACGGTTGCGCTCGACGGCGAAACGCTCCAAGTGATGATGCCATCGAAGCGCAACTTCACCACGCGGGACTCGTCGACGACCGAGGCCGCGCTGCTGACCCGCGGCGCCAGCCAGCTTTACGTTTCGCTCGGCGACACCAATGCGGAAGGCGCCATCGCCGTGCGCATCTATCACAAGCCGCTGGTTCTCCTGATCTGGTGGGGCCCTGTCCTGATGGCGTTCGGCGGCCTGCTGTCGCTCTCGGATCGCCGCCTGCGCGTCGGTGCGCCCAAGCCGGCCAAGGCCGCCCGCGCGCTGCAGCCGGCGGAGTAGTGCCTTGAAGCGCCTCATTGCAGCATGTGTGCTGGTTGTCGCCGCGACGCTCTGCGGGCCGGCTCACGCCGTGCAGCCCGACGAGATCATGGCCGATCCGGCAAAGGAGGCGCGAGCCCGCGACCTGTCGCGCGAGCTGCGCTGCATGGTGTGCCAGAACCAGTCGATCGACGATTCCGACGCCCCGCTGGCGCGCGACCTGCGGCTGTTGGTGCGCGAGCGGATCGCGTCCGGCGACAGCGACAGCCAGGTGATCGACTTTCTGGTCGCGCGCTATGGCGAGTTCGTGCTGCTGAAGCCGCGCTTCACGCCGCACACGCTGCTGCTCTGGCTGCTGCCGCCGCTCGCATTGGCCGGGGGCGGGCTGGCGCTCTGGCTCTACAGCCGCCGCCGTTCGAACACCGGCAGCGCGACCGATCCTTCGCTGTTGCATCTGACGGAAGAGGAACAGGCGAGGCTGGAGCGCTTGCTCGCAGCCGATGCGCCGGACAAGAAATCCTAGCTCGCCATTGCAAGCGGGTAGGTTTTGGCTATGACTCCCCTGTCAAAATAAACATAACAAGGGGGAGACGGGACATGGCCTTTTCACTCTACGACGCCAGCGTGGCGAACTATCTGCAGACCCTTGGCGCCGTCAGCGGCTTCCTCGAGCGCGGCCTCGTTCATTTCCGCGACAAGAACATCGATCCCGATAGCATGGTCGAGGCGCGGCTGGCGCCCGACATGCTGCCGCTGCGTTTCCAGATCATCTCCGTCGCCCAGCATTCGCGCGGCGCCATCGAGGGCGTGCAACGCGGAGAGTTTCATCCGCCCGCGTCCAAGACGCCGTACGATTATGCGGGATTGCAGGGATTGGTCGCGCAAACCCGCGAGGCTCTGGAGGGCTGGACTCCGGAGGCAGTCAACGCGCTTGGCGGCCGCGACGTCGTCTTCCACCTCGGCGATCACAAGCTGCCCTTCACCGCGGAAGGCTTCCTGATGTCGTTCTCGCTGCCCAATTTCTATTTCCACGCCACCACCGCCTACGACATCCTGCGCACCAACGGCGTGCCGCTCGGCAAGAGGGATTTCATGGGGCGGCTGAAGATGAAGAAGAGCTGAGGCTGTTGGGGTAAAGAAAGCGGCGCAGGAGGTGCTCCTGCGCCGTCCTTTTTCAGTGGTCGCTATACACCCATCAGCGCGTCGCGCTTGGCGATCAGGTCGGCACGCGAGACGCTGTTGTCCCGGATGTCGCTCGAGATGAAGTCCATCATGCCACGCGCGTGGCTGCCGGAGACTTCTGCTGATCCTCGACTGATGTTGCGATGCCTTCCTTCCGGGTCGTCACCGTGCCGTCGCCCCGGAAGTTGTACTGGATGCCGCCGCTCACGAAGCCATTAGGTTACGTTTGGGCCAAGAGGAGGCAGGGTCCGGCCGACCCCCGCACGGGCAGCCGTTCGCCCTCTAGGCCCATTTCACCCAGCGCTAACCCATTGATTGCCTGCGCTATTCTGCCACATCCCTAATCCGCTCCATTACAAAAGTTTAATTCCCTAGCCAGCGCGCGGTAAGGCGGCAGGCCCCATCTTCCGTCCTGTCAGGTGCCCAGCCCCCGTACCGTCCAATTCAGGTTCTCTGGAGATTTTAGAAACATGACCGAACGTCCCATCGATCTTTCCTCGCTACAGTCGCCCGGCGCAGCACGCCGTTCGCTGTTCTCCGCCCGCAAATTCGCGCTGATGGCCTCCGTCGTCGCCGGCCTCGGCGCCGCCGTGTATGGTTTCTCGCCGCAGCAGGGCCCGGATGTCTTTGCCAGCGCGGCGCATGCGCAGGTCAATACCGAGGTTCGCAAGGTCGAGCGGCCGATCGGTTTCGCCGACATCGTCGAGCGCGTGAAGCCGTCGGTGATTTCGGTCAAGATCAACATCGCCGACAAGAGTTCCAAGGACGACAGCGCCAACAAGGACGAGGACTCGCCGTTCCCGCCGGGCTCGCCGATGGAACGCTTCTTCCGCCGCTTCGGCGGTCCGGATGGCCTGCCGCCCGGCCTGCGCGGCGGACCGCGTGGCGGCCGCGGCCCGGTGACGGGCCAGGGTTCCGGCTTCTTCATCTCGCCTGACGGATATGCCGTGACCAACAACCACGTGGTCGACGGCGCCGACAAGGTCGAAGTCACCATGGACGACGGCAAGACCTACACCGCGAAGGTGATCGGCACCGATCAGCGCACCGACCTCGCCCTGATCAAGGTCGAGGGCCGCACCGATTTCCCGTTCGCCAAGCTGTCCGATAGCAAGCCGCGGATCGGCGACTGGGTGCTGGCGGTCGGCAACCCGTTCGGGCTCGGCGGCACCGTGACCGCCGGCATCGTTTCGGCCTCCGGCCGCGACATCGGCAACGGTCCGTATGACGATTTCATCCAGATCGACGCTCCCGTGAACAAGGGTAATTCCGGCGGTCCGGCGTTCGACACCAACGGCGAAGTGATGGGCGTCAACACCGCAATCTATTCGCCGTCCGGCGGCAGCGTCGGCATCGCGTTCTCGATTCCCGCCTCGACGGTGAAGAACGTGATCGCCCAGCTCAAGGACAAGGGCTCGGTCAGCCGCGGCTGGATCGGCGTCCAGATCCAGCCGGTTACCTCCGACATCGCCGACAGCCTCGGCATGAAGAAGGCGGAAGGTGCGCTGGTGGCGGAACCGCAGGCCAATGGTCCGGCGGCCAAGGCCGGCATCCAGTCCGGTGACGTCATCACCGCGGTCAATGGTGAGCCGGTCAAGGATGCCCGCGAGCTCGCCCGCACCATCGGTAGCCTCGCGCCGGGCGCCGCAGTCAAGCTGAACGTGCTGCAAAAGGGCCAGGACAAGGTCGTCAACCTCACGCTCGGCCAGTTGCCGAACACGATCGAGACCAAGGCCGACATCGGCAAGGAAGACAAGGGTAGCGCGACCAAGGGAACCGATGTTCCGAAGCTCGGCCTGACGGTGGCTCCCGCCAATACCGTTGCCGGCGCCGGCAGGGAAGGCGTCGTCGTCACGGAGGTCGACCCGAAGAGCGCGGCGGCCGAACGCGGCTTCAAGGAAGGCGACGTCATTCTTGAGGTCGCCGGCAAGAGCGTCACCAGCGCCGGTGATGTTCGCCAGGCACTGGATGCCGCGCGTACCGAAAGCAAGAACAGCGTTCTCATGCGCGTGAAGAGCGGCGGTTCGTCGCGCTTCGTCGCGGTGCCGCTGGCGAAGGGCTAAACGAGGACTAGATACAAGATGGAGGGTCACGCCGGCATTCGTCGCCCCCGCCGACGTCTCCTTCCGGGGAGCGGGTCCAAAACTCGCTCCCTCAGGCAACCTTCCTTCGGAATACGCCCCCCTCCGTCGGAAGGGCCTAAGGGCGGTGAGGTCCCCCAGCCTCATCGCCCGCTTTTTTCACTTGATCGAGAGCATCCGCGGTCGCCTTGCATGTGCAGGGCGGCCGCGCCATGGTGAGAGAAAGCCCATTCCCGTGACCGCAACTGCCCCACAAATGCGCCTGTTGATCATCGAAGATGACCGCGAGTCCGCCGACTATCTGGTCAAGGCGTTCCGTGAAGTCGGCCATGTCGCCGATCTCGCCAGCGATGGCGAGGAGGGGCTGTCGATGGCCGAAGGCGGCGACTATGACGTGCTGGTCGTGGATCGCATGCTGCCCAAGCGCGACGGCCTGTCCGTCATCGGGAGCCTGCGCGAGAAGGGCAATCGCACGCCGGTTCTGATCCTCTCCGCGCTCGGCCAGGTCGACGACCGCATCAAGGGCCTGCGCGCCGGCGGCGACGACTATCTGCCAAAACCCTATTCATTCGCCGAATTGCAGGCGCGCGTCGAAGTGCTGTCGCGCCGCAATGTCGGCCCGGCCGAGGAGACCACCTACCGCGTCGGTGATCTCGAGCTCGACCGTCTTTCTCATCGTGTCGCCCGCGGCAAGGATGAACTGACGCTGCAGCCGCGCGAGTTTCGCCTGCTCGAATATCTGATGAAGCATGCCGGCCAGGTGGTGACCCGCACCATGCTTCTGGAAAACGTCTGGGATTATCATTTCGATCCGCAGACCAATGTCATCGACGTGCATATTTCGCGGCTGCGCTCCAAGATCGACAAGGGCTTCGAACGGCCCTTGCTGCACACGATCCGCGGCGCCGGATACATGATCCGTGACGGCCTTCGGTAAACTGATCCGCACCACGGCGTTCCGGCTGACGCTGGTTTATCTGTTTTTGTTTGCGCTGTTTGCGGCGTCGCTGCTCGGCTATTTCGCGTGGAATACGCGGCGGATGATCAACGAGCAGATCACCACGATCGTCAATGCCGAGATCGCCGAGATCGAGACCATCTACTCGCGTCGCGGCCTGCGCGGCCTTTTCGTCACGCTCGGCTACCGCGCGCTGCGGCCTGGCGCCAATCTCTATCTTGTCACCACGCCTGAGGGGAAAGCGTTCGGCGGCAATGTCGAATCGCTGTCCCCGGGCGTGATGGCCTCCACAGGCTGGTCGGAGACGGTGTATCGCAGGCTCGACGAGCAGGATACCACCAATCATCGCGCGCTGGTGCGCGTCACCGAACTTGACAACGGATTCAGGCTGCTAGTCGGCCGCGATCTTGAGGAACGGCGGCGGCTGTTCGGCATCGTCGCCAAGGCCGCCCAATGGTCGCTGCTGGTCGTCATCGTGCTCGGCATCGGCGGTGGCATCTTCGTGGCGCGGCGGGTGTTGCAACGGATCGATGCCATGACCGGCACCACAAGGCGCATCATGGCGGGCGACCTCTCGGGGCGGCTGCCAGTCGGGCGCTCCGGCGACGAACTCGACCGTCTCGCGGAAAATCTCAACGCCATGCTGGAGCGCATCGAGACCCTGATGATGGGGCTGAAGGAAGTCTCCGACAACATCGCCCATGATCTCAAGACGCCGTTAACGCGCTTGCGCAACCGCGCCGAGGAGGCGCTGGCGAGTTCGGGCAGCGAGGCCGAATACCGCGCTGCGCTGGAGCGGACCATCGAGGAATCCGACGGCCTGATCCGCACCTTCAACGCGCTGTTGATGATCGCGCGCGCCGAGTCCGGGCAGGCACGCGGCAACATGGATGATTTCGACGCGGCCGACGTCGCCAGGGGCATCCACGAATTGTATGAGCCGCTGGCCGAAGACGACGGCATGACGCTCCGCGTCAAGGCCGCGACCGCGCGGCTGCATGGCAACCGCGAACTGATCAGCCAGGCACTTGCCAATCTGGTCGAGAACGCCATCAAGTACGGTAAGCCCTCGCCGGTGGTGCAGCCGCTGGACCCTGCCGCCGCGGCGCGCACCCGGGAGATCCTGATCGAGGCGCGGCGCGAAGGCGACGACGTGCTGCTCAGCGTCACCGATCACGGACCGGGCATTCCCGAAGGCGATCGCAAGCATGCGGTCGAGCGATTCGTGCGGCTTGAGGCGAGCCGCACGCTGCCGGGTTCCGGCCTCGGGCTCAGCCTGGCGTCCGCGGTGGCGACCTTGCATGGCGGCGAACTCAGGCTCGGCGATTCCCGTCCCGGCCTGACCGCGACGCTGGTCGTCCCGGCGCTACCTGCCATAGCGTTTTCGAGCGAAGTGGGCACCGGTTCGCGTGAAGAAAACGCGTCAAAACTAAGGGCTGGAGCCCGGTTCTGATCCAATGAGAACCGGGCCCCAGCGGGCAACAGGCTTGCGGCTCAAACGCAGGATGTGCCACAGAAGGTGGCATGAATTCCTCCGCCTTGGCCGCGCGGTTCGTCAGCGGGCCCCATGTCGCAGCCAGCAGTAACGCCGAACAACGCCTGGGAGACTGGCTCGCCGAACTGGAGCCGGAGCAATCGGCTGAGATCACGGCGTGGCTGGATCACCCGCTCGCCAGGACTATCCTGCTTGGCATCGCCGAGTTCTCGCCATACCTGTTCGACCTGATCCGGGCTGACGCCGCTCGGCTGCTGCGTTTGCTGGCATGCGACCCGGAACCATATCTCACCTCGCTGATCGAGAAAGGCACGCGCGACGTACTCGCTGCCGCGGGCGAGGCCGACGTGATGCATTTGCTTCGCCGCATGAAGGCGGAGGCCGCGTTGTTGATCGCGCTGTGCGATATCGGCGGGGTCTGGCCGGTGATGCGGGTGACCGCGGCGCTGACCGATCTTGCAACCGTGTCCGTGCAGACGGCGCTGCGCTTTCTGCTACGTCAGGAGGTCACGCGCGGCCGTATGACGGCGCTCAATCATGACCGGCCGGAGGAAGACAGCGGATTGATCGTGCTCGCGATGGGCAAGATGGGCGCAGGGGAATTGAACTACTCCAGCGACATCGACCTGATCGTGTTTTTCGATCCCGCCCGCACCTCGCTGGTAGCAGACATCGAGCCGGCGCCGTTCTTCGTGCGGGTGACGCAGACGCTCGCCCGCCTGCTGCAGCAACGCTCCGGCGAGGGCTACGTGTTCCGCGTCGATCTGCGCCTGCGGCCCGATCCGGCCTCGACGCAGGTGGCGATCTCGACCGAGGCGGCGCTGCATTACTACGAGCGGGAAGGGCGGACCTGGGAACGCGCCGCGATGATCAAGGCGCGCGTTTGCGCCGGCGACGCCAAAGCGGGCGAGGCGCTGATCGCGGAACTGTCGCCGTTCGTCTGGCGCAAGCATCTGGATTTTGCCGCGCTCGCCGACGTCCACGACATGAAGCGGCAGATGCAGACCTATCGCGGCCAGAGCGAGATCGCGGTCGAAGGTCATAACGTCAAGGTCGGCCGCGGCGGCATCCGCGAGATCGAGTTCTTCGCACAGACGCAGCAGCTCATTGCCGGCGGCCGCCATCCGGAATTGCGGGTGCGCCCCACGCTGCATGCGCTGCAGGTGCTGGCGACCAGCAACTGGATCAGCTTTCAGGCCCACGACGAGTTGACCGCGGCCTATGAGTTCCTGCGCCGCGTCGAGCACCGGCTGCAGATGATCTCGGACGAGCAGACCCATGCACTGCCCGAGGATGCCGAGGCCGTGGAGCGCTTTGCAAACTTCTTCGGCTATGAGAGCCGGGCAGCCTTTGCGAAGGACTTGCTCGACCATCTCAACATCGTGCAGGGACATTACGGCAAGTTGTTCGAAGGCGATCCGACCGGTACGTTGAAGCTGCCGCAGCTCAACTATGCCGGCGGGCCTGAGGATGCGCGTCTGCTCGATCACCTGACGATGCTCGGCTTCAAGAAGCCGGTCGCGGTGGCTGGCACCCTGCAGCACTGGATGCAGGGCAACTATCGCGCGCTCCGCAACGAGGCGACCAAGGCAGCCTTCATCGAATTCGTGCCCGGCCTGATCCACGGTCTCGCGCATGCCGAAGACCCCGACGACGCCGTGACCACGTTCGATCGCTTTCTCGGCGCATTGCAGCGCGGCGGCCGGCTGATTTCACTGTTGAGCCAGAACCGCGACCTGGTCGCGCTGGTGGCCTTGATCCTCGGCGCCGCGCCGCGGCTCGGCGACATGCTGGCGCGCCAGCCGCAGATCATGGACGGCTTGATCGATCCCCGTTTCTTCGGCGCGATGCCGGACCGGAAGGAATTGTCGGCGCGGCTGGCGGCGACGCTGAAGGACGCGGACTCTTACGAAGATTTCCTCGATCGCCTGCGGCTGTTCGGGCAGGAGAGCCTGTTTTTGATCGGCACGCGGATCCTGTCCGGCACGGTTTCCGCCCAGCACGCTGGCGTCGCCTTTGCCGACGTCGCCGAGGGCATCGTGCACACCGTGCACGGCCTGGTGAGAGACCAGTTCGCGACCCAGTACGGCCGCATCAAGGGACAGGAGACCGCGATCCTCGCGATGGGCCGGCTCGGCAGCCGCGAGATGACGGCATCTTCTGATCTCGACCTGATCCTGCTGTATGATTTCGACACGGACAATCCCGATTCCGACGGCGAACGATCGCTGCACGGCGCGCAATATTTTACGCGGCTGACCCAGCGGCTGATCTCGGCGTTTACGACGCGGACCAATTACGGCGTACTCTATGACGTCGATATGCGGCTGCGGCCGTCGGGCCGCGCCGGGCCGCTGGCGTCGCGGATCGATTCCTTTTCCGATTATCAGGAACGCGAAGCCTGGACCTGGGAGCACATGGCGCTGACGCGGGCGCGAGTGATCTCGGCTTCACCGGCGTTTCGGAAAGAGATCGAGGACGCGATCCGCAGCGTGCTGACGCGGCCGCGCGATGCGGCCTCGACCGCCGGCGACGTCGCCGACATGCGCCGGGCGATTGCGCTGGAGAAGGGCGAGGACGACATCTGGAACCTCAAGCAGGCCGCCGGCGGCCTGGTCGACATCGATTTCATCGCGCAGTATTTGCAGCTCGTTCACGCCTCGGACAAGCCCGAGATCCTCAGCGTCTCCACGCTGCAGGTGCTCGACAACGCCGCACGCCTCGGCGTGCTGCCGCCATCCGACGCCGAAATTTTGCGCTCGGCGGCGCGGCTCTATCACGACCTGACGCAGATCGTCAGGCTTTGCGTCACCGGCAAATTCAAGCCGGAGACGTCCGGAGAGAACCTCTTGCGCGTGATGGCGCGCGCCGGCGACACGCCGGATTTCTCGACGCTGGAAGCGCGCCTGCGCGAGACGCAAGGCGAGGTGAGGCGGGTGTTCCAGGCGTTGGTGGGCGGCGGTGGTTAGAGGAGCGTGCGAGACTGGCCCCCGTCATCTCTGCGTAAAAGCTTTCGCTGTTATCGCTGCCCTTGCGCGGCAATTGCACCGCGGGGCGAGGGCGGTCAATTCTGGCTTCCGTTTGTTCCGACGGGCGGAACACCCACGGCAGTTCGGAATTGTCCCCGGGGATCGGGAGGCGCTGGTATGCATACCGAAATCGACATCTTCGACAAACCCATCGGGCGCATCAGAAAAATGTGTGAGCTGATGGGCTTAGGTGCCGAATTCGACCGCAAGCTCCCGGAACTCGAAACCCATCTTGAAGGGCTGGTGGCCGAAGGCGAAACCAGCGAGGAACGGCTGACCGTGAGCGGTCTGGCCTTCGTCAAGCAGGCACAACAGGGATCTGCGTGAGGCGCTGGCAAAGCACTAGGAAATTTCGTCCGGAAGCATCCAGGCCGGATCGGGCGCGCAACACTCTTCCCTGGTTTCCTTCACGTGATAGCGGGCCGGCAGAGCCGGTCCGCCTGCTTTGTCGGCAACGGGAGGATCGGAAATCAGGGAATAGTCGAGGGCTTGCTTCCAGACCTCTGCCTCCGTCGGAAGGCCAGGGCCGATCTGCCTGTCGTCGGCGAACAGCGCGTAGGGCACAAGCCTCTCCCAATCAAAACCCCGCCAGCTATCTAAAATAACTGACGGGGCTTTTGAGCTGATAATTCTGGTTGGATTTCTCCTTCCTGAACTACCTGCTCGCTCCTTTAACGCCGGACGATGGATGTTGTTCCCAATTTTTTCGGTTGCGAGCGAAAGAAATGGCGCGGCCCCGCCGATCGACAGCCCTTCCTGATTTTGATGGAACGCTGCGCCGATGGCAGCTTTCGAAATCCGCCTCATTCGCGTGGAACTGTTGCCACTTTTTCCTGCTTGAGAGCGGCATCTTCAACCCTGGAGCGGGATGGCCCATGCGCAAACTACTATTTGGCATCGCACTCACACTACCAATAGCTTTCATGTCCCCGGCAACCGCAATGCCCCGCGGCTACCCGTTGATCCACGACGCTCTGGTCAAGGGAGATCTGATCGAGGTGAAGGGCGGGCACGGCCGCGGGCATGGTTGGGGCCGCGGGCACGGTTACCGTCCGTTTGGTTGGAGTCGCGGCCGGAAGGTCGGTTGGCGCGGCCGCGGCTGCCCGCCCGGTCACTGGAAGAAGGGCTGGTGCTGAAACTGGAGGCCGGAGCGCAGTTCGTTAGCGCGGAATAGCGTATTCCGCCGCGCTGGCTGTTTCGAGGCGGTGTTCCTGGCGTTGGTGGGCGGCAAGGGCGACTACAACGCCCGTGCCGCGTTGCCCTTGAACAGGATTGGGCCGGTCGGTCGTCCGATTGGTGAGCCACCTTCCGGTTCCAGCGTGATCTCGAACAGTTGATCCTGCACGGTTTCCGGCAACGCCTCCAGGTCCAGCTGCAGCGTGCGCGATTGACCGGTGACGCCGATCGATTTCGGGCCGATCGCGCGGTCCCACAGGGTCCAGACCTGCAGCGTGCGGCCGGCAGGAACCTCGATCGGCCGTAGCGGTATCAGCTCGACCCGGCCGTTCGAAAACGCGTTGACGATGGCGCCGGCCTCTTTCGTCGTGTCGTTCACCAGCACGGCGACGTAAACCGGCTTGCGCTGGGCGAGCGCGATCATGTCATGACGAAGCTGGCGCGACGTCGCTAGCGCCCCGATCATGATCATTGCAAAAACCGCTGCAGCGAAGGCGCCGCCGATACCGAGGCCGCGCCAGAACCGGATATTGTCCCACAGTGTGGCGCCACGCAGTGCGGCGCGTGCGGAGGGCAGGGCATCGATCGGCGCAATCTTGGTTGCATCCGCGATGCGCTGCCACAGCGCCGGGCTCGGTGGAGCTTCCTCGGCCGTGAGATCGAGGTCCGCAAGCCGTTCCCGCCACGCGCTGACGGCCTGAGCAAACGATTGGTCGGTTGCGATGCGCCGTTCGGCGGCGGCGTGCTCTGCGCCGTCAAGCAGGCCCATCACGTAATCGGCAGCCATGGTGTTATCGGCGTCGTGCAGGTTCATCCCATGCACTCCTGCAACGCAAAGAGGCTGCGCCGCACCCAGCTCTTGACCGTGCCGAGAGGGACCTTGAGCCGTCCCGCCAATTCGCCGTGGCTCATGCCGTGAACATAGGCGAGCACGACGACGTCGCGGCGGGGACGGTCGATCTGCTCGAGACACCGGCGCAGCGCGCTGGTCTCCGGTATCCGCGACAGGGTGGCCTCGCAGTCGACATCCTGGACGCTTTCATCCGACGCTTCATAGCGGTGCTCATCGCGATGAATGCTAAGGGCGCGGTTGCGCACCACCGCATAGAGCCAGCCGCGCGCGCTACCGCGACGCGGATCGAAGCCGGCCGCACCGCGCCAGATCCGGATAAAGGCGTCGTGCACCGCCTCTTCCGCAAGGTCCTGCCGAAACAGAATGCGGCGCGCGATGCCGACCATGCGCGGCGCCTCGCTATCGTAGATCACGCGCAATGCAGTGCGGTCACCGGCCGCACAACGCGCCAGAGCCGCGGCAAGCTGCGACTCGCGCTCCCGATCGAGCAGGGCGGGAGCCTGCAGGTTGGCGGTGATGGTGCCATTTCCGGTCATGTCTATGCCTTGCATAGTTGTTCTACCTTGAGATGCGGCATTTGGATGCATGTGCCGAAAATTATTTTCGGTGTGCTGCATCCGTTTCGCCGCGCCGTCCGTACCCGCTGTGTTGGTCCCGAGAGGATCATAGCAACACAGGGAGCTCACCGATGAACTATCGTTCCATTTTCGCCGCTTCGGCCGCACTAATGCTGTCATCCGCAGCCGCCAACGCCGCGCAGGTCGCAGCCCTGATCGGCGGCGACACCATTGCGATGGTCGATACCGCGCAGAAGAAGGCGACCGGATCGGTCAAGGTCACCGGCATTTCCGGTGCGCTGGTCGGCGTCGACGTACGTCCGGCCGACGGCATGCTCTATGGACTGGTCGATGATGGCTCCATTGTGACCATCGCGATGGACGGCAAGGCCACGATGAAGTCGAAGCTCGACACCATGCTTGCCAAGGGCGTGGCCGCGACGGTGGATTTCAATCCGGTGGCGGACCGCTTGCGTGTGATGGGCGCGGACGGGATGAACTTGCGTGCGAATGTCGATGACGGCAAGGTGACCAAGGACGGCGACCACAAGTTTGCCGACAGCGACATGCACAAGGGCGAAAAGCCGAACATCGTCGCCGGCGCCTATACCAATTCGGTCAAGGGCGCAAAGGAGACGGGGTTGTTCAATATCGACGGCACCATCGGAGGATTGATCAAGCAGGCGCCACCGAATGACGGCGTGCTCGGCGCGATCGGCAAACTCGGGATCAAGGCGGATACCGTCGCGTTTGACATCTGGTCCGACGGCACCGGCAAGAACGAAGCCTGGCTGATGGCGGGCGGCACGCTCTACAGCATCGACCTCGCGACCGGAAAGGCGACCGAGGCGGCAAAGATCACCGGCGTCAGCGGTACGGTCAAGGACATCGCCATCATGGGAATGTAGCCGACCGCTGCAATCTCCAGACGGCTGGGTTCTGCCGGTTGCTTGCGCGACCGGCAGAACCTGGCGGTGAATTCGGGCTCAGCCGGGGTGCCTAAGCCTTCTTCAGCGTCTCGAGCGCATCGCGGACATACGGATCCAGCCCCGTGCCGCCATTGTCCAGGTGCGCAAAGATCGCTTTGCGCATCCGTGGATCCCAGAACTTCCTGATATGCTCGGCAATGTCAGGCACGGCCTTGTCATGGCCCTGGCTCTGAAAGAACTTTCCGATCTGGTTAGCCATATAGATCAATCGATCAGGCGACATGGGTAGCCTCCGCAACGCCGGCGTTTTGTGGAACCGCAATTCGCTCCGGATGCGTGAAGATTTCAAAACCGTCGGATCGCGCAATCGCCGCGAGCGTGATTCCAGCGGCTTCGGCCATCCGCACCGCTAGCGCGGTGGGTGCCGACATCGCGACCATCAGCGGGGCGCCGATCGCGGCGGTCTTCTGCACCATCTCGACCGAGACGCGGCTGGTCAGCAGCACCATGCCGTCGGCGTAGGGAACGGCAGCTTGCGCCAGCGCGCCGGCGAGCTTGTCGAGCGCGTTGTGGCGGCCGACGTCCTCTCGCAACGCCACCAGACCGTGCGCCGGCGTCCAGAATGCCGCCGCATGCACAGCGCGGGTCTGGATGTTGATCTGCTGCAATAAGGCAATGCTCGCCATGGCGGTCATGATCTCCGACGGCGAGAAGGTGCGCCCCCTTGGCACGATCGCGGCAGGGCGGACGGCTTCCGCAATCGACTCGACGCCGCAAATGCCACAACCGGTCGGGCCCGCGATATGCCGCCGCCGCTCGTTGATCAACTCGGCGCTGGATGGCTTCAGCCACATCCGAAGTTCGATGCCGTCATCGAGTTCCACGATGTCGAGTGTCTCGATCTCGTCGGACGACTGCACGATGCCTTCGCTGAGGCTGAAGCCGATGGCAAAGTTCTGCAAATCCTGCGGCGTGGCCATCATCACGGCATAGGTGCCGCCATTGTAGGTGAGGGCGATGGCCGTCTCCTCCGGGATCAGGCGTGCGCTTTCGCCGAGTTGACCGTTGCGCCAGATCTGCCGATCGGCGGTGTAGACCGGATCGTGCATGCCTTACTCCGCTGCTTCCGCTGGCAGGATGCGGCGGGAATGGCGGGCCTGCTCATCATAGGCCTTCTGCCAGTCGGACGGTCCGTTCGACGGCGAAATTTGCACGGCCGTAACTTTGTATTCCGGGCAGTTGGTGGCCCAGTCCGAAAAGTCGGTGGTGATGACGTTGGCCTGGGTGTCCGGGTGGTGGAAGGTGGTATAGACCACGCCCGGCGCGACGCGGTCGGTGATTTCGGCGCGCAGCGTCGTCTCGCCAGCGCGGCTCGCCAGCCGCACCCAGTCGCCGTCGCGCACGCCGCGCTGCTCGGCGTCGTGCGGATGGATCTCGAGCCGATCCTCGGCATGCCAGACCACGTTGTCGGTGCGGCGGGTCTGCGCGCCGACATTGTACTGGCTGAGGATGCGGCCCGTCGTCAGCAGCAGCGGAAAGCGCGGCCCGGTGCGTTCGTCGGTCGGGAGGTATTCCGTGATGACGAACTTGCCCTTGCCGCGCACGAAGCCGTCGATATGCATCACCGGCGTGCCTTCTGGCGCCTTCTCGTTGCAGGGCCACTGCACCGAGCCGAGCTCTTCGAGCTTGGCGTAGGAAACCCCGGCGAAGGTCGGCGTCAGGGCCGCGATCTCGTCCATGATTTGCGACGGATGATCGTAGCGCATGTCGTAACCCATCGCCCTGGCAAGGCCGATGGTGACTTCCCAATCGGCAAGCCCGTTGCGCGGCGTCATCACCTTGCGGACGCGCTGGATGCGCCGTTCGGCATTGGTGAAGGTGCCGTCCTTTTCCAAGAAGGTCGAGCCCGGCAGGAACACATGGGCGTAGTTCGCGGTCTCGTTGAGGAAGAGATCATGCACGATGACGCATTCCATCGACGATAGCGCCGCCACCACGTGCTTGGTGTTGGGATCGGACTGGAGGATGTCCTCGCCTTGCACATAGAGGCCCATGAAGGTGCCTTCGATCGCGGCGTCGAACATGTTGGGAATGCGCAGGCCCGGCTCCGGATTGAGCTTGACGTTCCACATCGCCTCGAACTGGTCGCGCACGGTCTCGCCCGAGATATGGCGATAGCCGGGCAGCTCGTGCGGGAACGAGCCCATGTCGCAGGAGCCTTGAACGTTGTTCTGGCCGCGCAGCGGGTTCACGCCGACGCCGGGACGGCCAATATTGCCGGTGGCCATCGCGAGGTTGGCGATCGCAATCACCGTGGTCGAACCCTGGCTGTGCTCGGTGACGCCGAGGCCGTAATAGATCGCGCCATTGCCGCCGGTGGCGAACAGCCGTGCGGCTTCGCGCAGCGCCCTCGGGTCGACGCCAGTCATGATCGCGGTCGATTCCGGGCTGTTCTTCGGCAGCGCCACGAACGCGGCCCATTCCTCGAACTCGCTCCAGTCGCAGCGCGCGCGCACGAAGGCTTCGTCGACGAGACCTTCGGTAACGATGACATGCGCCAGCGCCGTGAGCACGGCGACGTTGGTCCCAGGCACCAGCGGCAAATGCAGCGCCGACATATGCGGACCTTCCACCATCTCGGTGCGGCGCGGATCGACTACGATCAATCTGGCGCCCTGGCGCAGCCGCTTCTTCAGCCGCGAGGCGAACACCGGGTGGGCGGATGCCGGATTGGCGCCGATCACCATCACGACGTCGGTATGCTCGACGGAGTCGAAATCCTGCGTGCCGGCCGAGGTGCCGAACGTCGTCGAAAGGCCGTAGCCGGTCGGCGAGTGGCAGACGCGGGCGCAGGTATCGACGTTGTTGTTGCCAAAGCCGCCGCGGATCAGTTTCTGCACCAGGTAGGTCTCTTCATTGGTGCAGCGGGAGGAGGTGATGCCGCCGACGGCGTCGCGGCCATACCTCTGCTGGATGCCCTTGAATTTTGCGGCGGCAAAGTTGAAAGCCTCGTCCCAAGAGACCTCGCGCCAGGGATCCTCGATCCGCTCGCGGATCATGGGTTTAAGGATGCGCTCTTTGTGCGTGGTGTAGCCCCAGGCAAAGCGCCCCTTGACGCAGGAATGGCCGCGATTGGCCTTGCCGTCCTTGTAGGGGACCATGCGGACGACTTCCTCGCCGCGCATCTCCGCCTTGAAGGCACAGCCGACGCCGCAATAGGCGCAGGTCGTCACAACCGAATGCTCGGGCTGGCCGATCTCTATGACGGATTTTTCGGTCAGCGTCGCGGTGGGGCAGGCCTGCACGCAGGCGCCGCAGGACACGCATTCCGAGCCGAGGAAGCTTTCACCCATGCCGGGCGAGACGCGGCTATCAAAGCCGCGGTCCGAGATCGTCAGCGCAAAGGTGCCCTGAACTTCCTCGCAGGCGCGGACGCAGCGCGAGCAGACGATGCACTTCGAAGGGTCGTAGGTGAAGTAGGGATTGGACTCGTCCTTCGGCATCCAGCTGTCATTGTCGAAGCCGTGCGACTTGGCGAACACGTGGTTTTCGCCCTCATAGCCGTAGCGCACGTCGCGCAGGCCCACGGCGCCAGCCATGTCCTGCAATTCGCAATCGCCGTTGGCGGCGCAGGTCAGGCAGTCCAGCGGGTGGTCGGAGATGTAGAGCTCCATCACCCCCTTGCGCAACTTCTTCAGCCGTTCGGTCTGGGTGTGCACGACGAGGCCGTTCATGGCGGGGGTCGTGCAGGACGCCGGCGTGCCGGCGCGGCCCTCGATCTCGATCAGGCAGAGACGGCAGGAGCCGAACGCGTCGACCATGTCGGTGGCGCAAAGCTTTGGGATCTGCGTGCCGGCTTCCATCGCCGCGCGCATGATGGAGGTGCCCTCGGGCACCGTGACGCTTTGCCCGTCGATGGTGAGCGTTACCATCGTTTCGGATTTCGAACGGGGCGTGCCGAAGTCGATCTCTTCGATCAAGGACATTGTCGGTCTCCTATTCCGCGGCCTGCAAGGTGGCCGGTGCCGGGCCAAAATCTTCCCGGAAATGTTTCAAGGCGCTCAGCACGGGGTAGGGCGTGAAGCCCCCGAGCGCGCATAGCGAGCCGAACTTCATGGTGTTGCAGAGGTCTTCGACGACGGCGAGGCTTTCGGATGTGCGCTCACCGCGGATGATCTTGTCGATGGTCTCGACGCCGCGCGTCGAGCCGATCCGGCACGGCGTGCACTTGCCGCAGGATTCGATCGCGCAGAATTCCATAGCAAAGCGCGCCTGCTTCGCCATGTCGACACTGTCGTCGAACACCACGATGCCGCCATGGCCGATCAGTCCGTCGCGCGCCGCGAAGGCTTCGTAGTCGAACGGCGTGTCGAACAGCGCGCGGGGGAAGTAGGCCCCGAGCGGTCCACCGACCTGCACGGCGCGGACGGGGCGGCCAGTGAATGTGCCTCCGCCGATGTCGTCGACGAGTTCGCCAAGCGTGACGCCGAAGGCGGTTTCGAACAGGCCGCCATACCGGACGTTGCCGGCGAGCTGGATAGGCATGGTGCCGCGCGAGCGGCCCATCCCAAAATCGGCATAGGCCTTTGCGCCGCCGGCGAGGATGAACGGGATTGCCGCAAACGACAGCACGTTGTTGATGACGGTCGGCCGGCCGAACAGGCCCTTGTGCGCGGGCAGCGGCGGCTTGGCGCGGACGATGCCGCGGCGACCCTCAAGGCTCTCCAGTAGCGAGGTTTCCTCGCCGCAGACATAGGCGCCGGCGCCGACCCGCACTTCGAGGTCGAAACTGTGGTTGGAATCGACGATGCTCTCGCCGAGATAGCCGGTGCGCCTAGCGGCCGATATCGCGGCGTTCATCGCCGCAACCGCGTGCGGATATTCCGATCGGATGTAGATGTAACCCTTGGTGGCGCCGACGGCGATGCCCGCGATCGTCATGCCTTCGATCACGACAAAGGGATCGCCCTCCATGATCATGCGGTCGGCAAAAGTGCCACTGTCGCCTTCGTCGGCGTTGCAGACGACGTATTTGCGGTCGGCGTTGGCTTGCGCCACCGTCTTCCACTTTATGCCAGTGGGAAAGCCGGCGCCGCCGCGCCCGCGCAGGCCGGACGCGGTGACGTCGGCGAGGATATCGTCCGACGTCAGCGTCAGCGCACGCTCCAGGCCCTTGTAGCCATCATGGGCGCGGTAATCGCTGACCGAGCGGGGATCAATCACGCCGCAGCGCGCGAATGTCAGGCGAGTCTGCCGCTTCAGCCAGGGAATTTCGTCGGTGATGCCGAGCCGCAGCGGGTGCGCTCCACCGGTGGTCATTGCATCGAACACCGACGGCGCATCCACTGCCGTCACGGGACCGAACGCGATGCGGCCCTGTGATGTCGCGACCTCGATCATCGGCTCGAGCCAATAGAGCCCACGCGATCCCGTTCTGATGATCTCGACGGGGATACCGGACTTAACGGCGGCCTGCTCCAGCGCGACGGCCAAGTCATCGGCGCCCACGGCGAGGGCACCGGCATCGCGGGGAACGAAGATGCGTATCGTCATCGCTGCGCCTCCGCGACCAACGCATCGAGACGCGCTTCATCCAGCCGTCCGATGACGCGGCCATCGAGCATCGCCGACGGTGCGGTGGCGCACAGCCCGAGGCAATAGATCGGCTCCAGCGTGACACGCGCATCGGCGGTGGTGCTTCCGATCGATATGCCGAGCGTCGCTTCGGCGCGCGCGGCGAGCGCATCGCCACCTGCGGCCTGGCACGCCTCGGCCCGGCATAGTTTCAGCACATGGTGGCCGGCGGGCTCGCGGCGAAAATCATGATAGAACGTGAACACGCCGTGCACCTCGGCGCGCGAAAGACGAAGCGCGGATGCGATCATCGGAATCGCGGGCTCCGGCACGTAGCCGAACGCCTCTTGCATCGCGTGCAGGATCACCAGCGTCGCGCCTTCGAGCTTCTCGTGCTCGGCGATGATCTCGGCGCCGCGCGCTTCATTCCAGGGTTCGTATGCCGATGTCATTTCCACGTTCTCATCAGAGGTTGTGTGCTCCGATGAGTAGGGGAATTGCGCGGGATATCAATAAAGCTGTCTCATGCTGCGATTTCAAAACGCGATGGGCTCGGCGCATAGGCAAACCCTATGACCGATACGGCAAGCGGATGGCGTTCGGTCGACAAGCGCGCCGGGTTGTCTCCTTGCATACGCGGGATGAACACGTATGCAGCGCTTACGAGCCTGCCTGCTCGATAGGGCTGAAAAATTGGACAATATGAGTATCGAATTTCCGTCCCTCGGACGCTGTTTTGAAGTATTGGCGCCTTCACGCCCGTGCTATTTGTGGCACTTGGGCGACCGCCCATACGGCCAAATTTCGTGGGATTTTCTCGGTGATCGACAAGCTTGAACTTCTGCTGGCGCTGGCAAAGGAGCGGCATTTTGGGCGGGCGGCGGAAGCCTGCGGCGTCACCCAGCCGACCATGTCGACCAGCCTCAAGCAGCTCGAGGAAATTCTCGGCGTCATGCTGGTGCAGCGCGGTTCCCGCTTTCAGGGCTTTACGCCGGAGGGCGAGCGCACGTTGGACTGGGCGCGGCGTATCGTCGGCGACGCGCGGGCCATGCGGCAGGAGATCAACAGCCTCAAGGACAAGCTCTCCGGCGAAATCAGGATCGCCGCGATCCCGACCGTGCTCGGCATGGTGGCGCAGCTCACGACGCCGTACCGCGCGCGATATCCCGACGTGCGCTTTCGCATCCAGTCCTGCACGTCGGCCGACGTGCTGGGTCTTCTCGAAAATCTCGAGGTCGATGCCGGGCTGACCTACATAGAGAACGAGCCGATCGGCAAGGTACGCACCATTCCGCTCTACAACGAAAGCTATCGCCTGCTGACGGCGCCGGACGCCATGTTCGGCGATCGCAAGCAGGTCACCTGGAAGGAGGTCGGGCAGGTGCCGTTGTGCCTGTTGACGCCGGACATGCAGAACCGCCGCATCATCGATCGCGCGCTGGCTTCCGTCGGGGCCGAGGCCACGCCGACGCTGACCTCGAACTCGCTGCTGGTGCTCTACACGCATGTGAAGACCGGGCGCTGGGCAAGCGTGATGCCGGCCAAGCTTGCGGAGACGCTGGGGTTGGCCGACTCCGTCCGCAGTATTCCGATCGTCGATCCCGTCGTCGACTACAGCATCGGCATGGTGATCCCGCAGCGCGACCCGATGACGCCGCTGATCGCGGCGCTGGTGCAGGTCGCCCGCGAAGTGGCGCCGACGCTGGCGTAAGATCAGGCCGCTTCGGCCTTTGCTTTCGTTTTCGGCTGTTGCGGTTCGCGCGGCAGCACGATGCGGACGACGGTGCCGGTGCCGAGCTTGGAGCGCAGCCGCATCGTGCCGCCATGCAGGCTGGTCAGCGACCGCGCGATGGCTAGTCCCAGGCCCGAGCCCTGGTAGGTCTTGGTGAGCTGGCTCTCGACCTGCTCGAACGGGTTGCCCAGCCGTCGCAGCGAAGCGGGCGCGATGCCGATCCCGGTATCGGCGATCATCAGCACGATCGAGTTGGGCAGCACGTGGCTGCGCACGGTGACCTTGCCGTCGTCGGGGGTGAATTTTACGGCATTGGACAGCAGGTTGACGAAGATCTGCTTGACCGCGCGGCGGTCGGCCATCACGGAAATGGTGCTTTCGATGTCCGCGTCCAGCGTAAGGTGCTTGTCCTCGGCGCGCCCGGACACCACGCGCAGCGACTCCGCCAGGATCTTCGACAAGTCGAGCTGCTCCATGTCGAGCTTCATGCGGCCGGCCTCGATCTTCGACATGTCGAGGATGTCGTTGATGACTTCGAGCAGGTATTTGCCGCTGGTCAGGATGTCGTGGCAGTACTCCTGATACTTGTCGGAGCCGAGCACGCCGAACATGCCGCTACCCATGATCTCGGAAAAGCCGATGATGGCGTTCAGCGGGGTGCGCAGCTCGTGGCTCATATTGGCGAGGAATTTCGACTTCGCCTGGTTGGCTTCCTCGGCGCGGTTCTTCTCCTGCGAATATTTTTCCGCGAGATCGGCCAGCTCGGCCTGCGAGCGCTTCAGGTCGAGCACGTTGGCGCGCAGGCGGGCGTCGTTTTCGATCAGCTTCTGCTCGTGCGCCTTGATCCGGGTGATGTCGGTGCCGACCGAGACGTAGCCGCCGTCCTTGGTGCGGCGCTCGCTGATATGCAGCCAGCTTCCGTCGTCGAGCTGCGCCTCGAACGTGCGGGCTCCCGGCGCTTGCGCGCCGGTCTCCTGCAGCCTGGTGCGAACCTCCGGCATGCTGCCGACCTCGATCACGGTCTCGTACGACGTGCCGGGCGTCACCGCCGTATCGGGCAATTTGTGCAGGCGCTGGAAGTGCGAGTTGCAGAGCACGAGGCGGTCTTCCGCGTCCCACAGCACGAAGGCTTCCGGAATGGTTTCGATCGCGTCGCGCAGCCTGAGGTCGGCTTCCACGGTCTTCTCGGCGAGGCTCTTCTGCTCGGTGATGTCGACCGCGATGCCGATCAAATGCAGCCCACCGTCGGCCGAGGTGTGACTGAGCTCGCAGCGCACGCGCAGCCAGATCCAGTGGCCGCCGGTGTGCTGCATGCGGAAGCTCTGATCGATGTGGGTGATCTTGCCGGCGATCATCTGGTCGGCGATCGCGAACAGGTCGATGTCGTCGGATTTCACCAGCGCGTTGACTTCGCCGAAGGTGAGGAGGTCGTTGCGGGAGTCGAGGCCGAGCATCGTGAACATCGATGCCGACCAGAAGATGCGGCCGCGCGAGAGGTCCCAGTCCCACAATCCGCAGCGGCCGCGGTTGAGCGCGGTATCGATCCGGCCGCGCACTGCGTCGTTGATCAGGTCGCCCTCGCGGGCGCGGGTCGATTGCCAGTGGAAGGCGAAGCCGAGGATCAGCACGACGAAGCCGGTGGTGGCCGACAGCGTCACCGACAGAGCGGCATCCGAACCCCACAGCGGCTCGTTCCGTTCCTGGATGACAATGACCATGCCCGGCAGCGATTTGACCAACCGCGAGATCGCCATGGCGCCGTTGCCGTTCGGCAGCGTCATGTCGCTGACGACGCCCTGCTGGCCGGGCGTGGCGAGCAGTTGCGCCGTGCTGATGACGTCGAGGATGCGATCGCCGCCAAGGCTGCCTTCGACGGGAACGCGGGCCAGAATCCGGTGATCCGAGCCGGTGATGATGACGTGGCGGCCGCTCGCAACGCCCCAGGCCGGGATCAGGTCGGGCAGCAGGCTCTGCAGCCGCTCGATATTGGCGGCGCGATCTTGCCGGACCGAAGCGAAGCGGTCGAGGCGTTCGGCCAGGAGCTCGGTGACCGCCGAGAGGTCGCGCTTCATGGAGGCGCGCTTCTGCCGGCTCTGGTCGATCACCTGCACGAAGGCGCCGAGGCAGATCGTGATCAGGAAGGCGATGATGAGCGTGGGCACGGCGCGGCGAAGCGCCGGCTCTGCGGTGAGTAGCCGGTGGTAGGCAGGTTTTGCGATCGATTGCGCCAATCCTTTGATCGAATCGGATTGGACACACGCGTTCGCCGCATTCGCCGCATGCGCGCGCGCCATGCTTTAGACCCCCGCCGAAGGCTCTTTTGCACATTGTCCGGAAGCACCCCGTAGCTTCCGAATCATGCCGATTTGAATCCACTTTTTTCGGGCTGTCGAGAGTCAACGATTCGTTAATTCGAAATAAATCTTGTCCAACGCGAATGTAAGGCACGCTCGATGCGAGTCCGAAACGGGAACGGGCCCGCAATGCTACGCGCGCGGCGGTTCGGCATGGCTGATGACGCGCTTGATCGACGGGAACGCGCGGCGCAGCGCGCGCTCGATCTCATCGACGTTCTCATGCACCTTGATGACGCTCATCGATGGCGCAGCGCGGCAATGGAAGTTGACGATTTCGCCCGCATCGGTGTCGCGGACCCGCACATTGTGAATGTCATGGATCGCGCCGTTGCCGCCGGCAAAGCGAGACAGCGCGGCCTTGATGGTTTCGACGCGTTCCGGCGCGGCATCGGTGCCGTGCGGAAGCTCCGGCTCGAGCGGCTCGATGTGGGTGTCGACCTCGACGTCCTCGCCAAAGTCCTCGCGGATGCTGCGCTCCAGGTCGTGGGCGATGGCGTGCGCGGCGGTAAGTTCCATGTCGCCGTCGACTTCGAGGTCGATGCCGACAATCAGCCGGTCGCCGAGATCGTGCACGGTGACATGATGGACGGCGAGACCGGAATTGCGGGCGATCACCATGATGCGCTCGCGCACGCTCTCATTGTCGCGCACGACCGGCACTGCGGTGAAGGTGAGGTCGGCGTCGCCGAGCGCTTGCGTGACCGCGACTTGCGCGGTCTTCTTGATCGCCTCGACGCGGTCGATCGGGTAGGTGCGCGGCACCTTTGCGATGGCGTCGATGAAATGCGTCGGCCCGACCATGCGCACGCGCACGCGTTCGACGCCGACCACGCCGGGCACCGCGCGGATCGCCGCGGTCGCTTTTTCCGACGCGCCCGCCGGGGCGCGGTCGAGCAGGGTTTCGACGGTGGAGCGCCCGAGCCTCAGGCCGAGGATCGATATCATGACGGCAACGGCGATGGCGGCAACCGAGTCGCCCCAGGCATAGCCGAGCCCGGTCAGCGCCAGGCCGGCGATGACGGCGAGGGAGCCGAGCACGTCGGAAGCGAAATGCAGCGCGTCCGCCGCCAGCGCCTGGCTCCGCGTCTGCCGCGCCGTGCGATGCAGCGCCCGCGCGCGCCAGAAATTGACCGCAATATCGATCACCAGCACGACGAAGGGGACAGCCGATATCGTCGGCGGCGGCGCGCCCTCGCGCAGCCGGCTCCAGGATTCGACCAGGATGCCGCCGGCCAGCACGTAGAGCAGCGCGATGACGAACAGCGCCGACAGGCTCTCGAACTTGCCGTGGCCGTAGTGATGTTCCTCGTCGGCGGGCTGGTCGGACACTCGCACCACGAGCCACGTGATGACGGTCGCGATCACGTCGACGGAGGAATGCAGCGCCTCCGAGATCAGCGCGAGCGAGCCGATCGCGATACCAACCGCGAACTTCGCCGCAGCCATACTGGCGCTGGCGAGGATCGAGATCGCGGCGACGTTGGTTTTTAGGGTGGGGATAGTGGTCATGGCCGGCGGTTTAGCAGGGCGCTGTGTGGGATTAAAGCTGACAGTTGGATGCGCAATCGCCACTCACTTGCAGGAGCGATTTGTTGCGAATTGTTCTAAGTTTGTAGGATGGGCGGAGCGAAGCGATCCATTCGCCACATAACGGATCGTCGTCCCCCGCGAAGGCGGGGGATCCAGTACGCCGCGGCTTATCGGTTCAATCACTGCTGCCTCTGGAATACTGGGTCACCCGCCTGCGCGGGTGACGACAACCAGATACGTGTCCGCGTTCTCGCGACGCATTGCGCCCGAGCTTTGCAAATTCATTCGCCCTAAAGGAAGAGGGCGCAGGAAATGCCGGGTGCTTGCTGCACCCGCGGTCTCGTGTGCAAATAGCGCAAAAGAAACGCACACGAGCATACAGGTACAGCCGAGGCACTCCGGCATTCCCTGCGCAGTGGTTTTACGGCTTATGCCGCGCTCTCCCTGGAGACGAATTCCTCTTGCCTCCATCGCTGCCGGATTGAAGGTTTGTCGAACCCGGTTGGGTTCGACGCACCTCCGTCAGCTTGACACCAGCCACGGGTGCCAGGACCACACGGTTTTGCCGTACGCAGCCACCCGTCTTCGCCTGAAGGCTTCGCCGGGCATTGGCGCCGTACGTCCTGCGCGCCGTGTCCGCTCACGGCGAGAGCCGCCCTGCGAACAACTTCTCGCGCCGACGCTGCCGCGTCCACCGCATCCCGCCCCACGTTCGTGACGATGGCCAACGCCCCTCTTGTCGGGACGGGACGGCGGAAGTTGTAAGCGTGATTTGGGTCTGCGGCGAAGGAGTTTATTTTCTCGAGCGAGACTGGACGGGGCAAATCACGTTGAAGTTGTTGGGTAAAATTCATTATTCAAGAAAAATCGATTCTTTTGCGCGATGGGCGCTGCCGAAGCTGGTGGCGCGACTGCTCTTGCCCTTGTTTTGCGACTTCATGTCGGTCGGTGAGGCATGTGAACTACATTCTCATCGGATACAACTAACTGCATGATCGGCCATGTCACCAATCGCAGGAATCAACTCGCCGTTGGTGCGCGGCACCTCCTACCTCTCCTACCTGCGTGCCAGCGCCTTCAGGCGCGTTTTGTTTGTGTGAGCGCAATCCGACACGCACGATGCCCATTTTGAACAGTCACATAGGCCAGGCGTGGCCGGTGCATCTGGCCGCATACTTATCGATGGCGGTTGCGTTTGCCGTGCGCGACGCCGTCACGGCTGGTTTGATCGAACCGGCTTCTGATCCTACGCTGCGGGCCGGGCCGGCTACTGGCGGGCGGTCGGCCATGTCGAAGCTGTTCACCGGCTGCTCGCGCCGTCTGGGGAAAAGAAGGCCTCAACCCCACGTTTCCTTGGTGTTCATCGACTCCGCGCTTTGGTCTCGAATGACGCCAACCGCGCACGGGCTCACCCGGGACGTCGGCGGAGCTCGGACATCGGCGGTCCATGGCAAAGTGCGTCACCGCCTGATGTCCGCAAAGCTCCGGGACTAGCAGACCCTAACCGTCTGCTGAACGTACGTGTAGCCGTTCCACACGGACTGAGTTTGGTAGCAGGACCCGTAAGCAGCCGCGGCACCGAGTGCGGCACCAGCCGCCACGCCTGCGGCAACCGGATACCCCCAGCCTCTGCCGTAATAGCCTCCGCGGTAGTACCGACCGCCGGCCCACCGGGTGCCGCCGCCGTGCCAACCGGGTCTTACTCCAGGGTGACCGCCCGCATGAAACCCGCCTGCATGAAATCCGCCCGCCCGACCACGTGGACGTGCATCCGATTCAACAGGTAGCAGGGTTAGACCAGCGGCTATCAGGCTTAGAGCTACTATTGAGGTTGTTGGGCGCATGGTTGTACTCCGTTTACAGTGCACCCTTTGCGAACGCAACCGATGCGAGCCCGTTCCGGCCAGCTCCGGTAATTCGTTCATTTAATCTCGCTCCAGACGGGCCGGGCGAACGTCAAGAAGCGCCGCCACCAACGTAAGTATGGGTGTCCTGTCGCGGCATGCGACCAACGTGCTCTAGTTGCGTCGCCGTCGGCGAACGATGCCGCTGTTAGAGGTTGGGCCTGTCGCGGATCGGACAAGTATGGCATTGCAGCCCCCTGCCAAGTGCCAATCGTAGGGAATCTAACCCTGAGCCTGGTTGGTTCCTTCGTTGCAACTCTGATTCTGAAATCTGATTGTGGCCGGCTGTTGCGTTTCGGTACCGCGACCGCGCCATCGCGTGCGCAAACCTCGACGAAGTAGCTGCGGATCGTTTGGTTGCAGCGCGTAGGATGGGTAGAGTTCAGCGAAACCCATCGCCGGTGTGAGCGGACGCCTGACATTATCAACCCCGAACGTCAGCGCTTTAGAATCACTATGGAACCTCGAGACAGACACCTGGAGTTGTGACCGAGATCATATTGTTCCCTCGACTTCGGGCGCATTGTGCCGCCGCTGTTGATATCTCTTGAGGTCCGGATGCACTGCACGAGTTGCGCAGCCGAAGTCCCCGAGCAAAGCAAATTTTGTTGGCAATGCGGAGCGGCGATGATGCGACGCTGCCCGGCCTGCCGTGCGGCAAACCCAGCCCTGAACAAATTTTGCGTCGACTGTGGGACCAAATTGCGTGTGGATTCTCCCGTACCGATGGTGCGGGACTCGCGCCCGATCGAGCGCCGGCAGCTTACCGTACTGTTTTGTGACCTGGTCGGATCGACTGCACTCTCTGCGGGGCTCGATCCCGAAGACTTCAGCGCAATCATCGCCGGCTACCGGCGCTGCATTACTGAAACCGTTGCCAGCTTCGACGGCTTTGTCGCGCGACATCATGGGGACGGCGCGATCGTATGCTTTGGCTATCCGCAGGCGCACGAAGACGACGCGGAGCGTGCCGTTCAAGCCAGCCTTGCACTGGTGCAGGCGATCGCCGCCTTGCCCGCGAAACAGAAATTAAGCGCGCGCATCGGTGTTGCAACGGGCATAGCGATTGTCGGCGATATGTCCGACAGCGCGATTTCCGAGGAGCATGGCATCCTCGGCGACACCCCGAACCTTGCCGCCCGGCTGCAATCGCTCGCACAACCAGGCAGCGTTGTCATCTCGGGTCGCACAAAGACGATCACGGGACCGCAATTCGAGTATCTCGATCTCGGTAAGGTCGAGATCAAGGGATTCGCAAAACCAGTCGCGGCCTGGCAAGTCGCCGGTAAGACAACGGTGACCAGCCGATCGCACGCTCTGCAAAGCTGCGATGTGCTGCCGCTGATCGGTCGTGATGAAGAAATGGAGCTAATTCTGAGCCGATGGAAGCGGGCCAGGAGCGGCGAAGGCCAGGTGGTGCTGCTTTCTGGTGAAGCGGGCATCGGCAAATCACGGCTCACCGTCGCGCTTCTGGAGAAGCTTGCTCGCGAGCCGCACATCCGCCTGCAGTACTTCTGCTCGCCGCAGCATACCGACAGCACGCTCTACCCGGTGATCGGCGAGATGTGGCGCGCCGCCGGCTCCACTCACGATGACAGCCAGCAAGCGAAAGCTGACAAGCTCGACGCGCTGCTGGTGCAAAGCTCGACGCCTTCAGAGGATGTGGCGCTGTTTGCCGAAATGCTGTCGCTGCCCAGCGATGGGCGCTACCCTCCGGTTGAAGTCGAGCCGCAGCTCCGTCGTCAGAAAACGCTGAAAGCGCTTGGCTCGCACATCGAGGCGCTGGCACGGATCCATCCCGTGCTGATGATTTTCGAAGATGCGCATTGGACCGATCCAACCAGCCTCGAATTCGTCGCCCGGGCGGTGGACTTGGCCGTGAGCCACCGGCTCTTGATACTTGTTACTTTCAGGCCGGAATTCAGCCCGCCCTGGATCGGGCGGCCGCACGTGAGCGAGCTGACCCTCAACCGGCTGGCGCCTTGCGACATCCATTCCCTGATCGAGGGAGTCGTCGGCAACCGATCGTTGCCGGCGGGCATCCGCCAGGACATCATCGAGCGCACCGACGGCATTCCACTGTTCGCTGAGGAGATGACCAAGGCGGTGCTGGACGCAGAGGGTGAGAGTGATGTGCAGCGGGTCTGCGCAGGAGCACCAACACCTGTCGTAGCGGTTCCGGCGAGCCTGCAGGCTTCGCTGATGTCGCGGCTCGACCGGCTCGGCCCAGCGAAAGACGTCGCGCAGGTCGGCGCGGCGATCGGCCGGGAATTTCCTCACATGTTGCTGGCTGCGGTCGCGCGAAAGCCGGAAGCGAAATTGGATGCCGACCTCCACCGGCTCATTGCGGCGGGTTTGTTGTTTCGAGACGGCATCCCGCCACATGCGAGCTACCTGTTCAAGCATGCGCTTGTGCAGGACGCAGCCTACAGCACGCTGCTGCGGGAGCCGCGGCGCGCACTGCATGCGCGCATCGCCGAAATCCTTGAAAGCCAGTTCCCGGAAACAGCCGAGAGCCAACCCGAACTGCTCGCGCGTCACTACACAAAGGCCGACCTGATCGAGAAGTCGGCGCGCCTGTGGGGCAAGGCAGGACTGCGGTCACAGGAGCGCTCGGCGCTGGTCGAAGCGGCAGAACAGCTTGGCCAGGCTCTGGCGCAGATAGCAACCTTGCCCAGCGCGCCCAACCTGCGGCGCGAGCAGATCATCCTGCAAGTCGCGCTCTTGAACACGCTCATGCATGTCAAAGGATATGGCGCTCCCGAAACCAAGACCGCCGTAGCGCAGGCGAGGGCGTTTATCGAACAAGCGGAACAGCTTGGCGAGTCCCCCGACGACCCTTCGCTGCTCCTCTCAGCCCTGTTTGGCCAGTGGATCGTCAATTTCATAAACTTCAATGGCGACATTGCGCGCGAGCTAGCAGCGCGGTTCCTGGAGCTCGGCGAGAAGGAGGGAGCGGCGGTCCCGCTCATGATTGGACACCGTACCATGGCGAGCACGCTCGCGTTGAGGGGGGACCTGGTTGAGGCCAAGGCGCACTACAATGAAGCCCTCGCCCTCTATCGCCCCGCCGAGCACCGGCGATTGATGACGCGATTTGGCCAGGACCTTCGGGTAACGTGCCTGGCCTTTCGTTCAATGGCCTCGTGGCTGCTCGGTTATCCCCAAGCTGCGCTGAACGACGCAGACTGCGCGCTAATGGAAGCGCGCCAGATTGATCATGCTGCCACTTTGATGTTTACGCTGAATTTCCCAATTCTTGTGAATACCTACTGCGGGAATTACCGCGCGGCAAACGAGCATCTCAAAGAGCTTGTCGCGTTAGCGGCGGAGAAAGGTGCCACGTTCCGAAAAGCGGAAGGCGTGTTGCGGCGGGGCTATATCCTGACCCTCACGGGAGCCGCGAAAGCCGTCGAGATCGTCACGGCGGGTGTTGATTTATGGCGGTCGGCCGGATCGACGATATTTACACCGGAGCAGGAGTTCATGTTGGCAATCGCCCATGCGGACTCGGGCCAGTTCGATGACGCCTGGCGCTGCATCGGCAACGCAATGACAGCAATGCAGGCAACCAAGGAAAGATGGTGCGAGGCCGAGGCTCATCGCGTTGCCGGCGAAATAGCGCTCAAGTCGCCGCAGCGGGACGAGGCGAAGGCGCAAACGTATTTCGAGCATTCCCTGACGATTGCGCGAGCGCAGCATGCAAAGTCGTGGGAATTGCGCGCAGCCACCAGTTCGGCGAGGCTCCTGAGCTGTCAGGGCAAACGGAAGATGGCACGTGACCTTCTCGCGCCCATCTACGAGTGGTTCACCGAAGGATTTGACACAAGCGATTTGCGAAGGGCAAAGGCCTTGCTCGCTGAGCTTCGTTGATGGCGCCTCACCATCGTCAAGCCGGTCGCTCCTGATGATTCCGGCGTGGCCGACGTCGTCACGGACGATTTAGATTTCATTCATTGTAATTGTTAGAGTTCAATTCAAATCTTGCGTCCATGATCGCCGCGTTTCTCGCGGAATTCCATTTTGATCGGCAGCTCCAACACGGCTCGCGTTGATACGGAATCATTATCATGGCGATCGTTGGTGCAGCGCTTCGTGCTCGGGATCTTTGCGGGCTCGCAACTCGGCGGCTGCATGCCGCCAGGCTGAAATCGCACGCTCCAAAATTGTTGGCCGCCTGCGCCATTCTGTTCTCGATCTCGGTTGCCGGTTGCGCGCGTAGTCCGGCGCAGCGTGAATTCAATCCAGCCCAGGGCGAAGTCAAAGCGCCTCCCATCCGTGCGGTCGCGCGCATCCGCCGACACTCTGAACAGCATCGATATGCGGAGCTAAGAATTCGGCGACCGGACCCGGCGTTGCTTTCCCCGCAGCCTGCACCCGATTGCGAGTTCAAAAGAACCGACCTTAAAACCGTGGATCCGGATCAATGGGCCCGCTTGAAGGTCGAATACGAGCGACAGTGCTATCTGGATGCAGAGAAGGCTGCGCGTGACCGCCTGATCCTGCTGCAGGCGTCCGCCATCTGCGAAATCGAACCGGCTCGAAAGCGAACGACAGCCCGGTAGAACCAAAGATAGCCAGAGCCCGCCGCCGGCTCCCTGTCTCAGCGCTCCGCATAACCCGCGCAAAGGCGCGCAGCGCTCACTTCTAAATTGTATTCAACGGCAACTGTCAGCGCCTTTAAGGCGTGTGTCTTCCAGATGGCAATGGCGGGGCGCCCGTCCTTAATTCTGTCGTTTTTTCGCCATGCCGCCGTTTCACGTTTTTCGTCGATGGGGCTCAATTTTACAGCGTTTGGCTGGGAGGGAATTGTTCAGGGGTAGTAGTTTTTTAGAGAGTAATTATGAAAACGCTTTACGATATTATCGGTGCACTTCCCGACGACGACGCGGAAGATTTGAGAGTTGCATTTCGCAAGGCCGCTAAGGCGAACCATCCCGACCTCAATCCCGGCAATCCGGAAGCTTCACAAACGTTCAGGCGGATCGTTCGCGCCAACGCCATTCTGAGCGATGAACGGCAACGAGAGGCCTATGATCGGCTGCTCGAAGCCGCGCGCCGGCAACAGCACCAAAAGCCGAATCGCAGTGCCTTTTCCGCCGGCATCCGCAGGCTCGGCGTCGACGCAATGGCGAGTGCGGTTGCGTCGGCAGTTTTTATTGCGGGCTACCTCCTGCTCAAGCCTGTCGACAGGCTGCCACTCGCTTCCGCGCAGGTAACTGAGATATCCAGGAGCGAACGGGCGCAGACTGCGGCCGTCAGATCGACCGAACTATCTTCGCAGGAGCGAACCAACCCAGGCGACCAGCTTGAAGATGTCGGAGCCCATACGAAGCCCGACGTGAATCCGCCGGACCTCAAAGAGCCGACCACGGTGGCCAGCGTTTCACCTGCGGTGACGATAGGCCGTGCTCCTGCTGCAAGTGATGTTTCCCCGGCTACCGAGTCGGGGCCCAAAGACGTCAAGTACTACCGCGAACGAGCGATCTCGGCGTATCGCAGCGGGGATCTATACATTGCTCTGGCCAATTTCGATCTGGCGATCCGGCAGGATCCCACTTGTTCGGACTGCTATGTTGATCGCGGGATTGTCCTGCACCGCATGGGCGACCGAAAGGGTGCATTTTCGGACGTGGCCGAGGCCAAGCGCATTGATGCCTTGAAGCGAAACAAGACCCTTTCCGACGCAAGCGCGCGCTAGCGAGTCCACACCTGCGCGCCGCCACACGCATTGCAGCGCGGCATCCTTGGCATCTGGACACGGGCCGGCCGCATTGTCCAAAATCGCCTGGTGAAGAGCGGAGGCCCCGATGCCCATCATCGATTCCCAGGTCCATGCCTACGAGGCGAACAGTCCGAAGCGGCCTTGGCACAGTGTGCCGAACTGGCCCGATCACGTCACGGGCGACGAGATGGTGGCGGCGATGGACAAGGTCGGCGTCGACGGCGCGATCTTCATCTCCGCCTTTTCGCTGTACCGCTACGACGCCAGTTATGCCGTGGAGGTGCAGCGAGCTCATCCCGGCCGGTTCGCCATCGTCAAGCCGGTTGACCCGGATGATCCTGATGTGGCGGACGTCGTCGCCGACTGGAAGAAGACGCCGGGCGCGGTCGGAATCCGCATCATGCTGACCAAGGAGGCCAAGCGCGCGCCTGATGATCCCGGGCTCGACCGGATTGCGCGCGCGGCGGTTCGGCATGAATTTCCGGTCAACCTCCATTGCTGGGACAATCTCGACGCGGGTAGGGCGCTGATCGATCGCCATCCCGACACGCGATTCATCATCGACCATCTCGGCATCCTGCAGCCGCGCGTGCCGCCGGCGCCGCCCGAGCCATGGGCCGAGCTTCCGAAGGTGCTGGAACTCGCCAGGCGGGCGAACGCCGTGATCAAGATCAGCGGCGCCTGCACGCTGTCCCGCGAGCCGTATCCTTTCCCAGATATTTGGGACCCGCTTGCCCGCGTGTTCGATGCCTGGGGTTTTGAGCGCTGCCTGTGGGGCACGGACTGGACGCGGGCGTTCGCCGTCGTCAACTACGAGCAGGCGGTCGAGCCGTTCCTCAGGACCAGCCGCCTCGGCGACAGCGAGCGGGCCATGCTGATGGGCGGCGCCTGTATCAAGGCTTATGGCTGGTTGCCGAAGAAAGGTTAGGGCCCAGGGCGGATTTGTTTTTGCGGTGTCATACCCTCATCCTGAGGAGCCCGCGAGAAGCGGGCGTCTCGAAGGATGTAGGCCACAGACGGGGCCTCATGGTTCTCCCGGCGATGCGAAGCATCGTCCGGAGACGCGCGGAGCCTGTCATCGGGCCGCGCTAAGCGCGGACCCGTTGGTGCTCCTCACCATGAGGAGCTTATAACGCAGTAACCGCTCGGGAGGGAACGGCGATGGAATTTCGAACCTTTGGCCGCACGGGCATGCAGCTCTCGATCCTCGGCTTTGGCTGTGGCGCCGTCGGCGGATTGATGGTGCGCGGCGATGCTGCCGATCAGGAACGGACCATCGCGCGGGCGATAGCGGCCGGCGTCAATTACTTCGACACGGCGGTGCAGTACGGCGATGGCGAGTCGGAAAAGAACCTTGGCCGGGTTCTGCAGAAGTTGAAACCGGCCGGCGTGGTCGTCGCCACGAAGGTGAGGTTGCCGCCTGGCGATCGTGGCCGGATTGATGAGGCGGTGCGGCTATCGCTCGAAGGCAGTCTGGCGCGGCTGCGGCTTGATCGGGTCGATATCCTTCATCTGCACAATCCGATTACCGCGCAGGGCGGCGGGCCTGCGCTGAGCGTGCGGCAGGTGCTCGACGAGGTGGTGCCGGCGTTCGAGCGGTTGCGGCAGCAGGGAAAGATCCGGTTTCTCGGGATCACGGCGCTCGGCGATACGGCGGCGCTGCATCAGGTGATCGATGCGCGCGTCTTCGATAGCGCGCAAGTCGTCTACAACATGCTCAATCCGTCTGCGGCCGGCGAATTGCCGGCGAACTATCCGGCGCAGGATTATGGACGGTTGTTCGATCATACGGAGGCTGCCGGCGTTGGTGTCGTCGGCATCCGCGTGCTGGCCGGCGGCGCGCTATCGGGCTCGGCCGAGCGGCATCCGATTGCGGGTGCCGCGCCGGAGCCGATCGGCTCTGCCATGAGCTACGATGCCGATGTCGATCGCGCGCGCCGTCTGATGCCATTGGTGGATGAGGGATTTGCCGCCAGCCTGACCGAGGCCGCCACGCGGTTTGCACTGTCGCATCCGGCGATGGGCACGATCCTGGTCGGCATGGCGACGCCGCAACAGTTTGAAGATGCACTCGCCGCGGTGGAGAAGGGCCCGCTGTCGCAGGCGACACTCGACCGGCTGTCAGCACTGCGGCAGTCATTCTCCGGCGAACCACGGTGATCGCCCCAGGTTTCCGCACTTGCCCGGATGTTGCGGAGCCTGTCATCGGGCGCGCATTCGCGCGACCCGTTGGCTCATCGCGGCATCGTCGTTGATATGTAACGGAAACGACGGTCTCCGGCTTCCCCCTTACCGAATTATTAACCAATCTGCATCCGGGTTAACGGATTATTAACCAATCTGGTTCGGGATTGGCGTCGCGACCAACCGGCACCAAGGGAGCACCTGATGGATACCCCAACGTCTGCCGCACCCGACGAAAAAACGCCTCCGTCGGAATTGGCTTTGGCGACACAACTCAGTAAATCGGAAACGCAAGAGAAGTCGAAACCCTCCAGCGCTCTGGAGATCAGCGCCGAACGAATCAACTCTTCCGTTGCCCGGTTGACCTCAAATTCGATAGGCGAACTTCAGGGGTTGGCTTCCGAGCTCCAGAAAATGCAGGACTTCCTGCAGGCCGAAGTCAACAACGTGCAGCACCAGATCGACAGCGCGTTGGCCGGAATTAACATCATCGTCGAAACGATCAGTCCGTGGAAGAGTATCGCGGGCTCGCAAACACCGCCGCCATCCGGCACTCGCGGTGTCCGCGCGGGAGGACCGGCGGCCAATATTGAGCAACGCAGCCGCGTCGGGTAGCAGCGGCGCGCGCGTCGCTGGCCGACACTGCTCCTTGAGGCCAAGATCACGTCGCCGTCGGGCCCTCCTTCTCGGCTTGCTCAATCGCGCGCAACGCCTCGATCAGCGCGCAGGGCGAGCCAGCATTTTTCTCCGCCTCGCGATGTAACACGATGCCGACTCTCATCCGAACTGGCGTCGGTGCAGGATGCTCGGCCTCATCCATCCGTGTGCTTCGGTTGAATTGTACGGTGCGCGGAAGAGAGTGAGCGCCGGATCGCCACCGTCAGGCCACCAAATCGCCTAACGACTCAACGATGCTTGTTGCAGTGGGCCGCGGGCGATGCGTATGGGTGCAGCGATGATGCGCTTTAGGTCCGATCTACATCTAACTCCCGCCCTGAGCGGGCTGGTCATGGTCGCGCTGCTTGTGCTTGGCGCGATCGCCGTTCAAAGTCTCGGACTGGCTGAGAAAGGTGCCCGTGTCACTACGGTGTCCGAACGCAGTGAGGTCCGCGCGCGCACCAGTCCCGAGAACGGTGGCCGAGCAACCCTCGATATTGGTGTCGCAGACCTGAGAGGGTCGCTGCCGTAAGATAACTTGCTGGACGGCGACGCGCGGAGCAGCGCACCGGACGATGCTTCGCATCGCCGGGGGACGCTGCACCGCGTCCGGGACACGCAGCTAGAACGCCACCACGATTTTCCCGAGGTGCTTGTTGGCTTCCATGTGCTCGAACGCTTTTCCGATCTCGGCGAAGGGATAGACCTTGTCGATCGGCAATTGCAGTTTGCGGGATTCCACGGCCGGCCAGATGTCTTTGCGGACCTCGTCAAAGATCTCGCGGATTTCCTCAATGGTGCGGGTGCGGAAGGTGACGCCGATATAGTGGATGCGGCGGGCGGCGTGGAGGTCGAAATTGAAATCGGCGTGGGTGCCGCCGAGCCGGCCGACATTGACGATGCGGCCCTTGACCTTGGTGGCGGCGAGATTTTGGTTGGCGACCTTGCCGGACACCTGGTCGACGATGAGGTCGACGCCTTCGCCGTTCGTGGCTTTCAGCGCCTGATCGACCCAGCCGGGATCGCCGGAATCGATCGCGAGATCGGCGCCGAATTCCTTCAGGCGGCCGCGGCGCATCGCGTCCGTCGACGAGCCGATGACGAGTTTTGCGCCCTTCAGTTTGGCGATCTGCATCGCCATCAGGCCGACGCCGGAGCTGGCGCCCTGGATCAGCACGCTCTGGCCCGGCTGCAGCGCGCCGTTGGTCACCACAGCATTGTGCATGGTGGCGAGCGCGACGGGGAGGGTGGCGGCTTCCTCGAAGTTCATGTTGGAGGGCGCGCGGAACAGCCGGCCGTGGTCGGCCAGCGTATATTCGGCGAACGCGGCTGCGCCCGAGCCCATGATCTTGTCGCCGACCTCAACGCCTTTTGCGTCAGGCCCGAGCTCGGCGACTTCACCCGCCCATTCCATGCCGAGCACGGTGCCGACGCCGCCGGCCGCGCCGTGTACATGGCCCTTGGTCATGCCGAGATCGGCGCGGTTGAGGCCGCAGGCATGGACCTTGACCAGCACCTGCGTGCCCTTCGGCGAAGGTTTTGCGACCTCCGATATTTCGGCGCCGTTGGCGCCGTAGACATAGGCTTTCATGGGCTCTTCTCGTTGTTGGCGGAGACCGCCTTTATTCTGCTGCCTGCCGCTGCGCGCCCGACAACATGCCTTCGAACCGGCTGCGGATGATGGCTTCTGCGTCGCGCATGATGCGCGACACCAGTTCGGCGCAGGTCGGGATGTCGTGGATCAGGCCCTGGACCTGGCCGGCCGACCAGATGCCCTCATCGGCATCGCCGGTGGCGTAGACCATCTTGCCGCGGGCGCCGGCGACGAGTTCGCGCACGTCCTCGAATTTTGCGCCTTCCCTCTCCATCGCCACCACCTTGGTCGAGATCGCGTTCTTGGCGACGCGCGAGGTGTTGCGCATGGTGCGGAAGATCAATTCGGTCTCGCGCTCGTCATTGGCGACGATGCGCTCCTTGACGAGCTGATGGATCGGGCTTTCCCTGGTGCACATGAAACGCGTGCCCATGTTGATGCCCTCGGCGCCGAGCGCGAGCGCGGCAACCAGGCCGCGGCCGTCCCCGAAACCGCCAGATGCGATCATCGGAATCTTGACCTTGTCGGCGGCGGCCGGGATCAGGATCAGGCCGGGCGTGTCGTCCTCGCCGGGATGGCCGGCGCATTCAAAGCCGTCGATCGAGATCGCGTCCACGCCCATCCGCTCTGCCGACAGCGCGTGGCGGACACTGGTGCATTTGTGGATGATCCTGATGCCGTGCTTCTTGAACTCGGTGACGTGCTCCTGCGGCTTGTTGCCGGCGGTCTCGACGATCTTGATGCCGGCCTCGATGATGGCCTGGCGGTATTCGGCGTAAGGCGGCGGCTTGATCGCGGGGAGGATGGTGAGGTTGACGCCGAACGGCCTGTCGGTCATGTCGCGGCAGCGCGCGATTTCTTTGGTCAGATCCTCGGGCGTCGGCTGCGTCAGCGCGGTGATCAGCCCGAGCGCGCCGGCATTGGCAACGGCCGCAACCAGCTCGGCGCGGCCGACCCATTGCATGCCGCCCTGGACGATCGGGTGCTCGACGCCGACGAGCTCGGTGAATCGCGTCTTGATCATGTCTGCCCTCTGGTTTCCCCGGCGGGACGGCCCGCGCGTCTTTTGTGAGATTTCGAGGGCAGGATGCCGTCACCCCCTGCAAAAGTCTACCGGGAGCGGGCGCTGGTCAGGGCAACGCCATCATGCAAAAGCGCGGCTTGTTTCCGCAGTGCGAACAATTCCGCATGGAGTCCGGCATCTTCCGAGATCACCCGCAAAACCGGACATGCTGCAGGCATGCTAAATCGACGCTTTTGAGCCGACTCTGGTTTCCGCCACCGGTCAGCACACACGATGTTCTCCGCCGGCCCGATCTAGCAGGTAATGTGGAAAAGGCCGATCTTCTTTGCATGCGAGTTGTTGAACGTATGAATCGCTTTGGGGGTCGGCTGCAACAGGACCGCGCAACCCTTTTTCGCAAAATACGTCTCTGCTTCCGGCGACAGGTGCACATTGCCCATCTGGCCCGAGCCAAGAATTAGCTGCTCGCATCCGTCCTCATAGATGAACTTCGCTTCGTCTTTCGAGAGGACATGCGAGGTGCCGTAGTACTTCTTCGACAGCTTTTTCTTCCGCCTTGCGATTTCGCCGGAGAGACGAATGATCACGTCGTGTTCATAGGTCTTTCCGTCAATCGTGATGGTGCCGAAAGTCGTGCGTTCGATCTCCATGGCCTGTCTCCACCTATGACGCGCGGGTGAGAAAGATCGGCAGCCCTCGCTTATTGCCGTAGATGGGGCGGTAGCGCTCCGTGTTGTATGTGTTGGCGACGTCCAATTTGCGCGGCCCGAGCTTGGCGTCAGGGATGGGCACGAGGTCGTAGCGCCCCTCCACCAGCGCCGACATGCGGCCCGTCTTGCCTTCCAGGATGGCATCGTAGGCCATGTTACCGAAAGTCAGGGCCACGAGCTTGTCCATGAAGTCCGGATTGCCCGATCGCAGGTCGTAGGTGAGGTCAGATGTGATCGTCTCCTCGCCGGCGCGCCGCTTGATCTCGTCGGCGAACGATTCCGCCACGCTCGCCTTCTTGCGATGGCCGTAGGCATCGGGCTCGCCGTATTCCTGCACCTCGTAGCCCTCCCACGCGGCGCCCTCGCTGAGCACGACGAGCGCGTAGTTGCTTGGGTTGGCGCGCTTCTCCTCGACGAGCAACTGGATCAGTTTGTCGAGATCGACCTTGTACTCCGGTATGACGCACCGTATCGAGGTGGCGTATGCGGTGTAGAGCGCTGTAAATCCGGCATCGCGGCCAAAGACGCGGAAAATGCCAATTCGCTCGTGCGATCCGACAGTGGTGCGCTGCCGCTGGATGGCGTCGCTGGCGCGGGTGATCGCGGTCGAGAAGCCGATGCAGTACTCGGTATTGCGGACGTCGTTGTCCATCGTCTTCGGGATGGCGATGATCTTGACGCCGACGTCGTTGAGCTTGGCTGCATAACTGAGCGTGTCGTCGCCGCCGATGGCGATCAGATGTTCGATGCCGAGCCCCGAGAGGTTCGCCAGCACCTGGCTGGTGACGTCCCATGTCCTGGTTGCGATGCCGCCCTTGGTGCTGAGCGAAGCCGGAAAGTCGTTGCCGGCGAGATGATCCGGCAGCTTCTTCATCTTGGATGGATTAGTGCGGCTCGAGTGCAGCACGGTGCCGCCACTCCGATCTATGGTGCGCGTGTTGTCACGGTTCAGCGGGATGATGTAGTGGGACCTAGAGGCCGGGTCCTCGAGGTTTACGTGCGTGAGGGCCTCCCAACCACGGCGGAGACCGACGACCTCGATGTCGTTCTCGCTGCCGCGATATGTCACGCTCTTGATGACTGCGTTGAGACCGGGAACGTCGCCGCCGCCCGTGAGAATGCCGATACGCCGTTTTGCCATACCCACCTCGCAGGCGGTCCCTTACTCGGCCGCTTCCGGCTTGCGCTCCTTGTGCACCTTAAAGCGCTTCAGCAGTGAGGATACGGTGTCGCGGAAGCCTCCATACTCCAGCTCGGAATAGGGCAGCATCGCGGCACCGGACCAGCCCTGGCTGCGCATCTCGATGGCCTTGCGCTGGGCGCGCCGGCGGACCTCGTCCCACGCCGGGTTGTCGAAGAAATCGGTATAGGACTCCGAGAAACGGCCGTCCTTGTCGATCGAAAAGCCGGCGCAGGAAACGATCGGCAGGCAGTACATGCCTGTCACCGGCGTGTTAATTGGCACCGGCATGAGCGGCATCACGTGCGAGCCGCGCGCATCGCCGCCTACGAAGTGCGCCTTCGCGAACGGCGAGACGATTTCTTCGGGCGCCGGGAAAATCCCCTGGTTCCTGACGATCGCGACCGGATCGTCCTTGCCGGTGTACTTGCCGGCGATCGCGTGAAGACGCTGCGCCGAAACGGCGACGGCGACCTCGCCATGGGTCCGGGAAACGATGCGATCAATGCCAAAGCGTTCGTTGTCGCGGAGCAGCGCGGCAATGTGGTAGCCATCCGCGGGCGCGTCGAGTTCGATCACGCTGTCGCCGGCCGTGTTGTCCATGTCGATGACATGGAAACGGAATCCCTTGATCATCGGGGGCAGCATCAGCCCGGCGCAATACATGGGATCGGCAAAGGCGAGGTAGAGCGGCAGGTTGTAGGCGCCGGGGCCGCATTTGTCGGCGGCGAACACCATGAAGGACTCTGCAGGTCTCGTGCCCGAGAGGCTGTGGTCGAAGCTGAGCTCGGCGACGCCCGGGCCGGCGCCGCGGACGTTTCCGGACGGTGCGTCGACGAGAAGATCCTGCCCGGCGCCATAAAGCCCGGAGGTTTTCGCGACCGAGGTGGCCGCGAGGAACGCCTTCCAGGCAAGTTGATGCACCTCGGAGCTCCCTTCGCCCCGTGTGTGCGTCATGATGATCGCAATGTCGTCGCCGGTGTGGCAGACGAAAGCGTCGATCAGCAGGCCATCGCAGATGGCCCTCGCGACCTCGCCCTCGACAGCCGCCATCATGCGTGTGGACGGTTTCGTGTGGCCGCCGACCGAGCCTATGTCAGCCTTGATGACCGAAAGGGTGAGTTTCATGAGCGTTCCCTCCGACAGCGCAGCGCACCGCCTCGGCGTCTGCGCTTGCTGCGCCGGGGCGACGGCGCTGCTCATTCGCGACACAGAACGTCTGAAGTTTCGTTAGGTTCCACAAATGCCCTTCTCGAAAAGCTCGGGCTCATCCGGTAGCCGGGATCATCGATCACCGTAAGGATCATGCCAAGAGCGATGGGAGTTGCAGCGGTGTACGAGCCCGCCGTTGGCCCCAATGCGACATTTCGATAACGATTTGTGCGTTGCCGTCCAAAACAGCGCCCTTGAATGAACCAGCAGGCCCATCCATTCGCCATTGTTATTCGATTCGTAGGCGCTATCGTGCGCAAGCGGCGAAGCCGCGACATTCACCCATTAATTGCGAATGGGAGACTCGCATGAAGTTCATAGTATCTTGGACTGTACCTCAAGGCACTTTCAATGCAGCAGTCGCACGCTTCCTGGAAACCGGCGGCGCACCACCCGAGGGCGTAAAGATGTTGGGGCGTTGGCATGGCATGAACGGTCAGGGATTTGCGATCTCCGAATCGAGTGATCCAAAGGCCATGTATCGTTGGGTCGCCCAATGGTCTGACCTGCTCCCGTTGACCGTCGCGCCTTGCCTAGAGGACGCAGACGCGGGCGAGGTGATGGCGTCGCTACCCAAGCGTTGACCTTCAATACGATCACAGCCACCGCCGCCGGGTTCGGCGGCGGTGGCATGCCGAAGCAGGCTCAGAATGTCTGTTGATCGAGGAAGACCGGAAGTGACTGGCCGTCAGTCAAAGCAGCGCGTTTGACCCATTTGGGACATTGGTCGAGCCGAGAGAACCATTCCTCAGGCCGGTGAAATCGGCTAGATTTGGCTCTAGCTCCGGAAGCGGACGTGCCGAAGTCTTTGCATGGGACAGCGGGTAGCTAGCGCACCGTCAGCGGGCATCGCACTTCGATTAATCGACGTCTCCTTCTTGCCGATGTGACTCATCAATCGCAGGGGTCGTGTGCGCGCCAGCGCCCGACACGTATCACAACACCAGGAGAGTCATATGCAACCGAGAACGCTCGTCCTGAAACACATTGTTCTCGTATCGCTGGCAGCCATGTTCTTCGTCGCGAGTCCGTCATTCGCGCAGCAGAAAGGCGCATCCTCTTCTGAGATGCAAACAAGAGAGGTGCAAATTAATGGCCTTACACTGCATTACATTGAGCTCGGGCAAGGAACTCCAGTGGTGCTGGTGCACGGCACACTGGAGGATTACCGCACGTGGGATGGACAGCTTGAGGCGTTCTCGAACAGATATCGACTAATCTCGTACAGTCGTCGGTATCACTATCCAAATGAATGGCCCAAAGACTCAACAGATTTTTCTGTGACGATACATGCGAGAGACCTGGCTGCCTTCATCAAGGCACTTAATCTACCCCCGCTTCATCTCATTGGTCATTCGTATGGAGCGTTTATTGCTTTCCTAGTCGCACGAGATCACCCGGAGGTCATTCGCAGTCTGACGCTGGGCGAACCGCCTGTAATGCCGTTACTAAAAAATACACCTGAAGGAGATGCTCTTCTTACCGCCGCCATCACGAGATCAATCGCTACGAGCGAAGCATTCAAGCAGGGGAATGATGAAGAAGGAGTGCGTCGATTTGTGAATGGCGTGTTGGGCGAGGGGTCGTACGAGAAACTCCCACCTCCCGTTCTGAAGCGCCTCATGGACAATGCCCAAGAACTAAAGGGCGAGGTCTCATCGCGAAACCTCCATCCACCCACGACATGCGAGGATGTGCAGAAGGTGAAAGCGCCAACATTGCTCCTCGACGGGGAGCGCAGTCCCAAGATGTTCCGTCTCATCAACGACAGACTGGAACACTGCTTGCCGAGCGTAGAACGTGCAACGATTCCGGCAGCATCTCATCAGATGGAGGTTGAGAACCCCCAAGCCTTCAATGAGAAGGTGCTTGCATTCATTGCAAAGCACTGAACTGTTGTATCTCGTTCACGATCGTTGATGCCGTTTTCCGGGAGCCCCGGCGGGCGGTCGAGCGCTTCCGGACGGCTGCGGCCCACCCAACTTCCGTTTTTGTGCACCGACTTGAGTTCGTAATGCGCGCCAATGCGGACATCGGCCGACCAGTCCGAAAACTAATGGGTTCACGCCATAGGTCTCAGATTACGCCGCTTACTGCCTGAACTCATTGGTCAGCTCGCCGATGCCGTCGATCGCCACCGTCACCGTGTTGACCGGCTCTTTCACATGACGCCGACCGATGTGCCGCAGGCGATCAGATCACCGGACAGTGTTATGTCATGCGAGATCTTGCTGACGTCGTTGACGCAGGTGTAGCCGAAGATGAAGTCATCGGCCTCATCAATGGAAACGTTGGTGCAGGGCTTGCCGATGACGATGCCGGGCTCGCCCTCATAGGTGGTCTTGCCGTCATAGGAGAGGGGTCGCATAGGAGGGGGGGCATTCGATCACGCCGGCGCGGTGACACTGGTGGTGGCTTTAGAGAGATACGGTGGCGACGCTCTCATTCAGTTTTTGATTGACGATCTGGACCGTGCGGTCGATTTCGGCATTGGGTACGCCAAGTTGATGCGAAATCAGCTTGACCAGCAGGTCGACGCGCTCGATGGAAGGCGCGCCACCAGCGACCGCCCGGGCCGCCGACGAGGGCTTGAGAAGGCTTTCCGCGGCTTTGGCGTATTTCTCGAAAGGTACCTGATCGGTGGGATCGGCGCCCAGGCGCTGGGCGATGGCATCGACATGGTCGTAGATCGACTGCGAGAGATTGATATCGCCGTGCACCGCGTCGCGGATCGATTGCGGCTCCTGCGGCGTGATGCAGCGGTAATTCCCCGTCAACAGCATCGACCATTTGGCCAGAGGGACGAACATCGAATCGAACACTTTGAGCTTCACCGGAACGTCCTGGCCATCCAGCTTCACCGCATCGACGTCGGCTTCCAGCTCTCGAAGCAGCAAATTATGTTTCTCATCCGCAAATGACGCTGCCTTGAAGTTTGTCGGCAGGCCGACATGAAGAACATTCGCCGCCTCTTCCGGTGGGCGGAAGGCCTGCGGATCGGGGGAGCAGAGCGACACCAAGCCCGGCTCGAACTGTTCCCATACCGCGGCGTTGGTGTAGGCCTGCTCCAGCTCCATCTTCGCAAGCGCCGGGATCCGTCTGAGATAGGGCAAGGGCGGCATGTTCATGATCGAAAGGCAAGGCAGCTTCGCCTCGGCGATTTTGATCATCAGAGCCTGGATCGCATGGTTGGTGTATTGCGGTTCCTGCATGGCAAGACCAACCAGATCATAACGGGAAGGATCGACGCCGGCGGGCTCGACCGCGTCCAGGATTCCAGGCAGGTCGCGCGAGAAGATCGGCCGGTGCGCCGCCTCGTCGCGCAGCTTGATGCGAACTTCGGTGCCGTCGCGATTGATGAGTTCGGCCGTCTGCTTCCGGCAAACCAGGGTCACGTTGTGACCCGCCATCAATAGCTTTGTCGCCAGCAATGAGCCATACGAGGCTCCAAGGATCAGAATGTTGCGCGCCATGCGCCCTCCCACAGATAATGCTTTCCGGCGCGCCACTACTCCGGCGCAAATTTGCGAGCGCCTGCTTTGCGACAGGAGTTAAGCCGAAATTTTCGGTGCGATACCGCCGGCTTCCCTGGGATGGGCCCAGGAAATGCCGGCGGAGTTCGAAGCGACCGGTCAGGCCGACGCGACCAGCTTGTAGGGCGTTGCTTCGTCGTCGAACGCGGTCGTGATGTCGCGAATGCTGATGACGCCGATCAGGCTGTAATTGTCGATTACCGGCACGTGGCGGATGTGATGCTTGCTCATGAGGTGACGGACATGCTCGAGCGTATCCGCCGAGGTACAGGAGACGAGCTGCTGCACCGAAATGAATTGCGAGACGCGCATGTTCACGCCGGCTGCGCCGTGTTCGGCAATCGCGCGAACCACGTCGCGCTCGGTGAACATGCCGACCGCCGTGTTGCCTTCGGTGCGGACGACATCCTTGACGACCAGCGCGCTGATATTGCCGGAGCGCATCAGTTGCGCGGCAATGGCGACGGTCTCGTTCATGCGGACCGTTGCGACACGGGCGGCTTTCTTGCGCAGGATATCTCCGACTTGCATGGCAACCTCCTTGGGGTGAACTATTGGCTCAAGTCTGGTATACATAATGCCAATTGTCAACACGCGGAATGTGGAATTCTCGCAGCCGAGGTCGAGATAAATAGGCAGTATTATTGACATTTCTGGAAAGTGCCGTGACATTCCAGGAAGAGGGGCTCTCGAGTTGCTCGGTCCCAAATGGCGTCAGGTATGCCAGGGCCTCCTGCTCGCCAAAAGAAAACGCGCCCACCGGAGGGTGAGCGCGCCTTTGTCATGCGGTGGAGCGGTGTGGCTAGGCCGCAATCTGCGATTTGGCGACCACCATCTTGCGCCAGGGTTTTAGCACCGCGATCGCCAGCAGCGAGGCCAGGATATTCGCGCCGGCCGCGACGATGAACACGGTGTCCCAGGTGCCCGACGATTGCTGCATGTAGTTCGCCACCGGCACCAACAGCGCCGCGGTACCCTTTGCCGTGTAGAGCAGGCCGGCATTGGTGGCGGCGAACTTTGCGCCGAAGGTGTCCGTGCAGGTCGATGGGAAGAGGGAGTAGATCTCGCCCCAGGCAAAGAACACGAAGCCCGACAGCAGCACGAACCAGACCGGGTCATGGCCCAGCATGTAGAGGCCCCAGATACCGATGCCCTCCATGCCGAAGGCGATGAACATGGTGTTCTCGCGGCCGATCATGTCGGAGATCCAGCCGAAGAACGGACGGGTCAGGCCGTTGAGCACGCGATCGATGGTGGCCGCGAACGTCACCGCCGTCATCGTCACCGCCATCAGCGTCACCGGCACGCTGTCGACCTTCCAGTCGACGGCGATCGGCTTGAGGTTGGCCGTCACCATCAATCCGCCGGCGCCGACGATCACGAACATGAAATACATCAGCCAGAAGATCGGCTGACGGATCACTTCGGTGGGTTGATAGTTGCGCCGGGTCTGGATCACGTTGCTGTTCTGCACCGTCGGCACCTGTCCCGCTTTCGGCGAGAACATCAGGAAGGCGAGAATGACGATGATGATGCCTTGGCCGAGACCGAAATAGAGGAAGGTGGTCTGGAAGCCGGAGTCCTTGATCATCGCCTGGATCGGCGCAACGGTCAGCGCCGAGCCTGCGCCGAATCCGGCGGCGGTGATGCCGGCGGCGAGGCCGCGCTTGTCGGGAAACCACTTCAGCGCGTTGCCGACGCAGGTGCCGTACACGCCACCCGCGCCGATGCCTGCGATGATCATGCCGAGATAGAAGCCGTTGAGCGTGGTCGCGTGGGCGTTGATCGCCCATCCGATGGCGCAGAGGATGCCGCCGATCAGGACGACGAGGCGCGGGCCGTATTTATCGACGAACCATCCCTCGACCGGCACCAGCCAGGTCTCGAACAGCACGAACAGCGTAAATGCCCACTGGATCGAGGCGCGATCCCATCCGAATTTCTGCTGGATGTCGGGGACGAAGAACGTCCAACCATATTGGTAGTTCGCGATCATCACCATCGCGGCGACGCCGATGGCCAATTGAGTCCAGCGATAGGCATCGCTCACTCGCGCCTCCGCGACGGGGGCTGCTCCGTGCACTGTATCCGTCATTTTTCCTCCAAAGGGCTGCTGTTCTATCGTTGCCCGACAGCTCGGCGCGAGTGTGGTATATGTTATGCCAGTAGACAAGAGAAAAATTTGCACATGTTCTAAGAATTCCCCGGGCCGGTGAAAGGCTGCACAAACAAAAAGGGCCGCGCAGTTGCGCGGCCCAATCGTTGGAAGCGTCTTAAGCTATTGCTTTGCTTAGAGCTTAATCATGCGGTCGCCGCGGATCGGAGGCGGCTGTAGCCTTCCTGAATGACCGACCAGAACAGCGCGATCAATCCCAGGATCATGATCGTGCTGACCAGCGGATTGGAAAGGAACACTCCAAACGAGCCCTGGGATCCCAGAAGCGACTGGCGGAAGGCCTCTTCGGCCTTGTCGCCGAGCACGATCGCCAGCACCAGCGGGGCGAGGGGATAGTTGCACTTCTTGAGCAGATAACCGATCACGCCGAACACCAGCATCAGCATGACGTCAAACGTGCTGCTATGGACCGAATAGGCACCGATCGCGCATAGCACCAGAATAAGGGGTGCAATGATGCTGAAAGGCACGCGCAGGATAGCTGCGAAAATCGGTACGCAGGTGAGCACGACGAGCAGGCCGACAATATTGCCGAGATACATCGAGGCGATCAGGCCCCAGACGAATTCCTTCTGTTCGACGAACAGCATCGGTCCGGGCTGCAGGCCCCAGATCAACAGGCCGCCGAGCAACACTGCAGCCGTCGGAGAGCCCGGCACGCCGAGCGAGAGCATCGGCAACAGCGCCGCTGTACCCGCAGCATGCGCCGCGGTCTCCGGCGCAACGACGCCTTCGATCTCGCCCTTACCAAAATTGCTGCCTTTCTTCGCGACGCGCTTGGCAATGCCGTAGCTCATGAACGAGGCTGGGGTTGCACCCGCCGGCGTGATGCCCATCCAGCAGCCGATGAAGCAGGAACGCAACGAGGTCATCCAGTATGCGGGGAGTTCCTTCCAAGTCTGCAGCACCACGCGCAAGTTGATCTTGGCGTTGCCACCGCGGAAGGCCAGCCCTTCTTCCATCGTCAGCAGGATTTCGCCGATGCCGAACAGTCCGATCACGGCGATCAGGAAGTCGAAGCCGTTGAGCAGGTGGGTGACACCGAACGTCAGCCGCAACTGCCCGGTGATGGAATCAAGTCCGACCGCGGCGAGCGCAAAGCCGATCATCATGGCCGCAATGGTCTTGAACGGCGGCTCCTTGCTCAAGCCCACGAAGCTGCAGAATGCGAGGAAATACACCGCGAACTTTTCCGCAGGTCCGAATTGCAGCGCAAAGCTGGCGACCAGGGGAGCGACCAGCGTGATCATGACCACGGCGAACAGCGCGCCGACGAAGGAGGAGGTGAAGGCGGCGGTCAGTGCTTCGCCGGCCTTGCCCTGCTGCGCCATCGGATAGCCGTCGAACGTCGTGGCCACCGACCATGGTTCGCCCGGTATGTTGAAGAGAATCGAGGTGATCGCTCCACCGAACAACGCGCCCCAGTAAATACAGGACAACATGATGATGGCCGACGTCGGCGACATGCTGAACGTCAGCGGCAGCAGGATGGCGACGCCATTGGCGCCGCCCAGTCCCGGCAGCACGCCGATGATGACACCGAGCACGATGCCGATAACCATCAGCATGATGTTGTACGGCTGCAGCGCGACCGCAAAGCCGTGAAAAAGATTGACGAGTTCTTCCATCCCGATAATCCAATCTTGACTGTGCGTCGTTGTTTACAGGTCGAGCCAATCTTCCACGGGTCCCTTTGGAAGCGGGACCATGAACCAGCGCTCGAAAATCAAATAGGTGACGATGGGCATACCGAATGCCACCGCCAGGACGGTGATCCAGTTGTATTTGCCCAGCCATCGCATGAACCATGCGATGAAAACGATCGAAGCGACGTACAGCCCGATGAACGGCATGGAGCCGACATAGATGCCAGTGGGAATGACGACGCTCAGAACCTGACGAAGCTGTCCCCACTCCGCGAACAGTCCGTCATTGTCTTCGCGCAGCCCGTGCCACAGATTGATCCCGCTGGAAGCGACGATGAAAAGTCCGATATAGAATGGGAAGAACCCGGCGCGGGGGCCCTCAGCGCCCCAATTGATCCCCGCCTTGAGGCTGCCGGCGATCACGATCACTCCGAACAGAGCGATCAGTAGGGTGACGCCTGCTTCCACGAGCTTGTGGGTCGGGCCGGTGTTGCTCGAACTGCCTGTTGTCATCGAAACTCCATGCGCAATCAAGCCCGCGGAAACCGAGCCCGCCGTCTGCGTTGCTACCCCAATCGATCAGTGCTTCTCGGTCAGTTGCTCGGAGCGAGGAAACCGGCCTCTTTCATCAGAGTCTGATGACGCTTGTCTTCGGCCTCGACCCATTTGGCGTATTCAGCGCCGGTCAGGAAGGTCGTGTTGAAGGCACCGCTCTTCATGAAGTCCTGCCACTCAGGCGTGGCGCGAATTTTCTTGAACAGTTCGACATAATACTCGACCTGGTCCTTGGTGGCCCTGGGCGCCATGAAGATGCCGCGCAGCATCAGATATTCCATGTCGAGACCTGCCGACTTGCAGGTCGGAACGTCCTTCCAGCCCTTGCCGTCCGCGATCGGCTCATCGTAGGCCATCGGCTTTGCATCAAAAACGCAGAGCGGACGCAGCTTGCCGCCGCGCCATTGCGCGACCGCCTCGATCGGATTGTTGACGGTCGAGTCGACGTGGTTGCCGACGAGTTGAACGGCGACTTCGCCGCCGCCCTTGTAGGGAATGTAGGTGAACTTGGTGCCGACGGCTTTTTCCACGGCAACAGTGATGATCTGATCTTCCTGCTTCGAGCCGGTGCCGCCCATCTTGATCGAGCCGGCGGGAGCGGCCTTCACGGCATCGATGTACTCCTTGGCCGTCTTGTACGGCTTGTCGGCGTTCACCCACAGCACGAATTCATCCAATGCCAGCATCGCGACCGGCGTGAGATCTTTCCAGCTAAACGGAATTCCGGTGGCAAGCGGAGTGGTGAAAAGGTTGGAAAGCGTAATGATGATCTTGTGCGGATTTCCGCCCGATCCCTTGACGTCGAGGAAGCCTTCGCCGCCGGCGCCGCCGGACTTGTTGATGACGACCAGCGGCTGCTTCATCAGACTGTGCTTGGTGACGATGCCCTGGATCGTGCGCGCCATCTGGTCGGCGCCGCCGCCCGTGCCCGCGGGGACGATGAATTCAACGGGCCGTACCGGCTCCCAAGCCGCCGTTGCGGGAACCGTGACCCCGCCCGTGCACAGCGCCGCAATCGCTCCCAATGCAAGATGTGTAGAACGCCTCATTTGCTTCACTCCCGTTGAACTGTGGTTACGCCGGTCTTTGCCGGCTTGGTAAGTTCATTCCCGATCAAACGTTTCGGGTCTTCATGCACCCATGATCGTCGCGCCGCAATGATTGCCTCAACGCGACTCCCGCAGGTTCGAATTGTACGAGGGGCCTGATCGAGCGGCATCCGCTCCTTTCGGCCAATTGTGAGTCTGAGAGGCGCAAGAAGAGGGGTAGGCATGCTCACGCTGCCCGTTCCTTGCGATATCGCCTTCGCTGTCCCTTGCGGACTGCACGGCCTAGCTCCCCCCTGGTATGCGCCCTTGTTCTGGTATGGGCGTTTTTAGAATTGTTGTATATGATATGCCACGATGCAACTGGTTTTTGGTTTCGATGGGAGCCTAGGCCAATTTGTCGCAGGTGGCGCCCAAACAGGCAGTCGGTGAGCGGCGAACGAAAACGGCCCCGGAAACCGGGGCCGTTGACCGAAATGTAACCTATGGTTGCTGTGGGATTTCGCGAGGTACCGCGCAAAAAAGCCCTTACTGCAGAAGCGTCAGAGCCCGAAAGGGGGGAGATCGCCGTTGCGAACCGCAATACGGCTGCTCGCGATCAGCAGACGGTCGATGGAAGCCATCAGGCGGCCGAACAGGGTGGGGGAGGGCAGGACGCCGATGGATGCAGTCTTGGACATGGATGTCCCCTTTCTGAAGTGGCGGAGGAGCTCCGCTTTCGTTATACGGGGAGACTTTATGTATACCAGATACCACCAGCAACGGCTTTGTTTGCATAGCAGCAATCGGACGTTTGCATTGCAGCAATGAGTCGCGGTGCTGGCACTCCAGAATGAAAAAGGCCGCCGGAAGCCGGCGGCTGTTGCATCCCAGAATCCCAGACTGCTTGTCAGGCGGCCGGCTTCCGCGGCGGGATCGGGAGCGCGCCGAAATCGTGGATTTCGGCGACCTGGTGATCGCTGAAGCCGAGCACCTGGCGCAGGATCTCGTCGGTGTGCTCACCGAGCAGCAGCAACCGAGAGCCGCGAAACTCACAATTGATCCTGACCGTGCGGTTCGGCTTTAAGCATCCATGACCCATGAACTCGAACGGTTCTCGCCGGGACCACCGTCTTCCGTAAACACGCCGTTGCTTGTCCTGGCTCGGGCATGCACGACCGCGGTATTTATGACTTATCCCGCGTGTCTGAGTTGGCTCATGGACGCTTGGCAAATGACAGCAACCCGGGCCGGTTTGGTTCAGGGGGCATTCACAGCTTCGTTTGCCGTCTCCTTACTCGTCGTCTCCTTTCTGTGTGACAGGTTCGGCGCAAAGAGCGTGTTCGCCTGGGCAGCTATTTCGTGCGCTGCGTCAGCTCTCTTCTTTGCTACGTTCGCACGATCCTTCGAGAGTGCACTTGCATGCATGGCGCTTCTGGGGCTGGCGCAGGGTGCTACCTACACGCCTGCCATCATGCTTGTTTCGACCAACGCGCCACCAGATCGCAAGGCTTCGGCCGTCGGGTGGGTCCTCGCAGGCATGTCGGCCGGCTATGTGCTGTCCATAGTTCTTGCGAACGCGATGCTCGCGACCGCAGACTACCGACTGGCCTTTGCCGTAACGGCTGGCGTCGCGGTTGTAGGCTCGGCGCTCAGCATCGCCGCCACCTGGAATGCACGCGATCAGGTCGTGCAAATTGACCTGGGCCAGACGTCGTCTGATAGTCCTTGGAAGCGTCAGGCCCGGCTACTTACACTCGGATATATTGGACATACGTGGGAGCTGTTCGGAGCGTGGGCATGGATCCCTGCGTTTCTGACCGCGTCGTTGCTATCACAAGGTCGATTGACCGGCGTGGAGATTGGCATTTGGATAGCGGTCACGCTCCACGTTTCGGGCTTCTTTGGCTCCTTCCTGTCTGGATACGCAGCCGATCGCTTCGGCGCAAAGCCGGTCCTGGTGGGCTTCGCATTGGTGGGCGCCGCGTGTTCCCTCGTCATAGGCTGGCTGAATGAGCTAAATGTCGCGCTACTGCTTGCGTTGGTCTGGATCTACGGCTTTGCCATCATTGGCGACTCGTCGGTGCTTTCGTCCGCCATGACTGACGCAGTACCGGCGTCGCAACTGGGCCGGGCACTTGGCCTGCGATCAATCTTGGGCGTTGGGGCGGGTTCCGTGTCGCCCATTGCGTTCGGCATGGCGCTCGACATGACACCCGCTTCTGTATCGTGGGGGCTGGCTTTTGGCATTTTAGCCTTCGGCGGGGCGCTGGCTTTCGCCTGCGCTATTGCATTGCGGAGATGACGCCTAGGCCGCCTTGCCGATGCCGATTCAACCTGACTTCCTCTCGCCCAAACAAAAAGGCCGCCGAAAGGATCTCCATCGCCTCGAACTTGGTCTTCTTGCCTGTTGTGCGTAACGGGGAGGAGGTACGAGCCACACCCGAACGGGTGTAACTGATATCGTGTCTATCGCCCGAACGTTTGCGATCCGAATTGACGACTCGGCTTTTGGCTTGCCGAGGTGACATTCTCTCTTGAGTGAGGGAGGCGTCCGTCCGGTCGGCGCGAGGCAATTTCGGTAGGGCAACAGTCATGGATCATCGGAGTGTACCGGACCCCGTTCACCGCGTTCCCCTCGACCGCAAGGATCTGTTCGGGCACGATCTGCCAGGCTCGTTGTGGCATTCCGTGGATTCATGGTCACGCTTCCCGACCCACACGGGAGATAACAGCGCCGGCAATGGCGGCAGAGGTTATTTTGCCGGGAGCCTGATCAATAGCAGCTACGCTGGTTTCGAGCCGCTCAACGTCGCGTGGCCGGGCGTCCATGCGACAGCCCTCGCTCATCAGACGAACATCGCGTATTTTGATCAGTCCGCAACCCAGATCGCGGGAGTTGGCGGTGATGGCGGCAATTGGAATGCCGCATTGGGCGGAGGCGTCGCCGCGTTCGGGTCTGTCGGCATCGGCGCGATCGCCACCGGTGGCAACAGCGCCGGCAATGGTGGCGATGGCTACTTCTTTGGAGCAATGGTGCACGCTCCCGTCGCGGTCTATGCCCCGATCAACATTGCGGTGGCGGGATATAATTCCAGCGCTCACGCTGATCAGACAAACAATGTGGTGGTCGATCAATCCGCGTTTCAGATGGCCGGCGTTGGGGGTGATGGCGGGAACGGCAATGCCGCGATCGGTGGAGGTCTGTCGGTCTCCGAAACTGGCTACGGGCCCCACCAGCCGATCGGCTGGTCGGGCCCTGCCCACGGCGGGATGGGCTCCAATGTGATCGCGAGCGGGGATAACCACGCAGGCAATGGCGGGGACGGATACTTCTATGGGGGCATCGTTCACGCGTCGTTTGCGTTGTACTACCCGATCAACATCGCGGTGGCGGGATACAATTCCACTGCCAACGCCGAACAGACAAACAACGTGGTGTTCGATCAATCCACGTTTCAGATGGCCGGTGTTGGGGGCGATGGCGGCAACGGCAATCACGCGATTGGCGGAACTGCGGACATCTTCTCTTCGATCTTCGACTTGATCGGCTCTGACGTTATCGCGACCGGCAACAACGGCGCCGGCAATGGCGGCAACGGCCATTTCTCGGGAAGCATGATCGACATCGACGTGGCGATCTACGTGCCGATCAACATTGCAGTCGCCGGCTACAACTCAACAGCCGAGGCTCATCAGAGCAACAATGTCGTGTTCGATCAGAGCACGATCCAGATTGCCGGAATCGGCGGTGACGGCGGCCACGGCAACGCTGCGCTTGGCGGCGATTTCGCCATGCAACTGTTGTCGGACCTTCACTTGCTGGATCACGCCTAGAGCCTCGCCGTTTCGATCTATCGAAACGAAGCGCTGGATTTCTATTTGACGCGTTTTCCTTCACGCGAACCGCTATCCACTTCGTTTGAAAACGCTCGGGCGGCATTGGAGCTCACGGGGGCTCGGCAACGAGCGGTAGCACTTCGGGCGTACAGGGTTCGAAAAGGGTGGCATCAGCTTTGACGGCTAGCCAATCCGGCATCGAAATCCAAAACTCGTGCTGTCCACATTGGGACACACAGTGTGCAAACCAGCCCAGGGAGACTGACATGGCAAAGGCAAAGGCATTGTTTCCTTCCGACACGATCGCGTTGAAGGTTTCGACCGGCGGCAACAGCGCAGGAAACGGCGGAGACGGCGTCAATACCGGTGATATCAGCAGCAAGCCCAGTATCGAGTTCAACCCGTACAACAAGGCTGACGGCGCCGACGTGTACGTCAAGACCGGCGATCAGGTTCATCAGAAGGCCTACTGGGACGCCGGGGGCGCGAATGCGAAGGCGGAGAAGCATTCGAAAGCAGAGGGCGGCAAAGCCGTATCGAATGGCGACCAGGAATCGGACAGCGGTCACAATAAGTCCGACGTGGATGCCAACACTTCGGCCTACCAGAAAAACTACCTCTCTGCGGACATGAGTCAGAACGTGTGGGCCGGCATTGGCGGCGACGGCGGAAACGGCAACAAGGCGGAAGGCGGGGACGTTGACATCAAGATAGTGAACGACTCGCTCAACAGCCACGAAACCTACTATATCGACGATTCAGGCATGTTGGCGCACGGCTGATCGGCGACTCTGGAGGGGCAGAGAACCGGCGGCGGGGGCTGCCGGTTCTCACTTCGCTGCAAAGTCGGCGAACAATGGGACGGGAAGCGTCGGACTTCAGAACACTGGCGGGAACGCAATGCTGACGCCACCGCTACGGCTGCAAACAATGTCACCAGCGCGGACGCCGTTGAAAGCGGCCTTGCGGGCCTGCGCAGGGTCGCTCGGGCTCGTTTTCGCATATAGCTGCAGCTACAATCTCCTTCTCCTCGCGCCTTCGATCTATCTGCTTCAGATCTATGATCGCGTCCTGTCGAGTCGCAGCGGCGCTACGCTCCTGATGCTGACGTTGATCGTTGCGTTTACCGTCGTGGTTGGCGGCGTGCTTGACGCACTGCGCCGCGCTGCATTGGGCCGGATGGGCGAGTGGCTTGAAGAAGAACTCCACCCGGCAGCGCTCTCCGCGTGCTTCAAATACGCCTATGAGGCCGATCGGGCGCGGGCATCGGAAGCCTATCGCGATCTTGCGACCTTGCGTCAGTTCGCGCAGTCTGGAGCATGCTCTACGCTGTTTGACGCGCTCTGGACGCCGCTTTTCCTCGGCGTTCTCTTCCTCGTGCATCCCTTGCTGGGCGTAGTCGGCACACTCAGCGCATTGTTCCTGCTTGCTCTAGGGCTTGCCGGAGACCGTCTCACGCAAGGCCCGCTGGTGCGATCGGCTGCTGCGCTGACGAGGAGCCAGGGATGGTTCGGCATGGCCGTCGGAAACCTCCACGTGATCAGAGCCATGGGAATGCTCGACGGCGCCACACGCCTGATCCGTCAGGCTGCGCAGGATGCTCGGAGCGAGCAAGAGGTGGCTCAGCGCCGCCACGAAACCATCATGCTGATCTCCAAACCCGTGCGGGCGCTGACGCAGGTCGTGATCATGGGCGCTGCCGCCTGGCTCGTTCTCGAGCAGGACAGAAATCCCGCCATCATCTTTGCCGCGAGTATGCTGTTCGGACGCGCGCTCCCGCCCATTGAAGGGGCGATTGCGGGCTGGAGGGCGTTCGCGATGGCTCTCGCCGCCTACCACCGGCTCAACGACATCATGTCCGCAGTCGCCCCGGCTGCGAGCGTCAGGACTCTCCCGGACAGGCCGAAGGGCGACCTCACCGTCAACAATGTCGGCGCCGCCCTGCCGGGATCGAACCATCTGTTCGTGAAGGGCGTGTCGTTTCGTCTCGCGCCAGGTGAATGTCTTGGCATCATCGGTCCATCGGGCTCCGGCAAATCCACGCTCGGCAAGCTCATCGCTGGAATTTCGGCTCCAACGGCAGGTTCGGTGCTGCTCGATGGCATCGACATTTCAGCCGTGCGCGATTTGGGCGGCGGCCGGCGGCTTGGATATCTGCCGCAGGATATCGATCTCTTCGGAGAAACCGTAAAGGACATCATTGCGCGGCTGGACGACGCCGATTTGCAAAAGGTCATTGAAGCAGCAAAGCTGGCCGGCATTCACGAGACGCTCATCCGGCTGCCGCAGTCGTACGACACGATCGTCGTTGGCGGAGGCGCCAATCTGCCGCGCGGGTTTCGCCAGCGCCTCGGCCTTGCACGGGCATATTTCGGCGATCCGCACCTCGTGGTCCTCGACGAGCCTAACTCCAGCCTTGACGCGCTCGGCGAGCGCATGCTGTTCGACGCTATTGAATGGATGAAGGCCGCCAACACGACTGTCATCATCATCACCCACCGGATCGGCATCCTCGGCGCAACGGACAAGATTGCCATCATGCAGGACGGTGCTGTCAGCGCATTCGGCGACAGCAGGGAAATTTTCGAGAGGTGCCTGGCCCGTCCCCAGGTCGCCACACAACCCGTGCCGGGTCGTTCCGATCAGAAGTACGAAGGCGGCGTCGGCGCCTGGCCGCAGCCGAGCTTGCCATGATCCGCGGCAAACGTCCTCACCATCGCTTTGCCCGAGGGGAATGGGATCTCATGAGAATTTCATTCGCTCACCTCTACATCCGGGCGGTTCAACGGTGGTTGAGATCGGCGGCGCCAGCGTTCTGCGACCGGCTTCGCGGTGTCACCTCGATCCGTATCAGGCATTTCCTGGGTCTCCGGGCCCGAAGAGGGTGGCATCGTCTGAAAACGGCAATCGCTCACGCCGAGATCTGGCAGGTCCCGCGGTGGTTGAGATCGGCGCCGCCGGCGCTCCGTGACCGGCTTCGCGGTATCACCTGGACAGGAAACGTGCTGGCTTTCGGCTTTGTCGTTGGTCTCGGTACCTGGTCAACCTATGCCCCCCTCGAGAGCGCCGCGATTGCTGTCGGCACCGTCGAATCCGAGTCGAGCCGCAAGACCATTCAGCACCTCGAAGGTGGCATCATCAGGGAAATTCTGGTCGCGGACGGCGACGTTGTCCGCGCCGGACAGACGCTGCTCTCGCTGGAAGACACCAAGGCTCGCGCCGAAGCCCAGAGTCTGCAAGGCCAGTTGTGGGAGGCGGTGGCACGAGAGGCGCGGCTGCGGGCCGAACAGCACGGCGATTGGCGGGTGTCGTTCCCGCCCAGGTTGGAGACGGCGCAGAATACCAGTTCGTCGGTCGCGGATATCCTTGCTGGCCAGCAAGCCATCTTCGAGACGCGCCGGCAGGTCTTTCAATCGCAAGTCGCCGTGAACCGGGAAAAAAGGTCGCAGGTGGAAAAGGAGATCGAGGGCCTCAGGGCGCAGGAAAGCGCGGCGTCGAGGCGCATCGAAATCGTGCGCGAAGAAGCGGTAACCGTCGCCATGCTCGTCAACAAGGGACTTGAGCGGCGACCGAGGCTTCTGAACCTCGAGCGGGAAGTTGCCGACATCGAGGGACGGCGGGGTGAGATTGTTGCGCAGATATCGCGCGCCGAGCAGGTCATCAACGAATCGCAGGCAGTTCTGCTCAAGATGGAGAATGACCGTCATAACGAGATAGCGCAGTCGCTGCGCGACGTGCAAAATCAGATTTTTCAGCTACGCGAGCGACTGCAGGCGGCCAACGACCAGCTCTCGCGTACAGCAGTCAAGGCGCCCGAGGACGGCGTTATAACCGACCTGAAGATCCATACGCCAGGGGGCGTGATCGGCGCCGGCGCACCTCTCATGGATCTGGTTCCTCGGCAGGATCGACTCATCGTGATTGCGCGTGTCAGGCCCGAGGACATCGATGTGGTCCGTCCCGGACTGAGCGCCGACGTGAATCTTCTGCCCTACAATCAGCGCCGCGTACCGCGGCTCCATGGGACTGTGACGCACGTTTCTGCCGACCGTCTGGTCGACAAGCGTACCGATCAGCCCTACTACGCAACGAAGATTCGAGTGCAGGATCCGGCAAGCACCGGGATCGATGGCGTCCAGATTGTTCCGGGAATGCCGGCCCAGGTATTCATCAAGACGGGCCGCGGCACCGTGGCGCTCTACGCTCTCCGGCCCCTGCTCGACAGCTTCCACGGTGCGTTCCGCGAGGATTGAGCTGCGATCAGAACGGCGAGCTCTGGCAGCTCTCAAGAAGATGACCGCACGCGTGAGGGCTGCGCATGACCGTTGGCCCGGCTCCAGCGAACGACCGCCTCGGTGCGGTTATGCGCGGAGCATTTTCGCATGATACGTTGTATATGCATTTTTACAGTGTTTTCCGAAAGGTTGAGCCTGACGGCAATCAACTTGTTCGGAAGGCCGAGCTGCAGCGCCTCGAGCACATGTTGTTCGCGTGGCGTAAGGTCACCCATCGCCTTCTCCGGCACAATCCTGGTGCCGCCGTTATCCTCGTTCGTTACGATTAGTTCGGACGCGTCGGCGCATCCCGATGTCGCCTTGCTCGACGCTCCATTTTGCCCAACGATCGGTAAGGGTCGGTAGACCCCACCGGCAAGGACCAGGCGTAATCCGGCAATAGCGACTTCGACCGGGATCGATGTCGGAAAGAAGCCACGCACTCCGCGTTGCATCGCAGCCGAAGCCGTCGCATCGTCGTCGCGATTTGACAACACGGCAACGGACGCTTTGGGGCAGGTTTCTGCAAGGAGGGCGAGGCTCTCCTCGATCGAAGGGTCAGTGATCTGCTTGTGCCCGATATTCAGCGCAATCAAGCGGATGTCTCTGCCGGATAGCCAGTTCAGGCCGCCAGCCGTTGCCATCTCGACGATCTCGAATCCAGTGAGTTCTCTCTTGAGTATATTGAGGATGCACGTACGCGCCAGGACATGTTGCTCGATGATCACGAGCACCGGCGAGTTTTGTGATACCAAAGCAAGTTCTGCGGGATTAGAAAAATCGTCCATGATTTCCCCGAAATTCAGAGATTAGCTGTCACTCCACAAGTTTTGATTTCCATTTTCCATGGGGCAAATCTGCCCCACACACTCTGCAGCGAATTTGCTGCCGATCGCGACGTTGCTTCCGACTTTCGAATTCGTGGGAGCGTCGTCAGAGGACCTTCTGGTCCGTCACAACAGATCTTGGCAACGGTTCTGTCGTTCCAGGCTAACTACTGCAAATATTGCGATACGCGCTCGCCGCCGCTGAATTCGCGGGACCATCGACGACGAATGCTTCATCTTCCGTCACGAGATACAAAAACGGCCTATCGCCGGTATCTTCGCCCGACGGCTTTTTACCTTTGACACGTCCACAAATCGTGTCGACGGACCGCCCGAGCGTATTTTTGCGGATGGCCCGTTTCATTTCACCGAACTCGGCAGACGCCGGCTCCTCCAACTTCGCGGCAATCGTGGTCTTCGCCTTGACAATGACCGGATCGGACGCTTCAGCGGGCCGACCAGATGCCGGAGCTTCGACTTTCGCTTCGACCGTGGTGGGCTTCGCCTTTTTCTCAGCGAGTTGAGGCCTGTCGCGGATGTGGGCAATCGACGGCTCTTGCGCCTTTGTCGCGATTGCGGACTTGACTCTTGGTGCCGCGGAATGCGCTTTGGATGACGTTGGCGCCGGCTCAATCGGCCGGCTGGCCGCCATCCCGTTGAGACAGCCGGACCCACTCGCGTCCGTGCATGCTTCCATGCTTGCTTGCGGCGGTAAGAGGCAGCTACAGCCAACCAGGGTCGCAGCCAGAACACCAATGAGAAGCGTTCTCATGCTAATCCCTCATAAAAGGGGCCTGAGGTCCGCTCGCAATTCTTGCGGCGATCTAAAATGTTGCGCTGGTTGTCTATCATTCGCGCAAAAGTCTTAACTGCTTGTTAAACGCCCATCCTTCGCCGCGGCGCGCGCCAGCATCGTTAATTCCGGAGCAACACGGTTTCGCGGTGGGTGGGCGTTGCGATGATGGAGAGCGCTGCTGGTCCCAAGAGGTAGCTGCGAGCGTCGGCATCGATTCGTATGTCGCATGTCCGACCCTGGCGGGTCCTCGATGCGACCTCCCTGCCGAGCGGGAGACGTGGCGGGTGGCCGCCGTACCGATCCAACCTGACTTCCTCTCGCCCTAACAAAAAGGCCGCCGAAACCGGCGGCCTTTCGTGCTGTTCGGATGACGTCGTTACTCCGCCGCCTGCTTGCGTGGCGGCTCGAGCGCGCCGGAGTCGTGGATTTCGGCGACCTGGTGATCGCTGAAGCCTAGCACCTGGCGCAGGATCTCGTCGGTGTGCTCGCCGAGCAGCGGGGAACGCGTCACCTCGCTCGGTGAGTCCGACAGCTTGATTGGATTGCCGACCGAGATGTACTTGCCGCGGGTCGGGTGATCGACCTCGACCACGGTGCCGGTGGCGCGCAGCGACTGGTCCTCGATGATCTCCTTCATCGAAAGGATCGGGCCGCAGGGGATGTCGTCCTTGTTGAGGATCTCCATCGCCTCGAACTTGGTCTTGGTCATCGTCCACTGCTCGATGCGGGCGAAGATCTCGTTGAGGCGCGACAGCCGGGCCGGCGGCTTGGCGTAATCCGGATGGGTCTTCCAGCCGGGTTCGCCGATCACGTCGCAGATCTTCTCCCACACCGGCGCCTGGGTGATGAAATAGAGGTAGGCATTGGGATCGGTCTCCCAACCCTTGCACTTGACGATGCGGCCGGGCTGGCCGCCGCCGGAATCGTTGCCGGCGCGCGGCACGGCGTCGCCGAACGGAATGCCTTCGCCGTACTGGCTGTATTCCTTGAGCGGGCCATGGGCGAGGCGCTGCTGGTCGCGCAGCTTTACGCGCGCAAGATTCAACACGCCGTCCTGCATCGCTGCGGTGACGCGCTGGCCTTTGCCCGAGTGGGTGCGCTGATAGAGCGCGGTGACGATACCGAGTGCCAGATGCAACCCGGTGCCGCTGTCGCCGATCTGCGCGCCGGTGACGAGCGGCAGACCGTCGCGGAAGCCGGTGGTCGAGGCGGCGCCGCCGGTGCACTGCGCGACGTTCTCATACACCTTGCAGTCTTCGTACGGGCCGGGACCAAAGCCCTTGATCGAGGCCACGATCATCTTCGGGTTGATGGCCTGGATCTTCTCCCAGGGGAAGCCCATGCGGTCGAGCACGCCGGGGCCGAAGTTCTCCACCAGCACGTCGCAGCTCTTGATCAGCGCGGTGAGGACTTCCTTGCCCTTCGGGTTCTTGGTGTCGAGCGTGATCGAACGCTTGTTGTGGTTCAGCATGGTGAAATACAGGCTGTCCACGTTCGGGATGTCCTGCAACTGACCGCGCGTGATGTCGCCGACGCCGGGGCGCTCGACCTTGATCACGTCGGCGCCGAACCACGCCAGCAATTGCGTGCAGGTAGGGCCCGACTGGACGTGGGTGAAATCGAGAATACGAACGCCCGTGAGCGCCTTTGTCATCGTCATTGCTCCGTACTGTGTCTGTACTGCGTGATGCAGATTGAATGGATGGAAGTCGGTTACTTCTTTTTCAGGACGCTCTGCGGATTGAGGTTGCCGATGCGGCCGCTCTCCGAGCCTGCCGCCGGATCGATCACGGCGTTGATCAGCGTCGGCTTGCCGGAATCCATCGCCGCATTGACGGCGCGCTTCAATTCGTCGGGCGAGGTGGCATTGATGCCGACGCCGCCGAAGGCTTCCATCATCTTGTCGTAGCGCGAGCCCTTGACGAACACCGTCGTCGCCGGATCGGAACCGCCCGTATTGACGTCGGTGCCGCGGTAGATGCCGTCATTGTTGAAGATGACGATGCAGACCGGAAGCTGATAGCGGCAGATGGTCTCGATCTCCATGCCGGAGAAGCCGAACGCCGAGTCGCCTTCGACCGCCAGCACCGGCTTGCCGGTTTCGACCGCGGCTGCAATCGAATAGCCCATGCCGATGCCCATAACGCCCCAGGTGCCGACGTCGAGCCGCTTGCGCGGCTTGTACATGTCGATGACGCCGCGGGCGAGGTCGAGCGTGTTGGCGCCTTCGTTGACGAGGATGGCGTCCGGCCGCTCCTTGATGATGGTGCGCAGTGCGCCGAGCGCGCCGTGATAATCCATCGGGGAGGCGTTGCTCATCAGCTTCGGCGCCATCTTGGCGACGTTGTCGTCACGCTTCTTGTTGACGGTCGAGACCCAGTCGGCTGGCGCGGCCGGCCAGTTGCCGCCCATGCCCTCAAGCAAAGCGGATACGCAGGAGCCGATATCCCCGACCACGGGGGCCGCGATTTCGACGTTGGAATCCATCTCCTTCGGCTCGATGTCGACCTGGATGAATTTCTTCGGCGCATCGCCCCAGGTCTTGCCCTTGCCGTGCGACAATAGCCAGTTGAGGCGGGCGCCGATCAGCATCACGACGTCGGCGTCCTTCAGCACGGTCGAGCGCGCGGCACCGGCCGACTGCGCGTGCGTGTCGGGCAGCAGGCCCTTGGCCATGCTCATCTGCAGGAACGGCGCGCCGGTCTTTTCGACAAAGGCGCGGATTTCGTTGTCGGCCTGCGCGTAAGCCGCGCCCTTGCCGAGAATGATGAGGGGGCGCTTGGCGCCCTTGAACACGTCGAGCGCGCGCTTGACGGCCGACGGGGCAGGGATCTGGGCGGGGGCTGCGTCGATCACCTTCACCAGCGACTTTGCGCCTGCGCCGGCGTCCATCACCTGGCCGAAAAGCTTCGCCGGCAGGTCGAGATAGACGCCGCCCGGACGTCCCGACACTGCGGCACGGATCGCGCGGGCGAGACCGATGCCGATGTCGGCGGCATGCAGCACGCGGAACGCTGCCTTGCAGAGCGGCTTGGCAATCGCAAGCTGGTCCATCTCTTCATAGTCGCCCTGCTGCAGGTCGACGATCTCGCGCTCGGAGGAGCCCGAGATCAGGATCATCGGGAAGCAGTTGGTGGTGGCGTGGGCCAGCGCAGTGAGGCCGTTGAGAAAGCCAGGCGCCGAGACCGTGAGGCAGACGCCCGGTTTTTTGGTGAGAAAGCCGGCGATCGAGGCCGCGTAACCGGCATTCTGCTCGTGGCGGAACGACAATACGCGCATGCCCGCGGCCTGCATCATGCGTCCGAGGTCGGTGATCGGGATGCCCGGCACACCATAGATAGTATTGATGCCGTTGAGCTTGAGCGCGTCGATGACGAGATGAAAGCCATCCGTCAGCTCTTGCTCGGTGCCCGGTGCTTCGGACTTGGTCGCGGTATTCAGCATGGGCTTCATCTCCCTGATCGTTTTGGTTCGGACGATTTTTCGTCGTCTTCTGGTGCGAAGGTTCGTCTAGCTAAAAAGTTCCTGCCCGTGCGCTTCGACGTAGGCGGCAAGGCCCAGCGTGTGGTCGCGCGCGCGCTTCTCGGCGAGTTCGGTGTCGCGTGCTTCCAGCGCTTCGATGATGGCAAGATGTTCGGGCAGCGAGGTCGCGGTGCGATCCTTGCGTCCGATGGTCAATTGCCGGTAGCCGCGCACATGCAGCAGGAGATCGTTGGTCAAGTCGACCAGCACCGGCGACTCGGACAGCGAGATCAGCGCCTGATGGAACGCGATGTTGGCCTTGGAGTATTCCTCGACATGATCCTGCGGCAGCCGGTCCTTGCCAAAATCCTTGAAGAAATCGCGCAGCGCGGTGATGTCCTTCTTCCGCGCGGTGGTCGTGATCAGGCGCGCCGCCATGCTCTCGAGAGCGGCCCAGGCGCGGATCATGTCGACGATCTCGGTCTTGGTGCGGCGGACCACGACGATGCCGCGACGCGGCACGGTTCTGACGAAGCCATCCTGTTCCAGCATCGCGATGGCTTCGCGAATAGGGGTGCGGCTTACGCCGAGGCGTTCGGACAGCGCGCGCTCGTCGAGCATCACTTGCTCGGGTGTCGCATAGATATCCATCTTGAGAATAGCTTCCTTCAAGGCCTCATAGGCCTTGTTCTTGAAGCTCGTCTCAGGCGCAATCCGGACGATTGCGATATCTGCCTCAGCCATGACAGGCGGCGCCTTGGTTTGTTTACGTGCGGGCACGACTCGTCTCCTCCCTGTTTTGGAGACGTCTTCTTAGCAGAAGAAACACCCGAAGATTTTTGGCATACCAAATACCAGGATGTCAAGATGCCCGTGTTTTCGCTGTTTCCGCTCGATAGTTTGTCTTGACAATCTAATCTCTGGCATACCAAATGCCATAAAACTAGCCCCAGGAGGAAGCCAATGTCAAATTCTGCAGATGCGGCCCGCAAGATCGCCGAGCCCAGCGCCCAAGAGGCTGTCCGCCGGGTGCTCGATACGGTGAAAGCCGAGAAGCGCACGAGCCTTACCGCGCCGGAAGGCAAGGTGGTGTGCGATGCCTATGGCATCCCGGTTCCTAAAGAGGGCGTGGCCAAGTCTGCCGCTGATGCATCCAAGATCGCATCCAGCATGGGCTTCCCCGTGGTGATGAAAATCGTCTCGCCGGACATTCTCCACAAGACCGAAGCCGGCGGCGTTATGGTCGGGGTCAAGACCGCGGCCGATGCCGAGAAGGCCTATGACACTATTCTCGCCAATGCGAAGAAGTATAAGGCCGATGCCAAGATCGAGGGCATCCAGGTCCAGCAGATGCTGGCCGGCGGCACCGAGGTCATCGTCGGCTCCATTACCGATGGTTCGTTCGGCAAGCTCGTCGCCTTCGGTCTCGGCGGCGTGCTGGTCGAGGTCCTGAAGGACATCACCTTCCGCCTGGCGCCCGCGACCAAGGACGACGCGCTGTCGATGCTCGACGGCATCCAGGCCCATGACATGCTGAAGGGCGTGCGCGGTGGCGATCCGGTCAGCCGCGATGCGCTGGCTGACGTCATCGTCAAGGTCTCGCAGCTCGTCAGCGATTTTCCCGAAATCGTCGAACTCGATCTCAATCCGGTATTTGCCACCAAGAAGGACGCGATTGCCGCCGACGTGCGCATCGTCGTCGATTTCGACTACAAGCCGCGTCCGGCGCCGCGCCCGACCGAAGAAATCGTCACTGCGATGAACCGCATCATGCAGCCGAAGGGTGTTGCAGTGATCGGCGCTTCCGCCGAGGACGGCAAGATCGGCAACTCCGTGATGAAGAACCTGATCAACGGCGGCTACAAGGGCGAGATCTATCCGATCCACCCGAAGGCGGCGGATATCCTTGGTTATAAAGCCTACAAGAGCGTCAAGGATGTTCCGGGCGTAATTGATACCGCAGTGTTCGCGATCCCCGCAAAATTCGTTGCCGGCGCGCTGGCCGAATGCGGCGAGAAGAAAATTCCAGGCGCCGTGCTGATTCCGTCGGGCTTTGCCGAAGCCGGCGCGCCGGAATTGCAGGCCGAGATCGTCGAGGTCGGCAAGAAGTACAACATCCGCCTGATGGGGCCGAACATCTACGGCTTCTATTATACGCCGGCCAATCTCTGCGCCACGTTCTGCACCGCCTACGACGTCAAGGGTTCGGCAGCGCTGTCGTCGCAGTCCGGCGGCATCGGCATGGCGATCATCGGTTTTTCGCGCTCGGCCAAGATGGGCGTCTCCGCGATCGTCGGCCTCGGCAACAAGTCCGATATCGACGAGGACGATCTGCTCGCCTTCTTCGAGCAGGATCCGAACACCGCGATCATCGCGCAGCACTGCGAAGACCTGAAGGACGGTCGCGCCTTTGCGGAGGCTGCCAAGCGCGTCGCCAAGAAGAAGCCGGTGGTGGTGCTGAAGGCGGGCCGCACCTCGGCTGGTGCGAAGGCGGCCTCGTCGCATACCGGCGCGCTCGCCGGCAACGACAAGATCTACGAGGACGTGTTCGCGCAGTCCGGCGTGATCCGCGCCCGCAGCTTGCGGCAATTGCTCGAATTCGCACGCGGCGTGCCGGTGCTGCCGACGCCGAAGGGCGAGAACATTTTGATCATCACCGGTGCGGGCGGCTCGGGCGTGCTGCTGTCGGACTCGGTGGTCGATAACGGCCTGTCGCTGATGACGATGCCGCCGGACCTCGATGCCGCGTTCAGAAAATTCATCCCGCCGTTCGGCGCGGCCGGAAATCCTGTGGATATCACCGGCGGCGAGCCGCCGATCACCTATGTCAACACGGTGAAGCTCGGCCTGTCGGATGAGCGCATCCACGCGCTGATCCTCGGCTACTGGCATACGATCGTGACACCGCCGATGGTGTTCGCCCGTAATATGGTCGAGGTGAAGAAGGAGATGGAGGCCAAGGGCTTTGTGAAGCCGATCGTCGCCTCGCTCGCCGGCGACGTCGAAGTCGAGGAAGCCGCTGAATATCTCTACCAGAACGGCATCCCGGCCTATGCCTATTCGACCGAATTGCCGGTCGAGGTGCTGGGGGCCAAGTACAAGTGGGCGCGCGGCGCGGGCTTGCTGTAAGATTTATCAACGACAAATGCCGCTTCGGAGCGACCCGGAGCGGCATTTCTCTAGGTCATCCCGGGGCGATGCGAAGCATCGAACCCGGGATCTCGAGATTCCGGGACTGGTCCTTCGGACCATCCCGGAATGACGAACGCAAAAGCGGCAGGTCGCGATGAGAAAAGACGTGATCCGGCGCAAGACCATCGAGCCGAAATCGAGTCCAGACGAGGCCGACGTTCGCGACAGCGGCGTCCAGTCGGTCGATCGCGCGCTGTCGATCATCGAAACGCTGGCGGAAGACGACGAAGGCTATCGCTTAAGCGATCTCGCCATCCGCACGGGACTTTCGACCTCAACCGTGCACCGACTGCTCGGGACGCTGGAAAGCCGCCGCTTCGTGCAGTTCGACCGCACCGAATCGAAATGGCATGTCGGTACGCGCGCCTTCACGGTGGGAGCAACCTTCGCCCGCCGCCGCAATTTTACGGCGCAGGCGATGCCATACCTGCGCAAGCTGCGCGACCTGACGCGGGAGACGGCAAATCTCGCCGTCGTCGACGACGAATTCATCATCGTGCTGACCCGCATGGAAAGCCGCGAAATCATGCGTTCGCTGACCAAGGTCGGCGGCCGTGTCGCAATGGTCGCCTCCGGCGTCGGCAAGGCGGTGCTCGCGACCTATTCCAACGAAGACGTCAGCGCGATCATCCATCATCACGGCATGCCGCGGTTGACCGAAAAATCGATCGTGCGGCCGAGCGATCTGTTCAAGGAGCTCGAAAAAATCCGCCGCCAGGGTTTTGCGATCGACGACGAGGAGGCCTGCATGGGCCTGCGCTGCATCGCCGCCGTCGTCTACAACGACTGCGCCGAGCCGCTGGCTGCCATTTCTGTCTCGGGCATGACCAGCCGGCTGACCGACGAGCGGCTGCAGATGTTGGGGCAGACGGTGAGGGAAGTGGCGGCGGAGCTGACGGTCGCTCTCGGCGGCGTGATGCCGGGGGCGAAGGCCGGCTGAGCCTTGGCCGCGGGTGGCGCAGCCACAGGCAGTCCATGATTGCCGCATGGCACGGCTCCGCTTTTGATACAGAGCCGCCACTTGGCCGAAATATCCGATCCGCTAGACTGTCCTCCAACGGAAACAAGATCAGGGGGAAGCATGGCGCGCAGAATCGCAATCGTCGGAGCGGGCGCCGTCGGCGGCTATGCCGGCGCGCATATGGTGCAGGCGGGGGAGGACGTCACTTTCATCGATCCCTGGCCCGAGCATGTCGAGCACATGCGAAAGCACGGGCTGCGCGTCACCCACGCGATGGATGTCGCGGAATTCTCGGTGCCGGTGCGCGCGTTTCACGTCACGGATGCGCAGCGGCTCGCCAAGGAGAAGCCGGTCGACATCGCCTTCGTCTGCATGAAATCCTACGACACCGCCTGGGCCACCATGCTGATCCAGCAATATCTGGTGGCAGACGGCTATGTCGTATCGCTGCAGAACTGCATGAACGAGGAAACGATTGCCGGCATCGTCGGCTGGGGCAAGACGCTGGGCTGCATTGCGAGCAGCATCACGGTGAACCTGCCGGAGCCCGGCCATATCCACCGCGGCGCCGGCAAGGGCGGCGCGGCGCACACGGTGTTTCGCGCCGGCGAAGTGCACGGCCGCATCACGCCGCGGGCGGAGGAAGTCTGCCGCCTGGTCGGCTATTCCGACAGCGCCAAGGTGACCGAGAATCTCTGGGGCGAGCGCTGGTCGAAGCTGGTCGCCAACGTCATGGGCAACGGGCTCTCCGCCTGCACCGGCCTGCCGGGCGCAGAAATTTTGCAATGCGAGCCGCTGCGCCGGTTCTCCACCCGGCTCGGCAGCGAAGCGATCCGCGTCGGACAGGCGCACGGCTATCAACTGGAAGAGATATTGCATCTTGCGCCTGAGGCGATCGCGCGCGCCGGCGAGGGCGACGAGGAAGCCATGCGCATCTGCGACGATCAGCGCTTCAAGGACGGCAAGCGCACGTCTTCCCAGCAACGCCCCTCGATGGGTCAGGACATGCAGAAGGGCCGCCGCACGGAGATCGAGTTCCTCAACGGTTTTGTGGTGCGAGAGGGCGAGAAGCTCGGCATCGCATGCACTGCAAACGCAGCGTTGACCGATATCGTCAAGCGTGTGGAGCGTGGCGAATTGAGCCCCGATCCGCGGCACATCACGGAACTGCGGATGAACTGAGCGGCCAGCGTCGTCTAGTTGACGGGCCCGCCGCGACCCAAATGTTCCATATCTGGCTCTATTCTCGTTATCCCGGTCATCCGGTTGACCATGATCGTGATGAGCCAAAGAACGATGCCCACCCCGATCAGGACGCCGGCGACCCGGTACTGAACGGGGTCACGGCCGGTCCAGGGACTGGCGAGGAAAGCGCAAAACACAGCGCCCAGGATCGGCAGAATGATCGGTGTGCGAAAATGCTGATGACTTACGGAATCGCGCCGAAGCACCAGGACCGCAACATTCACGACCGTGAACACGCATAGCAAGAGAAGCGCGGTGGTGCCTCCGAGTGCCGGCACCTCACCGACGAACGTGATCAGGGCAAACGCCAGCAAGGTCGTGAAGCCGATGGCGACATAAGGCGTCCGCCGCGTCCTGTGTACTCTCCCGAGAGCTGGCGGAAGCACATGCTCGCGGCTCATGCCGTACACAAGGCGGCTGGCCATGAGCATGTTGATGAGCGCGCTATTGGCCACGGCAAACATGGTGATGAATCCAAATATCCAAATCGGAAAATTTGGCGCGCCCTGCTGGACGACTTTCAGAAGGGGTGTTTCGCCTTCGCCCAGTTGCTCAGGCGCCACCAGCGTGATTGCCGAGATCGAGACAAGAACATAGATCAGACCGGTGATCACAAGGCCTGCGAGCAACACCTTCGGAAAGTGACGCGTTGGATCCTTGCATTCCTCGGCCATGTTGACCGAATCCTCGAAGCCTACCATGGCAAAGAATGCGAGCGTGGTCGCGGCAATCACCGGCCAGAACATGCCGCCGTCGGCGGTCGAACGAAACTGAAGGACACGCGAGACATCGCCCTGGCCCAACCCGATCGCCCAAAGGCCGATCACAATGATGATCAGAAGTCCCGTCAGCTCCACGCAGGTGAGAATGACGTTAGCCTTCACACTTTCGCCAACGCCGCGGAAATTGACCGCAGCAACGACTGCCATGAAAGCGAGACCGGTGATCGTGATGGCAAAGGCCGATAGGTTAAGGCCCATTGCGTTCGACATGTTCGCGGCGAAAGCCCGGGAAGCGGTCGATGCCGAGGTGATACCCGAGCACATCACCGCAAATGCAACGATGAAGGTCACGAAATGGATGCCAAAAGCCTTGTGGGTGTAGAGCGCCGCGCCCGCGGCTTTTGGATATTTCGTGACCAGTTCGAGATAGCTGAACGCGGTCACAAGGGCGACCACAAACGCAACCACGAAAGGCAGCCATACGACACCGCCGACCTGCTTCGCCACTTGGCCTGTGAGCGCATAAATTCCGGTGCCGAGAATGTCGCCGACGATGAACAGCAAGAGCAGCCAGGGGCCCATGACCCTGCGAAGGCTCGGTTCGGCGGCGATTGATTGAGTACCGGCGTTCATGGGGACATCGGTCATCGCACGTCCTCTTTTTCTCGGTGACGCCTGTGCAGTCTACTGGTAGTTGAAGGCCTCGTGCAATAATTCTGCCTGGGGTTCGGCGGTGCGAATTGGCTGAAATCCGGAACCATTGCCAGTCACGGGCATTCAACTGGCTAGCTCGAAGCGGATCTCAGGAGGACTTGGATCATGCGAGTGATCACATCAACTGCGATACTGGTCCTGTCGACGCTTCCTGCGCTCGCCGATCGCGCGGTCACTGAAGACGAGCGCGCAAAGCTTGTCGCTGCGGCTCAGGCCGAGGGATGTTCGGGCGGCAAGTTCGAAATGGATGAAGACGACCAGCAGTTCGAGGTCGATGATGCCGTCTGCGCGGACGGCAAGAAGTATGACCTCAAGTTCGATATGCAAATGAAGTTGAAGCGGAAGAATCTGGACTGAGTTCCGACGCAAATCCTCCTCGCAACGGCGTCCTCACAGGCCTTCCACCGCGTTCGTGAGCCAAGCGCCTGATTTGTCGCGTATTTTCTAACCCCCTCCCACTCCGCGGGAAATAAAATCGCCCGCGTTGAGATCGCGCCTCACCGCCGCGAAGATCGCCGCCAGAGCCAACACTGTTTGAGCGAGGCGCGAGAATGGCGAAGATGCGAGCAGTCGATGCAGCCGTACGGATTCTGGAGAAGGAAGGGGTCAGCATCGCCTTCGGCGTTCCGGGTGCTGCGATCAATCCGCTTTACTCCGCGCTCAAGAAGCGCGGCTCGATCGGGCACATCCTGGCGCGCCACGTCGAGGGTGCCTCGCACATGGCCGAGGGTTATACCCGCGCCAAGGCGGGCAATGTCGGCGTCTGCATCGGCACCTCGGGTCCGGCCGGCACCGACATGATCACCGGGCTTTATTCGGCGATCGCGGATTCGATCCCGATCCTGTGCATCACCGGGCAGGCGCCGCGCGCGCGGCTCTACAAGGAAGACTTTCAGGCGATCGATATCGAATCGATTGCAAAACCCGTGACGAAATGGGCGGTGACCGTGCGCGAGCCGGCGCTGGTGCCGCGCGTGTTCAGCCAGGCGTTTCACATCATGCGTTCGGGCCGTCCCGGTCCCGTGTTGATCGACCTGCCGCTCGATGTGCAGCTTGCGGAGATCGAATTCGACGACGAAACCTATGAGCCGCTGCCGGTCTACAAGCCCGCGGCGACCCGCAAGCAGATCGAGAAGGCGCTCGACATGCTCAATGCGGCGGAGCGGCCGCTGATCGTGGCGGGCGGCGGCGTCATCAATGCCGACGCATCCGAACTGCTGGTGGCCTTCGCCGAGACCGTCAACGTACCTGTCGTGCCGACGCTGATGGGATGGGGCGCCATCCCCGACGATCACGTGCTGATGGCCGGCATGGTCGGCTTGCAGACCAGCCACCGCTACGGCAACGCGACCATGCTGCAATCCGACTTCGTGCTCGGGATCGGCAACCGCTGGGCCAACCGGCACACCGGCTCGGTCGAGACCTACACCAAGGGCCGCAAGTTCGTGCATGTCGACATCGAGCCGACGCAGATCGGACGCGTGTTCAATCCGGATTTCGGCATCGTCTCCGACGCCAAGGCGGCGCTGGAATTATTCGTCACGGTCGCCAGGGAGTGGCGCAAGGCCGGCAAGCTGAAGGAGCGGCAGGCATGGCCGGCGGCGTGCCAGGACCGCAAGCGCACGATGCTGCGCAAGAGCCATTTCGACGACATGCCGATCAAGCCGCAGCGCGTCTATGAGGAGATGAGCAAGGCGTTCGGGCGAGATACCTGCTACGTCAGCGTGATTGGATTGTCGCAGATCGCCGGCGCGCAATTCCTCGGTGTCTACGGCCCGCGTAACTGGATCAATGCGGGGCAGGCCGGCCCGCTCGGCTGGACATTGCCGGCGGCGCTGGGCGTGCGTGCGGCCGATCCTTCGCGCCAGATCGTCGCGCTGTCGGGCGACTACGATTTCCAGTTCCTGATCGAGGAGCTCGCGGTAGGCGCCCAGTTCAAGCTGCCCTACATCCACGTCGTCGTGAACAACTCCTATCTCGGGCTGATCCGCCAGGCGCAGCGCGGTTTTGACATGGATTACCACGTCCAGCTCTCCTTCGAGAACATCAACGCGCCCGAGATCGGGGTCTATGGCGTCGACCACGTCGCCGTCGCCGAGGGGCTCGGCTGCAAGGCGATCCGCGTCACCGATCCGAACCATGCGCAGGCGGCGTTCGCGACCGCGCGCGAATGGATGGCGGAATTCCAGGTGCCTGTCGTGGTCGAGTTCATTCTCGAGCGGGTCACCAACATCTCGATGGGCACCGAGATCGACAACATCATCGAATTCGAGGAGGTGCTCGATCTGCCGCTGGACGACACGCCGGCCAAAGCGAGCGCGCCGCAATCCGGCAAGCTGCTGCCGGCATAACGCGAGGAGAATGAATCGTGCCGAAATTTGCCGCCAATCTCACCATGCTGTTCGGCGAGCAGCCGTTCCTCGATCGCTTCGCCGCCGCCAAGGCGGCGGGATTTAACGGGGTCGAGTATCTATTCCCGTATGATTTCGACAAGGCCGATCTGCGCGAGCAGTTGCACCAGCACGGGCTGACGCAGGTGCTGCACAATCTCCCCGCCGGCAACTGGACGGCCGGCGAGCGCGGCATCGCCATCCTGCCTGATCGCGTCGACGAATTTCGTGACGGCGTCGCACGCGCCATCGATTACGCCAAGGCGCTGGATTGCCGCCTGCTCAATTGCCTCGTCGGCATCGCGCCTGACGGCGCTGATGCGATCGATCTCAACGAGACATTGATCGGCAATCTTCGCTTCGCGGCAGACGCGCTCGCCAAGCAGCAGATCAAGCTCCTGATCGAGCCGATCAACACGATCGACATCCCCGGCTTTTTCATGAACAAGACCGCACAGGCGCTTCAGCTCATTGCCGATGTGCGCTCCAGCAATCTGTTCGTGCAATACGACATCTACCACATGCAGGTGATGGAGGGCGACATCGCGCGAAGCTTGCAAAAGCATCTGCCGCGCATCGCCCATGTGCAACTCGCCGACAATCCCGGCCGCAATGAACCGGGCACCGGCGAGATCAACTATCCCTTCCTGTTCCGCCATCTCGACGCTATTGGTTATCGCGGCTGGATCGGCTGCGAATACAAGCCGAGGACGACGACGGTCGAGGGCCTTGGCTGGCACGCGGCGCTGACGGCCGATACCTGAACAAGAAACGAAACTAGGGGAGTTGAAATGATCGATATCGGCTTTATCGGCCTCGGCACCATGGGGCGCCCCATGGCGGGCCATCTGCAGGCCGCCGGCCATCGCCTGTTCCTGCACGATGTCGGACCCATTGCCCCAGAGCTGGTTGCGGCGGGCGGCGAGGTCTGCAAATCGGGCAAGGAAGTCGCCGAGAAGGCCGACGTCGTCATCATCATGGTGCCTGACACGCCGCATGTGGAGGCGGTGTTGTTCGGGAAAGACGGCGTCGCCGAGGGGCTCTCCAAGGGGCAGATCGTCGTCGACATGAGTTCGATCTCACCGCTCGCCACCAAGGAGTTTGCCAGGAAGGTGGAGGCGCTCGGCGCCGATTATCTCGACGCACCGGTCTCCGGTGGCGAGGTCGGCGCCAAGGCGGCGAGCCTCACCATCATGGTCGGCGGACCGGAGCGCGCGTTCAACGCGATGAAGCCCGTGTTCGACAAGATGGGCAAGAACGTCACCCTCGTCGGCGCCAATGGCGACGGGCAGACCACCAAGGTCGCCAACCAGATCATCGTGGCGCTGACGATCGAGGCGGTCGGCGAGGCGCTGTTGTTTGCATCGAAGGCCGGCGCGGATCCGGCGCTGGTGCGCAAGGCGCTGATGGGCGGCTTCGCATCGTCGCGCATTCTCGAAGTGCATGGCGAGCGCATGGTGAAGCGCAATTTCGAGCCGGGCTTTCGCATCGAGCTGCACCAGAAGGATCTCAACCTGGCGCTGGAGGGCGCGCGTGCGCTCGGCCTTTCCTTGCCGAGCACGGCGGTCGCCCAGCAATTGTTTAGCTCCTGTACCGCTCATGGCGGCAAGGCATGGGACCATTCGGGAATGGTGCGCGCGCTCGAAATGATGGCGAGCCACGAAATCGCCAAAGCCTGAATCTCTTTTCTCCCTGTGACTGGAACCGCGCCGAAATTTCGGCGCGGCCCTTTTTGCTGCCGCATTGGAACCGGAACTTTCTTGCGCCTCCCGTGGTTGAGGCACATCATCAATTTACTGGAGCACGTGATGAATAATCGTTTGGCAGTTTCACTAATTGCCGCTTCGTTGCTGACCTCTGGCGCGGCATTCGCTCAATCGACAACCGCGCAAGGTGCCGCGGACGGCGCCGCCGCGGGCGCTGAAGTCGGTGGCCCGGTCGGCGCGATCGTCGGCGGCACAGTGGGGGCTGCGCTCGGCGCGGCCGTGGAAATTCCGAACGCCGTGATCAATTCGGTCCCGCGAGACCGTTCTGTCGTGGTTCGTGAGCATGTGGTGGTGGGCGAGCCGCTGCCGCCGACCGTCGAGCTGCGTCCAGTGCCGCGATACACCGAATACCGCTATGCGGTGGTCAACGATCGCCGCGTGATCGTGGAGCCGCGCACGCGTCGCGTCGTCAGGGTTCTCGACTAACGAACGCAGCTTTTACTGAGCCATCCTCGCGGGCGATCGTCCCGCGAGGATTTTTCTTGTCAGGATGCGCTGTGACGAGATCGCCTGATCTTCCAGTCGAGCGCTGCAGCAAGCGCAAGACCAAGGGATGCCGCCAGCGCGTCGACCACAAAGTCCTCCAGCCGTGCGTGCCGGCCGGGCGCCCAGAATTGCAGAATTTCGATCAGGCCGGTGAAGGCAATGACGAAGGTCGCCGTGCGTGACCGGTTGCGCGTGTAGGCCAGCCCGAAGGCGATTCCGAGGAGCACGAAGGCAAGCGCGTGCTCGCCGTTCTGTCCCAGGTTCAAGTGGGGCCGCTGTCCCGCCGGCCCGAGCGTCGCGAAGGCGATGGAGGCGGCAAGGCCCAAGGCGATAAGTCGAAGGATGATCATCATCGGGACGGCATAGCACAAATTCCGTGCTGGCCATCCCATGCATGCGGAACTGGCGGTGTCTGTGGTTAATTGGCCTTAGAGCGGCTCGCGTACGCCCATACCGTGCATGAACCGCTCCCGGATCTGGACGGGATCGCGGCGGGTGGTGCCGACGCCTGGCTTGTCGTCGATGCGGACGCCGATCAGCGCCGGGCCCGCGGCCGACATGCACTGCTCGATCAGGCGCTCGAAGTCCTCCTCGTCCGCCGCCCAGGCGCTGTTGGCGAGGCCGCACGCCACCGCGATAGCGACGATGTCGGCCACGGCGGCCCCCGGCGTCGGTTGTGCGCCGGTGATCTGGTAGATGCCGTTGTCCATCACGATCATGGTGAGATTTTTGGGCGCCAATGTCGCGATCGTCGAGAGCGATCCCAGTTGCATCAACAGCGAGCCGTCGCCTTCGAGTGCAAACACGCGTCGATTCGGTTGCGCGAGCGCGACGCCAAGTGCGATCGGGAAGGCGAGACCCATGCTGCCAAGCATGTAGAAATTCTGCGGCCGGTGGCCGGCGGCCCACAGGTCGAAATTGGTGTTGCCGATGCCGCCGATCACGGCTTCCTCGTTCTTCAACTTCGCAATCAACCGCGAGGTGAGGTCGAAGCGGTTCATGACCTTGGTGTTGCGGGCAGGGGTGTCGTTGGCGCTGTTCATGGGACCGCTCACTTGTCGAAGACTTTGCCGCCGGTCAGAAGCGGCGAGAGGATCAGCGCCACCGGTGCCTGCGTGGCGATGGCCTGCTTGATGGAGCGGTCGACGATGAATTCGAACTCGTCGAGCCTCGTCGCGGTGTGATGCTCCATCGCGAGCGAGTCCAGCACCGGCCGCATGGTGCGGCACACCAGCGACTGGCCGTAGTTGAATTCGCCGAGCGTGCCGCGTTCGGACACGAACATGATCAGCGGGATCTGATAGGGCACGGCCAGCGACGCCAGCACGTTCGCCAGCGTGGCGAACCCCGAAGTCTGCATCAGCACTGCGCCGCGCATGCCGGCCATCCAGGCGCCGGAGACGATGCCGACTGCTTCCTCTTCGCGTGCCGCGGGGAAGGTCGTGAAGAAAGGATCGGCGTGCAGGTTCCTGATCAGCGTCGTGAGGACGCGGTCGGGCACATAGGGGACCAGGCGAATGTCGTTGCGCTTGAGACTTTGCAGCACGATACCGTGCCAGCTCTTCTCAGAGGTGCTGCTCTCGGAAGTGCTTTTCTCGGAAGTACCTGGCGAGTTTTTTTCCTCTGCAACCGCCATTTTGGTCTCCCTTTGCCGCGCCGATTTTCGCTGGCGTTCATCCTTGGAGCGGCGAAACTTGACGCCGTGAGCGAGATTGTCAACATGTTCCGATCGTATCCTGCTCTGCGCCGCGCGCCGCTACATCGGGCATGCGACGATGTGAGATAAGCAAGAAAAGATTTCGAGAGGGGATGCCCATGGCTAGATTCGTCCGGACTGCCGCCGACGCGGCGTCGGCTGCCGCACCTGGGCCGCCCGTCCTTCCGCCCAGACCAATTCCCTGATCGGCTCCCGCCAAGCCCAACAAGCCTACGCTCTTCCGAACCGAAAGTTGCCAAGGAAAATGACCGTCAACAACAAGCGCGTGTTCTACGTCAAATACCTCGCCCACGAGATCTATGTCGATATCATGAAAGCGCGTGCCGACGTGCGGCTCGACCGACTGGAGAATGACAGCCCGGATACGATCGCAGCGCCGATCTTGTCGGCGGCGCATGCCTACCAGGTCGGCGCGGCGCGTGACGAGATCGCCAGGCATTTCCATGTCGATCAGGATCTGTTGCGGCGGGCGCCGAACCTCCTGATCGTGTCCTCGAACGGGGCGGGCTTCGATCCCGTCGACGTCGATGCCTGCACGGCGGCCGGCGTGCTCGTCGTCAACCAGTCCGGCGGCAACGCCAACTCGGTCGCCGAACATGCGCTGGGGATGATGCTGACGCTGTCCAAGCGCATCCTCGAATCCGACCGCGCGCTGCGCCGCCAGGCCAACGTCAACCGCAACGCGCTGATCGGCAACGAGGTGCAGGGCAAGACGGTCGGCATCGTCGGGATCGGCAATGTCGGTCGCCGTATCGCCGAGCTCTGCAACGGCCTGCTGCATATGAAGGTGATCGCTTACGATCCCTATATAACCGCGGAAGAAATCGCCGCCCGCGGCGGCGAAAAGGTCGAGCTTCACGATCTGATGCGCCTTTCGGATTTCGTCTCGATCTCCTGTCCCCTGACCAAGGAGAATCGCCGCATGATCGGCGCCCGCGAGTTCGCGCTGATGCAACCGCACGCCTTCTTCATTACCACGGCGCGCGGCTTCATTCACGACGAGGAAGCGCTGTACGAGGCGTTGCGCGACAGACGCATTGCCGGGGCCGGCCTCGATGTCTGGGACAAGGAGCCCCCGCCGCCGGAGCACCCGCTGCTGCAGTTCGACAATGTGCTGGCGAGTCCGCACACGGCCGGAGTGACCAAGGAAGCGCGCATCAACATGGGCCGGATCGCCGCCGAGCAAATTCTCGATGCGCTCGACGGCAAGCGGCCGCCGCGCATCGTCAATCCCGAGGTGTGGCCCGACTACGCCAAGCGCTTCGAACGGACGTTCGGATTCGCGCCGAAATAGGCCATCACCTCCGCGAGGGACGATCCACGATGGCCGAGCCGGCAGATCGCGTTTACGAGTCGCAGGGGCTGCGGTTGCATTATGTCGACTGGGGCAATGAATCAGCGCCGCCTTTGATCCTTGTCCATGGCGGGCTCGATCATTGCCGCAACTGGGATGCGATAGCGCGAGACCTGCAGCCGCATTTCCATATCATGGCGCCGGACCTGCGCGGCCACGGCGATTCCGAATGGGCGAAGGGAAGCAGCTACAGCCTCACTGACAACGTCTATGACCTCACCCGGCTGATGCGCTTTGCGGGGCTGCAGGACGCGGCGATTGTCGGCCACTCGATGGGCGGCATGGTCGCATTGGCCTATGCCGGTACCTATCCAGAGAGCGTCTCGCGTCTGGTGGTGCTGGACGGTGCTTTCCTGTTGGGCTCGCAGGCGGCGCCGATCCACGAGCAGATGTCGCGCTGGATCGACCAGCTCGACCGTATCGCGGAGTACCAACCGAGCACGTTCCGGACGATCGAGGAGGCCGCGAAGCGGTTGTTCGCGCGCAACAAGCGGCTGGCGCCGGCGTTGGCGCTTCATCTTGCCAGCTATGGCGTTCGGAAAGGCGCCGACGGACTCTATCGCTGGAAGTTCGATCATTATCAGCGGGCGAGGGCACCATACCGGCTGTCGCCGGATGACTATGCCGCCCTGTGGTCGCGCATCACCTGTCCGACCCTGTTGATGTGGGGCGAGGAAAGCTTTCTTCCCGATCCCGCCGGCCTGCTCGCGCACTTCAAGACTGCCGAACTGCAGAAGGTCGCGGGCGCTGGACACTGGCTGCATCACGACCGGCTCGATGTAGTCCTGGCGTCGCTGCGACGGTTTCTCGATGCCCCGCTCGGAGCGGGCAAAGCGGCCGCTCGCCCCTAGACTATCCGAACATCCACAGGACCGTCCCGAATCGGGCTTTCAACTGACGGTTGATCCATGTATGCTGCTCCTGTCGATTGAGAGCTCGCTTATTTTCCACGGCATCACGCGATTGGGATTCATTATATTGGGAGGAGCCAAGTGTATCTTCCTCGTCCTGCTTCTTTACTCTGCGTAACGACCACCCTTTCGCTATTGCTTGTCGCGACGGCCTGTGCGGAGGTCTGCAACTTTTTGCCGCCTGGCACCTCATTGCGCGATGGCCAGCTTTTCTATCGCACCGCCGCCAGTGGCAGTTGGACGGAGATGCCCGAAGCCGGCGTGAATTTGGCCGGACAACATACTTCGTTCGCCTACGTGGTCAGCGAGACGATCGAAGATCAGCGCGCCGGCGTCGTCATCCTGAAATTCGGCCGCACGCGGCAGCCGGATGAACCCCAGGTGGATCGCAGCCAGAAGAGGGTGCGTCTCCTGCGTTACACCGTGCCGTTTGACAACGGTACCTGCCGGGCCGCGCCTGCGTTCGGCGGGGAGTCGGTCTCCGCCAAGAACTACGACGACTACCACGATGCCGGAAAATCCGGCGATGAGGACGCAACGCTCGGGAGCTTTCACTTCACTTACGCCGCGCGACGAGGCGGTTGCCGCGAGACCAATAGCAGGATCGGAGACTCAATCGGCTTTAGATCACGCAGCAATCGGGGGCAGTTTTCGTTCGATATGGATGTAGTCGATCGAGGAACCTATTGGCAGCCGCTGCTCTATGTCGGAATAACGACCGCCCTTGCGAGTTCGGAAAATCTCCAGGACCAAAGCGTGGAAACCAAGCAATACCGGGTCGCGTGGGGACAACCGTCCTGCATCCGTTTCCGGCACAAGGTTCCGGCACGTGCGGGTTTCCTGCGGATCAACGATCTGGAAGGCCTTTCGAGCGGAGGGTATCAGGGGCCGGTGCGCGCGCCGGAGCGGAGATGGCTGTTGTCGTCTCCCTGAGAACATCTCCCTGTCAATCTGTCTGGCGAAAAGAGCATGTTCAGCAAGAGCGCGATCGGTAAGGCTGCACTGTCGGATTTCATTCGTCAGCACAACTCCAGAGCCGAGCCGGAATCGACCGCCGACCATGATGAGCGAATGCGTGAGCGAGCCGAAGAGATCATCAAGGCGGAGAGGAACCATATCGTTCCCGCCGGCGAGCAAGCGCAAGAGACGATCTGGTGCGGCATCGGCCTTTCCGGCGGCGGTATCCGGTCGGCATCCCTGGCACTCGGCGTCCTGCAGGCCCTGGCCGAGGCCGGATTGCTGGGCCGCTTTCAGTACATCTCGAGCGTCTCCGGCGGCGGCTACGTTGCGTCAGCGCTGCAATGGTGGTGGTCACGCGGGCGCGAGACCGGCGGTTCGAAGGTCAACGAAGGGCCGGATTCGCAGACGCTGTTCGGAACCAGTCCCACAAATTTTCCCTATGGATCGGCGCGGCCGAAGCCCGGGCGGGGCAACAACAGCTCAAACCCCACCCCGACACAGCGTGGCGTCGATAACCTTGCATTCCTGCGCTCGCATAGCTCGTTTCTGGTACCCGGCAATGGCCTCAATTTATGGTCGATGTTCGGGGTGCTGTTCCGCACCATCGTCATAAGCCTCCTGACGTGGCTGCCGCTTCTGACCCTGCTGGCGCTCCTGGTATTTGCGGCGAACGTTTTCGTCCTCAATCCGATTGCCAATAAGCTCGATCTTTGGTCTCCGATCGGCAAGCTGGTACCCGACGCCTGGCACGAAACCCAACCGCTGCCAGCTCGGCTCGACAAATGTTTGAAGGACGCTGACTACGTTCCCGACGCTGCGCAAAAGCCCGACACGGCAAAGCTTGTCGAGTTGCGCAAATGCGCCGATATTGCGCCAGCATCCCTCCGCCGGAGCATTCCGGAATGCAATCAGTGGCAGATGCCGTCCTGCCTGCAGAAGATCGGAGCGGCGCTGGTCGCTGAGCAAGCTTTTGCGGTGCCGCTAAGCCGACTTCGCTATCCCGCGTTCTTTGCCGTGCTGCTCTACGGGTTTTATGTGATGTCCGCAGCGTTCGTGAGTGCGGCGGTGCTGTTCGCACTGATCAGCCGTTCACCTCAGGATGCGCCTTCCTATCGCGAGCGACGAATCCTCGGTGCGGCCTGCGTGCTGGGTCTTCTTATCGGGATAGCTCTGACATTCAGCAGCCGGGATCCGTCGCTCCTGGTCGTCATCCTGGCAGGAATCATATTCCTGCTCGTCGCGGTCGTCACGATCGCCGCCGATCTGCTGACGGATGCATCGCTCAATCCGAGCTACTGGCTGAGACGCAAGCTCGAAGTCTTTCTCGGGATAAGTTTCATTCCGACCATCACCGTGCTTGCGGTAAGCACCATTCCGATCATTCCTTATTATGTCATGAGCGGGTGGTCGAAGACCGGAACGCTGACCGGCACCATCGGCCTCGTCGGGGGCATTGCCTCGGCGCTATATGGCTACTACACGTTCTTGCGAAACATCGTGCCAAGCCTCGTGGGTCACATCGTCGCCACCGTCGGCGCTGTGCTCTATATCTATATGACGCTTGTGGTCGCCTACACGCTCTCCGTCGTCATGGTCTACCCTACCGAGTTCATTTCCGGTGCGACTTCCGAGACGCTCGTTCACGTTATAGCGATCCTGGCGCTCGGCTCGATACCCCTGGCCGCGATTATCGCGTTTCGCGCCAACATCAATTTTATCGGACTGCACCGTTTCTATCGGGACCGCCTGATGGAAGCGTTCATGCCGTCCGAAGCATCGGTTGCGGCGACGAACGTCAACTATTCGCCTGCCGCGGACAGTTTGTCGATCGATGCGCTCAGGAACACGTCGTCCCTTGGTTTGCCGTATCCCCTGATCAACGCCAACGTCATCCTGATCAACGACCTCAATCGCAAATATGCCTCGCGGGGCGGAGACAATTTTATCATCTCGCCGCTGTTCGTCGGCAGCAGCGCGACCGACTGGCAGAAAACCGGCGAGTACATCAAGATGAACGGTCCGCTGACGCTGCCTTCGGCCATGGCTGCGTCGGGCGCGGCGGCATCCGCGAGCGCTGGCTATATCGGCACCGGCATCACGATGAATACGCTGGTGTCCGCCGTGATGTCCTTGCTGAATGTGCGGCTTGGCTTGTGGGTCGGCAACCCGTTTCACCAGCAAGCGCGCAAGGTGAGATCAATCCCGACTTTCTGGAATCCCGGCTTGCTCTCCGGAATTCTGGGCAGGGCGCACGCCCATGACAGCAGGTTCATCGAGTTGACCGATGGCGGCCATTTTGAAAACCTTGCCTTGTATGAACTGGTGCGCCGCAGGTTGAAGGTCATTCTGATCGTGGACGGCGAGGCGGACCCCAACATCAGCCTGGCTTCCCTAGTGTCCGCAACGAGGCGAATCCAGGAGGACTTCGGCGCCACGTTGGAATTTTATCCGGATCTCGGGCCTGAGCGGCTCATCATGCGCGCCGCGGCCGGCTATCCGGAGGCGGTACGCTACGCCAAAGCGCCGTTCCTGGTGGGGAAGCTGACCTACAACCACGACACCGAGAAGGAGGGCTTCCTGATCTACATCAAATCGACGTTGATCCGGCAGATGGACTTCACGACGGCGGGCTATTTGGCTTCAAACCCCGAATTTCCCCATCAATCTACGGTCGATCAGTTCTTCGATCCCATTCAGTTCGATGCCTACCGCTATCTCGGCTATGAAAGCGCGAGGACGATGATCGACGAGGTCAAGCTGGCCAGGACGATCGCGAAGCCTCAGGAAATCGCCGATGAATACTGCGCCTCGGCGAGAGCCGACATCACGTGATTGCGCCGCCGACGGCGCTCCGGCAACATCGCATAACAAGGAATAAGAACGCGGCGTGCGTCCCACCGTCGGGGAGGGGAGCGGTCCGGCGTCCAACATCGCGCGCGAGAGAGACAACAATGTCCGACAAGATTCAACATATCCGCCAGCTCAGTCCGGAATCGGCAGGCGACGCGCCGGGCCGCGGGCGCCTTCAGGGCCGCAGGATACTGGTCGTCGGCGGAGGGCAGCGCGTTCGACGCCGCTACCGATCCGATCGGCAACGGCCGGGCGATGTCGCTGTTGTTCGCGCGGGAAGGGGCCCATATCGCGGTGGCCGACATGAACCGGGCCAGCGCCGAGGACACCGTGCAGCGCATCGTCGCTGAGGGTGGTCAAGCCTTTTCGATCCAGGCCAACATCGCGCGCGAAGACGATGTGAACCGGATGGTCGATGAGGCGATCGAGGGACTCGGCGGATTCGACGGCATGGTGCTCAATGTTGGCATTGGGCTTGGCGCGCTTGACCTCGGCAGCGTAGATCTCAAGGAGTGGAATAATACGTTTCAATCTGACCGGACCGATGCTCTGCTGCCGCAAGGCACTCAAGCACATCGCCGAGGGCTCCTCGATCGTGTTCATCTCGTCGATCGCAGCTCTTCGAACCGGCTCACGGCTGGTCGCCTATGACGCGTCGAAAGCAGCGCTCGGCGGCTTGATGCGCAACGTCGCCAAGGAGGACGCCAGGCGTGGCATCCGCGCCAACACCATCTGTCCCGGTCTGGTCGACACGCCGCTCGGCCGCCACGCCAGCGCCGGCCGCCCATCGCGCACCGCCTCGGGCATCCCGTTTGGCCGGATGGCGACGGGCTGGGAGGTCGTCTATGCGGCGCTGTTTTTCGTTTCTGACGAGAGCGTCTACGTCAACGCCCAGACGCTGGCGGTCGACAGCGGCATCACCGGGCTTTGAGGGGCAGAATCCGCGGAGAAAATCTCTTTCGCGGCGGGCGCGATCGGAGCAATAAATCCACCGCCAAAGGGCGCCGGGACAAAGCGCGTATTGCTATTTTCCCCGATATCTCGACTGGTTTGCCGCTTGGGACCATTTTCCCTATGCGCCTTGCTTCCCGGCGCACATGGAAGATGAAGAGATGCGACAGGTTCGTTCATTGCTGAGCAGCGCCTCCTCCCGGATCGGGCGCCGGCTTTCCCAGATCGTAGCCATTGCCGCCGCCAGCCTGCCGGCTGCCGGCGCTTGAGGCGCGGGCGTCCTTCACTGCTCCGAGATCACGTCTAACCCTGTCAGCGCCTGATCGAGGGGCTGGACGAGCAGGTCCTCAATAGCCCCGTTCGCGATCGATGGAGTGCGGCGGCCGACGGCCGGCCCGTATCGCTTCCGCCGTCGCGCGAAACGTCGCGCCGATCGCTTCCACGCTCACCTCGCAGGCATCGTGTGGCGTGACGACGATGCGAGGATGCCGCCAGAACGGATGGCGCGGCGCCAGTGGCTCGGTAGCGAAGACGTCGAGCGCAGCGCCGGCCAATTGCCCGCCCTCCAGCGCGGCAAGCAGATCGGCTTCAACCAGATGTTCGCCGCGGCCGACCTGGATCAGGTAGCCGCCGCGATACATTCGGGCGAATGTCTTGCGGTTGAGAATGCCTTTTGTCTCCGGCGTCAGTGGCAGCAGGTTCACGAGGACCTCGGTCTGGCCGAGCATGGCTTCGAGGCCCGCTGCGCCGTCGAAGCCGCTTATGCCCTGCGGCGCCTGCTTCGCGGTCCGGCTCCATGCCATGACAGGGAAGCCAAGCAAGGCAAGATCGGCGGCGACACGGCGGCCGATTTCGCCAAAGCCCAAAATGCCGACCGGCACGTCCTGCGCCCGGCGCTGGCCGAGACGCTGCCAGCGTTCCTCGCGCTGCTGCGCCTGATAGGTTGCAAAGCGCCGCTGATGTCCGATCACGTGCCAGGTAACGAAGCCCGACATCATCTGCGCCTGCGCCGGATCGACGACACGGATCACGTCCACGTCGGGCCGCAGGCTGGGACACGCCAAAATGTTGTCGACGCCGGCGCCGATCGAGCACACGGCCTGCAGGTTGGGGTAGCGCTCGAAGGCGTCATCCGGCGGATGCCAGGCCACCGCCAGCCGCACGTCCGTTGCCGGACCGTCGTGGGGATGGCTGACGATTTCGATGCGGTCGGCGGCGCGCATGAATTGCGGGCCGAGATAGCCACGGAGATCGAGGCTCTTGCTGACGAGAACACAACGCATCGTTCAAGCGGCCTTGTTCATGCTGCCTTGTTATGCAGCCTTGGACGACGACGTTTGCCCGGGTACCGCGGAAAGCAGCTCGCGCGTGTAGGCATGCTCGGGGGACGCGAACAGGAGCGATGCGGATTTGAGCTCGACGATCGCGCCGTGCTGCATCACGGCGATGCGGTCGCAAATCTGCGCGGCCACGCGCAGATCGTGAGTAATGAACAGCATCGAGAGGCCAAGGCGGGCCTTCAGATCTTCCAGCAGGTCCAGAACCTGCGCCTGCACGGAGACGTCGAGCGCCGACACCGCTTCGTCGGCGACCAGGATTTCCGGGTCGAGCGCCAGTGCCCGCGCAATGCCGATGCGCTGGCGCTGCCCGCCGGAGAATTCATGCGGAAAGCGCTCCATCGCGCCGGCATTGAGCCCGACGAGGCCGAGCAGCTCGCCGGCGCGCTTTCGCGCTGTCGCGGGATCGACGCCATGCGCAATCGGCCCGTCGCTGATGATGTTGCCGACTTTCCGGCGCGGATTGAGCGAGGCGAACGGATCCTGAAACACCATCTGGATGCGGCGGCGCTGCTCACGCAGTGCCTTGCCGCCGATCCGGGTGAGATCGACATCGCCGATGCGGACGGTGCCGGCGTCCGGCTCGATCAGGCGCATGACGAGTCGGGCGACGGACGATTTTCCCGAACCGGATTCGCCGACCAGCCCAAGCGTCTCGCCGCGGTAGATATCAAAGCTGACGTCCTTGGCGGCCTGCACGCGGCGCTCGCTGCGGAACCAGCCGCCGCCGCTGACATAGGTCTTGCCGAGGCCGATCACTTCCACCGCCTTGCTGCGATCGAGCAGAGGCGTCCGCTGTGGCGGCTGCAGGGTGGGAACGGCGGCGAGCAGCGCACGGGTATAGGGATGTTGCGCGCGGAGCAGCACGTCGTCAGCGGTGCCCTGTTCGACGACCTTGCCGTGCTGCAGCACGACGACGCGATCGGCAATCTCGGCGACGACGCCGAAATCATGGGTAATGAACATGACGGCCATGTTGCGGCGGCGCTGCAGATCGCGGATCAATTTGAGTATCTGCGCCTGCGTCGTGACATCGAGCGCGGTGGTCGGCTCATCCGCCACCAGCACAGCGGGTTCGAGCGCCAGCGCCATCGCGATCATGGCGCGCTGGCGCTGGCCACCGGACAGTTGATGGGGATAGGCACGCACCGCGCGCTCGGGATCAGGCAGGCCGACTTCGCGGATCAAGGCGAGGGCTTTCTGCTGCCGCTCCTTCGGCGTCAATAGGCCATGCGCCTCGAACATCTCGGCGATCTGCTCGCCGATGCGCATCAATGGATTGAGCGCCGTCATCGGCTCCTGGAACACCATCGCGATGCCATGCCCGCGGAACGCCAGCCATTCCGCCGCGCTGAGCGACAAGAGGTTCTTTCCTTCGAACAGAATCTCTCCGGATTCTGCCGTCACCGTATCCGGCAGCAGCCCCATCAAGGCATGGGCGCACATCGATTTGCCGGAGCCGGATTCGCCGACCACGCAGAGGATTTTTCCGGCTGATAGTTCGAACGACACGCCATCCACGGCGTAAGCGCGGTCGCCGCCGGGCGGCAGCGCCAGCTTCAGGTTCTTGATCGCGACGGTCATGCTCAGCGTCCTCCCTTGGCGAGGCGAGGGTTGAGCGCGTCGTTGAGGCCTTCGCCGATCAGGTTCAGCGCCAGCACCGAAACGAGAATGGCGATGCCGGGAAACACGGTGATCCACCAGGCCTGACGGATCACGGTGCGGCCGGCGCCGACCATGTAGCCCCACGACATCAGGTTGGGGTCGCCGAGGCCGAGGAAGGAGAGCGAGGACTCCAGCAGGATCGCGGTTGCAACCATCAGCGAGGCCAGCACGATGACGGGCGACAGCGCGTTGGGCAGGATCTCGCGCCAGATGATCCACCAGTTGGTCTGGCCGGTCACGACCGCCGCCTGGACGTATTCGCGCGTGCGCAGCGACAGCACCTCGCCGCGCACCAGTCGTGCCACCGGCGGCCAGCTCACGATGGCGATGGCGGCCACGATCGAGACAATGGACGGTTGCATGATCGCGACGAGCACGATCGCCAGCGTAAAGCTCGGAACGGTCTGGAAGAATTCGGTGAAGCGCATCAGCGCGTCGTCGACCTTGCCACCGAAATATCCGGCCACCGCGCCGAGCGGAATGCCGACCGCGAGCGAGGCCAGCGTCGAGATCAGGCCGACCAGCAGCGAGACGCGCGCGCCGTAGATGATGCCGGCCATCACGTCGCGGCCGAGCGCATCAGTGCCGAGCGGAAAGCCGGCCAGCGTGAACGGCGGCAGGAACGGCCGCTGCACCATGCGCCACGGCGAGGTCGGAAACAGCAGCGGGCCAATCAGGGCAACAGCGACCGCAACGATGAGGATCGTGATGCCGATCATGCCGCCGGGATTGCGCAACAGCGCTCGCGAAACCTGTTTCATGCGGCGAACTCGATGCGGGGATCGACGGAGCGATAGACGAGGTCCGTGATCAGGTTGAAGGCCAGCACCATGGCCGAGCAGACGACGAAGACACCGAGCAACAGATTATAGTCGCGCTGCAGCAGCGCCTCGTACATCAGGCGGCCGATGCCGGGCCAGGCGAACACGGTTTCGGTCAGCACGGCGCCGCCGACCAGCGTGCCGGCCTGCAGGCCGGCGAGCGTGACCACCGGCAACAGCGCGTTGCGCAGCACGTGACGGCGCTGGATCAAGGTGTCAGACAGGCCCTTGGCGCGCGCGGTCTTGACGAAGTCGAGCCGGCTAACCTCCAGCATCGAGGCGCGCGTCATGCGGGCATAGGTCGCCATGAAGAACAGCCCGATCGTCGTCGCCGGCAGGATCAGATGGGCGGCGACGTCGAGGACATGCGCAAGGCCGGTGTAGCCTGCGCCGACCGTCTCGTAACCAAAACTCGGCAGCCAATCCATCGTGACCGAAAACAACAGGATCGCCATCAACGCGACCCAGAACAGCGGCGTGGCGTAGAAGATCAGCGCCGCGATCGTAATCGCGGTGTCGGCCCAGGTGCCGGCAAAGCGCGCGGCCAATGCGCCGAACAGGATGCCGAACGCGAGCGAGATCGCAAACGCGGTGCCCGTCAGCAACAGCGTCGCCGGCAGGCGATCGAGGATCAGCTTGGAGACCGGCATCTGCTGCCGAAACGAAAATCCGAGATCGAGGCTGAGGATGCCTTTGACATAGAGGAACAGTTGCACCGGCAGCGGCTGGTCGAGACCGAACTTCTCGCGCAGTTGGGTGATGAAGATCTGGTCGCCCGCGCCGGCTTCGCCCGCCATCACCACCGCCGGGTCGCCCGGCGCCATCCGGATCAGGAAGAAGTTCATGACGACAAGCGCGAGAAGAACGACGATGGCTTTCGCGATCCGCTGGGCGATGAAGGAGATCATGGGCTGTCGCTGGCGTTGGAGACGCGGGGTAGCCGGGCGTCAGACTTGCGGCCTGACGCCCGATGAGACGGCGATTACTTCTCGATCCAGGCGTCGCGGAAGCCGTCGTTGACGCCGATGCCGGTCGTGATCAGATTCTTGACGCTGCAGCGGGTGATGGTCGGGAATTGGAGTTCGAGCATCCACGCTACAGGCACGTCCTCGACGAGGATCTTCTGCGCCTTGGCGTAGATCTCTTCACGCGCCTTATCGGGGAAGGCGACCGCGCCGTCGGCGAACAGCTTGTCGATCTCGGGGTTCGAATAGCCTTCGACGTTGTTGAACGGCGAGCCCTTGGCGATCTGGCTCGAGACATAGTTGCGGCCGACGCCGAGCGCGGGATCACCGTACTGGTAGAGATAAGTGAACGCGATGTCGTAGTCCCACTCGCTGACTTTCTGATTCCAGCCGGGGACGTCGGTCGCGATCATCTCGACGTTGATCCCGACGTCCTGCAGGTTTTGGCGGACCATCTCGGCCCAGCGCTGCCACGTCTCGCCATAGGGCAGCGGCAGCATGCGAACCTTCTCGCCCTTGTAGCCGGCTTCCTTGAGCAGGGCCTTCGCCTTGGCCGGATCGTAATCGTATTTCGGCACCGCGCTGGTGTAGTACTTGATCGCCGAGCCCGACGGACCGGTCGCGATCTTGCCGAGGCCGTTCCAGACCACGTCCTTGGCCATGTTGCGATCGATCGCAAACATCAGCGCCTGGCGGAATTTCTTGTTCGCCGTGGGACCGGAGCGGTTGTTGAGCCAGAGCCAGGAATGCGGGCTGAAGAATTCCCAGCCGGCGCCGGTGACGCAGGTGTTTTTCAGTTTGCTCAAGCGCGGTACGTCGAAGTTTTCGACTGAGCCGCCGGGCAGCACGTCGACCTTGCCGGTCTCGTAAGCGACCGAACGCGCGGCGGCGTCCGGAATCACGTGCCAGTAGATCTCGTCGATGTTGGGCTTGCCTTTGATGTGGTAGCTCGGATTCTTGACGAGGCGGATGAACGAGCCCTTCTGCCATTCCCTAAACATGAAGGGGCCGGTGCCGACAGGCGTGTTGTTGGCGGGATTGGTCTTGAAGTCAGTGCCTTCATAAATATGCTTCGGAATCATCGGTAGCGAGCCGACTTCGAAGATGCCGATGAACGGGCCGAACGGCTGCTTCAGGGTGAAGACGACGGTGGATTCGTCCGGCGCCTCCACCTTTTCGAGTTGCGCAAGATTGCCGCGCGCACGCGCATGGGTCTGCTTCAGGAATTCGATCGAGAACAGCACGTCAGCCGAGGTGAACGGCTTGCCGTCATGCCAGGTCACGCCCTTCACGAGCTTGAAGGTGTAGACCTTGCCGTCCTCGCTGACCGACCAGCTTTCGGCGAGGCCGGGCAGGGGATCAAGCTTGGGGCTGTAGCGTAGCAGGCCTTCATAGATATTGCCGGCCACCATCTGCGTCGGGCCGTTCTGCACCAGACCCATCATCAGGCTCGGCGGCTCGGGCTGGATCACGGCATTGACGACGCCGCCTGCTTTCGGCCCCTCGGCCACCGCCGCGGTGCTCAGCATGCACATCGCAGCAAAGCTCATCAAAATCTTACGCTTGGGCATCGCATACCTCGTTTAAAGAAAGGGTTTTTGGCGCTCTCACTTCGGCGAGGGCGGGTTTGTCAGTTGGCAAAGTCGGGATCGGTCCGCTCGAGCATCCGCTTGAAGGCGGCCCATTCGCTGTCGGGCACGCCATTCGTTTCGATCGCGTCGTAGAAGCTTGCGTATTGGCCGGCCGTCTTGCGGGCGACGGCTGCGGATAGCTCGATGATTTCAGCCCCCGACGACTGCACCGCGAGTTGGGCGCGGCAGGAGCGCTCCAGATTGTGCATCAGCTTGAAGGCTTCGGCGACGGAGCGCCCGCAGGTCAGCATGCCGTGGTTGCGCAACACCATCACGAACTTGTCGCCGAGATCGGCGACCAGGCGCGATCGCTCATCGAGATCGAGCGCGATGCCTTCATAGTCGTGATAGGCGAGGCAATCAGTAAACTGCAGCGACCATTGATTGAGCGGCAGCAGCCCCTGCTTCTGGCAGGCAACGGCGATGCCCGCGACCGTGTGCGTATGCAGGACGCAGATGGCATCATGCCGCGCGGCGTGGATGGCACTGTGAATCGTAAAGCCCGCCGGGTTGATGCCGAGCCCCGTGGGATCGTCGATGACGTTTCCGTCGAGATCGACCGTCACCAGGTTGGACGCCGTCACTTCCTCGAAGCGCAGGCCGTAGGGGTTGATGAGAAAGCGATCCTGCCGGCCGGGAAGGCGGACGGAGATGTGGGTGTAGATGCTGTCGTCGAGACCGAGCCGGTGAATCAGCCGGTAGGCCGCCGCGAGGTCGATCCGGATTTGCAGGGTCTGGTCGTCCACCGCCGGCCAGGCCTTCGCGGTGTGGTGGGCTGCGCTTGTCATTTCCGCCTTCATCCATTTCCAACTTTTTCAGCTTGCGTGCGGCGCAGCATCAGGACAAGATTAAAGTGTCGACAATCGACGATTAAAAAATAACCACGGACTGGCGCGGGTTTAGCCGATGCGGCCTATGTCTCTTCCGGTTGGATTACCGGCACTTGCGGACAGCGATCTGGTTGGCCAGATCGCTCGAATCCTGATGCAGGCCATCGTTCAGGGGCGGCTGCCTCCTGGTTCCAAAGTTGTGGAGGCGGGGGTTGCCCGGGAATTAGGCGTCAGCCGCGCGCCGGTGCGCGAGGCGGCGCGCCTTCTGGAGAAACAGGGGCTGCTGGTCGCGAGTCCGCGACGCGGTTTCTCCGTCCGCAAACTCGAAATCAGAAATATCGACGAGATCTACGATCTGCGCTTGTGCATCGAACGGCATGCCAGCGTGCTGGCGGCGAAGCGTCTCTCTCCGGAGTCGCGAGATCTGCTGCGCCGGCAAATCGACGTTCTGCACCGGACCGCCGATCTCGACGACCCGGCCCGGCAGGTGGAAGAGGATTATCGCTTTCACCGGCTGATTTTTGAAATCGCGGATAACCGCCGCCTTTTGCGATTGTTCGACGATCTCGCAGCAGAGCTGCGCATGGTCATCGGCCTGATCGGCCGCCTCTATGACGACCCGCATGAGATCGCGAGGACCCATGAGCCGCTGCTGGCGGCGATCGAAGCCGGTCATCCCGAGCGCATCACCGCGCATGTCGACTACCATATCGGCCACGCCTGGCGCGAAGTAGGCAGGCTGGTGCGAGAGCTCACGCCGCCGCTCGGCACTGCTGCCGAGCCGAGCAGCATCCTGTTTCCAACCAACGGAGTTACCGTGTGAAGGCCGTCTACACCGAACTGCATCGAAGCCACGATCCGCAATTCTTCCTGGTCCGCGGCGTCATCAAGCGCACCACCGAGCAGCCCGAGCGTGCCGACCGGTTGCTGGCGGGACTTAAGGCCGGCAAGCACAGCCTCGTCGAGCCGACGGTGTTCGGCCAAGGCCCGCGGGCGCGCGTTCACAGCGCGGAATATCTGCGCTTTATGGAAGAAGCCTGGGATGCCTGGGTCGCGCTCGGTGATTCCGGCTCGGAGATGATCGCCAACATCCATCCGGTTCGCTACGGCGCCACATACCCAACCCATATCGTAGGCCGCCTCGGCTGGCACGCGGCGGATACGGCAGCTCCGATCGGCAAGGGTACGTACGCCGCCGCCTGTGCCGCCACCGATGTCGCCACGACTGCGGCGCAACTCGTCATGGACGGCGAAGACGCCGTCTATGCGCTGTGCCGGCCGCCGGGCCATCACGCCTATGCCGACATGTCGGGCGGCTTCTGTTTCTTCAACAACAGCGCGGTGGCAGCGGCGCAGCTTCGGCTGCAGCATGAGCGCGTCGCAATCCTCGATGTCGACGTGCATCACGGCAACGGCACGCAGGGCATCTTCTACGAGCGCTCCGACGTGCTCACGGTATCGATCCATGCCGATCCCGTCTTCTTCTATCCTTTCGTGTGGGGATATGCGCATGAGCGCGGTGCCGGCCCGGGCCTCGGCGCCAATTTGAACATCCCGTTGCCGAAGGGCACCGGGGATGAGGATTACGTCAAGGCGCTCGGCGACGCCGAAAAAACCATCCGCGCGTTTGCGCCCGGCGCGCTGGTGGTGGCGCTCGGCCTCGATGCCTCGGAGCACGATCCGCTCGCCGGCCTTGCGGTGACCACGGCCGGCTTCCGCCGCATCGGCGCCGCGATCGCCCGATTGGGCCTGCCGACGGTTTTCGTCCAGGAGGGCGGCTATCTCTCGGATATTCTCGGCGCCAATCTCACGGCTGTGCTCGGCGGCTTCGAAGAGGCGCGTTAGGGCGTGATGAAATTCGCGCGATGTGATCCGTCACCCTGAGAGGTGACGGAGACAATTATCGACATTGGCCTGCGGCCGGTTTACGCTTCGGAAGCGCGACGCAGAGAGGAGGGATCGCAATGCTCTATGCCTTGCTGGCTCTCATGGCGCCGCTCTGGAGCAGATCTCGGGATCGGACGGCCGCGCAATGCAAGGCGCCTGATACATCTGTCTCGCGGCTTCTGGTGTTCGCCGCCACCGTTCTTTTCGTGATCCTGTCGATTCTCATCGTCGATCTGTATCGCGACGAATTGCATGCGCTCGGCCTTGTCGGCGGCGTAGAGCGGATCGATGCGATCTTTATGAGCCCGTGAGGCTGCCGGGCTGCGACTACTCGATGACGATTCGCGGCGGTGGCCGGTGCGCCGCACCGGTTACGATCGCGGTCCAGACTTCACGCGCAATACTCACATAATGCTTGGCGTGAACGCCGTCGGGCTCGACGGCGACGATGGGTCGGCCGTCGTCGGAGGTCTGGCGGATCTGCATGTCGAGCGGGATCTCGCCGAGATAGGGAATGCCGCGGCGTTCGGCTTCCGTCCGCGCGCCGCCGTGGCCGAAGATCGGCGTGACGTGGTTGCAGGTCGGGCAGCAGAAACTCGACATGTTCTCGATCAGGCCCAGGATCGGAATGCTAACCTTCTGAAACATGGCGATGCCGCGCCGCGCGTCGATCAAGGCGATGTCCTGCGGCGTCGAGACGATGATCGCGCCGGCCAGTGGCGCCTGTTGCGCCATGGTGAGCTGCGCGTCGCCGGTCCCGGGCGGCAGGTCGACGACGAGGATGTCGAGATCGTCCCATGCGACTTCGCGCAGCATCTGCGTGATCGCCGAGATCACCATCGGCCCGCGCCAGATCATGGCACTGTCTTCCTCGACCAGAAAGCCGATCGACATCACCTTGACGCCGAAGCGCTCCAACGGCTCCAGCATGCGCGGGCCGAGCTGGCGTGGCTTGCCGCGCAGTCCGAACAGTTTTTGTTGCGACGGACCGTAGATGTCGGCGTCGAGAATGCCGGTCTTCAGTCCGAGCGCGGCGAAGCCGAGCGCCAGGTTGCACGAGGTGGTGGATTTGCCGACGCCGCCCTTGCCGGAGGCGACGGCGATGACGTGCTTGACGCCGGGAATGCCTGATGCCTTCGACGTCGCACGGGCCTTGAGATCCGGAGGGGTGGCGGACACTTGCTGCTCACGATCCAAGCGGATCGTCCTTCTTCACTTCGCGCGCGCGCAGATAATCTTCCGTCGACATGACCGGCGGGCGCTGCGGCACCGCATGCGGGTCGAAACTCTCGTTCACCACGGCTTCGACGCGGCAATCCGCACACATCTTGATGACGTCGAGGCGCCTGGCGTTGGCGCCCTGGAACATCCAGTGCCTCTCACCGCCGAGCTTGGCCAGCACGCGATCGATCGAGCTCTTGGTGCCGAAGGGTTTGCCGCAGGCGATGCAGTTGAATGGCTCTTCCTCCTTCAGCACGCGCTGCGGCGTGTTCCAGGCCTGGAAGTCGAGACGGGGTTCGATCGTGATGACCTTCTCGGGGCAGGTGGATTGGCAGAGCCCGCACTGCACGCAGAGGCTTTCGGTGAAGCGCAGCATCGCGCGATCGGGATTGTCTGATAGCGCGCCCGTCGGACAGGCGGTCACGCACGCGTGACAGAGGGTGCAGCCCTCGACGTTCAGGTTCACGGTGCCGAAGGGCGCGGCCGGCGCCAGCGGCACGACATCAACAGGGGTAGGCGCGGCGAGATGAAGCTCGCGAAACGTCGTTTCGAGCACGCCGCGCTTCGCGCCGCGCGGCACAAAGCTGGCCGGCTTTTGCGTTGCGACGCCGCGTGGAGCGGCGTCCAGCATGGCGCGCAGTTGGTCCGGGTCGTCAGTCTCGATGATCTGAATGATTCCGGCGCCGAAGCCGAGCGCGCTAACGATCCGATCCGACGTCTCGACCGCGCGGCGAAGCGCCGCGATATCGTGGCGTGGCTTGGCGCTCGTTAGCAGAGCGACGCCGCTGCCGCCATAGGCGAACACGGAAGCGATGATCTCCGGTCCGACCTGCGTTACTTCGTTGACCCGCAGCGGCAGCACGTTGGCCGGCAGGCCCTCGCCGAACCGCGCCAGCGCATCGATGACGTCCTCGCCATGCTCGCCGTCATGCAACAAGACCACGGCGTCGCTGCCGCCGGCCTTGCGGTAAGTCTGCAGCAGCGTGCGCAGCCGCCGCATCAGCGCGTCCGCGCTCGGCAATGCATAGGACGCCGCGCCGGTCGGACATACCGACGCGCAGGAGCCGCAGCCGGCGCAGACATTGGCGTCGATCGCAACCGCGTTCCCGTTCGGCGTGATTGCACCGGTCGGACACAAATCAAGACAACGCGTGCATCCGGTGATGGACGAGCGCGAATGCGCGCAGAGCGACGGTTCGAAATTGACAAAGCGCGGCTTGTCGAAGGTGCCGACCAGGCCGCCGGCATCCGCAATCGCGCGCTCGACGGCGGCCTTGTCGCGCGGATCGGCGCGCAGATAGCCGGGACGCAGTTCATGCGCGGGGAACAGCGGTGTGCCGCCGGAGAGATCGAGGATCAGATCGCAGGTCGAAGCCGCGCCATTGCGCGACGGCCCGAACACGAGCTTGGCGCGCGAGGAGGGGGATGGCAGCGCGTAGTCATCGATCGCAAGCTCGAACTGCCCGAGATGGCCGCGGGCGTTGCGGATCGTGCCTTTGAGCACCGGAAATTCATTCGTGCGGCGTGGGATCACATCGCCGGGCTTGGTCAGAAGCACGGTAATGTCCAAACGATCCGCGAGACGCTGCGCCGCCTCGATGGCGATTTCGTCGCGGCCATAGATCAGTGCGACGCCGCTACTCTCGAGCGTCACCAGCGAGAGCGGCGGCATTTCTTCGCCCGCGGCGGCAATCAGCGCGGCTGCCTTCGGACCGGCTGCCGCGGCATCGTTCGACCAGCCGCCGGTCTCGCGGATGTTTACGAAGTTGAGCTGGGCTTGCGGGGCATTCTCCGCGACCTCCCGAAACAGCGGCGCTTCCTGGGTGCAGGCAACCGTAATCGGCGCGCCCTCGGCGAGCGCCTCCTTGAAGCGGTCGAGGTCGAGCCCGCAAAGCTGGTTTGCCTGCGTGACCTTGCCCGTGCAGCCGCGACCGATCGCTTCCGCATCGAGCGGCATGGTCTTCTCGCAACTGCAAATCAGGAGGCGAGATGTCGCCGCACTCATTTTGAAATACCTTGAACCCGGAGCATCAAGCGGGTTGTTGCTTCATCCTACGGTTCTGCGGTAACCGCTCGGACGGATATCTGCAAGATACAAAGGCCGCTCGCGTGGCCAACCTGCACGGAATAGCATACACAAGCGGCCCGTGGAGCAATTAGGGATTAGCCGCTCGTGATCGTTCGTCCAAGAGATATGGAACAGACGCTCGATTTGCCACCCGGTTATACTTTGGTCGCGTTGCGCGAGCTCGGCGACGCCTTTGCCCATGCTCGCGAGATCGCGGCGGAGGCGGGGGCCGGAACGCTGGTGTGGGTGCGCCGCTACGATCTGGTCGAGTTCGCGGTGGTGCTTGAACCCGACGAGCCGCTCAGGTCGGCGCGGCGGGCGTTCTTCGCCGGCATGAATGCGCTGGCGGACGCGATTGCGGCTCATTGTCCGCCGGAACGAGAGGTCAGTTTCGACTGGCCCGACGCGATCCGGTTTGACGCCGGATTGCTTGGCGGCGGACGGCTCGGCTGGCCTGCTGAATGCACCGAAGACGACATACCGTCATGGCTCGTTTTCGGCGTGATCCTGCGCGCGGCCGCCATGGCGCATGTTCCGGAGGTGCAGGCGGCCTCGGGCGTGTCCCTGCTGAGCGAAGGTTTCGAGATGGTCGATACCGATGCGATCATCGAAAGCTTCGCCCGGCACCTGATGACTGCGTTCGACCGCTGGAAGGACCGCGGCTTCGAGGCGATCGCGCGGGACTATCTGGAGCGGCTTCCCAAGAGCAAGGCCGGCGAGCGCCGGGGCATCGACGTCAACGGCGATCTTCTGGTCGGCATGCCGGCCGGCGGCGGAACGCCTGAGCGGAACGGTCTTGTGGATGCGCTGGCAAGAGCCAGTTGGTATGATCCGCAGGCGCGCGGTCCGAAATTCGGATGAGGCGGACATGTTGAAATTTCCGCGAACCATCAGGCTGGACCCGTCCGATACCTTCGTCTTCGAACGGGCGGCGGAACCCGGCGAATGGGCGGTTTCCGGCGCGTTCGTTTTTTGGAACCGGGATCCGGCGACGCTCGGCCAGAAGCAGCGCGTGGCGCTGCGTTCCGGCTTTCTCGGGATCGATAGTCTCGGATGGTCGACGCTTGCCGTCGTGACCGAAGCGAGCGAAGCGGAACGGGAGGCGATGATCGAGCGGCTTGCAAGCCAGTTGCTGGAGAAATTCGGGGCGCCTGATGCGGATGCCGCGCGTCTTGCCGCCGAGGAAGAGATCGCGTTCGCAGCTTCCTTGTGCGAACATCCGCCGCAGACGTTGCTTGCCGTTCAGCGCAGCGTCGAAAACGGCGAGATCCGCGAACGCTTTCGTACCCTTAAAGCCCGCCCGGCTGCCGCGGACGCCGACCGGTTGCACGCCCATGCCAGCGCCTTTACCTTCCATGAAGTCGAAGGCGATGTTGAACCTGCCGAAGAGGTCGATCTTCTCGGGCTGATCAGGACCAACGCCAGGACGACGGATCGTACATGAGAGAATTCTGGGTCGCCTCGGGCCATCACCTCACGCGCCGCGCCGATCACGGCGGGCTGGTCGCGACGCCTGAACTCATCATGGCCTATCTGGCGCGGCCCGAATTGATGCCGCCGGGCGATGCCTGCGACGCCGAGCGCCATTTGCATGCGCGCCTGATGGCCGATCCGCTGCGCCCGGTCTCGAACGCTGATATCGCCGCGTTGGCCGATGCCGATGCGCGCGAAAACTGGTCCTTCATGGTGAATTTCCGCGACCGGCTGATGGCGGCGCCGTCGCTCGAGGCGGTCTATGTCGCGCTCGCCCGCAAGGGTGCCGGCGATCTGCCGCCGATCTTTCTGTCGCAATTGTGCCACCTGATCCTGCGCAATGCGCTCGAAGGCTGCGACGACCCTTATATGTTGCGTGCCGCGGAGCTGTTCTATCGCAGCCAACTGGCCGCCGTTCACGAAGGCACGTTGCTGCTGGCCGATGCGGAAGTCATCGAAGCGGAGCAGCATGCCCAGCACGACCTGCATTCATCGCCGCTCACGGCCATGCTGCAGCAGCCGAAGTCGTTCGGCGAGATGGACGTCATGGACGACGAAAACGCCTGGACCTACTGGTCGCGGTCGGATGCGCATGCGATGGCGATGAACATCGGCGGCAACAAGAAAGCGCGGGCCGGGCTCTGCCGGGTTATCGAGCGCTGGATCGCTCATCTGCTCGGCATCACCGTCAGCGTCGAAACCATTGCCGCGATCGAGGATCGCGACTGGCGCTGGTTCATAGGCCTCGACAGCGAGGCGACGCGGATCGGCAATGCGCTGTGGCGCGGCGAGCGGCTGGAGGGCGGCATTGCCGAACGCATCGTAGCGCTGATGCGCCTGACGTTCGAAGATGCGCGGTTGGTGGACGAGCGGGTCGGCGGCAAGCCGGTCTACCTCATCCTCGCCATGGGCGCGGACAAGGTGGTGAGACTAAAGCCGCAAAATCTGGTCGCGGGGCTGCCGCTGGCTGCGGCCGCGAATGTCACGTGATCCACGGAATGGAGGATGGGACATGACGGAAGCATCCCGCGAGGTCGGCGTGGTGGTGCGGCGCCGCTCGATCGACAATCCCTGGATCGACCAGTTGTGGTCGCCGGCAATGATCCTGGATGAGGTGCCCGCGACCGCACCCTGGACTGCGCTGTCCACCGAAGCCGACGCGACGATCTATTACGCCGGCTCGGCCAGCATCGATCTGTTCAGCTCGGAAACGGCGAATTATCGCGACAACCTTGCCGATGGGGAGCCGCGGATCTGGGTCGCGTTGCGGCGGCAGGATGGTGGCCCTGAGCTTGAGCTGACGAAAGTGACCGCCGACCCGACCGAAGGGGAGGCGATGTTCGAAAGCGGCTGCGACGTGATCGGCACCGTGCCGATGCCGCCTGAGATCGCATCATGGATTGCGGCCTTCGTCGATCGATTCCATGTCGAGCGCGTGTTTCACAAGCGCAAGCGGGATCGCGCCAGCGGCGATCGGCCGCGCGTGCCGGGCGGCGGGCCGGACGAGAAGATGGGTCGCAAATGAGTGGGCCGGACGAAGCCGATCGGGACAAGGGCTTTCTGGCGCGATGGTCGCAGCGCAAGCAGGAAGCCAAGCAGACCGAGCCGAAGCGGGATGCGCCGGCTGCCGAAAGCGGCGAATCGTCAGCTCCGGCTTCAGCGCAGCCCGAAGAGGTCGTGCCGGAGTTCGATCTTTCGACGCTGCCAAACCTCGAGGAGCTGACGGAGACCAGCGACATCACCGCCTTCCTTCGCAAAGGCGTTCCCGAACATCTGCGGAATGCGGCTTTGCGAAAATCTTGGGCGCTGGACCCCGCGATTCGCAACTACGTCAGTCCAGCACTTGAATATGCCTACGACTGGAACGCGCCGGGCGGAGTGCCAGGCGGCGGCGAACTCGGCGCAGGCGTCGACGTGGCGCGGCTGGTCGCGCAAATCATGGGCGAGCAGCCGGCCGAAACAACGAATTCCGACGCAAATTCCGGAACCGAGACGGCAGGTCCTTCGCCACAGCCGGCTGAACGTGAACTCTCGGCAAAACCGCAGGAAGACCTTCCTGAGGAGTCTTTGCGACAGCGTGATGAACCCTCAACAGAAACGGAACTCGTTTCAGAGGCGAACCGGGGTACAGGGGAACCCACATCGGTGGGCGAATCAGAGGCAGCGAAACCTGTTGCGTCGCAGCAACGAGTGCGACGCCATGGCACCGCAAAACCGATTGTTTAGACAAAAGTATTTGCGGACATAGGCCGCGCCTATGCTACAAATTCTCCCTGGAATAATTCCAGTTCTAAAGTGTGTGCCTGAATAAGAGGCACGCGGGCGCGGGCGGGGAGATATCGGTAGCACCATGCGTGATGCCGGACTGGAACTAGCAATCAAGGCAGCAGGTGGCGTCGGATCGCTGGCGCGGGGGTTGGGCATTGCACAGCCGTCCGTTTCCGCATGGTCGCGCATTCCTGCCGAGCGGGTTCTCGCGGTCGAGGCGCTGACGCAGGTGGACCGTCTCGCACTGCGTCCCGATCTCTACGGATCGTCCGAGGATCAGGTGACATCGAAATCCGAAATCGACGAGATCGACCAACTGCGTGCCGCGGAATACGGGCTGCTGTCGTTGCTGCTCGGCAAGGCGCCCGATACGGAAACACTGCAACGGGTTGCAACGCTGAAGGGCGACGGATCCGATCTCGGCATGGCGCATGTCGAACTCGCATCTGCCGCTGCGGCGACGGATGATCGCGCCGTCAGCAAGGAGTTCTTCGATCTCTTCATCGGGCTCGGCCGCGGCGAACTGCTGCCCTATGCCTCCTACTATCTGACCGGCTTTCTTCACGAGCGCCCGCTGGCGCGGGTGCGCGAGGATCTGCGTGCGCTCGGAATCGAGCGCGCAGGTACCTCGCGGGAGCCGGAAGACCATATCGCTATCCTGCTCGAGGTCATGGCGGGCCTCGCACGCGGCGACTTCGAAGCCGAGTTCGCCGAGCAGGCGCGCTTTTTCGAGCGTCATCTCAAGCCGTGGGCGGCGCGGATGTTCGCCGATCTGGAAATGTCGCAATCGGCGCGCTTCTACCGCGCCGTCGGCCGCACCGGCCGTGTCTTCATGGAATTGGAATCAGAGGCCTTCACGCTGTCCGAGTGATGGCGGTGAGGCAACGTGACAAGGGGAGAATGCAATGAGCAAGCCATCTGACGGTAAGTCACGGACCACAGAAATGGATCGGCGCAGCCTGTTTCTGATGGGCGGTTCGGCGGTCGCTGCAGCCGCCGTTGTGCCGCTTGCGGGCAGCGAGGCGCTCGCGGACGAGTCGCAGGCCGAGCGCCTCAAGGCGCGCTACAAGGAAAGCGATCACGTCAAGAATTTCTATCGCGTAAACCGCTACTGATGGGACCACGCACATGTTGATGAAGCGAAGAGACGGATCCGCGGGCAGGGCGCGTTTGCAGGGTATCGCCGCCGGCCTCGCGTCGGGAGTTCTCGACCGCCGTACGTTTCTGCGGCGGTCCGGTCTGGCGGCTGGCGCGGGCGCCGCGCTCGGCCTGATGCCGCTCGGATCGGTGCGCAAGGCGCAGGCAGGGCCTGAGAAGGTCGGCGCGCCCACCGAAATCAGGAAGAACATCTGCACGCATTGCTCGGTCGGTTGCACCGTGATCGCCGAAGTGCAGAACGGCGTCTGGGTCGGCCAGGAGCCGGCGTGGGACAGCCCGATCAACCGCGGCTCGCATTGCGCCAAGGGCGCAGCCGTGCGCGAACTCGTCCATGGCGACCGCCGGCTGAAATATCCGATGAAGCTGGTCAACGGCGAGTGGCAGAAGATCTCGTGGGATCAAGCCATCAACGAGATCGGCGACAAGATGCTGGAGATCCGCGCCAAGTCCGGCGCCGATTCCGTCTATCTGCTCGGCTCCGCGAAGTTCTCCAACGAGGGCGGCTACCTGTTCCGCAAGTTCGCGGCATTCTGGGGCACCAATTCGATCGATCATCAGGCCCGCATCTGTCATTCGACCACCGTCGCCGGCGTCGCCAATACCTGGGGCTACGGCGCGATGACGAATTCGTACAACGACATGCGCAACTCGAAGACGATCGTCTTCATGGGATCGAACGCCGCCGAAGCCCACCCGGTTTCGTTGCAGCACATCCTCTCCGGCAAGGAGCTCAACCGCGCCAACGTATTCGTGCTCGATCCGCGCTTCACCCGCACCGCGGCGCATGCCACCGAATATGTCCGCTTCCGCGGCGGCACCGATATCGCGGTGATCTGGGGCATGCTGCACCACATCTTCAATAATGGCTGGGAAGACAAGCAGTTCATTCAGCAGCGCGTCTACGGCATGGACCAGATCCGCGCCGAAGTCGCGAAGTGGACCCCGGAAGAGGTCGAGCGTGTCACCGGCATTCCCGGCGAGCAGTTGAAGAAAGTTGCCGGGACCTTCGCCAAGCAAAAGCCGTCGGCCTTCGTCTGGTGCATGGGCGGCACCCAGCACACCGTCGGCACCGCCAACGTCCGCGCCTACTGCAACCTGCTGCTGGCGACCGGCAATGTCGGCACCTTCGGTGGTGGCGCCAATATCTTCCGCGGCCACTGCAACGTGCAGGGCGCGACCGATATCGGCCTCGATATCGTGACGCTGCCGCTCTACTACGGCCTGGTCGAGGGCGCCTGGAAGCACTGGGCGAGGGTCTGGGAGGTCGAATACGATTACCTGCAGTCGCGTTTCGATGAAGTCCCAGCGAAGTCGGGCCGTCCGGCGCGTACCCGCAAGCAGAACATGGAGCTGCCGGGCATCCCGTGGACCCGCTGGTTCGATGCGACGCTGGCCAACCCCGACGATGTCGATCAACGCGATAATGTAAAGGGCGTGGTCGTCATGGGGCACGGCGGCAACACCATCCCGCGCATGACCGAGATGGTGAAGGGGCTGGAGAAGCTCGAACTGCTCGTGGTTGCCGATCCGCATCCGACGACATTCGCGGCGATCTCCGAGCGCAAGAACGGCACCTATCTGTTGCCGGCCTGCACCCAGTTCGAGACCTCGGGCTCGCGTACAGCCTCCAACCGCTCGCTGCAGTGGGGCGAGCAGATCGTCAAGCCGATCTTCGAAGCGAAGGACGACTACGAGATCATCTATCGGCTGTCGGAAAAGCTCGGCTTCGCCGACAAGATGTTCAAGAACATCAAGGTCGAGAACAAGCATCCGTCGGCCGAGGACCTCTTGCGCGAGATCAACCGCGGCGGCTTCTCGACCGGCTATTCCGGCCAGTCGCCGGAGCGGCTCAAGGCGCACATGAAGAACCAGGGCAAATTCGACCTGGTGACCCTGCGCGCCAAGGCGGACGAGCCGGAGATCGGCGGCGACTATTACGGTCTGCCGTGGCCGTGCTGGGGCACGCCGCAGATCCGGCATCCGGGCACGCACACGCTCTACAACACCAACCTGCACGCCAAGGATGGCGGCGGCACGTTCCGTGCCCGCTTCGGCGTCGTCTACGAGGAGAAGCAGCCGGACGGCTCGGTCAAGAAGGTCAACCTGCTGTCCGAAGGCTCCTACAGCAAGGGGTCGGAGCTGACCGACGGCTATCCCGAGTTCACCTATGGCGTGCTCAAGAAGCTCGGCTGGGACAAGGATCTGACCGAAGCCGAACTCGCGACCATCAACAAGATCGGCGGCAACAATCCCGATGGCGTCGGCTGGGCGGTCGATCTGTCGGGCGGTATCATCCGCGTCACGCTGGAGCATGGCGTGATGGCGTATGGCAACGGCAAGGCCCGCGCGGTGGCGTGGAATCTGCCGGATCCCGTGCCGGTGCATCGCGAGCCGATCTACACCGCGCGGCCCGATCTCGTCGCGAAATATCCGACGCGTCCGGACGGGCGTCAGTTCCGCATGGCCAATGTGGGCTTCTCGATCCAGAAGGCGGCGGTCGAGAAGGGGCTCGCCAAGCAATTCCCGATCATCCTGACTTCGGGACGCCTCGTCGAATACGAAGGCGGCGGCGAAGAAACCCGATCCAATAAATGGCTCGCGGAATTGCAGCAGGACATGTTCGTCGAGGTCAACACCTCGGATGCCGCCGAGCGCGGCATCAAGGATGGCGGCTGGGTTTGGGTTTACGGTCCGGAAAACAGCTCGAAGGCCCGCGTCAAGGCGCTGGTCACCGACCGCGTCGGCAAGGGAGTGGCGTTCATGCCATTCCACTTCTCCGGCTGGTTCCAGGGCGTCGACCAACGCGGCAAATATCCGAAGGGCTCGGACCCGATCGTGCTGGGCGAAAGCGTCAACACGATCACGTCCTACGGCTACGACCCGGTCACCGGCATGCACGAGGGCAAGGTGACCCTGTGCCAGATCCAAGCGGCGTGAGAGGAGAATAGATCATGGCTCGCGTCAAATTTCTTTGTGATGCCGACCGTTGCATCGAGTGCAACGCCTGCGTGACCGCCTGCAAGAACGAACATGAAGTGCCGTGGGGCATCAATCGCCGCCGCGTCGTCACCATCAATGACGGCAAGCCCGGCGAACGCTCGGTCTCCATGGCCTGCATGCACTGCACGGATGCGCCGTGCGCCGCGGTTTGCCCGGTGTCGTGCTTCTACACCACCGCCGACGGCGTCGTGCTGCACTCCAAGGATCTGTGCATCGGCTGCGGTTACTGCTTCTACGCCTGTCCGTTCGGCGCGCCGCAATATCCGAAGGTCGGCAACTTCGGATCGCGCGGCAAGATGGACAAGTGCACCTACTGCGCGGGCGGGCCGGAAGCCGACTCGACGCCGGCCGAATACGCCAAATACGGCGCCAACCGTCTGGCCGAAGGCAAGCTGCCGATTTGCGCCGAGATGTGCTCGACCAAATCACTGCTTGCCGGGGACGGCGCGATCATCGCCGAGATCTACAAGGAGCGGGTGATGAAGCGCGGCTATGGCTCCGGCATGTGGGGCTGGAAGACCGCCTACAGCGATTCACCGACCGGCTGATGCAACGGCCGCCGCGCTTCGGCGCGGCGGCATCAGGGTAATTCCGATAACCGAAAGGCGTTGTGCAAATGCCAGGCTCTCTTTCAAATCTCAAATTCGCTGTTTTCAAGCCGCTGCTTGCCGCGCTCGCGCTGTTGTTCGTGTTCGCGCAGCCCGCGGCCGCACAGATTTCCTTCAAGCCGACCGCCGAGGCCGTTCAGGAAGACAAGCTTCTGAACGCGCTGAAGGAGGGCGACAAGATCACCGGGCGCGTATCGATCCCCGACGGAAATGCTGCCAATCTGATCCAGCCTGCGGGGCGCGACTGGCGCGACTTCCAGCGCAGCAAGCTGCCCTGGATCGGCGGCATTGCCATCCTCGGCATGCTGGCTGTGCTCGCGATCTTCCTGATGGTGCGCGGCCGGATTCGCGTCGAGAATGGGTTTTCGGGCAAGACGATGTTGCGGTTTGCCAGCTTCGAACGTTTCACCCACTGGCTGACGGCAAGCTGTTTCATCGTCCTGGCGCTCTCGGGTCTGAACGTCAGCTTCGGACGCACCCTGATCCTGCCACTGTTCGGCGCGGACGCCTTTGCGGCCATGTCGGCCTGGGCCAAGCTCGCGCACAACTACCTGGCATTCCCGTTCATGCTGGGTCTTGCGATCATGTTCCTGATCTGGATCAAGGATAATATCCCCGGAAAGCTGGACATTGAGTGGATCAAGCAGGGTGGCGGTCTTTTCTCAAAGGGAGGGCACCACACGCCAGCCAAGCGGTTCAATGCCGGTCAAAAGGGCATTTTCTGGATCGTGATCATCGGCGGCGTGCTGATGTCGGTGTCCGGCTGGTTCCTGCTGTTCCCATATCTTCCGGGCAACGTCACCGCACTCCAGTTCTGGACCGTGATCCACGCCGTGATCGCGATGCTCTTCATCGCCGCCATGCTGGCGCACATCTATATCGGTTCGATCGGCATGGAGGGGGCGTTTGATGCGATGGGAACCGGTGAGGTCGATCTCAACTGGGCCAAGGAGCATCACGCGATCTGGGTCAAGGAACAGCAGGCAAAGGGCGAAGCTCCATCTGATAGCACGGCCCGCGCAGTACCGGCCGAATAGTCCGGTCAGGCGCAAGCAAAACGTGAGGAAGTGACATGAAATCCTTTGTTGCGGCTCTGGCGTTCGCCATCGTCGCTGCTGTCGGCGTCGCGATGGTGCTCAACACCATTCAGGAGCCAAGCTCCGTCGCCTTTACGACCACGGGCGCCAGGGTCAGCGATCCCGGCCATAATCTGATCGGCCCGGGCTGACGCCGGCGGTGGGCGTGCCTGACGTCACGCTGGCGTGGCCGGTTGAAATTCGCCTGCCGAAGGATCGCCGCACGTTGCGCGTGGCCTTTGACGATGGCCGCACATTCGATCTCTCCGCCGAATTGCTCCGGGTCACCAGCCCGTCCGCCGAAGTGCAGGGGCATTCCGAAGCCGAGCGCAAGACCGTCGGCGGCAAACGCAATGTTACCATTCTTTCGGTCGATCCTGTCGGCAACTATGCTGTCAGAATAGGGTTCGACGACATGCACGCGACCGGCATCTACTCCTGGGCGTTTTTGCACGATCTCGGTGAGAATGCCGAGCGGCGCTTTCAGGACTACCTCGACGACCTGCAGGCCAAGGGGCTCGACCGCGACAGGCCGGGCGTACGCTGAGGGCCGGCGGGAATGGCATTCACCGATTCGGCGAAAGCTTCCCGTCGCAAGGCAGGCCGGTCGGCGCTTCTGGCACTTGCGGCCGTGCTGATCGCGCTGCCGATCAGCGCAACGGCTGCCGTCGCGCAACTCCGCGGGCATGGCGGGCCGGTTCGGGCGTTGGCGATCTCGTCCGACGGTCAAAGCGCGATCTCCGGCAGTTTCGATTCAACCGCGATCCGCTGGTCGCTGACGCGCAATGCGGCCGAGCAGGTGCTTCGTTTCCATTCCGACGCGGTCAACGCGGTCGTGCTGCTCGGGGAAGGACGCGCAGCGACCGCCGGCGCTGACGGTCGCATCGCCATCTGGACCCTTGGCAAGGCGGAGCCCGACACGGTGCTCGAAGGCCACACGGCGCCGATCGTGGCGCTTGCCGTTTCGCCCGATGGCGCGACGCTCGCGTCGGCGTCGTGGGATCACACGGTGCGGCTCTGGCCGCTCGCAGGCGGCGCGCCGCGCGTGCTCGATGAGCATACGCAGAACGTCAACGGCGTGGCGTTTACGGCCGATGGCCGCACGCTGGTCAGCGTCAGCTACGACCTCAGCGTTCGCATCTGGCCGCTGTCGGGCGCGCAGGCGCCGACCGTCGTTCCGATGCCGACACCGCTCAATGCCGTGGCCGCAGGCCGTGACGGTGAAATCGCGGTCGGCGGTGCCGACGGCAAGGTTTACTTCCTGACCGCCAGCGGTGCGCGCGCCGGCGAGCTTGCGGCAGGGCCGAGGCCGGTGATCTCGATTGCGATTTCGCCTGATGGCGCGCATGTGGCCGCCGCGGGCATCGGCGGCACGGTCGCGGTGATCGACCGCAAGGCGCGTACGCTCGCGCGCACGCTGGTTGGTCCGGGCCTTCCGGTCTGGTCGGTCGTATTCGCACCCGACAGCCGCACGCTGCTCACGGGCGGCGCCGACAACATCATCCGGCGCTGGAATGCTGCGACAGGCGAGCCGGTCGATCCGCTTCTCGTGGAAACGGCAGGAGATCCGCTCGCCGCCTATGCCGGAGATCGCGGCGCGGAGGTCTTTCGAGCCTGTGTGGCCTGCCATACGCTTGGTGCCGATCAGGTCAACCGCGCAGGCCCCACGCTCGCCGGCATCTTCGGCCGACGAATTGCAACCGCGCCCGGATATAATTTTTCCGAAGCGCTCAAGCGCCTCGATATCGTCTGGACGCCCGAGACGGTTTCCAAACTGTTCGAGGTCGGGCCGCAGGCCTACACGCCCGGCACCAAGATGCCGGAGCAGCGCATCGGCTCGGAGCAGGACCGCGCCGCGCTGGTGCAATTCCTCGAGCGGGCGACCAAGCGATAGGGCCGATCGACGCTGCGACTATGCCGATTGCGTCAATGCTTCGCGGGTGGTGTCGAGAAGACCAGCGACATATCCTCGTACTCCTCGATCGGAAGCCTGGTGACGCCCGCGGAGGCCGGAGATTTCTTCGACAACGCCACGCCGGTGGTTACGGTAGAACGTTCATGGGAAATTGAGTACGAGCGCATCGTGGTTGCGACCGCGAGCAGGGCGACTGCCACGAATCCGGAAATCAACAGCTTCATGGAAAGCTCCGTTGGTTCGAAATGCAGTGTGGCTTGCACCACTGCAATACGGCCAACGGTCACGCGCGAATGTGGCCTGCGTCACCTATCACGATCTTGTTTTTGACGATCGGGCCGGTTCCTTAGCGGGTAAAGAGACGCGGGTCCGCATTGCTGAACGTTTCCAGCGGCGAACTACGCACCTGGAGCAAAAGCTGCTTACGGAGCAGGACGACGACCGGTCCGCGGGTTGAGCGGACCCGTTGGCCGGCGCCTCAAGGCTTCCGGCAGGAATTTTTCGTCCGGAGCGGCAACGGCGCTGGAGCGAACGTCCGCCGCGGTTTGGGCGCGTTCGTGCTCGGTTTGATTGTCCTTGAACCTTCGCTTGACGTCGAGGCCACCAACGGGATCGTTGACGCCGTGTTGAATGTCCCTGAAGTCGTCCACAGAATCCTCCCCGACTTCCATCCCATCCGTATCTTTGGAAACGCGGACCGGAGAATCAGGTTCCTCCTGCGTCCCTCAGGAGGCGCCGTTAAATTGAAGCATCAAATGGAACCGGCAGTGCCACGCCCAATTGATTCCAGATGAAGCGAGATGGAGCGGCAGATGAGCGACAGCACCGTCAAGAAGGTATCCAGCAAAACCGCACCCAAGGGAACGATGGGTCAAACCTATCTCGTTTCCGGCAAACACCTCTCGATGCGCCTATGGGAAAACGAACAGCCGCAAACCGACATATCCCGGCCGAGAGATTATGAAACGGTGGGCTATGTCGTGAATGGACGTGCTGAACTTGTTATCGAGGGTCAGACGATAAGGCTGGAGCCAGGAGACTCCTGGCTGGTGCCGGCGCATGCCGAACACAGCTATCGCATTCTCGAGCCATTTACGGCCGTGGAGGCGACGGCACCGCCCGCGCAAGTGCATGGCCGCGACGAAGTAAAAGCGTAGCCGGCACACAACAAGATTTTGGGAGAACGTGATGGGACTCGAAGCAGTCTATTTCATCGGAGCGTTCGTGCTTCTTACCGCGCTGATCTATGGGACGCTGAGCTATCGTTATCGCAACAGGGCCGCGACGCAGGCCGGCGACGAAATCGTGAAGCAGCGGTATCGGGAGAACCAGGGCTGAGGCAGGGAAAATTCGCTTCTCCAACAGGAGCTTCGTAGCCCGGATGAGCGAAGCGACATCCGGGATAGGTGCCCGAGATAACCCGGATGTCGCTTCGCTCATCCGGGCTACAACTCTACAGCCTGCGCTGGGGACTGCGGCCATCACAGCACGCCTTGCGTGTCCTCGGCGCCGAGTGCGGTCTTGTAACCGCCGTCCCGACCGGGGACGCTGACATGAATCTCGTGCCCTTCGCGCATCGCCAGCGACGCGGCGGCGACGGCCGCTTCGAAGGCTGCTTCCTTCGTGTCATATCTATTCTGCGCATTCCCGTCATGGAGGACCGTCCAGCCGTCCGGCTCGGAGACGATCATGTATTCGGCCAATCCCATCGGAGCCTCCTTGCTGTTCGCAAGGCCAACGTCGAGACCGTTGCCGGGTTCCGATCGGGTGACCGTTTGGCGGGCATCACGCGCGCCGTGCCGGACTCCGGGTGGATCCCTGCCGCGAAGGGTCGGTCAGGTTTTCGGGGGACGTCCACGCTTGGCAAATGTCAGTCCCTGCATGTCGGCGGCGTTCTGTAGAAGACCTGCGCGCTTCAAAGCTTCGCTTCGTGCAGGACCATGAGGCATGGCCCGCGCCTTCTCCAGCGCTGCCAGTGCTTCGGAATGCAGGTCCCGCTGGGGCCGATCTTCGACCTTCCTCTTGTCCATTCAAAAAGACTAGGAGGCGGGAACATCGCCTGTCTGTACGCTTCTAGACGTTGGAACCCTGAGTCCACCGATTTATCGGAACAAAATCCCATACTTTCCGCTTCCAATTCTGGAGGTGTCCCAATGAGCAAGGAAAAGCCCACCGATGATCCGCGCCAGCAGACCGACTGGGGATCACACAAGCAGACTGACAAGCCGTGGAAAGAGAAGCCGGAGAAGGAGCAACGGTCGTCGTCGAAAGTAGACCTGGAAAAGTGGCATGAGACCAACACCCATTAGTTTGCTGCATGAGGGCCGCTCGCGCCCCTCATCCTGAGGAGCCCGCGAGAAGCGGGCGTCTCGAAGGATGTAGGCCACAGACGGGGCCTCATGGTTCGAGACGCGCTTCGCGCTCCTCACCATGAGGGGCTATGACACAGTACGATTGTCCGGCGCTGTGGGATGGATGGAGACGCTGCAGATGCTTGAAGAGAAGTTGAAGGAAGCAATCGTTGCTGAACTGAAACGGCAGGCAGCGAATGATCCGCGGGCGCTCAGCGTCGATGACTCCGAAGGCCTCGTCGTCAAGGGCAGGATCGATCTGGACGATCTGACGATGGTGATTGCGGGAGCTGTTGCCGGAGGACCGTAAGCGTTTCCGCAAAGGCTGCCATACGCTACTGCAGGAACGGAGATTGTCGCCGGGCGTTCTTTCAAAAATGATTGGACGCGAAGAAGATGAAAGAACCGCTGCCCCTGTTGATAGAGAGTTCGATTGAAATCGCCTGGGACTATCTCGAGCGCACGGGAGAACTGGGTGATGCGATGGTGGCTGGGCGTTTCCTCAGCGACACGATAGAACTGATGGTGCGGCGTGGCGAGCGTCGGCGGTTGATGCTGGCCAACAAGGCAATCGCGGCCTATCAGCAATTCAGGCGGCAGCAGTCCGAACATCCGGTGCTCGCCTCAGCCTGATGACCCCGTTTGCGCGAGCGCAAGTTGAAGCGTCGCTGCTGTTTTGACGCGTTTTCCTGACGTGAACCGGTGTCCACCCCGGACCAAGTCCGGGGCAGGCTTTCGCTGGAAAACGCTTCGGCTGTTCGCTTGCCCGAAGGGATCGAAGCCTGATCAGCGGCGTTTATAGCCCATGAAAAAGGACGGCGAGACCGTGCGCATATGCAAGGTCGAGACCATTGCTCAGGGCAAGGGAAAGCTGGTCCGCGTGAGCTACGAACAGCGCAGGCGTGACGGCGAACGACAACGGCGCCATCGCGAGATCTACGACAACGGCAATTCGGCCGTCATTCTTCCCTATGATGCGGATCGCAAGACCGTGCTGCTCACCCGGCAATTGCGGCTGCCGGTATTGCTGCAGGACGGCATGGAGCGAACCGTAGAGGCGTGCGCCGGCAAGCTCGATGGCGAGGAGGCCGAACGGCGCATTGTGAAAGAGATGCAGGAAGAGCTCGGTTACAACATCTCGAAACTGGAACGGTTGTTCGAGCTCTATGTGAGCCCAGCCGCGATCATGGAAAAGATCGTCTTCTTCGTCTGCACTTACTCGCCGGTGAACAAGGTGTCCGACGGCGGCGGGCTTAAGGAGGAGGGGGAAGATATTGAGGTGGTCGAGACGACCCTGGAGCAGGCGGCTGCGATGGTCTCAACTGGAGAGATCGTCGACGCAAAGACGGTCGTTCTCGTTCAGTATCTGCGTGATCGCATGCAAGCTGCTATTCGCAGCTAGATGGCACCGGCTGCCGCGTCCGGCCTGCATCCGTTACAGGAACGGCTTTCCGCCGGTGACCGCGATGGTCGCACCGGAGACGTAGCTGGAAAGCGGATCGGCCAGCATGACGTAGGCAGTCGCCAGTTCGACCGGCTGGCCCGGGCGCTTCATCGGAACCTGCTTGCCGAAGTTCTTCACGGAATCTTCGGGCAGGGTTGAGGGAATGAGCGGCGTCCAGATCGGCCCCGGTGCGACGGCATTGGCGCGAATGCCCTTCTCGGCCAGCATCTGCGCGAGCCCTGCCGTGAAATTGTGGATCGCTCCCTTGGTCGTCGCATAGGCCAGCAGGCTCGGGTTTGGCACATCCGAATTGATCGACGCGGTATTGATAATGCAGCTTCCCGGCTTCATGTGGCTGACGGCCGCTTTGGTAAGATAGAACATCGCGTGGATGTTGACCTTGAAGGTCAACTCCCATTCCTCGTCGCTGATATCCTCGATGGACTTGAAGCTCGCTTGATGTGCGGCGTTATTGACGAGGATGTCGATGCCGCCGAACTCCGATACGGCTTTGGCAATGACTGCCCGGCAATGATCGGGATGTTGAATGTCGCCCGATAGAAGAACGGCCTTTCTGCCGGCTCCCGTCACCAGCCGTTCGGTTTCGCCAGCATCGTTGTGCTCATCGAGATAGGAGATCAAAACGTCGGCTCCCTCCCTGGCGAAAGCAATAGCGACCGCGCGGCCGATGCCACTATCACCCCCGGTGATGACCGCCTTCTTGCCGTTGAGCCGGCCGCTGCCTTTATAGGAGGTCTCGCCATGATCCGGCAGCGGCTTCATCGCGCCGGTCGTGCCCGGCATCGGCTGATGCTGGCTGGGAAAAGGTGGGTGCGGATAGTGCAGCATTGTATCTCTCTCCCTCCAAAAGCGGCGGCGACGCCGCAGCCTTGGCGCCGCGGCTAGGTGAGGCGGTGGAGGTTTCCCAACGGATTGAGCTCGCTGGGTTCCTTATCCTCATCCTCGATCTTGCGCTGTTCTGCCTTGGCTTCCTCTTGCAACTTGCCGTCGCCGACGACTTCGGCGATGACCTCCTTGGTCTTCCCCGCAACTCGGCGGGTCGTCCGTTTAATGGTACCCATAATCGTGACCTGCGCTGTGGTGGGTCTGGTCCAGGTCAATGTCCGGCTGCAGCCTTCGTTCCTGTGCGCACGGGAGTGCGATCGCACTCCCGATCGCCTACGCCAGTTTCTCTCAGGAGAGCCGCGTCCGCTCCCGCGGATAGCAGCCGGTGAAATCTTACGGCCGATCCTCGATGTCGTGCGCGGCCAGCGGGCTTACCGCGGGAGCGTTGAGCGGCTTCCCGTCGAATGCGAAGTGAGATCCGTGGCAGGGGCAGTCCCAACATGTCTCAAAAGAATTCCAATGCAGATGGCAGCCGATATGCGTGCAAGCGGCCGAGCGGGTATAGAGTTTGCCAGAGGGATCGCGATAGGCGGCGATCTTGCTGAGGCCGTGGCGTATGATGGCGCCGTGTCCGGCCTCTAAGTCGCTCACCGAATTTAGTTCGCCCGGCGCGAGATATTCTGCGAAATTCTTCACCGGCGTCAGGTTCTCTTTCAGGAAATTGCCGACGGCGGCGGGGGTCTTGCGCGAGGGGGCGTAGACTTCGGTCCATTTGGTGTCGCGGCCCAGGATCAATGCCGCATTGATCATGGCGCCCGCCACCCCGTGCGTCATGCCCTGGCCGGAATCGCCGGTATGCACGTAGATATTCTCGCTCCCCGGATTCCTGCCGATGAAGCCCGCATAGTCGATGGTCTCGAGAACTTGCCCCGACCAGCGGTAAGTAACCTCCTGAACGTCAGGAATGAGATTGCGCGTCCAGGCTTCGAGGGCCTGAAAACGCATCTCGGCATCGTCGGCTTCACCGCTCTTGTGATCTTCACCTCCGACGATGAGATAGTCGGTCTGATCCTCGCCCGGCTGCAGCCGCACATAGTGGTAGGGATCCAGCGTGTCCCAATACAGGGCGTCCGGGATCGCGCCTTTCTTTACCGAAAATGCCATCGCGTAAGTGCGATAGGGCGCCATCTTGGTATGCAAGGCAAATCGATCCACGATCGGCGAGTTCGTCGCCACGACCGCCGCCCGGGCAATGACCTTGCCGCCGCCGGTTGAGACGACCACCCTGCCATCGTCACGCTCTTCGACGGACTCGACCACCGTGCCGGCGTGGAACGTCCCGCCCTTCGCTTCGATGATCGCGGCGAGCCCCTTGAGATATTTGAGCGGATGAAACGTACCCTGCCGCGGGTAGCGCAACACGCGTTGTTGCTCGCAGTGAGTGAAGGGGACGCCGACCAGCCGATGGACGGGCGTGCCAATTTTGCGAGCGGCATCAAGCTCATCGTCGATGATTTTCGAATCCGTATTGAGCGCCTGAAAAAGATAGCCGTCGAGGCGACGGAAATCGCACTCGATGGATTCCTTCTTATGCACCGCTTCGACGCGATCGATCGCAGCAGCCTGGCTTTCATGGAACAGACGCGAAAGTACCTCGCCGCGCAGTCGGATCATCGCCGATGTCAGATCGTCGCACGGCGAGCCGAGATGCGCCGTGGTCCGCGCCGTCATGCTGCCGGCGATATCGCCGCGGTCGATCACAATGACCCGCGAGCCTTCGATCGCAAGTTCGTACGCGGTGGAGATTCCTGCGATGCCAGCGCCGATGACCACGACATCGCATTCCTTGTCGCCCTGCAGCGGTGCTGCGTTGGGAGCGACCGCAACGTCCATCCACAGCGACCTGCTGCGGCGATCGGCGAAATGGCTCATCCGAAAACCCGATAACTAGAAAAATAGTTCGAAGGGCAAACGGCAGATTGACGCCTTGGTTCCCCGCCTTTGCCGCGATCAGGCGTGTCACATTAGCTCGATGAGGCGCCGGGCATCGGCCGGCGCGGCGCTCTTCTGGTCATTGTCGAAATAGACGAAGACGTCGCAGCCCTGCCTTTTCCAGGACCTGATGCGACGGGCCCAGCCGGCAAGGGCGGCCTCGCCATAGTGATCTCGATAGCGGCCTCCGGGCCCATGCCCGCGGACGTATACGAAATCGGCGGTGCGCTTCCACAGCGCCGGTGCGTCATGATGATCGGAAATGCAAAGCGAGACGTTTTGCTTCCGCAGCAGCCGGATGATCCTCGGCTCGTACCAGCTCGGATGCCTGAATTCGAAGCTGTACCGGCGCTTCTTCGAGAGCAGCTTGAAGAACGAGGCAAGCCGGTCGGCGTTGGCCTGGAAATTCGGTGGTAGCTGAAACAGCACCGGTCCCGCCTTCCTGCCGAGCAGGGAGAGGCGGCTTTCGAGCAGTTCGAGGCTGTTGACCGAATTCTCCGAGAGCCGCTTCCAATGCGTGATGAATTTGGATGCCTTCCAGGCGAATACGAAATTGCTTCCCGTCTGCGCGTGCCAGCCCTTTACCGCTTCCGGCGTCGGCGTCCGGTAAAATACCCCGTTCAGTTCGGTGGTCGGGAATTGACCGGCGTAAAATTGCAATTGTTCCTTGAGCGGCAGTCCCTTGGGAAAGAACGGCCCACGCCAGGATTCGTAGTGCCAGCCCGACGTGCCGATCAGGACACGCGGCATGGCATCACGGCTTCACGACGACCTTGATGAAGCGGTCCTTCTCCTGCTCGCAGCAAGCGTCGCCAATTGCCATGCCACGCCAGCGCTTTCATTCCAAAGCCCTCCGCATCGGTTGACGATGAGAATGATCGGCGATGCCGAGTTGTTCCGGCATCGGCCCAGCGTGAGGAATGGGACATGCGACAACGAAACCTGAGTTGAGCGTCAGGCGGGGTCCGGGGCCTCTTCGAGGTCATCCAGTTCCACGAGAAAGGCCAGCAGGAGGTCTTCCTGCGGCTGCGCGGCATCCCGTGCGGCCTCCCGGTACAGGGCAATTTCGTTCTCGGTCGAGCGTCGGGCCCGGAGCCGCGCCTTGCCATCCCAGAGAGGTGCACCGTTCGAGGTCAAGCCGGCGATATCCTGACGCAGCCAATGCTCGTGACAAAGCTGCTGAGATTCCCGCAAGTTCTTGGCTTCGAAGGCGAGGGTGGGTCTTCCGCCAATATCCAGGGTAAAAATCGCGGGCAGCAACGTCATCCAAGCCAAGCCATATGTCTGATGAAGGGAACGACGGCGCTGAAGGCCACAAGTGCGCAGGACATTCCGATCCGCATCGCAATTCGCGTCAGGTTCATGCCGGCGGCCTGATGTTGTCCGTCAGGCGGTTCAATTCTTCGGAATCCAGCGGATCTGCAACGATCCTGATTTCGGTAGCGTTACATTTTGCGCATTCGAAGGTTCGCTTTTCGGAACGGTCGGCAGCCAAGACAACGTCGGCCAGTCGCATTCGAGTCAGGCATCTGACGCAATGCGGGCATTCGATCGGTAAGAGGGCGGCGAACATCTGGCTAACCTCATTACAAGATTAACCCACCGGCGGATTGTCGTCTGTCTGATCCCTGACATATGCCCTTGCGGCAACGCCGAGCAAAATGCAGGAGAACTTCCTGCAGTGCGAAAACGCGGCCGAAACCGCCGGGTCGAGGCAAGGTGAAAAGGAACCATAGGGAGTATCGCTGATTGATTACTTAGCTGTTGCGGGATTAGCAAGATGGCGAAGAAAGCGAAGAAGCGCAAATATTCGAAGGGCGCGGCAAAGAAGGTAGGCCGCGCCATGAAGAAGCGCAAAGCCGGCACGCTGAAGAGCGGTCGATCCGGCAAGAAGGTAAAGAGCAGGAAACAGGCGATCGCAATCGGTCTGTCCGAAGCCCGAAAAAGGGGTGCCAAGGTGCCCAAGAAGCGTTCGAAGAAGAAGTCCTAGTCCGATCGGGCCAGATCGGCGGCGGGATACGCTACCATCCAATCGTCAAGCAGTTCATCCCCGGAATCGTCGAGCGCCCGAGGCCGATAGCGCTCGGGATTTCGGAACGACGAGATTCTTCGGCTTCGGGGGAACGTTGGCTTTCGTGTCATCGGTCTGCGCCGCTCCGTCGGCGTCCCCGTCCGCGGGACGACCACTAGAACGGCGAGCGGTTGACCGGGGTTCCTGTCACCCCGCGCAAAATCAACGGGGACGTCTCTACCGGCTTTTCCGCAGATCAAACCTGCGCATGCTGCCCGCCGGGACGTGAAATTCGGCTCAACGCCGCACCCGTCCCGTCTCCGCTTTGCACCAGCGCGATGTCGCCCAGCGCAATGATGCCGACGAGCCGCTTGTCGCGATTGAGCACGGGCAGGCGACGAACCTGGATGTCACCCATGTTGGCGCACACCTCGTCGAGATCCTGGTCTTCGTAGCAGTACTTGACGTCGGCCGTCATCACGTCGCCGACCCGCGCCTCCGGGCCTCGACCCATGCCAATCCCGCGGATCGCGATATCGCGGTCGGAAATCATGCCGACCAGGCGCTCATTGTCCGTTACCGGGAGCAACCCGACACCGAGGGCCGCCATGGCCTGCGAGGCGTCTCTTAACGTGTCATCGGGAGTGCAGAGTTGAACCTCGGGTGTCATCGCATCGGAAACTTTCATGTGAGCCTCTCCGCTTGCCGGTTCTTCACCCGCTAACAGGCACGTCGGATCGCCGTTCCAGAGGGCAAATGAAATATTCCGACACTGGTGGAGAGACCTCAGGCGAGCCCGAAGTCTCTCCTCGATTGTCCTACCAGCGGTTGCTGTCCACGCCGACGCCCACGCTTACGCCAGGTGCCCGGAAACCAACGCCGGCTCGCGGCCCGTCGTCCCAATCGCGATCGCGATAGTATCGACGCTCGATATATCGCTCGCGCGGTGCATAGGCGTATGAATCGCGGACGATGACGCGGCTGCTGCCGCGGGTGCGATAACAGCGTCCGTTCTCGTCACAGACCATGCGGACCTGCTGTATCAGGTCGGAGTTTTTGTATTCGCTGTCGGTGTAGATGTCGGAGGCATTTGCACTGCCTGTCAGGAGCAGACCCGTGCCGGCCAGTAGGCCGATTGCGATCTTCCTCATTAAAGTTCCTCCTCGTTCGAATACTGCCCGCGGCTCAAAGCGTCGCATCCACTTTGGTTCCGGGAGCCAAGTCGATGGAGGAGAAAGTTCCGGTAGACGCAACCAGCCAGAAATTCGCGCGTTGGGCCACATGGAGCACCGAATATGACCTCTGAAGCGAAACCCCGCATTTCTCACAACGCGCTCGTTCTCATCGGCGATGGCCAAAAGGCCCTCTTTCTCCGTAACAAAGGCACCCCGCAGCACCTCAATTTGGAAGTCGAGCACGTGCTCGAGCAGGAAAATCCGGCAACACGCGAACAGGGAACCGATCGTCCCGGGCGGTCCGTCCAGAGCGTGGGCGCGGCTCGAAGCGCAATGGAGCAAGCCGACTGGCATTACATCGCCGAAGAGCGGTTCGCTGGCACCATTGCCGACGCCCTCTATCGGCTTGCCCACGGCAATCACTTCGACAAGTTGGTTGTGGTCGCACCAGCGAAAGTTCTGGGCAATCTCCGACAGGCTTTTCATGCCGAAGTGGCAGAGCGGATCGTAGGCGAGATTCCGAAGCAATTAACTTCCCATCCGATACCCGATATCGAAAGGCTGATGGCGGCTTAGCTCTCGCATGTCCCGGACGCGGCGCAGCGCTTAGCGCTGCACCGCAGAGCCGGGACCCACCACCGCAGCGTGTGGACCCCGGATCAGCAGCGCACCACGCCGCTACCGCGGCGCGCTGCGCAGCATCCGGGGAACGCCGGCCACCGACGGTTCAGTTTTGACTCAGGTCACCGGACCGGGATTGAACAGCGCGAGCGCGTTGGTCAGCTTCCAGTGCTCGGCCCAGGTCTCGCGGCCGCTCGCGACGTCGAGGATCAGGCGGAATATCTCCCAGCCAACGTCCTCGATCGTCGCATCCCCGGTCGCAATGCTGCCGGCATCGACGTCGATCAGGTCGTGCCAGCGTTGCTTCAGCTCGCTGCGGGTCGAGACCTTGATGACCGGCACGGCGGCAAGTCCATAGGGCGTGCCGCGGCCGGTGGTGAAAACATGCAGCGTCATGCCGGAGGCCAATTGCAACGTACCGCAGACAAAATCGCTTGCCGGAGTCGCGGCAAAAATCAGTCCATTTTGGCTGACACGTTCGCCCGGCGCCAGCACGCCCGCGATCGGGCAGGTGCCGGACTTGATCACCGAGCCCATCGCCTTCTCGACGATGTTGGAGAGGCCGCCCTTCTTGTTGCCCGGCGTGGTGTTGGCGCTGCGGTCGGCTTCGCCGCCGGCGAGATAGCGGTCATACCAGGCCATCTCGCGCACCAGCGCGTCGGCAACGTCCTGGGTTGCCGCGCGCGGCGTCAAAAGATGGATCGCATCGCGCACCTCCGTCACCTCAGAGAACATCACGGTCGCGCCGGCGCGCACCAGCAGATCCGCAGCAAAACCCAGCGCAGGATTGGCCGTGACACCCGAGAACGCATCGCTGCCGCCGCATTGCATGCCGACCACCAGCGCCGATGCCGGGCAGGTTTCACGGCGGCGCTGATCCAAAATCTTGAGGCGCGCATCGGCCATCTGCACGATGTCCTCGACGATCTCGCCGAAGCCGGTGAGGCCTTCGTCCTGCATGCGCATGATTTCGTCATCGGCGCTCATGCCCTCGGGTAGCAGCAGCTCGGGCTGCAACTTCTCGCAGCCGAGGCCAACGATCATCACCTCGCCGCCGAAATTGGGATTGCGCGCCAGGTTCTGCAGCGTGCGGATCGGTACGGCAGCGCCCGGTGCGTTGATCGCAACGCCGCAGCCATAGGCATGCGTGACCGCAACGACGTCGTCGACGTTGGGATATTTCGGCAACAGCTCCTTGCGAATCCGCTCCAGTGCGAATTCGACCGTGCCGGCGACGCATTGCACGCTGGTCGAGATCGCGAGAATGTTGCGGGTGCCGACCGAACCGTCGGCATTGCGATAGCCTTCGAACGTGTAGCCTTCCAGCGGCGGCAGCCCGATCGCGCCGCCGTTCGGTCTTGGCAGATTATCGAACGAGGGTGCGTCGGGCATTTGCATCAGCGATTCCTTGACCCAGCTACCTCTCGCGATCGGCGCTGCGGCATGGCCGATGACCTCGCCGTAGCGGCGAATGGCTTCGCCTTCTCCGATATCGGCGAGGGCGACCTTGTGGCCTTGCGGGATCTGTTCGATCAGCCGCAAACCGCATGAGAACTCAGCGCCCGGATGCAAACCTCCGCGGTTCGCGACGATCGCGACGTTATCGTCCGCGTGCATGCGGATGTAGAGCGGTTTCGCGGTGACGGGCTGCATATCGAATCCTTGTTCGCGGGCGGTATCGGACAACGCGTAGCTGCGCTGCGTGAGTGAGGCAATCAAGGTCAAACCGCGCGCGTGATCAAGCAGCCTCCGGGCAAGGCGCCGGGCGGTGAGGGCCTCCTGTAGGGAGCAAATGCTTGGCTGGCGTGGGGGCGGGCTTGGAACCAAATAGTAAAATAATATGACTAGTCAGGGCCGATCTTCCGTGAAATATTCCCCGCGCTGCCGCCAATGGACAGCGCTAAAGGTGCCTTGATACCGATTTCGGTGATGCGAGGCACCCTGACAACATTTTTGGGAGAATGCGCCTCATGACCTCCAAAGCCCTCCTTGCGGCCACCGCCCTAGTCGCCATCACCCTCTCGCTCCCGGCCACCGCCGCGGAATTGACCGTCGGCTTCTCCCAGATCGGATCCGAATCCGGCTGGCGGGCGGCGGAGACCTCGGTCTCCAAATCGGAGGCAGCCAAGCGCAAGGTCACGCTCAAGATCGCCGACGCCCAGCAGAAGCAGGAGAACCAGATCAAGGCGATCCGTTCCTTCATCGCCCAGGGCGTGGACGCGATCTTCCTCGCGCCGGTCGTGTCGAGCGGCTGGGATGCGGTGTTGAAGGAGGCCAAGGAAGCCAAGATTCCGGTCGTGCTGCTCGACCGTGACATCGATCCGTCGGGCAAGGAGCTGTATCTCACCGCCGTCACCTCTGACAGCGTGCATGAAGGTGCGGTCGCCGGCGAATGGCTGGCGAAGACGGTAGCCGGGAAAGCATGCAACGTCGTCGAGCTGCAGGGCACGGTCGGTGCGAGCGTCGCGACCAACCGCAAGAAGGGCTTTGACGGCGTCGTCGCCAAGAACGCCAACCTCAAGGTGGTGCGCAGCCAGACCGGCGACTTCACCCGCGCCAAGGGCAAGGAGGTGATGGAAAGCTTCATCAAGGCCGAAGGCGGCGGCAAGAATATCTGCGCGGTCTATGCGCACAACGACGACATGATGGTCGGCGCGATCCAGGCGATGAAGGAGGCCGGCCTCAAGCCTGGCAAGGACGTCCTGACGGTCTCGATCGATGCGGTGCCTGATATCTTCAAGGCCATCGCGGCCGGCGAGGCCAACGCCACCGTGGAGCTGACGCCAAACATGGCGGGCCCGGCACTGGATGCCATCATGGCTTACAAGGCGAAGGGAACGGTGCCGCCGAAGTGGATCCAGACGGAATCGAAGCTCTACACGGCGGCCGATGATCCGCAGAAGATCTATGACAGCAAGAAGGGCCTCGGCTACTGACCGTCCGGCGTTGCGCCGCCGGGCCTCGAGTTAGCGCCGGCCCGGCGGCGAAAGCCTTCTCGACGAATCCGCCTCATGAGGCGCACATGCCAGGCGTTCGCGGTCGACGCGAACGTCGGTGGGAGTAATGCCGGTATGAATGCAGCTTCCGACCTGGGCCCGGCTCTGCTGGAAGTGCGGGGCCTGAGCAAGAGTTTTGGCACGCTGCGGGCTCTGCAGGAGGTGGATTTCACCTTGCAGGCCGGTGAAATCCACGCGCTGCTCGGCGAGAACGGCGCAGGCAAGTCGACGCTGATCAAGGCGGTGACCGGTGTCTTCCCGCGCGATGCCGGCATTGTCAGGCTCAGTGGCACCGAGGTTGCGCTGCGTTCGGCCAAGGCGGCGGTCGATGCGGGGATTGCGACCGTCTATCAGGAGGTCAATCTGCTCCTGAACCTGTCGGTGGCGCAAAACCTTTATCTCGGCAGGCAGCCGACGCGGCTCGGTCTGGTGCGCGAGGCCGAGATGCGCCGGAACGCCACCGCGTTGCTGGCCGAGTTCGATCTGCATATCGACGTCGCCGAGCCGCTCGGAAATTATTCGGTCGCGGTGCAGCACATCGCCGCGATCGCCCGCGCCGTCGACCAGTCGGCGCGCGTGCTGATCCTCGACGAGCCGACCGCGAGCCTCGATCGCCACGAAGTCGAGATCCTGTTCGCGGTGATGCGCAAGCTGGCCACGCGCGGGATCGGCGTCGTCTTCGTCACGCATTTTCTCGATCAGGTCTACGAGATCTGCGACCGCATCACGGTCCTGCGCAATGGCCGGCTGATCGGCGAGCGGAAGACGGCCGAACTGCCGCGGATCGAGTTGATCCGCATGATGCTCGGCCGCGAACTCGCCGAGACGACGAGTGAGCGCGCGGCAGCGCAGGTGCGGCAGGCGGGGGAGCTCTGCGCGCGCTTCGAGGGTTACGGCAAGGCCGGCTATGTTGCGCCGTTCGATCTCGCGCTTCGCCGCGGCGAGGTGGTTGGCTTGGCCGGTCTGCTCGGATCGGGACGCACCGAAACCGCGCGGCTGGTGTTTGGCGCCGAGCGCGCCGATAGCGGCAGCGCCACGGTCGACGGCAAGCCGGTCCGGCTGCAATCGCCGCGCGATGCGGTTGCCCATGGCTTCGGCTATTGCCCCGAAGAGCGCAAGACCGAGGGCATCATTGCTGACCTGACCGTGCGCGAAAACATCGTGCTGGCGCTGCAGGCCAAGCGCGGCCTGGCAAAACCGCTGTCTCGCTCCGAACAGGACGAGATCTCGATGCGGTTCATCCGCCTGCTCGACATTCGTCCGCCGGAGCCGGAGCGACCGATCGGGCTATTGTCCGGCGGCAACCAGCAGAAGGTGCTGCTCGCCCGCTGGCTCGCCACAGCACCGCGCGTTCTTGTGTTGGACGAGCCGACCCGCGGCATCGATGTCGGTGCCCATGCCGAGATCATCCGCCTGATCCGCGAACTGTGCAACGACGGCCTGGCGCTCCTGGTGATTTCTTCCGAGCTCGACGAGATCGTGACCTATTCCGACCGGGTGATCGTGCTGCGTGACCGCGCCCATGTCGACGAGTTGGAAGGGGAAGCCATCGACATCTGCAATATTCTTGCGGCGATTGCCGCTAGCAGCACCATTGGCGCGGAAGCCGGGCAAGCATGATGCAAAGACTGCTGCAAAGCCGTGGCCTCGCTCAGATTGTCGCCTTGCTGGTGATCCTTGCGATCGACCGTGCGGTCTCGCCGCAATTCTTCGATGTGCGGATGCAGGACGGACGGCTGTTCGGCAGCCTGATCGACGTCTTGAACCGCGGCGCGCCGGTCGCGCTGCTTGCGCTCGGCATGGTGCTGGTCATCGCGACGCGGGGCATCGATCTGTCGGTGGGAGCGGTCATGGCGATTGCCGGCGCCATTGCCGCGAGCCTGGCCGACACCTATGGCCTGCCGCTGGCGCTTGCCGCCGCGCTCGGCGCCGGATTGCTGTGCGGGTTGTGGAATGGCTTCCTCGTTGCGGTGCTCGGCATCCAGCCGATCGTCGCCACTCTGATCCTGATGGTGGCGGGCCGCGGCGTTGCGCAGCTCATTACCGAAGGTCGGATCGTCACTTTCACCGCGCCCGATCTGGTCTGGCTCGGTAACGGCGCCGTGCTCGGCGTGCCGACGCCGGTCGCGGTCGTGCTCGGCATGCTGATCGTCACCGGTGTGGTGGTCCGCGGCTCGGCGCTCGGCCTTTTGATCGAGGCGACCGGGGGCAACGCAAGGGCGAGCGAACTCGCGGGGATCGGCACCCGCGCCATGATTCTCGCGGTCTATGTCTGGTGCGGCCTTTGCGCGGCGCTTGCCGGCGTTATCGCCGCCGCCGACATCATGGGCGCCGACGCCAACAATGCCGGGCTCTGGCTCGAGCTCGATGCCATTCTGGCCGTCGTGATTGGCGGCACTTCGCTGTTCGGCGGACGCTTCAGCCTCGTGCTGGCGATGGTCGGCGCGTTGATCATCCAGGCCATGAACACCGGCATTTTGCTGTCGGGCTATCCGCCGGAGTTCAATCTCCTGGTCAAGGCGGCCGTCGTGTTGATCGTGCTGCTGCTGCAGTCGCCGCGCTTCGCCAGCGCCGGCGCCGTGCTGGGGAGGGCGCGACAATGAGGCGGCTGCCGCCGGTCGCGATAACGGCCATCGTTTTCGTCGTCGGATTTGCGCTCTGCACGGCGCAATTCCCCAATTTCGCTTCCACCCGCGTGGCGGCCAATCTGCTGACCGACAATGCCTTTCTCGGCATCGTCGCCACCGGCATGACCTTCGTGATCATTTCCGGGGGCATCGACCTGTCGGTCGGCTCGGTGATCGGCTTCACCACCGTCTTCGTCGCGCTGGCGATCGAGCGCCTCGGCGTGCCGCCGCTGGTCGCCTTCGCCGCGATCCTCTTGCTATGCGCCGCCTTTGGTGCGGCCATGGGCGCCATCATTCACGTCTTCGACATGCCGCCCTTCATCGTCACGCTGGCGGGCATGTTCCTCGCCCGCGGTGCCAGCTTCCTGATGTCGACGGAATCGACGCCGATCAGCGCGCCGCTCTATTCAACCGTGTCGGATTTCGCGCTGCGGCTGCCCGGGGGAGGCAGGCTCACCTCCATTGCCCTGATCATGCTCGCGGTGGTCGCGGCGGGCGCCGTGCTGCTGCATTTCACCCGCTTCGGGGCCAACGTCTATGCGCTCGGCGGCAGCCGCGCGACCACCGCACTGATGGGCATACCGGTCGGATCGATGACGGTGCGCATCTACATGCTGTCGAGCGTCCTTGCCGGGCTCGCCGGCATTGTGTTCTCCTTCTACACTGCGGCGGGCTACTCCTTGTCCGCGGTCGGCGTGGAACTCGATTCGATCGCGACGGTGGTGATCGGTGGCACCTTGCTGACCGGCGGTCAGGGTTCGGTGGTCGGCACGTTGCTCGGCGTGCTGATCCAGGGCCTGATCCAGACCTACATCAATTTCGATGGAACCCTGTCGAGCTGGTGGACCAAGATCGTGACCGGTATCCTGCTTTTCGCTTTCATCGCCCTGCAGCAGGCCATGCTCGGCATCGCCCGTCGCGCCGGCCCCCGTAAGGCAGGAGTTCTCAAATCATGACCTCCCGGCTTGTCGTCATCCCGACGCGGCGCGCGCATTCCAACCACGCCGAGGTCGCCCGCAGCATCGGCGTCGACATCATCGCCGGCCGCTACGCCGAAGGCGCCCGCCTTCCGGGCGACGCCGAACTCACGGCGATGTTCGGCGTGTCCCGGCCGGTGTTGCGCGAGAGCGTCAAAACCCTGGTTGCGAAGGGGCTCCTCACCACCAAGGCGCGGGTCGGCACCGTGGTGCGCGAGCGCGGCGCCTGGAACATGTTCGACGCCGACGTGCTGGCCTGGCATCTCGATGCCGGCATTGACCGGCGCTTTCTCAACGATCTCGCCGAAATCCGGCTCGCGGTAGAACCGCGCGCTGCCGCGCTCGCCGCTAGCCGCCGCTCGGAAGCCGACATCGCCGAACTCAACCGGAGCATGGAGCGGATGCGGCGCGAGGCCTCCGACTCCGTTGGGTTTGCCGACGGCGATCTTGCCCTGCATCTGGCCGTCGCCAACGCCTCCGGCAATCTGTTCATGCGCTCGATCGGCAACGTCATCGAGGCGGCGTTGCGCGCTTCGTTCCTGCTCAGCGCCCCGGTCGAAACGCAGGACCGCGAGACCGTGCTGCTGTGGCATCAGCGCATCGTCGATGCGATTGCCAGTGGCGATGCCGAGGCAGCCACCGCGGCCATGACCGAGGTGATCCACAACGGATTGCGCCGTCATGAGGACGTTTCGCCATCGTCCGACGCCGCGCCTGCGGTCTCCGCGGTGGTCGAACCTGGAGAGCAATCATGAACCCGCTTCGCGTCGCCATCGTCGGCTTCGGCAAGATCGCACGCGACCAGCACGTGCCGGCGATTGCTGCAACCGACGGCGTAGAGCTGGTTGCCGTCGCGAGCCGCAATGCCTCGCTTCCCGGCGTGCCGCATGCGGCGACGCTCGATGAGCTCCTGCGCGACGGTCCGCCGATCGATGCAGTGGCGCTGTGCACCCCGCCGCAGGTCCGTCACGCCCAGGCGACGACGGCGCTGGCCGCTGGAAAGCATGTGATGCTGGAAAAGCCGCCGGGCGCCACGGTGGCCGAAATCAAGCCGCTGATGATCGCGGCCACGGCTGCGCAGCGCACGCTGTTCGCCACATGGCACTCGCGCTTCGCTCCGGCCGTCGAGCCCGCGCGGCAATTGCTGGCCGGGAGGAAGGTCACGGCTGTCCAAATTGCCTGGAAGGAAGACGTGCGGGTCTGGCATCCCGGACAGGCCTGGATCTTTGAGCCGGGCGGGCTCGGCGTGTTCGACCCCGGCATCAACGCGCTTTCGATCCTGACGCGTATTCTGCCGCAGCCATTGTTCGTGACCTCGGCCGATCTCGCGTTCCCCGCCAATCGCGACGCGCCGATCGCAGCCAACCTTGCACTCAGTGACGCGCAGGGGCTGAAGATTACGGCCGAGTTCGACTTCCGCCAGACCGGCCCGCAGAGCTGGGACATCCATCTCGATACCGACGGCGGTCCCGTCACCCTGTCCATGGGCGGGGCAAGATTGAGGGCAGGGGGCAAACAACTCGTCGATGCCGCGGACGCTGAATATGCCGGGCTCTATCACCGCTTTCGCGAACTCGCCGCAACCGGCGATAGCGACGTCGATCTTGCGCCGCTGCAACTCGTCGCCGACGCGTTCCTGCTGGGCCGCCGCCGCACGGTTGAGCCATTCGAGGACGAGACATGAACATGCCGTCCGTCGCACGTGTGGCGCGCTCCCGCTTCGGTGTCCTGCCTGACGGCAGCGAAGTCGAGCGCGTCGTCTTGCAATGTGATGGCGGACTGGAAGCGCGCATCATTACCTATGGCGCAAGCCTGCAGGCCTTGCTGGTGCCGGATGTCACCGGACGTCGCGACGACATTGTGCTCGGCCATGACGCGTTCGAGGGATATCTCGCCCGCCGGCAGTTCTTCGGCACCACCGTCGGGCGTTACGCCAACCGTATCGCCGGCGCGCGCTTTGTGCTCGATGGCACTGAGGTGCAGCTCGCGGCCAACAACGGACCTAATGCGTTGCATGGCGGGCTGGAGGGCTTCGATCGCCGCAACTGGCGGATTGTTGGGATTGAGGACGGCGATCGCCCGGCCGTGACGCTCGCCTACACCAGCGCCGATGGCGAGGAGGGATATCCCGGCGCGCTCGACGTGGAGGTGACTTGGCGTCTCACCGGGCCGATGGAATTGTCTCTCGACATGACGGCGCGAGCCGATCGTCCCACCGTGGTCAATCTCACCAATCACAGCTTTTTCAATCTGGCGGGTGCGGGCTCCGGCCAGAACATTCTCGATCATCGCCTCACCGTGGCGGCGGATCATTTCCTTGCCATCGATGCCGGCGCGATCCCGCTGCCAGAGCCACCTTCCGCGGTGGACGGTACGCCGTTTGACTTCCGTACAGGCATCGAGATCGGCGCGCGGATCCGCAACGACCATCCGCAGCTCCGTCTTGGCCGCGGTTATGATCATAATTTCTGCCTCGCGCCGCCAAGTGGGCCGCCAAGTGGCGAGCCTCGCTTCGCCGCGCGGCTCGCAGCGCCAACATCCGGCCGCATACTCGAACTGTTCACCAACCAGCCCGGCCTGCAGGTCTATTCTGGAAACTTTCTCGACGGCTCCACCGCTGGAAAAGGCGGCCGCCTGTATCGGCAGTCCGATGCCATCTGCCTCGAGCCGCACGCTTGGCCCGATACGCCCAATCGGCCGGACTTCCCGACGGCACGGCTTTCGCCGGGCGAGGTCTATCACCACTCCACGCTATATCGCTTCACGCATGCGATCGAGGGCGCAATCGGGACACAATCCGCGGTAGAGTTGCCCGGGGAGCGCGGGCGATGATTGGTGGTTGCAAGAAGGAAGAGGTGCCGACGACCGTTCTCTGCAGCGAGCGGTGCCATCTTGGCGAAGGGCCGACCTACGACGTTGCCACCGATACCGCCTGGTGGTTCGATATCATTGGGCGCCGGCTGTTCGAGGCGCAGCTCGATACCGGGCGGACCGCAATCCATTCCCTCGGCGTGATGGGCAGCGCGCTTGGGCGGATCGACGCGCATCGGCAGTTGCTCGTCGCGGATGACGGTCTCTATGTGCGCGATACGACGGAAGGACGGATGACGCTGTACCGCCCGCTGGAAGCCGACAATGCCGCGACTCGTTCGAACGATGCACGGGTGCACCCGTCTGGCACCTTCTGGATCGGCACCATGGGCCGCCAGGCCGAGCGGGGACTGGGCGCCATCTATGCGCTGCACCGCGGCGAGCTATCGCGCCTTTATGATCACATCACGATTCCCAACGCGATCTGCTTCTCGCCGGACGGAACCATCGGCTATTTCGCCGACACCGGGGAGAACGTGCTGTTCCGCGTCGAGCTCGATGCGGCGACCGGCCTGCCGCGCGGTGCGCCCGCGCCGTTGATCACCTGGCGAGGCGGCGGCGGCATCGACGGTGCGGTGGTCGATGCCGACGGGCTGATCTGGAACGCGCGCTGGGGTGGCGGCTGCATTGACGTCTACAGCCCGCAAGGCGAGCATCTGCGCAGTCTCCGCGTTCCGGCACGGCAATCGAGTTGTCCCGCTTTTGTCGGCCAGGATTTTTCGCGCCTGCTCGTTACGTCGGCCTGGCAGGGGATGGGAGACGACGCGAAACGCGCCGACCCCGATCATGGCCGCACCTTCCTGCTCGACGTTGCAGCGCGTGGCCGCCCTGAACCAGACGTCAAACTTGCAACGGGTTGATGGAGGAATACGAGGCGCGGCACAAACGCGCAGAGCGACTGAGTTTCGAGAACCGCAGCCAGCGGTCTGAAAATCCAGGAATCATAGATCCTCGGTGATCAAGGGAGAGAAGCATGACTAGTCTGAAAACAACATTGTCGGCTCTGGCGCTGGCAGCGACCATGGCCACGACGGCGGTGAGCGGCGCGTTCGCCCAAAGCAAGGGAACCGTCGGCATCGCGATGCCGACTAAATCGTCGGCGCGCTGGATCGACGACGGCAACAACATCGTCAAGATACTGAAGGAGCGCGGCTACAACACCGACCTGCAATATGCCGAGGATGACATCCCGAACCAGCTCTCGCAGGTCGAGAACATGGTGACCAAGGGCGCCAAGGTACTGGTGATCGCGGCGATCGACGGCACCACACTGTCCGACGTGTTGAAGCAGGCCAAGGCCAAGGGGATCATCGTGATCGCCTATGACCGGTTGATCCGCGACACGCCCAATGTCGACTACTATGCCACCTTCGACAATTTTCAGGTCGGCGTGCTGCAGGCCCAATCGATCGAGCAGCGGCTGGGCTTGAAGGAAGGCAAGGGGCCGTTCAACATCGAACTGTTCGGCGGCTCGCCGGACGACAACAACGCCTACTTCTTCTACAACGGCTCGATGTCGGTGCTGCAGCCCTATATCGATAGCGGCAAGCTGGTGATTGGCAGCGGCCAGAAGGGCATGGACAAGGTCTCGACCCTGCGCTGGGACGGCGCCACCGCCCAGGCGCGGATGGACAACCTCCTGAGCGCGTTCTACGGCCGCAAGCGGGTCGACGCGGTGCTCTCGCCTTATGACGGCCTCTCCATCGGCATTCTCTCGTCGCTGAAGGGCGTCGGCTACGGCAGCGGCAACATGCCGATGCCGATCGTCAGCGGCCAGGATGCCGAGGTGCCGTCGATCAAATCGATGCTGCGCGGCGAGCAGTATTCGACCATCTTCAAGGACACCCGCGATCTCGCCCGCGTCACCGCCGACATGGTGGACGCAGCCCTTAGCGGCAAGGAAGTCACCGTCAACGACACCAAGACCTACAACAACGGCGTCAAGGTGGTCCCGTCCTATCTCTTGAAGCCCGTCGTCGTCGACAAGAGCAACTGGGAGAAGGTGCTGATCGACAGCGGCTACTACAAGAAATCGCAGATCGACTGAGCAGGACGGCGGCGCCGGCGATAACCGGCGTCGCCACGTGCCTGTCTGTGCGGCGGGCAGAGAGACAAAGGATATGATGGCACGATGACCGCAATTCTCGAAATGCGCGGCGTAAGCAAGAGCTTTGCCGGCGTGCAGGCCCTGCGCGACGTCAACTTCACGGTGGAGGCGGGGCAGATCCACGCGCTGGTCGGCGAGAATGGCGCCGGCAAGTCGACGCTGATGAAGGTTCTCAGCGGCGTTTATCCCCATGGCGATTACGAAGGCAGCATCATATTCGACGGCGAGGAGCGGCGCTTTCGCGACGTCAATGATTCCGAGGCGCTCGGCATCATCATCATCCATCAGGAGCTGGCGCTGATTCCGCTGATGTCGATCGCGGAGAACATCTTCCTGTCGCATCCGCCCTCGCGCCTCGGCGTGATCGACCGCGACACGGTCTATCGCCGCACCCAGGAACTGCTGGCCCAGGTCGGCCTCACGGAGATGCCCGATACGCTGGTGACGGACCTCGGCGTCGGCAAGCAGCAACTGGTGGAGATCGCCAAGGCGCTATCCAAGAGGGTGCGATTGCTGATCCTCGACGAGCCGACTGCCAGCCTGAACGAGAATGACAGCGCTGCATTGCTGGACCGGCTGCTTGCCTTCCGCGCCCATGGCATCGCTTCGATCCTGATCTCGCACAAATTGTCGGAGGTCGCGCGCGTCGCCGACCGGATCACGGTGCTGCGCGACGGCCGCACCGTCGACAGCATCGATTGCCGGGCCGAGCCCGTGGAAGAGGACCGGATCATCCGCAGCATGGTCAATCGCGACCTGGCGCATCGCTTTCCGCAACGCACCGCCACCATCGGCGCACCGGTCTTCGCCGTGCAGGACTGGACGGTGTATCACCCGATTCACAGGGACCGCAGGGTTATCAAGGGCGTCGATTTCGAGGTCCGGCGCGGCGAGGTGGTTGGGATCGCCGGGCTGATGGGTGCCGGCCGTACCGAATTCGCCATGAGCCTGTTCGGCCGCGCCTGGGGCGAGCGGATCAGCGGACGTATCTGGCTCGACGGAAGGGAGGTCAACCTGACGAGCGTGGCGGCGGCGATCGACGCCGGCCTTGCTTACGTCACCGAGGATCGCAAGGAGCTTGGCCTGATCCTGGATGCCGACGTCCGCAAGAACATCACGCTGGCGAGCCTGAGCCGCGTGGCGCGGCAGGGTAGGATCGATGACATGTCCGAGCTGCGTGTCGCGAGCGAATACCGCAACCGGATGCGGATTCGCTGTTCCGACGTCTATCAGGAGACCGGCCAACTCTCCGGCGGCAATCAGCAGAAGGTGGTGTTGTCGAAATGGCTGATGACCGATCCGAAAGTATTAATCCTCGACGAGCCTACGCGCGGCATCGATGTCGGGGCAAAATACGAAATCTATTGTATCATCAACGAGCTTGCCGAGGCAGGCAAGGGCGTAGTGATGATCTCGTCGGAAATGCCGGAACTGCTCGGGGTCTGCGATCGCATCTGCGTGATGAATGACGGCGCTTTGGTCGGAGAATTCACCGCCGCCGAGGCCACCCAGGAAAGGATCATGCGCGCCATCATGCGCAACAAGGAAATGCACAAGAAGGTACTTCAGGGAGATTTGCGGCCATGACCGACAAGACGGTTGCGCTGCCCGGGCACGCTGGCTTCATCAAGAACAATTTGCGCAACTACGGCATGCTGCTGTCGTTGTTTGCGATCATGTTGTTCTTCCAGGTCATGACCGACGGCACGCTGCTGCAGCCGCTGAACCTGACCAATCTGGTGCTGCAGAACAGCTACATCGTGATCATGGCGCTCGGCATGCTCCTGATCATCGTCACCGGCCATATCGACCTTTCGGTCGGCTCGGTCGCGGGCTTTGTCGGCGCCGTCGCAGCCGTGCTGATGGTGCGCTATCACATTGCCTATCCGCTGGCCTTCATCGCCTGCCTGCTGGTGGGCGCCCTGATCGGCGCCGCGCAAGGCTATTGGGTTGCCTATTTCAAGATCCCGTCCTTTATCGTGACGCTGGCCGGCATGCTGGTGTTCAAAGGGCTTGCGCTTGCCATCCTGGCCGGTCAGTCGGTCGGGCCATTTCCGCCGACCTTCCAGAAACTGTCCTCGGGCTTCATCCCGGAACTGTTTCCCGGCGCCGGCACGCTTTATCCGACGTCGCTGTTGATCGGCGCGGTATTGGCGGTGGCCCTGGTCTACACCAGTGCCAAGAGCCGGGCGCGGCAGGCCTCACACGGCATCGAGGTCGAGCCGTTTGGTTTCTTCCTCGCCAAGAGCGCGGTGCTGTTCGCCGTGATCGTGTTCTTCGCCGGCCTGATCGCTTCGCATCGCGGCCTGCCCAATGTGCTCGTGATCATGACGGCACTGATCGCGCTCTACGGCTTCGTCACCACCCGCACCGTGATCGGCCGCCACATCTATGCCATCGGCGGCAACGCCAGGGCCGCCAGCCTGTCCGGCATCAAGACCGAACGGCTGACGTTTCTGACCTTCGTCAATATGGGCGTGCTTGCAGCTCTCGCCGGTCTCGTATTTGCCGCGCGGCTCAATACGGCGACGCCGAAGGCCGGGGCCGGCTTCGAGCTCGATGTCATCGCGGCCTGTTTCATCGGCGGCGCGTCCGCCTATGGCGGCGTCGGCAAGGTCGGTGGCGCCGTGATCGGCGCCATGATCATGGGTGTCATGAACAACGGCATGTCCATCCTCGGCATCGGCATCGACTACCAGCAGGTGATCAAGGGCCTGGTGCTGCTCGGCGCCGTCTGCCTGGACGTCTACAACCAGCGGCGATAGAGCGTTTTCAAGCGAAGTGGACACCGGTTCGCGTCAAGAAAACGCGTCAAAAACAGAATCTAGAGCCCGGTTCTGATTTAATCAGAACCGGGCTCTAACGCGCTGCGGCTACGCGGCCGCCAGCTCCCGCTTCGCGAACTCGCTGGTCTTGAGACGCGCGACGAGTGCCGCCACTTCCTCGGTCTCGGCGGGCGTCAGGTCCGTCAGTGGCGAACGGACATGGCCGCTGTCACGGCCGATCACCTTCATACCGGCCTTGATGATCGAGACGGCATAACCGCGTTTGCGATTGCGGATCGCGATCAGCGGGAGGATGAAGTCGCGCAACCCCGCCTGCACCGTCTCGCGGTCGCGGCGCCGCACGGCCGCGTAGAACTTGGTCGAGAACTCCGGGACGAAGTTGAATGCCGCGGAGGAATAGGTGGTTACGCCCATTTCCAGATAAGGCAGTGCAAAGGTCTCGGCCGTCGGCAATCCGCCGATATAGGTCAGCCGGTCGCCCATGCGTAGATGGATGCGGGTCATCAGCTCGATGTCGCCGATACCATCCTTATAGCCGACCAGGTTGGGGCAGCGCTGGCACAGTCTCTCGAGCGTATCCTCGTTCAGGACCGCATTATCGCGGTTGTAGACGATGACACCGAGCTTGGTCGCGTTGCACACCGCTTCGATATGGGCAGCCAGTCCTTCCTGTTCCGAAAAGACCAGATAGGGCGGCAGCAGCAGCAAGCCGTCGGCGCCGGCCGCCTCGACCCCAATGGCAAGTTGCGTCGCCATCGCGGTGCCATGGCCGATCCCGGCGAGCACCGGCACGCGTCCCTTGGTCTCGTCCACAGCCGTTGCCACGACCTTCGCAACCTCGGCCGGGCTCAGCGAGAAGAATTCGCCGGTGCCGCCGGCGGCAAACAGACCCGCCACCTCATACCCGCACAGCCAGTCGAGATTGGAACGGTAGCGGGTCTCGTCGAACGTGTTGTCGGGCCTAAACGGTGTGACGGGGAACGACAGCAGGCCATCGCCGATCCGGCTGGCCATCTCCTTGGGGGTCATCCTGCTCATGCTTTGATCCTTCAGCGGCTTACGCCAAAGGATTAATGCAAGATGCCCACGGACGAAGACCCAATCACTGTATCAATCGATCCATTGATTGGATCGAGCCGGGTTGGCCGGCAAGATCTCGGGCAATGCCGGCAATGACGGGGAGAAGCGGATTGTCATTGTCGCCGCGCCGGACAAAGAACAATTCGGCCGGGCGCTGCCACTGCATCAGGACGGGCCGCAGCACGACGCCGCTGAAGCGCAGATTCGCCGCGGTCTCGGGGACTAACCCCACGCCGACACCCGAATGCACCATGGCAAGGATCGAATGGATCTGCGCAAGATGCTGCGCGTAATTCGGCACTAGATTTGCGCGTGAGAACAGCTCGACCAGGAGATCGTGGAAATAGCGAGCTTCATAGGGCTCGTACATGATGAAGGGCTCGCTTGCGAGATCCTCCAGACGTAGCTCGTCCGCCCGAGCCAGCGGATGGTCGCTCGGCAGCGCCGCAACCAGCGGTTCCGCTGTCACGCGGAAGGCGTCAAGACCACCGCGCGGTATCGGCGGGCGGAGCAGGCCGATATCGATCTCGCCGGAATCGAGCCGCTTGAGCTGGTCGCTGGAGACCATTTCCTTCAGCGATATCTCGATATCGGGAAGTTCACGCCGGCAGGCCGCGACCAGCGCCGGCACGTAGCTGTAGGCGGATGTCGCCGTGAAGCCGATATTGATCGATCCGGCCTTGCCGCTTCCCATCCGCCGGGCCAGCACGGCCGCGCTTTCCGCAAGCTTGAGGAGATGCCGCGCATCAATCAGAAAACGCTGGCCCGCCGGCGTCAGCCGGACGGCCCGGTTGCTGCGCTCCAGCAGTGTCACGTCGAGGACGCGTTCGAGAATCTGGATCTGTCGGCTGAGCGGCGGCTGCGTCATGTTCAGCCGCAGCGCCGCGCGCCCGAAATGCAGTTCTTCCGCAACTGCAACAAAGCAGCGCAACTGGCTCAGCTCAAACATGAAATCTGTATTTTCAACCTGAGACGAAGGGCCGGTGACCGACCGGATGTCCGACTTCTACCGGCTGATGCACGGCCGATCCATCCAAAAAAGGTATCGACCTATCCGCAGACTAATTCATAGGCCACCCTGCCCATGACCTATCATTCCTGCCCAACGCTGCCTCGAAGGTCTGCAGCCTGCCGGTGAAAACGGCGGGATCGCGCTGAATTGCGCTTTGAAACGGAGGAACGACCGATGTCTATGCCAACTCTCGCCCGGGCGATTGCCGCCGCTGTCCTTACGGTGTGTGCCTTGGCGCCAAGCGGAGCCGGTGCTCAGAATTTTGAGCGGCCCGTGCGGCTGATCGTGCCGTTCGCTCCCGGTGGCACCTCGGACATTTTGGCGCGCCTGATCAGTCCAAAACTATCCGCCGCCATCGGCCAGTCGGTCGTGGTTGAGAACAAGCCTGGTGCAGCGGGCAATCTCGGGGCAGATGCCGTCGCCAAGGCGCAGCCCGACGGCCACACGCTGCTGCTGATGGATGTCGGATCGCTGGCAACGGCGCCCAGCCTGTTCTCCGATCTCACTTTCGACGTTCAGAAGGACCTTGCGCCCATTTCCATGGTGATGTTCGGCCCCTACGTCCTGGCCGTCCATGAGTCGGTCCCGGCGAAGACGTCCAAGGAGCTGATCGAATACGCCAAGGCCCATCCGAACAAGCTCACCGTCGCCAATTCCGGCGTCGGCGGCGCCAATCATATCACCGCCGTGGTGATGGCGAAGGAACTGGGAATTCAGTGGAAGAACGTTCCCTACAAGGGTGGGGCCGCTGCCTCGCGCGCCGTGGTGTCCGGGGAGAGCGGCGTGATCATCAACGGCGCTGCGGCGACGATGCCCTTTGTGACAAACAAGCAGCTTGTCGGACTTGCCGTCACCGGCGAGCAGCGGATTGCCTCGGCTCCCGATCTGCCGACTTTCAAGGAGGCGGGCCTGCCCGGCGGCGACGCCGGGACCTGGCAGGGCATCCTGACCACCGGTGGCACGCCGCCCGCCATGGTCGCGCGATTGAACGCCGAAATCCGCAAGATCCTGGAGCTGCCCGAGATTCAGCAGAAGATCGCCGAGCAGGGTGGCGTGGTGCGCGGCCAATCGCCGGAGGAATTCCGCAACTGGCTCAAGGACGCGACGACGCGCTGGGGCACGATCATTCGCGAAGCCGGCATCAAGGGCAGCTAAGGGCGTGCCGATGACGCGTTCCCGGATCGACCTGCAGGACCTGCTCTTCGGCCTGTTCCTCGTGGCGGTGGCGACGGGTACGCTCGTCGCCACGCGCAATCTGACGGTCGGGCACGCCGCCGATATGGGGCCGGGCTACATGCCGCGCGTCGTCGCACTCGCGCTGATGGCGTTCGGCGTCTTCTTTACCGGACGCGGGCTCTGGCGCGCGGGTCGCGGCATCGCGCCCGTTCAGTTGCGGCCGCTGCTGGCGATCCTGGCTTCTGTCGGCGTTTTCGCGCTGACGGCGGAGCGGTTGGGCCTCGCGATCGCCTCCGTCGCCGCCGTGATGCTCGCCAGCGTTGCCACGCGAGAAGGCCGGCTTGTCGAGACCGTGGCGTTTGCCGTCGTGCTTTCGGGCGCCGCCGTTCTTCTGTTCGTCAAGTTGCTGGGCTTGCCGATCCCGATCTGGCCCCGCTAGGGCGGCACGCTTCGCAGGCAGACCATATGGAACTCTTTGACAATCTGCTGATGGGTCTTTCGACGGCCCTTCAACTCAACAATTTGATTTTCTGCCTGATCGGCGTGGTCATCGGGACCGCGATCGGCGTGCTGCCCGGCATCGGTCCGATTCCAACGGTGGCGTTGCTGTTGCCCTTCACCTTCGGCCTGTCGCCTGCAAGCGCCATGATCATGCTGGCTGGTATCTTTTACGGCGCGCAATATGGCGGCTCGACCACCGCCATCCTGGTCAATGTGCCGGGCGAGACGTCATCGGTCGTCACCTGCATCGACGGTCACGAGATGGCGAAGCAGGGCAGGGCCGGAACCGCGCTGGCCATTGCAGCCATTGCCTCGTTCTTTGCCGGCACGATGGCGACGATCGTGATCGCGGTACTCAGCGTGCCGTTGTCGGTGCTGGCGCTCAAATTCACCGCGGTCGAATATTTCAGTCTCCTCGTGCTCGGCCTGATTGCCGCGGTCGTGCTGGCGCATGGCTCGGTCGCCAAATCGCTGGCAATGGTGCTGCTGGGGTTGTTGCTCGGCCTCGTCGGGATCGATGTCTCCTCGGGCGTCGCACGCATGACTTTCGGCATCGCCGCTCTATCGGATGGTCTCGATTTCGTGCCGATCGCGATGGGGCTGTTCGGGCTGGGTGAAATCATCGCCAATCTGGAAAGACCCGCCGAGCGCCGTGTCGTCAGCCAGTCGATCCGCAGCCTGATCCCGAGCTGGACGGACTTGCGGGCGGCTTTTCCGGCCGTGGTGCGCGGCACGGCGCTGGGTTCTGTGCTGGGGGTGTTGCCCGGCGGCGGCGCTGCCCTTCCGCCGTTCTCCTCCTACGCACTGGAAAAGAAGCTCGCCCGCGATCCCTCACGCTTCGGCAAGGGCGCCATCGAGGGCGTTGCCGGTCCGGAGGCCGCCAACAATGCCGGCGCCCAGACCAGCTTCATTCCGCTGCTGACGCTCGGCATTCCCGCCAACGCCCTGATGGCGCTGATGATCGGCGCGCTGATGATGCAGGGCATCCAGCCCGGCCCGCAGATCATGACCGAGCAGCCCAAGCTCGTTTGGGGCGTCATCGCCAGCATGTGGGTCGGCAACCTGATGCTGCTGGTCATCAACCTTCCGCTCATCGGCCTGTGGGTCTCGATGCTGAAGATTCCCTACCGCCTGCTGTTTCCCGCCATCGTTCTGTTCTGCTGTATCGGCACCTATGGGATCGCCAACAGCCTATTCAATGTCTGGCTGATGATGGGCTGCGCCTTGATCGGCTATTTCTTCATCAAGATCGGCGTCGAGCCGGCGCCGCTCCTGCTTGGCCTCGTGCTCGGCCCGCAACTGGAAGAAAACTTCCGGCGCGCGATGTTGATCGCGGACGGCGATTTCACCGTCTTTCTGTCGCGGCCGATCAGCGCGGTCATCCTCGCAGTCGTCGCCGCCTTGTTGCTGGCAATGCTTTCGCCGGCAATTCTGAGAACGCGGAAAGAGGCGCTGGCGGAATGAGCGGTGTGGGCGTCAGTCGCGCAATTGCCAGCGGCCGATGACCCGAAACCGCGAATTCGCATTGTCCTGGCGACACAAGGCGATGGCGTCGATCGCGATCGCGCCGATGCCGGTTGTCGAAAACCTGCTGCGCAGCATTGCCACAATCGGCTCGCGCCGTTCGGCGGGAAGCCGTCCCGTCAGCGTCATGTGGAAGCGAAATTCCTCGAAGACGTAAGGGTAGCCCCAGCGGTCGAGATAGTCGCGCTGCCGTGGCGTCAGCGCCTCCGGACTTCGCCGCGCGCGATCTTCCGGGCTGAGTGGAGCACGGAACGAATCGAATGCTCTGGTCGCCTGGGCGGCAAGCAGGTCGAGATCTGCCGACGGTTCGCCGGGAATGACCGCAATGAAGCCGCTGATCGAATCGACAACCGGTTGGATCACGGGCACTGGCCGGGCCAGATCGGCGAACAATTCGCAGGCCGCAGCAAGCTGCGCCTCGGCCTTGCCGTCGGCCAGCGCTATCGGCGCCTTCAGCGTGGCGTGAAAGCCGTATTTGCGCGGATCGCGCGTCAGCTCGCGCCAGTCCAACGGGAGATCGTCCGGAAAGGGAAGGTCTTCGCCGCTATGGGCATCGTAGCCGAGCAGCATGGCGCCGAACCGGTCGAGCGCGCTGCCGGGCGTGGCCGCATAATAGATTGCGTAACGGGGGTAATGTGCCATTGCGCCAGAATAGGGCCGCCTCACGCGGCTGCAACCGCCTTGCGTGATGCTGCGGACGAACGGACGAGGCGATTCGCCTCCGTCAGATGTACAAGGCGCCCCGCGGCAATGACTGCGACGACCCGCGGCCGCAGCGGCACCGTGTCATCGACGAGAAGGATGTCGGCGCGCTGCCCTGCGGTGAGCGTACCGCGATCGGCGAGGCCGGCGGCACGCGCCGGTGCCGCCGAGATCAATTGCCATGCCGCGGCCAGCGGCAGAACGGCGTCGGCCGCAAGCCGGAATGCCGCCAATAGCGGCGCCGGATAATAATAGTCCGACGCAAGCACCGAACAGAGGCCCTTGGCGATCATGTCGGAGGCCCTGGTCCAGCCGGTATGGCTGCCGCCGCGCACCACATTGGGCGCGCCGAACACGATGAAGTCTCCGGCTTCGGCAGCATCGCGTGCAGTTTCCTCGTTGACCGGGAATTCGGCGATTGCAACGCCCTGCGCACGGAAGGCCTGCCGCATCGCCGGGCTTTCGTCGTCGTGGGAGAGCATCCGGACGTCTGCCGCGCGCGCTGCCTGCGCCAGCCGGTCGATCGAAGCCGGCACGTCGTGGCCGCGGCAGACCACACGTTCCACCAGGCGATCGAACGCCTCATTGCTGAGACCCGTGCGCTCGACCATTCGGCTGCGCTTTTGCGGCTTGGCGAGGCTGGCGACGGTCGAGTCCATATGGTCGTTGAAGGCGAACAGGTCGACGCGTCCTTCCGACAGCCAGTCGATGATTTCGCTTTCCGCGTCGAGATTGTAGGTCTCGTGACGCAAGTGGAAGCGGGTGTCGGCGGCGAGCTGCGGCCGCATCTGCTCGATCGCCTCCAGCAAGCGCCTGGCATTGTCGGCGCTGCGCAGGCCGGGCTCCCACGACCAGGTCGTGGCGTGATAGACGGTCGTGATCCCGTTGCTGATCGCCTGCCGGTCGCTGTCAACAAGCGCCACATCGATCGGGAAGTCGACCCCGGGGCGTGGCATCATCTGCCGCTCGAAGGCATCGCCATGCAGATCGACAATGCCCGGCAATACCAGGAGGCCATCGGCATTGACGCCGCCGATGCTGTGGGTGCTGTCCGCACCTACGGCCGCGATCTCGCGGCCAGCGATCCGCAATGAGGTTTCGACGATTTCGTGACCGAGCAGGGCCCGGCCACCTTCGATGAACAGTTCAGTCACGATGCGGCACTCTGGCTGTATGGACGGCGAGTAGCCGCTGCGGCGGCTTCGTATTTTTCGAGAAAGCCCTCTACATCGAGCTTGCGGAAATCGGGCAGGGCGCGGCGAAGCGTCTCATGGTCCCAATCCCACCACGCGAGCTCCGCAAGCCGGTCGGCAATGGATTCCGGAAACCGCCGCCTGATCGGCCGTGCCGGGTTGCCTGCAACGATCGTATAGGCGGGGACATCCTTGGTCACGATGGCGCCGGCCGCGACCACCGCGCCGGTGCCGATCGAGCGGCCAGGCAGAATAACCGCGCCGTGGCCGGTCCAGACGTCATGGCCGATATGGACGTGATGCTTGCGGCGCCACGCAAAAAACTCGGCATCGTCGCTCTCGCCCGAAAAGTAGCTAGAGGCGCGGTAGGTGAAATGCGCCTGCGAGGCCCGGTGCATCGGATGATTACCCGGGTTGATGCGCGTCATCGCTGCGATGGAACAGAACTTGCCGATCGTTGTGTAGGTGATCTGCGAGTCATTCACGACATACGAATAATCCGACATCGTGACCTCGAGCAGAATGGTCCGGGCGCCGACTTCGGTGTAGGCGCCAAGCTGGCAGTCGCGCACTGACGCAGTGGGGTCGACCATTGGTTCAGTGGAAAGCATTTTGCCGGCCATCGCGTACGTCCATCAGCGATCGAGGGAAAGATCACGCTCGTCTTCGATGCGCTTGATGACAGGATCATGACGGACGCGTGACGGAGGGTCGCTGTGGATGAACGCCGCAGCGCAGCACGCGTGTCACACAACTGTAAGATCGAGCCGTTAGCGATGCTCTACGACAGGAACTCTGGAGCATTGCATGCTGGTGGTGGAAGGTTTGACGTGCCGGTTCGGTGCCAAGGCCGCGGTGGATAACGCGTCATTTTCGATTCAGCCCGGCAGCTTCGTCGGCGTGATCGGCCGCTCCGGCGCCGGCAAGTCGACGCTGCTTCGCATGATCAACCGCCTCGCCGAGCCTTCCGAGGGACGCATCCTGTTCGAAGGCGTCGACGTGACTGCGCTGCGCGGCAAGGATTTGCGGCAGTGGCGCGCGCGCTCCGCGATGATCTTTCAGCAATTCAATCTGGTCGGCCGGCTCGACGTCCTCACCAATGTGCTGATGGGGCGGCTGGCTGCGGTACCGTCATGGCGTTCACTCGCTCAGCTTTGGCCCGAACGTGACAAGGCAATAGCGATGTCGGCGCTCGAACAATTCGACATGGCGTCGATTGCAGCCCAGCGCGCCGACCAGCTCTCCGGCGGTCAGCAGCAGCGCGTCGCGATTGCGCGTGCGCTGGTACAGGAGCCCGACATCATACTTGCCGACGAGCCAATTGCTTCGCTCGATCCTCGCAACACCCGTGTGGTCATGGATGCCTTGCTGCGCATCAACAAGCACTTCGGCATCACCGTAGTCTGCAATCTGCACTCGCTCGATCTGGCGCGAAGCTACTGCGACCGTCTGATCGGCATGGCGTCGGGGCGGATTGTGTTCGACGGCGCGCCGGTGGCGCTGACAGATCGCATCGCGCGTGAGCTCTACGATCTTGAGGCGAATGAGGTGATGGATGCGACGCCGGCGCTTGCGCCGGTCGGTTCGGCGGTTCCCGCGCTCGGTACGGTCGCCGCGGCCTGAGTGTTGCGTCCAAAAATCAAAGAGCTGCGCGGCACTGAAATCCGCAAGCTACATTGCTGCAAAAACAGGAGACGTCATGTTCAACCGTCTTGTTACTCTCGCCGCTGCGGCGGGATTGGTATTCTCAGCTTCCCCCGCATCAGCCCAGGACTGGAAAGCAAAATATCCCGAACTGGTGTTCGCAAAGGTTCCCGATGAGAATGCTTCGGGCACGACCAACCGTTGGACGCCTTTGGCGGAGTATCTGTCCCGCGAGCTCGGCACGAAGGTGACGCTGCGGATCGCCAACGACTACGCCGCCGTGATCGAAGGCCAGCGGGCCGGCAACATCCACATCGCGATGTACGGTCCGGCGTCTTATGCACGCGCCTACATTATTGGCGCCAAGGTCGAGCCGTTCGCGATCGAAGTGAATGGCGACGGCACCAAGGGCTATTACTCGGTCCTCTATGTCAAAAGCGACTCGAGCTACAAGGACATCAAGGACCTGAAGGGCAAGAATCTCTGCCTTGTCGACCCCAATTCAACGTCAGGCAACAACGTGCCGCGTTTCGCGATGGACAAGATGGGCATCGACCCGGAGAAGTTCTTTTCCAAGGTGGTTTATTCGGGAAGCCATGAAAACGCGGTGATTGGGCTTGCCCAGGGTACGTGCGATGCGGCGTTCAACTGGTGGAATGACGAAAAAGAATCGAACCTGCTGCGGATGGACCGCAAGGGCATGGCGAAGGCCGCCGATTTCCGGATCATCCTGAAGTCCGAACAGATTGTGAATTCGCCGATGGCATATCTCGGTAGCCTGCCTGCCGACCTCAAGGCGGCGATCAAGAAGGCCGTGCTGGAAATTGCAGTGAAGGACAAGGCCGCTTTCGACAAGATTTACGAAGGCAAGCAACTGCCTTTCGTCGAGGTTGACCACAAAGCCTATGAGGCCGTGATCGATCTGACCAAATTTGTCGACAGCTTGCGCAAGCAGAAGTCCTGAGCGGAACGATAGGTCCGGACGATATGGGCAGATCGCGAGATCTGCCCATTCCCGCTCTAGAAAAATCCATGCGAACAGCAGTCCCCGAATTCCCGGAAGCCAGGCTGCAAGAGCTGGCCGATCGCTATGCGGCTGCAGTTGCCGCCAAGCGCCGGCGCGTTTGGCTGGGCTCGGCGGTCCTGATCGTCGCGGCGCTTGCCGCAGGCTGGATGGGCGACGTCGATCTTTGGAAATTTGCCGAGAATTTCTGGCGCTTCCCGGCCTACTTCGCCAGCATAGCTCCCACGTTTTCGTTCTCGTCTGCTTGGAATGATCTCTCGGAATGGCTTTGGGGCTTGCCTCGCTGGACGCTGCTTCTCGGAGATACCCTGCTGATTGCGTATATGGGAACCCTTTCGGGAGCTATATGCGGATTCGTTCTCTGCTTTCTGGCGTCGGCCAATCTCGTCAGGTCGCGAACGATCGTTTTTGTTACGCGACGCTTGCTCGAGTTTTGCCGCACCGTCCCGGATATCGTCTTTGCCTTGATTTTTGTACTGGCATTCGGCCTCGGGCCGCTGCCGGGTGTTCTTGCCATCGCGATCCATACCACTGGCGCGCTTGGCAAGCAGTTCGCCGAGGTTGTCGAGAACATCGATAACAAGCCGATCGAGGGGGTGGCGGCGAGCGGAGGAAGCTGGATTCAGATTGTCCGGTTTGGCGCGGTGCCGCAGGTTCTTTCGAATTTCGTCAGCTATGCCCTGCTGAGATTCGAGATCAACGTGCGCGGCGCGGCGGTGATGGGCTTTGTCGGCGCCGGCGGGATCGGACAGGATTTGATCGAGTCCGTGCGTAAGTTTTACTACAGCGATGTCAGCGCCATCCTCTTGCTCATCATCGTCACCGTCATGCTGATCGATTTTATCACGGAGCGCGTGCGCCATCGCCTTCTTGGGCTAGAGGGCGCCGGCGCATGAAATCGTTCAGCTCCGACGCTCAGGCCGCAATCGTTGAACGCTATCCGGCGGTTTTCCGCTCGGGTTGGTGGAGCAGGGCAAAGATCACGATAGGCCTCAGCGCGGCGGTTGCGCTTTTTCTGTTTGGCATTGCCCAGCTAGACATTCCGTTTCACCGGCTTTCTGACGGGATGGCCAGGCTAGGCGGATTCCTTCGGCTTATGTTGCCGCCCGACCCTGGTTCATGGGCAGAGGCATTGAAGTATTTGAATGCGCTCGGCGAGACGGTGTCGATCGCATTTCTCGGTACACTGGGCGGAGCACTGCTGGCATTGCCAGTGGCCCTGCTGGCCGCACGCAATGTGGTTGCGAACCGGATCGTCCACTTCTTCTCACGCCGTAGCCTCGACACCATCCGAGGGGTCGATATCCTGATCTGGGCGCTCATCTGGGTCGGCGTCGTGGGATTGGGTCCGTTTGCAGGTATCCTTGCGGTCATCTGCAGCGATTTCGGGACGTTTGGAAAGCTATTCTCGGAAGCTATCGAAGCTGCCGACAAGAACCCTGCAGAGGGAGTTCGATCGGCGGGCGGCAACCATCTCCATGGCGTCCGGTTCGGGCTGTTGCCGCAGGTCTTTCCAATTCTGCTGAGCCAAGTGCTTTACTACTTCGAATCCAATACGCGCTCGGCGACGATCATCGGAATCGTCGGGGCCGGCGGAATCGGCCTTCAGCTTGCCGAACAAATCCGGGTGCTGGAATGGCAAAAGGTATCGTTTTTGATTCTGCTTATCCTCATCGCGGTTTCCGCAATTGACTGGATTTCCGGCAAACTCCGCTTCGCGATCATCGGGCAGCGCGCCGTCGCATGATGCGTCTGTAGGTAGGCAAAGCGAAGCTTGCCCACCATTCCTTGCCATGCGGATAGATGGTGGGCACGGCGCAAACGCGCCTTTGCCCACCCTACGGAATCTAGCTGTTCTCCACCAGAAACTCGACACGCTCCGCGGCGAAGCGCGCGCGTTTGGTTACCAGCGGTTTGCCGTCGGTAGCGACATCGGTACTATCGACCACGAGAACGGGACGCCCGAGCGCGAGATCGAGCCTTGCGGCGTCGGAGGCGTCCACGATGGTGGCGGTGACGCGGGTCGAGGCGCGGCGGTAGTCGCGAACGCCGTAATGCGCCAGCAGCTTGGTCATTGAGCGTGCGTTGGCGAAGACCGCTCCGGCGCCCGGAAAGCGATCGGCGGAAAGCCAATTGGTGCTGACGCAGATCGGCGTGCGGTCAGCGAGCCGCACCGATTCGATCCGGACCAGCGGCGCGCCGGTCTTCAGTCCGAGCTCACGGGCCAGTTCGCGCGTCGCGGGCTCTTCGGAGGCATCGATCAATTGGCCGCGCGGCTCGCGGCCGCCGGCGCCGACGATCTCGGAAAATCGCGTCCGCGAGCGCAAGGGATAGGCGAGGCGCTGCGCCTCGACATAGGTGCCGCTGCCGCGTTCGGCGCGCACCAGGCCGCGTTCGGCAAGCGCAGCCAGGGCGCGCCGCACGGTGTGGCGGTTGACCCGATAGGTATCGGCGATCTCGATCTCGCCCGGCAGCTTTTCGCCCGCAGCAAAGCGGCCGTCTGCAATGCCGCGCTCGATACCGTCGGCGACCTGCCGCCACAAGGCGACACCGGAACTCTCCTGCAGGCTCATGGCGTGGTGATACCAGAAATTATCCGTTTGTCACGAAACAGTCATGGCGCTCCGCTATCAAGTTGTCTATTATCATAGACAACTTGATTCAGGCAAGGTTGCTCATGGGTTTGACCGGGCGGAACAGCAGAGAGGCGCAGCGCAAGGCCGCGATGGCGGTGCTGGCGCATTCCGAGGCTGGCGACATTGCGGGCCATCTCGCGGCGATCGCGGTACCCGCACACGAGAACCTGCGCGAGCCCGAGAATGGCCTCGTGATGGTGCGTGGCCGCGTCGGCGGCGACGGTGCGCCGTTCAATCTCGGCGAGGCCACGGTGTCGCGCGCGGCGGTGCGTCTTGCGACCGGTGAGGTCGGCTTCGGCTACGTGCTCGGCCGCGACAGGCAGAAGGCGCAGATGATCGCGCTGTGCGATGCCATGGTGCAGACGACGGAGCTTTCGGGTGAGGTCGAGACCAAGGTGATCGGGCCTTTACGCGCTGCCATGATCGCCGATCGCAACCGCAAGGCGGCCGAGACGGCGGCGACGCGGGTCGATTTCTACACCATGGTGCGCGGCGAGGGGTGATGCGATGACGACGGTTGCAGAGTTGCCCGCAGGCTTTGCCGACAAGGTGTTGTCGGCGCAGTCGACCTTCCGCTCCGTGATGGATGCGATGGCGCGTCCCGGCAGTGTGCAACGGGTCACGGCTTCTGTCGGCGCGCCGGACGGGATGATGCGCGGCGCGGCCGCGATCGCGCTGACGCTGTTCGATCACGACACGCCGATCTGGCTCGATGCCGCGATGTCGGCCACGCCTGATGTTGCGAAGTGGCTCAAGTTCCATGCCAGTGCGCCAGTGGTCGCGGATTCCTCGATCGCCAGCTTCGCCCTGATCGGCGACGCCAAGAACCTGCCGGCGCTCGATCGCTTCGCGTTCGGCAGCAACGAATATCCTGACAGGTCGACGACACTGATCCTGCAGGTCGAGAGCCTGACGCAGGGGCCTACATTCGAGGTGAAGGGGCCGGGCATCGACGGTACAGCGCTGCTGCAGGCGACGCTCCAGCCGCGCGACCTCTTCCAGCGTCTCACCATCAACGAAGCTCTGTTCCCGCGCGGCATCGATGTCGTGCTGGTTCATGACGATTTGATTGTCGCGATCCCCCGAACCACGCGGCTGGTCGCAAGCGGAGCGTAGCCCATGTATGTAGCCGTCAAAGGAGGCGAACGCGCCATTGAGAACGCCCACCGCCTGCTGGCGCATGAGCGGCGTGGCGACCGTGATGTGCCCGAACTCTCGCTGGCGCAAATTGCCGAGCAGCTCTCGCTCGGTGTCGACCGCGTCATGACCGAAGGCTCGCTCTACGACCGTGAGCTGGCGGCACTCGCGATCAAGCAGGCGCGTGGCGACCTGATCGAGGCGATCTTCTTGGTCCGCGCCTTCCGCGCCACGCTGCCTCGTTTTGGTGCGACCGAGCCGGTCAACACCGGCGAGATGCAGGTCCGCCGGCGCATCTCGTCGACGTTTAAGGATATCCCGGGTGGCCAGATCCTGGGGCCGACGTTCGATTATACCCATCGCCTGCTGGACCCGCAGCTAGCGGACGGCTTTGTGCCGGAACAGCCGGAGACGTCGGAGGCAAGGCAGGCGGCAACGCCGCGCGTCACCGACATTCTCGGTCGCGACGGCTTGATCGAGCCTTCGCCGGCAGCGGATGCCGATGCGCCGGTCGGCGATCTCACGCGCGAACCGCTGAGTTTTCCGGCCGACCGCGATCTGCGGCTGCAAAATCTTGCGCGTGCCGACGAGGGGTTCCTGCTTGCGCTCGGATACTCCTCACAGCGCGGCTATGGACGCAATCACCCATTTGCCGGCGAAATCCGCTTCGGTGAGGTGGAGGTGGAATTCTTCGCCGAGGACGCCGGCTTTGCCGTCGCGCTCGGCTCGATCGAGCTGACGGAATGCCAGATGGTCAACCAGTTCAAGGGATCGGCGACCGAAGCGCCGTGCTTTACCCGCGGCTATGGCCTGGCCTTCGGACAAAGCGAGCGCAAGACGATGTCGATGGCGTTGGTCGATCGCAGCCTGCGCGCTCGCGAGCTGGGCGAGGAAGTGATCGCTCCGGCCCAGGACGAGGAATTCGTGATGTCGCACTCGGACAATGTTCAGGCGACCGGCTTCGTCGAGCATCTCAAGCTGCCGCATTACGTCGACTTTCAGTCCGAGCTCGGTCTGTTGCGCAAGCTGCGCAAGGAGTTCGCCGAGGCCAAGGCGCCGGACATGCAGGAGGCCGCGGAATGAACGCACCGGCTTACAATTTCGCCTATCTCGACGAACAAACAAAGCGGATGATCCGCCGCGCGATACTGAAGGCGATCGCGATTCCCGGCTATCAGGTGCCGTTCGCCAGCCGCGAGATGCCGATGCCCTATGGCTGGGGCACCGGCGGCGTGCAGGTGACGGCCGCGATCCTGGGGCCCCAGGATGTGCTGAAGGTGATCGATCAGGGTTCGGACGACACCACCAACGCGATCTCGATCCGGAAATTCTTCGGCAAGACCGCGGGCGTCGCAACGACGACCGCTACGTCGGACGCCACCGTGATCCAGACCCGGCATCGGATTCCCGAAGCGCCGCTGCATGCCGGGCAGGTGCTGGTCTATCAGGTGCCGATCCCCGAGCCGCTGCGGTTCCTGGAGCCGCGCGAGACCGAGACGCGGCGCATGCATGCGCTGGCCGAATATGGCCTGATGCACGTCAAGCTGTATGAAGACATTGCGCGCTTCGGCCATATCGCGACCTCCTACGCCTATCCGGTGAAGGTCAATGCACGCTATGTGATGGACCCGTCGCCGACGCCGAAATTCGACAATCCGAAGATGGACAATTGCCCGGCGCTGCAATTGTTCGGCGCAGGGCGCGAAAAGCGCATCTACGCGATCCCGCCGCACACGGACGTGGTATCGCTCGATTTCGAGGACCACCCGTTCACGCGCTATCGGTTCGACGCGCCTTGCGCGCTGTGCGGCGCCGGCGATTCCTATCTGGACGAAATCGTCACCGACGACAAGGGCGGCCGGATGTTCGTCTGCTCCGATACCGATTATTGCGAGTCTCGCCAGTTGGCCGGTCATCGCGGCAGCGAGAGCGCGGCGCCGCACAAGGAGAGGGCGCATGGCTGAGCCGCAAGACCCCATGCAAGACGACCAGCCGCTTCTGGTCGCCGAAGACGTTGGCAAGAACTATGGCCGGCTGACCGCCTGCCGCGACGTATCGTTTGCGCTCTATCCCGGCGAGGTGCTGGCTATCGTCGGCGAGTCCGGCTCGGGCAAGTCCACGCTGCTGCAACTGTTGTCCGCGCAGCTCGCGCCGAGCGCCGGGCGGGTGTCATACCGGATGCGGGATGGCGTTTTGCGCGATCTCGCCAGCCTCGGTGAGGCCGAGCGCCGCTTCTTGTTCCGTACGGATTGGGGCTATGTGCACCAGGACGCCGCGCAGGGCCTGCGGATGGCGGTCTCGGCCGGCGCCAATGTCGGCGAACGGCTGATGGCGGTGGGCTGGAATCACTATGGTCGCATCCGCGATACCGCCGCGTCGTGGCTGGAGCGCGTCGAAATCGATACCGCGCGTATCGACGACGCGCCGCGCACCTATTCCGGCGGTATGCGGCAGCGGCTGCAGATCGCGCGCAATCTGGTCACCGAGCCGCGGCTGGTATTCATGGACGAGCCGACCGGCGGGCTCGACGTGTCGGTGCAGGCGCGCCTACTCGATCTGATGCGCAATCTCGTCGGCGAGCTCGGCCTTGCCGCCATCGTCGTCACCCATGACCTCGCTGTTGCCCGGCTGCTGTCGCACCGCGTAATGGTGATGAAGGGTGGGCGCGTCATCGAAACCGGCCTGACCGACCAGGTACTCGACGACCCCCGCGAGCCCTATACCCAACTGCTCGTTTCCTCGATTTTGCCGGCATGAGTGCGCCAATGACTGCGATGATCGACATCACCAGCGCCGAAAAGACCTTTACCATGCATCTGCAGGGCGGCGTGGAACTACCCGTGATGCGCGGCGTCTCGTTTCAGGTCGAGCCGGGCGAATGCGTGGTGCTGTCGGGCCCTTCCGGCGCCGGCAAATCCTCGATCCTGAAAATGATCTTTGGCAATTACCGCTGCGATGGCGGCCGGATCGGCATCCGGCATCGGGGCACGGTGATCGATCTTGCTACGGCCGAACCGCGGCAGGTGCTCAGCGTGCGCCGCACGACCATCGGCTATGTCAGCCAGTTCTTGCGCGCGGTGCCGCGGGTCGCCACCATCGACGTGGTGGCGGAGCCGCTGATCGCGAACGGAATTGCACGCGCGGAAGCTCGCGAGAAGGCGGGCGCGCTGCTGCGCCGCCTCAACATTCCGGAGCGCCTATGGGCGCTGCCGCCATCGACGTTCTCCGGCGGCGAGCAGCAGCGCGTCAACATCGCGCGTGGTTTCATTTCCGATCTGCCAATTCTGCTGCTGGACGAACCGACCGCCTCGCTCGACGCGGCCAATCGCGCTGTTGTCGTTGAGTTGATTGAACAGAAGAAACGACAGCGCGTCGCGATGGTGGCGATCGTCCATGACGATGAAATTCGCCATCTGATCGCCGACCGCATCGTCGACGTGACATCGTTTGCCGCCGCGGCATGAAGGAAGATGTGAGATGACTTCGAAGCACGAAACCATCCTCGGCAATGCCCGCCTCGTACTGGCCGACCGCGTGATCGAGCACGGCTGGGTCGCTTTCGCAGATGGCCGCATCGCCGGATATGGTGAGGGCACTGCTCCCTCAGGCAGCGAGGACGCCGGCGGCGACCTGATCATGCCCGGCCTGATCGAGCTCCACACCGACCATCTCGAAATGCACTATGTGCCGCGCCCAAAGGTGTTTTGGGATCCGATCGCGGCGGTGGTTTCCTACGACGGACAGTTGGCCACCTCGGGCATCACCACGGTTCTGGATTCGCTCCGGGTCTGGCGCGAGGACGGCGCCGAGGACGTCGACGGAAGAGCTGGCGTGCTCGCGGGTGCGATCACGGCGGCGCGTGAGGCAAACCTGCTGCGCGCAGAGCATTTCCTGCACCTGCGCTGCGAAATTCCGATGCCGAGCGTCGTCGAGGAAGCCAAGGAGCTGATTGACCGGCCGGACGTGCGGCTGATGTCGCTGATGGACCACACCCCGGGCCAGCGCCAGTTCCGCGACGAGGTCAAGCTCCGCGACTATTACCGCGGCAAGGGCGGCGGCATGACCGACGCCGAGCTCGATGCATTGTTCGAGAAGCGCTTTGCCTATCAGAAGGCCTATGCCGCGACCAACATGCGCGAGATCGTGGCGCTCGCGCATCGATACGAAATCCCGCTCGCCAGCCACGATGACACGACCGAGGAAAACGTCGCTGATGCGATCCAGGATCACGTTTCGGTCGCTGAGTTTCCGACCACGATGGAAGCCGCGCGCGGCCTGCATCAGGCCGGCATTGGCATCCTGATGGGGGCACCGAACGTGGTGCGCGGCGGTTCGCATTCTGGCAACATCGCCGCCATCGATCTCGCCCGCGAGGGACTGTTGGACATCCTGTCGTCCGACTACATTCCTTCGAGCCTTTTGATGGCAGCATTGCAATTGCCGCAGCATGTGCCGGCGATCGATCTGGCCTCCGCCGTTCGCACCGTCACCAAGACGCCGGCCGAGGCGGTGGGCCTTGCGGACCGTGGCGAGATCGCAGCCGGCAAGCGGGCCGATGTGATCCGGGTGCATGTCGCCCGCAACATTCCGGTGGTGCGCAGCGTCTGGCGGGAAGGGCGGCGCGTGGCATGACGGAAATCTTGACGACCACAGCGCCAGACCAGACGACCGTGATCGGGCCCGGCCGTTTGATTCTGGTAGTTGGCCCAAGCGGCGCCGGCAAGGACACGCTGCTCGGCCTCGCCAAGGCCACCTGCGCCGATGACAGCAAAATTGTGTTTCCACGCCGCGTGATTACCCGCGAGGCGTCGGCGTCGGAAGAAAACGAACAGGTCAGCGCCGGAACGTTCCGGGAGGCGCTGGCGCGTGGCGAATACGCCATGCATTGGGAAGCCCACGGGCACTGCTACGCACTGTCGCGCGCAATCGACGACGAAATCCGTGCAGGGCGAACCATCGTTGCCAACGTATCGCGCACCGTGATTGGCGCGCTGCGCCGCGCCTATGCCGACGTGGTGGTGGTTTCGATCACTGCCCCGCCAAACGTTCTGGCCGAACGGCTTGCGATGCGGCAGCGGAGCAGCGACGGCAAGCTCGAAGCCCGCTTGGGGCGCACGGTGAAGGATGCGGCGGCCGCGCCCGACGTCACCATCGTCAATACCGGCAGCGCCGAATATCATGCCCGCCAGCTCGTCCGCGTCATCAAGGGCGAGAAATGGGACGATCGACGGGAGAGCTAACATGACTGTTGTCGCCACCATCGAGCAGCTCGAGGCCATCTACGGCTTTCCCAACGATGCCTCGACGGTCAAGGTCGCCGACCGCGTCACACCGGCCTATCGGGCGTTGATGGACAAATCGCCGTTCGCAGCGCTGGCGACCTGCGGACCGGAGGGGCTGGACTGCTCGCCGCGCGGCGATCTGCCGGGGTTCGTTCGCGTCCACGATGAGAAAACGCTGATGATGCCGGATCGCCGCGGCAACAACCGTTGCGATTCGCTGCGCAATATCGTGCGTGATCCGCGGGTGGCGCTCCTGTTTCTTATCCCCGGCTCCGGCAGCACGCTGCGCATCAACGGCCGCGCGCACGTCTCCGCCGATCCGGAACTGCTCGCGTCGTTCAAGATGGAGGAGAAGGCGCCGCGCACCGTCATCGTCATGACGGTCGAAGAGGTTTACTTCCAGTGCGCGCGCGCCATCGTGCGTTCCGATCTCTGGAATCCCGACAAGCGCGTCGACCCGAGAAGCTTGCCGACGCCCGGCCAGATCCTTGCCGAGATGAGCGACAACACCGTCGGTGGCGAGAAATACGATCGGGAATGGCCCGAGCGCGCGCTGCAGACGATGTGGTGAGGCGCTGACCGTCGTCGCTGATCATCCTGCCGGAACATGCGGGCAGGTCATGGATCGCGGCTTGCTGCCGCGCTTGTCGATGGGCACGTTGCAATTGTCGATCCGTTGCTCGTCCATCCATTTTTTTCCAAGGCGCTCTTTTCCGGTCAGCGATGACCCGTCAGCCGGCAGGGCGGTTTCCGCATTCGGTGCGGTTTGGCCAGGCTGCCTTTCCTGCGCAAACACGCCCGATGCAAAGCACAGCGCGAAAAGAAAACTGATCAAACCTCGGTGAATCGGTTCCATCGGATTGCCCTCACCAGAAATCCACCCGTCAGATTAAACATGTCGATATTCACGTAGCCACCCGGAACCTGAGGACAACGGGTCGGTTGCCTCTCATCGCGTTGTGCGCGCTTCATGAGAAGAGGAGAGAGGCAGATGAAAATGAAACGGCTCATTCTTGCCGGTTGCTCCATCCTGGTCTTGAGCACCGGCGCAGCACTGGCGGGTCCTTGCGAGACGGGACGCGCGGCCAACCTGAAGGATGCTGGCTCCGGACCGGCCAAGATGGGCGACAGCCAGACAACGGGTATGGCCGGCAGCACCGATCAACATCCGCCGACCGATACGATGAATCGAGCGGCTGGAGAAACTGCTGCATCTTCACAAGATACGCAGCGGCAGATGCAAGGCGAACCGACAGCGGCACAGCAGGCTGAAGGTGCCAAGGCCGACAAGACCACAGAGGCAGACAAGGACTGCTGAAGATACGTATCGACCCTGGTCGTCTTACTGCTTCGGCAGACAAGCGCGGATGCGCAATAGAAGGTCGTTCGAACTTTGATTGGACGAACCCTCGCGGTACATGCGTCGATTCGGTGCCCTCATCCGCAGGGTTTGTCCAAGAGAGAAGTAGGCTTGTCCAAGAGCGAACTTCTTCCTTCGGAGATGGTGCGCAGAGTGCGACCTTCGACCTTCCGTACTTGCGCTCTGTCCACGGTGACCCTAGTTTTCGTCCCGGCACGAATGTCGTGCCAGCACTGCTTGGGAGGACCCCTGATGAGTTGGAAGACTCCGAAGATCGTCGAAGTGTCGGTGGGCATGGAAATCAACATGTACGCCTGCGCGGCGCGTAAGTAGACGCGTCGAAGCGGTCTGCCCGGCTCCGGCAACAGCATGTTGCTGCGGGCCGGGCGGGCTGTTCAATTGCCAAGAAGTCCTCCATTGCTTGCACCAAGAGTGGGCCCGCGGTTCCTGCCAAAGCCAGCGGGATCTCCCGTAGGCGGCCGACGGTGCCGATCCAGCCCAGTTTCTGCGCTGCTCCACCTGCATTCCGTGTCTTCCCGTGGCTCGCGGACGGTCGCCGCATCATGCTAGGGTGTGCTGGCCGGCACCGCCGGGAATCACCCGTTCAACTCCATGACCCGCTGAATGCGAATGTCTATGCGTGCAAGGACCTTCCAGGCGGCGGTCGTGTCCTTTGCTGCGCTGCTGCCGGCTTGTGGCTATGCCGAGGGCATCGACACCGAGCATCTGTTCGGCTTTATGATCGGCACCGATGTCGGCAATGTCGGCGAACGGGAGCTTCAGAGCGAGACGACCGGGCGCTTCGGCAGGAACGGAGGTACTTACCGGGCGGTCGGCCAGGAGTTTGAACTGGAGTTTGTGCCGGTCCGGAATTTTAGAATCGAGGTGGGAAGCACCTTTGCGTCGCATCTGATCAGTGGCGTGCCGGGCCTTGATGACCAGCGCCGGCTGTCATGGCAGGGTGGATCGATCGACTTGCGCTACCGCTTTCTCGATCGGGAAACGGCACCATTCGGAGTTACGTTCGCGACGGAAGCCCACGCGCATCGTGTCGAGGAGACGACCGCTGAAGCGGTCCGGAGTTTCGGGACTGAATTCAGGCTGGCGTTCGATCGCGAGCTCGTACCGAATCGCGTCGTCGCCGGGTTCAACCTGATCTACGAACCAGAGTGGACACGATTGATCGGTAGTGGCGCGATGGAGCGGGAGTCTACCGCCGGCACGGCGCTTGGGGTCATGGCGCAGTTGCGTCCCGGTTTCTTGCTAGGCGGAGAGGCGCGTTACCTGCGAAAATATGATGGGATCTGTCTGGACAAACTTGCAGGGCAGGCGTTGTTTGTCGGTCCGACCGCATATTTCCAGTTGTCGAAAAGCTCGTGGCTGACCGCGAGTTGGAGCTTGCAAGCGTGGGGGCGTCCGGTGGGGTCGACTGCCGGCCTTGATCTCGTCAATTTCGAACGTCACCAGGCGCGGCTGGTATTTGGCGTCAACTTTTAGGGCTGGCGGCTGCGCGCGCGGCCCCGAGTTCCGGCTTTTTCACGGGGTAGTGAAACGTCAGGCCGCCCATTGCCGTAGCTCTTTGCGTTAATCTGTTCGGGAACAATGCAAGGGATATCAGATATGACTCCGATAGATTTGGTCGTGACCGTTTGTGCGGTGCTCTCGCCCACCACTTGCGAGGAAACCCATTTGGTCTTTTCTTCAAATGCTTCGTTGAAGCAATGTGCCATGGCTGCGCAGCCCTACATCGCGCAATGGGTGGGCGAACATCCGAAATGGACCGCGGTCAAGTGGCGTTGCGAATATCCAGGTACCAATCGAAAGGCATCCCGCGACGCCGTGTGGTCGGCAGGCTGAATGGTCGTCCAGCGGCGGCTATTTGTTACAGTCCTTTAAATCCTTGTCCGCGATCGAAAAAACGGCGTCAGCCTTGATTTCGATCTCGCGAACGAAGCAGTGCTTTGAGCCGCGATAGCCGACCTTGGCGTCATAACGTCCCGGCTCCACGCCCGTGATGCGCAGGCGTTCGTCGTGGTCGACTTCCTTGTCCTTGTCGTTCAGGGTGAGGTTGGGACCCCAATCGTTCTTGCCGGGCGGGGAAAGCTGAAACTCGGAAATGGTCGCCGTCGTAAGATTCCACAACCGGATGCCTTTTCCCTGCGCGGCCACCTCGTTGGCGCTCGTTGACAGCAGTGCCAACAAAGCCAGTATCCATCGCATCGGTCATCCTTTCGTCGCGGGGCGCCTGGAGCCGTCATTGCCTGATCAGACGGTCTCGATTTTTGATTTTATCGAAGTTTCTTGCCCGATCGAGACCGATCGGGGCGATCAACCGGGCCGTATCGAGATCGGCACCGTCGAAATCGGTATCGATGACGGTGATGCCGGTCAGGTCGGCTCCGCCCAGTTGGGCACTCTTGAGAGAAGCCCCGGTGAGGTCGCCGCCCTTCAGCACCGCAAATTCGAGATCGACACGAGACAGATCCGCGCCGCGCGCGTTCAGGCGTTCCAGATTGGCCGATTTCAGCACCGCGCGCATCAGGCCCATCGATTGGTTGCGCATGTCGGCACCGAGATTTGCGCCTTCGATCGAAGCGCCGACGAGGCTCGCACCGGTGAGATCGGCAGCGACGCGTGCTCCCGAAAGATCGGCGCCGTCCAGGCGGGCGCGAGCCATCTGCGAAGCGAACAGGTTTGCGTTCCTGAGGCTTGCGCCGGTCAGGTCGGCTTCGATTAGCCATGCCTGGTCGAGGATTGCGCGGTCGAGTCTGGCGCCGGCGAGCTTTGTCTTGTTGAGTCGGGCTGCGCGGAAAGTTGCGCCGGACAGGTTGAGTCCCGATAGGTCCAGGCCGGATAATCTTTTCCCGGTGAAATCGGCGGGCGCGGCGATGGTCGCCGCGGCGAGCGCGGCCTCGACCTCTCCACGGGACAATTCGGCCGAGACCATATCGGGCGACGACAGGTCAATATGACGCATCATGTCCTGGGCCGTTGCCGTCATCGCCACAAGAGCAAGACCGAGCGCTGCAGTTCCGATCGAGCGTTTCATCGTCAACCCCAACCGATCACGCATCCTAGCACCGGCCCAGGGCACTGCCTATGACCCATCCTGCTTGGTGGGACAGCCATCGATCCGCCGCATGATTTCCGATTTGATTGCGGCGATCTCAACCTCTCCGCGTGCGCTTCGCGGCGTGCGGATAGGCAGGTCCGCGAGAACCCGGGCCGGGCGCGGCGACAGCAGGATCACGCGATCGCCAAGACGAACCGCGTCATCTACGTCATGGGTGACCAGCAGCGTCATCACGGAGCGACCGTCTATCAACATGGCGATCTCATCACGCAGGCGGCTCGCAAGGGCGGCGTCTAGCGAGGCGAGCGGTTCGTCGAGAATAAGAAATTCCGGCTCAACGGCGAAGGCGCGGGCAAGCGCCACGCGCCGCGCGAGGCCGAGCGATAATTCGCCGGGAAAATGGTTGCGATGTGCCTTCAGCTCCAGAATTTCGAAGAGTGCTGAAAGCTTCGGTTCATCGGCAAGAGGCGCGGCAAGTCGCACATTCTCCTCGACCGACCGCCACGGCAACAGCCGCGGCTCCTGGAATACGAAGCCGATCCGCGCGCCGGCGGGTCGCGAGACGCGCCCTTGAAAATCGGGATCGAGGCCGGCGAGGATCCGAAGCATCGTGCTCTTGCCGCAGCCGGATGGGCCGACCAATACACCAACCTCTCCTGCATTAAGCGCAAAGGCGACGCCGGCGATCACGTCGTGCTGTTCGCCCGCCGCGCTCTTGAACGTCTTGCTGGCGATTTCGACCTCAAGCCGCACGGGGACGCCACCGGGATGCCCGGGCCTCGAACGGCTGCACCAGCAAGGTTTCAATGAGAAGCACGACCGCGGCGAAGCTCAGCGAGTAGGCAAGCAATAAAGGAATGTCGAATAGCTGGAACGCCACGCCAATCTCGAAACCAACGCCGTTCGGACGTCCAAGCAATTCCGCAACAAGTACGATTTTCCAGACCAGGGAAAGTCCTGATCGTGCCGCGGCTGCAATGTAGGGCGACAGTTGCGGCAAAATGACGTGTCGAAACCTGCTCCAGCGCGGCAACGCGAACACCGTCGCCATTTCGTCCAGCGCCGCGTCGAGGGCACGCGCGCCCTCACGTAGCGTCACGACGGCGGTCGGGAGTTTGTTGATGGCGATTGCCGCAATTGCAGCGACTTCAGTCAATCCGGCCCAGATGTAGGCGAGCACGATGACCACGAGCGCCGGCAGATTGAGCAGCAGGATCAGCCAGGGGTCGCCAAGCCGATCGGCAAGCCGCACCCGGCCCATCAGGTATCCGATAGCCGAGCCCAGCGCCATCGCCAGGGTGAAGGCGAGCGTAACGCGCGCCAATGTCGCGCCGAGATGGAAGAACAGGTCGCCCGACCTGGCTTCCGCGATCATGGCCGTGAGCACGGTGGGTGGAGGTGGCAGCTTCGCGTCACCGGCAAACAGCGAAGCGATCCACCAGATCGCGACGAACATGGCGAACGACAGCAGGCGTGCCACCTCAATCTCCCGGGATCGCGTGGTAGAATGTTCCGGCATCCAGTTCGGGCGCTGGCCCGACAAGTTCATGACCGCCGATTTCAGCCAGCACGCGGTAGAGAATGCGTGCGTCGGCTTCTTCGTCGGCGATCGGACGACGCGGAATTCCCTCTCGATAGCGATCACGATAGGCGCGCAACGTTGCGGCGTCTGGAGCGCCGGTCAGCGGTGCAATTTTCTCCCACTCGGCATCCGAGGTCGACAGAATCTCCTTCGCCGCGCGGGTCATGGCGATGAAGCGGGCAATCTTGTCCTGGTTTGTGTTCGCCCATTTTTCGTCGAAGACGTAGCCGAGCATCGCAGAGCGGCCTTTGGCGCCCAGTTTCGGCAGCAGGTCTTCGATGCCGGCGATGCGGCGGAAGCCCTTTGCTTCCAGTGCCGCACAGAAATTCCAGTAGTTCACGGTCGCATCCATTTCGCCGCTGAGCGTCTTGGCTGCCAGCAGCGGCGGTGCGCCGTAAGCGATTGTCGCGTCCGACTTCAGGTCGATGCCGCCCTGTTTCAACCATGCCACAAGCAGCAGCCAGTTCTTGTCGATCGGCCCGCCCGCGACGGCGAGCTTGCGGCCCTTGAGATCGGCCAAGGTCTGGATCGGTGATGAGGCAGGGACCATCACGGCGCCGAGCGCGCTCGAATAGGGATAGAATGCCAGTTTGGCGCCAAGCCCGCGTTCGCGCGACACCCAAAGCCAGTCGGTGACCACAATGTCGGCATTCCCGGCGCGAAGCGCGATCTTGCCCGCCTCGGGGCTCGCCAGTTCGAGAACCTGGACCGAAAGGTTGGCCTGCTTGTCGAGGCCGTGCGCGCGGATCACAGCAAGTTCCCAGGCGAATGTTCCGGTCTTCTGCACCGCAACGCGTAAGGCCTCGGCGCTGCAGCACGTGCCGAGCGAGGCCAAGACAATCGTAGCGAGCAGCGTGCGAACAAAATGCGTCATGGTGCCGTGAGCCGTATCCTTGAACGTCTGCTTTTCAGCTCGCCAGTCATAGCATAGCTTCCAGGGCTAACAGCGGGAGGAAGAGTATGACGCTTGTCGGATGGGTACGACGTATTGTCGCCACGTTGACAGCGCTGATGACGATTGCGGCGGTCGCGCACGCCCAGGACATCAATGATTATCCGACGTCGGCGCGCGTCGAATATGTTTTCGGGTGCCTCAAGGCAAATGGCGAGACGCGGCAGGCGATCGTGCAATGTTCCTGTTCGGTCGACGTCGTGGCTTCACTCTTGCCCTACGAGCGTTATGTCACGGCCGAAACCGTGCTCAGTATGTCGCAGGTCCGGAGCGATCTGGGCGGTCCGTTCCGCACGTCGGAGCAGGCGGCAAGCGCACTCAACGAGCTTAGGCGAGCCCAGGCCGAAGCCGAGGTCCGCTGCTTCTGAGGCGAAGCGGCCGCCGCTTCGAAAGCATCGGCTATCAGGCCCAGCCGCTCTTTCTCGTGCCCGGACGCAGCGCAGCACGCGAGTGATGCGCTGCAGAGCCGGGACACGGAGCTGCTACATTGGCCGTCGATCAAGTCCCCGAATCATCCACCTTCCATTCGCGCTGGAAGACATGCCCCTCGGTATCTTTTGCCTCGGCGCGGAAACGTTTCGCTCCATTGGAGACGTAGGTGAATCTGATATTGGGGTCCTCTGAAATGGAAATGCCGCCTTCCATCGTCAACACCAGGCTGTCGTCCTGCCAGAGCCGCAGTTCATTGATGAAGAAGGCCGGGACATACAGGTGCGTGACCTGGTCCATCTGCAGGCCGGAATTGTTGGGATGGCCGATCATGATCTGGGCTTCGCGCGCGCCACTGGCCGGGCCTTCGCCGGTCTTCGCGAACTGCCGGTAGCGCATCTGGCCGAGCCTGGCCTTGGCCTCGTCGGCGTTCTTGGCGGCAGGCGCCGAACAGCCGCCGGAGGCCTTCACATAGGTTTTGGTCATGTAAAGTTTGCCGTCGCTGAGTTCGGCCACCGCATGGACATCGGTGTAATTGTTGACGCGGACGCGGGTGGAGATTTCCGAGACATTGGCGTTCGGCCCAAGCTGGAACTTCGCCGCCATCGGTGCGGGATTCTGGTCGATAACCAGCGTAATGCTCAGCACCTGTCGGTTATCGCCGGTCGCAAGTTTCGTTCGCAAGGTGACCGGGACGATTGCGGCATCCTCGGCACGCGACGGCATTTCGACGCCGATCACGTCGCTGCCATCGTTCATCGGACGATTGTTGAAGATGTCCTGCACCAGGCCGGGCCAGAGGTCATTTGCCTCTGCCGCGAGCGCCATCGGTGCGCCGCAGAGTAGCAAACAAACGACGCCGAAGAGGCGGAACAGATATCCGGACATGGTCACGACCTTCGCGCGGATGGAAGCAACGCACGCAATATAGGGCAATGCGCATGCTATTCCCATTCAATTTCCGAGAATGCTGCGGTTGCGTTGCGGGCGTTGAAGTCGTCGAACAATTCCCACCGGGATCGCTCGGAGCTTGCTGCAGTACCCGCCGCTGCCCCTATCGGTTCGCCGCGGGCGATGAGCCCGCGTACATCTGAGGCCAGCGTTTCGAGATAACGACGCTGGTCGGCGAGGGCGGCCGGCCATCCGCTCACGGGACCGTGACCGGGAACCACGCGCTCCGCTGGCAAGGTGCCGAGCTCACCGATGACGGACAGCCAGCCGCGGATGCTGCCGTCCAGCACGGGCGTGTGGGCCAAGAACACGAGGTCGCCCGCGAACAGGGTGCGGGTCTTTTCATCCAGCACCGTAAGATCGCAATCGCTGTGCGCGGCAGGCCACGCCCGCAAGACGAGGTTTCGCCCGCCGAGATCGAGCTGGAGCGTGCCGCTGACGAGCAGCGTCGGCGGCACGATGCGTATTTCGTCGATCAGTTGATCACCCATCGTGCGGCGAAATGCGTCGAGATAGAATTGACCGCGCGCCGCCAGCGCGCGCGGCAGGTTCGCGTGGCCGACAAACGTCGCGCCATCCTGCACGAAAGCGCCGTTACCGAAGATGTGGTCGGGGTGGCCGTGCGTATTGATGACGTAGCGGATCGGCTTGTCGGTCCGGGCGCGAATGGCCGCCAGCAACTGCCGTCCCTCGCGAAGGCTGCCGCCCGTATCGATGACGGCGACCGCGTCCTCGCCGATGATGAACCCGACATTGGCGATCGCGCCTGCGTTCTCGCGCGTCATCTGCGCGGTTTGGCCGTTGTGTACGAATACGCCATCCGCAATGGAGTTGACGGGCAGCTCCTGTTGCTGCGCGAACGAAGCTGTGATCGTCGCGATCATCGCGAGCGCGGCGAGGATCCATGCGGGATGAGCCATAATTCGGCCTTCGTCTCTCCACGAAGCGCAGCCGGCAATTCGACGTTTCACCGCGGCTGCGTTTGCGGCGCAGCACGGGCGGCGAGTTCGTCGGGATTATTCCTGTTGCGCGCCCCAATTGACAAGCATAGCATTTTGCGTGTCTGCGGCTTCAACGGAACTTCGTTCGTCGAGGTTGCAGATATCTTTTGCGAGTTGGCAACAATAGCGAGCCGGAAGTGCTGCAGCTTTCGATGACATGTGCCAGGCAGAAGCGCTGGCTGGCGATTTCAACCTTGGTGATGCTCGCGGTGTTTTTCGGGCGCGATGTTGCGCGCGCGCAGATCAAGGAAGGCGGCGATCTGTCGATTGAGCTCGTCGATCCCAAGGTGCTGCGCGTCTGCGCCGACCCGCACAATTTGCCGTTTTCAAACGACAAGGGCGAGGGATTCGAGAACAAGCTCGCCGAACTGTTCGCCGAGAAGCTGCACAAGAAACTGGACTACATGTACTTCCCGCAGGCGACGGGCTTCGTCCGGATGACGCTTGGCGCCCATCGTTGCGATGTCATCATGGGCTTCCCACAGGGAGATGACCTCGTTCAGGGCACCAATCCCTATTACCGCACCGCTTACGCGCTGATCGCCAAGAAGGGCAGCGGCCTCGACGAAGTGACCACGCTGGAAGACGAGCGTCTCAAGGGCAAGCATATCGGCATCGTGGCCGGAACACCGCCTGCCACGAATATGGCGGTCAACGGCCTGATGGCGAATGCCAAACCGTATCAGTTGATGGTCGATACCCGCTTGGATTCGTCAGGGGAGGCAATGATCGCCGACCTGATGTCCGGTAAGATCGACGCCGGGATTCTCTGGGGTCCGATGGCGGGCTTCTACGCGAAGAAGGCGGACCCGCCGCTCCATGTCACGCCCCTCGTGAAGGAAAAGACAGGCCCTCGACTGGCGTACCGTATCGGCATGGGAGTGCGTGCCGCCGACCAGAACTGGAAGCGGCAGCTCAATCGCCTGATCCAGGAAAACCAGCCGGCCGTCAACAGGATACTGCTGGACTTCGGCGTTCCCTTGCTCGACGAGAATGACCGGCCGATCGGCGCGGAGACGGCAACCAAAGCCCCATGAGAGAAGCGCTCGCAGGCCTGATCCTTGCGGCATTCCCATTCATCGTCTCGACCTTCGCGCAGGAGAGGCCTCCCGAGCCCGACGGGTACCGCATGGAAGACTACCGTGCACCGGTTCCCGCGACCCTTGCCGGTGTACGCGTGCTGACCGCCGCAGAGGCCGAGGCGATCTGGCGCGCCAAGGCCGGCGCCTTCATCGACGTGATGCCTCGCGTGCCGAAGCCGCAAAATCTTCCCGAAGGCACCATCTGGCGCGACAAGCCGCGGCTTAACATTCCCGGCAGCGTGTGGCTGCCGGACACCGGCTACGGAAAGCTCGCGGCCGTAACGGAATCCTATCTGCGGCTCGGACTTGTCCGCGCGACGGCAGGCAACAATGCTGCACTGGTGGTGGTCTACTGTCTTGCCGATTGCTGGATGTCCTGGAACGCGGCCAAGCGCATCCTCACTTACGGCTATTCCAACGTGGCGTGGTATCCTGACGGGACCGACGGCTGGGAACGGGCCGGTCTAGCGCTGGCGGAGTCGCATCCGGAGCCGCGGACCGGCGAGGAGACCGCATCGCCGCGTTAGCGACTATTCGATCTCCTGCTGAATCGTCCGCCCGAGCGCAAACAGCCGCTGGTCGATCGCCGTCGGCACCTCGCAGACGAATTTGATGACGTTCCGCCGGTCTTCGAAGATGCGCGTTTGCCAGACGAGCTGATTGCCGAGTCCGTCGATCTTCGCCTGGTCGGGCGGCGTTTCGCCCTGCAGCGCCTGCAAGGCCAGCGTGTCGGCGCGGATTTTATCCGCCGCTTCGCGCTGTTTGCGGGTGACGCGCTCCAAGCCGTTCATAACCTGGGAGCGTTGGGCATTGAGGGATTCGAACAGACCGGCAAACAGCAGTTTCCCGCTTGCGGTCTTGTCGGCTGCACTGTTCAGATATTCCGTGATTGCCTTTTGCGCCTCCTCGAGCGGGGTCCGCCTCGCCGCGAGCTTTGCGACCAGCGCGCTGACCTCGGCATCGTCCTTCCACTTGCCGGAGACGTCGTCGAGTGGCGGGCCTGCCCACACCGCGGCGATGGATATCTCGGGTACCTTGGCCTGCGTGCACGGCCAGTCCGGATAGCGCGGATCGGCGGCGTGGCCGTACCCGCTCATGGCCGCGACGGCAAGGAGTACGGAGATCACGATCCGGTATTTCATGTCTCGCCTCCGGCAGGGCCGCGGCGGATCAGGCCACGCGATGGATCGTAGGCGAGGATGGCGCCGATCATGAAGGCTATCGTGCAGCCTCCGACCACCGCAAGCGCGATCCAATTCATTTGCCCATACAGCGCAAAACGTATCAGCTCCACGGCATGCGTGAACGGATTGAACAGGCAGACATAGTAGAGCATCGGGCTGCTCTCCAGGATGCGCCATAGCGGATAAAGCGCCGAGGAAGCAAAGAACATCGGAAAGATGACAAAGTTCATCACGCCCGCAAAGTTCTCGAGCTGTTTGATGCCGGACGAGATCAGCATGCCTAACGCGCCGAGCATCAGGCCTGAGAGGACCAGCGCCGGCAGCACCGTAAGATAGCCCGTCGGGGGCGCGGCGATATCCCAGAACCAGGCGATCAGCAGGAAGGCATAGACCTGAAGCAGCGAGACCGCGGTTCCCGCCAGAAGCTTACAGGACAAGAGGAACCATCGCGGCAGCGGGCTCACCAGCAAGGTCCGCATATTGCCCATTTCGCGGTCGTAGACCATGGAAAGCGAGGACTGCATGCCGTTGAAGAGCTGGATCATCGCCATCAGGCCGGGCGCGATATAGACCTCGTAAAGAATGTAGGTCTCATATGGGGGGATGATGGAGAGACCGAGCACCTGACGGAAGCCGGTAGCAAAGATGAACAGCCACACCAGGGGCCGCACCAGCGCCGAGATGAAGCGTTCGCGCTGATGCAGGAAGCGAAGCGCCTCGCGCCACACGATGCCGTTCAGGCAGGTGAGATATTCGGCCAGCGAGAAGCCACGCTGGATTGGCGTCATGGCTGCCGATGTCATGACGTTGAACTCCCGCTCTGAGCAGTGGAGCCGGTCAACCGCATGAACGCCGTGTTGATGTCGCTGCCGCCGGCGTCCGCGATCACCCGCGCCACCTTGCCCTGGGCCAATACGCGGCCCTGATGCAGCACGACGAGATCGTCGTTCGAACCGATCTCGTCGAACAGATGCGTCGCCCAAAGAACGCTTATTCCCTGTTCGGCAACGAGCTGCCGAACGTGGTTGAGGATGTCGGCGCGCGCCTTGACGTCGAGGCCGACGGTTGCCTCGTCAAGCAGGAGCAGGCGCGGGCGATGTAACAGCGCCCGCGCAATTTCCAATCGTCGCATCTGGCCGCCGGAGAGATCGCGCACCTTGCTGCCGGCGCGGTCGGCAAGGTCGATGCGCGCCAGCACCTCACCGCTGCGCGCGCGGGCATCGCGCCTGCCGATGCCGTGCAGGGCGGCGTGATAAAGCAGATTCTGCGTCACCGAGAGGTCGAGATCAAGCGTGCGGGGCTGAAACACCACGCCGAGCAGCCGCAAGGCTTCGCCGGGTGCCTGCGCGACGTCATGGCCGAAAATCCCGATGCGTCCGTGCTGGATTCCGAACAGCCGCGTGATCAGCGAGAACAGGGTGCTCTTGCCGGCGCCGTTCAGGCCGAGCAACGCGGTGAAACTTGCCGGGGCGACGGAAAAGGCGATGTCGATCAGCGCGCGCCGGCTGCCATAGGCATGGCTGACGCCTTCGATCGACAGCGCAGGCATCTCCACGGCATCGGGCCGGGGATGGAAACCTTGCGTGCTCTGACCGGCGGAAAAGGCGTCAGTGGCCGTCATGGTTGTGCAATCGTCATACCCCAGGGCAGTTCGCCGACCTGGATCGTCTTGATGACCTTTTGCGCGGCGACGTCGATCACCGAGACGTCGTTCGATACGCCATTGGTGGTCAGCAGATATTTCTCGTCGGGCGTGAATGCCATGTGCCAGACACGCTGGCCTACCAGCAGATATTTGGTGACCTTGTGGCTGACGGCGTCGACGACGGCGATGCGATTGGCCGGGCCGAGCGCGACGAAAGCGGTCTTGCCGTCCTTGGTCATGCCGATGCCGACCGGCTGGATGGCTTCGCTTCGCAGGCCGGGAATTTCGAATGAAATCTTCTTCGTCACCTCCCGCTTGGCCGGGTCGATCACTGAAACAGTGCCGCCGATCTCCGACGATACCCACACCTCGGAATTGTCACGTTTGAACTCGGCGTAGCGCGGGCGCGCATCGACCAGAACGTTGGCGACGATCTCGCGCGTCGTGGTGTCGATGAAATGCGCCATGTTGGTCGTCTCGGACGTATTGATCAGGATTTTTCCGTCCGGGCTGATCGCCATGCCCTCCGGCTCGACGCCGACCTGGATCTCGCCGAGACGGGCGCGCTTCTCGACGTCGATGATGGTCACCGTATTGTCGTTCTCATTGGCGACATAGAGAATCTTGCCGTCGGCATCGAGGGCGAACAGCTCGGGGTCCGGGCCGGAGGGCAGGGAATCGACGACCTCCTGCTTCGCAACGTCAATAACCTGAATGCTATCGTCGTCGCCGACCGCGACGAACACAAACTTGCCGTCCCTGGTGAATTCGATGCCGCGTGGCCGTTGGCCGACCTTGATGGTCTTGATGACAGCCCAACTGTTCGTATCGATCACCGATACGGTGTTGCTCTTCTCGTTGGACACATAGGCGATGAAGGCCGATGCGGGCGTCGCCGCCGCGAGCCATGCAGCCATCCCGAAAAGCAGGCAATGACGCCAGATGCGCAATCCATCCTCCTTCAATTCAGCTTGCATTTGGTTTCCGGTCGATCGGCGCCAAGCGTGTCGAGCTCCGACACCTGATGCAGGAATCCCTCCTGCGGCGAAACCGAGACCACCATGCGTCCATCGACCAAAAGGATTGGCTGGCGAAGCTGCAAATTCCAGTCCCGCAGCGTCAGCCGTCGGCCTTTGAACGCAGCAACGGAAAAGTCTTTCCCTCTAAGAAAATCCGACACCGCCTTTGGGTCGCCGGACTTCGTGCGCGACGCAGCTTCACCGACCATGCGTGCTGCCGTCCAGGCCTGCATGTCCAATGCGGTCATGTGTCGCAAGTTCAGTTTGGCAAATCGGTTCTGAATCTGGATCGCGCCCCACTGATCCTGCGCGGCGTGCCAACTGGTCGGAACGAGGCCCGCCGAGCCGGCAACCGGGCGCGGATCCCAGGTGCGGTAGGGCAGGTAGGACGCGAACACCTCGCTTTCGTCGGCTGCCACGAGGACGTCATAGGCCGGTGCTTGCTGGGTGAATACCGGAATTTGCCGCTGGATCAGGGTGACGCCACTGTCTGTGCGGCGCGCGCCGCCGGTATCTTCAAAGGTTCGCTCCTGAACGATCTTGGCGCCAAAGCGCGTGGCCGCGCGCCGCAGTGCGTCGGCGTAGAGCTTGTCCTGATCATGCGAGCCGACCACGAGCAACCAGCGCTTCCATTGCTTCCACACCAGATATTGTGCGAGCGCATCCGCAAGCATCGAGCGCGTCGGCGCGACATGGATCACGTTGGCGCGGCAATCCTGCTCGCGCAGGCGATCGTCGATTGCTCCGGCGTTCAATAGTAACGTCCCACGTTCGCGAAGCGCGTTGGCGGCCTTCAGCAGGTCGTCTGCCGGAAGGTCGGCGATGATGAAGCCGGAGCGCTCGGCAAGCGCCGCCGCCGCCTTCGCGACGTCCTCGTCGTCCCTGAGCCGGACCTCTTCGAGCGTGAAGCGCTGATTGAGGAACTTGCCCGTGGTGTTGTTGTCCTCGATGGCGAGGCGTGCGCCGGCAAGTCCGTCGTTCTCCGCCGGCAGTTCGACGAGGGACAATTTCGCCTTGATGCCGGCGCGGCCAAGATAACCGACGCCGATCTCGATAGGGGCGGCCGCGAGCACGGAGGTAGCGGCAATGCTCAAGCCGATCGCAGCGACCAGGCATCGGATCATGGCGTCTCCCTGACAGGTCTTCTCGACTTGATATGGAAGACCTTTGGCTTGAACCATGACCGAATTGTCTTGGCTTGCAACTCAATTCTGTTGCGCGCCGGCTTCGCGACGTGTCAACCCTTCAGGCGTGCGGCGTGCCAACGCAGATGGTCGGCCATGAATGTGGAGATGAAGTAGTAGCTGTGGTCATAGCCGGGTTGCCGGCGCAAGGTGAGGGGGATTTTGGCTTTCTCGCATGCGCCTTGCAGCAGCTCCGGGCGGAGCTGTCCGGCCAGAAACTGGTCGGCATCGCCGTAGTCGACCAGCAGATCGGGTAATCCGGCGCCGTCCTCGATCAGGGCTACCGCATCGTGCTTGCGCCATGCTTGCCGGTCGCTGCCGAGATAGCCGCCGAGCGCCTTGATGCCCCATGGCACCTGCGAGGGAGCGACAATCGGCGCAAAGGCACTGGCAGCGCGGTAGCGGCCGGGATGGCGCAGCGCGACCGTCAGCGCGCCGTGGCCGCCCATGGAATGGCCAAGAATGGATTGCCGGGTTGCATCGACAGGAAAGTTTTCGGCGACCAGTTTTGGCAATTCCTCCGTGACATAGCTCCACATGCGGTAATTGCGGGCGAACGGCTCCTGCGTCGCATCGACATAGAAGCCGGCGCCAAGGCCGAAATCGTAGGCATTGGCGGGATCGCCCGGTACGCCTTCGCCGCGCGGACTGGTGTCGGGCGCAACGAAGATCAGGCCGAGTTCGGCGCAGGCGCTGCGGAATTCGCCCTTTTCCGTCACGTTGGCGTGGGTGCAGGTCAGGCCTGAGAGATACCAGACGACTGGCAGCCTGGTGCCGGCGGCGTGCGGAGGCACATACACCGAGAACGTCATGTCGGTTCGGGTTTCGCGGCTGGCGTGCCGGTAGACGCCTTGAGTTCCACCATATGCCTTGTTCAGTGAAACCGTCTGCATGCTCATGGTCTTGCTACTCCGGCGCCGTGCGGCACGCTTATGCCAATGCCACTTTCGATTGCCAGCCGCACCAGTTCGGCGGAAGTTCGCACGCCGAGCTTTTGGCGCATGATTGAGGATGTATTGGCAACGGTTTTGTACGAGGAATGAACCAGCCACGCGATCTCGGAAAGACTCTTGCCCGCGCTGAGCAGGCGAAGGATCTCCATCTCCCGCGAGGTGAGTTTTGCAAGCGGGCTGCGAGCGAAAACCGGTCCGGCGAATGCGATGCTTCGCGCGATCGCGGAGGGCAGGTAGACCCCGCCCTTGCCGACTTCACGGATGGCCTCGACCAAATCCTGCGGATCGCCTGTCTTCGCGACATAGCCCTTGGCGCCGATCTCGATGGCGCGCGCGGCGAAGACCGGATCGTCGTTCATGCTGAACATGATGATTCGTGCCGACGCAGTGCGCGCAAGAATGCGCCGCGCCAGTTCAAACCCCGAGACGGTCGGAAGGTTGATATCGATCACGCAGATGTCGGGGCGCTCAGTGACGAATACGCGTTCGCCGCTCTCCGCGTCGGCGGCCTCCAGCAGCACGACCTCCGGTTCGTCGGCAAACACGGTGCGGCAGCCCGAAGCAACGATGGGATGATCGTCGACGATCAGTACTCGCATGGCATCGATCCCCGATAGCTGCTTCGCTCGCGTTGCTGCATCGCGTCAAGCTGCATCGACATCGGCGCGAGCCCGGTCATGCAACGCCTGCGAGATTGCTGTACGCTTCAATCTGATCGTCGGTTTTTCGGCTGTCAACGGTCCTCTCGTCGAGGAACTGATTGCGACGCGATTGGGGCAAACCTCATGTGGCAGAAATTATCGTTGCGCGGGCGGATCAATTTGCTACTGGCGCTGGGTCTCACGCTTGGCCTGGGCATCAATATCACGCGGCTGGTGGTGGAGGCCGCGCCCCGTGTCCGGGCCGAAGATCAAAGCGTCATCCGGCTGGCGCGCGAATTCGTGGAGACGATCGTTCCCAGCCTGAACGAGGCGGCAGATCCGGACGCGCGGCTGAACCAGATCGTCCACGACCTCAGCAGGCTCCGGCACGTCAGTATCACGCGGCAGGGCGATGCAACCGTGGCCGGGCGCGCGGGCGATGGCGGCGACGAACGATCGCCGCCGGCATGGTTTATCGCGCTCGTGCATCCCGAAACGACCACCGTAAGCGTACCGATTGCGATCCACGGGAAGCCGCAGTCGCTCCTGATCACCTCACATCCGAACGACGAAATGGCCGAAATCTGGGACGGAATCGTTACCCAGCTAGCGGTTAGTTCCGCGCTCGCTATCGCGCTCTTTCTGGTGACGATAGTCGTGGTTGGCCGCGCGCTGGCGCCGCTGCAGGCGCTTTCGCAGACCATGGCAAACATCGAGGCCGGGCACTATGGATCACGCGTCGAGCCCGGCGGCACGCCCGAACTGGCGGCGATCTGTGCCAAGCTGAACCACCTCGCGGGCGCCCTTGGCGAAGCTGTCGAGGACAAGCGGCGGCTCGCCGAGCGCACGGTCTCGCTGCAGGATATGGAACGCAAGGAGATTGCGCGCGAGCTGCATGATGAGTTTGGGCCCTATCTCTTTACGCTGCGTGCTCACGCTGGCGCCCTGATGCGGCTGGCGGAGGACGGACGCGCGCCGAGCGCGGATGCGTTACGCAAGCATGGCACCGCAATCATGGAGCAGATCAACGCACTCCAGCAATTCAATCGCAGGATACTGGAAAAGCTGAGGCCCGTTGGGCTTGCAGAGCTTGGACTGCGCGAGGCGCTCGGCGTGCTGTTGCGTTTGTGGCGTGAATCCCGTCCCGACGTAACCATCGACGCGAACATTGCGAACGCGCCGGACGAGACTGGAGAAGTCACGGACTTGACGGTTTACCGCATCGTCCAGGAAGCCCTGACGAATGCCTTCCGCCACGCCGACGCGACCGCCGTCAGCGTCACGGTGGAACAGGCTGCCGGAATGCACGGAAGTCGCGCCTGCGCGTTGGTGCGCGTCAGCGACAACGGCCGCGGTTTGGCGCCGGATCACAAGCTCGGTTTCGGCTTGATCGGCATGCGCGAGAGAATACTGGCGCTGGGCGGTACGCTGAATGTCGTCTCCGGCAACGGGGGCCTCACGGTAGAGGCGGTCGTCCCCCACGGATCGCACTGAGGCGGCGAAGCGATGGGCGGGAATTTTTCCCGGTTTCTTCGGGAAGGAGGACATTTGGGAAGCCCGACCTTTTGCGGCTAGCGCGTGTCGATGTCTTCTCAATAGTATTGTCCGTATCGAACCGGCATCGCCAATGCGCCGGAATGTAGTGGGGTGGGGACATGGGCGCACGCGTACTGGTGATCGGGACAATCTCGCTATGCCTGGTTCCCGGGATCGACCATGCCGAGGCCCAAACCGCATCTGGCGAGAGTGAGGTCTTGCCAGCCATCGAGGTAGTCGCCCCGCCGACATCAGCCAGACCGGCGGCCAGACCAGCCCGCGGCAGTACCGCACCTCGAGCCACCCGAAGTGTGCGCAGGGTTTTTATCTATCCGACCGCCCCTACGCCGGTGGTTGGCGTGGGAATAGATGTCGACAAGGTGCCGGCAGCGGTCAATGCCGTTGGCGCCGGGCAGATCGCGCGCACGGACTCGCTGAACATCGCGGATGCACTACAGCAACGGGTGCCGGGTATCGTCCTCAGCGATACCACCGGAAATCCGTTTATGCCCGACGTACAATTTCGAGGTTTCGTTGCATCTCCGGTTTCGGGTACTCCTCAGGGATTGGCGGTTTACCAGAACGGGATCCGCATCAACGAAGCGTTCGGCGACACCGTTAATTGGGACTTGATTCCGACCGCTGCGATTAGGTCGGTCACGGTGGTGACGAACAATCCTGCATTCGGTCTCAACGCACTCGGCGGCGCCGTCAACGTGCAGATGAAGGACGGCTTCAACTATAAAGGTGCCGAAGTCAACACGATGGGCGGATCGTTCGGACGCATCCAGAGTTCGGCGCAGTATGGCAAGCAGATCGACAATTTTTCCGTCTATGGCGCACTCGAAGGCCTACGTGACAACGGCTATCGCAATTTTTCGGAATCGGCGATTCGCCGGTTTTACGGTGACGTCGGCTACCGGACCGACAGCAGCGAATTTCACCTCAACGTGGGCGTCGCCAAGAACAATTTCGGCGCGGCGGCGGCTGTTCCGGTCGAACTGCTCCAGAGATATTGGGGCGCGACCTATACGACGCCACAGACTACCGACAACCGCGTGGCCTACGCCAATTTGACCGGAAAGGTGGAGGTGACGCCGACCTGGACGATCGAAGGCTCGGCGCGCGTCCGGGCATTCCGGCAGAAGACGGTGGACGGAAACCCGACCGAGACGGAGCCGTGTGCCGCCGATCCGGGGCTGCTTTGCTTCAACGACGATGATGTGGCCGCAAATGGCCTTAACGGCGTCCAACTCGCAAATCCGTTCCCTGACACGGCGGTGTTGGGGCAGATCGACCGGACCACAACCCGTTCGACGACGACTGGCGCGACCCTGCAGGCAACCAACACCGACCAGTTGTTCGGACATAACAACCAGCTCATGGTTGGCGCCAGTTTCGACTCCGGCGTCACCCGCTTCGGGGCCAGCGCGGAACTGGGCACGATCGGCTCGAACTACGTCGTCAGCGGCAGCGGCATATTTCTCGGGCGGTCTGGCGAGCCTGTATCCATCGGCCCGGTCTCGCTTCGCGCCACCAACCGGTATACCGGCCTCTATGCGCTCGACACATTCGACGTGACGGACGCGTTCTCTGTCTCGGGCGGCGGCCGGTTCAACTATGCAAACATCGTCCTTCAGGATCAGATCGGCACCGACCTCAACGGCAATCACACGTTCAGCCGCTTCAATCCGATGATTGGCGGCACCTACAAGATCACGCCGGGCTTGACGGCCTATGCGGGATATTCCGAAGCCAATCGCGCGCCGACGCCGCTGGAGCTCGCATGCGCCGACCCTGCGCGCCCCTGTATCGCTGCGGCATTCCTGATCGCGGACCCGCCGTTGAAACAGGTCGTCTCCCGCACCGTGGAGGCTGGTTTCCGCGGAACGACGGAGCTGAATATCGGAACGCTCGGGTGGAAAGTCGGTGCGTTCCGCGCGACCAATGCCGACGACATCCTGGCGATCCCGAGCCCGGAGTTGCAGGGATTTGGCTATTTCCAGAACGTAGGCCGGACGCGCCGCCAGGGTATCGAGGCTCAGGTCAGTCTGACGTCGAAGACGCTGCAACTTTATGCCAGCTATGCCCTCGTGGATGCGCGCTTCCTCGACCCTCTGACGCTCAACTCCCACAGCCCGTTCGCCGATGCCGATGGGAATATCCAGGTTCTGCCAGGCAACCGAATTCCGGCGATACCACGCAACCGGGTCAAGGTTGGCATCGATTATTCGGTCACAGACGCCTTCAAGGTCGGTGGCGATGCATTGTTCGTCGGCAGTCAGTATTTTGTGGGCGATGAATCCAATCAGGCGGCGCGGCTGCCAGGGTATTCCGTTTTCAACGTGCACGCCTCGTATCAGATCAACAAGACGTTCCAGCTCTACGGCCGCATCGACAACATTCTCGACCACCGCTATGCGGTTTACGGGACGTTCTTCGAAAGAGATGACATCCCCAACTTCGCCAATGGAGGTTTAGAGTTCACGGACGCGCGCTCGGTCAGCCCGGCGCGGCCGCGCGCCTTTTACGCGGGCCTGAAGGCAACTTTCTAGAGACGGGGGGCGTAAAGGCGGCCCAGCGATGATGCGCGGCAGAATGTTCAGCTTGCCATCGCGACACTCGTCAGGAAACATCCGGCGACGGATCGACGCAGTGCGCTTTGTGGATCGCGGACGGAACGAAGCCAAAATGCTTCCGGAATACGCGGCTGAAGTGCGACGAACTCGAAAAGCCCCACGAAAATGCGACGTCGGTGATCGTCTTTCCGTGCTGGGTCTCGAGCTCCTGCCGGCAGTGCAGCAGTCTCGCCCGCCAGATGTAATCACTGACGGTCATGCCCTTGTCGCTGAACAGCATGTGCAGATAGCGCTTGGTGCAGCCCAATGCCGCGGATATCTGGTCGATGCATAGATCCGGGTCGCGCAAATGTTCGCGGATGAAGGCTTGCGCGCGAATGTACATTGCTTCGGGACCGACGCGATCGAACATCGTGTCGGCCTCGCGCAGCGGTAACAGCAAGAGATCGATGAGCGAATCGGCGACGCCGATGGCGTTGTGAGGCGACAGTCTCTTTGCTTCGTCAAACGCGGTGTGCACGAAGTCGTAGGCGATGCGGCCGGTGCCGTTGCGCGCGGAGAGCTTGCAAGGCAACATCTTCGCCGTGCGGAAGCCGCGCTCGTGAAGCAGCTCCTTCGGGACGATCACGACCTCGTGCCGGGTCAATGAGGGGCTCACGATCGTGTGCGGACATGAGACGTCATAGGCAAGACAATCGCCAGGCATGATATCGATGCGGCGGCCGTTCTGTTCGAAATGCGAGATGCCGTAAGTCTGGAACAGTATCTTGACGTAGGGATGTTCGCTCAGCTTTGTGCCTGAGATCGTATGCGCGATACGATGCTGGCTCGCCTCGATCTGACAGAGTTTGAGCTGCGAGACGGTCGTGTAATTTATCCGCCCCTCCAGCGAGGAACCTTCCAGCGGATCGACATCAAACTGGCCGCATAGATCGGTCAGTGCATCTGACCAAGTTTGGATCTGCTTCTTCGGCGCTAACCCGGAAGTGCTGAGTGAACGAACCGTATCAGGCATTGCCCAGCCACCGATTTGAGAACAGGCTACAACCTCCGCCGAGGCGTCGGTCAGATGGTCGCGACATTTGGCCCCAATTTAGGCAGTCGTCAGGGAAGCGCGCAGATTCTTCCCAATATCCCTTTGACAATCCTCCAACTTAGTTTCGGCGGCGTCAAGGGAAACCTAGACCGAGAGTCGCGCAGGGAAAGCCGCGGGAACACGCCCACGGCATGATGCTTCGCAACATCACGGCAGAGCCGAAACGGCGCGCCAGCGCTAAATTTAAAAAATTCAGTTGGGTTTCGCTATTGAGCAAACGCGCTTCGCTCTTGGGCAAGTTTCCCATCTCCGGGCGGGATAGGAATAGGGACCAATAATGGAAGAATGGGCCGTTTCGGCGGAAACCCAAAACTCGTATCTTGGAGGAAACCACTATGCGCAAGGTGCTATCCGCAGCCTGTCTTGGCGCTATGGCGACATTCGTTGTCGGCGTCGCATACGCCAACGAAGAACTGATCAAGATGTCGCAGAACCCAAAGGACTGGGTGCAGCCGGCCGGCGACTACGCCAACACACGCTACTCGAAACTGAATCAGATCAACGCATCCAACGTCGGCAAACTCCAGGTCGCCTGGACCTTCTCGACCGGCGTGCTGCGCGGCCACGAAGGCGGCCCGCTCGTCATCGGCAACATGATGTACGTCCATACGCCGTTCCCGAACAAGGTCTATGCTCTTGACCTTTCGCAGGACAACAAGATCGTCTGGAAGTACGAGCCGAAGCAGGATCCGAACGTCATTCCGGTGATGTGCTGCGACACGGTTAATCGCGGCGTAGCCTATGGCGACGGCAAGATCTTCCTGCATCAGGCCGACACCACCCTGGTCGCGCTCGATGCCAAGACCGGGCAGGTCGCGTGGAGCGTCAAGAATGGAGACCCGGGCAAAGGCGCTACCGGAACCTCCTCGCCACTCGTCGTCAAGGACAAGGTGCTGATCGGCATTTCCGGCGGCGAGTTCGGTGTGCAATGTCACGTCACGGCTTACGATCTCAAGAGCGGCAAGCAGGTATGGCGCGCCTTCTCCGAAGGGCCGGACGATCAGATCATGGTCGACCCTGTGAAGACGACCGAACTCGGCAAGCCGGTCGGCAAGGATTCGAGCATCAAGACCTGGCAAGGCGATCAGTGGAAGATCGGCGGCGGCTGCACATGGGGCTGGCTGTCCTATGACCCCGGCCTGAACCTCGTTTACTACGGCTCGGGAAATCCCTCGACCTGGAATCCGAAGCAGCGTCCCGGCGACAACAAGTGGTCGATGACCATCTTCGCGCGCAATCCCGACGACGGAATGGCCAAGTGGGTCTACCAGATGACGCCTCACGACGAATGGGACTATGACGGCGTCAACGAAATGATCCTTACCGATCAGCCGTTCAATGGCCAGCCTCGCAAGCTGCTGACCCACTTCGACCGCAACGGGCTCGCCTATACGATGGATCGCGAAAGCGGTGAACTGCTGGTGGCCGAGAAGTACGACCCGAAGGTTAACTGGACCACCGGCGTCGACATGAACAAGAGCTCACCGACGTATGGTCGTCCGAAGGTGGTCGATCAGTATTCGACGGAGAAGGGTGGCGAGGACAAGAACACCAAAGGTATCTGCCCGGCCGCGCTCGGCACCAAGGACCAGCAGCCGGCAGCCTACTCGCCCGATACGCAACTGTTCTATGTCCCGACCAACCACGTCTGCATGGACTATGAGCCGTTCAAGGTGAGCTACACCGCGGGTCAGCCTTACGTCGGCGCGACGCTCTCGATGTATCCGCCCCAAGGCGAAAGCCATATGGGCAACTTCATCGCCTGGGACAACAAGGGCAAGATCGTCTGGTCGAACAAGGAGCCGTTCTCGGTGTGGTCGGGTGCGCTCGCTACCGCCGGCGGCGTGGTGTTCTACGGAACGCTCGAAGGTTACCTCAAGGCGGTCGATGCCAAGACGGGCAAGGAGCTCTACAAATTCAAGACCCCGTCCGGTATCATCGGTAACGTCAACACCTATGAGCAGGGCGGCAGGCAGTATGTGGCCGTGCTGTCCGGCGTTGGCGGCTGGGCGGGTATCGGCCTTGCCGCAGGTCTGACCGATCCGACTGCGGGCCTCGGTGCCGTCGGTGGCTATGCCGCGTTGAGCAACTATACCGCACTCGGCGGCACGCTCACCGTGTTCGCGCTGCCGCAGTAAAGCAGGACCACCACGTCCGGCGCGTGGCTCGTTCCACGCGCCGGTTGGTCTGCATCGAATATCAAGGATGAGCTCTTGCGTAAAATCTGGTTGATTGCGGCCACTCTCATGTTCGTGGCGCCGGGAACGATTGCCTTCGCTGCGGATGATGCTGCCGCGGTCAAGACCGAGGACGGCAAGTATTTCGACAAGGAAGGAAACCCGACCTACAAAGTCGGGGCCGATGGCACGGTCGATTGGTACACCTACTCCGGATACCGTCGCTATCATTCCGAATGCCACGTCTGCCATGGCCCTGACGGGATGGGATCGACCTATGCGCCGGCGTTACAGGATTCGCTGAAGACGATGAGTTATGGCGACTTCGTCGCAGTCGTCGCGAGCGGCCGCAAGAACGGCAACTCCGTCATGCCAGCCCTCGGCGACAACCCCAATGTCGCCTGCTACATGGACGACCTTTATGTGTATCTGCGCGCCCGCGCCCATGACGCCGTCGGGCGCGTTCGTCCGGCCAAGAAGGAAGACAAGCCCGACGCGTACACCGAGACAGAAAAGTCCTGCATGGGAAGCAAGTGATCATGCCGCACATGCGAGGTTCACGTCCTGGTACGTCCGTGCAGCGATTTGAAAAGCAAATGTGGAGCTTAAGATAAAAGCAAATGTGGAGCTTAAGATGAAGACCCGCGCCGCTGTCGCGTTCGAAGCCAAAAAGCCTCTTGAAATCGTTGAGGTTGATCTTGAGGGCCCAAAAGCTGGCGAGGTTCTCGTCGAGATCAAGGCGACTGGAATCTGTCATACCGACGCCTACACGCTCGACGGATTCGACAGCGAGGGAATCTTTCCTTCGATACTCGGTCATGAGGGCGCAGGCATCGTCCGCGAAGTCGGGCCGGGCGTAACGTCGGTCAAGGCCGGCGATCACGTGATTCCGCTCTACACGCCGGAATGTCGCCAGTGCAAAAGCTGCCTGAGCGGCAAGACCAATCTTTGTACTGCCATTCGCGCCACCCAGGGTAAGGGGTTGATGCCTGACGGCACCTCGCGCTTCAGCTATCAGGGCAAGCCGATCTTCCACTACATGGGCTGCTCGACGTTTTCGAACTTTACCGTGCTGCCGGAAATCGCGGTGGCAAAGATCCGCGAGGACGCGCCCTTCGACAAGAGCTGCTACATCGGTTGCGGGGTGACGACGGGCGTTGGCGCCGTGGTCAATACCGCCAAGGTGACACCGGGCGCCAACGTCGTCGTTTTCGGTCTCGGCGGCATCGGCCTCAACGTCATCCAGGGCGCGAAGATGGTGGGCGCCGACAAGATCGTCGGCGTCGACATCAACGATTCCAAGGAGGATTGGGGCCGCCGTTTCGGCATGACACATTTCGTCAACCCGACCAAGGTCAGCGATATCGTCCAGCATCTGGTCGGGCTCACTGACGGCGGAGCCGACTACACCTTCGACTGCACCGGAAACACCACCGTGATGCGGCAGGCACTCGAAGCGTGCCATCGCGGCTGGGGCGTCTCGGTCGTGATCGGGGTCGCTGAGTCCGGCAAGGAGATCGCCACCCGGCCGTTCCAGCTCGTGACCGGCCGTGTCTGGAAGGGCACCGCCTTTGGCGGCGCGCGCGGCCGCACGGACGTGCCGAAAATCGTCGACTGGTACATGAACGGGAAGATCGAGATCGATCCGATGATCACGCATGTCCTCAAGCTTGAGGAGATCAACAAGGGTTTCGACCTCATGCACGAAGGCAAGTCGATCCGTTCGGTTGTCGTGTTCTGAACTTCAAGCACAAGGAGGATAGGCCTATGACTGTTCATATCCACCCATCGATTGACAGCGGCGTAAAGCAGGGCACTGGCAACTTCGCCGGCGGCACCCTGGTCTGCAAATGCGCGGACAAGCCGGTCAAGGTCGCCATCAAGGGCGACGTGGCCCACAACCACGCCTGCGGCTGTACCAAATGCTGGAAGCCCGAAGGGGCGACCTTCTCTGTCGTCGCCGTCGTCCCGCGCGACAATGTGAAAGTAGTCGAGAACGGCGACAAGCTGCAGATCGTCGACCAGGCGGCGGCAATTCAGCGTTACGCCTGCAAGGCCTGCGGTACGCATATGTACGGCCGGATCGAGAACACGGGGCATCCGTTCTACGGGCTCGACTTCATCCATCCCGAACTGTTCCAGGAAGGCGGATGGGCAGCTCCTGGGTTTGCCGCGTTCGTGTCGTCCGTGCTGGAGTCCGGTGTTCAGCCGAATGAGATGGATGGCATCAGGGCCCGGCTGAAGGAACTCGGACTGGAGCCGTATGATTGCCTGTCGCCGCCCTTGATGGATGCGATCTCAAGCCACGTGGCCAAGTCCAAGGCCAAGGCCGCTTGAACAAGGCCGCTTGAACAAGGCCGCTTGAACAAGGCGGCTTGAAGCGGGCACCGGCCTGCTTGCGCGATATCAAAGGTGCGCTGATGGCGGTCGCCGTCAGCGCAACCGCGCTGCGAGAGTACGGCGAGGCGGTCCCATGCCTTTCCGGTTGGGTCGACGGGTGAGCAGGCCTGCCGGCCTCCAGTCTTCAGCGATCGGGCCGGCGGTGCGTCCCGCACCTAATTCCCAGACATCCAAGCCCTTCGAAGTCTTCGCGCAATCGCCGTGCCGCCATGGTTGTTGTTGCAGGCCGTGCAATCGGCATCACTTGACCGATCGTCTGATCTTGCGTGCTGCGGTGCGGTAGCCTGTCATGGCGGCGGCGATGCTGGAGGCGGACATTCCCCGGGAGGTGTTGACCCGTTGAGCGGTTCCCTTCTATGGACGGTGCTGACCGCATAGATGCTCGCGAGGATTCCCACGATGCCGATCGTCACAGACGCCGCCTTCATTCTGCCCGACGATTTCGCCGGTGCCGCGCTGATGGGGCGCGTCTGGCGTCCCGATCTTGCCGGCCCGTCGGTGATCGCGATCCGCCAGGACGGCGTGTTCGACATCACCGAGGACTTCCCCACCGCCAGCCAGCTTGCCGCCGCGGCCGATCCGGCCGGAGCGCTGCGCGCCGCGCGTGGCGAGCGCGTCGGCACACTGCAGGATCTCCTAGACAACACGCCGCCCGACACCCGCGATCCGACCAGGCCGTGGCTGCTCGCCCCGATCGATTTGCAGGTGATCAAGGCTGCCGGCGTCACGTTCGCCGTGTCGATGCTGGAGCGGGTGATCGAGGAGCGGGCGCGCGGCAATCCGGATTCGGCCGAAGCGATCCGGGCCGAGGTGACGCGGATCGTCGGCACCGACCTGTCGCAACTGAAGCCGGGCTCGGCCGAAGCGCAGCATGTGAAGGACGTGCTGGTTTCCCAGAACGCCTGGAGCCAGTATCTCGAGGTCGGCATCGGGCCGGACGCCGAGGTGTTTACCAAGGCGCCCGTGCTGTCCGCGGTCGGTACATGCGTGGATGCGGGCCTGCATCCGAAATCGACCTGGAATAATCCGGAGCCGGAGGTCGTGCTGGTGGTGGCGAGCGATGGGCGCATCGTTGGCGCCACGCTCGGCAACGATGTCAATTTGCGCGACTTCGAGGGGCGTTCGGCGCTGCTCCTGTCCAAGGCAAAGGACAACAACGCCTCCTGCGCGATCGGGCCGTTCGTGCGGTTCTTCGACGCGAGCTTCACGCTCGATGACGTGCGGAGTATGGAGATATCGCTGGAGGTGAAGGGGCCGGAAGGCTTCGTCCTGCACGGCGCATCCTCGCTGACCCAGATCAGCCGCGACCCGGCCGACATCGTCGGGCAGACGATTAACGAGAATCATCAATATCCCGATGGCTTCGCGCTGTTCCTCGGCACGATGTTCGCGCCGATCCAGGATCGTGCCGCGAAGGGGCAGGGGTTCACGCATGTCGAAGGCGATCTGGTGACAGTCGCCACGCCGAAACTTGGCCGGCTGACCAACCGGATGCGTCACAGCGGCGATTGCGAGCCATGGCAGTTCGGCTTGGCCGATCTCTTCGCCGCATTGATGCGCCGTAAGGGCGTCGGCCGAAGCAGCAATAGCGGATAGAAACGCGTTGGGAATCTATGCGCAAGTGGGCAGGAAGATAGTCGGCAGGATCGTCCACGCGATCCCAAGAAGCGAAAGCAGGATCAGGAGGTGTGATACGCCATGCAGGAACCGAGAGCTGCCGAGGCTCTGGGTGTGCGGCGCATTACCACGATGGAGCGTCCATGCCGTCAGGAGGAGGGCGGTTAAAGCAGCGGCAGTGGCAAGAGTAGTCGTCCAGGCCATCATGGTAGCCGCTGCGGCCGCTGGTCCGATGCAGATCAGCGCTTCGGCGGCGTAGACGGTAGTCAGATGCAGAAACCAGATAAGGGGCGGAGCAAGCACCTGCAGAAGATTGCCAAGGGATGGCTTGATGGTGTCGCTCATCCTGCAAGCCTCGGAAATCCGTGCACGAGGAGAAGCCCCAGCAGGCCTTGGCCGACCGTGTAGTGATATAGCAGGCCCAGATTGTCGAAGACCACGCGTCGTTTCCGATCGAGGCGGCCAGCGAGGCTCCGCGCCATCGCAAATCCCGTCATGGCCAGAACCGCGAGGGTTAGCTGCCCCTGTAGGAAAGCAGCCATATAGACCATCGCACCATGCGCATCGGATTCCGGGCGTAGCCCGATCCGCCATTGCGCGAACACGTCGATCACCAGCGCGCAGGTCAACGCGGCCGCGGCGAGCCCGGCAAGTCCTGCGAAAGCGCCACTGCCGCGAGACCTTCCGGGCAAAACACGTCGGGCGATTTCCAGGATGGCACTGCCAAAAACAAGCAGCAAAGCCGATACGACAGGGTATGCAATCGGCGCAAGCGCTGAAGGCCTCGGCCAAACCTGCGGTGAGACAGTCCACAAGTAGAGGTAGGAAAACACATAGGAGAGGTAAAGCGAACCGGCGACCAACAACAGGACGATCATGGCCCACCAGGCATGCGACAATGAACCGGTGGCATAGGTTGGGAGTTTGAGGTTCGCTCCGATATCGACGGGTGGCAGCAGCTTCAAGTCGCTACCCCACATCCACACGACCGTCATCGCAATTCCGAGCAGCCCGCAGATCAGCGCAAGTATCACCGCCTTGACGGTGAGCAGCATGAAGAAGGCAGCCGTGAGTATCGCCGCGAAGAACGGCGTCCAGCCCGGGCCGGGAAGGCGGAGCAGGTATTGCGGTGTCGCATCGAAGGGCGAGGTGACGATGGTTTCGCGCAGGCCGGTGATCGAGCCGGGCAAGAAATGCCGTCCGTCTTCGATCTCCCTGGCTAGCTGCGGATGATGCCACAGCGGGTATGCACTGGTTACGGCCGGAATGCTGCGCAGCCCATAGACATTATTAGGCAGCCACTCGAGGGTTGCCGCTCCCCAAATATTGCCGGCTGTTTTCGACATGGCAGGACGCAGGCTTCGAATCATGTCGAACAGAAACATGGCAATGCCGGCGGCGAGCAGAAAGGCGCCGATCGTGGAGATCATGTTCAACACGTCCCACTGCATGACTGCCGGATAGGTATAGACGCGCCGCGGCATCCCCATCAGGCCAGTGAGGTGCATCGGAAAGAACGCGACGTTGAAGCCCGCGAACATCAGCCAGAAGATCCACTTTCCAAGCCGTTCGGACAATGCCAGACGGCTGAATGCCGGCGCCCAGTAGTAAAATGCGGCGAACAGCGGAAACACCATTCCGCCGACCAGTACGTAATGGAAATGCGCGACAACGAAATAGGTGTCGTGCGCCTGCCAGTCGAACGGGACCATCGCGACCATTACGCCAGTGAGGCCGCCGAGACTGAAAATAAAGAGGAAGCCCAGCACGAACAGGGACGGCGTCGTCCACCGTAAGCGGCCTGACGCGATTGTCGCGATCCACGCAAAAACCTGAATTCCACTGGGTAGCGCCACCGCCATACTGGCGGCCGAAAAGAAACCAAGCGACAGCGCCGGAATTCCAGTAGTGAACATGTGGTGGACCCACAGGCCGAAGCTGAAAAAGCCGGTTGCGATCAGCGCCACGACGATAAGCCGATAACCCACAAGTGGTGTACGGCACATGGTCGGCACGATCATCGACACCATGCCGGCAGCCGGCAGAAAAATGATGTATACTTCCGGATGTCCGAAGAACCAGAAAAGATGCTGCCAGAGCAACGCATCGCCGCCCCTCGCGGCGATGAAGAAAGGCCAGTCGAACGCGCGTTCCAGTTCGAGCAGCAGCGTGGCCAGGATCACGGCCGGGAATGCGAAGACGATCATGCCGGCGAAGATCAGCATCGTCCACGCAAACATCGGCATCTGATCGAGGGTCATGCCGGGTGCCCGGGTGCGCAGCACGCCGACGATGATTTCTATCGCACCGGCGATCGCTGAGATCTCGATAAAGCCAATACCCAGGAGCCAGAAGTCCGCCCCCGGTCCGGGCGAGAACTGCGAACTGGTCAGTGGCGGATACATGAACCAGCCGCCCGATGGCGCGAGGTCGAAGAACAACGTGCTGAAGAAGATCAGTCCGCCGACCAGATAGGCCCAGAACGCATAAGCGCCGAGTCGCGGAAAAGGCAGGTCGCGCGCACCGAGCATCTGGGGAAGCAAAAGTATACCCATTGCCTCGATGACGGGAACGGCGAACAGAAACATCATCACGGTGCCATGCATCGTGAAGATCTGATTGTAGGCTTCCTGGCTGAGAAAGGTATTGCTGGGCACCGCGAGTTGAAGGCGCATCAGCAATGCGAGAATGCCCGCCAGCAGGAAGAACAGAACCGCAGCAGCGGTATAAAAAAGGCCGATCACCGTGTTGTTGACGTCAGTGACAATACGCCAGCCTCCAGGCGAAGCCCATATTGCTTCGAGCTGAGTCAGTTCCTCGCTTGGCCGGGGTAATGTGTTTGGGTGGGAGGCTGCGTCAACCATCTAGTCTGCTGCCTTGAGGCTCAGGAGGTAGAAGGCAAGCGCCTCCAATTGCTGTGGCTGCAGGATGCGAAACTCAGGCATCAAATTTCCGGGCTTGACGTGCTGGCCATCGACAATGAAGCGCATCAGGTTTTCGCGGGTCAGCGGCAGGGTATCGATGCCGACCGAGCGTCTTGCGCCGATGTGCGTCAGATCCGGACCGACCGAGCCTGCGGCAGCGGTGCCGCGCACCGTGTGACATGCGCCGCAACCGGCCGCGAGGAAGATCGATCTTCCGTGCAAGCCGATGTCGGTCTCGGGCGTCGCGGGCGCCGTCGCTGCGCGCTCGAGCCAGGCCGCATAATCGGATGAAGACATCGCGATAACGTCCATGGCCATGAGAGCATGAGGCCCGCCGCAATATTCGGCGCATTGTCCACGATAGACCCCGGGGCGATTGACAGTGAGCTGCAATTGGGTTGTGCGCCCCGGGATCATGTCGACCTTTCCGCCAAGGCTCGGCACCCAGAAACTGTGAATGACGTCGGCGGCCTTGAGTTTCAATGTGACCGGAGATCCAACCGGAATACGAATTTCATTGGCGCTGGCAATCTGTGGACCAGCAGGAGCGTAGTACATGACGCGCCACCACCATTGCTCTCCGACCACCTCGATGCTGACGGTGCTGCCGCCATCGGTCAGGTTGAGGTGCGATCGCGTCACCCAAACGCCATAGACCAGAAGCACCGTCAGCGTCACGGCAGGAAATGCGATGCCGAGCCAGATCACGGTGCTCTCTCGCGCTACCGCTTGGCGTACTCGCAATGACCCGCGGATGGCGAGCAGAAACGTCAAGATCACCAGGACGAGCACGAATGTCCCGAACCCGAACAGAAACCAGGCTACTTCCGCAATCTGCACTGCCTGGAGACTGCTCGGGTTCATCACCGATTGAACATCGCTGGTACAGCCGCCGAGAAGCATAGAGACGCCGAGCAGGTACCGGAATGGTCGAGCCCGTATCATTTATTCTCTTTCGAAGCTGACGCGCTTGTCGACGCAAAATAGGCCGCGACATCGTCGATCTGCTGCTCGTTTAGAGACCGCGCGATAGGCGCCATGATCGGATCGGTTGCTGAGGAGGATGTGACTCCCTTCCTCCAATTCCGCAGCCTATTGACGATGTAGGTGGCATGCTGTTCCGAGAGACGCGGATAGACGTTGAGCGCTGACGCGCTGTGACAATCCCTACATGCAGGAATTTTTGCATTCGGATCCCCCCGCGTCGCGAGCTCGCGCCCACGCTCGACGGCCGCAGCGTTCTCCAATCGGTTCGGCGCGCCCGGCCGCGCAAGGCCCGCGTAATAGCGTGCTACCCGCTCACGTTCGGCGGGGGAGAGTCCGCTCGCCACCGGCTGCATGATGCCGCTCGCACGGCGCCCCGCGGCGAAGTCTTCCAGCGCCGCAATCAGAAACTCGGCGGGCTGGCCGTGCAGCACCGGTACCAGGTGGCTTTTCGGTCCGCGGCCGTCCGCACCATGACAACGCGCGCAGGCGCTCATCGCCCCCGACGTATCCTCGGTGGTAGCGATCTCTCTCCCAATCTGCGGTCGAATTGACAAGCCGCCAAGCGCTAATTCGCGATAGGCCGCCGCATCAAGGGTGGGCAGTCGCCTGAGAAATGCGACTATCGCCCATACTTCGTCGTCGCGCTGCGTCGCGACCCAGGCCGGCATGCCGGTGTACTTGATGCCATGTTTGACAATCCAGAACAGCTCCCGATCGCGCCAATCCCGCACCGCCGTCGAAAGGTCAGGTGGGGAAGGCAACATGCTTTGCGCGATCGGATCGGTCGGAACGCCTGGTGCGCCGTGGCAATAGGCGCATCCATCGTGGAAATGAGCGGCGCCGAGTGCCGAAAGATCGTCGCTGTAGGTTTGCGGGGCCCCGATGCCAAGCGCATGAGTCCTTACGGAATTACGCATTCCGAATGTAAGAATGGCGTTGGTCAGCGCGAAGTGGCCACGACTTGCCGCAACGCTGTAAAGACCGGACCAAGCGAAGAGAAAGCCGCCGAGCACGATTGCGATCAGGCCATAGAGAATGAAACGGATGGTTCGTATCAGGCGTGGGCGTGAAACGAGGGGCATCGCTAGCGGCCGATGGAGAGCCTGCCGTCCGGCATGGGAGCCGCCGATATTTCCGTGCGTGTTATTAACTGCACGGTGATGATCACGGCCGCGACCAGATAGCTGAGTGGACAGGCTGTGATCATGAGCAGGCCGGCGAGATGTTGATCCTCCAGCGCGTGATGCAATGAGAAATGTTTGGGAGCGTCAGCAAGATGGCCCGTGAACCCATAAAGTGTTCTCGGCGCGAAGATGAGCAGCGCCGCAAGCAGACATGTCAGTTTTCCAGAAAGCAGGAGCGCCGGAATTGTCTGCCACCGCGAAGCGGCGGAAGTGGTCAGCAGGGACAACCAGAAGAACAGCGCAGCCAGCAACAGAGCTGCGTGGAACGTCAAACCAGCCGCCGGAGACCGGAGGAGAAGGTGATGGACCGCGGGGGAATGCCAGGTCCAGAGCAGAACAATCTGAAGGAAAGTCGCGGTCCAGAGCCAGCACGGTCGGGTGCCGCCGGTGTGCCGACGAGTAACGATCAGCGCGGCGACCAAGGGCGCGATGATATTCATCGACGCGATATGCAGCATCATATGGGTCGAGAAATGACCAAGATCGTAAACCAAAAGCACCGCCGCCGCGGTCAAGAGAACGGCAGTAGCGCTCGCGATGGCAGGACTGGTCATCCGGACGTTCAACAGTCTGGCTAATCGCCCTCAACGGGCACCAAACATCAAGTCTAAGTTCCCAAAGATGTTCCCGACGGCGCTGTTGGCGGTGGACGGCGCCTAGGAACCTACAGGACAAAACGGCATTGAAAGATGCACCGTTCATGGTTCGCAGACGCGAAACAGGAGCATGTGCATGACGCGGAAATCGATCTGGACGCGGTACGGCTTCGCCTGGGTCACTTTGACCTTGTTTCTGATCACGCTGACCGGTCACTGGATATTCGGTTGGTATGCCTACGCGAACGAGCAGCTTGCTCTGCAGCAGCCAGCGGAAATCGGCGATTACACCGTGCAGATGATGCGCGACACGCTGGAGAATTGGCAATCTGAGTTCTTGCAGTTGCTTTGGCAGGTCGCGGGCCTGGCCATTCTGCTGCACGTCGGCTCGCCGCAATCCAAGGAGGGCGACGACCGGATCGAGGCCAAGATCGACGCTATATTGCTTGCTGTGGAGCCGAAGAAAGGCGACAGCCTCCTGAAGGAAATCGACGACGAATATGAAGGGCGTCATACGGACGCGCGCTTTGTACGGATGCTGGAGCGTCGATATAGCTGAGCCCACCGTCGGCCAGTGATGCGGCATCGCTGCCGACGAGAGTGACTCGCCCTGATTCCCTGTTGTACGATCCTGATCGACGACAACCCGGGATGTATCCGCAATGGCGAAAATCAGGATCGGTCTGGCCGGCTGCGGCTTCGTGTCCGAGCTGCACATGCACGCCTATCGGCGCGTTTATGGCGTGGATGTCGAGGTCAGGGCTGTTGCGGCGAGGGGTGACCATGTCCTCGAGTTTGGCAATCGCCATCAGATCCCGACGGTGTACCGCAGCTTTCGCGATCTGATCGCGGACCGCGATCTCGATGTGATCGACATCTGCACGCCGCCCAATCTGCACACTTCAATGATTGTCGATGCGATGCAGGCCGGCAAACACGTTATCTGCGAAAAGCCGTTCGCCGGCTATTTCGGCCGGGATGGCGACAAGGCGCCGATCGGCAAGCACGTGCCGAAGGCATTAATGTATGAGCGCGTGCTGGACGAAATGGCGAAGACCCGTGCGGCGATCAACAGGACCGGCAAGCTCTTCATGTATGCGGAGGACTGGATTTACGCGCCGGCGGTGACCAAGACCGCCGAGATCCTCAAGGCCACGAAAGACAAAATCCTGTTCATGAAGGGGGAGGAGAGCCACTCCGGCTCGCACGCGGCGCACGCAGCGCAATGGGCGATGACCGGCGGCGGCTCGCTGATCAGGATGGGATGTCATCCGCTCTCGGCGGTGCTTTATCTCAAGCAGGTTGAGGCAAAGGCTCGCGGCGAGACGATCAGCGTTGCGAGCGTGACATGTGACGTCGGCAATGTCACGGCTATCCTCAAACCGGAGGAGCGCACCTACATCAAGGCCAATCCGGTCGACGTCGAGGATTGGGGCACGCTCACGGTGACCTTCTCCGACAGCACCAAGGCGACGGTGTTTTCCGGCGACATGATCATGGGCGGCGTCCGCAACCTGATCGAGACCTATACCAATGGCGGCTCGCTGTTCGCCAACATCACGCCGAACACGCACATGATGAGCTACCAGACCAGCGAGGAGAAGCTCGCCGGCATCTACATCACTGAAAAGGTCGACCGCAAGACCGGCTGGCAATATGTCTGCCTCGAGGAGGAATGGACGCGCGGCTATACGCAGGAAATCCAGGACTTCATGGAGTGCGTCGCCAGCGGCCGGCAACCGCTCTCCGATCTGGCGCTGGCCTTCGAGACGATCAAAGTCAACTACGCCGGCTATTGGGCGGCTGAGGAAGGACGGCGCGTCACGCTGTGAGCCGTGACCCCTCTCTTCCTTCTCCCTTTGTGGGAGAAGGTGGCGCGCGCAGCGCGCCGGATGAGGGGTGCTATCCGCTGACTCAATTGCGAGAGGTTCACGCGCGGAGAGAGACCCCTCACCCGGCTTCGATGCGAAGCATCGAAGCCACCCTCTCCCACAAGGGGAGAGGGTGAAAGATCGGCTTACACCGCGTAGACCGATGACTTCGGCAGCGGGAACACCGGGTCCTGCGTCCTGATGTTGGTGGGCCAGACCACCGAGATATGCTCGCCGGCATTTTGCATCACGACCGGCGTCGAGCGCTCGTTCTGGCCGGAAAGCGGCGTGCCGGGCCGATAGAATTTAACGCCGTAGCCCTGGATGGTGCCGCCCGGCGGGATGTCCACGTCGAGCGCCGCCTTGCGAACCGCTTCGGGATCGAAGCCGCCGTATTTCTCCTTTGCCACGGGCAGCACGTTGTTGAGCAGGATCCAGGTCTGGTTGAAACCCATCGAGCAATGCGGCGGAACGTCGGTCGCGCTGGTTTTTTCCTTGTAGCGGGCGACCATCACCTTGGTGAGATCGCCGATGCCGGGTGCGAGTTTCGCGGGATCGAGCAATTGCGCCGGCACCGGATCGATGTTGCAGAAATTGTCGATGTCCGCGCCGAAGGTCGCGCGCAACTTGTCGAGCTGGCTGTAGCCTGCGCCGGCGCCGAACAGCATCTTGAACTTGAGGCCGTTCTCGCGCGCCTGGCGCAGGAACAGAGTGATGTCCGGATTGTATCCGGCATGAGAAATCACATCAGCCCTGGCGCGTTTGATCTTGGTCACCAGCACCGACAGGTCGGGGGCGGACGCAGAATAGCCTTCCTTGAGCACGACTTGCAGGCCGGCCTCCTTCGCATAGGCTTCGTCGGCCACGGCAACGCCGACCCCGTAGGGGCCATCCTCGTGAATCAGCGCGACCTTGACGTCTTTGGGCTCCATGCCGAGCTTGGCTTTGGCGTGCTCGCTGATGAAGCTCGCAAAGGCCTGGCCATACTGGTCGGAATGAATCTGTGCGCGGAAGACGTATTGCAGGTTCTTGTCCTTGAACACGGCGGTCGAAACCGCAGTCGTGATCCAGAGAATCTTCTTCTGCTGTTCGACCTTGGCCGAGAGCGGAACCGCGTGCGAACTCGCATAGACACCGTTGATGATGTCGATCTTCTCCTGGTCGATCAGGCGATTGGCCTCATTGATCGCCACATCCGGCTTGCTCTGGGAATCGGCAGCGACAGGGACAACCTTGTACTTGCCTCCGATGCCGCCCTTCTCGTTGACGAGATCGATGGCAATCTGCGCGCCGATCGAGGAGGCGACCGACCCGCCCGCGGCAAAGGGGCCGGTCAAGTCGTAGATCAGGCCGATGCGCACCGTCTCGGCTTGTGCCTGCGCGCGGGTCCAATCGAAGCTGAATGCGGCGGCGGCCGCTGCAGAAGTCTTCAGCAGTGTTCTGCGTGAAGTCGGCATCGTCTCCTCCCACTGAATTATTATTATCGCCGGGACTGGTTCTTCCGGTTTTCAGTCAAGTATTTGGAGAATACGGCGGGAAGTCAACCTGCGCGCATGCTCGTCATGGGGCACTTGTGGCAGTGCAAACGTGTGGTGGGGCAGGCGCGAGGGCAGGGCTCTGAAGTCCAGCGACTCCCATGAGGCCGCCAGGCTGGCGCTTCGTATTGAAGAGACCGATACCGAACGCGAGGTTGCGTTCGAACTGACTGTCCGCCTTCGGGCGGCGAAGGCTTGCCGATCTCGCGCAGCGCCTGGAACGCGACTAAATGCGATTTGTTGCGATTGGGTCAGACAAACCAAGTGGTGTTGAAAACAGTAAGGCCGCACTAACAAAATTTGTCCGCCGCCTCTTTTTGGCCGAGTTCAACCTTTCAGTTTGTCAAATCATCGCACATCCGCCATCACTCCATGGCATCAGTGCAGAAAGCGAGACGAAAATGTCATCGCCTTCAGATCAGACTCGGCGCACAATCATCCTGACCGCCCTCGCAACTGCGGTGCACGTATCGGCGCCTCGATCGGCCGCTGCCGAGGAAGACGCCCCCGGCAGCGACCTGCGACCTCAAAAGGCCGACGTCCTGGTTTTCGCTGAAGGAGATCATGCGGGTGAAGTGATCAAGCCGCAGGATCTCGCAGCCGGCGGACCAGCCGTGCGCGCTTGGCCAAAGGATCCCAAAACCTCAGTGGTCCGCAAAGGCTCGCGGTTGAATGAGGTGGTGGTCGTAAAGCTCGATCCAGCCGAACTTGATGACAGCACGCGCCCACGATCGGCTGATGGCATCGTTGCGTATTCTGCGATTTGTTCCCACGCGGGGTGCCCGATCACGGCCTGGGGAAAGGCAGCGCAGGGCGAAAAGGACGTCCTTAAATGCGTTTGCCATAATTCCGAGTTTGATCCCCGACAAAGCGCGCAAGTGGTGTTCGGTCCGGCGCCGCGGCGCCTCGCAGCACTTCCCTTGGCCGTCGCTGACGGCTCGCTCACGGTGGCTGGAACATTCGTTGGAAAGGCAGGAGCACAGCAAGGAGGGTGACGGCGGCCTGCATAAGATGCGCACGACCGACAAGAGATAAAGAAAACAAACAGGGAGGTAGCGTCTATGACCATGAAGCAATGGCTGTTGCCGAGCTTGTTCGCGTCAACATGCCTGTTCTCAATCGCCGCCGGTGCGAGCCCGATCGAGAGGTACAGTCCGGTGACGGCCGATCGCCTCAAGAACCCGGAACCCGGCAACTGGATGCTCTATCGGCGGACTTACGATGGGCAGGGATATAGCCCGCTTAGCCAGATCAACACTTCGAATGTCAAAGACCTGGTGCCGGTGTGGACTTTCTCGACCGGCGTGGTGGAAGGGCACCAGTCGCCTCCGGTCGTCAACAATGGCGTCATGTTCGTCACGACACCGCAAGGTCAGATAATCGCCCTCAACGCCAAGACGGGTGACGAGTACTGGCGATACAAACGGCAACTCCCCGACGATCTATTCCAACTGCATCCAACCAACCGCGGCGTAGGCTTGTGGCAGGACAAGCTGTATCTGGCCACGACGGATGATCATGTGGTGGCTCTCGACGCGAAGACCGGCAAGGTGCTCTGGGATACCAAGGTTCAGGACTACAAGAAGGGTCAATACCTGACCCTGATGCCCCTGGTGGTCGACGGCAAGGTCATCGTCGGTGGCTCGGGCGGTGAGTTCGGCATTCGCGGCTATGTCGTCGCGTTCGACGCCGATACCGGCAAGGAACTGTGGCGGACCTTCACCATACCGGGGCCGGGCGAGCCGGGCCACGAAACATGGAGCGGTGACGACTGGAAATCGGGTGGTGCGCCCGCCTGGATGACTGGCAACTACGATGTCGAGACCAGGACAATCTACTGGGGCACCGGCAATGCCGCACCTTGGCCCGGGGAAACGCATCCCGGCGACAATCTTTACGCGACCTCGGTGCTTGCGCTCGACCCGGACAGCGGAAAGATCAAATCATACTTCCAGTACCATCAAAACGATTCCTGGGACTGGGACGAGGTGGATGCGCCGATGCTGGTCGATCTGCAGAGAGACGGCCGCACCATCAAGAGCCTTATCCATCCGGGGCGCAACGCGATCTTCTGGGTGCTCGAGCGTAAGCCGGAGGGCATCAAATACGTGGCTGGCTGGCCATTCGTTTATACCGACGTCTGGAAGGGTATCGAGCCGAGCGGCAAGCCGATCGTCGATCCTGCTCATAAGCCCGGCATTGGCAAGCGGGTCGAATTCTGTCCATCATTGTGGGGCGGCAAGGATTGGCCGTCGGCGGCCTACAGCCAGAATACCCGCCTGGTCTACGTTCCCGCCAACGAGAATTTCTGCGGCGGCTTCACTGGCGAAAAGCTGCCGCTGGTGCCGGGTCAGCTCTGGCTCGGGACCAAGCCTGAAGATATCGGTCTGAAGGTTCGGCCGGGTGCCACGCATTTTGGCGAGTTGCAGGCGTGGGACCCCGCGACGGGAAAGAAGGTCTGGTCGCATAATTTCCCCAAATCGCATCTGTTCGGTTCGGTGACGGTGACCGCCGGCGATCTGGTCCTGGTTGGTGGCACCAACGACCGGATGTTCCGCGCCTTTCACGCAAAGACCGGCGAACTGCTCTGGGAGCAAAAGACCAACTCCGGCATCACGGGCATGCCGGTCGCGTACGAAGTGGACGGCACGCAGTATATCGCGGTGCAGTCCGGGTGGGGCGTTGACGCGCAACGCATCCAGGATGCTTTGGCGACCCAGAATAATGTCGGCATCGAGAATAACGTGCCGCAGGGCGGCGTCGTCTGGGTGTTCGCCGTCAAGAAGTGATCGGCAGACATCAGGCTTGCTAGGTATCGATCAGAGATGAGAAAGGGCGGCGAACGAACGTTCGCCGCCCTTGTTCTGGCCGGTGCGGCCCAGCGTTCCCCTTATGCCTCCAATTGCTTGCCGATCGGCAGTGCGCGGATGCGCTTGCCGGTCGCGGCGAAGATCGCGTTGATCAGCGCCGGCGCAACGGGCGGCAGCCCTGGCTCGCCAACGCCACTGGGTGGCGTGTCGGGGCCGGCAGGCGCGATATAGACGTTGGTCACAGCAGGGGATTCGTCGATCCGAATTACCGGGAAATCGTCGAAATTGCCCTGTTGCACCTTGCCGTCCTTGAAAGTGATCTCGCCATACTTGGCGAAGCTCATGCCCATGATTACAGCGCCTTCCATCTGCGCCTGGATTCGCTCCGGATTGACGTGGGTTCCGCAATCGATCGCGGTATCCACCCGGGGTACGGTGAGCTTGCCCTTGTCGTCGAAAGCTACCTCGACAATGGTCGCGATGTAGCTGACGAAGCTGCGGTGCGCGGCAATGCCGAGCCCGTGGCCCTTGGGCACGGACCGTCCCCAACCGCCCTTGTCCGCGACCAGCTCGACGACCTTGCGAAGGCGCGCGGTATCGATTGGATAGCTGTCATAGGGCTCACCATAGTTCCAGAGGTCCTTCACGGAATCTAGCTTGAGGATCCGGGGAGAGCCGATCAGCTCCAGCAGCATGGTCTTTTGATCGCGGCCCGTGGCATGGGCGAGTTCGCCCACCATCGATTGCACCGCAAAGGCGCGCGGGATATTCGACACCGAGCGGAACCAGCCGATCCGGGTACGCGCGGCCGCTTCCGGATTCTCGCACTGGACGTTGGCGATCTCAAAGGGCATGTCGACCAGCCCCATGCCGAGTTCGAACGGCGCCTGATGCACCGCACCGGCGGCAAATGTCGAGGCGATGCTCGGCGCGACGCTGCGATGCCGCCAAGCCGTCACCTTGCCGTTCTTGTCGAGGCCAGCCTCAATGCGTTCCACCGAGACGGTGTGCAGGAAGCCGTTGCGAACGTCGTCTTCCCGCGTCCATTGCACCTTTACGGGGGCCCCGAGCTCCTTTGAAAGCAGTGCCGCCTCGAGGGCGAAATCGCACTTCGACTTGCGCCCGAAGCCGCCGCCGAGCAGCGTGACGTTGACGGTGACATTCTCCTGGGGAATGCCGAGCGTTTTGGCGACGTCTTCGCGCGTTCCGCCTGCGCTTTGCACCGGTGCCCAGATCTCCGCCCTGTCGCCCTTGACGTCCGCGACCGCGACCGGCGGTTCCATGCTGACATGGGCATGATGCGGCACGTAGTACTCACCGACGATCACCTTGTCGGCGCCCTTCAAGGCGGCCTCGACGTCTCCCTCCTTGCGTACCACCAGGCCGGGTTTCCGTGCGGCTTGCTCCAGTTCGGCGCGGTAGGCGACCGACTCGTATTTGCCGTTGGCGCCATCGTCCCAGACGATCTTCAACGCGTTGCGGCCCTTGATAGCCGCGCCGGTGTTGCGCGCGATCACGGCGACCCCGCCCAGCGGCTGGAATTTTGAAGGCCACGGCCAGCCCTTGACTTCCATGACCTTCTCGACGCCGGAAACCTTCATCGCCTCTGCGCCGTCAAACGACGCGACCCTGCCGCCGGTCACCGGCGGTCGGGCAATGACGGCGTACTTCATGCCGGGCAGGCGAACGTCGGCGCCGTAACGCGCGGTGCCCACCGTGATGTCGCGAAGGTCGACAATGCCGATCTGGCCTTTGCCCAGATAGCGGAAATCCTTTGGGTCTTTCAGCTTTAGACCTTCGACACTCGGGACCGACTGCTTGGCGGCATCGGCTGCCAGTTCGCCGAAGCCGATGCGGCGTCCGCTCGCACTGTGAATGACTTCGTGATTGACCGCCTTCACTTCGGTCGCCGGCACACCCCAGCGTTTCGCCGCGGCCGTTTCGAGCATGGTGCGGGCCGAAGCGCCGATCTGACGCATCGGCATCAGGTAGTGACGCGTGCTGCGCGATCCGTCGGTATCCTGGTTGCCGAATTTGGCCTCGTCGCCAGGCGCCTGCTGGATGCGAACGCGCGACCAGTCGGCTTCCATCTCTTCGGCAACGATCATCGGCAGGCTGGTGCGGACACCCGTTCCCATCTCGGCGCGGTGCGCGACGATCGTCACTGTTCCGTCGGAGGCGATAGAAACGAAGACGCGCGGGTCCACCACGGTCCCGTGCGGCATCTTGTCCGCGCCGGTCTGGTAGGCGGCAAAGCCGGGGCGGGACATCACGGGGGCGGCCAGAACAAAGCCGCCAGCCAGTCCGAGGCCCTTGAGGATGCTGCGGCGCGAAACGTTGTCGACTTTGACGTATCGCGCAAAGCCACGGAGCTTCTTGGGATTGGTGAGAATGTTCATGATCAGACCCCCGTCGATGCGAGGTGGACCGCGTTTTCGATGCGTTGATAGGTGCCGCAGCGGCAGATGTTACCCGCCATCGCTTCGCGTATCTGGTCGTGGTTCGGTTTTGGATTTTCACTTAAAAGGGCCGCAGCCTGCATGATCTGGCCGACCTGGCAAAAACCGCATTGGGGGACGTTCAGTTGCCGCCACGCCTTCTGGACCGGGTGGTCGCCGGTCGGATGAAGGCCTTCGATTGTCGTGACCTCGCGGCCGACCACGTCGGAAACCGAGGTGATGCAGGCGCGGACGGCCTGCTTGTCGACGATCACCGTGCAGGCACCGCACAGCGCCTGGCCGCACCCGTATTTCGTGCCCGTCAAGCCGGCCTCATCGCGCAGAAACCAGAGTAATGGAAGGTCCGGGTCGCCGTCCCAGCTATGCTCCTGGCTATTGATCTTCACCTTGATCATGATCGTTCCTCGGCTCTTCATAAGCTGCTGATGTTTCTCCGACGCGAGCGAGAACATTTTTCCTAACCGCTCAACGCCGCTGCTGACGAGTTTGATCGCAATGGCCGGCGTCGGAGCCGGCCTTGCTTGGCGATCCCTGGCTGAAACGTACGATTTGCTTTGAATTTTCCGTGTGCGGCCATCCTCCTGCTTAAACATTCATCGTGTTTACAGGACGGCGCGGCGAGAGACAGGCGCCTAGCGGACGCTATCAGAAAGCGCGCCGGATCGAATTCACAACGTGTTGTCTTTGCACTCCATTTTGGACGAAAGCGGGGCCGCCCCTTGCGGACTGCCAATTTTTCCTGCCATCCTTATGCAGAACCCACTTTGCAAGGAATTTCAGGACAGACCGGTGCGATCAGCACTGCGTCGCGGACTAGCCTGTCCCGTTATTTTGCGAGCTGCGCCAACCCTTTCCAGTCGAATGCGATTCCATGGCCGGGCCGCGTCGGCGCCAATGCCATGCCTTCCTGGAGGACAAGCGGGTGCTCGATGTAACTATCGAGCCCAAATCCGTGCGCTTCGAGATAGGAGCGGTTCGGACACGCCGCGAGCAAATGCACGGTGACGTCATGTGCGCCGTGGCTGGTCACCGGTAGATTGAACGCTTCCGCCAGCCGCGCGATCTTCATAAAGGCAGTAACCCCGCCGCAATTGGTGACGTCGGGCTCCGGATAGGACACCGCGCCGGCCACCATATAGTTCTTGAACTCCCAGAGCGTGCGCAGGTTTTCGCCGGCCGCGATCGGGACGCCGCCGGCAGCCATGATGCGGGCATGACCGGCAATATCGTCGGGAATGATCGGCTCTTCGAGCCAGGTGAGATCGTATGGTTGCAGCGCACGTGCCGCGCGGATGGCTTCCTCGACCGTCCATTTCATGTTGGCATCCGCCATCAGCGGAAAGCCGTTGCCAAGATGTTGGCGCATCGCCTGCACGCGTGCGACGTCGGATGCGAGATCGGGGCGGCCCACCTTCATCTTGATGGCGCGAAAGCCCGTGGCGAGATTGTCTTCGGTTTGCTTCAAAAGCTGCTCGATGGACAGATCGAGGTCGATGCCGCCGGCGTAGCAGGGCACGCAGGCGTCGAAGCCACCCAACAAGCGAAACAGCGGCAGGTTGGCGCGGCGCGACTTCAAGTCCCACAGGGCGATATCGAGCGCCGAGAGCGCGAGCACCGGCGGGCCGCCGCGCCCGCCGTAATGCAGGCTCCACCAGACGTGATGCCAGATGGCTTCGGTGTCATCGGCCTCGCGGCCCTCGATCAGTTCGGGGATCTCCCGCCGAAGGATGTCGGCAATCGCGCCGCCATTGCGGCCGACGGTGTATGTATAGCCGATACCTTCGGCGCCGTCGGAATCGCAGACACGGCATGTCACCAGTTCGAAGGCTTTGAGTTCGCCGTGCGTGCTGTCGGAGAGGGTAACGGGCAGGGGGATCCGGTAGAGTCCGGCCTCGGTTGTCTTGATACGCGCCATTGTGTTTCCACCCGGTCTTTTCATTGCACGCTAAATCGATCTTGTCGGCAGAGCAATTGCTTGCTGCGCCCTCGGGCGGGAACCACCTCCCAACGTGCTGCTAAGCCGCGTTCAAGGCTTGCGCGATGTCAGCGATGAGATCGGATGGGTGCTCGATGCCGATCGACAGCCGGATCGTGCAGTCGAGAACGCCTATTTTTTGACGGATGTCAGCCGGAACGCCGGAGTGGGTCATGCTTGCGGGCAGGCTGGCAAGCGACTCGGTGCCGCCCAGGCTCACCGCCAGCTTGAAGATCTGCAGCGCGTTCAGGAATTTGAATGCGGCGGCTTGGCCGCCGACGATGTCGAAAGAGAATGTGGAGCCTGCACCAGTGCATTGCCTTGCAAACAGGCGGCCGGCGGGGGATGCCTCATCGTGGTGACCGAGGTAATGGACCTTTCCCACTTTTGGGTGGTCGCGCAGGTAGTCGGCGACGAGGCGCGCGTTTGCGTCAGCCTTCTCCATGCGGATGCCCAGTGTTTCGAGCGACCGGCTGATCATCCAGCAGGAATGAGGGTCCAGTTGGGTGCCAATCGCGCCGCGCAACGCTTTGACTTCCTTCATGAGCGCCTTTGAGCCGAGCGCAGCGCCTGCGATCAAGTCGGAATGACCGCCGATATATTTGGTCAGCGAGTACAGCGAAAGATCCGCACCGTGTTCGATCGGTCTCTGAAACACCGGTCCGAGCAACGTATTATCGCATGCGATGATCGGCGTACTCCCCTGGGTTTGGCCGATCATCTCGGCGATCCGGCGGACCATCGCTATGTCGACCAGGCCATTGGTGGGATTGGCCGGTGTCTCAATGAAAATCATCGCAAGCCGGCCTTTGCGCATGGCGTCACCCGCTGCCGCTCTGATCGCCGCTTCGTCAATGCCGTCGGAGAAGCCCACCGCGCCGATGGAGAGGTTCGCAAGCGTCTTCGCAAACAGTGTCTCCGTCCCGCCATACAGCGGCTGGGAGTGCAGAATGACGTCGCCAGGGCGGACGAAGGCCAGGATTGTGGTCGAAATCGCGGCCATGCCCGAAGAGAACAGCGCGCAATTCTCGGCGCGCTCGTACACCGAGAGCCTGTCCTCAACGATCTCGCTGTTAGGGTGATTGAACCGCGAGTAGACCAGACCAGCGCCCATCCCCTCGGGCGGCTCGCGCCGGCCCGCAACGTAATCGAAGAAGTCCTGTCCGTCTTCGGCGGTCCTGAAGACGAAGGTCGAGGTCAGGAAGACCGGTGGTTTGACGGCTCCTTCCGACAGTTGCGGATCGTAGCCGTAGTTCAGCATCAGCGTTTCCGGATGCAGCATGTGGTTGCCGATGTGGGTTTTCGACGGAAACGGTTTCACCATGGCTGTCTCCCTGTCGGGATGCGGAACGTCGCACTGCGTTGGCGGTGCGCAATCGCGAGGCGATCAGGAGTGATGGATGCGATCGCATCCAGCGGCTCCAGTTGACGTTGTTAAGCAGGGATCAGCGTAGCAAAATTCGGAACTGATTTCACCGCATCCGGGGCGTATTTCGCAGTGCTCGATCGTCAGGCATGAACCGCAACCTTCAACGCCTCGGCGCGGATCTCTTCGACAAGCCGTTCCTTCAAATTGACGAATTCGGGCGTGGTCTTGATCTTGTAGGATCGCGGGTGGGGTAGATCGACCGCAATCTCGGCCTTGATACGGCCCGGACGAGCGCTCATGACGATCACGCGGCTGCCGAGAAAGATCGCTTCCTCGATATCATGGGTAACGAACAGCACGGTTTTCTGGTCGCGTTCCCAGATGCCGAGCAGCATTTCCTGCATCAGCACGCGGGTTTGATTATCCAGCGCGCCGAACGGCTCGTCGAGCAACAGGATTTTTGGATCGTTGGCCAGCGCCCGTGCGATCGCCGTCCGTTGCTGCATGCCGCCGGAGAGTTGCTTCGGCCAATGATTCTCAAAGCCCGATAGGCCGACCCGTTGGATGAAGCCGTCGGCGATCTTGCCGCGATCCGCTTCGGAAATCCCGCGCTCGCGCAGGCCAAACGCGATGTTTTCGCGCACGGTCAGCCATGGAAACAGCGTGTAGGACTGAAACACCATGCCGCGATCGGCGCCAGGGCCAGTCACCTCTTGCCCGTCAAGAATGACCCGGCCACTGGTCGGCCGGTCAAGCCCGGCAACGATGCGCAGCAGCGTCGATTTTCCGCAGCCCGACGGGCCGAGGATGGTGACGAAGTCATTGTTGCCGACGTTGAGGTCGATCGGCTCCAGCGCGCGTGTCGGCGCATGGCCCTGGCGCGCGGGGAAGGTGCGGGCGACCTGATCGATTTTGAGCTCGGTCATGCCAGTTTCCACGGAAACAGCCAGGCGTTGAAGGCCTTGAACAGGAAGTCCGACACCAGCCCGATTAGCCCGATGACGATGATGCCGAAGATAATCTGGCCGGTGTTGAGCAGGGCCTGGCTGTCCGTGATCATGTGACCGATGCCCGACGATGAGCCGATCAACTCGGCGACGATGACGTAGGTCCACGCCCAGCCGAGAACGAGCCGAAGGATTTCCGCGACCTCGGGCGCGGAGGAGGGCAGCAGCACCCGGTTGATGATGCCGCGGTCGCTGGCGCCCAGCGTGTAGGCGGCTTCAACGAGGTCACGCCTGGTGTTTCCGACCGTCACGGTGACCATCAGGATGATCTGGAAGACCGAGCCGATGAAAATGACCAGGAGCTTCTGCAGCTCGCCGATGCCCGCCCACAGGATCAACAGCGGGATAAAGGCCGAGGCGGGCAGGTAGCGGGCAAACGAGACGAACGGCTCCAGGAATGCTTCGATCGGCTTGTAGGCTCCCATCAGAACGCCGAGCGGCACAGCGATGATGGCCGCCAGCACAAAGCCGCCGACGACCCGCCAGATCGTCATGCCGATGTCGAACAGGAAGCCGTGCTTTGTCAGCAGCTCCCAACCTTCCTGCAGCATCGTCAGCGGGTTAGCGAGAAACGTCTTCGAGACGTAGCCGCCAAAGGTCGCCCAAGCCCACACGGCAACGAAAAGCACGAAGAACGCCAGGCCAAAGGCCGCGCGCTGCCTCGATGTCACGGGATCCAGGGGACGTATCACAGGCATATCCTAAAGGCTGTGCGGTGATCGCCGTCGTCCCGCTCTCATGACCGAAAGCGGGACTAGTGCGGCACGCACAAAACTACTTGATGAAGCTCGCGTCGAAGAGGTCGTCGATCTTCGGAACCGATTTGATGATGCCGATCTCGAGCAACAAGTCTGCAGCTTCCTTGTTGAAGGTCAGGAATTCGCCCGCGAAGAATTTCTGGTTCGCGGCTTTGTCCTGCCAGCGCAGGAATTTGGCCGAGTTGCCGAATTGCTCGCCGGACTGTTTTACGTCGGCACCCATGATCTCGTACGACTTGGCCTGATCCTTTTCGATCAAGGCGATCGCCTCGAAATAGCTGTCGGCCAGCGCCTTGGCGGCCTTCGGGTTTTCAGTCAGGAATTTCGGCGTGCAGCCGAAGGTGTCCATCACCATCGGATAGTCGAGCGTGGTGGCGATGATCTTGCCCTTGTCCGGCGCTGCGCGCACCGTCGAGAGGTAAGGCTCATAGGTCATGGCCGCATCGTTCTGGCCCGAGACGAATGCCTGTGCTGCCGCCGCCGGCTCCAGGTTCACGATCGTGACATCCTTGACCGAAAGCCCGTTCTTCTTGAGCATCCAGGCCAAAGCAAAATAGGGTGAGGTGCCGGGCGCGGATGCGGCAACCGTCTTGCCCTTGAGGTCCTTGATCGAGGCGATATTGTTTCGCACGGCCATGCCGTCGGCGCCGTAGCTCTTGTCGAGCTGGAAGATCTGCTTGGTGGCGACGCCATTGGCATTCCAGGATATCCAGGTCTCGACAGTGGTTGCCGCGCATTGGATGTCGCCCGACGCGATGGCCAGATGGCGGTCTTTCTGCGGGATCTTCTTGATCGTCACATCGAGGCCGTTCTTCTTGAAGATGCCCGCCTGATTGGCGAGCGTGAGCGGCGCGAAACCGGTCCATCCGGAAATGCCGATGCCGACCTTGACGTCCTGGGCGGCGGCCGGTGCGGCCACCAGGAGAGCGGCCGTTGCCGCGAAAATTCCAAAACTACGCATGGCTGTATCCCTCTTGCTGGTTCATCGACTGGTCTTCAGACTGGTTGCGGCGAAGCTGTAGCCAAAACTGCTGCATAGCTTGTGCCAGATCTTGCGTACATTGCTATCCCTCCAAGCTGCCTTTGAAGCGAGCAATCAGTTTATGGGACTCGCCCGGATAGAGCAGGCGCACGGCCGTCAGCGGCCGGGCGCTGCGCCAGGTGTGCCGGTCGATCACAAGGCAGGGGGCTCCGATCGCGATATCCAGCGCCGCCGCGGCCTGTTCGTCAGCCACGATGGCACTGATCGAATGCTCGGCTTCCGTCCATGGCACATGGTGCAGCAGCCACGAGCCGGGCGGCTCGGCCGCGAAATCCGCTGCAGCCGCTTCGGGCACGGCGTCGAGATCAATCAGCCTGTCCTCGATCGCGAACGGCACGCCGTCGGCGCTGTGACGGCATGCAATCGCGATCACCTTTCCGGTTTTCCCCGCGCCAAGGCGGGCGCGGTCGGCGGCGTTTGCAGTGCGCCGCGAGCACTGGATCAACTCATAGCCGTAACTGCGGCCGAGAGCGTTTATCTCTGCGCGGATGTCCGCGATCTTGAGCACCGCTGACAGAAATGTGGGACGGCGGACGAAACTGCCGGCCTTGCGCCGCCGCTCGATAAGATCGGCTTGCGCAAGTTCCGACAGCGCCTTGCTCACCGTCATGCGCGAGCAGCCGTAGCGCGACATCAACTCGTGCTCGAACGGGATGCGGTGACCGGGCGGCCATTCTCCGGTCAGGATGCGGCGCTCGATGTCGATCCGGATCTGCTTGTACAGCGTCGGCTTGTCGGCCGGCTGGAGTTTGCCGCGTTCGGTGGAGAGGCTCATGCCACGAGCCTCCGCGCCGCCGCGTTGAACGCCTCGCGCGCGCTCTCGCGGAGCCGGTGACGCCCATGCTCGACGACCTTGGCGCCGCCGGCCCAGACCGTGTCGACGGCACTTGCGCCTGCTGCAAAAATCCAGCCGTCGAGGACGGCATCCACCCGACGCCCGGCAAGCGAAGGATGAGTGGTGTCTAGGGTTACGATGTCGGCACGTGCACTTGCCTGCAGACCGACAGTGGGCTGTGCGAGCGCCTGGGCTCCGCCGGTGAGTGCAGCGTCGAACAGTGCACGGCCGGTCGACAGGCCGGGACCGCCGGACAGCACATTGCGCTCACGGTGGTTCAAGCGCTGGCCATATTCGAGCTGACGCAGTTCGTCGGTGACGCCAACCAACACGTTGGAGTCGGTCCCGATGCCGAACCGCCCGCCGGCGTCGAGGAATTCGCGGGCCGGAAAAATCCCGTCGCCAAGGCTGGCTTCGGTGACCGGGCAAAGCCCGGCGACCGCACCGCTTCTTGCAAGCGCAGCGGTTTCCGCTTCAGTCATATGGGTCGCATGGATCAGGCACCAGCGCTGATCGACGGGCGCATGTTCGAGCAACCACTCAACGGGCCGCCGGCCCGACCAGGCGATGCATTCCTCGACTTCCCTGGTCTGTTCGGCGGCATGGATATGCATCGGCCCGGCTTCGGCCAATGGCGCGATGGCCGCTAATTCGTCAGGCGTCACGGCGCGCAGGCTGTGCGGGGCGATGCCGATATTGGCTCCCGGCAGCGCGCGGACGGCGATGCTCGCCGCAGCAATCAACTTTGCAAACTGATCGACCGAGCAGATGAACCGGCGCTGGCCGGCATGTGGCGCCGCTCCACCGAACGAGCCGTGTGCATAGAAACTCGGCAGCAGCGTCAGCCCGATGCCGGAGATTTCGGCGGCCCGCGCAATTCGCGTCGCCATCTCCGCAGGGTTGGCGTAGGACGCGCCGTCGTGGTCGTGATGGAGATAGTGGAACTCGCCGACGCGCGTATAGCCTTGCTCGAGCATCTCGACATAGAGCAGCGTGGCGACGGCTTCGACGTCTTCCGGCGTCATTTCGAGCGCGAAGCGATACATCGTCTCGCGCCATGTCCAGAACGTATCCGCGGAATTGCCGGGCGTTTCGGCGAGCCCCGCCATGCCGCGCTGGAACGCGTGGCTATGCAGGCTCGCTATGCCCGGAATCGCGAGCTTGTAGCGCTTGTCATGCGGTCCCGGCGCCACGCCGGCCGTAACCTTGGTGATGGTCTGGTCTGTCACCACCACCTGCACGTCATCAGCCCACCCCGAGGGGAGCAGCGCTGATGCGAAATGCAGTGTCGACATGTTTCGAAACCGGCTGGACAGAACACCAACACGATTTTATGTATAGACATATAGAGACGTCAAGCTCCTGCCTTTGAGGAGGGCTGCATGGCCGAGCGCTTCGATCGAATCTGGCTCAACGCCAGGCTCGCCACGGTCCGCGAGGATCTGCCCGGGCTCGGTGTGATCGAGGACGGCCTGATCGCCGCGCGCGACGGCCGCATCGCGTTCGCCGGTAGCCGTTCCGACTTTCCATCAGACGCCGATGCGGCCGAACGGGTCGATTGCGCGGGACGCTGGATCACGCCGGGATTGGTGGATTGTCACACCCATCTGGTTTTTGGCGGAAACCGCGCCCATGAGTTCGAGCTGCGGCTGCAGGGAGCGAGCTACGAAGAGATCGCGCGCGCAGGCGGTGGCATTGTCTCCACGGTCGCGGCGACGCGGGCGTCCAGCGAGGCCGAGCTTGTTGCCGGCGCGCTGCCAAGGCTCGATGCCCTGATCGGCGAGGGCGTGACGACGCTGGAGATCAAATCCGGCTACGGCCTTGATACGGAAACCGAGATGCGTCAGCTCGCGGCGGCGCGCGCGCTGGGTGACGAGCGGCCGATCGCCATCAAGACGACGTTTCTCGGTGCGCATGCGACGCCTCCGGAAGCTCACGGTGACAAGGACCGGTATATCGATCTCGTCTGCCGCGAGATGTTGCCGGCGGTGGCGCAGGCCGGATTGGCCGACGCCGTCGATGCCTTCATGGAAGGCATTGCGTTTTCGGGAGAGCAAACGGCACGGGTGTTTCGCGCGGCCAAGGCGCTTGGATTGCCGGTCAAGCTGCACGCGGACCAGCTCTCGAATCTCGGCGGCGCCGCGCTTGCCGCGGAATTCGCAGGCCTGTCGGCCGATCATCTGGAGCACACCGATGGTGCCGGCGCAGCGGCGATGGCGCGGGCAGGGACAGTCGCCGTGCTGCTGCCGGGCGCATTCTATTTTATTCGCGAGACGACGAAGCCGCCGATCGAACTATTTCGCGCCCACGGCGTCAACATGGCACTTGCGACCGACTGCAATCCCGGTAGTTCGCCGCTGACGTCGCTTCTCTTGGTCATGAACATGGGCGCAACGCTGTTCCGGATGACCGTTGCCGAATGCTTCGCTGGCGTGACACGGGAAGGTGCGCGCGCGCTCGGAATTCTCGGCGAGACAGGAACGCTCCAGGCGGGCAAATGGTGTGATCTTGCGATCTGGGAGATCGAGCGGCCGGCCGAGCTGGTTTACCGGATCGGCTTTAATCCGTTGCATAGCCGGGTGTGGAGGGGACAGTGAGCCGCCCCGACGCCCCCATTGTGGTTTCGCCTGGAAGGGTCAGTCTCGACGATCTGGCGCAAGTCCTGGCCGGCGCTCCGGTCGTGCTCGACCCGTCGTTCTGGCCGCGCGTTGAGGCGGCATCGGCGATTGTTGCGGCGGCCGCGCGCGCGGAAGCCCCAGCGTACGGCATCAATACCGGTTTCGGAAAACTTGCGTCGAAACGGATTGCTGCCGACCAGACAGCGCTGCTGCAGCACAATCTCATTGTGTCGCATTGCTGCGGGGTAGGGCCGCCGACGCCGGAGCCGATTGTTCGCCTGATGATGGCGCTGAAAATCGTCTCGCTCGGGCGAGGCGCATCGGGCGTGCGCCGCGAAATCATCGAGCAGCTCCAGGCCATGCTGGCGAAGGGCATTTGTCCGCTGGTGCCGCAGCAGGGATCGGTCGGAGCCTCCGGCGATCTGGCGCCGCTCGCGCATATGACGGCGGTCATGATCGGCGAGGGGCAGGCGCTGGTCGGCGGAAGCGTTGTGCCGGCCCGCGATGCACTGGCCGCCGCCGGTCTTGCGCCGGTGGCGCTCGGTCCGAAGGAAGGCCTCGCTCTGATCAATGGCACGCAGTTTTCGACGGCCTATGCCATTTCCGGATTGCTGCGTGCCTATGGCCTGGCCAGTGCGGCGTTAGTGACGGGCGCGTTGTCGGTCGACGCCGCGATGGCTTCGACGGCACCGTTTCGTCCTGAGATCCAGCGACTGCGCGGGCATGCCGGGCAAATCGCCGTCGGCGCTGCGCTAACGGCACTGCTTGACGGCAGCGACATCAGGAACTCGCATCTCGAAGGCGACGAGCGCGTGCAGGATCCCTATTGCCTGCGCTGCCAGCCCCAGGTCGCCGGCGCCGCGCTCGATTTGCTGACGCAAGCCGCCCGCACGCTGACGATCGAAGCCAACGCCGTCACCGATAACCCGCTGGTCGTGGTCGAGACGGGAGAAATCGTCTCGGGTGGCAATTTTCACGCGGAGCCGGTCGCCTTTGCCGCCGACCAGATTGCGCTGGCACTGTCCGAGATTGGCGCGATAAGCGAGCGACGCATCGCGACTCTCGTCGATCCCGCGTTGAACTTCGGCCTGCCGCCGTTCCTGACCCCCGATCCCGGCCTCAACTCCGGCTTCATGATCGCCGAAGTGACGGCAGCCGCGCTCTATGCGGAGAATAAACAGCGCGCCACGGCCTGCTCGATCGATTCGACGCCGACCAGCGCCAACCAGGAAGATCACGTGTCGATGGCCGCACACGCGGCGCGGCGGTTGTCCGACATGGCGGACAATCTCGCCATCATCCTCGGCATCGAGCTATTGGTTGCGGCGCAAGGCATTGGGCTGCGCGCACCGCATTCGACCAGTCTCGCACTGGCTGCTGTGATTGCTGTATTGCGCGAGCAGGTGTCGGCGCTGGGCAGCGATCGCTACATGGCCAGTGACCTCGCGAAGGCAACGGCGCTGGTTGAGGCCGACGCGCTGCCGGCGGCAGCTATGTCGGTGCTTGAGAGTAACCCGTTTCCAATCCTTGCCGAGAGAGGCTCTTTGTCATGAACCGCCGACTGGATAACGACCGCATAATCCGGGCGCCACGCGGGCCCGAGATCAGCGCCAAGAGCTGGCTGACGGAAGCGGCGCTCCGAATGCTGATGAACAATCTCGATCCTGATGTCGCCGAACGGCCGAGCGAACTTGTCGTCTATGGCGGAATCGGCCGTGCCGCCCGCGACTGGGACAGCTTTGACCGAATCGTCGCCTCGCTGCGCAAGCTCGAAGGCGACCAGACGCTGGTGGTGCAGTCCGGCAAGCCGGTCGGAATTTTCCGCACCCATGCCGATGCGCCGCGCGTGCTGATCGCGAACTCGAATCTGGTGCCGCATTGGGCGACGCTCGATCACTTCAATGAACTCGACAAGGCCGGGCTGATGATGTTCGGCCAGATGACGGCGGGATCGTGGATCTACATCGGCAGCCAGGGCATCGTGCAGGGGACGTATGAAACGTTTGTCGAGGTCGGGCGGCGTCACTACGGCGGCAATCTCGCCGGCAAGTGGATCTTGACGGCGGGTCTCGGCGGGATGGGTGGCGCGCAGCCGCTTGCTGCGACCATGGCCGGGGCGTCGATGCTCGCGATCGAATGCCAACCGAGCCGCATCGAGATGCGGCTGCGCACGGGTTACCTCGACCGGCAGGCAAGCTCGCTTGACGAGGCGCTGGCGATCATGACGGAGGCGGCGCAGACCAAGAAGCCGGTTTCCGTCGGCCTGCTCGGCAATGCCGCCGACGTTTTTCCCGAACTGGTGCGCCGCGGCGTCAGGCCCGATATCGTTACCGATCAGACCAGCGCGCACGATCCGATCAACGGCTATTTGCCGAAGGGGTGGACGCTTGCCGAGTGGGAGTCGAAACGCGAGGCTGATCCGAAAGCGGTTGAAGCGGCGGCCAAGACCTCCATGGTCGGCCACGTCCAGGCCATGCTGGATTTCCACGCGCAAGGCATTCCCACGCTCGACTATGGCAACAACATCCGCCAGATGGCGAAGGACATGGGATTGAAGAACGCGTTCGATTTCCCCGGCTTCGTACCGGCCTACATCCGTCCGCTGTTTTGCCGCGGCGTCGGCCCGTTCCGGTGGGCGGCGCTATCAGGAGATCCCGAAGATATTTTTCGGACCGACCTCAAGGTCAAGGAGCTGATGCCGGACGATAAGCATCTCCATAACTGGCTCGACATGGCGAAGGCACGGATCAAGTTCCAGGGGCTGCCGGCACGAATCTGCTGGGTCGGTCTTGGTGATCGCCACCGGCTCGGCATGGCGTTCAATGACATGATGGCGCGCGGCGAACTGAAGGCGCCGATCGTCATCGGTCGCGATCATCTCGACAGCGGCTCGGTTGCGAGCCCGAACCGCGAAACCGAAGCGATGCGCGACGGCTCGGATGCAGTGTCCGACTGGCCGCTGCTCAATGCGCTGCTCAATTGTGCCAGCGGGGCCACCTGGGTCTCGATACATCATGGCGGCGGCGTCGGAATCGGCTATTCGCAACACGCCGGAATGGTCATTGTCGCCGACGGAACGCAGGAGGCGGCGCGTCGACTTGAACGCGTGTTGTGGAACGATCCGGCATCGGGCGTCATGCGTCATGCCGACGCCGGCTATGAAAGCGCGATTGCGTGTGCCCGCGCCAACGGGCTCGATCTGCCCGGTCTGACGTTGTAGCGCTCCGGACTTTCCTGCGCCGGTATTTCCAGAGGGGAGGATTTCCTTCCTTGTTGTAAATACACACAGTTTACCTATATAGTACCGCAGGGGTCACTGACCCGCATAATTCATTTGGTTCTCCGGTCAGGCCCGTCATTCAGGCGGGCCGTTGCCGTTTTGGGACTACCGAACGATGAGCAATTCCAATCGTATCGACCATATTCGCCTGACATCGCATCCGGTGCCTGGTGCGACGCATGAATTCCCGATCCTGTGGGGAGCGCCGACCGCGCGTGAACGTGGTCCCATCATCGGCACGGTATCGCGTCCGCAGGATCGCAACGTGATTGGCACTCACGGAGGCTCCTATGCGGTCTACCGCGCCCTTGCCGTTTCTTCGGGTGCGCTGGATCCGATCCGTCGCCCCGACCTGACCAACACTCATCCGGCCGCGACCGTTGGGCCGTTCTCGCAATGGATAGATCCGGAGCGCATCGTTGCGCTCGATCCGTGGGGACATCTCGTCGGGGAGAACTTTCGCGCCGAAATCACGGAAGGCATCGATATCCGGCCGAGCATCGCGATCACGCGGGCCCGGCTCGACCTGCCGGAAATTCAGGCGGCTCTGGCCGCCAAGCGGTTGGTGCCCGACGGCGAGTTCGTTCACGCCAGCGGCTCCGTCTCCGTTGTCAAGATAGCGATCGATCCGGTCTGGCACCTGCCCGGGATCGCGCGGCGCTTCGGCACGAGCGTGACCAATCTGCGGCGTGCGTTGTTCGAACAGACCGCGGGCATGTTTCCCGAGCTTGTCACGCGCCCCGATCTGCAAGTCTTTCTTCCGCCGATCGGCGGAACGACCGTCTATCTGTTCGGCGATGTCACGAAGCTTCCGGACCATCGAACCAAAATCACCTGTCGCGTCCATGACGAGTGCAACGGTTCGGATGTTTTCGGCTCGGACATTTGCACCTGCCGTCCATATCTCATTCAGGGCATCGAGGAATGCGCGCGCGCCGGACAATCGGGCGGTCTGGGCGTTATCGTCTACAACCGCAAGGAAGGCCGGGCGCTCGGCGAGGTCACGAAATTTCTGGTCTACAATGCGCGCAAGCGTCAGGAAGACGGCGACGATGCAGCCGCCTATTTCGAACGAACGGAATGCGTTGCCGGGGTGCAGGATGCGCGTTTCCAGCAACTGATGCCGGATGTCATTCACTGGCTGGGATTGAAGCGCATCGACCGCTTCATCTCGATGAGCGACATGAAGTATGATGCGCTGACGGGGCAGGGTATCGACATTGTCGAGCGCGTCGCCATTCCCGACTACATGATTCCTGCCGACGCCCATGTGGAAATCGCCGCCAAGAAAGCCGCGGGATATTTTTCACCTGACACGAAGCCTGAGGACCTGATCGCCTCCGGTCGGCCGCTCGAAAAATACTAGGGCGAGCCAGGGCCATTGATCGTGACAGCAGACGCGACGGCAGACGGCTTATCTCTTTTAAGTGCGGAAGCGGTGCGCAGTCGCGCGCACCGGATGCTGGAAATCGGCTTGAACGACCAGCTTCAGCACTTCAAAGTCGATCTTGGCCGGCTCGACGAGGCGGTTGATCTCGTGCTTACGACAACGCACAAGGCCTATCCGACGTTCGATGTTCCCTTTCATTCGCGCTGGCGCCATTTTGTCGTCGGCGGCATCGATCGCTGGGCAGCACTTGCCGACGCCAAGAATTGGCGCGACAGGAAAGAGCGCGCTCGCGCCGAGTTTGACCTCGCCATAATCAGCGTGCTGCTCGACGCCGGAGCAGGTCCATCGTGGCGCTATCGCGATACCCTGACGGGTGCCAGTATTGGCCGTTCGGAGGGGCTGGGGCTTGCCAGTCTGGATATGTTTGCGCGCGGCGTGTTCTCAGCGAAGGCTGACGAGCCGCTGCGGGCCGATGCCGTTAGGCTTGAACGCCTGACCGTTGCCGATCTGCAGACTGGCTTTCAGGTTGCGGACGACAATCCATTGGTTGGCCTCGAGGGGCGCATCAGCCTTCTTCGCCGGCTCGGTCAAGTAGCATCGGCGTCACCGCAGATTTTCGCCCGCGGCGACACGGCCCGGCCCGGCGGGTTGTTCGATCACCTCACAGGGGCGGCCAACGCGGGGGTGATCGCGGCCTCGACGATTTTGTCGGAGCTTTTGCGCCAACTGGGGCCGATCTGGCCGTCGCGCATAACGCTCGGCGAAATTCCGTTAGGAGATTGCTGGCGTCATCCGGCGCTCAAGACCGAGGATGAGACCAGCGGGCTGGTGCCGCTGCACAAATTGTCGCAGTGGCTATCGTATTCGCTGATCGAGCCGATACAGCGGGCGGGGCTGCTGGTGACGAATATCGACGGCCTGACGGGCCTTGCGGAATACCGCAACGGCGGATTGTTCGTCGACGCCGGGGTACTGGTGCTGCGCGACCCTATGGACGCGCAACGCGAACATGATGTCGCCTCGACGCTCGTGGTCGAGTGGAGGGCGCTGACCGTCGCGCTGCTGGATCGGTTGGCGGATCTGCTGCGGCAACGCGTTGGTCTTGACGCGGTCTCTCTTCCACTGGCGAAGATTCTGGAAGGCGGCACTTGGGCGGCGGGCAGGGCGCTGGCGTTCGCGCGCCGGCCCGACGGGTCGCCGCCCGTCAAGGTCAGTAGCGACGGTACGGTTTTCTAGTATCTGTTTGACGCGTTTTCTTCATGCGAACAGGATATCCGGTTCGCTCAAAAATGCTATGGAACGCGATTCGATTACTCGCAGGGAGCAAAAGCATGGAAGGCATTACGATCGTGGATCATCCGTTGGTCCAGCACAAGCTTACGCTGATCCGCGACAAGACGATTTCGACCAAGTCCTTTCGCGAGCTCCTCAAGGAGATCGGAATGCTGCTTTGTTACGAGGTGACGCGCGATCTGCCGCTGACCGATGTGGAGGTCGAGACTCCGCTTGCACGAATGCACTCCGCCAAGATCGCGGGTAAGAAACTGGTTTTCGTGCCGGTGTTGCGGGCAGGGGTGACCTTTGTCGACGGAATGCTGGACCTCGTTCCGACCGCCCGCGTCGCGCATATCGGGCTCTACCGCGAACCGCATTCGTTCGTGGCGGTCGAATATTTCTTCAAATCGCCGTCCGATCTTCACGAGCGGCTGGCGATCGTGGTGTCGCCGGTTCTTGCGACGGCGAACACGGCGGTGGCGGCGGTGGACCGGCTGAAGGAGCGCGGCGCGAAGGATATTCGGCTGGTATGCCTGCTCGCCGCGCCGGAAGGTGTGGAGCGCTTCCGGGGCCTGCATCCCGATGTGCGGTTGTGGACGGCCGGTATCGACGAGGGGCTCGATGCAAACGCCTTTATCCTGCCTGGCCTCGGTGATGCAGGCGACCGCGCCTACGGCACGCGATAAGGCACCGACAGGTCTCGGCGCGCCTTACTGGAAGGCCGTTTCGGAGAAGTTTCTGAGCTTGCGCGAGTGCAGCCGCTCCAACGGCATGTCCGCCAACTTCTCCATCGTGCGGATGCCGATGGTCAGATGCTGGGCCACCTGCCGCTTGTAGAATTCGGTGGCCATGCCGGGCAGCTTCAGTTCTCCGTGCAACGGCTTGTCGGACACGCACAGCAAGGTGCCGTAGGGTACGCGGAAGCGGAATCCGTTGGCGGCGATGGTCGCCGATTCCATGTCGAGCGCAATAGCGCGCGACTGCGAGAGTCGCTGGATCGGACCACGCCGGTCGCGCAATTCCCAATTGCGATTGTCGATGGAAGCAACGGTGCCGGTGCGCATGACGCGCTTCAGGTCGTATCCGGATAGCCCGGTCACTTCCGCCACGGCCTCCTCGAGCGCGACCTGGATTTCGGCCAGCGCGGGAAGGGGCACCCATAGCGGGAGGTCGTCGTCGAGAACATGATCCTCCCGCATGTACGCATGCGCCAGCACGTAGTCGCCCAGCGCCTGGGTGTCGCGCAATCCGGCGCAGTGCCCGAGCATGAGCCACGCGTGTGGTCTGAGCACGGCAATATGGTCGGTGATCGTCTTGGCGTTCGCAGGTCCGACACCGATATTGACCATGGTGATGCCTGCGTAGTCCGGCCTCTTCAGATGATATGCCGGCATCTGCGGCAGACGCGCCGTTGTGACGCCGGCGGCCGGTCGCTGTTCGCCCCGCCTGATGATGACGTTGCCGGGCTCGACGAATTCGGCATAGCCGGTATCGCCGTTCGCCATCAGGTCCCTGGCGCGAGCACAGAACTCGTCGATGTAGAATTGGTAGTTGGTGAACAGCACGAAGTTCTGAAAGTGGTTTGGGCTGGTGGCCGTGTAGTGCTGCAGGCGATGCAGGGAATAGTCGACGCGCTGCGCGGTGAATTGCGCCAGCGGCCTCGGCCGGCCGACCGGCGCTTCGTATGTGCCATTGGCGATCTGATCGTCGGTTCCATCAAGATCTGGAACGTCGAACAGATCTCGAATCGGTCGCTTGATGTTCCTGGCGGCGGCGCCATCAACGTATGTGCCTTCCTGAAAAGCAAAATGCAGCGGGATGGGGGTTTCCGATTCCGATACGACGACCGGAACGCCGTGGTTGCGCATGATCAAATCGAGCTGTTCGATGAGATAGGTTTCGAACAGGTCGGGCTGGGTGATCGTGGTCGAGTAGTGTCCGGGCGTCGGCATGTGGCCATAGGATTGACGAGAATCGACCTGGGTGTATGAGCTCGTGGTGACGCTGATTTCCGGGTAGAACGCCCGGTATCGCCGGTTACTGTCGCTGCCAGCCGCGAGCGCGGCGAAGGAATCGCGCAGGAACTGGGTATTTCGGGCATAAAGTGATCGCAAAGCCGCGACCGCCTTGCGCGCGTCGTCGAAGCTTTGCCGCACGAAGGGCTCTGGTGTGGCTATTGGCCCGATGGCTTGGGGGCGGCCGTGATTCTTCATGACCCTAACGTAGTATCTTGGACCCGCCCTGGGGAGGCTTGGCAAGGGGAACTTCCGGGCCCGGAAGCAGGCTCGCTTGCCGGACTTCGTCCAGAAATGCCCTGGCCAGCCGTGATAGGCGGCGGCCTCCGACCACAGCATGCAGGCCACGGCAATGGTTTGGGTGCAAGGGGCCGGACGACGGGGCGCTTCTAGTGCGAAACTGGTGCAGTATGTTCGCAACCGAAGCTTGGGACGCGTCTGTAGTAGCGAGCCAAACACATTCATGAAACGCAAAGCCGGCGAATGATCATGAGCTTCTTCGAGCGCCTAAAGACAGCAGCATCCGCCGAGTGGCGGGCCTACACCGAACATCCCTTCACGAACGGGTTGGCGGACGGTTCGCTCGCCGAGGCCGCGTTTCGTCACTACCTCGTCCAGGATTACCTTTTTCTCATCGAGTTTGCCCGCGCCTACGCGCTCGCCGTCTACAAGTCGCCCAAGCTTGCCGACATGCGTGAAGGGGCAGCCGGCCTCTCGGCCATCCTCGACGTCGAGATGAACCTGCATGTGAAGCTCTGCGCCGGCTGGGGCCTGTCGCCCGGCGATCTCGAACAAGCCCCGCCTGCCGTCGAGATGCTGGCCTATACACGCTACGTACTTGACGCTGGAATGCGCGGTGATCTGCTGGCACTCAAGGTGGCGCTTGCGCCTTGCGTGATCGGCTACGCGGAGATTGCGACGCGGCTTGCGTCGCGACCCGATGCGCTCGCTGCAACGAACCCATATCGCGTTTGGATCGCCGAGTATGCCGGCACGCCATACCAGGACGTTGCGGCGAAAGCGCGGGCTCATTTGGAGAATCTCGCCGATCTCTACGCCACACCGGCCCGCGAGGCCGAGCTGATCGCGATCTTCAAGGAAGCAACGCGACTCGAATCGGACTTCTGGGAAATGGGCTGGCGCGCAGGCCAGCGTGCATAATAGTCAGTGACAGCGGACTGCTGTTTGGCTTCCAGGTTGAGCGAGTGCGACGGTCGTCGAAAGCGGGCCGCCCTCCCGATCCTGCGCTCTACTTGCCGGGAGCTGTAGCGTTCTGAGCCTATTTCAGCCACCCTTTGACTCTTGCGCAGAGCGCTTCCGTCGATATGCCGTAGCGGTCGTGCAGCGTTGGCAACGCGCCGGCGGCGAGGAATTCGTCCGGCAGACCGACCATGCGAAAGGCCGGATGCACGCCCTCGCGCATCAGCAGGCCGGCGACAGCCTCGCCCAGGCCACCATTGACCGTGTGGTTCTCGGCAACCACGACGAGTCGGCCGGGCTTTGCGCAGCAGGCCAGGATCGTTGCCGCATCGAGCGGCTTGATTGTCGGCACGTGCAGGACACCGGCATCGATCCGGTCGCTCACCAGCGCCTTCGCGGCTTCGAGCGCACGCATCGTCATGATGCCCGAGGAGATGAAGAGGACCTCGTACCCGTCCCGCAGCAGCTTGGCCTTGCCGAGCTCGAAGCTGTAGCCGTACTCGTCGAGCACGAGCGGAACCTGCCCACGTAGGAGGCGCATGTAGACCGGCCCCTTGTGGCGCACCATTGCCGGCACGACCTGCTCGATCTCGTGTGCATCGCAAGGATCGATCACCACCATATTCGGCATGGCGCGGAACAAGGCGAGGTCTTCGGTCGCCTGATGGGAGGGACCGTAGCCTGAGGTGAGGCCCGGCAGCGCGCAGGCAATCTTCACATTGCGGTCTTCCTCCGCGATCGTCTGGTGGATGAAGTCGTAGGCGCGACGCGAGGCGAAGACGGCATAGGTCGTCGCGATGGGCGTGAAGCCTTCCGCGGCCAGTCCGGAGGCGGCACCGAACAGCAACTGCTCCGCCATCCCCATCTGGTAGTAGCGATCGGGAAAGGCCTGCGCGAAGATGTGCAAGTCGGTGTACTTGCCGAGATCGGCGGTCATGCCGAGGATCGAGCCGTCCTCTTTCGCCAACTCGACGAGCGCGTGGCCGAATGGAGCCGGCTTCGTTCGCTGCCCTTCGCCTGCGATCGAGGCGATCATCGCGGAGGTGGTGAGGCGCGGCTTGCCGGCGTCGGTCCTCGGAGCTGCGGGCTTCATGAAGGCTTCCTCTCGTCGAGTGCGTCGAGCGCAAGCCGCCATTCATGGGCATCCACGCGGATGAAATGGTTCTTCTCGCGTGCCTCCAGGAAGGGCACGCCCTTGCCCATCAGCGTGTCGGCGATGATCATGCTGGGCTTGCCCTGGCCGTGCTGCGCCTTGGCCGCATCGAAGGCGGCGCGCACCGCCGCGAGATCATTGCCGTCGATGCGCCGGACGAACCAGCCGAAGGCCTCGAGCTTCTCCGTCAGCGGCTCGAAGCCCATGACCGTGGTCGAGGGACCGTCGGCCTGCTGGTTATTGACGTCGACGATGGCGACAAGGTTGTCGAGCTTGTAATGGGCGGCGGACATGATCGCCTCCCAGACCGAGCCTTCGTCCAGCTCGCCATCCGAGAACAGCGTATAGACGCGACTGTCGGAACCCTTCCGCTTCAGGCCGAGGCACTTGCCGACCGCGATGGACAGCCCGAGTCCGAGCGAGCCGCCCGACATCTCCATGCCGGGCGTGTAGCTCGCCATGCCGGACATCGGCAGGCGGCTTTCGTCCGAGCCGTAAGTCTCCAGCTCTTCCTCCGGAATGATCCCGGCCTCGATCAGCGCCGCGTAGAGCGCGATCGCATAGTGGCCGTTCGACAGCAGGAAGCGGTCGCGTCCTTCCCAGGCGGGATCGTCGGGCCGGTAGCGCATGGCGTGGAAGTAGGCGGTGGCCAGGATGTCGGCGACATCCAGCGCCTGCGCGATGTATCCTTGCCCCTGGACCTCGCCCATCAGGATGGCATGGCGCCGGATATTCCACGCACGGCGTTCAAGCGAAACGTTGTGGCCGAGTGGAGCGGTTCTCATGAGTACTGAGCCTTCTTGAGAGTGAGCATTGGCGACACTGGCGAGGACTGCCGGCCGGAGCGGCCGGCTGGCCCTCAGCCGTGGATCAGCATGCCGCCATTGACGTCGATCACCGCGCCCGTGACGTAGGCCGAGAGGTCGGAGGCGAGGAACAGGTAGATGCCCGCCACGTCGCTCGCGTCGCCGAGCCGGTTGAGCGGGATCCCCTTGATGATCTCCCTGCGCATCTCGTCGGTCAGCTTGCCGCCGGTGATGTCGGTCTGGATCAGGCCCGGCGTCACGCAATTCACACGGATGCCGTCCGGCCCGAATTCGCGCGCCATCGCCTTGGCGAGTCCGAGCACGCCCGCCTTCGCCGAGGAATAGTGCGGCCCGCCGAAGATGCCGCCGCCGCGTTGCGCCGAGACGGAGGACATGCAGGCGATCGAACCCTGCTTGCGCGCCTGCATATGCGGGATGAAGACCTGGCTCAGGAACAGAACACCCTTGCAGTTGATGTCCTGGATCCGATCCCAGCTTGCCTCGTCGATCTCCAGTGTCTTCACCGGCTGGGTGATGCCCGCATTGTTGATCAGGACATCGAGCTGACCGAAGGCCTTGATGACCTTGTCCGCGGCGGCCTGACAGGACGCCTTGTTCGCGACATCGCAGCCAAGGCCGATATGCTGCGGGCCGAGCTCGGCGGCGGCCTTTTGCGCGGCCGCCTCGTCGATATCGAGGATGGCGACGCGCGCACCATGACTCGCGAAAAGCTTCGCCGTGGCCAAGCCGATGCCGCGAGCGCTGGCGGCGCCGGAAATCGCGGCGGTCTTGTTCTGAAGCAGCATTTCATCCCTCGAACTGGTGTGATCTTTGTTGCGTGATACTGACTCGCCTTTTTCCATGGGAAAAACGCAAAAATTGCGCTATTTGATGAATTGAATTCATCTTTCCCTTTCCGGCCTCCAGGCGATGGTCGGCCGGTGTTCGTAGTCGTCAGACGTCGCGGAGTCGGGCTCCTGAGAAAGACATGAGACGCTTGCCGCTTTCCGCGCTCCAGGCCTTCGAGGCCGCAGCCCGGACGGGCTCCTTTCGGGCAGCCGGCGAGGAGCTCGGCATTTCGCCGAGCGCGGTCAGCCACGCGGTCCGCAAGCTCGAAAGCCTGATGGGCGCGGTGCTGTTCGACAGGCAGAGCCGTGCCGTCCATCTCAACACGGCGGGCGAAGCGCTGGTGCGCCACGTCGCGTCTGGCTTCGACGAGATGCGGCAAGGCATTGAGACCGTCGGCTCGCGCTCCGGCAACCTGCTGCGGCTGCACTGCGCGCCGTCCATGGCCGCGCAATGGCTCATGCCGCGCCTGCGAGATCTTCTGGCCAAGCAGCCCGGGCTCGAGGTGCGGCTTGCGGCCGGGGTCGACTATCCGAGGTTTGAGCACGACGAGTTCGACGCCGACATCTGCTACGGGCCACCGCGGCAGGAGGGATTGATCGTCATCCCGCTCGGCGAGGAGACCGTCACCCCTCTCTGCGCGCCGGATATCGCTGCGCAGATCACCTCAGCGAAGGATCTCCTCGACGCGAAGCTCATCGAAAGCGACAACAAGCGCGTGCGGTGGAATAGCTGGTTCGATGCGAACGAGATTGCTCCTCCGGCTCCCCGTGGCTCGCGCTTCGACCGGTCCTTCATGGCCATCGCCGCAGCCGTCGACGGACTCGGCGTCGCCCTGGAATCGACACGGCTGGCCGAGCGGGAAATTGCAGCCGGCCAGCTCGTCGCTCCGCTCGCCGGGCGGGCAAAGGACGTCGGCTACGTCGGGCACTACCTCGTCTTTCCACGTGTGGCCAAGGCCCGCCGGTCGGTCCGGATGTTCACGCACTGGCTGACGCAGGAGTTGAGCCTGCCTCCGCCAAAGATCTGAAACAAGGCTGCGCCACTTAATGACTGGAGAGACATCGTGAACCTCTATGCAAAACTCCTCGAACGCGAAGCAGAGGGACGCCCCGTCAAGGTCGGGTTGATCGGTGCAGGAAAGTTCGGCGCGATGTACCTTCATCAGGTTCTGCGTACGCCCGGCGTGCATCTCGTCGGCATCGCCGATCTATCGCCATCTCGTGCGATCGAGAACCTGAAGCGCGTCGGGTGGACCGAGGAGCGGTATGGCGCAGTCTCTCTTGATGATGCCCTTGAGAATGGCACGACCTTCCTGACCGACAACTGGGAAGCGCTTGTCAATTACCACGGCATTGACGTGATTGCCGAATGCACTGGTAATCCGGTGGCTGCCGTCGAACATTGTTTAGCGGCATTTTCGGCCGGCAAGCCGATCATCAACGTAACGGTCGAAGCTGATGCGTTCTGCGGACCGATCCTGGCGCACAAAGCCAGGCAGGCAGGTGTGATTTACAGCCTTGCCTATGGCGATCAACCGGCTTTGGCTTGTGATCTCGTTGACTGGGCGAGGGCATGCGGCTTCCCGGTGGTCGCGGCTGGTCGCGGTCACAAATGGCTGCCGCAATATCGGGAATCGACGCCTGAAACGGTGTGGGATCACTGGGGGCTGACCGCCGAGCAAGCTGCACGCGGTGGCATGAACCCGAAGATGTTCAACGCTTTCCTTGACGGATCGAAGCCGGCGATCGAATCCGCTTCGATAGCGAACGCGACCGGCCTGGAGGCGCCCTCGCAGGGGCTTGCGTTTCCTCCGGGATCAGTCGACGACATTCCTACGCTGATGCGCCCCCGCTCGGAAGGAGGAGTGTTGGAGGCCAAGGGTCAAGTCGAGGTTGTGTCCTGCCTCACGGCCGACGGAGTTCAGATCCCCAACGATATTCGAAAGGGCGTCTGGGTTTGCTTCGAAGGTGATAGCGAGTACATCCGCAACTGTTTCGAGGAGTACAAGGTCGTCACGGACCCGAGCGGCCGTTACATGAGCTCCTACAAGAAGTGGCACCTGATCGGTCTGGAACTCGGAATATCGGTTGCAGCCATCGCGCTTCGCGGCGAACCGACAGGTGTCGCAACGACCTTCAATGCCGATGTTGCCGCTGCCGCGAAGAAGGATTTGCGTCCGGGAGATGTACTCGATGGGGAAGGAGGTTACACCGTCTTCGGAAAGTTGACGCCCGCCAGCACGTCGCTGGCGAAGGGATATCTCCCGCTAGGTCTTGCGCACAATGTGCGAATGATCCGGCCAGTAGCCAAAGACTCCTGCATCACCTGGGTCGATGTAGCGATCGACGAGACGCTGCCCGCCGTGCGTATCCGACGGGAGCAGGAGGCGCTCTATTCCCCGGCCGCTACACGAAAACGCGCCTAGCTTGTCGCCCGTCACCAGACGTCCTTTCCAAGTGACAATTCGCTGAAAATTATTGAGGTGATCAAGCGCCATATAGAGGGCCTAGTGACGGGTAAGCGTACGGCGGAGAAGGTCATGCCTGAGCTGGTTGGAGATGTGTCCAATCTTCTGCCAAAGTGAGGCGGCCAGTCAGCGATCGAACGGACACGCGCTACTGGAGCATCCAGGGAAGAAGGAGCACTTCATGAAGATGATCAAGGGACCAGGGATATTCCTCGCTCAGTTCACCGCCGACGCCGCGCCGTTCAACTCCTTCGACGCGATCTGCGAATGGGCCGCCTCGCTTGGCTACGAGGGGATTCAGATCCCGAGCTGGGATGGGCGACTCTTCGACCTCGGCAAGGCCTCGGAGTCGCAGGACTATGCCGATGAGGTGACGGGGATCGCAGCCGGTCACGGCCTTTCCATCACCGAACTCTCGACCCATCTCCAGGGTCAGCTCGTCGCGGTTCATCCGGCCTATGACGCAGCATTCGACGGCTTCGCCGTGCCGGAGGTGCGGGACAATCCCAAGGCGCGCACCGAGTGGGCGATAGACCAGGTCAAGCGCGCAATCCGCGCCTCAAGGCGCCTCGGGCTTGCGGCGCAGGCGACCTTCTCCGGCGCATTGGCCTGGCCCTATGTCTATCCCTGGCCGCAGCGTCCGGCAGGCCTCGTCGAGGCCGCCTTTGACGAGCTCGCCAGGCGCTGGGAGCCGATTCTTGATTATGCGGAGGAGCACGGCATTGATCTCGCTTATGAGATCCATCCAGGCGAGGACCTGCACGACGGTGTCTCCTATGAGATGTTTCTCGAGCGAGTGAATGGCCACACGCGCGCGAACCTGCTCTACGATCCGTCGCACTTCGTGCTACAGCAGCTCGACTATCTCGACTACATCGATATCTATCATCAACGCATCAAGGCCTTCCACGTCAAGGACGCGGAGTTCAACCCGACGGGCCGCCAGGGAGTCTACGGCGGGTTCCAGAACTGGGTCGATCGTGCCGGCCGCTTCCGCTCACTGGGCGATGGTCAAGTAGATTTCGGCGCGATCTTCTCCAAGCTCACGCAGTACGATTACGGCAGTTGGGCGGTGATGGAATGGGAATGCGCGCTGAAGCATCCTGAGCAAGGCGCGCGCGAGGGCGCCGAATTCATCAAAAGAAATATCATTCGGGTGACGGAGAAGGCCTTTGATGATTTCGCAGGTTCCGCCACCGACGACCAGATGAACCGCAAGATGCTTGGCATCTCCTGAGCGAGGAAGAAGAATGGCTATTGAGGCAAGCAACACGGCTGGCGGTCATGGTCGTATCCGGCTGGGCATGGTTGGCGGCGGCCAGGCATCTTTCATTGGCGCCGTCCACCGCATTGCCGCGCGTATCGACGATCAGTTCGAGTTGACAGCCGGCGCGTTGGCGTCGGACCCGGTCCGAGCCAAGGCCTCGGCGAAGGAGCTCGGAATCGCCAACGACCGCGCCTATAGCTCCTTCGAAGAGATGGCGAAGGCGGAAGCCGCGCGCCCCGACGGGATCGAGGTGGTTTCGATCGTGACCCCCAACCACCTGCACGGCCCGGTCGCCAGGGCCTTCCTTGAAGCCGGCATCCACGTCATCTGCGACAAACCGCTGACGACGACCGTCGCAGAGGCAGAGGAATTGGTGGAACTGGTCAGGAGGACAGGCAAGGTCTTCGTCGTGACCCACAACTACACGGGCTATCCCATGGTCCGACAGGCCCGCGCCATGGTCGCGAACGGCGATCTCGGCGAGATCCGGCTGGTGCAGGCCGAATACCTGCAGGATTGGCTGACGGAGCGGTTAGAAGCAAGCGGGCACAAGCAGGCCGCGTGGCGCACGGACCCGACGCGATCCGGCCCTGGCGGATGCATCGGCGACATCGGCACCCACGCCTACAATCTCGCCTGCTTCGTCACTGGACTTCAGCTTGACGAACTGCTCGCCCAGCTCTCGACCTTCGTCGGCGGCCGGCGTCTCGATGATGACGCCCAGATCCTCCTCAAGTGGAAGGGAGGTGCCAAAGGTATGCTTTGGGCGAGCCAGATCGCGGTCGGCAACGAGAACGGCCTGACGCTGCGCGTCTATGGGACCAAGGGCGGCCTCGAATGGGTACAGGAAAATCCGAACCATCTCTGGTTCACCCGCTATGGGCAGCCCAAGCAACTCCTCACCCGCGGCGGTGCCGGCGCCTTGGTCGAGGCGGGCCGTCTCACCCGCGTGCCATCGGGGCATCCCGAGGGTTACCTTGAGGGGTTCGCAACAATCTATACTGAGGCAGCGCGCGCTATCCGCGCAGCACAGGCCGGCAGATCGCCCGATCCGGCGGTGATTTTCCCGACCGTCGAGGATGGCCTTGCCGGTGTGAAGTTCATCGAAGCTGCGGTGAGCTCATCCGCAAACAATGGCGCCTGGGTTCGGATCACGTAAATGCCGACGTGTCCATCTTATCCACGCCGAGGCGTAGGCCTAGGCTGAAGCAAGCGGGCAATCGTCAGGAATCGGGAACCTACTATCGGGTGGAGAAGGGGGACGATCGAGACGCCTCCGCTCCCGAGCGACGTTTCACTGGACGACCAGATTGGATACGTGCGTCCGCGATCAAATTCGCATATGTACGCAGCCCGAGGCGTAGCTCTCGCATCAGAGCGGGCCTGTTCGAAGCAACACTCGCCATCAGCTCCAGTTGGTGGCGAATCAACGACGGGTTCAAGGTGGGCCATTCCAGCAAAGCGCGTGTTGCCAGCAGGGCAACGAAGCGAAAGAATTCTTCATCGCGGACTGCGATCTCTTCTTCCTCGCCCCTGGGCATGGTGGCCCTCCATCTGCTCGCACGGTGGAGGAAGTCGGGTCGCAAAGGCGTCGTCTTTCTTGCTGAAAACGAGAATAGGGCCGAGCGGCTGGGTGCCGTCATTCATGCCCTCGCCCCTTCGTGCGATGTGCTTGTTTTTCCAAGACTGAATACGCTGCCATTCGATCAGCTTGAGCCTTCGCACGAAATCGCGGGTAGACGAAGCTCGGTCTTGAGGCGCGTTGCCAAGCCTGAGAAGCCGATCCTGCTCGTATCTACGGCAGAGGCCGTGATGGAGCGCCTTCCCACGGCGGCGAGTTGGTCCCGGATCATCCTCCGTTTGAAAGTCGGTGCCGTGTTCTCCGAACGAGATCTCCGGGCGCGGCTTGAGGCCCTCGGATACGACCTCGATGACGAGGCGGACTATCCCGGCGGCGCGCTGTTTCACGGGAAGACATTCGAGATTTTTCCCGCCGGCGCGCTCGGTCCGTTCAGAGTAGAGCATTCCGGCGGGGTGATACGTCGGATCGTGGCGTTCGACCCGATAGAACATGACATCGTTTTTGAGACGAAAGAGCTTCTCATCGACCCGATGTCGGAGCGGCTGGCGTTCCGGAACATGCGCGGAAAGCGCTCGACCCTGTTCGACTATTGCGGTCGAGCCAAGTGGATCGCGGATGCCGGCGTTTCAGCGCACGCTGATAGCTGGCTCAGCACGATCGAGGAGGCGGCGGGTCGCACGGACAGAGACCGGGAATACCTCGGAAGACGCGAATGGAAGCAGGCGACCAGGCGTATGAATGTGCTGTCGCAAAAGGCACCTTTCGCTCCCTCACCGGACTTTTCGCAGGTTGCATCGCCCAGGAAGGCGCTTCGTGCGTTCGTCGACGATACGCGGCGCGCCGGTTCGCGACTGGTTTTCGTCGCAGCGCATGAGGACGATCTGCGCGTGCTGGAACGGATGAGCGGAGTCAAGGCGGAGCACTTTGCGGATTGGAACGAGGCGACGGCCGGACGCAATCGTGAGGCGGCGCTCCTGGCCGACTTCGATAGGGGTTTTGTCGTGCCTGATCGGAAGCCTCTTGTCGTTGTGACTGCTTCCGATGTGCTCGGCAGCAGGGCTCATCATCCGCAGCCCCTGGTGAGAGCTTGGAGTGGGGCTTTCGACCACGCAGATGTGCCGGAGCAAGGGACTGCGGTGGTTCATTTGCAGCGAGGGCTGGCCTTGCTCGACGGCTTGCAGACCGTGGCAACGGGGGGCGGGTTGTCGCGCGAGATGATCAGGCTCGAATTTGCGGGAGACGATGCAGTGCTCGTTCCGCCCTCTGACCTAGCCTTGATCTGGCCATATGCGTCGGAGCGCGGCGAACTCACCCTCGACAAAGCGGATGGAAGTACATGGTGGAGCCGGCGTACCGAGGCGGAGCGCGAAATTCAAATCGCCGGCAAGCAGCTCGCCAAACACATCAGCCAGCGGCGGCGCCGGCGGGCTCCGAAACTTGTACCTCCTGGTCCCATCTATGAGAGGTTCGTCGCGCGTTTTCCGTATTTCACGACAGTCGACCAAGCGAAAGCCATTCGGGACGTTTTGGATGATCTTGCGTCGGGCCACCCCATGGACAGGATCATTTGCGGCGACGTCGGTTTCGGCAAAACCGAAGTGGCGTTGCGAGCCACGGCCGCCGTCGTATTGTCGGGGAAGCAGGTGGCGATCGCGGTGCCGACGACCGTCCTGGCAAGGCAGCATGTCGCGACTTTCCGCAAACGCTTCGCTCCGTTTGGCATCGAAGTGGGGAGTTTGTCGCGAACCGGTTCGGGCGCAGAGACAAGAGAGGTGAAGGAGGGGCTGAAGAGTGGCAAATTGAAGGTCGTGGTCGGAACGCAGGCCCTCGCCTCGAAAGACTTGAAGTTCGCCGGGCTCGGCCTTGTCGTCATCGATGAGGAACAGCATTTTGGGGCGACCGAGAAGGCGAAACTTTCCGGGCTGGCCAAGAGTATTCATGCGCTTTGGATGAGCGCCACGCCGATTCCGCGGACTCTCGCGGGCGGTCTTGCTGGCTTCAGGGACCTTAGCGTCATTGCCTCTCCGCCCATTCATCGACTCCCGGTCGTCACAAAGGTCGCTCCTCTTTCAGATGCTGCTATTGCCTCCGCATTGCTGCGCGAGCAAAGGCGGCACGGGCAAAGCTTCTTGATCTGTCCGCGAATTCAGGATCTCGATCCGATGCTGGCGCGCGTTCAATCGGTGGCTCCGGATCTCCGCATCGTCTGTCTGCATGGCAAGTTGCCTGCCGACGACATAGATGACCGAATGATGAGCTTCGTCGAAGGCGCGGCCGATGTGCTGCTGGCGACCAACATCGTGGAGAGCGGTCTCGATATCCCACGTGCAAACACGATCGTGGTCTGTTGGCCCGAAAAGTTCGGTCTTGCGCAACTTCATCAGCTCAGAGGAAGGGTGGGGCGCAGCGGGATACGCGCGTTTGCGCATTTGCTGACCGATTCGGGCTCGGAGCGATCTGAGAAGCGATTGGCCGTTCTGGAGGAGTTCAACAGACCCGGCGCGGGTTTCGCGATCAGTGCGCGGGATCTGGACCTCAGGGGAGCGGGGGACGTGCTTTCAGAGCGACAGTCGGGCCATGTGCAGGTGTTCGGGCCGGTGCTCTACAGCCACCTTCTGAAATTGGCCTCGGAGAAAGCCGACGACAGAACAGCCGACCTGTGGGTGCCTGATCTGAATCTGCCGGTAGGGGACATGTTGCCCGCAGGCTACGTGCAATCGGAGGCGGTTCGGCTGGAAATCTACGGCCGCGTCGCCAGATGCCGAAGCGAAGATGAGCTGGACGATCTCGAGGAGGAGACCTCTCGTCGCTTCGGCAGATTGCCTCCGGCGGCCCGCGATTTCTTTGCGGCAGCAAGGCTCAGAATCGACTGCAGGCGAAGAGGAATCATAAGACTTGATGTCGGCCTGGATGCCGTAGCCGCGACATTCCTGCCGGGACGACTTCGGAAATCCAGGGCGCGATCCCTGCAACGCGATGGCGATCGGGTTGTCTACATCAGCAACGGACGCGATGGACCGCTTAGGAAGGTCGAAGAGTTCCTCGACCTTTTGGATGAGTAATCGCGGCGTTGCTATTCAACTAACATGAGAGACAACCGATCCTCGTCTTCAGCTTCGGGACCTGCTGCGAAATACTTCCCGTGAGAAGCCACTTCGAAGGCGCGGCGCGCTCGGGATCTATGGAAGCTCTGTGAGGACGTCCAGCAACGCACGCGCCAAGCCCTTTTGGTCGGCAGGCAGGCCGCGACGACGTGCCGTTTCTTGCAGTGCTAGAGTCGCCTCAATCTGGATGCGATACAGTGCCGGGTTTTGGTCGACACCGGCCGTTGCCGCCGGCTCGCCAAGGGGCCGAAGGTCAGGCAGGAAAGCCGCCCGCACCGCCTGAGATCCGCCAGCAGATCGTACAGCTCGTGGTTCCGGTCCGGTTCAGGATGTAGTGCCTGCGAGGAGGGCGGGCCTGGAATTGCGGGTGGGCGTGCTTAGTTCCCGAAGATCACCGGAGGTTCGCTAATGGTCCGGAAGTCGCTTTTCGCCGCAACGCTGGTCATTTGGCGCAACATCGGCGATGCGACGATCACGGCATTTCGGGCGTATTTCGAGAAGCTTGGACGTCGGCTGGGCCAGAACCTGACGATCGATGTTCTAAATATCGATCTTGCCGGTCACTATGAGCCGTGGCGGCGCAACGTCTCCGACGTCCGGATCATGCGGGACGTTACCCCGCCAAGCTTCAAGCTGCGTTACGTACTCACGGAAAGGGGAAAAGCCAGACAAGGCGGTGAAGATACCCTCACTGATATCAACTACCAAATGAATGCCTCGGTGCGCTTCTCCAGCGACCGCTATGCCTGCGAGCAGGCCCTGTTGGACGACTGGTTCCGGCGCACCTTTGCCAATCGCAGCCACCATCAACGACGGGTATTTTGAGGCGACGCCCCGAACGGCGAGGCCGGGCATCTGAGACAGTCCATCTGACGTGACGACACCTGTCGGATCGCTGGGGCGACGGACGCGTTTGCGATGCGGCATCTGAACTGCGCTCACTGAGAAGAAAATCCTATGAAATATATTGGGATTGGCGGGGTTCACAGGGGAGGGCAGGTCGAGGACCGCTCATGCGTCGTACCCGGTTGGTGATCGCAGACCGACACCCGATCGTTCTGCAGGGCTTGACGTCAGTATTCGCGGCTCATCGTGACTTCGAGATTATTGCGTCTTGTCGCGATGGAGCCAGCTGCGTTGAAGCGATTCGGAATTTGGCACCCGATGTCGTGCTTCTCGAGGACACATCGCCTGACGTGACGGCATCTGAAGTTCTCGCCATTGCCAAAGCCGAGAATCCTTCCACCCGGCTGGTTTTCTTCACCACATCACTCGAACATGGCGATCTCGCCGCGGCAATCGCCGCCGGGGCCTGCAGTGCGATTTCGAAGTATGCGAGCCCCGAAACTTTGGTGCAATCCCTGAGGCTAGTGGTAGAGAGAATCAGTTTTCTGCCAGAACCGTCCCCAGACTTGGCGCCGACCGGGAAGGAAGTAAGCGGCGCCAATATCGAAAGTCCGCTGGCAGTGCTGACGGATCGCGAGCGCGAAATTATGCGTCTGGTGTCCGAAGGTTTGTCGAATAAAGCAATTGCGCGCCAGCTGAACATTTCCCAAGGCACCATCAAAGTGCACCTCCACCACATATATCAGAAGCTTGAGATCAACAATCGGACGGTGCTCGCGGCGCTCGCCATATCACAACGATACGGCGGGTTCGGCACGCTCTCGCTTGCAGCACTGACCTGCGCAGCGATGGACGACGCCGCGAACCCGTACGCGTCGAAGGCAACCTTCGTTGCCAGCAGTCCCCGCGAGGATGCCACCGCCGACGAAACAGTGTTGGATGGCGGAGCATACGATGTTTCGAGGGCCCATTTCCGTGGCGCGCTCTACCTCAACGGCGCGACCGGCGTTTACACCTATGTTCCCGGCAATGACACGGTCAATGCGCTGGCGGCGCCCACGGCCGAAACCTGCGCAATCACGGTTTCGCACGGCACTCTCTCGGGCAGCCAAACCTATAATGTCACTATTGGCGCTGCCAATGCCGCACCGGGCACGCCGAGCGCGACCGGCCAACTCGATTCCGACATCTACAACACCGCCAATACGTTCACGGCAGCCAGCTCGACGAGGCCGAGCTTGGGCGGCTACGGCACCTTCATGATGACGGCGGCCGGAGTGTGGACCTACGCGCTCGACAACGCCAACAGCGCCGCGCAGGCGCTCGATGTCGGCGATACCCGGACCAATACCTTCACCGTGACCACTGCAAGCGGCACCGAGCAAGTGGTGACGGTCACCATTCGTGGCAGCATCGATGCGGACCTCAACGATTTCGACCCCTTGGGGGACCGCGGAATATCCGAACCGCCGTTCGTCTTCGGGACCTCCCGAGGCGACACCATCGCTGGAGGCGGCCATGAATTTCAAATCGTCCATGCGGGCGCCGGCGAGGAGGATACCGTCAACGGCACCGGCAAGGATGACCCTCTGTATGCAGGATCCGGCAATGACAGGTTCAGGGGCAATGACGGCAATGACACGATCTACGGAGGCCCCCGAACCGTCAACGACAACAACGGCGCCGATACCTTCGTCTATCTCGCCGCGACGGACTCCAGTTCGGCCCAGTTCGATTCCATCACCGATTTCAAATTCGGGTCGGATAGGATCGATCTGGCGGCCTTTGGCGCGCTTGCGTTCATGGCGCTGTCTGCAACGGCTAAAACCGTGCCGCCGCATACTATCGCCTCGATCTATGACAGCGCGAGCAATCAAACCATCGTGTACGTGAATCAGACCAATCAAGCCCTTGATATAGGCGATTCGGCCCTTCTAGAAATCTACCTTCAGGGCGATGCGTTCGCTCAGGATTCGGATTTCGTCCACGAGCCGGCAACAGCGACCGTCGCGGCCACCGGCGAAGCGATCGATCCGGCGCTGGCCGCGATGACGGCAGGAGACGTTCTGACGGCGAGTGGCGCCGAGGCTTCCGTGGAAGCGACTGTCAGCGAAGCTGCGCGCGTCACAGACAGCATTTGGACCACATCCGACGAGAGCTTCAGCTTCCGTTTCGTGTGGGAGCGGGTCGATTCAACCAGTTCTGCCCAGCTTGCCAGTCTCGACCAAGCTCCGGGGCATGCAACCGAAGACGGCAGGGATGACGCCGTTACCCTCGTCAGAGGGTCTTCGGTCGAGCTTCCGCGCGGTCACGCGACCGGACCAGTGGAGGATCACTCCAGGTTCGATCAAGGGCCGATCCACGCAAGCACCGTCGCAATGACGACCAGAGATGTAGCCGCAACGCTCGCGGGAGGCACGATCGATCATGGCGGCTTGGCCGTGGCACCGGGGAGCGGTGCCAATCCCGGCCAATCGCAGCGCGAGTTGCACGCAGTGTCTGCAGACGCATCAAACAACTCACATTCGGAATCGAATCCGAACGCTGCCAGCAAGGACCAGTCTGCCCCCGCCGATGCCGGTCACGCAGAGATGGCAGCCGCCCCGGTACTCGGAGATTCATTCCAGTTCAAGAGCGAGATGGCCGCCTCCAAACATTCAGATGCTGTGGCAGATGTGGGCAACGGTCCGGCTTCGACCTCGCATGACTGGCACGCCGGACATAATGGGCTGGCAGCGATCCAGGATACGGAACCGCCCGGGCTTTCGCTCGCTGAGCAATACGCCGCTGATCACGCCGGGGGCGCGCAGCATCATGTGCCGCACGATCTGATCGTGTGACGGTGCTGTTTTCCGGTCTTAGAGGGCGCGGCGAACGCGACCATCCATCGTGCGCACAGCCGATCCTGCACAGCGCGGACATCATCGATGGCTCTTGCCTATTTTCCACCCGCCGTTCGGCTTGCGCTTGTAACATCGAGGAAGTCTTCAATCGTCAAGTCAGGAAATCCTAGTTCATGTCCGCTCGACGCGCGGAAGCGAACGTCAGCGGCTCAAGCCCCGACGTGTGGTTTGAGCCAAATCAAACCGCCGCGTCATTCCTCCGCCCCAATGGACAACAATACAACGAGTCTCCATGAACTCCTTGATTGTGATCGCGGCCTCCAATCAATCCTTGATGGCACAAAGCGGCGCCGTGCTTATCGCGGTGCCTCGCTTGCGGAACGGCTCCGGCTTGCGGGCAACCAATGCGAACGACTCGGCAGCCTGCTCCCGCGATATCAGCCGATAGCCGATAATCCAGGCGCGCCAGAGCACGTACAAGGGGAATAGGACGGAGAAATACGAGCTGATATAATATGGCCGGAGCTCCTCGACTTGCAGGCCGCAGCGCGCAGAAAAGCGACGAAAATCTCGCGGCGTACAATGATCATACGTGGCCGGAAAGCCCAAGTGATCAGCCCGATTCGGCATGAACGCCGATAGTAGGCGTAGCTTCAAACGCTGGGGCAGCAGCATATTCAGCCGGGCGTAAAGCGCATTGCGCGACGGCACGAACACGAGCAGAGCGCCGCCCGGCTTGAGCAATCTCGCCATTGTGGCAAAGGCAGCCTCGGTACCACGAACGTGCTCGAGCGTTGACTTGCAGACAACGATATCAGCGGCGTTCTGATCCCCAAAGGTGGTAATGTCAGCCGCAATGGTGCGGTCGTAAAGCCCGCGCGGAGCTTTTGCTAACTGCTGCTCATCGATGTCCACGCCGGCAACTGTCAGACCAAGGCGGCGCTTGGTTTCAAGGTCCACGCACGGCCGAGCTCCGCCGCCGACGTCAAATATGACCAGTCCCGGACGCAAGTATCTCGGAACAACGCACCGTTTGAAATCCTTCGAGCCGTCGACGCGGAACGAGCGCGGCAAGAGTTGATCAAACGCGCGGCTCAGCGCTACTTGCGAGGCGATAAGCTGGGATGCGATCCGGCCGATCCTCTTCCAGAGAATATCGTCGGACATCGCGTCAACCCCTGTTGTGTCGGCTTTGTCCGGAATCATGGATGAATCTCAGCTTCGCTCGTGCTGCCCAACCCGGCCGTCGGCAGGCAGTATTCGATACCGAGCCAGTGCGGGATTCGACCCGTAGTGAGCAGCAACGTGGTCGCAATGATGATTCGCAAATCGTTCAGCGTGCCGATTTCGCGACTGTAGCGCTCGTAACAGGCGAATTTGGCCGGCATGATTACACGTTGATAGACATCAATCGGATTGCGCTTCCCACTGAGCAGGGCGCTCTCGTCACGAAACAAGATGGCTGCGTAGTCGGTGATTCCGGGCCGCATCGCGAGGATGATTGCGCGTTGATCCGGCGCGTAGAGTTTCATGAACTCCGGCACCTCGGGTCGCGGACCAACGATCGACATGTCACCGAGCAGGACGTTGATGAATTGCGGCAACTCGTCGAGCTTGGTTCTCCTGAGGAACGCTCCCGCGCGCGTGATCCTCGGGTCGGCGCGTACCGTTAGTGCCGTGCCGGCCGCCCCGACTACCATCGTGCGGAATTTGTAGATACGGAACGACCGGCCTCCCTGTCCGACCCGTTCCTGACGAAAGAAGATCGGACCGCGACTGTCGAGCTTGATAATGACTGCAACGACCGCCAGCACGGGCAACAACAAGAGCAGACCGGCTACTGATAGCAGAATGTCCAAAGTGCGCTTCGCTGCCATAGCCCCGTGCGATGGACGGTCCGGCACGCGGCCATTGAAGTGTGACTGCATAGCGCGTCACTTCAGGATTTTGCGCACGACGGCGACGACCCGATCGACCTCGGCATCCGTCATACCGGCAAATAGGGGTAGTGTGACCGCACCTGCGAAATAGCGGCTGGCTACCGGAAACTCACGCGGCTCGTAGTGATAGCGCTCCTTCCAGTAGGTCATCTCGTGCAATGGGCGATAATGGACCGACGTGCCGATCCCTTCGGCAGCCAGACCCATGATAAGATCATCACGGTTGGCCCGCGCATTCTGGTGGAGCCGTATTGGAAACATGTGCCAAGCATGAAGGCCGCCCGGAGGCGCGGGGGCCGGGCAATCGAGCGGCAAGCCCACCAGTGTCGTGAGGTAGCGTTCGACAGCCCTTTGTCGTAGCGCCTGCAACGTCTCCGCCCGCGAGAGCTGGACTACCCCGATAGCGGCGGCGACGTCGGTGAGGTTGTACTTGAAGCCCGGCGCCACAACGTCGTAGGCCCACGAGGCGCCGACCTTGCGGAACCGATCGAAAGCATCTCGATCGAGCCCGTGCGTGCGCATCATGCGCGCACGGGCAGCAATCTCCGAGTTGCGGGTCACGATCATGCCACCTTCGCCGGTGGTGATCGGCTTGCAGGCGTAGAAGCTGAACACACAGGCATCTGATTCCCAAGAGCCGATCAAGCGACCGTCGCGCCGCGCCGGCATGGCGTGTGCGGCATCCTCGATGACCTTGAGGCCATGGTGGCGCGCGAACGCAATGACCTTCGTCATGTCACAGGGGAAGCCGGCAAAGTGAACTGGCATGATCGCCTTGCAGCGCGGGGTCAGACAGCGTTTCGCGTGATCGAGGTCAATGCAGCGCGTGCTCTCCTCTATGTCGACCAGTACGACTTCCGCACCCAAATAGCGGATAACGGATGCGGAGGCGGTGAACGTGAGTGTTGGCACGATCACTTCATCACCTGGCTCGATGCCGCAAGCCTCCGCGGCGAGGTGTAGTCCCGCGGTCGCCGAATTCACCGCGACAGTTTCGACGTCTCCACCCATAAAGTCAGCAAATTTCTGTTCGAACTCGCGGGCCTTCGGGCCCGTGGTGAGCCATCCGGAGCGCAGCACGGCGGTTGCCGCCGCTATCTCTTCCTCGCCGATAACTGGCCGGAAACAGGGTATTCCGGCTGGGGCAACGTGACTAGCCGGCGCTAGCGCTCTTGATGCCCGGCGTCCCCGCACCCTTGCCGAGGTTAGTGAGCGATGTGGACGAAGGTACTGCATGACTCCGCTCCGTGCGCGGCGGGTTGGTCGACGCTGGGGGCCGGTGCAACGTGATCAATATTCATAAGCTCCTGCTCCCATCCGGTGATCTTGAAGATGCCAAAGCTCTTGATGCCCCGCGCCTTCAAGTAGAGAACGTTGCTGTATGTCGGTAACGCATAGTCGCCGACTTGATTGGAGCGGACGATTGCCAAAACCTGCGCAATGCCACGCTCGATTGTCCAAGCAGGCGCAAATCCGAGCCGTGACCGAACCTTTGTGAAAGAGACCCGGTAGTTGCGTTTGTCGACGAAGTTATCGTCGGATGTGATCTCGGCGTCGGGAACCTGCCTTTGGATGAGCTCTGCAATCTGTCCCAACGTGTAGTTTTGGGCGTCGCTCCCGATGTTAAAGGCTTCGCCGGCGACGAGGTCTACCGGCGCTCGCAGCGTCATCGTGATAGCTCGTGCAACGTCGTCGACATGCACGAAGGGACGCCATTGATCTGCGCCGTAGACTGTGATCTTTCTGTCGCGAACCGCCTTGGCGCAAAGCAGGTTGACAACGAGATCGAACCGCGTTCGCCCAGAAATGCCGTAAATCGTAGCAAAGCGAAGGCAGGTCACCGCGAAGTCTCGACTGTTGAGGGCGCCCAGCACCGCTTCAGAGGCGACCTTGCTGCGCGCATAGAGCGACTGCGGATTGAAATGAGATTGCTCGTCCACGATTTCGTCGCAGGAGCCGTAGACCGAGCAGGAGCTTGCGAAGATGAACCGCCTCACTTCCTGTGCCTTGGCGATTTCGCCGATGACCTTGGTCGCCGTCACATTTACGTCTACCGTGAGGTCGGAGTCGACGGCGCAGGCCGGATCGCCAACAAGCCCGCCAAGATGAATCACCGAGCCAACGCCACTCATCGCGCGGGTGAGGACTTCGATGTGACGGAAGTCCTCCTGGATGAGGGTGAGTTTCGGATGGCCGGCTACACGGGAGAGCGTTTCCTTCCCGAAGTGCATCGCATCGAGGACCGAGACTTCCAGACCGAGATCGAGCAACTGTTCGACAAGCGCCGAACCGATGTAGCCGGCGCCGCCGATGACGAGGACCTTGCTATCGTCGGCGGGATCCGATCGTCGATTCTTGCCGGCATACCTATCGTCCGAACGCAGAACGAGCGAGGCGCAGCGTGCGAGCAAGAGCAGCACGGTCGACCCACCCGCCATCGTGAATAGCTGATCAAAAGTGAGGACCGCCGACTGATCTGCATGCCAGAGGATCGTCCCGGCGATGGTGAAGAGGAGAAGATTGACCAGGGAGATCAGGCGGATCTTTGTCGACAGGTCATATCTGTGGTTGAGGCTGTACAGGCCAGCTCCGGCGTAGGCGATGCAGGCCAAGCCTGACAACAATCCGATTAGCGGGAGGACTCTCGTTGCTTCCGTCGTGACCAGCGCGGCAAGGTCATTGTCTTCTACGACGAGCCAGGCAAACAAGAACGCGAGCCAGATGGAACTCATATCCGCCAAAATGCGCAGGGCGGTACCCGGTGTCGGTCGCAGCTCTGAGAGGTTTCGAAACAAGGCGAAGTGCGCAAGTGAAGGCCGCCTCATCGTGAAGGAAGTCGGCGTTAACATCGTCATCGTGTTTCTCCGCAAGAGGCGGACCATCGTCGTCGCTTGGGCAAGAGTCGCAGACGCGCTCGTGCCCAGTGGTAATCAGAGATGCAAACCGTGTTGACCGGCCAAGGATCGAGCATACCGTTGTTGAGCTTTCGCTCGCGCAACTAGAAGGGGTTATGACCAGCAATTGTCACGGGGCAGATGCGGAGTGCCGGGGATGCCAAGAATGGGTAGATATCCATTGGAGGGGGTGCCCAAGAGGAGGTAAGCACCTCCCGGCTATACCCCCTTATGCAAGCACATTCGCTGTCGTGCTGTGGTAGTGATGCGAGGTGAGCTGGCGAATTTTTCCGGCTCGGTAACGAGGAGGATGGATATTGCTTTTGAGTCCAGCCCCTGCTCGGCCTGGGAGGCGAGGCCCACGATCCTCGCCACACGTTCTGTCCGCCGCCCTGCAGTCAGCGTGCGCGCGGCTCGGTCCGGCGCTTGCGTTCAAGGGCAGGAGAGTGTTTGGCGCGACATTGCTGTTGACGGCATCCGGGCTGTTGATGGCATCCGGCTCCGGCGCGCTGGCATTCGATGGAATTGCGACGACATCAACCGTCGCCGAGCGGGCGATGCCGCGGCCAGACTATCGTCAGACGGTGACTGACCCGGTACTCGGAATTCGCTTCGTCCGCGTTACGGAGCCCGAGCGGCTGCTTGCTCCGGGTGTTTCCTGCAAACGAGAGTATTGTCGGCACCGATATTCAAGCACGCAAGCATGGAATGCGGATCAGAGCCTATTGGCGATCAACAACGGCTGTGATGGCATCTGCTTTCTGGATGGCAGGAGATATGAGCCAGCCTTCCATCGCCCCATGCACGATGATTGTAAGTGGCACCCGACGGATCCTGCGCTCATGATTTGTTTATCACGTCATGCGGTCTTCACCTGGGCGCCGCGGAGTAACGCCAAAACGATCGTCTACGCTCCAACAGACTACACGAACCTGCAATTCGGACCCTACAAGGGAAATCCATCCCGTGACGGCAGCCATCTCGTCGTAGTTGCAACGAACACCGCCGGTGCGCTCGTTGCCTTCGCCTATGATTTGTCAGCGAGGAAGAAGTATCCGGACGTCGATATTGGCGATCTGCCGGGGACCAACGCATATTGCGGCATCTCGCCTTCGGCGCGGTACATATACTGCTTCCGCAGGCTGGGTGATGGAACTGAGGTCACGCACATCTTCACCCTAAATGGCGTTCAGATCCAATACTGGACTGAACATCACAGACCCGGCCATGGCGACATGACGATCGATGAGGACGGCAGCGACGTCTATGTCGGAATTAGCAAGGCCGATCCGGACAAGTGGCACGTCATCAAGCGCAGGCTTGAGGATGGCAGGGTGACTGATCTGCTTCCTGCCGGGTACGGCACTCACGTCTCAACACGCAATATCGACCGGCCTGGCTGGGCGGTCGTGAGCTACGAAGGGAGTTACTCCAAGGTCGCCGGGAGTCCCGGTTATGCGCCATTCTACCGGGAGGTTGTTGCGGTCCGTATCGATGGGAGTGGCGAAATTCGGCGCGTCGCCCAGACCCGCAATGCCAAGAGCGACTACTACAGCGAGACCCACGCCTCGCCATCACCCGATGCTTCGCAAGTGATCTGGTCCAGCAATTGGGGCGATTCCGGTGAACCGGTCTCGGATTATGTTTCGCAATTGTCGTGGCCTCAACCATCGTCGAGAGAATGAAATCCACGAAGCTGCGATAGCTGCACGCGATGCCCTCCCTATGGAACACTCCGGACAATCCATGGCCCCAGCAGGTTTGCGAGGGCCAAGGGCATTTTCTTCCAACATTCGACAGCGAATGCATATCGCGGATTGTCGGGGCTAAGTTCTGGCAGCTCTACACCAGGCGCCAACCAGTAATACCAGAATAGCGGGCGTATCTTCGGATTCCACTGCATCTTGAACCGAAATACGCCTCCACCGATTGAACAGCGGCCCAAGTCGAGTTCACGTGCGCCCGACCTGCATGCCCATTGAATGGCGTTCCAGTACAGGTATTCGTTCAAACTAGAGGATGACTGTGTGTAATCCGAACAGATCCAAGGCATTTCCACTCGTTGGCCGCGGCGCAGCGCGATTGCGGCGGCTGCGGGTCGCCCTTCGTGGCGCACGACCATTACGACGGCATCCCTCGCGCGCCGAAGGACATGCTGAAAGAAGCTGGAGCTATATACGGGTGTACCCAGATTTCGCATGTTCAGGCTGAACACGCGATAGAAGTCGTCAAGTCCATCGAGCGTTTCTACCGAAAATGTGGCGCCGGATTTCTCGGCTCTTCTTACCTTGCCGCGCAAGCGGGAATTCAAGCCGGACCAATGCACTTCAGGATCGCTGCTGAGCGGGATGACGAGGGCGGCTTTGTGCTGCCGCAACTTCCATCCTGCCGCCACCGATCCTGTCGCCGCGAACGATTGCCGAAGCTCGATGTGACGCGCTCCTCTCTTCGCGGCCAGGTCTGCGGCGGCGGTTGCGAGCGCGACTTCGTACTCCGGTGCGTCGGCCAGGATACCGCCGTAATCAAGAAACGGCAGCGAGACGAAAAAGTGGCCGAACAACGAGCTCTTCATCTCGACGAGCGGCAGAACCCCTCGCGTCTTGCCGCGGTCCAGTGCCATCAAATACCAGCTTCGATGGCCGAAAGCGCGTAGCAAGATCTCCCGCCATTCAAGCGCGTGATAGAGGGAAGCATGTGGCGTGCTGTCTACGTAGCTCTCCCATTTCGCATCGAGGCCCGTATCCGCCAATCTGACGATCTCGAAATGCCTCATGGGATATTGTCGCCCGAGTGGTTTGGACCTTGCGGCACGGGTAGTTTCCTCGCGGATGCGTCGCGGTATTCCCCAGGCATTCTGGGTCGGTTCAGATCGAATTTACTCTCACTTGGGTTGGTGCAGGATGACCAAGCCGGGGTACCTCGAAAGTCGGTAGAAGGCGTCTCGCGCGCGTCTTGAGATACATCTAAGCGGGCCGGTGCGCTCACCCCGCTGATTGTCCGGCCAAATCGGATGATTCGTGCGAAGCCCGTGGCGGTGCAAGTTGACGGAACCGGCATCCGGACACCAAGAAGCTCGGTAAACGCCGGTCGTATACCCCAACCGGACTATACTCCGTCATACACGCACGTTTCCTTGGGTGTCGTGCTAGTAGTTATCGCTGCCCACGAGGCATCGCTCATTTCGCCGACTCCTGTAGCGATCCGAGGATTATCTCAAGGTCCGAGCAAGGTGCCGTAGCCCACCGGCCGTGGCAACGGAGGAGCAAGTATGATCACCGGCGGGCCAGGCTTCGGCAAAGCTGCACTCTCCATCGACGTCGAGGACTGGTTTCATGCCGCAAACCTGAATGTCGCCCGCGAGGCATGGGGACGGTGCGAACTGCGCGTTGAGCGCAACACGATGCGCATGATGGAGATTCTCGATGCCCGCAACGCCCGGGCCACGTTCTTCGTCCTTGGCTGGGTGGCCGAGCAGTGCCCGCGGCTTGTGCGCGCGATTGCGGCTGCTGGGCATGAGGTTGCCTCTCACGGGCACGATCACGAGCTGCTCTACTCGCTGCGGCCGAGTGAATTCCGCTCGGACGTGCTGCGCTCAAAGCAGTGTCTCGAAGATCTGACCGGAAAGCCCGTTCGCGGCTACCGCGCGCCGAGCTTCTCTATCACCGAATGGGCAATTCCGATTTTGCAGGATGTTGGCTTTGAGTACGATTCCTCCGTCATGCCGACTATCGCGCACCATCGCTACGGCAGGTTGAACGGGATGGATGCTGGCAGACCGGTTACTCTGCTTCGCGATGGCTTCTACGAGATCTGTGTCTCGTGCATCCAGCTTGGCAAGCGCGGCATCCCTTGGGGCGGAGGCGGCTACTTCCGGCTGGTTCCCTATCTGCTGTGGCTCTGGGGCGTGCGCAAGATTCTGCGGTCGGGCTTGCCCTACGTCTTCTACATCCACCCGTGGGAGATCGATGCGGGCCAGCCTCGCGTGGCCGGGATCAAGGCCACCCATGCGTTTCGCCATCGCGTCAACCTTGAACGCTGTGAAGGGCGCTTCGCCGCACTTGTTGGCGCGTTCGAATGGATTCCGCTTTGCGATCTGATTGACGGATGGAAGGTCAGGGGTGCTTCGTCGGAGTTGCAGTGATGAGCAAGGTGGCGACCGTGCGAAGTACGCTTCCGATGTCGGCCTGTCTAGACGGTCAGCACATGAAAGCACCCCACCTGCTTTGCATTGGAGGAGTAGACCATTCCTTTCGCATCCCATTCCTGCTCGCGCTGCGTGATGGGGGATTTCGGATAAGTGCTGCGGGGGCCGGCGATCCTAGTCCGTTCCAGCAGGCTGGCATCCACTATCATCCCATTCATTTCGCCCGCTTCGTCGATCCGTTGTCCGATTGGGCAGCCTTAAAAGCGATCTCGAACCTGATCGCCGATCTGCGACCGAATCTGGTCCAGTGCTTCGACACGAAGCTGAATGTGCTGGTTCCTTTCGCAGCAAGAGGCCACGCCGATGTGAAAGTCGTCAGTACAATAAACGGACTGGGCTGGCTCTATTCATGCAGTTCGCCGATGGCTCTCGCGCTGCGTCCGGTCTATCGCACGCTTCAGCGGCTGGCGGACCGCTGGACGGCAGTAACAGTATTCCAGAACCGCGACGATCAGGCCTTCTTCGTGCGCCATCGGATGGTCGGCAGAGGAGGCAACGTGTTGATACCCGGTTCCGGCATAGACATCGAGAGGTTCGAGCGGGCTGCGGCGACGGGACCGTCACCGGCCGAGCTTCGACGGACGCTCGGTCTCGGCACATCCGAGGTCGTCATGACTGTGACGCGCATGACGAGACAGAAGGGAATTCCGGCGCTGCTCGAAGCCGCAGCATTGGTCCACCAGCGTCGACCCGGTGTGCGCTTTGTGCTGGTGGGTCCGCGGGAGAGCGAGGGGCCTTTCGCCGTGACACAAGCCGAGATCGACAGGCATGCCCCCTATGTGCTGGCCATCGGTCCGCGGTCCGATGTGCCCGCGTTGCTTCGCGTTGCAGATGTATTCGCGTTTCCGACTGAATATTTTGAAGGGGTACCTCGTGCGCTGCTCGAGGCTGCCTTGGCGGCCTGCCCGATCGTTGCAACAAGGATGCCGGGCTGCACCGATGTAGTTCAGGATGACTGGAGCGGCTTTCTCGTCCCGCCGCGCAATCCTCGACTCATGGCTGAGCGAATTATCGATCTGCTTCGCGATCGGATCGCCGCCGCGGCATTGGGACGGCGCGCAGCGCAGCTCGTTAGAACGGACTTCAACCTGGAGGTCACGGTGGCGCGCTACGCCGCGGTCTATGACAATCTGGTGAGGTGCTCCACTCGGAACGGCTCGTCAGCGCCCGAGAGCACGCTGGAGCATGAATCTTGTGCCCCTAATGTCACGCAGCTCGGCGACTAGGAGGGAGAGAAGTTCATGATGCGTCGGTACGTAGTGGCGCCGCAGTGGAGCTGGTATTCGTCCGCATATGACGTTGCGCTCGATGTGCTGCTGACTGTCGCACTGCTGCTGTCCACGGCATCCCAGCTGAGGTTCGATGGCGCCCCCGTGGGGCCAGGCGAAATTTGCCTGGCCCTCTGGGGCTTGCTGATGCTCTCCCGCGAGGCGGCTCGACTAGGTCCCGTGCTGAGCCGGCCGTTGTCAACGCTGCTGGTCTTTTGGCTCTCGTTTGCGATCGCTCAATGCGTCGGCACGATGGCGGGATTTGTCACCGGGGACCGTCACGACTCGGGCTTATTCATGCATGATATCGCGGCCTACGCCGTAGCAGCCGCTGTCAGCTGTCTCAGTGTCGTCGAACCCGGTGCCAGCTCTCGCCTGCATCGCGTCGCTTGGTTGTTGGTGACCTGCGGCGCAGCATGGCTGTTACTTCAGGTCGCGTTCGGTTGGGGACTGGTTAGCCTGGGCGATTTCGACGCCTGGGAATGGGACCGATTTCGCGGGTTGAGCGACAACGCGAACCAGCTCGCGCTCCTTTGCACGGTGCTTGTCCTTCTCTCGCTGCACCTTGCCGAGGTGGTCAGGCGGTTCGATCGAATGATCGTCGCTGTGATCTGCATGGTCGTCGCGATCGTAGTGGGGCGGCTCACGATGAGTGATTCATTCCTCCTTGTCCTTGTTCTCGCCGGCCCGATCTTTGTCACTCTCAAGCTCTGGAAATGGCTGATGTCGGTGGAAAGACGGATGCTCTTGCGTTCCGCGTCCGCCTGGATCCTTGTTCTCGCTCTGCCGCTGGTCGTGTCCTACGTCACGCCGCTTGGAGCTTCTGTCGCCGCCGAGGTCGAGGAATCCATCAAGGGCATGACAAAGGGCGGCGGCGGCCGCGATACCGAAGAGACCACTCGTCTGCGCATTGAGCTCTGGGATGGAGCAATACGCCGGGGTGTCGAGGCCGGCATGCTGGGCCTGGGACCTGGCCCGCATCTCGAAATCCCGCCGACAATCGTAGCCGGCAGGCTGGACCCGACGAATGAGCCAAAACATGTCGAACATCCGGAGTTCGGGGACATTCCGAATTTCGAAGCGCACAACACATTCCTGGATCTCTTTGTGCAGGGTGGGCTGATCGCGGTCTTGAGCATCGTATGGCTGGGAGCCGCAGCTCTGTCCGTGACCCGCAGGGCAGGGTTGGATGCCCTGACGACATCGATCTTCGGACTCGCCGTCTTCGGCATCTTTCACCTGATCGTACGACATCCGATCGTCTGGTTTGCAATCTCGCTCTCGTTGGTGGCGGCTGCCAATTCCCGCCGAGCGTCGAAGCGCAGAGTTGAGAGTTGAAGTCATGTGCGGCGCGCTCAGCATCCTCGATCCTGGTCCGCTGGTGGTTGCCAAGGCCGTGACTATGGACGTGAGTCAATGCGGGCCGCGCAGCAAAGGCCTCCCAGGCGTTCGCCGTCAACTACTTCTAACCAGGTGAGCTTGAGCGATGTTGCAAGTGCGATTGGATGAGCACGCGGGTGACGAGACGGCCCGCCTGGATCGAGTTTCGACGACGGAGCACAAGGCGATCGGCTCTGAGCTCTCCAGCACGTCGCCATCAGGCGAACTCCACTTTCGCCAAATAGTCGGCATCCTGCGTCGTCGCAGCGCACTGATCCTCACGATCGCCGGGACTGGTACGCTGCTCGCCATAGTCGTCGGGCTCATGATTCCGCCCAAGTATACTGCAGCCGCCCAGCTCGTGATCGAGGCTCCAGTCGTTAGAGCCGAGCGCGCTCAAGCGGCCCTGGATGAGGCCGTTGAGACCCACGTGACGCTACTCAGCTCCCGCGATCATTTGCAGCGTGTCATTGAGAGTCTCTTGCAGGAGTCGGACTTTAGACCGCTAGCGAGCGACCAAGCCGCTCCCGAACCGACCTCCGGAGATAATCGTGGAGCGTCCGGATCGCCCGTCTTGGATCAGCCAGCGAATGCGACAGCGAAGGAAACAGCAGGCCTGAACGAGCTCAGGCGGCGCCTGAATCTCTGGCTTGGAGAACTTCGTCGGACTGCAGACACGGCGGTGCCGCGTCTTGAGGAGTTCGAACGCAATACCAAAGCAATCCGGGAGCGTCGCTCCCGTGTTATTTCCATCGCCTTTACGTCCACCAGCGCTGAGAAGGCCGCGACGTTCGCCAATCGCATCGTCCAGCTCTATATCGACGGCCTGGTTCAACAGAAGCAGGCAAGTATGACGGGTGAAATGGCGCAGCTGGATGAACGAATTGCTGAGGCCAAGTCCGAAATGGAAGCGGCTGGCAGTGCGGTGCAGAAGGCGCTCCAGCAGAACGCCCGTAGCACCGAACGAACGGCCGACGGTCATTTACGTGAGCTCCTGCGTCAGGCGGGGAACAGCGCGCAGCACTATGATAGCCTTCTGCGGCGTCAAAAAGAGATACGCGACCAGCAGGAAAATGTCTCATCAAGTGTCGGAATCCAATTGTTCGCGGGGGTACCGAACCGGCCAAGTTCGCATAACCCAATCCTCTTCATCTTTCCTGCGTTCGTTCTTTTTGCAATCAGCGGAGGGTGGCTTGCCGTTCTTCTTGAGCAGCTGGATCGAGGGTTGCGCAGCCAGCAAGAAACCGCCGATGCGCTGGGGATTCCATGCATCGGGCTGGTTCCACGGCTTGCGCGAAGGCAGGTAGTTCTCCCCGGTCAACATCTTCTGACCGGCCGATCTTCCGCATACGCAGAGGCGATCCGATCGACGGTCGCAGCATTAGGACTGGCGGCGCCCACCCGTTCTTCCAAGGTAGTCGTGGTGAGCTCCAGCATTCACGGGGAAGGAAAAACGACGCTGGCCTTAAGCCTCGCGTCTTACATCGGGATCCTCGGACGACGCGTGCTCCTGGTCGATTTCGATCTCCGGCAGGGTACGGCGCGCCACGGGTCGAACGACCCAGGCTCTGGGCTAGTCGAGGAGTTGCTCCTGAAAAATCGACCGCTCACAGAGCTGATACGGCGCGGCGGGGAAGCGCGGCAGGACTATCTTCCAATAGCCGCTTACCGGGGTGACCCGTTGGCGCTCTTTGCCTCCGAACAGATGCCGAACCTCATTCGTCAGCTGCGCGAGTGTTACGACTGTGTGATCATTGATGCCCCGCCCGTGCTCGGGGCGATCGAGGCGCGGTTGCTTGCTTCCATGGCCGACAAGCTGCTGTTGGTCGTGAAATGGGGAAGCACGAGGCGCGAGCTTGCTCAAAATGCGCTGAGTCAGCTTCGAGGTTCAGGCCGTTTCAGCCGTGATCGCGGCGACGTTGCGATGGCCATACTGACCCAGGTTGCTCCCAACAAGCACGCTCGATATCGCTACGGTGATGTAGTGAACCACAAGCGATATTCTTCCCGCTCCATTGAATCGCGACTGGGCCCGGACGGGCCGAGAAAGCGAGTAACGAAACATGCGTCGCAACTTGATCCACCACCAACGAGATCGTCCCAATGCGCAAAGGTCAAGAACTCGAAGTCGGGCAAGCCTGCAGGCCGATGATGTCTGAATTAACTCAGATGAACGCGGCGCACGACATCGGCTTGATCCGTCAATCCTGTGTCGAAGCGATGCCACCTGAGTTGGCTGGGGTCTTCAACGAATTTCATCGGCAGCAGATCTCTTACTGTTACTGGAAGAGCAGCAGGCGGCTCCTTTCGATTCTCGGTGGGGAAGGGGATATCGATCTTCTCGTGGCAAGAAGTGACCAGCATCGTGCACAACGAATACTGATCGAACGCGATTTTAAGCTCTTTCCATCTGTGGGCGACCGTGATCATCCGGCACTGAGTTTTCTTGGCTACGACGAACGTGGCGGCCGGCTAATCCACATTCATTTCCATTCCGTGCTGATCGTCGGCGAACGACTTCTCAAGAACTACCGAATTCCGTGGGAAGAGGCGCTTCTGACCCGGGCCATGCACCATCCCACGCTGCCAATTCGCATACTTGAACCGACGGCGGAGGCACTGCTGTTGATCCTACGCGCCTGCCTTGAGCTGCGGCGACTCGATCCCATGACGCTTGGAGAATGGCAGGCAGCAAAGCGCAAGTTTGCGCTTGACCGCGCCGAGTTGGCCGCGCAGGTCGATCATGGTGCTCTTCGCTTGCTTGCTTCTGAACTACTGAACGAGGAGTTGGCGGACCTCGTTGCCGACGCCCTTTACGACAAGGAAGAGCTGGATAGCCAGGCGCGGCTTTGCCGATACGTACGAAGACATTGTGCGGCCTACCGCAGCTATAACGCTCTCGAGGCGCGGGTACGGAGTGGCGCGCGAGCCGTGCTCTGGATTGCCGGCGGCTTGAACAAACATGTTCTCCACGTGCCGCGCCCCTGGAACCGGCGCGCGCCCGGCGGCGGACGAATGGTGGCAATCGTCGGTGTCGATGGCAGCGGCAAAAGCACGTCAGTGGCAGCCCTGCGGGCTTGGCTTAATTCAAAGATTGACGTCGTACCGATCTATTTCGGTACGGGGGATGGCAGGCCATCGCTGTTTCTTCGGCCGTTCAAGTTGATCATGCCGTTGATCATGCGTGTCCTCAAGAGCAAACCGAGTTGTGCGTCGCACGGGAAAAAATCGGGCCAGGCTCCGGGAAGTCTCTACAGCCTGCTGCTGATGATCTGGGCCGTAGCAGTGGCCGCGGACAAACGAAAAAAGCTCACAGCGGCGCGACGCGCAACCAACCGGGGCCTCTTCGTGCTCGCCGACCGCTATCCGCAGGATCAAATTCGTGGATTCAACGATGGTCCCTTATTGACACGTCTAACCGTCGCGCCGGGTTGGCTTCGTCGACTGGAGGCCGCTGCCTATGCGCTCGCGGACCGCGTTCCGCCGGATCTCGTCATCAAATTGGTGGTGACACCCGAGACGGCTGCGAGGCGCGAGCCGGAGATGGACCCGGCGATCATCCGAGAGCGCATCGCGGCTCTGCAGCGGCTCCAATTTCCCCGAGCCCGCGTCGTGTGTGTAGACGCCGAACAGCCGTTCGCGCAGGTGATCCGTGCGGTCAAGCGCGAAATCTGGCGCCTCCTCTAGAGCCGATGATAGGGAGCGACGCATGATAATCGAGCTGTTCGGTCCTCCCGGTGCTGGCAAGACTACACTCGCGCGGGCGCTTGCAGTCCGCTTGCGAGAACGCGGTCAACTCGCGCAGCTCAGTGGCAGCTACCGACCGAACGAGCGCCAGCAGTCTCTCGATCGTTGCGGTGCCGGGACACCGCGACATCAGAATGTGGTGATCAAGCGCTTGAGCCGGCCCCTGCTGGAGATGCTGACCATTGCGTGTCACCCGCTTGCCAATGCCCGCGACGTAAGGACAGCAGTTGATCTGATACGCCTGCTGCCGCCAACTAGCGTCTTTGCGTCGATGAAGAACAGTCAATACATAGTGCGGCTGTCGCACTCCTGGCATGAAGCGGCCGGTGCCACCCATATCGCATTATTTGATCAGGCGTTTGTTCAGGCGGTGTTCTCGTTGGCATCGCTGGCTAGATCGGTGAATGACGCTCGTATTGCCGACGCCCTCGATTCCGTGCCGAAGTCCGACTTGGTCATCCGCCTGGATGCTCCGGTGGAACTCCTGAAAGCCCGCCTCAAGAACCGGTTGCGGCTTCAAGGGAGTATTGAGCAACTGTTCGAGCCTGATCTGAAGACCAGCCTGGCATCGGTGCCAATGATTGATCGCTTGCATGATTTGTTATTGCAGCGAGGTCGACCCGTGCTGAGTGCATCGTCTCTCGATCAGCAGTCGCTCGATGAGAGCGTGACCATGATTGAGAAGGAGGTAGCCAGAAGGCGTCAAAACAACGCGCGGGCAAACGCCGTCATGAAGATCAGCAAGGCTGCTGCGTGGAGATATGGAGGAGACCGACGTGGCTGATGGATTGCCTGGAAGCGCGCCGGTAAGCAAGGTTGCCCGCGGCGGCGTTACCGCCTTTTTTGTCTATGGCTTGGGTATCGCGCTAACCTACCTCTCTCAGCTCGTCATCGCGCGCATTGTGGGCGTCGACACCTATGGCCTGTATGCCTATGCCTTCGCTTGGATGGTCGTGTTGGCGTATTTTTCGACACTCGGTTTCGATGTTGGAATATTGCGCTATGTGCCCGCCTACGAGGCGGAGCGGGCGTGGCCCTTGCTCAGGGGAGTGATCCAGTATGCGCAGCGACGGGTGGCGTTGGTCGGCCTGCTGGTGATCCTCATCGGCGTCTGCGTCGTGCGTTGGGCGTCCTCATCTGAACTCCAGACCACATATCTCGCCGGATTCGCGCTGGTGCCGATTTTGGCCCTTGTGCGGGTCCGATGCTCGGTGGTGCGCGCCTTTGGTGGTGTAACTTCCGCGCTGATACCAGACCGCGTCGTACGGGACGGGGTACTGGTCGTCCTCGTTGCTACCGCCAGTGTCGGTCTTGGGTGGACGCTCAATGCGCCATTCGTGATGATGGCTACGCTGACCGGCGCGGTGCTCGGGCTTATCTGTGCGGGCCATGCCATGCGGCGTCGCCGCCCTCGAGCCATTGATGACACCTTGCCAGCGTACGACGCCGCGGTCTGGCGCCGGACAGCGATACCGCTCGTCATTCTCGGCGCCACCGAGTGCCTGATGAACCGTACCGGAGTCCTATTGCTGGGATGGATCGGAGATACCAAGGACGCCGGAATCTACAGTCTCGCCTTCAACATCGCTCTTGTGGTCACGCTGCCGCGCATCGCGATGAACACCTTGTTCGCGCCCGTTATCTCTGATCTCCATGCGCGTAGCGATATGCGCACCATGCAAGTGCTGATTACCAAGACGTCCTCATGGACGTTCTGTGCAGGAATTTGCATTGCTGTAGCGCTTTTCTTGCTGGCTGGGCCTCTTCTTGATTGGTTCGGTGCCGGTTATGAGGCAGGCGTACCCGCGCTACGGGTTCTTCTCATCAGCCAGGTGATCGCCGCCAGTGCCGGTTCCCAACTGTACGTTATGACCATGACCGGTCATGAACGAAGTGCCGCTGTACTGCTCGTAACCTGTGCAGCCGTCAACTTGGCTACAAGTGCCATACTTGTTGCCGAGTTCGGATTGCTTGGTGCGGCCGCGGGTACCGCGGCGTCTCTGGTCATCTGGAACGTGGCAATGGCGCTCTTGCTATGGAGGCGTTTGGGTCTGTTGCCGGGTATACTCGCCAGCATGCGACTGCCCCTCGAGAAGAAGCCATGTGCCATCGCCGTAGGTGAGCGTTTAACGTAGGCTGCTCAGATCGGCGCCGGAATTATCTTCCCGCAAGGCGACCTCAACCACATCGCCGGGCTGAAGTTCGGACTCCTCGTTCGCGACCAGATGGTCGATACCGTTGCTGCCATTTCTGAGGATCGTGATCGAAGGTTCATTGCCCAATCCTCGTGCCAACTGCGACTTGGCAAGAGCAGCGTACTGAAGCTTTTCGCCCGTGCTCTGCAGCTTGAATCGGATTTTGCTCAGGGTCACGATAGCATCCTGCAGTTCGCGAAGCGTATCACTCTTGCGCTGTCCATCGAGCCGCTCGATCTGCCGCAAAAAATCATCTCGTTGCCGCTTGGTCTGCATCAATTGTGCCGTGGTCTGCAGCTTCCGCGTAGATGATAATAGCATGGCGCGACGTGCATCGCTGACGCGAAGATTTGTCAAGTTTCCTCTGTTGAAGAGCTCCTTGGCGCGTTCCAGCTCCTCGGTGTCGGCCTGGTTTGCCTGTTCTTCCGTTTTCTGCTGCTCCGAAAGGACGCGAATCTGATCGTCGGCCTGAACGATCGCACGCTGAAGGAATTTTTTTTCGGCCTGCTGGTCCGCCAAGCGGGCCTGTAGCTGCTCGGCCTCTCCGTTGACAATATCGAGCGCAGTTGATCGTGCAACCGGCACGTCAAGCAAGGACGCGCGATCGAGCCCAGACTCTTGTCCCAGTTCTTGCTTGAGGCGCCAGACATGCGCTTGTGCTCTGGCATACTCGGTCCAGAGCGCCTCGTACTCGCCCCGCAAATCTGCAGTTTCCAGGACGGGATTATTCATCCTCAGGCGCATAACGTCGTATCCGCCCGACAGGGCTATGACCTGCCGTACCGTCATGAGGGGACGGAAGACCTGCTGGCCCGGCCTGGCGACATCGCCGTTGACGTAGATTGGTCGGTATTCGACAATCGTCGCGGTAACCTCATCAGGATCGATCGTCACGGAGTTCTCGCGTCCGTCCGGGGTTCTTTGCCGAAAGACTTTCGCCGCGAGCGTGGCTTGCACCTTGGCCTGCAGGTCCGCTGTGGACATGCCCGCCACCGCCATGGTCCCGAGCAGCGGAAACGAGATGGTGCCATCCAGTTGAACGGGGACCCGGTGCTTGAGCTCGGGAAGTCGGGCGACGGAAATCTCGAGGATGTCTCCCGGATGCAGCAGGTAGTCGGCCTTTGCCGGCGCGATCGAACAGGTGAGAGCCACAGCAATCAGCAGCGCCGCAGCGTCGCGCCTTCTGCCGAGAAGCTGAGCACCACCGGCCGCTAAGCTCGCTTCAAAGGCCGATCGCATGGTAGCCCTCCCGCGGTCGTTTTCGATCTGTGATGGAGTGATGGTGGCGGTTTGCACAACGTGCCTCCGGCAACCCCCGCGTCATACCCAAGTGTCGCCGGACGTTGGAAACAACCGGCCAGAACACACCGCGATCTGGCGAGGCTCGATTCTTGCGATTTGCTCACTTTCAATCTCTTGCCCGGAGAAAATTCACTGGACGACCGATCCCTAGGCTCGGCGACCGTCGACTATTTGCCAAACCGTCCCGTGCCAAGAGCCGTTCCGTTGACGCGGTTGCGGATCAGGTGGTCGTCGATACGAGCTATCTCGACCCGATTTATATCGCGGGTGACCACACATAGTTGCGCCGGCGCCTCGGCGATCGCCTCGCCGGGACTTGGAGGTCGCTCGCCCACCTCGGGAACTGTGGGCGGGGAGCTCGTGTCCTTCGAATGTGTCAGGAGGCCGTTGTTCATCGCCCAAATCGCCGCTTGAGTCCGGTTTTGAACCCGGATCTTGCGAAGGATCGCCTTTACGTGGACTTTTACGGTCGCCTCGGCGATGTCGATCTTGCGCGCTATGCATTTATTGGTATCGCCCTCTATGAGGCATCGCAAAATTGTCTTTTCGCGAGGAGATAGCTGGGGCGCAGTCGCTTTCTCTGCAGTCGCCTCGTCTGCAGTTGCATCCTCTTTCTCTAAAAGGATCGCGCGGTCATTTTCGCGACGCTGCTCGGTCTCGCCGTGGGATGCGGATTCGGCGTCGCGAGCGAATGAAAGCAGAGCCGGCAGGAAGATTGTTTGGCCGATCATCACGAGCTCGATGGATTTGATAAATGCATCGCACGTCGTGACGTCGAGGAGATAACCGTTTGCGCCGGCTCGGAATGCTGAAACCAACTCGCTCAGCCGGTAGTGGTCAGCCACGATCGCGATGCGCCCGTTCGGATACCGCTCCCTGAGCAACTCGATCTGCTCGACGGTGGAATCAAAGTCATTTCCGGTATGGATAATGAGAAACAGCGGCTGATGTCGTTGAAGTGTGCTCGGGATCAGATCATCAGCGCATGATACTGAGCCCTGGATACGAAAACTTGCCGTGCGTAAGATTCTAGAAAGTCCTTCTCTGAGTAAGACGCTTTTGCCAATGAGCACAGTCGCAAAAGGTGGCCGCCTCCACATGAGACCCTCCCAGCCCTGCACGCAATAACATTCGTAAAGGGCAGCCGATCGGCGGCCCCACTATTGATGGCCTAATGCTTCTCTAGTGTAGTCTTGACGTTGAGATACTCAGGCTATGCGCCTTCGGTATTTCCCCACTGAAAATGTCACGGCTCCAACTTTCAAAACGTCGCCTCGTTTGCGAGGCTTTCTTTAATTTTAGATTCGAATTCTCGTTCTCCATATATATCTTAGGTTATATGTGCGGCCGCCCTGAGTGAGGCAGTTTGCCACTGCGGGCGCATGGAGCGGCGCAAAATGCGCAGGAAGGGCTTTACTTTGCAGGAAGGGCTTCACTTTATAGAAATAGTTGCATGCGTTGAGGTGCAAGGCGGGCCGCGACATCGCGCTCAATCAGCGATCGCGGCGCGCGGACCTTCCTGAACTCGGCAGTTCGGAACTGTCACCGTGCTCCACGTTTGGATTAGCTGCGAGAGTGGCAAACAAAGCTTCTATTTTTTGCGTTGCGGGACAATCGAGCCGCCTCGAAAATGGTTATTTCAGCGAGTCATAGGAAACGTGCGGGAACGCATGGGGTTTAAATCAGGCCGGCGCAGGTCGAGGACCGCCCATGCGTTGTGTCAGTGTGCTGATTGCAGACCGAACCACACGCCAGCTCGGAACACCCAAGTCGAAACAGGACGGAACCCGGACAGTCCGCGGTGTCACGCATCGCGGCGCGCTGACCATAGATCACACCATGGTGGCTTGTTATCCCGGTCGCGTTTCAGGCCATGCCGTTCGGCTCGCATCGATGGATGCTGCAGTGCTGCGGATTGGAATCGTCTCGGAACACCCACGGGCTCCTGCGGCCCGAGGCTGAGCAAGGGCTTGCCGGCGTGGCGCATATCATCCACGCTGGCGATATTGGTCGTGCGGATGTTCTTGTCAGACTCGGTCGGATTGCGCCTGTCACCGCGATTAGAGGGAACATCGATACCGGCGACTGGGCGAAACATTATCCTGACACTCACGCGGTACGGCTCGGGGAGCGATCGTTCTATGTCTTGCACGACCTTCAGGAACTGCAGATTGATCCAGCAGTTTGCGGAATTGACGTGGTCGTTTCCGGCCACTCGCATCGACCGCGGATCCAAACGATTGACGATGTGCTATACCTAAATCCTGGAAGTGCAGGGCCACGTCGTTTCAAGCTGCCCGTCACACTGGCTACTTTGGAGATAACCCCAAGCGGCCTTCGGCCGGTCATTCATGACCTTAGTCGCACCGCGTGAAGTGTCCGACGTAGTTTCGGCCCGGTATGCGTGGTATTTTCTGAATCCGCGCTCGACCGCTGCGTCATGCAACCGAACTGCTGCAGCCTTGCTCCGCCGGCGGTTCCTCGGCATTGGGGTCGCCCGGTGCCGTCGCCCAAGCCAGTTCGACGAGCGTCACGATCCGCCGACCGGCGCCGTCAAGCTGGCAAACGATGAGGCCCTGCTCCTCGATATAGGTCAACAGACGCCGTGCACGGCGCAACGAATGTGAGCCATACGCGCGGGCAATCGCTGCATCGCCCGGGCAGGGCCAACCTTCCTTTGCGGCGCGGGCGATCATCATGAAGACGCCTTGCATATCCTCCGGCAGAAGTGAAGCGCGGACCGATACATCCTGCCACCCGTCATCCTCAGCCATATCGGAGCCGAGCCCGGCGCGGGCGCGCGTCAGCATGCGACGGAAGCTACCCAAGTCCGGCACGGCCGAACCGAAGCCCTCTATTCGGCAGCGGACCGCGAACTCCTGATAGAGGACGCCAATGGAACGGAATCCCGCGTCGGGTTCCGCCATGACGGCGCGCAGAACACGGTCCATCCGCTCACGCCGCTCCGCCAGTTCCTCAGGGCTGAGTGGCTGCTCCACCGCTTCGGGACGGGTCTCCAGCGCCGCGGTTTTCGCCGCCGCGAGCTGGCCGAGGAGGTCTGGCGGCGACCGGCGCTGGGACCGATTATTCTCGGGCGGCGGTGCTGCCAGGATGATGGCGCGTGCGTCCAGTGTCGCTTCCGGCAGAGGCATCAGGCGCGGGGTCGCGTTGCGCGGCGTAGTATCCGTTGGACCAATGCGCAAGCCCAGCGGACGGCGGGAGAGGGCCGGTCCCAGCGCCATGAATTGCCCGCGCTCCAGATCCCGGAAGGCCTCTGCCTGTCGCCGCTCCATGCCCAGAAGGTCGGCGGCGCGTGCCATGTCGATGTCTAGAAAGGTTCGGCCCATGAGGAAATTGGACGCCTCGGCCGCGACGTTCTTGGCGAGCTTCGCCAGTCGCTGGGTGGCGATGACCCCGGCAAGCCCGCGTTTGCGGCCACGGCACATCAGGTTCGTCATGGCGCCGAGCGAGAGTTTGCGCGCCTCGTCCGAAACTTCGCCGGCGACTGCCGGCGCGAAGAGCTGCGCCTCATCCACCACCACCAGCATCGGATACCAGTGGTCGCGGGCGACGTCGAAAAGCCCGCCGAGAAAGGCAGCGGCGCGCCGCATCTGGTTCTCGGCGTCGAGGCCCTCGAGATTGAGCACCGTCGAGATGCGATGGATGCGCGCTCGCTCACCAGCGACTTGGAGACCCCGCTCGGTATGATCCTCGGCATCGATCAGAAGGTGGCCGAAACGATCGGCAAGCGTCACGAAATCGCCCTCGGGGTCAATGATGGTCTGCTGCACCCAGGGGGCACTCTGTTCCAGTAGCCGGCGCAGCAGATGGGATTTGCCGGAGCCAGAATTGCCCTGCACCAGTAGGCGGGTCGCAAGCAGTTCCTCAAGGTCCAGAGTCGCCGGGGCGCCTGCCCTGGTGTGTCCCATCTCGATCGCAACGGTCATGTCTCGACTCAAAAGGCTCCTGCGGAGGCGGGCTTAACAACCTGATCGCGGCCCGTCGAGCGCCCATGGCCGACTACCCCGTGTTCTCCACGGCTGGTCGAACGCCATTAGATGGATGCCCGCTTCACGGGATAAATTCACGGCTCCTTGCAGATCGGCGCCGGCCGCGGCGACGGCACCGGATGATCCTTCTTGTACTGAGCAAGGATTGGCTCGAGACCCTCTTTTGACCAAAATTTCGGAGAGCGAATCTCTTTCAAGCAGGATGCGTTCCAATACAATCCCCGGCTCGATGGCAACTGCCCAGTAGCAACGGCTTTGCCGATGGCGTCGATATCGTATGATTCAGGATAAATGTAGATCGTGCTCGGATTGTCTTTCAACATCGGGATGATTTGCCGGGCGTCCGACGGTGACCAACTGGTGCAACCATTGCTACGGCCTGCAGAGTAGTCCACCAGCGTTCCAAACGGAACGTAACCGTCGTGGTTTGCGTGTGGGCTGTGTGGATCCTTTCGACGACATACGCCCTTTAGCGATACGGCTGCATGTCCGCCGATCGCGCGCTGTCTGGCATTTGCGGTCTCGCCTTCGCCGTCAAACTGAACGAACGAGCGTACCAAAACGGCGTCTCGCCTGGTCGAAACCCGATAATATCCTTTGAAGGATGTTTTCGTCTCGGCCGTCACATACGCACCACCGGTTGTCAGATTGGAATCGATCGCATTGCCGAAGTTCTTCGCGCAGCGCCTCCCATTTGCAAAATCCACGAGGCCTTTCAAATCGTGACCGCTGCCGTGACCCGCCGAAATTGCACGGAACGACCGGTCGGCTTCGCAGATAATGTAAAACCGGCGCCCCAATGTGCGTTCACTTGCATAGTTGGGCCGCGTGGCATCCATGGCGAAGTAGCAGGGACTTCTGACCGCGCCATCACGGACTTTTTTCAGGTAAAGCGCGCGAGCTCTCTCCAAGACCACTCGTGCGATTTGACCCTCGCCGTCGCCGACGTGGGCCTGTAACCAAGCCGGCGGGGCTGACGATTGCCCCACCGCAAAAGCCGGGCCTGAACAGGACAAGATGGTTACGATACCGAGGCCGGCGATCTTCAGAAGGTGCAATCTCGACCGCAACGGATCATCTCTCTTGTCGGTTCATTTTGCACTTGACGCGGATGTCTCCAGGTCCCGCAAAGACTCCTCACTTCAGTAGAAGTCTCCCTGTCTTTCAATCGGAGCGGTGACCATGGCTGTAGGATACCGTAACTACTCATCGTCATGAGTCTGACCTGATCCGCCCACCGCAACTATATTGAAGGGTCTTCCGCCGAGCGCAATTTCGCCGGTTTTCGTGAGGCTCGTTGCATCGACGAGCGAAACGACGCCTCTTGACGGATCAGTGACTACGATCTTGTCGCCAGCGACTGCCAACCGCGGTCGCGGATCATTCCAATGACCGTCCATGGAATAGGGTTCGGTTACTCGGAGCGATCCGTCAATCTCTCCCGCGATAACGTCCAATCGATGCAATCGTCCATCCTCCGTGAAGACGTATGCGAATTTTGCACGGACTGGATCGACGGCAAAATCTACCCGCCGCATTGGTAATGTCACGAGGCGGAAAGACTCCGCTTCAGCCGGGTCTATCAGAACGACCTTGTCAGAACCGTAATTGCCAAGGAAGTATTGCAAGCCTCGTCCGCCGAGCATGGTGGTCGTCTTGCCGCTTGGCAGCGCCGCGGCGTAGGGAAGGTGCTTAATCTGCGGCGTGGACACGTCCATGCTGACAACGAGAAGTCCGCTAGCGCAACTGAAAGCAAGGATGTTTCCCGATGTTGCTTCGCCGTGCAGGTCCGGGCACGAATGAACGCCGCCGATTTGCGCGCCGGACTTGTCGACGATACTGATGCCGATGGGCAATTCGCCTGAGTTCTGGGCGTTAGGTTCGGAAATGAGCGTGTAGCGATCATTCGTAACCGCTACCCCATGGTGAGGCAGCCCCGGTGCGGTTTTGCGCAGAACAGGCTTCGATTCCTGGATCGTCCTTTCGGATGCGATTCGAGCGCGGCCCTCGCCGTCGAAGAAGATCGCGATCTCACCACCATGTTCGACCACGTGCGATGGCTGCTTGCCCGCGATCTCAACGCCTAGCAATCGCGGCGGCTTGACTTTGAGGTCACCGTGATCGCCATGATCTTCAAATGATATGCCACTATCAATCGCCGTGACCAAGTCCGCGCCTCTCTGCACGGCAAGTACCGTCCGTCCAGTCTTGCTGCGGTAGAGACGAGCTGGCGCTTTGGTCGCAAAGGCTTCGATCTTCTCGTGCTTGAGAAGATCGATGACATTCACAATTGACTCGGAATGATCGGAAACAAACAGGCGCCACGCCGTTTTCTCACCAGCCAAAGCAGCGCAGGTGAGGGCGAGCGTCGTCAGAAGGATAACGGTACCGCCGGTTTGAACTCGGGTCATCGCATCTTTCCTCTCAAGATAGCATTCGCACTCCGAACAGGACGCATTCGATCAGGGGACACCAGGCGCGATGGCTTTCCGGATTGTCGAGACGTTGTGCTTCATCATGTCGACGTAGGTGGCCGCCGGCCCGTCGGGTCGGGACAGAGCATCGGAGTAGAGTTCTCCGCCCACCTTCGACCCTGTTTCCGCGGCAATACGCTGTACGAGACGGGGATCGGTGATGTTCTCTACGAAGACTGCGGCGACGTTGTCCCGCTTGATTTGCCGGATGAGACTGGCGATGTCGGACGCTGACGCCTCGGTATCTGTTGAGACGCCTTCTGGCGCGAGGAATGTCAAACCGTATTCGTGAGCGAAGTAGCCGAATGCCTCATGCGCTGTGATGACAACGCGCTTGTGTGGCAGGATGGGTGCGATAGTCGCTCTGATCTCGTCATCGAGCACGCGGAGCGTCGCATCATAGGCTTTGGCATTTGTCTCATACGTCTTGCAGCCGGGCGGATCGATCGAGCAGAACGCGTCTGCGATATTCTTTACGTAGACCCGGGCATTCGGAACCGCTTGCCACGCATGGGGATCGTAGTCGCCGTGATGATGGTGATGGCCAGACTGCGCGTGGTTGTGCGCTTGCTCCGTGCTCCTGAGCGGCTGGATTCCTTTCGTAAGCTCGACAACAGGCGCCTTTGTTCGGCTCGCTTCGATAAGGCGTCTCAAGAAGCCTTCGAACTGAAGGCCGTTGACGAGGACGATATCGGCGGCGGCAATAGTTCGGACGTCTGCGGGCCTGGGTTCGTAAGTATGAGGATCGCCGTTTGCCCCGACGAGCGACCTGAGATCGATACGGTCTCCGCCGACATGGCGTGCAAAGTCACCGATAATCGAGAAGCTGGCGACCACATTGAGCTTCTTGGCCGATGCGGCGCCAGCAGCAAGCGGTGATAGCGAGACGAGTCCCGCAAGCACGACCGTTCTTAACTTGGTGAGCATGAGCTGGCGTATCTCGTTGTTCCAGGTGTTCGATGGAAGGGCGCTTGGCGGGGTCCGACTGCTGTGGCGCCATCATGTAATGTTATAACATAACACAAAAATTGCAAAAAAGGGAGGAAGATCAATTCCGCAGCGCAATCGCCCTAGATCTCTGTGTAATCCAGGATCGTATGTTCTCCGGACCAGACCTTGCCTGCGTCGTAAATTCGCTCGCGGCGCTTGGATCTGAAGTCAGTCCCAAAAATGATCTCGCCCATGGCCCTCTTTCCGCCACCGAGGAATCCGGACGGAACGGAGACGGGGAGGAGGGCGTCCTTTCCCATCTTGGCCTTGGTCATGAACGATCCTGAGTGTAATGTTGTAACAGTACAATGCTTGTTATACTGTTACATATGAGACCGTCAAGGTGAGATGGAATGCATCGCAATCCAGGCCCGCGCGGAACTTGCGCCCACGAAGAGACGCATGGTCACCGCCTCAATGGCGACGCAGTTGAGTCTCGCGCCCGCTCGTACGCGGTATCGAAAGGCGTGCCGTTCACGCCGATGCGCCAAAGCGTGCTTGCCTTGCTTGCGGCGTCCGGCAAACCGATGAGCGCCTACGAGATCGCAGAGAAAGTGAGCGATGCGCGAAAGCTCAAGGCCGTGCAGGTCTACCGTGCGCTGGAATTCCTGCAGGAGGCAGGGTGCGTCCATCGGCTGGCATCCCGCTCGGCCTATTTCGCCTGCGATCATCTGCACGGAGAAGGCGAAACGGTCGTCTTCATGGTCTGCGCGCAATGTGGCGCGGTTCAGGAGGCGGCCTCCGAACTGGTGGCGCGCGGCTTGCGGGGCGCAGCGAAAACAACCGGCTTCAGGCCCCGGCATCCGATGATCGAGGTGGAGGGCGAGTGCGCGGAATGCGCGGGTACGCCTGAACGCTAACTCCATCGCTCGCGCGACTCACATTCTCCGTTGCCTGCCGGAGCTGTCTGGAGGGAAACGCTTTAGAAAGTTATTCGATCGATCCGCGGGACGAGCGCGCAAGTGCGAGGCCGCCAAGCACGGACGCGAGCGCCAGCATCAACATGGCCCGCCACCAGATGCTCCACCTGATTTCACTTGCCGGCATCTCAACCCAATGCCACCGGGGCAATGATGACAGGTCACGCACGGTCATGGCGCGGCTCTCCTGGATTCTGGGAGAGAAATACTGCCGCCATCTCTTGTGAAAAGCCTCTGTCTGATCCTTGAAGGCGAGGAAACGGCGTGAATCGGTGCCGGCGATAGAGGTCAGCGCTTCATTGACGAGCATCGCAGGCGATAGCAAGCTCAGCCTGTCGACAAGTTTTTGCTGTTGCAGCAATTGCTGATCAAAACGTTTCAAAAGCGGCTCGATTTGTTCGTCGACTTTTTGCTTGGCCAGAAAAAATGCACGCATACGCGAAGGCACTTCGATACGTTCGTTCTTCACCAGCAGTGCTTCCGGATCGGAGGCATAGCGATAATCCGCGCTATAGAGGTCCTCGTATTCGCGCAATGATTCGGCGGTTGCGACGCGCGTGCGGCTGGCCAATTCGGTGCGGGAAGGGGCCGGGCTAACCAATCCCACGGCAAGGTTCATTGTCACCGGCAAGATGAGCACAAAAATCGTCCAGAGTGCCATCATGATCAACGCATTGGTCGAAGATGAGCGGCCAACGGTGTTGACCAGGGCCGCGACCGCGAACCAGAACAAGCAATACGCCGCCACCAGCGCCGACCACGACAGCATCAAGACCAGTTGCTCCGCGCCGCGGGCTTCGGGACGGATCAAAAGCAGGACCACGAGCGGCACGGGAATAACGATCGCCAGCAGCGCAAGCATGCGCACGACGACTTTCCCGGTCATCAACGTTGCGATGGAAAGCGGTTGCGAACAAAGCATGCGCAAGGTGCCATGTTCGCGCTCTGCCGACAGCAGGTTATATCCGAGCGTCGTAACCAGCAGAGGCAGTACGAATACGATAACGAAAGCGAGATCGAAGTGCCCGCTGAGCAGATTCCAGGGATTTTCGATTTCCGTGTCGTACATGAACTGAACTTTGCTCAAATAGGTGATGCGGTAATAATTGGGCATCATGTCCGACTGACCGATCGCCAGTGCCGCGAGCGGTGCGTTGGGCATTGTGGCGTAACGCCCGGACAAGGTGCCGGCCATGGCAGCGGGGTTCGCGGGATTGGAGAACGGTATCAGCGCGGTTTGACCGGCGAGAACGGATTGGAGCGTCCCGCTATTTGCCGTTTGGGTCTCCTGTTCGTGTTTGAGAACTTGAGCGACCATGCGGTCGCGGAGCGTTGCTTGCGCCAGTCCCACAAATAGTCCGTAACCCACCATGAGAGTCAGAACGCAACACACCAACAGCAGCGTGCGATCGCGGACAAGGATGCGGGCCTCGTGCAGTACGATCAGCGACAAGGTGGAGAGCGGGCGAGGCTGCATTGTCTTCATTCGACTGCCTAGCGCATCAGCGGACGGGTGAGCGCATACTGCGCGAGCGCGACGGAGAGGCAGAACATCACGGCGAGCAGCGCAAGGCTCGCCCAATGGTGCGCCAAGGCAAACGACACAGACGGAAGTTCATACTTGAATTGCGGCACGCTTGCCCACAGTTCGGGGCCAGCCTTGTAAGTGAAATGCGCATTACCCAAGCGATCGGCGTGTTCGATCAAGTCCTCGCTGACAATGTTCTGAATCTTCCGCCGTTGGGCTTCGGCCGCGGTTGAGAAGTCGCGATGTTGGGAAAAGTCCGTTCCCGCCAGGCCCATGGAGTAGCCGCGGAGTGCAACGACCGGGGCAACAAGGCCGATCCACACTTGCGCGAGCTGTTGACGCTCGAATGTGTCCCAAAGCCTGCCGAAGTTTTCATCAAGTGCGCCGTAACCCGCCTCGTCATCAACTTTCAGCGCCGCGCCCCACTTGCTGAGCGGAACCGATGGATCCCACTGCGTTCGCGCACCGAAATGGGTGGACCAAGCCTTGCGGCCAGCGTCTGCCATGTCGTGCGCGAGTTGATCGTCAAAGTCGAGCCGGGACGGCGTGGGATAGAGCAAATTCGTCGCTTCGGAGGCGGTGCGCGGAGCAATCAGCATTGTTGCGACCCAGAAGCCCAGGAGCAGGACCAGGGCGGCCCGCGATGAACGCGCGAGGGCTGATACCGCCAAGGTCAGAAACACGAAAAAGCCGAGATAGAGGCCGTATCCCGCCGCGAGCCACGCGATCCGATAGACCACGTCCACGCGCTCTCCAGCGGGCAGGCGAGCAACGATGAGTACTGCAATCGCAAGGCCGACTGGAGCAATCAGAATGCCGACGCAGCTCGCAAGCGCCGCCGCTTTGCCGAAAAGAAGGCTCCGCGCGGTCGCGCCCAGGCTGATAAGCTGGCGCAACGTTCCGCGTTCGCGCTCGTCGCTCACAGAGTTGAAGCCGATGACGATAATGAGTAGTGGAAGCAAAACCTGAAGAAGCCATGCTGGCGATAACTCGCCGAACCGCTGCAAACCGGTTGCATCCTGGGCCGGCCGGAACTTGACTTCGCTCTGGCGATGCGCCTGCAGCCAGACGGTCGACCCAACAAACGGCCCAATGCCGGGATCGAAGACGGCAAGCGACGGTTCAGGCTTGAACACGTGCATGCCCTGTTCCGCCGCATCGTGCGGGTGCCGATGGCGTTGGTGAAGCCAGGCGTCATAGTCGAGGGCTTGGCCTGCCGACCGCTCGCTATTCAGCTGAACCTGCCGATTCCACCCGGCCGCCAGAGCCACCAGCATGAGCATGACGACCAGCCCTCCGGCCCAGAGCAGACGCCCGTCGCGGGTCAGCACGCGAAGATCTTTGGCGGCGATGATCGCGAACACGTCAACTCTTCATGTGCTTGAGGTAGAGCGCTTCAAGATCGGCATGGCTGACCTCCTCGCTCCTGAGTTCTTCCACGAGCCGCCCCTGCTTCATGATGCCGATGCGGGTCCCGGTCTGCTTCGCGTGGAAGAGATCGTGTGTTGTCGTCAAGACGGTCACGCCGTCGTTGCTGGCCTTGACGAGAAGCTCCGAGAACTCGTTGGCTGCGGACGGGTCAAGTCCTGAGGTGGGCTCGTCGAGCAAGAGGGCTTTGGCATTCTTGGCCAGCGCGATGGCAATTCCCACCTTCTGACGCATGCCTTTCGAGTAGGTCGCGACCCTGTCATCGGCTGCTTGACGAGGGAGACCTGCCGCCTCGAGCAGTTCAAGCAACCGCTGCCGCGGCAAATGCTCTCCGATTGCGAGTGAAGAGAAGAATGCCAGGTTTTCCAGACCTGAGAGCACGCCATAGAGCGTGACCTGTTCGGGGATATATGCAAGGAGCCGCTTCGTCTCCAGCGGCTGACGCACGACGTCGAGCTTGCCGATTTGCAGAGTGCCGGATGTCGGCTGGAGAAAATTCAGGAACAGATTGACCAGCGTCGTCTTGCCTGCGCCGTTCGCCCCCAAGAGGCAATAGATCTCGCCAGGCAGGACGCTGAGCGAGACATTATCCAGAGCGCGCTTGGCGCCAAACTGCTTCGTCACTTCAATCGCATCGAGCATGGATTCTCATACACCTCCACTGACCACGTCGGCCGCTCATCGAAGGTGCCGTACGCGGCACGCCAGCAATAGGAGTAGTGAATTCGGCTGTTCACGCTCTGCGATCGCATGACGAGGCCTCGTTGGTTGCCTTGACGTATGTAACGTTATAACATTACATAGCTCTTGTGAAGCCTTGACGTGGGGCACAAGGCGGTTCGCGGGGTGGGGGCAAGCGTGCGTTACGTGTTGTGTTCGGTTTCTCTATCAATTCTTTTGATAGCGGCAGACGTTCCGCCGTTTGGCTTGGCTGACGCGCAAGCTCAGGCGCCTTCGACATCACCCAACCAGCCGGCGAGCTCGTTGCCGCCTGTAACCGTTGACGCGCCGCAGCGGCGACCAACGGCGAGAGCGGCGACGCTGTCGAATTCGCAAAGAGGCCGTACCTCCCGGACAAACAGAAATCCGCGGCCCTCAACCATTGCTGAGGCGTCACTGCATTCGCAAGGGCAACAGCAGGTGCCGGCGACGCCGCTCAACACAAATGTGGTTACGCCCGGCGCGAGCCGGCTGGGGCTGACCCCGCGGGAGATTCCCGCAACCGTCGAGGTCGTTGGAGCGGAAACGATCCGGGAGCAAGGCTACCACACCACGATCGATACGGCGAAAGGCGCAACCGGCGTGACCGCCGGCGACGCGCCGAACGACGTGTCGTTCTCCATGCGCGGTTTCCAGGGCGACCAGGTCAACGTGACCTACAATGGCGTCAATATCGGCGCGACGGGCAATACGGCGCTGACCATGGAGACGTTCAACCTCGATAGGGTCGAATTTCTCAAGGGCCCATCGTCCCTGATGTCGGGGCAAGGTGCGGTCGGCGGCGCCATCAACTACGTCACCAAGGCGCCTCATACCGGTCCGATCACCAACGAAGCCTTTATCGGTTTCGATTCGTTCGGCAGTATCCGAGGCGGCTATGGTTCGGGAGGAAGCACCAATATCCGGGGCCTCGACTATCGGTTCGACATCAGCCGGTCCGTGCAGAACGGCTTCATCGACGACACGAATACAAAGAACCTGCACGTGTCCGGGCAGCTCGACTATCGCTTGACGAACGCGTTCAAGGTTTTCGTCGCGACTGAGTACAAGGACTACAAGGCGCGCGTGTACGAAGGCACGCCGCTTGTCCCAGTCGCGTTCAGCGGGCCGTTCGCGACCACGGGCATCGTATCCGGGACGAAAGTATCGGACTATAACGGCACCAATCTCGGCGCCGTCACGATCGACAGCCGGACGCTAACGACGAACTACAACGTGCTCGACAATCACAAGACGATCAAGGAGTCATGGATACGCGGGGGCTTCGAGTGGAACCTGACGAACAACGTCACCCTGAGAAGTCAGATCTATAACGACAATGCAAGCCGTGATTGGTACAACAACGAGGTGAGCGCGTTCAACGCCAGCAACCTGGTCGATCGTGAACGGTTCTACGTCCATCACAACCAGAACCTGCTCGGCAACAATACGGATCTCACGTGGAATTCGCACCTATTCGGCATGGAAAACCGCCTGGTCACGGCGCTCGAATTCTATCATCTGGATTTTTCGCGACCTGGCGCGGCTAACTTTCCCTCCGATCAGGTCATGCTGGTCGATCCCTTTCGCGGCTACTACGGACTGCTGACGACGCAACGACAGACCGCAACCATCGACAGTTTCGCGATCAATCTCGAAGACCGGTTGAAGATCACGGAGAACTTCGCTCTGATTGGCGGTCTTCGCTACAATCCTTTCGAGCTCGATCGAACATCGACCAATGTCAGCGGCGTGAGCAAGGTCGGATTTCCTTATTCGGTAAGCTTTCAGCCGGTGACAGGTCGTATCGGCTACACCTGGGAAGCCATTCCGGGAATGACGTTCTATAGCCAATACGCGACGGCGAGCGACCTGTCGGCCGGCAGCACTTTCCTGCTGAGCCCGACGCAGCCGCCAACCTTGACGTCGGCTCGCAGCTACGAGACAGGCGTGAAAAATCTGCTGTGGAATGGCCGCGCCGAATGGACTTTCTCGGCTTTCGACATCGAGCGCAGCAATGTGTACTCGGCGCAGGCCGGTCAAACCCTCAATCTCGCCGGAAAGGTCAAGTCACAGGGGGTGGAGTTCGCCGCGGCGGCACGGCCAATTCCGGAGCTCAAGCTGTGGGGCAACATCGCCTATGTCCACGCGCGCTATGCCGACTACGAGTTCTCCGGCGGATCGTTCTCCGGCAACGCGCCGCCGAACATACCCGCGGTCGTGGTGAACGGTGGCGCGTCCTATCGCTTCGCCAATCCGGGCTGGCTGCCTGTCGAACTGGGGGTTTCGGTCCGCCATGTCGGTAACCGGTACAGCACCGATGCCAACACAGTGACCCTTCTTGCCTACACGACAGCGGATGCCTTTGCTTTCATCGACATTCCGAAGTCGGCGATGTTTCCGACCGTCGACAGCACGCGTGTCACCTTCCGGGTACGTAACTTCACCGATGCGAAGTACGCGGCATGGAGCGATCCATTCTATCCAGATCAGATATTCCTCGGGGCACCGCGCACCTACGAGATCGCGGCATCCTTCAAATTCTGATGGTGGTTCGCCGTTGCGGGTCCTGGTCCTTATCCATCGCTGGCTGAGCATCCCGCTGTGTCTGCTGTTCGTGATGTGGTTTGCATCTGGTATCGTGATGCACTTTGTGCCATTTCCGGCGCTCACCGAAGCTGAGCGCTTCGGAGGATTATCCGTCTTCGACGTTTCCAAGGTGAGGCACAGTCCCGCCGAGGCTGTCGCGGCGAGCACGCTCAAAGGTGTCACGCGGGTGCGTCTGTGGCAGCGCAGCGACGGTCCCGTGTACCTGGTGTCGACTTCCACCGGCATGAAAGCCCTGCATGCTGACGATTTGCGCGCGGCCGATATCGGCTCCGAGCAAGTGGCACTGGCAATCGCGTCCGAGCATGCGCGCGTGCGCAGCTTGAATCCTGCTGCGGCCACTTTCGAGGAACTGGCGGAGTATGATCAATGGACGGTCCCGAACGGCCTCGACGGACACCGACCTCTCTATCGTATTGCTCTGAACGATGTTGCGGGAACCGAGCTGTACGTCTCGACACGCACCGGCGAGATCGTGAGAGATACGACGCGCAGTGAACGCGCATGGAACTACGTCGGAAGCGTCGCGCATTGGATCTATCCGACCACGCTGCGCAAAGACTGGATGGCCTGGAACGTCACGGTCTGGTAGTTGTCCCTTGCTGCCGTCATCGCGGCATTGTCAGGCCTCATGGTAGGCCTCTTTCGTCTCAGGCGCGTGCGAGACCGTATTGTATCTCCCTTCCGAAAATGGCATGCGTGGCATCACTGGCTCGGATTGGCGTGCGCTGCGTTCGTGATGACGTGGATTGTTAGCGGATGGCTATCGATGGACCATGGCCGTCTCTTTTCCACCGGCGCGCTTACCCGATCGGAGGCGGACCGGATCGCCGGGACGCCGGCATGGGGCGAACTGACCGCGACAGTGCCCGCATCGCTTTCATCGGCTACCCGTGAAATCGAGTGGTTCGCTTTCGGCGGCCGCATCCATCAACGTTATCGAACGGGCGTTGACGCGCAGCAGCTTTCCGTCGTCGTTCCAGCGCCTACTGCACCTGCTTTCCCGTTCCTGCAAGCCGATCAGATCAATGTCGTCATCTCGCACGCTGTCGGTAGCTGCTCGAGCACTTCGGCTGTCGCGCCAGATGACCACTACTTCCCTGCATCTGAAGTTGCACCGGCTCCCGTATATCGGTCCATATGCGGGGACGTTTGGTACCAAGTCGATGGTGCTAGCGGCGCCAACCTGGAAAAGCTTGATGCGCAGCGTCGTACCTATCGCTGGCTGTACCGCGCGCTGCATACCTTCGATTTCCCTGCCTTGATGACGCGCCCCAGCTTGCGGAGCGCGATCATTGTTGTTCTATGTGCGTTTGGAGCAGCGTTCAGCATCACCGGAATCGTGATCGCCTGGCGGCGACTGAGACTCGAATTTCGCTGACTGCATTCGAAGTGGCCCTGCCCATGCGCTGCAAAGGCAGCGACCACAATCAATCGTGATGGGCTCTCGAGGGCTGTTGCATGTGCCAAAATGTAACGTTATAACATTACGTATCGGGGATGATTTGATTGCGTGGCAATGAAGATAGACCAACCGATTCCGGTGACGATCCTCACGGGGTTCCTGGGCTCGGGGAAATCCACGCTGCTCAATGAGCTCTTGGCGAGCGAGGCCTTTGCGGACACCGCCGTCATCATCAACGAGTTTGGCGATATATCCATCGACCATGATCTTGTACGCGTGAACAAGCGCGAACTGATGGTGACAACGACAGGCTGCCTCTGCTGCACCGCTGGCAGCGACATCAGGTCTTCCCTGTTCGAACTTTACGACGCTTTGGAGAGCAGGGCTGTCCCGTCATTCAAGCGCGTGATCGTTGAGACCACCGGGCTTGCCGATCCCGCACCAATCATCAATCAGATTACACCGGGCAGTCTTCCGGCGGTCGGGTATCGGGACCACGTCGTGGCAAGATGCTTTCGACTGTCCGGCGTTGTTTGCGCAATCGACGTGACCATGATCGAAGAGACGATGGAACGCCACTTCGAATGCATGAAGCAGGTGGCGTTTGCGGATAGTGTGGTGCTGACCAAGACGGACCTTGGCGCAGAAGCAGCGGCTCCCGGTCTCTCCGGCCTGCTGCCGAAGATCCGGCAGATCAACGCTGCCGCGGCCATCGTGGACCGTCACGGGAACGACTTCGATCTCGCTGCGGTCTTTGCTCCGCGTCGCTACGTTCCCTCCGAACAGGGGGCCGATGTCGAGGGGTGGTTGGCCTTGGAGGTGGCGTTGGCCCAGCAAGGGCAAACTCACAACGATGCCACAGGCGCGAGCCGCCATGCGGCGGCTGGCATCCAGAGTCTGGCATTGCTCGAAAGCCGGCCGGTATCGCCGCGAAATCTCGCCACATTCATTGAACTGCTCAAGGCCGTGGGCGGTCCGCAATTGCTCCGTCTGAAGGGGCTCGTTGGGCTGGAGGACGATCCGGAGCGGCCGCTTGTCGTGCACGGCGTTCAGCATGCGATTCAACAGTACCGGCTTCCGGCCTGGCCCTCGGACGATCGTCGCACGCGAATGGTCGTCATCGCTCACGGCCTTGATGAAGCGGTCGTCAAGAATCTGTTCACGGCGATAACGGGCATTTCAGCGCGCGCAAAGGCGCAATTGGTGCTGACGGTCGCAGCTCTGAGCGTTCTCGGCTTTGCGCTTGTCGCAGGGTTATCGCTGTTGCTTCACGAGCGCGCCACCGCCCAGTTTGAACCCCCGCCTGTGATTCAGAACGCAACGAGACCTCAACGCTGAAAGGGCCAAGCATGAACAATGTGATTTCACAAACGCCGGTCACCGTCCTCACCGGGTACTTGGGCGCAGGGAAGACGACTTTGCTGAACCGTATCCTGACCGAGACCCACGGTAAGCGTTATGCGGTGATTGTGAACGAGTTTGGCGAGGTCGGAATTGACAATGATCTGATCGTCAATGCGGACGAAGAAATATTCGAAATGAACAACGGGTGCATCTGCTGCACGGTGAGAGGTGATCTCATCAGGATTCTCGAAGGACTCATGAAGCGGCGCGGCAAGTTTGATGGGATCATCGTGGAGACCACCGGGCTTGCCGATCCGGCGCCCGTGGCGCAAACCTTTCTTGTAGATGACGACGTTCGTCGCAACACGAAACTTGATGCCATCGTCACGGTCATCGACGCAAAGCACCTCCTCGGAGAGATCGACCAGGCGCACGAAGCGCAAGAGCAGATCGCATTCGCCGACGTCGTCTTGCTCAACAAGACCGATCTGGTCTCGGAGGCGGACCTTAAGCTCGTCGAGGCAAGGATTCGTTCAATTAATCCCTATGCGATGATCCATCGCACCGAACGTTGCGCGCTTGACCTCGAAAAAGTCCTGGATCGGAATGCGTTCGATCTCAACAGGGTTCTTGAATTCGAGCCTGGCTTTCTCAGTGAAGCTCACGACCATGAGCACGACAGTCATGTAAAGAGCCTGTCATTGACGACGCAGACACCTCTCATTCCCGAGAAATTCTTCCCCTGGATGCAGGAGACCGTTCGTCAGTTCGGGACCGATATTCTGCGGCTGAAGGGGATTATCCAATTCCAGGACGATCCCGATCGCTTTGTTATTCAGGGAGTGCACATGTTACTCGAAGGAGACCATCAACGTCCCTGGAAACCCGATGAGCCCAGAACAAGCCGTCTGGTCTTCATCGGGCGCGACTTGCCGGAGGACGTCTTGAAGGCAGGCTTTGAGCAGTGTCAGGGCTCAAGTCACTGATTGAAGGCCCGGGTGATGCACCGGGCCGCAAACACGGCAGCGGAGTTTGTCCGTTGCCATGCTGAGGCTGACAGCCCTCGCAAATCCATTCGGACGCCAAAAGCATGCCAAAGATTGCCTTACCTATGAGGCGGCGGGTCCAAAGAACCGGCTATCCTCAGGCAGTTCAGGAATTAAAGCTGCAAACGCAGAAGCTGTTGGGCTTATCGGACGACGTAACTGTCTCGGTTAGCGAGTTGACCTGTCGAGAGCCAGGATGTCCCGACGTGGAAACCGTCGTCGCGATCTTAAGGGACGGGGAAAAGCCAACAATTGCAAGAATCCACAAATCGATTCCCGACGTCACTCTCGATGAACTGAAAGCAGCGTTTGACCTGAGGCCGCGTACCTAAAACGCGCGGCGACATCGCTGCTCCCGCCAGCGGTCGCCAAATCTCTTTAGCGAATACTGCGTTAGGCGGCGCATGGCGGCCGCAGAGAGTAGTAGTCGTATCCGCAAATCCGAGCGGGCGCGCGCTCATGCGCTTTATCTCATCATCAAGCGGATCAGCTTCCTCAGCAAGTCGCGCCTTCCTGTGTCTCGGTGCGTCGGCGCCGCGCAGCTTTTCCAGTGCCTTCTCGACGGAAAGTTTGGTTGTTTCGGCCACGGCAAACCCCGAGCGGAAAACGCGCTCGGCGCTTAGGCAACCTCGGCGCCGACAACGAGCAGAATTGATATATCGCCTGAAAAATTCCTGGCTGCACAGAACTGATTATCAGTGCGCCAGATCCGGCGCCGGCTTCTGTTGATCTAGATCAACAGCAACGTTCAGCGAAGAATTGACTTACGAGGTGAATGGGCCGGCAGGCGCCCTGTGACGGAGGAGGGATGCAAATGAGTGATCTTGTCGTAATCGCATTTCCCACGGAAGCGAAGGCAGAAGAAGTTCGTCAGAAACTGCTGGCCATGCAGAAGGAGTATCTGATCGAGTTGGGCGATGCGGTGATTGCGGTGAAGGATACCGAGGGACGCATCAAGCTGAATCAATTGATCAATACCACTGCCGCCGGGGCCGTTTCGGGCACCTTCTGGGGCACCCTCATCGGCCTGATCTTTTTGGCCCCATTGGCCGGCGCCGCCCTCGGCGCGGCGTCCGGTACGCTGGGCGGCTATTTGACCGATGTGGGCATCGACGACAAATGGATGAAGGAAACTGCCGCCGCCATACAACCCGGAACCGCTGCGCTGTTCGTGCTGGTGCGGAAAGTCACCGCGGACAAGGTGCTCGAGGGGCTCAAGGGTGAGGGGGGCACGGTGCTGAAGACGTCACTCGATCACACCAAGGAAGCAGCGTTGCAGGCGGCGCTTGCTGGCGTCCAGGCGGCTGTTCCCTCTCAAACTTCATGAGCGAATTGCTTATCGCCAGGTGATGAACGGTAACAGACCGAAGCAGGCCAGACATGCGATCGGGCTTCTATAGCTGTTCCGCTGCATTGTTTGTCCTCAATTTGTGTGTGCCGCATGGCGTGATGGCGCAGGCTCTGACGCCGTTCCGCTATGAGGCGCAGGCGCAGCGTCACTGTCCCGGCGATGCGGTCGTCTGGCTCGATTTCGGACGCGAGCGCTACTACACCAAGGGTCAGAAGCGTTACGCGTTGGGACTTACGGGCAGCTTCGTGTGCAGAAATGAGGCTCGAAACAATGGCTACCGGCGCTCGCCGTTGGGCCTACGGTAGGCCCGCAACGGTGCGCCGGACCTGCACCGCCGTTCCCGCGTCGGCGGCTGCTAGCCCAGCTTCAGGACCAGGTGGATCGTCTGAGGATCCCGGTGCGCGGCAGGACGAAAACCGAACTTCCCGAACACCTTTAACATCGCCCCGTTCTCCGGCAGGACCTCCGCCGTCAATTCATTCAAACCGGCTGCGCTCGCGATCATGATGAGATGACGCATCAGGAGAGAACCGACGCCGCGGCCTTGCCATGTATCGATGACGACAAACGCCATCTCGGCTCGTCCGGGCTCGAACACAATGTATCGGCCGCCGCCGACGATGACCTTCCGGCCGGCGTCGTCCGCGAGGGCGACAATCGCAACGTGATTTCTGAAATCGATGTCCATGAAAAAGACACGCTCCTTGTCCGAGAAGTGGCGTTTCATGACAAAGAAGCGACGCTGTAGCGATTGGGCGCTGGTCTTTCCGACAGCAGCGAGCATGTCAGCCTCATCCTCAGGCTGGAGCGCACGGACCTCGATCCGACTGCCGTCGCTGAGAAGTTCGCACGTAGCGTAGTTGGCAGTCTCGGTCATTGGGCCTCTTGGCTCGGAGAGCGAGTGCGGTCTGCATGCGCAGGGCCGATCAAGGCAGGACCGGCTTGCTGTCCCTTGATCTGGATCAAGATTATCGCGCAGGTGCGCACACCGGCCGTACCGACGCGGCGTTGGCGAAGCGACTTCGAACGTTGACCTAAATCAACGTTTCGATCTGGCGAGGTCGCTTGACTGAACTTCGCGACAAGTGAGGTCAAAACATGCCGACGGACAATGCAATTCTGCCGGGCGGGCCGATGTCAGGTCTGGTCGCTTCGGCCGTAGAGTACATGGTCGATGCCGGGCAACGCAGCGTGCTGTTCCTCGACATCATGCGCCAGCGCGGTGACCAGTACCGCGAGCACGTGGCGCAGACTGCGCCACATGTCTTGAGCTATGCTGCGGAACTCGTCATCGACGGCCGCAAGCTCGAGCATCCCGTCAACTACGCGCTGGTGCGCATCATCCCGCCGAAGGGCGTGGAGATCGATTTGAAACGCCGGCCATTCGTCGTGGTCGATCCCCGCGCCGGGCACGGCCCGGGCATTGGGGGTTTCAAGGCCGACAGTGAGATCGGGGTCGCGATGAAGGCGGGCCATCCCTGTTACTTCATCGGGTTCCTGCCCGAGCCCATGCCGGGCCAGACCATCGAGCGTATCGCACGCGCTGAGGCGATCTTTATCGAGAAAGTGATCGAGCGGCATCCGGAGGCCGACGGCAAGCCGTGCGTGATCGGCAACTGCCAGGCGGGTTGGGCGGTCATGATCCTCGCTTCGCTGCGGCCCCAACTGTTCGGCCCCCTGATCATCGCGGGCGCGCCGCTCGCCTATTGGGCCGGCGTGCACGGCAAATATCCGATGCGCTATTCGGGCGGCCTGCTCGGCGGGAGTTGGCTGACCGCATTGTCCAGCGATCTAGGAGGCGGCAAATTTGACGGCGCCTGGCTGGTACAGAATTTCGAGAGCCAAAATCCGTCCAATACCCTGTGGACCAAGCAGTACAACGTGTACTCCAAGGTCGATACCGAGGCTGATCGCTATCTCGAATTCGAGCGCTGGTGGGGCGGACACGTCAACCTCAACGCGGAGGAGATTCAATTCATCGTCGATGAACTCTTCATCGGCAACAATCTCGCGGCCGGTCGGGTCAAGGTGTCCGATGGCACCGCGGTCGATCTGCGCAACATCCGTTCGCCGATCGTGGTGTTCTGCTCAAAGGGCGACAACATCACCCCGCCGCAACAGGCGCTGCACTGGATCCTCGAACTCTACGCCGACGTCGACGATATCAGGGCGTACGGGCAGACCATCGTCTATACGGTGCATGAGACGATCGGCCATCTCGGCATTTTCGTCTCCGGCGGAGTGGCCAAAAAGGAGCATGCCGAGTTCTCCAGCAACATCGACCTGATCGACGTGCTGCCGCCCGGCCTCTATGAGGCGACCTTTGAGGCTAGGGGCCCTGAAACTCTCAATGATGAGTTCGCGGTAGGGCAGTGGGTGATGCGCTGCGAGGCGAGGACGCTGGATAATATCCGTGCCATGGGCGGCAATTCGCCGGAGGACGAGCGCCGCTTCGAGACAGCCAAGCGCGTCTCGGAAAGGAATCTCGCGGCTTATCAGAAGTATGTTCAGCCCTGGATCAGATCGATGGTGACGCCGCGGATGGCGGAGCTGATGCGCAACTGGCATCCGCTGCGGGTGCAATACGAGGCATTCAGCAGCCAGAACCCCTGGATGAAGACCGTGGAGGTCGCGGCAGAGAAGGCACGCGGGGACCGGAAGCCGGTCGCCGAGGACAATCCCTTCCTGGCTTTCCAGGAAAAGGTATCGAAGCAGATCGTCCGCTCGCTCGACCAATGGCGCGACTCGCAGGAGGCGCTTAGCGAAGCGATGTTCCTGACCATCTATGGCTCCCCGGTCTTGCAGGCCGCGATGGGAGTCGATCCGCAGTCAACGCCTTCGTCCCGACGCGAGATGGACCCGAAGCACCGTGCGCTGCTGGAGGCACGCATCGCGGAGCTGAAGTCGAAGATTGGAGCTGGCGGATTGAGGGAGGCCGGTATCCGGGCGCTGCTCTATGTCGGGTCGGCCCGCGGCATGGTGGACGAGCGAAGCCTCGAGGCACTGCGGCGGCTGCGCCAGGCGGACGAGTCGGCGCGTATGACGCTGGCCGAGTTCAAGATGCTGGTGCGCGAGCAGTTCTTCATGCTGCTGCTCGACCGGGAAGCCGCGCTTGCCGCAATCCCAAAGCTCCTGCCCGAGAACAAGGGTGAACGACGCAAGGTGTTCGCTGCCATTCAGGAAGTGCTCTCGGCCAGTGCGGAAATATCCGGCGAAGTGGCAAAGCGGCTGAAGCAGGTGGCCGAACTGTTCGGGCTCGATGCAGCAGACACCGCGAACGTCAGGTCGTTTGGGAAGAAGGCATCATAGGTCGCTTGCGGCAGCGGCCTGCAGGACTCTAGCTCTACTTGTTTAAGCGGGATTCGCCGAACGTTGCCCGATAGATCGCCCAGTAGACGGCGCCGACGAAGCCGGCGCCACCCGCGATATTGCCCAGCGTTACCGGCACAAGATTGTGGAATATGCCGGAGACGGTAATGAGCGATGCATCGTAGTTCTCAGGAATATGACCCGTTTGGACCAACAGCCACGCCAACGGCAGGAAGTACATGTTGGCCACGCAATGCTCGAAGCCGGCCGCTATGAACGCAGAGATCGGCAGTATGACAGCAACCATCTTGTCGGTGACCGATCGGCCTGCATAGGCAAGCCAGACTGCCGCGCACACGAGCACGTTGCACAGAATGCCCTTGAAGAACAACGCGATCACATCCGGACGGATCTTTCCTGCCGCCGTGTTCAATACCGATACGCCGACGCGGCCATCATTCATGTCGAGATGATGGGAATAGAAGACCAGGACAATGAGCCCAAGCGCTCCAACGAAGTTGCCGGAGTAGACGATGGCCCAGTTGCGGAGCATCGTACGCGTGGAAACCTTGCCGCTGGCCCATGCCATCACGATCAGGTTGTTGCCCGTAAACAACTCGGCCCCTCCGATAAGGACGAGAGTCAATCCGAGGGTGAAAACCAGCCCACCGACGACGCGCACCGTAGCGAAGCTCAAAGTCGGGTCACTGGCCACGATGGAGTAGTAAAGCGCGCCGAATCCGATGCCGCCGCCGGCCACGATTGCCAGCATGAAGGAGGCCAGAAAGGGCAGATTGGCCTTCTTCACGCCAACCTTTTCCACGGCCTCCTCGATCTCCGCAGGGCTGTAGGCCTGCAGGTTGAAGATCGGCCCTTGTGGCGCGGGCGCCGGTTTGGTCATCGTGGATTTCCCTGATCGCGCGACTACGCCCTCATCCGCCCGCGCTGCCAACAGCAAGAAGTCCGACGATCTGCACGGCGATCACCTTTACCAACGTCATCGACGGAAAGATCATGGCGTAGCCGATGTCGGGCCGCTCGGTCGGCGCCATCTTGGTCGAATAGACGAGAATGGCGGGATTGCCCGTTGCACCAGACGCGACGCCGACGAGGTCATCATACGGGATGCGCATGAGGTAGTGACCGACCAGCAGCACGATCGCCACCGTGGTAAGGAGGACGGCGGCACCGATGAACAGCATCGTGAAGCCGGATTCGGCGACGGTCCGGACAAAGGGCTGACCCGCATTGACACCCACGGTGGCAAGGAACATCGCAAGGCCGAAGTTTCTGAGGACGATGTTCGCCGGCAATGGCATGGTCCAGAGCATGGGCCCGGTGCGACGCAGCTTGCCGAGGATGAGAGCCACGATCAGCGGTCCGCCGCCGATTCCCAAGGTTACGATGCCGACCCCGGGGATCGGGATTGGGATCAGGCCAAGGAGGACTCCCGTCACCATACCGAGTCCAAGGGAAACATAACTGAACTCGGCAGTGGCCTTGACCGTGTCGCCGAAATGTTTGCGGATTTCCTCCTTACGATCCGGAGGCAGCAGCACGCCGACCCTGTCGCCGAATTCCAGCATCAGGTCAGGCGACGGCACAAGGTCCGCGTCGTAGCGCCGTACATGCAAGAGGTGCGTCGGGAAGCCTGACGGCAGCGGCAGACTTGAAAGCGGGATACCCACTACGCTGGCCTTGCCGACAAAGACGCGAATGTAATCGAGGTCGGCCCGGTCGCTTGCCAATCGACCCGGCTCGAGCTTGCCGAGTGTCGCTGCCGCATTCGCAATAGCCTCCTGGCTGTCGGCGACGACCAAGACAGCGTCGCCGGCGGTCAGAATGGTATCGCCTGTCGGAACGATATTCTGTCCTGCCTTGCGAACCATCGTAACCTGGACGCTACTTAGGACTTCCTTGTTCAATTCGTCGAGCGTGCGTCCGGCAAAACTGGCACCAATGGAAATCTCGCCCATGTGAAAGCGCTGGGCTTTGGCGGGGAATTTCGGCTGCACCATGCGTGTCATGAAATAGATGCAAAGGATCGGGCCGATGACGCCAAACGGATATGCAATCGAGTAACCAATAGAGGGATCCTTCGTCTTGGTGACATCAAGCGCCGCCTGCAGGGTCGCGGTGCTGGTCATCGATCCCGCGTAGATGCCAAGCGTGTGCCCAAGCTTGATGCCGAACGCCTGCCCAAGCGCGAGTGCGACGCCTAACCCTGCGAGGCAGCCGATGAGCGCCAGAAGATTGTATTTCTGTCCGGCGCCGACCATACCCTCAAAGAATTGCCGGCCGTAGAGAATGCCGATGCCGTAGAGGAACATGATTAGGCCGGTCAGCCCGATCGGACCAATGATCTGCGCCTTGGGCGCGAACGCTCCGATGGCCAGACCCACAAAGAGCACAGCGCCCACACCGAGCGAGAAGCCGCCGATGCTGATCTGTCCTACCAGATAGCCCACGCCGATGGCGAGAAATGCCGTCAGGATCGGCTGGCTTCCTATGATATCGCGGGCTAAGTCCAACATTGTTCTCTCCGGAGCAATCCAGATCTGTTACCGGGCGTTGCAGCCCGCATCGCGAAACTGGCCGATAACCCTGCTCACCAACTCGCGAGAGGGAGGTGGAGTATCGTGGTGCTTGTAGTCGAGTCCCATCGCCTTCCATTTGAACGAACCCATCTGATGGAAGGGCTGCACCTCGACCCATTCGACGTTCCTCATGGGAGCGACGAAGCGAGCGATGCCTGCGACGTTTTCCGGGTGGTCGGTGGCGCCGGGCACAAGGGTGAAGCGCACCCAAACGGGCTTGCCAATCGACGCAAGCCGCTGGGCAAAGCGCAGCGTCGGCGCGATGTCCCGCCCCGTCACCCTGCGATAGGTGTCGGGATCGGAGCTTTTGATGTCGAGCAGCACGAGGTCGATGGTATTCAGAAAGGCATCGTCGGCGCGATCGCCGAGGAAACCGGATGTTTCGATGGCCGTATGCAGGCCCATTGCCTTGGCGCCTGCGAAGATACGCTTGACGAAGGCGAGCTGAACCATCGCTTCGCCGCCCGATATGGTCAGTCCGCCTCCAAGGCTGCGCAGCGATGGAGCGAAGTCGCCCAGGCGACGCAGCACCTGTTCGGCCGAAACGTAGGTTCCGTCCTTGAGGTGCCACGTGTCCGGGTTATGGCAATAGGTGCAGCGGAGCAGGCAGCCGGAGACGAACAGCACGACACGCAGGCCCGGACCGTCGTAGCGCGAGGACGTCTCGTAGGAATGGCAGTAGCCGAATGCGCCTTCCTCGTCCTTGAACTTGTCCTCATCGGGCGCGTCGGGCGAAGCGCCCGTACGCAGGTCGTGACGGCTTCCCGATTCGAGTGCCTGCGGGGTCGACATCGCTGCCCCCGGCTCAGATCTGGCCGTGGAAGGTACGGCTGATCACATCTCTCTGCTGCTCCGGTGTCAGTCGAACGAAATTGACGGCATAGCCGGACACGCGGATCGTGAGCTGCGGATATTTGTCCGGATTCTTGATCGCGTCTTCCAAGGTCTCCCTGTCGATCACATTCAGGTTCATGTGGAAGCCGCCGCGCCCGAAATAGACGTCGAAGGCTTTGGTTGCCTCATCGATCAGTTGGGCTTCGGAAAGATGTGCTTTCTGTGGGGCGACCGACACGGTGTAGCTGATGCCATCGAGAGAATCCTTGTAGGGAAGCTTTGCCACCGAGAGACATGACGCGAGCCAGCCGTGGCTGTCGCGGCCATGCATCGGATTGGCACCGGGGCCGAACGGCTCGCCCTCGCGGCGGCCATCCGGCGTATTGCCGGTCGCCTTGCCGTAGACGACGTTGGAGGTGATGGTAAGAACACTCTGCGTATGCGTCGCATTCCTGTAGGTTGGATGCTTGCGGATCTTTGCCATGAACCGCGTTACAAGCTCGGATGCGATCTGATCAACCCTGTCGTCGTTGTTGCCGAATTGCGGCGTCGAGGCGTTGCCCTCGTTCTGATAATCGACAACCAGCCCAGTGGCGTCGCGGGTTACGCGGATCTTGCCGTATTTGATCGCGCTGAGACTGTCGGCCACCACCGAAAGTCCGGCGATGCCGAAGGCCATCGTGCGGAGTATGTCGCGATCATGGAGCGCCATCTCTAGGCGTTCGTAGAAGTACTTGTCGTGCATGTAATGGATGCAGTTCATGGCATGCACATAGGTCTTGGCGAGCCACTCCATGGTGGTGTCGAACTTCGCCATGACGTCGTCATAGTCGAGGAAGTCGCCGGTTACCGGCATGGTCCGGGGCGCGACCTGATCGCCGGAGACCTCGTCGCGGCCGCCATTGATGGCGTAGAGCAGGGCCTTTGCGAAATTCACCCGCGCTCCGAAGAACTGCATCTGCTTGCCGAGCCGCATCGCCGAAACGCAGCAGGCGATCGCATAATCGTCGCCCCAGTACGGACGCATCAGATCGTCGTTTTCGTATTGCAGGGACGAGGTATCCTTGCTGACCTTGACGCAGAAGCGCTTGAAGGCCGGCGGCATATGGTTGGACCACAGCACCGTGATGTTCGGCTCAGGTGCCGGTCCGAGATTGTAGAGGGTATGGAGCATGCGGTAGCTGCTCTTCGTTACCAACGCTCGCCCGTCGAGATCCATGCCGCCGACGCATTCGGTTGCCCAGTAGGGGTCGCCGCTGAACAGCGCATCGTAGTCCGGCGTACGGAGGAAGCGCACGATGCGCAGCTTCTGCACTAGCTGGTCCCACAGCTCCTGTGCGCCCGCCTCGTCAAGGGCGCCTTCCTTCAGGTCACGCTCGATGTAGATGTCGAGGAAGCTCGAGATGCGCCCGATCGACATGGCCGCGCCATTGGCTTCCTTGATCGCACCAAGGTAGGCGAAGTAGGTCCACTGGAACGCCTCCGCCGCATTCGTTGCGGGCTGGGTGATGTCGTAGCCGTAGAGCTTCGCCATCGACGCAAGATCCTGCAGCGCCCGCATTTGCTCCGCGAGCTCTTCGCGCTGGCGGATCACTTCGTCCGTCGGCCACATATCGTCGATCTGGGCCCGCTCCTGGCGCTTGGCCTCGAGCAGGCGGTCGGTTCCGTAGAGTGCGACGCGGCGATAGTCGCCGATGATGCGACCACGGCCATAAGCGTCGGGAAGTCCGGTGATGATGCCGGACCTGCGGCAGTTCATGATTTCGGACGTATAAGCGTCGAATACACCGTCATTGTGCGATTTGCGGTACTTGGTGAAGGCTTCGTGCACTTTTGCATCGGGCTCGAACCCGGCCGCCTTGAGGCCTGTTTCCACCATGCGCAATCCGCCGAACGGAAAGATTGCCCGCTTGAAGGGCTGGTCGGTCTGAAGGCCGACAATGATCTCGTTATCGCGGTCGATGTATCCTGCCTGGTGCGCCAGCATGGTTGACGGATTCTGCGCATCGACGGCGAGGACGCCCTTTTTTCGTTCTTCAGCAAAATAGGGCTGCATCTTGGCCCATACCGCCTTGGTGCGCTGGGTAGGGCCCGCCAGGAATTTTTCGTCACCGCTATAGGATGTGACGTTTCGGACGATGAAGTCGCGTACGTTGATCGTGGAGGACCAGTCGCCCGGTTGGAACCCCCTCCAGCTATCCGCCTTCGCGTCCTGCTTGAGCGCTGCGCTGCCCTTCATAGCGTGTCTCCCTGGCCAAACGATATTGTTGACCTGGCCTGCAACCGACCTGAAACGGTGCATCGGGCGCGCCAGGCTGTTGGCTCAAGGTAGAGACACCGAACCGACGCTCCTCTTGATCTATGTCAAGCTCCGCCGGCCTTGGTCTCGCGCCAGCGGAAGCTTTGGGAGACTTCGGGCTTTGCTCGTCACTTCGCGGTGGCGTGCCGGGAGAGACGCATTCGTTGACCTAGATCAACGTCACCCTCAGCACGCGCTTCGATCAATAGCCGAGACTGGTTGAACGCCGCAGGTCAAACTAGGAGTTTCTCTTCAACCATTCTGCGGGACGTCGAATTTCGTGAGATCGGAGCGCGCCAATGAGTGCCATGCCAGCAGCAGCGAGTGGGACGGGATCAAAGTATGACCGCCTGATTGCGGCGGCGAAAAGCGTCCCTTCGGTTTCAACCATCGTTGTGCACCCCTGCGACGAAAGTTCGCTGCGTGGGGCGATCGAGTCGGCGGAAGCCGGAATCATAAAGGCGATTCTCGTTGGTCCCGCGGCCAAGATCAAAGACGTCGCTGCCAGGCACGACCTGAACATCTCGGGCTACGAGCTCGTCGATACGCCGCCAACGGAGGCCGCTGCGGCCACCCGAGGCGTCGAGCTGATCCATGAAGGCAGGGGTGAGGTGCTGATGAAGGGCAGCCTTCATACCGACGAGATCATGCGCGCTGTCACCGCAAAGGTGGGCGGGCTGCGCACTGAGCGGCGGATCAGCCACGTATTCATCATGGATGTGCCGGCCTACACAGATACCGTGTTCGTAACGGACGCGGCGATTAATATCTTCCCAGACCTCGACGCCAAGCGGGACATCATCCAGAACGTCGTCGATCTCTTCAACCAGGCCGGCTTCGGCACGACCCCACGGGTCGCTATCCTGTCAGCGGTCGAGACTGTCACCTCGAAGATTCCGTCCACCATCGAGGCTGCGGCGCTCTGCAAGATGGCAGACCGCAAGCAGATCACGGGGGCGTTGCTCGACGGGCCACTCGCCTTTGACAATGCCATCGATATGGAGGCGGCGCGGATCAAGGGCATCAAGTCGGAAGTGGCTGGCCGAGCGCAGATACTGGTCGTGCCCGACCTCGAATCCGGCAATATGCTGGCGAAAAACCTCGCCTATTTCGCCAAGGCTGATGGCGCCGGCATCGTGCTGGGTGCGCGCGTGCCGGTCGTGCTGACGTCACGGGCGGATTCCGCGCGGTCGCGCATGGCTTCCGCCGCCGTGGCGGCCCTCCAAGCCGATGCCCGACGGCGCAAGGCGCCAATTGCAGCAGCGTGACCGCCATGGATACGATCCTCGTCGTCAATGCCGGCTCCTCCAGCGTGAAGTTCCAGATCTTCGCGGTAGAAGGCGAGGGCGCCTTGCGTCGGCAGGTCAAGGGGCAGATGGACGGCATTGGCAGCCGGCCGCGATTGCGGGCCAGCGGCCCTACCGGTGATCCGCTGGCCGATCGGGCCTATCCGATCGAAGCGGTTGCCGACGTCCCAGCCGCAATGGCGGTCGCAGGTGCCTGGCTGCGCGATGAACTCAATATCAACCCGATTGCGGTTGGTCATCGCGTCGTCCATGGCGGGCCAGATCATGCGCAGCCGGTGCTGATCGATCATGCCGTGGTGTCGCGGCTCGAGCGTTACGTCTCGCTGGCGCCGCTGCACCAACCGCATAACCTTGCACCGATCAGGACACTGCTGAACAACTTTCCGGCGCTGCCGCAGGTCGCCTGTTTCGATACCGCGTTCCACCGCGACCATGATGCGCTCGCGGATCATTACGCGATACCGCACCAGCTTCATTCCGAAGGCGTCAGGCGCTACGGCTTCCACGGCCTGTCTTACGAGTACATTGCAAAGCGCCTGCCGGAGGTCGCACCCGACATCGCTGGCGGACGGGTGATCGTGGCCCATCTTGGCAGCGGCGCCTCGATGTGCGCGATGAGAGGCGGCAAGAGCGTCGAGAGCACGATGGGCTTCACGGCGCTCGACGGGCTTGCGATGGGAACACGGCCCGGCCAGCTCGACCCTGGCGTCGTGCTCTACCTGATCGCGGAAAAAGGTATGTCGGCGTCGAATGTGCAGAACTTTCTGTACCGGGATTGCGGCTTGAAGGGCCTGTCGGGTGTCAGCAACGACATGCGGGAGCTAGAGACCAGCGGGGATCCGCGGGCAGCATTTGCGATCGATTATTTCGTCTACCGGATCGGTCTCAATGCGGGCATGTTGGCGGCCGCCCTGCAGGGGGTCGACGGCTTTGTGTTTACAGCCGGGATCGGCGAGAACTCGGTCTCCATCCGTGCGCGCATCGCAGAGAAACTGGGGTGGCTCGGCGTCGTTCTCGATGCGCACGAGAATGCCCGCCACGCCACCAGGATATCGCACTCCGACAGCCGCATTCCAGTTTATGTCGTGCCAACAGACGAAGAGCTGATGATTGCGCAGCACACGCTGGCGCTGCTCATGAACCGGCAATCGCCAAATCAGAAACGCGAGAGAGTGTCATGAACATCCCGGTTTTTCCCGAGACCAAGGTCGCGCTGAAAGGCAAGAAGGGGTTGGTCGTCGGTATCGCCAACGACCAATCCATCGCGTGGGGCTGCGCCAAGGCGTTTCGTGCGCTGGGTGCCGACCTTGCGGTTACCTATCTGAACGAGAAGGCCAAGAAACACGTCGAGCCGCTGGCCAAGGCGCTGGAATCGCCGATCTTCATGCCGCTAGACGTCATGGTCGAGGGTGAGACCGAGAAGGTATTCGAGCAGATCGAGAAGGAGTGGGGGCAGCTCGACTTCCTGCTTCACTCCATTGCCTTCTCGCCCAAGGGTGCGCTGCATGGCAGGGTGGTGGATGTCGATCGCGAAGGATTCCAGAAAACCATGGAGGTCTCGTGCTGGTCGTTCATGCGGATGGCGCATTTGGCGGAACCGCTGATGAAGAACGGCGGCACGATATTCACCATGACATATTACGGCAGTCAGATGGTGGTGAAGAATTACAACGTGATGGGGGTTGCCAAAGCCGCCCTTGAAGCTGCGGTGCGCTACATCGCGGCCGAGCTCGGCCCCAAGGGCATTCGCGTCCATGCCATTTCGCCGGGACCGCTGGCGACCCGCGCGGCATCGGGTATCCCGGAGTTTGATGAACTGATGGACAAGGCGCAGTCGCAGGCGCCGACGCGCAGCCTGGTCAGTATCGACGACGTCGGGAAGGCGACCGCTTTCCTTGCGCTCGATGGCGCCAAGCTGATCACGGGCAGCGTGCTCTACATCGACGGCGGCTACCACATCATCGATTGAGGCGTCGCCTAGCGGTAGTGCAATCCAATCACCTCGGCAACGCAGGCTGGGCGCGGGCCGCCCTCGATCTCTATCACCACGCGGTAATGCACCCGCAAGCCATTGGGCGGCACGTCCTCGGCCTCGGCAATGCTGATGCGTCCACGCAGTTTCGAGCCTACCGGGACCGGCGAGAGATATCGGATGCGGTCGGCGCCGTAGTTCAAGGTGTTCTTCAGTCCCCTGAGGCCCATCACCGAGCGGATGAACATCGGCGTCAGGCTGAGCGAGAGCAGGCCGTGCGCGATGGTCTTGCCGCCTGGCATCTCCGTCTTGGCGCGTTCCTGGTCAACATGGATCCACTGCTCGTCGCAGGTCGCTTCCGCAAACTTGTTGATGCGGTCCTGCGTCACCTCAATCCATTCGCTGGTGCCGACTTCCGTGCCGACGGCCGCCTTCAGTTCTTCGAACCCGTTGAATATTCGCATGGCTTCGATCCGCTTTGGCGCTTCACAGCTTCATTTCCGGCACCATGTCCGGAATGGCGAGTTCGGCTTCCGTCACCGCTAGCACCTCGGCGATCGTCAGGCCGGGCGCCGTTTCCATGAGCGTTGCCTTGCCGCCGGGAAAGGCGATGACGGCGATGTCGGTTACGACCATGTCAACGGGACGTGCCGATGTCAGGGGCAGGCTGCATTTGCCAACAATCTTCGACTTGCCCTTGGCGGCGTGCTGCATAGCGATGATGACGCGCCTGGCGCCGCTCACGAGATCCATCGCGCCGCCCATGCCCGGTACCATCTTGCCCGGGATCATCCAGTTGGCGAGATGACCGCCGGCATCGACCTGCAAGCCCCCCAGCACCGTGATGTCGACGTGACCGCCGCGGATCAGGCCGAACGACATCGCGCTGTCGAACGTCGCCGCGCCGGGCAGGGCGCTGATCGGCTTGCCGCCGGCGTCGGTCAGGAGCGGATGTGCCATGCCCTGCTCGGGTATCGGTCCGGTTCCGATCAGCCCGTTCTCGGACTGGAAGAAGACTTTCAGCCCTTCGGGCACATGGTTGGCAACCAGGGTTGGAATGCCGATCCCGAGGTTGACGAGGTTGCCGGGGCGAAGCTCCTGCGCCACGCGCCGGGCGATGATGGTTTGTGCATCCATGGGTGGTCACCCGTTCGCAACGAGGTAGTCGACCAAGGGGCCGGGCGTGACGACATGATCAGGTGCGATAACGCCGACCGGCACGATGTGCTCGGCCGTGACGATGACGGTATCGGCGGCCATCGCCATCACGGGATTGAAGTTGCGCGCGGTCAGCGCATAGGAGAGATTGCCGACATAATCGGACAGAAAGGCGTGTACCAGCGCGAAATCGGCGCGCAGCGCGGTCTCGAGCAAAAACGTCTTGCCGTTGACCTCGATCTTCTGCTTGCCCTGCTCGACAAGGGTGCCAACCCCGGTCGGCGTCAGCACGCCACCGAGGCCGCAACCGCCGGCCCGGATGCGCTCGACGAAGGTGCCCTGCGGAATCAGATCCACCGTGATCTCGTTGGCCAGCATCTGCTGCTGCGCCTTCGGGTTCAGCCCGATATGGGTGCCGATCATCCTCGACACCTGTCCGCCTTCGAACAGCTTGCCGACACCCTTGCCGGGGACAGCCGCGTCATTGCTGATCAGGGCAATGCCGGTTTTCTTCTGCCGCACCAGCTCATCGAGCAGGCGTTCCGGCGTACCGACGCCCATAAAGCCGCCAACCATGATGCTCGCGCCGTTGGGGATCATCGCTACTGCTTCTTCGGCGGAAACGGACTTCATGTTCGGACTCCGGCTAGCGATCGGAGGTGCGGTTTCCGGAGAATGTCGCCGCGCCGCCGGCCGGGACCTTGATCTGCATCAAGGCTCGCGATTGCACACCGAACAGCGCATCGGATCGCTCGGACATGGCCTTGACGCGGGTTGCCGGAGCGCAGGTCGTTCTTCAAATTGCAGCGTGCGAGCCGGGCGGAACCATGTACAGCGTCATCGCAAATATGACGTATATGAACACCAGCAAAGCGCCGATAAACCATGCCGAGCGCCCGCTATTGGTAATGAAGCACGCCGTCACGGTCGCGATCATCACCATAGTCACGGCGCCCGGCCAAAATTGCAGATCCATTGGCTTGGGACCGACCAGGTAGCTCAGAAGCACGAGAACCGGCGCAACGAACAAAGCTATTTGAGACGCGCTCCCCAGCGCTATTCCCACGCTCATGTCGAGACGGTTTTTGCGCGCTGCTGAGAATGCAACGGCCATTTCAGCGGCGGCGCCTACAATTGCAACGATGATGAATCCGACGAACGCCGGACTCAAACCCAGGGTCTCTCCTGCTTTCTGCACCGAACCTACGAATATCTCGCTGACCAAGGCGACCAGCACGGTGACGCCAATAAGCGTGCCAACTGCCAGCCCAAGCGGCCACTCGACTTGGCTCGCCTTGCTATGATCGTCGCTTCCGAACAGCTCCTTGTGCGTCTTGAGCGAGAACAGTAGCCCAAGTCCATAGGCAGAGATCAGCAGCACAGCAAGACCCACGCTGAGCCGCTGCGCCATCGTCTCTCCGCGCGCCAGATCGAGCTCGGCAACTGCTGCCGGAGCCAGGAGGGCGATGGTTGCCATCAATAGCAGTGCGGAATAGAGCCTTCCGCCGGCCCGGTTGTAGTCTTGAACGTGATGGCGGAGCCCGCCCAGCAGGAAAGATGCTCCCAACATGAACAGTGAGTTGGTTACAATGGCGCCTGCGATCGATGCCTTGACCAGCATGTATTCTCCGGCGCGAAGGGCGGCGACGGCGATGATCAGCTCGGTCAGATTGCCGAGCGTTGCATTGAGCAAGCCGCCTATTGCATCTCCTGTTCTGGCAGCGACGCTCTCGGTTGCGTGGCTAAGGAGTGCTGCAAGTGGAACGATGGCAAGGACGGAGAGCACAAACAGGACGGTGTGGGCGGACGGTGTGACAGTCTCCACCACCAGTACGATCGGTACGACAACGAGCATCCAGAGCAGGGGGCTATGCCGGAGTTCCCTGAGCAGAGGGTTCATGGTTTGCCAACTCCCGTCGCCGACAACGCGGTAAGGCCTGTCACGGTCTGAAGGGACCCTTCGTTGATGAGTTCAACCAGGGCAGGCTGGATGACGAGGCCACCAACCCCATTGATATGCATCAAACGATTTGGAGAAACGGCGGCAGCCGGGGAGTTGAGCCGCGACCCGGGTTATTGCGCGGGCTAGGCAGTGGCGGCCGAGCGCTGTGCGATTGCGACCAGGGGGACCAAAAGACCGCGATTGTTGGCCTTGATCTGAATCAAGCCGGTCTGGAGCCAGCCGCAGAATTCTTGCTGTCGGCAGACATCAAGGGGGGCCGCGTGCGACCCATTCGACAGCTCCTAGCGGGAGAGGATGAAATCCAGCTCGCGGTCCGGCTCGCGCTTCTAGCGCTCCTGATCTACTGGTCATTCGTCGTGATGCGCCCCTTCATTCCGATCCTCGCCTGGAGCGTGGTTCTGGCGGTGGCGCTTTACCCGGTCTTTCGTTGGCTCTCTGGTCTGCTGGGCGATCGCCCGAAACTTGCCGCGACCTTGCTGACCCTCATCAATCTCGGCATCGTCATCGGTCCTGCGACGTGGCTTGGCCTCGGCGCCGTGGAAGGACTTCGCGGCTTTGCGGCGCAACTGGGTGCCGGCACGCTCGCCATTCCGTCGCCGCCCGCAGGCGTCAAGGACTGGCCGATCATCGGCGCGCAACTCTATGCCGTGTGGGACCAGGCCTCTACCAATCTGCGCTCGGCGTTGGGCGAGTTTGCTCCGCATTTGAAGCCACTGGCCGGCACAATGCTTGGCCTCGCTGGCGGCGCCGGGGTCGGCACTCTCAAGTTCCTTGTCGCGGTCACGCTGACCGGCTTTCTGCTTCCGGCAGGGCCCCGGCTGGTGGCCGCCAGCCAGCGTTTCCTGTCCCGCGTGGTGGCCGAACGAAGCGAGAATTTTCTGGTGCTGGCGGGCGCAACCATCCGCTCGGTAGCACAGGGCGTAATCGGCATTGCTGTCGCGCAGGGGCTGGTGATCGGAATCATCCTGAAGTTTGCCGACTTCCCTCGGGCGGGATTGCTGGCCTTTGCGGTGATGATGTTCGGAATCCTTCAGATCGGATCCGCCATCATCGTGATCCCGGTTCTCATCTGGGTCTGGGCAACCAGCTCCTTTGCCGCGGCACTCCTGATCACGGCGTGCCTGCTGCCGGCCTCCCTCGCCGACAACGTATTGAAGCCGATCGTAATGGGGCGCGGTCTGACTACGCCATTGCTTGTCATCTTCTTCGGCGTCATCGGCGGCACGTTGGCGCACGGCATTGTCGGCCTCTTCATTGGGCCGATCATCCTGGCGGTGGCTTGGGAATTGCTGACAGCATGGGTGCGCGAGGACGAGGTGAGGATGGTGCCCGAAGGAGACCCGGTCGCGAAAACGACTGCGACGCAGAGCAGTGGGACAGCGTGATGGCAGGTCAGCTCCTGGTCGGATTCCTCGTCAGCATGATCAACATCATGATCCATGCCATGGCGACTATTGGCGCCATCAGTGTCGGCCGCGCCGTCGGCTTGAAACATACTCCGACGCCCCGACTGCACCTAATGACCGTCATGGTTGCCACGGTCGTGGTGCTGACGTTCGCGCATGGCCTCGAGGTAACTGCCTGGGCGTTTTCCTACGCCTTGGTCGGTGCGGCTCCAGAGGGCAGCGATCTGCTCTACTTCGCTTTCGTCAACTATACGACGCTCGGCTATGGCGACGTCACGCCGGTCAAGGCGTGGCAGCTCCTTGGCCCGATGGCTGCGATGACTGGTATCCTGATGTTCGGCTGGTCGACCGCGGTGTTGTTCGAGGTGCTGATGAAGACTCTGGCGCATCTCGATTCAATTGCTGCTCCCGGGACGCCGTTCAGTTCTGCAGATCGAAGCTAGCCAGTTTCTCGCGGTCACGCAGTACGATCTGGCGCTGCGTGTTGCCGACGAAGCCGAGAATGTCGAGATCGTGCAGGCGTGACAGCGCGCGCGACACCGTTTCCAGCGTCAGCCCGAGATAGTCCGCGATATCGCGCCGGCACATCGGCAGGGCGAGGACGCCGGCAGCCGTCGACCGCCGGTCCATTTCGATCAAGAACGCGGCGACGCGTTCGAGCGACGTCTTGCGTCCGAGCAGCAGCATGTGGTCCTCGGCGTGCCGCAAGTTACTCGTGGTCATGTTGAGCAGATTGCGCGCAACCGTCACATCGCTCTCGGCAACGAGTTCAAGGCTCCGCCGCTTCATCAGTCGGACGGTTGTGTCGACAATTGCTTCTGCGGTGAAGCGGTGATCGGACCCAATCTCCAGACCGAAAATATCGCCGGCGAGATGGAAGGCGCCGATCTGGCGTCGTCCATCGGAGAGCAGCTTGTAGCTCCGCACCGCGCCGGTCACCACCTGGTAGACGTAGTCGGCCGGCTCCTTCTCGCCGAAGATTTCCGTCCCCTTTTTATAGCTGAATTCATTCAGGAAAATTCTGATCGGTGCACTGCTGCGCGGCTTGGAGTCGGTGAAAATGCCAGGAAAATCAGCGGATACGGTGCTTGATCGGGCTAACATAGGCCACCTTCCCTGCTCGATGGCGTCGTGGCGGTCGCTTCGATCTTTCGCAAGTCTGGAATCGACTTCGCTGTTACATTGCGCAAAATCCGCTCACCGGGCGGGACATTGTCTTGATCTGCGCCTCGGGGTCCATTGTCCCTAGGGACAGGTCAGCGGGAAATGCGTCAATATGGCTGCCGGGGCTACTCCGCTTCGGGAGCAACTTCAGGTTCTCGATCGAGCAAGCTGGTGCTAGCTTGGTCCACAATTGCTCGCTGTACCGCGTCATGATTAGAATTGTCTTGCTTATTGTTGGCTTACTCGCAGTGCTGGCGCCGACTTGCCTTTTGGCGCAGGACGGCCGGCCGCATTCCGTCCTTGTGCTCGACCAGTCGAATTTGCGTGGGCCGTTCTATTATCAACTGTCTTCGGGGCTGCGGGAAGTGCTGGATACCGAAGGGCAGATCACCGTCTATGGCGAGAATCTCGATCTGACGCGTTTTGGTGGTGCCGCCTATGAGGAGAGCCTGAAGCGGTACCTCAAGGAAAAATACCGGGACCGGTCGATCGGCGTCATCGTGGCAAACGGCGCCGGCACGCTCGACCACACATTGCGCTGGCGTGAGGAATTATGGCCCGGCGTACCGGTTGTTTTCGCCATGTTGGAGGTGACCCAATTGGCCAAGCTCGGCCGGCTGGCAAACGTCACCGGCGTGGCCATAAAAAACCCTCTGGCCGATGCGATCAAGACCGCGCGTACGGTGGTCCCTGGCCTCGACACGATCGTCCTGGTCGGCGATAGCTGGGATCGGCAGTCGCTGTTCCGACACTGGGGTGAGGAGATTCCCACTGCGACATCCGGCCTGATGGTGATCGATTTGGTCGGGCAGAAGATGTCGAATATCCTTAAGCGGGTTGCCGAACTGCCGGAGCGGAGCGCCATCGTCTATTCCGGCGTATTTTCCGATGGTGCAGGTACATACTATCCGGCGGCAACCGCTATGAGATTGATCGCCGAAAAGGCGAACCGTCCCATCGTGGTTGGAGCCGAGCCGCTTTTGGCCGCAGGCGCGATCGGCGGATACAGCCTGATTGCGAAAGAGATCGGCGCAGAGGCGGGCAGACTTGCGTTGCGCATTCTCAACGGTGAGCAGGCAGGGAATGTCCCGCCGGTTACACAAGAGTCCAAGCCGCTCTTCAACTGGAAACAGATGCAGCGCTGGAACGTCAGCGAGTCGAGCCTGCCCGAGGGCAGTGAGATTCGTTTCCGCGAGCCGACTTTTCTTGAACAGTATCGCTGGGAGAGCATGGCCGTCGCATCTGCGATACTGATCCAGGCTGGACTGATCATATTCCTATTGCATGAGCGGCATCTGCGGCGCAATGCCGAAGTGGAGTCTCACGAACGGATGTCGGAGCTCGCGCATGTTAACCGGCAGGCAACGACCGGCGAATTGTCGTCGTCGATTGCCCACGAGCTCAATCAGCCGCTGGGATCGATCCTCACCAACGCCGAGACTGCCGAACTGATCCTGAAATCGGATAAGCCCGACCTCGGAGAGATCAGGGAAATTCTCGCCGACATCAAACGCGACGACCAGCGCGCCGGCGAGGTGATCCGCCGCTTGCGCGGTTTCCTGAAGCGGACGCCGTTCGAGACGCGGGATATAGATCTCAACGAGGTCATGGGCGAGGCGTTCAAGTTTTTATCCGTCCAGGCATCGGCGCGCAATGTCGCTTTATATCTGCAGACGGCGCCGGGTGCGCTGCGCATCAAGGGCGACCCAATCCAGCTCCAGCAGGTCATTCTCAATCTGGTCGTCAACTCCATGGATGCGATGGCGACGATTCCCTACGGCCGCACGGTGATCGGCCGCACCGAATTAAATGGTGGCTCGTCGGCCGTGATCTCAATTTCCGATTCCGGACCCGGAATTCCGGCTGACAAGCTCGCCCAGGTGTTCGATCCTTTCTTCACCACCAAGGAAAAGGGCATGGGAATCGGTCTTTCCATTGCGCGCACCATCATTCTTGCCCACAAGGGGCAGATCTGGGCCGAGAACCAGAGCGGCGGCGGTGCGGCATTTCATTTCACCTTGCCGCTGGTCGCATAGGAGGGGGGTATGCCGGGCTGCGTTCATGTCGTCGACGATGATGCATCCTTCCGCACAGCGATCGAGCGCCGGCTGACCCTTGCTGGTTATCAGGTTGCGACCTATCCGTCGGCGCAGCAATTGCTCGATTCTCCTCCCGATGAGAACGAGCTTTGTTGCATCCTGCTTGACGTGCGGATACCCGGCTTGAGCGGGCCGGAGTTGCAGGGGCGCCTCAACGCGCTCGGCTCAACCCTGCCGATCGTATTCCTGACAGGGCATCCCGACACGCCGACGACCGTGCGGACCATCAAAGCTGGCGCGGAGGATTTCCTCACCAAGCCAGTCGAATCGGAAGAGTTGCTTGGCGCCATCGAGCGGGCGATGGCCCGGCACGCCGCCGTGCGGGGTGAGCAGCACAGGCTGGAGGAGATGCGGGCGCTGCTGGCCGCACTGACGGCGCGTGAGCGGCAGGTGTTCGGTCTCGTCGTGCGTGGCAAGCTCAATAAGCAGATCGCGCATGAACTGGGAACGACGGAGCGCACCATCAAGGCGCATCGCCATCAGGTGATGGAGAAGATGAAGGTGCAATCTCTGGCCGAACTCGTCACGATGGCGGAGCGGCTTGGCCTGCTCAGCTAGTGGATCCCGATCGCACCTAAAGGTTGTGTACTGAGGTACTGCAGCTATGATGCGGTGTCCGAAAGGACAATATGAGAGCCCTTTGCGGAGCGTAGCCTTTGGTGACGTATCGGTTGGGGTGACCTCGCGGACCGCAGGCGGACCCACGAGGATTCTTTCGGAACCGAAGTCCATCTTGAGGGTTGGCGGTCATCCCGGCTGTTGTCCCGACGAACTGTTGGAATGAACTGAAAGCAAGCACCTTGGACCAGCGCAAAGTCGTTTTTGTCGTTGACGACGACCCATCCATGCTGAAGGGCGTGCGCCGGCTGCTCAAACAGCACGGTTTTGACGCCGTGCCGTTCGAAACGGCAAAGTCCTTGCAGGACCACGACGATTTCGCGCAGGCCTGTTGCCTCGTGCTCGATATCAATCTCGCCGACGGATCGGGCATCGAACTGCGCCACCGCCTGGCGGAAGCAGGCGTGTCCCTGCCTGTGATCTACATCACCGGGAACGACAGTGATGCGACGCGTATGGCTGCGATGGCTTCCGGCTGTGTCGCCTATCTGACAAAGCCGTTCCTGGCGCAGTCGCTGATCGAGCCGATCAAAAAGGCAGCCGCCGGTCTCGCATAGACCTGCCGCCGGCCTTCTCCCTCACTCGTCGATGCTCTGTTCGAAGACCTTTGTCGGCGCTCCTTTGCGCGCCGCGGCGAACTGATTGAGCGGCAGTGTTGTCGTGACTGCGAGCATGTTGGTATCGACGACCTCAACGGCGAGATTGCTGCCGCTCTCCAATTCGCGGAGCAGCTCCTGCTTGGCGACGTCGCCGGCAATGCAGGTGTTGGTCAGGCACCAGGTGTAGGGAATTTTGTGCGCCATGCCTTTGTCGACCGTGAGTTTGGCACCTGCCGGTATGTAGAGCCCGACGGGCAGGAACGCTTGTAATCTTGCGGTGTCGTCACCTTCGCGCTCCACAATGTAGACGCGCACTGCGATCTGGCCCGTTTCGAAATGGCCAGCGATCGTCGTACGGCAGACCATCTTCGCGCCGCCCGGCTTGAAGCAGACTTTCTCCCAGTCACCATACTTGATGGCGCGGGCTTCGCGCTGGCCGCGCACGGCGAATTCGTCAGCGGCAGGTTTGGCGGCCTGTTGCGCCATTGCCCGGTCAGCCGCCGGGAAGGCAAGAGCAATACCGAGGAGCATGCCAGTCACCAGTGAATGCTGCATTGTCCCTCACTTGTGCTTGTCCAGGAAGGCGCTGACGAGCGGCGACCAGATCGGAACGGCATCCGCCGCGCCGATGAAGAAATGACCGTCGCTGCCATGTGGCGGAAAGAGGTGATATTCGGCATTGCCGCCTGCACCGGTAAATGCCGCGTGCATCCGCTTCGACAGTTCGGGGCCGAAAAAGGTGTCGTTCTCGATATAGAGCCAAAGCATCGGTACGCGGGAGGTGCGGCCGAAGACGCCGGTTGCCTCGACCAGGTTGTCGGGGCCGCAATTGTCATTCGGCTTGCCGTCGACGCGGCCGCCGCGCCCGGCCGCAAAAACGATGATCGCCTTAACAGGCGGCGGATTGACGCTCGACAGCGCGATCGAACCCCAGCCGCCGGCGGATTGGCCGATCACGATGACATGGTCGGGCGCGATCCGCTTTAGCGTGCTCATGTATTCGATGATCCAGAGATTGAGCTGGGCCGCTGCAAGCCCGGCATCGCGAAAGTTCGGATTGCTGCATTTGCCGATCTTGGAGAAGAACGCGGTGAACAGGCCTGCTTCCGGCACGTCGATGGCGGCCGCGCCATAGCCGGGGCCTGAGGGCGCTACCACCATATAGCCGCGGCGCGCGAACCACATCGCGGCGTCGCGGAATTCAACCAGCGGGAAGAAACCGCGCTGAACTGGATCAAGCGAGACGCCGTGGTTCATGATGGCGAGCGGGAAGGGGCCGTCGCCGACCGGGCGCACGACATAGGCGATGGTCGGCGTGGGAAGGGGTAAGGCCCACACCTCTTCCTGTAGCCGCGGTGGATCATCGGCCGCTGCCGCGAGCGAGGCCCTCGCCACAGCCGCCGCGATGATGAGGAACCTCCACACACGGCAGTGCATGCTTTGCGCTCCGGCCAGAGATCTGCACACGAGTCTTTGCTGCCAGCGCGATGAAACCTTGATCTGGATCAACGGACCCAGCACGATCAGCAGCACGTTGCCGGTAGACGAGATTTTCGAACCGGGGCGGGCATGAAATCGAGCTGGCCAGGATTTTTTCCGCCCGCCGAGTGGCTCACTGGCTATCGTTCCTCTTGGCTGCGTCCCGACATCATCGCAGGCGTCACGCTCGCAGCCTATGCAATCCCGGTCTCTCTGGCTTATGCGGCGCTTGCCGGCCTGCCGCCGCAGGTCGGGGTCTACGGCTACATGCTCGGCGGCATCGGCTATGCGCTGCTTGGCTCCTCCAGACAACTGGCGGTCGGTCCGACCTCTGCGATCTCGCTAATGATCGCCGCAACTGTTGGGCCGCTCGCCGCCGGCGATGGCGTGCGCTATGCGCAGATCGCGAGCCTCGCCGCCATTGCGGTCGCGTTGCTCTGCTTCATCGCATGGCTGTTCAGGCTCAGCATGTTGGTGCGCCTCGTCAGCGACAGCATTCTCGTAGGCTTCAAGGCCGGGGCAGGCCTCACCATCATCATGACCCAGTTGCCGAGCCTGTTCGGCGTTGCCGGCGGCGGGCGTCACTTCTTCGACCGCGCTGTCAAGCTGGCCGGGCAGCTCGGCGATATGCACCTGATCGTACTGGCAATCGGTCTTGTAGCGATCGTGCTGCTGCTGCTGGGCGCTCGGTTCTTGCCGGGAAGACCCGTCGGGCTCGCTGTCGTGATCCTGTCCATCCTCATGGCGACAATCCTTGGGCTGCCGGCGCTGGGCGTTGCAGTAACCGGAGAGATACCGAAGGGACTGCCTGGTCTCGCCATGCCGACCTTCGGCCTGCTGGAGTTTGACGAGTTGTTTCCGCTCGCCGCAGGCATCCTACTATTGGCCTATGTGGAGGGCGTCTCGGCCGCGCGAAGCTTTGCGGCCAAACATGGCTATCCCCTCGATGTGCGGCAGGAGTTTTTGGGCTTGGGCGCCGCAAACCTCGCGGTGTCGCTGGGGCATGGTTATCCAGTCGCGGGCGGATTATCGCAGTCCGCGGTCAACGATCAGGCAGGAGCCCGCACGCCGCTTGCGTTGGTCATCTGTTCGGCCACGCTGGCGATCTGCCTGCTCTTTCTTACCGGACTGCTGACGAACCTTCCCAAGGCGGTGCTGGCAGCGATCGTTTTCACCGCGGTCTACAAGCTCGTCGATGTCGCAGCACTCGTCCGCATGTGGCGGATCAGCCGCATCGATTTCTATGCTGCGGCGATCGCGCTGGTTTCGGTGCTGCTGCTCGGCATCCTGCAGGGCATATTGCTCGCCGCGCTCGCTTCGATCTTCCTTCTCCTGGCACGCGCCTCGCAGCCCAACGTGGCATTCCTCGGCCGGCTACCGGGGACCGGGCGTTACGCCGATAGCGCCCGGAATCCGGATGTCGAGCCGCTCGCCGGCATCATCGCGTTCCGCCCCGAAGCGTCGCTGCTTTACATCAACGCCGAAACCGTCCTGGAGACGGCGCTGGCGAGAGTCCACGCCGCACCAGATACCAAGTTGGTGGTCTGCGGCCTCTCGTCTTCACCCTTCATTGATCTCGCGGGCGCCAAAATGCTGCACGACCTTCATGGCGAACTGTCCGCTCGCGGCATCGCGTTCCAGATCGTCGGCGCCCGCGGACAGGTCCGCGATGTCTTGCAAGCAGACGGGCTGGCGGAAAAAACCGACAGCGCCAATTGGACCCGACGGATGGACAGCTTGCTCGGTGATCTCGGGGACGGCTGACCTTGCTGCGCTGCGCCGTGCGCGAAACGCGCTGAACGTGCGGCATCGCTCTCGGGGTCGACATTTGTTGACTTGGATCAATGTTCGCCACCATGGCCGGCACGAGCATCATCGCATCGATCAGTTCTGCAACGGCCCGTTGTGGTCCAGGCTTGAAGCCCGAAGAGGAAACGTTATGAAGAAATATCGGATACGAATGATGCTGGCGGCTGTGCTCGGAGTTTTGGTTTCGGCATGCCTTACGGCGCCGGCTGTGGCTGAAGTCGGCCAGGTGAGCGTCGTTTTCACCAAGGGCGGATTTATCGTCGGCGTCGGCGGCGGGCAAGGTGTGCTGACCTTCCGCGGCAAAAGGTATCCCTTCACGGTGTCAGGCATGAGCGTCGGCTTCACGGTCGGTGCTTCGACCAGCAAGCTCGTCGGAAGGGCGTTGAACCTACGCAGCCCCGGCGATCTGGCCGGCAGCTATGCGGTTGGCGGAGCAGGCGGTGCGCTCGCAGCGGGCGCCGGCGGCGTGCAGTTGCAGAATGCCAAGGGGGTGATCCTGCAGCTCAGTGGACCAAGGGTTGGCGTGGAAGCCTCTGCCGCCGTGGGCGGCGTTACAATCGCGATGCAATGAGTAGCGTGGCGGGAGCCGTCTTGCGCGGCTCCCCGCCTGCCGCCTAGTAGCGGTCCTCGACGAACTTCATCCCGCGCAGGCTCGACTGGTCGTTGTAGCGTCCTTTATTGGACCGCTTCGGCAGCTCGACCTTATCGCGCTTTATCTTCTTGTACGGAATTGTCGTGAGGATGTGCGATATGACGTTGAGGCGCGCGCGCCGCTTGTCGTTGGAGCGGATCAGCCGCCAAGGCGCTTGCTTGGTGTCGGTCGCCTTGAACATCATGTCGCGCGCCCGCGAGTAGTCGTACCATCGCCCGAACGACTCGGTGTCCATGGGGCTGAGCTTCCACTGCCGCAACGGGTCCTCGATGCGGGCCTGGAAGCGTACTTCCTGCTCTTCCATGCCGACCTCGAGCCACAGCTTGATCAGGATGATGCCGCCGTCAACGGCGAACTTCTCGACTTGAGGACACAATTCCAGAAAGCGCTTGTGCTCCTCCGGACTGCAAAACCCCATCACATACTCGACGCCGGCGCGATTGTACCAGCTACGGTCGAAGATCACGATCTCGCCGCCGGCGGGGAACTGCTCGACATAGCGCTGCAAGAAGAGCTGGCTCTTCTGCCGGTCGGAAGGGGTGGGTAGGGCGCACACACGGAACACCCGCGGGCTCACCTTTTCGGTAAGGGCCTTGATGGTGCCGCCCTTGCCGGCGGCGTCGCGACCCTCGAACAGGATGATCACCTTCAGTTTTTGCGTCTTCACCCATTCCTGCAAACGGCAGAGCTCCACCTGCAGTTTGCGCAGCTCCTTTTCGTACGCCTTCCGCTTCATCTTCGGCGGAGCGTCGTCCCTGGCCATGCTATGATCCTCCGTTCGACTGCGATCGGGCGCGGAACGGCTAGCCGTCCCAGCGTATCGTGATAGCGATGTCGCCCGGCATGCCGCCCGGAAAATCGATGATCTGATAGCTGATCCGGTAGCCGCGGGGCTGCAGATAATCGCTCCAGAGCTGGTAGATTTCCTTTGGAATTCCGGTGAGCGTCTTTTCCCACCCTGCTTCCATCTGGTTGATGGCGCGGCCACGGTCGGTGCACAGCGAGTTCGGGAAGCGGTAGACCTGCACTTCGGTCAGGCCATTGCGCACCGCGCGCTGGATCACGGTAGAGGCGAGCTGCACCTTCTCATCCTCGGACAGGCCGGATGGCTGGCTGAGCTTGTCAATCAGAGCTCGCTTCTCGGCTTCGGCCGCCGCCAGGCGCTTGGCATGCTCCTCAGCCTTCTGGGCCTCTTTCATGGCAGCTTGTTTCTGGATTTCCTTCGCGTTGGGGATCAGGTCGTCGATTTTGGGCATGGAAGCCTCTCCTGAATGACCGTGTGCCGCTTCTTGCCCTCTAACGTTAGGGCCGCGGTGGCGCGGCACCTCTTGATCCAGATCAAGCATCGTCAGGGCAGGGGCCGCACTGTGCCGGATGTGACTGCGGCGCACCCGCCCGTGCGAGAGGGAGGACAGCCTTGAGCGGCCAGATGCATCCGGCAGCTCCCCATCATCTGCCGTTCTTCATTCCCGGCGCCGACGGCTCAGGCACCCTGATGGCGGTGATGGGAGTTTTCTCGTGGCGACCGTTATGTGGGTAGGCAATCTGTATTTGCCTGGAGCGGGCATTGAGGAGAAAGCGATGAAATCGACGTACACAAATGCAGCGCTTTCGGCATTGCTCGCAGGCGCGTGCTTCTTCATGCCTGGCCCTGCCGTAGCTTTCGACCTCAACGGCGCCTGGGTGAGCGATGCCGAGAACTGCGCCAAGGTCTTCGTTCGAAGGGGCACGCAGGTGACCTTTGCCGACATGTCGGACGTTTATGGCGGCGGTTTCATCATCGAAGGCGACCAGATCACCGGCAAGTACGCACGCTGCCGAATCAAGGCGAAGAAGAACGAAGGCGCGAACATCAATCTGCTCGCGGCCTGTGCTTCCGATATCATGCTGCAGAATGTGCAATTCAGTCTCAGGGAAGTTGATGCCAACACCGTGATCCGGATGTTCCCGGGCATATCAGGCATGGAAATCAAGTATGCGCGCTGTCCCGTGTCTTAGCCGATAAGAGCAGCTTGATTTATGTCAAAGGTGGTCCCCACGGATGCGCGCTCAATGGCGCGCATTCAGGGAGGAGCACAAAATGACCCAGGGATCACATCTTCGGACCATGATCCGAGTTTCGGCAGCAACCGCCGCTATCGCCATTCTATCGGTCGCAGCAAGCGAGAAAGCACGCGCCGACGATCCCGCCAAGGTATTGAAAGCGATGTCCGATTATCTGGCGGGCCAGAAGTCGCTCTCGGCGAAGTTCGACAGCGATGTCGAGGTGGTCACGCCAGAACTGCAGAAGATCCAGTTCACCAGCTCCGGCGAGATGAAGATGAACCGGCCCGACAAGCTGCGTGTCCGCCGTACCGGCGGCTATGCGGATGTCGAACTGGTCTACGATGGCAAGACAGTTTCACTCTACGGCAACAACGCGAAAGCCTATGTGCAGGCCGATGTTGCCGGCGGTACCGACAAGATGATTGACACGCTGCACGGCCATTCGAGCGCTGGCTTGCCCGGCGCGGACCTTCTGCTGTCCAATTCATACGACGAGCTGATGGCCAATGTGATCCAGGGCAGCCATATCGGCCAGGGCGTGGTGGATGGTGTCGAGTGCGAGCATCTGGCCTTTCGCGGACCTGATACCGATTGGCAGATCTGGATCGAGACCGGCGCAAAGCCTGTGCCGCGCAAATATGTGATTACCAGCAAGACCGTCACCGGCGCTCCGCAATACACGTTGAGGATCAGGGACTGGAAAACGGACGCCATTGCCGAAGCGGACTTCACATTCAAGCCGCCGGCCGATGCGACTAAGGTCGCGCTCGATTCCACAGCCATGGTCGAATTCGACGAGATTCCCCCCGGCACACCCGCAGGAGCAAAGAAATGACCGTCTTGCCACGCAAGCTGATCGTACCCGTTGCCGCTGCTGTCGCGCTCGCCGGCGGCTTGTTCTGGAACGGAGAGACGACCATCGATACGGGCCTGATGTCCTCTGCCGAGGCGCGCATCGGCCGTCCGTTGACGCCGATGAGCTACGCCGGCGTGGCACGCCGCACGACGCGCCGTGCTGTCGCTGTTGGCGCGGGCGCGGCCGCTGCCGGAGCCTATTACGGGTCGGGCTGCGTCCAGGCCGTCGACGCCTACGGCCGGGTCGTCACGCGCTGTTAGAAACGGTAATTCGCTGCCGTCGAGCCGCGGTTCGCCGCAGTTTCCTCGCACGTTGAATCGTGCTGCACCGGCTGGAAAACCTGATCCACGACCGCCGGATCGCTCTTGCGGTGCAGCAGAAGGGCGTGCCGCGCGAGTTGAGCGGGATTCCTTTGATCTTTGTCAAACCTCCGACCGGCGCACGGTCCGAGGCTTCCATCCAAGGTCAGGAATGGAGGCCACGATGTTTCGTTGCGACAAGATGCTGCTGGTGCTTACACTGCTATTGACTGTTCCCGTCACCGCACCGGCGCAAATACCCGCTAGTCCGCCTGCACCGAGCCAGACGCCTGTACAGCCGCAAGCCGAACAAACTTTGTTGAAGCCCGAGCAACTTGAGGCTCTGGTCGCACCGGTCGCGCTTTATCCGGATGAGCTGCTTGCCAACGTGCTGCCGGCGTCGACCTATCCGCTGGAAGTCGTGCAGGCGGATCGCTGGGTGAAGGCGAACAAGACGCTGAAGGGCGATGCGCTGAAGAAGGAGGTCGACAAGCAGGCCTGGGACGAAAGCGTCAAGGCGCTTGCCAGCACCGCAGACGTGCTTGCGATGATGAGCGACAAAATCGATTGGACCAAGAGTTTGGGCGATGCGGTGCTTGCGCAACAGCCCGATGTGATGGACGCGATCCAGCGGCTGCGCACCAAGGCCTATGACAATAAGAAGCTTGTCACCACCAAGCAGCAGAAAGTCAGCGTCCAGACGCAGGAAAACAAGCAGGTCGTCGTCATCGAGTCGGCCGATCCGGAAACACTCTATGTGCCGTACTACGATCCGGCGACGGTCTACGGAGCGTGGCCCTATGCAGAGTATCCGCCGTATTACTTCGGATATCCACCTTACATCGGGGCGGGCGTGATCGCGACAGGCCTCGCCTTTGGCGCCGGCTGGGCTATCGCCCGCTGGGGAAATTACTGGGGTGGCGGCTGCAACTGGGGCAATCGCAACCTCTACGTCAATCATTTCAACAGGGTCACCAATGTCGGGAACAATTGGCAGCATAACCCGGCGCATCGGCAGGGCGTGCGTTACAGCAACGCCAACGTTCAGCAGCGTTTCGGCAACAACAATCTGAAGGCCGGCGCCTCGAACCGAATGGATTTCCGCGGGCGCGACGGGCAGCAGGTGCTTCGTCCTGGACAGGATCGCCCCGGTGGTGCCGATCGCGCTGGCGATCGTGCAGGTGATCGCATCGGCGATCGGGCAGGCGACCGCGGCGGCGATCGCGTAGGAGATCGTGGCGGCAACCGGCCGGGCGCGGCGGATCGTGCCAAAGGTGGTGGCGATCGCGCCAAGGCCCGCGGCGGAGATCGCGCCAAGGTTGCCAATCGCGGCGGCGGCAGCGCCGCGCGCGGGGATCGTGGAAGCGGCCGCGGCGGGGCAATGAATGTATCGTCGGGCAGGGCTGCCGCTGCGCAATCCGCTCGCGGCCGGGCAAGCATGGCGAGCATGGGCCCACGTGGCGGCGGTCCGAGCTTTGCGGGACGAGGCGGGGGCGGCTTTGGCGGCGGAGCCGCCATGAGAGGTGGCGGCGGCTTTGGCGGCGGCGGCGGTTTTCGCGGTGGCGGACGACGCTCCGACATCGCCCTGAAGCACAGCATCGTTCAACTCGGTTATCTCGCCAATGGCCTCGGCTACTATCGTTTCAGCTACCTCGGCAGCACCAAGGCCTATGTCGGTGTGATGGCCCAGGAAGTCGAGCGCGTGATGCCGGAGGCAGTGATGCGCGGCAGCGACGGCTATCTGCGCGTCTACTACGACAAGCTCGGATTGAAGCTGCGCACTTACAGTGAGTGGCTCGCTTCGGGCGCAAACATTCCTGCACAATCGGAGGTATCGCGATGATCACGATCGGGCCGTTCCGGTTGGACCGCGCTGCTGCAGCTTGTGTCGCCGCCGCAATCGCGCTGGCTCTCTTGATGTCGCCTGCGCATGCACAGCAGGCCTTTCCGACTCCAGAAGAAGCCGCCGCAGCGCTGGTCGCAGCCGTCAAGACCGGCTCCAAGAGGGCCATGCTCAGGGTTCTTGGCAGAGAAGCCGAGGAGATCATCGCATCCGGAGACGATGTCGCAGATGCGGAAACACGCGCGAGTTTCCTGAAGGCGTATGAAGCCAAACATTCCATCAAGTCGGAGGAAAACAAGAAAGCGACATTGATCCTGGGCACGGACGATTTTCCGTTCCCGATCCCGCTGGTCAACAGCAGGGATGGCTGGGAGTTTGATGCAGCCGCGGGTCGCCTCGAGATCCTCTATCGCCGCATCGGTCGCAATGAAGCCGATGCGATTCAAACCTGTCTCGCTTTCGTCGACGCCCAGAACGAATATGCGGACAAGGACCGCGGTGAAGGCGCAGGCGTCTACGCCCAACGCATCGCCAGCAGTCCGGGCAAGAAGGACGGTCTGTTCTGGCGTGACGATCGCGATCCAAGCCCGCTCGGCGAACTCGCCGCGCAGGCCTCGGCCGAAGGCTACAAGGCCGGGACCGAGGGCGGCGCGCCCTATCATGGCTACTACTATCGGATATTGAAGGGACAGGGTCCCAACGCGCCCGGCGGCGCACTGAACTATGTAGTCAAGAACAAGATGATCGGCGGATTTGCGCTCATCGCTTATCCTGCGGAATACGGCAATTCGGGCGTCATGACATTCCTGGTCAACCACGCGGGCACCGTTTATCAGAAGGATCTCGGCCAACGCACCTCGATGAGCGCAAAGCGCACGTTCCTGTTTGACCCCGACCAGACCTGGAAGAAAGTCGACGTGGGCAATCCCTGAAGGTGGAGCGAGTGGATGTTGACGCCCATGCTTCGTTGTGTCGCGATCGCGCAGTTTGCGTTTGTTCTGCTTCTGCCACCGCCGTCGGTCGCGCAGGCACCAGGCTACGTGCGCGTCAATTTCGTGAAGGCTGGATTGGTCGCTGGCGTGGGCGGTGGACGCGGCGTACTCTCCTATCGCGGCCGCAACTACCACTTCACGGCAACCGGCCAGAGTCTCGGCATCACCGTGGGCGCAACGGCCAGCCGCCTGGAAGGATGGGCCTCCGGCATACGCGACGTCAGGGACTTCGCCGGCACCTACAGTGCGGTCGGAGCGGGCGGAGCGTTAGTGGGCGGCGCGGGCGGCGTCAGTCTGAGAAATGAAAAAGGGATTGTGCTCGATCTGAAAGGCCCGAAAGCAGGCCTGGAGTTTGCCGCGAACCTGAGCCGTATCACGATTTCACTCAGGTAGATGCCATGGACGGCGCGTTCGGCATTCCGGGCGCAGGAGCGAAATAGCATTTGCTCGCGCTGTGAACGTCTTCATGCGGAAGACTGCAGAAGGTATCGCAGCTCCGATGGGGTGTTGGGAAGGGAGGTAACACTCCACCAATTCGAACCCCGGCACTCAAGCGAAACCGAGCATTGCGGCGATGATGTTGATTTACGCGACATATCAAACGTCTTCGCGTCGCCCGAAGCGGCCTTGCAACCGCGATGCCTACTTTGCATGGGGTTGTTTTCGATATTTTAGTTAGGGTGGACATGCTCCGCGGATGGGCAGGGTTAAAAACATCAAGTTGCATTGAACCGGTATTGCGGTTAAGCAATTGAGATGGAATGGAAATTCTCCGTTGCGCCGATGATGGATTGGAGCGAGAGTTCAAGTCTTTCAATTGGTTAGAAGGCGGCGTGTGCCCGATGTGTGCACGGAGAGATCAAAGAAAATCTAGAAATATCTAGCGCGAGAGCACAGCGAGGTAACCCGTGGCACCTCGTAGCGCTGGATGGATGATCACGAGATTTGTGGTTCGAACGAGAAGCGGCAGGGGCATCGTCCAATGTAAGCTGCGAGAGTAGGCAAGCTGCTCACAAGCCTCGCCGATCTATCTATACGGACAAGCCTAGCACCTAAATAGTTCCTGGGCTTCTCGGAATCAGGCGTCTCAAGTAATCGACTGTCCAGAGCCATTTTTGCGCTTGGCGAGACACCGGCAGATGGCAGCGGATCGTCAAAGCCGCGTTAGGCAATTCTCTCTTTGCACTGCCGTTGGACATCTATGCAGAGGGCATCGTCTTCAAGCACCGCATGTCCGACGATACGAGGTTGGCGGTCGTCGAGTTCGGATGTGGTCACTTCATCGCTGTTTGCCATCGACACCGTACGGGCCGTGGTGATCGGCTCTGAGTTGTCAGCTCGTCGAAGGCAATCGGCGGTCAAATATGGCCAACTTGATCAGCGCATCTGTGAGACACAGGTTGATCCTCACTTTGGGCTGATCCTGCACCAAGTGATGCTCCGATCGCTATTAGATAGAAGCCGGCTCGTCGCATGAGCCCCTGCACGCCATGGCTACGGCACGCTCGTTTTAGGAAATATCTTTGAGAGGCGCGGAGCATTATTTCAGATCGGCCGTCTGATTCTTCAACAGCAGATTCCTGCATGCTCTGACGAGATCATGGTCGACATATGTCTTGCCAGGCCGGGTCACCAATTCTGGTGGAAAAGCATCTTTGGCACGATAGCTGCCCCTACTAGCGACGAGCGCACCCAATCGCACTTTGACGTCCGGCAAGGAACGAAAATCCTCGGCGCAGCCTGGCGCAAGCGCCGCCACAACTGCGCGATCGCTTTCCTCGGACGCCAGCCTTTCAGCTTTCGATGGACTGAGAAATCCAAACGCCTGCACCAATAGGTAGGCGCCAACGACCATTCCCGATGCGCCGGCCCACAAGCTGACCTTCACCGCCTGCCAATTAACTTCGATCCTCTCCATGGGGTTCTCCTTCCGGTTCAGGATCTCCTGACAGATTTCCTCTCCTGTCGATTACCTCCGGAGAAAATTATGGTTGTAAGGCTGTACGCTCCAGTGTCTCAAGCCGCGTGATTGGTTCTGAGGTTGCCTCACAAGCAATGCGGCCAACGCTTGGTGAGCCGGATGATATCGGGTTGTGTCGCCACGCTTTTGCAGAGACGCGCAGCACGCGATAACAACTGCATGACGTGTTCTCCAAGCCCGGGCGGTCGATGATTGAAACCCTGCCTCGATGCCGCCGGATCAGACCCGCCTGTTCCATCCGTCCCATTTCTGTCGTCACTCCTGCGCGTCGCACAGCAATGGCCCGGCCCAGGACGTCGTGGGTCAAGGCAATATCATTTGACTGAAGCCTGTCGCTGGCCACGAGCAGCCATCGTGCGAGTCGTTCACGCAGCGTATGCCTCGTGTTACACGCGACTAACTGGGAGCTGTGTATCAGAGCAGAGTGAACATAGGTCAGCAGGAGTTTGCGTAGTTCCGGGAGGTCCTCGATGAGGGGCACGAGATCGTCGGCGTTGATCCGAAGAGCATCGCCCGCGACTTGAACGGTACATCGATGTGGCGATATTGCTCCTCCAAGAACGAGGGGAATTCCTACAAAATCGCCAGCTCCCAACGTTCTGATTTCCACCTGGGTACGATCCGCTCCCGCTTTGGCGAACAGAGATGCGGCGCCACTCTCGATGAAATAGGCAAAACGCAGCCGGACGTTTCGCTCAAGCAAGGCCTGCCGCCTTGCAATCGGAACGCGCGTCGCACGTGCAAGTACTGCTTCGTGGCAATCGTTGGAAAGCTGGCCAAGGAGCCCATTCGAAGGATGCCATGCCGTGTCGTCCAGCCCTTGGCTGCCCGTCATGGGCCGATTCGATATGTCCGCCATCATTTGATATTCTGAAAGCATGATCTCCTCCTGGCCGAGCGTAATGCGGCTTAGACGCTGAATCTGGTCCCGAAAGGTCCGGGAAGGTAGTCGGGTCATCGCCACGGCATGTCGGGGAATCCCTGACGGGATCGACGGCTTTTTCCGACAGCCAAAGCTGCATTTTAATGGCCGATGAAGCTGAGGTGAGGCTTGTTCGAAACACGCGGGGATGCCAGGTGCACTATTCGCCATGACACAAACAACTTCACGGATGGCGCGCCGATCGCTGATCTTGCTCGTGATGGCTGGTGCTATTCCGCTGCTTGTCTTTGCGGGATGGGTTGCTTTCCTGAACGCGCGGCAGGACCGCAACGCGGCGCGACTTGCAGCGTTTGAAACGCTCGATCGCGTTGCGACCCGCGTAACTTCCGAACTTGGCACACAGATCGAGGTGGCGGAAACGCTGGCTGCTTCGGCAGCTTTGGACCAGCCCGATTTGCAGATGTTCTATCGTGAGGCAAAACGCCTCAAGGATGCTCGTCCACTGTGGGAAACGATCGAGCTCGTTGATACCGAGGGTCGTCAAGTGCTCAATCTTCTTAGGCCAATGGGAGCCGAATTGGGGGCGACAGCCGATAGGGAGAACTTCAACAAGGTTCTGCAGACGCACAAGGCTGCAATCGGGGGTATCGGGCCTCTGGGGCCCATCTCCGGGAAGCGTCTGATCGCTCTGCGCGCACCCGTCGAACGGGATGGCAGTATAAATTTTGTTCTGACGGTGGCGCTGGTTCCTGATGCCGTGAGCCAGATTCTTCGGAACGCGGGCGCCCCGAAAGGATGGGTTGGCGTCGTTGCCGATGCCAAGGGAAATATAGTCGCGCGCACGATCAAGGAGCAGTTTGAACTTGGGCGGCCGGCCAGCGAATCCGTCCGTGAGGCAATCAAACGAGCCCCTGAGGGAGCCTATGTCGGCCGCACGCTCGAAGGCGTGGAAGTCGATACGATCTACCGGTCGCTTCCAGGAACCGGAGGTTGGTCCGTTCATCTGGGAATACCAACTGAGTCGTTGAATGCGCCGGTTCGGAGATCGGCGTTCTTGATGGCCGGTGGCGGCGCGGTCAGTCTTGCTCTCGCCATTGCTTTGGTCTGGCTGACGGGGCTCGATATCGCGCAACGGCGCCACGAGCAGGAAGCGAAAGCGGCCATCGCGCTGGGTCTGAGTGAAGAACGGAGGATGCTTGCGGTCGAAGCCGCAGATCTTGGCGTTTTTAACTGGAACTTGAACAATGGCGATGTACTTGTCTCTCATCGCGCGCAGATATTGCTCAATCTGCCGCCGCATCCTTCGGAACAACAGGACCGCATCTATCCCGCTGACTTGTTTCTGGAGGGGATTCATCCTGCCGACCGGCAATTTGTGGCCGAGGCTCTCAAAGGAAGCGTTCGCGAACGACCCACGGCCATAGAATTCCGGACGCGAGACGTCGATGGCGCCATTCGCTGGCGGCGGGCGACCGGTCGTCCGTCTCAGGCGAACCCGCTGATGCAGGACATTGTGTTCGGGGTGGTGATGGATATCGATGCCGCGAAGCAAGCAGAGATAGAGCGCGTGCAGTTATTGCGGCGTCTTTCCGTTGCCGAGGAAAATGAACGGCGTCGGATTGCTCGCGAGCTTCACGACCAGATCGGGCAAAGCGTTACTGGTCTGATGCTTGGGCTCAAGAACCTCGAACATACCATCAATCGTGACGCGAGTGACAGTCGCGTAGACCGGATCCACTGGCTGCAGACGCTCGCCAACGGAATTGGCCGTGATATACACCGGGTAGCAGCGGATTTGCGCCCCACTGCCCTTGATGATCTGGGATTACAGGATGCTCTAAGGGCGCTCTGCTCGGAATGGAGCAGCCGGTTTCACATACAGACCGATCTTCATTTTCGAGGCAACAGCACTCCGCTTCCGTCGGACGTTGAGATCGCTATCTATCGGGCGATCCAAGAGGCATTGACGAACGTCCTGAAGCACGCAAAGGCTCAAAGTGTCAGCTTGGTAATCGACCAGCGTTTAAGTGAACTGCGCGTCGTAATCGAGGACGATGGAGTAGGATTTCCCTCCGAAATACCCGCGCCAATCGAATCTGAGAAGCGAACGCTTGGCAGGCTTGGGCTTTCAGGAATGCGCGAGCGGCTGAGCTTGATCGGCGGCACTCTCGTCATTGAGTCGGAGCCGGAAACTGGAACTACGCTATTCATATCCGTGCCATTGGGCGCAGCAATGGAGCTTTGAAGGTGGTGTCAATAAGAGTCGTGCTTGCTGATGACCATCCCGTGGTGCTTGCCGGCATGAAAGCGTTGCTCGATGGGATGCAGGACATCACAGTTGTTGGCGAAGCGACGACAGGCCCAGGCGTCCTGAGAATCCTTCGGGAAACCGGACCTGATATCGCCGTGCTTGATATTTCCCTGCCCGAAATCAACGGGCTCAAGCTTGCAGAAATGATCGCCGTTGACTTTACCGAGGTCAAGATTCTCGCGTTGACGGTTCACGAGGATCGCGCCTATGTCCGGCCGATGCTGAAGGCCGGTGCCAAGGGATATCTGCTGAAGCGATCAGCGGCCGACGAACTCGTGCGAGCCATCCGGGCGATCGCGGGGGGAGGCGTATATTTAGACCCTGCGATTGCCGAAACGGTCATTCCTTCTGCTCCAGCCGATCATGCCACGGGTAGCTCTCAGCTAGTTGAACTCAGCCAGCGGGAAACCGAAGTTTTGCAGCTGATTTCACGGGGCTTGAGCAACAAGGAGATCGCGGGCCGCCTCGATATCAGTGTGAAGACGGTGGAAACTCACAAGGCCCGGGCTCTCGAAAAGACGGGTCTTCGAACGCGCGCCGACATTGTTCGCTATGGAGTTGCGCATCGGTGGCTCGACGACCTGTGATCAAGATCATCTGATTCGTCTCCATTGACGCGATACTCGTTTGCCTCGCAAACAACGATCGCTACGCGCGTAAGCGTTGCAATCGTATTAACCTCGCGACCGCCAGGGCTGCGGAAATCGCGCCAGCTGCGAGATGGACAACCATCGCGTTCGTGGCTGCAAAAGCCGAGAATCCAAGGCGATAGCAACCCGCCTCACGCCGCGAAGAGGATAAGCCACACTTCCCAGACCTCGAAGGCAATTGGATCTGCAATTGAAAGGATAGCGATTGCTGTTCCGGCCACGCCAGCGCTTTGAGTTGGAATGGTTGGCGAACCGGCGCCATACCCCACAATCCACGGGGACAACAACAGTCAGGTGCCAACGACGAGATTAGACACATCCAACAGTCTATCTCCCGCTATTTTTCCGCCCAAGGGCACAGACAGCCATTGCGGCCGCCATCCAAATTCTGCGTTTCTCTGCCACGGTAACGCAGGTTGTCTTCATGAACGTTTCTTTCAATGGCAATGGCGGTCGCACACATAGGCCGTTCATTAGAAACATCTGCTATCGGGCGACCGGACTACCGGGATGGCGGCCGGCAAATAAAGCCGACCAGGGGCGCGTAGAAGAATAGCTCTAACTAGTTATTTCGTTCGACGGCATCAAAGGCGGCGCATCGCTCTGCACACGGAGCGAGCCAAAAAGGCCGCCCCCACGCGGAGCGGCCTTAGGGTCTAGAATTACGATTCGGTCTGTTTTGGTTTGACCAATAGAGCGGTGCACGCCCTTACCAAGCTGTAATCCACGTAGCTTTTGCCAGGAAGAGTAATCAGCTCCTTCGGAAAAGCTTCTCGAGCCAGGTAGCTGTCGCGATTCGCGACCAGCTTAGCCATCCGATCATCCGCATCGGGCAGTGAACGGAACTCCTCCGCGCAGCCAGGTGCCAGAGCCGCGACTACAGCCTTGTCGCTCTTCCGGGCCGCCAGCTTTTCAGCGGTCGACGGGCTCATAAAGCCGAACAGATATGTGAGCAAAAGCGCACCGAGGGCCATACCACCTGCTCCCGCCCATAAGCTGGGCTTCACGATACGCCAATTGATACCGAGGTCTTGCATGGAGATGTCCTCCTTCGCTTGGAATGCCTCTTGTCCTGCTCCAGTCCGTACACGGACAATCGTGGTTGTGATGTTACGGCTGCAGGAATGCGATATGGCAACGCAGCGCGGATGGCTGGGTTTCAAAAGCGGGAACGCGGCTGACAACTTTCAACGTTCGCTTCTGTACCAAGCCATTGGGAGAACGGAACGTCCGTCCGACCCCGATCAGTTTGCCCCTCTGTTCGAGTGTAACTCGGATTGACGACATGCGCTGCCGAATTGAAGATTATGGAATCATCGGTGATGGCGAGACCGTTGCTCTCGTTGATCGAGCAGGCTCGATTGATCGGCCTTTAGACATCATGGGATCGAAGCAGACCTCGATCGCGTTGCAAGTGATGGCTTCATGACGGCGGACGCGATAGCCGCCGAGGTGCGTCGGCTGGACGCGGAGTTGGACTTCGTCAATGGTTTCAGAGCAGCGTCTCCCGTCAAGTTCTTGCCGATCCGAATATCCCGCTGTTGATAGCGAATTGAGTTGACGATGACCAAAGGAAGGAAGAAGTCGAGGAAATCGCCAAAGGGTAAGCGAAAGTCCACCAGTGTACGCACTAAGATCATGAATTGCTCCTTTGGTCTCTTACCGTACCGACTTCCGATCAGCTCCGTGAACTGCAGTCCTTCCGCGAAGTTTTTTGTCGAGCCGCCGCTCGCGTTGACGTATGCAGGAGAGAGCCGATGTCAGCCATTGATATGATAGCAATCACCATTATCGTCACGGTCGCAATCTTGACGGCTCCCTCCCATGCAAGGCCTCCGATGGAGAATTGGTACGCAGCGGCGGCCGGCACGGATGGCGTGCCAAGCAGTGCCTTGCAGGGACCGACTTCATTCGTCCCGCCAGGCACGTTGCGTTTCAGAGCCTATATCCCCGGTACGACAGACCTTCGAATCTCAGATGTTGTGGGATTGGAGGTATATAACCTGCGCAACGAAAAGATCGGCCTGATCGTGGACGTTATGCTAGGGAGCAGTCAGATCGTGAAAGGCTTCGTCATTAACGTCGGCGGATTCCTTGGCATGGGAAATCGCAACATTGCGGTGACCTCGAGGTCCATCCTGCTATTAAAGCGAGGTGGCAAGCTCGACCGGGCATTGGTTGACGTGACGAGGGAGACTCTCAGGAAATCAGAGCCGTTCGAATTTCCCGCGGCGGAGGGCTCTCGGCGCTCGGTTTCAGACACTCCGCCCGGCACCCGGCAAGCCTTGGACTTCTGATTGTTTATCGAGCGCAGCGCGGCAGCGCACTTCAACCATCCATCGTGGTGCCTCCGGCTGCTGCATCCGGCTGTCTTCAGGCGGAGAGTCTGCAATGAAATGCAGCGTGCGCCATGCCGTACCCGACCGCGGATGAACTATTGGGCCATATGTGCGGCATCGTACCACCTATCTTTGCAACTGTGCCGTCATCTGTGGATTGACAAGTGCACCGTAGAGAAGAAGGAGACTTGAATGAGCTTTGAACGCAATTTGCGTATCGCGGCCGTTGTCATCTGCGCTTCGGTGCCATTTGCCGGATCGGCCGTGGCAGCACCGATGATCACAGCGGGGACAGTCCATGCGGACGCCGGAAATGTCGTGAATGTCGGATGGCGGGGTAACCGCTGGCACCATGGTCATCACGGTTGGCGGCACGGCTATCGCCGGCACTATGGTTGGGGTCCCGCCGTTGGCGGACTGGCCGCGGGCGCCATCATTGGGGGCGCAATCGCCAATAGCCGCGCGCAGGCGCTCGAGAATGACGCCTACTGCTCGCAGCGTTTCAAGTCCTACGATCCGCGCTCCGGAACGTACCTCGGCTACGACGGTCTACGGCATCCTTGCCCGTAAATACGCGCCCTCAAGAGCGCGTCAGCGGCGCCGCCGGTTCCTTCGGCTCAACAAAAGGCGGCGCCGCACCACACAGTCGGAACACCTGGAGAAGATCCCCATGAACAAAAGACGCTATTTTCGTTGCTGCGACCCTCGCAGCCGTTTCGTCGGCGGCGTTTGCCGGAGTAAACGACGCGTCGAAGAAGGCAGTCGAGCAAACCAGTTCAAGGCAGCAAGTGTTGACAAGCCTCGAACAGGCGGGATTTACCGATGTGAAAGTGACAACCGGCTCCATCGTGGTTCAGGCCCGTGACAGGTCAGGACATCCTGTGACGATGTTCATCGGCCCGCAGTCGGCCGGCGAGATGGTCACAACGGGTGCAAACGAGCGGACGTCCTCCACGGATCCTCGAGCGGCGTGGGTGGCGCATTCACCGCCGTGCCAAAGGAGGCCGAGCTCAGTTCGAAACTCGTTGGCGTCGAAGTCCGCAATGGCGCGAACCAGAGCATCGGAACGATCAAGGATATCGCCTTCAACGAAAATGGAATCGACGGCTACATTCTCTCGGTTGGCGGGTTCCTGGGCATCGGCGATCATTACGTCGCGGTTCGACCATCGTCGATCGATCTGACATTTGACCGTTCCAACAACCGATGGCGTGCCACGATGGATGCAAACGCCGATCATGTTGAAGGCCGCGCGGAGTTCAAGTATCCCAGCAGCTAAACTCTCTCCTGTGCGACGGACTTGAGCGGCTCTGGCCGCTTCAGTCCAATACCATGATGCAAAACATTTGAAGTCGTATAGTCGGAAATGAAAACGAACAGGTCCGCGGCATCGCTGGATCCCTAGTTTCGGATTGTAACCCATTGCGTCACATTCTGAGGAGCGTGGTCCAGAAAGAGTGCCCAATGTGCCGCACCTCGAAACAGATCGAGACGAACATTGCGATAGTTCGTAAAGAAAATACCGTGGCGCTCATGACGGCCTGAGTCGAACTGCTCGTTCGACATGAATCAAATCGCATGCCTGTTTGCGGGAATGTGCGCGAGGCTTGCGTTGGTCACGTTTCGCGTATCGGCATGTCCGCGGCTATGAGCTAACGGTGGGGGCCGGCGGTCCCACAAAGATGGTACCATAGCGTACGCAGGAGGCGTCGTCCCGGATGACAAAGCCAGAATCACATCGTTGAATAAGGCTTCTCGGCGCGACAAAAAAAGTGGCCGGCAGAATCATTTCAGGACCAATGACGGCTCCAGCTGAAGGCGCTGGAGCCGTATTCTCTTGATTGTGAAGCGCAACTGCGCAACATCTGCATGATGTCTGCTAGTGAAATCATTTGCCAGGAAGGGTCATACCAGTTCGAAGCCGTACGACAGGCCGTTGCACATGATAACCGACGTGGGTGATCTCGTCTGCGAGACCAATAGCATCGGCCGATGTCCCAAAGGATCTTCACGTCGGCGATAAGATCAATGATCATCCTGCTCAAACGAAGAGTTAAATGGACGTCCTAGGCGACCCTCTTGGTGGCCGATGAAATCCCAGGGCGGGGGCTCCAGCGGTAGTCGGACTGTGCTAGAGTGAACCATGGCTTCGTCCGACAGGATTAATCGAGTCCGAGCTGCATTCGATCTTCAACAATGGACCGGCGCGCTAGCTGAACTGGCAGCATCGGATCGGATATCGCCGCTCGAGGCCGAAGATCTGGAGCGTTTGGCGACTGCTTCCTATCTGGTGGGTCGTGACGCTGAGGCAGTGGCCGCTTGGACCCGACTGTATCATCTCTGCGTCGAGCGGCATGCTCTCGACCAAGCCGCTCGCGGTGCGTTCTGGCTCAGTTTGTTTCATCTTCTCGCTGGGGAGCCGGCGCACGGGACCGGCTGGTTGTCGCGCGCCAAGCGGCTTCTCAATGATCACGGCCGTGACTGTGTCGAACGGGGCTACGTACTAGTCCTCGATGGCCTTATGGCGATGCTCGCAGGCGATGGCGAAGCGGCCTGCGCGGCATCCGATGACGCCCTCGCATTGGCCAACCGTTTTGGCGACAACGATCTGTTGGCTCTGGCGCTACTGGGCAAAGGCCAAGCCATGATCGGATTGCGACGACCCACCGAGGGGGGCGCGCTCCTCGATGAGGCGATGGTCGGCGTTTCGGCTGGTGATGTCTCTCCGCTTCTGGTTGGGATCATCTATTGTGCCGTTGTCTTGACCTGCCAGCGCATCTTCGACCTTGCGCGCGCCCGTGAATGGACGAAGCAGTTGAATGACTGGTGTGCTGCGCAACCTGACCTCGTGCCCTTTCGCGGTCAGTGCCTCGTTCATCGGTCGGAAATCATGCAGCTTGAAGGCGACTGGTCCGGTGCTTTGGAGGAAGCGCGGAACGCATGCCGACATCTGGCTAATCGTTCTGAGGCCGTGGTCGGCCGCGCCTATTATCAGTGCGGCGAACTCTGCCGGCTGCGTGGCGACTTCGACGAAGCCGACCGGATGTTCCGCAAGGCAAGCCGTCATGGTTGCGAGCTGCAGCCGGGTCTCGCTTTGCTGATGCTGGCGACCGGCAAGGGCAATGCCGCCGCCTCAATCCGGAGTGTCGCTGGCCGTTCCAGTGATAGGCAGAAACCACCAGCAAGCCCAACGCACCCCGGATTACTCGGACCTGTGGTCGAAATCTTGCTCGCCGGTGGTGATCTCGAGGGCGCACGATCAGCGGCCAACGAACTGGCCCTCCTGGCTGGGGAAAGCGAGGCACCCTTCCTGCGAGCGTCGGCGGCTCAGGCCGCCGGCGCTGTCGCTTTTGCCGAAGGCAGAACTGATGAGGCGCTGGATCAGCTCCGAGAAGCTTGGACGACTTGGCAGCAACTGGAAATGCCGTATGAGTCTGCCCGCGTACGCGTTCTTCTCGGTCGGATCTGCGCGGAGGCCGGTGATCACCAGTCCACTCAGATGCACTTTGACGCGGCTCGTGGGGTATTTACCAGGCTCGGCGCAACTCCCGACCTGGCCGAATTGGCCCGCGTGACCAGCTTCGGTGGCAGAGCAGGCCTTGGGCTGACCGAAAGGGAGCACGAGGTACTAGCCCTCGTTGCCGGCGGAGCATCGAACCGTCAGATTGCCGTCCGTCTCGATATCAGCGAGCATACGGTTGCTCGCCACGTGAGCAACATATTCGACAAGCTTGGCGTAAATTCACGGACCCAAGCTGTTGCGTATGCTCACGCTTACAATCTTCTCTAGTCAAAACTGGTTAGGTGAAGCATGTCGCGCCCATGGTTAATTTGGGCGATGCACGGCCCTAACTTCGCTCCTACGGTTGACCCTTTCCAAACCAAAGGAGCTAAACGATGAATAAGAGAAGCTTGTACCAGGCGATGGACACGTCCGTTCCGGACAATTACGAACGCTACTTCGTACCCACTATCGGCGGACCAGCGTCGAAGGGTCTCCTAGCGGCCGCTCGACTCAAGCCGGGGGAGCGCGTCCTCGACGTCGCCTGCGGCACCGGCGTCGTCGCTCGCGCCGCAGTCGACGTTGTCGGGCCAACCGGCACCGTTGCCGGCCTGGACATCAATCCAGGAATGCTAGCGACGGCCCGCAAACAGGTCCCGTCCGGCAATTCAATCGATTGGTACGAGGCAAGTGCCGAATCGATGCCACTGCCGGACCGCTCATTCGATGTCGTGCTATGCCAAATGGGACTGCAGTTCATGGCTAACAAGCCGGCAGCCGTTACCGAAATGCATCGTGTTCTGACGCCCGGCGGACGAGCGCTTGTTACTGTACCGGGACCTGAGCCCGATCCTTTTTACATTATGGGAGACGCGCTCAGTCGGCGAATCGGTCCGGAATTGGCTGCGTTCGAGCGCACCGTCTTTTCGCTTCACGACGAGGCTGAGATGCGCAAGCTGCTTGAGGAGGCCGGCTTCGGCAGAGTAGAAGTGGAAGCCGCCACGGCCCGGCTCCATGTACCTGAGCCGCGGGACTTTCTATGGCAGTACATCAATTCGACGCCGATGATCGGCGGGGTAATGAAGGTCGACGAAGCAACGCGAACCGCTTTCGAACGGGAAGTCACAGCCAAATGGCAACCGTTCCGTGCCAACGGCGGCATGAATTTTGAAGTGCGGATGACAACCGCCGTTGGCTGGGCCTAGCGTCGCAGTGGTCGATTTCGCGAATGAGCCGGTGGCGCTTTCGACACCTCGCCGCGTCGATCAGTTTTGATATGTGCCCGCATCAGCTTCATTCGTTTCATCTGCTCGGCGCGCGGCATGGTCAGCGCTCGATCAGTTGCAGAAGCAAGCCTGGCGGGAGGCGCCCATGAAGCTGGAAAGCTCCCATACTGTCATCGCGCGCAGCCACTAATAGGCCTACGTGCTCTTGTGATCGTGCCCGTGTGGAAGCAAAGCTTCCCTGCCTTCGTCTTCCGTCTTTTGCCAGCGTTCGGCGTTCTCCGCTATCCGATCATACTCCTCAGCGATCCTGAGAAGGTCCACCCTCGAATCGCGATCATAGCGGCTGCCCATCTTGGCGCGGGTCTGTGCGGCGCGCTTGCGCCAGAACTCAGGATCACGAACAGGGTGCATGTTACGCTCCTCCACACAGTTTTGCAGGTGGCAGAATTATTGCGCGAGCGCCTAGACATTGGCTCAGATCACGAGCGCTTCTCGAGCTCGAGAAAACTGCTCGCGCGCGGTCGCGCTTCGCAGAGGGCGCTGCAGATCGGCCTCAAATATCGACAGCGACTGCTTAAAGGTGCTAAGAAACTGTACTGCACAAAGATTGGCTACGCCTTCGGCCATGCGTTTTACTTCGCTGCTCCACGATGTCGCGTCGCCCTGTTCACATGACGCCGCCGCAGCGATCTTGTCGTCTACGTCTGCATGAAGTCGCGCATCGTAAGTTAGCCACGCTTGATCGCCAGCTCAGGACTTGCACCATATTCGGCGGGGCGCCAGCCAAGTGGTCCATTCTCCGTACCACCGTGCATCCGCAGCAAGCCATCGGCCGCGATCTCTAGGAAGATTGCGATGCCCGTTGGCTGACCACCTCCAGCGACGCCTCAGTCTCGAATAAGGCAGCCATCCGCTGAACTCGTTGCTCTCCGATTCCAAGCTGCTTTCTCCGCGGGCGTCACCTCTTCACGTTATTGCAATCCAAACTCATGGTCACGCACCGTCAGTACGCCAGCGGACCAACAAAGCGCTACCCGGATATCTCAATGGCAGGCCGACCGGGCTGCTTTACCTGGCAAAGGCGAGGCGAGACAGCGGGGATTGACGAAATATCACGGCGGCTGCGGCCCGGCGACGCCATCGCGCCGCGCTGCCTGTCATTTGGCATGGAAAATTGAACGCCGATTGACACGCAAGGGGCGACAGTGTCCAAAGTGCCCGCCCTGCGGTAGCTGCGAATGCAAAGAACTGAATGCATGCGAATGCTGGTCGTTGTACTCGTTTGCCGAACATGTCCCTCGAGCCACTTCTCGCAGAGCTACCGATCATTTCTCGGGGCGCTCGTCCGAGACTCTGAATGCGCCCCGGGCTTCGATCCCCCGTTCTTCAGAGTTTACAAGGAAAGCAACGGCGACCGGTTCGCCGCCGAGGAAGACGATCGGGTCTTTCTCGATTTCGCCTTGCCTGAAGTCGTAGCGCTGGTCTGCGCCCGTATCGTGGTGAACCACAGCGAACAGCTTGGTGCCGCTTTTCACCCGTTGCTTCAGCCTGATTTCGACAAGAAAGCTCTGCCCGGACTTGAGCGAAACGTGCCCGATTGAGGAGGAGCCCACAAGCTGGCCATCGGGACTGCTCGGGTGAATCGCTACAAACCCATCTGATTTTAGAAAGGCCATATCGATGGTCACCTTGCCGCCGACGAGTTCTTGATCCGCCACCTCAATGTCAGGATAACGCGATTGTAGAACAATCATGATGACAATGCCGGCGGCGAACAACAAAACGCCGCCCACCGGAAGGTAGATCGCCCAGTTCTCGCGAAGCCAGTTTTTCACAGGCGTTCCTCCATCCTTTTCTTGCGCTGAGGATAGTCTGGTGAGCGCAACGCCGTTCCGCGTCAAACCGCGATGATCATTTCGATCCCGGTTACATGCAAACGTAGTGCTCTATTCCAGGATCTGCCTGGTCGACGCTGCCGGCACGTGGACTCCGCCCGAGGAATGTCCCCGTGTACCCGGCTATAGCAGTGAGATTAACTCGACTTCGAGCGGGTGGTTGCGCCTGGCGAGGGACTGGCCGCGAACACCAGAGAAAAATCCGGTCCGATACCGTACGGTCCAAGCGCGCGAAGGATGCAGCCCGTTGTGCACTAGCTCCTCCACCCGGCGTCGCTCGATTGAATCTCGATTGAATGAAGAACCGACCCAGGCAGAAACACCAATGGTGCTGAGGTGCATTGGACGTTTCATGACAACGGTGTCGGCTGCGGAGGTCGGCCGACCGGGAGGCGAGTGTCACGATCCGATCCGGTGCGCTGGCGTACTGAATCGTCCGCATTTCTCATGAACGATTTATTCGATACCGGCTTAGCCTGCTTGAGGGCCTTGATTGGAGAAAATCAATGCTAAAGGGAACAAGATTAGTTGCCGGCACCGCGATCGCGGTCGCGCTGGCGATGACATGGCTGCTGGGTACGTCGGATGCGGCTGGGCCTTTGGCTGCCGTGAAGACGACGAATGCCAGTAAGCTGTCCGAAGATCTATACGACGGCTTGAGAGGCACGAGCTTGCTGGAGAGCAGCGTGTTCTCGAAGAGAGGCGAGTATCTGGGCCGGGTACGCAACGCGATCATTTCCCGGGATGGGCAGATCGAGCATCTCGTCGTGGAAGGCGGCGGGCCGCTCATGGTCCCCGAGTTCGTCTTTCGCGTCCCTTGGAATCGCCTAGGGCTTCCTGTGCATACCGGTGCTCTGATTGCCGATCTGTCGGATACCGGAGCGCGGGAGTACGGCCTCTTCCTGGATCCGAAAGCAAGCAAGAACGAAACCGATGGCTTCCAGATGAACAGGCTCATCGGTGACTATGCGCGCCTGCAGACCGGACAAGGATTCGGATATGTGACCGATCTGGTCTTCTCCCCGACCGGAAAAATGATGGCTGTTCTGGTGGCGCGAGACAAGCAAGCCGGCGGCGGCACGATCGCGTTTCCCTATCCGGACAAAATGGAAAACTGGAGTCCGTCGATGAGTTACTACGGCCTGCCATACATCACCGCAGAACAAGCGAATCAAGCGGGCATGGCGGTGAAGATGCGGGCTTTCTCCGACACAAAATCCTAGCACGGCGGCTTTGTCTTATGCCGCACTTCGGTCGCACACGCATCAAGAACCGGAGGTTTCTTATGTCGAACCGCACGAGCAGTGGCGGAGGACGAAAGCCTGCCAAGCCAGGCCAAGACAGCCCGATTCAGCAGCCACTCCCAACCCGAACCCAAATCCGGATGAAAAAAGCGCCGATGGCCGAGGTCGCTCGGCTGTATTGACCGCGGCCATGTCTATTTTGCCCGCGACCAGCAGGCGGAGAAATCGCCTTCGGAAATGGGAGCGGTAGCGTACCGTTCCGGGTTGCGAACCCCGTCGCTTCTTCTTATCCAATGGGGATGAATAGATCGGACCAATTCCGCAAGAACGCGGAAAATTGTGAGCTGTTGTCAGAAACGACAGATGATCTCCCGGCTCGAAGACGCTACCGGAGAATGGCCGAGGCATGGAATGCGCTGGCGCTGGAGCAGGCGTGGCTAGATGGAGAAGTGACGGATTGCGATGGTTGCGTGGAACAGGCGGACCCGCTGTCGGGTATCAAGCAAGTTGAGTAAAGCGAGAGGCGGCCCTTGGATAGAATAGGGAAGGACTTTCAGCACTCCCCGGGGCGCGGAGTTCAGCTCATGTGCTCAAGGGGCACGCGTCTAGGCCTCGAACGAGGTACGCGCAGAGTTCGGACAAATTGGACAAATTGAAAGCAATTGAACAACGTTCCTGGAATGCTGCCGGAAATTCCGGTGCTTGGCCTTGCAGGTCGAAGGCGAGGGGATCAGGGGGCTGCTACAGGAAGATTCCGGATGAAGGGTGCCATAAGCATTCTCGCGGGAGTTTTGCTGTTTCTTCCGGCGGCTGCGATGGCACAGCCGGAAAGACTGTTCAAGCTTAGCGACAGCCAGAACATCTCATGCAGTCGCAACCTTTCGCGCGGGAAGCTCAGGACCGCGACCTGCACAACCTTCACGTACCTCTTCAACACCAGGACATCCGAATACTTCCGTTGTCAGATGTCACTGGCCGTAACGCGGGACAAGAGGGAAGTGCTCGTTGTATTGACCGACGGCGGTTGCGCGAAGCAGCAACGCGTCTTTTCCGCCGAATCCAGTTACGACTTCGCCGCTACGGAGACCGCGCCGACAAACATGAACTCTTTCTTTGGCCGCGGCGGGCATTCAGTCTGGGTGGCCGATACCACGCGACGAAAGGTGCGAGGCTGCATCACCATCTCCTCGGAACTCGGATCCAATGTCTCGAAATGTCTTGACATGAAGTTTGAGTGACCACCAGACGCGGCTTCGTACTCCAGTTGGTTCAAATTCCGGGCCTCAGGCCGCCCGACGGTACGAAAACGGTCCGCCAAAGATAGTGGGTTTCGAGATGTGGCGGTCCCCGCTAACAGTTGCCCCGGGCTTCAGCACAACTCGTGCTGGCTTTTGCGGGCCTGTTGCTGAACGAGCCTGCTGCGAGCCTGGCGCCAGCCGAACGACGGTCTATGGCGCAAAGCAAAGTGCAGCGCCGAACCTGCGGGTCAACTCGTCTGCGTGAGCGCCGGTCTGCGAGGACAAACCCCACACTGCCGTTTCTGACGACGATCGGCTTTCAGCCAGGAGCGCGGTTCACTGCCGTGCTATCCGCGCTCGCCGCAATTTTCATTCATTTGCTTACTCGCGCGAATGACGCTGGAGCAGCGGTTTCGGTCTGGAGGTGTGCATCGTTCTCCGAACCAAGAGAATCTGGCGCACCCGACACGATTCGAACGCGTGACCTTTGCCTTCGGAAGGCAACAGCCCTTGAGCTGAATTTAAGCCGCAGCCTTCGCCAGCAGCGCTTCCAACAGCGCAAGGGCCACCTTGCTGACCGCAACCCGCCGGTTTTTTCGCTATCTCCGCCAAAACTACGATGGCACTCGGTCTATCCTAGGCGCGGCCGGACCGGCACATTACTTTGTGGCCGAAGCAAGCGGGATTGGTGAGGTGGCACGAACCAGAGCGGTACTGCGCGAGCTCTTCAGGTACTGCGACGTCGTACCGGGCAGAGATGCAGTGTTCTAGAGGACTGAGAAGTCCTCTGAGTAAGCACTCGAAGTGAAAGGAAAATGCCTTAACAGTCAGCTTTGAATTTATGTCGGCCCAAAAATCAGCTATCCAGACGAGACAATAAAGCGAAATAACTTCAATATGTTATCGCATCGATTTTCCGTCGCCCCCATGACGGATTGGAGCGAGAGTTCATATTTTTCAATTAGTTAGAAGGCTGCGTGTGCACCGGGAGATCAAAGAAGATCTCAATACGGCTAGCATGCGCACGCGCCGGCCGAGCGTGTGTCGCTTGCCGCTTGAGCATGAGGTGTAGTTGAAATTCGCAGGCTGTAGACGCGAGTGACTTGCACGCGGGTCTATTCGCGGAATGAGCGGTTCAGGTGTCTGCGCATTAAGTCGGCAAGCACAACAAGCGTGTAATCGGTACATTGGCTCCAACCAGATCAGACGAATCTTCGACCCAAGGTTGCCTCCGGCAACAACGAGATCCATCATTTCGGGCAAGGTTGTCCGGCGGCTCCCCACAGGGCCATGTCCTTGACGTGATCCTCGAAGCTGCCCGGTGGCGTCGTGCGTCCTGCTCCGGGCTCCCACGCCCGGGGGATGAAGCCGTTGAGCGATGCATCGTGCCGCAAATGCGCGAGCAGTGCGATGGCGTCGCGGCCGCCATTGCGTTTGGGGTCTTTCAGTTGCGCACAGATCTCGGCGCCGCTCTTGCCGAACCAGATGAATTCGACCGGGGCAAGCTGCCAGTCGATGCCGGCGCGCAACGGCGCCGGTGCAGGCTCATTCGGCTGGGTCGAGGTCATATGGCAGGTCGAGCAGCGGATCGTCTCGGCCCCGATACGGCTTTTTCCGCCGTGGATATTCATGCCATGCACCCGGGGCTTGCTTTCGCCCGCTGGCGTCCACATCGGAATGGCTCTGGCGTCGACATGACAGTTGGCACAACGGGGATGTGTCACCACGGCCTCAATCCTTGTCCAGGCCTCCAGTCCCTTGGCACGGCTGACGCTGCCGAGCGGCAGCGCATCCTTGACCTGATCCTTGGCCACGACGATCCCCGTGACAGCCGCAATCGATGTAGCGGCCAACGTGAGCGCGATGAGAACTCTCTTCATGGCTCACCTCACACGAAATCGATGAACTTGTTGAAGGGCATTTCGCGAATGCGCTTTCCGGTCGCCGCAAATATCGCGTTGGCGAGCGCGGGGGCGGCGGGAGGAACGGGCGGTTCGCCAACACCTCGCACCTTGGGATCGTTCTCGAGCCCGCGAACTTCGATGACGGGGCATTGGTAGATCCGCATGGCTTCGTGGTGGTTGAAGTTGGTTTGCTGCACCGCGCCCTTTGCGTAAGTGAGTTCGCAGTTGATGGCGTGGCCGAGCCCCCAGATGACCCCGCCTTGCACCTGATTTTCGAAGTTGACGGGGTCGACGACCTTTCCGACATCGACCGCAACCCAAACCTTGTCGATCCTGATGCCTATGTCCGTCGCGGTCACCTCGACGACTTCGGCCGTTGGCGTCCCGAAGGACTCGACGAATGCCACGCCGCGACCTCTGCCCTTACCCAGCGGTCCCTTCCAGTTCGACATCTCCGCGACCGTCTCCAGCACCTTGCGATAGGTTGGAACGGCGCACATCGCAATGCGGGCTTTCATGGGATCAAGGCCCGCGGCATGGATCAACTCGTCGATGAAGCTTTCGGTGAAGAAGCCTGCCGTGGAGGCTCCGACCGACCGCCACGTCGTGCATGGCGATAGTCCCTGCGCCTCATAGCTGGTGGCCCGGAAATTCGGGATGTCGTAATAGACATTCCACAGGCCGGCAGCGAGTTGGGCATCCGGATCCTTCGAGGGGGAGCCCATGCGCTCAAGCAGTCCCTTCAACGGCGCCGTTGCCGCCAATTTCAGGTCGGCCGCGACAATCTTTCCCTTGTCGACGCTCCCTTTGTACCTGCCTATCGAAATCTGTCGCGGAATGTCCTGGAGAAAGTCCTCCTCTCGCGAGAACACCAGCTTGATCGGCGTTCCGCGCATCTGATTGGCGATCTCGGCGAGGACGCGGACGTTCTCGAATTCGAGACGATGCCCAAAGCTTCCACCAGCCCATTGATTGTGAAAGGTCACCTGTTCCGGCTTGAGGCCGATCGCCGTCGCGGCGACCTGCTGCACTGCTTGCGGACTCTGATGGCTAACCCAGATTTCCATGCCTGCGTCGGAGACGATGGCGATCCCGTTCAGGGGCTCCAGGGGCTGATGTGCCACATAGGGCGCGCGATACTCGGCCTGAACCAGCTTGCCACCCTTCAACGCCGCATCGACATTGCCGATCTTCCGCCACTCCTTGCCGAGGAATTCAGGCTTGAACGACGCTCCCAGGACCTTCCAGTGGTCGGCCTGCTCGGCGGGATAGGCCGAGGGCGCCCATTGGCAATCGATCGCTTCGACCGCCTTCATCGCGTACCAGCTGTTCGTCGCGATGACAGCCACGCCATTGTTGATTTCAAGGATCTTCTTGACCCCCGGCATCGACTGCGCCTTGGTTGCGTTGTACGATTTCAGCGGTTGACCCTTGGCAGGGTTCAGCTTGACGGCGGCGAACAACATGCCGTCCATTTTCATATCGATGCCGAACTTCAACTCACCCATGGCCTTCGATCGAACATCGAGGCGCGTCATCGGCTTGCCGAGCATCCGCCACTTCGAGGGATCGCGCAGCTTGACGTCCAGAACTGGCGGAATCTTCGCGGCTTCCGCCGAGAGCTGGACATAGGGAATCCTGGTTCCGTCGGGCAGGATCACGTGGCCCGATTGGGTGCGAATGTCAGCCACGGGGACGCCCGAGCGTTTTGCTGCCGCAGCCTTCAGTGTCTCGCGCGCGGCTGCGCCCGCGGCGCGCAACTTTTCGTAGGTGTCCGGAACCGTGCTTGAGCCGCCCGTCATTTGCAGGCCGGACTGTCTGAGGTTTTCGAGCACGGCAGCGCGCGCTTCTTCGGCCGCCGGGCTTTGGTCGGCCGCCATGAACGGCGCAAGTTCATCTGCGAAGCCGGTGTTGAAGTAGGCGGGACTGGGCCCTGCAAACCGGATCTCGAACTGGCCGGGATCGAGGTCCATCTCTTCGGCAATCATGATCGGCTGCACCGAACCGACGCCCTGACCGATGTCGGCATGCTGTGCAATGAGCGTTATTCTTTCCGGGCTTATCTCGATCCAGGGATTGAACGTCACGGAGTCGGGCCCGAGGCCGGCGGCCAATGGATTGCTGGCCGGCTTGGCAGCCTGTTCAGCGTAGCCGTAGGAACCGAACGCGATGCCGCCCGCTACGGCGGCGGTACCGACGATGAAGGCGCGACGGGAAAGGTCTTGTGCGTCTCGCATCTCACTTCCCCGCTATCTTTGCGGCGGCCGCATGGATCGCCGCGCGAATGCGTGGATAGGTTCCGCAGCGGCATAGGTTTCCGGACATCACCACATTGATATCGTCGTCCGTCGGCTTCGGGATCAGCTCTAGAAGCGAAATGGCCTGGATGATCTGGCCGGTCTGGCAGTAGCCGCACTGTGGCACCTGGTGTTCGATCCACGCCTGCACAACCGGGTGCTGGTCCTTATTGCCCAGCCCTTCCATCGTGACGACCGACTTGCCGGCGACCTCGCCGATATGCGACTGACAGGAACGAACGGCCTTTCCGTCAATCTGAACGGTGCAGGCGCCGCATTGCGCTACTCCGCAGCCGTATTTGGGACTTGTGATGCCAAGCTCGTCCCGCAACACCCAGAGCAAGGGCATCTCGGGAACGACGTCAACCTGGCGCTTGGTGCCATTCACCGTGAGCTCGATCATATCGATGTCCCTTCGCGGATCATTGCTGTCATCATCGGAGCGACGTGCTCCGTCGTTCAAGCCAGCCTTCAAGCGGCTGATGCGGGCCGAGATATCGGGTACGCTGCCGCGACGACACTGGCTGATCAGCGCCAGGCGGTATTCGCGAATCCTGCGGGATCATGTGCAATCCCTGCTGAATTCAGCATCGCGGTAGACCGGGCTGATATCGACCCGGCCGCAGCACAGTTCGCGGTATTGCCCCGGAGTGAGACTCGTGGCTTTTCGAAACACACGTGTGAAATTGGCTTGAGAGCCGAAGCCGAATTCGAAGGCAATTTCGACGAGGGACAAATTGGCGCGTGCCAGTTCGTGCCGCGCCGCCTGCACGCGGCGATCGATCACGTAGCGGTGCGGTGACAGTCCGGTCGCCTCACGAAAGAGCCGGGAAAAATGAAACGGGCTGAGGCAGGCCTGGGCCGCCAGTTCCTCGAGCCGGATGTCAGCTTTGAGAGAAGCCTCGATATAGTCCAACACGCGCTGGAGCCTTCGCGGGTCGAGCGACGGGGACTTTTCGGGAGGGCGCCAGCGGTCAATCGAATAGTGCCCCAGGAGGTGCGCGGCGAGCGCGACCTGGATCCCCTCGACGAACAGCGCATCCGTCGGTTGGCGAGGACGGTGCAGCAAGTCCCGAAGCGGTGAGCAAAGGTGGAAGAGCACCTGGTCCGCCAGGCCGTCGGCATAGGCGATCTGCACCTTGGCGGGATCGACATCAAAGTCGGCGAGGGCGCTGTGGTCCAGCAGTGCCGGCGGGAGATAGAGGTGAAGGCATTCCATCCGGTCCGAAAGTTCGAGATGGCTCTCCTGCGTTCCCACGGGCACAAGATAGCTCATTCCCGGCCTGGCGACGCTCTTCTGGACTTCGCCGTTGCCGGCTCGGCAGACCATTCCGCCGCCGGACAGCAGCATAACGATCTCCGTGCAAATCGGGACGGGCGTTGCCTGCCGCCCTGCCTCGAACCTTCGATGCTCGATGCTCAATGCCGGCCAGTCGGCGGCCTCCGCGAGTTTCTCGCTGTTCTGATATTTTTGATCTCCATGCGTGGCGAGCGTCATCGTGACCTCTCCTCGAATTGCGCGGACACGGCCCCGCATCGCGAGCGAACGTTGGTCCCGTCCGTTGCGCAGTCGGATTCGCGGTCGCTGTACCCTGATGGAAACAACGATCTACCGGTCTGTGTGAAGTTGTTGGGTGAACCCGCGGTAGAGTCCAGAGCCGGGCCCGTTAAAAGAGGTAAAATGCAAACGGAGCAATGGGTTGGCTATTCGCCCGATCCAGCCTTGCAAGCAGTGGTTATCCAACATGGGATGAGCAGGATTCGTCTCTCATCGCGCAGGAATGGGAAATACCAGGACGCGCGCGTGATCTAGTGATGGCGTATTGAACGGCTATGCCCGTCATCGCGACGATTGGAGCTTGTCATGAAGCCGATTATCACAGCGCTTGCCGCAATATCGATCGCAACTGCTCAAGCCCTTCCAGCGGCTTCGGCCGAGAAGACCATTTCCATCGTCCTCGTCCATGGTGCCTTCGTCGATGGGGCGGGATGGAAAGCCACGTACGACATGCTTTCGAATGCCGGTTATGAGGTGCTCGTCGTCCAGCAGCCAACGATCACGCTTCGTGATGATGTCGCAGAGACCGAGCGGGTCATCGCGAAGGCGCGACATCCGGTGGTTCTCGTTGGGCATTCCTACGGTGGAATGGTCATCACGGAAGCGGGGGACAATCCGAAGGTTCGCAGCCTGGTCTATCTCGCGGCATTTGCGCCCGAGGCCGGGGAGTCGGTGAGCATGCTCGCAGAAGCGCCTGCGCCGGCGGGCGAGCAAAAGGCTCCGCTTGTCGCTGAAGGAAAGTATCTCCTCGTCGACCGCGACAAGTTTCCCTCGTCGTTCGCGGCCGATGTCGACGTCGCCACGACGGGATTCATGGCTGCCGCGCAACTCCCCTGGGGACTGCAAGCGGTGCAGACGAAGGTCGATCGTGTGGCCTGGAAGACGAAACCGACATACTACATGGTGACGAGTGAGGATCGTATGATCCCCCCGACGGCGCAGCGCATGATGGCACAACGGTCCGGCGCGAAAGTGGTGGAGTTGAAGAGCAGCCACGCAGTGATGCTGTCGCATCCTCACGAGGTCGCGGCGTTCATCAAGAGCGCAGACACATCCGCTGCGGACTGACGTAGATCGCGGCAGAGCATCAAACGCCAAGGCCGACGATCTTGCGATTGCTTCCCGCGCACGATGGCTTCGCCTGCCATAACGAAGGAGATGAGGTATGGCGCTCAAGGATATTCTGCCCGGTAAGCTGGGTTTCGGTGCGGCTCCGCTCGGCAACATGTTCCGCGACATCCCGGAGAAAGAAGCGATCGCCACGGTGAATGCGGCGTGGGACGACGGCATCCGTTACTTCGACAATGCACCCTTCTATGGCGCAGGGCTCGCGGAGATCCGTATGGGTGCTGCGCTCGCTGGCAGGCCGCGGCCCGATTATGTCATCAGTACAAAGGTCGGCCGCTTGATCCTGGACGAGATCGAGGATGTAAGCGCCCGCGACCTCGGCGAGAAGAGCGATGTCTTCAAGTATGGGCGGCCGAACAGGATCGTAAACGATTATTCGAAAGATGCGACGTTGCGCTCAATCGAGGACAGCCTGAGGCGGCTGGGTACAGACCATATCGATGTCGCCTTCGTGCATGATGTGGCACAGGATTTTTATGGCGACGAGTGGCTGACGGTCTTCGAGAGTGCGCGCAAGGGCGCGTTCAAGACGCTTGACCAGCTACGCGACGAGGGCGTGATCAAGGCTTGGGGGCTCGGCGTCAACCGGGTGGAGCCGATCGAACTGCTGCTTGCGCTGGAAGGTCCGCGCCCTGACGGCTTCCTGCTCGCAGGCCGCTACACGCTTCTCGATCATGCCCGGGCGCTCGAACGGGTGATGCCGATGGTTGCGGAGCATGAACTCGCCATCATTGTCGGCGGCCCCTACAGCTCGGGCGCGCTCGTCGGCGGCCCGAACTTCGAATATGCGCCGGCGCCTCGGGAAATCCTCGAGAAGGTGGCGCGGATCAAGGCGATCGCCGACCGCTACTGTGTCAGCATGAAGGGCGCGGGATTGCAGTTCGCGCTCGCGAATCCGGTGGTTGCTGCCGTGATTCCGGGAGCGAGCCGTCCGGGCCGGATCGCTGAGGATCGCGCTGCCCTCGAAGAAGCCATACCCGCCGACTTCTGGCGCGAACTTCGTTCGGCGGGTCTCGTCAATCCCGTCGCTCCTCTTCCCGCGTCCGGTTGATCGGTTTGGGGGAGGGGCAAGTTCAACCCTGCGAACTGAACTTCATCGGCGGGCGACACGAAATCAAATCAACTGCCAAGGAGATGGAAATGACTGACGAAAAACACAACACGTCCGACATGGGGCGCCGGGCGATGCTTCAAACAGCCGGCGCGGCTGTGATCACAACCCTGGCGGTCGGCACACCGACAGTCGCATTGGCTGCTGCTCAGGACGCCGACGGCATGTCGGCGGCCAAACGTAATGAGGCGCCGCTCGGTGCACGGCTCCAGGGCGTCCAGCATTTCGGGCTCACGGTCCAGAATATGGAGCGGGCCTATGAATTCTATACCGCGGTGCTGGGCGGCACCGAGGTTTTCCGCCACGGTGATTTCCAGGGCGATGGGGTGCAGAACACGCTGCTGGCCGACCAGGAAATCGAGGCGAACGCACGTGGGGTCAATCCTCGGACGATCGGTGTTCCCGACCTGCGCGGTGGGGCGCAGCGGCTCGATGTTCGCTTCATCCAGTTCGACAATGTCGTGATCGAGTTGCTTCAGTACCGCGATGCGGATCAGCCCATGGGGAGCTCGAAGAGTTTCGCCGAGCCGGTGCAGCACATGAGCCCCGCCTTTCCGCGCATGATGCACATCTGCTTCTATGTTCGCGACGATGTCGACTTCAACAAGTTCATCGCCGACCTCGAGGCAGAATCGGCGCGCCGTGGCATGACGCAGGTGAGGGCGAACCGCACGGTCCGCGTCATGACCGAGGCGGACCGCAAGGCCGCTCCCCGCAGCTCCAACACCAACCGGGTGACCCAGGCCCCGTCGGATGGCTGGGAACTGATCTACTGCAAGGGCCCGGAAGGCGAGCAGCTCGAGTTCGTCAAAGCACTGGGACCCGTCAAGCAACGTTTCAGCGAAGCCCTCGCGAAGCGGCAGCAGACCGTCACGCGCTGATCCGCTTGGCCGGCGACCGAACGGTCGCCTGCTCGCTCTTGCCAGGTGTTTATGACTTCCTTCTGAAGGGACCCATGATGCAAACGATCCTTCGCAGTTCGCGCGCCACGGCGCTGTTGGCCTTTTCGCCGTTCCTGGTGGCGCCGGCGGCATTCGCCGAGCAGGCGGCGCATGTGCGCTACCAGGACATTCGAGAAGGCGCCTACTCAGTCGTTGCCCAGGTGCGAGCCAAGCCTGGAAAGGAAGACGCCCTGCGGGCCGCGACCTTGCCTCTCATTGAGCTGGTTCGCGCCGATCCCAAAAACCTGGTCTACTTTCTCCAGGAAGACCGCGCCAAGCCGGGACATTTCATCTTTTACAAGATTTTTGCCAGCCAGGCGGATTTCGACGCACATAACGCCATGCCTTATGTGCAGGAGTGGTTCGCCAAGCTTCCAGAGCTTGCCGAGGGTGGCGTCGAGGTGATGCGGATGGCGATCCTCACCATGCCCAAAAAATAAGCGGAATAGTCAGGAAGCAATCTGCGGCTTCCGCCGTGCTTGGAGATTTCACCGGTCCGGGGCTCCTGCGGCGAAATGCCCGCCGCAGTCGGCTTTCCCATGCGCCTTAGCCATTCTGCGTGTAGATTTCGGGTCATGAGCTTGTTCGAATAGCTTTTCCCGATTTTGACTCACGCGGTTGGCCGAACGATGAATTGTCCTCATTCAGAGGGGCTGGCTGATAAAGCGAACCTGCCGAGCGTACCCTCTGGCGGTTCGCCTCTGACGCAGACCGGGTTATGCCGGTGAAAGTCGCGTCTCAATCGATCGTCTCAACGAGATCAGCGAGTGGTAAGGACACCGAGTCTCCTGCGCATCGGGCCGATGCGGAGATTTCGTTCGGGCCATATCGGTTCGATCGAGATCGGCGAATGTTGTGGGAAGGGGACGTCTTGTTGCAGGTTGGGACTCGCGCGCTGGCAATTCTGAGCGCGCTCACCGAAGTGCCCGGGCGTCTTGTCGCGAAGCGCGAACTGCTGGAGCGGGCATGGCCTGATGGCCGCGTCGACGACGCAAATCTCAAGGTACAAATTTCCGCCTTGCGAAAGGCACTTCGCGGCTGTGAGGGATTGATCAGGGCGGAATCTTCCCTGGGCTATCGCTTTCTCGGAGAAGCGGTACCTGGAGATCCGTATCCCGATGCACGGCGGCGATGCTCCCTGGTGCCGCAGCTTCTCACCGAGCCTATCGGGCGCGACGGTGTGGTTGCGGACATCGTCGGCCTTCTCAAAGAAAGCCGGCTGGTGACCGTCCTTGGTCCCGGCGGTATCGGGAAGACAACGGTCGCGCTCGCGATTGCACATCGACTGGCCCATACCTTTGCGGATGAAACCTGCTTCGTCGATCTCAGCAGGATTGCGCGCGACGATCAGATCAGTGAAGCGGTTGCGCGCGCACTGGGCTCTCCTGTCGGGGAGGCGTCGCCAGCTCTTGAGCAGATACAGGCCGCGCTGCACGCGAGACGACTTCTTCTGGTGATCGACTCCTGCGAACACGTTGCCGATGCGATCGCGTTACTGGTCGAGCAGGTTCTAAGCTTCTCGAATGAAGTCTGGATACTGGTAACGTCCCGAGAGTCTTTGAGGGTTGGAGCTGAATTCGTCTGGCAGCTCGAGCCGCTCGAAGTGCCGCCGCCCTCTCTGATTGGTAACGCGGCGAATACTGCGCGATACTCTGCGGTTCAGCTCTTCCTGAGGACGGCGGCCGAAGTTTCGGACGACTTTACGTTGGACGACGACATCGCGCCGACCATCGTCGAGGTCTGTCGGCGTCTGGACGGAATTCCCCGGGCGATCGAAATGGCGGCTTCCATGGTCGCCACCCTCGACATTGGCGAGCTTCGCCGCCGCCTGGATCAGGGCTTGCCCTTATTGGAGTTCGATCGCCAGGGCGCCAACCCTCTGCACGATTCTCTTTTCTCGACCCTTCGCTGGCGCTGCGATCTTCTTCCGTTCAACGAGCGAGTGGTGCTGCGCCGCTTGGCGCTCCTCACTGGTGCTTTCACCCTCGATGCTGCGGTCGCGGTTGCGGCTGATGACATTACGGATGCGTCTGTCGTTCGCGAGGCGGTCGTCGCGCTCGCCAATAAATCCTTCCTGATCGTAAATCATCAGATCAGCCCTCCAGAATACCGCCTTTTCGAGACCATGCGAGCGTACGCGGCGAGCCTCGGTGGGGAAGGGGAACATGCCACGGAGCGACTCGATGGGTGCTAGAGTTGCTGACTCGTGAGAACCCGCCCCCCGGGTGCTCACAGTTCATGAGCGTCAACGTGCGTCGATCCCGGCGAGGATCGTTTGAGCGCGGACAAGAAACGGTACACGTGATCTGTCCTGCAAATTGGATAGAAGATCGATAAGTGCATTGCGAGCGGCCTGCGGTCGCCCTACCTCGAGCTCGAACTCGGCGAGGCCGACAGCAGCTTCGCACTCATAGAGATAGAAATCGTGCTGCTTGCTAAGTTCGATTGCTTGGCTGAATAGCTCGCGTGCCGTATCGACGTCGCCAGGTCGGTTACGAGCAATGAGTACCTTGGCGAGGATTGGGTGGTGCTTACCGATGAGACGAACATCGGATGGGCCCAGGCACTGGCTCATCGCCTTCGTGAGCGCAGATTGCGCGCCGTCCAGGTCGCCAATGATTCGACGTGCGTCCGCGAGTTCGACCCACAAAATTGGATGAAGAGAGCCGGTTTTGATTATGAACTCATCGGCCAAGCAGGAAGTCAGGATACGCTCTGAGGATCGAGCGTCTCCATCCGCATATCTGAGGAGAAGCGCTCGAAATGCCTCGGCAACCGCATGCCAGGGCCGGTAGTGTCGCGACACTTCCTCCAATTTTTGCAGGCATCTGCGTGCACGCTGAAATTCCCCCGACGATATGTTCACCCATGTGGCACCTTGGGCAAGAACAAAATAGGTGGTTGTCAGATGTCCTTTTGCCTCGGCTTCGTCTATCGCCGTGTTCGAAAGCGACAATGCCTGCTCACAATACCCCATGTAGTGTTTGGCAAGTGCCAACCCGATCTTGCAGGAGATGAACGAGTCGATTCCTCCGAAATACAAGTATGCGCTTCTGGAAATCGACGGGCAGTCCTGCAGGAACGTCTCGAACCGCTGATGGGCTGATCGTATGGCAGAGGTTTCGAAGTCGTTGAATGCGGATATCCGTTGCAGAAGATAGTGCACATCAGGATTGTTGGATTGCTCTGCTGCCTTGGCGAAGGCCTCGAGATAGTGTGTCGCCTGGCGGCGGGTTAGAAGCGTACTCTGAATAATTCCGTAGAGGGCTCGTAGCTCCAGGAAGTCATCTTCTGCAGCCTGCGCCGCCTGCCAGGCGCGCTCATACAAGCTCGCTCCCTCGAACCCCGGAAGGTATACCTGGGCGGAGGCGAGTGATACCAGCAAGCGAGGCCGCACGACTGCATCAAATGCGGAACTACCGTCGACGAGCTGAAATGCCTTGGTTAGATAAGGGACCCCTTGAACCAATGAGGTGAGCGCGAGCCAAAGCCGTTCCGCGGCGATTACAAGTTTTACGCCGAGTTGAGGATCTGAGGAAAACGTCCAATCCAGAGCCACCCGAACCTCGTCCAGGTAACCCCGCATTTTCGCGTTCTCGGTTGTGTCGTCATAAAGGTCCCAGTCGATGCCGTCGAGCATCTGGAGGAAGTATTCCGCGTGACGCCTATGCGCTATGTCGCCTTCGGAAAAGTCTAGCTGAGCTATATATGCTCTTGTCGTATCCAGCAGGCGATACTCCGCATATGTCGATTCCGGGTCAAAGGAGAGAAGGGAGCGGCGCGACAGGCCAGTAATGGCGTCGCGCGCAGCGGATGCGCTGAGCTGATCGCCGCTTGCCACAGCGGTGCCGGCGTCAAGCGAGAAGGTTCCGGCAAAGCAAGCGATTTGGCGAAGGGCGAACTGTTCTGCTTGGGACAGCAGATTATAGCTCCAGTCGATCGTTGAGAACAGCGACCGTTGACGGGGAACGACGCTTCTTCGATCGATATTGATCACCGACGATTTTTCGTTGAGGCTGCGTAGTGCTTCCTCGAAGCCAAGCACCGCGGCAATCGAGGCGGCAATTTCAATTGCCAGCGGGATGCCGTCGAGCCGCCGGCAAATCTCTGCGACGGCAGCAGCGCTGCGATTATCGAAATGCAGTTTCGCCGCCCGCTGATGGAGACACTTCAGGAATAACTGGACCGACGAGTAGGTCTTGATGTCGTCCGCGTGCGTTTCGGTAGCCTTTGGAGGAACTGTGAGGGGGGCGAGTCGCCAGATGGCCTCGTCATCAAGCTGCAGCGGCTCTCGCGTCGTAACGAGAACATCTACGGACGCCGTGTTGACGAGCAAGGCGTCAACCAGTCTCGCCACTGGATCAAGCACATGCTCGCAACAGTCCAGGATCAGAAGCATCCGCCTGTCGTGGAGGCCCAGCACGATTTGTTCGATGCCGGGCCAGTCTGTTACTCTCAATCCGATCGCATTCGCCAATGCGGTGTAGACGAGGTCAATCGAGGATATTCTACCAAGATCGACAAAGCAGACGCCATCGGGGTAGTTTGCCGCCCGGTCATTTGCGACCTGCAATGCAATCGTTGTCTTCCCGATGCCACCCGACCCGAGGATCGTCACGAGTCGTCGGCTATTGAAAAGCTCATGAATCCCGTCCGCTGCCGCCTCGCGGCCGATCGGCTTCACAACAATTCCAGGGATGCCGAATCGAGGCTGGTTTTCAGAGCGAGGAGGGGCCGGCTTTTTCACAACCACATCGGCGTCGAAACGGTAGCCCTGAGACGGATCCGCTTGAATTGCGCCGCCGTAGTCACGCAGAGCCTTTCTCAGTCCTGAGATTTGCACCCGCAAATTGCTTTGATCAACGTGCAAGCTTGGCCATGCGCTTTTGATCAGGGTGCTCCGACTGACGGTTACGCCAGGTGCTTCAAGGAGGACTTGCAGGATCGCTAACGCGCGAGCGCCAAGCCTAACCGGGACGCTTCCGTCCCATAGCGTATGGGTAGCCGCGTCAAAGCGGAACGGTCCGAAGAATATCTCCCGGTTCACCATCGCACCTGCTTGGGTCCCATATCCCGCGGCGCACTGTAGGGCATTGCCTCAGGTTTGCTTCCAGAATATCCGGGATGTCCGTTAATGGCTGCCGCCCTTAACGGACGTCGATGCTGGGGCGGACTACCTCCGGTATCGGGGGTAGAGCGGACGTGGAGTAGGGCGGGTCACACCCTGGTTCGACCAGACTGAGAGTATTTGGGGCGAGCTTGCCAAGCCCAGCAGGAACATTGCCTCTGTTTGTTGCGGGTGTCGAAATTCGACTCCGGGGCAATCGACATCCTCCTCGCAGCGCTTCTCCCTGCATAATGCGCTCCTGACCGTCGCTGAGGCGTGACGCGACTTGCGTGGGGGACGTGGCGTCTCGATCCCCAGGGCACATTTGGTTGGGGTCGAGGATGGGTGGACGTGCTGCCCTTCAGTTCGCCCTTGATTTCAAGCGGTTATACTATTCTCGCAGAAATAGTATAACGGACACGTTCTTCTTTCATCCCATTGAGAGTGCAGGGTAAATCATTGAAATCGCAAGACTATCGTTTCTCCGTGGCACCCATGATGGATTGGACCGGGACTTCTCGAAAAGTGAAGCGAAGCCAGCACTTAAGCCTCAGCTCGATCGGTCATGTCGTACCAAATGTAGTACTGCCGCTGGTTCGGAGCTCGACGAGCAAACGATTTCGCGCTTCTGCGTTTATCGGGCGGCGGCAGCGTAACGCAACGTAGTATCCAAAGTGGCAGCTGCTGCTGGCTCTTGTCGCTGCAAGCAAGTCATTTTCAGTTTTCGTGTCTGCTTGGCTTGCTTTCACGCACCGCGTCTTCTCGATTGCCGCAGACCGCCACCGCCGCACCGCTAACGACAGTGACACAGGTGCTCTGACGACCGAGGCTGAATGCTCAGGAATCGGGGAAGGCGTCCGCAGTTCGAGGCCGATCTTTCGAGCGATGACAGTCAGCCGCTCGCTGAACGAAAAAGCCGGACCGGTCAGCACATATGTGCATCGTGGTCCGGCTTAGATTTGCAGCCACTGAACCACATCAAGTCGCGGCATATTGGATCGCGATGCCAAAACGCGCGCACGCACCTTGATGTGTCTCAGCGAAGGTACTGTGGCGGCGAAGGCTACTTCTTTTTCTTCTTGCCGACCTTCTTTGCCTTCTTTGCCTTCTTCGCTTTCTTAGCCATGGTGCCCTCCACGATCCCAAAGTTGGTTGAATGCAAGTTGACCTCGACGTGCACAAATATATAGTACACCACAATCACAAAATTGATACTGCGCGCTCTAAACAAGGTAAACGGCGGTCACACGTAGCTCGTTGCTGGTGGAAGACTTGGCCCACAATGCGTTGACGCGATGCGTGCACACCGCCAGCAAGAATACATCCGAGCCGAGATTGACATGAAGTCACGCCTCTATCGGCACGCAGCTTAGAGCTGAAGCAATGTTGCTCGGAGCTATAGTGTGCACCTCGACCAGAGCGCGTAGCATGTTTCTGGCAACTCTGTCTGCACGCGATGAGGGAGGGGAGCTGGAGTCGCGGTTAGCTCGTGAGAGCCGTCATCTCTTTTCTGGCGGCCTCAACTCGCGCATCGAGATATTTGGCCAGATCCAGAATATGAATGCCTTTTGCGCACTTCTGGCTTGCTTCCATTCGCACCAGAGGGATCGCTATTTCGCCTGCGTTGATCTTCTGCACTAGCTTGGTCGGATTCAGGTGCGAAAAGTAATCCCGACACACGTCCTCAATCGGGACGATGGCCTTACCCCCATACTGCGCCATCAAAAGGAACGCGGTGTTCATTGGGCCACTTTCAAATTCGACCTAGCCAAGCGGCGCTTAATAGTCACCACGTCCCTTGGGCCGGCAATCGATGTGAGCGTCGGTCTCATCCGCTCGGTAGCCGTATCTAACTTGAAGACTTTCCACCTTGTGAGATCTTCTCCGTCGTAGGCGGAATTTGGCGTCCCTAGCGTAGTAAAGGGAGGCTTGGCTCGTGCGGTAGGATGCATCCTCAAACAGGGACGTTTCTGGTGCGGTGATCTGAGACCACTCGATGATTGCTCCCTCCGTCTTGACTTCGAACCTGCAACCAGACCGTTATGAGCGACGGGATATCGATTAGCTTCGTTGATTTTGTTGTGGTTTCATTTGATTTCGATCACGTTCGTTGCGCTTTGATGAGGTCGTTTCTGGTGCGAAACTGGTGCGGTCCGTGCGCTTCGGGTTTGTGGATCTTGGGTGGGCGAACAATGCGTAGTGTTGGAACCTTCGCTATCGCACCACAGACGCAAGTCGTCTGCTCAAGCTCAGCCTTTTCTGACCCTAAGCGTTCATTGCCGGGCCAATATTGCTCTCGAGGCAATCACTTCCGCTCAACCCAATTACGTCAAATGACGTTACTTTGCATTGGAGAGCTTTGTTTTTCGCACGACTTCGAGAAATGCGCGGATGATCCGGCTGGTTTCGCGCTTTTGTAGGATTACAACATGTGCGTAAGTGAAGATTTCCGCATCGCCGATTGGAATGAGACGAAGCGAAGGATCCGGAACGAACTCGGCTTCAGAGACATAGCTTATTCCCAGCCCTCGAATGACGGCTTCGCGGATCGCCTCGCGGCTTCCGATTTCCATGACGATGCGCGGTCTGATCTTAGCCTTGGTGAGCGCCTGTTCGAACGCGCGTCGCGTCGTAGAACCGGTTTCACGGATGATCAGCGGCTCACCCTCGAGTGAGGCGATTTTTATGTTCTTCCGCTTCGCGAGAGGATGATCTGTCCGGACAAAGACGCCAACTGGATGGCGCCGATATGGAACGGTGAGAAGACGATCATCCTCGTCTATGTGCGCGAGCACTGCGATGTCGCTTTTGTAGTCCAAGAGATCGGCGAGCACGTCGTGCGAGTTGCCGAGCTTCACGGCAAGCTCGATCCCCGGATAGGCGCGATTGAAGGCCGCAAGCATCTCGGTCACGTGATACGGGCCGACCGCGCCGATCGAGAGCCGACCGGTCTTGAGCTCTCGCGACTGCTCAAGGAATGCAACCGCCTCTTCTTCCTCGGCAAACAGGCGTGACGTGATTGCCAAGAGTTGCCGTCCCGTATCGGTCAATTCGCGCCGACGCCCTCTCTTGATGAAGAGGTCGACACCGTACTCCTCCTCTAGGGCGCCGACCTGCGCAGTCAGCGTCGGCTGCGTGATATGGACGGCATCCGACGCGGCGTTGAAGCCGCCTGCTGTTGCAACTGCATGGAAGGAGCGAAGCTGGGTATATCGCATAGAATAAATCTATCTATTTCTCTGAAATAATCAATTTGTCGATGTATCGGCTTTCAGTGATGGTCCAATCCTAGCGAGCGCTCAAGAGAAGCGCGGAAGTGGCAGCGCTCCATGCGCGATCAAGGGTGGAAGTCATGCGGTGGAACAACTGGAATCCCGTAAAGCTTCGCTTCGGCGCTGGAACGTTCGATGAAGTCGCCAGCTTGATCGGCAAGCGACGCTACGCTCTCGTTACCTATAATCAGCCTATTTTCAACGACTTGGCCGCGCGCCTCACGAAGGTCGCGGGCGAGCCGGTCGCTGTCATCGACAATATCGAGACCAACCCGGATTGCGCCGATCTGGTGAATTCCTGCCGCGTCTACGGCGCCGCTACGCAAGCGCCCGAAGTCATCGTTGCCCTCGGGGGCGGCTCGATGATGGATGCCGCCAAGGTGCTGGCCGCAAGCCAAGGCGACTTCGAGAATGTCCGCCGCCATCTTACTGATAAAGAGCCGCTCGACACGTCGGCGATCGTGCCGATCATCGCGGTGCCAACTACCTCCGGAACAGGCAGCGAAGTCACGCATTGGGCAACCGTGTGGGATTCGGCGAACGGCAGCAAATATTCTCTCGCGGATCCATTGCTATACCCGGAAGCTGCCGTGCTGGATCCACAACTCATCCTCGGGGCGCCGCGCGGGCTAACCCTGGCGACCGGTCTCGACTCTCTGTCACATGCGCTCGAGAGCATCTGGAACGTCAACGCCAACCCGGTTTCGGCCAGCTTCGCGGTCGAGGCTGCGCGCGAGATCATCGAAACGCTGCCGCGCCTGCTCGATAATCTCGGCGATCTCGATCTGCGCACCCGCCAGGCGCGCGGCAGTCTGCTCGCTGGCTTCGCGTTTTCGCAGACCAAGACGGCCTTGGCGCACAACATCTCATATGACATCACACTGAAGACTGGACTGATCCACGGCATCGCCTGTTCGTTCTCACTGCCGCTCGTGATGGGGTGGGCAATAGGCAACAGCGCTGACTGCGACGCCGCGCTGCGCCGCATCTTTGGCCCGGACCTCAGCGAGGGTATCCGCAAGCTGCGGTCCTTCCTCGAGGGGATCGGCGTCAAGACTGATCCAGCCGCCTACGGGGTTTCGCCTGCCGATTGGACACGTCTGGTCGAGAAGGCGCTGGAGGGCGAGCGCGGCAGGAATTTTATTGGGAGGCCGATCGTCAAGGCAGCTTAGTGAAGCAGACATTAAGGCGAACTCGCCCAATCTAAATCACCGGCAACGGTCACAAAGACCAACGGAATCCAGGGAGGAAAACATGCAAATCACGCGTCGAAAAATGCTCGTTGGGTCGGTTGCGGCTGCAGGCGCTTTGATCGCCATGCCGAACGTGTTACGTGCAGAAGGTGTGATCCGCGTCGGTCTCATTCCGTCAGAAGATTCTCGCGCGATGCTGGCGTCGAGCCAGCAACTGCTCGACGCGCTCGAAAAGAATCTCGGCATGAAAGTGAAGGGGTTTGTCGCCGCCGACTACAACGGCGTCATCGAGGCGATGCGCTCGAACCACGTCGAAGTCGCTTACCTGGGGCCGTTCTCCTACGTGCTCGGCACCAGCGTCGCGGACATCGAAGCTTTCGCGACTGCCGAAACCTCAAAGTCCGGCCGCACCTTCTATCACAGCCAGATCATCACGCGAAAAGACAGCGGCATCAAGGACGTCAACGATCTGAAGGGTAAAACCTTCGCGTTCGTCGATCCGTCTTCGACTTCCGGCCACCTCTTCCCGAAGGCTGGCCTGATCAAACTCGGTATCGACCCGGAGAAATTCTTCGGTCGCGTTCTCTTCACCGGTTCGCATGATGCCAACGCGCTGGCGGTTGCCAACAAGCGTGTTGACGCGGCCACCATCGCCGACCGCATCTTCGATGCCGCCGTGCAGAAGAATCTCGTCAAGCGCGAGGACATCCACGTCGTGTGGAGCTCCGACCCGATCCCGGAATCGCCGACGGTGTGGCGCAAGAATCTGACGCCGGAACTCAAGGCGAAGATCAAGACCGCGTTCCTGAACATCAAGGACATCACCTGGGCCGACCAAGGCAAGCTCAATCGCTTCGTCGAAACCAACGACGCGGCGTACGATGTAATCCGGGATACTGCAAAAGCGCTCAATCTCGATCTGAAAAGGATGAAATGAGCCCAAAGCACTAACACGCCGTAACCAACCCTCCGGCATAGGACTGCTCAGATGATCAAGATCGCAGGATTGAAGAAATCTTACGGCGGGAAGCCGGTGCTCCAGGGCATCGACCTCGAGGTGAAGTCGGGCGAATTCCTCGTCGTCCTGGGTCCGAGCGGCGCTGGAAAATCGACCATGCTCCGTTGCATTAACGGCCTCACGCCGCCGGACGCCGGCCAGATCGTCATCGACGGCACGGTATTCGATTCCAAACGGGCGGCGGGCGGGCGGTTGCGCCCGGTCGCGATGATCTTCCAGCACCACAATCTGGTAAAGCGACTCACTGTGCTCAAGAACATCCTGGTCGGTCGCATGGCCGGGATGTCGTCGATTCTCTCCGCGCTTCAAATATTCCCGACGAGGGACGTCGAGATCGCGATGAATTGCCTTCAGCGCGTCGAGCTGACGCACAAGGCGATGTCGCGCGCCGACCAGCTCTCCGGCGGCGAGCAGCAGCGCATCGGCATTGCCCGTGCGCTGGCACAACGCCCCGCTGTCATCTTGTGCGATGAGCCGGTCGCGAGCCTCGACCCGAAAACCTCGCGTGTCGTGCTCGGCTATCTCAAGGCGATCTGTAAGGAAGAAGGCATCGCTGTCATCTGCAACCTGCACCAGGTCGACTATGCCGTCGAATTTGGCGAGCGCATCGTTGGTCTCTCGGGCGGCAAAGTTGTTTTCGACGATACGCCGGATCACCTGACGGTCGACGTCGTCCACCAGATCTATCCGGGCCTGGAAGACCCGGGTGTCGCCCGCGTATTGCGACCGAACGCCGGTCCACGCCTGGTGTCGAATTCGCTCGATCCCGTCGCCCTTGCGGCATCCGCCTGAGGTAGGAGACTGACCATGTCCAGCTACCAACTCGTACTTCGTCCGCCTCAGGGCCGCTTCGGCTGGTGGGGCACCGGCGTCTTCGGTCTGATGATCGCAGGATTCCTCTATTGGGCTGCGGTTGGATCGCAAATCAACGCGACCAATCTGTGGAACGGTATACCATATATGTGGGACTTTTTGGTCCGCATGATGCCGCCGAATCCAAATTTCATTGAGAAGCTCTGGCGGCCCGCGCTGGAAAGCTTGCAGGTCGCGATCTGGGGAACGCTGCTCGGCGTCGCAATCTCGCTGCCGATCAGCTTTTTCGCGGCCCGCAACCTGTCACCGCATCCGGCGATCTATCACTTCACCCGCCAGGTGCTGAACTGCATGCGCGGCATCAACGAAATCATCCTAGCGCTGATCTTCGTCGCTGCCATCGGCCTCGGCCCGTTCGCCGGCGTGCTCGCCCTGGCCATCCACGGCGCCGGCATGCTCGGCAAGTTCTTTGCCGAAGCCATGGAAGACATCGACGAAGGACCGCTCGAAGCATTCCGCTCGGCCGGCGCCGGCCCGTTCAAGACTTTTTTCTTCGGTGTGCTGCCGCAAGTGCTACCGGCCTGGCTCGGCACCATCTTCTACCGTCTCGAGACCAATGTTCGTCAATCCACCGTGCTCGGCATGGTCGGCGCCGGCGGCATCGGCTTTGAACTCGTGTCCTCAATGAAGCTGTTCCAGTATCAAGACACGGCGACCTGTATCTTGGTCATTCTTGCGATGGTGTTGGTCACCGATCTCCTTTCCTCCCGCGTCCGCTCGATGATCCGCTGACGCGACTTGGCCGGCGGCCGAACGTTCGGCCACTATCAACTTCTCGGCATTGTCGAGAAAAGAGACACCCCTCGGAGCGCCAGTGTGCGGCGGATTCAGGAAAGGAAGAACCATGCTTACACGTACCCCTGCTTCGGTGACCGCCAATGGCCGCACCTACCGCCTGCCAAATGCACCGACCGTCGTCATCTGCATCGACGGCTCGGAGCCTGGCTACATCGAGGCGGCAATTGAGAAGGGGCTTTGTCCGAATCTCGATCGAATCATGCAGACCGGATCGAACACCACAGCCTTGTCGGTCATTCCGAGCTTCACCAACCCAAATAATCTTTCGATCATCACCGGACGGCCGCCAGCGGTTCATGGCATAGCGGGTAACTTCTTCTACGACCGCGAGGCCAAACAAGAGGTGATGATGAACGATGCGCGCTTCCTGCGCGCGCCGACGATCTTGGCCGAGTTTCAGAAAGCTGGCGGCAAGGTTGCGATGGTGACGGCGAAGGACAAGCTGCGTACGCTGCTTGGCAAGGGTCTCGACTTTACCGCCGGCACCGCTATAGCTTTCTCTTCGGAGAAAGCCGACAAGGCGACGATGGCCGAGAACGGCATCGAGAACGTGCTCGAATTTGTCGGCATGAAGCTGCCTGAGGTCTATTCGGCGGATCTGTCGGAATTCGTGTTCGCAGCCGGTGTGAAGCTGTTGAAGACGTTCCGGCCGGACGTGATGTACCTCTCAACCACCGACTACGTGCAGCACAAGGCAGCACCGGGTTCGAAAGCTGCCGACAGCTTCTACAAGATGTTCGACCGTTATGTCGGCGAACTCGATGCGCTGGGCTGCGTGCTGGTGATGACCGCCGACCACGGCATGAATGACAAGCACCTGCCGGACGGCCAACCCGACGTGATCTATCTTCAGGAAATTTTGGACAAGAAGTTCGGCGCGGGGTCGACCCGCGTCATCCTGCCGATCACCGATCCGTACGTCGCGCATCACGGGGCGCTCGGCTCCTTTGCGACTGTCTACGTCGACGGCGACAAGCGGCAGCCCGTGATTGATTTCATCAAGACCATATCGGGCGTCGAGGTGGCGATATCGGCCGAAGAGGCTTGCGAGCGGTTCGAGCTCCCGGCGGATCGTATCGGAGACGTCGTCGTGCTCTCCTCCAGGCACAAGGTGTTGGGCACCGCCGCCGCCAAGCACGATCTCTCGGGCCTCACTGAACCGTTGCGTTCGCACGGCGGCCTCACGGAGCAGACCGTGCCGATGATCGCGAATCGTAAGATCGAGGTTCCGCCGGGGCGCACTCTGCGCAATTTCGACGTTTTCGACGTCGCGCTTAATCTCGTCGCCTAAGGATCCAGCCCATGAACGTGCCTTTCAGTTACGCGGCAAAGCGAGAGGCCATGCGCATTGCCGGCAAACACATCACGACCGATGACGTGATCGAGGTCCGTAATCCCTACGACGGATCGCTGGTCGGTACCGTGCCGGCAGCGCGCCCCGAACACGTACGAGACGCGTTTGCCAGGGCGAAAGCGTTCAAGTCCAAACTGTCACGTTTCGAGCGTCAGCAAATCTTGCAGAAGACCGCTGAATTGCTGCGGGGGCGGCGCGCATCGTTCGCGCGCATTATCTCTGCAGAGTCCGGTCTCTGCTGGAAGGATGCGATTTACGAGTCGACGCGCGCCTACGATGTCTGGTCGTTCGCCGCGCAACTTGCCGTCAAGGATGATGGCGAATCATATGCCTGCGACATCTCGCCGAACGGCAAGCCGCGCCGTATTCACACGCTGCGGACGCCGTTGTTGGGCGCGATCTCGGCGATCACGCCATTCAACCATCCGCTAAACATGGTGAGCCACAAGCTCGCGCCTGCGATCGCAACAAACAATCGCGTTGTCCTTAAACCGACTGAGCTGACCCCGCTGACCGCGCTCGCCCTTGCGGATGTACTCTATGAAGCGGGGCTGCCGCCTGAGATGCTCTCTGTGGTCACGGGTAATCCCTCCACGATGGGCGACGCGATGATCACGGATCCAGACGCGGACCTAGTTACCTTCACGGGGTCTGTGCGCGTCGGCAAGCACATAGCCCACACCGCCGGTTATAAGCGGATAGTGCTCGAACTCGGCGGCAATGATCCACTGATCGTTATGGAGGACGCCGACCTCGACAAAGCGGCCGAACTCGCCGTGCAGGGTGCGACGAAGAATTCAGGGCAGCGCTGCACGGCGGTAAAGCGCATTCTCGTAGTCGAGAAGGTCGCCGACGAATTCTCGAAGCATGTGCTCGAAAAGGCCAAGAAGCTGAAATGTGGGAACCCTGCCGACCCGGAAACCGACGTCGGCACGGTCATCAATGAACGATCCGCAGCGCTGTTCGAAAGCCGAGTCAACGATGCGGTGACAAAGGGCGCCGAGCTGTTGCACGGCAACGATCGCCAAGGCGCGCTCTATGCACCAACCGTCGTCGACCGCGTGCCGTACGATTGCGAACTCGTGCGTGAGGAGACGTTCGGACCGGTGATCCCGATCATTCGCTGTCCAAACGACATCGCAGAGGTGATCCGCATTTCCAATTCGACCGCCTATGGGCTTTCTTCCGGCCTTTGCACAAACCGCTTCGATTACATTACGCGCTTCGTCAACGAGCTCGAGGTCGGCACCGTGAACATTTGGGAGGTGCCGGGCTATCGCACCGAGATGTCGCCGTTTGGCGGCATCAAAGACTCTGGGCAGGGCTACAAGGAGGGGGTTGTGGAAGCCATGAAAGGGTTCACCAACGTGCGGACGTATTCGCTGCCTTGGCAGGGTTAAGCTATTGCGGAGCCGCTCGTGCTCCTTTTTGAGATTTGGCTCGAGCCCGATTGTAGGAGGTCAGAGCATTTCGGCGCACCGCAGTGGATGTTCGCTCTTGGACCTGCCGGGGTGCTTCGACCGTTACTGGGCCGTTCGATGAAAGAAGGGCTAGGCGGTATTTGGCCGGTTTGTGCGACAACGCCGTCAAATCTACGATTGAGAAGGAGGACATTCGGCAAATCGAGTGGGCAATGGTAGTTGTGGTACCGCAGAAGCAGAGCAATCAGTGCCAAAACAGGGCATTCCTGGTGCGGTATCCCAAAGGCGACGAACTGAAAATCTGATAAGTGATTGATTTGTTGGTGGGCCCGGCAGGACTCGAACCTGCAACCAGACCGTTATGAGCGGCAGCATATCGATCAGCTTCGTTGATTTTCCTGCAGTTTTGCTTGATTTCGGTCGCGTTCCTTGCGTTCTGTCGCGTTCGATTCTGGTGCGAAACTGGTGCGTTGACTTTGGAGGGCTGAACGCGCCTAGCCCCGGGGTCACGGCTGATGCCGAACGCCCGCACACATCGACCAGGTCGATGCCATGACGAGTTCGTTGAACTCGGCGTTCAGGGCGGCCACGAGGACGCCACCCAGAGTCTGACGTTCACGGCATGATGTCCGGAGTGCATGCCTCGGCTCAGTCTTGGGCAGCGTCGAGTTTCTTCAGTTTTTTCATGAAGACATTGAAGTGCGGGAACAGCTCTGCGAACAGCGGCTCGCGGCGATGCCGCAGGAGGACGTCAGCAAAGAGCTTGAGACCGATGGTGAACTCGGCTGTTTCTTCATCCGGCACAGCGCGCCGCTCACGCACGCGGGATAGGACCTGCAGCACATTGTCGTGATTGGTGGCGTCAAACGTCAGCGCACCGGCGCTGGGGGAGGCAGAGGTCCCCAGCTCCTGGACAGTGATGCGATAGGTGTGTGGCATGGCGGCTTCGGAGCGCTACTTGTCAGTTGATATTATCAACCTAAGACGCGGCATGGATGATGAGCTACTTGATCTCTTCGGTGCCGTGGCGAACGGCCTTCATGCGCGATTGCAGGGACTCACCGTGCTTGACGAGCTGGGCCTTGCCCCATTCCAGGCGCGAACGCTGTCCCTGATTGCCCGCTACCCCGGCTGCTCGCAGCAGGCGCTTTCGACGTCGACTGGGCGGGACAAAGCGCAGGTAGCACGCGCGATAAAGGAGCTTGAGACGAGGGGGCTCATCACGCGTCAGGCTCATCGGCGCGATTGGCGCGCACAGAGCCTCAGCGTGACGCTCGAAGGAAAGCAAGCGTCCAAGCTGTTGCTTCGCCATCGTGCACAGGCCGGCGCGGACATGCTGCAGGACTTGAACCTGAAAGAACGGGAGGTTCTGCGCTGTGCTCTATCGAAAATGCGCGCCAGGCTTGGCGCCAACGGCTGCCTGACGGCCAGTCAGAACTCTTGAGCTATGAAGCACGGCTGCATGCTTACATGCCTCAATGACGGCTTCCGCCATCGTGCTGTTGGATCGGCACTGCTCCTGCGGCTCTATGTGAAGAGCGACCTGGCCGCAGCTCCTCACGATTCTTCAGAAATCGCGTCGAGGGAACGTCGGCCTCGCGCTGCGCGGCGAGAAAGGCGTGGCTGCGGCTGCGGCGCCGCCAGACTGGCCGATACTCTCGCGGATTTGCGCAACATGTCGACGAACGCCTCGGCCGCAGGGGAGAGCGATCGGCCGTTTCGTGTGATCACTGCAACGGAGCGTAAAATCTGCGGGTTTTCGAGCGCCCGTAGGAGAATTGTCGGGTCGGTCAGGATGCCAACGCATTGAGGCAAGATGGCTATGCCAAGGCCAGCCCGGACCAGGCCCAAAGCGGTGCCTGCATAGGCGACCTCATAGGCCGGTGCCAAGGTCAGGCCTGCCTGGGAAAAACCATCATCGGCCAAATCGCGGAAGATGCTGTCGCGGTTAAGCGAGATCACCGGCAGGCCAGCAAGGTCACTCCAGTTGAGCTGCGGTAACTTTCCGATCGGGTGGCCGCGCGGATAGACCGCCACAAGCGGCTCCTGAAACAACGGCGTCCATTGCAGTCCCGACTCCCACTCGCGGAAACTGCCAATGCCGAGATCGGCTCCGCCGCTGCGGACAAGCATCAGGACCTGTTCGGGCAACGAATCCTTCAGATGCACCGAAATCGTGGGGTAGCGAGCCCTGAATTCGGCGATTACTTCGACGAGGAAGGTGGTGGCGAGAATATAGGGAGCGGCGACGACGACCTTGCCGCGCTGTTTTGCGCCCAGTTCCGCGACGTTGGCAAGCGTTGCATCGAGATCATCCAACAGTCGTTCGGCGCTGCCCATGAGCTCGTGCCCGGCGGCAGTCAATTCGATCTTGCGAGTGGATCGCTCTATCAATTGGACTTGCAGGTTGTCTTCCAGCTGACGGATTAGCAGGCTTAAGGCGGACTGCGTCAGGTACAGGCGCTCTGCCGCCTTCGTGAAGCTCTTGAGCTGAGCGACGAAGACGAAGGCGCGCAACTGCCGGACGGTCACATTCATTGGTAAAATTCATAAATCTGGCTAACGGGATCGAATTCATCATAGATCTAGTCTCCGCCGCTCACAATGCCAAAACCCTCCACTCTTGAGAGACGCCCGGACATCAGCAACTACGTTGCGAACAGCCCCCTAGCTAAGCTACCGCCCACAAGCATGCTGGCAGGTCTGGGGCGCCCGAAATTCGGCGTCAACGCTCCGGTTAGCGCCTCATTCATGAGTTCAGCTAATTAAATGATTGAAAATATTCGTTTGAATCATGCGTGGCGCACGTCTCTAGTGAGCACAACAAGCGCAACAATCAGAACGAGGGAACGACATGGATCGACGTCAGTGCCTTGCGGCGATGTTGCTTGCAGCGGCCGCAGCCATCCCGCCCGCAGCTTGGGCGCAAGACAGCTATCCCTCCCGGGTGGTGAAGGTCGTCGTCGGATTTCCGGCCGGAAGCGCCACCGATGTTGCAGCCCGCGCCGTGGCGGAAGCGTTGGCCAAACGGCTGGGTCAGCCTTTCATCGTCGACAACCGGCCCGGCGCTGCGAGCAGCATCGCGGCCAAGGCGGTGGCGACCTCGCCTCCCGACGGTTACACGATCTTCGTCGGAACGGTCGCGAACACGATCAACGTCGCATTCGCGGACGCGAACTCTCCCGACCCGGCGAAGGATTTCTCCGCGGTCACGATGATTGGCAGCGTGCCGAACATACTGGTGGTGAATCCATCGCTCGGGATTACGTCGGTCGACCAACTGATCAATGCGGCGAAAGCGAAGCCGGGCCAGATCGCTTATGCTTCCTCCGGCTACGGCACGTCGCCGCATTTGTCCGGCGAACTCTTCTCCGCGATGGCTGGCATCAAGATGCTGCACGTGCCGTACCGCGGCAGCACGCCGGCTGTGACGGACCTGCTCGGCGGTCAAGTAGGGGTCATGTTCTCGCCGGCCTCCACCGTGTTGCCGCATATCGCGGCCGGCACGTTGAAGGCGCTGGCGACGACCGGCGCGAAGCGAACTGAGCTGGCACCTGACCTGCCGACGATCCAGGAGCTCGGCTTCAAGGACTTCGAAAGCTCGGTGTGGTTCGGATTCCTCATGCCCGTAGGCACACCGTCCAGTGTCGTCGCGAAGCTACAGGCGGCGACGCATGCGGCGGTTGACCAGCCGGATATTCAGAAGCTGTTTCGTGCCCAAGGCATCGAGGTGGTCAAGTCCACCCCGGACGAATTTGCTCAGTTCATTCGCAGCGAAACGGACAAATGGGCCAAGGTGATCCAGTCCGCCGGCATCAAGCGCGAATAGCTGTTCAACATAAAGGAGATTGCACATGGCCAAGCTTCGAGCCGCGGAGTGCCGCGCGTTCATCCAGGCCGTCACCGAAAAGGCTGCAGAGATGGGCGTTCCCATCTCGGTGGCGATCGTCGGGCCCGAGGGACATCTGATTGCGCTAGAGCGCATGGACGATGCCGGCTTCATCACGCCCGATACGGCGCGTGCCAAGGCATTCACCGCTGCTGCCTTCCGATCGATGAGTCCGCGCTTCCCGGACGGGCTGGTCATCCAGCAGTGGTTCAAGGAACGCAATCCTCAGATGCTGATGAATGCCGCGGTATTTACCAATGGCCAGATCGCCGCCTCAGGCGGCTGTGCGCCGGTTTTCAAAGACTCGGAGATGGTCGGCGCTTACGGGATCAGCGGCGCTACCAGCGATCAGGACGAACAGATCGGCCGGTACGCGCGTGCGAAGGTGGGATGGGCCCATATCGCAGAGCACGACACCACTCCCGAGAGCGTCAAGCAGCATGTCAACGAGATCTACGCCAAGGTGGGTCTCGGTGACCAATCCTTGTGACGATCATGCAGGTCAATACCATGGCGACATTCTCAATCGATATTGCCGGCGCGGCACATTCACTGCGCGAAGCCACGCGCACTGGAAATCTCATTGCTCCGCTGCGTGAGACGTTCCCACTGATAACGGCGGCTGACGCCTACGCGATCCAGCGCACAAACACAGAGCATCGGGTGCGCGAGGAAGGCCGACGTATCGTCGGCTGCAAGATCGGCCTGACGGCGAAGGCGGTGCAGGCGCAACTCGGTGTCGATCAGCCCGACTTTGGCATGTTGTTTGATGACATGGGTTTCGGCGACGGCGAACCGGTTTCGATGGAAGGGTTGCAGCAGCCGAAGATCGAGGCGGAGGTGGCTTTCGTTCTCGGGCGCGACCTGGACATGGAGAAGCCCGGGCATGCCGACGTCATCCAGGCGATCGATCACTTGCTACCCGCGCTCGAAATCGTCGGCAGCCGCATCGCGGACTGGAACATCCGCTTCGTCGACACAGTTGCGGACAACGCCTCTTCCGGCGCTTACGTGCTTGGAAGCACGCCGAAAAAATTGTCCCACGTCGACCTCCGGCTCTGTGGCATGGTGATGACGCGGCGCGGTGAACCCGTTTCCGTCGGCGCCGGTGCAGCGTGCCTGGGCAACCCGCTCAATGCGGTGGTCTGGCTTGCCCGCACGATGGCCGCCGTGGGGCAGCCGCTCCGTGCCGGCCACCTGGTGCTTTCAGGCGCGCTTGGACCGATGGTTGCCGTGAACGCAGGCGACATCTTCGAGACTCGCATCAACGGCTTGGGCAGCGTCAAAGCCGTATTCGAAACTGAGCCGACAGGAAGACAACTCACATGAACCGTGTCGAGGAATTGGCAGAGCAGCTCGACGCCGCGGCGCGCGACGCCCGCGAAGTCACGCAGATCGATCCTGAGGGGCACTTGTCACTGCAGGACGCGTACGCGATCCAGCGTGCGTCCATCGAGCGCCGCGTGTCCCGTGGCGCTGGGCGAATAGGCGTGAAGATGGGATTCACGAGCCGCGCCAAGATGGTTCAGATGGGCCTCAGCGACGTCATATGGGGGCGTTTGACCAGCGATATGCTGATCGAGGAAGGGATGGCCACATCGTTCGTACGCTTTGTGCATCCGCGTGTAGAACCGGAAATCGCATTTCTCCTGAAGAAGCCATTGTCAGGCCATGTCACCGCCGCGGAAGCGCTCGCCGCCGTGGAGGCGGTCGCGCCTGCGCTCGAGGTTATCGATTCCCGATATCGCGACTTCAAGTTCACGTTGCCCGAGGTGATCGCCGACAACGCGTCATCCAGCGGGATCGTGGTCGGGCCGTGGACCGACCCGCGCGAAGACTTCAGCAATCTCGGCCTCACCATGAGCATCGACGGCCGCGTCGCGCACGTGGGATCGACGGCCGCCATCCTCGGTCACCCGCTTCGGTCGCTGGTCGCCGCTGCGCGCCTTTCCGATGCGGCGGGCGAACCGCTACAGGCCGGCTGGGTGGTGATGGCAGGCGGCGCCACGCCGGCCGAGTGGGTCAAGCCCGGCCAGTATGTCTCCATCGAGATGGAACGGCTGGGCGGCGCCGGTTTCCACATGGAGAATTGACCGATGCCCAACACAACGATCCCCAAGGTCAAGGCCGCGATCATGGGCTCCGGCAATATCGGCACCGATCTCATGATCAAGGTGATGCGCCACGCCAGACACGTCGAAATGGGTGCGATGGTAGGCGTCGATCCCCAGTCGGACGGGCTCGCTCGGGCAAAGCGCCTCAACGTCGCGACCACCGCAGAAGGCATCGACGGACTGCTCAAGCTGGAAATATTCCCCGAGATCGACGTCGTCTTCGACGCCACGTCGGCGGGCGCTCACCGACATCACAACGACGTGCTGCAGCGTGATGGCATCCAGATGATCGATCTCACCCCCGCGGCTGTCGGTCCCTATGTGATTCCGGCGATAAACCTGGAGGCCGAGAACGCCGCCAACATGAACATGGTGACGTGCGGCGGGCAGGCGACGATCCCCATCGTCGCAGCCGTATCTCGTGTCGCGAAAGTTCACTACGCGGAGATCGTGGCGTCCATCTCGAGCAAGTCGGCAGGGCCGGGCACGCGGGCCAACATCGACGAATTCACCGAGACCACGCGCGCGGCGATCGAAAAACTCGGCGGTGCTGAGCGGGGCAAGGCTGCCATCGTGCTGAACCCGGCCGAGCCGCCGCTCATCATGCGCGATACCGTGTTCATGCTGTCCGAACTTGCAGAGCAAGCCGCGATCGAGGCCAGCATCTTGGAGATGGTCGCGCGTGTGCAGGCTTATGTGCCGGGCTACCGGCTCAAGCAGCGGGTGCAATTCGACGTCATTCCGCCGGCCGCGCCGCTCAACGTGCCGAAGCTTGGGCCCCGGCATGGCCTGAAGACTTCGGTCTTCCTCGAGGTCGAGGGCGCGGCGCACTACCTGCCTTCCTACGCCGGAAACCTGGACATCATGACATCGGCGGCGCTGGCCTGCGGCGACATGATGGCCCGTCGGCGTATCGAGGCGGGCATCGCGCGCGGTCTGAAGCAGCCGGCGTGACTTTCTCCGAACCATCAGGGAATATCGGCATGAGCAAAAAGCTATACATCTCTGATGTGACGCTGCGCGATGGCAGCCACGCGGTTCGCCATCAGTACAGCATCGACCAGGTCAAGGCGATCTCGGCGGCGCTGGATGCAGCCGGCGTCGACAGCATCGAGGTAGCGCATGGCGACGGTCTGGAAGGGTCCAGCTTCAACTACGGATTCGGTGCGCACACCGACGTGGAGTGGATATCGGCCGTCGCCGAGACCGTAAAGAGCGCGAAAGTCGCCACGCTGCTGCTGCCCGGCATCGGCACCACGCACGATCTGCGCCAGGCCTATCGCGCGGGCGCTCGCGTCGTGCGCGTGGCCACGCACTGCACTGAAGCGGATGTCTCGCGCCAGCATCTCGAATACGCGCGCGAACTGGGCATGGATCCGGTTGGCTTCCTGATGATGAGCCACATGGCGACGCCTCGAAAGCTAGCCGAGCAGGCCAGGCTGATGGAGAGCTATGGTGCAAATTGCGTCTACGTCGTCGACTCGGGCGGAGCGCTCAAGATGAACGACGTGCGGGACCGCTTCCGGGCCTTCAAGGACGTGCTGAAACCCGAGACGCAGACGGGCATGCACGCCCATCACAATCTTAGTCTCGGCGTCGCGAACTCGATCGTCGCCGTGGAGGAAGGCTGCGACCGCATCGATGCCAGCCTGGCCGGCATGGGCGCCGGTGCGGGCAACGCCCCGCTAGAGGTATTTGTCGCCGTGGCTGACCGCATGGGCTGGAATCACGGCACTGACCTCTACGCACTGATGGATGCGGCGGACGAGCTCGTGCGGCCTCTGCAGGACCGGCCGGTGCGCGTTGATCGAGAGACTCTGGCCCTTGGTTACGCCGGCGTTTACTCGAGCTTCCTGCGGCACGCGGAGGCTGCGGCGCACAAATACGGACTGAAGAGCGTCGACATTCTGGTCGAACTGGGCAGGCGCAAGATGGTCGGGGGACAAGAGGACATGATCATCGACGTGGCGCTGGATCTGCTGAGGGATGCTCCGCACGAGGCCCAAGCCTGAGCCGGCGATGAGCGAGGCCGCGTGATCGAGCTGTCTCGCGTCTGACGATCAAATTACAAGGGGAGGGCAGTTCATGCATAAGCTATCGGGCGCTTTGTTCTTGGTTGGCGTCGTTCTCATGGCCGTCTCCGCCGCGAGCCAGGGAGCGCCGGCGAAATCTCTGGGAGGCCCGCTCAACCTGGCGGACGAAGGCATGTTCTTCGTCAGCGGAACGTCCTTGCTGTCCAATCACCCGGGTGCCTCTCCCGCGGGTCCTTCGCGGCCCGGTACGGTGACGGTCAACCAGATGTATGTGCACTATCGGATCCCGGCCCAGCTCACCAGTCCGATGCCGATCGTGCTTGTCCACGGCGGCGGGTTGACGGGGGCGAGCTACGAGACCACGCCGGACGGCCGCGAGGGCTGGGCGACCTATCTGACGCGCAAGGGATATGCGGTCTACGTCGTGGACACGCCGGGTCGTGGACGCGCGGGGTTCAACGCTACGGCCATCAACCAGGCAAAGGCCGAGTCCAGTGTGGCTGCACTGCCGGGCAACATGCTGATGGTAACAGCCGAATTGGCGTGGCCCCTCTTTCGTTTCGGACCGACATCCGGAACGGCGTTTCCGGATACTCAATTCTCGACCGAGGCGTTCAACGCCTTCGGCTCGCAAGGTGTGCCGTTCGGGGAAGCGACGCTGGAGGGAGGTGCGATGGCAACCGCCCCGCGCGCCCTTGCAGCATTGCTCGACAAGATCGGTCCGGCCGTGGTCGTCGTGCATTCGCTCGCTGGTCCCTTTGCCGATGCTCTCGTCGAGATGCGGCCCCGTCTGGTCAAGGCTGTGGTCAACATCGAAGGCGCGCAGGCAATTATCCCCACCGAGCCTCAGATCGAAGCTTACCGAGACATCCCGGTGCTCGAACTGTTCGGCGATCACCTGGACGCTCCCGTCTTCACCGGTCGCCCGCGCTACGAAGCACGAAAGGCTGTCGTGGAGCGCATCAAGAAGCGGGGCGGAGACAAGGCAACACTCGTTCGGCTTCCTGATGTGGGGATGAAGGGCAACTCCCACATGATGATGCAGGACAGGAATAACCTTCAGGTGGCAGACTTCGTGCTTGATTGGATTGCGAACAATGTCAAGTGATGTCCAAGGCACAACCGGACGATGTTGGCTTCTACTAGAAGCAGCAGTTCGAATGGCAATGTTTGGGATCACGTCGCTTCAGCAGATCGATCCGACCCGAGACAGATCCCGGACTCATGATCAATTTGCCCCTGGTCACAGAACTCGCGCAGCTCAGCGGCTGGACGAAGACCGCTCACGGTGCCCGACGATGAGCTCGAGGTTTCTCGTGCGCTGCGCCTTGCTCTCGCTGATTGCGATCTTGCTCGCGTGTCCAGGTAAGGCTGCCGACCCAGTGTTGGCGCCGAGCGGCACGCTGCGCGCTGCATATATCGGTCCGAACGTCGCGCAGGCTCGCCTCGATTCGGCAACCGGCATAATTTCGGGTGCGATCGCCGACATCGCGCGCGAGTTGGGCCGCCGGGCTGATGTGCCGGTCAGCATCACGCCCCTCCCGACGGCCGCCGCCGTGCTCGATGCGGTCCGAAGCGGCCAGGTCGACATTGGATTTGTCGCTCCGAACCCGGAGCGCACTGGCATCGTGCTCTACTCCCGGACATACATGCTGGTGCAGCAGAGTGCGCTTGTGCGAGCCGATTCCCCGCTCCGGTCCGTGAAGGAGCTCGACCGACCCGGTCAGGTGATCGGGGTGAACACCGATGACAGCGTCGGCGTGTGGCTGAAGCAGCGGCTGACCGCAGCGAAGGTGCGGGAGACGCCCGACTATACCTTGCGAGATGCGGTCCAGTGGCTCCGGGACGGGGACGTGATTGCCTTCGCGGGTGGACGACAGCGGCTCTCCAGCGGGACGCGCGGCGTTCCTAGCCTGCGAATGCTCGACGACAACTTTTACGGTGTGCCGCAAGCCGTGGCCGTGCCACTCGATCACCAGGACCGGCTTCAGTTGGTCAACGCGGCACTCGGCGAGATGCGCTCGAGCGGCTTGCTGGCGGACTCCGTCGCGCGCAGCGGCATCGAAGGGCTCACGGTTGCGCCAGTCGATACGCAGGGACCGTGACCGCGGCTGGCCCGAGGAGCTTGAACTTCGGCGATCTGACCCGTGCTGTCGTAGGCCACTCGCCCTCTGGCACTTTTCGAACGGGAGCCAGACCTTGCAGATCCCAAGATTGCCACGGAATGGGCCTACCGTTTTGTTTCGCGGATTGGAGCGGTTATGGAAGCCGCGAACAAACCGGGTTTCCCCTAAACAGAGAATAATCTCGCCAAATCGCCTCGCGATCTTCGCGATTCTTCCGCTTGCTCCGTAATGAGATGCGCGGCTGGCCGAAGAGCGTGACTTAGGCCTGCTGCCTTCCGCGATCCTGAGACGACTTGACGGGCCTGGTCAAATTAGTCTACTTATGCAAGTGACTAACGGCCGGGTAAGCAACCCGCCGACATCGGCGTCGATGGATGTCTAGCGTTCGCCCATTGGGCGTTGGGCGCGAGAGGATTCATTTGGAAGAGATCGAGATTAAGCGGCGGAACGGCATCGCGCGTGTAGCCCTAAACCGGCCCTCCGTAAGGAACGCGGTCACGTTGGCGATGTGGCGCGAACTGGCGAAAGTCTTCTCGCGCTTCGCCGCCGACAGGGATCTGCGTGCGGTCGTGCTGACGGGCGAGGGAAAGGATTTCAGCGTCGGCGCCGACATCTCCGAATTCGACGAGATCCGGAACGACAAGCAGCAGAGTGCCGAATACGAAGTCGCCGTCGATGCCTGCTCGGGGGCGATCGCCGAATTGGGAAAGCCGGTCGTTGCCGCGATTTCCGGCTATTGTCTGGGTGGAGGCTGCCATCTTGCTTTGGCATGCGACTTCCGTTTTGCCGATCGGGCAGCGACCGTCGGAATTCCGGCGGCCAAGCTTTCGATCGTCTATGGCGTTCGAAGCGTCCAGCGGTTGGCGGCGCTTGCCGGCATCGCCAACGCCAAACGTATCCTGTATTCGGGCGACCGCTATTCCGCCGAGCAGGCGAAATCGATGGGCCTGATCGACGAGATCCACGACGACGCTAGACTCGCGGCCGAGCAATTCGTGGAGCGGCTGGCGCTCAATGCGCCGCTTTCGATAGCTGGCGCCAAGTTCATGCTGAACGGCCTCTCCATGGGGCCGGGTGCGCTCGATCTGACGACTGCTCAGCGGCTGATCGACGCAGCCTCGGACAGCGAAGATTTCAGGGAAGGCCGACAGGCCTTCGCGGAAAAAAGGCCGCCGCGATTTCGTGGCAAATAAGAATGGCAAGCAGGGAAGGAAGACGGCCTTGAAGGGCGAGATCGATGAAGCCTGCCAGATTTGAATATGTCGCACCGGCGACGCTGGATGCCGCCGTGGAAGCGCTCGCGGCGGCCAATGGCGAGGGAAAGGTCCTCGCCGGAGGCCAAAGCCTGCTGCCGCTCCTGAACTTCCGGATGGCGCGGCCCACGGTGCTGGTCGACCTGAACGGCATCAAGGACCTGTCGTTCATCGAATTGCGCGGCGACAGCGTGGCAATCGGCGCACTGACACGGCATCGCGAGATCGAACACTCGCCGCTGATTGCGTCCAGGCTGCCGGTGATGTCGGCGGCGATGCGCCACGTGGCGCATCTGGCGATTCGCAACCGCGGGACCATCGGCGGCAGCCTGTCGCATGCCGACCCGGCGGCCGAACTACCGATGATGGCCATGCTCTACGGCGCCAGTCTCACGGTGCAGGGACCAGGAGGCCGGCGCACGCTCATGGCGAAAGACTTCTTCGTCGACGCTCTGACGAACTGCCTCGAGCCTGAGGATATCGTCGTGGAGATTGAATTTCCGATCCTGCAGCACGACGGGTGGGCGTTCGAAGAAGTTGCGCGACGCTTCGGCGATTTCGCGCTCGCGAGCATCGCCATTTCGATCCGACGCGATAAATCCGGGATCGAGGACGCGCGCGTCGCGGTCATGGGCGTGGCCGACACGCCGCTGCGGCTCGAAAACGTCGAGAAACAGCTCTGTGAAATCGAGGTCGACAGCCGCATGCTTGATCGGTTTTCCGAACTGGTGACGTCCAGCGTCACTCCCAACAGCGACCTGCACGCCTCAGCCGAATACAGGAAACATCTGCTGGGCGAGCTGGCCAAGCGGGCCATGCGGACAGCGTTGGCAGCGAAAGGGTGATCCGATGACCGTGAATGTATCGGTGACGGTGAATGGAACGAGGCATGACGTTTCCGGCGTCGAGCCGCGTCTGCTGTTGTCCGATTTTCTGCGCGAGACGCTCGGACTGACCGGGACACATGTCGGCTGCGAACATGGCGTCTGCGGAGCGTGCACGGTGCTGATGGATGGCCACAGCGTGCGGTCCTGCCTCATGCTCGCCGTCCAGGCCAACGGCAGCGAGATCACCACGGTCGAGGGACTGGGAGCACCGGAAGCGCTCAACGCCCTTCAGACTCAGTTTCGCGAGCATCACGGCCTCCAGTGCGGGTTTTGCACGCCCGGCATGCTGATGACGGGCGAGGATCTGCTCCGCAAGTATCCGCTCGCGACCGACGAGGAGATCAGGGAAGGCCTCTCCGGAAATCTCTGCCGCTGCACGGGCTATCAGAACATCGTGGCTGCGATCAGGAGTGCCGCCGCCATCCTCCGGGAGAATGTGTGATGAAACTCAACTTCCTTGCCGGCGGGCGCCTTCGCATGAAGAAGAGCATCTACATCCCGGGCGCGGACCGCAGCGAGACGATCGACCTGCCGGTGAGCAGTGCCCTGATCAGGCACAAGCAGGGCAACGTGCTGTTCGATACGGGTTGTCACCCCTCGGTCGTCGACCATGCCGAAGAGCGCTGGGGGCCGCTTGCGAAGGTGATGAAGCCGCTCATGAGGGCGGACGAGACGTTGCTGCCCAGTCTGGCCTGCGTGGGACTTGGGCCCGACGACATCGATATCGTCGTGAACTCCCATTTCCATCCAGACCATTGCGGCTGCAACCAGTTCTTCAAGAAGGCGACGATCCTGGCTCACGCCAAGGAGGTCGAGGCCGCGAACGCTCCGGGCGCGGAAGCCGCTGGCTACCTCCGCGCGGATTGGCAAACCGGGCAGCCCATTGAAACTGTGCATGGTGAGAAAGACCTGTTCGGCGATGCCAGCGTCGTCCTGGTGCCGCTGCCGGGTCACACACCCGGTTCGCTCGGCGCGCTGGTCAGCCTTAACCGCGACGGTCCCTTCCTGCTCGCTTCGGACGCAATCAGCATCCGGCAAAGCCTCGATACCGATATCGCGCCGCGCAACACCTGGAATGTGGACGCGCTGCTGAAGTCGTTCGAGGAGGTGAGGCGGATAGAGAAGTCCGGAGCGACTATCATCTGCGGCCATGACGACCAGCAATGGCAGAGCCTGCGCAAGGGAAACGAGGGCTATGAGTAAGGATAGCTCCGCCCAGCCGGCGGACGTGCTGCGCCCTCGGCACGTCGGCGCCCCGATCAAGCGCACGGAGGATCCGCGGCTTCTGACCGGGAGCGGCGAATATGCCGCGGACCGCAAGCCGGATCGGCCGTTACATATCGCCTTCCGCCGAAGCGAACAGCCTCATGCGCGGCTGACGCGCATCGACACGGCGGCGGCGCAGACGGCGCCGGGTGTCTTCGCCGTGTTTACGGCGGAGGACATCGCCGAAGATTTTAAGCCGGTGATTCCGTTCTCGCGGATGGCCAATTATTACGCGACGCCGATCATGCCGCTGGCTTCCGGGAAGGTTCGCTATGTCGGCGAAGCCATCGTCGCTGTCGTCGCCACTTCGCGATACCTCGCGGAAGACGCGCTCGAGCTCATCGAGATCGAGTTCGAGCCGCTCGGGACTGTGTCGCGCAGCGAGCTGGCGGTCGCGCAGGACGCTCCGCTGCTGCACGAAGAGGCGGGCACAAACGTGCTGATTGCGCGCGAGTTCAAGAAAGGTGACGTCGAGGCGGACCTGAAGAGCGCGGCTGTCCGGGTCAGCGGCCGCTTCGAGATGACCCGTAAGGCGCCGCTCGCGATGGAACCCCGCAGCTACACCGCGGAGTACGACGTCAGACGTGGCGCCATCACGCTATACACGTCCTCGAACATCCCCGGCATCGTCCGCGACGCGATTTCCGAGTCCCTCGGCCTTCCCGGCAGCCGCTTGCGGGTGGTCGCGCCCGACGTGGGCGGCAGTTTTGGATCGAAGGGCTCGCTCTACCCAGAGGAACTGCTGATCTGCATCGCGGCCCGCAAGCTCGGGCGCTCGCTCAAATGGACCGCGGACCGCCTGGAGGACGTCAGCAGCAGCAGTCAGGCATTCGCCGAGATCGTCGATGCCGAGATGGGATTCGACGAGAACGGCGTCGCCGTCGCCCTGCAGGCCGACGTCCTCGGAGATGTTGGAGCCTATTCGATCTATCCCTGGACCTGCGGTCTCGAGCCGGTCCAGGTCGTCAGCTTTCTTCCTGGTCCCTACAAGATCAGGTCCTATCGCGGCGCCGTGCGGGGCGTCGCCACCTGCAAGCCGCCCACGGGGCCGTACCGCGGGGTGGGCCGACCGATCTCGACTTTCGTCGCGGAACGATTGATGGATCTTGGAGCGAAGGCGCTCGGTCTCGATCCCATGGAGATCCGCCGTCGCAATCTCGTTTGCGCAGAGGAATTCCCGTATCGGATCGCCTCCGGGATCATCTGGGATAAGACCGGCTTCGTTGAGTGTCTCGACACGGCCGGCGCAGCCTGCGGTTACGAACAGCTTCGCGTCCGGCAGGCTGAAGCGCGCTCGGACGGGCGGCTGTTCGGGATCGGCATCGCGAGCTACGCCGAACTGACCGGCATCGGGTCGCGCATCGCAGTCGCCCCGGGGATGCCGATCAATACCGGTTCGGAAACGGCAAAAATCTTCATCGACTCGACCGGCGCCATCACCGCGGCTTTCGGGGTCGCCTCCCATGGCCAAGGGCTCGAAACAACGCTGGCCCAGATCATTGCCGACGATCTCGGCGCAAACTTCGCGGACATCCGCGTCATCCAGGGCGACAGCGATGCGGTACCGATGTCGACCGGTACCTATGCGAGCCGCAGCGCGGTGCTTGGCGGAGGCGCAGCGAAGCACGCATCGGCGCTGCTGCGGGACAAGATCAAGCGCGTCGCCTCGCACCTTTTGGAGGCGAGCCACGACGACATCGAGGTTTCCGGCGGGAAGGCGATCGTCATCGGCACGGACCGTGCCGTTACGTTCAGGCAGGTCGCGAAGGCGGTCTATTCCGACATGAAAACGCTGCCGGTCGACGCCCGCGAGGAATTGAGCGCGAGCTACACCTACGACCCGATCAACGGCACCACCGCTGCCGCTACCCACATCGCCGCAGTGGAGGTCGATCCGGCGACCTGCTTCGTGAAGATTCAAAAATACGTAGTCGCCGAAGACTGCGGCCAAATAATCAATCCCATGATCGTCGATGGCCAGGTCCATGGCGGCGTGGCGCAGGGAATCGGCGCGGCGCTCTTCGAAGAACTCGTCTACGACGAGGACGGTCAGCTTCTGAGCGCAAGTCTCGTCGACTACGTGATTCCCTCGGCTCCCGAAGTCCCTGACATGGACGTCGTGCATATCGAGAGCGAATCCGCTGTGGCTGGTGGCTTCCGCGGCATGGGCGAGGGGGGCACGATCGGCGCACCGGCGGCGATCGCCAACGCGATCGCGGACGCGCTGTCGCCCTTCGACATCGACGTCAATCTTCTACCGATGACTCCGGAGCGCATCTTCAGGCTCATCGAGCAAGCCAAACTCAAAGCAAAGGAAAAATCCGAATGATCGATCTTCAGGGACGCGTTGCCCTCGTCACGGGTGGTGGGCGGGACGTCGGCGCCGCTATCTCCAAAGCGCTCGCCGCCGCCGGCGCGACGGTGGCGGTGAACTATCACGGCTCGAAGGCGGAGGCCGAAGCCGTGGCCGCCGAGATCCAGAAGGCCGGAGGCAAGGCGAAAGCGTATCAGGCCGACATTTCGGATACCGGAATCGTCAAGCAACTGGTCGCGAACGTCCAGGGCGACTTCGGCGGGCTCGACATCCTCGTCAACAACGCCGGCCTGGTGTTCCGGAAGCGCTTCAGCGAAAGCAGCACGGAGGATTGGCGCAAGCAGATCGATACCTGCCTGTACGGCGCCCTCAATTGCTGCCACAGCGCCGGCCCACTGCTGGAGGCCTCGGGCCGCGGCCGCATCATCTCGATCATGGGAGACTCTTCGCGCGTCGGTGAATCCGGGTTGGCGCTTGCCGCGGCGGCGCGCGCTGGCACCATCGCGCTGATGAAGTCGCTCGCGCGGGAATGGGGCCGTTCGGGCGTGACAGCCAATTCGATTTCGCTCGGCCTGATCGAGACCGCGCACGACAAGGCCTGGGTCGAGACCAACCGCGAGAAGCTGGTCAAGACCTACGCAATCCGGCGTCTGGGCCAGCCCTCCGACGTCGCGCCGATGGTGGCGCTGCTCGCCTCCGATGCTGGAAGCTGGATCACCGGGCAGACGATCAGCATCAGCGGCGGATTCAGCATGATCTGACGGGAGGCCAGCGATGCTGCACGTAGACTTGATTGCGCCGATCGGAAAGCTCCTTGATCGGCATGCGAAGGAACGGCCGGAGCAAGTTGCGTATTGGGATGCCTCGCGCGCGATAACCTACGCCGAACTCGCCGGGAATACCGCCGCGATCGCCGCCAATCTGGCGAAGGCGGGCGTCCGCGAGGGAGACCGGATCGCCATCTATCTGCCGAACGGAGTGGACTGGATCGAAGCGTGCATCGCCGGCCTGCGGGCGGGCGCCGTGATCGTTCCCATCAGCTTCGACGCGGCGGACGGCGAGATCAGCTACCGATTGACTGACGCATGCTGCGGGATCGTGATCACGACGCCTGCCAGGAAGGATCTGATCGCAAAGATATCGCTCGGCGCCGGAATCTCGCCCGAGATGATCTATGCCGGCCGGGAAGCACAGCATGACGGCTTGTCTATGGCCGACCTAGCCAGCGGCGCCAGCGCCACGCCGCTGGATCCGGACGATATCGATAGCACCTCTTTCATCATCTACACGTCCGGAACCACCGGTCGCGCCAAGGGCGTCCTGCTGTCGCTGCGCGGTATGTTGTGGATCGCAGCAGCCTGCTGGTCGCCGATCGGCGAGTTGAGTTCGAAGGATGTCATTCTTTCGCCGCTGCCGCTCTTCCACTCCTATGGCCTGAACCTTTCGGTACTCAGCGTTCTCGCCATCGGTGCGAGCGAACACGTCATGGAGAAGTTCTCGCCGCAGCAGGCGCTGGAGCTCTTGCAGTCCGGAAAGTACACCGTCTTCCCCGGCGTGCCGACCATGTTCCACTACCTGCTGCACAAGGCCCAGGAGAGCGGCATCGAGCGGCTCGGGAATCTCCGACTATGCATCTCCGCCGGCGCGATCATGCCGGCGACTTTGAATCGGGCGTTCGAGGAGCGGTTCAAGATGCCGCTGCTCGACGGTTACGGTATCACCGAGACCTCAACGATGGTCACCATGAATTGGCTCCGCGGCGAGCGGCCGATCGGTTCGTGTGGTCTCCCGGTGCCGGGCCTCGCCGTGCGTATCGTCGATCCGTCGTCGCTGGAGGACGTTCCCTTCGGCGAAGAGGGGGAACTGATCGTGCGCGGGCCGAACCTGATGAAGGGCTATCACAACAAGCCCCAGGAGACCGCGGCGGCACTGCGGAAGGGGTGGTACCACACGGGCGATCTCGCGAAGTCGGACCCATCCGGCTACCTGACGATCACCGGACGCATCAAGGAGCTGATAATCCGCGGCGGCCAGAACATCGCGCCCGCCGAGATCGAGGAAGTCGTCATCCGGCACCCGCACGTGAGCGATTGCGCGGTGGTCGGCATCAGGCACGCCACGCTCGGCGAGGTGCCGTGCCTCTTCGTCGTGGCCAAGCGCGACGAGTTGGACTTGAACGCGTTGATGGATCACTGCAGGGCAAATCTGTCGTCTTACAAGATTCCCGAGGCCACCCACTTCGTTCCGGAAATCCCGCGCACGGGGTCGGGAAAGATCATGCGCTTCAAGCTGATCGAGGCGTTGAACCAAGCGTCCTAGGTGACGGAGCGGGGGCCCAGGGCCCCGAAGGACTTGGGATCGTAGGCGAGCTTGTAACGCATGTCGGCGGCGACGATCGGCTCTTTGCAACGGTCGCAAACGACTTCCGCGTGAAAATCGTGTCCGCAGGGGAGATGCTTGAGCAGGAGAGGGGGCTTTCCCTTGGAAAGCCAGCGATCACCCCATCGCAGCATGGCGATGAAGGGACCGTAGAGATCACGTCCCATGTCGGTAAGGAGATATTCGTAGCGGTCAGGTGAACTCTGATATTGCCGCCGATTGAACACACCGTTCGCGACGAGGCGGGACAGCCGGTCGGTCAGGATGTTCGGGGCAATCTCAAGCTCGGTCAGGATCTTGTCGTAGCGCCGATTGCCGAAGAAGCCCTCGCGAACGACCATAAAACTCCATTTGTCACCGATGATCTGCAGGGCGCGCGAGACTGAACTTGGACGCCCCAACAGGAAGCGGCTTCCGTCGGAGGCCCGTCGGGTATTGCGGCCAGCCTTCGCGGAATGGCGACCGGCACCTGGTCCGTCCCGGTACTTCACGTCCCGGGCGCCGACGCGTTCACCGCAGTGGGAGCACGCGACGAAAGGGTGGCTGTCGCAGCCGCAACGAATGTGAACCAGCGTCAGGGGAGCCGGCTTCCCACTGGCAAGCCAGCGGTCGCCGAACTGCATCAGGGCGATGAAGCTCGGGTAGAGATCGAACCCCATCTTGGTCAGTCGATATTCCTTGCGCTGCGAGGAGCCGGTCGCGACCTGACGGAAGATGGCGAGCTGCGTCAGCTTCTTCAGACGATTCGTAAGCGTCGCCCGCGGAATGCCGAGCGCCGAACGGAAGGCCTCGAACGTCTGTGTCCCGAAGAACGCTTCGCGAATGATCAGGAATGCCCACGCGTCCGAAACGATGTCGAGCGTCCGAGCGACCGAGCAGTTCCGTTCGCGTCGCACCACGCCCGACTGTGTCACGACCGGCCTCGGAGCCGATCTGGCCGGTGGCTTCGCTGTCTGGACCTTGGCGGTGGCGGGCATCTCGGACGGTCTCTTTGCGTGGCCTGGTCGCAGGCCGTTTCGAAGTTGCGCTCGTTTAACACATCATCGCAATTGACTCCCAGAAAATATAAGTCTAGTTATGCATGTAACAAAAGTCTAGTTATGCATGTAACAAGGGCGGGATCGAACCGCGTCCAACCTCCCGGGAGGGAAGCCATGAAAGCTGGAATACATCAGACTCTGATCGCCGCAGCTGCGGCGGCTCTCTTCGTCAATCATGCGGGCGCACAGACCGCCGCTGTCTCCGACGACGTCGTGAAGATCGGCGTGTTGACCGACATGTCCGGGCAATTCTCTCACGAGTCCGGCGAAGGTTCGGTCACGGCGATCAAGATGGCCGTCGAGGATTTCGGCGGCAAGGTGCTGGGCAAGCCGATCCAGGTTGTCGTCGCAGACCACCAAAACAAGCCGGACACGGCCTCGACGTTGGCGCGCAGGTTTTATGATGTCGAAAAGGTCGACATGATCGCGAACCTGATCAATTCCTCGATCGCGCTTGGCGTGTCCCAGCTCGCAAAGGAAAAGAACCGAATTGCCATCATCAACGGCTCCGGCTCGTCCCGTTTGACCAACGACGCCTGCACCCCCAACAGCATCCATTACGCGTATGACACTTACGCCCTCGCCAAGGGAACTGGCTCGGCGATGCTGAAGGCCGGCTTGAAGAGCTGGTACTTCCTCACCGCCGACTACGCGTTCGGACATGCGCTCGAGGCCGATACCACCGCCGTCGTCAAGTCGCTTGGCGGAGAGGTCATCGGTTCGACGCGCTATCCGCCGGAAACCTTCGACCAGTCGTCGTTTCTGCTGAAGGCCCAGGCCTCGAAAGCGAAGGTCGTCGCGCTTGCCGGCTCGGGAACGGTGCTGGTGAACGCGGTGAAGTCTGCTCAGGAGTTCGGCATCCTGAAGGGTGGGCAGGAACTAGCGGGGTTGCTGGTCTGGATCACCGACATCAAGAGTATGGGGCTTGATCTCGCGCAGGGATTGGTGCTGACGAACGCATTCTACTGGGACCGTGACGACGAGGCGCGCGCATGGTCCAAGCGTTTCTATGAGCGGATGAAACGCGTGCCGCACATGGGAGATGCCGGCGATTATTCCTCGACGATGCATTATCTCGCAGCCGTCAAGGCAGCCGGAACTGACGAGGCTAAGGCCGTCATGAGCAAGATGCGAGAGCTTCCGATCAACGACTTCTTTGCCAAGAACGGCCGAATCCGTGAAGACGGCCGCATGGTGCATGACATGTATGTTTACGAGGTCAAGAAGCCGTCGGAGTCGAAGGGCGAATGGGATTACTACAAGCTTCGCGAGGTAATCCCAGGTGACCAGGCGTTCCGTCCGCTCAAGGACAGCGCCTGCCCGTTGGTCAAGAAGGACTGACATCGGCCTCGAGGGCGGCTCCGAGCCCTCGCCATGCAGCCCTGTGATTTGCGCCCACCCCGGACGGTGGGCGCGGAGGCATTCAAAGATGGATCAAGAACTTGCTGCAAGCAGCAATGCCACGCTGTCGGCGCATCCGATCAGGTCGGGGGCTGAATATATCGAGAGCTTGAGAGGCCGGAATCTGAAGGTCTACCTGATGGGCGAGTTGGTCGCCGAGCCGGTCGACCATCCGGTCATCAGACCTTCAATCAACGCGGTCGCAGAGACATACGATCTCGCGAACAGCAACCCTGAGCTTGCTTCCGCGATGTCGCCCCTGACCGGCGAGCGCATCAATCGTTTCCTCCATATCGCGACGAGCCCCGCCGATCTCGTCATGCAGAACAAGATGCAGCGCCGCCTCGGACAGCTCACGGGAACTTGCTTCCAGCGCTGCGTCGGCATGGATGCGCTGAATGCGCTCCATTCCGTGACTTTCGATCTGGATCGGACGAACGGTACCGACTACCACGACCGGTTCAAGGACTTCCTCGCCCGGATCCAGCGCGCGAACCTGATGATCGGCGGCGCGATGACCGACGTGAAGGGCGATCGCGGCAAGTCTCCTTCCCAGCAGGCGGACCCTGACTTCTTCGTGCGCGTCACGCGCCGCACCCAGCACGGGGTCTACATCACCGGCGCGAAGGCTCACCAGACTGGCTGCCTGAATTCGCACTGGCTCATCGTGATGCCGACTATGAGGCTGGAGGCCGCCGACAAGGACTACGCCATCGTCGGCGTCCTGCCGGTCGATGCCAAGGGCATTACCTACATCTACGGCCGACAATCGTGCGACACCAGGAGCGCTGAAGGCGGTGAGATCGATGCGGGCAACGCACGGTTCGCAGGCCAGGAAGCGATGATCGTATTTGAAAACGTATTCATTCCCAGCGAACACGTCTTCATGGACGGCGAGGTGGAATTTGCATCCACTTTGGTCGAGCGTTTCACGTGCTACCACCGTCGCAGCTACGTGTGTAAAACAGGCGTCGGCGACGTCCTGATCGGCGCCGCGGCGACCGTTGCCGATTACAACGGTGTCGAGCGTGCCTCCCATGTGCGGGACAAGCTCGTCGAAATGACCCACCTCAACGAAACAATCTACGGGACAGGCATTGCCGCGAGCCACCAAGGCATGGAGATGAAATCGGGCACCTACTTGCCCGACGAGATGCTCGCCAATGTGTGCAAGCACCATGTCACGCGATTGCCGTATGAGATCGGACGGCTGGCCCAGGACCTTGCCGGCGGCCTGATGGTGACGTTGCCGTCGGAGCGCGAACTGCGGCACGAGACGATCGGACCAATGATCGAAAAATACCTGAAAGGGCGAGCAGAAATCCCCACGGAGCACAGGATCCGCATTCTGCGCCTCGTCGAGAACATGACGCTCGGACGCAACGCTGTCGGATATCTGACCGAGTCCATGCACGGAGCGGGGTCGCCGCAAGCGCAGCGGATCCAGATCGCCCGCTCGATGCAGATCGAGTTCAAGAAGGAATTGGCCAAGACGCTCGCCGGCATCGATTCTGCCTCGCGCGAGGAGATCGCGGGCGACCTTGCGTCCTATATGGCGCGGGTGTTCGCACCAGTCCGAAACCACTAGGACGGACCCGCGCACCGATGCGACCGCGAGTTCGAGATCAGCAGCTGCGTTCGAATCGCGGCACACCCCAACTACCTTACGGAGACACCTATGGCGATGACGATGACCGGCGAAATCCAACTCGCTGCACCCCGCGAGGCGGTGTGGGCCAAGTTAAATGATCCGGCCGTGCTCAAGGCCTGCATTCCTGGTTGCGAGGAACTCGAGAAGACCGATGACCAAGGTTTTCGTGCGATCGCCAAGATGAAGGTCGGCCCGGTGTCGGCACGGTTCAAAGGCAAAGTCACGCTGAGCGACCTCGATCCCCCCAACGGCTACAAGATCTCGGGGGAAGGCGAGGGCGGCGTCGCGGGCTTCGCGAAGGGCGGGGCAAAAGTCGACCTGGCCGAAAAGGAAGGCGGTACGCTGCTGAGCTATCAGGTCGAGGCGCAAATCGGCGGCAAACTGGCGCAGCTCGGCCAGCGGCTGATCAACGGCACGGCCAAGAAATTGGCCGACGAGTTCTTCGCCAGCTTCGCGAAAGTCCTTTAGGCCGGTGGACGGACGTCCGATCTGCATTTGCGAGCAAACGTCAACCTCGGGATCGCCGCCCGCAGGTTTCCTTGCTCTATCGCCGCCAAAACTACGATGGCACGTGTTCGATCCTAGGCGTAGCCAGCGAGCCACGTTACTTTGCAACGGGATTGGTAAAGAGGTCGGAACTAGCGCGGTACTGCATGAGCTCATTCGGTACTGCAGTGCTGTACCGAGAAGGCGCGGCGTCATTGAGGGACGAACTGCGATCGACTTAAGAACTTGAAATGAAAGGAAAATGCCCCAATAGTCAGCTTTGAATTTCTGTCGGCCCAAAAATCAGCTATTCCGGTTGAGATGATAAAGCGAAATAACATCAATATGTTATCGCACCTATTTTGCATTGCACCCATGATGGATTGGAGCGAGAGTTCAGGTTTTTCAATTCGTTAGTAGGCGGCGTGTGCACGACGTGTGCACCGAGAGATCCAGGAAAATCCATCGAGGGCAAATCTGAGCAGTCGCTTCAAGGCGTGACGTGGACGTCGGGGCGCGACACGATCGAATTGACAAGAGCGGAATAGCCACCTGCGACCAAGAAGCTGATCTCGTTTGTCGGCGATTGCCGTGCGCAACGCTCAAGAGACATCCTGGTCCAGGGAGCGGCTCGCCTGCCGGACTTCATGCAGGAACGCCTTGGCCAGGCGCGATAGCGGCTCCGCCTCAGACCACAGCATATAGGCCACGGCCACTGTCTTGGGCGTGAAAGGCCGAATGCCTTGGCCGCCGCTTTGGCGCGGTGAAAACGGATCGACGACTGCCGCGCCTACGCCGGCGGCCGCAAGCACGCAGGCCGTATTGCAGTATCGCACCTCGACGATCGGCTGGAACGGCGCGCCGGCCTGCGCAAAGCTCTCGCGCACGGCTTCGCCCAACCGCGTGCCGCGCTCCAGCCCGATGAAGGGCAGTCCGATGAGGTCGGGCGCGGAAACGACCGGCCGTTCGGCCAGCGGGTGGTTCGGCGGCAGGACGCAGATCATTTCGCCGGTATGTACCACCTCATGCGCAATGCCCGGATGATGCGTCACCCGGAGTGCGAATCCGAGCTCGGCGACCCTGCTCGAAACGCCGTCGATGATTCCTTCGTCGCACATCGAAGATTCGAAGAAAAGGTCCTTGCGCATTGCCATCAAGAGCGATGGCGCGCCCGACACGATCCGAACGTGCGGCCTTCGCCTTCGGACGGCAAACGCCTACGCCACCAATCGCGGAACACCGCATTACAGGCTTTTGTCGGAGGCGCAGAATCGCCCACAGTGCTTGGGCGCCAAGGCGCCAGTTGGCGCGTGTGACGGTGAGTTTGCCGCAATGCACGATCCAAGCTGTCGCCTTACCTGCCGCGGTACATCCGCCAACTGAGGATGATGGCGTAGGTAAGATACGCACATCCGAACACGCATCCGAGCAACAGATAGGCTTCTATCGGGGGATAGATCCACGGCACTCCCGTCTTCAGATCGCCTATGCAGTACACCCCGGGCGTACCGTGCACGTAGGTGAAGTCGGTGAGCTGTCGCCACCAATTCCAACCGTCACATCCCGGCGCGTCGGGGACGAGCTTCAAAACGAACTGCAGAGCCAAAAATGCGGCGCAGCCGGTAGGGACCAGCATGAGGATGTACAGCCAAATGCTCGCCCTGAAGCCGCGTCGTGATTTGCTCACTTCCTCCAGAACGGCCTCCCGAGCGACAACAAGGCTGTCGGCTTCCAGCTTTAGGGATGCCACAAGAAGAAGTGCCAACACCGGCCCGAATGCCGCGATCACAGCGGGGTTAATGTCCACGGATACGCCGATGATCGAGGCCTTTGCGACGCTTTCACCAGTTCGCGTGAAGGCACAAAGCAGCAGCAAGAGAAGGCTCCGGTTGCCGAAGGATCGGATAAAGCTACTCTCTGCCGTAAGATAGGAAAGCACGTCGGACTCCCTGATGCGAGATGCTGTTTATAACATCCAGAAGAAAGTCCTTGCGGGGTTTTCCCCAGGCGAAATTCCCTCGAACTGTGAACTGTCTCACAAACAATCATCGTCTGCGCCTGCTATCATAGGCGGGTTGCTCCGAACGGCAACCGAGCCGTCCGAAGCGAAGGGCGCACGAGCATGAAGCATCGAATTCTCGTGGTCGGGCTCGCAGCTGCGGTCATTGGCGCCGCCGGCTTAATGACCCGGTCCGAGCAAGGCGCTTCGGCCGGCGTTGTCCGGATCGCCGAGCATGAGCGAATGCTTTCCTACTGGCGGTCACTCGACCTGACGTCTCAGACGCTCTCGGCCGGACCTGTGCCGGCGGCTTGGAATGCAGGTCTGTTTCTTGATGTTCAGACGCTCAACTCCGTGCTCGATCAGGTCAACGGGCTGACCGCAAGATATGGTGGCCAAGGGGTTCTGGCCAACGTCACGGTGACGGTGACTAGCGTTCGTCTCAAGCCCAGAAACGGCGCGCTGGGCGCGGAACTCGATCTCGTGGCCGCCCATTCAGGCTTCTCACTACCACTCAAGGCGACCGCTAACGTTACGTATCAGGGGGTCGCAAAGTCGGCACCCAATGCGTCACCGGTCCTGTCGTTGCGCATAGAGCCAATCGAGTTCTCATCGAGCGCGCGCTCCGACAATGCAGAGCGGAGCTTCCTGACAACGCTGCTACCAGATCTTCTCGTGTTGTTTGCGGATCCGCATTCGCTGGAGATCCGTCTACGGTTGCCTGACCAGCTCAGTGTTCCCTTGGGCTTCGAAAAGCAACAAACGGTTCCGGTGAACGGAGGTGAGGGCAGTGTGTCGTACACCGCAAGCATGGAACGAGGGACGGTCGAGGAACGTCTGGCGTATCCAGGCCTCGTATTTACGAAGGATGGCATTTGGCTCTTGGCGAGGATGGACGAAAAGCAACTGCTGGAGCCCGAACCCAAGCAAGCGACGGCCGTTCCGACAGACCTACCGAAGGCCATCGCCGAACTTGAGACTTCCGTGTCGACAAAACTCCAGCGAGTGTCGCTTCCGAGCGGTGGCGCTGAGCTCTACATCGGGAAGTCCAGTTTTTTATCGTTGGCAGAAAAGCTCCGGAATCTTGAGCCGTCGAAACGTCGCGTCACGTTTGTGACTACGGGCCAGAACGGCCATCTGGCCGGGCGCCGCCAGAGCCTTGGCGTGCTAGGTAATATCGGAGTGCAGGCGGGTCTGCTCGACAACAACAGCGGTTCCGGCTCTGTGGACTTCAACTTTGGCCAGGCATCCTGGGACGACAACGGCTTAAAGCTCCCGCTTACTGCGGCCATGAGCGCTGAAGCAAAAGTGCAGCTGAATATAGACGTGATTGCCAGCGGGGTGGTGCGTACGTCGGTCGGGTTGGTCGGTCAGGGAAATGGTTCGTTGACGGCGGGAGCAAAGCCCGTCCTTTTGGGCACTGGCGAGCAGAGTATCGCTGCCGTCCAGTTTACCGACAGCTGTTCGACTGTGCGGGCAGATATACGTACAGATGGCGTCCTGAAGACCGATTTTGGCTGGACAAAAGTGCCATCCGTTGGTGGCCGCATCTCTTCGCCGGTCGGGCCACTTCCGCCCGTCCTCGTACTTGATCGGCGACCATTTTTTGTGCGGACGCCAACACGAACCATTGGAAACTGGTCGATCTCACCGCGTTACCCGGCGTTCGTCATGAACATGAGACCGAGCCGGTTCGGTAGCAACCCCGAAGGTCTCGAACTTGCCGTCAGCCTCGAGACGACACCTGTCGTGCTTCAAGGAGATGGTTCGGATCAGGACCAACGGCTTTCTGCCGCCGAGCGAAGCACGCGTGAGCAGGCCGACAAAATATCGGCTGCAAGCTCGAAGACCCTGAAAGGTGTCGTCGCAGCTGGAACTTGCCCGGGATCTTCGGAATTCGCGCTCCTTTTGGGCGATCTCGAGTTCGGCGAGAGTAACGACCTCGTGCGCCTGCTTGTAGTGCTTGGAAAGCTACCCGAGGCTGCTTTGGACGCGGCAAAGCGTTTGCCCGGTGAGGTGTCGCCTGAGAAGATCAAGGGATGGATCGACAACCCGGGAGACTCATTCAAGCGGGGAGAGGCGGGGCGTCAACTTGACCGCTTGCAGCACGAGACATCGCCGGAAAAAGTACAGGGATGGGTAGAAAAGCCGGTCGAGTCCTTCGAGCGGAGTACCCCCGGACAGATCGTCAAGGATCCCATCGGAGCCTTTAAGAAGCTTTTCTAAGGGCGATGATCCGCAGTATTTCGGCCATGAATGTCTGGATCGAGGAGGGCGCGCCTCTCGATGATGGGGATGGGGATGCTGAATTGAGCGAAGCCAGCACCATCCCTTCGCGTAGGCCGGTAGCCAAATCATTAGGCCGATGAGCAGGGCCCTCGAACCGTGAGATTGCCCTTGGACCAATCAAGCAATCGAGTGCTACCCCGCAACCATATGCTGTGCGAAACAGCATGATGGCCCTCCCCTGGCAGCGACTGCCGACCGAAAACGAATCGCCGGGACCAAGGCGCGCTGGCGCGACGGCAATTTGCCTTCGCTAGTCGCCCGGTGGCGTTGTTGTCGATCATGGGCCATCGCTCGCCAAGTCCAAAACCGTGGCGTGTCCGTTCCGTATGCGCTGTTAGAGCATGACGTTTTTATACGGAAACATAGCCTGAGTTTTTGAAGTAGTTGGCGCACTCTTGCTCGGAGAAGAGATCGAGGAGCTCGCCGACCTTGCGCCATGTTGCCTCAACGTCGCGTGGCTCTGCGGCTCGCATCAGGTGTTTGAGTTTGGCGAAACCTGCTCGATCGGATTGAGGTCGGGACTGTAGGGCGGCAGGAAGAACAGACGCGCTCCGGTGGCATGGATAGCGTTGCGGGCAGCCTTGCCCTTGTGACTGCCGAGGTTGTCGAGGATCACGACGTCGCCCTTTGCCAGGGTTGGCGCGAGCACCTTCTCGGCATAGAGCGTGTCTCCGTTCATGGGTCCATCGATGACCCATGGCGCGCTGATCCGGTCATAGCGCAGCGCGGCAATGAAGGTCGTGGTCTTCCAATGGCCGAAGGGCGCCGAGGCCTCGAGGCGCTGACCGCAAGGGCCCCAACCGCGCAGCGGCGCCATGTTGGTTTTGACCCAGGTCTCGTCGATAAAGACCAGGCGGGACGCGTCGATCCTGCCCTGATGGGCCTTCCAGCGCTGCCGTTTACGGGCGACGTCGGGACGGTCCTGCTCGGCCGGCCGAAGTGTTTTTTTGAAGCTCAGCCCCTCGGAGTGAACAAAGGTCCACACCGCTCGCACGTCTGTCTTGATCCCGCGTGCGGCCAGCTCCTGCGTCAGCTTGCGCAAGGTGAATGGACCCGAGCGAATGCGCTTGCGCAGCCAGTCGGCATTGGCGCCGGACAGAATCTGCTTTTTGTGATTACCGATCTTGCGGGGCGACACGCCTCCGGTCTCACGCCTGAGGTTCTTCCACTTCGTCACACACGAGGGGCTGATCTGAAGCGCCTCTGCGATCGAACGAACCGTTTCGCCCGCATCCGCCCGCGCCAGAGCGCGCTCGCGAATGTCTTCCGAAAAAGGTCGCGTCATCCATGCTGGCCTCCGTTCCCCAGCATGGAGCTTGAATCAGAATTCGCTCCCGCTGGGAATCCCGATCCCAGAAAAAGAGAACACGCTTTAGAGGGCTGCGTGTGCACGACGTGTGCACCGAGAGATCAAACAAAATCTTGCGAAGGCCAATGTGAGCCGATCCTCTGGGGCAGGGCAGGTGAGTGGACGACAAAGGCTCTCTTCGCCACCGGGCAGTCGAGCTTGGGGAAGACATAGTCGGCAATGCCGAAGAGTGCCGTGAGGGGCACGTTGAACGTGGAATCTCGCACGGACTAGACGCCGATGCAGCAGAAGAGGAAGATCGCCGGATAGGGCATCCGGTAGGGGATGCGGAGCAGCCTCACCTAGATGCCGATGAGCGGCAGGTTGAGGATGACGAGCATCAGATTGCCGATCCACATCGAGGCGATCAGGCTCCAGAAGAGATCGGGATTGCCGGTAATTACGTGGGGCCCGGGCTGAATATTGTGGGGCGCATCTGCTCCGCACTGCTCCCTGCGACCGAAATACCTCTTTACAGAGCATTCTGCAAATGAACATCTTTGGCGTGCATAAGAGCACGTACCAGAGAATATTCGCCAAGGCGGGTTTGCAAGAAGGCCAACTGTTCAAAGAATAGGGGAGCCCAATGGAGAATTTCGAAGCCGAACTCCAGCGCCGCGTCGATGAAGCAGTTGCAGCAAACGATCTGGCGACACTGGATGGGTTGCTACGCACGCTTTACGAGAAGGCGGTCGAGGCTGACAGGCCTCTCGATGCCGCAATTCAGCTCCGGCCTGAATTCAGTGAAAAGATCGGTAAGGAGGGGCTCGAAAGCAACCTCGCCTTCACCTGGGCCAATCGGATCGCTCGCGCAAAGCGGCGCGTCATCTATCGGCTGAAGACAGCCGGCGCTTTCAACGGCATGAAGATCGTTTCGGAGGGCGACAGCTGGTGGCAATATCCGCTGCTCCTTGAGGATGTCATCGATCATCTGAGCGGCGACCCGGACAAGGCGATCTATTCACTTTGCGCAGCCGGCGACCTCATCGAGCGCATGGCCAACGAAAAGGAGTATGTCCTGGCGCTCGAGGAGACGGGTGCCGAGCTGCTGTTGCTGTCCGGCGGCGGCAACGACCTCCTGGGCGATGGCGCGCTTGAGAAGATCTTGGTGAAGTTCACGAAGGGGAAGAAGCCGAGCGACCTCCTCGACGCCGCGAAATTGAAGGCCGCCGTCGAAGCCATCCTCGGGCACTATTCGGTCATCCTCAACGACCTGGTGACCCGCTTCCCGAAGGTTCATGTCTTCGGCCATGCCTACGACCTTCCCTTTCCCATCAGCGGCGGCAAATGGCTCGGTGGGCCGCTCAAGAAGGCCGGTATCCCGGCAGCCCTTTGGCGGCCGGTCATTGAAGTCCTGCTCGACCGTTTCAGCGATGAGCTGAAAGGGCTGCAGTCGACCTTCTCCAACTTCACTTTTGTCGATCTCCGCGGCAAGGTCGGCGGTGAGCTGAGCTGGCACGACGAGCTCCATCCGACCAATTCCGGATTCGGCCGCGCCGCACAGGAATTTCGAGCCGCGATCGTTGAATGGATCGGCGCCGGCGGCGTCGAAAGGTCGTTCGCTCCGCGCGGGATTGCGCGCGGAGGCGGCCTGTCGCTCCCCGCGACCCATGCAGCCGGACCGGGGTTCGAGGGGGCAGGCGCCCTGATCGTGCTCGATCCGGGCCATGGCGGAGTTCCTCCGCCGAACAAGATCGACGGATCGAGCTGGAACAATGCCGTAGGCCCGGACGGCACGCTAGAGAAGAGCCTCACCATTGACGTCGCGCGCCGCGCCCGCGGCGTACTCCAGAGCCGCGGCCATACGGTCAAGCTGACGCGCGATCAGGATCGCAATCTTGGGCTGACGGCCCGCGCCACCGTGGCGAAGAATAGCAATGCGCCTGTCTTCGTCTCAATTCACTTCAACGCATCCGAAACGCACACCGCTCAGGGAACGGAAACCTTCGTTCATACGAATCATAGCGATGCCTCGAGAAGGCTGTGTCTTGCGGTCCAGGCCAAGATGGTTGCTGCTCTTGGCCTGAGGGACCGCAATGCCGGCCATCCAGGAGGCATAAAGAAAGCGGGCTTCGGCGTTCTTTCGCGGGCCGAACACGCAGCGGCGACGGCGTGCGTGCTGCTTGAGGTCAGCTTCCTGGACCGGGCGGACGAGGAAGAGAAGCTCAAGACGGACGCCTATCGCGACAAGATCGCGGCAGCCTTGGCCGATGGAATCGAAGCCTATCTCAGAACAGGCTTGGAGGGCGCGTTTGGGATCGCCGGAGACGGCCAAATTGGCGACGCCGTCGAATTGGCGATGACGAGCACCGCTCACTCGATGGAGGGTCTCGCTCAGGAGGACGGCGAGGGGATCGGAGATGGGGGTGGGCGCCATGTCGGCGGCTATGCTCTCGCAGAAGAAGCCGACTATGCGGAGCCGGGTCGAGGAACGTCCGACGACTTCATTCGCGAGATTCTTGCGAGCGAGAAGAAATATAACGCGGAAAAGGCAGCGGCAGCAGGACCTGACGAGAGCGGCAACGACCGCGGTGAATTCGCCTATGTCGACATTGGGTCAGCGCTCGATTTCGACTCGCTCGGCGTGTCCTTCGAGTCCGGCGCCGCGATACTGCGGCCCGTATTTGCCAATGTGGAGAGCAGCGGGTTCGACATGGCTACCTATGTGGCATTCATCGATCAGCTCGAACTCGAACATTTCTCGCCGGCCGAATTTCTCGTGATGGGTGCCAGCAATCAGCCCGGCGCATCCTGCGCCGGCAAGAACACGCTTCCGCCCAGAGAGCTGTGGCCCAGGATCGCCAACACGGCAAAGATGCTGGACGAGATCCGGCGCCGTCTCGGCGCTCCGGTCCGGATTCTCTCCTGTTACCGAAGCCCAGCCTACAACAGTTGCATCGGCGGCGAGTCCGCGAGCCTCCACATGAAATTCAATGCGATCGACTGGCGCTGCGATAGTGGCACCGTCCAGGAATGGCATCGCGCGGCGAAGGAGGTGCGGCGTTCGAAGCCGGCATTCCTGGGCGGCGTCGGCCTCTACATCAACAGCCGCTTCATCCATATCGACACGCGCGGGCACGAGGCCAACTGGCAGGGTTAGCCCCACGCCAAAACGACGACATCCGTTAGAAGGGGGCCCCCGTGAAGCAAAAATACAACCAGCCGCAGAATGCTCGGCAGGATGAGCGAGCGCCGTTCGTTGCCAAGTGGACAAGCGCTGATCCTTTCGTAGACCTCGAGGGAAAAAAGCCGGTCGACGATCCGGCAAAGATGCTGCTTGGCTGGCAAGATCGACGCAAGGAAAACGCGATCTTCGAGGCGCGTGTCGGCCATTGGAATACGGTGCCGGCCGCGTTGCTGCAACTCCTCAGCAAGCACCGCAGAGCGGTCGCCCGGATTGTCGTCCGGGCCGGAGACCATCTGGACTTCCGGGGAAGGCGTGTGCCCGGCGGATGGACGGGCACGGGCTTCCTCGTCGCACCGAATCTTCTTCTTACCAATCACCACGTCCTGAATAGCCCGGAAGTTGCGGCGGCGGCGGAAATCGAGTTCGACTATGAAGTCCCCGAGGAACAGCTCCTCGTCGAGCTTGCGACACCCGAACCACCGGCCGTCCGGTTCAGCCTCGATCCGAGGCGACTGTTTCTCACGAGCCCGGTCTCGGGCGGGGGACTCGATTTCACTTTCGTCTGGACATCGGACGATCCATCAAAGCAGTTCGGCACGATCAAGCTAGAGCGCGGCTCCTTCATGATCCGCCCCGGCGAGCCAGTCTTTGTGATCCATCACCCGGTCGGTCGCTTGAAGGAAGCCTCGCTCGATGACACCGAGTTGCTCGGCATCAATTCAACCTGCCTTCTCTATGCCGCCGATACGGATTTCGGATCGTCCGGCGCCTGCGTCTTCAACAGCCGCGGCAAGCTGGTCGCGTTGCATCATGCCTTCCGGGAAGGCGCCGATCTCAAGGCCAATTTTCCCGACGTTTCCCCGGAGCTGACGGAGGGACGGGAGATCAACATCGCCAATGAAGGCATCAAGATCGCGGCGATCGCGCTCGAGCTGGAACACCGCATCTCGCAAGGCGGCGCCGACGCAAGGAGCGCGGCCGAGGTTTTGCGCTATGTCGAGGGGTCCGACACGCTGACCGGAGTCTTCGGCGGGCTCGGACGCGCCGTCGAGGCGACGTCTGACCAAGAGCGCATCATTGAGCTCTATGGCGCGAGCGACCAGGACATCGATATCGGCTTTTGGGATCTGCAATGGCTGAAGGGCGCGAAAGATCCCGACAAGCTCTACGACGTCGCGACGGCAATCACCGATCTCAACCTCGATGCCTGGTGCCTCATTCAGGTCCCCGCCGACGCGGTGGACGGAATCCTTGCGAAGCTTGATGAGAAGTTCGGCGAGAAATTCCTTTGCAAGTTCGCCGAGGAGGAAGGCCAACGCCTCCAACTCGCGACCGCCGTCATCTGGCGGCCGTCCTCAGTATCGCTCGAGCGCGGCAACTGGGATGCCTCGATGAAAGGCGCCTGGACGCGGCCGGTCAAGGCAACCGGTTCGCCCGATCCGGCAAAGCCGGTCTTCGAGGTCGAACCGGCGCTCTTTCATCTGCGTGCCCTGAAATATCCCACCGAAGCGGCCGTCAATCTCGTCGCCGTCAACTCCAAGGCCCTCGGCCAGGACGAACTCCGCCGGCTGCTCATGTCCAAATTTCTTACGCATGCGATCGGGAAAGCGATCGCGTCAGGGAACGGCAAGGATTGGATTATCGGCACTAATTCCGAGCCGCCACTCGAACCCCGGGATCTGACGGCTCTCGGCAACGGATATTCACCTTTCGCGGCCAATGACGAGCTGCGCGGCGGTGCCTTCTCATACCTGCGGTCGGAGCATTCCCCGATCGACCGGATCTTCGTCACGGGCGATCTCTCGCCGTCGGAGGAGCGGTATCGCTTTTTTCACGTGGCGAAGGAGCGAACGGTCGACAAGTTCATACGGAAGATCGCCGACAACCGGCCCGTCGTCATGCGGCTGTCGCTCGGCGGCTCCAAGGCCGCGACGAGCGAGCGCGCTGTGGAGGAAAGCCTCCAAACCGTTTTCGGCGTGCCCGAATTTCAGTTGGAGAGCGGCGACGGCTGGGCGACCGGCCTCACGAGCGCTGGCCTCACCAAGCCCACCTTCCTGAGCACCAACCGCGAGCAGTTCACGCGGCTCCGCGCCGAGATCAATGCCCGGCTCACGAACCAGTATGGCGCCGGCATGCTTCCGCTCACCCCGGTCGACTTGTGGGTCATCATCTTCGCCGAGGCGGGGATCAAGAGCGGCGGCTTCGTCAATCCGGAAGCTCAGCATTCGCTCGGCGAGCGCGGTCTTTTGCCGCTCCCCGCCAACGTCACTTTCTGGAACGGCGCGGACGCTCCACGATGGGATCGGCTGATGTCGCTCGCGACGAATCTCTTCCACTACGCGCTCTATCTCGGCCAGCTGAAGAACAAGCCTGTCACGACCGTCGGCGGCCGCACGCTTTATCGCGACCTCTTTCGCGTAGCCGGAATCGTCGATACTGCCGAGCGCCAAGCCAAACTGCTCGCGGGCATCGTGCACGGCTATTTCGTCCGGGCGAACTACGGCGGGCGTCCGGTGCCCTTTGATCATATCCTCGACGGCTACAGCCGGGATATTCCGGTCGACGAAATCCTGCGCGGCACGCGCTATGTCCACGCCCAGACATCTATACCGGCCAGTCGCGAGCGCAACATCAAGGCTGCCCTCGACGCCTTTCACGCCTCGCAACCGTGAGGAATGTGCCGGACCCTGGCTTCACTTCGTATAGGCGGGCTCACGACGACCTTGCCGCAGCCCCATTTGGGACAGGAGCGGGTCGCAACGGGCCCTCGGTGCCCATCATTGTTCTGGAGTGGTGGAAAGATGGCGCACCAGACACGATTCGAACTGCGTCGTCAAACACACCTGTGGCAGCGGAGGTTGGACAAGATCGACAGCCGCTGCACGGAACGCGATCCGATTGAAGGCCGGACTGCCCGCCGCTAAGTTTTGTGAAACCGCGGTAGCTTAGCCCAAGCTTCTAAAAGGGGTTTAGTTTCTTCAAAATCTTCCGAACTTCGCTATTCTCACCGCCGGCCATTCCTCCGCTCCTGTCCCCAGGCGAAATACCGGTTTTTATCTCTTGCGACGCGTTGTACTGCGGGATCGTCCCGGTGTTCGGCGAAGCCGGCTTCATTGGGGACTTTATTACGCTGCACTCTTTTCGTTCCGGAGGGCATGGCTCGGCAGGCGGGGCTTGCGCCAAGGCGGGACAGCTAGCCAACACAAACGCACTAACTTCTAGGAAGCGAAGAAAATGTCGCATCATCATTCTCCTCAGTTCAGTTTGGTTCAATCCTTATTGTGATTGCTCGATAACCAAATACTACCGGCCGTTGGAAAACTTCCCGAAGTTGAATTTGCTGTGTATCGCCAAATGCGGAAATAATTTCGGCGCCCTGCGTTCGCGCCGACGATGCAATGCTCTGCGCAAGTTGCGCGTCGCCTTGTGAGCTTTCCGTCGATTGCTTCTCGATTGCTGACGGAACCCTCTGAGAGTTAGGTGCTGCCGCTTCTGATAGTGTCTGCGCGGCTCCGCCTCGTCCGACGTTAACGTGCTTGCGATGTTGTATCTCTCGTGTCAGGAAAACCCTAGTGACGAACCGGAGCTGGATTCGCGAGAGGTATTTACCCTCGCGCTTATCTTGAACTCTGCTGCCCACGCTAAAAGCAAGCACCCGCCGCACGAACTCATCGCTACAGTATATCTTCGTCGTCGGCGACCTGCACCATTCGTCCAAGCGGTAAAAAGCCTTCAGAGCTGATACGCCATACGTCTCTGCGACCGGGATGCGTACCTCTTCCACCGATTGTTGCTGATTGCTGGCCCCAAATCCCGCGACGTTCATTCCAAACGAACCCGCGGTTGAGGTGCTGTGAGTGACGGCAATGCCAGGGAAGGCAGTCAGTGAAAGGCGCACTTCCTTGGGATTAAGCTCCTTTGATGTGACCTCTGCCCTCGGTTGCCGGCGAAAGGCTTCGCCGGATTTAAACTCCGCCGTATCAGCGAAGATGGGCTGCCCTTTATGTTCTTCGGCCAATTCCTCCCTAAGATCGATATGAGCCAGGCGTACCGATTTTCCCAGCAAGGGTCTCACTTCACTTGCTTCGTCGTCCGCTTCGGAAATAACCGCCCAGACGTCTCCAACGTGGAAATCCTCCTCAGGTGGAAACACAGGCAGTATGCCAAGCCGAGCGATTGATTGATTCCAGGCAAGCGCCACATCTTCCTGGTGCAGCGGCTTCACCTCATCGAACGGACGCACTTCATAAATGATAAACGCAACAACGAGGGCTGCGACGGTCAATTGCCAAAACCAGTTTCGAAGAAATGACCAGATCGTAGAAAAGAACGCGGCAATGACCCTCCAAAGCCACCGGACAGCGATTTTCGCCCGGTTCGGTGATGGATCGACGTCGCTCGGCTGGCTCACGGTGCTCCCCCGATCAATCCATAAATTCAACTAGCTTAGGTTGAATTATCTGGTTTGGGAAGTACCTAAACTGCTCGAAGTGGTCAGACCGCGGGCGACACTCGGTAATAGTTCGACCGGTTACTGGTTTAGCGCACGCGGAAGCCGCTGTGACGCCCATTGAGCTGAAAGGCGACATGGGCCGAACCGAAATTCTTTGCTGACTTGAGTACCGGGGACACCACATCGGAAGGATTGCTTCGTGCCAGTTCGTTCAGGGGCTTTCGCTGAATGATAAAGCCTGATTGTCCTGTGTGCCTCGGATCGGCAGGGCTATATGAAAATCACCCTCAACCTGCCCATTTCAGACATGACGAGCAAGATAGACGATGTTTATTCTCGTGGACAAAACAGAAGAGGCGCAACCAGAATGCAACGTCGCTAGCAAGAAGGCCGATCTCGAACACTATGCCGCGTCGGTCCTTCCCTTCGGCGGGCGGCATGCCGGGGCGTCCGCCAGTCTTGCGGACGACGTTCCCCGACGCCTTGCCAAAAACCAGCGCCTTCATCGCGACCTTGCATCTGGGCAGCAGCGGATATGGTCGGAAGAGTCGGTATTGATGATGCCCTGCCTTGCGATACCGATTGACGGCGAACGCCTCGAAGCGCTGGTCGGCTACATAGTGCGGGGCCTGATGTTCCACCAATGGGGCGTTGCGCTTGGCAGTGACTGCTCGGTCGAGGCCTACAGCCTCACACAGCGCGGCGAGCAGACCTTCAACCGCTTTCTCGCCATGCATGCGGCGCAACGAGCCTCGGGCAATAATGCATCTATCAGCGGTCTCGGTCAGGAAGATGCATCCAGTTCTCGAACTGAAGCAACCAGCCTACGCCAATGGATTTCCGATCTACCTGGACAAGAAGTTGGGCTTGAGACCAGGGAGACCAGATGACCAGCTATAGGGTGAAACGCGGCAGCGACCGAGAGTGAAATCACTCCGCGAGGATGGCGGCATCTGACGGGTGAAAAGGCGGCTGCCGATCGATTTAGGGCGCCCAGAGAACGGGAGCATCGTGTACGCCGAGGCATCGACCTACATTGCAAACCTGCAGGCTCGTAAGGACTACGCCCAAATGGGCGCGCTGCTTCGAAGTCATCAACACGGCAGCGCTCAGACGAATTGCTTCGCTTTAATTCTTTGCAAACAGCATCCCGGACTCTTCTTCTCAAAGCGTGGCGAAACGCCCGTCCACATTGCGGAATATCGCGGGCTGACAAAACCTGAGTTTCGACTCCGGCGAAACCGCACCGGCGCCGGCAATGCGAAGCTTGGTCGGTGGTGGAAGGGCGTCACGCGAACGTGCAACCAAGATTGTTGTCGTGTTGTAGTTCGGTGACAGACTCCCTAGCTGGCGCGGACTAGTCTCCTAGGAACTTTCGTTCGTCGAACAAAACCGCTGGGATATTCGGCGGGGCACGCACACTTTCGAATTTCTTTGGCGCTCCGAGGGAGCTGCCGCTGTCGTTTATCTGAATTGCAATGGGGCGATGCCGATGAATTTGCTTCGGACGTTTCTGGGCACCCTGCTTTGCGTTTCGCAAGCCGCCTGCGGTACGTACATTCCTAGCCAAAGAGACTGGCCACAATCCGACTCCAATGCCGTCGTGGACATGAATATCGCGCTTGCTCGCACCATCGTGTGCGAATTGAGTTATGCGGTCACCGTCGCCATCAGGAATGATCGGGAAGCGGCCCGCGACAGGCGAAGCAAGAGAATCTATACCGGCTTTCTAGATCACTGGGGCGTGGAAGTCGCGACCGACCTCACCGTCTCCGAATCTTCCACCATAAGTCCTTCCGGGTTATGGGCTCCCGTATCGCCGGCATCGTCGGTGTTTACGCTCGGAGGCGGCATAAACGGCGCTGCGGTCGCGACCAACGAAAACACATACAATGTCTTCTATCCCTTGTCCGCGTTGTATCAACCATCGCTCTTCCGAACGAACGATCCGCGGCGTCCTTGTCGACATCCGACAGGAGAAAAAGAGGGCTCTCCTCTAGTCGACATCGATTTGAAGCTTCTTCCGCTGCTAGAGTCGAGGGCGCAGCTTGTCGAGATCGGCGTGGCGGGTGACCCAGATCAGCTGGCAAAAATATACAGCGTGAAGAATGTCCTCACGCAGACAGTCTCGATCAAACAGACCTTGTCAGGCGATATCACGCCGACATGGAAATTCACAACCGGCTCGGTAAATCCCTCCGGCGCCTTTTTCAGCGCCAACCGGGCGCGTACGCACCAGATTGTGTTCACGTTCGGACCACTGGCGGCGGACGGCAGATCCCTGACAGGCCTCGCCGAGGCGTTTCATCTGAATGAGCAGCTCAAAGCCGGACTTCGCATTCGCTAATCGCAACGATGGGAGCCAAAGATGAGGTCGACACGGAAAACAAAGGCGGTGAAAAGCAAAGCCAAGAAGAAGTCAAAAGGAAAGCAGCGCAAGGCGCAGAAGGCGAACGCGAAAAAAGGAAGCTCTAAGAATACGAAAGCTCAAAAGCCGACGGCTAAAGGCACCTCTGGAAAGGCTGCCGATGCGGCGCCCCCAGCCACTCAGCCGAAGAGCGAGAACGCATTGCGGTCACTGATCAAGAGAATCAACGTTCCATCGTTGCACGACGATGACATCGCGGCCATTCTAACGCACTGCAACTCCGTCTTGGACTTTCGAAGGACTGTCGGGGACGCGACGCTCTCTTGGAGCATGTCATCGTCCGGCAAATGCTATAGAAAAGCAGGCGACAGCTCCGTCGTAAGCATCTACGAAGGTTTTTTCAAGGTTGGAACCATGTCGGAGGAAAGCGCCAAGGCTCAAGGGATTCCGCGTTGCGGCTGAGCGCAGTGCTTCCGCCGGAGCACGGATGGTGGCGATAGTGCTCATCAAAGCGATCACACTAGACATTAGCTGCCACGTCGTTTCGGCTCAGTGCCAAAATGTCCCGGGCGGCCCTCCGGTGAAGGTTGGCGTCGCTCTTAGCGTATCTCGCAGAACTACGTGCGACGAAGAGCGCGCTCAGCCATGGGAACGCATGTTAGCTTCTGTTCGTGGACCGCCCAATGCCACGGCTCTACCGCAGTTGCTGCGCGAAGTCGAACCGCTGCGGCGGTCCCGGCCGAAATCTATTGTTGAAGTCGAGCGCCCCCCGATTCGAAGTTGAGTGTCGCGTTCCACTTGTGCAAGCAGAACTCGACGCAATATTCGTCAAACTCAAAGGTATAGAATCCATTTTTAGAGGAGTATTCGGAAGCGTTCGAACAACAGAATGGTGACCCCGCCGCGGCCTTGCAAGTGCCGGTGAATCTTGCGCTGCGGGATTTTGACGCAAGCGTCCCAAGCGGCTCTGTTTCGGGAATGCCTTTCGCGGGCCGCGTCCCTATCGACGAGACGAAGGAGCCGATCGCGAAGCGGCAAAGGGCGGTCGTCCGCCGGGGATCGGTTTGCAACCACAAGGTTACGCTGTTACACATAGAGGGAGATTTTAGGGAGGCTACGATGGACCATCGTTCTTCCGTCTCTGTCTCGACAACCGTCAAGTTTCTGCAGCTGCTCGAGGGTCTTCAAAGCCTTTCGGACCAGACGATGGAGATGCTTGACTGGGGATTTTGGGCACTCGAAGTGCCCTCCGTAGTGGACACCGGGGCTGTCGCAAATCCGGTGCCAGGCGGAGCCGACGATGAAGACCTGATTGCGCGAACTGACGCAATCCGCGCAGCAGCGAATGCGATCGAAATCCCTCCTTTCGAGAATCCACTACCCGTCTTGCAGCCTCTCGCCGAAGACTGGGATGCGGCGAGAAATCAGAATTCGGCTCAGGTGCAGGTGTTTACCGACGCCTGCATCGAGCTGATCGAGAGGAAAGAAGCGCTCTCTCTCCTGGAAACGCAGCACGCTCAGCTTTCGCAATTGCTCAAACTCCTCTCCGACGTTGCCAGGTTGTTTGGCGAGGTATCAGCGATGGTCCCGAACTACGAATGGGCGAAGGCATGGGCATTTCCGCAGGTCAGTATCGAGCTATTTTACGTCCCAGCGATAACCTCTGCCTGGAACACGGTCGGCTTGCGGTTGGGCGAGCTCAAACAGGGCATGGCCCGGCGCCGAGGCGAACTCGAGTCGGCTTCTACCGGACTGCGCAACGCGCTTGCGGAGGAGGCGTTTAGGATACAGGCCGAGGCGGATCGTTTGCGACTCCTCAAGGAAGAGCTTGATGCTCGCCATGCCGCGTTGGAAGGGGATGCCGAACAGATTCGCAGAATGAACGTCGACCTGAATGCGCTTGATTTGGACATCGTTGAACTCGATGGCCAAGTTGCGAGTCTGCGGGAGCGGCAGGGACAGCTCAACAGCGATATTTCATCGTGGTCCAGCACGATAAGCGAGCAGCAACGACTTATGGGTCAGCTCGCTCAGGAGAAATGCCCGCTGGGAGCGACCTACGTGGATTGCGTCCAGCATCCAAGCTTCGTGAGCGACATCAGGAGCAGGATCAAATCGGCCCAAGATACCATAACCGATCGGCAGCGAGCCATAGGAGATGCGCGACGGGAGCTGTCAGGCATTCCGAGTTTGCTTGATGGGGCAGAGAGACGGCTCACGGTAAAGATCGACGAGCGCAACGAGCTGAGCGCGCTTATCGACGAGAGAACTGCCAAGCTTGCGGCTGATCGAGACCAGCTTGGCCTCGAGCTGCAGGACTGGTTGAAGCAGTCGTGGTCTTCTCGCGCGCTCGTCCATGATCGGGCCAACAAGGACGACGGCATCCGGATAGAGGAATTGATCCGGAGGACCAGGCCGTGAATCGTCTACTGCTTGCCATCGTGCTGATGCTTTCCAACTCCGGCACGGATGCTCAGGAAAGCTCGGCGAGACGGGATCCGGGCGGATCGCTTCCCCCGGTCCGCAGATTGGAGGTCGATACCATGATGATGTCGCCCGCAGAACGGGCGACGATTGCCTGCCTCCAGGCCACGAATAAGGTCATGGCCTTCTCCCGGGGGCGGGTCGTCAAAATCACAATCGGCTTGCCGGACGCCGATCTCCTTGAAATCCTGGATGTGGCGACCAAATCAATTGGCCGCGCAGCGCCTTCGGCGAGGACTGAGGCGCCGCCGACTCCTCAGCTTCCGATCGGCGATGTGACGTATGAGGCTGTCCGCAGGCTTCTCTCGCCGAGCGGCGACTGGAGTGCCAAAACCTTCAGCCATCTCGACCGTCTCAAAGGCCAGGTCGCTCGACTTGTTGCCGTAGGGCAAGCAGCTCAACAGCTGATCGCGGCGTCGCCCCATTTCACGAAGGCCGCGGAAGTCACCGATCGGCCATGGCCGGACCAGCGCTCGATCATCCTGTACCTGGACCGCCCGGAGCAGTGTCAAAACCCGCTTCTGGGCGACTATTTCGAAGCGACGGTCGCCTACGTCCGGGAGCGCATCGAGAGCCTCGACATACTGGACTCGGTCGCGCAAATCCTTCTTGCCGTCGACACAAGAGTTCAGAGCGTCCATCCGTTGTCCGCACTGTCCTTCGATGAGGCGTGCGGAGGTCGAGACGGGATCGGTACGGACGGCGTAGTTTGCGGCTTCTCGTTTCATCGCGTGCTGTTTCCGTTCTACGCCGATGCGGAAGACGAGGCGGGGCCCAGCCGCGTCAGCGGCGAGGCGCAAAGGAACATCCAGCAATTCAACAGTCTGATCGGCAAGGCTGGTGACGTTGCCGGTGAGCGTCGCGAGGCATTTTTAGCCCATGCTAGGAGCGACGCCGAGGCGGTTCTTCCGAAGCTGCTGGCGCTCGTATCGCTTTTCGAGGGAGAAAATGTCGCGCTTACGACATTCCGCAAGTCTCTCGACGAGGAAACGTTGGCCGTCGAGAAGATGGCTCAAGAGATCACCCTGGGAAGGAACAGGTTGGCGGAGATAGCGCGGGAAATAGCTACCCTCGACACTGACCTGACGGCCGTACAAGTTCGCCTAGACGGTCTCGACCAGCAGCGTACGGCGGCCCGCGACGACTTTGATGGGGCGAGAAAGGTTCTCGACGAGGCGCGCGCCGCATTGTCTCGGCTCGGGAGCACATGTGAGGAGGCCGGCATCGCCGACTGTGGCAACCCAGTCGTACGTGAGGATTACAACCGGCGGAAGCACGATGCCTACCAATCGGTCAACACGGCGCTGAATTCCTACATCGACCTTCAGAAGCGCCTGCTCGAGCAAAACGAACAGTATTTCGATGCAAGGCAGAAGAAATCGGATTTGCTGACTGCGCGCGGTTCGCTCCTTGCTGAGCGCTCTGTAGCCGACATCAGAGTGCAGTCGCTCGAGAGAGAGCATGCGCGGCGCACGGCAATGCTCCGCACCAACGAAAACCGGTACGCTTATCTATGGCCCGCGCATGTCGCCGACATGTCTTCTCTTGAGAAGGCGTTGGCACTGAGTCGTGAACTGGCAAACCCGTGAACTACACGCGCGGTAGCGGTAGAGTCGTCAGTGAGTGGCGCTGGTGTCTCACGGCAGAGATGATTTGTGATGTATTGCCCAACGCAGAAAGAGCGCTGGTCGTTCGCTGCTGTAAGTGCGACAGATGCGCATTCCAACAGGTGAAAGCCCGCCAGCGTGAACCGGCGGGTCTCGGTATGGACCATGCCCGATAGCTGCACCCATTATTTGGGCATTGAGTGCGAGCGACACTGATAGCAAAGGGTATTGCGACTGGGCGCTCGGCTTGAGCCAAGTTATTCAATTTCCTAGGATGCCGCGTTGCGGAGATAGGGACGTCGGACGCTAGCGCAGATACTTCCAGAATTGACAACTTACGAACAGCCGGGGTTGTTCGAGCAAGACGTCGGGTAATGTCGGCGAAGACGCAGCCGAGCCGGACGGCGCTGCTGCTCCGAGCTGCCGCCGCTGACCATCAATGTCGCACTGCACAAAAACTGCCGTTCGATCCAGCAGACTGGCGCTCTTGGCCTGTCGCTTATAGCTCAGCAGAACAATAAACGATTCCGACGTCCCCACTGCCGCTTGGGCGGATCGCTCTTTTGGTCGCATCGAGAAAACAGGATTTCAACTTTTCATAGTGGAGATGATGATATACACTTAATTCATTTAGGACAGATTTATCTGCTCAAATGATTTGCGGCGCCCGCGATGTCTCAACTCAGCTTGGCCGAAGATGCACTGAATTTCGGAGACTGCGTGCACATCTCGTTCCATCGGACGCTGCGCGTGCCCGAAACCGGCAAGGACTATCCGCTTCCTCCAACCTTCGGCCGATTTCCGATCGCCGAGCTCGAGAGCGATGCCGATCAACGCGAGTTTGCCATCCCTGTTCGCAGGCGCGAGGCGTTGTGGATTGCATTTGAGGGGCCGCACTCGTGTCCGAGCGCGGTCAAGGTAGGCGTCGGCACCGTCAACGCGATCGACGGGCGGCCCTGGGAGACAGGCCTGCGCATCGATCCGCAAAACTACATCGTGACCGCAACCCAATACTGGCTCGACGGGATCAACGCGGGGAAAAACTTTGTGCGGCAGTTCGTGGCGATCGCCTTCGGAGAAGGATTGACAATCGAGGAGCAGGCGGCGCGCGTCCTGCAAGGCACTATTCGTCTCGAAGTGTTTGCGGCGAGGCCGGGCCGATTTGCCGCTGCGCCCGAGCAGGAACCGTCGGAGCCAACTTACGGCCCGGCGGAAGAGGCGCCGCTCGGCCTCGGAGCGGGCGGTCGCATTCAGCAGAAGATCCATGCCGATCGATACGGACTCGACACATGGGACCAGACCAACCCAACACTAGCGGTCGTTCGGCTGCTCGACGCGGCGTCATTTCAAAGCCTGACTGGCCGGGCGGCCCCGCCCAGCCCGATCGATGCTGCGACCTACGCGTGCCTGGGTCTGCCTTGGTTTGAGCTTTACGAGGAGCAGGCGACGGACCTTCAACCTGCAGAAATTTTTCGTCACATCAGGACCGTTTCCTCGTCCGAAAGCGAATCGGACCTCGAGGCGCTACGGGTCCGTCGCGTACCGAATTGATGTTTTTCGATCACGGCCATTTTTTGATCACGGTAAGATAGGGGAGTTGAAATGTGCAACAGTGACGACAACGGCAAGAACGCACACATTTGCCTCGACATGCAGCTGCCGCAACAGGACGTGTTGAGAGCGGCGGAGCTCGCGATCGCAGAGAACGCGGAGAATGCGCCGACCGGCGACATTGACGTCGTCCGCAAGCTCGGGGTGGATCCGACGTCCACCGTCGAGGCGTTTGGGGCAGTGCTGACCGGCAAGAAATGGCAGCCGGGACGGAAGTTGCGGGTACGCCACCTCGACGGCGACCCCCAAATCCACGCCAAGGTCGAGCACTACGCCAAGATGTGGGAGCAATATGCAAATCTGACTTTCGAGTTCGGCAATGATCCCGACTCCGAAATCCGAATCTCGTATCACCACGACAACCGTTCATGGTCGTATCTCGGGACCGACGCGCTTGCGATTGCGCCAGATACAGAGACCATGCACTACGGGTGGCTTCATCCTACAACGACCGACGAGGAATTCCGACGCGTGATTGTGCATGAATTCGGTCATGCCATCGGGATGATCCACGAGCAGTCGCATCCGGAGATATCGATCAAGTGGGACGTACCCGCCGTCTATCGCCGCTACGAAAGCCAAGGTTGGACAAAGGCGCAGGTCGATTCCAACGTGTTCTTCAAGTACAGCAAGCTTGTTACGCAGTTCAGCGAGTATGATCGCTCGTCGATCATGCATTATCCCATTCCGCCGGAACTGACGACCGACGGCGTTGCAGTTGGCTGGAATACCGATCTCTCGGCTAAGGACAAGGCGTTCATCGCCAGGATCTATCCCAAGCCGCAACCGGCGCCGGCGATGGATATGGGACCCCCAGGAGCTGTGCCGCCGCCTCCTGCGGCGCAACCCGCGGCAGCCATTAGCGGCCCCGTGCGCATTCGCCGCACCTGGGGCTGAGCGAGGCTCTCGGCGCGGGAGGCGCTTGCTATGACGCTTGTGTGGGGCACCGCACAGCATGCGCCGGGCACGGGGCCGCGGACTCACGTGTTCATTGTCGGCGTGGGACGCTATCGTCACCTGCTCGGCGGAGCGTCGCCGACGCCGGGTGCTCCGCCGCTTGGGCAACTGACCTCGCCGCCGATCTCGGCGCGGGCGCTCGCCAGGTGGTTCACAAGTCCGAAATTCGCGAATGCGCACGCACCGCTAGGATCGCTGGAAATGTTGCTCTCGGACAGCACCGGCCAGATCTTCGACGGTGTCCAGGTCGACGACGCAACCAGTGACAAGATTCAAACTGCATTCGATGCCTGGAAACAGCGTTGCCACGCGGATCCCGGCAACATTGCGTTCTTCTACTTCTGCGGCCACGGCCTGCAAAAGGATGTGGTGGCGCTCCTGCCCGAAGACTTCGCAGCGAGCGAAAACAATTTGTGGAAGCACAGCATCGATTTCGACAAGACTTATGTGGGTATGGTGCGGTGCAGGGCCGGAACGCAATTCTTCGTCGTCGACGCCTGCCGCGAACTTTCTCAAACCGCCATCAAGGACGAAGAGTTCGGCGGGACTGCGCTGATCAGCCCTCGCTTGGGAGACAGCCATCTACGCACGGCGCCGAAGCTGTTCGCGACCGCCCTGGGCCGGCAAGCGTTTGGCGACAGCAACGGCGTAAGCCGGCTCACGGGGGCGCTGATCGAATGCTTGGACGGTCTTGGCGCGACGGACGATGGCCCCGAATGGGTCATCAACACGACACAGCTCGGCATCGCGGTGCAAAGCCTAGTCAGGCACCAGAATGAGGTTCTGAAGATTCCGGAAAACAACCGTCAGATTGTCGATCCGGCAGGAGGCGACCTTGCGAACGGACCGCAGCGCCTGCTCGTGTTCCCGGCCGGCTCTTCTCCAACGGTGATCGTGAAATTTGGATGTAATCCAAGTTCGATCGCGGAAAAGGTAACCTTTTTCGCCGTTCCCGAGAACGGCCCGAAGCTGCCAGCGCCCAACCCCGGCCCCTGGATAACCACGGTGAGTGCCGGCCTTTATGTCTTCGGATGCTCGTTCAATTTGGCAGCTGGGCCCAGCGACGTTCCGGCGCCGCGTGTCTTTGTAAGACCGCCGATCTACCACACCCAGATCAACGTCCCGCCCCCACACCCGGTCTGAAAGGTGTGCCAGTATGAGCGCCGCACAAACGCGAAGGTCTGCACGCAACGCGACACTGGAGATCGAGCTCCAGCGCCATTCGCAAATGGACGGCGTGCCGATCTTCGTCCAGATCTTCCAGGCCACCGAACGTGGCGGCAAGCCGATCTGGAAGGGAGCGATCCCCATCGGCCAAACGCGCCGGGAAAGCGTTGCTCCGGGGGACTACCTCGTGGAAGCGACTCTGCCGAGCGGCAAGACCAAGGCGGAGCAGGCGACCGTGCCCGGAAGCGGCAGCGTCCGCGTGACATTGGATGTTGCAGAGGCGTCGCCGAGCGAAAGCCTGGCATGGGCTCAGATCAGCCGACCTGAGATCCTCGAGAGTTCGGATGATGCACGCTCGAGTTTGCAATCCGTTTGGTTGCGGTTATGGCGCAGTGACGGCAACGGCGTCTGGAATTTGGTGCCGTGGCCAGTGCAGCAGGCAACTCGCCATCAAGGGATTGTGCAGTATGGATTTAGCTTTCTGGGACAGCCGGGCCAGTACTACGTGCAGATCGGCGGCGTCGACGTGCCGTGGCGGCTTGTTGCCGTTCCGGCCGATAACGTACGCGTGATTGTGACGGGGCGTTGGATAAAGCGCGACGGCAGCGATCCCGATCAGCGGCGTATTGAGGTCGAAGTCGGCACCATGGATACGAACGCCGAAGTCTTGCTAGGTTATCTACGCGGCGGGCAGGTCGACTCAGCGCAGGAGGTCAGCAAGAGCTGGCAGGCGCGAAAGCTTCTGGAGCAGAAGACGAAGAACCCGACGCTTGCGGCGGTGGCGGGCTATTTTCTCCTCAGCTTGCAGCATCTCGATGATGTCCACCGGATATGGGCACATAATCTGGCGGACTGGATCGAGTGGCTCCCGGATGGCGCGGTTATCGATGCCTGGTATTTGATTCGCGGTAACAATCCGGACGGCTTTCAAACGGCGCGCGACCGGCTGATCGAGGCGACCGCGCGCGGCCTGCCGGTCTATACGCGCGGGCTGCGATTGCTGCGCGATGGCCTCGCATCGTTTGAAGACGATGAGAGGTATGTCACGCCCGGCGTGAGCGCCGCGCTGAAACTGGTGCGCCGATATTGTGCAGCCGCGGATTGGAATTCGACGACGACCGCATTCGTCGGCCTCGATCCCATGACGCCTGCCAAGATCAAGGTCGGACGGCCCGAGACACCGCGACACGTCGTCTTCGCCGAGCCCGACGCTGCCGATCTGGCGTGGCTGAAAGCACCTGACAGGTCGTGGATTCGGACCGCGTACGGCTGGACCCCGCCGACAATTACGACCAACGCGTCTATCTCGGCAGCGCAGAGTCGGGCTGTGCCGAGTGCTTCCATGCCGCAGGAGTCAGTATTTGAGGTGATGCCAGTTACATCGAGCGCGCCGCCACCGAACCTGTCCGTACAGGATCCGGCCGAAAGCGAGCGGCTTGGCCGGGTCGCGCGAGGTGAGGAGATGGAAGCGGCTTCGACAGCGCCCGTGATGGTCGCGCAGGCGCCGGAGGTATCTCCGAGCCCCGCGGTTGCCAAAAAGTTGGCTGCGCGCCTCGCGACGAGAGCGAGCGTCGCGCCGCCGCTCAAGGACACGCCTGAGCGGATACAGGGACGCTTATTGCGCCTGGCCGACGAACAGACGCAATCCGAGCAGATCGCAGGGACAACCCCGGTTGCCGTAAAGGTCGGCGCCGGCGCTCCCGCGCATTTGAGTGGAATCGCGGTCGAGCGTGTACTCGGAACGTCGGATCTGCTCAGTACCACGTTTCTGGAACGCGGACTTGCGGCGGCGCGGGCCGTTGCCCGTGTCAGCGTCCTCCGCAACGGCCAGACGGTGACCGCGACCGGATTTCTTGTGTCACCGCGCCTGCTGATGACGGCGGCCCATGTCCTGCCAACCGTCGAAGAGGCGGCATTGGCTTACGCCGAATTCGATTACCAAGACGATCCGAACGGCTCGCTGTTGCCGGTCACGCGCGTGCCCTGCGGCGTCGATCGGTTCTTTTTCGTTGACGCACGATTGGACGTTGCGATCGTCGCGCTGCACGAAGAGGCAGGTCGCCGCTTCGGCTGGCTGCGTCTTGGCGCGAACGAAAGCAAAGCGCTTGTGGGCGAGTACCTGTCGACTGTCGCACATCCATTCGGCGGGCCAAAGCAGGTTGCCCTACGGGAGCTTCCGATCGTCGACGTCGGCGATCCCTTTTTCTGGTGCAGCAGCGAGACCGTGCCGTGCTCATCGGGTGCTCCCTTGTTCAACGACCAATGGGAGCTCGTGGGTATGCAGCACGCGAGCGTTAGGTCGGACAATGCCGCGCTGCAGCCGCGTGCGCGGACTCGTCCTGCGAGAGTCCGCAGCAAGGAGAGCGGACGGCAAGTTGCCATCCAGGCGGTCAGGGGCAGCCGGATCGTCAGAGCGCTCAATACGACATTCGCCGGCAACGGAGCCGCGTTGGTCGAGGAATTGCTCCACGCCAGGCCCGTCGCTGAAAGAGATGCACCGGTCGGGCCGCCGCTGTCCGTGCAAACCGTTTCGTCTCCATTCGTCAAAGTGTCGTCACCTCCAGACAAAATCGTTCAAAGCGAGAATTCAGGACTCGCCGAGGGTAAAGGGAGCATCATGGCACAACCGCCTTCGCGCAGCGTGACGCCGGAAAAGATCAGGGACTGGCTCCAGAACCTGGAACGCTTTGACCCTGATCTTGCGAAGTCGATCAACGCTCGCGCGGCGTCGATGAAATCGGACGCACGCCATGCAGTCGGATTGGAGGCGACTGTCGCCGAGGCCGCGTCACCGCCGGATGTTCCGCTTGCGCTCGAAACAATGGTGCGCCCGGGCCGGCCGGTTCTGCCGATCAAGGGCGACAAGGTTTTGCGCGAACCGGCTTTCATTGAGCCGCCGGACGGCGAGATGATGGTACAGCGGGTGCTGGCTGCGGCCGACACGATCAATCCGGTCATCCCGCTCGTCGGTCGTATCGATGTTACGAATTTTCCGCGCAATGCGAGCTTTATCGGCACCGGCTGGCTCATCGAGCCGGATATCGTCGTGACCAACAGCCATGTCGCCGAGCTGATCGGCCGACGCGATGGCCGTCGGTTCACGTTCCTGCCCGGTCGTTTCGGCGACCCGATCATCACCACGGTGAACTGGAAGCGCGAGTTGGACAGTGACGAGAGCCTCGTCAGTCCGGTTGAACGCATCATCTATATTGAATCGCGACAGGTTGCCGACATTGCCTTCCTGAAGATCGGCCGTCGCAGCGATGGCGCTCGGCAGGACCGCATTCTGTTGGCCGACACTGACGCTGCCGCCGGTACATCGGTAGCCGTTATCGGCTATCCGGCCCGGGCCGAGGAAGATGTCATCCCCGATCAGGCGTGGATGGAGCGGGTCTTTGGCGGCCGTTACGACGTCAAGCGGGCTGCGCCAGGTGTTGTGATGCCGAATTCGCGCGGCTGGGCGACACATGACTGCACCACGCTTGGCGGCAACTCTGGCTCGGCGGTCATCGAACTCGGGACGGGCAAGGCGGTCGCACTGCACTTTGCCGGCGCCTATGTGCTCGAGAACTATGCGGTGCCGAGTTCGACGATCCGCAGCTATCTCAAGCGGCGGCCATGGGAAAACCCGGAAGCGATCATTACCGATCGAACGGGTGGGGATGGCGACACCGGTTTGCCCCAGACGACGGTAACGCCGCCGCAGCAGACGACCTCCGCTACCTCCGTTTCCATTACCCTGCCGCTCACGATCACCGTATCGATCGGCAGTCCGAGCACCAGCGGGGGCGGCGCTGCTGCTGGTGGAACGGAGACCGTGTCAATCGAAGAAGCCGTGCGGCGCTTTGCGACCGTCCACCGCGGCGATGGCATCCTTGGCGTCCGTTCCGGCCTCGTCATCCGCAATGGTGAGTTTTCCGATACACCCTGTATCCATGTTGTGACGCACCCCGAGAAGGTCGGGGCGGTGCGTGCACGCGTTCCCGCGACGTATCTCGGCCATCCAGTCGAGGTTCGCGCAGCCGCCATTGTGGAGATGGTCAGCGGCCAGGATTTCGCCAACGAGGCTGTGGTCACGTCGATCGCTTACAACGACAGCGACCGGATAGGCCCCGGCTTCAGTTTCAATGAGGTCGACGAAGACATGGAGTTGCTCTGCTGTGTCGGCCCCGAGCGCAGCTGGTCGGTGCTGTCGCACTACATTGCGAACGCCAAAGGCCGCATGGTGTCCTCGATGTACGAATTTCACGCCGAACACATTGCTGACGCCATTCAGGATCGACTGGCGGAAGGCGTCGAAATGGCACTTGTCATAGATAACGCCACGCGCGTCACCAAAGCCGGCGTGAAGGATGGCGACTTCAATCGCAAGACCGTGTTTCGGAAGTGGGCAAACGATTTCAACTTCGATCGCATCTACGCTCCCGAGGGTGCGAACGGGTTGATCGCCAATTCCTACCACATCAAGGTGACGGTGGACGACAACAATCGCTTCTGGCTCTCAAGCGGCAATTGGAAGAGCTCCAGCCAGCCCAATATCGCGACCGCAGACCTCAACGATCCGGCGAAAATCAAAGCGAAGAAGGGGAACCGCGAGTGGCACGTTGTGATCAGGAACAAGAAGCTTGCCGAGCGTTACCGCAACCACATTCTTGCCGATCTGGAATTCTCCAAGCGGAACGGAGGGGTCGAAGAAGCGGTGGTTCAGGACGTGTATGTCGACGTTCCAACCGCGATGGAGGAGGCGGTCGAACTTGAGGCGCGCGCAGCTAGCCGTATCCTCGATCCGCTTGAGGTCAACCGCCGTGTCAAGGTGAAGCCGCTGCTTACGCCCGACAAGAGGGGCAAGATCTATACCGATGCGGTGTTGGATCTGATCGAATCAGCGGAAGAGCAGCTGTTGTTCCAGATACCTTACATCGATTCCTACAAGGAAACCGCCAAGGGTAACCTGGAGAAGCTGGTCAAGGCGCTCATCAGGAAGTCGAAAGAGATCGACGACGTGCGCGTCATATTGCGATCGGATCACGGGACGTGGATACCGTGCGCGGAGGACCTCAAGAAGCGTGGGCTCAACCTGATTAAGTGCTTCCGGCATCTGCCGTCCACGCACACCAAGGGCATGATCGCCGACGGCCAGCGCTGTCTGGTTGGCAGCCACAATTGGAGTGGCGGCGGCGTTACGCTCAACCGCGATGCGAGCCTCCTGTTCGACGACGAACAGGTCGCGAAGTACTACCGCCAGGCGTTCGAGATCGACTGGGCGCGTGCGTCGCGTCCGGTCATCCCGGAATCAGCGACTGCCGAAGCTCCGCGAGTGGCGGATCCCGAGTCGCCGGTACCGTCAGGCTTCCGCCGCATGACGCTAGAGGAGTTTCTTGAGGGCTGAATGAGACTGCCGGGAATCGGTTGGCTGGCGATCCACCATCGCGGTGAAGCGCCAGTTCCGAAATGAGAGCTGCGCAGTGATCAGGAAAGAATTGTATGGAGTGGGGAAAGGCGGTAGCGATTCCCTAATCGGCAAAGCTGCGATCCGCCTTGGTGGTGTGTGCAATGATCCTTCTCCTCCGGGCATGGCGTTTGCCGAGCGTTCGCACCTTTGGGGTATCGCTTGCGTCTTCGGGACCCCCCAACACGCGGAGGTCAAATTAGTGGCCTCAAGACCTAGTAAGCGGTTTTGGCCGCAAATACTGAGAAAGGCAGGTACTTCCCGAGGGACATTGATGGAGTCGCTCCCTCGACTTGAACTGCCGATAAGCAGTCAGGAGGCGATGCCAGGTGGCAGTCCGCAGCGCGCACCGGCTGTCTTTCTGAAGCTTGATCTAATCTGCGTTCTTTGGTTTGAACTTGCTCAAATTCGCCCATGATGGATTGGAACGAGAGTTAAAGGTTTTCAATCGCTTAGAAGGCCGCGTGTGCACCACGTGTGCACCGGGAGATCCAGAAAATCCATTGAAGGCAAGTATTGGCGGTCGTTCTTCGGAGCGATGTGACGTCGGCGGAAGACTGGGCGGCCGGAAGGATAGCGCTGCAAGGGCAGGGCAGCTCGTAAGGCTTGGGAGCTGATAGCGCCCCTCACGAGCGGAGCTTGGTGTTCGGCATATCGTGAAAAGATCTAGGCGAACTACGGAGGACAAAACTTGGCGTCGGGGGGCGAGTCGCTCCCACGCTACCAACGGTCCCCCACCCACAGCACGTTTCAAGAACGGCGCTACTAGGAGTTCCTGCAAACGGCCTTTGATCTCCACGTCGAATGCGCCCTTAGCTATAGTTATTCTTGGCGCGATGGCGCTCGGAGTTCTGTTGGCCGTAGGTGCATGCCTTACAAGCGCGCCCGCAGTCGCGGGTTCTCTAGAGTCTATGAACCTCGCAAACCAGCTAGGAAGCATCCTCGCCTCTGAGAAGGTTTGCGGGCTGACATATGACCAAGCGGCTATCGCGGCGTTTATCGAAGAGCGCGTCCCCGCCAGCGACATGAGCTTTCCTTCTACCCTCAACATGATGGTGAAAGGAAATGCGTGCAAATAGAAGACATGTCGCCTTCCGCCAAAACCGCGCATTGCACCCAGGTTAGGCGTGTCGCCAAGTCCTACGGATTCGTCAAGTGAGGAGCGGCCCTTTAGGCGAGTTTCACACAAAATCCGTTGAAATTAGCTCGCCCGCATTCTGTTCGCGAAAAGCACTTGGCTTTCTTCGTTGGCGACGTCATCGATGTCAGTGTTGAATCCTGCGAATGAAAGAACTTCAGCAAGAAGTGTCGTCCGGCGTCGCCAATGAGCTGGACGCCGTCGTGCTCCCAACCGTGACCTCGGTGAGCGGGGAAGCTGAGAGGTCGCTGGGAGGCTTTTGAGAGGACTTCAATGTCTCTGAAGTCCATGTCCTAATATGCAATAGTGCTATCCTATTTTCATACGTCGCATGAGCAAGTCCATAACTGTGATCCCAAGACACCATGTGCAAGACATGAGACCCATATGGCAATGGCTCAACCGCCATCTCAAGGCAAATTCCCTCTGCGAAAGTTGTCCATCCGAAAGCGCGGGACGCAATCGCCTGCAGAAAAATCCAAACAAAGGTGACGGTTCCACCTAGAAGCAAGGCGTATAGAGCCGCCGCAAGGAGCCAACGTATGAAAAGGATAACAAGAGCGAGGACGGCGAGAAGGGCGCCTTCTTCATGAAGATTAGAAAATATTACTCTACTACTCTCTACTATACCGAACGTAGAGTTAATCAAAATGACGAGCAGGATCATTCCGCCGAAAACTCTCCAAATTGGGAACGGAAAAAACCAGCCATAGGTGCGCGGCATGATAGTTAGGACGCCCGCGAGAAAAACACGCGAAAGCTTCGTTGCGATCCAAACCGCGAATTGAGCAAATGAGAGTCCGGCGGCGGCCTCGTCTCCAAAGCTTCGTAAGAATAGATAATTCCCCGCTGGAAGTTCAACCGTTTCTTGTTGTAGGGCTCGGACCATCAAGGCGGCCCTCTGGTTGTCTGCATTCCGAAGTTTCTGGATCGCCAGACCATAGATCCCCAAAAGGCCGACTATCAGCCAATCAGGAATGAGAACAGTCTGCCTTAGAGCAGTTAAAGCAAAGAGCATGACGAGAGTTGCGGCGAAGGCCAATTCTATCCGGCCACGCCCAACTCTCAATGCGATAAATGGTGTGGATAGAAATATGCACCCGATCAACGATTCCGGTGATTTTCTTTCTTGCTTTAGGAAGTAGGCTATTGCGCTACCGCCATGGCTATGCCCAACCAGTACGAAACGCTCATCCTTCTCTCCGCGTCGGATGATTTCCGATATCCGGTCGCACGCGAGCTGACGTTCCGCAAGTCGATTCTTGCCACTCCAAACAACGCGTTTGAACCGTGATTGGTGGCTTGCATCCTGCGCAGCTCGACTTAAAGAGTCTCTTAGAGAAGACCCCTTGCGAGTCCACTGAGCGCGCCTCGCGAATGTTCCATGGACCAGTATGAACGTGATCATAGAGGCACCGTGCAGCCCCCGAGGCCACAGATTATTCTAGCTGAATTCTTCCCTGTTGCCACTCAGTTCGCATTAATATCTGCCTTGTAAGTCTTTGAGAACAGACGCTCAAACTGGGGGGACCGTCCGTAGCGTTCCCCCGCTACCAAGCGTACGATTTGTGGCGGGTCTCCAGAAAGACCTCTCCGCCCACCAGCGCGGCTAGCTTTCCTTTCACCTCGACCTCGAAGCCTTGCCAAGGTCCCTTCAGGTGGACAATGACGCTGTGGACAAGCGCCCTGAAATCGGCGACCAAAGGTCCGCGGTCGTCCTCGGAGCTGGCGTGACCTGCCATCGTGTCGGCATGCGCATTGACGGTCTCAATGTAGCGGTCAAGGTCGCCGGATGAAGTGCGATGGGGACAGGGGCCTCTTCGAGGGCCGCCAGTTCCGCCTCTATACGCAATCGCTCTTCTTTCAGCTCAGCAATCCGTTGTTTGGCGTCTTCCTCGGAAATCACGTACTTGATCACGAGGTCAATATTGCGCTGACGTTCGCCTTTCGATCCGGTCACGTTTCGCCTCCAGCCGCATGCGCACTGCAGCCGCGTTTCCAGCGAGTCGCTCTCGCTCACTATTGTAGTTGCGCACGTAGTTCTCGATCAGCCGCGGGTCCTTCAACTCGTCGGCCATCCCGCTGAGCACAAGCCTTTCGAGTCGCGCAGGTAGGTGATCTTGCGATTTGAACAACTGCCGCTCTCGCGGACCGCCGAGCAGCGAATCCTCGTCTTTCCGGTCTTGTCACGGTCGTGAACTGACATGCCGGATCCGCAACAACCGCAGCGAAGGAGGCCAGACAAGAGATGGTGCGCCCGTCGCTTCACGTGACTGGGCAAATGCTCTTCTCGGTCTTCAGAGCATGGGCCTGCTCCCAACCGACTGTTCGACGATCCGCAGTTGAGGTGCCTCGATGCTTTGCCACTCATCACGAGCATTTGGCCGAGACAGTCGTTTGCCGGTATCTAGCTAGCGGTCGCCCTTTTTCTTGCGGTAGTCTGTCCACGCTGGGTAATTTATTTCGGTCGCTTTCATTGCCGCGCTTGCCCAAATTCTACCCGGGAAACAGACCCGGCATCCAACGGGACGCGAGCCGTGCCGGGAAGACGAGGCGTAGCGGCGCTCGCGGACTTTCGGAGGCTAACACCTCCGCGTCGAGCAGGGCAGATGTAACCCTGCGGGCGCTGCGCTCGCTTGTTTGCAATAAAACAGTGACATCGCCGCGCGGAAGCTCACCCCGGAATAGGATCGCTTCCAGCACCGCGCCTGATTTTTGCGGCAGGCGGTCGGCCCGCGTTTCTTCTTCGGCCCAGATCAGGATGCGGTTGCGCAGTTGATCGGGCTGGACGAGGCCTTGCATGAAAGCAACCTGATCGATGCAGGTCTGCAGAAAGAAGATCGCGAATTCCGCCAATGCTTCTTCACTGAGTGTGCCGCGCCCGTCGAGATCGTTGCGCCGCTGCATGTCGCAGGCGGCAAGGTGTTGCTTGTAGGCTGCTTCGTTACGGGCAAGGCCGCGCGCGATCGACCATATGCCGCCAGTGTCGAGCGCTTCGCGCTGCATGGCATAGGACATGAGGCGGGCGACGCGGCCATTGCCATCAAGGAAGGGATGAATCCAGAGCAGGCGATGGTGAGCGCAGGCCGAGGCGATGATCGCGTCGGTCTTGCCTAGCTTTGCACAGGCTTCCTCGAAGCGCTTTAGGAAGCGCGGCAGGGCGCCGGGGCTGACCGGCACATGACGTCCGACGGCCACATCGCGGTCGCGCAGTTTGCCGGGAATCACCCTGATGCGTTCCTTGGTTTTCGGATTTTCGACCCAAAGCAGATCCTCGGGGAGCAGCTCGCAGAAGCGACGGTGGACCTCGATGATTGCTTCCTGGGTAGTGGCGCGTCCGTTCACACCGCCTTCGTCGATCCACTGCTGGACCGCGATGTGGGCAATGGCTTCTTTTTGCAGGTCGCGTTTCTTGGGATCGGCGCTGTAATCGTTGTGGAGAGCGCGTTCGATGTCGACCGGATGGGTATCGTGCCCCTCGATCAGGTTGCTGTAATAGCAATTCATGGAGCGGACGAGCTTAGCCAGGGAAATCAGAACGCCCTCGGGCAGGCTGTGCCTGAAAGCGGCCGACTTGGCCGCCAGCTCTACCGTCAGGTCGGCGAGCTGGGTCCGGCGTCCGGAGCTTTCCGAGACGAGCATCGGCTCCATCAGACCGGTGCTTTCGCCCCGGTCTGGGACCGCTGATTTGGCCGGTTCTTTGTCCTGTTTGCTAGCGCCCATTTTTGTAAGGATAGCAGTAATTTAGGGTGGGTTCCAGCACTCATTTGGCCTTGATTCTGGCCGGATAATTGGCCGCTAAGAGGGCCGGAACCGCCTATTCTCGCGCAAAACACGCGGAGAATAGCACGGCTAATCTCCGCAAACGCTGGGCACTGCCTAAGAGTCGCTACGCTCCGCGCCGGGTTCGCCGACTTCAGCGCGTCTGCTTCCGCCGCCTTTCACGCAGATGCGGCATCCGCAGGAAGCGCTCGGCATCGGCGTCCTGCGGCTTACCGCGAATTCCCTTGCAGTAATAGCAGTCCGGCTTCGGCTTCGCCGTGGTCAGTTTCGGCACGTGGCCGTAGTAGTTGATCAGGCGCTGCGGCTCTCTCATGCCGGTGACGGCAACCATGAACTCGGTTGCCGCGAGCGCGGCAACGACGCCGTTGATGGGGGACACGGAAGGCCCGGTCTCGCGCAGCGCGTCCACCGGTACGCCGTAGATCGCGGCCCGGCCCGCCTTTTCGGCGTCCGTGCTAAGATACGCCTCGACATCGCGCGGATCGAGGGCATCGAGGCAGTGCAGACAGCCGCCGCCGTCCCAAGCGACGCAGATGCGCCCGCCGTAGACGCCTTCCTCCGGTACGTCCGAGGCGAGATCGATATAGGGCTTCGCGTAGGCCGCGCACAGCTCATTCAGAATTGCTCGTGGACCATCCTCATCGAAGCAACCGAATACCCAATCGGTCTGCTTCACGACAGCGAAGGCTTCTTCGCTGACGAGCCCGGCCTTCACCGGGGTCACGCGAATTCCGGGATCGATCTCGCGCACCAGACGCGCGGCCAGTTCGACCTTCGGGCTGCCGGGCACCGGGTCGTCATGTCTCGCGCCGACGAAGCGGTTGCGATTGGTCTCGTCCAGCTCCTCGTCGTCGAGCAGCCTGATGCCGCCGACGCCGAGCAGGACGAGGTGCTGCACGAGCGGGCTGCCGAGACCGCCGACGCCGATGACCGCGGCGTTCGTCGCCCGCAGCTTGCGCTGGCCTTCCTCGCCGAAGAGGCGGATGTTGCGGTCATAACGGGCAGGAAGGTCGCTCATCCCCAGTCTCCCAGAGAAAAATTGGTCGGTTTGAGCACGCGACTGCCTTCGACAATCCCGTCCAGCGGGCGCGGGACCTTCGGATTGTCGAGCCAGAGCAGCGCATCAAATCCGGACTTCGCGACCACGATGGCGAGATAGGGGCGCTTCTTGAGCCGCCACCACATGTGCGGCACGGTCTCCTGCAGGCCGAGGCGATCGGCGTAAGAGAAGCCGGCAGGCCACGGGCCGGGATGCGAGTGCAATTCCACGAGCGAAGTGTCGAGATCGTGCGCGCGCTTGATCAGCTTGGCGCGCGTTTCATCGGCCAGTTCCAGATAGTCCTCCTGCTGGACGATGAAGTCGCCGGGCCCGAGCTTTCTCGTTTCCGCGACTTCGAAAGTGACCTGATGATCGCTGCGCACGGCGCGGGCAAACAGGAACGCCGCTTGCTCTTCTTCGGAGTCGGACGGCAGCAGGTGCGCCATCAAATCGCCGAGCGCCCCGTGCTCAAGCTTCAGAAATGCCTTCATGCCCCCTCCTGCAATCGCACGATGAAACTCCGCACCCACGCGAGCAGGTTCGAGCCCTTGCCCACGTCGGCGGTTGCCGACCAATTCTCCACCGACCAGGAGAAATGCAGCCACTCGCCTGAGAAGGGCGGCGTCGACGGTGGAGCTCCCGTGTTGTTGGGAGCGGCGCCTTTGAAATTCAGTCCGGCGGGCGTGAGAAATCCGTAAGGCGCATCGCCGGGATAGTTGCCCTTCACCAGAAAGCAGACCGGCAACTCGCTCACCGCCTTGTCACCCATTCGCCAGCCGTCGGGCAGCACGTAACGGGGAATCCTGAACCAGTCTTCCCCGTTCGCTTCCGCGTGCTCGACATCGCCGAAGTGACGGCGCAGCAGGGCCAGCTCGTGGCTGATACGCGCGCGCATCAGCCACGCTTCCAGCGGTGCTTCTTGCCGAAACCCTGGCCCGGCTTGATCGTGATGACCTCGCCCGGCGCAAGCGTCCGCTCGACATTGTGCTGGTCGACCTCGATCACGCCCTGCGAGATGTCCCAGCCCCCCAGCTCGGCAATCTGCTCGGTCGTGATCGTGTCGTCATCCCAGGGGAATTCCTCCCCTTCGATGTTGAGAATGTACTTCGGCCCTTTCTCGGGCTTCTCCTTCGCCTGACTCATCGTTCCGCTCTCCATGTTCATTTCCTTTCGCCTTGCCTTTTGGCGAGCCCCTGGCGGGCAGCGCCAATCCTTCATCATTAAAGTACAAGCGGCAGGCGAAATGTCAATATACAAAACGTTTTAAAAGTTTATAATACAAACAGTTTGAGAGGTTGACATTACGGCGTTTGAGGCGGACAATGATGCTATGACGGACGGAGCATTCGACAGTCTCTATCAGGCATTCGGAAAGCTGGTGCGCAAACACCGTGAGCGACTCGATGGAATGACGCAGGAGAAGTTGGGACGACTTGTAGGCCTCTCCCGTACTTCAATCACAAACATCGAAAAGGGCAGGCAGCACGTTTCGCTGCATCAGTTATTCGCGATAGCCGAAGCGTTAGAGATCGCGCCGAAGCTTCTGCTTCCGGCAGTCAAGGATGCTGCGGGAGCGCGGGCTAAGGTGAAGCTGCCGCCCGGTACGGATCAAAAAATAGCCGCCTGGGCTCAGAAGCTCGTCGGCGAATAACAATACGGAGGATTGATGCGACGCGCTAAATCAGCGAAGACTCTAAGGCATGAAGCGACCAATGTTCTCGAAGAATTCGGCGTAAGGAAGCCGCCTGTGCCTGTCGAGAAGATCGCGACCTCGCTCGGCGCGCGGCTAAAATATTCACCGTTTGACGGTGAGCTGGCGGGGATGCTCATCCGCGGCGATGAAGGCACCGTTATCGGTGTAAATTCACTTCATCACATCAACCGGCAGCGCTTCACAATTGCGCATGAATGCGGGCACCTGTTGCTTCATAAGGGGAAGGACGTACATATCGACCGCTCTTTCCGTGTGAACAAGCGCGACGAAAAGTCGTCTCAAGCGGTCGATCCCGAAGAGATTGAAGCCAACCGCTTCGCGGCCGAACTGCTTATGCCTTACGATATGATCGTGAAGGAGCTCGTCGATTATCATATCGACATCGAAGACGAGGAGCAGCTGAAGGAGCTCGCGGACAAGTATCAAGTCAGCGTTCAGGCCCTGACTCACCGCATCACAAACGTCCTCGACGATCTCTTTTAAGCCTTTTCAAATACAGTTGGAATTCTGCGCGCCCGGCTTCGCTGCACCGGGCTCTAGTCGCTGCACCGGGCTCTAGTCGCTGCGCTCCCGGAGCCCCTGCTTCGCTGAAAGCTACGCAGGGTCTCCGCCACCGCTGACGATCCCTCGCTCAAAATCAGCGGCACCGGGGGCAGTCGGTCCCGCGTCCCGCCCTTTAAGGGCGGCGCTATGCTGACGCTCCTGCCCCTCTTAACTTCTCGGGGCTGGCGAATGGGCTCCGCTCCGCTCTCGCCCATATGCCCTCTATTCATTGCCGTCTTCGACCGAAGTTCTTCGGCGCCTGCGGCACTCTTCTTTATTGATTGCTGGGGCCTGCGGCCCCCATGCCGTCAAGGCCAAGCCCTTCGCGTTGCTGCGGGCGGAAAACGACGGCCGTGTCGTCGCTGCGCTCCATCCCGCACCAAACCCGTCGTAGTTGCGCGCGAACCCAATGCGGTTTCTTGCCACGATCTTCCGACCATCGCCGAAAGACTTGCGCCACACCTTCGGCATCACGGCATTTCAGGCCAGGGTACCACCTCACCTTGTGCAGCACTGGCTGGCTGGGCCACGCCTCACGGCACATCACCAGCATCTACGGCGACGTGCTGGGTGAGGAGGAGCGGCGGTTTGCTGAGCGGATGTGGGGTAGCCACCCAGCCAGCGGACTAACCTGACGAGAGCACTTTTACCTGACCGGCTTCAGGGAACAAACGTGCAGCTCAAGCGAGGGAGCCGGTTTGTTACAGGCCCCAAACTAGGCATGTACGAGAGCGCATCGCCTCGACTTACATCAGACGGTGTGCTAGGAGCACCACGCTGTTCGCAAATTGGACGCGACTTGGCAAGTGATCTCTCTAGGCTTGAAACACCAAGCACTGTCATTGAGCTGATCCACATCTTGGGAAGATTGCGATGCAAAGCCGCCGCTCGATCCGCATGTGGCTGATACTGCACCGAGGGCTTCGGTCCTGACTTCCTACGACCACGAACACACTGTCACCTAATATGCGTCAGCATGTAAGCCATTTGCGCCGCCGAGATCGACACCGCGCCATCCGACGCCGAAGGCCAGATAAACTTGCCGCGGTCCAGCCGCTTGGCCTAGAGCGACATGCCCCACCCATCATGCCAAAGCATCTTGACCAGATCGCCGCGACGGCCTCGGAAGATATAAAGATCGCCGGCATGAGGTTATGTTGTGCGCAACATAACCGCACTTATGTGTCGGACGAGATTATGTGGCGGAGGCGCCCTAACGCCTGCCTGGACCGGCCACGGCTGGATTCCTCCGCCACATAATATTTGGTGCCTCTCGCGCGAACGTGGGATCCCCCTGCGCCGCAACACCAGAGGGGCACAATGCTCGAGTTCTATTTTTCGTATCGCGGGGTGCTCAAGCGCCTTCGTAACGGGGCGCTCGGCGCCGAGATGGATCGCATCGCGGGACACTTTTTCTCGCTCGGTTACAAGCGAGCATCCGCTAAGCTTTATCTCAGCCGGATTGCGCGGTTCAGCCATTTTGCTGCGGCACATTGCGGTTCACGGCCGATCGGCCAAGCTATTCTCGATCGCTATCTACGCACGTTCATTACGGACTCGCCGCGGATTGCAGCAGTGTCCGCGCTTCAACACGCGCGGCGGGTGGCGCCCGAACGATTCATTGCTTCGGCTCCCAGTGTAGTCGATGGTCCGGACGCCCCGCTTTTGAGCTCCTTTTCGGACTATCTCAGCAGGGTACGAGGCCTTGAGCCAAAGTCCCGCGATGGCGTTCTCTTGGGCGCGCGGCGCTTTCTCGATTGGCTCCGCCATCGCCACCCCGGCCAAGACCTCAAGGCGCTGACGGCGGAGCATGTCCTCGCTGCCGTCGAGTATCGGCTGTCGCTCTCGGCGACCTCCGCCACTCGCACGGCGGCGACCTCTCACATCCGAACGTTTCTCCGCTTTCTGCATTGGGCTGGCCACCACGAGCAGGATCTAGCCTCCGTTGTTCCAAGAACGTCCCATTGGCGTCTGGCCCATTTGCCGCCCCGGCTTTCGTGGGATGATGTTCGCCGCGCCATCGATGCGATCGGCAAGGCGACGCCGATCGACCTTCGCGATCGGGCCGTCCTGCTGCTGCTCGCCACCACAGGCATTCGCAACGGCGAGCTGCGCGCCCTTCAGCTCCAGGATATCGACTGGCGAGCTGGCGAGGTTTTTGTCCGGCGCACCAAGGGCAAGCGTGACCGGGTGGCCCCGCTTCTCGAGGAGGCCGGCGCCGCGCTCGCCAATTACATCCTGCGGGCTCGACCGAAGGTCGATAGTCCATTTCTGTTCCTGTCCTTCACGCCGCCCGTGGGACCGTTCAAGTCTGCGTCGCCAGTTTCGAGGATCGTGCGGAAGCGGTTGCGGCATGGCGGGGTCGCGCTCGGTCGCGTCGGAGGCGCGCATCTCCTGCGCCACAGTCTAGCCACGCAGCTCGTCGGGCGACGAAGACCGATCAACGAGGTCGCCGATCTTTTAGGGCACCGAAGCATCAACACAACGGCGCTGTACGTGAAGGTCGCGGCCTCGCAGCTCGCTGAGGTCGCGCTCCCCTTTCCGGGAGGCGCCGCATGACCGCCTTCGCCGCATTCCTCGGCGAGAAGGTCGAGCGGTACATCGAGCTGCGCCGCTCCCTCGGCTACGCCTTCAACAAGCAAGCTGGCACGCTGCGGGCCTTCGTTCGCTACGTCGAGCGTTCGCAGCTGGATGCGCCCGCCACCCGGACGATGGCGCTGGACTTCGTCCTGTCGTTCGGCGGCGCCGCCAACAGTCGCGCCGTTCGTCACGGCGTGCTCCGCCGATTTTACGAGTACCTAACCGTCTACGCCCCCCGGACCGAGGCCTTGGAGCGCAGAGCCTTCCCTAGGTCCAGGGCGATTCCGCCGCCGCGCATCTTGAGCGAGGCTGAGCTGGCGTCGCTTATCGACGCATGCAGCTTCATTTCGCCAAGGATCCCTCTCAGCGGCCGCACGATGGCGACGTTGATCGGACTATTGGCCAGCACGGGGCTAAGATCGGGCGAAGTGGTCAGGCTTGATCGCGGCGACGTCGATCTGACCAACGGGGTCGTCCTCGTCCGTAAAACCAAGTTCCGTAAAGACCGCCTGGTTCCTGTTCACCCAACGACGCAGGCAGCCCTTCATCGATACGCCTGTGAGCGCGACGCCGTGTTTTCCAGGCCCAAAGACGAGGCCTTCTTTCTCAGCTCGCGAGGCTGCCGTCTGTCGGCGGCCGGCCTGCAAAGCAACTTCGCGAAGGCCCGCAAGCTCGCGGGTCTCGATGACGGTAAGCCCCTGCGACCCCACGATCTCCGGCACCGGTTCGCGGTGACCAGGCTCAAGCTTTGGCACCAACAGCGCGCAGATGTTCAAGCGCTGCTGCCTTTACTCGCCACCTATCTCGGCCATGCCAGCTACAGCGACACGGCCTACTACCTCACCGGTTCGTCGGATCTTCTCGCCATCGCGGCTGAACGCGCCTTTCTCGACGGAGGCACCGCATGAGCGAACACCTCCTTCTGGCGCCGCTCCTAGAGTCGTACTTCCGTCGCCGGCTGACCAAGCAGCGCAACGCCACCTCCGCGACCCTGGCCAGCTATCGCGACGCCTTGCGCATGCTGATCCTCTTTGCCGCGGCGCGTTTGCAGAAGAAGCCGGCAGCGCTGGACCTTGAAGATCTCGATCGGGACCTCGTTCTCGCCTTTCTTGATGAGCTCGAGGAGAAGCGGAACAACTCCGTCGCAACGCGCAACGCCCGACTAGCCGCGATCCGATCCTTCTTCCATCACGTCGCCGCCGCCGATCCCGCCTCCTTCGGCGTCGCTCAACGGGTTCTGACGATCCCCACCAAACGATCGCACATTGCAGTGACGCACCACCTCACCAGCGCCGAAGTCGACGCCATCGTTGCCGCCCCTGATCAGACGACGCCCCGCGGCCGGCGCGACCGGGTCTTTCTACTCTTCTTGGCGAGAACCGGTGCCCGCGTGTCCGAAGCGACCGGCGTCAACGCGAGCGACCTTCAGTTGGAGCGAGGGCGCCCGCAGGTACTGCTTCGCGGCAAGGGGCGTCGCGACCGCGTCGTTCCCATTCCTCAGGATCTGCTGCGATCGCTGACGGCCTTATTGAGCGAGCGCGGCGTGGCCCATCGTGAGCCGCGGCCGATCTTTGTCGGGGCGCACAACGAGCGCCTGACACGCTTTGGCGCGATCCACATCGTCCGGCGTGCAGTCTCTCAGGCCGTGTCCATCACGCCAAGCTTGGAGGGCAAGCCCATATCGCCGCACATCTTCCGGCATTCCCTCGCCATGAAGCTTCTCCGGTCAGGCGTGGACCTCCTCACGATCCAGGCCTGGCTTGGCCATGCTCAGGTCGCCACAACCCACCGCTACGCCGCCGCGGATGTCGAAATGATGCGCCGGGGACTCGAGAAGGCGGGCGTCTCAGGCGACCGCAGCGCACGATTCCGGCCGAACGACGCCGTCCTGCAGCTGCTTGCCAGCATCTGATTATTATGTGGCGGAGGAACCTTGGCGTGGCCGGCGCTGGCAGGCGTTAGGGCGCCTCCGCCACATAATCTCGTCCGACACATAAATGAGGATCGCGCTTCAAGCTCTGCTGAACCGCAAGAGCCAGGCTCTGCATGCTGCGGCGCATGTCCGTGTGACCGGTGGCGATCCACACTCTGACGCCGCTCGGGATTGGAATCATCGCCGCCTCAGAAGCTGAACCAGGATCGTCTGCGCGCGGGCATCAGAGCTGGTGCCGCCGAGCGCGCCAGTGGCACAGACGGTGAGGAAGACAGATCGCCGGTATAGCCGACATCGAGCGCTCCCGCGTTTAGCGCTTCGAGAATCGGCGCAGCGGCAGGAAGTTCCGACTACTCGGAAAGCGGCGGTGATCTTCTTGCGGCCAACGGCCGGGAATAGGAGGGTCGCGCTTGTACCGTCCGGCAGGCGGGTGTGGCATCATCCCTCCCATGAATAAGAACAGCTAGCTGTCAGACATACTGAACCAATTCGAGGTAATCGTCTGTGAGGACAGGTGACCGGATGGAAGAAGCTGCGTCTTGAAGGAAGGTATTCAGAATCCGACTAGCGTGAATGCGGCGTTCGAAAGATGGCCGTGCCGGCGCGCGACTACGGCGAGTTGCTAATTCGGAACTGACTAGGTCAGCCGCGGCTGCGGCACAATCTGAGGCGGAGAAGCAACCAGCAGACATGACAGCTTGCGCTAGCCCTAGTGTGGTGAGCCAACCTGCATAGATTAGCACGGCACCGTCTGTCTCATTGAGGCCAGAGAGTTCCTCAATTGCAGCAGCATGGACTGGCGCCGCACCAAGAGACAGAAAAAGATCGGCTATTTCGTCACGTGTGGCTCTAGAGAGAAGGCAGCGGCCGAGGTGCGATAGGAGCGTCTCAGTCGGACCCTCGAAGATGCGAAGAATGCGAGCGTCTCGATAGATTTTAGCTACAGGCGTTCTCTCATCGTAACCACGGCCACCTAACAGTTGGACGCATTGATCAGCGACGAGGCCGCACCACTCTGACGACAAAACCTTCGTTGCCGACGCAAGGTGGACGTTCGGCGCGCCCTGCGCTGAGACAAGTCGGCAGGATGCGCCCAGCATTGCCTTCACTACTTCCCGCCGGAGTACCATCTGTTCAAATAACTGCTCGATATAGCTGTTCTCAATCATGCGCAGCTTACCTAATCGGCGATGGCTTGCATATGAGGCTGCGACCTGGATAGCACGCTCAAGGGCTCCAAGACCCATAGCAGCCACACCAATACGCCCGCGGTTCATACTAGATGCTGCTGCTCCCCAGCCGTCTTGATCGCGAGAGAGCACGTAGGCACTCGGCACCTCTACATCCTGGAACTCTAGAGTATTTTGAATAATGCCACGTAAACCGAGTGTGCGATGCTCGTGCGTGACCTTTAGGCCCGGAGCTTGCCTATCAACTAGTACACAAACGAACCGACCTTTGGCATCGGGACCGGAGGCTCGCGCAAAGCAAACGATCCAACGGGCCCAGTCAGCGAGGCCGATCCAAATTTTGCGGCCGGAGATGCGAACTCTATCTTCGTGCATGAAAGCCGAAGCCTGTATATGCCGCGGGGCAGAGCCAGCTCCAGGCTCCGTCAAAGCGAAAGCGCAAAGGTCGCCGCGTGTTGCACCCCACATGACATGCCTTTGTTCAGGGATGTGCGGTGCCGCTTCGATGCAGGGCAAGGCCAGGAAGTTATGGATGACGAGGGTAGAGGCAGCCGAGACATCGAAGGATGCAGTGGCGGAGATGAGGTCGATGGCCTCTTGCAAGGTAAGCGCTAATCCGCCGTGCTCTGCTGGTGTAGTGATCCCGAACAGTCCATGCCTTGCTAATGTGCTGTGTAGGGTCGGAGGGAATGCTCGACGGTCATCCGCGTCTGCGAAATTCAACTGACCCAGGTCATCTATCAAACTGGAATATAGCGTAGGTGCACCATCTTCAGGTGTGCGTTCCTGCGCCTCCCCAAACAGGGAGTAGACTTGACTGTTCATAGCCCCTCGAATTGTCTGGACAATATAAGGGCATAATGATTGCGCCCGCGCTCGTGACAATCATCCCGGTGGCTATCTCGAGTACACATTGGTATACGTGGATGCCAGCGAAGCAGGTTGCCCCTCATCGGGATTTATCGCGAGCGCTGCGCGGGCTCACATCAAGATGCATCTTGTCTATATGACCTCTCAGAGGAGAACTCTCGTTGTAGTCAATGAGCTCCATTCTCCTCAAGAATCACGCAGAGTCATTGAGTGGTGATTCGTCCCAAAGAGAGCCTAGGGAGAGGGCCGTCATGCGCCCCATGGCCAGCAGAGTGAGATGATGCTCGCTTGAGAGGCGTTCACCGAAACGCAAGCACCTTCGCTTTTGGAGGCGCTTCGCGGCCTAGTCTAGGAGGATGTGCGATGTTCGGAAAGAAGAAAATGCTGCGGAAGCACGAGACCCAAGAGATTGAAGCTCGATTCGAGCGGAACGAGTGCGCAGGGAAGGACATTTACGCCCGGATCGCTGATTTGAAGAATGTGCCGCGCGACAACCTGCCCGATGCGGTTTTTATGCTCTTCGTTGAGGCAAAACACCAAAGCGAGCTGATTCGGCAATCGATCCAGGAGCGTACCCGCTATGACTTCAATTTCGTCGGGTTCATCGACGGCGATTTGGCGACCTACCTAGCGGAGGAAGCGGCGCATGCGGTCCGAGATCACGTTACCAACCCGCAGACATTCTTAGAGGCGATGTCTGAGCAATTTCCGGATGTGCACTTCACGATCCAACAGCAGGACGCCGTCTCAATGGTTGCTTCGATGATCCGTGTGCAGCGGCTGGAAGGCATTCTGGAAGGTCTGCGGCTTGCCGGTCTACTGAACAAAGCGCCAAACCGCCGCCGCACCAACCCTCAGAAGAACGGAATGCTTTAGCGGGTCCACTTCAAGCGCTTCTGGTGCCATAGCGGACGCCCTCGACAAATCCGATCAGGTTCGCATTGATTGCCGCCATCAAACCATACTCTTTAAACCGTACTCTTTCGGCCGGTGAGAGGCGCAGATCGAACCGTCTTCGAAATTGGTGTGCCGCGGTGCCGTCCGCCTACGTGGACCAGCTGCCCAGAAGCCCATGCGCGGGGACCCACTCCTGACCTGTACGGAAGCGCGGCGAGAAACGTGGGTTCCCGCCCAAGCCCGGAATGATCTGACTTCTTGCAAGAAGTCATCTTCCACCTCGCGGAGAGTCCGAAGCGAAGGGTACGCTTCGGAAAACCTGATCGGCGGAGACTTGCTCAGCACCGCCTTCACGCGGCCTCAGCACTCATCTGGGCAAACAGCTTCGGCCCCGCACGTCCACCTGCAATCGGGTGCGAGGGGCCGGCGGGTCGGTGACAGCTTGGCAGGCTCGCCAGACGAACTTCTCGCACACGTGCTGGATCACTTTCGAACTCAGGAGTGGATAAAACCTGGGCAAGGCTCGCCAATATTTTTCATCGCCGGTGCTTGAGTTCAGGATGTTGGTATTTGTGTTGGTATCCGTCGGGAGACTGAAAAAGAAATTCACGTTAATTCAAGTGCTTAGGTACCAAAATCCATTACCTCGGACGTAATGGAATGGATGAAATTCGCATGGTAGGTTTTCTACCATGAACGCACATGCTGCCACGGCGCGAGCCGAACCAACGAAGGTCCCTCATATCGGCGATCACCTGCGCGAATGGCGCCAACGGCGGCATCTGAGTCAGCTCGATCTGGCGAGCGATGCCGAGATATCCGCGCGTCACCTCAGTTTTGTCGAAACCGGCCGCGCCGCGCCATCCCGGGAAATGGTGCTCAGGCTCGCCGAGCGATTGGAGGTCCCCTTGCGTGAACGCAACGTGCTCCTGGTCGCGGCGGGTTTTGCCCCGGCCTTTCCGCAACGCTCGCTGGATGATCCGGCGCTGAAGTCAGCCCGGCAGGCGATCGATCTGGTGCTGAAGGCACACGAGCCCAATCCGGCGCTGGCCTATGACCGGCACTGGAATCTGGTGACGGCCAACCGCATGGTGGCGCCATTGCTCGAAGGTTTGCCGCCGCATCTGCTCGGGCACCCCTTCAACATTCTGCGGCTCGCCTTTCATCCCGAGGGGCTCGCGCCGCGCACGGTCAATCTTGCCGAATGGAGCGCGCATCTTCTGGAACGGCTGCACCGGCAGTGCGAGGCAACGGCCGATCCCGAACTGCTGAAGCTGTATCAGGAGCTGAAAGCCTATCGGATGCCGGCGCGTTCGGGGCCGATCTCGGCCGACAATGTCGCGATCCCGTTCAAACTGCGGCACAATGGCGACGTGCTGAGTTTCATCTCGACGACCATGGTGTTCGGCACGCCGGTCGACATCACGTTGCAGGAGCTGGCGCTGGAAACTTTTTTCCCCGCCGACGATCTGACCGCCGATCGGATGCGGCAGATGGCGGCACGGTTGTCCTGATGCGTAGGATGGGTGGAGCGCAGCGATACCCATCATTCCCGGGGCTACGACGCTGATGGGTTTCGCTTCGCTCTACCCATCCTACATTGTGCGGTTGGCCGGGGAGTCGCCGCCTTGCACCGCCAGCATCGCCGTGGTCGCGCTGCCCTGCAGCATATCGGGTGACCACGGCCCGCCTGCATGTTCGGTGGCGCGAAACAGGGGCCTTCCGGCCTGAAAATGGCGGCCATTGCGGGGCTCTGCGCTTCAAGATCGATGAACGGAGCCAGCCGTTCGCCACAATAACTGCGGAGGTGAAGTGATACGAGACATGCGGGGATCGCCCTTGTCTCCTTGTCCGATCGGATTACCTTCCGGGGCATCAATCAGCGAGGACGTTCCGATGAGCACCCCAAAACCCCTCAAGATCGACATCGTCTCCGACGTGGTCTGCCCCTGGTGCTACATCGGTAAACGCCGGATCGAGAACGCCTTGGCGCTGGTGCCGGATGTTCCCGTCGAAGTGCGCTGGCGGCCGTTTTTCCTCAATTCCTGGGTGCCGCGCGAGGGCATCAGCCGCGACGAATATCTCACCGCAAAATTCGGTTCGGTCGAAGCCTACAAGGGCATCGCCGGCCGCGTCGTGGCGGCTGCTGGCGAGGAGGGGCTGACGTACCGGCCTGAACTCGTGAAGCGACAGCCCAACACCATCGATTGCCACCGGCTGATCCACTGGGCTGAGGCCCAGGGCAAATCGGCCGAAATGAAGCAGCGCCTGATGGAATTGTATTTCCGCGATGGCGGCGATCTCACCGATGTCAACGTGCTGGTGCAGGCCGCAGCCGATGTCGGTCTCGACGCCGACGATGTGCGCAAGCGTCTTGCCACCGATGAGGACGTCGCGCTGATATCCGGCCAGGCGCAGGAAGCGTCCGACAAAGGCATCTCGGGCGTCCCCACCTTCGTCTTCGCGCAGAAATATGCAGTGTCCGGCGCCCAGCCGGCCGAGCAACTCGCTCGCGCGATCCGGCAAGTTTCTGGCGAAATCAACGCGCAGGCCGCGGAGTGACCTTGCGTGTCCCGGACGCGGTGCGGCGCGCAGCGCTGCGCCGCAGAGCCGGGACCCAGGCTGCAGGGGAGACCCGGAGCAGCAGCGCACCGCCATAGCGCGTTGAAGACGCGCGTAAGCGCGCTGATGGCGCTGCGTAGCATCCGGACAACGCGGCGATGAAACTAGAATAAATTTGGGGAGGCAATCATGATCTACGAACTGCGCACCTACACCTTAAGACCCGGCACGCTCGGCGATATGATCAAGGCCGCGAGTACGATATCGCGCGACATCCGCAAGGACGATTACGGCAAGCTCGAAGGCTACTGGTCGACCGAGATCGGCCCGCTTAATCAGGTCCTGCACATGTGGAGCTACAACAGTTTCGATGAGCGCGCACGTCTGCGCGCCGAGCTTGCGAAAAACCCGCGCTGGACCGGCGAGTACGTTCCGCTGATCCGCCCGTTGTTGGTCCGTCAGCACGTCCGCCTGATGAACGCGGTGAGACCTCCGGTGGCCCCGGCATCGACGGGCAATGTCTATGAACTGCGCAACTACCGCGCCAAGCCGGCCGGCGGCCTCAAGCAATGGCTCGATGCGTTTACCGCCGTTCTGCCAGAGCGCGAAAAATATTCAAAGATCGTCGGCCTCTGGACCACCGAAGCGGGCCAGCCGAACGAAGCCTGCCACATCTGGGCCTATCCCAGCCTGAACGCCCGCGCCGAAGCGCGCGGGAACGCGATGAAGGATCCGGCCTGGCAGGAATTTCTCGGGAAGGGTCCCGGATTTCTCGACGAGATGCACTCGACCATCATGCTGCCGGCGCCGCATTCGCCGCTGCAGTGAGACGAGCGCGACTACGCCCCCTTCAAATAATAGTTCGCGCGTTTCCCCAGCGCGATCCGCCGCAGCACGCGACGCATCGCCATCGAGGCGCGCAGCGGCTTTATCGCGGTCGTCACGGTGCGATAGAACGCCAGCTTGAGCGCATCGAGCACCGGCTGTTTGCCCGGCGGCTGCTGCGGCAGACCGATGCCGCGCAGCATCGAATTGAAGAAGTGCAGATCGTTCATCCGCCGCACCTCGCGCGTCTTCCAGGTGATCGCCATCGAGATCGAGAACGAGCCTGCGGTGCGCACCCAGTGCGGCCATTGATACGGCACATAGCAGCCGTCGCCCGCGAACAGGTGGAATTCCTTGCCCAACGGCGCAATGCTCTCGTCATATTTCAGGTTGCGATGCTTGGTCATCGAGCGCTCGATCTCGTCGTCGGAGACGATCGAACGGTCGGCATTGTCGAAGATCGTGAAGAATTTTTCGCCGTGGATGTGCACGAAGAAATTGTCTTCGCTGTCGAGATGAAAGGGCGTGGTCGAATTCGGCGAGGACACGAACAGGAAACCTTCGACCTGCTCGAAGCCGGCATCAGCCAAGCTGTTGAAGCCGCGGGCGCGGGCGACGGACAGCAGCGTATCCTCTAGCAGCGCCCGATATTCCGGCGAATTCTCGATGCGCTTGAGCACCATCCAGGCGCCGGCGGTCTCAATGCTCTTCACGACTTCGACGGGGTCGAGGTCGACGGAGGGAATCGCGTCCGGATCCTGGCTGATCGCGACCTTGCCGGAATTATATTCGATCAGGTCGCGCGGCAGCTCGGAAGCCAGTTGCGCGATGCGTGGCAGCGTCAGCAGCGGATGGCCGGCGAGCTTGTGGCGGATCGCGAACGGTTTTAGCGGAAAGTCGCGGCGGAGCGCGTCACGGTCGGCCGTAATGACGGGCGCTAGGGCGGTGAGCGTATTCATTTAGGATTTCTCCCGACTCTTTCTGACGAAATGGACGAGACGCCGCGCCGGCTCGCGGATTGCCGACCGCAAGGGGAGCGCGGCGCGAATCAACGCCACCACCGGATCGTTCCGCCGCAGCGGAATCAACACGTCGCCGATCGCAAGGCGTCCGCGCCAGATCGGGTTGATCATGGGATGGTCGGGATTTGCGGTGGAATCCACCATGGCAATGGCTGGATCGGCGCAAAGATGCTGCGTCAGCTCCAGCGTCAGTTGCACGCCCGGCGAAAACTTCGCAAAGCGCTCGTCGACGCCGAGCTTGAAGTAGAAGGCGCGATCCTGATGGCGCAGCACGATCGCTGCCGCCACCGGTGTTTCGCCGGCGCGCAAGGTCACGATCTCGCATTGGCCGGTCTCTGCCAGCGCCGAAGTGGCGCGGCGGACGAACGCCGCATCGCCCTCGTGCTGGCCGAGGGCCGTGCCACGCTGGCCCTTCCAGCCGCTGGCTTCCAGTACCAGGAACGTTTCGACGGCGGCAGCGATCTCGCCGGGCGTCCGCGCCACGTCGAAATGGACGGCGCCGTGTTCGGCGAGGCGATTGCGCTGGCGGCGCAGTTCTTTCAGTTTCTTTGCGCCAAGCGCCTCGCGCAGCACGGTATCGGCGTCGGCCGTGGCATCGAGGCAGGCGCGGACATGCGACTGCAGCACCAGCGGCTGCATGCCGCCGCGATGCAGCACATTGGTGAAGGCCTTCATGGCTGCGCCCTCGAGCGAGGTGGCGCGGAAAATCAGCGCATGCGCGCCGGCCCGCCGGGCCCGGCGCAGGATGCTCGTGACGGCTTCCTCCGCCATATCAGCGTCGAGCAGTGGCGTGCAAAGCGTGCCGTAGGGATCGGCGCTGACCAGAGCGGGCAGCGGGATCTTGTAGGCGCGCCACATCGAGATCACGGGCACAAGGCCGATCAAGGTGGATGCATCGTGCCACGCGTCGAGCGCGGCGGCGTTCTGGCGCCCTCGCGCCGAAGCATTCACCGCCAATTCCCATTCGGGCAAGTAATAGCCGTTCGGCTCGGCGGCGCCTTCGGTGAGCGCGCGCCATTGGGGCGCGGAGATGCCGGTAAGCGGCGTCAGCGCCTCGCCGATGGCTGGCGCACCCGCGTCCTTGCTCGATGCCCGGCGCACCGTCGATATGTCGGCAATGTCGGCCACTTTCCCCGTATCCCCATTCGCGATTCATGTGGCGACGACGCCTTGCGGCATTCCTTGGCCATCGCGTTCACGGGGTGACCCTAGCGAAAAGAGTTGGAAAATAGCGTTGCTGCGATGCTCGGATTTGAGGTGTCGCGTTAACCGATCGTTCAGCTTCATCGAACCGCTCGGCCGTCACGCCACCTCGGCGGCTACGGGAGCGGTCAGGAATTTGGCTTCAAAATCCCGAGCTGGTATCGGCTTGCCGAAGAAGTAACCCTGTCCCTCTTCGCAGCCCATCCTGACCAGGAAGTCGGCCGTGGCGCGGTCCTCGACGCCTTCGGCGATGACGGACAGGCCGAGTTGCTTGCTCAGTCCTATGGTCGAGCTAACGATCGCCGCGTCGTCGGGATTGGTCAGCAAGCCCAATACGAAAGAGCGGTCGATCTTCAGCCCGTCGAGCGGGAATTTCTTCAGATAGCTCAAGCTGGCAAAGCCGGTGCCGAAATCGTCGAAGACGAGGCGAACGCCAAGCTCCTGAATCTCGAGGAACGTATTCAGCGCGCCCTGCTCATCGTGGAGCAGGATGTCTTCGGTGACCTCGAGCTCGAGGCTGGTTGGACTCAAACCGGTGCTGGCGAGCACCTGCGCGACCGAGACCGCGAGGTCACCGGATTCCAACTGAGACGGCGAAAGGTTGACGCCGATGCGGAGCTGGTGTCCCGCGCGTTCCCAGGCGGCTCCCTGGGTGCAGGCGGTTCGGAGAACCCATTCGGCGATCCGCTCGGAAATCGGAGAGGTATTGACGACCGGCATGAACTCGCCCGGCGAAACCAGGCCCCGCACGGGATGACGCCAGCGGATCAGGGCTTCGGCGCCGATCAATCGGCCGTCGGCCAGATGAAATTGTGGTTGGTAGAACAATTCGAACTGATTGCGCTCCGCGGCCAGCGCGAGCTCTGCTTCCAGCGTCAGGCGCGTCTCCAGTTCGCGGCGGATCGAGTCTTCGAACAGCACGTGGCCGCCGCGGTTCGTCGCCTTGGCGCGGCTCAACGCCAGATGGGCGTTGCTGAGGAGTTCGTCCGCCGTTCGCCCATCGCCCGGGCAAACGGCGGCTCCAATGCTGACCTTGACGCGGAGGTGGCGGTTTCCGGCCAGCAGCGGCGCGTCGAAGCCGTCTCCGATCTGTTCGGCGAAGCGGCTGAGGTTTTCTCCGATATCGCTGGTCGGAACGGCGATGGCGAATTCGTCTCCGCTCAAGCGGGCGACCCGACCCGCCGGCGGAATAGCCGCCGTCAGTCGCTGCGAGATAGCGCGAAGCACGAGATCACCACAGGTGTGGCCGAGCATGTCGTTGATCTGCTGGAAGCCGTCGATGCCGATCACCAGCAGTGCCACCTTGCGGCCGTCCGTCTCGGCCGCGGAAATTTTGGCCTCGAGTTGGGCGTGAAGCGTGTTGCGGTTGATGAGCCCCGTCAGCGTGTCGTGTTCCGCAAGATATCTGACTCTCTCGGCTTCGCGCTTGCGTACCGAGATGTCGCGCAGGATCGCGCCAAATTGGAGCCCGTCGGTGCCTTGCCAGCCGGAGAAGGAGGCCTCGACCGGAAACACCTCGCCATTGCGGCGGCGTCCGTCGAACTCGACCACCGATCCGGCAGCCAGATGTGCCGCGTTCTTGATGGAAAAGGCGGATGTGGCCAGGGCCCCGTCACGCGCGCAAATCTCGTCGAACGGCCGACCGATCATCTCTTCGGGCAGATAGCCGAAGATCGCGGTCGCGCCCGGATTCCACACCGTGATCAGGTAGTTGGAGTCGGTACAGATCAAGCCGTCGCCGAGCGACATCGCCACGCGCTGAAAGCGGCTCTCGGCGACCCGGCCGAGCAGATCCCGGATGTCGATTTCATCGAGGGCGATGGCCGCGACGTAGACGATGATGGCGATGTGAAACAGCGACGTATCCAGAATGAGCGGGAACGCCGCCTGCAGGGCAAACGCGCCTGCCTCGAGCGTGAATGCCGTCGCGCCGAGCAGCGCGACCCGCTTGCCGGCGGAGAGGCGGCGCCACGAGAACAGCATCAGCAAGGCGAGCAACGCCAGGCCGGCCGCCGTGACGACGCCTGAGGTCCATTGCAGCGCGCGGTTCTGCAGCAGCGATTCCGCAGCCAGCGTCTGCAGCACCGGACCGGACAGGATCACACCGTTCGGCACGCTAAAGCGGTCACCAAGTTCGAGCGCCGTGCCGCCGATGACGACCTTCTTGCCCCTGAGTTTTTGCAGTGTCGCCGGGTCACCGCTCAGAACGTCGGCAAAGGACACTTTGGTGATTCCGGCCGTTCGGATGCTGAAGTCGATCAAAAAGGGCGTGCGCTTTTCGGCGTACTGGCCGGCGAGCACGGCAGCCATCGACGGCACGAACTTTCCGTCTAGCCTCTCACCGAACGGATAACGCCGGACGAGGCCATCGGGCCCGACCTCGACATTGACGATCGCCGACCACGAATGTTCGGCGAATTGCTGCAGCGGGCGATTGATGTGAAGCGTTGTCCTGTCGGTGCGAGGCTGCTGGAAGGCGGGCAGCACCACCGATCCGCCGGCACCCTCGAGGGCTTCGGCAAAGTTTCGGTCCGAGGACGCATCCGAAGGTGTCGAGAAGTCGACATCGAGTGCGATGTCCTGGACGTCCGCCTTCTGAAGCTGCCGGATCAGTTCGGCGTGGAGCAGGCGTGGCCACGGCCAGACGCCGATCCTGTCGATCGACGATGCGTCGATCGCGATCACCACGATGTCGCCGCTGACTTGTCGCGACTGCCAGGCGAATCGCAGGTCGGCCAGGGCGTTGCGAAGCGAACTGTGCCAGCCGCCCGCCAGGACGATTGCCAACGCAATCGTCACGAAAATGTGCGGCCGATATCGTTTCACTTGGTCACCATTCTGGTGTTTCGGGTTTGACTGGTCGTTCAGCTCTCTTGCAGTTGATTGTGCGGTTAGCGGCCTCTTCCGTGTCCACTGTTGCCACGGCCACTGCCGTTGGCTCCGTTGCCGTTGGCGGCATTTTGGCTGCTGCCGCCATTGCCGTTGCCATTGCCATTGCCGTTGCCGTTACCATTGCCGCTGTTGCCATTGCCGCTATTGCTGTTGCCTCCGGCGACAGCCGCTACCGCGCTTGCATTTGCTCGACCGGCGGCGCTGGCGGCGGCTCCGTTGCCATTATCTCCCTGACCACTGTTGGCGGCGGCCGTGTCCGTGCCGGGAGTTGATGAACTCCAGACCGTATTGGGTTCGGAGGCGCCCCGCGCCGCGCCGACCGAAGCCGAACCGCCATGGGCGAGACCGTTGGTAACGCGATGGAAGTTCACCCGAACTTCGCCGATCGACGAGGAGATGCGAGTGACGCCATGTTTGGCGGGATGGGCGCTTGCATGCTTGTTTTGTCCGTTGGCTGCATGGCGCGGCGCGGAGAGACCGTTGCGCGGCACCGGCACGCGCTCGATCGAAGGTGCGCGCGGCTTGCCGTGCTCGATCGGGGCGAGGACGCCGGCTCCGCCCAGCGATAGCCCGGTCTTGCCGTTCGCGAACGCGGTCGCGTGCTGCCCGGCCATCACTTGCGCGATCTGACCCGACTTGAAATCGGCGACTTCGACCTGACCGCGGATCACGTCGACGGTGGTCTTGCCGGCGTTCACGGTGACGCGGAATTGCGTGCCCTTCACCACGGCGGCGAGGTAGGGCGTTTCGACCTCGAAATGCTTGACGTTGCGCTTTTCGACGTCGAGCAGGATCGAACCCGCCTGCTGCACGATCGTCGTCGACAGCCCTTCCTTCTTCCGGGCGGGGACGCTGACCACGGAATTCGGTGCAACCATGATCATTTCCTCGCCGCGCTTCAACAGGACGCGACCGGTGCGGCCGGTGCGAACCGTATCGCCCGGCTTCAACACGTCTTCCTGCTTGATCGATGCCTGCTGCACGCCGCTGCCGGCGAGCCAGACCTCGCCGGAGTATCTGCTGACCGTCCACTCGCCGCCATCGGCGGCGTTAGCGATCGAAGCCGTCGCCAGGAAGAGCATCGCCGCGAGTGTTCTCGAGACGTGAGGGATCGCACGCATGAAACTCTCCGATTGCCGCTTTATCCCGCAAGCTATGGGAAATGTTTCAAGATTGGGTGAGCGAAAGCCGCCGACTGCGAGGGACCCATTAACCGTTCGTTGACCATAATTTTCTATTAAAAATCAGATGGCTGGCGGTTCCGCTCACGATTTCGGTTTCTTGTCCGTACAATTACGGAAGTGGGCCTGTTCAGCTTTGTCCCGTGTGGTGATTGGCCTCGGGCTGTGGACTTCGCTCATCTGTTTGCCGGCGCAAGCGCAGCAAGCGCATCAGCCCGGTTACGATCCGCGGCAGACCGAAAAACGTTTCGAGGACCAGCAATCGAGCCAGGGCGCGAACGGGCGGCCCCGGTTGCCGTCGCCGCCATTCGCCGGGACGGAGGGGCAGGGAGATACCAAGCCGCTGTTCGTGCTTCGACACGTCTCGATCAGCGGCGCCGCCGCGATACCGCAGGGCCGGCTGGTGACGGCGTATCAACCCTACATCGGGAAAAAAGTGTCGCAGGCGGATCTGGCGGCGATGGCCAGTGCGGTCAGCGAGGTCTATCGCGCCGCCGGCTTTCACCTCAGCCGGGCGATCATCCCGCCGCAGGATATCCAGAGCGGCGAGCTTCGCATTCAGGTCGTCGAAGGCAGCATCACTCAGCTGACGCTGAAGGGGGACGGCGCCGACGAATTCGGCGTCCGGCCGATGCTCGATGCCGTGTTGGCCGAACGGCCCTCGAAGCTTGCAACGCTGGAACGGCAATTGCTGCTGATCAATGGCCGCCCAGGCGTGCAGATCGTTGATACCGCGATCGAGGAGATCGGCACGACAACCGGGCATTTCCGCCTGATCGTCTCCGTGAAAACCTGGCACGTCTTCACCTCGTTCGGCATCGACAATCTCGGATCGTCGTCGGTCGGACCCTGGCAAAGCTACGGGACAGCCGCGTTCAACTCCTATCTCGCGCCCGGCGATTCGCTCGTGTTCAACCTTTCGACCACGCCCGGCGATCCGAGACAGCTCGCATTCGGCCGCCTGTCCTACGAAGTGCCCGTCGGCACCGATGGCGCCCGCATCGGCGCGTCGGGTTACTACAGCGAAGTCTGGCCCGGCGATTACCGCCGTCTCTACAGCGACAACATCAAGACCCATTCGTTCGAAATTCGCGGCAGCATTGCTCCGTTGCAATCGCAGAAATCCAGCCTGACGCTGACCGCGGCTGCGGGATTCACCAACGCCACCGAAAACGACGTGTTCGGCCTGATCTATGCCGATCGCATCCGCACAGCGAGCCTCACGTCGGACTACCGCCTGCAGGACAATTTCGGCGGCACCAATTATCTGACGGTGAATTATCGCCAGGGCCTCGACATTCTCGACGCCTCGCACCGCGACGACGATTATCTGTCGCGCGTCGGCGCGTCCGGCACTTTCTCCGCGCTGAATTTCTGGTTCACGCGCTATCAGACGCTGACGGATGCATGGTCGGTGAAACTCGCCGCCGCCGGCCAGGCGGCGTCCCGCCCGCTCTTCACCTCGCAGCAATTCTACCTCGGCGGCATTGCGTTCGGCCGCGGCTACGGCAGCGCCGAGATCAGCGGGGACAACGGCCTCGCGGGCACGGTCGAACTGCGCTTCGACCAGAAGACGAACCTGCAATATCTGAGCGGCTACCAGCTTTACGGCTTCGTCGACAGCGGCGTGGCCTGGAATGACGGCTATCGGCTCAGCGACGGCCTTTCGCTGACCTCGGCCGGCGGCGGCGTTCGCTTTTTCCTCACGGAAGGCCTGCAAGCCGACATCGTCGCCGCGGCGCCGCTCAGCTATCGCGCGCCCGACAACCCCACCCGCGGCGCGCGCGTGCTGTTCTCGCTGACCAGCGCGCTGAAGCTCTGTCCGGTGCGGGCGACGACGCGGTGTTTGTAGGGCTAGACCGGCTCGTAGCTCTCGGTCGCGCAGGTATCCTCGGCCTCGACCTTTTGGCGATCGGCGATCGCGCCGTCGGAAATTTCGATCCGATAGGTCTGCGTGCCCAGCGGCTTGCCGGTCACCGAAACCACTTCGGCCTTGACGCAGGCGGTCCAGCCCGGGCCGCGGAGGTTGGGGCGCGGCTCGGAGACGCGGACCTCGGTCGGTTGCGAGGCCGCCACGAACACCGAATCCAGTTTTTGCCGCAGCAGCAGCTTGACGTCGGGCGGCGTCCCGAGCGCGGGCGGGTCGGGCGCCTTGCCGCGCATGAAGTCGGGCACCGGCGCGCGGACGTCGGCAAAACCGCAACCCCCAAGCGTCAGCGCTGCGCCCGCTACCAGCGCTATGTGAACCACGATCCGCCGCATCGGAGGTTGTTTTACCCCGGCGGCGCCATTTCGGACAGGGGATTGCCGTGCACATAACGATCTCGCGACTGTGATTTGGATCACTGCACGGGATTCTGGGCCTGCGACAAGATCGCCGTTGAATCGGGCCGCCGTCGCGCCTCACATCGCGCGGCCGGCTTGAACCTTTGGCTTCGAGGCCGTGACCAATCCGAAGCCTGCATTGCCGGGAGGTGACATCATGTTCCGTCACGCGCTGCTCAAGCTGATGATCCCCGCGGCGGTTCTGCTGGGAGCCCATTCGGCCTCCGCCGAAAGTCGCCTCGCACTGGTGATCGGCCAATCCGCCTATCGCTCGGTGCCTGCGCTGCCCAATCCGGCCAATGACGCCAAGGCGGTCACGCAATTGCTGACCGATTCCGGCTTCGAGGTTTCGACCGCCGCCGATCTTTCGCAGAATCAGATGCGGGAGGTGGTCAGCGAATTCGCCGGCAAGGTGGCCGCGAAAGGCGCCGATACGGTCGCCCTGGTGTTTTACGCCGGCCATGGGCTGCAGATCGACGGCGAGAATTTTCTGGTCCCGGTCGACATCGATCCGAAGCGGGAAGCCGACATTCCGATCCAGGCGGTGCGCCTCAACGACATCCTGAATACGCTGACATCGGTGCCGAGCAGGATGCGCATCCTGATGCTCGATGCCTGCCGCAACAATCCGTTCCCCGATCTCAAGACGGCCGGCAGCGGCCTTGCGCTGGTCGATGCCAAGGTCGGCTCGCCCGGCACGTTCCTGTCGTTCTCGACTTCGCCCGGCGCGGTCGCGGAAGACGGCTCCGGCTCCAACAGCCCGTATACGACCGCGCTGCTTGCGGCCGGCAAGGAGCAGGGGATTCCGATCGAGGAAACCTTCAAGCGGGTGCGGCTTGCGGTGAACAAGGTCACCGAGGGTCGGCAGACGCCGTGGGACAGCTCTTCGCTGACCGAGGATTTTCGCTTTTCCGGCGCCTCGGTCGCAGGACCCAAGCCTGCCGCAGCTCCGAAGAAGACGGTTGCCGAGTGGACGCGCGATCTGAAAGGCAAGCCGGTCGAGGCGGCAAACGAGTTGATCGTGGCCGACGGCACCGATGAAGCATATGAGGCCTTTGCCGGCCTCTACCCGCAAACGTCGCTCGGGCGGCTGGCGCGGGACTGGCTGGTCCGTCACCGGCGCATGGTGGCGTGGAATAACGCCGTGCTGATCAATACCGCGTCCGGGTATCGCTCGTTCCTAACGCGATTCCCCGACAGCGATCTGGCCGCGACCGCGCGCAAGCTGGAGGAGCGGCTGCGCAACCGTCCCGACTTCACGCCGGCCGTTTCGGCCGCCAACGCAGCCGTGCCGCAAAACGTCGCGCTCGCCGCGCCGATGTGTCCCTGCAACGTCCAGCCGCCGCAGCAGCCGAAGATCAAGGTCAATGTGCCGGTGAAGCGCGTCGAGCCGGATCCACCGAAGCGGGCCGATCGCAAGCCGCCGCGGCGCGTGCGTGAGCCGGACGACGACGTCGTGATCGTTCGCCGTCCGCCGCCGCGCGTGGTCTACGAGCAGCCGCCACCGCCGCCGCCGGTCAGTATCGGCATCGGTATTGGTCTCGGCGGGTTTGGCGGCGGCCGCGGCGGCAACTATGGAGACCATGGCGGCCGGGGTAGATACTGAGGTGCCAATAGGGTAATCGTTCCCGCAAGCGTTGCATTGCGCTTGCGGGGTAGGATGCGAAATCCGGTTCGTCTGTTCACTTCCTTCGTTGCCATTTTCATCAGTATCTCGCTTCCGGCTTTGGCTTGGGAGCATTGGGGCGGTGATCGCGGCGGATCGCGGTTTTCGCCGCTCAAGCAGATCACGCCCGACAATGTCGGCAGTCTCATTCGCGCCTGGGAGTTTCGCACCGGCGATCTCGACCGCCGGCCGGTCGAGGCGATGAAGCGGACCAAGTTTCAGGCCACCCCGCTGCTTGTCGAGGACAGCCTGATCTTCTGCTCCCCCTTCAACGAGGTCATCGCGCTCGATCCCGGCAGCGGCGTGCTGAAGTGGCGGTACGATCCTGACATCTCGACCGCGCAACGCCCGGCCAACCGCTACACTTGCCGTGGCGTCGCCTATTGGCTCGACGAGCGCGCCGCTGAGACTGCCGCCTGCCGCGCACGGATCTTCATGGGCACCAACGACGTGCGCCTGATCGCGCTCGACGCGAGGACCGGCGTCCCCTGCGCCGATTTCGGCAACAATGGCGAGATCAAGTTCGCACTCGGTCCATTGGAGTGGCCCGGTGAATTCCAGATCACGTCGGCGCCCGTCATTATCAGCGACACTGTCATCGTCGGCTCCGCAATTGCAGATAATCGCCGCGTCGAAGCGCCGCCGGGCACGGTGCGCGCTTTCGATGCGCGAACCGGGCAACCGCGCTGGAGCTTCGATCCGCTGGTGCATGATGGCGTGATTGCCGGCCACGCCAATGTCTGGGCTCCGATGTCGGTGGACGAAGAGCGCGGCCTGGTATTCTTGCCCACGTCCTCGCCGAGCCCGGATTTCTGGGGCGGCAAGCGGCCCGGCAACAATGATTACGCCAATTCGGTCGTGGCGCTGCGCGCCGAGACCGGCGAACGGGTCTGGTCGTTTCAGACCGTGCATCACGATGTCTGGGACTACGACCTGCCGGCCCAGCCGACATTGGCGCGCATCGACACCGGCGAGGGCCAGCGCGATGTCGTGATCCAGCCCACCAAACAAGGCTTCGTGTTCGTGCTCGACCGCGACACCGGCAAGCCAATATGGCCGGTGGAGGAACGCGCCGTGCCGCAGGGCGGGGCCGAAGGCGAGCAGCTCTCGCCGACGCAGCCGTTTCCGACCCACGTGCCTGCGCTGCTGCCGCAACAAATCTCGGCCGACGACGTGTTCGGCCTGATTCCGTTCTGGGACAGCGGAGCCTGCCGCGCACAGGTCGCCTCTGCCCGCAACGAAGGCCTCTACACGCCGCCGTCTACGCAAGGCACCGTGGTGTTTCCAATGACCGGCGGCGGCGTGAACTGGGGCGGCGCCGCGTTCGATCCGGTCAACCAGATCCTTTACGCCAATACGACGCGGGCGATTCACATTATCAAATTGCTTCCGCGTGCCGCTGTGGCCGATGGCTTTAGCCCGCCGCCCGGTCACGACTTCGGACGGCAACAGGGCACGCCGTTTGCGATGACCCGTGCGGTTGCACTGTCGCCGCTGGGGCTGTTGTGCAACAAGCCGCCCTGGGGCGAGATGGTTGCGGTCGATCTGAGGGCCGGCACGATTCTCTGGCGATCGAGAGTCGGTACCACGGAAGATCGTGCGCCGCTCGGCATCGCTTTTCCCTTCGGCACGCCGCTCGTCAGCGGCGTCGCGATCACCGCCGGCGGCCTCGTCTTCACCGGCGCGATGGATGCTTATTTGCGCGCCTTCGACGCCCGATCGGGCCGGGAGCTGTGGCAGGGCCGGCTGCCGGTGCCGGGCGTCGCCAATCCAATGACGTATATCTGGAAGGGCGAGCAGTATGTCGCGATCGGCGCCGGCGGTCATTCCGAGTCCGGCACCACGATCGGCGACAGCATGGTGGCGTTCCGCCTGGCGCGGCCGGGCGAGGCGCTCTCGCTGTGGTCGCGCACCATCGATCGGCCCGGCGGACGATTTATGAGTGGGGCGATTGCGGTCGGGTTGGTGGTGATGCTGATGGCGATTGCGTTGTGGCGCTGGCGGCGGGGAAGGGTAGGGAGGGCGTGAGTGGGTGCAGCCTCTACTGTCATCGTCCGGCTTGACCGGACGATCCAGTACGCCGCGGCTTATTGGTTCAATCACTGCTGTCTCTGGAATACTTGTATGGGGCTTGGTCAATGGTCGTCGTTGCTAGGTCATTGCGTTGATCTCCGAGGGAGGCCGACATCTCCGCGGGCCGACGTCAAGACGGCTGTCCGCCTTGGCGCAGCGAC
>NZ_MAXC01000047.1 GCF_001693485.1 Bradyrhizobium sp. LMTR 3
GCGGCGGATCAGAGCGGCGACGACATGGCTGTATTCGGGATGATAATTGTCGCCGCGGCCGTAGAGATTGGTCGGCATCACATTGATGAAGTCGGCGCCGTACTGGCTGCGATAGGCCTCCACCAGCTTGATCCCGGCGATCTTGGCAATCGCATAGGGTTCGTTGGTCGGCTCCAGCGGTCCCGTCAGCATCGAGTCCTCGCGCAGCGGCTGCGGCGCCAGCTTGGGATAGATGCAGGAGGAGCCCAGGAACATCAGCTTCTCGGCGCCGTGGACATGCGTCGCATGGATCACGTTCGACGCAATCGCCAGATTGTCGTAGAGGAATTCGGCGCGCAGCGTGTTGTTGGCGACGATGCCGCCGACCTTGGCGGCGGCCAGAAACACCACCTGGGGCCGGTTGGCGGCAAACCAGCGGTTGACCGCGGCCTGATCGCGCAGATCGACCTCGGTGCGAGTTGCCGTCAGCAGTTCGACGTGTTCCGCAGCCAGCCGGCGCACCAGCGCGGCGCCGACCATGCCGCGGTGGCCGGCGACGTAGACCCTCTTGCCCTTTAGCTCAAACGGCAGGCTTGCCATTGGCGACCTCCCGCCGCGCTTCATCGAGATCGTTCGCGACCATTTCCTTGACCATCTGGGCGAACGACGTCTTCGGCTTCCAGCCCAGTTTCTCCCGCGCCTTGCTGGCATCGCCGACCAGAAGATCGACCTCCGTGGGGCGGAAATAGACGGGATCAATCCTGACTACCGTCTTGCCGGACTTCTTGTCGACGCCGGTCTCGTCGACGCCCTGGCCGCGCCACTCGATGCGGCGGCCAACTTCGGCAAACGCAAGTTCGACGAATTCGCGCACCGAGCGGGTCTCGCCGGTCGCCAGCACGAAATCGTCGGGCGCATCCGCCTGCAGGATCAGGTGCATGCCCTCGATATAGTCGCGCGCATGGCCCCAGTCGCGCTTGGCTTCGAGGTTGCCGAGATAGAGCGCCTCGTCGAGGCCAACCTCGATGCGGGCGACGCTGCGGGTGATCTTGCGGGTGACAAACGTCTCGCCGCGGATCGGGCT
>NZ_MAXC01000048.1 GCF_001693485.1 Bradyrhizobium sp. LMTR 3
TTTTGTTGTGCAGGTCGATGAAGGAGCGGATGTCGGCCTCGAGCTGCCTGACGGAGGTGTGAACACCTCGCTGGATCTGCTTTCTGGTGAGTTCAGCGAACCAGCGCTCGACCTGATTGACGCGGAAGTCGGCGTGAAGTGGACATGATAATGCGGGCGGCGGGCGAGCCACGCTTTGACCTTGGGTGTCTTGTGGGTGGCGTAGTTATCCATGACGATATGGACATCGAGCCCTTCAGGAACTTGAGCATCGATCTCCTTAAAACTTCAAGAACTCAACTGCCCGGTGGCGCTTGTAGCATTTGCCGATGACGAACCCCGAGGCGATATCGAGTGCTGCAAACAGCGTGGTCGTACCATGCCGCAGATAGCCGTGCGTACGACGTTACGGCACGCCAGGCATCATCGGCAAGATCGGTTGCTCGCGATCGAGCGCCTGAATCTGGCTCTTCTCATCGATGCTGAGAACAAGGGCTCGGTTCGGTGGGGATAGATAAAGGCCGACGATATCGCGCACCTTGTCAACGAACAGCGGATCGCTCGACAGCTTGAATGTCTGGCTGCGGTGCGGCTGCAAGCCGAACGCCGCCCACATTCGGCGGATCGTGGTGTGGGAAAAGCCAGTTTCCGCAGCCATCGAACGGATCGACCAGTGCGTCGCATCGGCCGGCGTCGTGCGCAAAGTCCGCTCGATCACAGCCGCAACCTGATCGTCGTTGATGGTGCGAGGGCGGCGAGGGCGGCCAGGGCGGGCTTCGTCAAGCAGGCCGTTACAGCGATCCTTCAGAAATCGGCGGCGCCACTTGCCAACGGTGTGTTCATGGATGCCGAGTTCGGCAGCCACGGACTTGCTTGGCAAGCCATCCGCACACCGCAGGATCGCGCGGCACCGCTCAGATAGCGACCGGGCAACACGATGACGACGAACTTGCCTCTCTAAGTACGCTCGCTCCTGCGCACTCAGCACCAACGGCGCGATGGGCCGGCCTCTCACACCCGCATTCGTCACAAGCGCTCTCCTCTATCGAGAG
>NZ_MAXC01000051.1 GCF_001693485.1 Bradyrhizobium sp. LMTR 3
TGTGGGCGACGATCGTCGTATTCGTGATCGTCACATTCCCGGTGCTGCCGGGGGCATAGATCTGAATAGTATCGGCGTGATCGCTCCCTTGTCCCGTCGATTCAAGGTACGAATTGCTGATGGTGACGTCTCCGTCACCGCCAATGCGCACACCTTCCCTTGAGCTAATACGCATATGGTCGAGGCTGAACGAGCCAAGACCGACAACGGACGCCGTGGAGCCAGTGTCCGTAATGCTCTTGTACGAAAGCGTTCCGCCATCTCTAAGCGTGACCGAACTCGAACTTGTAACACCGCTTAACAACGGGTCGTTCCAGCTCAGAGGGATGGCTGCCATCTAGTTTTCTCCTAGTAGCTTCGATCTAGTTTGACCCTGGCACGTACCGAACTTCGAATTGCGGTGGCAACTGAAACGCGACATCTATTTCTCCCGGTCCCCGCATGCAGGGTAGAGGGAAGCTTCAATAAGCCCTTCCTCCGTAAACTCCGGGAGACGATACCCCAAGTGCGACTTTAGCTTGCGCAGCGCCAAGGAATTCGTCTTGGCCGATTGGCAGAGGCTTTTTTTAGACCATATCGGGGCTTGGCTAAGGCCATTGCCCAAGTCAGAGGAGCATACCTCGACGTGCTCCACTAAATGGCTGATCCCGCCGTATTTTTTACGTTGTTGCAATCAGGCTACACTCGACGGAAATCTGCAGATCGGCTTCCAGCAACGAGCCGCACGATAACCGCACCACATTAAATATCGCTTTCAACATCTTTCTTATTTTAAATAATATATTCCCGATGGCGGGAGTGATTTAAATCGCGCGATATAGTTGTAATTGCTACGCGACCTCAACGAGTTGAGCCTTCGAGAGATCTAATAAGCACCCCTGGAATCGCGCGCTTGTTGCTCAATCTGTTATTGGATTATTTGCCGTCGAGTGAGGTTCTGGTGATGCCGCCAACATCGTTCTCTGCCCCTCGGCAACAACTCTGCACATTTCCTGCTCCCTCTGCTGTTTAGAGTAAGAAGCACTGTGCGAACCTCGGCCAAACCTTGCCGAGAAATTCGAAAGGTCGTGTTCTGAGACTGTTCCAAAAACGAATCGGCTTACGCCTTCGCCGGCCGCAACATGCGCGTGACACTGCCGAACGCCTTGTCGATGACGGGCCAGAACAGCAACACGATCGCCAGTGTCGTGATCGAGCCGACCAGGCCGTTCGACCAGACACCTTCAAATCGCCGCCGGCGCCGATCATCGACTGGCGGAACGCGCGAGCCAATTCTAAGTCTTCCATTCCTTCTACTCCGGGCTTCTGATGCGTGCTAGACTGCTAGCTAGGGAAGCGGCTGTCTTTAGCTGCCGCGCTCCCGGAGCGTTGATCCATGGTCAATGCGCTCGTTATCCGCAGCAATACACAACTGGCAAAAGTCCAGGAGGCGCTTCGCGCGGCGCAGTACGTGCGCATGTCAACGGATAACCAGAAGTACTCTCCAGAGAACCAGCGAACGGTGATCGCTGCCTATGCCGCGCAGCGTGGGTTCTCAATCGTGCGCAGCTATGCGGACGAAGGTCGCAGCGGCCTTACGATTTCCGGCCGAGACGGTCTGAATGCTCTGATCCGGGATGTTCAAAGCGGGCACGCGGATTTTGATTGCATTCTGGTGTACGATGTCAGCCGCTGGGGACGATTTCAAGATGTAGATGAGAGCGCCTATTACGAGTTCATTTGCAAGCGAGCTGGCATCACCGTTCACTACTGCGAAGAGGATTTTGAGAATGATGGCAGCTTGGCCTCGATCCTTCTGAAGAGCGTGAGTCGCGTTGAAGCTGCAAACTTTAGCAGGAGACTTTCAAAGCGAATCTTCCTCGCACAGAGTCATGGGGTAACTTTGGGGTTCTGGCGCGGGGGGCCGGCCTCTTACGGCTACCGCCGGCAAGCCGTCGATGAAAGAGGCGCACGGCGCGCTTTGCTCAAACCCGGAGAACAGAAGCATTTCAGGAGCGAACGCGTCATCCTCGTTCCCGGGCCGAAGCACGAAATCGAGGTTGTTAGACGCATATTCAGGGACTTTGCCATTCGCAAGAAGACAAGAACAGAAATCGCGAACGAACTGAATGCACGGGGGATTTATAATTCGCGAGGACATCCTTGGCAGATGCAGTCGATCAATGTTCTGTTGAGAAATGAGGTATACCTCGGCCACAACGTCTTCAATCGTCGCTCATGCAAACTTCTGCAGAAGTCTGTCAAAAATCCGCGTGAGATGTGGATTCGGCACGACAGTGCATTCAAACCGATTGTCTCGCAGGCGCTTTTTGACAAGGCACAGTCGGCACTCTTGAAATTGGATCGGGGCCGAAAAGTTAGTGATGAAGATCTTCTCAACAAATTGAGGAGGCTCTGGCGAAGAAAAGGCCGGCTCTCCTCGATAATCCTGCAAAATTCAAAGGGCAGCCCAAGTTGGGCTACCTATCCGCGCCGGTTTGGCTCACTAATGAACGCTTACAAGCTGATTGGCTATGATCCGGCCCCACAGTATCACTACGCGGAGACCGGGGCGAAAATTGACGCGATCATTCGCGCGGCAGCAAACGATATCGTATCCCACCTTCGAACAATCGACGAAACCACCAACTTCCTGCCCGAACTCAATTTGATCTCTTCAAGCAATTTCACAATGGTCATTGCCGTCGCGTGGTCTGTAGCCGATGGTGCGCCAGCAGGCCGGCGCTCGCGACGCTGGGAAGTAAGGAAGATCAAGTATTGCCGATCAGATCTCACCTTGGTCATCAGAATGGACAAGTCGAATACTGAAATTCAGGATTACTTCCTACTTCCGACGGCCAACCTACCTTTAACCAAAGATCGCAAGAAGCTTCGTATCTCAGATCGGGTTTTCGGCGAATTCGGTCATAAGAACTTCAAGTCCGTGTTGCGTGCGTTACGTGGAAGGCTGTCATGAGCCTGAATCGTCATTTCGCTTGAAGCCAAAATATTAGCTTTTTCTCCCATAGCGCTAGGCAAACCGTCGCTAACGCCACTAGAAGTCCGCTTACAAGGTAGGTCCGAGGACGGACGGCCGCGATTGACCGGAGATAAAGGAAGGCACCCAACACCTTGCCGTAGTTTCTTCGGAAGTCGCCGTTGAGTTTTGATAGAGCGACAAGATCAGAAGAGTGATCGTGATCGGACATCAAGCGGATCTCCTTGGGAAGCAACCAAGGTGCCTTATAGACCACTGATTTGCCCGACGAGTCAATTGGTATTTCTGATTTTCAGAAATAACGAAAAGCATGGTGGCCGCCCGTTGCTAGTCCATCGCGAATGCTGTTCTGAAAGCCGTCTATACGTCTTGCTACGCCTTCGCCGGCCGCAACATGCGCGTGACACTGCCGAACGCCTTGTCGATGACGGGCCAGAACAGCAACACGATCGCCAGTGTCGTGATCGAGCCGACCAGGCCGTTCGACCAGAACACCTTCAAATCGCCGCCGGCACCGATCATCGAGAGGCGGAACGCATCCTCGGCGCGGTTGCCGAGCACCAGCGCCAGCGTGAACGGCGCGAGCGGAATGCCGATCTTCTTGAAGACGTAACCGACGACGCCGAAGCCCAGCATCAGCCAGATGTCGAACATCGCGTTCTGGATCGCATAGGCGCCGATCGCGCAGGACACCACGATCATCGGCGCCACCGCCGCAAACGGCACCCGCAAGACGGATGCGAAAATCGGCACCGTCGTCAGCACCAGCACGAGGCCGACGACATTGCCGAGATACATCGATGCAATCAGCCCCCAGACGAAATCCTTGTGCTCGACGAACAGCAGCGGCCCGGGATTGAGCCCCCACACCATCAAACCGCCGAGCAGGATTGCCGCGGTGCCCGACCCCGGGATGCCGAGCGCGAGCATCGGCAACAGCGCCGCCGTGCCGGAGGCATGCGCCGCAGTCTCCGGCGCGAACACGCCCTCGATGCGTCCCTTGCCAAAACTGTCCTGGTCCTTGGAGAAGCGCTTGGCCAGGTTATAGCCCATGAAGGACGCAGCAATTGCGCCGCCCGGCGTAATGCCGAGCCAGCAGCCGATGAAGGACGAGCGGAACAGCGTCACCCAGTATTTCGGCAGGTCCTTCCAGACCGACAGCACGACGCGCAAGGAGATGCCGGCGGCGTGGCCGCGCAGCGCCAGCCGCTCCTCCATCGTGAGCAGGATCTCGCTGATACCGAACAGACCGATCACCGCGACCAGGAAGTTGACGCCGCGCAGCAACTCCGCCGAATCGAAGGTCATGCGCAACTGGCCAGATACGGTGTCCATACCGATTCCCGCGAGCAAGAGACCGAGCGACATCGAAATGACGGTCTTGTGCTTGGCCTCCCGGCCGAGCCCGACAAAGGAGCAGAAGGTGAGCAGATACACCGCGAAGAATTCGGGTGGCCCAAATCTCAGTGCGAACGACGAGATCATCGGCGCCAGAAACGTGATCAGCATCACCGCGACCAGCGAGCCGATGAACGACGAAGTGAAGGCCGCGGTCAGCGCTTCCGCCGCCCTGCCCTGCTGTGCCATCGGGTAACCGTCGAAGGTGGTCGCAACCGACCAGGCTTCGCCTGGAATGTTGAACAGGATCGAGGTGATGGCGCCGCCGAACAGCGCACCCCAGTAGATGCAGGACAGCATCACGATCGCCGAGGTCGGGTCCATCGTAAACGTCAGCGGCAGCAGGATCGCAACCCCGTTCGGACCGCCGAGGCCTGGCAGCACGCCGACGAAAATGCCGAGCACCAGCCCGGTCATCATCAGGAGCAGCGTCTTCCAGGTCAGCAGCACGGCGAAGCCGTGCATCAAGAGGCCCAAAGCTTCCATTTACGGGGCTTCCATGGCGTGTGTCCCACCGACCGGTTAGCGGCCGAGCGCCGCTTCGAGCGGGCCCTTTGGCATGATGACGTCGAAGGCGACGTCGAAGGTCACGAACATCGCAGCGGTGAACACGAAGGCGGTGAGCAGCGACTTCCACAATGCGATCTTGCCGACCAGCCGCATGAAGCAGGAGATCAAAAGGAAGCTTGCGACATAGAGCCCGAGGAATTGCGTGGCGAGGCAGAACAGAACCGTCGGCACGAACACGGCCATCACGCGGCGAAGCTGCGCTTGCGTCACGAAGGATTCGGAGGATTCCCGGCGCGACAGGAACGCCGCAACCAGGCCGTAGAGGCTGGCGCCACCGAGGATGATCGACAGGTAGAACGGAAAATAGCCGGGCTGCGGACCGGTGGATTCCCAGCCGGCGCCCGTTCGCCAGTTATCGTACCCGAGCGTCAGCGCAAGCGCGAGAAGCAGAAGGCAGACGACCACGTCGACCACCCGAACGCTCGCCATCTGAGGCGAGTCCGCCTCCGGCGCGGTCGGATCCTCGACGACGATTTCGATGTCGGTATTGGACATGGAGACGGGGCCCCCCCGGTACGACAGTCCTGAATGGGGATACGTGCCGACGTCGCCGGCGTCAATGTCCGGCGCTGCGCTCCGGGAATGCGCTCGCAAGTGCAGCACGATCGGGCCGCAGCAGACCGCGTTCTGTGATCAAGCCCGTCACCAGCCGCGCCGGCGTGACGTCGAAGGCGTAATTGGCAACCGGCGAGCCGTCGGGAACCACGCGCACGGTCTCGACACGCCCGTCGGCGGTGCGGCCGGTCATGGTCGCCACCTCCTCGGTGCTGCGCTGTTCGATCGGAATCTGCCTGATGCCGTCGTCGATGCTGAAATCGATGGTGGGCGACGGCAGTGCAACATAGAACGGCACGCCGTTGTCGTGGGCGGCGAGCGCCTTCAGATAGGTCCCGATCTTGTTGCAGACATCGCCACTGGCCGTCACCCGGTCGGTGCCGACGATCGCGAGATCGACCATGTGGTGCTGCATCAGATGGCCGCCAGTGTTGTCGGGGATCACCGTGTGCGGCACGCCGTGGTGCCCGAGTTCCCAGGCAGTCAGCGAAGCGCCCTGGTTGCGCGGCCGGGTCTCGTCGACCCAGACATGGACCTTCAGGCCGCTATCATGGGCAAGGTAGATGGGCGCGGTGGCCGTGCCCCAGTCCACCGTCGCGAGCCAGCCGGCGTTGCAATGGGTCAGGATATTGATCGGCTCGCCCAGCTGCTTCGTTGCCGAGATCTGTTCGATCAGCGCCAGGCCATGCCGGCCGATCCCCTGGTTGATCGCGACGTCCTCATCGGCGACTTCGCCGGCGCGCTGGTAGGCCGCCGCGACGCGTTCCGACGCTGGCAGCGGCCGAAGCAAGCGCGCCATCTCGTCGAGCGCCCATTTCAGGTTGATCGCCGTCGGCCGTGCGGCCAGCAGCATGGCATAGGCCCCATCGAGCGCCGCATCGGAAGCGTCGGTGCGCATGGCGAGTGCCATGCCGTAAGCCGCAGTCGCGCCGATCAGCGGCGCGCCGCGTACCAGCATCGAGCGGATGGCCTCGGTCGCGTCCGCGGCGCTCGCAATATGCGCCACCACGAATTCATGCGGCAATCGCCGCTGGTCGATCGCACCGACCGTCCAGCCGTCGTCCTCAAGCCAGATGCTGCGAAAATGCCGGCCATCGACCTTCATGAGTTCAACACCCTCCCCGCCACCGCATCGAGCTTGGCGAGCAATTCTGCATCGCGCGCTTCCGGCGCCGTGATCAGGGCGGTGTCCAGCGCCTTGTCCGAGCCGATCGGGCACGGCTCATGCTCGCGCGGGAAATCCCGGGCGAGACGCGCAACCAGCGCCTTGGCCTTGCCGGCATTCGAGTTCAGCACGCGAATGATGTCCTGCACGGTGACCGCCTCATGATGAGGATGCCAGCAATCGTAATCGGTGACCATCGCCACGCTGGCGTAGCAGATCTCGGCTTCACGGGCGAGTTTTGCCTCGGGCATGTTGGTCATGCCGATCACCGAATGACCCTGCGCCTTATATATCAGGCTCTCCGCGAGGCTGGAGAACTGCGGCCCTTCCATGCAGACATAGGTACCGCCCCGCACCGCCGCGATCCCCTCAGCCTCGGCCGCTGCCGCCAGATGCACGTGCAGCCGCGGCGAAACCGGATGGGCCATCGAAACATGGGCGACGCAGCCCTTGCCGAAAAACGAAGTCTCACGGCGATAGGTGCGGTCGACGAACTGATCGACCAGCACAAACGTGCCGGGCGGCAGTTCCTCCTTGTACGAGCCGCAGGCCGACAGCGAAACCAGGTCGGTGACCCCTGCCCGTTTCAGCACGTCGATATTGGCGCGGTAGTTGATGTCGGAGGGCGAGAGCACATGCCCCTTGCCATGGCGCGGCAGGAACGCGACCGGCAGCCCGGCGACGATGCCGCGCATCAGTGGCGCGGACGGCTCGCCCCAAGGGCTCTCGATGGTTTCCTCGCGGACGTCCTCCAGCCCCGGCAGGTCGTAGATGCCGGATCCACCGATGATGCCAAGCACGGCGCGCGTCATGACTTCTCCCACTTACGATTACACGCAAGATGTTCGACTATACCGCGACGCAATATTCAAGCATTGTCCGCGGGCTGCAAGAGGGTTCGAAATGCCGACCACGAAAGACAGGGAAAAACGCCAGTCGATCATCGATGCCTGCCTGCGCATGACTGCGCTCGGCATCAACCAGGGGACGTCGGGCAATATCAGCCTGCGCCATGGCGACGGCATGCTGATCACGCCGACCAGCACGCCCTACGAGGCGATGAAGCCCGAGCAGATCGTCTATATGCACCTCGACGGCAACCACGACCCCGCCCAGCGCCCTTCGAGCGAGTGGCGATTTCACCGCGACATCCTCAAGGCCCGCCCGGAGGTGCAGGCGATCGTCCACGCCCATCCGCCCTATTCGACCATGCTGGCGATCATGGGCATGGAGATTCCGCCGGTGCACTACATGGTGGCCGTCGCCGGTGGCGACACCATACGCTGCGCGCCGTATGCGACCTTCGGCACCCAAGAGCTCTCCGAACACGCCGTCCGCGCGCTGGAGGGACGGCTGGCCTGCCTGCTCGAACATCACGGCATGATCGCGATCGGGCCGTCGCTGGCAAAGGCGATGTGGCTTGCGGTCGAGGTCGAAACGCTGGCGCGGCAATATCACGGCTGCCTGCAAATCGGCACGCCGCCATTGCTGTCAAGTGCGGAAATCGAAAAAGTCCGCCTCCGCATGGCCGGATACGGCCACGCGGAGGAGTAAGCGCGCTACTTCGCGACGAAGCCGGCTTCCTTCATCAGCGAGGCATTCAGCTTGTCGTCCTCTTCGAGGAATTTCAGCATGTCCTTGCCGGTGAGGAAGATCGGCTTCAGTGCCTGCTTCTCCATGTACTCCTTGTATTCCGGCGTCTGCGTCACCTTCTGGAACAGGTCGACATAGAACGCCTGCTGCTCCGGCGTCACCTTGCCGGGCAGGAACATCGCGCGCAGCATCAGGTACTGCACGTCGAGCCCTTCCTCCTTGCAGGTCGGGACGTCGTTCCAGGATTGCGTCTCCGTGACCTTGGTTTTGTAGGAAATGCGCTCCTTGTCGAACACGCACAGCGCGCGGACCTGGCCGGCGCGCCAGACTTCGAGGTTTTCAGACGGGTTATTGACATTGGCTTCGGTGTGCTTGCCGACAAGCTGCGTCGCCGCCTCGCCGCCGGACTTGTAGGGCAGATAGGAGAACTTCGCGCCGGTCTTCTGCTCCATGAAAACCGTCAACACATGGTCCTCGCGCTTGGAGCCGGTGCCGCCCATCTTGAACGGCGAGCTCGCCGCCTTGGCGGCGGCGATGAAATCCTTCACCGTCTTCGGACCCTCGGCATTGTCCCACAGCACGAACTGGTCGAGCGCGACCACCGACACCGGCGTCAGGTCACGCCAGTTGAACGGGATCTTGGCCGACAGCGGCAGCATGTAGATCAGGGAATAGGCGATCAGCACCTTGTTGGGATCGCCGTCGCTGGATTTCATGTACATCAGCGCCTCGGCGCCGGACGCCCCGCCCTTGAGCGACACAACCATCGGCTGCTTCATCAGGTTGTTCTTTTGGATCGCCGCCTGCATCATCCGCGCCATCTGGTCGGAGGCACCGCCGGCGCCGGCCGCGACCACGATTTCCACCGGCTTGGTCGGCTCCCAAGCGGCAAACGCAGGGGTGGTTGCGATCAGGGCCGTCAAGACGGCCGCGGCTTTGAGGATCTGTCCCACGGGTTTCTTCCCTATGTATTTGCAAGACCTGGAAAACAAGACCTGGAAAATCAGATCTGTCTGGTTGCCACATCTTGCGAGCGAACCGATCAGAGTTCAAGCTGCACCGCAATGTGCCGCCCATGACTTTCGCATCATGACTTTCGCATCATGACTTTCGCATCAGGTGCAAATCCTTCCGGCAGGAGGGCCGCGGCTACGACGAACAGCCGAATTCAATCTCGCCGCTTTTCCGTTGTGCGGCGGCGAGTGGGCCCGTTTAATGCACGCTACAAAAAACATCCGGAGGAGAGACTGAATGAGAAGGATTTTGATGACCGCCCTCATGGGTGCGACGCTGACGCTCGCGGGGTGCGGACGGGATCCAGGACCGAAAGGGGATACCGGCCCACAGGGACCGGCCGGGCCGCAGGGCGTACAGGGCTTGCAAGGCGTGCCCGGCGCTCAAGGGCAACAGGGTCCCCAAGGGCCACAGGGACCGCAGGGTGTGCCCGGTCCGAAAGGCGATCCCGGACCGGCTGGCACTTCCATCAGGTCGGTTCAGGCCAGCGGCGAGGTCGGCTGCGATGCCAATGAAAACCTGGTGTCGGTGTTCTGTCCGTCAGGCGGTGCCCCCGACGGCGCCAAGTGCGGCACCGGTCCGGCCGTCGGTCTTTGCTTCAAGAAGTAGCCGCCCGGTTGCGCTACGATCCGACGAATAATGGTCGGCGAAAAAGCATGAAAGCGTTCGCGATTGGTTTTCTCCTGGCTTGTCTTGCCGCCACCGCGGACGCCGGCTCCTCAATAATTGGCGCGGGCTCTCAAACCTGCACGGCTTGGACCAACCGCAAGAAGAATGCGGTCGTCAAAGGAAGCTTTGAATCCTGGCTGGTTGGATTTATCAGCGGCCTCAACATCAGCGGCGAGCGGGACATGGTGGGTGGCGGCGACTTCGACGCGATCATCGCGTGGATGGATCAACGTTGCCTCACCACGCCCTCAGACAGAATAGGTATCGCGGCGCTCGACCTCGGTATGGAATTGGCCAAAAAGGCCGCCAAACCGTAGTGGGCGGTTCTGAACGCTTGGGTACCCTATTTGCCCTTCCAGTTCGGCGAGCGCTTGTTGAGGAACGCGTCCATTCCCTCGCGGAAGTCCTCGCTCATATAGGCGCGCAGGATCAGGTCCTCGCCCTCGTCACGCGTCAATGTCCGCCGGATGCGGCGCACTGCTTCCTTGGTCACTTCGAGCGTGATCGGCGCATGGCTCGCAACGAGTTTCGCAGTCTCGTCGGCGCGGCGCTGCAACGTTGCGACATCGGGCACGACCTCATTGAGCAGCCCGAGCGCCAGCGCTTCCGGCGCTTCCACCAGCCGCGCCTTGAAGATCAGGTCCTTGGTCCGCGCGGGGCCGACCAGCGAAACGAGCCTGGAGATATTGGACATCGACAGGCAATTGCCGAGCGTACGCGCGATGGGAAAACCCATCCGCGTTGTCTCGGTACCGATGCGGATGTCGCAGCACGCCGCAATCCCAGCCCCGCCGCCAGTGCAGGCGCCGGCAATCGCCGCGATCGTCGGGACCCGGCAGGCCTCCAGCGCACCGAGCACGCGGTCGATCCGCGCCTCATAGTCGAGCGCGTCCTGTGCAGTCTTGAAGGCGCGGAACTGCGAAATGTCGGTGCCCGATGCGAACGCCTTGTCGCCGGCGCCGGTCAAGATCATCGCCTTGATCGAGCGATCATTGTTGATGGTCTCGCAGATCACCGCCATCTGCTCGTACATGGCAAAGGTCAGCGCGTTGCGCGCCTGCGGACGGTTGAACGTCAGCCGGGCGATGCCGTCCTCGACGGAATAGATCAGGTCTTCGGTCGAAGCTACCGGAGCGTTCATCGCAGCTCTCTCTATTTTTGTTTCGGTCAAACAGGCTCAGGCGACGGCGGCCTTCGGCATCTCCACGACATCGCGTCCCTTGAGCACTTCCATCGCCGCCAGCACGCCACCGCCGCGATGCGGCACCTTGGCGAGATCGAGACCCATCTCGACACCCGACAGCGTGCCCATCAGCATGAGGTCGTTGAAGTGTCCGATATGGCCGATCCGGAACACCCTGCCCTTGATTTTGTTCAGGCCGGTGCCGAGCGACATGTCGAAGTTTTCCAGCACGACCTTGCGGAAGTTGTCGGCGTCATGGCCTTCCGGCATGACGACGCCGGTCAGCGCAGGCGAATGTGCGCCCTGCTCCTGACATTGCGTTTCCAGCCCCCACACCTTGATGGCCGCGCGCGTCGCGGCGCTGTGGCGCTTGTGGCGGGCGAAGACATTCTCGAGACCCTCCTCCTCGAGCATCTTGACCGCTTCGCGCAGCCCGAACAGCAAGTTCGTTGCCGGCGTGTAGGGCCAGGTGCCGGCCTTGTTGATCGCGATGACTTCCTGCCAGTCCCAATAGGAGCGCATCGCGGGATTGGCCTTCGCCACCGCGAGCGCCTTTTCCGAGATGGCGTTGAAGCCGAGACCCGGCGGCAGCATCAGCCCCTTTTGCGATCCGGCGACCGACACGTCGATGCCCCAGGCGTCGTGCTCATATTCCAGCGATCCCAGACCGGAGATGGTGTCGACCATCAGGAGCGCGGGATGGTTGACGCGGTCGAGAATCTTGCGGACGTCCTGCGGATGGGTGACGCAGCCGGTCGAAGTCTCGTTGTGGACCACGCACACGGCCTTGATCTTGTGCGCCTTGTCGGCCGACAGCCGCGTCTCGATCTGCTCAAGGTCTGCGCCATGACGCCAGTCACCGGGAATGAAGTCCACCTCGAGCTTGAACTTGTCGGCGATGCCGCGCCAGAGCACGGCAAATTGCCCGGTCTCCGCCATCAGCACCTTGTCGCCCGGCTGCAGCGTGTTGACGATAGCCGCCTCCCAGGCCCCGGTCCCCGACGACGGGTAGATGATCACCGGCTGTTTGGTGCGAAACACCCGCTGCATGGCCGCCAGCGCAGCGTATCCGACCTCGGCAAACTCGGGACCCCGGTGGTCCATGGTCGGCATATCCATGGCACGCAGCACCCGGTCCGGCACGTTGGTCGGTCCCGGAATCTGCAGAAAATGCCTTCCAGTATGCACGGTCATGGGCGTCCTTCCCGGTATTGCCTTGGCGTTTCGAGCCGCTCGAATATCACCATTTGGCGGGCTTGTCGCCCGCCAGACGCAGCACGTCAATGCGTGGGAAGGAGGGCTGGAGCGGCGTCCGCAGGCAGGCGCGAGTTGCCGGCTAGGTGCCGACGACCTTGAGATGCGCCGGGGAATTGCCTTGGGGACGCTGCTCCAGATACTTCATCGCGGCATCGATACCGCCGGCCCGGTACGGAATGCCGGCGACTGACAGCCCCATCTCCACGCCCGTCAGTGCAGCGAGCAAGACCAGCTCGTTGCATTCGCCGAGATGACCGATGCGGAATACCTTGCCTGCCACCTTTGACAGTCCGGAGCCGAGCGACATGTTGAAGTTGTCGAGCACCACCTTGCGGAACTGGTCCGCGTCATGCCCCGGCGGCATCAGCACGGCGGTGAGCACCGGGGAAAAGTCCTTTGGCTCCTGGCAGAGCACCTCCAGTCCCCAGTGATTGACGGCGGCACGCGTAGCCGCGGCGAGCCGCTGATGGCGCGCGAAGACCTTGTCGAGCCCCTCCTCAAGCAACATCGCAATGGCCTCGCGCAGGCCGTAGAGCAGGTTGGTCGCCGGGGTATAGGGAAAGAAGCCATTCGCATTCGGCTTCAGCATTTCCTCCCAATCCCAATACGACCGCGGCATTTTGTTGGTCTTGGCTGCAGCGCGGGCCTTGTCCGAGATCGCGTTGAACCCCAAACCGGGTGGCAACATGAACCCTTTCTGCGAGCAGCTAACGCTGACATCGACCTTCCATTCGTCGTGCCGGTACTCGACCGATCCCAGCGAGGAGATGGTGTCGACCATCAGCAAGGCTGGATGACCGACCCGATCCATCGCGGCGCGGATTTCGCCGATCCGGCTGGTCGCACCAGTCGACGTTTCGTTGTGGACGACCATCACGGCCTTGAGCCCATGCGATGTGTCGCGCGCCAGCCTTTCCTCGATGACCGCCGGATCTGCGCCACGGCGCCAGTCGCCGGGCAAGAAGTCGACGTCAATTCCCCAACGTCCCGCCATCTGGCGCCACAGGGTCGCGAAATGGCCGGTCTCCACCATCAGAACCTTGTCGCCAGGCGACAGCGTGTTGACGATCGCGGCTTCCCAGGCCCCTGTCCCCGACGACGGGAAGATCACCACCGGTCCCGAGGTCTGGAAAATCTTCTGACTGCCGCCGAGCACGGCCCGCCCGAGTTCGGCGAACTGGGCGCTGCGGTGATCGATCACAGGCATGTCCATCGCGCGAAGAACGCGATCCGGAACCGGACTCGGCCCCGGAATCTGAAGAAAATGCCGTCCTTGCTGCATAAAAACCTCCCACCAGGCCTCATCTCTAGGTAATGCCGGCCTCATTTTGCATTCATTTTTTATCTTTTCAATGCTAATTTAGAATTCGATCTAGAGCGTCGACGCCGTAAATTTCGCAAACTACCGTTATGCAAATGAAATCCATGATTCCCGAAGCTGAGGCGCCGATCGCCCAATCCGCGTCCGACAACGGCACCGACCGGCAGGAAGCGTCACTGCACGGGGAAATTTTGTTGCGCCTTCGCGACCATGTCGTTGAGGGAAACATTCCAGAAGGCGCTCGGGTTCCGGAGCGGCAGCTTTGTGAAATGCTCGGCATTTCAAGAACGCCGCTGCGCGAGGCGCTGAAAGTTCTGGCCGCAGAGGGTCTGATCGAGCTCCTGCCCAACCGCGGCGCGCGGATACGCCAGCTCAGCCAGCGCGACCTGGAGGAGCTTTTCGACGTGATGGCCGGCCTGGAAAGCCTGGCCGGGCGCCTTGCCTGCGAGGCCATCACCGACGAGGAAATCGCGGAAATCGAGCGGCTGCACTACAAAATGTACGGCCATTACCTGCACCGCGACATGCACGGCTATTTTCAGATCAACCAGCGCATCCACGAGAGCATTGTCACCGCTGCTCGCAACGAGACCCTGCGCACGGCTTACGCCAACTTCGCCGGCCGGATTCGCCGTGTCCGCTACTCCGCCAACTTCGCCCGCAAGCGGCAGCGCTGGGCGGAGGCCATGCGCGAGCACGAAGCGATCCTGGATGCGTTGCGTCGCCGCGCCGGAAGCGAGCTGAGCGACATCCTGTTCCAGCATTTGCGTAACAAGCGGACCGCCGCTATCGAGCACTTGGCTGAAGCACGGGACGCCACCGCAGCCACGGCTGCGGAGGGCTAACCTTGCCGATTATGAATTCATAAGCTAGTTCATTCGATGAAAAAGTGCATAACCGTGTCGAAGGGGTAGCCCCCTCTTGGATCACTTTGGATTTGGGATGAAGAACGCCTCAACGATCGAGCGACGTTTGCGGTCAAACATGGCGGGCGATGTCCTGTTCGACGCCTTCAACCGCGGCCGCTACGCAACTGATGCCTCCTTCTACCAGATCCTGCCGCTCGGCGTGGTGGTGCCCCGGACCATGGACGAGGCGCTGCGGGCGCTTGCCATCGCGAGAGATGAGGGCCGGATCGTCACCCCGCGCGGCGGCGGGACGTCGCAGTGCGGCCAGACGGTCAACGACGGGATCGTCGTCGACTTCTCCAAACACCTGAACCGCATCCTGTCGCTCGATGTAGAAAACCGCACCTGCGTGGTCGAGCCCGGAATCGTGCTCGATGATCTCAACCGCCAGCTCAAAAAGCACGGGCTCTGGTTTCCGGTCGACGTCTCGACCGCCTCCCGCGCCACCATCGGCGGGATGGCCGGCAACAATTCCTGCGGCGGCCGTTCGCTGCGTTACGGCACCATGCGCGACAACACGCTGTCGATGGATGCGGCGCTGGCCGACGGCACGCTTTTGCATTTCGGCGAGGTGCCGCGGGATCTCGCGCGGGTGAATTCGCCCCAGAGCGGGCTTGCGCTGTTCCGCGACATGCTCGATCTCGGCGAGCGCGAGGCCGCCGAGATATCCGAGCGTTTTCCAAAGGTGCAGCGCCGCGTCGGCGGCTACAACCTTGATGCGCTAGTGCCGCGCAACGCGCCGAACAACATGGCGCACCTGTTGGTCGGCTCCGAAGGCACGCTGGCCTTCACGACGCAGGTCGAGCTCAAGCTGTGGCCTGTGATCCGCAACAAGGTGCTCGGCGTCTGCCATTTCGGCAGCTTCTACGAGGCGATGGATGCCGCCCAACATCTGGTGAAACTGCGGCCGATCGCCGTGGAACTGGTTGATCGCACCATGATCGCGCTCGGCCGCGAGATCGCGATGTTCCAGCCGATCATCGCCACGGCCGTGCGCGGCGATCCCGAAGCGGTGCTGGTCGTCGAGTTCGCCGAGGAAGATCAGGCCGAGAATTTGCATCGGCTGAAGCAACTCGGCGAACTGATGGCCGATCTCGGCTTCGGCTGGGACAGGCCGCAACGCAAATGGGGCGGCGTGGTCGAGATCACGGAGCCAGGCTTGCAGACCGGCATCGCCGATTTCCGCGCCGCCGGCCTCAACGTGATGATGTCGATGAAGCAGGAGGGCAAGCCGGTCTCCTTCGTCGAGGACTGCGCCGTGCCACTGCCGCACCTCGCCGACTACACCGAGCGGCTCAACACCATCTTCGCCAAGCACGGCACGCGCGGCACCATGTATGCGCATGCTTCCGAAGGCTGCCTGCATGTGCGGCCCGTCCTCAATTTGAAGCTTGAGAAGGACGTCAAGGCGATGCGCGCCATCGCCGAAGAGACATTCGAGATGGTGCGCGAGTACAAGGGCTCGCACTCCGGCGAGCATGGCGACGGACTGGTTCGCTCCGAATTTCACGAAGCGACGTTCGGCTCGCGTATTGTTGCCGATTTCAGGGAGGTCAAGCAGCGCTTCGACCCGGACAATTTGCTCAATCCCGGCAAGATCGTCGATCCGCCGAAGATGGACGACCGTTCGCTGTTCCGTTATCGGCCGGACTATCGCGTTGCCGAACTGAAGACCGCGCTCGACTGGTCGGCTTATCCCGGCGCCGGCGGCGGCTTTCAGGGCGCAGTCGAGATGTGCAACAACAACGGCGCCTGCCGGAAGCTCGAGGGCGGCGTGATGTGCCCGTCCTATCGCGCGACCCGCAACGAGAAGGACGTCACGCGAGGCCGCGCCAACACGCTGCGGCTGGCGATCTCGGGACAGTTGGGTCCTGATGCGCTGGCTTCGGATGAAATGATGGAGACGCTGAAACTCTGCGTGTCCTGCAAGGCCTGCCGTCATGAATGCCCGACCGGCATGGACATGGCCAAGATGAAGATCGAGGTGCTGGCCGCACGCGCGGCCAAACAGGGCCTTTCCCTGCGCGACCGGCTGGTCGGCTATCTGCCGCGTTATGCGGATCTCGCCGCCCGCTTTGCCCCGCTTGCCAACTGGCGCAACAACAGTCCATTGCTGCGTACGCTGTTCGAGAAATTTGCCGGCATCAGTGCGAAACGCGCCCTGCCCGCATTCCGCCGCGACGTATTCAAGCCGGAAGCCGAGGTCTTCGGTCCGGCAGATGGCCGCGAGATCGTGCTGTTCGCCGATACCTTTAACCGCATCTATGAGTGCGAAAATCTCGACGCTGCGCTGCGTGTCTTGGTTGAAGGCGGATATCGCGTGCATATTCCAAAACCCGCGGACAGTGACCGTCCGCTGTGTTGCGGGCGGACGTTCCTTTCGGCGGGTCTGGTCGATCAGGCGCGCAGCGAATTGAACCGGCTGGTCGCCACCTATGCGCCATTCGTTGCACGCGACGTGCCAATCGTCGGGCTGGAGCCGAGTTGCCTGCTGACGCTGCGCGACGAATTGCTCTCATTACGCACGGACGATGACGCCAGGAGCATCAGCGCGCACGCATTGCTGTTCGAGGAATTTCTGGTTCGCGAGGCGGAGGCCGGCCGCCTCAAGCTGCCGCTTGGCGCCATGCCGACGAAAGCGTTGGTGCATGGCCACTGCCACCAAAAATCATTTGGCGCGTTCAAGCCGGTCGAGAAGGTGCTGCGTCTCATTCCCGACCTCGGCGTCGAAACTATCGAGTCCAGTTGCTGCGGCATGGCTGGCGCCTTCGGCTACGGCGCCGACACCTATCAGGCCTCGATGGAGATGGCTGAGTTGTCGCTGCTGCCGGCAGTACGCCGCGCCGATACCGCCACGCTGATCGTTGCCGACGGCACGTCATGCCGCCATCAGATCAAGGATGGCACGAACCGTGCAGCGCTTCACGTCGCCCGCGTACTGGCGATGAGCCTCGACAGCGCGCAATCCAACCGTTAATCCTGCCTGATCGCAAAGGAATTCATTTATGGCTGAACTCACCCTCGACGTCGCCCGCAAGATTCTCGATGCCGCGCTTGCCAAAGGCGTCGAGAACAAGCTGAAGCCGCTGGTCATCACCATTCTGGACGCCCGCGGCTGCGTGAAGGTCACCGCGGCGCAGGACGGCACCAGCCTGATGCGCGCCGAGATCGCGCACGGCAAGGCCTATGGCGCACTCGCGATGGGCATGGGATCGCGGGCGTTGTTCCAGCGCGCGCAAGAACAGGCCTACTTTGTCAGCGCAGTGAACGCGCTGGCGCAAGGCCGCCTGGTGCCGGTGCCGGGTGGCGTGCTGATCCAGGGTAACGGCGGCCTGCTCGGCGCCGTCGGCGTCAGCGGCGACACCTCCGACAATGACGAAATCTGCGCTGTCGCCGGCATCGAGGCCGCCGGACTGAAGGCCAGCGTCGGCTGATTACCGGCCCGGCCAGGACGGCTTGCGCTTCTCGCTGAACGCCTTGAGGCCTTCCTTGGCGTCCTCCGTCATCGCCAACAGCACGATCTGGCTTTCGGTATAGGCGATGCTTTCGTCGAACGACATCGAGGCGATGGCGCGCATCGCATATTTGCCGCGGCGGATCGCCGTCGGCGACTTGTCGACGATGCGGCCGACCAGCCAGTCGACCTTGGCGTCGAGCTCGGTCGCCGGCACCACGTAGTTCAGGAGCCCGGCAGCCTGTGCCGCGTGCGCATCAAACGGCTCGCCGGTCAGCGACCACTCGCTGACCAGCCGCTTCGGCGCGATCGACTGCAGCAGGCTCAGCACCTGCATCGGGAACACGCCCACCTTCACCTCGGGCAAACCGAAGATGACGTGATCGGCGGCGACCGCCATGTCGGTCATGCACAACAGCCCCATACCGCCGGCCATGCAGACGCCCCCCACCCGCGCAATCGCGGGCTTGGTGGCGTTTTGCGACAGCCGCAGCAGATCGGCGTAGTCGACATTCGGTCGCGAATAGTCCATCGCGAAGGCGGCACCGCTGTTCTGCAAATCGGCGCCGGCGCAAAACGCCTTGTCGCCCGCCCCCGTCAGCACGATGACGCGCACGTCCTTGTCGTCATGTGCGTCGCGATAGCCGCGGGCGATGCCAGCGACCACATCGGCATTGATGGCGTTGCGCTTGTCCGGGCGGTTGATGGTGATCCAGAAGGCCTGCCCGCGCTTTTCGCAGATTACGCTTTTGTGGTCGGTCATTGTCCCGCTCGCCTTTCGTCAAATGCTGGCAGCGCATTTGCGGCAGGATGACGGTGGACTGCAAGAGCGATCTAACTCTTGCGCCCACTGGCTGACGTCGCCTTTTTCACCCAGACCTTGTTGTCATGAAACGCCGCGCCGCCGACCGGCGCGACGGCTTCGGCTCCGGTCAGCATGTTGATGCCGCGGCCACCGATATGGGCCTTGTTGGGATGAATGGATTCCGCGACCAGCACGCCACGGCGCAGGCCGTCGAATAGCCGCGCGGTCAACGTCGTTTCGCCGCGCGTGTTGCCGAGCGTGACGGCGTCGCCGTGGACAATCCCGAGTGACGCCGCATCCTCGGGATGGATCATCACGGTCGGACTTCCCTCGCGCGCGATCGACGACGGGGTTTCGTTGAAGCTGGTATTGAGGAAGCTGCGCGACGGGCTGGTGGCGAGGCGGAACGGATGCGCCTCATCCGCCTCCTCGATGACCGTCCAGTGGTCCGGCAGCGACGGCATCTGCTCCCACGGACCGAGGCCGGACTTACCGGACGGAGGATTCGCCCAATCGGCCTTGAAGTGGAACTTCTTGTCCGGGTGCGCAAAACCGTCGAGATAATGCGAGGTTCGAAAATCCGGCTGGATATCGCGCCACAGATCCGCTTCCAGCGTCTCGATGTCGCCGTGACCGCTCTTCTTCAGCGTCGCGTCGATCAGTTCGCGCGGCGTCATCTCAAATCCGGGATGCACGGCATTGAGGCGGCGGCCAAGGCCCTGCAGCACCTCATGGTTGGAACGGCACTCGCCGGGCGGATCGATCAGCTTCGCGCCCACCGAAATATGCTGGTGGCCGCCGCCGTAATAGAGGTCATCATGTTCCATGAACATGGTGGCTGGAAGCACGATGTCGGCCATGACCGTCGTCTCGGTCATGAACTGCTCATGCACCGCGACGAACAGGTCCTCGCGCGCAAAACCCCGGCGTACCAACGCCTGTTCGGGGGCGACCGTCACCGGATTGGTGTTCTGAATCAGCATTGCCTTGACGGAACCGCGGCCTTTCAAGGCGTCGGCATCGCCGGTCAGGATGCGTCCGATTTTTGATTGGTCGAGCCAGCGGGTCGTGGGATCGATCGCGTCGTGGCCCTCGATGATGGATTCGTTGAACTGCCAGATCGAAGCATTGTTGAAGAATGCGCCGCCGCCTTCGTACTGCCAGGCACCGGTTACCGCCGGAATGCACAGCGCCGCATGCATCTGCGTGGCACCGTTGCGGCTGCGCGTAAAGCCGTACCCGAGGCGGAAGAACGTACGCTTGGTCTGGCCGACCAGGCGCGCGAACGCCTCGATCTCCTCGACCGGTACGCCCGAGATCTTCGAAGCCCATTCCGGCGTGCGCGTCACCAGATGCGCCTCGAGTTCGTCGGGGCAGTCGGTATAACGATCCATATAGGCGCGATCCGCGTAACCTTCGCGGAACAGCACGTGCATAACGCCACAGGCAAACGCGCCGTCGGTCCCCGGCCGGAGCAATATCTTGATATCGGCCTGCTTCATGGTGTCGTTGTTGTAGACGTCGATCGCCGCGATTTTTGCGCCGCGCTCCTTGCGGGCACGTGAGGCATGCGTCATCACGTTGACTTGGGTGTTCACCGGATTGGTGCCCCAGATCACGACGAGATCGGAGACGCCCATCTCGCGCGGATCGACGCCGGCGATCTTGCCGGTGCCGATGGCGAAGCCGACGCGCGCGATGTTGGCGCATATGGTCGAATAGAAGCGCGAATATTTCTTTACATGCGCCAGGCGATTGATGCCGTCGCGCATAACGAGCCCCATGGTGCCGGCATAGTAATAAGGCCAGACCGCCTCAGCACCGAATTCACGCTCGGCCTGATCGAACCGCGCCGCGATTTCGTCCAGCGCCTCATCCCAGGAAATCCGCGCAAACTGACCGGAGCCCTTCGGTCCGGTGCGGCGCATCGGATGGAGCAGCCGGTCGGGATGATGAATGCGCTCGGCGTAGCGCGCCACCTTGGCGCAGACCACGCCCGCCGTATAGGTCTGCTGCTTGGAGCCGCGGACCCGGCCGATCGAGCGCCCGTCGATCACTTCGATATCGAGCGCGCAGGCCGAGGGGCAATCGTGCGGACAGGTGGAGTGGCGGATATCGACCTTGGTGTGCTGGTTCATGCGTTTCTAGGTAACATCAAACACCGCGGTCGCCGAGAGGGTTTGTTCGGCAGTACGTCTGCAAAAACGGCCTTTAGCCATGCATCAGGCGCCCAAATAGGCGCCGCCATTGGTATGGATCGCCTGTCCGTTGATGTAGCGCGCGCCGGGCCCGCACAGAAAACGCACGGTCGCGGCGACGTCTTCCGGCAAACCTCGATTGCCGCTGATGGTCTGATGGGTCAAGTGATGCGCCGGCTCCGGTCTATCCTTCGGCCGGGGCGTTCCGATCAGGCCGGGAACCACGCAGTTCACGGTGATGCTGTCGTCAGCGAGGTCGTGCGCCAGCGCGCGGGTCAAGCCGATGATGCCAGCCTTCGCCGTCACCACATGCGCGCGATTTTTTGCCCCCGTGTGCGCGCTGAGGCCGCCGATATTGACGATGGTCCCCGCGCCGGATTTTCCCAACGCCGGCAGACAGGCCTTCACGCAGTGAAAAGCGCCATCGAGGGCCACGTCGAGGATTTCGCGCCACGCCGCATAGTCCATCTCGGCGAATGGCTTTTCGCGGCGCAACGCGGCGTTGTTGATGAGGATATCGATACGGCCGAATTGCTGCACGGCGGCATCCACCATGACCTGCACTGCGTTAGCATCAGCGACGTTGCCGATATGAACAAGCGCCTTGCTGCCGGCGGCCTCGATCTCCTGGGCGACTGCCTCCGCTTCGGCGCGGTTGCTGCGCGCATTCACCACGACGAACGCGCCGCCTTCCGCCAGCGTCAGCGCGATCGCGCGGCCGATATTGCGGCCTGCGCCGGTGACAATGGCGACTTTGCCGGCGAGTTCTTTGGTCATGAGCCGCTACCCCGCAATGAGGAAAGATCGATGCGGCCGTTGTACAGCACCGCCATCAGCTTCAACGCCGCGTCGCTTTGCGCGGCGCTCCAGCCGCCATGAGCGGCGTTGAGCCTGAACTTGTCGATCACGTCCTGCCGCGTCAACGGCTCCTGCGCACCGCCGCGCAGATATGGCTGCCGCTCTTCCACCACGCTGCCGTCGCGGAGCGTAGCACGGATGTGGCCGGTGTAATTGTTCGGATAGGGATTGTCCGGGTCGATCACGAATTTCACCTTGGCGGCGAGCGCCAGCACGCGCTGATCGCGGATCGCGCTTTCGGTGAACGCTCCGAGACCGACGTGGCCATGCACGAAGCCTGTGGCCAGCAGATAAGGCACGGCGAATTTTGCGGCATAGCCATTGCGTGGACGCTGCTTGTCGGCCAATGGCTCCCACAGCCGGTGCACCGTGCCCTCCGCCACCTCGCAGACGATCTCGGCGACATCCTCCGATCTTACACCACGTGCAGCCAACCGGCGCGCGCAATCGATATAGGGCTGCGCCATCGTTCCGCATGGATAGGGCTTGAACGCCAGCGTGTCCGTCACCCAGCGCGTACCGAAATCGCCGGTCAGCGAGCCATAATCGCCATCGGTGGTGTGTGCGAAGGCATGAAACAAGCCGTGCACACCCTCGAATACCGTGCGCGGCCCGACGAACCCTCCCCGCGCCAATAGCGCCGCGCGGATGCCTGATTGCGCCGCCCATCCGGCATGCAGCCGTTTGGTCCAGGCGCCTTCGGCAAGATATTCGATGATGCCGCCGGCCATGCTGCCGGCAATGCCGATCGCATCGACAATCTGCCTGGCGTTAAGGCCAAGGGCGGCACCTGCACCCGCGGCCGCGCCCACCGCACCGAAGATCGCAGTCGGATGAAAGCCGGCCTTGTGAACCGCTTTCGGCGCCACGAGACTCAACCGGCACAGTACTTCGGCGCCCACCGCAATCCCGATCAGCGCCATGCGGCCATCCGGGTTGTGCCGCTCACAGGCGGCGAGCACCGCCGGGACAATCACGGCGCCGGCATGCACCGGACCACCCTCAAAAGTATCGTCGAAGTCCTCGCCATGCGCGGCAGTGCCGTTGACGAAGGCGGCGCCGGCCGCGCTCAGCGTGCGCTTGTGCCCGATCGCCGTGCAGGGGCCGTCATCATCGCAACCGGCCAGCGCGCTTCCGACGTAGTCCTCGTTGCGCGCGGTGACGCACAGGCCGACCACGTCGATCAGCAGGTCCTCGCATTTGCGGACGGTTTCAGCCGGTAACGCGCCGGGTCTGAGTGCGGCGATCCTTTCGGCAAGCGTTTCGGCGACCGAAATCCTTGGCAGTCCGGAGGCCATACCAGTCAAATGCGGAAGATCTTTGTGTAGCGCGCCTTGATGGCCTCGCTCTCTTTCTCGACTGCCGCGGCGTCGTCCTTCATGGTCTTGATGTCCTTGAGCGGCGTGCGTCCCACCTTCTCGACGGCTTGAGAATGCACCGAACGCAGGCCACCGACATCGATGATCAATTGCTGGGCCTCCCGGCTGAGACTGTACTGCTGAAACAGCCTTGCCGCGTTGGGATTGGGTGCATCCTTGAAGACGCCGTTCGGCCCAATAATCAGCGGCGATCCTTCCGTGGCATAGACCGGTTCGACTGGACGGCCCGCCTCCTTCATCTGGAAGATGTTGTATTCATTGCCGTCGGCCATCACCGCGCGCTCGCCGAGATCGAGTTTTTTCGGCGGATCGGCCGACGATTGCACCTGCATGATGTTCTGCCTGGCGAGCTTCTCGAAAAAGCTCCAGCCGAGATCGCGCTGCATCTGGTAGGTCGCGGTCATGATGGTTCCGCTATAGCCCGGGTGCGCCTTGACGATCTTGCCCTTCCATTTGGGATCGAGCAGATCGGCAAAACTCTTCGGCGCGTCCTCCGCTTTCACCAGATTTGTGTTGTAGGCAATGATGCTGAGCCAGACGCGGAAACTCGCAAACTGGCCGTCCGGATCCTTGTGCTCGGCCGGATAGAATTTTGCGACGTCTTCCGGCACGTAAGGCGCCAGAACGCCGTCACGCTTCCAGACGATGAAATGCGCGGCGTCGGATGAATTCACGATGTCGACGGCGTGGATGTTGCTGGAGTATTCCTGGCCGATACGCTGGAACAAGCGCTCCGCACCGGTGCGCTCGACACGCACCGCAATGCCCGGATATTTCGCCTCGAACGCCTTGGCTAGCTTCTCCGCGACCGGCAAGTCGGTCGAGGTGTAATAGATGACCTTGCCTTCCTTCTTCGCCGCTTCGATCAGCGCGGGTGTGACCGCTTCCGGCGGTGGCGCAGCCGCCATGACGCGGGTGGAAAATGCTGCGCCTGCGAGAACGGCGCCGGCCCCCTGGAGCACATTGCGTCGCGAGATCGAGTTCTTCATTGGGCGCTCCCAATTGTCTTTTCGAGCCTTCTCATTGGGCTCGCACCAACTCAGTCCGATACACCCGAGATTATCTTTTATTCCAGGGGCGCGCAGCCAGTCTTTCATCGACAGCCCATTCCGATTGCAGCTAAGCTTGGGGCAAGAAACAAAACAAGCGTCAGGGGATGGGAAATGACGGGTCCAAGGATTGCATTGGCTCTGGCTGCAACTCTGCTCACAACATCGCTGACTGGTGCGCAGGCGCAGGATTATCCCTCTCGTCCGGTGAAGGTGATCGTTCCTTTCGGCGCCGGAGGGCCCGCCGACGTCACCGCCCGGCAGATCGGCAGCATCCTGCAGGAAAGCTTTGGGCAAGCCTTCGTGATCGAGAACCGCACCGGCGCCGGCGGCGTGATCGGCACGCAGGACGTCGTCAAGTCGCCGCCGGACGGCTACACGCTGCTGATGATGTCGAACACCCAAACGGCGAATGAATCGCTGGTGCCGCAACGCAAATACGAACTGATGCGCGACCTCGCGCCGATCGCATCGGTCAACTATTCCGACCTCGTCCTCGTGGTTCACCCTTCCGTGCAGGCGAAGACGCTGCAGGAATTCATCGCGCTCGCCAAATCGCAGCCCGGCAAACTGAACTACGCTTCCTCCGGCCAGGGCACGCCGTATCATATGGCAGGCGAGCTGTTCAAAGCCATGGCCGGCATTGACCTCGTGCACGTGCCTTACCGTAACAGTGGCGAGGCGCGCAGCGGCGTGATCGGCGGCCAGGTTCAGATGATGATCGACGCAGTTCCGGCGATGGCTCCAAACGTCGCGGAAAACCAGGTTCGCGCGCTGGCGACGACTGGCAAGGCACGCTCGACCGTTCTGCCCAACGCGCCGACGGTGATCGAAGCCGGCATTCCCGGCTACGAGGCCACCATCTGGCTCGGCCTGATGGCGCCCGCAGGCACGCCAAAGCCGATCATCGACAAGCTTAATACGGCGGTAAACGCGGTCGTGAAACGGCCCGATATCGTCAAGCTCTGGACCCAGCAGGGTGCGGTTCCGATGTCGATGACGGCCGAGGAGTTCGACAAATTCCTGCGCGGCGATATTGTGAAATGGGCGGAAGTGGTCAAAAAATTCGATAAGCCGCCGCAATAAGAAGCTGCCGGAGAAGCTTCGATGCCGAGCGTTCGATTTCGCCTCAACGGCGCCGAGACCGAGGTTGACGCCGATCCTGACCGGTCACTGCTGGACATTCTGCGCGGGCATCTCGGTATGAGCGGACCGCATTTCGGCTGCGGTGCCGGCGAATGCGGCGCCTGCAACATCATCGTCGGTGATCGCGCGATATCGGCCTGCGATACGCCGCTCTGGTCGGTGGCGGACAAGGATGTCACGACGATCGAAGGGCTGGGAACGAGCGAGCGGCCACATCCGCTGCAGCGTGCCTTCATCGCCGAGCAGGCGCTGCAATGCGGCTACTGCGTTTCCGGCATCCTGATGAGCGCGGCGGCGCTGCTGAGGCGAAATCCATCACCGACCAGCCGGGAGGTGAAGGAAGCGCTCGACCGCAATCTCTGCCGCTGCGGCTCGCATAATCGCATGGTACGGGCGGTGCTGCGCGCGGCGGAAGAAATGGCGGCAGGATGAACCAGCCAGCGCCCCCTCCCTCCGCGCCCGGCTTGCCGGTAAGCCTTGCGGCGAACCCGAAATTATCGTCGTGGCTGAAGTTCTCGAGCAGCGGACAGGTGACGGTCTCGCCAGGCAAGGTGGAGATCGGACAAGGCATCGTGACGGCGCTGGCGCAGATCGCCGCCGACGAACTCGATATCGATCTATCTCGCGTGCAGATGATCCGGACGTCGACCGCCGTCAGCCCCAACGAGGGCGTCACATCGGGGAGCCTTTCCATCCAGCAGTCGGGCCGTGCGCTGCGTCATGCCTGCGCCGAGGTTCGCCAAATCTTTCTTCAGCAGGCAGCCGAACGGTTGGGCGTCGGCATCGACACCCTCCATATCGAGGACGGCATCATTTCGGGCCCAGGCAATGTCAGGACCAGCTATTGGGAACTTGCCGACGAGGTCTCGCTCGATCGCAACGCCACACCCGGCGTAACGCCCAAGATCGCAACGAGCCGGACGCTGGCCGGGCATTCGGCCCAAAGGATCGATATTCCGGACAAGGTTCTTGGCCGGCCGCGATTCATCCACGACCACGCGCTGGCCGGAATCCTGCACGGACGCGTGCTGCGTCCGGAGCATGCGCGAGCGAAACTCAGGGAGTTGAACGAGGATGGCGCCCGTGCGGTGGCCGGTCTCGTTGCCATAGTGCGCGACGGCAGCTTTGCAGGCGTCGTCAGCGAGACCGAGCATGGTGCGGAGGCGGCCCTCAATGCGTTGCGCAAGGGCGCGACCTGGTCCGATGGCGAGCTACTGCCGGACGAAAACGATCTCGCAAACTTCCTCAAGGCGCAACCGTCCGAATCCACCGTAATCGGCAAGAAAACTGCCGCAGCCCTCTGCGCGGTGGCCCGGACCATCCGGCGGCAATATACCCGCCCCTATATTGCTCACGCGTCGATCGCACCCTCCTGCGCTATGGCGCGGTGGGACGGCGATCGCGTTCATGTCTGGACGCACAGCCAGGGCGTCTATCTCCTGCGCGCTGATCTGGCGCTGGTTCTCAAGCTTCCGGTCGAGAACATCACCGTTGAGCATCTGGAAGGCGCCGGCTGCTACGGCCATAACGCCGCCGACGACGTCGCGCTCGATGCCGTACTGCTCGCCAAATCCGCCGGCGGCCGCCCGGTTCGGGTCCAATGGTCTCGCCAGGGCGAGATGTCGGATGCGCCGTTTGGCGCAGCGATGGCGATCGAGATCGAGGCCGATCTCGACGCGCGGGGTGCGATCATCGACTGGCGACATTCCATCTGGAGCAACGGGCACGCGGCGCGGCCGGGGCGCGCGGCACAGCCCGCCTTGCTGGCAGCGTTCGAACTGGAGAACCCGTTTCCACGCATGGTCTCGACCAATCCGCCGCAGGCCAACGGCGGCGGTGGCGATCGCAACTCGGTCCCGCTCTATGATTTTCCATCCTGGCACATCGAAAGCCACCGCCTGATAACCATGCCGATACGCACCTCCGCGCTCCGGACGCTCGGTGGGCAGGGCAATGTGTTTGCGATTGAATCCATCCTCGATGAAATCGCAGCCGAGACCGGCGAGGACCCGGTCGCATTCCGGCTCCGCCACTTGCGGGATGAGCGGGCCAAGGACGTCATCCGCGCCGCGGCCGTGCGCGCGGGGTGGAAGCCCGAGAAGCAGCCCGGCATTGGGCACGGCATAGGTTTTGGCCGTTACAAAAACACCGGCGCCTATTGCGCTGCGATTGCCGAGATCGAGGGCGCCGAGGAGATCAACGTCAGGAAGCTGACGCTGGCGGTCGATGTCGGCGAAGCGATCAATCCGGATGGCGTCATCAACCAGATCGAAGGCGGTGCCCTTCAAGCTACGAGCTGGGTGTTGAAAGAGCGCGTGCGCTTCGACCGAGAACGCATCACCAGCACGAGCTGGACGGAATATCCGATCCTGCGCTTCAGCGAAGTGCCCGATGTCGAGGTGGAGGTCATTCAGCGGCCTGACATGGATCCGGTCGGTGCCGGCGAGGCCGCCCACGGCCCGGTTACGGCGGCCATTGTCAACGCCGTGTTCGACGCACTCGGCGTGCGGGTGCGCGATTTGCCCATCACGCGTGACAAGATCATCGCCGCGATGGACTTAAGCTGATGAGCAGCCTGAACCTCTTGAGCGGCGGCGCGGCACAGGGCCTGGTCGGAAGCCTGGCGCCAACCTTCAAGGCCAACACTGGATTCGATATCGCGGGCGAGTTCGGCGCGGTCGGCGTGATGGCCGACAAATTGCGCAAGGGCACCCCGGCTGACATCGTCATCCTGACCGCGGCACTCCTCGCGAAACTTGAGCAGGAGAGGCTGGTTGTTTCCGCTTCGATAGCCGATGTCGGCCTGGTCGAAACCGCCCTCGCCGTTCGCGCCGGCGATTCCCCGACTGTCGCCAAGGATGCCGCCAGCTTGCGCGAGGTTTTCCTCGCCTCCGATGCGATCTTCGTACCGGATACCAAAGCCTCCACGGCCGGAATTCATGTTGCAAATGTCCTTCGGCAGCTCGGCATCGCCGATCAGCTCGCCGCCCGACTCAGGATTTTCCCGAATGGCGCCACGGCGATGCGCGAACTGGCGGCGTCCAAGGCACGGCGCCCGATCGGATGCACGCAATCGACCGAGATCATCAGCGCCGAAGGCGTGACCTTATCCGGTTCGCTGCCGGCAGGTTGCGAACTTGCAACGATGTACACGGCAGGCATCACCACTGCCGCCGCCCATCCGCAACAGTCCCAGCACCTGATCGACTTGTTGATCAGCGACGGACAACGTGAACTGCGGAAGCGCACGGGCTTCATCAGCGGGCCCAATTAGGCCGCCGCTGCTCTGACCACCAGATGAGCCTCTGCGGATCAATGCCCAACACGAAATAGGTGCGCGGCACGATTTTTGGTTTGTCAAAGCCAATTCATATACTAATATATCAATCGAGAAAGCAGCCATGCCCGCCCGCGCATCGAAAAAGACTGATCCAAAGGTTCGCCGAATTGCTCCTGCCACGCGCCGCAGCGGCAGACCGCGCGCGGCGACGGCAGCATCCAGGATCTATTCCGATCTTCGAGGCGAACTGGTGTCGCTGCAGCGGCGGCCCGGCGAAGCGGTCTCGGAGGCGCAGATCGCGCTCTCCTACGGGGTGAGCCGCACGCCCGTTCGCGAGGCGATCCTCAAATTATCGGATGAAGGCCTGCTCGAGGTCTATCCCCAGTCTGGCATCTTCGTTTCGCGCATTCCGGTGGCAGCACTCCCCGAGGCCATCATCATCCGCAAGGCGCTGGAGGAGACGACCGCCCGGCTCGCGGCGGAACGTGCGACGTCGAGCCAGAAACTGGCGCTACGGTCGATCCTGGAGCGACAGCGCGAGGCCAGCGCAGCCGGAGACAGCGAGGCGTTTCATCAGGCCGATGAAACATTTCATGCTACAGTTGCCGATGTCGCCGGCTATCCCGGAATCTGGAAGTATATCCAGCAGGTAAAGGTTCACGTCGATCGCTATCGTCGGCTAACCCTGCCCCAGCGCGGGAGGATCGCAAAGGTCATCGTCGAACACCAGGCCATCCTGACCGCGATCGAGGCACATGACGCGGAGGGCGCAAGGCGGGCAATGGAAATCCACCTCGAAAGCCTTCTCGAGAACATCTCGGCTACTCAACATATCAATCCGGAGTACTTCGACGAGCGACCTTAGAGTTCGAGAAGCCCATAAACGATAAACAAGCATCAGGAGGAACAACATGAAACGACGCGACTTCATCAAGTTGAGCGCAGGGCTCGGGGCTGCCATGGCTACCGCGGCGCCGCTTTCATCGGCATTTGCGCAAACCAAAATGGTGCTGAAAGCATCGGACGTTCATCCGCTGGGCTATCCGACGGTCGAAGCCGTGGTCCGGATGGGCAAGAAGCTGGAAGCCGCCACCAATGGCCGGCTGACAATCCAGATGTTCCCGTCGATGCAGCTCGGTGGCGAAAAGGAAATGATCGAGCAGGCCCAACTCGGCGCGCTGCAGTTCGCCCGTATTTCGGTCGGCGCGGTCGGCCCTGTCGTGGACGACGTCAACGTCTTTAACATGCCGTTCGTCTTCCGTAACTCCAAGCACATGGAGAAAGTGATCGACGGCGAGATCGGCGACGAATTGCTGGCGAAGATTTCCGCGAACGAAAAAACCGGCCTGATCGCGCTGTGCTGGATGAATGCCGGCTCGCGCAACGTCTATAACAACAGGCGGCCGATCCGGAACATGGCCGACCTCAAGGGCCTCAAGGTCCGCATGATGGGCAATCCGCTGTTCGTCGACACCATGAATGCGCTGGGCGGCAACGGCGTCGCGCTGGGCTTCGATCAGGTTTTCAGCTCGATGCAGACAGGCGTGGTAGACGGCGCGGAGAACAATCCGCCATCGTTCATAGCGCAGAACCATTATCAGGTGGCCAAGTATTTCACGATGACCGAACACCTGATCATTCCGGAGCTTCTGGTGTTCTCGCGCATATCCTGGCAGAAGCTTTCGCCCGAAGATCAGGCGCTGATCAAGAAATTTGCGAAGGAAGCGCAGCAAGAGCAGCGTGTGCTCTGGTATGAAGCGGAGAATGCCGCCATCGAAAAAATGAAAGCGGCCGGCACCGAGATCATCACCGATATCGACAAGAAACCGTTCCAGGATGCGGTCAAGCCGGTCTGGGACAAGTACGGCGCGAAGTACGCCGCGATGGTCAAGCGTATCGAAGCGGTCCAATAGGTCCGGCTCGCGAGCGGCGGGTGGCCGGGCGACGTCCGTTCCGGCCACTCCTCCGAGCTACAGAGGCGATTTGAAGCGCCGCTACTCTCCGAGGTCAAAATGTCCAATTCTGCGGCCGGATTTTTCCGACGTGTGAACGATGCGGTTTACTGGACCGGCGCCGTGATCGCGTGCGTGGCGCTCGTGCTGGTCTCGGCTGTCATCCCATGGGCCATCTACACCCGATATATCCTCAACAGCGCCTCGTCATGGCCCGAGCCGATGGCCGTGCTGCTCACCGTCGGCATCACCTTCATCGGCTCGGCGAACTGCTACCGCCAGCGCATCCACATGAACATGACGGTTGGTACCGATCTGCTGCCGCCGCTGCTGCGACGCGCCTCACTGTTCCTCAGCGAAATATTGATGGGCGTGATTGCAATCTTCATGGTCATTTGGGGACTGCGGCTGGTCCGGACCACCTGGGATAATTCGGTGGATGAGTTTCCATGGCTCTCGGTCGGGATCACCTATCTTCCGATCGTGGTCAGCGGCGCCATGATGCTCCTGTTCGTCATTGAACGCCTGACAATTGGCCCGCCGCCGCGCGACGGCGCTGACGCCCACGTACCAGTCGAGTAATTGCCATGGATATTGCGGTTCTGCTTCTCAGCATGTGCTTGTTCTTCGCGATCGGCATGCCGATCGCCTACGCGCTGGCACTGTCTTCGCTCGTCGGTGCGCTCTGGATCGATTTGCCGGTCGGCGCGGTCATGCAGCAATTTGCCAGCGGCGTCGGAAAGGTCTCGATGCTGACCATCCCCTTCTTCGTGCTGGCGGGCGCCATCATGGCCGAGGGCGGCATGGCCAGGCGGCTGGTCGACTTTGCAGCCGTGCTCGTCGGATTCACGCGAATTCGAGGCGGCCTCTCGCAGGTCAATATCCTTGCGACCACGATCATGAGCGGCATCTCCGGATCGTCGGTCGCCGACACCTCCGCCATCGGCTCGGTGATGATTCCCCAGATGGCCGACAAAGGCTATCCGCGAGTCTTCGCAACCAACGTGACCATCAGCGCCTCGCTGCAAGCCATTATCGTCCCGCCGAGCCACAATTCGGTGATTTATTCGCTGGCGACCGGCGGCGTGGTGTCGATCACCAGCCTGTTCCTGGCCGGCGTGCTCCCTGGCCTACTGCTCGGCTTCTCGCTGATGGTGCTCTGTCTGTTCTACGCTTATCGCGACAAACACCCGAAGGGTGAGCCCGTAGCGATCCGCCAAGCCGCCAAGGTGCTCGGCGACGCCATGTGGGGCATCGTAACGTTGGCCATCGTGCTGGGCGGCATCCTCACCGGCGTCTTCACTCCGATCGAGGCAGGCGCGGTTGCCTGCGTCTGGGCGTTCTTCGTCACCATGTTCATCTATCGCGACTACAAATGGTCGGAGCTACCGCTATTGGTCTACAAGACGCTGCAAACCGTGGCCATGGTGCTGACCCTGGTGGCAACCGCCTCGTGCTTCGGCTATGTCGCCGCGCTGATGCAGATGCCGGCCAAGATGACCGAGTTCTTCGTCGCCATATCGAGCAACAAATACGTGCTGCTGATGTGGTTGAACATCATGCTGCTGGTTCTGGGAACGGCGCTCGATCTCGCGCCCCTGCTGCTGATCTGCACTCCGATCCTGCTGCCGGTGGTGAAGAGCTTCGGCATCGATCCCGTGCATTTCGGCATCGTCATGCTGCTCAATCTCGGCATCGGCCTCCTGACACCGCCGGTAGGGACGACTCTGTTCGTCGGGTGCGCCATCGGCAAGGTTTCGGTCGACGAGGTGATGCGCGGCATCTGGCCGTTCTACTACGTGATGTTTACGGTGCTGATGATCGTGACCTATGTGCCCTGGCTGTCGCTGGCGCTGCCGAGGGCGTTCGGGTTCTAGAACAGACGCAGTTCGCGTCACGGAGACTCCGCGTGAAGATCGTCGACCTCAGCCGAGAGCTCTATCACCGCACGCCCAGCTATCCCGGCCATCCTCCCGTCATGCATGGCGTCTGGAAAACCCACGAAGAATCCTTCGCCGAATCGGGCAATGTGCACGGGCTGGCGTCGATGTTCATCTCCATGGTGGACCACGCCGGCACCCACATCGACGCGCCCCGACATTTCGGCAAGAGCGGCATATCAATCGATGAATATCCGCTGGAAAAATGTATCGTGCCGGGTATCTGCGTCGACCTGCGCCACATTGCACCGCGCGCCGAAATTACGCCTGCCGATCTCGAGGCGGCGGTGGCGAAGGCCGGCGTGCCGGTGCCGAGGGAGGGCACCGTCCTGCTCTGCACCGGTCACCACGAACGGACATTCCCTCGCAAGGAATATTCGACTGACAATTCCGGAGTGAACGTGGCCGCCACCGAATGGCTGGCGCAGCAGGGCGTCGTGCATTTCGGCATCGATTCGATGCGGCCGGGGCCGGAGGGCAAGGTTAATGCCCTCGTGCACAAGGCCTGCCTCGACCTCGACATCACCCACATCGAGAGCCTGTGCAATCTCGAAGCGCTGTTGGGGCGCGGCCAGTTCACGTTTATCGGCCTGCCGATGAAGTGGCGCGGCGGGACAGCGTCGCCGATCCGCGCGGTTGCGGTGTTCGACCTGTGAAGGAAAATGAGAGGCCTATTCGCCTTCGCTTCCGGATCCGGCATCGGCCAGATCACGAAGCATCTCGGCTTTCAACACAACGATGGCGCCATGCTCGAGGCGTACCCAGTCGCGGGTCGCCCAGGCGCGCAACTGCTTGTTGATGCTCTCCCGGGTCATGCCAACCATCTCGCTGATCTCCTGCTGGGTGATCGCGATGGTTCGCCCCTGCTGTGCAGGTTTGTGTTTTTCGGACAGGCGCAGCAACGCGCTCGCCAGTCGCGCGGGCAAATTCTGCAGGATAATCTGCTCGACCTGATCGCTGGTCCACCGCAACCGCCCGCAGAGCAATTCGATGAACTTCATCGCCAGCCCCGGCTGCTCCTTCACGAAGGGGATGAACTCCCGCCTATCGATGACGAATAGCTCGCAATTGGAGTTTGCGATGGCGTCGGCCGAGCGAGCCCCGCCGTCGAGCAGCGCGATTTCGCCGAAGATTTCTCCAGGCTCGATGATATTCAGGATCGCGCTGCGGCCGTCGGGTGAGGAAATACTCATCTTCACCGTACCCGAAATCACCGCGTACAGGCTGTTGCCGGGGTCCCCCTTGGAGAACAGCGTGGCTCCCCGCTTCAACGTGGAATGTTTGGCATAGCGGCAGAGCTGCTCGAACGCCGTGGGCTCGAGGTCGGCAAAAAACGGGTGCTTGCGCAGCACCGACAATTTGCCGTTCGAAAATTCGTGAGCTTCACCCGTCCTTCGTTGAGGCACGACAGTCAAACTCCAGGGAACACGGGATTGCAGCCCTTCCGTAATCAACGTGGGCCGGCTTTTCAACCGGAAAGCGTCAAAACGCGTCGATTTGGCGGACGGAAGGCGAAAACGGTGCCCAGCGTTACCGCTCCAATAGCCGTGGAACTTGCTACAAGATAGTACAGGCAATCGAGCCGAGGCGCGTGCTGCTGCAGCATCCATCCGCCGGCCAATACGATGGCAACCCTCAACAGACTGACAAGCAGCGGAGCCGTCGCCCGTCCCCATCCCTGATAGGCGGAAAACAGGATCACAAATGTGGCCATGAACCCGTACACCAAACCCGTCGCGTAGAAATAGCTGGATGCCGCCGAGACTACTTTTTCGACAGGTGTAAACAGACCTGCGATCGATCTTCCCGACAATGCCACTCCGAGTCCGATCGTCGCAAAAATAGCCGCCGCCAGCAGACAAGAAACGAGCGTCACACGACGCGCGCGTGCCTCCAGGCCGGCGCCAATGCACGTTCCGACCATTGTCGTCGTGCCTACGCCCAGGGCGAGTATCATGGAAGAAATAAGAAGCTCGACGCGAGCAGCCAAGCCATAACCGGCTAGCGCCTCAGTGCCGAAGTAGGCGACATAGGCCGTTATCGCGATCAGCGCGACATTGGAAACCAGTATCTGCAGCGACGAGAGCAACGCTACTTTCAGAATGCGCGAGAAGAGCTGCCACCGTGGCCGGAAGGCGGAAAAAGTGAGATGGATAGGACTCTTGGCGGACTGCAAATGAACGAACAGCCCGACGACGCCCAGGGTGTAGTAGATCAGCATTGCGGCTGCGGCGCCGGCTATCCCAAATCCAGGGACCGGCGCCCATCCAAAAATCAGTATTCCAAATAGTGGCAGCGCGGCACCGGCTCTAAAAATGGCAATTCGTGCCGGCGTCTTCATGTCGCCGGTACCGCGCACGATTGCGGTGATGCCTCCCAGAAGCCAGAGACTGATCGAACCGCCGAATACGATGTTGGAATAAGAAAGAGCTTGATTGAGAGAATCGCCTCTTGCTCCCAGCAAGCCGTATATTTCGGGTCCGAAAAAGATCAGTGCCGCAGCCGAGATCGCGCCAAAAATCAAGGAAAGCAGGACTGCATGCGCGGCAAGCGCTTGCGCTTCCAAAACATTCCCCGCGCCCAGTGACCGAGCTACTGCGGATGATATCGCACCACCCATTCCGACGGTGGTTATTGCAACAAACAACGTGACAATCGGGAAGACCGCGCTAATCCCTGCGAGCACATCGGTGCCGAGCCGACTAAGGAGGAATATTTCGATGACAGCTATCGCCGACTGCACCAGGATTTGTACAAGACTGGGCGTCGCAAAATTGAGTAGTACGAGCGGGATAGATCCTTCGAGCGTGCGCTTGACGTTCGCATTCTGTAGTCCCGACTGAGGCTTCGCGGCTGCAATCGTCGGATTCGTCATGAACTTTCCCCACGGGTCAACACCCAGACAGCATGCAACCGGAGGCTACCAGTTCGGTCTAACCTGCCCAAGGCCGCAGACGCTCTGTTGCACAACCTGACATTTTATCGTTAGACTGAACTGTGGATCGTTGCGGCGGTTGAAGTGATCGCCAGCCTTTCGATCGTTTTCCGCTGGCGTAAAAGTCCCCGTGTCAGACGGCGTCGGACTTGGGCACGCGTTTCAAACCGAACGCTTCAAACTTGAGAGGAAATTCAAGATGGGTGGAATTTATAGCGACGAATTCGAAAAGAACATGAATGTGCTGACGAGTCCTGCCAACATCAAGGCGACTGCCAGGAAGTTCGTCGAATTTGAGAAGGCGAATGGGCCGTACAGCTTCGGAATGTTCGCCAAGACGTTGCTGCCGCGCCCGGCCGATTGGGCTGACGAGTATGGCTCGACAAAGGGTTACAACAACTGGGAAAAGCACGCTGGCGCAATTCCCAAAGAGGTTACCGAACGCATTACGTCGGTCGCGTTTTCAAATTACCGGTCCGACAATCCCCTTCCAATGCTGATGAAGATCGGCGCAAACGTTGATGCGACATACGACGTACAGATAAAGAATTTTGTTCACGAGGGCATCGAATACATCGGCATCCTCATGCTTTGTCCGAATCCGGCGCTTAAGTCCTCGTCAAAAGTGGAACAACGCGAAAAGGCGCTGGCTTAAATAGAACTATCCCACTTACGCGTAGGCAAAGATAATTCCAGCACGACCCTCAGAGGTTGTGCTGGCCTTTCTCATGAGGACCTTGGCTTTCGTGTCTCCGGCAGCGCGCTCAAAGTTGCGCCAGGTCCCTGTACGATGGGCGCCGAGTACTATGTCGGCCGCAACGGCCACCGTTACGCCTGCTATTGATTGCGGAAATAGGCTGCCGACCCTGGCGCTGTGGCGCATCGGTCGGCAACTATTCCTTGGCGATTCCGGTTTCCCTGATCACGCGCTCATACTTCGCGAGCTGATCGTGCGTCATGGCGCGCAGCTCTTCCGCTGAACTGCCTCGCACGGCAAAACCCAACTCTTCAAGCTTGCGGCGCACGTCAGGATCGCCAACCGCCTTCAGCACCTCGGCGTTCAGGCGGGCAACAATATGCTTCGGGGTACGGGCGGGACCAAGAATTGCGAACCATGAGTTGAAGAAGAAGCCGGGCAGACCGGATTCCGAGACGGTCGGCACATCGGGGAATTGCGACAACCTCCTCTCGGTGGTTACCCCGATCAGCTTGAGTCGGCCGCCGCGCACGAGCGTTGCGACCGTGCCCAGGCCCTGGAAGCCGACGGGGATCTGGCCAGCGGCGATGTCGGTTGCAGCCTGGGTGGCCCCCTTGTAAGGCACATGCGTGAGCGATATGCCGGCGGCCGACGCGAACATCGCCATCGCCAGATGCTGCGGACTGCCCGGCCCGCCCGAACCATAGTCGATCTTGCCGGGCGTCGCCTTCGCGGCCGCAATCAGATCTGCTGCGTTCTTGAAGCTGGCCTGATTGTTGGTTACCAACCCCCACTCCACCGTCGCGACCAGCGACACCGGCTCGAAGTCCTTCAGGATGTCCCAGCGCATCCTGGACTGCAGGTTCGGCACCATCGTCATGATGCTGTCGTTGAACCCGCCAATCGTGTAGCCATCCGGTTCAGCGCGGGCGACAGCCTCCGCCCCGATCAGGCCTGAAGCGCCCGGCTGATTCAGGATCACGATTTGCTGGCCCATATTGTCGGCCATCTTCTGGGTGACGATCCGCGCCGCGACGTCGACCGCACTTGCCGCGGCCAGCGGCACGATCATCTTGATGGGCCGGTCCGGATAGCTCCCCTGCGCCATCGCATGATGGCTTAGGAGCAAGGCGAGCGCTGGAATCACCAGATGAAGCGGCCGCATCACTTCCCCCAATATGAGCGGCACAAATCTTAGGATTGCGGCCGCCATTTGGGAAAGATTGCGCCCGATCTTCGGCTTATGCAATCGATCCGGCCAAGGAATGCCGCACGGCTACAGCAGCTTCCCATCCGGCCCAAAAAACGGGTGTGGGCCGTCGAACGTGCCTATCGGGACTTGATGGGTAACGACCGTGCCGAACCCCTCACCCGGAAACCAGCTATGGAGATGGAAGGCCGGCGGCTCCACCTTGAACGAAGGTTCGCGCAGTTCGGCCAGATCGAGATCGACGGCATGGTTGGGAGCGGGACAGATCGTGGTCGGCACGCCCGCAAACATGGTCAGTGCCGCGCGGTGCACATGTCCAGTTGCGATCAATTGCACGCGGGGATGACGACGCACGATGGGCGCGAGTTCGCTTGCATTGAGGAGATTCTGACGGTCCATGTGCCAAATGCCGGCCTTGAACGGCGGATGGTGCATAAACAGCAGCGCCGGCCGGTCGAGCGACGAAGCCAGCACCTCGTCAAGCCATTGCAAGGTGGGCCCATCGAGTTCGCCATGCGGCTTCCGATCTACGCTTGAATCCAGCAACAGCAGATCGAGCCCGGCAACCTCGATCTTCTGATTGAGCGGCCCTGATACGAAGGCATAGGACGCGGAAGGAAGCGCGGCACGCATCAATTCGCGCGAGTCGTGATTGCCGGGAATGCCGGCGAACGGAAGCTCGAGCGGCGCCAGCAGCCGATTGAGATATTGATACTCCTCGGCCGTCGGCGTGTCCGCCAGATCGCCGGAGACAACTACAAAATCGGGCGCAGGCCTGAATTCGTTCAGGGCGGCAATGCAACGTTCGAGCGCCTTTGCAGTATCCACCTTGCCATAGGCAAGTGTTCCCGGCGGCTTGATGTGCAGATCAGAAATCTGGGCAATATGAACCGGCATTGGCGACATCGACCTTCTCAGCTTTCGGGCGGCAACAGACGGACGGCGTCCGGCGAAATCGATAATCCGATCCGTTCGCCGGATTTGGCCCGGACCGTGTTCGGCGCATCGACGGTGAGCGACCTGTTGGACACGCCGCTGACCACCAGCCGTTGCCTGTCACCAATGAAGCTGACGCTGTCGATTATACCTGAAAGCGGCGCGCTTTCGGCCGCCATCACGCGTATGGTCTCGGGGCGAATCATCGCCACTGCGGCCGGCATATTTGCATCGCCGTCAATCGGCTGACATCCGCCCGGCAATACCAAGTGACCATTCTCGATGGCCGCCTCGACGATATTCGCCGCGCCGATGAATTCGGCGACAAAGCGACTGTTCGGCGTGAAGTAGATCTCGCGCGGCGTGCCGATCTGGGCAATCTTCCCCTTCTGCATGACCACGACACGGTCGCCAAGCTCCATGGCCTCGGACTGATCGTGCGTCACGTAAATCGTGGTAATGCCGAGCGCGCGCAGCAGGCGGTTCAGCTCGCCGCGCAGCCGGTCACGCAGGGCGGCATCGAGCGCCGTCAGCGGTTCGTCGAGCAGCAGGATGCCCGGCCGGATCGCTACCGCGCGCGCCAGCGCCACCCGCTGCCGCTGGCCGCCTGAAAGCTGGTCGATCCGGCGATTCTCCAGCCCGGAGATATTGGTCAGCGCCACCAGTTCGGCCACGCGCGCCGCCCGCTCCTTCTTCGGTACGCCGCGGATCTTCAATCCATAACCGATATTATCGGATACGGTCATATTGGGGAAAAGCGCATAGGACTGAAATACCATGCCGACGTTGCGTCGCTCGATCGGCACCGCCGTCATGTCTTTGCCGTCGAACAGTACCCTGCCGCCAGCATCGGGCAGTTCGAGGCCGGCGATAATGCGCAGCATGGTGGTCTTGCCGCAACCGGAGGGGCCGAGCAGCACCAGCGTTTCACCACGAGCGATCTCGAGCGTTGCAGGCTCAAGCGCGCGCGTTCCGTCGGCAAAGGTCTTGCCGCAGGCCTCGATGCGCACCGAGGCGCCGTGTCCGGCCTGCGCACTCATTTCTTCTGTTCCTTCTCGGCAAACAATTGCATGGCGACCAGCAGCGGAATGATCATCACGAAGAAGATCAGCGTATAGGCCGAGGCCACTTCCAGCCGCATCGAGGCATAGCTGTCGGCGAGCCCGATCGGCAATGTCTTGGTCAATGGCGTGTGCAGCATCCAGGTCAGGTTGAATTCTCCGAGCGACAGCGTTACCACCATCAGGCTGCCCGCCAATATACCGGGCAGAGCATTGGGGACGATCACGTCGCGGAAGCGCCGCCACGGCGATGCGCCGAGCGATGCCGCGCCCTCATCCAGCGTTTTGATGTCGACGGTCGCGAACACAGCCATCACGGATCGCACCATGAAGGGCATCGTGAAGATGACATGGCCTGCGAGAATGAACAGCCAGGAGCGGCGAAAGTCGCCGAAACCTCCATAGGTCAAGAGCAGTGCCAGTGCGATAGCCAGGCCAGGGATCGCCAACGGCAGCGTGATGATCTCCTCGACGATCCGCGACAGGCGCCCTCCCCGCACATGCAAGGCATAGGCGCCTGGAACGCCGGCGACGAGCGTCACTGCAAGAGTTGCAAATGCAACCACGAATGAAAGCAGGATGGTGCCCGCATAGAGCTCCCATACCTGCACAACCCATTGCAAGGTTACGCCGGATTGGATGCCGCGGAAGTAGTTCACGGTGACGCCGGCGGAGATCGACAGAATCGCGGGCACCACCAGAAATCCGGCTACCAGGAGGGTGAAGATGAACTGGCCGATGAAGATCAGGCGATCCCGCATGGTCTCATCCAGCCGCCGCAACGGCACTTCCGCTGAAGGAGCGGGCGAGCGCAAGAATAAGCCAGGTAATGATGCCGAGCCCGACCGATAGCGCGGCCGAGATCGAGAAGTTCGCAGCCAGCGTGAATTCGGTATAGATCAGCATCGGCAGCACATCGATGTTCGTCGCCAGCGTAAACGCCGTTCCGAACGCCCCCATCGCGGTCGCAAACGCAATTGCGCCGGAGGCGACGAAGGCCGGCGCCAGGGCCGGCAGGACGACATCACGCTGCACTGCCCAAGGGCTCGCGCCAAGCGAGCGCGCGGCTTCTTCCAGGCCTGTATCAAGCTTCTGCACCGCGGCCATGATGGTGAGGATGACGCGCGGGATGGAGAAATACAGATACCCAAGAAACAACCCGTAGATCGAATAGGCAAAGACCAGCTTCTCGCCAAGCACGCGGTTTGAGAAATCGCCTATCAGGCCCTGTCGACCGGCTAGAAGAATGATCATGAAGCCGACCACCACGCCGGGAAACGCCAGCGGAAAGGTCAGCGTCGCAATCAGAACGGCGCGACCGGGGAAACGATGCCGTTGCAGGAACATCCCGGTGACCGTCGCCACGATCAGGGTCACAATGGTGGTCGCGGTGGCTAGCAAGACCGTGTTGAGGAGGGTCGCACGGTAACGCGGCTCGGTCAGGATCGCGAGATACCCCGCGAGCCCCTGCGGTCCCGCTGCTCCCGTTACAACAAGCCGCGCCATCGGCAACAGGAAGAATGCCGCCGTCAGTACCGCAAGCGGCAGCAAGCATAACCAGACAAAAGACCTATGCGACATCAGAAACACGGTGCCCCGGCGAGAGGCGCCATATTGCCTCAGCGAACCTCGGCGAGATAGCGATCGACAAAGCCTTTTTGCATGTTTTCCATCTGGCCCCAGTCGACGTTCTTCGCACGCGCATATTCGCTGTCAGGCAGGAATTTCTTCTTCACCGCCTCGGGCAGATCGATCGGCCGAGCCGGCCGAAGGTAGGCGTTGGTCCAGATCGCCTGTCCCTTGTCCGACAAAAGATAGTCCAGCACCTTCTTGGCCTTGTCCCTATTGGGCGCGTTCTTGACGAGGCCGGCGACGTAAGGAAACACCACCGATCCCTCGCAGGGGATTACGAATTCAAAATTGCCTTTTTCTGAGTATTTCGCGCGATAGGCGTTGAAATCATAATCGAACAGGATCGGCATCTCTCCGGAGACGACGCGGGCATAGGAAGTCTGCTTGGGGACAATCGGGTCGTTCTTCCGCAGGTCCTTGAAGAAGTTGATCGCGGGATCGAAGTTCGCTTCGGAGCCACCGAGCGCCAGATTGATCGCGACCGCGCCGACATACCCGACGGCGGCCGACGACGGATCGAGATAACCGACCATCCCCTTATAGTCGGGCTTCAGGAGATCCTTCCAGCAGGCCGGCACCGGCTTGCCGCCAAGCGCGTCCTTGTTCACGAACAGGCCAAGCGTGCCGGAATGAATCGTGGTCCAGTAACCGTCGGCATCCTTCAGGCCGGCGGGGACCTGGTCCCATTTCGCCGGCTTGTAAGGCTCAAGCGCATCCTGCGCCTTGGCCTTCATACCGAAGGTGACACCGAAATAGCCGATATCACCCACCGGGTTATTCTTCTCGGCAAGTATCTGAGCAAGCGCTTGGCCGGAATTCTTGTTGTCATGCGGGATATCGTAGTTGAGGTCGGCTTTGAGGGCCTTGAGCATGGAAGCCCAGTCCGCCCATTCCGGCGGGCAATTGTAGCAGATGACGTCGGCCGCTTTGGCGGATTGCCAGGGCGCGATTAGCAACAGCGCCAGCAAGGCAAGAACAAAACGGGCGGTCTTCATGGGGCACTCCGGGTTAGGGCAGCAATTGACGATCTCATCACCAATCGGTGTGACGTATAGGCCGTGTATGAAGGTTTTGCGACACAGCGTTTTGCAGGGAAGGCCGCAGCGCCGCCCGGCGCTCCATCAACGCCGCCCTTCCCCTCCTGATCAAATTTATCGCGGTCGCATTAGATGCGTCCCAAGGCGGTCAGAATAACCTGAGGCGTCAGGGGGATCTCTGTAATGATTGTCCCAAACGGCCTGAGCGCGTCATTGACCGCATTGGTCACGGCGGCCGCCGCACCTGCCGTGCCGGCTTCCCCTGCGCCCTTCGCGCCCAGTTCCGATTCGAGGGTCGGTGAAACCACATGTCCGACGTCGATGTCCGGCATTTCACCGGACATCGGAACCAGATAGTCGGCCATATTTGCGTTGGTGAGTTGTCCACGTTCGTCATACACACATTTCTCAAATAGCGCGGCGCCAAGCCCCTGCACCACGCCGCCTCTGATCTGCTCATCAACCAGTTGCGGGTTAATGATCGTGCCGCAATCCTCGACTACCCAATGCTTCAGCAGCTTCACAAAGCCCGTATCGGGATCAAGCTCCAGCCATGAGGCCTGAACGCCATTGGTGAAGGCGAACGGATAGTTGCGCGGGACAAAGTGCCTGGTCGCCATCAACTCGGGCTGAATACCCGGCGGCAACGTGTCGGGGCGGAAATAGACAATTCGCGCGAGCTCGCTCAGATCGATTCGCGGCGCGCCATCGACGACATTCACTACCGCGTTGTTGACAATATCGAGTTCGCTTGGCGTCGATTGCAGAACGACAGCCGCTACGTCGAGGATGTTCTTGCGCAGTACCTTGGCGGCCTGAAGCGCGGCCTCTCCACCGATACCAGCACCGCGCGAAGCCCAGGTGCCGCCACCATACGGCGTATTGTCGGTGTCGCCCAGGATCACGCGGACGCGATCCATCGAGACGCCAAGCACGCTTCCAACGATCTGTGCGGTAAGCGATTCCGATCCCTGTCCCTGCTCGGTGATACTTGTTTGGCAGATCACTGACCCCTGCGCATCAAGCCGCACCGCGACACCGTCCTGCGAGGATATCTTCGCACCGCCCACGCCATAAAATGCCGCGCTCGGGTTGGTAACCTCGATGAAGCTGGCGATGCCGATGCCACGATGGATGTTCTTCACTCGCAAGGCAGCCTGCTCAGCGCGCAACGCATCGTAGTCCATCATTTGGACGAGCTTGGCGAGCGCCGCATGGTGCGACAACTGCTCGAAGCGCAGACCTGATGGCGAGGCGCAGGGGTAGGCGTCGTCGGCAATCAGATTGCGGCGGCGGATTTCAACTGGATCCATGGCAATCTTCATCGCCGCCAGATCGACCAGGCCCTCCGTCACCGAGCAGGCGATCGGATGGCCGACGGCACGGTACTGGCACATCACGTTCTTGTTCTGAAATACAACGCGGGCACGGGCGCGGTAATTCCCGGTCACATAGGGCCCGCCCACGAGATTGACGACCTGATTGGCCTCGATCGCGCTGGTGCGCGGGTACATGGAATAAGGCCCGATGCCCGTAAGATCGTCGATCTCGAATGCCATGATGGTGCCATCGCGCTTGACGCCGATCTTTCCCCTGCAGCGATGGTCGCGCGCATGAATATCGGTGTTGAAGCTCTCGACCCGGTCGGCGACGAACTTGACCGGACGCCGCAGGAGTTTGGATAGTGCGTAGGTCGCCATCTCATCCGCATAGATATGGACCTTGATACCGAAGGAGCCGCCGACGTCCTTGCAGACGACGCGGACCTGCGATTCCTTCAAGCCAAGATGGAGCGCCGCGATATTCTGCACCATATGCGGCGCCTGCGTGCCCTGATAGATGGTCAGCTTGGCTTCCGCGGCGCTCCAGTCAGCTACCACCGCGCGCGGCTCCAGCGTCACGCCGGTATGCCGTCCGAAAACGAACTCTGCTTCGAACACCTCGTCGGACTCGGCAAAGGCCTGATCGACGGCGCCCGCGTCGTGAATGCGCTCGAACGCCAGATTGTCCCCGAGGGAGGCGTGGATCACAGGCGTTGCCGGATCGAGCGCGGTACGCATATCCGTTACGGCGTGCAGCTCCTCATATTTAACCGAGACATGCTCTGCGGCGTCCTCGGCCTGTGCGCGGCTGGCCGCCACCACGGCAGCGACCGCTTCACCCTGCCAGCACACTCGGTCGACAGCAATCGCACTTTGCGGGGCGGATTTGAGTCCCTTCAGATGCGAAAGCACGCCGACCCACGGCGTGACGACGGTCGATAGCTCCCTGCCTGAAACGACGGCGATGACTCCGGGCATCTGCTTGGCCGCTGAAGTCTCGATGCCAACGATCCTCGCGTGCGCGTGCGGCGAGCGTAGGAACACGGCATACGCCATACGTGGGAGCTCGATGTCGCTGACATAGAGCCCGCGTCCCTGCATCAGACGATCGAGGTTCGGCCGCGGCACTGCCTTCCCGATATACGAGTTCGGGCGGTCCAGCGCAGAAAGTGTTTGAGGATTTGCCAGCTCCGATGTCATGGCCGGCGTCCCGTGCGCGCCCACGCTGTGCTTTCGATGGCGTCGACGATGGCCTGGTAGCCTGTACAGCGACAATAGTTGCCGGAAAGATGTTCGCGTATCCGTTCTCGATCCGGACACGGCGATTGCTTCAGCAGATCCTGCGCCGCCATCAGCATTCCCGGCGTGCAGAAACCGCACTGCAGTGCGTTACGCTCCCGGAATGCTGACTGCAAATCGGCAATCTCACCGCTGTCGGACACCCCCTCGATCGTCTCGATCGCGGCCTTGTGCGTCTGAACCGCGAGCATCAGGCAGGAGCGGACGATGTCGCCATTGACGCGGACCGTGCATGCCCCGCACACGCCATGTTCGCATCCGACATGCGTGCCGGTCAGCTTGAGATGCTCGCGAAGAAAATCTGCCAGATTCAGGCGCGGCAGTACATTCGCTTCGACGAGCTCGCCATTGACACTCAACGCAATCGCAATCGTAGCCGTCACGCCGACGCTCCCGCACGAAGATCAGACCGGGCAAGCAGTAACGACACGCAGCGCGTCAACAGAACCTTCGCCAGATGCCGACGCATGGCGGCTGTCGCTTGTTGATCCTCCAGCGGATCGAGTTCGTCGTCCAATGCAGAAGCTGCCTCAGACAACACCGCAGGTGTGATGGCGACATCGACCAGCTTGCTGGCAGACTTGGCCAGCAACGGGCGATCGCCGACGGCAAAGAAGCCAAGTCGAAGATCGGCGAAGCGCCCATCCTTGATGGAAGCCTGCGCTGCAAGGCCAACAATGGCGTAATCGCCATGCCGACGGGCGAACTCATGAAAGAAATGCGTCGAGTTCTTTGGATTCACCGGCAGCTCGACGGCAACCAGCAGTTCCTGCGGAGTAAGCGTGGTTTCGTAGATCCCGACGAAGAACTCGTTTGCCGCAATCCGCCGCTCGCCGCCCGGTCCACGGGCAATGATGGTAGCGCCAAGCGTGAGCATGCAGGCTGGCAGTTCCGAAGCTGGATCAGCGTGCGCAAGGCTTCCCCCAATCGTGCCGCGATTGCGGATCGCGGGATGGGCGACATGGGCGACCGCATCCTTCAACAGGGGAGCGTGGGCTGCTATTTCCCGCGACTTCAACAGATCAGCGTGACGTGTCAGCGCGCCGATGGTGAGGACCTCTCCCTTCACCGCTACCCCGCGCAACTCGGTCAGCTCGCCAATATCGACAATGAGTTCCGGCGCGACCAGGCGCAGATTCATCGCCGGCACCAGGCTCTGGCCTCCCGACAATAGCTTGGCAGCTTCGCCATGCACGCTCAACAATTCCAGCGCATTTTCGACGCTGGTTGCGCGAACGTAGGCGAAAGCCGCGGCTTTCATTCTTGGCGTGACCTCCCCGGCCAACAGTCATCATTTTCGCGGAATTAGACGGCTGCGATCGCCAAAGGTCAAGTTTGTTGTCGGGTAATTTGCGACTTTGAGCTTGTTTTCGAGCGGCGAACGACGCACGTTCTGTGCAAACAATAAGTTGCCTTTTGGGGAAGAGCGAACCATGAAGCTTGGGTTCTTTACGATGCCGATCCATCCTGTCGACAAGGATTGGCGGCTTTCGCTCAAGGAAGATCGCGAGGCTTTCCTGCTGGCCGATGAGCTCGGGTTCACCGAGGGCTATGTCGGCGAGCACACCACGGACAGAGCCGAGAACATCACGTCATGCTTCGCATTCATTGCATGGCTCGCTGCTGCAACCAGCAAGATTAAACTTGGCACCGGCACCGTCAACATGCCGAACGCCCATCCAGCAGCGATTGCAGCCTCGATAGCGATGCTCGATCACATGCTCGACGGGCGATTGATCTTCGGCATCAGCCCCGGCGGCCTGCTGTCGGACGCGGAAGTGTTCGGCAATCTCGAGGCGGACAGGAATGCCATGTTCCTGGAGGCGATCAATCAGGTGCTTCAGATCTGGGCCAGCGAGCCGCCCTATAATCTGCAAGGTCAATTCTGGAATATATCGGTGCAGAAGACTCTGATCGAAGACATCGGCCAGGGCTTCATTCCGCGTCCACTGCAGCGGCCGCACCCGCCGATCGTGGTCACTGCGGTGGCGCCGTTTTCAAAGGGCGTGACCGAAGCCGCCGCGCGCGGTTGGGAACCAATCTCGGCAAATTTCCTGATGCCGGCCTGGGTGAAAAGCCATTGGCCGAAATACGTAGAGGGATGTGAACGCGCCGGCCGTCCTGCAGATCCGGCGAACTGGCGCGTCGCCAAGAGCGTGTTCGTAGCCAAGAACGCAGCTACCGCAAAGGCTTATGCCACCGATCCAAACGGACCTTATGTCTACTACTATCGCTCGTTGCTTACCAAGTTGAAGCGGAGCGGTCGCATCGAGCTGTTCAAGACCCGCCGCGATCAGCCGGACGACGAGGTGACGCTGGAGTCGATCTGCGACAAGCTGATCATTCATGGCACGCCGGACAGCGTGGCGGATCAACTGCTGGCTTTTCAGGAAGAGACCGGCCCCTTCGGCACGTTGCTTTATGCCGGCAAGGACTGGAAAGACCGCGAACTGGGGCGACAGTCGATGGTCCTGATGGCCGAACAGGTCATGCCGAGGATCAATGCTGGCGCATCCGGCGCTTCCAAGGCCGCCGAGTAATCCGCCGGGGAGCTCGCCGTGGCGCTGAGCGATCGCATTCCCTATCAAGCACAAGTCGACAGGCCGAAGCTCACGCTTCCCGGCGGCAAGAAACTCGCGGTATGGGTCATCCTCAATGTCGAGGAGTGGCGGATCGAGAACGCGATGCCTCGCACCGTGCTGAGCCCGCCGATGGGCCAGCCGCTATTGCCCGACGTGCCGAACTGGTCCTGGCATGAATACGGGATGCGCGCCGGCTTCTGGCGACAGCTCAAGGCGCTGACGGATCGCAAAATACCCGTGACGTTGGCGCTCAATGCCAATGTCTGCAACGCCTACCCGCGCGTCGCCTCCGCTGCACTCGACGCCGGCTTTGAATTCATGGGCCACGGTTTCGTACAGGGGCCGATGCACAAGGTCGAGAATCAGGCGGATGCCATCAAACGATCGGTCGAGACAATTTCGAAATTTGCAGGCAAGCCGCCGCGATCATGGGAAAGCCCGGGCCTCACCGAGACCGAGGAAACCATCGATCTGCTGCGCCTCAACGGCATCGAATACGTCGCGGATTGGGTGATCGACGATCTGCCGCAGGACATCGCCACGCCTCACGGCACCATCACGACGATTCCCTACTCGGTCGAAACCAACGACATCGTCATCCACGCACTACAGCATCTTTCTTCCGAGCAATTCCTGAAACGCTGCACCGATCAGTTCGATCGTCTATATCTCGAAGGCGCATCGAACGCGCGGATCATGGCGATCTCGGTTCACCCGTACATCACGGGCGTGCCGCATCGTATCAAGTATCTGGAGGCGTTGCTCGACTATGTTCTGGGTCACGACAGCGTGGCCCTGATGACAGCCAGCGAGATTGGCGACTGGTATCGCGCAGAGATGGCAAACATCTAGATTTGCGGTCTACCGCAGGCTTGTCGACGGCCCAACGAGATTCGGCGGTTGCTCACGAGGACTTGCTGTCATCTCCAGCAATGAACCGGCCGAAACTACCGCGCGCAAACAGCAGGGGTTCCTGCCGATTATAGGCATAGGCCTCGACGGCGCCGAGGAAGATGATGTGGTCGCCGCCGTAATATCGATTGGCCGCGCGGCATTGGAAATTGGCGACGCAATCGGTCAACACCGGCGCGTCGCCAAGCCCCGGCGTCCAGTTCACGCCGGCGAACTTGTCATCCGACGACTTTGCGAACTGCGACGCCAGCGCCTGCTGGGAAGCTCCGAGAACGTTGACCGCAAAATGGCTGGCGTTCTGGAAGATCGTAAGGCCCTGCGAAAACATCCCGAGACTCCACAACACCAGCGGCGGATTGAGCGATACCGAAGCAAAGGAGTTGCAAGTAACGCCATACGGCCTCCCGTCCGCGGCCATTGCCGTGACAATGGTGACGCCGGTGGCGAATGTGCCGAGCGCATTGCGAAAATCCCGTGGGTCAATCGCCGAGTTGTCGCTGGCAAGTTCATTGGCCGGATCGGCCGGATGTTTGGGTGCATCAGACATCCGTCGGGCCTCAGAGCGTCAGATTTTCGGACGGCAGGCCAAGCGCCACGCGTCCATAGTTTGTTCCGGCCGCATCAAAATTGAATGCGAGGTGCGAATTCACGGCGTGAGCGTCGCGGAACTGCCGCTGCAGCGCACCTGACGTGAACAGGCTGCGTGCGCCACTTGCCGCGAACAACAGCGAGACCGCTTCGGTGCAGAGGTTCACTGCGAAGGCGCCATCCCGCCGCAACCTCGTCTTGACCGCAAGGTCTGGAATATGGCCCCGCCTCGCCTCGGCCATCGCATCGATGCAGTTCGTACGCATCACGAGGCGCGCCGCATCGATCTTGGCGGACGCTTCCGCGATCTTGATTTGGGTCGTCTGCAGATCGCTGAGTTTGGCACGATTGTAGGTCGAGGCCCGATGCCGCGCGAGCTCGACGTAATCATCGAGACAGGCTTGCGCATTGCCCAGACCGACGCCCGACAATACATAAGGAAACAGCGAGAATACCGGTAGCGCATAGAGCGCGTTTGGGTTGACGACGCTTCCGGGCGTCGGTCCGCCGGTCAGATCACTGACTGCGATGGTCATGTTCTTCGCAATGAAGCGATCCTCGACCCATACATCGTTCGACCCGGTACCGCACAGGCCCGTCGCATTCCAGGTGTCGTTGATCCTGTATTCGCTCCGGTTGAGCAGGAATATCCGGTATTCGATACCCTCGGCCTCATCGTCCGAGGACACCACGCCCGCAAGCATGTTCCAGTCGCAGGATTCCACACCCGAGGAGAACGGCCAATGACCGCGCAGGACGTATCCCCCTTCCGCCTTTCTCGCGCGCCCGGCTGGAAAGATGAAGGACGAGGCAATCAACGCATCGGCATTCCTGCTCCAAACCGCGTCCTGCGCATGCTTGTCGAACATGCCCAGCATCCAGTGGTGGCTGGCAAGGTTGGCGAAATTCCATGCTACGGAAGCATCCGCCTGCGCCAATGCGTCGGAGCAATCGACCAGAGCCACATAGTCAAGCTCGGCGCCTCCGACGCGCCTGGGCTGCACGACCCGGAACAAGCCGGCGTCATGCAAATCACGTTCGGTCTCGGGCGGCAGGCGGCGGAGCTCCTCCGTCTTTGAAGCGCGACCGCGCAATTCTGGAATCAGGGCCTTGGCACGTGCAACCATGGCGGCATAGCTGTCCGAGCCCGGTCCCGCGGGCGAACCTGCATCCGGCTTGCGGCCGTGCTCCGCCATGTGTTTCCTCGCCTGCTTCGTTGCTTTACGCCGCCCGCATTTTGCCAGTCTACCGGCTGACGGCCAATGATCAAGACGGCGGAACATGGCTACTCCGCCGCAAGAGGCTGCTCAAAAACGCAAAAAAGCCCGGCGGCCGATGGCCACCGGGCGAGTAGAGGCATTTTGAGACATGGAAATCCCAAGCAGCTATTTCATGTCCTTGCGCCAATAAAGCGTGTTCGGCCAGGCCCAGGGATGCGCTGGGCTGAACAGGCGGTAACCCGCACGAATGAAGTTGTTGGCTGACGAAATATTATCCGTAGTGTCAGATACGATCGAATACCACCCATTCAGACGCGCACGCGCCTCCATGGCTCGCATCAGGCGCAACTGAAGCCGACGTCCGCAATGGTTGCCCAGCACGCCCACGCGGCAAAAATAGCCGGCTTTGAAAACGTGCGTCGACGGAATGACACCGGCGAAAGCGACAGGCCTGGTTCCGCAAAACGCAAGCCACCAATGCCCCTGATCGAATTGCGGAACGGGCGCGGTATCAAGAAACGTCAACTGATGAAGTTCTGCAAGTGTGTCCGCATTATCGTCCTCGCTCCCGTCAACCTCCCGAATTTGATACATGTCGCACCTGCACGTTTATGTGTGCGTCAACCGATCATTTGCCGAGCGTCGCCTTGATGCCGAGCCACACGGCACCGACGAATCCCGCTACGATCATCGTGACGACTGCCTTACCCGAGCCGCGCCCGCCGTAAACGCCCTTGTAGCGCGCGGGCGCTAGCAGCGGCTCAAAGACCTTCGCTGTCGGAATTTTTAGGATGGTCAATGACACGTCCTGTTCGATGGTTTCAAGCTCGCCGATTCCTTATCTCGACGCCAGAGGACAGATTGTCAGAGGCGCCCTTACCTTCTGAAGCGAAGCAAGCCGAAAAGAAAGTCGTCGTCGATCCTATCGTCGCGCGCCGATAGGCTCTTCGAAAAATTCAGGATCGGAAGGGGAAAGGGTAGATCGGGCTCCGGCTTGCCGGTGGCGATACCGGGTGGTGTTTCGGCTCGCGGCGGCGCAAGCGAATATGTCGCTCTCGGCGCACTGACTGGTGGTGAGGAACTCCAGTTTCCGAAGCGGTCAGGAAGTGAAGTCGAACGAGGAGACGAGGAATTCTCATCAGACGGAACGAAAGGCACCGCTCGAGCGCCCACGTCGAATGCAGATATTTCGGGTTGGCCGGCAACGCGACGAGCTAGATATCGCTCTGGCTTTCCGCCCGTGGTCCCCTGAGTTCCTATTGGCGGCAGCCAAGCAGGGTAGCCCTTATTTTTCGAGCGATTCTCCCGAGGAGAAGTATCCGGGGTTTCGAACCGTTTATCGAACGCGTCTTGACGAACCTCGGTCAGCGACGAATTCGTTGGCACGAACGGCACTGCGTCAAGAGGAGGCACCGCCATGTTAAGTGGATTTGTCAGGCGTCGATCAAACCCTGGAACCCGAACGGCATGTGCACTGCCATTTGCCGGATCAACTACGATGAGCCGATTAAAGACTTCAGGGAGCACGGCACCTGGCCCGAGAAAGCCTCCCTGCTTCAAGGCTCCGGCTGCAAAGGAATTGCTGTTTTGGGAATATGGACGATACTCGTAACCAGTGGCGTTAACGCCGTCACCGAATCGCTTCATTCGATCCCATTGAAAGCTGAGATCATCACCACTGGCAATCATCGTATGCGGCTTGTCCAGCGATGCAGTGCCGATACCTTTGTCTCGGTACGCTCTTAGCCGCCGAAACGGCGAATCCGTATTCCTTGTGCTGTCTAGCTGCCGCTCCTCGCTGGAGAATGCGATCAGTTTTTCGATATTGCGATTGAACTTCCGTTCTGGCACCCCCTCTAGTGTGTGGTGGACTCCATTGGAGTCGATGTAGTTCAACACGATATGGTGCGCTAAGACCTTTCCAAAATATGGCAACGCCGTCGCATTGGTGTAGGTGAGAAAAATTCTTTCACGCATTGACTATCTCGCTGACCGTTGTGATGAATGCTGAGCGGCCAAGTCTTTACGCTCAAATCAATGATTAACAGGGCTGTCGTTCTATTGCCCTCGAGGCGTAGGGGACGTGGGGCGTTACGTCATGATCACCGATTGCACGGGTCTTAAACCGCAATTTGTCCTGGCGGCACATGGAACGATAGTGCATCCGTTGCCGACTGCTCGACGACGTCAGTCAATGTGCGATCGTAATGGAGATCAACGGAGCCAGTAATTGAGCCAATTGCCCAGGATGCACCAAGCATAGTCCGGGCTGATAACGTCGAGACGATCGCACTTGCTCACCCACCCAGCGCTGTGAGTATCGGACTTCTTCTTGATGGCGTAATACGCGAACTGAACCTTGACGTCATCGCTCCAGAAACGAACAAGGTAATACTTCGCGTGCGGATTGTAGATTATTGGCTGGATGAATCTCCATCGGGTGGCTTCCTGCAACAGGAGGTCGGTATCGCAATCCTCAAGAGGGGAGTATCGCTCATTGAGCTCGACGAAAGGCATGATCCAGTTTTTTTCTTTTGACAGCAACTGATCGATCTCAGCGAAATAGGACTTTGCTTTTTCCAAGCAGAGGGCGGGATCGGCGCGAACGGTCGATGCTTGGATAAGCAGCAGTGAGGAAGCAGCCAGCGAGAACACCATCGAACGGGCTAGGGAGGTTGTCATCTTCTGATAAGTCATTTGGAAGCCACTCGTATCTAGAGGTTCAAGCCGCTTTATCGACGGATGACCCTATCGATCCCGTGAGGATTTCTCGTGCATTCTCCTCCTGATAGCATCCTATAGTTTCAGCAATTTTTGTGCAGATGCGGCAGAGGCCGTGTTCATAAGTGTCTGCTTGCCTTGTGCTTCATTTCGAATCGGGGCACTTGATGAGGCCTCAAGCGCTTGCCCGCTCCCTTTTCCAGGATGCACAATGACGCGCTCAATCCGATGAATCAGTTCAAGCGCGCCCTCACCGCTGTTCTCCAGCGGCTGCGTTGCCTTGCCCCAGCCGCGATCGAGGATGGCGTTGGCGGCGGACACGCGGGCGGCTGGCGTTGCATCCTTGCTCCGCATGATGCCGACGAGAACACGGATTGCGGTTCGAGTGTGGCTGCGCGCGAGCGATCGGATCTCAACAAGAGCCTTTGCTTTGCCCATTTAGGCTTCTCGCCGGGACGATCCGCCATGCTTGTCTGGACTTGCATCGACACGGCCGATGGAGGGCTCTCGCAGAGTAGTGCGAAAGGAAATTGTTGGAAAATCCGTCTGCGCGTCATCGCGTTTGGGATGCGGGATGAACTGATTGATGTCGGTGCTCACGACAACTCCTCCGATACGGCGATGACGATGAGGCCGACAAGTGCAAGCGAGATCAGGCAGGCGGTCATCGGCTTTTCTCCAAAAAAGAAATGTGCGGCATGATCGCGGTGTGCAGGCGCGGATCATTTGGGGCGCGAACCTTATCCCGTCGGGGCCGCGTGCGGCGCGTGACGATCCGCGCCGCGGACCGGCATGTTCGCGCATGCCGGCCAATTGGGTGGTGATGGAAGGTTCGGACGGCGGCGCACTCGTGACGCCCGGGCGGGGAGCGTTGGGAGTTGCGGCGTCGACGTGCGACCGCCGTCCGATTCGAGAATTCCAAACAAAAAGCCCGCGACGGATTTCTCCGTGCGGGCTTTGCAATTTTCGCGATGATGGCGTTATGCCGGTGATTTGCCCGACATGTCAAACCGTTTTCGAGTGGTCAGCGAATTGCGGAAAATTCGACGAAACGGCTTCGACAATTCGAAATCGCCCTGGCCGAAACTCTATGAAGTGAAAAGCCCGTCACCGTTTCCGGCGCGGGCTCTGCAAGATCGGCGATGATGTCATCGTGCACCTGATTTGCCCGACACGTCAAGTACCGGAGCAGCCTCAAATCGAACGCAGCGATATCGAAACGAAATCGTTGGCCGTGGATGGCGCAACCCGCGGTTCAACTGAGCGCAAGGAGGCCATCGGATATTTTTCGTTGCTGCCATACTCACGCTTCTGTCGGGCTTGTTCTATGCGGCAAGCCGTCACGACATGGCTCGCTAGGTGCGGCGATGTGCCAATATCGCAGCCCGTTCTGTGACAATCCACTGCTGGTACTGGTGGTGGCAGGCTTGGCCGCATGCTGGGGCGTGTTCGTCAGCGTGCGCTGATGTGCTCTTTCGGAGGCCCCTGCGAGTTTCCGTGATGATGCCGCTTTGCCGGCGATTTGCCCGGCGGGTCAAACGGCACGCTTTATTGCGGCTTATTGCGGCGCCCGATTAGCCGGGTGAACCGGCTTTGGTACGGGCGGTTCAGGCTCCACCTCAAGCTTCGGTTCGGTTGGCATGACCTGCGCACCGGCTGCCCGTGCAGCTTCACCGGTGGTGCTGTAATTGGCGATCGTTGGGTGCTGTACTTTCGGCTTGTTCCACGGCCCATGGTCAACGATCAGCATGCCGAGCATGCCGAGAATGGCGACCCCAATCGCGACCTTCAATGGCGCGCCACCGCTTCTGATCAACTGATCTTCAGTCAATTCTTTCGCCATCGGAAAATCCGCGTTGCTTCCTCTTGCCAAATCAAATCCGGACGATGCCGAAAGTTCCCTCATCGATCTGCCAGAGGTGGACCTTTTGGAACAAATGTATTGGCCCCGCATTGTCGGAAGTTAGCCGTCGCTCGGCGGATGCCAAAGCGATCAAGGATGAGTTGCAAATTGTGAATGAAACCTCAGGACCATCCCAGCCCGGCATGGCGGAGCGCGCCGTTGATACCGCGACCGATGTGTCACGCACGCTGACAGAAGTGTCCGCCGCGCTGCAGACCGCGGTCGGCCGGCTAAGCGATGCAGTCACGGCGGCACGGAAACCGGGAATGCCGCTCTCGACCATAAGCGCGATCACTCGCGAAGCGCCGCTGGCCAGTCTGTTCGTCGCCTTTTTGTTCGGTGTCGCGATCGGACGTCGCCGCTAGCAGGCCCCTCAGAGCTTGCCCTTCGTCGAATCCTTTGCGGTTGACATGACGCCGCCGGTTATCTGTCGCATATGTTCGCCCGCGTTGGTGAACTGGCTGCGCAGGAATTCAGACTGGATCTGCATCGCTTCCTGGAGATCGGTCGCATGGACCAGCTTGCGGGCATGCTCGAACGCAGCCTTCATATTCTGTTCGGTAAACGACAGCGCCTGCTTGGAAATTTCCGTACCCGCACCCGGCATCGACGTCATGGACTTTCCGGCGGCATCGAAGAACATGCCGAACGCCTTTTCTGCCTGGTCGATGGTTCTCTCGGCCAACTCGCGCAGTTCGGCCGGGACTTCGAGTTTCGGTTCAGTCATGGTCGCTTCTCCAATGTCGACATTGGCAGGTTAGCACAATTCCCGGCTGCGTCTGCGCCGTATTGGACCCGAGCTTCGCTGTAGGCCCCGGTGGCCGCCATGGCCCAATCTCAAAAATGACCCAAGGAATGATTTCCTTCCCTCGCGGCCCGTAGCCGTACGGGTGCGGTGCCCGATTCCAATGGTGGCAACAGTATGGCATAGTGATTCGGGCTTAGGGATGGGCTGTCGGTGGCGTTGCGTCTCTGATTTTAAGTCTCTCTTGGGACATGGAGATAAGATGCTGCAAACATTTCGACCGACGCCAACCTGCACGCGCTTTCAAACCAGCATAGAAATGCCGTGCATGAAATGCGGCGCACAAATGCGGCTCGCCACGATCGAGCCACGCGACCAGAATTACGACGTGCTGACCTACCACTGCACGCCTTGCGACTCTGGCGAGAGCTTCCTGAAGGCGCGCTGATTACGAGTCGTTCAGCACGGCGATCCCCGCCTGCGTCAGCACGATCCCCTCCTCGCGCACTTCGACCAGGCCGAGACCCGTCAATGTTCTCAAGTCTTCGTCGCTGACCGGCGACAGTTTCAGTCGGCGAGCCTGGATGTCCCGCAACGTCCAGCGGAGATCGATCGCCTTCTCGAGGCTGAATTCAGCGAAAGGATTTTCTGCCATTCGCTTCCAAATATTGGGCCATGGAGATCAGACTCATATTTTCCCGCCATCCGCGGCGCACCCGATAATGCGGAGATGCCCGCCAGGTTCCCCGACGAGCGAGCAGCTCCGGAAATGACCGGGCTCGATCGGTCGAAAGGCCGGCGCGGCTGCTCTTCTCAATAGCGGTAGGGCTCAATATCCAGCAAGGGAAAGGCGCTGAACACACTGGGTGGATTGGTCGCCGTAGCTGCATGCAGATAGGAGTTGTCGAGCTCGGCAAGGCTGGTGACGCCGAGCAGCCCGAGGCAGCGGATCACTTCGTCTTCCAGCAATTCAAGCATCCGCACGATGCCGGCCTCGCCTGCGGCCGCGAGCGCCCAGCACTGCAGACGGCCGATGCCGACCAGATCGGCGCCGGAGGCAATCGCCTTTACGATGTCGGTACCGCGGCAGAACGACCCGTCAACCATGATCCTGGCGCGACCGGCAACCGCGTCGACGATTTCCGGCAAGACGTGCATCGCACCGCGTCCGTGGTCGAGCTGGCGGCCGCCATGGTTCGACACATAGATCCAGTCCACGCCATGATCGAGCGCAATGGCCGCGTCTTCCGCCGTGGCGATGCCCTTGATCACCAGCGGAATTTTATACTTGTCCTTGATCAGCTTCACCGTGCGCCACTCCAGCCCTTTTTGGAAGTCGCCGCCGGTGGCCCGGATACGGCTTTCGCGGACATACCGCTTAGCGATATCGCGCTCGCGCCGGCTGTAATGCGCGGTGTCGACTGTCAGGCAAAAGGCGGCATAACCATTCTCGATAGAGCGGCTGACAACGTCTTCAACAAAGGCGTCGTCGCCGCGGACATAGAGCTGATAGATACGCAATGCGCCGGGTGCGGCTTTGGCCGTCGCCTCCAGCCCCGGTTCGGACACCGAACTCAACATATGAGCGGCGCCGAACTGCCCGGCTCCGCGCGCGACCGCGGCGCCTGAATTGGGATCGAAAATCTCCAGCGCACCGACCGGTGCAATCATGACAGGCAGACGCAGGCGGCGGCCGAAGACCTCGGTCGAGGGGTCGACTTCCACGACATTGCGCAATACCCGAGGCCGGAATGCAATCTCGTCGAGCGCCATGCGGTTGCGACGCATGGTGGTCTCCGTTTCGGAGGCCCCGACGATATAGTCCCATGCATTCTGGTTGAGCCGGGCGCGTGCCTTCCGAATGAATTCGTGGAGATTCTGGAATTCTTCGCCACTGGCGCCGAGCTCGACATTTCTCGCCGACCGTATGGAGGTCCCGTCGTTCATGATGTTTCTCTCCCGCTTTGGCGGCACATTAGCCGCAGAAGAACGGAAAAAGCTACCGCTTTGAAAGGGTTAGGCGTGGTGCAAACGCAGGGATGTCATTCGTTTGCGAGATACATCGGGATAGAACGAAGATCAGCTTCGCTCAAGCCGCGTTATCCGTTTTCCCGAAAGCTCCCGCCTCGGTCAGAGCCGCAATACGCCGCTCATCGTATCCGAGCGTCTTTTGGAGTACTTCCCTGGTATGCTCACCCAGCAGCGGCGCCGCCACGGGATCGACGGTTGGCGTCAAGCTCATCTGCAACGGCGTTTCAATATTGGGGACGGCGCCCGCGGTCGGATGCGGGATCCGGCTGAGGCGATGACGGTCGCGCACTTCCGGCGCGTTGAATCCTTCCTCTACCGTTCGCAGATAGCCAACCGGTATGTTGGCCTTCTTCATCTTCGCCATCCAGTTCTCGAGACTGTCGGTCGCAAAGACACCGGCGATGATGGCACGCAACTTTTCTCTGTTGGCAGTTCGGCTTTTCCGGTGCGCGAACTCGGGATCCGTGACGAGATCCGGCCGTTCAAGCACGTCCACCACAAGCCGGCGGTAGAGCCGGTCATTGGCGCAGGCCATGTAAAGCGGTCCATCGGATGCCTGATAGACGCCGACGGTGGGCGAGCCGTTCGGCGAATTTCCGAAACGGCCCGGGTTAGCGCCACTGATGAGGTAGGCCATGCCATAGAAACCGGTCATCGACACGGCGGTGTCGATCAGAGCGACCTCGACCTGCTGGCCGCGGCCGAGCCGGTCGCGGGCGATCAGCGCCAGCAGGATTGCGTTGCATGCCGACATGCCCGTCGCCATATCGACGATCGGCGGACCGGTCCGCACCGGCTCGCCATCCGGAAAGCCGTTCAGCGACATGAAGCCGCTCTCGGCCTGCGTGATCGGATCGAAGCCCGGACGCAACGCGAACTCACCCTTGCGGCCATAGGCCGAGATCGAGCAATAGATCAGCCGCGGATTGGTCGGCGCGAGGGAAGCATAGTCTAGACCGAACTTCTTCATCACGCCGCCGGAGAAGTTCTCCACCACGACATCGGCCTTCGCGATCAATTCGCGCGCAACTTCGAGTGCGGCAGGATTGTTGAAATCGAGCGCAATGCCGCGCTTGTTGCGATTGAGGCTGAGGAAGGCCGCGCTCTCGCCGCCGATTTCCGCATGTTCATAGTGGCGGGTATCGTCGCCGCCATCGGGGTTTTCGATCTTGATCACCTCGGCACCGAAATCGGCCAACGTTTGCGTGCAGGCCGGACCGGCAACGACCCTGGTGAAGTCGACGACCAGTAGACCGTCCAGTGCGGTCGGTTCGCCCTTTGCGCGCGGCGTTCGCTCCGGCAATTGCGGCCTGACAGTCATTTCCGGCATTTCCTCTTGTTTATTTTGCCTGGCGAAATGAAGGTTTTCGCCGCGACTTCAAGGCTTTCTTACCGGAACCGGATGGGCAACGCCAAACCCCGATTTTGCAGGGCGGGACCTGCCGCTGACATAGCTCTTAAAGCATGTGCGGGGATGTCCTCGCATCCAAGCTGGAGGGTCCAGACTCGACGTGACGGGCACCAAAAAAGACGCTGCCCGCTCCCGGGGGTCAGGTCCGGAAGTCGAGCAGCGCCTTATTGATCTGCCGACGCCGCAAACAATGTTCGCTGCGTCGCCACTTCTCCAGAAGCCCGTCCCCATTACTCGGGAATCATTTCACCGGACCCGCCGAACTCAGCCGGGAAATCTTTCAGTTTGGGCAACCCATCCCGCATCGGCAGCACCGTCTCGGCATAGTTGATGTGCACGCCGGGCGTGAAAGGTAGCGTCGGAAGGGTTGCGGCAAAGACATCGACCAGCCCAAGCGCCGGGTGGTTTGTCATCAGATGACCGCCGCACTCCTCACAGTACTTGCGCTGGCTCATCGGCGTCTTCTCGAACGTCGAAACATGTTGCGCACCTGCCGTGATCCGTACTGCATCCGGCTTCCACAGCGTGAACGCATTCACGGGTCCTCCGGACCACGAACGACAAGAACGGCAATGACAATAGCCCATTCCTTCCGGCGCGCCCGTGACCTGGACCTCGACCGCACCGCAAAAACAGCTTCCAGTATGCTTCATCATTCTTCCGCCTCCTTACAGGAGAACTGGTCAGCTAGACCTGCGCCAGGGGAACAGCATCGAAACCCGCTCCCGGTACCGGAGATACTCCTCGCCGAACATGGCGACAAGATCGCGCTCCTCCAACGTAATGCCGATGAAGATGTAGGCCGTGGTCACCGCTGCGAACAGCAGATGCCCGGCGCTCATCGTCGGGGCCGCCCAGAAGGCGATGATAAAGCCGAGATAGATCGGGTGTCGGACAAACCGGTAGAAAAACGGCATCCGGAAGACTGGTGCCGGCATCTCGCGGCCGACAAGATTGTTGGCGACCTGATGCAATCCGAACAGTTCGAAATGATTGATCAGGAAGGTGCTCGTGAACACGATCACCCAACCCACGAACGACAGCGTCGCGAGCACCATGGCCATTTCAGGCTCTTGGACATTCCAGATGACATCCGGCATCGGACGCCATTGCCAGAACAACAACAGAAGTGTCAGGCTTGCACACAGCACATAAGTGCTGCGCTCGACAGATCTTGGAATAAACTGCGTCCACCAGTGTTTGAACGATTTGCGCGCCATGACGCTATGCTGAATGGCAAACAACGACATCAGCCCGAGATTGACGACAATTGCCTCCAATATCCCCGTTTTCGGGCCGGTATCGATCGTCTTCGGCACGGCGAGGCCCGAGACGAACCCGATGGCGTACAGAATCGTGAACAGAAATGTGAGATAGGCCACACCTCCGAACAGAAATGCAGTGAATCTTAGCACTCGATGGCCCGGCATCGCCGGGCTGAGGGTTTGAGTTTCCGTCATGAAATTGGCTCCGCTCCGGGCAATGGGATTGGAACTCCCGGTTTTGGCAGGATGCGCGGAGAACGGCGACAGGTCTTTGCCTGACGCTTGATCTCTTCATGAGACGGACTTGATTGTTTCTTGAGAACAGATGCGATGAGGCAGGTGAGATTCAACTTCGATAATCACATCCTGGACACCGATCGTCGCGAGCTGCGCCGTGGCGGCGATCTGGTTGCGATGCAGCCGCAAGTATTCGACTTGCTGGTTCACCTGCTGAAGCACCGCGATCGCGTGGTCAGCCGGGATGATCTCATTGCGTTGGTGTGGGGTGGGCGGATCGTCTCGGATTCCACGCTAGACAGCCGGATCAATGCTGCCCGCAATGCGATCGGCGACAACGGAAAGGAACAGAGACTCATCCGCACCATTCCCCGAAAAGGGGTTCGCTTCGTCGGCGACGTGAATCGGCCGTGCGATGCACAGGCCGCATTGTCCACGGAAGCAGAACAGCCACGTGCGGGGCTCGCGCTGCCCGACCGGCCGGCGATAGCCGTATTGCCGTTCGACAATATGAGCGGCGACCGGGAGCAGGAGTATTTCTCCGACGGAATTAGCGAGGACATCATCACTGCGTTGTCCAAATTGCGCTGGTTTTTCGTGATCGCGCGCAACTCGTCATTCACCTACAAAGGCAAGCCAGTGCATATGAGGCGGGTCGCTGCCGAGCTTGGCGTACGCTACGTGGTCGAAGGCAGTGTGCGAAGAAGCGGCGATCGCGTGCGCATCACCGCGCAGCTCAACGATACGGCAACCGGCAGCCACATCTGGGCGGAGCATTACGACCGCGATCTGACCGACGTATACGCGGTACAGGACGAGATCACGGATGCTATTGTCACCGCGATCGAGCCGCAGATTTACGCGGCGGAGAATTTTCGCAGCCGTCGCAAGCCGCCCAACAGCATCGACGCATGGGACCTGGTGATGCGGGCGCTGTCGCATCACTGGCGTGTAACGCGACCCGATAGCCTCGCCGCGCAAGCGCTGCTGGAACGCGCGATTGCGCTCGATCCGGACTACGGTCAGGCGCTGGCGCTGTTCGCGACCAACCACATGTTCGGCGTGCATCTCGGCTGGACGGATCTTGCAACCGCAGCACCCGTCGCCGAGCAAGCAGCATTGGCGGCGATTGCCGCCGACAGCGAGGATGCCTGGGCTCATACGGCCCTCGGCAGCGTGTATTTCTCCACGCGCCGGCTCGACCATTCGCTGGCCGAGTTCGAACTGGCGCTCCAGCTCAACCCCAATTTCTCCCTGGCACAGGGATACTATGCGCTGGGGCTATCCTATGCCGGCCGATGGATGGACGCTTATGCGGCGACGCAACGCGCCATCCGCCAGAGTCCCCGCGATCCCTCTTCGGCGATCTATTACGGCGTTGCCGCCTACGCCCAGTTCGTGGGACGGAACTATCAGGAAGCCATCGCACTGGCACGCGAGGCGACGCGTCAGCGTGGCGACCTCACCGGCGCCTATCGGGTGCTGACGGTCGCCGCCGGCATGACCGGCCAGATCGAACTCGCGCGCGCTGCGCTTCAGGAATTGCGCCGGACTCAGCCGAATATCTCGCTCGCCTGGATCGCGACGCAGTTACCCTGGAAGCTCGACGCCGATCGCGAGCACTATCTCGAAGGCTTTCGCCGCGCCGGATTGGAATGAGCTTCCGCGCCCCGCCTCGCTTACTGCTGCTTTTCCCAAAACGACAGCAACCCCTGCGAGGCCGAACCTCCGATCACACAGGGAATGCCGACTGCGACCTGCCCTAACGCAGCCGCAGAGACGCAGCCGAGCGCAACCGCGCCGACGCCGACCTGACCCCAGAAGCTGAGATCCCGGCGGCTATCGGAGCCCTTGGTCTTGAGTTCATCCACGGCGGCCAGCGCATCCTTGCGAAGAGCAGCGATCTGCACTGTGTCCGCCGCCTCAACTACTTCGGCAAGCGGTGCCTTGACCGCCACCGGTTGCCTTGCAAGTTCGCTGCGGAGGTATTCGCGCAAGCTTGCATCACGAATCGCGTAGCTTGCCAACGTATAGCGCGCCATGCTTCCGACCGTCAGCTTGTCGACCGTGTCGCGGCTCTTGCTCCATGGCAGCATCTGGATAATGCGCTGGATCGGGGCATGCGAGCCGGTCGCAAAATAGTAACCCCACAGCGTATCCAGCAAATCCTGGTTGCTCGCCAATGTGAGCGTCGTGTTCAGCTTGCGCTCGTCCTTGGCAAACGGATTCTTGGTGAAGGCGCCGCGCAACTTGTCCATCATGCCGGGCTTCACTTCTTCCAGCGGGATGTCGGCCAAAGTCGGCAGCTTGCCTGCCAGATAGCTGTCGATCATGACCCGCCGGCCCGGCATTCGTGGCGCGACCCGGCGCAGAACGTTTCTCCAGTCAGGCAGCCCCGAATAGGCGATGGCGCGGACGATCACCCATTCGTCTTCCGGCCGAACCGGGAAGAAACTGGCAATGAGTTGCTCGGCCTTGGCGGGGTTGGAGCCAATCGCACCGGCGATAAAGCCCAGGTAAATGCCGGCGTTCTCCGGCTCCTTGAATGTTTGCGAGTGAAACAGCACCCGCACGGCTGCGGGGACATGTGCATAGTCCGGCTTGGCGCGGTAGTTATAGATCCACTGCTGGACTACCCCGAGCGAGGCGCGCGGATCGACCTCCGGCGCCTTCTCTGCGTGCGCGGGCTGAATCAGCATGAGCGCAGCGGCAACGAAGGCGGCATATCGCATGTGATGCTCCTGCGAGCGTCGACGCCTGCGCGGGTTCCTGCGCGAGCGTCCGAGGCTCTCTCGATGGCGAAGCATGAAGCGTGCATTGCGACAATTCTGAGAAAATCGGCATTAACAGAAGGCGTCTAAATTGTGGCGCCTCGCGAAAAACTCGCCCGCAACTCACCTTATCCCAGACATTTTTTCGCCCCGCGCGGGCAATTCGATCTCAGCCCATTAACTGGGAGTCCGGCGGGACGTGGAGATCAGACGCATCACGCAGCGCAACCGATCGTTCCGATCCGGGGCGGCCGTTTGCCGGCTTGCCGGCGCCCTCGGCTTGATTTTCACCACGCCGGCCGTCGCCGAAGCCGCGCCTCCATCGCAAGATACGATCATCGTCGAAGGCAACCGCCGCGTCGACGCCGAGACCGTACGCTCACACTTTCACGCAAGCCTTGATGGGCATTTCGATGACGCTGCGCGTGATGCGGCGCTGAAAGCACTGATCGCAACCGGCCTGTTCGAGAAAGTTTCCATCGAACGCGCCGGTGACCGGCTTGTCGTGCACCTGTCCGAAGCGCCTGTACTCGACCGCGTCGCATTCGAAGGCAACAGGAAAGTCAAGGACGCCGATCTCGCCGCCGCCATCGAGTCAAAGCCGCGCGGCTCGCTGCAACGCGCCACCGTGCAGTCCGACGTCGGCCGCATCATCGAGGCCTACCGGCGTGTCGGCCGCGCCGAGGTCAGCGTCGATCCGCAAATCATCGACCGCGGCAACGGCCGGGTCGACCTCATCTATGCCGTAACGGAGGGCGCAAAGACTCCAGTGCGACAGATCGATTTCACGGGCAACAAGGCCTTCGGCAAGCGACAGCTCAGCGCCGTGATCAAGACCTCCGCCACCCATATGCTGAGCTTTCTGACCGGCGGTAACGTCTACGATCCCAACCGCGTCGCGCAAGACCAGGAACAGCTACGGCTCTACTACCGCAGCAAAGGTTACGCCGATGTCAGCGTCTCATCGGCAAAGGCGGAGTATGATCCGACGACGAAGGGGTTCACGCTGAGCTTCGCAATCGACGAAGGCCCGCTTTATCACTTCCGGGAAGTCAGCGTCGCCTGCAACGTTCCGGGCATGGACTGCGACAAGCTTCGTGGCCTTCCCACCGCCCATCCAGGCGCGGTGTTCGACGGCAACACCCTGGACAAGACCACGGAGCTGCTGGCGGTCGAAATGGCGAAGCTCGGCTATCCCTTTGCCCAGGCGACGCCGCGACTCACCCGCGATGCCGCAGCACAACGCATCGACGTTGCGTTCGTGATCGAACAGGGGCCTCGAGCCTATGTCGAGCGGATCGAAATTCACGGCAACACGCGAACCCGCGATTACGTGATCCGGCGCGAATTCGATATCGCAGAAGGTGATCCCTACAACAAGACATTGATAGATCGGGCCGAACGGCGCCTGAAAAACTTGAACTACTTCAAGACGGTGAAAATATCGAATCGGCCTGGCTCGGCGCCCGATCATGTCATCCTCGACGTCGAGGCGGTTGACCAGGCAACCGGTGATTTCAACATCGCTGGCGGCTACTCGACAGTCGATGGTGCACTTGTGGAGGTCAAAGTAGGCGAGCGAAATTTCTACGGCACGGGCAAGAATGTGCAGGCCACCTTCACCTACGGCCAATATGCGCGCGGCATCAACCTGGCGGCGTCCGAGCCGTATTTTCTCGGCACCAAGGTCGCCGCCGGAATCGAACTTTTCGGGCGCCAGAACGACGCCAATAGCTACCAATCCTACGGCAGCACCACCTACGGCGCGAGGCTGCAACTGGGCACGCCGATCAACGAGGAACTCGGCGTGCAGTGGCGCTACTCGATCTACAATCAGAACATCACGCTATCGCCGAACAGCTCCGGCCTGACGCCCTCGTTGGCTGTCCGGCAGGCGGCCGCCGCCGGCCCGACATGGGTCTCCGCCCCCGGCAGTACGACGACCTACAGTACGCTCGACAACACAAAGAGCCCAACCAGCGGAATCAGATCGCAGCTCAGCCAGGATCTGGCTGGACTAGGCGGCGACGTAAAATTCCTGAAGACCACGGAAGACGTGCGCTATTACAAATCGCTCAATAGCGACCTGGTCGGCATGGTGCGCGCCCAGGGCGGCTACGTTACCGGTTGGGGCGGCCAGCGGGTGCCGCTGATGAACAACTTCTTCGGCGGCCCAACCATGGTGCGTGGCTTTGCTCCCAACGGCTTCGGCCCACGCGACCTGACGCCGGGCACCACGATGGATAATGTCGGCGGCAGCGCCTACTGGGCAACGACCGCCGAACTGCAGAGCGCGGTTCCCGGCGTGCCCAACGAATACGGCCTCAGGGCCACAGCCTTCGTCGACGCCGGAAGCGTATTCCGCTACAGCGGATCGACGGCATCGCTTCAGGTCGCCAACAAGAATGTCGTGCGCTCGTCGGTCGGTGCCGGCCTGACCTGGGCCTCGCCATTCGGCGCCTTGACCGTCGACTACGCCGTACCGTTGACGAAGGCGGCCTATGACGTGGTGCAGCCTCTGCGCTTCAGCGCGGGAGGGTTTTGACAGGGACGGGATGCTCCGTCGCGAACCCGTACAACAGCGCCAACCGGTCGAGGCATTCGCGCAATCGCCTTGAAAAATAGTCATGCCATCGCTTGGTACGCAGTCCCCTCCGCTCGCCGACCTGTTCCATGGTCATTCCCTGGACCAGGACGTCATGCACTAGCGCCGAGCCGTCCGCCCCAAGTTCGCGCTCGGCGCGGTTCAACCGCAGCACCGCCTTGCGTTGACCCTCGGTGATCGGTTCGCGCCGCTGCCCGCCATCGACATATTCCCGGGTCGGATCGACCGCGCGCGGGCCGCGCTCCGCCTTCTCCCAGTCGCTCTGGAACGCCCTGCCCGCCTGGTACTGCGCCTCGTCGATCTGGCGGTGGGAATGTAACCGAGCGAGGGGGTCGTTGCGAATCGAACGCAAGGCAACGATCTTTTCGCCCGGCTCCAACGCCAGCGGATTGTCGACCTCGACCGTTGCGACTTCGGCATTGCGTAACAAATCGCGCGACCTTCGGTCATGCGCCTTGGCGGGATCGTATGGCTTTCGGCGTTTGGCTCTCGGCATCTGATGTGCTCCTTGAAAACAGTGAATTCCGGTATCGACCCGAAGTTCTATTCGGTTGACGTGCTCGATATCTCGTCGCGCAGCAATTCGGACAATTCGCGCCGGCGGCCGCAGCCCTCCGGCTGAAGTCCGATCAGCGCACTCAGGTGAGCGATTCGATGGCGGCGCGGCAGCCGTTTCAGCCTGTCGACCAAGCATGTGACAGCAGCGTGCGTCATGCCGTCTCCAACATCCGCAGCAGAGCGGTGCTCACCGCGTAGTCGGACGGCACGACCGGGTTGCGACTCAAATGAAAATGCGGCGTGCAGTAAGCCGAACCCGGGCGGCGCGGATGACCGCAGAAAGTAATATCCTCACTCTCCTCATCGCCGCCATAGGGATAGCGGCAGTCACCACTCTCCAGCTCGGCCAGGGAGATATGCCGTGGCTCGATCGCAGCGCAGCGCAGCTTGAGCGGCTTGATCTCCTTAAACAACGGCACCGGCCAGACAAGCGCAGACGTCCTGGAATCGCTGGCACGAGGTTCTCCGATGTCGTGCAGGTCCGCCGGCTTGGTGGGCATAGACGGTTGCAGGCGATCGTCAGCTCCTAGTCCGAGGCGCCGTGCGCGCCCGAGCGCTGCACTGCGAGTGTAGAACGTATTGAATCGTGAATTGATCGCTCGCGCGGCCTCCGAATAGCTCATGCCTTTGGCAAGAAATTCCCGCAGCGCGTCCGAGTGCTCGGGCGCCCAGTTCGACAGTTCCATCTTGTTGTCCTTGCTCTTGTCAACGCCGCCCGACGCCGGCAATCAATTTCTGATATTCCGAAATGAAAGTCAAGCTTGATTTCTGATAATCGGAACTGATATCGTTTCTGAAAGTCGGAAAGGTGTGATCATGCTGGACATCAGGTTGATCGAGCGGGGCCTGGAAAAGCCGGGCAAGACCAAGGGCGGATTGGCCGCCGCGATGGGCGTTCGTCCCGGCGCGGTTTCCGAAATCCTGTCCGGGATACGGCTGATTAAGGCGTCTGAAATCGCGCCTATCATCGAATATCTCGAACTGAATTCGGTGCCGATCATGGGGCGGGTGGGCGCGGGCGCCTCGATCGAGCCGGAACACGAGCAGGTGCCGCCGGAAGGCCTCGGCGAGGTCGAATTGCCCTTTCCGATCGCGGAAGAAACCATCGCCTTCGAGGTAGCCGGCGATTCCATGCTGCCAAAGTACGAAAATGGCGATGTTATCGTCGTCTATCGCGAGCAGCGCCACCCGCTGTCGAGCTTCTACGGCGAGGAAGCCGCGGTCCGTCTGAAGACCGGCGAGCGTTATCTGAAGACGATCGAGCGCGGAAAATCCCCGGCGTCGGTCAACCTGACGAGCTTCAATGCCAAGCCGATCACCGGCGTAAAGCTGGAATGGATCGGCGAGATCTGCGTCACCCTGCCGAGGGGCCAGATCGAACGATTGCGCAACAAGGCGGCGGCCCGCTCGCGCAAGGCAGCAAGGGCGACCGGCGGACGCACGGCGGAAAAGTAATCAAGGCAGCTTGCGCCTTCCGAATCAACAAATCCTGCCGAGGCGTGACGGCTTCGTCGACCCTGTCCGCAATTTCTGTTTTTCGGAATTTTTGCTTGACTAATTTCCGATTTTCAGAAATACTTCTTCTGGTAGATTCCGGCGCGCGGGATAAGGTCAGATCGCCAGCATGCAATATTTCGTCGTGATGATCGACTACGGCCGCCGCGGTCGCGAGGCTATTGTCGATCCGGAAATCACAAGGCGCGAGGTCATCTCCCGGGTGGCGTCGGGCGAGTACAAGAATATCAGCTTCATCCACGAAATCGCGGATTGCTCGGTCGAAGATGTCACGGCCGATATTCTGAACGAGGCGGCCCTTCCCGACATCGGCGCGACGGCCGCCGATCTGCAGACCAGCCATTTCGATCACATCCGCGATCTGCGCAAGCACGAGAGAGCGTGATCACGTTCGGTCGCGCTATTCCCTCAAAACATTGTGATTGCCGGGCGGGCTTTAATCGCCGACAACTTGCTTAATTATTCTTCACGCAAAGTCTATTCCGACGGTGCGGACAATCGCGCTAGATTCGCGATTCGATTCCTCCGACATGTAAAGTCTTAGCCAAAAATGTATCCGTCAATGAAGGCCGAGCTCGCCGCGCGCGACCGCGATCTCCGACTCTGTCTGCTGCTTGGTATCGCGGCCTGGTTTCTCTTTCTGGATCACGTCCCGCACAATGCGGTGAGCCTGCTGACCATGCGCAATTTCGGCTTCAGCGGCGCCACCGACCTGTTTGTATTCATCGGCGGCTACACGGCCGCGATCCTCTATGGAAAGATGATACTGGAACGCGGTTTCGTCGTCTCGGCGACCCGCATTTTCAAGCGCCTGTGGCAGCTTTACGCCGCTTACGTCGTCTTGTTCGTGATCTATATCGAACTGATCGGATATGTCGCGCGCAGATCCCGTGCCCCCGAACTCATCGGCGAGTTCAATGTTACGGGGATCGTCGACCATGCGATCCGGACGCTGATTCACGGCCTGCTGCTTCAGGCCAAGCCGCTCAATCTCGACGTGCTGCAACTGTTCATCGTGCTGATGGCGTTCTTTCCGATCGTGCTGTTCGGCATGATGCGGCGGCCGAACCTTACGCTCGCTGGATCGATTGGTCTCTACTTCGCATCCCGCCTGCTCGACTGGAATCTGTCTTCGTTTCCGGACGGACGCTGGCATCTCAACCCGTTCTGCTGGCAGCTCCTGTTTGTGCTCGGCGCCTGGTTTGCGCTAGGCGGTGCCAGGCAGGTGCACGCCATACGCACCCTCCAGGGCCTCGCAATCCTGCGCGCCGCGGCATGGCTGTACCTGCTCTTTGCGCTGGTCGTCACAGTTGCAGGGAAGTTTCCACAAGCTGGCATCGTACCGGATTTCCTGCGCGATGCCTTTCCTTCCAACGATGGGGAGAACCTTGCCCCCCACGGGGTGCTTCATTTCCTGGCGCTGGCCTTTCTCTTTACCTACATGGTGCCGCGGAGCTGGCGCGGATTCCGATGGCAGGCGCTACAGCCGATCATGAAGTGCGGCCAGGAATGGCTGGCCGTGTTCTGCGCCGGGGTATTTCTCTCGTTTGCCGCGCATCTCGTCCTGATCACGGGCCCGAATTCGCTTGCCTTGCATGTCCTGGTCAGCTTCGCCGGGATTTCGATCATGACAGCAATCGCCTACTATGTGTCGTGGTCCAAACAGCAGGATCACAAGCCCGCATTCCGGACCCGGGCAATGACGGATCTGCCGAAGGAAGGCCGGTTCGCGAAGTAGTTCGCGCCGGCGTCTTGCCTTCCGACCCCGCACTGCGGTCCCTCAATCCACAGGGAACGCCCCTTTCAGCCGCGTCTCACTGTCTCCCAACATGGCGGCGTCGAGCCTGCCTTCGGCCGACGCCGCCATGGCGCAGGTGAAGATGCGATAGAACTGCGCCCCGTCGAAGGCGACCAGCAACAGATCGACGCCGGCATTGAGCGCCTCGACCACCGACGTGCAGACATTGCGTTGATAGATTGCTCCCATCACGAGGTCGTCGGTCATGATAACGCCCTGATAGCTCCATTTTTTGCGAATGATGCCGTCGACGACGCGTTTGGAATGTGACGCGGCGCGGTCCGGGTCGACCGACGTCAGCGTCACATGCCCGATCATCAGTTGCGCTTTCGTGCCGGCCAGCACCTTTCTGAACGGAATCCAGTCCGACGCTTCGAGTTCATCGAGCGGCGCATCCAAGTCGGCGCTGAAATGATGAGTATCGGCTCGCACGCGGCCGAGCCCCGGAAAGTGCTTGACGGCCGCTCCAACGCCGGACGCTTCGAGGCCGTTCACATAAGCCCGCGCGATCTCGGCGACGACGGTCGGATCATCGGAAATCGCGCGGCGGCCGATCAGCGTGTTGAAGTCGAACCGGTTGCGCTTCAATTCAGGTCGCAAATCGAGCACCGGCGCAAGATTCAGGGTTACACCGAGCGCCGCCAGCTCCTGCCCGTGGGTGCGCCCGAATGCCTCTGCTTTCTCGGCGCGCACATCCGGCGCCAGCCTCGCAAGCGTCGATAGCGCCGGCAGCTTGGTCAAGGGCGGCGCCAGATGCGATACGATGCCGCCCTCCTGATCGGCCGCGACGATCAGGGGCGGCAGGCCGGCAGCGCGCCGCTTTGCCTGCAGCGCCGAAATCTCCTCTTTCAGACGCGTCGCCGACGATCCCGCGACATTGTGCTTGGTGATGTAGACGCCGGAGATCAGGCCCTTCTCGGCGAGAACTGAAACCTCCGGGAATGACGAGTACCCAACGATAAAATGCTTTCCAAGGCTGCGCACCTGTGCGGCATCGGCCCGCAGAACCCGTTGCTTGCGCCATTCAAACGCAGCATGCGCACCGAGCATCGACAGCAATGGCAGGCACCACAGCAGTATGAGCGCCCTTCCCGCAACGCCTCTTCTCCAGTAACCGCAGCGGATGAGCAAGACGGCGGCAATCACGCTCGCAGTAGCCAGAGCAACGTTTCCCGTTCCCCGCAGCGAAATCAGATAGGGATCGTTTTTGTTCGCAGCAGCGAAAACGAAGGCTATTCCAGCGAACCAGACCAGGATCAGGCCGATACGGTTGAGACTTTGCATGAAAATGATGGGAGCTTGGGCAAGGGGATCGGACGAGAGCATTGCCCGTATCAAACTTGTCTCGCCGGCGCGAGCGCATAACCGCACCTGCACGGAAACTGCATAAAAATCCTGAACTCTTGCAGACGGCGCTCCAACCAATTGCACAACTGCGCCAGATAGTCCGCCTTGCAACTCAGCGGCGGTTATCGAATGCCTGTTCCCACAAGACTAGCTAACGACGGGTGGTGGCTATGCGAGCGACCCGCGACGGCGCTGGCTTGCAATTTTCCCCTCCAGACAGGTAGCGCAACAATGACCGATCTCACCACGCCGGCATCCGATGCAGGCTCCGCTCAGGCGAGCCCGCTCCCGGTCAAACCCGCGATTGCCGTGGCGCTGGCAGCCCTGGCCGACTGGTTGTTCTACGGCCAACAAATCGGAATTTCTGCGGTCGTCTTTGCGCTCGCACTGGCTCTGGGCTCACTTACCGCCAATTTCGCAACGTTGAACAGAAGTCGGATGCTGCTGGCCGGCGTGCTCGTGTTGGCCGGACTTGCACCGGCTATCGAGGAATTCAACGCGGCTTCTCTGGCCTTCATGATTCTGGCGCTCGGCGTTGGTCTGTTGCTGACCACCAATCTGCAAAGGTACAAGCTCAGTGAACAGGCGGCGGCGCTATGCGATCTGTTTCTGGTCGGCCCCTTCAGGTTTTTTCGGGACGCCATCGCCTTGTTCAATCTGCCGACACTGAAGACCGGTCTTACGATCTGGTTCGTTCCCGTGGCCCTCGGCGGCATCTTCGTTCTTCTGCTGGTTTCGGCAAATCCATTGCTGGAGAAGTGGATCCGCCTCATGAACCCGGGCGGCGCCGCCTCTTATCTGAGCCTGGGCCGGATATTGTTCTGGGCTGTGGCGCTGTCGACCACATGGCCCTTCATCCATGTCTGGTGGCGCAGCAAGATGGCGGTTTCGTCCGCCGTGGTCGAAGCGGCGGTTCTAGACCAGGCGCCGCGATCGGACCGGATGGAGTTCTTCGGCGTCGCGACGATCCTGCGTTCGCTGGTCCTGTTCAACTTGTTGTTCGCCGTTCAAACCATCCTCGATGCGATCTATCTCTGGGGCAACGTGGCCTTGCCCGCAGATATCAGCTACGCCTCCTACGCCCATCGCGGCGCTTATCCCCTTATTGTCACGGCGCTTCTGGCGGCTGGCTTCGTTCTGGCCGCGATGAGGCCTGGTGGGCCCGCCGAGCAATCGGACGTAATCCGGCCGCTGGTCTATCTATGGGTGGCGCAGAATGTTCTGCTGGTGATGTCGTCGATCCTGCGCCTCGATCTCTATGTCCAGATTTATCTGCTGACCTGGTGGCGCGTCGCGGCTTTCATCTGGATGGTACTGGTCGCGTTGGGCCTCATGCTCATCGTCGCCCGCATCGCGCTGAACCGCTCGAATGATTGGCTGATCCGCGCCAACCTCATCACCCTGACGGCGACCCTCTACATCTGTTCACTGGTGAATTTCGCCGCCATCATCGCTGACTATAATGTCAACCATAGCCGCGAAGCGGGCGGCAAAGGAGTGTGGATCGATATGAACTATCTGCTATCCCTCGGGCCACAGGCGTTGCCTGCCATAGACCGGGCCATCGCCCTTCGCGGGTTCGATCCGGCCCTTGTTTCCCGCCGTAGTTGCCTTGTAGAACTGCAAGCGAAAGAGGCCGCTTCCTGGCGCTCCTGGGGTTTTCGGAGTTGGCGCCTCCAGCGTGCCCTGGAAGCCCAACCGAAGAGTTCGACCACAGGTTAGTTCGACTGCAAGCCGATTGCGCCGGGGAGAGACGTTTGACGCACCGCATTCTCATCGTTGACGATGACCTTCATATACGCGAGGTCATCCGTGTTGCACTAAAGAAAGCCGGAATGACCGTCTTTGAAGCGCGCGACGGCAAGGAAGCGTTGACCCGCTTTGCCGCCGACAAGCCGGATCTGATCATCCTGGATATCGGCATGCCGGAATTCGACGGCCTGGACGTCTGCCGCGAAATAAGGAAAGCCTCAGACGTTCCGATCCTGTTTCTCTCCGCGCGCGACGACGAGATCGATCGCGTACTGGGTCTGGAGATCGGCGGTGACGACTATGTCACCAAGCCCTTCAGCCCGCGCGAACTCGTAGCGAGGGTAAACGTCATCCTGCGCCGCATCACTTCGCGCGGGCAGGACGCAAAGGCATCCACTGCCACGCTGTCGCAGGGCAAGTTGTTCGTCGATCCCGGCCAGCATATTGCCGAGTTTGCGGGCAAGCCGCTGCGCCTGACGGCCATCGAGTTTGGAATCCTCAGGGCATTCCTGACACGGCCAACGCTCGTTTTCAGCCGCGAGCAGATCATGAGCGCCGCCTATCAGCTCAACATCCAGGTTTCGGATCGCACCATCGACAGCCACATCCGCAATATCCGCGCCAAGCTGTCCGCCGTGAACTGCGACACTGTCATCGAAACCATTCACGGCGTTGGCTTCAAGCTCGGGCGATGCGAGCTCCAGGCATGATGCCTCGCAAGGCTGAAAAATGGCGGCCGTCGGTAGGACAGGTCATTTTTGCCGCGCTCACCGCTGCGGCGACACTGCCGTTGGTCGGACTATTCTTCTTCCGCCTCTATGACAACCAGCTCATTCACCAAACCCAGGCCGAGCTGATCGCGCAAAGCCGGGTGCTTGCCGCGGTCTATGCGCGGGAAGTGGAAACTCGCCTTAACGCCGGCATTGCGCTCGGCGCCGAAATTCCGCCCGAGGCGCGCCTGGGCCGGGAAGACCAGCTTACGCCGATCCGACCCGCGCTCGATCTCGCTGCCGGCGCCGACCTGCTTCGGCGGCGGCCTGACGCACTTCCGGCAAGCGCACCCGCATCGCAACCCTATGTCGAGATCGGCTCGCGGCTGACGCCGATTATCCGGGAAACCCAGAAAGTCACGCTGGCCGGCTTCCGCATCCTCGATCCCCATGGCGTCGTGATAGCCGGCCGCGACGAGATAGGCCAATCGCTCGCTCATATCGAGGAGATAGCCACAGCGCTCAAGGGACAATACCGGGCGGCCCTGCGGATTCGCAAACCCGACAAGCCTCCTCCTCCGATCTACTCGATCAGCCGCGGCGTCGGCGTCCACGTATTCTCGGCAATGCCTGTCATCGTCAACAACCGTGTCGCAGGCGTGATCTATACGTCGAGGACCCCGAGCAACATCTTCGATCACCTCTATCAGGAACGCGGCAAGTTCATTCTGGCGGCACTTGCGGTTGTTTTCGCGACCATCGTTATCGGCCTGGTATTCTCCCGAACCATCACCCGCCCGATGCGCGAGCTGGTCGATCGCGCCGCGCGCATCAGCCGTGGCGATCGCGATGCATTTCGGCCTCTCGCCCATTACGGCACGCGCGAGTTTGCCCAGTTGTCGCACAGTTTTCTCGACATGGCCGAACAATTGTCGCGGCGGTCGGATTACATCGCGACCTTCTCGGCCCACCTTACCCACGAATTGAAGTCGCCGCTGACATCGATCAAGGGTGCTGCCGAACTGCTGCTGGATTCCCTGCAGAGCAAGACAGACACCCTCACCCGGATGGAGCAGAAGAACTTCATATCGAACATTCTGGGGGACACCGGGCGCCTGGAAGCCATGACCCGGCGCTTACGCGAGCTGGCGCGCGCCGAGGCCGCGCCGCAGAATGAGCAGACCGAGCTGTCGCAGGTGATTGGCGGGTTAAAGAGCCGGTTTCCGACACGCGCGATCGACGCAACGGGGTGCCTGGACCGCTCGATCGGCATGTCCAGCGAAAAGGCGCTGATCGTGCTGTCGCATCTGACCGACAACGCCATCCGTCATAACGCCAAGGCCGTGCGGCTCGAAGCGGCTGAGGAAAACGGATCCGTCAGGATGATCGTCAGCAATGATGGAGATCCGATATCCGAAGCGAACCGGGAGAAGATCTTCGACGCTTTCTTCACCACGCGCCGCGACACCGGCGGCACGGGAATGGGACTCTCGATCGTCCAGGCTATCATGACCAGCCATGGCGGATCGATCCGGCTCCTGCCGTCCGACAAGGGCGTCGCGTTCGAACTGCTGTTTCCGGCCGCCTGAAGTCCGTCAGCAAGTCTATCGGCGAACCGCTGCACTCGCAGTGAGAGCCTTTCTCCCCGCGAAGATGTTCAGACCGTGGAGGGAGAGGCTACAGCATCGGCAAACCCCGCGGCTTGGGGCCGCGTGGAAAAGCCTTGTCGAGGGCGCCAATCTCGGCCTCGCTCAACTTCAAGTCCCCTGCCCGCGCATTCTCGGCCGCGTGTTCCGCGCTGGAGGCTTTTGGAATCGCGAGCACCGACGCCGTGCGCGTGAGAAACGCCAGCGCGACCTGGCGCGGGGTCGCCTCGTGTGCATCGGCAATCGCCTGCAGCACCTCGCCGCCCTTGCTGCGCGGCGACGGAAAGTCATTGTGGCCGAACGGCGAATAGGCGACGACGGCGACGCCATGCCTCTCGCACCACGGGATCACGGCATGTTCGATCGCGCGCTCTTGCAGATGATAGAGCACCTGGTTGCAGGCGATCTTGCCCTCGCCCGCGATATCGACGAGTTCATCGAGATCATCTGAATCAAAATTGCTTACGCCCCAGGAACGGATCTTTCCGCTCGCCACCAGCTCCTCGAACGCCGCCACCGTCTCCTCGAACGGATAGGAGCCGCGCCAGTGCAGCAGGTAGCAGTCGAGATAATCGGCCTTCAGCCGCTTCAGCGAGCGCTCGCAGGCGGTGATAGTGCCGCGGCGCGAGGCGTTGCTCGGCAACACCTTTGAGACCAGGAAGAGCTTTTCCCGCGGCAGCTCCGCGATCGCGTCGGCAATCACGGGCTCAGCATCGCCATACATCTCGGCGGTGTCGATATGGGTCATACCGGTTTCGATGCCACGGCGCAGCGCAGCGATGGCCGCCTTGCGGTCGCCGCGGTCGAGATACCAGGTGCCCTGGCCGATCACGGAGACGTCGGGGTTATCGGTGCCGCATTTTCTTTTCTGCAAGGTCGCGCCTCGTTCGTCCATGGAGCCGCGCGGACCATAGACGAAACGGGCGATGATGTCCCCTCAAACGTCGTCCCGGGCAAGCGAAGCGCGACCCGGGACACATAACCACGGCCGTTCATGGTTGCGCCGTGCTGGGGCTACAGCACACACACCACACACGGCTGTGGTTATGGGTCCCGGCTCAAAGCCGGGACGACGCCCGTGTGCGTGGCGCGCTTGACAGCTCAATAATTACTCGCCGTCGCCTCGTTCGGGATACCTTCGATCGGGCACTCGTCGGTGCCGACGGTCGAACGCGTCATCGCTTCGACCATCTCACGCGTCCCTTCGGGGTCCGCGATCCATTTCGCATAGAAATCGTAGGGACAGGCCGCGACGCCGCGCGCGCCTTCGCCGGAATTGATCATGCCGGTATAGCCGCGGTGCAGCAGCTTGAAGAGATGGTTCTGCGACTGGCCGTTGCGGCGCGCGTCGCGGATCAGGCTCTTCGACAATCCCGCGTACTGAATGCCGTATTCCTCCTCGCCGGTCTCGCCGAGCGTGCGGCCGTCGAAGCCGATGATCGCGGAGTGACCGAAGTAAGAGTAGACGCCGTCAAAGCCTGCAGCGTTGGCGACCGCGACATAGACATTGTTGGCCCAGGCCATCGCCTTGGAAATCAGGATCTGCTGTTCCTTGGCGGGATACATGTAGCCCTGGCAGCGCACGATCAGTTCGGCGCCCTTCATGGCGCAGTCGCGCCAGATCTCCGGAAAGTTGCCGTCGTCGCAGATGATCAGGCTGATCTTCAGGCCCTTGGGGCCCTCGGAAACATAGGTGCAATTGCCTGGGTACCAGCCTTCGATCGGTACCCACGGCATGATCTTGCGATACTTCTGGACAATCTCGCCCTCGTCGTTCATCAGGATCAAGGTGTTGTACGGCGCCTTGTGCGGGTGCTCCTCGTGGCGCTCCCCGGTGAGCGAGAACACGCCCCAGACTTTTGCCTTGCGACACGCTTCGGCGAAGATCTCAGTCTCATCACCCGGGACCTGCGAGGCAGTCTCGTACATCTCCTTGGAGTCATACATGATGCCGTGGGTGGAATATTCCGGGAAGATCACGAGATCCATCCCCGGCAGACCGAGCTTCATGCCGACGATCATGTCGGCGATCTTGCGGGCGTTGTCGAGCACCTCCGCCTTGGTATGCAGGCGAGGCATTTTGTAGTTGACGACGGCGACGCCGACCGTGTCATTGCTGGAGGAAATGTCACCGTGAAGCATTGGGATCGCCTCTTGTTCTGGTTTGAGTTCGATGGATCGAGCCTCAGTGGCTGATCATCCAGGGCCGCGCGGTCGGAAAGCCCTTGGCGCCGCCTCTGGTCTTGGTCATCAGCCGTGCCGGCTTCTTCTTGCCGGTTGAACAGCAACCACAGCCGGGACCGTGCGAAGCCTTGTATTCCGCTAATGTCTTCGGCGCATGGGCGCTACGCTCGTTGGTGGCAATCGCTTTCCGCTTGTCCGAAGGCATGCAGAAGAACGCCGGCGCGGTCAGGATCACGCGCGGCGATTCATTCTCGCAATTCGGGCAGTCCTGCGGGTCGTCGCATTCGGCCATCGGCCGCATATCCGTGAACGGGCCGCAATCGTTGCAGAGATATTCGTAGACGGGCATTGAACTTCCTTAGGGCGAATAGCGAATGGATATGTTCGTCGTGGATGCGGGGCGGCCGACACGCGGAGCCGTCCCGCATCCTTCGCGCTGGATCATTTATCCGGCGAGATCGGCATCTGGATGTCACCCTTGATGTGTTTGATGGGACCTGCCGACGACGGCATGATGTCGAAGTCGAATATCTCGGTCGGCAGCCACAGCGTGGCGCAGGCGTTGGGCACGTCGACGACGCCTGAGATGTGGCCCTGGCACGGCGCGGTGCCGAGGATCGAATACGCCTGAGCGCCGGAATAGCCGAACTTCTTGAGATACTCGATCGCGTTCAAACACGCCTGGCGATAGGCGATGTGGACGTCGAGGTAATGCTGCCTGCCGGCCTCGTCGACCGAGATGCCCTCGAAGATCAGATAGTCCTTGTAGTTCGGCGTGATCGGCGATGGCTTGAACACCGGATTCTTGATGCCGTATTTGGCAACGCCGTCCTTGATGACATCGACCTTCAGATGCAGCCAGCCGGCCATTTCGATCGCGCCGCAGAAGGTGATCTCGCCGTCGCCCTGGCTGAAGTGCAAATCGCCCATCGACAGCCCACCGCCCGGCACATAGACCGGGAAAAAGATCTTCGAGCCGCGCGACAGATCCTTGATGTCGCAATTGCCGCCATGCTCGCGCGGCGGCACCGTGCGGGCGCCTTCGGCGCCCACCTTGGCCTTGGCATCGCCCTTGGCGCGGCCGGCATGCGCGGTCGCGGCGAACGGCGGATTGGCAAGGCCCGGCACGCGCGTCGGATTGGTCGCGATCAGCGCGGTCTCGCGCTCGTTCCAGGTCGCCAGCAATTTCGGATCGGGCAGACAGCCGATCAGGCCCGGATGGATCAAGCCAGCAAAATTTACGCCAGGCACGTGGCGCGACGAGGTGTAGAGACCCTTGATGTCCCAGATCGATTTCTGCGCCAGCGGGAAATGGTCGGTAAGGAAGCCGCCGCCGTTCTGCTTGGAGAAGAAGCCGTTGAAACCCCACAGGCTTTCCTTCAACGGACCGACATCGAGCAGATCCACCACGAGCAGATCGCCGGGCTCGGCGCCTTTGACGCCAATCGGGCCGGACAGGAAGTGCACGATCGAGAGGTCGATGTCGCGCACGTCATCGGCGGAATCGTTGTTCTTGATGAAACCGCCGGTCCAGTCATAGGTCTCGATGATGAAATCGTCGCCCGGATTGACCCACGCCACGATCGGAATATCGGGATGCCAGCGGTTGTGAATCATGTCGTTGTCGTAGGCCGATTTCGAAAGATCGACCTTGATCAGTGTCTCTGGCATCGATAGCTCCCCTTTTAGACAGCACGGTTTGCGGGTTTACACGGACAGGAATTTCGAGACTTGCGCGGCATCGACGCTGTCGCGCGGCTCGTCGCGGACGATCTCGCCGTTCTCGATGACCAGCACGCGGTCGGCGATATCGAGCGCAAAGCTCAACACCTGTTCGGAAACGACGATCGACAGGCCGCGCTCGTCGCGGATGCGCTTCAGCGTTCGCGCCATGTCCTTGATGATCGACGGCTGGATGCCCTCGGTCGGCTCGTCCAGGAGCAGCACTTTTGGCTTGGTGGCAAGCGCGCGGGCAATCGCGAGTTGCTGCTGCTGTCCGCCGGAAAGATTGCCGCCGCGCCGGCCCTTCATCTCCAGTAGCACCGGGAACAATTCGTAGATGTCCTCGGGCACCTCCGAGCCGCCCGACACCACGAGGCCGGTCTCGATGTTCTCCTTTACCGTCATGGTGGAAAAGATCATGCGGCCCTGCGGCACGTAGGCGAGGCCCTTGGCGACGCGCTCGTAGCTTGGCAGCTCGCTGAGCTCGGCGCCTTCCATGCTCACCGAGCCGCTCTTGGTCGGCACGATGCCCATCAGCGACTTCATCAGCGTGGTCTTGCCCATGCCGTTGCGGCCCATGATCGCGACGATCTCGTTGGGCGCGATCGAGACGTTGAGGCCGTGCAGCACCTCGCTTTGGCCGTAGGCGACGTGAAGATTGGAGATAGCCAACATCGACGCGCTCCTTAGTGACCCAGATAAACTTCGATGACCTTGGGATCGTTCTTGACCTTCTCCATCGTCCCCTCCGAAAGGATTTGGCCCTGGTGCAGCACCGTGACCTTGTGGGCGATGTCCTCGACGAATTTCATGTCGTGCTCGATGACGAGCACCGAGCGATCCTTGATGATGCGGTTCAACAGTTCGGCGGTCTTCGCGCGCTCGCTGACGCTCATGCCGGCGACCGGCTCGTCGAGCATCAGCAGTTCCGGATCCTGGATCAGCAGCATGCCGATCTCCAGCCATTGCTTCTGGCCGTGGCTGAGCTGATCGGCATAGGTATCGAGACGATCCTTCAGGAAGATCATCTCGGCGACTTCCTCGATGCGCTGCTTGACAGCATCATCGCGCTGGAAGGTGAGCGAGCCGAACACGGTGCGGCCGCGCGGATAGGAAATCTCCAGGTTCTCGAACACGGTCAGATCCTCGAACACCGACGGGGTCTGGAACTTGCGCCCCACGCCGGTCTGTACGATCTGGTTCTCCTTCAGCTTCGTCAGCTCCTTGCCGCGAAACTGGATCGAGCCTGAGGTCGCCTTGGTCTTTCCGCAGATCAGGTCGAGCACAGTGGTCTTGCCGGCGCCGTTGGGGCCGATGATGACGCGGATCTCGTTCTCCTCGACATAGAAGGAAAGATTGTTCACCGCCTTGAAGCCGTCGAAGGAAACCGTGAGGGCCTCGACCGCGAGCAGGAAGGGTTTGGGCTGGTGACCGATGAGCATGATCTATCTCCTCATTTCGCCAGTGTGGCATCGGCAACCGAGATGACCGATGAGCATGATGTTCTCCTCACTCTGCCGGGGCGCCGTCGGCGACCGAATTGCTGGTCCAGCCGCCGGACTTCCTCTTGATCGAGCTGATCAGGCGATCGATGCGCGACTGGACGTGATCCGCCCAGATGCCGGACAAACCGTTCGGGAAGGCCAGCACGACCGCGATGAACAACGCGCCCAGCCCGAACAGCCAGAGCTGTGGAAACGATTCCGAGAGCGTCGTCTTGGCGAAGTTCACCAGCAGCGAGCCGTATACCGCGCCGAAGATCGACATCCGGCCGCCGACGGCAGTGTAGATCACCATCTCGATCGAGGGCACGATGCCGACAAAGGACGGCGACATGAAACCTACTTCGAGCGTGAACAGCGCACCGCCGATCGCGGAAAAAATGGCGGCGGCGCAGAAGGCGAAGATCTTGAAATTGGCGACGCTGTAGCCGGAGAAGCGGACGCGATCTTCCTGCTCACGCATCGCCACCAGGATACGGCCCAGCTTGGTCAGGCGGATGAACTGTGCAGTGACGATGCAGCCGAACAGCAGAACCACCTCGACAAAGTACAGGATGAACTTGGCGTGGTCGGTGCGGATATCCCAGCCGTTCAGCGTGCGCAGGTCGGTGATGCCGTTGATGCCGCCGGTGTAGCCCTGCTGGCCGACGATCAGGATGGTGAGGATGGCGGCGATCGCCTGCGTAATGATCGCGAAATACACGCCGCCGACCCGACGCTTGAACATCGCGGTGCCGATGATAAAGGCGAACAGCGTCGGCACCAGAACGATCGCGAGCAGCGTAAGCGGGAAGCTGTGGAACGGTTTCCAGAAGAACGGCAGCGCAGTGATCTGATTCCAGTCCATGAAATCGGGGATGCCCGGCGTCGACTGGATTTTTGTATTTTCGACGCTCGACGCCTCGAGCTTGAGAAACATCGCCATGCAATAGCCGCCGAGGCCGAAGAACATCCCCTGCCCCAGGCTCAAAATACCGCCATAGCCCCAGCACAGCACCAGGCCGATGGCGACAAAGGCATAGGTCAGATATTTGGCGACCAGGTTGAGGCGAAACGCATCCAGCGACAACGGCAGGATGAGGAAGAGCAAGAGTGCCAACGTCACGAAGCCGATAAGTTCGGAGCGATTGAAGAAGCGCGAGTTGATGATCATGACCGTGCTTTCTCGTTCTTACTTGCGAACCTTGAGGCTGAAGAGACCTTGCGGCCGCAGCATCAGGATTCCGACGACGGCGAGCAACGTGAGAACCTTGGCCATCGAGCCCGACATGAAGAATTCGAGCGTCGATTGCGTTTGCGAGATCGAGAAGGCCGACGCGATGGTGCCGAGCAGGCTCGCGGCGCCGCCAAACACAACAACCAGGAACGTGTCGACAATGTAGAGCTGCCCGGAGGTCGGACCGGTCGAGCCGATCATGGTAAAAGCGCTTCCCGCTATTCCGGCAATCCCGCAACCGAGGCCGTAGGTGTAGCGATCGACTTTTTCGGTATTGATGCCGACGGCGCCGGCCATGATCCGGTTCTGCACGACCGCGCGGACCTGCCGTCCCCAGCGCGACTTGTAAATGACGTAAGCCACCGCGCACGTGATCGAAACGGTAAGACCCATCACGAAGATGCCGTTGATCGGCACCTCGATGCTGTCGGTCACCTTGAGCGAGCCCAGCATCCACTGCGGCAGCTCGACGCCGACCTCGCGCGCGCCAAAGACGGAGCGATAGGCCTGCTGCAGTATGAGGCTGAGGCCCCATGTGGCGAGCAGCGTGTCGAGCGGGCGCTTGTAGAGATGACGGATCAGCCCCCACTCCACCAGCATTCCGAGCGCGCCGGAGGCGAGGAAAGCCAGCATCATCGCGACAAAGAAATAGCCGCTGAAAAGACCTGGCAGATAGCTCTGGAACAGATTCGACGTCATCCAGGTGACGTAGGCCCCCAGGATCATGAACTCGCCATGCGCCATGTTGATGACGCCCATCTGGCCGAAGATGATGGCAAGGCCGAGCGCCATCAGCACGTAGACGGAGAACAGGATCAGGCCCGCAAAACCCTGCATGACGAAGATGGAGCCCAGATCGCCAATCGAATAGTCGCCGAACATCTGACTTCTCCGCCGGAGGAAGGTCCCGCGTCGCGATAAAATTCGCGACGCGGGGTCGTGAAGCGCGGATTGACGGTCCACGCCAGGGAGTGGTTTGAAAGTTGCGGGAAGACTCCGCGCTTATTGGTAGCCCTTCGGGAACGGATCGGGCTCGATCAGGTCAGCGGTCTCGAAGATCAGCTCGAACTGACCATCGAGCTTGGCGCGCCCTACTCGGGTCTTCGACCAGAGGTGATGGTTTTCATGGATGCGCACGTAGCCTTCGGGCGCCTCCTTGAATTCCACGCCGGCCGAAGCGGCTGCTATCTTGTCGACGTCGAAGCTGCCAGCCTTCTCGCAGGTCAGCTTCCACAACCACGGACCGAGATAGCCGGCCTGCGTCACGTCGCCGATCACGGTCTTCTCGCCCCACATCTTCTTGAAGGCGGGCACGAACGTCTTGTTGTTGGCATTGTCGAGCGACTGGAAGTACTTCATGCAGGCATAGGCGCCCGCAATGTTCTCGCCGCCGATGCCGTCGATTTCATCTTCGGTCACCGAAATCGTCAGCAACGCCTGTTTCGACAGGTCGACGCCGGCCGCCTTGAGCTGCTTGTAGAAGGCGACGTTCGAGCCGCCGACCACGTCGGTGAAGATGACGTCGGGCTTGGTCAGCTTGATCTTGTTGATCACCGAATTGAACTGGGTGCTGCCGAGCGCGTAATATTCCTCGCCGACGACCTTGCCCTTCAGTACGTTCTCGACGTGCTTGCGCGCGATCTTGTTCGAGGTGCGCGGCCAGATGTAGTCCGAACCGATGAAGAAGAACGATTTGGCGCCCTTCTCCTTGGCGATCCAGTTCAGGCCGGCGAGGATCTGCTGGGTCGCTTCCTGGCCGGTGTAGATGACGTTCTTGGACTGCTCGAGGCCTTCGTAGAAGGTCGGATAGTACAGCATGCCGTTGTACTGCTCGACGACCGGCAGCACCGCCTTGCGCGATGCCGAGGTCCAGCAACCCATGATCGCTGCGACCTTGTCGTTGACGAGAAGCTTCTTGGCCTTTTCCGCAAAGGTCGGCCAGTCGCTGGCGCCGTCTTCCTGGATGAACTTGATCTTGCGCCCGAGCACGCCGCCGGCGGCGTTGATCTGTTCGATCGCGAGCTTTTCGGCCTGGATCGAACCCGTCTCCGAGATCGCCATCGTGCCGGTGGCCGAGTGCAGGATGCCGACGGTGACCTCCGTATCGGTGACCGCGAGCCCCGTGGTGTTGACGGTGGCGGTTGCGGGACCTGCCCCGAATGAGGGCCGTGGAAGGATCGAAACGAGCGGCAGCGCCGCCGCGCCCATCAGCAGTTTGCGGCGAAGCGGAGACCGCAGGCCCTTGTTTGGTTCGTCTGACATGAGCACCCCATTTTTTGTTCGAGAACGCTTATTGGTCAGGCGAGGATTGCCCAGAATTGTGCACCGCACAGATACGTGGGATTGCGTATATTGCACCGCAAAATAGCGACGTAGGTTTTGGTACGGAGTTTGCTGGGCCAAGCGGGTCGGTCGAACTGGGCAGGAGCAGCGGGTGGCAGGGCGGCAGCGGATAGACCGCGTCAGGCGCCAATATAACCAATGGGTCGCCAACCAGACGTTGGAAGACTACGCGCTGCGCTTCACCGCCAAGAGCGCGAGGCGGTGGTCTGCCGCCCGCGTCGCCAATACCGCGCTTGGCGCGATCTCCTTTCTGGCGCTGGAGGCGATCGGCGGCACCATTACGCTTAATTACGGCGCGGCCAACGCCACATCAGCTATTCTTGTCGTCAGCGTCATCATCTTCCTCTGCGGCCTGCCGATTGCCTATCATGCCGCAAGATGCGGCATCGATATTGATCTGCTGACCCGCGGCGCCGGCTTCGGCTATATCGGCTCCACCATCACCTCGCTGATCTACGCCTCCTTCACCTTCATCTTCTTCGCGATCGAGGCGGTTATCATGGCCGCGGCGCTCGAGATGTGCTTCGGCATCCCGCGCCCGATCGGCTATCTCATCAGCGCCGTCGTCATCATTCCCTTGGTGACCTACGGCATCACCCTGATCAGCCGCTTTCAATTGTGGACGCAGCCGATCTGGATCGTGCTTCACATCCTGCCCTTCGTGGCGATCGCCTATGCCAACCCGCAATCGTTCACCGAGTGGCGCAAGTTCGCCGGCGAGCATGGCGACGCGGGCGGCCATCTCGATCTGCTGCTGTTCGGCACCGCCGCGTCGGTAGTGTTTTCGCTGGTTGCACAGATCGGCGAGCAAGTCGACTTCCTGCGGTTTCTGCCGCGTGATCGCCGGACCTCGCGAACGTCATGGTGGATCGCGCTGCTCAGCGCCGGCCCCGGCTGGATCATTTTCGGCGCGCTCAAGCTGCTCCTGGGCTCTTTCCTCGCCTACTTCGCGCTGAGCCATGGCGTCTCCAGCGAGCAGGCCGCCGAGCCGGCGCACATGTATCTCGAAGCGTTCCGCTACGTGCTGTCGCAGCCCGATCTGGCGCTGGCGCTGACCGGCACCTTCGTCATTCTCTCGCAGATCAAGATCAACGTCACCAACGCCTATGCCGGCTCGATCGCCTGGTCGAACTTCTTCTCGCGACTGACCCACAGCCATCCCGGCCGTGTGGTGTGGCTCGTCTTCAACGTTCTAGTGGCGCTGCTGTTGATGGAAATCGGCGTCTACAAGGCGCTCGAGCAGACGCTGGCGCTTTATTCCAACGTGGCGATTGCCTGGGTCGGCGCGCTGGTTGCCGATCTCGTCGTCAACAAGCCGCTCGGCTTGCGCCCGCAGCACATCGAGTTCAAGCGCGCGCATCTCTGCGATATCAACCCGGTCGGCGTCGGCGCGATGACGATCGCGACCATCGTCTCGATCTCCGCCTTTTACGGCCTGTTCGGCCCGACGGCGAAGGCGCTCTCCGCCTTCGTGGCGCTCGCGGTTGCCTTCGTCACCGCGCCCCTGATCGCATGGGCGACCGACGGCAAATATTACATCGCGCGCAAGCCGAAGCGGAGCTGGCAGAACCTCGAATCGATCCAGTGCTGTATCTGCGAGCATTCGTTCGAGCCGGAGGACATGGCCTCCTGCCCCGCCTATGCCGGGCCGATCTGCTCGCTGTGCTGTTCGCTCGATGCGCGCTGCCACGATCTCTGCAAGCCGCATGCGCGGGCCGGCGCGCAGGTCTCTGACATGCTCGGGAAACTGTTGCCGGAGGCGATCTACACGCGGATCAATTCGCAGTTCGGGCACTATCTCGGCGTGTTCGCGGTCTCCGCGGGTCTGGTCGGGCTGACGCTGGGGCTGATCTACCTGCAGACCTCGGCGGCAATGCCGGTCGAAAATTTTGCGCTGTCGGACGTGCTGTGGAAGGTTTTCTTCGCGCTCACCATCATCATCGGCGTGGTGGCATGGCTGTTCGTGCTGGCGCAACAGAGCCGCCGCGCGGCGGAAGCGGAGACGCGGCGGCAGACCGCGCTCCTGATCCAGGAGATTGATGCGCATAAGCGCACCGACGCCGAGTTGCAACGCGCTAAGGAAGTCGCGGAATCGGCAAACCTTGCCAAGAGCCGCTATGTGGTGGGGCTGAGCCATGAGCTGCGCTCACCGCTGAACGCCATCAGCGGCTATGCGCAATTGCTGGAGCAGGATTCCAGCCTCCCCGCAAAGCCCCGCGACCAGGTGCGCGTGGTCCGGCGCAGCGCGGACCATTTGTCGGGACTGATCGACGGCATCCTCGATATCTCCAAAATCGAAGCAGGCCGGCTTTATCTGTCGCGCGACGAGGTCCGCCTGAGCGAATTTCTCGATCAGCTCGTCGGTATGTTTCGCGTTCAGGCCGCCGCCAAGGGCATCGACTTCATCTTCAAGCGACCTTCGGTGCTGCCGCTCGTCGTCTATGCCGATGAGAAGCGGCTGCGGCAGGTTCTGATCAACCTGCTGTCTAATGCACTGAAGTTCACGCAGACCGGAAACGTGCAGTTCGTCGTGCATTACCGCAGTCCCGTTGCAGAATTCGAGATCATCGACACCGGGCCCGGCATCCAGCCTAACGACCTCGAACGTATCTTCGCACCCTTTGAGCGCGGCGCGCTCGGCGTCTCGCAGCCGCAGACCGGCACCGGGCTTGGGCTGACCATCAGCCGGCTCCTGGCGGGCGTGATGGGCGGCGACATCAAGGTGACGAGCCAAGTCGGCAGCGGAAGCACGTTTCGCGTGAAAATCCTGCTGTCGGAAGTCACCAATCCGACGCGGATCGCGCCGGTGGAGGCGCCGATCTTCGGCTATCACGGCCCGCGCAAGACGATCCTGATCACCGACGACGATCCGACCCATCGCGATCTCCTGCGCGAGGTGCTGACGCCGCTCGGCTTCATTTTGCTCAGCGCGCCTGACGGACCCGGCTGTTTGGCGCTGGCGCAGCACTGCCGGCCTGATCTGTTCCTGCTCGACATCTCGATGGCCGGGATGGACGGCTGGACGGTGGCGGAGACGCTGCGTGCCGGCGGCCATCACCAGGCGCGCATCCTGATGGTGTCAGCGAGCGCGCTCGAAGCGCATGGCGCGCCCCTGGCGCAACCTTTCCACGACGGCTACCTGATGAAGCCGATCGATATTCCCAAGCTGCTCGAAACCGTCCGGCAATTGCTGAAGCTCGAATGGCAGTATGAGGCAGGCGAAGTCCCTGCCCCCCATTGGAGGCCGGAGACCGGCTCGCGGCCGCCAGTGAAACATGTCGAGGAACTGATCGGGCTCGGGCAACTGGGTTACGTCCGCGCGATCCAGGTCAAGCTCGACGAGATCGGAAATGACTACCCCGAACATGCCGACTTCGTGTCGCAAATGCGCGCATTGGTCGACCGCTTCGATCTCGATCAGTACATGGCGACCCTGAAAGCGCTGCATAGCTATGATCATTGAATCAAAAAAGCGCGACGTCGCCCTCGTCGTCGACGACTCGCCCGAGACGCTGCGACTATTGACCGATGCGCTCGACGGCGCGGGCATGACCGTCATGGTCGCGCTCGATGGTGCTTCCGCCATGCGGATCGTCGACCAGATCACGCCCGATATCGTTCTACTCGACGCTGTGATGCCGGGGATGGACGGGTTCGAGACCTGCCGGCGGCTGAAGCGCGACGCCGGGCTCGACCATGTTCCGATCATCTTCATGACGGGGCTGGCCGAAACCGAACACATCGTGCGCGGGCTTGAGGCCGGCGGCGTCGACTATGTGACAAAACCGATCGCGGTCGAGGAAATGCTGGCGCGCATCCGCGTCCATCTCGCCAATGCCCGCCTGACCCAGAGCGCGCGCGCCGCGCTCGACGTCTCCGGCCGCTATCTGCTCGCCGTTAATGCCGCGGGCAACATCATGTGGGCGACACCGCAGGCGCAAAAGCTGCTCTCCGACTCGCTTGCCGCCGACGGCGATGATGACGTCGCGCTGCCCGAACCGATTCCGCAATGGCTCGATGAGGCGCGCAAGGGCAAAGCCGGGGCGAAGGCCGTGGCCATGCCGACACGTCACGGCACCGAGCAGCTTCGCCTGCAATATATGGGGAAGCTCGGCGCGAACGAATTCCTGCTCCGGCTGGCGAAAGATTCCGGCGCGGAGGCGCCAGTGGAATTCTCCAGCGAGTTGGGCTTGACGATGCGCGAGGGCGAAGTGCTGTCATGGCTGTCCAAGGGCAAGACCAACCGCGACATCGCGCAGATCCTGGGACTCTCGCCGCGCACCGTCGACAAGCACCTCGAGCAAATCTATTCCAAGCTCGGCGTCGAGAACCGCACCGCCGCGGCAGCGATCGCGGTGAATGCAAGGAACCGGAAGGGGTAAAGGTGAGCGGCTGCCGCTCCCTCTTCCCGTCCTTCACGGGGAGAGCGAGAGGAGCCACCTAGTTCGCCGTCGCCAGCTTCCGCGGCTCGGCTTCGGTTCCCGCCTGCGTGATCAGCCGCTTCAATTCCGGAATGCAGGAGCCGCAATTGGTGCCGGCTTTCAGCTTCGTTCCGATATCGGCAGCCGAACGCGCGCCCGCTGCGATAGTGTCGCAAATCGTGTTGCGGCCGACGCCGAAGCAGGCGCAGACGATCGGGCCGGCGTTGGCGAGGCCATCGACCGATTTGCCCGAGAGCAGCATGCGGCGCTGGTCGTGGCCCAGTGTATCCGCGGCAAACAAGTCCTTGACCACGTTCCAGTCACCGGCGTCGCGCGCCGGACCGATGAACAGGCAGGTGTCGATACGGTCGCCGTCAAAGGATGCGGCGCGATAGACGCCGCCACCAAAGTCCTTGTATTCGGCAAGATCGTCGCGCGCGATGGATTTCAGCCAGGATTGCCAGCCTGCGACATCGGCATTGTCGGCGAACAGGTAGCCATGGCCGCCGTTGACGGCAACGCGCGCCACCCAGGCATGCGCGGGCAGTTCGAGTGGCTTGCGCGACAACGCAAAGCCGCGGAAGACGTATTCGTACGGCACGATCGAGGCCGGAGTCGCCTTGTTCTCGGGCTGGCCCGAGAACGGATCGGTGACGGGCGCTACCAGCGAGCCTACGCGCGCGCCGGTCGCATTGGCCTCGCTCCAGTGGATCGGCGCGAACAGCATGCCGCGCTGCTGGCGTTCGCTGACGATGACGCGGAGCGTGCATTGCCCGTAGTCGGTGGTGACGCGTGCGAAGTCGCCGTCGGCGACGCCGTATTTTGCGGCATCGTCCGGATGGACTTCGACGAACGGCTCCGGCAGATGCTGGCCGAGCCGCGGGCTTTCCCCCGTGCGCGTCATGGTGTGCCACTGGTCGCGGATGCGCCCGGTGTTGAGCCGTAGCGGCCGCGCCGCGGTGGTCTCGGTCCGCAGCGCCGGAGTTTCCGGCGCGACGAAACGGGCTCTGAAATCGTTGGCAAAGAAGCCGCCTTCGGCGAAGAAGCGCGCTTGCGGCTCGGTCCCTTGCCGTACCGGCCATTGCACCGGCGTCATTGCATCGAAATCGCTGTCCGACAGCGACTGCAGCGCACCGATATCGAAGTCGCGCGCGCCCACGTTCTCGAAGGCCGAGAGCGCGGCGTGCTCGCGAAAAATATCCGCCGCCGAGGTGAAGCTGAAGGCCGCGCCGAAGCCGAGGCGCCTGGCGACCTCACCCATGATCCACCAATCGGGCTTGGCCTCTCCCGGCGCGGGAAGAAACGCGCGCTGCCGCGAGATGCGCCGTTCCGAGTTGGTCACCGTGCCGGATTTCTCGCCCCAGGCCTGCGCTGGCAGCAGCACATGCGCGCCCGCGTCCACCGTGTCGTTCGAGATCACGTTCTCGGAAATCACGAACAACTCGAGCTTCTTCAGGGCTTCGCGAACACCGTCCGCGTTCGGCAGCGACACCGCCGGATTGGTGCCCATCACCCATAACGCCTTGATCTCGCCGCGCGCGATGGCCTCGAACATCTGCACCGCCTTCAGGCCCTCATGGGTGGCGATGCGCGGCGCCTTCCAGAACCGCCGCACGCGATCGATATCCGGCGGCGTGAATCCCATATGGGCGGCGAGCTGGTTGGCAAGCCCGCCGACCTCGCGGCCGCCCATCGCGTTGGGCTGCCCGGTCAGCGAGAACGGCGACGCGCCCGGCAGGCCGATCCGGCCGGTCGCGAGGTGGCAATTGAGGATGGCGTTGACCTTGTCGGTGCCCTGCGCCGACTGGTTGACGCCCTGCGAATAGAGGGTGACCACCCGCGGCGTGCTGGCAAACACCTGGAAGAACGTCGCAACGTCCTCCTCAGGCAAGCCGGTCGCGAGCGCCGTAGCCCCGATGCTTCCGGCGATGCTGCGCGCGCGGGCAATAGCATTGTCGAAGCCGGTGGTGTGGAGTTCGATGTAGTCGCGGTCGAGCACGCCGCTGTCCGCGAGGTAAACCAGCAACCCGCTGAACAACGCTGTATCCGTGCCCGGCCTCAATCCCAGGAACAGATCGTCGTCGCCGACGGTGTCAGTCCGGCGCGGGTCGATCACGACGATGCGCGCACCGCGCTTCTGCTTGTTGACCAGCATGCGCTGGTACAGCACCGGATGGCACCAGGCCGCATTGGAGCCGACCAGCACCAAGAGGTCGGCCTCGTCGAGATCCTCGTAACATCCCGGCACGGTGTCGGCGCCAAAAGCGCGGCGGTGGCCGGCGACGGACGAGGCCATGCACAGCCTCGAATTGGTGTCGACGTTGGCGCTGCCGACAAAGCCCTTCATCAGCTTGTTGGCGACGTAGTAGTCCTCCGTCAGCAACTGGCCGGAAAGATAGAACGCAACTGCGCCCGGACCGTCGCGCGCGATGATGTGGTGAAACCTGTGCGCGACATGGTCCAGCGCGTCGCTCCAGGCCACCCGCTCCATGGTTCCTTTGCCGCAGCGGATCATCGGATAGAGCAGCCGGTTCGCTAGCCCGAGCGTCTCGCCAAGCGCCGAACCCTTCGAGCACAGCCGGCCGAAATTGGCGGGATGGTCGGGATCGCCCGAGATCGCCGCCCCGCCCCGCCCGTCCGGCGTCGCCAATATTCCGCAGCCCACGCCGCAATAGGCGCAGGTGGTTTTGACAGCGCGGAGATCGGGATCGACGACTGTCATGCCAGCAATCCGATCATGCCGCCTCGGAACGGATCGCGAGCGAGCGGCCGAACATCATATCGGCGCGAATTCGGGCCGTCGGCTGACGCGTGCGGATCAATTCGAGATACCAAAGCGCGTCGACGACATCGCCGATCAGCACCGCGCCGGTCAACCGCCCATCCGCGATCACGAGCTTCTTGTAAGTGCCGTGGTTGATGTCGGACAGCACGATGGCCTCGCTGCCGTCGCCGCCCATGAAATCGCCGGCGGAGAACACGCTGACACCGGAAACTTTCAGATTGGTCGCAACGATGCTTCCGCTGTACGACGCTTCACGCCCGGCGAGATGCCGCGCCAGCACCCCCGCCTGCTCATAGGCCGGCTCAACCAAGCCGTAGCAGATGCCGCGATGTTCGGCGCATTCGCCGATCGCGAATATGCCGGACGCGTCGGTCTGCAGATAGTCGTCGACCACAATGCCGCGGTTGACAGAGATACCGGCTTCCCTGGCGAGCGCGATGTTCGGACGAATGCCTGCGGCAAAGATCACGGCGTCGGCCTCAAGCCGGCGTCCGTCCGCCAGTTCGACGCCTTCAACCCGCGTCTCGCCATGAATGTGCGCCGTGTTGGCGTTGAGCAGGATCTCGATGCCCTTGCTCTCGACGAGGGATTTTAATATCGCCGCCGCAGGCGCGTCGAGCTGTCGCTCCATCAGGCGGTCCATCAGATGCACCAGCGTCACCGGCGCGCCGGCCTTGGCGAGGCCATAAGCCGCCTCGAGACCCAGCAGTCCACCGCCAACCACCACCACGCGCTTTTTCTGCGCGGCCAGTGTCAGCAGCAAGTCGACGTCGCGGCTGTCGCGGAACGTGTGGACGCCTGCTAGATCGGCGCCGGCTACATTCAGCCGCAGCGGCGACGACCCTGTGGTCAGCACCAGTTTCGAAAACGGAATGCTCTCGTCGTTCTCGATCTTGAGTTCACGGCGACCGACATCAATCTCGGTCGCCACGCAGCCATATTTCAGGGTGACGCCGCGGTCGCGCCACCAGGACGCCGGCCGCAGCTCGATGTCCTGCGAAGTGGTTTCGCCGGCCAGCACCGACGATAGCAGCACGCGATTATAGGCAAGCCGCGGTTCGTCGCCGATCACGGCGACCGCGTAGCGGCCCAGGGCAGCCTTGGCCAGTTCATCGACCAGGCGGGCAGCGGCCATGCCGTTGCCAACGATGACGAGCGGTTCGCTCATGGCGCATTCCTTAGTCGGCGGCTTGAGTGCTGCCGTAGGCTTCCGAGATCATGTAACCGGACAGCGTGGTGTAGGCCGCGGTCCAGGCCGCGGCGACATCAGGCGTCCAGGCCGCGCCAAGACCTTTTTCGAGCGTCCACAGCAGCGCGCCGCCAACTACGGGATAGTGCTCGGCCTTGGCGCCGTAGCTGACGTGACGCTTTGCCAAGGCGCTGGCGGCCGGCAACACCGATTCGAGATTGCCCAGGCCGTTCACCACCACGGCCAGCGTCGTCACCAGCTTCTTGCGCTGCTCTTTCATGTCGACAGGAAACATCGCCTTCACCGTTGGCGCGACCTCGAATAGGCGATCGTAGAATATGATGGCGGCTTGCTCCGAAATCGGCGCAACTTTGGCGAAACTCTCCTGAACCAGATTGATTTGTGTTGGCACCGAAACTCTCCTCACGTGTTAAGGGCAATCCAGTTCGTCGCGCCGCGAGAACAATAGTTCACCGCCAAAGCTCCATAAGAGAAGCGCCTACGCCGCCTCGACGAAGCGATGCCGCTCGTAGAGGAATTCGAGCACGCGCTGCCGGCACTTGAGGTAGCCGGGGTTGGTCGCGAGCTCGAGCCGCTTGCGCGGACGCGCCAGCGGCACTTCCAGCACCTCGCCGATCCGCGCGCTCGGCCCGTTGGTCATCATCACGATGCGGTCCGACAGCAGCACGGCTTCGTCTACGTCGTGGGTGATCATCAAGATGGTGTTGCCGAGCTTCTGGTGCAGCGCCATCACCGAGTCCTGCAGATGCGCACGCGTCAGTGCGTCAAGCGCGCCGAACGGCTCGTCGAGCAAAAGAACTTTCGGCTCCATCGCCAGCGCACGGGCGATGCCGACGCGCTGCTTCATGCCACCTGAAATTTCCGACGGGCGCTTGTCCTTGGCGTGCGCCATCTGCACCAGGTTGAGATTGTGCATCACCCAGGCGTCACGTTCGGCGCGGCTCTTGGTCGACGAAAACACCTTGTCGACGCCGAGCTTGACGTTTTCGTACACCGTCAGCCACGGCAGCAGGCTGTGGTTCTGAAACACCACCGCGCGATCCGGTCCCGGCGAATTGACCTCGCGGTTCTCCAGCAGCACCCCACCATTTGTGGCGCCGGTGAGGCCGGCGACGATGTTGAGCAGCGTGGACTTGCCACAGCCGGAATGGCCGATGATCGAGACGTATTCGCCCTTCTCGATCGTCAGGCTGATGTCCTTCAGCACTTCTGTCGTGGCGTTGCCGCGGGTGAACGTCTTGTCGATATGGTCGAGCTTCAGATAGGCCTGCATGACTTGATCCTTCAGTTCAGCGCGGTGCCGCGGGTTACGACGTTCGCCAGTCCCGCGATCAGGCGGTCGAGCACGAAGCCGATGATGCCGACATAGAACAGCGCGAGGATGATTTCGCTGATGTGCGAGGAATTCCAGGCGTCCCAGATGAAGAAGCCGATGCCGACGCCGCCGATCAGCATTTCCGCGGCCACGATCGCCAGCCACGACAGGCCGATGCCGATGCGAAGGCCCGTGAAGATGTAGGGCGCCGCCGCCGGAATCATGATCTTGGAGAAGAACTCCAATGGATTGAGCTGCACGACGGCTGCGACGTTCCGGTAATCCTGCGGGATGTTGCGGATGCCGACCGCGGTGTTGATGATGATCGGCCAGACCGAAGTGATGAAGATGACGAAGATCGCCGACGGCTGTCCATCACGGAACGCGGCCAGCGACAGCGGCAGCCAGGCCAGCGGCGGAATGGTGCGCAGCACCTGGAAGAGCGGATCGAGCCCGCGCATCGCCCACACCGATTGCCCGACCAGCGTGCCGAGCGCGATACCGACGATCGCGGCAATCGAATAGCCATACGCGACGCGCTGCAGCGAGGCGGACAGGTGCCAGAACAGGCCCTTGTCGATTCCGCCGTTGTCGAAGAACGGATCGAAGATCAGCTCCTTGGTATCCTTGAAGACGCGCGAAGGCGGCGGCAGGGTCGATCCGGTGCGGCGGCAGACCAGCTCCCAGAACAACATCAGGAGCGCAAGCACGATCAGCGGCGGCACGACGCGCACCGCGATCTCCTTGCTCATCTTGACGTATTTCTCGGCACGCGGCGCCGGCTTCGGCGTCATCATCACCACCGGCGCCGCAGAGGTCGGAATGGCCACGGCGGTGGCTTCGGATTTGATCGCAGGCATCGACATTGAAGTTGTATCTCCGTGTTTCAATGAGCGGGCCGCCCGCAGTTGCGCGCGGCCCGGGCTTGATCAGACTTCAACACGCTTGATCGACAGCGACTTCAGGTATGCAGCCGGGTTTTCCGGATCGAACACCTTGCCGTCGAAAAAGGTCTCCTTGCCGCGCGAAGTCGAGGCTGGAATGTCGGAAGCCGCGACGCCGAGCGTCTTGGCGGCATCGCGCCACATATCTTCGCGGTTGACCTTGCCGATCAGCGCCTTGGTGTCGAAGCCTGCATCAAATTTGCCCCAGCGGATGTCCTCGGTGAGGAACCAGAGATCGTGGCTCTGGAACGGATAGGACGCGTGGTCGCGCCAGTACTTCATGATGTGCGGCGAGTTCTCGACGACCTTGCCGGGGATGCCGTAGTCGAACTTGCCCGCCGAACGGTCATAAACGTCGTCGACAGGGCAATTCATCCACTGCCGCTTGCCCATGATGGTGGCGAGCTCTTTCTTGTTCTCGGCCTTGTCAGACCATTGCTGCGCCTCCATCACAGCCATCAGGATTGCCTTGGCGGCTTTTGGGTATTTGTCGACCCAGGCAGCGCGCATACCCAATGACTTTTCGGGGTGCTTGGCCCAGATTTCTCCTGTCGTGACGGCGGTGTAGCCGATCTTCTGATTGATCAATTGCAGGTTCCACGGCTCGCCGACGCAGAAGCAATCCATGGTGCCGACCTTCATGTTGGCGACCATTTGCGGCGGCGGCACCACGATGGTTTCGATATCCTTGTCGGGATCGATGCCGCCGGCAGCGAGCCAGTAGCGGAGCCAGAGATCGTGGGTCCCGCCGGGGAAAGTCATCGCGGCCTTGATCGACTTGCCGGCAGCCTTCTTCTTCTCAAGCGCAACCTTGAACGGCGCGGTGTCGACGCCGAGCTTGAGGTCGGCATATTCGTTGGAAACGGAGATGCACTGGCTGTCGAGATTGAGCCGCGCCAGGATGTACATCGGCGTCGGCACGTTGTTCTGCGTCACCTTGCCGGCCGAAATCAGATACGGCATCGGCGTCAGGATATGCGCGCCATCGATGCCGTTGCCTTCCGAGCCGAGCACGAGATTGTCGCGGGTGGTACCCCACGACGCCTGCTTGGCGACCTCGACGTCGGGCATGCCGTGCTTGGCGAAAAATCCTTTGTCCTTGGCAACGAACAATGGCCCCGCGTCGCTCAGCGCAATGAACCCGAGCGTCGCCTTGGTCACTTCCGGACCCGCGCCTTGCGCAAACGCGCCGGCGGGGAAGTTCAGCTTGGCGGCGGCGAGCAGTGCTGCCGTGCCGCCGGTCGCCTTCAGGAGCTGGCGGCGGCTGAAACCGCGGCGCGAGGTCGGATGGGTAGGCTTCGTCATGGGTAGTGCGCTCCTTTGCGTGTGAATGGGGCCCTCCGTTTCGTGTCGCCGCGCGAGACGCATAAGGGCGCGCGCCGGGGATGCCCGGACGTGCGGCGTCACAATTCGGATAAGTGGTCTCAAGGGACGGCGACAATGGCGTCGGCACTAGCTATTCAAGCTTTGTGCCAAGCCTTCCGCACTGCAAAAAGACTATTAATATCAGTATATTGACAGATACCTGCCGTATAAATAGGCGACGGTCAGGAACCAGTCATCGCATCCTAAACTTGCGATTCGCTCAATCTTTGTGCGACGCACAAGAATTGAGCAAGCTGTGCAACCCTGCCTTACGCGCCCTCTGCGGCCTTCGCCATCATCGGTTTCGGCGCGCTTCCCTCGCCTGGCTTCATGCGGAATTCGTAGGTCATCAGGTGCCACGGCTCGCCCGCGGGCTTGCCATCCGGCATCGTTGGATCGGTACGCTTCTCGATTCTGGCGACCAGTTCGTCCTTGACCCCGAACACCACGTCGGAATCGAGGTATTTGTCGCCGTCGATGAAGACGTGGGTGATCAGCGGCTGATAGCCGGGCGCATCGACCAGGAAATGCACGTGGGCCGGCCGCATCGGGTGACGGCCGGTCTGCACGATCATCTCGCCCACCGGGCCGTCGGTCGGAATCGGGTAACTGCACGGCAGGATGGTGCGGAAGAAGAACCTTCCATCGGCATCGGTAATGAAACGCGCCCGCGACGACGGCCCTTCAGTCGCATAGGCCGGCTTCTGGGAATCATAGAAGCCGTCATCGTCGGCATGCCAGATGTCCACCGGCACGCCGGCCAGCGGCTTGCCCTCGAGGTCGGTGACGCAGCTCTGCACGAACATCCGCTCGCCGGGTAGCGTCGCCGAGATATCGGTGCCGTGCGGCGTCACCTTGTGCTCGCCGACATAGAACGGGCCGAGCACCGTGGTCTCGGTGGCGCCCTCGCGCTCCCGGTGGTTCACGGCATCGACCAGCATCGACACGCCGAGCACGTCGGACAGCAGAATGAACTCCTGCCGGATCGGGGTGCACTTCTGGCCGGTCCGCGTTAGAAAATCGATCGCATATTCCCATTCCTCGAAGGTGAGGTCAGTCTTGCGGACATAGTCGTGGAGGGACTTCACCAGTTCCTGCAGCAGGAATTTGGCGCGCGTATCAGTCGTATTGTCGAAGCTGCGGATGACGGCGGCGGTCAGTTCGGTCTCGTTGAATTGGCGCATTTTTGCTGTCCTGCGGGGATATGCGATGGCTGGAGTCAGCCTATATCACCCTTCCAGCCCGCATAAGCACGGCCCGTTGGAACAGGGGACACTTTTCGGCTATCAAGGCCACAGTCGCCAGCCGGAGATGCCGATGTTAGCCCCCGCCTCCCCAGAATCCGCCGGAATGTCCAAGGCGGCCCTCGATCGCCTCGAAAATCATCTGAAGCAGCGCTACATCGATGCCGGCCGCTTCCCGGGGACGCAGCTTCTGATCTATCGCCGCGGCAAGGTCGTCCATTCGTCCGTGCAGGGCTTTGCCGATCTCGAGCGCAAGGTGCCGGTCAAGGACGACACGATCTTCCGCATCTATTCGATGACCAAGCCGCTCACGAGCGTCGCCTTCATGATGCTGGTCGAGGAAGGCCGCGTCGCGCTCGACGAGCCCGTTCACAAATACATTCCGGGATGGAAGAACCTCGGCGTGTTCGTGGCCGGTACGCACCCGGCCTTCCTGACCCGGCCGCCGTCACGGCCGATGCTGATCGTGGATCTGTTGCGGCACACCTCCGGCCTGACATACGGCTTCCAGCAACGCAGCAACGTCGATGCGGCCTATCGCGAGAACAAGATCGGCGAAGTCATCAAGGCCGGCACGCTGCAAGGCATGATCGACGACCTCGCAAAAATTCCGCTGGAATTTTCGCCGGGCGAGGCCTGGAATTACTCCGTCGCCACGGACGTGATCGGCTATCTCATTGGTTTGATCAGCGGCAAGCCGTTCGAGCAGTTTCTGAAGGAGCGTATCCTCGATCCGCTCGGGATGAAGGATACAGACTTCTTCGTGCCCAAGGACAGGGCGCATCGGTTCGCGGCGTGTTATTCGGCCGACCCGCAGGGCGGCATGACGTTCCACGCCACGGAGCGCAAGGGCACGCTGACGCTGCAGGACGACCCGGCGACGAGTTCATTCCTGTCGCCGCCCTCCTTCATCTCCGGCGGCGGCGGCCTGTGCTCGACCACGGCCGACTATCTCACCTTCTGCCGGGCGCTGCTCAATGGCGGCGAGCTCGGCGGTATCAGATTGTTAGGTCCGAAGACGCTGAAGCTGATGATTTCCAACCATCTGCCCGGCGGGGTCGATCTGCCGGCGATGTCGCGGTCGCTGTTCTCGGAAGCGGCCTATAACGGCATCGGCTTCGGGCTCGGCTTCGCCGTCACCATGAACCCGGCGCAGACCTTGATTGCCGGCAGTTCCGGCGAGTTCAACTGGGGCGGTGCGGCGACGACGTCGTTCTTCATCGACCCGGTGGAAGAACTGATCACGATCTTCATGACTCAGGTGCTGCCGTCGAGCGCCTATCCCTTGCGTCGCGAGCTGCGCACCATGGTGTATGCCGCGATCACCGACAGCAATCTCTGAGGTCGGCGGCGGGGCCACGCGGCGGAACCCGGCCGCTTCTCCAGTCGGCTGAATATCTTACCTTATCCTCTTATTATTCTTGGCGAAATTCGGCGGCTTCTCCTATGCTTGCCCCCGATTGGGCGCCGATCCGGGGCTTGCGTTGCCGAAGCTTTCATTGCCAGTGCGTCTTGCCCTTCTGGTCGCGGGAACCACGCTGCCGTTGATTGTTTTCGCGGCCGGCATCGTTTTCAACCATTACAAGCAGGACCGCCAGAACGCGACGCAACGGGTCCTTGAAACGGTTCGCAGCATTCGCCTCGTGCTCGACTCGGAGATGCAGCGGATCACCGGCGCACTCCAGGTGCTGTCGCTGACAAACGCACTGCGCGACGGGGATTTCGAGGCATTCCGCCGCATTTGCCAGGGCTTCCTCGACCAGTATGGCGAAGGTGGCGTCGTGCTGGTGGCGAACCGCGAAGGTCGCCAGTTGTTCTCCTCGCTGACGACCGATACGACAAACCTGCCATTGCGCAACAACCTCGCCCTGGTCGGGAGGGTATTCGCGGAAAAGAAGCCGGTCTATTCCAACCTGTTCTTTGGGGCGGTCAAGAAACGCTTGATCGTAACGGTCGAAGTGCCCGTCATCGTCGATGGCGAAGTACTCTACGACATTTCTTTCAGTCCACCGATCGAGATTTTCCAGGCCATGGTCGAGCAGCAGCGGCCGAGCAAGGACTGGACGATCTCGATCTTCGACGGCGAAGGCACCAATTTCGCGCGCGTGCCTAACCCACAGGATACTGTCGGTAAGCGTGCATCGCCCTCGCTCTATGCGGAGATGTTCAACAATCCGGAAGCCACCCTGCCGACGGTATCGCTCGAGGGCGTGCGGCTGATTACGAGCTTTACCCGCTCCTCGCTCACCGGCTGGACCGTTGCCGCCGGCGTGGCCGAAAGCTCGCTGGTCGCGCCGCTCTGGCGCAACCTCGCGATCACGAGCGTAATGGGTGCCGTGCTGCTGATGGTCGGGCTCGCCTTCGCGGTGCGGATGGCAACCCAGATCGCCCGCGGCGAGATGCTCCACAATCTCCTGATCGAGGAGCTCAACCATCGCGTCAAGAATACGCTCGCGGTCCTGCAGTCGATCGCCACCCAGACCTTCCGCAGCGCGAGCCGGGCGGAGCGCGAGAAGTTCGAGGGAAGGCTCGGCGCGCTGGCGGAGGCGCATAACTTGCTCAGCCAGGAGAAGTGGCAGGGCGCGGTGCTGCGGGAAGTGATTGCGAGGGTGCTGCAGCCCTACCTGCTCAACAATCCGGAGCGGGTGCGGATGTTCGGACCGCGGGTGCCGCTGTCGCCGCGGCTCGCCGTGGTGCTGTCGATGATCGTGCACGAGATCGCAACCAATGCCGCTAAATACGGCGCGCTATCGAACGATACCGGGACCGTCGCGGTGGATTGGGAAATCCTCGAAGAAAGCGACGGGCGCAAGTTGCGGTTGATCTGGACCGAGGCAGGCGGCCCGCCCGTCACGGCACCGGTGCAGCGCGGCTTCGGCTCGCGGCTGATCGAGCGCAGCGCACGCGACCAGCTCGGCGGCGAGGCAACCGTCGACTTTCTGCCGCGCGGCGTCGTCTACACGGTAAGCTGTGCACTCGACAGGGAAGAATAGCTATTTAAGCATCTCCGGCACGATCAGGCGTGGCAGGAATAGCGAGACGCTCGGCCAGATGATGACGGCGACCAATACCAGCAGCATCGGTATCAGCATGATCAACGTGTCTTTCAGCGCGTAGCGCAGCCGCACGCCCGCGATCGAGCAGGCGATCATCAGGCACAGGCCATAGGGCGGCGTCACCAGTCCGAACGCCAGCGACACGATCGAGATGATCGCAAACTGAACAGGGTGCAGGTCGACCGACCTCGCCAACGGCTCCAGCACGGTGCCGACAATCACGATCGCCGGAATGGCGTCGAGGAAACAGCCTACGACCAGGAAGCAGAACGCGATGAAGAAGCCGGCCGCGACCGCGCCCATGCCCCAGGTCGAAACGTTGGCCAGGAGCTCCTGCGGTATCTTGTAATAGGCCAGCAGCCAGCCGAACGCGCTCGCGGTGCCGATGCAGAACAGCGCGACGCCTGCCAGGCGCCCGGTATCGAGCAGCGCCTTGTAGAGTTCGCGCGGGCCGGTTTCGCGGTAAAAGAACGCCGACAGCACCACGGAATAGAGCACGGCGATGCAGGCGGATTCAGTGGCGGTGAACCATCCGAGCAGGATGCCGCCGACGATGATGAACGGCGTCATCAGCGCCGGTATCGATCGCCAGATGGCGTAGCCGATGTCGGTCCAACTCGATTTCGGGTAGGTCGGATAGCCGCGGCGCACCGCGTAGACATGCACGGTGGCCATCTGGGCGCCCGCGATCAACAGGCCGGGGACGATGCCGGCCAGATACATCGCTGCGATCGAGGTCGAGATCAATCCGCCCCAGACGATCATCAGGATCGAGGGCGGGATGATGACGGCGAGCACCGCTGTTACGGCGGTGATGGCGATCGAAAACGAGAGGTCGTAACCTTCCTTGGTCTGGGCATCGATGAATATCTTGGACTGGCTCGCGGCGTCGGCGGTGGAAGAGCCGGAAATGCCGGCAAAGAACACCGACAGCACGACGTTGATCTGCGCCAGCGAGCCCGGCCAATGCCCGACCATCGAGCGCGACAACGCCACCAGGCGGTCGGTGATGCCGCCGATGCCCATCAGGTTGGCGGTCAAGAGGAAGAAGGGCACGGCGAGCAGGATGAACGAGTTGTAGGCGTTGAAGGTCTCCTGCGCGAGCGACATCATCGACAAGCGGGGCTCGATGAGCAGGATCGGTACGCAGGCAAGACCCAGCGCAAACGCTACCGGCACGCGCACGATGAGCAGGCCAACGAAAACGCCGAACAGGACCAGTGCGGCCTCTCCGGCAGAAAGTACATTACCGTTCATCGGCTCGCCCCGACCAGAATTTTCAATTCGTCGATGATCTGTTCGCCTGCAAAGACGATCCACGTCACACCCGCCACGGGCCATGCGACATGAATCATCCAGAGCGGTAGATCGGCCAGTTCCGACGTTCGGTTCCAGGCGAACCGCGTGAATTCCAGGCCAGCCCAAACGAATACCAGCGCCATCGCCAGCACGCCGAGACGCGAGACGATCCGCACCGCGGCTTCCGCCCGCCGCGACAGAGTGGGCCAGACGTCGACCTCGAAATGCTGCGCCTCCCTGATTCCGACCATGGCGCCGATCATGATGGTCCAGATGAACAGGAAGCGCGCCATCTCCTCGGTCCAGATGTAGGACGGAATGAACGGCGTATAGCGCGAGATGACCTGCAGGGTGACCGGAACGACCAGAATGCCGACACATGCGGCGAGCAGGATTTCGAGTAATTTCGCATAGACCGCCGTCGCTCGTCGCCATAGCGACGGGTTCGGCGGCATCGGTATTTCAGTCATCATGGCTCCGGAAGGTAACGATCACGGAAGTGGGGCAAGCCGCATGGCTTGCCCCACCTCCTGTCGCTCGGCGCGACAAATATCAGGCGACGTTGATCTTCTCGAAGATGGCTTCGGCGCCGATTTCCTTGGCATAGGTGGCCATCACGGGATCGGCGAGCTTCTTCATGGCATCGCGCTCCTCGAACGGAACGCGCTTGAGCTTGCCGGCCTTTTCCAGCGTATCGAGCTTGACGACCTCCTCGCTCGACTCGAGCTGGCGGCCATAATCGCCGGCTTCCTTGCCGGCCTTCATGATCGCGTCCTGCAGATCCTTCGGCAGGGTCTTCAACGTCTTCACCGAGAAGCAGATCGGCCGGATCGATACTGCGTGCTGCGTCAGATTGAGGTGCGGGGCAACTTCGTAGAACTTCATCGCCTCGACGCCGGCGGCCTCGTTTTCGCCCGCCGAGATCACGCCGTTCTGGATGGCGTTGTAGACCTCGTTGTAAGCGATCACCGTCGGGCTCATGCCGACGGCTGCAAACGTCTTCGACCAGATCGGAGCGCCCTGCACGCGCACCTTGAGGCCTTTGAGATCGGCGAGATTCTTGAGCGGCTTGTTGGCGAAGATGTTGCGAATGCCGCCGCCCGCATAGCCGATCAGGACGACCTCCGCCTTGGTCGCGATTTCGTCGGCCACAGGTGCCAGAATATTCTTTTCGACCACCTTATTCATGTGCTCGATGCCCTTGAACACAAAGGGAGCATCGATGAACGGAGCCGCCTTGGCGAAGGTCGACATGTGGGCCGGCGAGACGATGCCGTAATCGACCGCCTTGCCCTGCGACATGTACTCGAAATACTGCTTCTCGAGACCGAGCGACGAGTTCTTGTGCAGCGTGAAGTTGACCGGCTTGCCGTAGTACTTCTTCACCAGCTCTTCGAACCTGGTCAGCGCCTTGGTGAAGGCGTGATCGTCGTTGAACTGCACCGCCCCGTTGAGGGTAACGGGCGCCTGTGCCCTGACGATCGATGGCATGCCCAGGACGCCGGCCGCAGCCGTCGCACCAAGGCCCGCAAGTAGGGTTCTTCGTTTCATAGCTTCCTCCCCAGTAACGCCCGTCCCTTGTAAGCGGGACTTTGGGCTGGCCGACGACGCGGCCACTACCGCAAAGCGTATGCAAAACGGTGCGGCTGTGGAAGCCAATTTAAGTAGTACCCCAGGCCAATAAGCCGCAGACGGCCAGGCCGGTGATTGCAGCCATTTTGGGCAAATCCCGGCTCGAGCCGAGCCTTGCGTCCCCCAGCGCCAAGAGCCGTAAAGCGCCCGACACAGCTTCGTGGCATGGGCGTCGCTGCGCGACATCGATCGATCCGTGGATGCCGCTGGCGCGGTGCAACCGACACGCCGCAAATATTGCGCGATGTCGGATCCGGCCCGTCCCGCGTGCAAGGCGTTCCCGTTCGAACGACGCTGCGCCAGATCTATTTGCAGGATTCCGATAGCGCGGCGAGCACGCGGCTTGCTGCTATTTCCCAGCACGCCGGATCCGAAAGCGGAGCTGAACTCTGCTGCATTTTGTCAGGCATCAGTGTCGGCGGAAAATTTTAGCAACAACCGCCGATGCGCTGCGAGCGACTTCATGATCGACCCGCAACCCCCGTAGAAATCCGGTACGTGATCGGGTCACAGTAAGCATGCCGGCCAAAATCTGTGTCCATTGAACTCGCGGTGGTTGTGGTTTGTCGAATATTTTGCCAAATGTAATGGGCGGGGTTTTGTCAACACGCCCCGGGCGCCGACAGCTTTAGGTAGTTGGCGGCGCCGGTATCAGGATGCTTCCAATGCGCAAAAGCGTTTGGCTACCATCCCGCAATCTCTCAGGAATTCCGTGGTTCCCTATACCAACTCACGGACCGGACTGACTTTAACGCGGTACATATGGATGAACCCCTGACCTACTTTTTGCCAGGGTTTCCCGATTGAAGGACGGTAAAACCAGAATGAACAGCAGATCAGCAGCGAAAAAGATGAAACAGCGCAGCGCCGGCAAACCCGATATCGAATTGGGCAAGCGGATTCGCCTGCGGCGTGTGGAACAGAAAATCTCACAAGCGGAGCTCGGCGATAAGCTCGGCGTCAGCTTCCAGCAGGTTCAGAAGTACGAGAAGGGCGTCAATCGTGTCGGCGCGGCTCGTCTTCAGCAAATCGCTACCGCGCTCGACGTGCCGGTGACGTTCTTCTACGACGGCGACGGCAAGGCGCGCGAAGTCGAGAGCCTGCTCTTCCTGGACAGCGCGTTCAGCCTCAGGCTGTTGCGTGCCTACAGCAAGATCAAGGACCAGACTGTACAGCGTCAGTTGGTGTCTTTGATGGAATCGATCGCCGCCAACGAGGGCTAGGCATTATCGCGCCTGGATCGCAGCACCGCGGACCCGTTCAAACGCGCGAGAAATCGCCGGGTAGCCTGTTGCTGCGCTGGGCCAAATCTTGAGCTGGCCGGGACCATACCGTGCGACGCCATCAGGATGGGGATGGCGGAGTCCGGATGCACCGCAGCGAAAAGCCGACGCGGCAGGTCTTCGACGACTACCGCCGGTTCGACCATCAACAACGACTGCATCACCGTCACGCCGATATTCCCTCACACGCAATACGCGTGAGCCCGCTCCTGCCCTGACGACCTCACCCCATTGCCCGGCGCCCTCTGCTGGTCGCACGTGCAAAGGCGGCAATTGACCTCGGCGCGACGCTTGTCCGACAATGGACCAAGCCTCACGAGTGAAAGCCGCAACCGATGCTCGACATCGCCAAAACTGCCGAAATATCCCGTGCCGACGGCAAGATCCTGCAAAGCGTCAGCGATGGCGTCGGCGTCATCACCTTCAACAATCCCGACAAGCGCAATGCGATGTCGCTCGAAATGTGGGAAGGCCTGGGCCACGCGCTGACCGAACTGCGCGACGACGCGGACGTGCGCGTCGTGATCCTGGTCGGCGCCGGCGACAAAGCCTTCGTCTCGGGCGCCGACATCAGCCAGTTCGAAAAGACTCGCCATAATGCGGCGGCGTCGGAAGAATATTCCAAGCGGAGCGAGGCGCAACGCGCGCTGCTCGCAAGTTACCCCAAGCCGACGATTGCCTGCATTCGCGGCTTCTGTCTCGGCGGCGGCATGCAGGTCGCGATGCTCACGGACATCCGTATCGCCTCCGACAACAGCCAGTTCGGCATTCCAGCCGCCAAGCTCGGCATCGCCTATGGCTATGACGGCCTGCGCCACCTCGTCTCGCTGGTCGGCCCATCCTGGGCGCGGCTCATCATGTACACGGGCATGCGGATTGAGGCTGCGGAAGCGTTGCGGATCGGATTGGTCGATCGTGTGCTGCCGGACGCGGAGTTGTGGGACGCCACCATGGAGATAGCGCGCACCATCTCCGGCAACGCGCCGCTCGCCATCAAGGCCGCCAAGATCACCATCGCCGAGGTGCTGAAGGACGAAAGCAAGCGCGACATGGAGGCGATCAAGGCGATCGGCCGCACCTGCATGGATTCGGAGGATTTCCGCGAAGGCCGAACGGCTTTCATGGAAAAGCGCAAGCCGCAGTTCAAGGGAAAGTAACGCCCTGCGAGCGGGCCGATCAGCGAAGGTCCATCCGCGTCAGCCGGCTTACAACGCCGCCAGCACCGTCTTCGTGATATCCGCCGTGCCGTTATTGCCGCCGAACTCCATCGGTTTGATTCCGCCCGCATAGGCCTTGTCGACCGCGCGCTCGATGCGTTCACCGGCTTCGGCGGCGCTTTCCAGCCCGTGCTTGTCGGCGAGCCAGTCCAGCATCATCGCCGCCGACAAGATCATCGCGGTAGGATTGGCCTTGCCCTGTCCCATGATGTCGGGCGCGGTGCCGTGGCACGGCTGGAACACGGCGTAGCGGTCGCCGATATCGGCCGAGGGTGCCATGCCTAGCCCGCCGATCAGGCCGGCGGCGAGGTCGGAGAGAATGTCGCCGAACATGTTCTCCGTCACCATGACGTCGAAATCCCAGGGACGCTTCACCATCATCAGCGAGCAGGCATCGACATAGAGCCGGTCGGACTTCACGCCGGGATGGCGCTTGGCCGCCTCATCAAACATCTCGCGAAAGAACGCGAACGCCCTGAATACGTTTGCCTTGTCGACGCAGGTCAGGCCGCCATTCGTCTTCCCACGCGCCTTGCGGCGTTCGGCGAGGCGGAACGAGAATTCGAACAGCCGTTCCGAGGTCTTGCGGGTGATGACGAGCGTCTCGCGCGCCTCGGTGTCCGTGACGACGCCCTTGCCCATCGAGGCGAACAGGCCCTCGGTCGATTCCCGGATCAGCACGAGGTCGATGCCGCGCTGGTCGGCGCCGGCGATCGGGCTTGGCACGCCCGGGATCAGCCGCGCTGGGCGAACGCCGGCATAGAGATCGAAATGGAAGCGCAGTTCGATCTGCGGAGCGATCTCGGTGTTGTCAGGGTAGCGCACCGACGGCAGGCCGCAGGCGCCGAGCAGGATGGCGTCCGCCTCCTCGCACAGCCGCACGGTGCTGTCGGGCATCGACCTGCCGGTCGCGAGATAATTGTTGGCGCCGGCCGGCGCCTCGGTGAAGCGAAACTTCAGCTCGCTCGTCGCCTCGATCTTGCGCAGGACTTCCAGCGCCGGCGCCATCACTTCAGGGCCGATGCCATCGCCGCCGAGCACGGCGATGTGGAGAGCGTTATTCGCGGACATGGGGGTTCCTTGGTTAGGTAGTCATTCCGGGGCGATGCGAAGCATCGAACCTCAGATGTGCAATTGCACATCGGGGAATCTCGAGATTCCGGGTCTGGTCCTTCGGACCATCCCGGAATGACGGCGGCGACAGCGCGCCTTACGGCGTCAGCACCGCGCGGCCGACCAGTTTGCCCTTCTGCAAATCGGCGAGCGCTTCGTTGGCTTTCGCGAGCGGCAGCGTCGTCACCGGAATCGGCGCGATCATCTTGTTTCGAACGAGTTCGAGCAATTCCTTGGTCTCCCGCAGATTGCCGACATAGCTGCCCTGGATCGTGATCGCCTTGATCGGGATCAGCGGCAAAGCAAAGGTCGCGCCGCCGCCGAACAGGCCGACAATGACGAGCTTGCCGCCCTTGGTGAGGCAATCGAATCCAAGCTGCGTGGTCTGCGCGTTGCCGACGAGATCGATCACGGCGCGAATGGGTTCGCCGGCCTTTTTCGCGAGTTGCTCCAGCGCGTCCGGCGCCTTGCCGTCGACGGTTGCAAGCGCACCGGCAGCCTCGGCCGCTTCGCGCTTGCGCGCATCGATGTCGACGACGATGGCGCCCTTGCCGCCCATCGCCTTTAGCAGAGACAGCGCCATCAGGCCGAGGCCGCCGGCGCCGAAGATGACGATCGGCGAGTTGAAGGCGAATTCGACCTTCTTCAGCGCGCTATAGGTGGTGACGCCGGAACAGGCATAGGGCGCGGCGGTAACGGGGTCGAGTCCCTTCAGGTTCAACAGATATTTCGGGTTCGGCACCGTCATGTGATCGGCGTAACCGCCATCGCAATAGACGCCGAGCGAGTTCGGCTTGACGACGCACATATTCTCGTCGCCGCCGACGCAGGTAGCGCATTTACCGCAGCCGAGCCAGGGATAGACCAGGGCTACGTCGCCGACCTTGAGATCGCCTCTGTCGGCAGCGGTAACGTCGGGCCCGAACGCCACGACCTCGCCGACCGTCTCGTGGCCCATCGTGCGCGGCAACGACACGCCGCGGTCCTTCAGCGACAGCGGCTTGCGGCCATGGCCGAGATCGTAACCGCCTTCCCAGATGTGAAGATCGCTATGGCAGACGCCGGCGGCCTTCACCTTGATCAGCACCTGCGTACCAGTGGGCTGCGGCGTCTCCTGATCCACCTCCTTCAGCGGTGCGTTGAACTCGGCGACTTGAAAACTCTTCATCGCTTCCCTCCCGTCATTCTTGTTCTTGGACCATTTCTTGGGCGCTAGATACTTCTTGAGAACGGACATTGCCACGTCCGTCCCATCGAGACAAACGCGGGCGGCGCTCCCCGGGTATTCAGATCAGCGGGTGATGGCAAGCCACGAACTGGCCCGGCGCCACGGCGCGCAGTTCCGGCATCTCGTCGCTGCATCGTTGATCCGCGCGGGGACAGCGGGTGCGAAACCGGCAGCCGGACGGCGGCGCGATCGGCGACGGCGGCTCCCCCACGGGAACGGTCTCGGCGGGGCGAATATCCGGGTCGGGCATCGGGATCGCCTCGATCAGGAGCGCGGTATAGGGATGCGCTGGCCTGGCGAAGAGCTGCTCGGAGGGACCGACCTCGCAGAGACGCCCCAGATACATCACCGCGACGCGGTCGCTCACGGCTTTCACCACCGCGAGATCGTGCGCAATGAACAGCAGCGTCAGTCCGAACCGGGCCTTCATCTCCTCGAGCAGATTGAGGATCTGGGCGCGTATCGATACATCGAGCGCGGAGACCGGCTCATCGCAGACGATGAACTCGGGATTGAGAATGAGCGCGCGCGCAATGCATATGCGCTGGCACTGGCCGCCGGAAAATTCATGCGGCAGCCGTCCGACGACGAGCGTCGGGTCAAGCCCGACCGCGCTCAGCACCTCGTGGACAAGCTGCTTGCGCTTCTCCGGGTCCTTGACGCCCGCGATCACCAATGGCTCGGCGACGATGTCGCCAATCTTGCGGCGCGGATTGAGCGAGGCGATCGGATCCTGGAAGATCAACTGCACGCGCCGGCGCATCAGCCGCAAGGCATCGCCTTGCATCGTCGTGAGATCGTGGCCGTCGAACAGCACACGCCCGGCGGTTGGCCGGCGCAGTTGCAGGACCGCGCGGCCCAGCGTCGATTTCCCGCAACCGGATTCGCCGACCAGACCCAGCGTTTCGCCGCGGGCGATCTGCAAGGAGACGCCGGACACGGCATGAACGATCCTGGAACCGACAGGATATTCAACAACGAGATTGTCGACTTCGAGCAACGCGTCAGACGAAATCGATGGAGCGGATTGCGGCATCATGCGTTGGCATCCGCGTGGTCTTCTATCGGGTGGAAGCAGGCGAACTGATGGGCCTTCGTCTCTGCCGCCTCGAGCGCCGGTTTCTCGTTCTGGCAGCGGGCCACCGCATAGCGACAGCGCGGCGAGAACGAGCACCCCCTCAGGGGCCGCGTCGGATCTGGCGGACGCCCCGATATCGCCGGCAGCGGCGTGTGGGGCGCGGCGTCGAGTTTGGGAAGCGCCGCCAGAAGCGCCTCGGTATAGGGCATCCGCATCTTTTTGAACAAGGCAGGCGTCGGGGCGCGCTCGACCACGCGGCCGGCATACATCACCGCAACTTCGTCGGTGCGGCCGGCGACGACGCCGAGATCGTGGGTGATGATGATCATCGCCATGTGGCGGCGACGCTGCTCCCTCGCCAAGAGATCGAGGATCTGCGCCTGGATCGTGACGTCGAGCGCGGTGGTCGGCTCGTCGGCGATCAGGAGTTTTGGTTCGCACGACAGCGCGATCGCGATTGCCACGCGCTGCCGCATGCCGCCGGAGAGCTGATGCGGATACTGCGCCAGCCGCTGCTCGGGCGCGGGGATTCCGACCGCCGCGAGCAGCTCGACGCTACGTCTGGTGGCGGCGGCGTCGTCCAGTTCGAGGTGCTCCTGCAATGTCTCGATCAACTGGGTCCCGATCGTGAGCACCGGGTTGAGCGAGGTCATCGGATCCTGGAATACCACCGCCAGCGACCGGCCACGCAGCTTGCGCAGTTTCTCCGGCGGAAGCTGTAGCAGGTCCTGCCCGTCGAACATCACCCGGCCGGAGAGCTTTGCCTTCTTCGGCAGCAATTGCAGGACCGCCCGCGACAGCATGGTCTTGCCGCAGCCGGATTCGCCGACGACGCCGAGCGTGCGCCCGGCGCCGACGGTGAGGTCGACATGATCCACCGCGCGCAGATTGCCGCGCGGTGTCGGAAGATCGACGACGACATCTTCGACGGAGAGCAGGATGTTCCCGTTCACAGCGCGCCTTGACGTGGATCGGTCAGCGCACGCAGCGTATCGCCGACCAGATTGAAGGAAAGCACGGTGAGGAACATCGCCGCTGCCGGCAAGAAGGCGAGCCGCGGGGCCACGTCGAGGCTCTCGCGCCCCTCCCCGATCATGCTGCCCCAACTCGATATCGGCGGCGGCACGCCGAGCCCGAGGAATGACAACGAGCCCTCGACGACGATGGTGATGGCAACGCCGAGCAGGAAGAAGGCAAACAGCGGCAGGATCACGTTCGGCAACAGTTCGCGCAACAGGATGCGCGCATGCGTGGCACCCAGTGCCTGCGCCGCGATGACGAATTCGCGCCGTGACAACGTCAGCGTCGCAGCGCGCGCCACCCGCATGAAGGCGGGAACGCCAAGGAAGCCGAGAATGAGAGTGAGATTGAGAATCGACTGCCCGAGATACGCCGTTACGGCCAGCGCCAGGATAAGTGGCGGAAACGCCAGCAGCACGTCCATGCTGCCGACAACGATCGATTCGAACCGGCCGCGGAAATAGCCCGCGAGCATGCCGAGCGCGCCGCCGATGGTGAGCCCGATTACAGGCGCGCAGAGACCGACCACGAGCGAAATCCGCGCGCCGTAGATCAGGCGCGAAAGTTCGTCGCGGCCGAGCCCGTCGGTCCCCAGCCAATGTTCCGCAGAGAACGGGGCCCGCCGTTCCAGCATGTCCATGTCGGTCGGGCTCGGCAGCGGCAAGGCAGGCGCAAAGACTGCCATCGCGAAAACGAAAGTCATCCAGCCGATCGCCGCCCAGAACAGCATGCCAAGCCGCCGGCCCTTGCGCGCAGGCTGGGTTACAGCCACCTCGGCAACATCGAGCTCAAGCGTGGCCATGGCGAATCCTGGGATCGAGAACCGCGTAGAGCATGTCGACGATGAAGTTCATGATGACGAAGCCCGCCCCGACCAACAGCACTACCCCCTGCAGAATGATCAGGTCGCGCGTCAGAATCGCGCCGATCAGCAGCCGGCCAATTCCCGGAAGCGCAAAGATCGTCTCGACGATGACAGCGCCGCCGATCAGCCGGCCGATATTGATGCCGGTGATCGTGACCAAGGTCAGCGACGATGGTTTGAGGGCATGCACGAAGAGGATTCGTGCCGGCGTCAGGCCCTTTGCCTTGGCGAGCGCGATATAGTCTTCCTGCAAGGTCGCAATCATGTCGGAACGCAGCACGCGCATGATGCTCGGCCATTCCGCCAGCGCCAGCGTCAGCGACGGCAGCACCAAGAAGCGCAAGTTGGCGAGCGGGTCTTCGGCAAACGGCACATAGCCGGTGGCCGGCAGCCAGCGCAGTTCGACCGCGAAGAAATAGATCAACAGGATCGCCGACAGGAAGGTCGGCACCGACAACATGCCGAAAGCAGTGCCAGTCATGAAGCGGTCGAACGGTCCACCGCTCCGCGCCGCGCAGATAATCGCTAACGGAACGCCGATTCCGAGCGCGCCGAGTTGTGCCAACAACATCAGTTCGATCGAGACCGGTAGCCGCTCGGCGACCGTCTGCAACACTGTCTGTCCGGTGCGGAACGAACGGCCGAAATCGCCCTGCAGGATGTTGCCGAGCCAGCCGAAATAGCGAATCCAGACCGGCTGATCGAGTCCCATGTCCTTGCGAAGGGCAGCGACGTTCTCCGGCGTCGCCTGGTCGCCGAGGATCGTATAGGCGAGATCGCCCGGCAACAGCGACGCGATAAAGAACGTCAACAGCGATACGGCGATCAGGACCGGTATCAGGTACAGAAGCCTACGCGCCACGAACAGCAGCATGGAAGATTATTCCAGCCAGGTGCCGGAGACGTCCACCACCCCGCTGTACATTTTTGGCAAGCCCTTAAGCTTGGCGCTCGACAGCGCGTAATAGGTGTTCTGGAAAGTCCAGAACCAGATAGCTTCCTTGTTGATGATACGGCTGATCGCGCAATAGTCCTCGATGCGCTTGTTCGTGTCGGCCGTGGTCCGCGCGCGTTCGAGCAGCTTATCGAGTTCTGGATTGGAGTAGTTGGCAAGCGCCACCGGGCTTCCAGTCTTGAAATTCGCATACATCTGGATGTCAGGATCGGCGAGATCGATGATTCGCCACGGCGTCATCTGGAACTGGCGCATGAAGGCGCGCGGCGGAATGGTCGCCTGATCAACCTGCTCGATCTCCATGTTGGCACCGGCCCGCTTCCACAATTGTTGCAGCACCTGGCCGACGGTGCGCCCACGTGGCGTCGCCGTAACGAGCATCTTGAACTCGACGGGCTTGCCATAGTCCTTGATCAGCGCCTTGGCCTTCTCAAGGTCTTCGGGAAGCGCACCATCGTCCTTGCATTTGACCCAGGAGCCGTCGCCATAGGGGTTGCTGGCAGGTCTTGCGAGACCATTGGTGATGGCCTGCGACATCTTCTTGCGGTCGAGCGCCATCACCAGCGCCTGGCGGACGCGCACGTCGTCGAACGGCGCGACCTTAGTGTTGAAGGCATAGACCTGTGCGCCGGACCCAACATAGGTGTGCACGGCCAATTTCGGGTCCTTCTGCGCCTTCATGATATTGTCGGCGTCGTATTCATCGTCCCAGATGATGTCGGCCTCACCCGATTGCAGGCTGGCGAAGCGCGACTGCGCGTCCGGCAGCGGCTTCAATGTGATACGGTCGAGATAGGGCCGGCCCTTGTTCCAATAGTCGGGATTCTTCTCAAGCACCATGCGGTCGCCCGCACTCCATGACTTCAGGATATAGGGACCGGTGCCAACGGGGTTGCGGTTGTAGTCATCGCCCTTGGTCTTCCACGCGGTTGGCGATTGCACCGAATTGTTGGCGCTTGCAAAGCTCACAAGCGCCGGCATGTTCACCTGTGGATCATTCAGATTGTAGACCACCGTCAGCTCGTCGGGCGCCTGCACGTTGTTGACATAGGCGATGTAAAAGGCGCAGCGGCATTTGTTGGCAGGGTCTTTCTGCCGATCGAAATTTTCCTTGACCGCTTGCGCATTGAAAGGCGTGCCGTCGTGGAATTTAACGCCAGACCGTAGCTTGAAGGTCCAGGTCTTGAAGTCCTCGGAAGGAGTCCAGGACAGTGCGAGTTTCGGTTGCACAGCGCCCTTGTCATCCAGAGACGTTAGCGTGTCGAAAATCGCTGCTGCTGCAGTTCCGGCGGAGGTATCGAACACACCGACTTTCAGGGGATCGAAGCCGGGGATATCGAGTTCAAGGCCGAAGGTGATGCTGCCGCCCGGCTTCTGCGCGCTGGCGGGCATTGCCGACAACGCCACGCCAAATCCCGCCACAAGAAATATTCGCGCGAGCGCGCTCGAACGGATCGCCGCCTTCATGGATGTTCCCTCCGATATGTCGTTCGTCCGGTATTCCGGATCGTCGATGTCTATCGGAGATTGTCCGGAAACGCCGTCGCGGGCAAGGGCGTTTGCAAGCCGCGGATGAAAAGCCGCAGCATCGACACCCTTGCGTCGCGACGCGCGCCGTCAGATGCTCGCAGACACCTGCGCCTTGCCGAAGGATGCGATCTCGTCCTCCGACAGGCCGGTCTCCTTTAGGTAGGCGCGCGTGTGCTCGCCGAGCGTCGACATGCGCTTCGCCGCCGACACGTTGGCGCCCGACATGCGGAACGGCAGATTGAGGACCTTGAAGGTGCCGCCGCCGTCCTCCACCACGGCCAATGCGCCGCGATGCGCAATCTGCGGATCGCGCAACGCTTCGGCTACCGTGCGATAGGCCGACGACGGGACACCGTGCGTGTTGAGCGCGGCAAGGCACTGCGCGGTCGTCACGGTGCGCGACCATGCTTCCACGCCTTCCATCAGGCTCGTCCAGTTTTCCCGCCGATCGGAATATTTGGCAAAGCGCGGATCGCTCACCCACTCCGGATGACCGATCACCTGCATCAGGCTCTGGAAGGTTTTCTCGCTGGCGATCGCCATCATGACATAGCCATCGGTCGTCTCGATTGGGCCGAACATCGGCCGTTGCGTCGGCTTCACCTCGAATTGCGACCATTGCAGTTCGTTCAACGTCAGGCTCAGCATGGATTCCAGCATCGAGACGTCGATATGCTGGCCCTGCCCGGTTGCCGCGCGCTGATACAGCGCCGCCGAGATCGCGCCGAATGCGTAGACTCCGGTGAGTACGTCGGCGTGATAGATGCCGCAGTAATCCGGCCGGCTTCGTCCCGGCTGGTAGGCCAGATGCGCCATCTCATAGCCTGATGCCGCGTGAATCACCGGCGCATAGGCCGGCAGCTCCGCCGATGGCCCGGTCTGGCCATATCCGGAGATCGAGCAATAGACCAGTTTCGGGTTGAGGCCGTGCAGGGAGGCATAATCGAGCTTCAATCGCCGCATCACGCCGGGGCGAAAATTCTCCACCAGCACGTCTGCAGTCGCGACCAATCGGCGAACGGCCTCGACGCCCCTGGGCGATTTCAGATCGAGTACCAGACTGTTCTTGCCGACGTTAAGCTGGCCGAAGGCGGTAGAGCAATTATTCCGTACCGGCGGACGGGTCCGCATTGTCTCGCCGTCCTCGGTTTCAATCTTGATGACCTCGGCGCCCATATCGGCTAGCATGCGCGTGCAGTGAGGCCCGGCAATCGTGGTTGAGAAATCGAGGACGCGTAGGCCTGCAAAGCTGCCTGTCATATTCCTCTGCTCGTTACCGGCTATCGTCATTCTCGTGTAGCTCCTTGGGCCTAACGGCACTTGTTGTTGGCGCGGCGTGACCCTAAAGGGCACCGCCGCGGCAGGAAAGCCTTTCGCATCAGGAACCGATAGCGAGGGCCCGGCATTATCTCCAGTAGACGGACCCTTGGAATAAACTGGACCCTTTCTTGCATTTCCCCTCATCAGAGGCTGGTAGAGGGCATTCCTTTGAGAGTCTTATTCATCACTACGGAAATGGATGATTTCGTCCGGGTGGGCGGGCTCGCCGCCGTGTCCGCCGCCCTGCCCCGGGCGCTTCGCCGACGAAGCGACGTCAGGGTCATGCTGCCCGGCTATCGGGACGTCGTCGAGCAGCTCAGCCACGTTGATATTGTTGGACAATGTGACGCGCTGGCGGAGATGCCGGCCTGCTCGGTCGGGCGGGCAGCGACCAAGGACGGCCTGCCGGTCTACGTCCTGCTCTGCCCGCAACTATATGACCGGCCCGGCAACCCCTATGGCGATGAATCCGGCCGCGACTGGCCCGACAACGACATCCGCTTCGGGCGGTTTGCATCCGCTGCCGCCGAACTTGCCTTGGGCAAGGTGGACAAGAATTGGGCAGCGGACCTGGTTCACGCCAATGACTGGCAGGCTGCATTGACGCCGGCCTACCTGGCCTGGAAGGACGCAAAAGTTCCTTCGATCCTGACCATCCACAACCTCGCCTATCAGGGACTGTTTCCCGCGGACTCGCTGCGCCGCATCGGGGCGCCCGAGAGCTCCTTCCACATCGACGGGCTGGAATTTTACGATCACGTGTCGTTCCTGAAAGGCGGCCTCGTCTATGCCTCGCATCTGACCACCGTCAGCGCGACCTACGCAAAGGAGATCACGACGCGCGAGCTCGGCTGCGGGCTCGAAGGCCTGCTGAAGCGCCGCTCGGACGCTGACCAACTGACCGGCATCCTGAACGGCATCGACGAAAGCTGGGATCCGCGCGCCTGCGCACAATTGGCGCAGACCTTTGGCGCCGGCGATTGGGAAGGCAAGCAGGCGAACGCGAACTACGTCCGCAAGCAGTTTGGCCTGGCGCTGTCACGCGGGCCGATTTTTGCACTTGTCGCCCGCCTCGTCCACCAGAAGGGCGTCGACCTCGTATTGTCAGCCGCCGACAAAATCATCGATGCCGGCGGCCAGATCGTCGTGACCGGCAGCGGCGAGCCCCACATTGAGAAGGCGCTGGTCGAGGCACATCTGCGCCGGCCGGACGCGATCGGCGTCGTCATCGGCTTCAACGATGGACAGGCGCGGCGGATGTTTGCCGGCAGCGATTTCACGCTGATGCCGTCACGGTTCGAGCCGTGCGGGCTGAGCCAGATGTATGCGCAGCGGTTCGGATCGCTGCCGATCGGTCACCAGACCGGTGGGCTGGCGGAGACCATCAAGGATGGCGAAACCGGATTCCTGTTTTCGAAGCCGTCGCCGGAGTCGTTCCTCGGCGGCGTGCGGCGCGCGTTCGAAGCCTTCCGCGCCAAGGACCGGCTCGACACGATGCGACGCAACGCAATGGCACGATCGTTTAGCTGGGATCTTTCAGCCGCCTGCTACAACGCGCTCTACAAGAAGACAGTCGCGCCTTCCATCGTCACGTTACGCCCAGCTACTCCGCCGCTTCCGGCATAACTTCCATCTGCTCGTGGAGGATGACGCCGGATAGCGGATCGAACTCGCCGACCCAGGGCTTCTTCTCGAGCATCGCTTTGGTGTGGCGGTAACCGGCATCCCAGCGTTGCATGATGCCGGACGGACTGAAATCGATGTCCTTGGTGTGGTCCTCCCGGCTGAGCTGTGGGGCGAGCAGCCGCACCACATGCATCCGGGTCGGACAGCCATAGCCCGTCAGTTCCCTCACCGCCTCGCTGCTTCGCTCTGACTCGGGCAGGCGCGCGGCGAGCTGGTTGATGACGTGGCGCAGCCGATGCGCCTGCTGCTGGCGGGCAATGTGGCTGGCTATCCGGCTCGAATACTGCACGTCCTTGTGGCGGTTCAGCACCTCCGCCATCGTGGTCGGCTCGGCGCCGGCCGGATTCCAAAGATGCACGGCGAAGATCAGCGAGTTCTTGCGCGGGTTATCGTCGAAGACGGCTTCCGTCGGCGTGTTCGACAATATGCCACCATCCCAGTAAAGCTCGCCGTCGATGCGGATCGCCGGGAATGCCGGCGGCAGCGCACCCGACGCCATGATGTGCTTGACGCCGAGCTCGCAGTCCCGGCTGTCGAAATAGCGCATCTGGCTGGTGCGGACATGGGCGGCGCCGACCGTCAGGCGTGGCGAGCATTGATTGACCAGCTCAAAATCGACCAGCTCGCTCAAGGTTCGCTCCAGCGGCGCGGTCGAGTAGTAGCCGGCATTGTCGGCGCCGAGCGGATAGGAATCGCCGGCATGGGCCAACGGGTTGGGCCGAAAGAAGCCGGGAATGCCGTTGGTCACGGTCGACCAATAAGAAAGCTTTTCGTTGAAGCCTGGAAAGATGTCGCGAAAGGTCCAGACCGGACTCTGCTCCATCTTCTTCCAGAACTCGCGAAGGCGCGACAATCGGTTCTGCGGCGCGTTGCCGGCGATCAGGCCGGCATTGATAGCGCCGATCGAGGTGCCGATGATCCAATCCGGTTCGATTCCGGCCTCATGCAGCGCTTGATAGACACCGGCCTGATAAGAGCCAAGTGCGCCGCCGCCCTGCAGCACCAGGACGATCTGACCCGACTCGGACCTGGCCAGCGATCGCAAGTTCGGCGAGGAACCGATATCCTGAACGTCCTTCATGTCACGCTCCTTCGGATTAGTGCGCGGTCCAGCCGCCATCGACCGGCAGCGCGACGCCGGTGATCGAAGCCGCCGCGTCGCTGGCAAGAAACACCGTCAGCGCGCCGAGCTCTTCGACGGTGGCAAAGCGCTTGTTCGGTTGCTGCGCCAGCAACACGTCGTGGATGACCTGCTCGCGAGAAATGCCGTGCGCCCTGGCCTGGCCGTCGATCTGCGCCTCGACCAGTGGCGTGTAGACGTAACCCGGGCAAATCGCGTTGCAGGTAATGCCGTCCTCCGCGGTCTCCAGCGCCGCCACCTTGGTCAGGCCGACGATGCCGTGCTTTGCCGCGACATAGGCCGCCTTGAAAGGCGAAGCGACCAGGCCGTGGGCCGAGGCGATGTTGATGATGCGGCCGAACCTGTTCTGGCGCATCGCGGGCAATGCGAGCCGTATGGTGTGAAATGCCGATGACAAATTGATCGACAGGATCGCGTCCCACTTCTCGACCGGAAACTGATCGAGCGGCGCGACGTGTTGAATGCCGGCATTGTTGACCAGAATATCGAGCCGGCCGTGACTGGCGACCGTGGCAGCGATCATCTCGGCGATTGCTTCCCGGCTCGTCATATCGGCCGCGGAATAGCTGGCCTCGACGCCGAAATCGGCGGTAAGCTGATCGCGGGTCTTGGCGATCTCGGCCGCGAGGCCGAAACCGTTCAGCACCACGGCCGAGCCGGCTCCGGCCAACGCACGGGCGATCCCGAACCCGATACCGCTGGTCGAGCCCGTGACCAGCGAGACCTTGCCTGTCAGTGGCCGCAAGGCCGAAGCACCCTGTGTCTTGAGCTGAATATTCATGGGCCGTCCTTTCGTGTGGCTGGTCAGCGTCGTAACGAGACCATTTCCGCTGCAATCTGCACGCGGGAAACGGCTTCAAGGAAATGCCCTTTGGCTTCCAAAACCATACGCCAGCGCTATGGCGGTTTGGGTAGTCATCCGGCGGCGCAATCGGGTAGCTTTCCTGCACGTCAGAGCGGGGCACGACCATGGAGATGCATCAGGTTCGCTACTTCCTTGCGGTCGCGCGTGTGCTCAACTTCACGCGCGCCGCCGACGAGTGCAACGTCACGCAGCCATCGCTGACGCGGGCGATCAAGCAGCTCGAAGCCGAACTCGGCGGCGATCTGTTTCGCCGCGAGCGCCCGGCCGCGCAATTGACCGAGCTCGGCCAGCGCATGCATCCGCTGCTCAAGCAATGCTATGAAGCGGCGACCGGCGCGCGCGAACTTGCCTCATCCTTCAAGAGCGGCGAAGTCGGCGCGCTCCGGATCGCACTGACCCATTCGGTCGACCTATCGCTGTTGATTCCGCATCTCGACCAGATCAAGCGGATGTTCAATCGTCTGGAGTTTCGTTTCTTGCGCGGCAATGCCCGCGAAGTCGCGGAATATCTCAAGAAGGGCGAAGCCGAACTCGGCATTGCCGCTGAAATCAGCGAAGAGTGGGACCGGCTCGATACCTGGCCGTTGTTTACCGAAAACTTTCAGCTCGTCGTCAACCGGAAGCATCCGCTGGCGGACCGCGATAAACTCGACTTCGGCGATCTTCGCGCCGAACAATTGCTGTCGCGGAACTACTGCGAGCATGCGGCGCGGGTGAACTCTTCGCTTCGCGAACACGGCCTCGACGTCGATCGCAGCCACGAGATCGCATCCGAGCGCGATCTGATCGAACTGTTGGAGGCCGATATCGGCGTCGCCGTGGTGCCCGATACAGCGTCGATCCCGCCGACGCTAAAACGCGCCAGCGTCGAAGGGTTGGATGCGCGGCGAACGGTAAATCTTTACGGCGTGGCCGGACGTGAACGGACTGCGGTGGCATCTGCCGTGATGCGGATGCTGCGCAGCACAAACTGGCAGCAACTCATTGAAAGGAATGGAACTCCTTGAGAGCTCCGGCTGGATCGGTTCTCCTCGCTTCCGCCGCATTTGCGCTGAGTACGCGTCCCCTTAAAATCCAGGACGGCCGCACCATATAGGGATCTGGCTGGGAGTTGGAGGGACCGATGAAACCTCATCCGCGCCCGAACCGCAGAGATTGGGAAGAGATCGCCGAGGATCTGCAGCAGACAGCGGATAGGCTGCCGCCCGGCGACGACAAGGAAGCCGCCAAACGCAAGGCGTTGCAAATGAGGAAGGCAGTCGAAATCAGAAATTGGCTGACTTCGCCAGGCATGCAACCACCCCGCTGATGCAGTGCTCTGCAGGGCGGAACCGCGGCGCATGCCTGCTTGGTAGGGTGAAGAAAGTCTGCTCAATAAAGAGCGACCCCGCCATTTGAAATCGCAAAATGACGGGGCCGTCGGAGCATTTCACCTTCTGTGAGGGTTACTTGCTCCTTGCACACGTAACTTTCGACGCGCGATCACGTTCCGGGCTTCTTCGAGATTTTTTCTTTCTCGGAGATCTCTCTTCCTTGAAGTTTCTCCACCGGTTCCGCTACCAACGCTTTCATCCGGGCGGCCACCGGCCTCGTGCGGCAGCGATCCTGTTCGCGCGAGTCTTGCACGCCCTAAGGGAACTGCTTCCCCTTCGCGGAATTTCCGTAGTTGAGGCGAGGTCACCAAGGCTGACCTGCTCGCCGACGTCGTCGAGCTTGCGGGCTCGCGCCGGCAACGCTGGGGACCCGCGCCAGGCGCTGCGCCACGAAGCTGCGCTGAATTCGGTCTCGATCAAGGGAGATCAGCCATGCCGCAGATCCACGCCGACAAGCAACCCGTTACCCAGATCACGATCGTCGAGTCGGAGCCCGAGAAGCAAGCGGAGGCGTTGTCGGTCATGACCGAGCGCGCCCGCTTCATGGCGCGTCAGCCGGGTTTCATATCGATCAGCCTGCATCGCAGTCTGGATGGACGCCGCATCGTCAACTACGTGCAATGGCAGAACAGCGATCTGCTGCGGTCGGCCCATCAATCGCCGGAGTTTCGCAGGCAGTGGGGCCATTTCGACGACATCACGAGCGAGATCGATCCGCACCTGTATGAAGTTTCTGCCGTCATGGAGGGGAAAACGTAAGCAAACAACCAGTGGGAACAACCTGATGCAGGACTCCCGACCATTGATCACGCCCTCCGGAAGCGGAATCCTGGACCCGGGGACCGGCGCTCCCATGCGTGATGACTACTTTTTTGCCGGATTGAGCAATGAGCTCGGCGACAAAGGGTTTTTCGTTACCGCCGCCGATGATTTGATCACGTGGGCCCGCGGCGGTTCGTTGATGTGGATGACATTCGGCCTCGCATGCTGCGCAATCGAAATGATGCAAATGGCGATGCCCCGCTACGACGCCGAACGGTTTGGATTTGCACCCCGGGCCAGTCCACGGCAGGCGGATGTCATGATCGTCTCCGGTACACTATGCAACAAGATGGCCCCCGCGCTGCGCAAGGTTTATGATCAGATGCCCGAGCCCCGATATGTGATTTCGATGGGTTCGTGCGCCAACGGCGGCGGCTATTACCACTATTCGTACTCGGTCGTGCGGGGCTGCGACCGCATCGTGCCTGTCGATATCTATGTTCCGGGCTGCCCGCCGACCGCCGAAGCGCTGCTGTACGGCGTGATGCTGTTGCAGAAGAAGATTCGGCGTTCAGGTACCATCGAACGCTGACGTCGATCGCCCGGAAAACGGGAACCCTGCCAGAACTTCGCTCGAAAGCGCTCTCGGCGCGATCTGCAAGCCGGCGAGCGGATTTCTACTATCGCTCTTCGCATGCACCCTTCAACGCGGCGATCAGGTCGTCGATCTCCATGCGCTTGCGGAAATCGGGATCGACGAAGCGGGCTTTTACCAATCCATCGCGCCCGACCACGAAGGTAGCCGGGATCGGCAGCACCCAGCCGTCATTGCCCTGAAAACTCGCCATATCCTGATACGAAAGCAGCCGCTGGATTTCGCTGCCGAGCCAGATCGCGAGGTTGAGTGACAGCGCGTAGCCGTTGTCGAGATCGGTCAGAACCGGGAACGGCGCTGCGGCCTCGGATTTGAATTTCTCGGCATAGGCCTGCATCTCCGGCATGATCGCAACTGTCTGCGCGCCCAACGCCTTGATCCGGTCCTGGGCCTGGATCACCGCCCTTACGTTTAGCCGGCAGTAAGGGCACCAATGGCCGCGATAGAACATCACGGCGACCGGCCCCTGGTCGAGGAGCGATTTCAGGCTGACCAGCCGGCCGGTTTCGTCCGGCAACAGGAACGGCGGCATCACCTCGCCCGGCCTCGGCGCGTTTTCGCCGCCGCCGTTCTCATTGAGCCGCGCCACCAGCCGGTCGACCGCTTCGCCGTAGGCCGGAAAGATCTCCCGTCCCGCCGCGGCGTAGGCCTCGAGCTGCTCGCGCAAGGTACCCTCCATGTCGCGGCATTGCTGGAACGCCTCCTTCAGGCGTTCGGCGTTGGCTGGCGATAGCGTTGTCGTCATGGCTTGCTCCGGCACATCCGTATTATTTTCCGGTTCGGGCCGCCCCGCAAGGGCGGCCCGAACCCTGCAGTGCTCCTGCTTCAGGGCAGATAGAAATTGCCGGTCGGATCAAGCATGCCCGAGGTCGAATAGAGCTGGCCCTTGTCCATGAAGAACACGGTGTTGTTCGGCACCTTCTTGGCGTTCCTCATCATCGCGTCGTGGTTCTTGGGCGTCGCAGCCATGGCCATCGCCGACATCTTGCCGGGGCCGGCATACATGTAGGCCATGCCCGGATTGAATTCCCAGGGGACTTGCGAGAAGGCGGTCGTTGCAACGGCCGCAAAGGCCGCTGCGGCAATCAGGGTCTTGGAAAGGCTGGTCATGGGAAATTCCTCAGGATTGACGTCGCGCCCGCCAATCGGGCGCTGGCCCATCAGAGGATGGACGTCCCTTGATTTGAAATGCCGTTGCACAATCGGTTCGATAGCCATGGCGTATTGAGGGGCACCGATAGTCCGCCGCTATCGACTTGAGAGCGGATGCGCATTTCATATCGGCCCGCCGAACGTTCATCCTGCCCTCGAAGGCATGCGGAGGGCATGCGCCACCGACGGGAGGTTTCCCATGACACGCCATCTGACGAACCGCTTTGCAAATTTCCTTGCCACACTGCTGCTGGCGGTGCTCGTGCTTTCCGCCGTCTCGGCAGCGCGGGCCGACAGCGACGATGGTATCGTTCGCGTCAAGAGCGCGGTGCCGATGCCGGAGGCGATCAGCCGCATCAAGGCGGATATCGCAGCCAAGGGCATCAAATTCTTCAGCGAGATCGACCAATCGAAACTCGCGGCCGGTGCCGGCATCAAACTGCGTCCCTCGACGCTATTGGTGTTCGGCAATCCGCCGCTCGGGACGCAGTTCATCACCTCGAATCCGAACGCCGGGCTTGACTGGCCGGTCCGGCTATTGCTGACGCAGGACGACAATGGCGACGTCTGGGCAGTCTGGACCGATTTCGGATGGATCGCCAGGCGTCACAATATCAGGGACCGTGTGGCGCAGTTCGAGATGGCGACCAAGGTGGTGGGCTCGATCACCTCGACCATCACAACCAAGTAACCGTGTCGGCCTGCTTGCCGCAAGCTCATCAGGCTGCGCCGCCGGCGCGGCCTGATCGCATCCGGCGTTGCCAACAGAGGAGTTCGTCCGATGACACCGGAGAAATTTGACGTGGTCATTCTCGGTGGCGGCAATGCCGGCATCGGCGTCACCGGACCGGTCCGGCGCGCGGGAATGTCGGTCGCGATGATCGAGGCCGATCTTCTCGGCGGCACCTGCCCGAACCGCGGCTGCACGCCGAAGAAGGTGCTGGTCGCCGCCGGTCACGCGCTGCACGGAATCGAACGCGCATCCACCCATCACATAGCTGTCGGCAAGCCGAAACTCGACTGGGCCGCGCTGATCGACCGCGAGAAGGACATGATCAAGGACATTCCTGCCAATCTCGCCCGCGCGATGGCCAAGCGCAACGTCGAGGTCATCAAGGGTCGCGGCGCGTTCACAGGCTCCAATACCATCCGCGTCGGAAGCCGGACACTCGAGGCCAGGCATATCGTGATTGCGACGGGATCGAAGCCGCGGCCGCTGCCGATTCCGGGAGCCGAGCTCATGATCACCTCGGACGAAATGCTGAGCGAGCGCGAACTGCCGGCTTCCGTGATCTTCATCGGTGGTGGTGTCATCGCGCTCGAGTTTGGCCACGTCTATGCGCGCGCTGGTGCCGCGGTCACGATTCTCGAAGCGCTGCCGCAGCTATTGCCAGCCATGGACGCCGACGCCGTCGCGCGCTTGCACGCCGAGAGCGAGCGCATCGGCATTCGCATCGGAGCTGCAGTGAGCGTCAAGCAAATTGAAAGGGCGAAGGACCGCCTGCGCGTCGTCTTCAGCCATAACGGCACCGTGCACGTAGCCGAGGCCGACCGTGTCGTCAACGGCGCCGGACGCGTCGCCAATGTCGATACGCTGGATCTTGCCGCGGGCCAGGTCGAGCAAGCCAATGGCCGCGTCGCAATCGACCGCCATTTGCGGTCGACCTCCAATCCCAACGTATATGTCTGCGGCGACGCAGTTCCGACCTCGCCGCAATTGTCGCCGATCGCGACCTATGAGGGCGACATCGTCGGCCGAAACATCGTCGAAGGCGCTAAGTACAGCCCGGACTACGCGAGCATGGCGACATCGGTCTACACGGTGCCGCCGCTCACCTCGGTTGGCCTGACGGAAGCCGCCGCCAGGCAGAACGGCCTTGCGATCGACGTCCACGTCAATGACATGCTCGACTGGTTCTCCGCGAAAACCTATGCCGAAACAGTGGCGTGGTCGAAAGTAATCGTCGATCAGGCCACTGACCGCATCCTTGGTGCTCATTTCGTCGGGCATTCGGGGCAGGAACTGGTGAACATCTTCGGATTGGCGATGCGGTTCGGCATTACCGCGAGCCAGATCCGGGAAAACGTCTACGCCTATCCGACCTTCTCCTCCGACATCAAACACATGCTCGGCCACGGCTAGATGAAAACGCTCTAGTCCTACTCCGTCATCGCTGCTCTAGCCCTCATCCTGAGGCGCCCGCAGAGCGGGCGTCTCGAAGGATGTAAGCCACGGGCGGGGCCTCATGGTTCTCCCGGCGATGCGAAGCATCGTCCGGAAACGCGCTTCACGCTCCTCACCATGAGGGGCCAATGACGCAGTAGAACTAACCGCATAGCAGGGAGCTATCGAGTCAAAAGCCAACCGGCATTTCCTCTCGTGCGTCATTTCCACGATGGTGGTGACGTAGCCGGACCATCCGGTGCCAAGGCAAAACCAGAGGAGACCACGACATGTCCAAATCCAACGTCACGTCGCGCATGGTCTGGCAGGGCCTCGCGCTCGCCGGATTGATCGCAGGTTCGGTTGCGACCGCCTCGAGCGCCGTGGCCGGCGAATGCCCGGCCGGAAAAATGCAGGCAAATGTCCGCCCGATGGTCGACCACAAGCCGGTCGGTGTCACCGACGTCACGCTCGGCTCGATCAATCTCGAGAAGCAGCCGGCCAACATCAGGGATCGCGAGCTGCGCTTCCGCAAGCTGACCATCGAGCCCGGCGGCATCGTACCCTGGCACAGCCATGACGACCGGCCTGCGCTGATCTATGTCCAGCAGGGCGAGATTGTCGAGTACGCCAGCAACTGCTCGGAGCCGATCGTGCACAAGGCCGGCGAGATCAGGCCGGAAGTCGCCGGCACCTCGCACTGGTGGAAGAATCTCGGCAAGGAGACCGTCATTCTCTATGTCGGCGACGTCCGCAAGGATCCGCACGACCACAATATGTAAGGAGCTGTAACGAGCGCCACCCGACGTCTCGTTGCCGGATGTGACGGCCTGGGGACCCCGTGTCGTCCCACACGCCTTGGCGTCACATCCTTCTTTCTCGATAAGATATTGAGAAGCGCCATGACCAGCATGTCCGCGCCGATGAAATCCCAAGCGATGGAAATGCATGGTCACTCACCCGGCGTGGCGCTACGATCCCTGGTCATTGGCCTCACGGCGTTCCTGACCGTGGTGGATCTGTTCGCGACGCAGGCGATTCTTCCGTCGCTGACCCGGCACTACAATGTAACCCCGGCCGCCATGGGTATCGCCGTCAATGCCAGCACCATCGGCATGGCCGTTGCCGGCCTCGTTGTCGGCTTCTTCAGCCCGCACATCGATCGCCGGCTCGGCATTCTCGTCAGCCTGGTCGTGCTCGCGGTCCCCACCACGTTGCTGGCGATCGCGCCTGATCTCACGACGTTTACGGTGCTTCGCATCGCCCAGGGCCTCTGCATGGCCTCGGCGTTCGCGTTGACGCTGGCCCATCTCGGCGAGCAATGCAGTTCGATGGATGCGGGCGGCGCTTTCGCAGCCTATATCACCGGCAACGTAGCAAGCAATCTGATCGGCCGGCTGGTGTCGGCCGCCGTGGTCGACGCGCTCGGGCTGGCCTCGAACTTCTATTTCTTCGCGCTGCTCAATCTCGCCGGTGCCGTGCTGGTCTATTTCACCATCCATCGGGTCAAGCCGATGCACGCGGTGCTCACGGTGCAATCGCCGCTCGCGGCAACGATCGAGCATTGGCGTAACCCGGCGCTGCGTTCGGCCTTCGCTATCGGCTTCTGCATCCTGTTTGCCTTTATCGGCACCTTCACCTTTGTCAATTTTGTGCTGGTCCGTGCGCCGCTCTCGCTCGGACGGATGGACCTCGGCCTTGTCTATTTCGTCTTCGCGCCATCCGTGGTCACGACGCTGTTTGCCGGCAGGGCTGTCGCCCGGTTTGGCACGCGGCCAGCCATCTGGGGGGCGCTGGCCGTGGCGGCCATTGGATTGCCTTTGATGCTCTCTTCCCACCTGCCGCATGTATTGGCCGGCATGGTACTGGTCGGCGTCGGGACGTTCTTTGCGCAGGCCTGCGCCACCGGCTTCGTCGGCCAGGCCGCCAGTGACTACCGCGGCATTGCCAGCGGAACCTATCTTGCCTGCTATTTCCTCGGAGGTCTCGTCGGCAGCGCCGTGCTGGGCCAGTTGTTCGACCGCTTCGGATGGAGCGCCTGCATCGCCGGCGTCGGCGCGTCGCTCGCCATCGCGGCGCTATTGACCGTGGGCCTCACGCTTAAACCTCAGTCCGCCGGGTCTCCGGCATGAACGCCCAGATCAGCGTCAAGCCAAGGGCTGCGATCCCCGCCAGCCCGATGAACGCGACGCTGCTGCCAAAAATATCGCTGATATAGCCCGCCAATACCGTGCTCAGCGAAGCACCGATGCCGGTCGCGGTTCCGACGATCCCCTGCGCCAGATTGAAGTGGCCGCTGCCGTAGGCGACATCGGCCACGATCAGCGGCACCATTACGCTGAGCACGGCCGCGGTAATGCCGTCGAACACTTGCACCAGGACCAGAACATAGGGATCGCGAACCACCGCAAACAGCAAACCACGGATCGCCAGCGCAGCGAACGCCAAGAGCAGCAGCGGCCGCCTCCCCCACGCCTGAGCCTTGCGCCCGACCGAGGGTGAAGTCAACGCGACGATCGCTTGAGGTACGATGATGCAAGCCGCAATCAGCACCGGCGCCCATTGAGCCGATCGCGTCGTGACCACGCCGGCCATCAGCGGCAGCATGGCGGCGTTGGCGAGTTGAAACAGCAATACGCCGCCGGCGAAGATCAGCAGCGGGCGCTGCCGAAGGAGATGAAGCACACTGGTCGCCTCCTTGTCGGCGGCCTTGGTATCATCGCCGTCCTCGCTCAAGGCACCGTGCGCCTGCGCCACGTTGATTTCCTGGCCACGAATCCGGGCAAGCGCCAACAAGGTGGGAATTGTGAGAAAGAAGGTGACGAAGAAGACCGACTGACTTGACAGCAGATAGCCGGATGCGCCCATCAGCGCCGCCGCTGAACCATTACCCAGGGACGCGAAACGGGCATTGCGCCCGAGCCGTTCCCCGATCGCAAACGGCCCGACCAGGCCGAGGCTGATCGCGGCAATTGCCGGACCCAGCACGCAGCTCGCAAGCGCATGCAAGATGGCGGCCGCAGTTACTACCGGGAAGATCGGCCATAAGGCGTAGGCCAGCGCGGCGCAGCCGATGGTGGCGACAGCAAGCCCCGCCACCAGCCGCTCGGAACGGGCTGCATCGACAACGGCTCCGCCCGGCATCTGCCCGAGCAGGCCGATGATCCCGCCGATCGACAGCACGAAGCCAATCTCAACCTGCGTCCATTTCTGCGTGGTGAGGTAAACCGCGATAAACGGACCGAATCCGGTCTGCACGTCGGCGAGAAAGAAGATGAACCAGTCGAGGCCGCGGTGGCTCTCGCGCGACGGTTTGGGCCGCTCGCTGGGTGCGGGCGGCACCGGCACAACATTTCCCTCGCCGGCGGATCGCCCATGGCGATCGTCGTTCATCGGATCGAGCGACTGGGACGGGCGCGCGATCAGACCGTTTCTCCTTTATTTGTCGAAATCCCACGGCTGTAAGCGGCCGGCCGCACCGAGCACGATGACCGGCGCGTCCTGCTTGTATTCCGGCGCCGCTATCACCTGCTCCTTGGTCAACTCGAGCGTGATGCTGTCACTCTTGTTGGCAACACGGCCAAAACGCAGCGCACTCCAGTCGACGACGATCTTTCGGCTGCCGACACCGAGAAAGCCGCCGAAATCGATGACGGCGGCGCGCACGGTGCCCTCGCGGTCCACGATCACGTCGACGATGCGTCCCATATTTTCGTTGGCCGCACTGCGGACCTCGCGGCCCAGAATGCCGAGCGCGTCGCGGGCGCCGATCACAGTGACCGACGCCGGAGGCGCCGGTTCCTTTTTCGTGGCACCTTTCGCGGCATCGGCCGGAGCGGCACGGCTTCCCTGCGTTCCATTATCTTCCGCTGCCGAAACCGGAAGGCTCACCGCTAGCCCGGCGATCAGCGATATGATGACAATACCGGCGCGCATATGGCCTCCTGAACTCCGAAGACGCATGGATGGGAATGCACGACCGCTAATGCGTCAACACGATCGACACCTGAATCTGTCCGCGCGTGCGCAATACCTCGAGCGACACAACCTCGCCGTGGCGGCGGACCCTCAAGTCGACGCTGGAGGACCCGATCCGCAGATCGCGCAATACCACCTCGTTGAGGAATTCCGGCAGGCGCGGATCACGAAGACGGATCTCGCCACCCGCCGCATCGAATTCTAGACCGAGCGTCGCCTCAAGCAGGGTAAAGGGCGTCGCGCTGGCCCAGGCCTGCGGCGCACAGGCGACCGGATAAAGCACGGGTCCCCGCCGCTTCTCCCGTCGGAATCCGCAGAACAATTCCGGCAGCCGCCGCAAGTCCATGTAGCTCGCAGCGTCGAACAGGCCCTTGAACAGATGCGCCGCCGAATGCTTCAGGCCGTAGCGCGCAAAACCGAGCGCGATCAGCGCGTTGTCGTGCGGCCAGATCGACCCGTCGTGATAGGACATCGGGTTGTAGCGAACCTCGCCATAGGCAACGGTGCGGATGCCCCATCCCGAAAAGAATTTCTGGCTCATCAGATCGGCCGCAACAAGACGGGCACGATCGGTCCGAACGATGCCGGTGAAAAGAAGCTGGCCGGCATTGGAAGTTCGGACCTTGCACGGCCGCTTGGCGCCATCGAGCGCCAGTGCGTAGGTGCCGAGTTCCTCGCACCAGAACGCCTCCTCGAAGCGCTCGGCCAGCAGCAGGGCTGCGGATTCGAGTTCTGCCGCCCGGTCGATGAATCCCAGCCGCCGGGCGCAGCGCGCCGCCAGCCGCTTGGCGGCAAACACATATCCCTGAACTTCCGCCAGCGCGATGTAGCCCTCGGCGAGCTGTCCATCAGCGTGGAAGATCGCGTCGAAGGAATCCTTCCAGCCCTGGTTGGCAAGCCCCTGCTCGGTGGCGCGCTGGTACTCGACGAAGCCGTCACGATCAGGGTCGCCGGGGCCGTCGATCCATCGCAACGCCGCCTCGATCGCGGGCCATAGTTCGGCCAGCGTTTCCTCGTCGCCGGTGCGCTCGACATAGAGGCCGGCCAGCAGCACGAACAGCGACGTGGAGTCGACGCTGCCGTAATATTGCGCGAACGGCACTTCGCGCAGCGCCGCCATCTCGCCGCCGCGCATTTCGTGCAAGATCTTGCCAGGTTCGGCATCGGCAAGCGGATCGACCTCCTTGGCCTGAAAATGAGCCAGCCGCCGCAGCACGCCCTTGGCGATACGCGGATCGACCCACAACATCTGCAGCGCGGTGATCAGCCCGTCGCGGCCGAACGTCGTTGAGTACCAGGGGATGCCGGCATAGGGATATCTGCCCTGCGGCGTATCCGTCATCAGCATGTTGAGATCGGCCATCGCCTGGCACAGCACCTCGTTGAAGATATTGTTCGACGTCTCGATACTGGCTGCGCCGGCCGTCGACCGTCGCATCTCGCGGCGATGCGCCAGCAGGCCGCGATAGAATGGTACCGGCTTCTGCATGGCCGGCTTGTTGCAGGATACCGCGACGAACAATGCGATCACTTGCCTGGGTGCCAGTTCGAAATGATAGGTTGCAGAATTGACCGCGAGCCGCGTCGGCCGCGGCTCGAAATGCAACGCTGTAATGCGGGCCTTACCGTCGAGCCCGCTGTATTCCAGCATGACATCAGCGGGACCAAGCAACCGGCTGGAGCCTACACCCCGGCGCGAGCGGCGCTCGCCGCGCACCTCGAACAAATCGGCGAAATCATTGTCGAACAGCAGCGTCAGGTCGAAGCTCGCCGGCCTATCGCCGTGATTTTGCAGCGCGATGCGCTGGTAGGCTGTGCCGCGCCACAGGAAGATCGAGCGAACGATGTGCAGCGTGTCCTTCTGCAACGCCAGCCTGCCGTTACGGTACACGTCCGAATTGGTGAGATCGACGGTCAGCGCCGAATTATCATCGCGCAGATTGGAGCCGAGCAACAGCGGCTGAACTTCGTCGAGCACCATCTCCAGCCGGGCGAGGTAACGTGTATCGGCGTTGAACAGACCGTCGGGCCCGCCAGCGGAGGCGCCGATATCGCCATGGCTGTCCAGCACGATAAAGGTATCATCGTGCTTGAGCGAGCAGCGCGGCCGCGTCGCCGGTCCCGTCATCGGGATGTAGAATGGCGACTCCGCGACGTGTTCGGCAGCCTGAACGGTGATCAGTTGGCTGACTTCGGCTGTCATTTTGACCCCTCAAGCGATTTCCTTGCGTTGTGATGGACGCATCGGGACGCAAACGCTACTGCCGCAGATCAGGCCGCGTGGGTGGCGAGACGGCCCATTTCGCGCGCTACCAATTCGCGGTAAGGGCCCCTTCCCTGCAGGAGAATGTCCGGCGGACCGTCCTCGATGATCCGCCCGCCCTGCAATACCACAACACGGTCAAAATTGCGCAAGGTGGCGAGACGGTGGGCGATGGCAATCACGGTGCGTCCTCGCATCAACCGCGACAACGCCTCGCGGATCGCCTCTTCGGATTCGCTGTCGAGCGCCGCGGTTGCCTCGTCCAGCAACAGGATCGGCGCGTCTTTCAGGAAGGCGCGCGCGATGGCGATCCGCTGCCGCTGCCCGCCGGAAACCTTGATGCCGCGATCGCCAACCATCGTCGCCATGCCTTCGGGGAGATTCTCGATGAAATCGCAGCGCGCCGCGATTGCCGCGCGCAGCACCTCGTCGTCGGTCGCGTTCGGACGTCCGTAGCGGATATTTTCCATGATCGAGCGGTGGAACAGCGAGATGTCCTGCGGCACGACCGAGATCGCCTCGCGCAGGCTCTGCTGCGTCACCCGTGAGATATCCTGGCCGTCGATCATGATGCTGCCGTGCTGGACGTCGTAGAACCGCTGCAGCAGCACAAACAGGCTGGATTTCCCGCCGCCGGAATGGCCGACCAGCCCGACCCGTTGTCCCGGCTGAATGCGCAAGGAGAACTTCTCGAACACCTGAACGCCGCCGGGATAGTGGAACGAGACGTTGTTGAAGGCGACGGCGGCGCCGCTGCGGATCAGCGGCTCGGCCTCGGGATGATCCTTCAATTCGTGCGGCAGCAGCAAGGTGGCAATCGCCTCCGTCAGGCGGGCGACGTGCTGGGTCACGTCAACCAGCGCCACCGCAAGGTCGCGCGTCGCGCTCAGGATCGAGAGCCCGAGCGTACATACCAGTACGACATCGCCGGTGGTCGCCGCGCCCCGCTGCCAGAGCGTGATGACCCACGCCAGCAGCGCGATCGTCAGCAGAATAGTCACAACGGCGTGAAGCAGCCGCAGCTTCTCGAGATAACGGAGGCTGCGCCCGCGGGCGTCGAGTTCCCGTTCGACGGTGGCGTCGAAGCGATCGTGTTCGTAGCTGAGGCCGCAGAACGCGCGGACCAGCGGCAGATTGCTGATGACGTCGACCATCTCGCCGTCCACCGCAGCCGCCTTGTCAGCAAAGTCATCATGCAGCGGCTTGCCCGCCGCGGCGAGGTGAAACATCGCCATCAGCATGATACCCGCGATGATGATCAAGCCCGCAGACATCGCAAGACTGACGGTTCCTATGAGGAGTATCGCCGAAACGGTCGCGATGCACGGCGGCAACACGTTCCATACGAACATGTTTTCGACGGTGAAGACGGCATTGGATGTCGCGGTGATACGGCTGGTCAGCATGCCCGGCAGCCGGTCAGAGAAATAGCTGGGGGCATGACCGGTCAGGTGGCGGAACATATCGCGGCGGAGATCGCCGGTGACGCCGACGAAGGTGAAGCTCGCCGTCCAGCTCGCGACCCGCCACAGCAGATTATCCGCCGCGATCAGCGACATGAGAAAAGCGAATGCCAGCCATACGCTACTTGCGTGCGACGAACCGGCCGTCAGGCTGTCGACCAGACTCTTCACGCCATATTGCGTGCCCACCGAGCATGCAACCGCTGCAACGACGGCAGATACGATGACTACATGGGCTCCGCGGCGCCTGCGCAGATAGCGCAAGACAAAAGGAAGCGGCCGCCGCACATACCCTGAAAGATTATCCATGTCGTCTGCAAACCTGTTGAGAGTGAAAGGGAATCCCTAACGTACATCGCGCACGAGGTCGTGAACGGTGCCGCTTCGGGTTTGCTGGCGCGCAGCCATCACCGCGCAACAATTCTGCAGCATCGAAGTCGCCTTAAATCTGTTGGTGTCAGATGGCATCAGCAAGACAGTCGTGTGGAAGAACCAAGATGCGCCGATGATGGGAACTTCGCAGATGCAAGAACGTTCCCACCTCCGGCACGCCGGTGCCGATCTGCGGGCTGAGGGATTTATCCAACCAACATTCGAAACAGGAGACGAAAGATGCGCATCGCGCAGGTCGCCCCGCTGACGGAGGCTGTTCCCCCCAAACTGTACGGCGGCACCGAGCGGGTGGTGCACTGGCTGACTGAAGAACTGGTAGCGTTAGGGCACGAAGTCACTTTGTTCGCCAGCGGGGACTCCCGCACGTCGGCGAAACTCGATGCGACATGGCCGAAGGCGTTGCGCCTCGACGGCTCAGTGCGCGACCCCAACGCGCTGCACATGGTGATGCTGGAACGCGTCCGGCAGAAATGCGACGATGAAGAGTTCGATTTTCTGCACTTTCATCTCGACTACTATCCGTTCTCGCTGTTCTACCGACAGCCGACGCCGTTTCTGACCACCCTGCACGGCAGGCTCGACCTGCCGGAGCATCAGCCGGTATTCAATACCTTCTCCAAGGTGCCGGTGATCTCGATCTCCAACGCGCAGCGTCGACCGGTGCCGCAGGCCAATTGGCTGCGCACCGTTCACCACGGGCTGCCGGAGGATTTGTTGACACCGCAACAGGTGCGGCCATCTTATCTCGCCGTGCTGGGACGGATCGCGCCGGAAAAGGGCGTGGATCGCGCCATCCGGATCGCGACAAGATGCGGCATTCCGCTCAAGATCGCAGCCAAGGTCGATCGCGCCGATCAGGAATATTACGACGAAGTGATCTCTCCGCTCATCAAGGCCAACCCGCTGGTGGAATATATCGGCGAGATCAGCGATCGCGAAAAATCCGACTTTCTCAGCGGCGCGATCGGCCTCTTGGTCCCGATCGACTGGCCGGAGCCGTTTGGCCTCGTCATGATCGAAGCGATGGCCTGCGGCACGCCGGTCCTCGCTTACAATCGCGGTTCGGTCCCGGAGATCATCGATCCGGGGCACACGGGCTTTGTCGTGGAAGATGAAACCAGCGCGGTCGCCGTGGTCGACCGCCTTGCCGCGCTAGACCGCGTCGCCATCCGCAAACAGTTCGAATCCCGCTTCACCGCGCGCCGCATGGCGCTCGATTATCTGGCTGCCTACCGCGGCCTGATGGAGGAAGAGCCGCGGATCAAGCTGGTCAGCAGCGCGGAGTAGTAACGGTAGCACCTTCCCTCGTCGTCGCAAGACGGCCGTAGGGTGGGCAAAGCGAAGCGTGCCCACCATCGAGCAACAATCCGGACGGATGGTGGGCACGGCGCTGAAGCGCCTTTGCCCACCCTGCAATTTACAAGGTCACAATCACGTCAGAAGACCATCGTCCGCTTCGGTTCGACGATCTCGAACATCCGCGGGAATTCGTCCATCAGCATCATCAATTCGCCGAGCCGCATCGGATTACCGCTGACCGTGATCTTGCCGGAGCCGACTGCTTCGGGGAATGTCGTCAGTTTGGCGATCACGTCGTCGAGCACGCTGCGTGGCAGCGTGAAGCTGGCGTCGGCATCGGCGGCTTCTGCGCCGGCGATATACGTCAACGCGCAGTTTTCCAGGTTGAGGATGAAGCTCTCCTTGGTATCGGTGAAATTCCAGTTCAGCACGATGCGCTTGCCTTCGGCCTTGGGACCGTTGAGGCGCACGCCGAGCACGTCCCAGAGCTGTTCGGTGCGCAGCGCGGCCAGCGTTTCGCGTGGCATCGCGGCGCGCGGCGACGTCTTGGGCATGCCCTGCCGCAGTTCCTGCGCGCCGAACAGATAGGCATTGCGCCAGGTCGAACTTTCGGAGGCATAGCCGAGCTGTTCGAACGTATCGGCGAGCAACGCACGCGCCGCCTGGTTCTCGGGATCGGCGAACACCAGATGGCTCACGGCTTGCGCGACGAAGCGGAATTCGCCCCTGGCAAAATCCGCTCTTGCGCGCGCCAGGACGGCGTCCGCGCCGCCCATATACTCGACATACTTTTTGCCCGATTCGACCGGCGGCAGCGGATCGAGGTTGACGGGATTGGCGTCGTACCAGCCGAGATACTTTTGGTAGATCGCTTTCACGTTATGCCTGATGTGGCCGTAATAGCCACGGCCATGCCAGGCGTCCTCAAGGCTCGCGGGCAGGTGGATGGTTTCGGCGATTTCGGCTGCGGTCAGCCCGTGGTTCATCAGGCGGATGGTCTGGTCATGCGCAAACTTATAGAGATCGCGCTGCTGGCGGATCATGGTGTCGATCCGCTCCTGCCCCCAGACCGGCCAATGGTGCTGGCCGCACATCGCATCCGCCTTGCCGCCCCACATTTGCAGGGCCTCGCCGAGATATTTCGACCAGGCCAGCGCGTCGCGTACGTCGGCGCCGCGAAACGGCAGCAGGTTATGAAAATTATGCGTGCAGTTTTCCGCAAGGTTGAGAAGCTTGTAACGCGGTAAGAAGAAATGCATCTCCGCCGGCGCTTCGCTATTCGGCGCCATCTGGAATTCGAAATCCACCCCATCGATGGTCCGCCGGTCGCCGGTCGCCATGATCAGGTCGGTCGGGCGCACGAGCGCAACCGCCCCCGCCGCCATGGTCTTGCCCAGCCCGCAATCGACCTGCCCGCGCACACCTTTCGCAAGAAACGGCCCGAACTGATATTGCGCGCGCCGCAGCATGGCGGGGCCGGCGATGATGTTTTCCGAAACCGCATGCTCCATGAACAGATTGGGCGCGATGATCGGCACGCCGCCGCCGGTAGGTGTTGCATCGCCGAGTACGCCGCGCGCGCCGCCCCAATGGTCGGTGTGGGTATGGGTGAAGATCACGGCCGCAACGGGCCGCTTGCCGCGGTGCTGGAAGTAGAGCTCTATCGCCGCCCGCGCGCCCTCGATTGAGGTCAGCGTATCCACCACGATCACGCCGCTATCGCCCTCGATCAGCGTCATGTTGGCGATGTCGAGCCCGCGCACCTGGTAGACGCCGGGCACCACCTCGAACAGGCCGTGATGCATGTTGAGGCGCGACTGCCGCCACAGGCTGGGATCGACCGTCGGCGGCGCTTCTTCCGCGGACAGGAAACCGTAAGGCTCCAAGCTCCAGACCACCCTGCCCTGAGGCGACGTAATCCTCGCATTCTCGATCGTGCCGAGGAAGCCGCGCGCGGCGTCATCGAAATCACGCGTGTCGGAGAACGGCAGCGCCTTCAGCGTCGCCGCATGCTGCGCGATGACGGAGGCGGACGCTTCCTTTGGAGACTCGTTGCGCGCTTCGATCGTGGCTGGTTGGCTCATTGTTGTGTGCTCCCTTACGCAGAAGAAACAGAAGGTCGAAATTCGAACGGCGTCAGCGACACTCGAGTCCCTCCGGCCGCCGTTACGTATATTGCCGCCGCTCAGGACGGATGTGCGGACAGATACGGCGAGTTGGCAATCGACCAAGACGGCATCGGCTCCATGCGAAAGATCTGCCGTAGATGGACTTCATCGGGCCCGTCACCGATCCGCAGCAGGCGCCCCCAGGCCAGCGCCTGATGGATCGGCGTATCGTCGGAGCCGCCCATGGCCCCGAATACTTGCATGGCGCGGTCGGCGATCTTCTGCAGCATCGCGGGCACCGCCACCTTGATCAAGGACACATCGCGCCAGGCGCCGTGATGGCCGGCCTGATCGAGGCGCCATGCGCAACGATAGGTCAACAGGCGCGCCTGCTCGAGCTCGACGCGGGATTCGGCGATCCAGCGCTGCACGGTGTCGTATTGCATCAAGGTACGTCCGAACGCGGACCGCTCGGATGACCGCACCATCATCAGTTCGATCAGCAGTTCGCACAGCCCGATCGAGCGCATGCAATGATGGATGCGTGCCGGTCCCAGACGAATCTGCGCGACCTTGAAGCCCTCGCCTTCCGCGGCGAGCAGGTTCGCGCGGGGCACGCGCACGTTATCGAACGAAAGCTCGCCGATCGGCGCGACGTGATCTTCGCACCCCATCCAGCGCAGCCGGCGCACCAGCCGAACGCCTGGCGTATCCATCGGCACGATGATGCAGGAATGGCGCCGCGTCCGGTCGGCGTCGGAATCGGTCACGCCCATCACGATCAGGAAGCTGCATTTCGGATGCGCCGCGCCGGTGATGAACCATTTGCGCCCGTTGATGACGTAGTCATCGCCATCCCGGACCATGCGGGTGGCGATGTTGGTCGCATCGGATGAAGCCACGTCCGGCTCGGTCATGCCGAACGCCGAACGCGTCCTGGCTTCCAGCAGCGGCTGCAGCCAGCGCGCCTTCTGCTCGGGCGTCGCACAATTCTGCAGCGCGATCATGTTGGGCACGTCGGGCGCCTGGCAATTGAAGACCTCAGGCGCCCAGAACAGCCGGCCCATGACCTCGGCCAATGGCGCATATTCGAGGTTGGAAAGGCGCGTGCCGGGCTCGTCTTCCCGGAGTTCGGGAAGCCCGAGATTCCATAGCCCCGCCGCACGCGCCTTGCGCTGCAGGTCCTCCATGAAGGGCGCGGGCTCGCCTTTGGCCGTGTGATCGAGCCAGCCGCGATGGCGCGGCAGTACTTCGCCGTCGAAAAACGCCTGAAGTTTCTGCCGCCACTCTTCCGATCGCCCGGAAAGGTCGAAATCCATGCCGCCTCCCGATTTTTGGAAACTTAAGCGTATATCGACACAATATGCAAATTCGTTCCGACATATTGACAGCTTTGCGGAAGCATGGCCAACTTTCGCCATGGTGGCGATTTCCAATATCGATCCCTCGATATCCCGGACTGCGGAGGATCAGGCCGATCCCTCCTTCGCGACCACGCTGGCGCATGGGCTCGACCTGCTGGCGGCGTTCCGCAACCGCACGGGCTCGCTGTCGAACGCGGAGCTTGCACTCCATACCGGCCTGTCGCGACCGACGGTGTCGCGGCTGACCTACACGCTGGCGCAACTCGGCTATCTCAAGCGCGACGCGAAGGGACGCTTCCAGCTCGGGCTCGGCATTCTGGCCGCGGCCTACCCGGTGCTGTCGGCGCTGAAGGTGCGGCAGTTGGCACGCCCGCTGATGCGCGATTTCGCGGCCTACACCGGCGGCACGGTTTCGATCGCGATGCCGTTCGGGCTCGACTTCATCTATGTCGAAACGCTGCGCACCACCGACGCCGTGGCGCATCTGCCGGATGTCGGCTTTGCCAGTTCGCTGGCGCCCACCGCCGTCGGCCGCGCCCTGCTCTCGCTCTTCACCGGGGAAGAACTCGACGCGTACGTGGCGAAGGTGAAGGCCGAACGCCCGGACGAGGCCGATTATGTCCAGAGGCGGACGCTGCCGGACGTCGAGATTTGCAAGGAGCGCGGCTTTGCGATTTCGCTCGGCGAATGGCGGCGCGAGATTTTTGGCGTCGCCGCGCCGCTATACCGCACGCCGTCGGGTGATTGCCTCTCGGTCAATTGCGGCATTCCCTCATTTCGATTCAACGCCGAACAGATCGAGCGTGAATGCGGGCCGCGCATGCTGGGCTTGGCGCGCAGCATTCGCTCGCTGGTGGCCAACGACTGAATTCCCCCGTCAGAGGGGCAAGGCGCACCGCTCGACAGGTGCGCAAAAAATGGGGAGGGAAGAATGAGCCGGGTCAAAACCGTGCTGGGCGTTGCCATGGGTTTAGTCATGGGTTTTGCTTTGGGCGCAATCATGCTGCTCGGCAACGCGGCGCACGCGCAGAGCAATTATCCGAACCGTCCGATCCGCGTCATCGTGCCCTACCCCGCCGGCGGCATCGTCGACATCGTCGCGCGCGCGGTGACCGAGCAAGTCGGCCGCGACTGGAAACAGACGGTGGTCATCGAAGCAAGGCCGGGCGGCAACAGCAACATCGGCACCGCGTCAGCGGCGCGCAGCGAACCCGACGGTTACACCTGGCTGGTTACCGGCCCTGCGGCTTTGGTCAACCCGACGCTTTACAAGGACGCCGGCTGGGACGCGCTGAAGGATCTCAAATGCGTCGGCCTTGCGGTCTGGAATCAGAGCGTGGCGCTGGTGCATCCGTCAATGCCGGCCAGCACCATCAAGGAATTCGTCGAGATCGCGCGCAAGAAGCCCGGCGAACTCAATTTCGGCAATCCCGGCACCGGCTCCTCCATCGATCTGAGCGCGCAAAAACTGTTTCAGGCCGCTGATATCAAGCTGACCAATGTCGGCTACAAAGGCCAGCCGCAGGCGCTGATCGACCTGATGACCAGCCTGATGCATTTCGAGATCGTCTCGCTCGAGCTGGCACTGCCGCACATCAGGGCCGGCAGCGTGAAACCGCTTGCTGTCATGACCGACAAACGTGTCGCCGATCTGCCCGATGTGCCGACGATTGCGGAGGCCGGATTTCCGGAAGCCACCTATGTGCCCTGGTATGGAATCTACGTACAGGCGGGAACGCCCAATGCCATTGTCGCGAAGATCAACGAGGCCATCAACAAGGCGCTGCAGAACCCGGAAGTGCAGCGCCAGCTCGCAGTCGCCAACATCCCTGGCAAGCCGATGCCGCTCGCCGATCTCGCCGCGCTGATGAAGGCCGACCACGAGAAGCTGACGAAGGTGATCGCGACGTCAGGCATGGCGCTGCAGTGATGTCTGCCTCCCAAATGACTTACTTCTTCACCTTGCTGGCATCCATCTTGATGCTCGTATCCAGCATCTTGACCGAAAACGCAGTATTCACGTCGAACGGCTTTTCCATGCCGAGATAGGTCTGCACCAGCTCGTAGTCCTTTTTCATCCGCTCGGCATCGATCCAGCCGAGCGCCTTGGTCGTCGTGAATTCGTCCGTCATCAGGAACTTGATGCGCTCCCACTGCCGCTGCTGGTTTTCCTTGTCGAGACCCGAGGCCTGGTCGAGCAGCGCCTTGAGGCAGGGCGCGACGTCGGCGACGCAGGCGGCGTAGGCCTTCTGGCTGATCTTGACGAAGTCCTCGACCAGTTTTGGATTTTTTTGCAGATAGGCGCCGTTGACGATCAACGAGTTGCCGTAAGGGTTCAGCCCGATATCCTTCCAATTGACGTAGCCGAGATCGGCGCCGAACTCGATCACCTTGAGATCGTGCTCATTGTAGAAATCGCTGATGATATCCACCGTGTGGCTCTTCAGCGCCGCGATCTTGGCGGTCGGACCGACATTGACGAAGCTTACGGCGTCAGGCGCGATGCCCGCCGCCTTGGCGAAGGCCGGCCACATCACCCGCGACGCGTCGCCCGGCGGATTGCCGATCTTGTGGTTCGGAAAGTCCTTCGGCCCGTTCACGCCATAGCTCTTCAGCCAATAGAAGGTCTGTCCGGTGTTGGCGTAGATGCTCATCAGCGCCACCACGTCGGCGCCCTTGCTCTTGGCCACCAGCGCGGTCGCGAGATCCGCGATGCCGAACGGCGAGCCGCCGGAGCCGACCTTCAGCGATGAGACGCCGGAGCCTTTGCCGACCTCGATCGTGAGATCGATGCCGGCCTTCTCGTACCAGCCTTGGGACTTGGCGTAATAGAACGGCGAATGATCGGCCGTCGGCGTCCAGTTCAGGATCAGATTGACGGACTCGGCGGCTACACAGGGCGCAGCCGGCACGGCAAGCGCAAGCACCAATCCTGCAATTCGCAAAGCCTTCATTGCACCCTCCTCGTTCTGCAACCGATCTTGTAGTCGCGCATCCGTGACGCTACCAATGCAACAAGGGACCAGACGACTTGTCAACTATTTGGTTGGAAATGCCCAAAAAACGTTCTGACGATACCAGGCCGCAGCGGCGCGATCCGGCCGCGACCCGCAAAAAGCTGCTGACGGCGGCGCGGCGCGAATTCGCCAGCAGTGGCCTCGCCGGGGCCAGGGTCGACGAGATCGCTGCGCGGGCGGGCGTCAACAAGCAGCTCGTCTATCACTATTTCGGCGACAAGGACGCGCTATATCTGGCGGTGCTGGAATGGGTCTATGAGGAGATCCGCGCCCAGGAGCGCAAGCTCAATCTCGAAGGGTTGCCGCCCGAGCAGGCCATCAAGAAGCTGATCGAGAGTTCGTTCGATCACCTTGCCGCGCATCCGGACTTCATCGTGCTGCTGAACGACGAGAACCGCGGCGGCGCCCGGCATGTGCGCGGATCGCGAAAACTGGAAGCGATGCATTCGCCGCTGGTCAGCCTGGTTTCGACCATTCTCGGCGAGGGCGTGAAGGCCGGCATATTCCGTAAAGGTATCAACCCCGTGCACCTCTATATCTCGATTGCCGGGCTCAGCTATTTTTACTTTTCGAACACGCCGACCCTGTCGGCGATCTTCGGCAAGGACCTGTCGAGCCGGGCCGCGCGGCAGGCGCGTCGCAGGCACGTGGTCGACCTGGTGATGCATTCGCTGCGCCCATAATCAACCAGATGGTTGATTAGTTGCAGAGGCCGCGGTAGATTGCCGCCGCGTGGCGGGGAACCGGCCGCGCATCCAAAGGGAGTGCACGGTGTTCAGCGGTGACGGCGGATCGGCACGGTCTTTCGCGATCATCCTGATCGTGCATCTGGCTGTGATCGTGCTCTGGCAGGTTCTGGTCGACGCCTTCCAGGTGCCGAAATTCATTCTGCCCTCGCCACTCGCGACCGTCGCAACGCTGGGTTCTCCCAGCTATGCCTGGCCCTCCAATCTCGCCGTGACGGCCATCGAAATTCTCGGCGGGTTCTGCCTCGGCGCGCTGGTCGGCATCATGCTGGCCGTGCTGTTTACCTGGTCGCCGCTGGTCAGCCTTCTGCTGCTGCCGCTGTTCGTGACGCTGAACATGATCCCGAAAGTGGCGCTGGGACCGTTGTTCATCGTCTGGTTTTCCTACGGCATCTTTCCGAACATCCTGATCGCGTTTTCCATTTGCTTCTTTCCGATCCTGCTCACCACCGCGCGTGGACTGAGTGAGGTGGAACCGGACCTGCTGGATCTCGTGAAGTCGCTGCGCGGTTCGCGGTGGACGCTGTTCCGGAAGATCCAGTTGCCGGGTGCGTTGCCTTACGTGTTTTCCGGAATGAAGGTCGGCGCGATCCTGGCGGTGGCCGGCGCCATCGTCGGCGAGTTCATCGCCTCCGAGCGGGGGCTCGGCTACCTCATGATCCAGGTGCAGTCTTCGCTGGATACGCCGGCGATGGTGATGGCGGTGGTGCTCCTGACATTGCTCGGTGTGGCGCTGTATGGGCTCGTGCTCGGCTTAGAGCGGATGTTCGTCGTCCGTGACATCCGGCTGCAGTAAGACAGGGAATGAAGATGCTGCTGACGCGCGAAAACCTGCCGCAGACGATCGCCGATATCACCGCACTCGACGAGCTGTTGTGCCGGCCGAGCCAGGCGTTGATCGACGATCTGCGCAAGGTCGACGGCGACATCATGATCCTGGGTGTTGCCGGCAAGATGGGGCCGACGCTGGCCGGCCTCGCCAAGGCGGCCGTACCGGAGCGCCGCGTGATCGGCGTCGCCCGGTTCAGCGATCCCGCCGTCAAGGACTGGCTGCAGGCGCGCAGCGTCGAGACCATCAATTGCGACCTGCTTGACGAAAGTGCCATCAAGGCGCTCCCGAAAATTCCGAATATCGTCTTCATGGCCGGGCGCAAGTTCGGCGCCGAGGGCGACCTCTCGCTGACCTGGGCGATGAATTCGCACGTCCCAGCCCTGGTCGCGCAGGCCTTTGCGACGTCGCGTATTGTCGCGTTCTCGACCGGCTGCGTTTATCCGTTCGTGCCGGTCAACGGCAAGGGCTCGGCTGAGGATATGGCGCCCGATCCGCCGGGCGAATACGCGCAATCCTGCGTCGGGCGCGAGCGCATGTTCGAATACTTCTCACGCAAGCATGGAACGCCCGGACGGCTGTTCCGGCTGAACTACGCGATCGACATGCGATACGGCGTGCTGCACGATATCGCAAGCAAGGTGCTGCAAGGCCAGCCGATCGACGTCAGCCTCGGCCATGTCAACTTCATCTGGCAAGGCGACGCTTCCTCGCAAGCGCTGCGCTGTCTTGCGCATTGCGAGACGCCGACCTCGCCGATCAATGTCAGTGGCCACGAGATCCTCGCGGTGCGCGACCTCGCCGCAAAATTCGGCCAGCGCTTCGGCCGCACGCCCGTGATTGTCGGCAAAGAGGAGCCGACGGCGTGGCTCACCGACACGTCGCAGGCGGTGAAACTATTCGGCCTCCCGATCGTCGATACCGAGCAGCTCATCAGTTGGACCGCCGATTGGGTGTCGCGCTCGATGCCGAGCCTCGGCAAGCCCACCAAATACGAGGTGCGCGATGGCCGCTATTGAGCCCATCGACATCGTCGAACTCGATGTCAGCGATGCGAAGGCCGGGCTCCTGCTGTCGACCGAAGCGGGCTGGAACCAGAACGAAGCCGACTGGCGCTTTTTCCTGAGCCAAGGGATCGTATTCGGCGCGCGCGACGGCGACCGGTTGGTGGCATCAGCGGCGCTCCTGCCCTACTCGGCCGGCAATGCCTGGATCAGCATGGTGCTGGTGACAGCCAGCTTTCGCCGCCGCGGCCTTGCGACCAGGCTCGTCGATACCTGCCTGGAAGCGGCCGCGCGGCGCGGGCTTACAAGCTGGCTTGATGCCACGCCGGCTGGCGCGACCGTCTATGGTCCGCTCGGTTTTGCGCCGACGCTACAATTACGGCGGTTCCGGTTGGAAAAGCCGCAAGGCACCACAGCGACAGGGCCGCTCGCGGCCGGCAACCTCGAAGCCCTGGCCGCGCGCGATGGCGGAGCCATGGGATTCGACCGCAGCACATTGCTGTCGGAATTTGCTGCGCGCCCGGGTTCTCGCATCGTGTCGGATGCTCGAGCCATAGCCCTGATCCGCGATGGGCGCACCGCACGGCACATCGGTCCAGTCCTGGCCGACCACGCCGATCAGGCGTTGGCATTGGTCGACGCCATCACTAACTCCGAGACCGGCCCCTGGCTGATCGACGCCGTTCATTCTCAGGACGCGTTTCTGAACGGTCTCGTTCGCTCGGGCTCGAATATCGAGCGGCCGTTTCAGCGCATGCGCTTTGGCTCCGCGACCGCCTCGCCCGCGCAACCGCCGTTCGCCGTCGCCGGCCCGGAATTCGGATAGGAATAGCCGCCATGCATCATAGCGAAATCAAAGCCGAGGTTCGAAAGCTGATCGCCGACGGCACCGTGCTTCCTGCGCATCCGCTCGCGCTCGACGCCAGCCGCGCACTCGATGTACGGCATCAGCGGGCGCTGACGCGTTATTACCTCGATGCTGGCGCCGGCGGATTGGCCGTGGGCGTGCATACCACGCAATTCGCGATCCGCGACGTCGGCATGTACCGTCCGGTGCTGGAGCTGGCGGCCGAGACCGCCGCTTCATGGACCAAACGGCCGGTCGCGATGATCGCAGGCCTGGCCGGTCCAACGCAGCAAGCCATCGCAGAAGCGCAGACCGCGCGTAGCATCGGCTATCACGGCGGCCTGCTCAGCCTGGCTGCGATGAAATCGGAATCCGAGGACGACATCATTGCGCATTGCGAGGCAGTGGCACGCGAGATCCCGCTGGTCGGCTTCTATTTGCAGCCGGCCGTCGGCGGCGTGATCCTCAGCGCCGATTTCTGGAAGCGCTTTGCGGCCATCGATAACGTCATCGCGATCAAGATCGCTCCGTTCAATCGCTATCGGACGCTGGACGTGCTGCGTGGGGTGGCTGCGGCGAACGCACTTGACCGCGTCGCGCTCTATACCGGCAACGACGATCACATCCTGCTTGACCTCCTTTTGCCGTTCGACCTCCGCGACAAGGGCGTCACCACGCGAGTATACTTCAAGGGTGGCCTGCTCGGGCACTGGTCGGTATGGACCGCGAGCGCGATCAGGCAGTTCGAGACGTGCAAGGCGGCACGCGGCAAGGACACCGTGCCGGCCGATCTCTTGGCGCTCGACGCGCGTGTCACCGATTGCAACAGCGCGTTCTTCGACGTTGCCAACAATTTTCACGGCTGCATCGCCGGTTGCCACGAAATCCTGCGGCGCCAGGGATTGATGCAGGGTCTCTGGTGTCTCGATCCGGCCGAAGGGCTGAGCCCGGGCCAGATGCAGGAGATCGACCGCGTCTGCCGCGAGCATGTCGATCTCTCCGACGACGGCTTCGTGAAGGCGAACCTGCAGAAATGGCTGGCATGACGGCCGACGAGCCCTTCATCAGCCTGCGCAACGTCCGCAAGGTCTACCGATCCAAGGGCGCGGAATTCCTCGCCGTCTCCGACGTCACCATGGACGTCAAGGAAGGCGAACTGGTTTCGCTGGTCGGCCCGTCCGGCTGCGGCAAGACCACCGTGCTGAAGATCCTGGCCGGATTGCATGACGCCGACGGCGGGACGATTAAAATCGGTAATGCGAGAACGCCGTTTGATCCGGCACGCGACATCGGCATGGTGTTCCAGCAGGCCCTGCTGCTGAAATGGCGAACCATTTTGGACAACGTGCTGCTGCCGGCCGAAATCGTCGGCTTGCCGATGAAAGCCGCTCGGAGCCGCGCCCGCGATCTGCTCAACCTGGTTGGTCTCGCCGGCTACGAGGATAAGTATCCGCAGCAATTGTCCGGCGGGATGCAGCAACGCACGGCGATTGCCCGCGCCTTCATCCATGATCCCAAGCTGATCCTGATGGACGAGCCGTTCGGCGCGCTAGACGCGCTGACCCGCGAGCAGATGAACCTCGAAATGCTGCGGATCTGGCGCGAAAGTGGCAAGACCATCCTGTTCGTAACACACTCGATCCAGGAAGCAGTGTTCCTCGCCTCGCACTGCGCCGTGCTCACCGCAGGTCCGGCGCGAATGGCGGAATATTTCCCGATCGAGCTGCCGTTTCCCCGCGCATTACCGATCAAGACCACGGATGAGTTCGGCGCCTATGCGCGGCGGATTTATGCGAGGCTGGGGCTGAGCCCGGGGACATAGTCTGCAGGCGCCAGAATACCGCCAGCCCACTTCGCATACGCATCATGCAAACTGAGAGCCTGTGGCCGGCGCGGCGTCCGTAGTACACGCTACCCAGGGCGCGTCCGCGCCGGCGTGGAGAGCCCGACGGAATGTCCGCAGACGTAGCCGCAAAACCATCAGCCACGCCCATCGACGGCCTGCCGCCGGAACTCAGACGCTGGGCGGTGGCGGCGATCTTTACCGCGCTGGCGCTGGCCTCGCTGGATACGGCGATCGCCAACATCGCGCTGCCGGCCATCGCGGCCGACCTCCGTGTCAGCCCGGCCGACGTGGTCTGGGTCGTCAATATCTATCAGATCGCGCTGGTCGCGACGCTGCTGCCGCTCGGTGCACTCGGCGAAATCGTCGGCCATCAGCGGATCTATATAGGCGGCCTCGTGCTGTTCACGCTGGCCTCGCTTGGCTGCGCCTTGGCATGGTCGCTGCCGAGCCTGACGGCGGCGCGGGCGCTGCAGGGGCTGGGCGCCAGCGGCATCATGAGCGTGAATGCGGCGCTGGTCCGTTTCGTCTATCCGACTCACATGCTGGGGCGCGGCTTCGGCCATAACGCGCTCGTGGTCGGAACGGCATTCACGTTCGGTCCGACCATTGCGTCCGCGATCCTTTCGATCGGAACGTGGCCCTGGCTATTCGCGATCAACCTTCCCTTCGGCCTGATCGCAATCTGGATCGGCCTGAAGACCTTGCCCAGAACGCCGCGCGCGAAACACGCGTTCGATTTTGCGAGCGCAGCGCTGACCGCAAGCTGTCTTGGGCTGTTCATCATCGGCATCGGCAGCGCGGCACATCAGGCGCCGCCCGTCCTGGTCGGGCTGGCGCTTGGCGCGGCATTGCTGCTCGGCTGGATCATGACCCGACGAGATGCGGATCATCCGGCGCCGATGTTGCCGATCGACCTGTTCCGGCGGCCGATGTTCGCGCTATCGGCCGCCACGTCGGTCTGCACATTCGCGGTGCAGGGATTGGCCTTCGTTTCGCTGCCCTTCTACTTCGAGGACGTGCTGCGCCGCTCCCAGGTCGAGACCGGCTTCTTCATGACGCCCTGGCCGCTGGTGGTGGCGATCATGGCGCCGATCGGGGGCCGGCTCTCCGATCGCTATTCCGTCGGCATTCTCGGCGGCCTTGGGCTGGTATTGCTCGGCATCGGCATGGCGCTGCTGGCAACGCTGCCTTCGGATCCTAGCGTTGCCAACATCGTCTGGCGCACGGTGATTTGCGGAATCGGATTCGGCTTCTTTCAAACGCCGAATTTGCGGGCGCTGATGTCGAGCGCGCCGCCGCACCGCAGTGGCAGCGCGAGCGGCATCGTCGCAACCGCTCGTCTGACCGGGCAGACACTCGGCGCCGCGCTCGCGGCACTTTGCTTTGCGCTTGCCGGTCACGACGGTGCTACGGTCGCGCTGATGCTGGGGGCCGGATTTGCCGCGCTCGGAAGCCTGATGAGTTTTCTGCGTCTGACGGTGGGCACCGAACGGACATGATCGCCACGCGGGGCACGCGCGCTGTTCGCTCCGCCTAATTGAGCGCGCAAAGATAAGCCAGCGTTGCCGCGATCCCAAGACCCGTTCTGACCGCGTGCAACCCTCCCCACTTCACGATCAGCGCACGTGACTGCGGGCCGGCGTCCTTCTCGTCGATAGCGTTCAGCAGTCGGTTGGTCGGCATGATGCCGATCAGCGTATAGGGCCAGTTGGCGAGAATAAGCACTGCGCCGACGATCCAGCGCCAGTCCCCCGTCAGCCAGGCAGCGGTCAGGCCGAGCACGCCGGAAATGACTGCGCAACTCGCCTGCATCGCAAAGCCGCGCGCGTAGCTTGGTTTCCACTGCCTCAAGAGGCCCCGGTCATCGAGGCCGAGACGCGCCGGCTGTTCGGCAAAGTTGATGTAGAAGGCGGCGCCCGCGAACGCCGCCGCGACGACCATTGCAAGCTGTCCTGCAAACATTATTCACTCCACACTCGTTTTGCTCATTGACAATATATTGTCATCTTGGATACTAAGCGTCAAATGACAACGAAGCGACATACGCCCGGCGGTCAGGCTTTGACCGAGCTGGTTCTCGCCGTGTTCCGCCTCAATGGACGGCTGCTCGCGGCCGGTGATCGGCTTGTTTCGGACCTCGGCCTCACCAGCGCGCGCTGGCAAGTGCTGGGCGCAATCGCGCTTGCGCCAAGTCCGCAGCCGGTGGCCTGGCTTGCGCGCGGCATCGGACTCAATCGACAGGGAGTTCAGCGCATTGTGAACGAGATGGCAGAGGATGGCCTCGTGGAGCTGCGGCCCAACCCTAATCACCGCCGGGCGCACCTCGTCGCGCTAACCAGGCGTGGGCGGAATGCCTTCGAAACCGCCAGCACGCTGCAGGTTCCGTGGGCAAATGCCCTTGCGAAGGGGCTTAGTCCCGAAGAGCTCACCGCGATGACCCGTATCGCGAAGCTGCTGAGCGAGCGCCTTGATAAGTCCGCCTAGCCCCTGCCCTCTACAAGGACACCAAAATCGGCCAGGTTGCGGAAACCTGGCGTAACACCGGCGGATCGACTTTCTTCCCGCTAGTCAAGCGCGCGTTTTCTTGATTTGAACTGTTCTATTTTCTCGGATCACATCGCGCCCGGTTCAATTGGCGAATTGGACTCAAAAAGGGACATGCGATGGCAAACCTCACAATAAACGGCAAAACAATCAATGTGGACGTCGAAGACGACACGCCACTGCTCTGGGCTATCAGGGAGAATGTCGGGCTGACCGGCACCAAATATGGCTGCGGCATTGCACTATGCGGCGCCTGCACGGTTCACGTCGACGGGGTCGCGATGCGTTCCTGCGGCATGACGGTCAGCGAGGCCGCCGGCAAGCAGATCACCACGATCGAAGGTCTCGCCTCAGAAGGCGCGTTGCACAAGGTGCAGCAGGCATGGATAGCTAACGACGTTCCGCAATGCGGATTTTGCCAGAGCGGTATGATCATGGCGGTCGCAGCCCTTCTCAAGGAAAATCCGAAGCCGACCGACCAGGATATTAACGAGGCCATCACCAATATCTGCCGATGCGGGACCTTCCAGCAGGTCCGCGAGGCGATCCACGCCGCAGCGAACGCTTGAGGGGGACGTCATGAACAAGCACGTCATGCCCAAACTCAATCGCCGCGCCTTCGTGATCGGCACCGCTGCTGCCGGCGCCGGCCTCGCGATCGGTCTCGATATTCCCTTCGGCGGACCGACCGTGGTCCGTGCTGCCGACGGCTCACCCGAAGTCAACGTCTGGGTGGTGATCCGCCCCGACAATACGACCGTGATTCGCGTCGCCCGCTCGGAGATGGGCCAGGGCACCCTCACCGGTCTCGCCCAGCTCGTAGCCGAAGAACTCGAATGCGACTGGTCCAAAGTCGTCACCGAATATCCGACGCCGGGTCAAAGTGTCGCACGCAAGCGCGCCTGGGGCGATTTCTCGACCGGCGGCAGCCGCGGCATCCGCTCCAGCCAGGACTATGTCCGCAAGGGCGGCGCCACCGCTCGCGTGATGCTGGTGCAGGCGGCCGCGAACCAGTGGAAAGTGCCGGCATCGGAATGCACCGCTTCCAACAGCGTCATCACCCATAAGCCGTCGGGCAGGACGACGACGTACGGCAAGGTAGTTGAAGCCGCGGCGAAGCTCGAGCCGCCGGCGGACGTCAAGCTGAAGGATCCCAAGGACTGGAAGATCGCCGGCAAAGGCGTCAAGCGGCTCGACACCGTCGACAAGACCACGGGCGCGATGATCTACGGCATGGACGTCAAGCTGCCCGGCATGCTCAACGCCGCGATCAAGGATGCGCCGGTCTTCGGCAGCAAGCTAAAGAGCTATGACGAGGCCAAGATCACCGGCATGAAAGGCGTGAAGAAGGTGGTGAAGGTCGGCGACAGCGCCGTCGCCGTCGTCGCCGACACCTGGTGGCGCGCCAAGACCGCGCTCGACGCGCTGCCGATCGTCTGGGACGAAGGCGAGAACGCCAAAGTCTCCAGCGAGTCGATCGCCAAATGGCTGGCCGAAGGCCTCGACAATGCCCAGCCGGCCTATATCGGCAACCAGAATGGTGACGCCAAGGCTGCGATTGCCTCCGCCGTCAAGAAGGTCGAGGCGGTCTACAACTATCCCTACCAGAACCACGCCACGATGGAGCCGATGAACGCCACGGCGCTCTACACACCAGACAAATGCGAGGTCTGGTGCGGTACGCAGAACGGCGAAGCGGCGTTTGCCGCCACGCTGGAAGCATCGGGACTGCCGGCCGAAAAATGCGAGGTCCACAAGCTGATCCTCGGCGGCGGCTTCGGCCGCCGCGGCATGACCGACTACGTCCGGCAGGCGGTTCTCATCGCCAAGGAGATGCCGGGCACGCCGGTCAAGTTGTTGTGGTCGCGCGAAGAGGATATGGCGCAAGGCAAGTTTCATCCGGTCACGCAATGCAAGATGACCGGGGCCTTCGATGCCGACAACAATCTCACGGCGCTGCATGTGCGATTGTCCGGTCAATCGATCCTGTACACGGTGCGTCCGGCAGCGCTGGTGAACGGCATGGATACGGCTGCGTTCCAGGGCTTGAGTCCTTCCGGCGACGCGGCGATCGGCTACTCCGTGCCGAACCTCCTGGTCGAGCATTCCATGCGCAATCCGCACGTTCCACCCGGCTTCTGGCGCGGCGTTAACGTCAACCAGAATGCCATCTACATGGAATGCTTCATGGATGAACTGGCGCATTCGGTGGGCCAGGATCCGGTGGAATTCCGCCGCAAGCTGATGAGCAAGCATCCAAAACATCTCGCCGTGCTCAATGCGGTGGCCGACAAGATCGGCTGGGGCAAGCCCGCGCCGCAAGGCGTCCATCGCGGGATCGCGCAGGTGATGGGCTACGGCAGCTATGTCGCGGGTGCCGCGGAAATCTCGGTCACCGACGACGGCAAGATCAAGGTGCATCGCATCGTCGCCTCGACCGACCCCGGCTACATCGTCAACCCGGCGCAGGTCGAGCGGCAGATTGCGGGCTCCTTCGTCTATGGCCTGTCCGCCCTGTTCTATGGCGGGTGCACGGTAAAGGACGGCAAGATCGAGCAGACCAACTTCGACACCTACGATTCAATGCGCATTGCCGCGATGCCGAAGGTGGAATGCGTCATGGTGCCGAGCGGCGGCTTCTGGGGCGGCGTCGGCGAGCCGACCATCGGCGTCGCCGCACCCGCAGTGCTCAACGCCTACTTCGCGGCAACCGGCAAGCGGATCCGTTCGGTCCCGCTGAAGGACCAGAACATCACGTTTGCCTGACCGTAACGGGCGGCGGCCTCTCCGGCCGCCGCTCGCTCATCGAGAGATTTCTGATGAAAGCCTTGCGTGCCCTCATCGGGCTGGCAACGGTGATGGCGTGGAGCCTGCCGGTGCTTGCCGCTTCCGACCCCCCGCCCGGCGCGGCGTCCTGCTCCGGCTGCCACTCCGATGGGGTGACCGGTTCGTCCGTTTCGCGGCTGAACGGCCGCGACGCCGGCGAGATCGCGACCGCGATGGCTGGATTTCGCGACGGCTCGCTTCCCGCTACGGTAATGAACCGCATCGCCAAGGGCTTTTCCGACGATGAGTCGCGCGCGATGGCGGCGTGGCTCGCTGCACAAAAGTAAGGCCGCCAGCATGGGCGTAAGCCGTCGCATCAGCCGCCGGAAGTTCTGTAGCGCCAGCGCGGCCGCCGCAGTGACGGCCTTGGCGTCTCCGCTGCCCGCGTTGGCGCAATCCGCGGCGCGCATCGTCGTGATCGGCGGCGGTTTCGGCGGTGCGAGTTGTGCGCGCGCACTGAAACAGATCGATCCGAAATTGCAGGTCACACTGGTCGAGCCGAACCGGACCTTCACCGCCTGCCCGTTCAGCAACAATGTCATTGCCGGACTGCGTTCGATCGAGGAACAAAAATTCGGTTACGACAAGATCGCCGCCAGCGGCATCAATGTGGTGGCGCTGGAAGCAACGACCATCAATGCAGCGGCGCGGACCGTGGGGCTCGCCGACGGCACCTCGCTCGCCTACGACCGCCTGGTGCTGTCTCCAGGAATCGAACTGCGTTTCGACGCCCTGTCGGGCTACGACGAAGCTGCCGCGGCGAAGATGCCGCATGCCTGGAAAGCAGGCGAGCAAACGCTGTTGCTGCGCAAGCAACTCGAGGCCATGGACGATGGCGGTCTGGTGGTGATCGCAGCTCCCGCCAACCCTTTCCGGTGCCCGCCGGGACCTTACGAGCGGGCCTGCCTGATTGCGCATTATCTGAAGAGCAAGAAGCCGCGCTCGAAGCTGATCATTCTTGACGCAAAGGACGCGTTCTCCAAGCAGCGTCTGTTTCAGAACGCCTGGAAGGAGCTTTACCCGGGGATGGTCGAATGGATATCGCTATCGCAGGGCGGCAAGGTGAATGCCGTCGATCCGGCAACCAACACGCTGATCACCGATTTCGGCAATCACACCGCCCAGGTGGCCAACGTTATTCCGCCGCAACGAGCCGGTCGCATCGCGGCTATTGCGGGCGCGACCGATAACACCGGCTGGTGCGCGATCGATCCTGTCACTTTCGAATCCAGATCGGCACCGAACATCCATGTCATCGGCGATGCCTGTCTCGCCGGGGCGATGCCAAAATCCGCATTCTCGGCGAATGCGCAGGCCAAGACTTGCGCAAGCGCGATTGCAACGCTGGTCGCCGGCAGATCGCCAGCCGCGCCGAAGCTGATCAATACGTGCTACAGTCTGGCAGCCCCCGACTATGGCGTCTCGATTGCCGGCGTATACCATCCGAAGAATGGAACGCTTGCCGACGTTGAAGGCGCCGGTGGCGTTAGTCCGGTGGAAGCGTCACGCGATTTCCGCGCCCGCGAGGCCGACTATGCGCAATCCTGGTTCGCGACCATTACGGCGGAAGTCTTTGGCTAGACGCACCTATCGCATGTTGGATCCGATTTTTGCTGGAGTTCTCCTCGTGCTGCCCGGCTGCGCCGCCGCAACGGAACTTCGCAGCTACACCGTCATTGACGATGCCATTCCGCAGTCGCTGACGGGCACGGCCGGCGATGCGACGCGCGGCCGCGCCCTCGTCGTCGAACGTTCCAGCACTTGCATCCTGTGCCACAACGGCCCATTTCCCGAACAGAAATTCCAGGGCGACCTGGCGCCTGATCTTTCCGGTTCCGGCAGCCGCTGGTCAGAAGGTCAGCTTCGGCTTCGGCTGGTCGATGCCTCTCGTCTCAATGCCGAGACGATCATGCCGTCCTATTACCGCGTTGACGGCCTCACTCGCGTCGGGACGCTGTGGCGCGGCAAGCCGATCCTGTCGGCCGAACAGATCGAGGATATCGTGGCGTATCTCGCAAGCTTACGCGAATAGGAAGGTCCGATGCATCCACCACCGAATTCGACACGCCGCCAGTTTCTCGGCCTCGCCGGAGCGGCAGCCGTGCTTGGCACGGCCCCCGTCGTCACGCTTCGGCCTGCCGAGGCGACACCCGAGATGCTCGCTTCCGCTATCCGCAATGTCACCGGCGGCGCCGCGGTGAAAACCGGCAAGGTCAAGCTCGACGTGCCGCCCTTGGTCGAGAACGGCAATACCGTGCCGCTGACTGTGAGTGTCGCCCACCCGATGGCGCCGGAGGATCACGTCAGCAGTGTCCACGTTTTCAACGAGAAGAACCCGCAGCCGAACGTCGCCAACTTCCACCTCGGCCCCCACGCCGGCCGAGCGCAGGTTTCGACCCGCATTCGCCTCACCGACAGCCAGAAGGTCGTCGCGATCGCCAAGCTCTCGGACGGGTCGTTCTGGTCGGCCAGCGTTGACGTCGTGGTGACACTGGCGGCCTGCACCGAAGAGGTGATCTGATGGCTTCCGCGCTGATCAACGTCCCGGCCAAAGCCAAACGCGGCGAAATCATCGAGATCAAGACGCTGATGTCGCACATCATGGAGTCAGGCTATCGCCATAAGGCGTCAGGCGAAGCTGTGCCGCGCGACATCATCACGAGCTTTACCTGCCGCTTCAACGGCGCTGAGATCTTCCGCGCCGATTTGTTCCCGGCGATTGCCGCCAACCCGTTCTTCTCCTTCTTCACGACAGTGACCGAAAGCGGCAACTTCGAGTTCGAATGGATCGGCGACAAGGGTTTTTCCGAAACCGCTTCCGCCTCGATCTCGGTCGAATGAGATTTTTGGGCGCCATAGCCACCGCACTGCTGGTGGTGGGCGCCGTCGGCGCTGCCGAGATCCCACAAGCCGACCGCCGTTCCGGCTACAGCTTCATGAAGCCGGACACAAAAACGATGCAGGATGACGACACCGCCAATCCCGGCATGCTCTGGGTGCTCAATGGCGAGACACTGTGGAACCGCAAGACGGGCACCGCCGACAAAGCGTGTACCGATTGCCATGGCAATGCACGCGCAAGCATGAAGGGCGTGGCCGCCCGCTACCCCGCGTTCGACAAGGCAACCGGCCGCCCCATCGATCTGGAACAGCGCATCAATTCGTGCCGCACCAACCACCAGCAGGCGACGCCGCTGCCGTTCGAGAACCGCGAGCTGCTGGCACTGACAGCCTTTGTCGCGCGGCAATCACAGGGCGCTCCGATCGAAACCGGTGCTGACCCGCAGCTCGCGCCGTTCGTCGCCAAAGGACGCGAGCTCTACATGCAGCGGCAGGGCCAGCTCAATCTCGGCTGCACCAATTGCCATGACGACAATTGGGACAAGCGGCTCGCCGGCGCCGCGATCACACAAGGACACCCGACCGGTTACCCGCTCTACCGGTTGGAATGGCAATCGCTGGGCTCGCTGCAGCGACGCCTGCGCGCCTGCATCACCGGCATCCGCGCGCAGGCCTATGATTACGGCGCGCTGGAACTGGTCGAGTTGGAACTGTATTTGATGTCCCGGGCGCGCGGCATGCAAATGGAAGCGCCGGCGGTAAGGCCTTAGCTCTCACCCCTCGTGGTGGTGAGGAGCACGTGGCGGGTCTCCTCGCCGAGGCCCGGCCAAAAAATCGCGAAAACAACCCCATGCAAAGTAGAATGGTCCCGGCCCGCAGCACTCGCGCGGCCTGTCCGGGACACGAGATGGTCCGTCGTCACGAACGCTTTACCGCTCCGCGAACGCCTTCTCGACCACGAACTGTGCCGGCTCGCCGTGATTGCCCTCGGCAAAACCTTTGCCGTTGAGTAGCGCGCGCGTGTCCGTCACCAGCGCAGGGCTGCCGCAGATCATGACGCGGTCATGGGCCGGATCGAGCGCGGCCAGCCCGATGTCGTCGAACAGTTTTCCTGAAGTGATCAGGTCGGTGATGCGGCCGCGGTTGCGGAAGGGATCGCGGGTTACGGTCGGATAATAGATCAATTGGTTTCGGACATAGTCGCCGATCAGCTCGTCGTTCGGCAGCTTTTCGGTAATCATCTCGCCATAGGCGAGCTCTTTCACGCGGCGGCAGCCGTGCAGCAGCACTACCTTCTCGAACCGATCATAGGTCTCGGGGTCCTTGATCACGGAAAGGAACGGCGCCAGCCCGGTGCCGGTCCCGATCAGATAGAGGTTGCGGCCGTCCTCGAGGTTATCGATGACCAGCGTACCGGTCGCCTTGCGGCTGACGATGATTTCGTCGCCCTGCTTCAAATGCTGGAGCCGCGAGGTGAGCGGGCCATCCGGCACCTTGATCGAGAAGAATTCGAGCCGGTCCTCGTAATTGGCGCTGGCGACCGAGTAGGCGCGGAGCAGCGGCTTCTCGCCAACCTTCAGGCCGATCATCGTGAATTCGCCATTGCGGAAACGGAACGAGGGATCGCGCGTGGTGGTGAAGCTGAACAGCGTATCGGTCCAGTGATGAACGCTCAGCACGCTTTCCTGGTTGAAATTGCTCATCGCACCGTTCCCTGACCTGCGAGCCGGATTGACCGGCTAAATCATTCGTATACGATCATTCGTATACAAACGAATAATCCGACTTGATCCGATCGTCAAGCCGGGCAGAATGTCCGGCGAAGGCATTGAAGCAAAAGGAAAAACCATGGCCCACGACGCACCCCAGGCGACCGGTCCGAGCAAGCTGGTGATCCGCAATATCGGGCTCGTGCTGTCGGGGGCTTTGGAAAAGCCGATCCTGGATGCCGACACGATCGTGGCCGAGAACGGCAAGATCACAGCCATTGGCCGCTTCAAGGACTGCAATACCGAGGGCGCCACCACGACAGTCGATGCCAACGGCACCACCGTCGCGCCCGGATTGATCGACAGCCACGTCCATCCCGTCGCCGGCGACTGGACGCCGCGGCAAAACCAGATCAGTTGGATCGACAGCTATCTCCACGGTGGCGTCACCACCATGATTTCGGCTGGCGAGGTCCACATGCCCGGTCGCCCGCGCGACGTCGTAGGCCTGAAGGCGATGGCGATCTTTGCGCAGCGCGCGTTTTGGACGCTGCGGCCAGGCGGGGTGAAGGTGCATGCCGGCGCGCCGGTGATCGAATGCGAAATGGTGGAGGACGATTTCAAGGAGATGGCCGCGGCCGGCGTCAAGCTGCTCGGCGAAGTCGGCCTCGGCGGCGTCAAGGACGGCCCGACCGCGCGCAAAATGGTCGGCTGGGCGCGCAAATACGGCATCCAAAGCACGATTCACACCGGCGGACCTTCAATTCCCGGCTCCGGCCTGATCGACAAGGACGTGGTGCTGGAAGCCGACACCGACGTGGTGGGTCACATCAATGGCGGCCATACCGCGCTGCCCGACGACCAGATCCGCTGCATCTGCGAGGGCTGCAAACGCGGGTTGGAGCTGGTTCACAACGGCAACGAGCGCTCGGCGCTGTTCACGTTGCGCACCGCGCGCGAGATGGGTGACCTCCATCGCGTCATCCTCGGCACCGACGCGCCGGCCGGCTCCGGCGTGCAGCCGCTCGGCATTTTGCGAATGGTCTCGATGCTGTCCTCGCTCGGCGAACTGCCGGCCGAACTCGCCTTCTGCCTTGCGACCGGCAATACCGCGCGCATGCGCGAGCTCGATTGCGGAATCATCGAAATCGGCCGCTCCGCGGACTTCGTGTTGATGGACAAGGCCCAGCATTCCCCCGGCAAGAACATTCTGGAGAGCGTGCAACTCGGCGACCTCCCCGGCATCGGCATGACCATCATCGACGGCATCGTCCGCACCCAGCGCAGCCGCAACACCCCGCCGGCGGGGAAAGTGCCGGAGATCATCGTCGGGCATTGACGCTGCTTGAGGCTCGATCGCACCGGGCCAAAAAAAAATTTAGGTAATGCCTCGAAAGTGATGAACGAATTGCCGGCCTGCCCCGTCCAATACAGGCTGGCCGCTGCAGCCTGCGTCCTGTCACGACCCAAACTCGCCGTGCCAGTCGCCTTAGTTCACGCAATCGCGAGGATCATGGCCGGTCGATGCCCGGCCTGGCTCGTTGCCGGTATGATCTGGATCACACTCATTCTCGTGTTCTCGTGTTCTCATGGGTGTCCATTGCCGTACCAGCCAGCGTGGAACCCGCCCTGCTGCTTTGCCGCGAACAGCCAGCATGGTACGCTGTAGGTGCTGGAAAGATTGCTTGCCTCACACTGTTGCACAGTTGGGAGCCAATCCAAGCCATGGCCCAAATTCGTGACATCAAGTCAGGCCGAACTGGCGAGCCATCGCCGGAGCCAATGCCACGCCGCCTTGCGGCCATCGTAGCAGGCGACATCTCCGGTTACAGCCGTCTGATGCAGATCGACGAGGAAGGGACGCACAATCGCGTCAAGCGGATCGAGCGCGATCTCATCGAACCCAGTATCAGAGAACACCACGGCAGGCTGGTCAAAACCACGGGCGACGGCTTCATCGCCATTTTCGACAGCCCGGTCGAAGCCGTCCGATCCAGCATCGTGATCCAGCAAAATCTGGTTGGCCGCAATGCATCACTGCCCAAGCATCATTGGATCGAGTATCGGATTGGCGTCAATCTTGGCGATGTGATTATCGAAACCGACGACGTCTATGGAGACGGCGTCAATATTGCAACGCGGCTTGAGGGCATAGCCCATGCTGGCGAAGTCTATATCTCCGGCGGCATTTATGAGCAGATAAAGCATAAGCTGGTTTGCGGATACGAGTCGCTCGGTGATCGAAAGGTCAAGAACATCACCGATCCCGTTCGGGTCTACCGCGTGCTTCCCGACCCCTCCGCCCTTAACGCATATCGGAACCGGCGCGAACGCGTCCTGATCCTCTTGCTCTGCATTGCGATGCTGACCATTGCGATCGGCAGTCTCTGGTACATGTTCGCACCGACTCGCAAGGCGATAAATCAGGCGTCGGCTCCCGTATCATCTCCGGCGGAAGCGCCGAAGGCGCCTGCGCCTGCCGCGAAACAACCAGCGCCGGCGCCCCAACCTTCTCCTTCCGTAGCACCAACTCAACAACAGGCGGCGCCGCTACCGCCGCCGGCGTCTCCCGCCGCACCCGAGACTCCGCCGACGTCGCAAGCGGCCGCGCCGGTTCGAGAACCCGAGATGATTTCGCTTCGGGGTGGCAGCTTCGCCATGGGCAGCAACGAAGACGCTTCGGAAAAGCCGGTCCGTCAAGTAATGGTCAAGCCATTTGCGATGGGGAAATTTCCCGTCACCGTGCAGGAATGGAACGCATGCGCCGCCGCAAAGGCATGCGGATTCACGGCAGCCGGAAAGGACGATGCGCCTGTTACCAACGTAAGCTGGAGCGATGCCAAGCAATATGTCGCGTGGCTCGCGGAAACCACCGGAAAACCATATCGACTGCCGAGCGAAGCCGAATGGGAATATGCGGCGCGCGGCGGCACGCAGACCCGATACTGGTGGGGCGATCAGTTTCAGCCCGGCATGGTCAATTGCAGGAACTGCAGCGACATTCCAGCGGCCGATCAGCCGGTGAAGGTCGGCAGCCTCAAGCAAAATCCTTTTGGCCTGTTTGATATGGGCGGCGGCGTCGATCAATGGGTGGAAGATTGTTGGCACAAAAATTATCAGGGGGCGCCAGGAGACGGGTCAGCATGGGTCGAGAATGCATGTTCCTCGCATGTCATGCGCTCCGGCTCATGGAGAAAGGATTCAGGCTATGCCCGCGCATCAAACCGCGGCAGCTATGATACCAACGTGCGATATCCCACCCACGGTTTCCGCGTCGCGCTATCTCTCAAGTAGCCTTAAGAGGGCGGTCATGAAGTTCATGCAATGGATCGCTCTCTCAACAGCGCTCACTTGCCTGCCGTTCGCCGCGTATGCTCAAGGGAAGCCCGCACACAAGGATGCCCTTCTCTATTTCGTGTGGCCGCAGGACGGCGCCGTCATCAAGGGCGGATTTTGGTGCCGCTTTGGTCTGCGCAACATGGGCGTCACGCACGCCGGCGATAATTACCCGAACAGCGGCCATCACCACCTGCTGATCAATGTGAATGAGCCCCTCAATCCCAATGAAGAGATTCCGCAGGACAAATCGCACCTTCATTTTGGCGCGGGCCAGACCGAAGCCCGGATCGAGCTTCCGCCCGGCAAGCACACGCTTCAGCTCGTGCTGGGCGACGCCGGCCACTATCCGCACAATCCTCCGGTGGTCTCGAAGAAAATTACCATCACGGTCAAATAGAGCGGAACTCTCTCCGCCGACCTTGATCATTCTTGGAATCCGTCCAGGCAAACAGGGAGGCAGTACGATGAACATTCGGCCCGATCCCACGTTTCACGCTTCGCCAAAGCTTGCCATGGAGGCTCCGCCGGAGAGCTTCGCCTACACCGTGCTGCTCAGCCCGGATGCCTCGAAACCGGACGCACTTGCGGTGATCGACGTCAAGCCGGGCTCTTCCACCTACAGCCAGATCGTTCACACCGTGACGATGCCCAACAAGGGTGACGAGTTTCACCATTTCGGCTGGAACGCCTGCTCGTCGGCGCTGTCGCCGATGACCGGACATGCCTTCCTCGAGCGCCGCTATCTCATCATTCCCGGCATGCGATCGTCCCGCATCTATATCGTCGACACCAAACCCGACCCCACCAAGGCGGCCATACACAAGATCATCGAGCCTGAAGAGATCTTCAGGAAGACCGGATATTCGCGGCCCCACACCGTCCATTGCGGGCCGGAAGGCATTTACGTCTCTACGCTCGGTGGCAGCGGCAAGGACGGCACCGACGGACCGCCCGGTGTCTTCATCATGGATTGCGAGACGTTCGAGGTGCTCGGACGGTGGGAGCTCGATCGCGGTCCGCAACAACTGCATTATGACTTCTGGTGGAACCTGCCGCGCGACTACATGGTGACAAGCGAGTGGGCATTGCCGCCGCAGTTCGAGAACGGGATCGTGCCGGAAGATCTGCTTTCCAACAAATACGGCCATCGGATCCACTTCTGGGATCTGCGCGCCCGGCGCAATGTCCAGACCATCGATCTCGGCGCCAACCATCAGATGGCGCTGGAGGTACGTCCCGCGCATGATCCGGTGCGCGAATACGGCTTCCTGGGCGTCGTGGTCGACACCACCAACCTCGAAGGCTCGATCTGGACGTGGTGGCGCGAGGGCGGCAAGTTTCACATCGAGAAGACGGCGACGATCCCGCCCGAACCTGCGACAAAGGAGCAACTGCCGCCGCTTCTGCAAGGGTTCGGCGCTGTCCCGCCGCTGGTCTCGGACATCGACCTGTCGATGGACGATAAATTTCTCTACGTCGCCTGCTGGGGCACCGGCGAGATGCGTCAATACGATGTCAGGGAGCCGCGAAGGCCGAAGCTTGCCGGCTCGGTTCATATCGGCGGCATCGCACGCCGTACGCCGCACCCAAACGGCAAGGCGTTTGCAGGCGGCCCGCAGATGGTTGAGATCAGCCGCGACGGCAAGCGGGTGTACTGGACCAACTCGCTGTACTCGACATGGGACGACCAGTTTTATCCCGATGGCGTCCCGGGAGCCATGGTGATGGCCAATGCGAAGCCGGACGGTGGTCTCGAACTGGCGAGCAATTACTGGGGCAACTTCCCCGACGGCTACCGCGCGCACCAGATCCGGCTCGACGGCGGCGACTGTTCGACGGATTCGTTCTGCTATCCGTCGGCTTGAGATTTGAGCGTGGCCGACTGGACACCGGCCTGGCTCTGGCTGGCTGTCATCGCGAGCGGCCTTTACCACGGCGTCAACCCGGGCATGGGCTGGCCGCTCGCCGTTTCGGCTGGACTGATGGAGCGGAGCCGGCGTGCGCTGGTGGCCGCGCTTGGGCCGCTCACGGCCGGCCATCTGCTCGCCATGCTGCTCGTACTGCTTCCCTTCGCGCTGCTCGTTGCCATCGTCGAGTGGCAGCGCACGATACAGATCGGCGCCAGCGTCCTTGTTGTCGCCTTTGGCCTGTTCCGGTTGGCCAACCGCCGCCATCCGAGAGCTTTAGCGCGGATATCACCGGCGCAACTGGGGCTTTGGTCTTTTGCCGTAGCGCTGGCGCATGGCGCCGCGCTGATGCTGGTGCCGATCTATCTCGGGCTCTGCCGGCAAGCCGAACTCGACGACGGCCACGCGGCGGCCGGCACTCTCATCAACGCCAATCTCGGAATGGCCGTGCTGGTTGCCATCGTCCACGCCATCGCGATGGTCGCCGCCGGCGGAGTTTGCGCGTGGCTCGCCTACCGCTATCTCGGTCTCCAGTTCATATCGCAGAGCTGGTTCGACCTCGATACGACCTGGGCCTTCAGCCTCATTCTGGTGGGCGCGATCGCGCTGGTGCTGAATCTGAGCTGACGCGAGCTACGCCTTAACGCAGCTTGTCGAGCAGCGCCATCAGCGTCTCGCGCTCTTTTGCATCGAGCGGCGCCAACGTCTCGCGGCTGATCGCCAGCGCATTCGGCGCGGCCTTCTCGGCAAGTTGCTGGCCCGCACGCGTCAGACTCACGAGCAGGCGGCGGCCGTCCTCGGGATCCGGGCTGGTTTCGGTCAGGCCGCGCGCGGTGAGACGGTCGATCACGCCCTTGATGGTGGCGACATCCATCGCCGTCAGCCGCCCGAGCAGGTTCTGCGAGCACGGTCCGGTCTCGGTCAGCTTGGCGAGCGCCGCCCATTGTGTCGGCGTCAGGTTGATGCCGATCTCGCGGGCGAAGATCGTGGCATGGCGCTGCCAGACCTGACGCAGGATGAAGCCGATCTGTTCGTCGAGAATGTAGGACGGGCGTGGCGGCTTGACGTTCCGTTTCGTCGAAACACTCCTTCCCATCAGCGTTCCCCGCCCTTCCCCTCGCCGATCACAGCGACAGATGCGCGTCCCGGATATCCGGCCGCGCGTCGAGTTCGGCCATCGTGCCGCCGAAGCAAATCTTGCCACGCTCGATGATGTAGGCGCGGTCGGAAATCAGCCGCGCGAAATGCAGGTTCTGCTCCGAGACCACGATGCTGACGCCTTCCTTCTTCATCGCCAGGATGGCGTCGACCATCTGTTCGACGATTTTTGGCGATAGCCCTTCCGACGGCTCGTCGAGCAGCACCAGCGAGGGATTTCCCATCAGGGTCCGTGCGATCGTCAGCATCTGCTGCTCGCCGCCGCTCATCCGCCCGCCCGGCCGATTGCGCATCTCGCCGAGATTGGGAAACAGCGTGAACAGTTTTTCGCGCGTCCAGTGCGGCGCGTTCGGCCGTTTTGGCTGGCGGCCGACTTCGAGATTTTCCTCAACCGTAAGATCCGTGAAGATGCGCCGCTCTTCCGGCACGTAGCCGAGTCCGCCACGCACGATCGCATGCGTCGGCTCGCGGGAGACATCCTTGCCCTCGAAGACGATCCGTCCCGAACGGTTCTCGACCAGGCCGACCATGGAGCGGAAGGTAGTCGACTTGCCGGCGCCGTTGCGGCCGAGCAGTGCCACCACTTCGCCCTCGCCGACTTCCAGCGCGATATCGAACAGGATGTGCGCCGGACCGTAAAAGCTGTTGAGATCGGCGACTTGCAGCTTCATGCGCCGGCTCCCTCGCGATGACGCGCATCGTAGACCAGTCCTTCGCCGAGATAGATCGCGCGCACCTGCGGATTGCCACGGACTTCCTCGGGCGAGCCTTCGGCGATCAGGCTGCCGCGGTTGAGCACCAGGATGCGGTCGGCGTGTTCGAACACCACATCCATGTCGTGCTCGGTGAAGAGCACGCCGATCGACTGTTCGCGGGCGATGCTTGCGGTCAGCCGCATCAGCTCGATCCGCTCGCGCGGCGCCATGCCCGCGGTAGGCTCATCCATCAGCAGCAGCCTGGGCTGATTGGCGAGCGCGATCGCAAGTTCCAGTCGCTTGAGGTCGCCATAGGCAAGCTCACCGCACGGACGCTCGGCATAGGCGCCCATGCCGACGAGGTCGAGCAGCCGGCCCGCCTCCTCGCGGGCGTAAGCCGCCGTCGAGCCCCAGAAGTTGAACAACTGCCTGCCGTACGACACCAGTGCGACCTGCACGTTCTCGCGCACGGTCATGGTCGGAAATGTCGCCGTGATCTGGAACGTGCGTCCGACGCCGAGCCGCCAGATTGCGCGCGGCTTTCGGCCGACCGTATCCTCGCCGAGCAGATGGATCCGTCCGCTGTCCGGCATGTTCTGCCCGTTGAGCATGTCGAAGCAGGTGCTCTTGCCGGCGCCGTTGGGTCCGATCAGCGCGAGAATTTCGCCCGCACGCAGTTCGAACGACACGCTGCGCACCGCGTGCACGCCGCCATAGGATTTGCTTAAGCCTTCGACCTTCAGCAATGTCGGGACCATGCTCATTCGGCAACCTCGATCCGGGAGGTTGCGAGCGCAGATTTTGTATCGGCGGAGCGCCGGCGATTCCGAATCGTCTCCAGCGTCCCGACGATGCCCTTGGGGAACGCCACCACCATCAGCACAATGAAGCCGCCCAGCACCAGTTTTGAGAGATCGGTCTGGCTGACCAGCCAGATGTTTGCCGCCTTGAACACGATGGCGCCGATCACCGCGCCGGAAACCGTCTCGACGCCGCCAAGCAGCACCATGACCAGCGCATCCACAGAGAGCGAGATGCCGACGCTGTCCGGGAACACGCTTCCCTTCAGATAGGCGAACAACGCGCCGCCGATGCCCGCCACCGTGCCTGATATGACGAAGGCCGTCCACTGCACGCGCTTGCCATTGATGCCGATCGCCTCGCTACGCAGCGGCGAGTCCCGCGTTGCGCGCAGCGCAAAACCGAACGGCGAGAACACCATCACCCGGAGCACAGTGACCACGAGCGCCGTGATGCCGAGCGACAACCAATAGAAATTAGCGGGGCTCGCCGCCCATCTCTCCGGCCACACACCCAAAATGCCGTTGTCGCCGCCGGTCACCTCGACCCACTGGAACGCGATCGACCAGACGATCTGCGCAAAGGCCAGCGTCAGCATGGCGAAATAGACCCCGGAGAGTTGCACGGCGAAGAAGCCGAATATCGCGGCGCCCAGCAGCCCCAGCACCGGGCCGAGCAGCAGCGAAACGATCATCGGCAATCCCGCCGCCTTGGCGAGGAATGCGACGCCATAAGCGCCAAGCCCGAAATAGGCGGCATGGCCGAACGAGGCGAGCCCGCCGACCGACATCAGGAAATGCAGGCTGGCGGCGAAGATGACGAAGATCGCGATTTCCGATCCGACGGTGAGCGCGTAGTTGCCGGCAAACAACGGCATCATGGCCGCAAGGACCAGCGCGCCCAGTGACATCAACCGTTCGCCCGAGGTGAGCGGCCGCCACGGCGTGACGGTCAGGCCCGGCGTGCGGCGTGCGGCAGCTTCCGGCTTGCCGAACAGGCCCCAGGGGCGCACGATCAGCACCACTGCCATCACGAGGAATACCAGGATGATGGATATTTTCGGGAAGATGAGAATACCGAAGGCGTTGAGTTCGGACACCAGCACGGCCGCCACAAAGGCACCGATGATGCTGCCGAGCCCGCCGATTACCACCACCACGAACACTTCGACGATGATGCGCAGGTCGAGCGCGTGATGCACCGCATCGCGTGGGATCTGCAGCGCGCCGCCGAGGGCGGCCAAAAAGACGCCGAGCGCGAACACGCTGGTGAACAGCCACTTCTGATTGACCCCGAGCGCCGCCACCATGTCGCGGTCCTGCGTCGCCGCGCGCACCAAAACGCCCCAGCGCGTGCGCTGGAATAACAACCAAAGAATGCCGAGCACGATCGGGCAAAGCGCGATCAGGAACAGGTCGTAGCTCGGAATGTTCTGGCCGAAAAAATCGACCGCGCCCTTGAAGCCAGGTGCGCGACGGCCGAGCAGATCGTCCGGGCCCCAGATCATCACGACGATGTCCTGAACCATCAAGGTGAGGCCGAATGTCGCCAGCAACTGGAACAGCTCCGGCGCATGATAGATCCGCCGCAGCAGCACCATCTCGACCAGCACGCCGATGATGGCAACGATCAGCGCTGCAACGACGATGCCGCCCCAGAAGCCGAGCGCGCCGGAGAACCGCTCCGTCAGCGTGAACGCGACATAGGCGCCGAGCATATAGAACGCGCCATGGGCAAAGTTCACGATCCGCGTCACGCCGAAGATGATCGACAGCCCCGATGCGACCAGAAACAGCGACGCCGCGCTGGCGAGACCGGTCAGGAACTGAACGAAGTAGAAGGCCATTGGCGGTCCGGGTTAGGCAATCGTCAGAGCGGGGCCCTCATCCTTCGAAACGGCGCTTCGCGCCTCCTCAGGATGAGGTCATAGATCGAGAGGTCCTCCTAGACCCTCATGGTGAGGAGCGCGGCATCGCCGCGCGTCTCGAACCATGAAGGCCCCGACCTCAGCCAAAGTTCACTGCTTCGGGCGGAGCTTCTCCACTTCGGCGTCGCTCGGCAGATAGTCCGCGCCCTTGCGATAGACCGAGTTCACCATCACGCCCTTGCCGTCCTTCAGCGCTGTCTTGCCGACATAGGCCCCTAACGTCGACTGATGATCGATCTTGCGGAAGGTGATCTCGCCGAACGGCGACGGCATCGACAGGCCTTCGGTCGCCGCGATCAGCTTCTCAGGGTCGGTCGAGTTGGCTTTCGCAAGGATCGCCGCCGCCGCCTTGATGGTCTGGTAGCCGACGATCGAGCCGAGCCGCGGATAATCGTTGTACTTGGCCTGATAGGCCTTCAGGAACTTGTCGTGGTCCGGCGTCTTGATGTCGTACCAGGGATAGCCGGTGACGATCCAACCCTCCGGCGTCTCATCCTTCAGCGGATCGAGATATTCCGGCTCGCCGGTGAGGAAGGACACTACCGAACGTCCCTTGAACAGGCCGCGGGTGTTGCCCTCACGCACGAGCTTCACCAGATCGGCACCGAAGGTGACGTTGAGGATCGCCTCGGGATTGGCCGCAGCGACCGCCTGCACCACTGGCCCTGCGTCGATCTTGCCTTGCGGCGGCCACTGCTCGTCGACCCACTGAATGTCCGGACGCTTCTCCGACATCAGCTTCTTGAACACCGCAACCGCCGACTGACCGTATTCGTAGTTCGGCGCAATCGTCGCCCAGCGCTTGGCCGGCAGCTTGGCGGCTTCCTCCACCAGCATCGCGGCCTGCATGTAGTTGGAGGGACGCAGGCGGAACGTGTAGCGGTTGCCCTTCGACCAGGTGATGGCGTCGGTCAAAGGTTCTGCCGCGAGGAAGAACACCTTCTTCTGGTTGGCGAAGTCGGAGACGGCGAGACCGATATTGGACAGGAACGTGCCGGCCAGCATCGCGACGTTCTCGCTCGACACCAGCTCGTTGGCCGCGGTCTGCGCGTCTGCCGGCTTGCCACCGTCGTCCTTGGAAATGACGACCAGCTTCTTGCCATTGATGCCGCCCGCGGCATTGATCTCCTCGACCGCAAGCTGCCAGCCCTTGCGGTAGGGCTCGGTGAAAGCGGGCAACAGCGAATAGCTGTTGATCTCGCCGATCTTGATTTCCTTGATTTCACTCTGCGCCATGGCGCTGCCAGCCATGCCGGCGACCGCGATCGCCAATCCCGCTCCCAGCAAATGTCTCCGTCGCATCCCTACCTCCAATGTTGATGTCATTATCTCAAGCCGTCTTCGCCTTTGACTTCCGCAACCGTCAGTCCCCCGACGCGCGGCAATGGCCTGCCGCTATCGGTGACGGCAACCGCAACCATGATCTCGTTGGCGCGGGGCGCATCGTTGATCTGCACTTCCATGCCGTCGAAATGACTACGCACGAAAGCCGCGTCCTTGTGGCCGAGCGGAATATCCAGCGTCGTGCCCGGGCCACCGCGCTTCTTCGACGACGGAATCAGCGCCGCGCCCTTGCCCAACACCTTCCGCACCGGCGCGCCCATTTTGGGATGCAAGATCGCTGCCGCATGCTCGAGCTCGCCGTTTTCGCCGACCGCGGCGGCCTTGCCGTAGCTCTGCGCCTTGGCACCATCGATGCCGAGCGCGGCAACTGCTCGTTTCGACAGCAGTTCTCCAAGCTCCTCCCCGATCGCGATCAGCGGTAAAAGATCTTCCACATACTTTCCGGCAAACGGATTCTCGATCACAGCAATCGCCGCGGCCCGCCGCGTCGGCGGTGCAACCTTCTGCCCCATCTCAAGATGGGTTTCCTCGACCACCGTGACGATCTTGCGAATGATCGCGCTCATTGTCCGCCTCGCTCCCGATCAAACATGCGCTGTTCTTTCCAGTGCGTTTCCATGAAACGTTGGCAACGCGCCCGCCCTGGTCCCTGTTGCACCCAACACGGCCGTCTCGCCTAGTAGACGCAAGGCCGCACCTTCGATCAATCCCGCCGCAAGCAATTGTTGTGCCCGGCTTACCCCTGCCCTTAACGCATCGTCGATCTCGCTTTCCCGGAGCACGCCGACGTCGCGGGTGACGAGGCGCGTTCCGAGGTCGCTGTCGGGCTGCAATTCATTGGCCGGACAGCGGATGATGGCGGGATGACCAGGCAGATCGACGGCATTGGCGATGATAGTCGCCGCGGCATCGGCTTGCGACGCCGTTCGAGCCAGCACCGTAACGGCATCGGCAATCCCGAGCGAGAAACTACGGCCATGCCGCCCGCTGGTCGCGATGCCGCGTGCCGGATCATCGGCTTCGATAGTGGTGGCTTGCATCACGCCATGACGGTCCGGCCGGTCCATCAATCCAACCGTGAACTGCTCGCCACGGGTCAGATGCAATGCGATGTCGCCGCCATTGTTGACGTAGGCACGATCAAGCCGCGCCGTGCCTAGCATCGCGCCAAGAATCTCTTCGGCAACGCTACCTGCCACCGCCGCCATCGGCGTGATGAAGTGCTCGCCCGCAAACGGCGCGACTGCCGCATGCATGCGACGTGCGACCACACCGTTCAGCGTGCTTCGCGCCGGATCGGCGGCCTTGCGAAGTTCGATCAACTCCTCGCAGAGTTCATCGAGCAAGCCGGTGAAGCGCCGAGCGGCGGCCTCGTAAGCGGCGTGCACCTCGCCTTCACTTCCCTTCGCCTCGATGATCAGGTCGATCGGACCGTCCTGCAAATGCAGCCGCTTGCCGTCAGGAAGAAGCGCGATTTGCGGGAGCCGTTTCATGCGCGCCGTCCCGGCACATTGGGCATCGGGCGGAACCCGCTATTCTCCCGCAACGATGCCAGCGGGCGCACATGATCCATGTGACCGCCCAGCGCCGCGTAATCGGATAGTTTCAGCGTGAACTCGATCGGCGCCACCAGCGCCGGCGTCGGCACATAGCCGAACGCGCCGGCCGGCATTTGCGTGACGTCGACCATGAAAGTGATGCCGCCGCCCGGCCAGACATAGACCGGCGCGCCGCCGCTGGTGACCCGCGTCAGCGCGTCCTTGACCGACCGCGTCAGCCGCACCGGATTGTCGGTGACACCGGCGCGCAGCGAGCCGCCGGCACCGCCCATGAACAGCACGGTGCACAAGGCCGGCTCGCAATTTTCCTGGATGCGCTCGACCGAGAACTGGAGATCTGGCGGCATCTGCTTTTCGATCGGCCGCAACGCCTCGTCGAGTTGGTAATAGGCGGCGTGCTCGCCGGTGGTCGAGACCATCAGCATGGTGAGCCCAGGCCGCGCCTCCTTCGGATTGAACGGTCCCAGCACCGACAGCGGATCGGAAATATTGGTGCCGCCCCACCCCGTCCCGGGATCGGCGACCTGGAAGTAACGGCCGGGCGTCGAGCGCCGGCCCTTCATCTTGATCCCGGTATCGGGAATATCCAGCAGCTTGCCGGCTTGGTGCTCACTGAGGACGCCGGTGATGTGGTCGTCCACGACAACGACCTCATCGACCTTGCCGTGCCATTGCTTGGCAAACATGCCGATGGTTGCCGAGCCGCAGCCTACGCGCATGCGCTCTTCGGCAACACCATTGACGATCGGCGGATGGCCGGCCTGCACCACCACCGTGGCGCCGCCGTCGATCGTCAGTTCCACCGGCTTGCAATTGGAAAGGTCCATCAGCGCGTCGCAGGTAACGCGGCCCTCCTTCTTGGAACCGCCGGTCAGATGATGCACGCCGCCGAGCGACAGCATCTGCGAGCCATATTCGCTGGTCGTCACATGGCCGATCGCCTCGCCTTCCGCCCGGACAGCCGCCGTTTCGGGGCCGAGATAGCGGTCGGTGTCGATCTTCACCTTGACGCCGCAATAGCTGAAAATGCCTTCGGTCACGACGGTGACCATGTCGACGCCGTCGATTTCCGATGACACGATGAAGGGCGCCGGCTTGTAATCGGGATAAGTTGTTCCGGCGCCGATCGCGGTGACGAACACGTTGGGCTCGTGGACGAGTTTGCCGTCCCAGTCGCCACCGGCCTGGAACGGCACCAGCCGTCCGCCATGCGACACCGTTCGTTCCAGCACGATATGCGGATCGACGCGCACCAACTCGCCATTATGGTTGGCATAGCGATCGCACGCGCCCGCCGCGCCCGGCTTGATGTAGCACATCACCGGACAGGCATCGCAGCGGATCTTGTCGCCGGTGGCAACGGTCTCGTCAGTCATGAACAAGCCTGCAGTCGGGAAGGCGCCGATCATACCCCGTTTCTTCGCGGGTCCGACCATTTGTTCGTATACGAATGATGTTGCGCGCGGACTGGAACACTGTCAAGCCGCTCCCGCTGCGAAACGCCCCGCTTGCCGCATAATACCTCATTTGCCTCGCCGCCCTGTTCATAAAGCGAGCAGCGCGCTGCAGCGCGGGATCGCGCGGCTTGCACGTTTGTACACAAACGGTATCTTTCGCGAAGCATCCAGTGCGGATTTTGCAGCGCAACGAGGACTTCGGGAGAGCATGATGCGCCTGACCGTCAACGGCAAAGCTCACGACGTTGACGCCGCGCTCGACACTGCATTGCTTTACGTGCTCCGCAACGACCTCGAACTGAACGGACCGAAATACGGCTGCGGGCTCGGCGAATGCGGTGCTTGCGCCGTGCTGATCGACGGCGTCGCCGCCCGTTCCTGCGTGATCCCGATCGAGGGCTGCGTCGGGCGCGACATCGTGACGCTCGAAGGCCTCGGCACGCGCGAGCATCCCGATCCCGTGCAGCAAGCGTTTATCAGCGAACAAGCGGCGCAATGCGGCTATTGCCTCAACGGCATGATCATCACGACCAAGGCGCTGTTGTTGCGTTCCTCTCACCCGTCGGAAGACGAAGTACTGGAAGCACTGCGCCATCATCTATGCCGCTGCGGCGCGCACGTCGAAATCATGCGCGCGGCGATGCGCGCCGCAGGCCGTCTCGTTGAGGCGCAGACGCGATGACCTTCCCCGACACGGCCGAGGATCGCGAGGGGTTGCAAGGCACGCTGTCCGTCGTGCGTCCGGCATCGCCGGTCGAGGCCGTCAAGTTCGAGACGTTCATCAAGATCACGGCAGATGGATCGGTCACCGCCTATAACGGCCACGTCGATCTCGGCACCGGCATACGCACTGCGCTCGGGCAGATCGTTGCCGAAGAGCTCGACGTATCCTTTGCCCGTGTTGTGGTCGTGCTCGGCGACACAGCCCTCGTTCCCAATCAGGGCGCGACGATTGCGAGCGAAACAATTCAGATTACGGCCGTACCGTTGCGCAAGGCCGCCGCACAAGCGCGGCAGTTTCTGGTCGCGCGCGCCGCCGAGCGGCTGGAACTTTCGGTCGAGGACCTCGTCATTGAAGACGGCCTCGTCCGCGGCAAGGACAATCGCAGCGTCAGCTATGGCGAACTGATTGCGGGCGAGACTATTCGCCTTGAACTCGCCGACGACGTTCCGGTGAAGTCCGTCGACGCCTATAACATCGTTGGCCGATCGGTGCCGCGAGTCGATCTGCCGGCGAAGGCAACCGGCGAGTTGGTCTATGTGCACGATGTACGCATTCCCGGCATGCTGCATGGCCGCGTCGTTCGCCCGCCCTATGCCGGCGTCGATGTCGGCGACTTCATCGGCAACAGCCTGATCGCGGTCGACGAGTCCTCGGTGCGTGACATCCCCGGACTTGTCGCTGTCGTTCGCATCGGCGACTTCGTCGGCGTCGTCGCCGAGCGCGAGGAGAATGCGATCAAGGCGGCGGCGCAGCTCAAGGTGAGCTGGAAGCCGGTGCCGACGCTGCCCGATCTGAAGGACATCGCGACCGCGCTGCGCGCCAATCCATCGACGCCACGAACGCTGATCGACAAGGGTGATGTCGATGCGGCGATCGCCCGCGCCACCAAGCCGATGCAGCGGACATACATCTGGCCCTACCAGATGCACGCCTCGATCGGCCCGTCCTGCGCAGTCGCCGACTGTCAGGACGATCACACCAGGGTTTGGTCCGGCACGCAGAACCCGCATCATCTGCGCACCGATCTGGCGCGACTGATCCACCGGCGCGAAGCCGAGATCGAGGTGATCCGGCTGGAGGCCGCCGGCTGCTATGGCCGCAACTGCGCCGATGATGTTTCCGCCGACGCAGTGCTGCTGTCGCGCGCCGTGGGCCGGCCCGTCCGCGTGCAATTGACGCGCGAGCAGGAGCACGCCTGGGAGCCGAAGGGCACCGCGCAATTGATGGATGTCAACGGCGGATTGAACGCCGATGGCAGCGTTGCCGGCTATGATTTTGCTACGCGCTATCCGTCGAACGGCGCACCGACGCTGGCCCTGCTGCTGACCGGCGCCGTCCCACATACGCCGGCTGTCTTCGAGATGGGCGATCGCACCGCGATCCCGCCCTACGATTACGAGAATCTGCGCGTGGTAGCAAATGACATGCCGCCGATCGTGCGCGCCTCCTGGCTCCGCGGCGTCTCGGCGCTGCCGAACACCTTTGCCCATGAATCCTGGATCGACGAATGCGCATCTGAAGCCGGTGTCGATCCGATCGAGTACCGTCTGCGCTATTTGAAGGATCAGCGGGCGATCGATCTCGTCAATGCGGTGGCCGAACGCGCCGGCTGGACGCCGCGGCCGGTACGCAAGGAGAAGCAGGCCGAGGACGATATCGTCCATGGGCGCGGCTTTGCTTATGCACTCTATGTGCACAGCAAGTTTCCCGGATATGGCGCAGCGTGGTCGGCGTGGATCGCCGACGTCGCGGTGAACAAGGCGACCGGCGATGTCAGCGTGACGCGGGTGGTGGCAGGCCAGGACTCCGGCCTGATGATCAATCCGGACGGCGTGCGCCACCAGATCCACGGCAACGTCATCCAATCGACCAGCCGCGCGCTGATGGAGGAAGTGTCGTTCGATCGTACCGCCGTGACGGCGCGCGAATGGGGCGCCTACCCCATCATCAAGTTTCCCGAGGTACCCGAGATCGACGTGCTGATGCTGCCGCGACAGGATCAGCCGCCGCTCGGTGTCGGCGAGTCCGCTTCCGTCCCCAGCGCGGCCGCCATCGCCAATGCGATCTATGATGCGACCGGCGTGCGCTTTCGCGAATTGCCGTTCACCCCGGAACGCATCCTGCGGGGACTGCGTGGCGAGGAACCGGCGGCAGCGGAGGCGTTGCCCGCGCCGGCATCCGCACCACAGCCTGATCTCAACCGACGGCCCAATCCGTTCGCGGGACGGCGCGGCGTACTCGCGACTGCCGCAGCGCTGTGCGCGGCTGTGGTCGGCATGGGCACTGCCGCGTTGCCGTGGCGAGCGATCGCGCCGATCGCGCGGCCCGATGCCTCGGTCTATTCGGCCGCGACCATCGCCCGCGGCCAGCAACTTGCCGCGCTCGGCGATTGCGCGGTGTGCCACACCGCTGCGAATGGCGTGCTCAACGCCGGCGGCCGGCCGCTGCCGACACCGTTCGGCACGATCTATTCGACCAACATCACACCCGATGTCGAAACCGGAATCGGCGCCTGGTCCTATCCCGCCTTCGAGCGCGCAATGCGCGAGGGCATCCATCGCGACGGGCGACATCTCTATCCGGCGTTTCCCTATCCGCATTTCGCCAGGACCACTGACGCCGACATGCAGGCGCTCTATGCCTATCTGATGGCGCAGTCGCCGGTGCGAGCGGAGACGCCGGCCAACGCGCTGGCATTCCCGTTCAACCTGCGCCCGCTGATGGCCGGATGGAATGCGCTATTCCACACCCCCGCCGTGTTCCAGCGCGATCCCGCAAAATCCGAGATATGGAATCGCGGCGCTTATCTCGTCGAAGGCCTCGGCCATTGCGGCGCCTGCCATTCGCCGCGCAATGCGCTCGGCGCGGAGAAGGCGAACGCCTATCTCGCCGGCGGATTTGCGGAAGGCTGGGAAGCACCGGCGCTGACCTCGTTGTCGCGAGCGCCGATCCCGTGGAACGAGGACGAACTGTACGCGTATCTGCGAACCGGCGAGTCGCGCTTTCACGGCGTCGCCGCGGGGCCAATGGCGCCGGTGGTGAGGGAACTCGCGGCGTTGCCTGATGCCGACATCCGCGCCATGGCGGTCTATCTCGCCTCGTTCAACGAGACCGCGATCGATCGCCCGGCGCAGCGAGCGCTTGCCGTCAGGCTCGAAGCCTCGACGGGCACGCGAACGCTTGCGGCTTCTAGCGTCGGCGCGCGGCTCTATCAGGGCGCCTGCGCCGTCTGCCATGAGGTTGGCGGCGCACCCTTGTTCGGCAGCCGGCCATCGCTGGCGCTCAACAGCAATCTGCACAGCACCGTGCCGGACAATCTGATCCAGGTCATCCTGCATGGCATCGCAAAGCCGGCCGTGACCGACCTCGGCTATATGCCGGCGTTCAAGGACAGCCTGACGGACGGCCAAATCGCCGAACTGGTCGCTTATCTGAGGCAACAATTTGCCCCCGATAAGCCGGGTTGGAAGGAGATTCCTGCTGCGATCGGCCGTATCCGGCAGGAATAGCGCGCTGAGCTGCCATGCCGCCGGCAAAACCCACTGGTTGGGCGGCCTGCGGCACGGTAAAGTTCCGCCATGGCAGTTACCGATATTGCATCCCGGACCTATAACCATGGCTGGCGGCTCGACCCGATCGTGCGCAGCCTGCTCGATACCGATTTTTACAAGCTTTTGATGCTGCAGATGATCCGGGAATTCTACCCGGAGCAGCGCGTCACCTTTTCGGTCATCAACCGCACTCGGCAGGTTCGCCTCGCCGAGATCATCGATGAGGGCGAACTGCGCGCACAGCTCGACCACGCGCGCACCATCCGCTTCACCAAGAAGGAGCTGATCTGGCTCGCCGGTAACACGTTCTACGGCAAGACCCAGATGTTCTCGCCGGACTTCATCCACTGGCTCGCCAACTTCCGCCTGCCCGAATACGAACTGAACAAGGTCGACGGCCAGTACGAGCTGCATTTCCACGGGCCGTGGACTCACACCACGATGTGGGAGATCCCCGCGCTCGCGATCATGAATGAGTTGCGCTCGCGGCAGGCGACCAAGGGTCAGGGACGTTTCGTGCTCGACGTGCTCTATGCCCGCGCCAAGGCCAAGCTGTGGTCCAAGGTGGAGCGGCTGCGCAAGCTCGAAGGCCTCCGGCTGTCGGACTTCGGCACCCGCCGGCGCCACGGCCATCTGTGGCAGCGCTGGTGCGTCGAGGCCGTCAAGGAGGGGCTCGGCCCCTCTTTCACCGGCACCTCCAACGTGCTGCTGGCGATGGACAACGATCTCGAAGCGATCGGCACCAATGCGCATGAATTGCCGATGGTCGCGGCCGCGCTCGCCAATTCCGACGAGGAGCTGCGCTGGGCGCCCTATCGCATCCTCGATCAGTGGCGACACACCTACGGCGGCAATCTGCTGATCGCCCTGCCCGATGCATTCGGCACCAAAACATTCCTGCGCGACGCGCCGGACTGGGTCGCCGACTGGACCGGCTTCCGCCCGGACAGCGCGCCGCCGATCACAGCCGGCGAGGACATCATCAAGTGGTGGAAGCAGAAGGGCCGCGAGCCCAAGGAGAAGCTGCTGGTGTTCTCCGACGGCATGGATGTCGATTCGATCGAGGAGACCTATCGCCATTTCGCCGGACGCGTTCGCATCTCGTTCGGCTGGGGCACCAACCTCACCAATGATTTCGTCGGCTGCGCGCCGGATGGATCGGCCGATCTCGATCCGATCTCGCTGGTCTGCAAGGTGACGTCGGTCGATGGGCGGCCGGCGGTCAAGCTGTCGGATAATCCCGAGAAGGCCACCGGCACACCGTCCGAGATCGAACGTTATTTGCGCGTGTTCGGCAATGCCGGCCGCGTCCGCACCGCCGTGCACGTCTGAGCCATCACATACTTTCCCGCCACCACTTGATCTGACGAGCCCCGCATGCCCGCACCCAAGCCGCCTGCCTTCGAAACCCTGAGCCTGCATGCAGGCCAGCGCCCGGATCCCGCAACCGGCGCCCGCGCCGTTCCGGTCTACCAGACCACGTCCTACGTGTTTCAGGACTCCGACCACGCCGCAGCGCTGTTCAACCTGGAGCGCGCCGGCCACATCTACACCCGGATTTCCAATCCCACGACCGCCGTGCTCGAGGAGCGGCTGGCGGCGCTGGAAGCCGGCGTCGGCGCGATCTGTACGGCGAGCGGCATGGCCGCGCTGCATCTGGCGATCGCAACGATCCTCAACGCCGGCGACCATATCGTCGCCTCCGCCTCGCTCTACGGCGGCACCATCAATTTGCTGGCGCACACGCTGCCGCGCTTCGGCATCACGACGACGTTCGTCAAACCGCGCGCGCTCGATGAATTCCGCGCCGCGATCAAGCCGAACACGCGGCTGGTGATCGGCGAGACCATCGGCAATCCCGGGCTGGAGGTGCTTGACATTCCGGCGGTCGCGCAGATCGCGCATGACGCCAAGATTCCGCTCCTGATCGACAACACCTTTGCGACGCCGTTCCTCAGCCGCCCGATCGAGCTCGGCGCCGATATCGTGATGAACTCGGCGACCAAATGGATCGGTGGCCACGGGATTGCGATCGGCGGCGTCATCGTCGATGGCGGCCGGTTCGACTGGCACGGCTCGGGCAAGTTTCCGCAACTCACCGAGCCCTATGCCGGCTATCACGGCATCGTCTTCGACGAGCAGTTCGGCCAGGCCGCCTTCATCATGCGCGCGCGCACGGAAGGTTTGCGCGACTTCGGCGCCTGCCTGTCGCCGACCAACGCGTTTCAACTGCTGCAGGGCGTCGAGACGCTCGGCGTGCGGATGGAGCGCCACATGAGCAACACGCTTGTGGTGCTGGAGGCGCTGAGCGCCAGCAAGGCGGTCGAGTGGGTGCTGCATCCGGCGCTGGAAAATCATCCCGACCATCAGCTCGCGAAGCGGCTGTTGCCGCGTGGCGCTGGATCGATCGTCTCTTTCGGCATCAAGGGCGGACGCGCGGCGGGCAAAAAATTCATCGAGTCGCTCAGGATGATCAGCCACCTCGCCAATGTCGGCGATGCCAAGACGCTGGTGATTCACCCCGCCAGCACCACGCATCAGCAGATGGACGCCGCGCAGTTGAAGGCAGCCGGGGTCGGCGAGGAGCTGGTGCGGCTGTCGATCGGAATTGAGGCCGTTTCCGACATCATCGACGATCTCGGCCAGGCGCTTCGCGCATCGCAGAAGGTTTGACCCATGCAGCTTTCCGTCAACGGTGCTGATGTTTTCGTTGCGACCGGCGGCCGTCCGTTCGATCCGTCGCTGCCCGCGGTGGTGATGCTGCACGGCGCGGGGTTCGATCATTCAACCTGGGCGCTGCACAGCCGCTGGTTCGCCCATCACGGCTACGCCGTGCTGGCGCCCGATTTGCCCGGCCATGGCCGCTCGGGAGGCAGCCCGCTGCCGACCATCGCCGAGATGGCCGACTGGACAGCCGCGCTGCTCGACGCGGCCGGCGCGCCGAAGGCGAAGCTCATCGGCCATTCGATGGGCTCGCTGATCGCGCTGGAGACGTCCGCGCGGCATCCCGACAAGGTATCCGGCCTCAGCCTGATCGGCACCGCTGCTACGATGACGGTCGGCCCCGACCTGCTCAAGGCCGCCGAGGTCAACAACCCCGATGCCATCGATATGGTCTCGATCTGGGGCCTCGGCTTCAAGGCCGAGCTCGGCGGCAGTCTCGCGCCGGGACTGTGGATGCATCAGGGCGCGCAGCGCGTGCTGCAGCAGACGCGACCGGGCGTGCTCTACAGCGATCTCAATGCCTGCAATTCCTATCAGAACGCACTCGCGGCAGCCGCGCAGGTGAAGGTGCCCGTCACCTTCATTCTCGGCGAGCGCGACATGATGACGCCAGCCAGGGGCGGCAAGGCGCTGGCGGCGGCGACGCCGAATGCGCGGATCGTCGTCGTTCCCGGCGCCGGCCACATGATCATGGCCGAAGCGCCGGATGAATTGCTGGCGGCGTTGCGGCTGGGGTAGCGGCGACCCGTTCGCTCTCCTCACCCGCCCTTGAGGGGGCGGGTCGGCTCGCATGGAGCGCAGTGCAATGCGAGACGGGGCGGGGTGACAGTCTATCCACACGTGCACTGTTGGATGTGGACAGACCGTCACCCCGCCCCGCCGCGCTATGCGCGCGTCGACCCGCCCCCTCAAGGGGCGGGTGAGTCCCAATCGTCACTACCGCGCCGGCTTCCGCTCCACCGGATGAATATCGATCGCGCGCAGCCGTCCCATCCGCAATACATCCATCGCGAGCGTCCGCCCGATGCGGTCGCGGTCGAGGGCGCGGATCAGATCGTCGACGCCGTTGATCTCGACCCCGTCGAGCTTGATAACGACATCGCCCGGCAACAGTCCCGCCTTCGCGGCCGGGCTGTCCGGCTCGATCTGCGCCAGCAGCGCGCCCATCTTGTTGTCGACGCCGGCGACCACCGCATGCCGCCGCGGGATCGGCGCGGTCTGGCCTGCGACGCCAATATAGGCGCGGCGGACATAGCCGTGGCGGATGATCTCGGACAGCACGAACTGCGCCGTGTTGCTGGCGACCGCAAAGCAGATGCCCTGCGCGCCGTTGATGATCGCGGTGTTGATGCCGATCACCTCCGATGACGACGACACCAAAGGCCCGCCGGAGTTACCGGGATTGAGCGCAGCATCGGTCTGGATCACGTCCTCGATGGTCCGACCGCTCACCGAGCGGATCGAGCGGCCAAGCGCCGACACCACGCCGGCGGTCACCGTCGATTCGAAGCCAAGCGGATTGCCGATCGCGACCACGAGTTGGCCGCGACGCAGGCTCTTGGAATTGCCGAGCGAGGCATAACGCAGATCGCGCGCGCCGTCGGCCCGCAGCAAGGCCAGGTCAGTGTCTGGATCGACGCCGAGCACGTGAGCGTCGGTGACGAATCCTTCGGTGTCGCGCAGCCTGATCTCCTTCGATGATCCGACCACATGGCTGTTGGTCAGCACGAGACCGTCGGGCGAGATGACGATACCGGAGCCAAGTCCGCCGCGCTCACGCGCACTGCGCACCTTCGGCCCGGTTTCGACCCGCACGACCGCGGGACCGACCCGCTCGGTCACATCGATCACGGCATTGGAATAGGCATCGAGCAGAACCCGGTCATTATCCCGGGCAGGCTCGGCGGTTCGCGACGACAGTCCGTCATCGGCGATATCTGAGGTAAAATCCAGCATGGCGAGATTCCTTCGGCCTCATCACATGGTGGCCGGGAACTCCTTGCGCAAGGTGCCCGCATCCGGTGCAAGGCTGGCCTGCTGGTCGCAGACGCCCTTCACCTCTCCCACTTGCGGGGGAGGCGTAGGCCACCTTCGGTGGCCGTCCTCTGAGACGCCGAGGCAAAGCCTCGGCTATGGCGAAGCGCCGGGTGGGGGCTCTCTCCACTCGGGCAGTGTCGCCCGCGGAGATACCCCCACCCCAGCCCTCCCCCGCAAGCGGGAGAGGGGGCGCACCTTCTTCGTGGTCGCGATCAAATCTATTTTCGCTGCTTTAGGGCGCCCGCCTGAGATTCCCGGAGCGCGCCTTCACGGGATCGAGCAGCGACCAGTCGCCCTCGGGCAGCACATGGCCCTTGGGGAACGGGGCGCGCAGTTCGAGCCCGAGCGAGCGCAGCACGCGATCGTCGCGGTAGTAGCATTGCAGGACGACGCGGACGAGCGTTGCCGCCGCTACACCGCCGGTGGCACGAAATTCTCTTGCGACCTCGTCGCGCCGCGCCGCGTCAAGCTCAGCCAGCGGCTTGCCGGCCAGACGCGCCAGATGGTCGAGCGCCTGCGCTACCTGCGCAGTATCGCGCCCGAGCGTCGCCAGCATGTCGGACTGAACAGCGGGGTCGTCGGCGCCGGGCACCTTGTACTCGTCGCTGGCGGGAATGATCATCGCAGCGACGGTGCGGAGGTCGTCGCGTTGGGCTGCGGTCAGTTCAGTGCTTACGGACATCGCGGTCTCAATCGAAGAGGTTGGCAAGGCGTTGCTTCATCTGGTCGGCGACGTAGAGCGCGATCGCCTGGATGGTCGAGGTCGGGTTCACGCCGCCTGAGGTGACGAACACGCTGCCGTCGACGATGAAGAGGTTTTTCACGTCGTGCGAGCGGCCCCATTCGTTGACCACGGAGCGCGCCGGATCGGTGCCCATCCGCGCGGTGCCGAGCAGATGCCAGCCGCCCCAGGGAATCGGGTTGTTGATGCAGATGTCGGTGGCGCCGGCGGTCTCGAGGATTTCCCGGCCGCGCGCCAATCCATGCTCCATCATCTTGCGGCTGTTTTCGCTGATCGTGTAGTCGATCTTCGGCGCGGGAATGCCGTGGCTGTCCTTCAGCACGGGATCGAGCGTGACGCGGTTGTGCTCCTCGGGCAGATCCTCGCAGATCGCAGACACCGCGAGCCGATGGCCGTTGAGCTTGCGGAACACGCGGTGATGGTCCGCGCCCCATGGCAAAATGCCCTTCTGTTCGCTCGCGACGGCTTCGAACACCGGCCCCGCGCCGCGGCCGAACTGGATGCCGTAGCCGCGCACGAAGCCGCGCGAGAGATCGGTGTCGTAAAACTCCTTGCTCCAGAGGCAGGTCGGCGGCGCGCGGTTAGAGTCGGTCGGCTCCTTCACGAAACCGTAGATTTGCGCATAGGGATGGAACATCAGGTTCTTGCCGACCAGGCCGGATGAATTGGCCAGGCCATTCGGGAAGCGGCCGGAGACCGAATTCAAGAGCAGCCGCGGCGTGCCGACGCCGTTGCAGGCGATGATGACGACTTCGGCCGGCTGGAATTGCTCGACGCCATCCTTGTCGTAATAGACGACGCCCGAAGCCATGCCATGCTCGTTGGTCAGGATCTCGCGCACGCGGCAATGGGTCTTGAGCTCGACGCCGGCGCGGATCGCCTGCGGCCAATAGGTGATGTCGGTCGAGGCTTTGGCGCCTTGCGCGCAGGCCGGCGTGCAGTGGCCGAGATTGATACAGCGCGCCCGGCCCTCGTAATCCATCGTCGCGACCGTGGTGTCCGATGGCCACCAGTGCCAGCCGAGCTTGTTCATGGCCTTGCCGATCAGCGGACCGGAAAGCCCGAGCGGCTGCGGCGGCATCGGCGGGTGTGTCAGCGGCGACAGCGGATCGCCTGACAGACCGGATACACCCATCATGCGGTCGTTCTCCTCGAAGAACGGCACCAGCGTGTCGTATTCGATCGGCCAGTCGTCGGCGATGCCGTCGAGCGTTTTCGCCTTGAAATCGGACGGATGCAGCCGCGGCCAATGCGCGGTGTACATCACCGTCGAGCCGCCGACACCGTTGAAGTTCACGACCTTGATCGGCGAGTTGTCGTCGTTGATCGGATAGTCCTCGGGCCGGCCGCGGATGTTCGGGCTGGTCGACCAGTCGCCGTAAAACTTCGCCTCCCAGTCCCGTCCCGTGCTCGGATACTCCGAGGGCTTCATCCAGCCGCCCTGGTCGAGGCAGAGGATATGCATCCTGGTTTCAGCCAGGCTCCACGCCACCGCCGCGCCGGACGCGCCGGCGCCGATGATGAGGACGTCAACGGGATCGTGCTTCATTCTTGGTCCTTGGACTTTCTCTTTCTGTCATTCCGGGGCGCGCAGAGCGCGAACCCGGAATCTCGAGATTCCGGGTTCGATGCTTCGCATCGCCCCGGAATGACAAACAACGATAGGGGCAGATGCGGCCTGCAGTAAAGCCGAGCGAGGCGGGCTTGGCGGGACAAACGCGCAACCCTGCCACGCCTTGATACCGGTTTGTTTGCCGCCGCGAGACCGGATAGCTTTTGAGCAAACCATACGCTAGGGAGCGACGCCGATTCCGGACTTTGACGCCATCATTATCGGCGCGGGCATGTCGGGGCTGTACCAGCTCTACCGGCTGCGCGAGCAGGGTTTTCGCGTGCGCGTGTTCGAAGCCGGCACCGATGCCGGCGGCACCTGGTACTGGAACCGCTATCCCGGCGCGCGCTTCGATTCCGAGAGCTATTCCTATGGCTACTCGTTCTCGAAGGAGTTGCTGGAGGAATGGGACTGGTCGGAGCATTTTGCCGGCCAGCCGGAGACGCTGCGCTATCTCAATTATGTCGCCGACAAGTTCGACCTGCGTCGCGATATCCAGTTTCGGAGCCGGGTCACGGCGGCTACTTACGACGAAGACACGCGGAGCTGGACCATTACGCTGGAGGACGGCAGCCGGTTCGACGCGCACTTCCTGATCACCGCGATCGGGCCGTTGTCGACGCCTACCCTGCCGCGGATCGAGGGCCGCGAGGATTTCAAGGGCGCATCCTTTCATACCGCGCGGTGGCCGAAAGAACCGGTGGACTTTACCGGCAAGCGCGTCGCCGTGATCGGCACCGGCGCGACCGGCGTGCAGACCATTCAGACCATTGCCGGCTCGGTCGGCCATCTCACCGTATTCCAGCGCACGCCGAACTGGTGCGCGCCGCTGCATAACGGCAAGATCGATGCGGAGACGCAAGAGAAGATCAAGGCCGGCTATCCCGAGATCTTCGCCCGTTGCCAGGAAACCTTCGCCTGCTTCCTGCACACGCCGGACCCGCGCGGCGCGTTCGAGGTGTCGGACGAGGAACGCGAGGCGTTCTATGAAAAGCTCTATGGCGAGCGCGGCTTCGGCATCTGGCAAGGCAACTTTCGCGACATACTGATCGACCGCAAGGCGAACGCCACGATCTCCGATTTCGTCGCGCGCAAGATCCGGCAGCGCGTGAAGAATCAGGCGGTCGCGGAAAAGCTGGTTCCGAAAAATCACGGCTTCGGTACGCGACGCTTGCCGCTCGAGACCTTCTATTACGAGGTCTACAACCAGGACAATGTCGAATTGGTCGACATCAACGAGACGCCGATCGAGCGGATCACGCCTGAGGGTATCAGGACAAGCGAACGGGATTACGAATTCGACATCATCATCTATGCGACCGGTTTCGATGCCATCACCGGCAGTTTCGACAAGATCGATTTTCGCGGGGTTGGCGGCGCGCGGTTGAAAGACAAGTGGCGACAAGGCCCGGAGACCTATCTCGGCATCATGGTGCATGAATTTCCGAACATGCTGATGCTGATGGGGCCGCACACCGCGCTCGGCAACATCCCGCGCAGCATCGAATACAGCGTCGACTGGGTCACCGGCCTGCTCCTGTTCGCGATGAAAGAGGGACTGACGCGGCTGGAGGCGACGCCGGAGGGCGTGAAATCCTGGACCGATCACGTCAAGGCGCTCGGCGAGGGATTGCTGTCCAACGAGGTCAATTCCTGGATGACCGGCATCAATTCCAACGTCGAAGGCAAACAGAGGCGCATCGTCGCCCGCTACAGCGGCAGCGCGCCGGCTTATCGTGCGCGGTGCGATGCGGTAGCGGCGAAGGGATATGATGAGTTGAGGCTGGGGTAGATCGTAGTGTGTGAGGCCTTCCGCACTCCGTGACTGTCATCCCCCGCGCATGCGGGGGATCCAGTACGCTGCGGCCTATCGGTTCCATCACTGGCGTCTCTGGAATACTGGGCCACCCGGTCAAGCCGGGCGATGACGGTCTCGTAGGATGGGTGGAGCGAAGCGATACCCATCAATGCCGGTGCACGTGATGATGGGTTTCGCTTCGCTCTACCCATCCTACGCGGACTCCTCGCAATGACGACTGAATATAACTTCGCATTCTCGCGGCGCATTGCGTCCGAGGTTTGCTCTCAACTTCCCGCCCTCTTGTTCGGAGGGCGCAGGGAAGACCGGGTGCGCGCCGCACCCGCGGTCTCGTGTGCCATTGCGCATAAAGAATACGCACACGAGCATACAGGTACAGCGGGAGCATCCCGGCCTTCCCTGCGCAATGGCTTTACGGCTTACTTCGTGCTCTTCCCGGAGAACGGCTCTTTTGCCTCCGTCGCCCCCGAGAAGCTTCGCTTCTTAAGGACTTAACGCCAGCACCGCGACGCCAGAACCACACGACTTCGCCGTACGCTCCCGTCTTCGCCAAGAGGCTTCGCCGGGTTTGGTACCGGTCCGCCGAAGCTTTAGCGAAGGCGGATCCTGCGCGTACGTCTAGCGCGCCGTCAGCGTCCATCGCATCTCACCGCACGTTCGTGACGATGGCCAACGCCCCTCATCTGCCGTGAGACGGGCGGAGTTATGCGACTGATTTGGGTGAGAACGAAAGCAGAATATTTTTGAAAAGGGAGCTGGACAGGTTTTGGTGATTTGCCCGTCGGGCAGTCACATACAAGATCACATACGCTGCAATTGTAGGGTGGGCAAAGCCAACGGGTCGCGCGAATGCGCGCCCGATGACAGGCTCCGCGTGCCCACCATCGCGAAATGCGCTCGAGGATAGATGGTGGGCACGGCGCGAATGCGCCTTTGCCCATCCACGAAGCCGTCATTCCGGGGCTCGCGAAGCGAGAATCCGGAATCCATTTAGCCGCACGTTGCGTCGCGAGATGGATTCCGGGTTCGCGCTGCGCGCGCCCCGGAATGACATGCCGCTACCACGCATCGATACACGGCCGCTTCTTGGTCGCGCGTGCGTCCGGCTTTGGCACCGAGCGCAGGCCGGACATGATCCAGTGCCGCGTGTCGGCGGGATCGATAACTTCGTCGATCTCGAGCACCGAGGCGATCGAGACCGCCTTGCCGTTGGCGTAGAGTTCGGCGACCTTGGCCTTGTAATAGTCCTCGCGCTCGACCGGGTCTTCGATTGCTTCCATCTCCTTGCGGAAACCGAGACGGACATAGCCTTCCAGCCCCATGCCACCGAACTCGCCGGTCGGCCAGGCCACCGTGAAGAACGAGGCGTGGAAGCCACCGCCGATCATCGATTGCGCGCCGAGACCATAGCCCTTGCGCAGGACGATGCCGAATAGCGGCACGGTAAGGCTCGCGCCGGTCACGAACATGCGCGCGACATGGCGCACGATCGCGGTTTTCTCCGCTTCGGGGCCGACCATGAAGCCCGGCGTATCGCAGAGCGATATAATGGGAATGTCGAAGGCGTCGCAGAGCTGCACGAAGCGCGCCGCCTTGTCGCCAGCCGGCGCATCGATCGCGCCGCCGAGATGCTTTGGGTTGTTGGCGATCAGGCCGAACGGCTTTCCCTCGATACGGATAAAGGCGGTGATCATGCCGACGCCGAAATCCCGGCGGATCTCGAGCACCGATCCTTCATCAGCGAGAAGATCGATAACAGTTCGAATGTCATAGACCCGCAGCCGGTTCTCCGGAATCGCCCGCCGCAGCAGGCGCTGGTCCGGCGCTTTCCAGTCGGCGACCGCGCCCTGGAAGTAGGACAGGTATTTCTGCGCCGCGGATGTCGCCTCCGCTTCATCCTCGACGAGGATGTCGATCACGCCGTTCGGCGACTGGAACGACACCGGACCTACTTCAGCAGGGTGATAGACGCCGAGCCCGCCGCCCTCGATCATCGCCGGTCCGCCCATGCCGATCGAGGCGTTCTTCGTGGCGATGATGACGTCGCAACAGCCGAGCATCGCGGCGTTACCGGCAAAGCAATAGCCGGAGACGACGCCGATCACGGGCACCAGCCCTGAGAGCTTTGCGAACTGCACGAAGGACGGCCCGTCGAGGCCGGTCATGCCGAGCCTGTCCGTATCGCCGGGCCGGCCGCCGCCGCCTTCGGCATAAAACACCAGCGGCAGCCGCCATTGCTCGGCCAGGCCCAGCATGCGGTCGATCTTCTTGTGGTTCATGTGGCCTTGCGTGCCGGCGAGCACGGTGTAATCGTAGGCGATCACCATGCAGCGGGCGGCGTCCACGCCGAATTTTTCCGCGTTCACGGTGGCGACGCCGGAGATCAGGCCGTCGGCCGGCGTGTTGCGGATCAGGTCATCGACCGTGCGCCGCCTTCGCTGGGCAGCGATGGCGAGCGAACCATATTCGACGAAGGAGCCTTCATCGACGAGGTGCGCGATGTTCTCGCGCGCCGTGCGCTGGTTGGTCTTGCGCCGTCGTTCGACCGAGGCCGGCCGGCTTTCATCCAGCGTGATGGCGTGGCGTTCGATCAGTTCGGCGAGATCGGGGCGGATGTGGTCGAGATCGATATCCTCTTCCTCAGCCATATCATGGGCGTCTAGTTCGGCCGGTTCGAGGTAGAGGATCGGCTCATCCTGCATCAGCGTCACGCCGGAGCCCGCTGCGATCTGCGTCACCCGGCCGCCATGCGGCGCCGTGACCAGATGCTCCATCTTCATGGATTCGAGCACGGCAATCTGCTGGCCGGCGCGAACGAGGTCTCCCTCCTCGACGTCTATCGCGACGATCGTGCCTTGCAGCGGCGCCGGCACCGCGACCGAACCTGCCGGGCCGGTTGCCGATGCCGCGACCGCGATCGCGAGCGTCTCGTCATCGGCGGCGCTGCCGGATTCGACCAGTTCCGTCTCCGCCGTCATGTTGGTTTCGCCAACCAGATCGGCAACATGCTTGTCGATAAAACCGGTGCTGAGACGGTTCTCGACGAAATCCGGATGCGCCAAAATCGCCGCGAGGAAGGAAACGTTGGTGGCGACACCGCCGATGCGAAATTCACGCAGCGTCCGCGAGGCCTTATGCACGACGTCGGTCCAGTTACCGCCCGGCGAATGCACGATGACCTTCGCAAGCAGCGAGTCGAAGGCGGCGCTGGTCCGGTAGCCCGAATAGCCGAACGTATCGACGCGCACGCCGGGGCCGGACGGCAGGTCGAACACGGCCAGTGTGCCGCCGGTCGGCCTGGTGGCGCCGGTCTCGTCCATTACCTCCATGTTGACCCGGAGCTGGATCGCAAAGCCGCGGGGCCTCGGGATATACCCCTGCGCAAGCCCGAGCGAGCCCAGCGTCGCGCCGGCCGCGACCGCAAGCTGCGACTGTACGAGATCGAGGCCGAGCACCTCCTCGGTAACGGTATGCTCCACCTGCAGCCGCGGATTGACCTCGATGAAGGCAAACGCCTTGTCGCTGGTCCTGGCGTCGTTATCGACGAGGAATTCGAAAGTGCCGAGATTGTCGTAGTTCGCGGCGGCGGCAAGTTCCTTGGCGGCGTCGATGATACGCGAGCGCAAGGCGTCGTTCAGCGACGGGCTTGGCGCGACCTCGATGAGTTTCTGGTTGCGGCGCTGGATCGTGCATTCGCGCTCCCACAGATGGCTGATCGCGCCGTGGTGGTCGCAGATGACCTGCACCTCGATGTGGCGGGCATTGCGAATCAGGCGCTCGACATAGACGCCATCGCTGCCGAAGGCCGCCATCGCCTCGGATTGGCAGCGCGCATAGGCCTCCTCCAGCCTGCCCGCGTCATCGACGATGCGCATGCCGCGGCCGCCGCCGCCGGCGATGGCCTTGATCATGATGGCGCCGCCTGCGCCGAGCGATTCAAGGAAGGCCCTGGCCTCATCGAGGCTGGTCGGCCCGCTGGTGCCCTCGATAACTGGCACGCCGCATTTTCTTGCCAGCGCCTTGGCCTGCGCCTTGTCGCCGAACAGATCGAGCGCTTCCGGCGACGGGCCGACGAAGACGATGCTTTCCTCGATACAGCGGCGGGCGAGCGCGGCATTCTCGCTGAGGAAGCCATAGCCGGGATGCACGGCGTCGCATTCGGTCGCCTTGGCGGCTGCGATCACCGCCTCGATATCGAGATAGGCCCGCGCGCCGCGCCCGGGGATTTCAAAGGCGGCGTCGGCGGCGCGGACATGCAGCGATTGCGCGTCGTCGGCGGAGTACATTGCGACCGTCGCAAGGCCAGCATCGCCCGCGGCGCGCGCGATGCGGATGGCGATCTCGCCGCGGTTGGCAATCAGCAATTTATGGAAGGACATGAACGGTTCCGTCTGGACAGCAGAGCGAAATGATGCGGCGATCGGCTCACCTCGCCCCGCTTGCTTCCCATACCCCAATCAGCAGCGCGAGGCGGCTACCGGCAGTTTCTTGTTTACTCGACATGAACCGTTGCCGAGATTCTGCGCAAGTGGAATTTCGTTCCACATGACGGAATTCACACAGCAAACTGAGGCGCTTAGCGATCTACCGGCAATCAAGCTGGGCTTCGAACCAGCCCTGCAGCGACGCTGCGAGCGGCGGCCAGGCCCGCTGAAAGGCCGAGAGTTGTCTTGCATTGGCGCGATAGATTCCGCGCAGCTCCCGCTCGATCGCGGGGAGATCTACACCGGTGCAACGGCCTTCGCTGACGATCAGCCGCCCGTCAACCACGACGTCGCGCAAGAAAGACGCGTTGCCGCGCGCGAACAGGAGATCGATGGGGCCGACCGGCATGATCCGGTCGCGGTCCAGCCGATCGAGATCGATGGTGACGAAATCGGCCGGAGCGCCTGATATGAGCGCGCCCGTTCCCGGCGCGCCGGTCGCCTTGCGGCCATTGGCGATCGCGAGCGCGAGGAATTCGGAAGCTGTCCAGGTTCGCTCAAAGCCAAGGCCGCCGTGCATCATCTGCACCAGCCGCATCTCGCGCAGCACGTCGTCGTCTTCGTCGAGCGCGAGACCATCGACGCCGACCGCGATGGCGCAGCCACAGCGGTGCGCCGCGGCAATCGGGGCAAGGCCCGAGCGCAGGTGCAAGTTGGAGGAGAAGTTGGTGACGATACGCGCGCCTGATACGGCGATCATCTCGATCTCGTCAGGCCGGGCGTGGATGCAATGCGCCAGCGTCAGCCGCTCCGACAGGAAGCCGATATCGCGGAGATAACGAACGACGCCATCCGGAAAATGCTGGTCTGCCCAGGTGCGCTGATAGATTGTCTCGAGGAGATGCATGTGGATGCGTCGCCCGGTGTGGGCCGAATTCTCCGCCACCGCCTCAAGCAGCGGTCTTGAGCACCATTGCACGCCCGCGGGGCCAAGCTGCACATCGACCTTGGGACCTGCGATGGCCGAGGCGATGGCATCCGTGAGTTCGATATAGGCCTTTGGCGACATCGGCTCGCGGACGAACAGTTCCTCAACGGCCTTGCGATCGTCGCTTGAGAGCTGCGACAGCACCGGTTCGCCGTCGCCATAGACGACCGGGTTCTGGTCGCGCACCGCGAGCGCAAACGCGATGCGGATGCCGACGTCGGACGCCGCCCGCGCAATCGCCTTTGCCTCCTCGACCAGCGGCATGGTGCCGCTTGGCCGGGTGTAGTGCACCATCATCGCAGCGCAGCCCGCCCTCGCCGACCGCGCCAGCGCGGACGCCGCCGTCAGATAGGGATCGACCGGCGTGCCGAGCGCAGAGCGCAGGATCCAGCTTTCCAGTGGCATGCCGAGCGCGCCGAACGAGGACGCGGTCGGCCGCGCGTGATCGTGGGCGTTGACGAAGGCCGGCAGCACGAGGGAGCGCGGGCTTGTGGCGGGCAGCGCGGCCTCGGAGGTCGACGTGATGACACCGTTGTCGTGCCGCAGCACGACGTTTTCGAGCAAGCCGCGATCAGGGCCGGAGAATAGGCTGTGTGCAGAGACTTCGGTAATCATAAGAGCGCGCCCTCTCCAGTTCGTCATTCCGGGGCGATGCAAAGCATCGAACCCGGAATCTCGAGATTCCGGGTCTGGTGCTGCGCACCATCCCGGAATGACGGTGCTCGCTCACATCCTCAATTCGCCGTATACACCAGCTCCCGCTCCGCGCGCGGCGGCAGGAACTCGCGGGAGAAAATTTCCGCAGGCGCCGGCGCGCGGGCGAGCTGGTAGCCTTCGACGATGATGCCGATGGCGCGGGCCATGCGGTCGTCCTTGACGTCGCCGACGCCGATCTCCTTCATCTCGGGCGAGACGATCAGCTTGTCGAAGGAAAACTGCAGGCGGCGCTTCTCGACCTCGGCGTTGATCAGGTTGTCGTAGTTCAGCGCGGCCTTCATCCCGGCATTCTGGTCCTTGGCGATCGCGATCACGGCCTTGTTGACGGCGCGGACGAGGCCGGCGACGGCCTTCGGATTGGACGCCAGCAGCTTGCGCGACACCATCATGCCGTTGGAATAGAGATCGAGGCCGTAATCGCCGAACGAGAACCACCTGTAGTCCTTGTCGGGATCCTGGCGGTTCAGCACCAGGTTGAAGTAGCTCGTAATATTGAACACGAGAGCCGCGTCGATATCGCCCTTGATCAGCATCGGCTCCTGCAAGTTCGGCGCCATGTTGGAGATCTTGATCTTCTCGCCCTCGAGCTTGTTCTTGTTGGCAAACACCGGCAACAACCGCGTCGTCGGCGTGCCCTGCGCGCCGCCAAGCGTGCGGCCCTCAAAGTCCTTGATGGTGTTGATGCCGCTGGTCTTCTTGGTGACGATGGCGAACGGCGGCTGGTTCCAGATCATGTAGACCATCACCGGCGCGTCCTGCGGCTTGGTCGAGGCGTTCTGGATGATGGCGTTGACGTCGCCGAAGCCGGCGTCATAGGCGCCCGACATGATGCGCGTCACCGTCGCGCCGGAGCCCTCGCCCTGGTCGATCACCACATTGAGGCCCTCTTCCTTGAAGAAGCCCTTGTCCTTGGCGTAGAAGAACGCGGCGTCGGACCCTTGCGTCTTCCAGCCCAGCGTGAACTTGATCGTGGTTTCCTGGGCGCTGGCGGAACCGGCAAACAGGGCAACTCCCAACAGCGCGGCGCTTACTCTGGCTAACATTGTGGTCTCCTCGACAAGGGTTGGATGGCGGTTGGCGAAAACTTTCAAGTCGCGATCATGTCGTTCTTGCGGGTGGCCCAGCCGGTGACGCGCCCCTCGATTACCGAGAAGATCACGTAGAGCGCGACGCCGAGGCCGGCGAGCACGAACAGGCCGGCGAACACCAGCGGCACGTTGAAATTCGAGGACGCGGTCATCATGACGTTGCCGATGCCGCGGTTCGAGGCGACGGTCTCCGACAGCACCGCGCCGACGAAGGCGTAGGAGATCGCGACCTTCAGCGACGCAAAGAAGAACGGCATGGTGCGGGGCAAGCCGACGTTCCAGAGGATGTCGAACTTGCTGGCGCCAAGTGCTTTCAGCACGTCTTCGAGTTCGGGTTCTGTCGTCGCCAATCCCGTCGCAATATTGACCACGATCGGGAAGAAGCAGATAGAGAGTGCCGTCAGCACCGCCGGCACCGAGCCGGAGCCGAACCACAGCACGAAGATCGGCACCACGGCGACTTTCGGGATCGAGGAAAATCCAACGAGCAGCGGATAAGCCGTATCGTAAGCGGTTTTCGAGACGCCGATCACCGCGCCCAGCACAACGCCGAGACCGACGCCAAGGACAAACCCGATCATCGTCGTCGCCAGCGTCTGCAGAATGTGCGGCCAGAGGATGGGGAATTTCTCGACCAGCGTGACGAATACCTGCGAGGGACGCGGCAGCACCAGGTCGGACATGCCTGATATCAGGCAGAACAATTCCCAGGCGACAAAGAACAGCACGATCAGTGCCGCCGACCAGGCCTTTTGGCGGTAATCGAGCTCGGGCATGTCAGGCCGCTCCCCGTGCTGAGGCGGTGCGCGCATCGACGATGAAGGCACGCAGCTTTTGGTTCAGCGCCACGAAATCCGGCTCGAAGGTCATGGCCACCGTGCGTGGGCGGGCGAAGTCGACGCGGCTGTCGTCGAGGATGCGGCCCGGACGCGCGCTCATCACGCAGATGCGACTGCCGAGAAAGGCAGCCTCGCGCAGGTCATGCGTCACCAGGAGCACGGTCGGCTTGTGCGCGATCCAGAGGTCCTGCAGGATCGACCACAGCTCTTCGCGCGTGAACTGGTCGAGCGCGCCGAAGGGCTCGTCGAGCAGCAGCATGCGCGGCTCGTGGATCAGCGCGCGGCACAGATTGGCGCGCTGAAGCATGCCGCCGGAGAGTTGCCAGGGGTAGCGGTTGCCGAACCCCTTGAGGCCGACCTGCTCCAGAAGCGCATTGGCCTTGTCGCGGAATTCGGTCTTGCGCAGCTTTCGGAATTGCGAGCGAAACGGCTCGACGATCTTGAGCGGCAGCATGATGTTCCGCTCGATCGACATCCACGGCAGCATGGTCGGATTCTGGAACGCCATGCCGACGCGCAACGCGCGCGCCGCCACCTCGCGGCCGCCGACGATGACGACGCCCGATGTCGGCTGCACCAGGCCGCTCACCAGCCGCAGGATGGTCGACTTGCCGCAGCCGGACGGCCCGACCAGCGCGACGAACTCGCCATCGGCAATCCGCAAGCTTGTCGTGGAGAGGGCCGGCACCGCCCGGGCGCCGCGGCCGAAGGTGACGGAAGCCTCCGACAGTTCGATCGCGATCGGAGCGGCGGAGCCCGAAACCGGTGTGCCCTGAAATTCGGAATCTGGTTGCATGCGCATCATGGCTGTAAGTGCATGCAAGCCGGATGCCAGCCAAACTTGCCTTTAAAATCAAGGAGCCCGGATTTTGCCGCCCGATCCGGCGGACTCCTTTTGTGCAGTTTGACCCACAAGGTGCATGCAATTGAGGCGCACAATCAGTCGGCAATTGTGATAAGAGGACCCATTCGAAGCACCCGCCAGGATTCGCCGATGGCGCCCCGCCCCGCCAGCAAGACTGCTGTCCCATCCGACAAGGTCGGCGTGATCTGCCGCGCGCTGCGCCGCGCCATTATCGAGCAGGCGCTGGCGCCCGGCGCAAAGCTGCCGGAGGATTCGCTCGGCGAGCGGTTCGGCGTCAGCCGCACCATTGCGCGACATGCGCTGGGCCAATTGGCCGCAGAAGGTCTCGTCGAACTGCGCCGCAACCGGATTGCGGTGGTAGCGACGCCGAGCTGGCAGGAGGCGCGCGATGCCTTTGATATCCGGATCGAACTCGAGCGCCTGGTGGTGCGGCAACTCGCCGGCAAGCTGACCAAGAGCCAGGTTGCCGAGCTGAACGCCCATGTCGATGCCGAGGACCGCGCGCGCGACGGCTCGGATGCGGTGTCGATCCGCCTCGCGACGGAATTCCACATCCTGCTCGCCAACATGACGAACAGCCCGATCCTGGTGCGTTACGTCAGCGAAGTCGCCTATCGCTGCTGCCTGACGCTATCGCTCTACAGCCGTCCGCATTCGTCGGAATGCGCGATCAACGAGCACCGCGCGATCATCGCCGCGCTGGTCAAGGGCGACGAGGCCAAGGTGATGAGCCTGATGCACAGCCACCTGGATTCCGTGGCCAGCCGCGCGCTGGTGGCCCCCGCCCCGCCGCGCGGCCGCGATTTGCTGGATATTCTGGCGCCCTATGCCGAGGAAGGCGAAAGCGAGCGCGTGGTGAAGATGCCGAAGGTGGTCAGGGCGAGGTAAGACCGCTACGCCTCAATCCCCATCTGCACCAGAATCCGCTCGGCGCTGTCGTTCCAGACGTCCATCTTCACGATCTGCCCGCCCCTGACCACGAAACGATCGACATAGCGATTGCCTTCGAACGGCGTGCCATCGAGCCATTCACCGTAGAGCGTGCCGATGCTGTAGACGACGGTCTCCTCGGCGCCCGGACAGACGTCGAAGCGGTCCATCTTCTTCTTGACCCAGCGATAGCGTCGCGCGTTGAAGCCGGTCGGCCCGCGCGGATGATCGAACTCGCGGCCACCGGTGAAGGTGATGATCGTGCCCGGCTTCATGTAGGCCGCGGCCGCATCGGGATCCGGGATCATCGATGCCGTGAGATAGGCTTTGACCACCTCGGCGTCGGACATTCCCTTCACTTCGGCTTTCGCGGCGACAGACATGGCGGCTTCTCCTGATGCCGGGGATACTACAGTCCAGCCCACAAACTGCATGCACATATTTTGAACAATTCAGCCTTCCGATTGCACACAATCTGGAGGTGCCCGGCGCCCCCGCTTCCGATAGGTTGAGACCTTCTCCAGCCCGACGCCTGATGAACACCAAAACCGCCTTTGACCTAATCTTCCGCAACGCCAGGACGCGAACCTCGGCGACGCCTGTCGATATCGGCATCGCCGGCGGGCGTATCGTGGCCATCGAACCCCGGCTTGCCTGCGAAGCGGCCGAGATCGAGGTCGGCGGCAGATTGGCCCTGCCCGGCTTCGTCGACACCCACATCCATCTCGACAAGGCCTGCCTGCTCGGCCGCTGCGCGCACAACCACGGCAGCGTCACCGAAGCCATCGCCGCGGTCGCCGCGATGAAGCGCGATTTCACGGTGGAAGACGTCTACGGCCGCGGCGCGCGCGTGATCGAGCGCGCCATCGTGCATGGCACCATGCGGATGCGTACCCATGTCGAAATCGATCCGCGGATCGGCTTGCGCGGCTTTGAGGCGGTGAAAGCGCTGAAGCGCGATTATCCCTGGGCGCTCGATCTTTCGATCTGCGTGTTTCCGCAGGAGGGCCTGACCAACGATCCCGGCGCCGAGGAGCTGCTCATTGCGGCCTTGCGCGACGGCGGCGAAGTGATCGGTGGCTGCCCCTATATGGACACCGATCCGAACGCGCATCTCGAAAAAATTTTCGACCTGGCGCAGCAATTCGATGTCGACGTCGACCTGCACCTCGACTTCGATCTCGATCCGTCCTGGTGGCATCTCGACGAGGTCTGCCGGCAGACCGAGCGGCGCAACTATCAGGGCCGCGTCGCGATCGGTCACGCCACCAAATTATCGGCGCTGCCGCCGGACCGGCTGAAGCCGGCCACCGCGCGGCTGGCCAAATCCGGCGTCGCCGTCACCGTGCTGCCCGCGACCGATCTCTATCTGATGGGTCGCGACGCCACGCACAACGCTCCGCGCGGGCTGACGGTGGCGCACAAGTTGGTTGCAGATGGCGTTCTCTGTTCGGTCGCGACCAACAATGTGCTCAACCCCTTCACGCCATTCGGCGACGCCTCGCTGCTGAGGATGGCGAATTTCTACGCCAATGTCGCGCAAGCAGGCGTCAGCGATTTCGACGCCTGCCTCGATCTCGTGACCGAGCTGCCGGCGCGGCTGATGAACCTGCGGGGCTACGGCATCGCGGTGGGCAATCCGGCGGACCTGATCATTCTCGATACCGACAGCGGGACGAACGCGATTGCGGAATTGCCTGATGTGCTGATGGGATTCAAGAGCGGGCGGCAGGTGTTCGAGCGGCAGAGGCCGACGTTGTTTCCGCCACGAGCTTAGCTTTCCGCACCGTCGGTGGCTTCATCCTTCGAGACGCGGCGCGAGCGCCGCTCCTCAGGATGAGGTCTAAAATCTCGCCGGTGAAAAGAATTTTAGACCCTCATGGTGAGGAGCGCGGCGAAGCCGCGCGTCTCGAACCACGAGGCCACGGCGCGCCGGATAAGCACGATCTGCATTGACGGTCTGCGCTGCCCTGCAATTGACCTCCCCGTCGATCCATTGTTGTTATCAGCCAACAACAACAAGCCCGGGGCAGGAAATCATGAAAAAAGCCACCACCGTTAGAAGCGTCGAAACGCTGGCCTGCGACGCCGGATGGCGGAACTACCACTTCGTCAAGATCATGACCGAGGACGGCATCGTCGGCTGGAGCGAGTACGACGAGGGTTTTGGGGCGCCCGGCGTGACGGCGGCGATCGAACGGCTTGGCGCGCGGGTCATCGGCAAGAACGCGTTCCAGCACGAGCGGATCTACGCCGAACTGTTCGCCGCGACGCGCCCGGCCGCCGGCGGCGTGGTGGCGCTGGCGCTTGGGGCTCTCGAGAACGCGCTGCTCGACGTCAAGGCCAAGGCGCTCGGCGTGCCCTGCTACGAACTGCTCGGCGGCAAGATCCGCGACCGCATCCGGGTCTACTGGTCGCACTGCGCGACCTGGCGCATCAACCATCCCGACTGGTTCAAGCCGGCGATTACCGATCTCGACGGCGTCAAATCAATCGGCCGCGAGGTACGCGAAAAAGGCTTTACGGCGATGAAGACCAACATCTTCGTCTACACCGACGGCAAGCCGCAGGGCTGGCGGCCGGGCTTTGGTTCGCCGTTCGAACCCGAGATCAACGTCGATCGCAAGGTGCTGCGCAATCTTTGCATGCATCTGGAGGCAATCCGCGACGGCGCCGGCCCCGATGTCGATCTGCTGCTCGACCTCAACTTCAATGCCAAGACCGAGGGCTACCTCAAGATACTGCGCGCCATCAAGGACATGGACCTGTTCTGGGTGGAGATCGACACCTTCAACCCGCAGGCGCTGGGCTACATCCGCCGCCAGAGCCCGCATCCGGTGTCATCCTGCGAGACGCTCTTGGGCCTGCGCGAGTTCCTGCCCTATTTCAACGAGCAGGCGATGGATGTCGCGATCATCGACACGCCATGGAACGGGGTCTGGCAATCGATGAAGATCGCCGCGGCCGCCGAGCATTTCGAGGTGAACGTCGCCCCGCATAATTTCTACGGCCATCTCTGCACGATGCAGAACGCGCATTTTTCCGCCGCGGTGCCGAATTTACGCATCATGGAAACCGACATCGATCGCCTCGCGTGGGACCATGAATTGTTTACCCACGTGCCCGAGATCGTCGACGGCCACCTGGTGATGCCGGACCGCCCCGGCTGGGGCACCGAGCCCAACGAGGAAGGCCTGCGCGCCCATCCGCCGAAGAGCAAGGGCGGGCTGTTGAACTACGGGCAGAGGAAGTAGCGGTTTCGTAGGGTGGGCAAAGCCACCGGGTCGCGCGAATGCGCGCCCGATGACAGGCTCCGCGTGCCAACCATCTCTCCGACCGTGCAAATTGAATGGTGGGCACGACGCTTCGCGCCTTTGCCCACCCTACATTCTGTCACTTATCGCCCGGTGCGCCCAGGAACGCGCTCTCGATCACATCGCCGATCGGCTGCCACGCGCTGCCGTCGAACTGCACCAGCCGCATCTGCTCGATCGGGTGGAAGTCGGCCGGTCCGGTGTTGATCGCTATTCCCGGAAATGCGACCGTGCTCTGGTAATTCCTTAAGGACGCCGCCTGCCGCATGATGTTCTCGCGCGACAGGTCGTCGCCGCACTGGGTCAACACCTGGACCAGCGTTTCGGCCGCGGCGTAGCCGAAGATGGCGTAGCCATCCTCCTTGTCTCCATCCGGATAATACTTGTCCATGAACGCAAGCCACGCCTTGATGGCAGGATCGTCCTTCCAGGTGGCGTCGCCGGCATCCTTCAGGTATGAGGTGGAGATCACGCCGATGGAATTCTGAAGCCCCGCCGGTCGCAGCGCGTTCGCAATCGACGCCGCCGCATTGACCAGCAACAACACCGGATGCCACCCCAGTTCAGCCGCCTTACGGATCGCACGCGCCGCGATCGGCGGCGCACAATTGAGCACGAGCACTTCAGCGCCGGAGTTCTTCAGGATATCAACCTGCGTATCGATCGACATGTCCGCATCGACGGCAATGTCGGCAACGATCATGTTGGCGGTGATGCCGAGCCCCTCCTGCAATCCCCGGAACAGATCGCGGCCGAACTGATCGTTCTGCCAGAGCACGGCGATCTTCCGGCTCGGATAGGCGGCTTGAATGTAGTTGGCATAGATCCGGCCCTCGGAGCGGAAGGTCGGCTGCCAGCCCATCGTCCAGGGAAACCGCTTCGGATGCGCCCACTCCTCGTCGCCGGAGGCGACGAAGAGCTGCGGGATGCTTCGCTCGTTGAGATAGCTTCGCGTCGCCAGATTGGCCGGCGTGCCGAACGACCCGAACATCAGGTGCACACGCTCCTGTTCGACCAGCTCGCTTGTATGCTCGACCGCCGTTCTCGGATTTGAGCTGTCGTCGCGGGAGATGAACCTGATCTTGCGCCCGTTAATGCCGCCGCGTTCGTTGATCATATCGAAATACGCGGCCTCGGCGCGTCCGATCGAGGCGAACGCGGCCAGCGGGCCGGTGTAGGGCATGATGTTGCCGATGCGGATCTCGGTATCGGTCACGCCGGCGGCACGGGTCGGCGGCGGGGCGGCCCAAATCGGTGCCAGCAACAATGCAACGAAGAAGGCTGGTGGCAGCCATTTTATTCTTGTTGTCATCGACGCAGCCTCGAACGCGAGCTGTTCAGAGCTCGTGACGCCACCCAGCGATGGCGATGATAGCGCGAGAGATCAGGTTGTTAAAATGAAATGTGGGCTGCGTAGGGCGCTGCAGTAGCGCACGCCGCCAGTCTTCATAAAATGAGACGTTGCGGTTTCGATGTCTTTGATGTCCGATATACCTCAACCGAGACGCGAACTCGAACATCGCTGGAGTTCCATCTAAGCTGTGTGTGGCAAGGAGGTCGAGGCATGAGGATAGCGATAGTAGCTTTGGGAGCGGCCCTGGTCCTGTGTAACCTCGGCACGTTTGGTACCGCAGCGCATGCGCAGACGGCCCAAGTCGTTCGTGAACCACGGGAAAGGCCTATCGTCAGGGTGCCCATCGTAAGGCCAACTCCCTACTGGGATTACAATATCGTTCCACGATATCGTTATCGCCCTGAGGACGACCGGGTCGATCCGTGCGGCGAGCCCGTGGTGCCGGTGATACGCGAGGGGCCTCAAGAGGCAACGGTTCCGTTGTGGCTGGCGAACGAATTGGGTCTTGGCCGTATACATGGTCGAGATTGGCCGTGTAGGGGCCGCAATCGGTAAATGCACCGATTTGAGCAGCAACGTTGCCCGCATGAGCGAAGCGACATGCGGGACAACGGCCGACCCCGGATATCGCTTCGCTCATCCGGGCTACGTATCTACGTGTCCGCGTAGCGCGATATCCAGCCAGCCCAGGGCGTTCACCGTCACGCGGTCCCCCGTGTCGACCAGCACCGTCGTGGTCTCTGCCTCGATGATGGCCGGTCCGGCCAAAGTGTGGCCGGGCTGCAGGTCGTCGAGCGCGTAGACCGGGACTTCGCGCCAGCCGCCGAAGAAAGCTTGCCGCTGGCTGCGTGGTGCGCAGGCGGCTGATGACGCTGCGGGCCTTGTATCGGAATCAAGTCGCGCGACTTCACCGATCGCGGCCACCCGCGCGTTGACGAACACGACTTCCTGGCCGCGCGAGGCGTAGGTGTAGAGCTCCTCGTGCCTGATATGGAAACGATCTTCGATCTGGTCCACGAGATCGGCGGCGTTCCAGTCGAGGCCATCGAGCGAGACGTCGATCTCAAAGATCTGCTCGCCGTAGCGCATTTCGGCGGAGCGCTCGATTGCAATCGGGCCATTGAACCACGAGCGCAGGCGGCCGGCAGCCTGCTGCTCCAGCCCGGCAAAGAGGTCGCGCACCTCATCGGCCGTGATGCGCGTGCCGGCGCCATAATGCGTGCGGCTGACTTCGTAGCGGAGATCGCTGGTCAGCATGCCCCAGGCCGACAGCACGGACGCCACCGTCGGCACGATGATGCGCTTGATCTCGAGCTCGCGCGCGACCTCCGCCGCGTGCAGGCCCGCCGCGCCGCCGAAACTCAATAGCGCAAACTTTCGCGGATCGACGCCGCGGCGCAGCGTCATCAGGCGGATGCCGTCGGCCATGTTCAGATTGATCATGCGGTAGATGCCGGCGGCGGCATCGACGCGCGACAGCTCCATCGCAGCGGCGATGCGATCAACTGCAGCTTCCGAGGCGGCACGGTCGAGCGGGCGCTTGCCGCCCATGAAGGCTGTGGCATCGAGATAGCCGAGCACGACATTGGCGTCGGTCACAGTGGCGGCCTCGCCGCCATTGCCGTAACAGGCCGGACCCGGTACCGAGCCCGCGCTTTCGGGCCCGACCCGCAGCGTGCGGCTGGCATCGACGCTCGCGATCGAGCCGCCGCCGGCGGCGATGCTCGCGATATCGAGGCTGCGCAGCGCGATGCGCTGGCCGGCCAGCATGCCGTCGGCCGAGAGCGAGACCTGTCCCCCAGAAATCAGCGAGATATCGGTCGAGGTGCCGCCCATGTCGAACGGCACCAGATCGGGAATGCCGACCAAGTCGGAACAGCGCCGTCCGCCGGACATGCCGCCCGCGGGGCCTGACAGCACCGTGCCCGCGGCAAGGCGCGAAGCTTCCTCGACCGGCGCCATGCCGCCATGCGACAGCACGACGAAGAGACTGCCCTTGAAGCCGGCCTCGCCGAGCCGCGCTTCGAGATTGGTCAGATAGCGCCGCACGATCGGCTCGACATAGGCGTTCACGATCGTGGTCGAGACGCGTTCATATTCCTTGATCTGCGGCAGCACGTCGCTGGAGCGCGAGATGCTGATGTCCGGCAGCGCCTGCTTCAGCCGCTCGACGGCGGCGAGTTCGTGAACCGGGTTGAGATAGGAATGCAGAAAGCATACCGCGACCGAGGTCGCGCCCGATCGCCTGATGCCGGCAATGGCATTGTCGAGCGACTTTAGGTCGAGCGGAATAAGGACACCGCCGTCGGCCTTGAGCCGCTCCTTGACACCGAAACGCAAATCGCGCGGCACCAGCGGCGCCGGCGGCGGTGAGCGCAAATCGTAGCGGTCGGGTTTCAGGCCTTCGCGCATCTCGATGACGTCGCGATGACCTTCGGTGGTGATCAGCGCCACTTTTGCGCCCTTGCGCTCCAGCAGCGCATTGGTCGCGACCGTCGTGCCGTGCACGAGGCGATCGGTCGCCGCGAGCATGTCCGCGCGCGTGACGTTGAGCCGCCGCGCCAATTCTTCCAGCCCCGCCATCACGCCGATCGATTGATCAGCCGGCGTCGATGGCGATTTCGCAAACACGGTGCGGCCGGTCTCGTCAGTCGCCACGAGATCGGTGTAGGTCCCGCCGACGTCAATGCCTATCCTGAACATCATGAAGACGCCTGCTCCGTCGCGACTTCGGTCAGGCCCTGCTCGCGGTCGCGCTGACGCGCTTCAGCCGATCGTTTCGCAGGCGACCCCCAGCCGCCGCCGCCGGAGGAACGGATTTCGAGGCAATCGCCGGGGCGCAGCTCGATACCGACTTCCTTGGTGCGCAGCACGCGCGGCTCGCGGCCTTCGGAGAGTAGACGATAGTGATGCGGCTTGCCGTCCTGCCCGCCGAGCATGCCGCAGGGACCGTGGCGCGCGCCGTCGCCGGCGGTGTTGCCCTTCGCAGACTTTTCCGTCTCCAGCACCAGATCGAGCGACACGCCGAGGCCGCCGCGATGCTGCCCGTCGCCGCCGGAGCCGGGGCGGAATTCATGCGTGCGAAAATGCAGGGGAAAGCGCACTTCGGCGACCTCCAGGCTGCCGAACTTCAACCCGCCGACCGAGTGCCACTCGCCGATCGACGACCAGCCATCGCCGCCGGATGACGCGCCGCCGCCGGGCCGCGCCTGAAACAGGTGCCAGATGAAATTCTTTCCCGTGCGCGGGTCTTCGCCCTGGATTGCGATGCGAAAGCGCCGGCTCCAGCCCGCCATTGCGCGTTCCGGACAGGATGCCGACAGGGCTTTCACGATGGCTTCGACGATTTCATTGGAGGGATGACTGGTGCACAGCGTCACCGGCCGGCCCGGATCGGCCCACACCACCGTGCCCTGCTTTGCAATTACCTTCAGCGGGCGCAGCGCGCCGGTGTTCTTCGGAATCTCGGCGTCGATCAGATAGGCAAACGCCATCGCCACCGCGGCCTGCATGTTGGCGTGCGAGGAATTCACAAAGCTGGTCGATTGCGGATCGGAGTCGGAGAGATCGACCTCGACGTCACTGCCATTCTTGGTCACCTTCGCCGCGATGCGGATGTCGCTGCAGCCATGGCCGTCATCGTCGAGAAACGCCTCGCCGTAAAACACGCCGTCCTTCCAGGTCGAGACCACCGCGCGGGTCTGCTGTTCGGTGGCATCGAGGATGGCTTCCACCGCGGCTTCGACCACCGGCGCACCGAACTCCGCAAACAATCGCGACAGCCGCCGCTCGCCGAGATGCGCCGCGCCGAGCATGGCCGCGAGATCGCCGCGGAATTCCCTGGGGTTGCGAATGTTCAGCGCCAGCAGGTCGAGCAGATCGTCGCGGAGCTTACCCGCTTCATAGAGCTTGATTGGCGGAACGCGCAGCCCCTCCTGATAGATCTCGGTCGCGGCAGGGTTATAGGCGCCATGGGTGGCGCCGCCGATGTCGCTCTGGTGTGCGCGCACGATGGTCCAGAGCAGCCGCCGCTCGCCGTCGAACACCGGCACGAAGGCGGTCAGATCAGGCAGATGGCTTCCGCCGTAATAGGGATCGTTGAGCAGGATCACGTCGCCGGGTTTAACGTCCTTGAAGCGCTCTTCGACCGCGAGCGTCGCCCATGGCAGCGCCCCGACATGAACCGGCAGGTGATCGGCCTGCGCGATCAGTCGCCCGCTCGTGTCGCAGATCGCGAGCGAAAAATCGCGGCTGGAATTGAGGATCTGCGAATAGGAGGTGCGAAGCATCGCCTCGCCCATCTCCTTCACGATCGAGCTGAGGCGGTGCTGGACGACAGAGCGCGTGATGGGATCGATCCTGGCGGACATGGTTACCCGTTGTCAGTTGTTCAGCATCAGAGTGTAGGATGGGTGGGGCCATTGCGAAACCCATCACAACACGGGAGGCTGGAATTGATGGGTATCGCGGAGTTTATCATCGGGCCGGCCAAAGGCCGCACCCGGTGGCTCCACCCATCCTACGTGTACAGCAAAAACACCACCGTCCCGACGATCAAGGCCGCCGCCATGAACAGCAGCACCGCGGGCAGGCCCAGCAGCGCCGCAACCACGCCGGTTGCCGATTGCATCAGCGCGACGCCGAGGAAGAACGCGAGGTTGACGGCGGAGAGCGCCTTGCCGGCGTTCTGTGCGCCCGCCAGTTGCCGCGTCATGCCGAACAGCAGCGGCTGTGCCGATATCGCGATGCCGATCATGACCAGCAGCACGCTGTCAAATCGCGGCGGGATCGCCGTCGTCCCGAACAGTTCCGAAAGCGGATAATGCGGCGCGCCCGCCGCCATCAGCGCGAGCAACACGGCTACGAAGCAATGGCTGGCAGCCAGGATCTCGCGGCGGTGGCCGATGTTGCGGTCGAGAATGCCGATCAGGACGGGACCAACGATCAACGCCAGCGTGAACAGGCCGAGCGCGTTGCCGGCCTCGATGCGGCCGAGCCCCTTGACCTCCATCAGCCACGGTCCGCCCCACAATCCGCGCAACACCAGCGAGGCCGCTAGCGAGACCAGCGACAGCGCGATCAGGCCGCGCAGTGGTCGCGACAGGCCGATGCGCAGCACCTCGGCCATTTGCCACAATGGCGAGGAGTCGTCGGCATGCGCGGCCGGTTGCTTCGGCACCAGCGCGAACACGGCCACCGCCACCACAGCTCCGAAGCCGGCGGAAATCCAGAATCCGGCACGCCATCCCCACTGCTCGACGACGAAGGCCAACGGGCTCGACGACAGCAGCATGCCGATATTGCCGATCGAGAGAATGATGCCGGACCACAGCCCGAAGCGCGCCGCCGACATCTGTTTCGCCGCCAGCGTCATCGGGCACATCAGCATGCCCGAGGTGGCGACCCCGAGCAGGAATTGGCCGAACAGAAAGCTCTCCGGCCCGGTGGCCAGACCCGACGCCAGCGCGCCGACGATGGTTCCCGCCAGCAGACCGAGCGACACCGGCCGCACGCCAAACCTATCCATCGCTGCGCCGACCGGAATCTGCGAAGCGGCAAAGGCGAAATGGTAGATCGAGGTCAGGCTCGCCAGCGTCTGCGAGGGCGTTCTGAAATCGGCCGCCATCACGTCGAGACTGATGGCCGGAATGGTTCGCAGCAGCGTCGACAGCATGTGACCACAGGCCAGCGCCAGCAGCGCAAAAATCAGTGCGCGGAAATTGACATCCGCACCGTCGGCCTTGCCGTCGTCCATGAGCCGTCTCGCCCCAAAACTGTTTCGGGGCGAGGTAGCACCAATATGTTGAGAACGCGAATCCGCCCGCTCGCAGCGATCAGTTCCTGTGGAACACCAGCGTTCGCAGTTCGATGCTCTCGCGCGGCGGCGCATCGGTCGGCGTGGTCGGATCGATGAAGGCGGTATGCGGCCCGAACCGTGTGCGGCCGTCGGTTGCGGAATCGTAGCATTTCAACAGCAACGCCTCGTCGGTCCGCATTTCCGGAATGTAGTACCAGCGATGGTTCGGATTGTATTTTACCGAATAGGTTTCGCCGCTGCGGTTCGGATAGATCAGGTCGGAAGCGACGAGATCGCCCGGCTCGACCGTCTGGCCGTCGCACATTGCCAGCGGCGCATCGAGCAACGGACCGCGGATCGGCCGCCAGACGTTGATGACCTGCACCCGTCCCTTCAGAAGCTCGTCAGCCTCATCCGGCAGATGTTCGCGCACGCGGTTGGCGCCTGATTTATCGGTCTGGTCGACATGGACGCGCGTAGCCGGCTGGCGTGGGCCAGCGGCCCTGATATCGGCGGCGCCTGCCACGCGCTTGCGCACCGTGTGGTCGAAGATGAAGACGCGGTCGGCTTTGAGCGTCGCCTTCAGGAAGGCTTCCACGGCGGGATAGTAGACGTTTTTCACTTCCTTATCGTCGTAGAAATTCCTGACGATGGTGGGATGGCGGACCAGCTCGAAACCTTCGCGGTCCAGCGAAAGGTTTGCCGCGATCAGGCGCGCGTCGAAGATCGGGACGTTGTGCGGTTCGGGCAGTGCGGTGGATTTGGCTTCGCCCGGCGGCAGATCGAACGCGTAGGTGCGGGGCTTTCCCGGCGTCGGCGCGAGATAGTTCAGCTCGGCGGTGACGAAGGGAAGCGATTCGAGTTTTGCTTGCTGCAGGCCCATGGTGGTCTCCTGGACTCCATTGTTGTTCTGCTTGATCTTGGCGCGGTCGCCGAGCCCCACAAGGCGCGCTGGAAAATAGCAACATTGCCGTTCCCGGTGGCGGCAAACGGGGAAAATCCTTGTCGAAAATGCCGGCCAACCCGGTGGTATTTTCCGGCACTCACGCGTTCGTCATCGCGCGAGGGCGCGCGTTGACGCTGCGATAAGGCACGGCAACAATGGGGGTCACTCGACCCGTTCCGGGTCAATTCACAGGCAGAACCACATGCAAGTCACGATGAAGGACAGAGTCACCGGCGGCAGCAAAGGGATTGGCCTCGCCGTCGCGCGGCGATTTGCCGCCTCCGGCGCCAAAGTAGCGATCCTCGCGCGCGGCGCAGCCGACCTCACGGCAGCGCGGGAGCAGCTTGCGAAGGACGGACTGGAGGTTCGCGATTACGTTTGCGACGTCTCGAAGGCGGAAGACATCGGCAATGCGCATGAAAGGATTGTCGCCGACCTCGGCCCGGCCGACGTCCTCATCAACAATGCAGGCACCGCGCGGACGATGGCGTTCGAGAACATCAGCGACGAAGCCTGGCAGGAAGACCTCGATCTCAAGCTATTCGCCGCGATCCGCTTCAGCCGGCTGGTCTGGCCGGGCATGAAGGCGCGCAAATGGGGCCGCATCATCAACGTGCTCAACACCTACGCCAAGGCGCCGGCTGCCTCCTCGGCGCCGACCTCGGTCTCAAGGGCGGCCGGCATGGCGCTGACCAAGGTGATGGCGAGCGAAGGCGGCGAGCACAACATCCTGGTGAACGCCATGCTGGTCGGCCTGATCATGAGCGATCAATGGGTCAAGCGCCACGCCGCGCAGGCACCCGATATGGATTTCGAGGTGTTTGCGAAAAACCTCGCCAAGGGCACGCCTTTGGGGCGCATCGGCACGGCGGAGGAATTCGCCAATTTGGCCTGCTTCCTCGCTTCCGATCAGGGCTCGTTCATCACCGGCACCGCCATCAATGTCGATGGCGGGCGGTCGCCGGTGGTATGAGGGATATCGCTTTTGCCGATCCGCCTCTCGTGTCCCGGACGCGGTGCAGCGTGCAACGCTGCTCCGCAGAGCCGGGACCTACGGTCGCATGGACCCCGGATCAGCAGCGCATCACGCCGCTAACGCGGCCTGCTGCGCTGCATCCGGGGAACGCGACCCGCAAACAAAAAGGCCCCCGTCGCCAGGGGCCTTTCCGCTTGTCTTAAACCGCGTCCTTGGCGGCCTTGACCGGGCGGGCCCGGACGATCTTGCGGGCCGGCTTGGCCTTGAACATCATTTCCTCGCCCGTGAAGGGGTTGGTGCCCTTCCGAGCCTTGGTCGCCGGCTTCTTCACCACGACGAACTTCGCGAAGCCGGGAACGAGGAATAGCCCGTTCTTCTTCAGCTCCTTGTGACCGACGTCAACGAGCGTGTCCATCACGTTCTTGACCTCTTTCTTCGAAAGTTCGGTGGTGGTCGCGATCTTCTCGATGAGCTGCGACTTAGACATTTGGGTGGCCATGGTTGCTCCATTGATTCTGGCACAGGCGACGATATGTCGGAAACCGCCTAAAAAACAGGGTTTCCGACATTCTGCACAACTATCTCGCTAGTCGAGTTGCAGTGATTCGTCCAATTTTTCCGGGATTTTTAGCATCAGAAGCCGTCTAGGGCCTATTTTTATGGGGAATCAGCGCACCCCGAGGCCCCTTTTTCGGACAATCTGAGACTGCCCTCGGGTCTTTGCCTCTATCGGGGCGAGCCGTGATTTGCCTTCTGACAGGGCAAAATGCGCAAGACTGATCAGCCAGTAAGCACGTTGTTTTCTGGAAGGATTTTCCGCTCTGCGCGTTGATTTGAAAATGACTCGCGTTGGCCTTCCATCGTAACATCACGCTCAAGGCGGACGCGTGAACGGTCTGCCATCAATATCGAGTTCGGAGACTTCGCATGGATTTGACGCGCCTTGAGATCAATCGTCGCACTGCGCTGCTGACCTCGGCAGCCATCGCGGCCAACGTGATCAATCCGATGCGGGCCTTCGCGCAGGAAACCCCGCGCAAGGGCGGCGTGTTCAACGTCCATTACGGCGCCGAGCAGCGCCAGCTCAATCCGAGCATCCAGGCTTCCACCGGCGTCTACATCATCGGCGGCAAGATCCAGGAAAACCTCGTCGATCTCGACGCCAACGGCCAGCCGGTCGGCGTGCTCGCCGAAAGCTGGGAAGGGAGCCCCGACGGCAAGACGGTGACGTTCAAGCTGCGCAAGGGCATCACCTGGCACGACGGCAAGCCGTTCACCTCGGCCGACGTCGAATTCACCGCCATGAACATGTGGAAGAAGATCCTCAATTACGGATCGACGCTGCAGCTCTTCCTCACCGCGGTGGAAACGCCTGATGCGCAGACCGCGATCTTCAAGTACGAGCGGCCGATGCCGCTGAACCTCCTGCTGCGCGCCCTGCCCGACCTCGGCTATGTCTCGGCCAAGCACCTCTATGAGAGCGGCGATATCCGCCAGAACCCGACCAATCTCGCGCCCGTCGGCACCGGCCCGTTCAAGTTCGTCAAATATGAGCGCGGGCAATATGTCATCGCCGACCGCAACGAGAATTACTGGCGTCCGAACGCGCCCTATCTCGATCGCATCGTCTGGCGCGTGATCACCGACCGCTCTGCGGCGGCCGCGCAGATGGAGGCCGGCGAGCTGCACTACTCGCCGTTCTCGGGACTAACGCTCTCGGACCTGGCGCGGCTTTCCAAGGACAAGCGCTTTGTCGTCTCGACCAAGGGCAATGAAGGCAACGCGCGGACCAATACGCTCGAGTTCAACTTCCGCCGCAAGGAATTGTCCGACATCCGCGTCCGCCGCGCGATCGCGCATGCGATCAACGTTCCGTTCTTCATCGAGAACTTTCTCGGCGATTTCGCCAAGCTCGGCACCGGGCCGATCCCCTCGACCTCGACGGACTTCTACCCGGGGCCGAACACGCCGCAATACGCTTACGACAAGGCCAAGGCCGCCGCGCTGCTCGACGAAGCCGGCTTCAAGGCGGCACGTGGAGGCACGCGCTTCTCGCTAAGACTGTTGCCTGCGCCGTGGGGCGAGGACATCTCGCTGTGGTCGACCTTCATCCAGCAGTCGCTGGGCGAGATCGGCATCCCCGTCGAGATCGTTCGTAACGACGGCGGCGGCTTCCTCAAGCAGGTCTATGACGAGCACGCCTTCGATCTCGCCACCGGCTGGCACCAATACCGCAACGATCCCGCGGTCTCGACCACGGTCTGGTACCGCTCGGGCCAGCCCAAGGGTGCACCCTGGACCAACCAGTGGGGCTGGCAAGACAAGAACGTAGACAAGACCATCGACGATGCCGCGACCGAAATCGATCCGGCCAAACGCAAGGCGCTCTACGCCCAATTCGTCAAGGAAGTGAATACGGAGCTGCCGGTCTGGATGCCGATCGAGCAAATTTTCGTCACCACGATTACGGCGAAGGCACGCAACCACTCCAACACGCCGCGCTGGGGATCGACGAGCTGGCACGATCTTTGGCTTTCGGCTTAAGCCGATATCCGCCAAGATAGGTCTATGCGCATTCTGAGCCTCGCGGGGCGGCGGCTCGCCGCCTCGATCCCGACCCTGATCCTGATCCTGATCGGCGTGTTCCTGCTGCTGCAGTTCGCACCGGGCGACACCGTCGACGCCATGATGGCACAGATGGGCGGCGGCGATGTAGCGACCGCCAAGGAACTGCGCAAATTCTATGGGCTCGACCTCTCGATCCCGGCCCAGCTCGGCAATTACCTTTGGCGGCTGGTGCGGCTCGACCTCGGCTTCTCCTCGATCTACGGCAAGCCGGTGGCCTCGGTTATCCTCGAACGGCTGCCGCCGACGATCCTTTTGATGACCGCGTCGCTGTCGTTTGCGTTCTTCTTCGGCCTCGTGTTCGGCGTGATCGCTGCTCGCGGCGTCAACCGCTGGCCCGATACGCTGATCTCCACGCTTGGCCTGATCTTCTACGCCACGCCCTCGTTCTGGTTCGGCCTGATGGCCATTGTTGTGTTCTCGGTCTATCTGCAATGGTTGCCGCCCGGTGGTTTTGAGGACATCGGAACGGTCCGGACCGGCATCTGGCGCGTGCTCGATATCGCGAGCCATCTGGTGCTGCCGACGCTCACCCTCGGGCTGATCTTTCTCGCCATTTATCTTCGTATCATGCGCGCCTCGATGCTGGAGGTTCTCAATCTCGATTACGTCCGCACCGCGCGCGCAAAAGGTCTCGACGAGACGCGCGTGGTGACGCGGCACGTGCTGCGCAATGCGCTGTTGCCGATGGTGACGCTGATCGGACTGCAGGCCGGCACCATGCTGGGCGGATCGGTGGTGGTCGAAAGCGTGTTCTCGCTGCCGGGGCTCGGGCGGCTTGCCTACGAGTCTGTGGTGCAGCGCGACCTCAATACCCTGCTTGGCATCGTCTTCGTCTCCGCGCTGCTCGTCATCACCGTGAACTTCATCGTCGACCTCATCTATGCGCGGCTCGACCCGCGCATCACGGCCGAGGGCTGACGCCATGGACGCGGTCAAGCGCTACTTCCGAAGTCCCGCCGCGGTCGCGGGCCTGATCCTGCTTTTGATCGTGATCGCGATGGCGATCTCGGCCGGCTGGTTCTACCCGCGCGATCCGCTAGCGCTCGCCGGCCGGCCGCTGGTCTGGCCGTTCTCCAATCCGCGCTTCCTGCTCGGCACCGACAATTCCGGACGCGATATCGCCGCCCAGATATTCTACGGCGCGCGGATCTCGCTTTTGATCGGGGGTGTTGCAACCGCAATCGCGATCCTGATCGGCATCCTGGTCGGCGCCTTCGCCGGTTACTACGGCGGCTGGGTCGACAATGTCCTGATGCGGATCACCGAAGCGTTCCAGACGCTGCCGAATTTCGTGCTGCTCTTGGTGCTGGTCGCCGTGTTCGGCTCGACGCTGACGACCGTCACCATCGCCGTCGGCGTGGTCTCATGGCCGGCGCCGGCGCGGCTGACCCGCGCCGAGTTCCTGTCGCTGCGCAACCGCGAATTCGTCCAGGCCGGGCGGACCCTCGGCATGAAGAATATCCAGCTCATTTTCGGCGAGATCCTGCCCAACGCGCTGCCACCGGTGATCGTCTATGCCAGCGTGGTGATGGCAGTCGCAATCCTGCTGGAAAGCGCGCTCGCTTTCCTGCGGCTGTCCGATCCGAACGTGGCGTCCTGGGGCAATCTGATCGGCCTCGGCCGCGACGTGCTGCGGGTGCAGTGGTACGTCTCGGCGATCCCCGGCATCGCCATCCTCGTTACCGTGCTCGCTGTGTCGCTGGTCGGCCAGGGCCTCAATGATGCGCTTAATCCGAGGCTGAAAGGCCGATGAGCCGGAAAGATACCATCCTCTCGCTCGATCGGTTGAGCGTCCGACTGCCCGGCGGCGCGGATAGAGCGCATGCGCTGTCGGGCGTGTCACTGGAAATCGCTTCCAACGAAATCCTCTGCGTGGTTGGCGAATCCGGCTCCGGCAAGTCGATGATGGCGAATGCGATCATGCGGCTGTTGCCGAACGAGGTGACGATCGACGGCGGCCGGATGCTATTCGAGGGCCGCGATCTCTGCGCAGCTTCGGTTGCTGAAATGCGCGAGGTGCGCGGCGCCGGTATTGCGATGATCTTCCAGGAGCCGATGACGGCGCTCAATCCGCTGCGCACCATCGGCGACCAGATCGCCGAGATGTTCTCGATCCATACCGAATTGTCGAAGGCGGAGATCGGCGCGAAAGTGCTGGCCCTGCTCGCCGACGTCCGCATTCCCGATCCGAAGCTCGCGGCAAGGGCCTATCCGCACGAGCTATCCGGCGGGCAGCGCCAGCGAGCCATGATCGCGATGGCGCTGGCGCTCGATCCGAAACTCTTGATTGCCGACGAGCCAACGACGGCACTCGACGTCACGACACAGGCGCAGATATTGAAACTGATCCGCGACCTGCAGCAGCGCCGCAGGACGGCGGTCATGTTCATCACCCATGATTTCGGCGTCGTTGCCGAGATCGCCGACCGCGTGGTGGTGATGCAGCACGGCGTCATCGTCGAACAGGGGACGGCTTCCGAGGTGCTGCACCATCCGCAGCACGCCTATACCAAGCAGCTCATCGCCGCTGTGCCGCCGCTGAACGCGCCTCCCCCGCGGGCGCTTGCCTCTGACAACATCCTGACGATCACGGATGTTTCGAAGACCTATCGCACCGGCGGCTTTCTCGGGCGCGGCGCGCGGGTGACGGCGGCCGTGAAGAACGTGTCGCTCAACCTGCCGCGCGGGGCGACGCTCGGTATCGTCGGCGAGTCCGGTTCGGGCAAATCGACGCTGGCGCGCTGCATCGTGCGGCTGATTGATCCCGATACCGGATCGATCGTGCTCGACGGCAGCGACTGGGCAAAAATGCCGCGTGAAGAAGTCCGCCGCGAGACGCGGCATATCCAGATGGTATTTCAGGACCCGTTCGCCTCGCTCAATCCGCGCCGCAAGGCGGCCGAGCTGGTGGCGCAGGGACCAATCGTGCACGGCACGCCGCGCGCCGAGGCGATTGCGGATGCGAAAGAACTGTTCGCGCTGGTCGGGCTGGATCCTTCCGCCGGCGACCGCTATCCGCACGAATTCTCCGGCGGCCAGCGCCAGCGTATTGGACTTGCGCGGGCGCTGGCGCTGAAGCCGGACGTGCTGGTGGCGGACGAGCCGGTGTCGGCGCTCGATGTTTCCGTGCAGGCGCAGGTGTTAAAGCTGCTCGCCGAACTGCGGACGCGGCTCGGGCTTTCGATCGTCTTCATCACCCATGATCTGCGCGTGGCGGCGCAAATCTGCGACCTCGTCGCGGTGATGAAGGATGGTGAGGTGGTGGAGCACGGACGCGCGGCGGAAGTGTTCGGCAATCCGCAGCATCCGTATACGCGCGCGCTGCTCGACTCGATCCCCGGCGGGGAGTTTGCGCGGGAGCACGCGACGGCGGCGGTGTAGCTCCCTCTCCCCGCCCCTTCGCGGGGAGAGAGGGAGAAGCGGCAGCCTCGCTCGCTGCGTCACGTCATCTCCCTGGCATCGCGCCGGCGATAGACCAGCAGCATCAGCGGCGCCAGTGTTCGCAACATGCCGTGCGCGACGATCGGCGCCGGCTCGGTGAACGGCAGCGCCAACTCGTTGTCCGGCACGCCGCGGACGGCCTTTGCCAGTTCGTTGCCGAGCGGGATGGTCAGCGCCACGGCGCGGCCGTTGCAGCCGGTCCAACCGAACGCATTGGGTCCGAGCTTGTGAATGCGCGGCAGGAAATCCGTGGTCATGCCGACATATCCGTTCCAGACGTAATCGAACGAGACCTCGCCGATCTGCGGCCACAGCCGCTGCAGGCGCTCGGTGACGCGCGCCTTGATCCGCTCCACCTTGTTGCCGGGGCCAATCACCGCGCCGCCGGTGACCAAGCGGTTTCGCGCGTCGTAGCGCGCGAAATAGAGTTCGCCATGGGTATCCGACATCGCCTGCCGGCCGGGAATGATGGTGTTGCGGACGTTGTCCGACAACGGCTGCGTCGCCATCTGCCACGACAGCACCGGCATCACCTCGCGCGCAATCTCAGGCACCAGCGATTTGGAGAACTCGCCGCTATAGGCATTGCTCGCCACGACAAGCGCATGGCCGGAGATTTCGCCCTTCGCCGTCTTGACCACCCAGCGGTCGCCCCGGCGCTCAAAGCTTTCCGCCGGCGAGCGTGCGTAAATGCGCGCGCCGAGGCCGAGCACGCTGCGCGCGAGGCCACGGGCCAGCGCCAGCGGATTGATGTGGCCGCCGGTTTTGTTCCAGAAGCCGCCGAACCATGCATCGGAGCCGAGCATTTCGCGCGTCTGCTCGCGCGACAGCAACTCAACGGGCGCGCCGAACTTCGACCACTGCCGCACCCGCCGTTCCGCGATCTTGATGCGGCCGGGCGAATGCACGGGCTGAACCCAGCCGGCCTGTTCCTCCTCGGCGTCGATCTTGTAGCGTCTTGTCACGTCGAAGAGATAAGAAGCGCTGTCGCGCAGCATGTGGACGAAACGTTCGCCGGCCTCGCCATGTTTGGCAATGATATCTTCCGGATCGGGCCGCGACAGCGTCGGGATCACCTGGCCATTGTTACGGCCCGATGCACCCCAGCCCGGCTCGGCGGCTTCGACAATCGCGACATCGACGCCCGCTTCGCGCAGATGCAGCGCGGTGGAAAGTCCGGTGAAGCCTCCGCCAATCACGATCACATCGACCTGCTGCGAGCCGATCAGTTCCGGTAAATCAGGCCCCGATGGCGTCACGGCGGCCCACAGTGAATCGGGCCAGCGGACGTTGCTCGTGTTCATCATGATCCTTTCTTGCAGGCAACTGATGGTTCTGATTAGCTTAGACCGCTCACGAGCCTCAGGGAACAAAAGAGTGGCACTCAAAAACATCATCGGAATCGATCACGCCGTGGTCATGGTGAAAGACCTCGACAAAGCCGCCGAAAACTACAAGCGGCTCGGCTTCACCGTGTCGCCGCGCGGCACCCACAGCGCACATATGGGATCGGGCAACTACACCATCATGTTCGACCCCGACTATATGGAATTGCTCGGCGTGCTGACGCCGACGGAACATAATGCTCCGGCGCGGACATATCTGGAAAAGAATGGCGAAGGTATCGAGCGCATCGCGTTCACGGCGGTGGATTCCGCCGAAGGCGCGGAGGAAATTCGCGCGCGCGGCTATCCGCCGATTGGACCGACCGATTTCGAACGTCCGGTAACGATGCCGGATGGCACGGTATCCGCGGCCAAGTTTCGCACCTTCCAATGGCCGACGGCGGAAGCGCCCGGCGGCGTGCGCATCTTTGCCTGCCAACACAAGACGCGCGAGACGGTTTGGATTCCCGAATTGATGAAGCACGCCAATGGCGCCAAGCGCCTAAAGCAAGTGCTGATCGTCACCCCGGAGCCGGCGGATGACGCCGCGCAACTCGCGAGCATGATCGATCGTGAGGCAAGGGTCGAACCGGACGGCGTCATTGCGATCCCTTCGGGCAGCGACCGCGCCGACTTCATATTCCTGACAAAGACCCAGCTCGGCACACGCTACCCTGACGTCCCGCTGGCGGGACTGCCCGAGCGTGGCGGCGCGGGGCTGGTGATCGCGGCCGATCTCGCGGCGGCGGAAAAGGCGCTCGGTGCTGCCGGCATGAAGAGTGCCGGTGGCGTCGTGGTGCCGCCGGCCGAAGGCAACGGCACGCTGTTGGCGTTTGTGGCATAGCCAAGCGCATCGATCGCGCCGCACCGGTTCAGGGGCTGGAAATCCGGACGATGGCGAAGAGCAAGATGACAACGGAAGGTGGCGCGGCGGCCGTCCGCCGCGGCCGCCCCCGCTCTGCCGAAACGACCAACGCGATCCTGCAGAGCGCCTATGCGCTGATGGCGAGCACCGGTCTTGCCGCCACCAGCATCGACGCGATTGCGCGGCACTCGAACGTTTCGAAGATGACCATCTATAAATGGTGGCCGTCGCGCGAGGCGCTTCTGATCGACGCGTTCCTGAACCAGGCGTCGATGATGCTGCCGATCTCAGGCACCGGTCAGCCCGCGGCCCGCCTCCGGCGCCACGCTGCGGCCTATGCCGAAGCGCTTCAGGGAGAGTTCGGCAAGGTGCAACTCGCGGTGATCTCGGAATGCATCTCCAGGACCGGATCAGCAGAGATCTTCTACGAGCGCTACCTCGACCATCGCAGGACCGCGCTGGTCGAACTGGTCGCGGCCGGCCAGCAGGACGGCAGCATCGGCGCGACAGGCGCGCCGGAAGACCTCTATGATGCGATCTATGGCAGCCTGTTCTACCGCTACATTTTCGGCATCAAGCCGATCTCGTCGACGCAGGCGCGCAACCTGGTCGACACCATTCTGATGATCAAAGACTGTTAGCGCCGGACGGGTTAGCTCGCGTCCGGCGGAACCAGGCCCACGTCTCCCGCGTCACCGCCCGGTAGCCCCTGCCCCGGAACTTGATTTGACCATCGACGATCCGGTTCAGCTTCGGTAGCGCATGGAACGGGATGGAAGGATAGGCATGGTGCTCGACGTGATAGGGCATGTTCCATGCGAACCACTTCATGACCATGCCGGTGTAGGTGGTACGGGTATTCTGGAAAGCACTGCGCGTCCGTTCGCAGCCCGTGTGCTCGGCGTAAAGGTACGGACGCAGGATCAACTGGCCGAGAAGCAGCGGAATGATCCAGACCCAGAGCAGGATCGCCGTGTGCAAAGCGAGCGAGGCGAGCAGCAGCACCACATAGCCCATCAGATACAGACGCGCTTCCCTGACGACGATGTAGCGCTTGCTTTCGGGAACCCAGGGAAGCGCGACCTTGCCGGTCAGGGCGTGACGCAGCATCAACAACTCTCGCCCGGCGAGCTGGACAAGGCCGGTATAGGCAATCGCCAATTGCGCGTCGGAGGACGGCTTGGGCCCAACGATCAGCTCCGGATCGCGCTGGGGATCCTGGGTGTAGCGATGATGGTCCCAGTGAAACAGGCAATAATATTCGTAGCGATTTGCGATCACGAAAGCCGAGAGATGGCCGACGACAAGGTTCAGTGCGCGGTTTCGGAACGCGGTCTTGTGGGCGGTCTCGTGCATGGGCATGAACAGGAAGGCCACGAAATAGGCCTGTACGACGATCAGGGGCAAGGCCCACGCCAGTCCGCAAGTCGTGGAGACCAGCCATATCAGGGCGCCGACCACCACGATCGCACCGTAGTGACTGATGGTGCGAATGGCGCCTTGAAGGTCCGAACGCACTGAAAGCTCGCGGAGCATGGCTGGCGCAAGCGGCTTCTCCCCTGTTGCGGTGACGGCAGTGCTCATGGTCGAAATCGTCTCCGGTGATGATTTTTAACGCTGCAGCAGCGCCGAGATCTCGGCGTTGATGAAATCGCAATCTGTGGCGTTGTTGATCGGGTTTCCGGCACGGTGGCCGTGGATCGACGGGATCGGATGCAGTTCGGCTGACCGCGCGTTGACGAGCCGGCCCAACTCGGCCTCGTTGTCGCGCATGTCGAAATAGCGATCGGTCTGCCCGGGCATCAGCAGGACGCGCGCCCTGACGGCGGCGAGCGCGCGGTCGATGTCGCCGGCGAATTCGGGACATTGGCTGATATCGCCGCGCTGCCAGATGCCGATCTGCGCCAGCAGATCGTTGGCGTCGCGCCGTGTGAAGGCAATGTCCCACGAGCGCGCCAGATAATCCTCGAGGCTAGTAAAGCCGGCCTCGCGCCAGATCTCGTCGCAGTAATAGGCGTGCGACATCGCCCAGCCCGCATAGACGCGTCCCATGGCGCGAAGTCCGGCGGAAGGTGTTGCGATGAAACGACCGTCGCGGAAAGCGGGGTCCGCCATGAGCGCGGCCTTCACGCCCTCGAGGAATACGTGATTGTAGGGTGAACATCTGGCGCTGCCGCAGACGACAGCCGCCCGCTCCACCATATCGGGATGGCAGGCCGCCCAGTGGTAGGCCTGCATGCCGCCCATCGACCAACCATAGACGAGCGCGATTTTCGAGATGCCGAATTGCTCCACCAGGAGGCGGCGCTGGACCCCGACCGCGTCGTGATAGCTGATCGCCGGAAACGGCGTGACATCCGAATTGGACGGCGACGAGGACAGGCCGTTGCCGAACAGGTTCGGGATGATGATGAAATAGCGATCGGGATCCAGCGCGCCGCCGCGCTGAATCAGCCATTCGGTGTCGTAGTGCTGCGCGCTGAACGATGTCGGATAGACGATCACATTGTCCTTGCGCGCACTCAGCGTGCCATAGGTCTGGTAGGCGAGCCGCATCGAAGGGAAGACGACGCCCGACTGAAGCAGGACGTCTCCCGCGTCGAAGACATGATAGTCGCAGTGCATCGTCATGGGTCATCATTTACTGTACTGATAGTACACTATATTAGTTGGATTGCAACAGATTTCGCTGGTAGGCAATGACTTGCTCGCGCTCGAAGGTGAGGATGCAAGTTGGCGCGTTTCGCCCTCCCCTCATCCTGAGGGGCGCGGAACGCGCGTCTCGAAGGATGGGGCCCGACTGTGGCCTCATGGTTCGAGACGCGCTTCGCGCTCCTCACCATGAGGGGTGAGAGGGCTCACTCCGCTGGCGCCGCCGCGGACACCTCCGGATGCGCGCTGTAGTCGACGGCAGGGCTGGTCTTCGCCAGCGCGAACAGGCCCGCCGCCATCACGGCATAGGCCAGCGCCACGCCGGGCGTAACACCAAGGCCGCCGCCGATGCCGACGGCTTCGCCGTGCATGAAACCGAAGTAAGTCATGACCGCGCCGGCGAGCGCAAAGGCCGACGCCTTCATGAAGTCGCGTTCGATCACGAACACGCCGATCGCGCCCAGCACGAGACCGGCGAGGATTGAGCCGCCGCCCATCACTTCGAGGCCGTGATAGAGCACGCCCTGTTGGGGTAGCGCGGCAATGGCAGCCGTCTTGACCGCGTCGACCTTGTCGGCGGCGAGACCGCCGACAGTCTGCGCGGCCGTAATCGTCGAGCCAAGCATGGTATCGATCTGCAGCTTCGCCCACGCCGCGAGATGCGGTGTCAACGCCAGCACGATCGCTGGCGCATGCTTGAGCGGCGTGGTCTGGAACGCCTGCGCGCCGATCAGCATACCGATATAGAGCAGGATCGGCGAGATCGCGACCACCGGCACGAGCGCCAGCAGCACCGAGATGATGCCGAACCACGACAGTAGCACCACCATGATGCCGGTCGCGGCCGAATAACCGATCCGCCCGCCCATCGCCTTCCAGCCGGGATGGCCGATATAGACGGCGTTGATGAAGGGATTGCCCATCAGGCAGCCGATCAGGCTGACGACGCCGTCGGCGGTCAGCACGCGCGTGGTCGGATATTCGTCGCCGGCTGCCTCCGCGCTTTCGACATTGTCCATGGCTTCGACGAGGTCGTAGATGCCGAACGGGATCGCGGTCACCAGGATGATGCCGAGGAATTCGAATCCAGAGAAGACGTGGCCGAAGGCCGGCAACGGCACCGAGAAACCGAAATTGGCAAAGGCATCGCCAACGCCCTTCAGGCTCAATCCGCCGAGCCCAAGGCCGAACAGGTTCGAGCCCCAGGCGATGAGCATGCCGGCGGCAATGGCGACAAGGCCCGCCGGAATCCCTCGTGGATATTTCACGCCACCGAACCAGCTCACCAGGATGATGGCGAAGCAGATCAGGCCGATCTGCGGCGTCATGTACATCTCCAGCGCCGGGCGCATCGAGATGAAGGTGACGGAAACACCGGCGAGCGTGCCGAGCAGCGCCGCACGCGGGGTGATCTTCCGGATGTAGGGCGCGATGAAACCGCCGATCATCAGGATAAAGCTCTGGAAGAACACCCAGACCAGGCCGGCCGACCAGCCCTTGACGGGATCGCCGGTCTTGAGCGTGATCGGCAGCATGATCACGAAGGTGACGATGAACATGTGCGGCACGCTGACGCCGGACGGCAGCGCGCAGACGTCGTTGCGCCCGGTCTTCTGCGCCAGTTTGTAGGCGAGATACGCGTAATAGAACGTCGACAGGCACATCATCAGGCCGAGCGCCGGCAGGATGCGGCCGAATACGATTGAATCCGGCATCTTCAGCACGAAGCGCAGCAGCCCGGTCAGCACCAGCATGTTGACGAGGATGTTGGTGCCGAAGCCGAACAAGGCGTTCCAGTCGCCCGGCGTCCATAGCGCCGGCCTGAAGGTGGATGTACCTGATGTCTCCGTTGCGCTCATCGTGATGCCCCCGCTACTGCCGTTGTTGGAATCTCCGGTGAAAGTGCGTTCAGCACCGCGGCTGAATCCGAAACCCAGCCGAAGATGCCGCCCTGCGCCTTGATCATCTTCAGGCCCATCTCGTGGAATTCGGGAAAATAGGAGGCGCAGCCATCGGCCAGCACCACGCAGCGATAGCCGCGGTCGTTGGCTTCGCGCACCGTGGTGTTGACGCAGACCTCGGTGGTGACGCCGCACACCAAGATATTCTCGATGCCGTAGCGCTGCAGCACGTCGCCGAGCTCGGTGGCGTAGAACGCGCCCTTGCCCGGCTTGTCGATCACGATCTCGCTGTCGAGCGGATAGAGTTCGGGAATGATGTCATGGCCGGGTTCGCCGCGAATGAGAATGCGCCCCATCGGCCCGGGATCGCCGATGCGCAAGGACGGCGCACCGCGCTCGACCTTGGCCGGCGGTGCGTCGGAAAGATCGGGCAGATGGCCCTCGCGGGTGTGAATGACCAGCATGCCGGTCGCGCGCGCCGCTTCGAGCACGGCGGCGATCGGCTTCACCGCGCGCGCGAGTTGGCTGACGTCGTTACCCAGCGTTTCGCCGAAGCCGCCGGGCTCCATGAAATCGCGCTGCATGTCGATGATGAGAAGCGCGGTCGCCGCCCAGTCGAGCTCGATCGGCTCCGGCTCCGCTGCGAGCTTTCTTGAGTTCGCCATGACGTACGCGCCCCGAACGAGAGAACCCTTCGGGAGAAATCAAGCAAGGCGCGTGCCATTGTGTACAATGGCGGCTCGTGGCCGGGGGCAGTGAAATCCGTTGCATTTTCAATTTGATGATTATGGATGCGACGGCAGCCTACCCTCCGTCCGGCGCTTTCCGGACGGGCACCTGCTCATTAACTGAGCAAACCCGCAGTTGCGCCTGCGGTTCAGAGCGCAATTGAAATCGCTACGCCCAGGTCGCGACACGCCGCGAAAAAATGACCGGCGTTACAAGGTGCTTCGGTGCGCGGATTTCCGGCGTGAGGTCACGTTGGCGTTGGGCATCGCACCGCTACGCAGAGGCCGCCTCAACAGGTTGCGAATTCGAGCTCAGCAGCGGCGTCCCGAATGCCCGCCGCCAGACCGACAGAAAACGCGGAAACCAGGAGTGCGCGACGGCGCTCTGATAGGCCCATGTGCGATATTTGAGACCTCTTTCCGACAGAAGTTCCTGATATCCGCCGTGCGTTTCGGTCGCGCGACGGATGTCCCTCAATATATCGCGGGCGCAGGACCGGTACTTGTCAGTGCCGGAAAATTCATCGTACTCCAGCATGCGATCGGCGAACTCGACGTTAAACGTCGGCCAGCAGGAGCGCCCCTGGTAGGCCGGAGCCGCAATCTTGTGGATCATCTTGTTCTGCGGGTTATCCGTGGACACCAGGAAGTGCGACGTATCCGGGATTCGAAACCGCGGTTCGCCAAGGATTAGATCCGTCGTGGCTGCGAATAGCGCGCGTTCGCTCACCTCGCTCAGATCCCAAAATCCCTGGTGCACATTGACGAAGTCCAGGGCGACGGAAGACGCCCCCGGTTCGCTCCTGGAATCCAGGGAATGCCTGATATGGCCATGCTTGCCGAATAACTCGAGCAGCTCCTTCTTGTACTGCGAAAGCGCGCGTCCGAGCAGCCCTTCCAGCTCGATCCGGTCGATCACCCCCAACCGTATTCCGCGCACAAAGGTCGCGTAGACGCATGCATTGGTGACGAACCGCCGGCGCTCGGCGCGGGTATCTGTCGCCGCGGAACGGGGGGCCGTTACGTCGCACAGCAAAGCTGCGAGGCCGTCGTCGTCGAACGGCTGCAACGAGCCGGCGAGTTGAAATATCGCTTTCTCCAGGTCCTTCCGATACTCGCCAAGCAACAAGCGGCCGGCATAGGCGCCTTGCGCCATCGCCAAAAACGAAGACGGCCTTTGGTCCGCGCGCATAATCTGCTCCAGACCCGCGAGAATGCCCAGCAGCGTATCCGACGGCAGCGAGAAGTAATTGACGCCGATGTAACGGTCGTTGCCTGCGGGAACAATGGTCGTTGTGACGACATTGGCGCGGACGGCCTCCAACATCAGCCGGACGCTCTTCTCGAGCAAACGAACCCTGCGGACAGCATCCTCGGAATCCATGATGGTCTCGGGATCGAGAACATCGGGATAGAACCAGGCAAAGTCCCGGGGATAATAGGCCGATGCGTGCGGTGCCCCCGTGACCAGAAAGGCTTCGTTCGGAGAAAAGGCATTATCGACCGAGTGCCTGTACAACTCATTGATCCCGGCCGATGCGCGATACTTTCTCAGGAAGCGATCACCGAGAAAGTTGACAGCCTGAATACCGTTGGCGACACAGGAGGCGAACGGACCCTGGTAAAATCGGTATTTGCGATGTGATGAAAAAGGAATGTGGCGATGCATATGAGAAACAGAGTTCCGTGGTTTCGATTACCACGCCTTGGTACTTCAGACATCGTCGATTCGTCTTTCTGTCAGATGAACCATGATGTCACCGCATTGTCATAAAGCGGCATGGCAGCAGCGCTCAGGTCAGCTCTTGCAAGCCCTACATCTTCTGAACTTAGGCCTGCCGCCTACCCCGGCCGGAAATTCTCGATGAACCGCAGCAGCACGCGCGCGCCCGCCTCGGCATCGGCGGTCTCGACATGCTCGGCCGGGTTATGGCTGATGCCACCGCGGCAGCGCACGAACAGCATGGCGACATCGGCGATATCGATCATCGCCATGCCGTCATGCCCCGCCCCGCTCGGCAGTTCGAACACGCCATAGCCTTCGGCCGCAACCGCTTCCGCGACCTGCGCTTTCAGCCAGGGCGCGCAGGGCACGGTGCGGTTTTCATGGGTGACGTCGATCTGCAGCGACAGCTCACGGCGCTTTGCGATCGCCTCGATCTGCCGCACGATCTCGGCGACGGCCCGCTTGCGGTGCGGATCGGCCGGCGCGCGGATGTCGAGCGTGAAGGAGACCTGCCCAGGAATGACGTTGGTCGCGCCGGGCGATGCGTTGATGACGCCGACGGTGCCGACCAGGCCGGCGCCATCGGCCTTGCAGAACTGCTCGACCGCGACGATGCATTCGGCGGCACCGGCCAGCGCATCGCGCCGCAGCGCCATCGGCACCGTGCCGGCATGGCCGGCCATGCCGGAGAGATTTGCGGCGAGCCGCGTGGCGCCCGCGATCGCCGTCACCACGCCGACCGGAATGTTTTGCTGTTCCAGCACCGGCCCCTGTTCGATGTGCAGTTCGACATAGGCATGCAGCTCGCGGCGGGTGCGCGCCGCCGCATTGATATGGCCGGGGTCGAGGCCGAATTGCACCATGGCCTCGCGCATGGTGAGGCCGTCACGGTCGCGCGCGTCGAGCACGCTTGCGTCGAAGGTTCCCGCGACCGCCCGGCTGCCGAGCAGCGTCGAGGCAAACCGCACGCCCTCCTCGTCGGCGAAACCGACGATCTCGACCGCGAACGGCAGCCGCACGCCGCGCCGGTTCAGATCGGCGACGCAGGCGATCGCTGTGATGACCCCGAGCGGTCCGTCCCATTTGCCGGCATCGCGCACGGTGTCGTAGTGCGAGCCCAGCATCAGGCAGGGTAATCCCGGGCGATCGCCCTCGTAACGGCCGCAGACATTGCCGATCGCGTCGAGATGCGCTTCCATGCCGGCATCCCGCATCCAGGACAGAATGAGATCGGCTGCCGTGCGATGCTCAGGCGACAGGAAAACCCGCGCCAGATGCTGCGGCGTCTCGGAAATCATTCCGAGCTGATTGATACGGCTTACGATTTCATCGCCGAGCCGAGATCCCGCCGTCCCACCACTGACCGTCTGTATCTTCGTCATGCTGTTCCAGTGAAACGCGCCGTGAGCGGCGCCTTCCGAATTGTGAGGACGCCTTTTAACCCCTTCCCACCGTGCACTCAATCTGACCATGGGGCTCGTCGGTGGGCAGGAAAACGTCGTTATTGTTATCCAACCCGAAAGCCGACAGGTTCATTGGGATGAAGTGCATGTTGGGGCAGGCCATGCTGATTTCCGAGATCTCGGGCACCGCCGCCAGCGCCGCCTCGCCCATCCGGTACAGGCTGTCCTGAACGCTCATGCTGTAGGTCGTGCCGAACACTTCGAGCACGGTATCCATAATCTTCGCATTCGCCGCCGGATAGTTCGACGGCTTGCCCGACCATTTCCAGGACGCGACCATGCTGGTCGCGCAGATCCGATCGGCGGTCTCCGGCAACGTGGTGTAGCGATCCCTGGGATAATTCTCCCAGCCGGACTGCGTCGACTTCATGAACGAGAACCCGTCGATGCCGGAAGCCAATGTCGATGGCCCACCCCGCACGGCCGCGACCTCGACGAACGGCCTGCCATTGTTGTCGAGCACAAAGCTGTGGGGATGCGGCTTACCGCCAAAACTCAGGCGACGCCATTTGGTCTCGTGGGCGGTGACCGCAACCGAAGCGATCTGCGGAAAGGTGTCGAGATATCGCTTCGCCAACACCTGGCAAAATTCCTCGGTGCAGAGGCCAGTGTTCTCGCGGGCGACGACATTGACGATGTTCTTGATGGTGTCGGTTGCCACCGTCGTGGAATTGTCGGCATGGGTATAGGCACGGGCAAAGTCGCCCTCCATCATTGCCTTGATGCTGAGCTGGCTGACCTCGTGGCGGTCGCCGTCCCGGTGAATCCGCATAACCCGGACGCGGCCCTTTCCGTATCGATTCTTGATCAGCCGCATGCCAGGAGCTCCCGTTCAATTGGATAATTTGCGGGGATTTCGGTCGCCCGGTAAGGTTGGATATTGAGCAACCTTCGTGCCACAGGGCAAGGCTTTAGGGGACGACACTTTAACGACAAGCCTTCGAGCGCAAATTCTGGCACGCGCCTTGTATCGGTCCAAACAGGCGAAGCGCCTGCAGCAGGGGAATCCGAATATGAGCAGCGAAATCCATCCGGTCGACCAGGTTCTGCCGACGCCACGCTTGCTGGCGCTCGGCCTGCAGCACGTGCTGGTGATGTACGCCGGCGCGGTTGCCGTGCCCTTGATCATCGGCCGGGCGCTGAAGCTGCCGCCGGAAGACGTCGCCTTTCTGATCAGCGCGGATCTGTTCGCCTGCGGGATCGCTACCCTGGTGCAATGCATTGGCTTTCCCGGAGTCGGTATCCGCCTGCCGGTCATGATGGGCGTCACCTTTGCCTCCGTCAGCCCGATGCTGGCGATGGCCGCCGCGCCCGACATCGGGCTGCTCGGCATCTACGGTTCGGTCATCGCTGCCGGAATCTTCGCCATCCTTGCCGCGCCATTCATCAGCCGGATGTTGCCGCTGTTTCCGCCTGTCGTGACCGGGACGATCATCCTGGTAATCGGCATTTCGCTGATGCGGGTCGGCATCAACTGGGCCGGTGGCGGCCTGCCGACCTTGACCAAGATCGTCGACGGCGTGCCCGGCGCGTTCCCCAATCCCGGCTACGGCCAGTTACAAGGCCTCGGCATTGCATTGTTCGTGCTGCTCGTCATCCTCGGCCTGATCAAATGGGGCTCCGGTTTCGTCGCCAATGTCGCAGTGCTGCTCGGCATCGTCGCTGGCGCGATCCTCGCCGCCCTGCTCGGCGTCATGCATTTCGAAAAAGTTGCCGCGGCGCCATGGGCGGCGATCGTGCTGCCGCTACATTTCGGGGCACCGAAATTCCAGCTCGTCCCAATCATCACCATGTGCATCGTGATGATTGTGGTGATGATCGAGTCGCTCGGCATGTTCCTGGCACTTGCCGAAATCACCGGCAAGACCGTCGACCGCGATGCGCTGACCCGCGGGCTACGTGCCGATGGCGTCGGCACGTTCCTGGGTGGACTGTTCAACACCTTTCCCTACACGTCGTTCTCGCAGAACGTCGGGCTGGTCGGCGTCACCGGGGTGCGCTCGCGCTGGGTGACCATCGCTGGCGGCGGCATTCTGCTGCTGCTGGGGCTGGTGCCAAAGATGGCGGCGCTGGTCGAGGCGGTGCCGCTGGTGGTGCTCGGCGGCGCCGGGCTCGTGATGTTCGGCATGGTGGCGGCCACCGGCGCGCGCATCCTCACCGCGGTCGATTTCAAGAACAACCGCCATAATCTGTTCGTGGTGGCGATCTCGGTCGGATTCGGCATGATCCCGCTGGTCTCGCCGAATTTCTTCAAGAACCTGCCGCACGACCTGCACCCGCTGCTGGAGTCCGGCATCCTGCTCAGCGCGCTGGTCGCGGTGACGCTGAATGCATTCTTCAACGGCGTCGGCGGCAAGGCTGCAGCGGAGGCGGAAGCTGCAGCAGCGGCGGCAACGGCGACGCATTAGTGTGGATGAGGCCGTAGGGTGGGCAAAGGCGCCCTTGCGCCGTGCCCACCATCAACGATTTCATCTGGAAATGGTGGGCACGCTTCGCTTTGCCCACCCTACAAACTACTTTGTCCACCCTACAAACTACGAAGTGATTAGCTCCCGCGGTAGGTCGCATAGCTCCAGGGCGTCACGAGCAGCGGCACGTGGAGATGGCCTTCGGGATCGCTCACCGAGAAGTGCAAGGGAATTCGATCGAGAAACGGTGGGTCTGAGGTCGGCACATTACGGCCGGCAAAATAGTCACCGACGCGAAACATGAGTTCGTAGCGGCCGATCGGCACTGGCCGGCCGCCGATCAATGGCTGATCGGTGCGGCCGTCGCTGTTGGTCACGGCGCGCGCCACGACGCGGCTCTGCCCTAGATCGGACAGTTCGGTGAGCTCGATCGATATCCCCGCCGCGGGCCTGCCGCTGTGCGTATCCAGCACATGGGTCGACAGCCGGCCATGCACCGGCAGCCGGTCCTCGGAAGCCACGAGCTGGTCGAGGCGCAGCGCCGCAATCCGGCAAATCTCCACGACTGAAGTCCGCATCTCTGCTTTCGCGTCGTTCGGCAGGCGGCGCTCGAAATCACGCAGGATGGAATCGCGGGTGCGGCGGCGAACGCAGACGATATAGGGAAAGCCGAACTTGGCACGGTAGGCGCTGTTGGCGCGCTCGAAGGCTTCATATTCGGCATCCGACAGCCGATCGAGGCCGACGCTGTCCTGTTCGGCGGAAGATTCCGCGGTGAGGCCTGTGGCGCGCTGGGTCTTGTTGGCGAGGTCGGGGTGCGCCCGGATTAGCGTCATCAGCGTTTCGTCCGGCGCGCGGTCGACCGCAGCCGTCATTGCCGCGAACAGCGCGCCGATGCCTGCGAACGGCCGCCGCACGGCCGCCGCTTCGGCCACCCACGGTGAATGCTCGAAAATATTGCCGAGCGCGGCGACGAAATCATCCTTGCTGTAATAATTTAGATCGGAAAGCTTCAACATCGATGCCGGCCTATCCGATATCGAAAGCGCTATCGGCAAGATGCGACAGGTTGGCGTGCCAGTGCTGCGCGATCTGCAGCCGCGTCGGCACCCAGACGCGCTCGTGGTTTCCGATGTAGTCGAGAAACCGCATCAGCGCCGCCGCGCGGCCGGGGCGGCCGACGACCCGGCAATGCAGGCCGACCGACATCATCTTCGGCGCGCTCTCACCTTCCGCATAAAGAACGTCAAAACTGTCCTTGAGGTAGGTGAAGAATTCATCGCCGCCGCCAAAGCCCTGCGCGTTGACAAAGCGCATGTCGTTGGCGTCGAGCGTATAGGGGATCACCAGATGCGGCTTTGAGCCGCGCGACTTGATCCAGTACGGCAAGTCGTCGGCATAGGAGTCGCAGAGATAAAGCAGGCCGCCGGCCTCCATCAGAAGCCTTAAGGTGTTGATCGAAGATCGTCCGGTGTACCAGCCGAGCGGGCGCTGCCCCGTCGCCTCGGTGTGGACGCGGATCGCCGCCGCGATCTCGGTGCGCTCCTCGGTTTCAGACATGTCCTTGTGCTCGATCCATCGCAGGCTGTGGCTGGCGATGTCCCAGCCGGACTCCTTCATGGCAGCGACCACATCCGGGTTTCGCTTCAACGCCTTGGCGACGCCGAAAACGGTGACCGGCAGATTGCGTTCGGTGAACATCCGCCACAGCCGCCAGAAGCCGGCGCGCGAGCCATATTCGAACATCGACTCGATGTTGGCATGGCGCTGTCCGGGCCAGGGCTGCGCACCCAGCACGTCTGACAAAAAAGCCTCCGAGGCGCGATCGCCGTCGAGAACATTGTTCTCGCCGCCTTCCTCGAAATTAACCACGAACTGCACCACAACCCGCGCGTTGCCCGGCCACTTCGGATCGGGCGGGTTGCGCCCGTAGCCGCGAAAGTCGCGCGGGTAAGCCGGCGCCGCCATGATCAGACTTCCTCGAAGCGGATCTTCTGCGCGCCCTTCCACAGTACGGTCTTGCCGAATGCGGTCAGGTTCTCCAGCCCCGAAGTCAGGGTGATGAAGTGATTGCCGGCGAGCTGGCCCATCTTGCTCGCAAAGTGCACGCCGCCATAGGCCAGCAGGATTTCGGTCTCGCTGATGCCGCCGGGATAAAGAATGATCTGGCCGGGCGCGGGATAGCTGGTGTGGTTCTCGTAGGAGACGCCGAAATCGAGATCGCCGAGCGGCATCCAGACACCCTCGCCGCTCCAGCGGACATGGATCGCCTGGCTCTCGAACGGCATCGCCTTGCGAAAGGCGGCGACCGTCTTCGGCGCCAGTTGCTCCTCGAAGCGGGCCTGGAAAGTAAATTCACCGGCGCGGACAATCAGTTGGCTCATCGATCTCTTCTTCTGGATATAGGTGAGGACGTGGTTCAGCCGTATCCATTACAGCCCGAACAAGCGGACGCAAGGCCGATTCCGGTCCTCTTCGGCAGTTTCGGCGAGGACATCGGAGCCGGGAATTCGTCCTGTGCAGGAGCTAGCTGTGGGCCCTCGCCGGCACCGGACGGAACCGCTCATCGCCGTGCTCGAAAGTGTCGCTGAAGTCGGCGAGCCGGGGCGATATCATGGCACGTTCGCGCGGGAAGGCTTCCGGCATCTCCTCGCGAATGTAGGTGAGCAGCTTTTCCCTGATCTCGCAGCGGAGATCCCAGGATTGCGGCGCGGAGCTGGCGCTGACCAGCGCCCGAAGCTCGATCGACCGCAGGCTGGCCTCGATCACCTGGAGATTGACCACGGCGCCATCCCACAATTTGGACTCGCGCACGGCCTGTTCGAGCCGCTGCCTAATCCGCGAGACATCGGTGCAATAATCGACATGAAGGGTGATGGCCCCGATCAGCGACTGGGTGTCGCGGGTCCAGTTCTGGAAGGGGCGCTCGATGAAGTAGGACAGCGGCACCACCATCCTGCGCCAGTCCCACAACCGGACCACGACATAGGTCGAGGCGATGTCCTCGATCCACCCCCATTCGTTCTCGATGATGACGGCGTCCTCGATCCGGATCGGTTGCGTGATCGCGATCTGAACGCCGGCGATGAGGTTGCTGAGCAAAGGCCTTGCGGCAAGGCCGACGATCAGGCCGGCCGCGCCGGCGGAGGCGAACAGGCTGACGCCGTATTGCTTGACGGACTCGAAGGTCATCAGGGCCGTGGAAACGGCAATGATGATGATCAAGATATCGATCACGCGCTTGAAGACACGCACCTGGGTGACGTGCTTGCGGGCGAGAAAATTCTCGTCGGTATCGAGGCGGAAGCGCTGAAGATAGCGCGCGGCCCCAATGTCCACGGCACGAACCGAGATCCATCCGATCAGCGCGATCACGGCAACGATGAAGAAGTGCCTGAGCTGTTCACGCAGCACGTCGTTCAAGGGCGCCAGCGGCAGCACCAGCGCCACGGCGACGAGACAAAGCGCCAGCCGCGCCGGGCCAGAAACCCTTTGCAGAAGCAACCTCACGGCCGGCCAGCGCATCCCCAGCGCGCGCTTGATGATTCTTGCGGCAATACCGTACACGAACAGCGCCACGGCAATGGCGCCGACGACGAGGCCAAGCCCGACCAGCCATTGTGGCACCCAATCAAACGCCTGTTCGACCTTTGACAGAAGATCTTCCATGCCGGATTCCCCACTGCGTAAGCGTCATTCGGTCGCTAACGCACTGATCCGTGCATTGGTCCCGCATCTGACGCAGCGCAGTAGTTCATCTTGCGCATCGCGGAGGTCGATTGGCGAAATGGGGAACTTTGGCGTGATGGCACGCGGTTGCGATGCGCGATGGTTCAGGATTCGCCGCGCCAGAATGCGGTCTGCAGGGGCAACTGGTGTTTGATCATCGCGACACCATCAACCACCTTCAGGCCGCGCGCGGCGCAGGCTTGCATGAACTCGGTCCGGCGGGCGGCAATGATATCGAATACGGCGCAATCATCCGGCAGCCTCGCGGGATTCATCGGCAGGGCGTCCGTCTCGCGAAGCCCGAGCGAGGTGGCGTTGACGAGCAGGCCGGCGTCGTCGAATTTTTCGTCGAGGCTGATCTCGACATGAGCGAAGCGGCTGCGGAGTTTTTGGGCGAGGATTTCGACCGGCCCTGGCGTTTCGTTCAGGATTTGTAGCCGCCTCACGCCTGCGGCAGCCAGCGCATGACAGATCGCGCGGCCGGCGCCCCCCGCCCCGACCACGACGCAGCGGCGGTCGGGATCGAATATCCCCTCCTCGCGCGCCGCATTCAGGAAACCGCCGCCATCGAAAGATTCGCCGACCAGCCGTCCGCCGGCCTCGATCCGGATCGTGTTGACGACGCCTTCGAACTCCGCCGCCGGCCCGACCGCATCGCACAGCTCGAACGCCGCCGGCTTGTGCGGCATTGTGAGATTGAAGCCGGCGACGCTCGGCGATTTCGCGAGCGTGCGGATTGTCTCGGAGAGACGTTCCGGCGCGATGTCGAGCGGCACCATGTGCCAATCCAGCCCATTGCCCTGGAAGTAAGGCGTGTAGTGGCGGGGCGCGCCGACATGGCCGGCCGGATGGGCAAAGATGAATACAAATCGTGAAGCACCGGTCGGAAGCCGCATCGCTCTCACCCTTTCACGGCGCCTGCCGTCAGCCCGCTCACCAGATAGCGGCGCACGGCGAGCGAGAAAATCAGGACCGGCGCCATCACCAGCGAGCCGCCCGCGGCGATCTTGCCCCACTCCCATCCCTCGTAGTTCATGAAGTTGACCACGGCGACCGGCGCCGTGCGTGCGTTGGTCCGCGTCAGGATCAGCGCAAAGAAGAAGTCGTTCCAGGCGTAGAGGAAGCACAGAATCGCGGTGGCGGCGATGCCGGGCGCGACCATCGGCAGCACGATCTGGAGAAAGACGACCCGTGTCGACGCACCGTCGACCAGCGCCGCCTCTTCCAGCGACGACGGCACGGTTTCAAAAAACGGCTGCATCATCCAGATCACCAGCGGCAGGTTGAAGCTGGTGTAGACCAGCACCAGCCCGGTAACGGTGTCGAGCAGCCCGATCCAGCGATAGAACAGGAAGAACGGAATCGTGAATGCGATCGGCGGCGCCATTCGCGTCACCAGGATGGCGAAGCTCAGCGCGTGCTTTCCCCGCCCCGCCCATCGCGACAACGCGTAGGCCGCGGGCACCCCGAGAACGAGCGCCAGCGCCGTGGAGAATGACGCACTCATGAGGCTGTTGACAAAGGAGGCCGCGAACGCGCCTTGCCAGAGCGACGCATAATTTTGCAGCGTCGGCGTGAAGATCAAGGGCGGCGGAAACTGCAGGATCAGGTCATTGGACTTGAAGCTCATCTGCAAGAGCCAGAGGAACGGCAACAGCAGTACGATCAGCGTCACGCCGATCGCAACGAGCCTACGCGGGCTGGCCGAACGGCGGACCGGGCCAGTCATGCCTCCACTCATGCCATGGCCTCGCGGCGGCGGCCCATCCACACCACACCGAGGCTGACCGCGACGACGAGCAGCAGCATCACGATCGTGACCGAACTGGAATAGCCGATTTCGTTGAAGTCGAATGCGAGCAGATAGGCATAATAGTTGGTCACCTCGGTGACGCTGCCCGGCCCGCCGCCGGTCAAAAGGAACACCAGCGGGAATGCCTTGACGCTGTCGATCAGGCGAAACATGCCCGATATGACCAGGATCGGCGTGATGAAGGGCAGCGTGATGTAGAAGAATATCTGCAGCCGGTTGGCGCCGTCGACCAGGGCGGCTTCGGAAAACTCATCCGGAATGGTCTGCAGCGCAGCCAATACCATCAGGAAGGTGAAGGGCATCCATTCCCAGGTGTCAGCGATGATGATGGCGGTCAGCGCAAAATCGACGCTCGAAGTCAGCGACGGCATGGTCACGTTAAGCAGGCTTGCGGCGTAATAGAGCGGGCTGATGTCGGGCGTGTAGATCAGCTTCCAGATGATCGCCACGACAATCGGCGGCAGCACCATCGGAATCAGGAACAGGGTGCGCGCGAACTCCACGACGCGCGACTGCGTGTGCAGCAATAGCGCCAGCAGCATGCCGAGCAGGACCTGCAACAGCACGCCCCAGAACGACAGCTTGGCTTGCACCCATAGCGAATTGACAAAGCGCGGATCGCCGGGGAGCAGGAGATAGTTCCGCAAGGGCGAAGAGAAATCGGTCGACGATCCCGGATTGACCAGTTGGAACGGCGTCAGGCTGGTCACCACAAGATAGATCGCAGGCAAGCCTGCGATCACGAACAACGCGATCAGGCTCGGCGCCAGGGCCAGCCGATTGAAGCGGCGGCGCTCGGCGTCGACCAGTCCTTCTCCGCTCAAAGCGCGGTCCCGGCGCGGCGGAGATTGGCCACCGCCTGCTCCTGCGCTGCGTTCATCGCAGCCGGGGCTGCGAGCTGCCCCGTCGCCACCTGTTCGAACGCCTTGTTGAGGACATCGCCAACGATCGGGAACTCCTTCACTGTGCGATAGGCCATGTAGTTCTCGCCCTTGGCCGGCAGCCCCAGCACTTCGAGATAGAGCGCGCCGAGGTCCTGGCCGTTGACCGTGTTCAGCCTGCGGTATTCCTCACTCTCGATCACGGATCTGCGGCAGACCGAGGAATGGCCGTGCTCCTTGACCAGCCGCATCGAGATTTCGGGGCTGAGCGCCCATTTGATGAATTCCCACGCCGCTTTCTTGTTCTTGGCGTTCTTGGGAATGCCGAGGCCCTGGCTGTTGGCGGCCGGGTAGTCGTGCACAGGCCCGGCGGGCATCCTGACGACGCGGGAGGTGTCTTTCACCTTGCTGTCGTTCGAGAGCAGGATCGGTGTAATCCAGGCGCTGGAATGAATAAAGATGTTGGAGCGGCCGGTCATGTGGGATTGCCGCGCCTGATCCTCGGTGTAGGTGAGCACGCCCTTCGGCGCGTAGTTCTTCAGAAGGTTCGCGTAATACTCAACGGCCTTGATCGCCTCCGGCGAGTTGAGCGTCGGCATGATGTCGGCAGGCGGTTTGCGGAAGATGTTGCCGCCAAAGCCCTGGATATAGGGCGGCAGGCACCAGTGATGGAGCTGGAAGCTGACGATGCCGTTGACGTTGTCGGTGCCGTTGATCTCGGCGCAGACCTGCTGCAATTCGGCAAAGGTCCTGGGAATCTTGAGGCCCTTCTTCTCCATCAGATCCATGCGCGACAGGCCCATCACCATGGCCCCGCCTTCCCAGGAATAGCCGTAGGTGGCGCCCTTGGCGTCGCGGTACGGTACCTGCGCGCCCTCGACGAAATCCTTCGGATTCCATTCCGCCGGCGTCAGGTTGGGATCGCCGGTGAACTCGTCGAGATTGGCGAGTAGCCCTGCCGCCACCCAGCGCGCGGCAAGGATGAAGGTGACGTTGACGAAATCGAAAGCCGAGCCGCCCGACGACAATTCGAGGTTAGCCTGCTGGTTGTAGACCGGAAACGCCGAGAGTTGCAGATCAACCTTCATGCCGGTCTGCGCCTCGAACTCCGGAATGTAGTTCTGCAGCAGCGTGAAAAAGCGGTGCTGAAAGGACGCGCCGCGCAGCGTGACGCCGGTAAACGGTTTTGTTTGTGCAATGGCCGGCAACGGAAATGCGGCGGCGCCGAGGGTGGCGGCGCCGGCCTGAAGCAGCGTTCTTCGGCTGAAGTCCACGGATTTGTGGCTCGAATTCTTCTTGGTCATGGCACCCTCCCTGACGGTCTTTTGGACAATATGACCGACATAAAATGTGCTGTCAAAAGGACGCTTTTCTCGCGTACACTATTTTTACGGTATCAATTGACATCGCATCGCAATAAAGCAGACAATATTATTTCAAGGCTTGAGGGTCCACGATTGCCCAGGGACGTCGAACTCCGTCAGTCCAACACCCACGTCGCGCGCGAAATCGCAAAACTCATCGTCTCCGGCACGTGGCAGGAGGGAAGCACGCTGCCGCGCGAGATCGAGCTCGCGTCGCAATTCAGCGTCAGCCGCACCTCGATTCGGGAATCGCTGTCCATCCTCAAGGCAAAGGGCTTGATTGCGGCGCGGCAGAAGGCCGGCACCCATGTCCGCGAGCGGATCAACTGGAACATGCTGGATGCAGAGCTTCTGGAATGGACATGGGAGCTGCGTCCGATGGAAGAGTTCGCCCGCCAGCTCACACAGGTACGCCGGATCGTCGAACCTGAGGCTTGCGCGATCTGCGCCGAGCGCGGCTCGGACGCCGACCTCGCCCGGATCGAGCGGGCCTACCGGGAGATGGATGCCGCCGGAATGGACAGCCGGGCCTATTCCGAGCCCGACCTGCGCTTCCATCGCAGCATCCTGAGGGCGACAGGCAACGACTTTCTGGTCGCCTTCGGCGCCACGGTGGAAGCGGCGCTGCGCATGTCGTTCGAGCTCTCGACGCTGAACCCCGGCGCGCCGCGCAAGAGCCTGCCCTATCACCGCGCCATCCTCGACGAGATCTGGGCGCGCAATCCCGACGGCGCGCGGCGCGCGATGCATCGCCTGATGGACCTGACCGAGCGCAACATTACCTCGGCGCTGTCACGCCGGCATGGCGAAGCGCTGGCGACAGCGGGCGCGGAGCGCGAAGGCGACGCCTAAACACAAGTCGCTAAGCGCTTGCATTCGCACGACGATGCGCGTTTCATTCGGTCAAACCAAAAACCGGGGAACGCCATGCCCGCAAGAATCATCGGAATGATCGGCACCCAGCAGGAGGGCGTCGCGGTTCACCTGATCAAGGGACAGATATCGCGGCAATGGGTGGTCGATTTCACCCGGCTGCATGAGCAGTGGAACTATGATTCCGTCCTTGTCGGCTATTACGCCTCCGCCGCCGAAGGTTTTGCGATTGCACTCTATGCCGCCGATCACACCGAGCGGATCAGGTTCCTGATCGCGCACCGGCCGGGTTCGGTGGCGCCGGCGCTGGCCGCGCGGCAGGTCGCAACCTTCGACCAGCTCACGCAGGGCCGGATGGCGCTGCATATCATCGCCGGCACCAGCGACGCGGATCAGGCGAGCGAAGGCGACTTCCTGCCCAAGAACGACCGCTATCGCCGCGCCGGCGAATATCTGGAGGTGATGCAAAAACTCTGGACCAGCGACAGCCCGATCGACCACAAGGGCGAATTCTACCGCGTCGAGGGCGGCTTTTCCGATATCAAGCCCTACCAGCAGCCCTTCCCTCCGCTGTTTTTCGGCGGCTCGTCGGAGGGCGCGCTGGAGATGGGCGCCAAACATTGCGACGTGTTCGCGATCTTCGGCGAGCCGCTCAAGGAGACGCGGGAACGGGTTCAGGATTTCCGGCGGCGCGCAGCCGCCTTTGGGCGCAGCGTCGGCTTCAACATGTCGCTGCGGCCGATCATGGCGGACAGCGAAGGCGCGGCGTGGGACAAGGCGAACGCGCTGCTGGCGGATGTCGAGCGCAAGACCGGTGCCGCGCCCCAGCCGACCAATCATTCCGCCGAACGCCTGCTCGGCTACGCCGCGCGCGGCGACGTCCATGACGAGCGGCTATGGATGGGGATTGCGCGTGCCACCGGTGCGCCGGGCAATACGTCATGCCTGGTCGGAACACCCGAGCAGATCGCGGCAGCAGTGCTGGAATATTACCGGCTCGGCATTCATTCCTTCCTGCTGCGCGGTTTCGAGAATCCGCACGACACGATGGCGATCGGCCGCGACTTGATTCCACTCATCAAGCAAGGCGCGCTGGCGATCGACCGGCAGGCCGAAGCAGCCGAATAGAGTTCACCTCACGTATCCGCAGACACCTCAAGACACCGGCGCAAGGTCCTGGGACATGAAGAGAAAACGCATGAGAGAATTTGCATGAAGGCGGTCGTTGTCGAGAACTACAATTCGATCGACGGTATTTCGATCAAGGAGATCGATACGCCCGGCCTCGCCGCGGGCGAAGTCCGCGTCAGGGTCGGCGCGGCGGCAGTCGGCTTCGTCGATGGTTTGAAGGTGCAGGGCCTTTATCAGACGAAGGACCCGCTGCCGTTCGTGCCGGGAACGGAGTTTGCCGGAACGGTCGATGCCGTCGCCGACAATATCGGCGCGTTCAAGCCGGGCATGCCGGTGATCGGCATGGCCCGGTCCGGCGCCCTGGCCGAATATATCTCGGTACCGTCTGCGGCGCTCCAGCACCTGCCGCCGCAAGTTCCGTTCGAGGCCGGCGCATCGTTTCAAGCCAACTATCTGACCGGGCTTTACGCGCTGGATGCCCGCGCATCGCTGCGCGAAGGCGAGATATTGCTGGTGCTGGGCGCGGCCGGCGGCGTCGGCATCGCAGCCGTCCAGATCGGCAGACTGATGGGCGCGCGGGTGATCGCCGCGGCCTCGACGCCGGAAAAGCGCGACTTCGCGGTTCGTCACGGCGCCGATCAGACCATCGACTACACCCAGGCGGATTGGCGGGAGACGCTGAAGGAACTGACCGGCGGGCATGGACCGGATGTCATTTTTGATCCCGTCGGCGGTGAAGTCTCGCTGCAGGCGTTTCGCTCGATCGCCTGGCGCGGGCGGCACCTCGTCGTCGGATTCGCCTCCGGCACCATTCCAGCGCTGGCGTTCAACCTGCCGCTGCTCAAGGGCGGCGCGCTGCTCGGCGTCGACCTCGCCCAGATCCAGAAGCGCGAGCCGGAAACTCACGCCCGCCTGATGGCGCAATTATTCGACTGGCTGGCATCGGGGAAATTGCAGCCCGTGGTCGGCAAGATCGTGCCGTTCGAGAATTTCCGCGAGGCGTTCAAGACCATGCAGTCGCGGTCGGCGCTCGGCAAGATGATCGTGAAATTCGGCTGAAGCGACGCGTCGAAGCAGGATACAGACTGATGTCTCTGGAAAACAGCAAGCCATCGCGTCGCCTGATGCATACGCGATCGGTCGAATGCGAAGGCTTTCTGCGGAACGACGGGCTCTGGGAAGTCGAGGCGTGGCTGCGGGATACAAAACCTTTCACCCAGCGTGCCGATCGTTTCCGCAACGAACTGAAGCCGGGCGATCCCGTTCATGATATCGGTCTGCGGCTTGCGATCGACGACGGCATGACCATTCGCGAGGCGGAGGCGATGATGCGCGCCACGCCCTATCCGACCTGTGTCGAGGTCGAGCCGATATTGCAGCGCCTGGTCGGCGAGCGGATCGGCCCGGGCTGGCGCGAGACGGTGCGGCGCAGGATCGGCCGGATCGAGACCTGCACCCATCTCGCCGAATTGCTCGGCCCCGCCGTGACCACGCTGTACCAGACCATGTCCTATGGCAGAAATCCCGAAGGCCGCGATACGCTGGAGAACCAGCAGAACTCCGGCCAGCGTCCGTTCTTCATCGGCGGCTGCCATTCCTGGCGCACCGACGGCCCCGTCGTCGCGGCGATGTTTCCGAAGTTCGCGACCAAGCCGGCGGCGCAGGATTGAAGGCGCGTAATTGGTCTCCGCGTCACGGACGCGGCGAGCGTGAAACGCTGCTCTGCAGAGCCGGGACCTAGCGTCAGAGCAGCAGATGGACCCCAGATCAGCAGCGCACCACGCCGCATTCGCCGCGCGCTGCGCAGCATCCGGGGAACGCGCGGCCCGCGTCCCTCAAAGAACGCACCCCTCAGAATAGATATCTGAGATATCACTTATTGACATCTGAACATCAATACTTAGGATGGAGAAATGACGTCCATAATTGGCCCGAGCCTTGCCGGCGAGGCAGACTGATGATCACTGCGGCTCAATTGCGGGCTGCCAGGGTGCTTCTCGGCATCGATCAGCGTCGGCTCGCGGCACTATCGGGGCTTTCGGTGCCGACCATCCAGCGCATGGAAGCAAGTGAGACCATGGTCCGGGGCAATGTCGATTCGCTGGTGAAGCTGATCACCGCGCTCGAGGGCGCCGGCATAGAATTGATCGATGCCGGGGCGAGCAGCGCCGACGGCGGGCGCGGCGTGCGGCTGAAGGCCGGTTACGGATCTTCCAACGCGCGACCGGAAAACAAGGCATCGAGCGGAGCGAGGGCGCGCAAATAATGTCGGCCGTCGCCCTGCAAATGGTCTGTGTCGCCGGGTTGCTTGGGCTGGCCGTGATGGCCATCGCGCTGAGCCGCTCGCAGACCGCCACGGCCGTCATCTACGGCGCGACACTGGCGTTATCCGCGATTGCGCTGACCGGCGCGTTGCGCAGTCTGCTCGGCGGCAGCACGGATGCCACCACCCTCACTTTACCGGTGGGCTTGCCGTGGCTTGGGGCGCATTTCCGTCTCGACGCATTGGCGTCGTTCTTTCTCATCGTCGTCAATCTGGGCGGGGCATCGGCAAGTCTCTATGGCCTCGGTTACGGCCACCATGATCCCGCGCCGCATCGCGTACTGCCGTTCTTTCCCGCCTTTCTGGCCGGCATGAATCTCGTGGTGCTGGCCGACGACGCATTTTCCTATCTGCTGTGCTGGGAATTCATGTCGCTGGCGTCCTGGGCGCTGGTGATGGCGCACCATCGCGAACCGGGCAACGCGAAAGCCGGCTACGTCTATCTCGTGATGGCGAGTTTCGGCACGCTCGCCTTGCTGCTGGCGTTCGGCCTGCTGGCAGGGCCTGCCGGAGACTATGGATTTACGGCCATACGCGCCGCGCAGCACGCGCCATACTCAGCGACGCTGGTGCTGATCCTGATGCTGCTCGGCGCCGGTTCGAAGGCCGGCCTGGTGCCGCTGCATGTCTGGCTGCCGCTCGCCCATCCCGCGGCCCCCAGCCATGTTTCGGCGTTGATGAGCGGCGTCATGACCAAGGTCGCGATCTACGGCTTCATTCGCGTCATGTTCGATCTGCTGGGACAGCCGACATGGCCGGCCAGCGCGGTCGTGCTGTTCCTCGGCAGCATCACCGCCGTCATGGGCATTCTTTACGCCATGATGGAAAAGGATCTGAAGCGCCTCCTGGCCTACAGCACCATCGAAAATATCGGCATCGTCTTCGTCAGCCTCGGCCTTGCGATGGCGTTTCAGGCCAATGGCATGAAGCTCGCCGCCGCGCTCGCCTTCACGGCTGCCCTGCTTCACGTGCTCAACCACTCCTTCTTCAAGAGCCTGCTGTTCTTCGGAGCCGGCGCCGTTCTGACTGCGACGGGCGAGCGCGACATGGATAAACTGGGCGGCCTCATTCACCGCATGCCGTTCACGAGCTTCGCCGTTCTCGTCGGCTGCGTTGCGATCTCGGCGCTTCCGCCGTTCAACGGCTTCGTCTCGGAATGGCTGATCTTCCAGGCGGTGTTGCAAAGCCCGGAGCTGACGCAATGGGCGCTGAAGATCATGGTGCCGGCGGTCGGCGCGATGCTCGCGCTGGCGGCGGCGCTGGCAGCGGCCTGTTTCGTCAAGGCTTATGGCGTGACCTTTCTCGGGCGCGCCCGTGGCCCGGCGGCAAAGACCGCTGGTGAGGTTGATCGGTTCTCGCTCACGGCCATGTTCATCCTCGCCGCGCTTTGTCTATTGGCCGGGATCCTGCCGGGACTCGCAATCGACGCCCTTGCACCCGTCGCCACCCAGATTGTCGGCAGCCGCATGCCGGCGCAGGCCAGCCAACCCTGGCTTTCGATCGTGCCGATTGCGGAGAGCCGCAGCTCATACAACGGATTGCTGGTGATGGTGTTCATCGCGGCAACCGCGTCGTTGGCGGTCTATTTCATTCACCGCTTCGCCTCGCGCGCGCTGCGACGCGGGCCGGCCTGGGGATGCGGTTTCTCCGACGCGACACCCGCCGCGCAATATTCAGGCGTCAGCTTTGCGCAACCGATCCGCCGGGTGTTCGGCACGCTGGTCTTCCACGCCCGCGATCACGTCACCATGCCGCCGCCGGGAGATATCAGGCCAGCGCGGCTCAGGATCGAATTGCACGACCTGGTCTGGAGCGGAATGTATGCGCCGATTGCAGATGCCGTCGGCTTCTTGTCCACGCGGCTCAACCACCTGCAGTTCCTGACCATCCGGCGATATCTCAGCCTGGTCTTTGCCACCCTCGTCACATTGCTGCTGGTGCTCGCGATATGGTCGTGATCTCCGACACCATCGTGCAGGGTGTGCAGATGCTGCTCGTGCTGCTGCTCGCGCCGCTGTTGACCGGCTATGTGCGCAAGATCAAGGCCCGGCTGGTGCGCCGCCAGGGCCCTTCCGTCTTTCAGCCGTACCGCGACCTGCTGCGGCTGATGCGCAAGGAGGTGGTGCTGGCCGACAACGCGTCATGGCTGTTCCGCGTCACGCCCTACATCACCTTCGCTGCGATCTGGGTGGCCGCTGCGCTGGTGCCGACCTTCGCGACCGGACTGCTGTTCAACTGGACGGCCGATCTGATCGCCATCGTCGCGCTATTGGGAAGCGCACGCTTCTTCCTGGCACTCGCCGGAATGGACGTCGGCACCAGTTTTGGCGGCATCGGCTCCAGCCGCGAAGTCATGATCGCCGCGCTTGCCGAGCCCGCGATGCTGCTGATCGTGTTCTGCCTGGCGCTCGTCGCAGGCTCGACCCAGCTTTCGACGGTCGCGCATTTCCTGGCGTCGTCCTATGTGGGCTTGCGGGTGTCGCTCGGCATGGCCCTGGTCGCATTGTTCATGGTGGCGATCGCGGAGAACGCGCGCATCCCGGTCGACAACCCGGCGACGCACCTCGAACTCACCATGGTGCACGAGGCGATGATCCTGGAATATTCGGGGCGCCATCTGGCGATGATCGAGCTCGGCGCGTTCCTCAAACTGCTGCTCTATGTCTCGCTGATCGCCTGCGTGTTCTTCCCCTGGCAGATCGCGCTGTACGGCAGCGGAGCGCTGTCCTACACGATCGGCGCCGGCGCCTACATCGTCAAGCTCGCGCTGGCCGGCTTCCTGCTCGCGCTGTTCGAGACCGCGACCGCAAAGATGCGGGTGTTTCGTGTTCCGCAGTTCCTCGGCGCGGCGCTCATGCTGGGCTTGCTCGGCACCCTGCTCCTGTTCGTCTCGAGGAGTTTCTGATGCAGATGCAGAGCCTCGCCTTCGACGTTTCGCACACGCTGGCCGGCGGACTGGTGCTGATCAGCCTGATGATGCTGTATCAGGACCGTCTCTATTCGCTGCTCAACGTTTTCGCGCTCCACGCGTTGGTGCTGTCGCTCTCGGTCGCCTGGCAGGCCTTCATCCAGGACGCGCCCCATCTCTACGTCACCGCGTTCATCGCCTTGGTGTTCAAGGCAATCATCATTCCGGTGGCGCTGCACCGCATCGTCAAGCAGCTCGGAATTCACCGCGACATCGAATCCGCCGTCGGAATCGGCCCGACCATGCTGGCCGGGATGGGCCTGGTCGCGCTTTCGCTGGTTCTGATGCTGCGGGTGACGAGCGACGCCGACCCGCTGGCGCGCGAGGATCTCGCCTTTGCCCTGTCGGTGGTGCTGCTCGGGCTGCTGGTCATGGTGACGCGTCGCAACGCGGTCAGCCAGGTTGTCGGCTTCATGTCGCTCGAGAACGGACTGGTGCTGGCGGCGACCGGGGCCAAGGGAATGCCGCTGGTGGTCGAGATCAGCGTCGCCTTCTCGATCCTGATCGCGTTCATCGTGATCGGCATCTTCCTGTTCCGAATCCGTGAGCGCTTCGATTCGGTGGATGTCTCCGCGCTCGACGACTTCCGGGGCGAACGCCGATGACCTTGCCTTTCTTCGACCCGGTCACAGCGGTTCTGCTGATACCGATCTCTTCGGCGGCGCTGCTGGCTGCCCTGCCCGGCTACCGGTTGACGGCGCGGCTGAACGTCCTGGCCAGCCTCGCGACATTCCTGTCTGCGCTCTGCCTGTTCGTGATGGAACGTTCTCCCCCCGGACCGTACGTGCTGATCGACGACCTGAACATCGTCTTCATCGTGCTCAACACCTTCGTCGGATTCACCACCAGCATCTTCAGCGCGAGCTATATCGCGCATGAACTCGAAACCGGACGGCTGACGCCGACGTACCTGCGTTTCTACCACGCCATGTATCAGACCATGATGTTCGGCATGAATCTGGCGTTCGTTTCGAACAATATCGGCCTGATGTGGGTGGCGGTCGAACTCGCGACGCTCACGACGGTGCTGATGGTCGGCATCTACCGTACCCATGCGGCGCTCGAAGCCGCCTGGAAGTATTTCATCCTCGGCAGCGTCGGAATTGCGCTCGCCTTGTTCGGCACCATCCTGGTCTATATGGCGGCGCGCCCGGTGATGGGCGAAGGTCAGGACGGCATGGTCTGGACGCTGCTGGTCGAGCGCGCCGCGAACTTCGACGCGGCCCTGCTCAACGTCGCGTTCGTGTTCCTGTTTCTCGGCTACGGCACCAAGGTCGGCCTCGCGCCGCTGCATGCCTGGCTGCCCGATGCGCATGCCGAGGGGCCGACGCCGATATCGGCCGTGTTGTCGGGCCTGCTCCTGAACGTCGCGCTCTACGCGCTGCTGCGCTTCAAGATTCTGCTCGCGGCCAACCCGGCCTCGATCGCCCCTGGTCCGCTGATGGTGACGATGGGCCTGGTCTCGCTGATCTTCGCGGCGTTCATGCTGTACCGGCGGCGCGATATCAAACGCCTGTTCGCCTACTCCTCGATCGAACACATGGGCATCATCGTGTTTGCGTTCGGCATGGGCGGCCCGCTGGCCAATTTCGCCGGGCTTCTGCACATGGTGATGCATAGCCTGACCAAGTCGGCGATCTTCTATGCCGTCGGACACATTTCGCAAATCAAGGGCACGCAGCGGATATCGCGGATCCGCGGCTTGACCGTGACTCATCCAGCGCTCGGCTGGGGACTGGTGGTAGGCGTCGTCGCAATCGCCGGACTGCCGCCGCTCGGCATATTCATGAGTGAATTCCTGGTCGTGAGTTCGACCTTTGCAAGGCAGCCATTGCTTGCGATCGTGCTGGTGTTCGGGCTGCTATTGGCCTTCGGCGCCCTGACGTTGCGCCTGACCAGCGTCGCCTTCGGCGAGCCACGCGGCAGCACGGCGCCTGCCGACGCATCCTACATTCCGATGTTCGCGCATCTCGCACTGGTATTGGGCGCAGGGATTTATCTTCCTTCCCCGCTGGTGGTCTGGTTCCAGCACGTGGCCCAACTCCTTGGATAGAGGACAGGACTGACATGCCATCGCTGATCGATCTGACGCTGGAAGGCCGCAAGGTCGAGCAACACGCCCCGTGGCCGCGCGTCGTGGTCGATGCTTCGGTCTGGACGTTTGCGGCGAGCGAACTGGCACATGGACGCTGGAGCCTGCTCGGCCTGTGGGGCGAACCCGCAACGGTTCACATGGCAATCATGGATGGTCAAACCGCCGGCATCGCGGTCATCAGTCTGGATTGCCCCAATCGTCGCTTTCCTTCCGTAGGCCGGCATCACCCGCCGGCCCTGCGGTTGGAGCGCACCATCCACGATCTGTTCGGATTGTCCGCCGAGGACTCATCCGATGTACGGCCCTGGCTCGATCACAATCGCTGGGGCGTGCGCTTCCCGTTGGGCGATCGTCTCGACGCGCTGCCGAAGGCGGCGCCCTATCGCTTTCTCGCCGCGGAGGGCGACGGCCTGCACCAGATTCCGGTCGGCCCGGTGCATGCCGGTATCATCGAGCCCGGACATTTCCGCTTTACTGCCAGCGGCGAGACCGTGGTCCGGCTGGAGCAGCGGCTGGGATATGTCCACAAGGGCATCGACGGCCTGATGACCGGCGCAAGCCTCGAACGCGGCGTTCGGCTCGCCGGCCGCGCCTCGGGCGACAGCACCGTCGCCTATGCCTACGCCTTTTCCCGCGCCGCCGAAGCCGCACTTGATCTCAGGGCGCCGGAGCGCGCCGTGTTCCTGCGGGCGCTGCTCGCAGAACTCGAGCGGCTCGCCAACCATCTCGGTGACATCGGCGCGATCTGCAACGACGCTTCCTTTGCGCTGATGCACGCGCACTGCGGCGTGTTGCGCGAGAGCGTACTGCGCGCAGCCGGCGCGGCCTTCGGCCATCGCCTGATGCGCGACGTCATCGTGCCCGGCGGCGTGGCCCGCGACATCGGCCATGACGGGGTGGAAGCCATCCAGGCTGCGCTGGACAATATCCGCCTGCGCTTTCCCGCGCTGGTCGAGCTCTATGACAACACCGCTTCGCTGCAGGATCGCACCGTCGATACCGGCACGTTGAAAGCTTCGCTGGCGAGCCAATATGCCGCCGGCGGCTATGTCGGCCGCGCCTCGGGCCGGTCGTTCGATGCGCGCCGCGCGCTGGCCTATCCGCCGTACGACAGTCTGCGCTTCGACGTTCCCGTCCTGAACGAAGGTGACGTCAACGCCCGTGTCTGGATCAGGGTCCGCGAAGTCGAGCAAAGCCTCGCACTGATCGACCAGATACTGAGCCGGCTTCCCCAGGGGTCGATACGCAAGGAAGTCCCGCTTGGAGGAGAGGTGCGCGAAGGCATGGCGATCGTCGAGGGATTCCGCGGCGACATCCTGGTCTGGCTGCGCCTGCGCAACGGCCTGATCGAGCGATGCCACATGCGCGACCCCTCATGGTTTCAATGGCCGCTGCTGGAAGCCGTGATCGAGAACAACATCGTCGCGGACTTTCCGCTCTGTAACAAGTCGTTCAACTGCTCCTATTCGGGCCACGATCTCTAAGGACACCACGCGATGCGCAAGCTGCTCTTTCAAAGTGTGCTTAGCCGGCCACTCACGGAGCCGGCGCCATCGCCCGATGACGCCGCCGTGGCGGAGCTTGCAACCGAGCTCGGGCAGGCCGCGCGACGGCGGCTCGGCCGGAGCCTTTCGATACGCGAAGTCGATGCCGGATCCTGCAACGGATGCGAGTTGGAGATTCACGCGCTCAACAATGCCTATTACGACGTCGAGCGGTTCGGCCTGCGGTTCGTCGCCTCGCCGCGCCATGCCGACGTCCTGATGGTGACGGGACCCGTGACGAAGAACATGCGCGAGGCGCTGGAGCGCACCTATCACGCGACGCCGAACCCGAAATGGGTCGTCGCGGTCGGAGATTGCGCGCGGGACGGAGGATGTTTTGCCGGCAGCTATGCGGTCGTCGGCGGCGTCTCCGAAGTCGTCCCGGTCGACCTGCACATTCCGGGCTGCCCGCCCACTCCCGTAGCCATGCTGCGCGGTCTTCTTGCACTGCTGGAACAGGCGGACGCGAACGCCGTGACGTCGTGAGAAAAGCTATCGAACCCGCTCCAGTACCTTCTTGGGTTGGCGCACGGTCTTGACCTTCATCTTCGGATTTGTGACATGTTCGCGAAGCCGTACGCCCCGCCCCCCGGTCGCGCTCGCGGCGCCCGGATTGATCAACTCGATCCCGGCGCTCTCAAGCGCGGAAACCAGTTTCATGAGGGAATCGACATTGGCGCGGATGACGCCATCGCTGGCTTCCATGCGTTGGATGGTCGGCACGGAAAGATCCGCGAGATCGGCCATCTGCCGCTGATCTATGTTCAGGAGTGCGCGCGCGGCCCTGAGTTGATTGGCGGTAATCATGGGACGGGTTCTCCGATTCCGGATGAATACGGATATACCGTCTAAATTACGGGCTCAAGCATCAATTCAGAGGTGCAGTACATCACACGCGCCAGTGACATCCGCCCTGAGCGATTGGCATCAGGCATGCTGCATGATAAGCGATGGCTCATACATCCTATTTGATGCATGGTGATGTCAGGTGCGGTTGCTGGGGCGTTATCGGGGCAGGAACGGCGCGATCGAGATCGTCGAATGCACCGCGGATGGAACACTGATCTATTTCGAGGAAGGCATCAGGCAAAGTCAGGCCACGCCCGACGGCGAGAGTGTCTTCAGCTATGTCAGGCTCATGGACGAGCTCTTGCATCGCGCGACAAACATCCTCGTCCTGGGATGCGGCGGCGGGAATCTCGCGACCAGACTGGCGCGTCTCGGAAAAGAGCTGACGATCGTCGACAACAATCCGATCAGCTTCGTGATCGCCCAGCAGTATTTTGGGCTGCCGGACGGATTGCCGCTGATCGCGTCCGATTTCCGGAAATTCATTCTCGACGACGATCTGCTTTACGACGGGATCGCCATCGATGTCGGGGGTCCGGATTTTCGCTTTGACGATGAATTCGACGTCGAGACCTGCGATGCCATCCGCGCGCGGTTGGCGCCCGGCGGCCGCATCGTGATGAACGTGTTGGTCGCGAACGATATCGACCCGGTACCCGACCGCATCGCCGCGCGGCTTGCCGGCGACCGGCTGGCAGCGTGGCTCATCGATGAACAGGGCGTCCAGGATCGAAATGCGATCATCGCATGCGTGCCGGAAAAGCGATTGAACGCGCATCCGGCGCTTGCCGAGGCGATGCAAAACAGCCTCGAGCGGTGGTCGATCCGGCGAGGCAGATTGCGCGCTCGCGACCTCGGCGCGATTTATTCCGCCGCTGACAGGTAGCCCGCCGCGGCAAATCGTTGCGGGCCGTCGGGGCCGGCCGTGGGATAGGAATTCACCGGCACTCGGCGCAAGCGCCGTCGCCACCTCGATCCTTCCGGTAGCTTTTGAATTGGTGCACAGCTACAGGATGCATGACCAGCATCTCGAATAGCGCGTTAGATTAAATCGACTTCGCGGGCTGGCAAGCCGCTGGCCGACGTCCGCGCCTAAGAGTATAAGCTAGCCCCACAAGCCGGAACGACGGGGAGTGCCAAGATGAGCAATTACCGCGTCTCCTTCTACAAGGACCTGTTGAATTCCGACGGTCACAGCTTCAAGTGCCTCCAGCGCTGGGTCGACGTACAGTCCGACGATCCGTCTCAGGCGAAGGTGCTTGCGGGGCGGCTGGTCGACAACGACCGCCTGAACGCCGATTGCATCGAGGTGATGCACCTGATGGATGTCCCTCACGAGTTCGAACGTTCATCGGCCCGTGCGTCCAGCAAGCACGCCGGAAACGTCGCGCCGTAAATCACGGGGTGAATCGAATCCTTGCGCGCGTAACTGCCGGTTCATTCACAACCGTACGCATTCACTGATTTCGCTCATCGTCGAGATGAGCGTGATGCCCAACACGGCCGTTGTTAGCGAAAATCCCGTGACACGGATTTATCGCATCGCAAGAAGTCGTTGCAGTTCGAAGCGCAAAAGGACGCAGCCCGAAACGAATTGTCAGATTGGGCGTGACGCCGCGTCGGACGCATGCCACTATTCCCCGATAATCAAATGCCGCGCACGTCGGACGAAGTGCGGCTGCCAAGGGAGAGACAACAGCGTCGGCGTGGGCGCGTGAGTTCCTTTTGGCCCAACCCGTCCGTTGGCGTCGCATGGGACAACAGATCGTCCATCGTCTGCTGATTTCGTTTCCCGCTCTGCTCGGGGTTCTCTTCCTCTGCTTTTGCCTGTTGCAGGTCGTGCCGGCCGATCCCGCGATGATCATTGCCGGGCCCGATGCCAAGGCTGAGACCATCGCCGCGATCCGTCAGGAACTCGGTCTCGACAGATCGATCCCCGTTCAATTCTTCGAATACATCCTGCGCGTACTGCGCGGCGATCTCGGTCGCTCCATCATTTCCAACCGAATGGTGAGCGAAGAACTGGCGATGACGATCGGGCCGACGATCGAGCTGATGCTCGGTGCGATGCTGATCGCAGTGCCGGCCGGGCTCGCGCTCGGGACGCTGGCGGCAGTCCATCGCGGCCGCCTCACCGATCGCATCATCATGGCCTGCTCGGTCGCCGGCGTGTCGATGCCGGTGTTCTTCATCGGCCTGATCCTGATCCAGTTCGTTGGATTCAAATGGGCGCTGTTGCCCTTCACCGGTCGCACCGGTCCGGTATGGGACGGCGGATTGCCGAGCCTGATCCTCCCCGCACTGACGCTCGGCGCGGTGCTGATCGGCCCAATCGCGCGGCTGACGCGCACCGCCGTGCTCGAAGTGCTCGGCGCCGATTTCGTCCGCACGGCGCGCGCCAAGGGATTGCGTGAGCGGGTGGTGATCATTCATCACGCGCTGCGCAACGCCATGATTCCCGTCGTCACCCTGATCGGGCTGCAGGCGGCGTTCCTGCTCGGCGGCGCCGTGGTCACGGAAACCATGTTCTCATGGCCCGGCGTCGGCCGGCTTGCCGTCGGCGCCATCGTCTCCAGCGATTTTCCGACCGCGCAGGGCGCGATCATGATCCTCGCCGTCGCCTTCCTGACCATCAACCTCTTGGTCGATGTGCTCTACGTCTATCTCGATCCCAGGGTGCAGCGCAGATGAGCGTCGAGGTCCTCGAACAAGGCTTTGTCCAGGAGCGCGGAACCGGCGTATTCGCCCGCGCCGGAGTGTTGCGCCGGCTGGCGCGCGACCGGGTCGCTGCACTCGCCGGGCTGGCGCTCACGGCAATCGTGCTGGCGGCGCTGTTTGCGCCCTGGATCGCGCCCTACGATCCCTACTTCACCGACCTCACCAAGGTGATGCTGCCTCCCGACGCCGCGCACTGGTTCGGCACCGACAATACCGGGCGCGACATTTTCAGCCGAGTCCTTTACGGCACGCGCAACACGCTGATGCTCGGGCTGGTTGGCGTGATCGTCGGCGGCTTCATCGGCGGTGTTCTCGGTATCCTCGCCGCCTATTACCGGCGGCTGGACGGCTGGATCATGCGGCTGGTCGACGTGATGCTCGCCTTCCCTGCGATCCTGATCGGCCTTGCGGTGGCCGCGATCTTCGGCGCCGGGCTGACCGCCGTGGTGATCGCGCTCGTGGTTGCCACGGTGCCCGATGTCGCCCGCGTTGCACGCGGCGCGGCGATCGGCGTGATGGGCCAGGAATTCATGGAGGCCGGCCGCGCCGTCGGCGTCTCCGACGGTGAATTGATCTGGCGCTATCTGACGCTGAATTGCATATCAACGATCTTCGTGTTCCTGACGCTGCGCTTCGGCCAGATCATCCTGATCGGCGCCGCGCTCGGCTTCCTCGGCATGGGCGCGCAGCCGCCGACCGCCGAGCTCGGCATGATGGCAGCGCAGGGCCGCGACTTCCTGTTCATGGCGCCGCATATCGCGACGATCCCGAGCTGTGCCATCTTCGTGATCGTGCTGGCCGCCAACCTTCTGGGCGACGCATTCCGCGACGTCCTCGATCCGAGGCTGCAGACATGATCAGGTTCGCACTGGGAATGTCCTTGGCACTGTGCGTCACGGGCCCGGCGGCGGCCCAGACTCTCCAGCTCATGAAGGGGATCGACGCGCCGCACTACGATGCGCAGCGCACCACCTGGGGGCCGACGTCCGATATCGTCAACATGTTCCAGGACACGCTGGTCGCGCTCGACTGGGACGGCCGCACGCCCATTCCCTATCTCGCCAAATCCTGGACGATCAGCGAGGACGGCAGAACCTATACATTCAAGCTGCGCGACGACGTGACGTTCTGCAGCGGCAAGAAATTCACCGCCGACGACGTCGTCTTCAGCTTCAAGCGGCTCAAGGATCCCGCGATCAAGGCGCCCTATGCCTGGCGCGCCGGCAACATCAAGGAGTTGCGTGCGCCAGATCCTTACACGGTCGAATACGAGCTCGAGGAGCCCTACTCCGAACTGCTGCTGCAGCTCACCATGTTCACCAACGTCATCCACAACAAGGAGAGCGTGGAGGCGCTGGGCAAGGATTACGGCATCAAGGGCGCCGACGGCACCGGTCCCTGGTGTTTCGAGAGCTGGCAGCCGCGCACCGAGATCGTGCTCAAGCGCCACGACGCCTACCGATGGGGCCCATCGATGTACAAGAACAAGGGGCCCGTGAAGTTCGAGAAGCTTAGCGTCAAGATCATGCCCGAGGAATCCAGCCGCGTGGCGGCGATGATGGCCGGGCAGTTCGACATGACCCATCAGTTCCCGGCGCAGTTTATCGTTCAGGCCAAGGCGGCACCGATGCTGACCGTCACCGAGGCCAAGCCGAACTTCCAGTTGCTCTATTTCGGCTTCAAGACGACGCGGCCGATGGTTGCGGATCGGCGGGTGCGCGAGGCGATGAGCATCGCCATCAACCGCGGCGAGATCGCCAAAGGCGTCCTGCTCGGTAACGCCGAGCCGGCCTTCACCATCGTCGATTCCGACGCGCTCGATCACGACCCCGACACCAAAGGCGTCGTGAAGGAGGATATCGAGCGTGCAAAAGCCCTGCTCGATGAAGCTGGCTGGAAGATGGGCAGCGACGGCGTTCGCGAGAAGGACGGCATCAAGCTGCAGCCCAAGGTCTACTACACCCAAGCCGGCAACACGCCGCGGGTGGCCGAGGCGATCCAGGGCTATCTGCGCCGCATCGGCGTGCAGTGGCAACTTCAGCCTTGGGACTCCACGATCGCCTCCGCCAAGATGGCCGAGCAGGACTACGAAATCTGGTCGGTGACGGTGCCTTATCTGTCGGCCGGCGACCTCATGAACATCTACTTCGATTCCAGGAACATTCCGACGCCCAACCGGATGAACTGGAAGGACGCCGAAACCGATGAGTGGCTGAAGCAGGGCCGCTCGGCGCTGACGGAAGCCGATCGCGCCAAATACTACGCGAAGGTCCAGCAGAAGGTGATGCGAGAACACCTCTGGATGCCCGTACTCAACATCAACATGAACCAGGTGGCCAGCAAGAAGATATCAGATGCCAGGCCGCACATGATCTACCAGAACACTTTCTACAAGGGCTTGGACGTGTCGCGCCAGAAATAACGAGGGAGAGAAATACGATGCGCAGCATTTTGACGGGAGTTGCGGCGCTGCTGGGAGTGGCCGCAATGTCTTCAGCGGCCGAGGCGCAGACCTTGAGGGTGATGAAGTCGCTGGACGCGCCGCATTACGACGGCCAGCGCACCACCTGGTCGCCGACGTCTGACATCGTCAACATGTTCCAGGATACACTGGTGGCGCTCGACTGGGACGGCAAGACGGCGATCCCCTACCTCGCGAAATCGTGGACGATCAGCGAGGACGGCAAGACCTACGTCTTCAAGCTGCGCGACGACGTGACGTTCTGCAGCGGCAAGAAGTTCACCGCCGCCGATGTCGTCTACAGCTTCAAGCGGCTGAAGGATCCGGAAACCAAAGCGCCCTACGCTTGGCGCGCCGGCGACATCAAGGAAGTGCGCGCGCCCGATCCCTATACTGTCGAATATGAGCTCAACGAGCCCTACTCCGAGCTGTTGCTACAGCTCACCATGTACACCAATGCAATCCACAATCAGGAGAGCGTGGAGACGCTCGGCAAGGACTACGGCATCAAGGGAATCGACGGCACCGGTCCCTGGTGCTTCGAGAGCTGGCAGCCGCGCACCGAAATCGTACTGAAGCGCCACGACGCCTACAAATGGGGCCCGTCGATGTACCAGAACAAGGGCCCGGTCAAATTTGAAAAACTCAGCATCAAGATCGTGCCGGAGGACGCCAGCCGGGTCGCCGCCATCATGGGTGGTCAGTTCGACCTCTCCCACCAGGTTCCGCTGCAATTCATCGAGCAGGTCAAGGCCGCACCCAACCTGACCGTTCAGGAAGCCAAGCCCAACTTCCAGCTCATGTATTACGGCTACAAGATCACGCGCCCGATGGTTTCGGACAAACGCGTGCGCGAGGCGATGAATATCGCCATCAACCGCGCCGACATAGTCAAGGGTGTCATGCTGGGCAACGCCGAGCCGGCGTTTACCTTCGTCGACCCCAAGGCGCTGGACTTCGCCGACAAGACCAAGAGCATCATCAAGGAAGATGTGGAGCGGGCAAAGAAGCTCTTGGACGAGGCCGGCTGGAAGGTTGGCGCCGACGGCATCCGCGAGAAGGACGGCATGAAGCTCGCGCCGCGGGTGCTGTTCACACAGGTCACCTATTTCCCGCGTGTCTCCGAAGCTATTCAAGGCTACATGCGCAAGATCGGCGTCGATTGGAAGATCGTGGGCTTCGACTCCACGATCGCCCCTGCCGAGATGGGCAAGCAGGACTACGAGCTGTGGACCGTCACCGTGCCCTATTTGTCGGCGGGTGAGCTGATGAACATCTATTTCAACTCGAAGAACATCCCGACGCCTAATCGCATGAACTGGAAGGACGCCGAGACCGACGAGTGGCTGCGCGCCGGCCGCGCCGCGTTGACCGATACCGAGCGTGCGCTCAACTACGCCCGTGTGCAGGAGAAGGTGATGGGCGAGCATCTGTGGATGCCGGTGATGAACGTTGCGATGTACACCACCAGCTCGAAGAAGATGAAGGGCGTCAGGCCGCACATGCTCTACCAGAACACCTTCTATAAGGGACTGGATTATTCCTTCTGATGGACACGCTCCTCGAGGTTCGCGGGTTGAAGACCCATTTTGCGACGGACCGCGGGCTGTTCCGCGCCGTCGACGGCATCAGCTTCAGCGTTCCGCGCGGACGCACCATCGGCCTCGTCGGCGAGTCCGGCTGCGGCAAGAGCGTGACCTCGCTTTCGGTGATGGGCCTGGTGCCGAGCCCGCCGGGCACGGTCGAGGCCGAGGCGGTGCTGTTCGGCAATCGCGACGTGCTGAAGCTCACGGCCGACGAGCGGCGCAGGCTGCGCGGCGGCAAGATGTCGATGATCTTTCAGGAGCCGATGACCTCGCTCAATCCGGTCCACACCGTGGGTCAGCAGATCGTCGAGGCGATCCTCGCCCACACCGCGATGTCGCCCCGCGCAGCGCGGGCGCGTGCCATCGAGATGCTCGAGCTGGTACGGATTCCGTCAGCGGCGCAACGCATCGACGACTTCCCGCACAACATGTCGGGCGGCATGCGGCAGCGCGTCATGATCGCCATGGCGCTAAGTTGCGAGCCAGCGCTATTGATCGCCGACGAGCCGACCACGGCGCTCGACGTCACCATCCAGGCGCAAATTCTTGACCTGTTGAGCGACCTGCAGCGGCGGCTCGGCATGGCGATCCTGATCATCACCCACGATCTCGGCGTCATCGCCGAGGTCGCCGATCAGGTGTTGGTGATGTATGCGGGGCGAATCGTCGAGAGCGCCGATGTGAACGATCTGTTCGCCGACCCGCAGCATCCTTACACCATCGGCCTGCTCGGTTCGATTCCGCGCATCGATATCGACCGCAAGCGGCTCGCCACCATCGAGGGCACGGTGCCCAGCCCCAACAACCAGCCAGCGGGCTGCCGCTTTGCGCCGCGCTGTCCGTTTGCGGACCAGCGCTGCCGGCTTGATCCGCCACCGCTGCGCGACATCGCGCCCGGTCACAAGGTCGCGTGCTGGAAAGCCCCGGTCGAGGTGACAGCATGAGCGACGCCCCCGTTTTGCAGGTCGACGGCCTGGTCAAGCATTTCGCGGTCACCCGCGGGCTGATCCGCCGCAAGACCATTGGGCTCGTGCGCGCCGTCGAAGATGTCAGCTTCGAGATCGCCCGCGGCGAGACGCTCGCGCTGGTCGGCGAATCCGGCTGCGGCAAGTCGACCACCGGACGGCTGGTCCTGCGTTTGATGGACCCGACCTCCGGCTCTGTACGCTTCAAGGGCAAGGAAATCGCCGATCTCGACAAGAATGCGCTGCGCCGGATGCGCCGGCATATGCAGATCATCTTCCAGGACCCCTACGCCTCGCTCAATCCGCGCATGATGGTCGGCGAAATCCTGGCCGAGCCGCTGCGCGTTCACGAAATCGGCGACGACGCATCGCGCGAGGCGCGCGGCCGTGAGCTCCTGGACATCGTCGGCCTGCTGCCCGAACATGCCAGGCGGTATCCGCACCAGTTCTCGGGCGGGCAACGCCAGCGCATCGGCATCGCCCGCGCACTCGCCGCCAATCCCGATTTGATCGTCTGCGACGAGCCGGTATCGGCGCTGGACGTCTCGATCCAGGCGCAGATCGTCAACCTCCTGCAGAATCTGCAGCAGCGTTTTGGCCTCTCCTATCTGTTCATCGCCCATGATCTTGCCGTGGTGAAGCACATCAGCGACCGCGTCGCCGTGATGTATTTGGGCAAGCTGGTCGAGATATCAGACAAGAAGTCGCTCTACGACCGGCCGTTGCACCCGTATACCCAGGCGCTGCTCGCAGCGATTCCAAAGCCTGATCCTGCGCTCCGCACCAAGCGCGTGATGCTGCAGGGCGACGTGCCGAGCCCGTTCAAGCCGCCGACCGGCTGCCGCTTCCACACCCGCTGCCCGCATGCGCAGGCGCGCTGTTCGGCCGAGGAGCCGGAGCTACGCGAGGCGGCCCCCGGCCATCGCGTGGCCTGTCATTTTTTTGAGACGCTGCCCGCCCCCACCATCCTCGCGCGCGCGGGTCTTGCGAACGGCAAATTCGCCGCGCGGTTGGCGGCTTTCGAGGCGGCGAAGGCGGCACGGACATCGGCCTGAGCCAGAGCGGCGTAAGGGCCCAGACACAAAATTGCGAAAACAACCCCATGCAAAGTAGAATGGGGCTCTCTCGCGGCACTTCCTGTCCTAGCCGGCGTGTTCAATGGCGCGGATAGCACCGCGCAATTCGGCCAGGCCGCGCAGGCGGCCGATCGCGGTGTAACCGGGATTGGTGCGCTTGGTTGCGGCGAGATCGTCGAGCATGCGGTGGCCGTGATCGGGCCGGAACACGATCTGATTTTCCGGCGAGCGCGCTCGGTTCTCCGCCAGCAAGGCCTTCAACACCGCGATCATATCGACGTCGCCATCGAGATGATCGGATTCGAAGAACGACAGGCCGTCGGCTTCCCGCTTGGTCGCCCGCAGATGGGCAAAGCCGATCCGCGGGGCGAAGCGCTTGGCCATCGCTGGCAGATCGTTCTCCGCACGCACGCCGAGCGAGCCGGTGCAAAAGCAGATGCCGTTGGCTTTTGATGGCACCGCGTCGAACAGCGCCTGATAATCCTCCGCCGATGAGGCGATGCGCGGTAGCCCAAACAGCGGGCGCGGCGGATCGTCCGGGTGCAGCGTCAGCGTTACGCCAAGCTGCTCCGCCACCGGCGCGGCGCGCGCGAGAAATTCGCTCAAGTGCTGACGCAGCACCTTGGAATCAATGCCACGATAATGCTGCAGGCGGTCGCGGAACTGCGGAATGGTCAGGGGATCGGTGGTGGATCCCGGCAGCGCGCTGGCAATGTTGGTGATGAGCACGTCGATATCGGCCTGCGTCATCGCGTCATAGACCTGCCTGGCGCGACGCTGCGCGGCCTCTGAATATTCGGCCGGCGCTTCGGGGCGCTCGAGGATGTGCAAGTCGAACGCCGCGAACCGGTCCTGGTCGAAGCGCATCGCCTTGGCGCCGTTCGGCAGTTCCCACTCGAGATCGGTGCGGCACCAGTCGACCACCGGCATGAAATTGTAGCAGATAATCTTGATGCCGGACGCGGCGACCGCCTCCATGCTCGCGATCCACGCCTCGATCGAGCGCGTCGCCCTGCCCCCTAACCGCTTCACGTCATCAGGAATCGGGATCGATTCCACCACCGACCAGGCGAGCTGTGAGCGGCCCGGTTGCGAGTTCTCGATCAGGTTCTTCCGCTCCTCGACGGCCGAGCGCGTCCAGGCCTCGCCGATCGGCACTTGGTGCAGCGCCGTCACCACGTCGGTCGCGCCGGCCTGACGGATATCGTCGAGCGATACGGGATCGTTAGGTCCGTACCACCGCCATCCCTGCAGCATCATGCGGAAGCTCCTGAAACGAGAACGGCGATCAAGCGGTCAGCACGACCTTGACGCTTTGCGAACGATCGAGCGCCAGCCGCACCGCATCAGGCGCTAACGCGAGCGGGCGTTGCGCCGTCACCAGCGAAAGCACGTCCACGCTGCCGTCGGCGATCAGTTCGACCGCCGTGAAGAATTCCGTCCCGAAGCGGAACGAGCCGCGAAGGTCGATCTCCTTGGCCATCACCGCATTCGCCGGCACCGGAATCTGTCCGCCCGGCAGGTTGCCGACCTGAACCACGACACCGCCGCGCCTGACCGCACCGATCGCGCTGGCCAAGCCCGCCGCGGTGCCCGAGACTTCGAACGCCACGTCGAACGGCTGCGCTGCAGCCTGCGCCTTCAGCGCCTCTTCGCCGCCGGAGATGTCAACGACATGGTTGGCGCCAAGCCTCGTGGCGAACGCCAACGGCGCCGCCGCGATGTCGACGACGGTCGTCTCAGCGATCCCGGCGCGCTGCGCCGCCAGCATGGTCAGGAGACCGATCGGGCCGGCGCCGAACAGCACGGCGCGCTTGCCGGTCACGTCCCCGGCGCGGGCGACCGCGTGCAGGCAGACTGCGAGCGGTTCGGCGAGCGCCGCCGCCTGATAGGTCACGTGGTCCGGAATCTTCACGCACTGCGCCGGGATGGCGTCGAAGTAAGACGCAAAGCCGCCCTGCATATGCGGGGTCTTCGAGGCCGATCCCATGAAGAAGATGTTTTCGCAGAGATTGGGCCGGCCTTCGCGGCACGGCTTGCAATGGCCGCACCAGCGCGACGGGTTGACGGCAACGCGATCGCCGACTTTTACGCCCGGCGCGGAACCTGCGATCTCGACCACCTCACCCGCAATCTCGTGGCCGAGCACCAGCGGCGAGGTCACGACAAAGTCGCCGGTGCGGGCATGGCGGTAATAATGCATGTCCGACCCGCAAATGCCGCCGGCGCCAAAACGAATGCGCACCATGCCCGAGCCGAGCGGATCGAGCGGCCGCTCCACCATGCGCAGATCTTCCGGGCCGAACAGCGTTGCGGCCAAAGCCATCGATGTCATTTTGAGAGTCCCATGTATTTAGGCAGCCAGAGCGTCAGTTCCGGGATGTAGGTGATGGCGACGAGCGCCAACAGGAGCGGCACGAGCCACGGCAGGATCGCCATGGTGGTGCGCTCGACGGACAATTTCGCCACGCGGGCCAGCACGAATAGCACCATGCCGAGCGGCGGGTGCAACAGACCGATCATCAGGTTCAGCGTCATGATCAGTCCGAAATGAATGGGGTCGATGCCGAGCTTGAGCACGATCGGCAAAAGGATCGGCACCAGGATGGTGATGGCGGCGATGGTGTCGATGAAGCAGCCGACGAACAGGATCAGGATGTTCGCCAGCAGCAGGAACACCCACTTGTTCTGGGTTATGCCGAGCATCGCATCCGTCAGCGTCTGCGCCGCCTGCGACACCGTGAGCAGCCAGGCAAAGATCGAGGCCGCGGTCACGATGAACAGCACGGATGCCGTGGTCTCGATGGTGTCGAACGTCGCCTTGGCAACGGTCTGCAGCGTCATCGAGCGATAGCGCACCAGTCCCAGGAACAACGACCAGATCACCGCGGCGACCGCGGCTTCGGTCGGCGTAAACCAGCCGAGCGTCATGCCGCCGATCAGGATCACAGGAGCCATCAGCGCCATCACGGCGGAGAAATCGAAGTACCAGTCGAGCGCCAGCAGCGCCACCAGACCGATTCCCACCGCCATGTTCACCGAGAGCCCGGCGACGACCAGCAGCCAAACGACGAACGGAAATGCGAGCACGATCAGGATTTCGATCGCGGCCGAGCCGAGTTGCTGCCAGGAGAACGGCGTATCGCTGCCCCAGCCGTTCTTGTGCGCGAAATAGGCCACGGTCGCCATCATGGCCAACGTCATGAACACGCCTGGAATCACACCGCCCAGAAACAGCGCGCCGATCGAGACGTTCGCCATCATGCCGTAGATCACGAACGGCAGTGACGGCGGGATGATCGGGCCGAGCGTGGCGGACGCCGCGGTGACGCCTACCGCGAACTCGGTCGAGTAGCCGTGATCCTTCATTGCCTTGATCTCGATGGTGCCGAGCCCTGCGGCATCCGCAATCGCGGTGCCGGACATACCGGAAAAGATCACGGAGCCAACGATATTGACATGGCCGAGGCCGCCGCGCATCCAGCCCACCAGCGCGACCGCGAACTTGTAGATGCGCCCCGTGACGCCCGCGATATTCATGAGATTGCCGGCCAGGATGAAGAAGGGCACGGCGAGCAGCGGAAAGCTCTCGACACCGGCAATCATGCGCTGCGCCAGCGTGACATCCGGCGTGATGCCGGTGACGAGAATGTAGACCAGCGACGACACCGCCATCGAAAGCGCGACCGGCAGGCCGACCAGCATCAGCAGCAGAAATCCCCCAAGCAGCAGCAGCATGGCGTCAGCCTTCCGTTCCGTCGAATGCGCCGGGTCGCTCCAGGATGGAGTAACCGCGCCGCCAGTTCTCGACCGCGATCTGGATCGAGCGCGCGAACATCAGCACGAAGCCGAGCAGCACGGCGTAATATACAAATCCCTTTTGAAACTTGATCGTGGTCATCCGTTCGTCACCGATGATCTGGATGAACTGCCAGACCAACTTGATCGCATAGCCGAAGAACGCGATCCGGATCAGGTCGATGACCGTCGAGAGCGCGCGCGCCGGCAGATGCGGCAGATAGCGGAACAGCAGATCGACCTGGATGTGCCGCGACAGCCGCACACACATCGCCGAGCCGATAAAGACCACGCCGATCAGGCAATAGGTCGCGATCTCCTCGGTCCAGGCGTAACTGTCGTTGAGCACGTAGCGGGTGAAGAATTGCAGAAACACGGACAGCGCCATGATCCAGAAGATCGCGAGCGCCAGCCAGTCCTCGGCGGCGTATTGTCCGAGATCGGCGCCCTTCGGGACCTCATCCTCGAAGGTATGGGCGATCTCGTCCGCCGTGATCTGCTTGTGCACTTCAACCGTCGACATGCGCCCTCCCCGAGCTGGCGTATTCGAGGCTTCCGCCGTGCCTACCGCCAAAAATCGGGGCAAGCACGGACGAAGGCCTGGCCGTTTACTTCACCGCCTGGATGCGATCCCAGTCGGACTTGCGGTAGTCGAACGTCTCGAACTTCGTGGTCTTGATCACGGTGTCGCGGAACTCGTCCTTGTTGACCTCGGTGACCGTCAGCCCCTTCTGCTTGAAGAAGTCGACCAGCTTGGCCTCGTTGGCCTTGATCTCGGCCGTAGCCTTTGCCGCCGCTTCCTGGGCGACGTCGGTGAAGACCTTGCGGTCTTCTTCCGAGAGCTTCTTCCAGAGCGCGCCGGCGACGACGGTGTTGAGGTGATCGACGATGTGACCGGTCAGCACGATGTGCTTCTGCACCTCGTAGAACTTCTTGGCCTCGATTGTGGTGAGCGGATTTTCCTGGGCTTCCACGGTGCCGTTCTGCAGCGCGAGATAGACTTCGGCAAAGGCGATCGGCGCGGTGTTGGCGCCGCAGGCGCGCGGCATCGCGAGATAGGCCGGCACGTCAGGCACGCGCATCTTGAGGCCCTTCATGTCGGCGCAGGCCTTGATCGGCTTGTTCGAAGAGGTGTGACGCACGCCGTAATAGGTCACCGCCACGATGTGATGGCCGCTCTTGTCCTCGTAGCCCTTGGCAAGCTCCTTGAAGACGTCGCTCTTGGTGTAGGCCAGGAGATGATCGGCATCACGGAAGGTGTAGGGATAGTAGGTCACGCCGATCGGCGGAAAGCTCTTGGCCGCGAAGCTCGAGCCGGAAATGATGATGTCGACGGAGCCGAGTGAAAGCCCCTGGTTGATGTCGGTTTCCTTGCCGAGCTGCGAAGCCGGATAGACGTCGATCTGGTAGCGTCCGTTGGTCCGCTTGTTGATCTCGCCCGCGGCCCATACGGAAGCGGTGTGGAACGGCTCCGACGTTTCGTAAACGTGGGCCCATTTCAGCTTGGTCTGTGCCAGGCCCGAGGTGGTCGCGGCCAGCAGCGCCGCTGCAGACGCCGCGAATGCAATCGTCAATTTTTTCAGCACGTGAATTTCCTCCGTCGTTACAATTTGCTTTTGTTACCCAACCGGCCCGGCATTTCGCCGAACCGTTCGAATTCTCGTCGTTCAGCCGCTGCTTGCGCGGATGCGCGAGGCGGACGAAGCTTCCGCTCCGAAATTTTGCGCAAAGCGGGCTTGCGAACGCGCCAGGTGCTCGCGCATCGTCACACGGGCGGCGTCCGGATCGTGCGCGGCGATGGCATCGCGGATCGCGCGGTGCTCGGCCAGCGCGGCATTCCAGGATTCCGGATTTTCGAAATAGTGCGCGAGCTTGGCGAAGTAGGGATTGAGCCGCTGGTCGAACAGCTCACCGACCACGCGGACCAGCACGGCGTTGTCGAGGCATCCGGCCACCGCGATGTGAAACGCGCGGTCATGGATCATCGAGGCTTCGCCGGGATGCTGCACGGTGGCCATCGCCTCCAGCGAAGCGTCGATGCGCGCGATATCTTCGGCTGTCGCCACCCGCGCCGCCTGTTCGGCGATGGCGCCTTCGAGGAATTCGCGCGCGCGCAGCAGTTCGAACGGGCCTTCGATCTCGGCCGCCAATGGCAAAGGCGGTGCGAGCGCGGCCGGCTCACTGACATAAATCCCGGAACCAACGCGAATCCGAACCCGGCCCTCGACTTCCAGAGCAATCAGGGCTTCGCGCACCGTCGGCCGCGACACTTTCAACTGTTCGGCAAGATCGCGTTCGGTCGGAAGCCGGCTGCCCACGCGGTATTCGCCGCTGTCGATCAAGGCGCGAAGCTGATCGGCAACCTGGCGATAAAGGCGTCGCGCTTCCACGGCTTCGAGCGGCACGCTCGGCTCTCCCTGACGATCCTCAAGCGAATCGATTTTTCTTGCTTTGATCGGACCAAGGCCAATAAATCGGCACATTGGCCTTACCAATTGACCAAAGATTGATAGATCGAGCCTTCCATGTCAAGCGACACGGCGAAAATCCCGCCTTCCGGCCCGAAAGACGGCACTTTCCGCCTTTCGAATGCCAACCTTCCTCGGCTTCCCGGCCACATCCGGCAACCGGCATATGACCGCTCGCTCATCTCGCCCGGCATCGTTCATCTCGGAATTGGCGCGTTCCACCGGGCGCATCAGGCGGTGGTGATCGACGACCTCCTGGCAGGCGGCGCGATGGATTGGGGAATCATCGGGGCCAGCTTGCGCAGCCCTTCGACACGCGATGCCCTCGCCCCGCAGGATGGTCTTTACACGCTGGCCGTTCGCTCCGGCGCGGGCACCGATCACCGCATCATCGGCTCGGTTCTCGCGATCGACGTCGCCACCGAGAAATCCGGCCAGTTGATCGCGCGCCTGGCCAACCCGGCCACGCGTATCGTCTCGCTGACGATCACCGAGAAGGGCTATTGCCATACGCCGCAGACCGGCGATCTGGACGAGCGTCATCCCGACATCGTTCATGACCTGCAGAATCCGGGCACGCCGCGTTCGGCCATCGGATACCTGGTGGCGGCACTCGCGCGCAGGCGGATCGCAAGCGCGGCCCCCTTCACCGTTCTCTCCTGCGACAATCTCTCCGGCAACGGCCAAACCGTCGGGCGCATCGTGACGCAGTTCGCCGCCTTGCGATCGCGCAATCTCGCCAAATGGATTGACGCCGAGGTGGCCTTCCCTTCGACCATGGTGGACCGGATCGTGCCGGAGACCACGGACCTCGACCGGGCGGAGATTTCTTCAGCGCTCGGCATGATCGACGCATGGCCCATTATCACAGAACCGTTCACGCAATGGATCGTCGAAGACCGCTTTCCGGCCGGACGGCCGGACTTTGCGGCCGCGGGCGTGCAACTGGTTTCGGATGTAACGCCGTTCGAACATATGAAGCTGCGGCTGCTCAACGCCAGCCACTCGGCGCTCGCCTATCTCGGATATCTCGCAGGCTTTGAGACCATCGCCGCAACCATGACCGACCATCGCTTTGTGGCGTTTGCCCGACAGGTGATGCAGGACGCCGCACAGACGCTGGCGATGCCTGCGGGCACTGACCTGGTAGCCTATAGCGCGTCGCTGCTGCAGCGCTTCTCCAATCCGGCCCTGCACCACCGCACCTGGCAGATTGCGATGGACGGATCGCAGAAACTGCCGCAACGGCTGCTCGCGACCATGCAGGACCGGCTGCGGCTGGGGCTGCCGATCGATACCCACGCGCTCGCGGTGGCCGGCTGGATGCGTTACGTCACCGGGACCGACGAGCGAGGCCGCGCCATCGACGTGCGCGATCCCCTTGCGCGAGAGTTGTCTGATATCGCCGAGCGTGCCGGTCCGGCCGCAGAGCGGCTTGCTCCCGCGCTGCTGGCGGTCAGCTCCATCTTCGGCGCGCTCGGTAACGATCCTCGCATGCGCAGCGCCGTCATCGAGGCGCTCGCAAAACTCTACGCACTGGGCGCGCGTCAGGCGGTACAGACATTTCAAGCAGCATGATTGCTTGGTGAGAACCATCGGCTAAGGCATGATGATTTTTGGTTAGATCGATTTGGCCGGAGACGGCGCCGTTTCACCTCTCCCGCTTGCGGGGGAGGTCGGCGCCGGGTGGGGGCTCTCTCCACTCGGGCAGTTCGCCTGCGGAGACACCCCCACCCCAACCCTCCCCCGCAAGCGGGAGAGGGAGCGCACCTTCTTCGTGGCCACAATCAAACCTAATTTCATCAAGCTCTAGAAGGCCACACCGCGACCGCCGTTCATTTCACAAATTCAGCAGGCTACGGCGACAACAAGGTCCTGGTGAGTTGGTGACAGGGATCGGCGAATCCGTCGATGACGTCGAAATGATGCCGGCCGGGTTCTTCGATCACGCAGGTTTTCGCACCGAGCCCGGTCCAGATGTTGGCGAGGAGCGCGTTCTGGCGGACGAATTCCGGGCGCTCGGCGCTGCCTACCCAGCATGTTACGCGCGCATTCGGCATCGGCTCCAGCAATGCGGGGCTTTCCACGAGCGCCTCGGCCTCGTCGATCCGAAGGTCCGTGTTCATGGCGGCCTTCATCAGCGGACGAAGGTCATGAACGCCGGAAATGGAGACGGTGTGGCTGATGCGCGCCCGGACATCGTCCGGAAGCGGCGACGTCGCCGAGATCATGCGTGTCACCAGATGTCCGCCGGCGGAATGGCCGGTCAGGAAAAGCGGGCCTTCGACCATCGCGGCGGCGCGCGCGATGGCTGAGGCAATTTCGCGCGTGATCTCGGAGATGCGCACAGTCGGGCACAGCGTGTAGGAGGGCATTGCTACCGCATAGCCGCTTTCAACCGATCCGCGCGCCAGATGCGACCAAAAGCTCTTGTCGAGCGCCTTCCAGAATCCGCCATGGACGAAGACGACCAGGCCCTTTGGCCGACCTTCCGGCCCAAAGAGATCGAAGCGGTTTCGTGGGCGCTCGCCATAGCCGACGTCGAGCGTCGCACGGCCGCTGCCTTGAAGTGCGTCGCGATAGGCCTGCGCGGGCTGCACCCACGCCGCCGGCCAGCGTTCCCCGCCCGGAATGTTAGGAGCATTCGCATAGGCGTCGTTCCAGTCGGAAATCTGATGAAAAATCACGCGGTTCGGCTTCCATTCGATCTTGTGGGCCGGGCCAATATCCGATCGATGCCGGCAGGCAACCACTCTATACCGGGAAGCGCACCTTCCGCCCATAAATTTCAAGCTTGAAATAATCGATATCAGCGCGAATAATTCCAGGGGGCGCGGACCAGGCAATGACATGACCGATTTCACGCGAACAAGATCCCTGTTCGCCGTCCCGGATGGCGTGATCTATCTGGACGGCAATTCGCTCGGTCCCCTGCCCGTTGCGGCCCTCGATCGCGTCGGCCGCATGATGTCGGAGGAATGGGGCAAGCACCTTATCAAAGGCTGGAACGTCGCCGGGTGGATGACGCAGCCCCGGCGTGTCGGTGACCGCATCGGCCGATTGATCGGCGCCGCCGACGGGACGGTTGTGGTGGGCGATACGCTGTCCATCAAGGTCTACCAGGCGCTGGCATCGGCCCTCGAGCTCAATCCGTCGCGGCGCGTGATCTTGTCGGATAGCGGCAACTTTCCTTCCGATCTCTACATCGCCAGCGGTCTGCTTGAATCGCTCGACCGTGGCTACGAGTTGAAAGTCGTGGCCCCCGAAGACGTCGAAGCCGCCATCGACGAGACGGTCGCGGTCCTGATGCTGACCGAGGTCGACTACCGCACCGGCCGGCTGCACGACATGAGCGCGCTGACGCGCAGGGCGCATGCCGCCGGCGCCTTGACGGTCTGGGATCTCGCGCATTCCGCGGGTGCGATTCCGGTCGACTTGGAAGGAGCCGAAGCCGATTTCGCCGTCGGTTGCACCTACAAATATCTCAATGCCGGTCCTGGCGCGCCGGCCTTCATCTATGTTGCGCCGAAGCACGCCGATACGGCGCGGCCGGCGCTTTCCGGTTGGATGGGTCATCATGCGCCCTTTGCCTTTGACCTCGACTATCGGGCCGGGCCGGGCATTGAGCGAATGCGAGTGGGTACGCCTCCGATCATCGCGATGGCCGCGCTCGACGCCGCCCTCGACGTCTGGGCCGGCGTCAGCATGACCGACGTGCGTCATGCATCGATCGAGCTTGGCGACCTGTTCATTCGCGAAGTCGAAGGACGTTGTCCCGAACTGACACTGGCTTCGCCGCGGGAGGCAAAGCGGCGCGGCAGCCAGGTTTCGTTTCGTCACCCGGATGGTTACGCGATCATGCAGGCGCTGATCGCGCGCGACGTGATAGGCGACTTCCGCGCGCCTGACATGATGCGCTTCGGCTTTACGCCGCTCTACATCGGAGAAGCCGAGGTTCGCGCGGCAGTGGACGTCATCGCCGACGTCTTGACCAATCGCCGCTGGGATACCGCGGATTACCGGAAAAAGGCGCTCGTAACATGACTGGCAAGCCCGACGACTCCTCGCGTGAGGCAGCCCAGATGTCGTTCGACGGGCGCATGTCCTACAGCGATTATCTGCATCTGGAACGCGTTCTGGACGCGCAAGAGCCGCTCTCGGACGCGCATGACGAACTGCTGTTCATCATCCAGCACCAGACTTCCGAACTCTGGATGAAGCTGGCCATCCACGAAATCCGTTCCGCCATCAAGGCGATCCGCCAAGACCAGTTGCATCCTGCCTTCAAGATGCTGTCGCGCGTCGCCCGGATCTTCGAGCAGCTCAATACCGCCTGGGACGTGTTGCGGACGATGACACCCAGCGAATACTCCGAGTTTCGCGATCAGCTCGGGCAATCCTCCGGTTTCCAATCGTACCAGTACCGCGCGATCGAGTTTCTCGCCGGCAATCGAAATTTGGCGCTGCTTGGCCCGCATGCCCACCGCGCCGACATCACGGCAAAGCTCGAGGAAATTCTCGCTGAGCCGGGCCTCTATGACGAGGCGCTGCGGCTGCTGGCGCGCAATGGTTTCGACATCGGCGAAGACGCACGCCGAACCGACTGGCGCGTCAAGCGCACGCCAAACGACGAGGTTCTGGAGGCCTGGAAGACCGTCTATGCGTCGCCGGCGAAACACTGGATGCTCTACGAGCTTGCGGAGAAGCTGGTCGATTTCGAAGACTATTTTCGCCGCTGGCGCTTCAACCACGTCACGACGGTCGAACGCATCATCGGCCTGAAGCGCGGAACCGGCGGCACGTCGGGCGTCTCCTACTTGCGCAAGATGCTCGAGGTCGAACTGTTTCCGGAACTCTGGAGGCTGAGAACAGAGCTTTAGAGGTGGTCCGGAAAAGCGGATACCGGTTTTCCCTCGCAACAAACGCAAACGCGTTTGCGCGGAGATCATGCTCAAATCAAAGAGTTACGACACCCATTCAGCGCGGCACCACCGCCGTCGCCTCGATCTCGACGCGGGCTTCCTTCTCGACCAGGCGTACCACCTGCACCAGCGCCATCGCCGGATAATGCGCGCCGAAAATCTCGCGGTAGACGCGGCCGAGCTCTTTCAGGCTCGCGAGATATTCCTCGATGTCGACGACATACCAGGTCAGGCGCACCAGATGCTCAGGTCTGGCGCCGCCCTCGGCTAGAATCTCGGCGATGTTGGATAGCGTCTGACGCACCTGCGCGACGAAATCGGGCTCCAGGCGGCCCTGCGAATCCCAACCGATCACGCCACCGGTCACGACGAGCCGGCCATCGGCCGCCATGCCGTTCGCGTATCCTTTCGGCATCGGCCAGCCGCTCGGCTGCAGCACTTGCGGGCCCGGCGGTGAGGTGTCGGTCTTGGGATGAGGCACCACGCTCAGTGTGGGGCCTTTGGGGGCGGTCACCGGCTTTTCTCCATAAGGTTAGAAACTATTCCGCGGCAACGCTTGGCGACGCCGGGCCGGCCGCAGCCATCTGCCGGAGCGTAAAGCGCCTCAGCTTGCCGGTCTCGGTCTTCGGCAGTTGCGCGACATATTCGATCGCGCGCGGATATTTATAGGGCGCAATCGTCTGCTTGACGTGATCCTGCAACGCCTGCGTCAGCGCAGCGTCGGCAGCAGCGCCGCCTGCCAGAACCACGTAAGCCTTGACGATCATCCCCCGCGCCTCGTCAGGCGCGCCGACCACGCCGCATTCGGCGACGGCAGGATGCGACAGCAGCGCCGCTTCGACCTCGGGCCCTGCAATATTGTAGCCGGAGGAAACGATCATGTCGTCCGAGCGGGCGACAAAGGACAGTCGGCCATTCGCGTCGCGGACAAAGGTATCGCCCGTCAGATTCCAGCCGTCGCGCACATAGTTCGACTGCCTCGCGTCGTCGAGATAGCGGCAGCCGGTCGGCCCGCGCACCGCAAGCTTGCCGATGGTACCGGGCGGCAATTCGTTCATGTCGTCGTCGACAATTTTTGCCTCGTAGCCCGTCACGGGATGTCCTGTCGTGCCCGGGACCGCATCGCCGACGCGGTTGGTAATGAAAATGTGCAGCAATTCCGTCGAGCCGATGCCGTCAAGGATGGTCTTGCCGGTCTTGCGGGTCCAGCTTTCGAACACCGGCGCCGGCAATGTCTCGCCGGCGGAAACCGCCAGCCGCAGCGACGACAGGTCGGCGCCATTATCCATCGCCGCCATCATCGCGCGATACGCGGTCGGCGAGGTGAAGCAGATTGTCGCCTTGTAGGTCTCGATGATTTTGACCATCTCGGGCGGCGACGCATTTTCCAATAGCGTCGCCGTTGCGCCGAAGCGCAGGGGGAAGATTGCCAGCCCTCCGAGCCCGAAGGTAAAGGCCAGCGGCGGCGAGCCGACAAAAACGTCGTCCTCGGTAACGTTGAGCACTTCCCTGGCATAGCCGTCCGCAATGATCATGAGGTCGCGATGGAAATGCATCGTCGCCTTCGGCTCGCCCGTCGTGCCCGAGGTAAATCCCAGCAGCGCGACGTCGTCGCGCCCCGTCTTCACCGCGTCGAACCGGACCGGCTTGTTCAGCGCCACCCTGTCGAGCTCGGCATCATGGTTGGACGTGCCGTCAAAATTCACCACCTGCTTCAGGAAGCGGCTGGTCTTCGCGCACGCGACCAGTTCGTCGGCGATGCGGCTGTCGGTCAGCGCCAGCGCAATCTCCGCCTTGTCGACGATCTTGCTCAACTCGCCGGCGCGCAGCATCGGCATGGTATTGACGACGACGGCGCCTGCTTTTGTGGCCGCGAGCCACGCCGCGACCAACGCCGGATTGTTGCCGGAGCGGATCAGGACCCGGTTACCGGGCTTGACGCCGTAATTCTCCACCAGCGCATGCGCGAGGCGGTTGGACCAGTCAGCCAGTTCCTTGTAGGTGCGCTGGCGGCCGTTGCCGATCAGTGCGATCCGATCGCCCCAGCCTTCTTCGACGATCCGATCGGTCAGTTCGACTGCGGCGTTGAGATATTCGGGATACTGAAATTCCGGCCGATCGAGCAGCAGATCCGGCCACTGCTCTGATGGCGGCAGATTTCGCCGCGTAAAATCGTCGACGTGCCCCGACGGGCCGAGAGACCGGCCAAGGGTCCGGCTGGGAGTGCTACCTGACATTTTCAATCTCCCCTCGCTTCCATCCATGAAAGGCTCGAGATCAATATCGAGGACGCCCGGCAACGCCGTCCCACAAATCATTTTAGGCTTAAAACAATTTTTCGCAAGGGTGGAATCAAGGGTGGAATCGCGTATTCCCACCTTCGGAGATTAACGGCCGCGCCCCGGCCGGGAACTCGCCCCTCAGGCGGCCCGGTAGTCCGGCGCCGCGGCGAGGAAGCGGCCGTAGGCGGCGGCATCGGGCGGGGTGAATTTCTCCACCAGCGGATTGCGGCGCCGTCCGGATACGCCGATGTCGGCGAGCAATTCGTCAAAATGCTTGAAGTGATAGGGCGCGACGCACAGCCCGCCATAAACGCCGGCGGCCGGCCGCTCGACGCGCTTGAAATGCAGCATCATCTCGATGTTGTCGCGCATTTCCTTGGGCGTCGGCTGACGGACGAGCTGGCCATCGGCATAGCGCACCAGCCAGTTCGCGGCGAGGTCTGCGCATAGCACCGTGCAGAAGCTGGAGTTGAAACCGACGAATCCCATTTCGGGCAAGTCCGGGTTGGCAATCAGCCGATAGAGCCGATACTGCCCGTCGGGATCGACCAGTCTGTCTCGGTAAGCCTGCGGCAGGAACGGCACACCCAGTTTGTAGCCGATCGCGAGCACGGCCACGTCGGCCTGGACGCGCTGCCCGCCGGTCATCACGATCGTATTGCCATCATAGCGCTCGAAACTGCCTCTGATGGCCTTAATGCGCTTGTCCGCGACCATCGGAAAGAATCCGGGCGTTGCGATCGGCACCGAGCAGTTGACGCCGTCTTCAATCCTTTCCTTCGGCACCATGTCGCATTTGCCGAGCTTGAGTTGAATTTTCAGAAGGCTCTCCAGCCCGCGCCAGTTGGCCCAGATGAGCGGCTCTGCCACCATATGCGCGAACCGCGACATTGCGCCGATGCCCCAGCTCCGGAACATCTCCTCCTGCGCGCGGATGTAGAGAATGCGTTTGAAATTGACCAGGCCGCCGATGAAATAGGGAATCCGCCACACCGGCTCGCGGTACACCAGCGTCACTTCGGCCGCCCCGGAATTGACCGCGTTGACGGCGATATCGGTCGCCGACTTCGAGCCGCCGAGCACGACGATCCTGCGGCCTCTGGCAATCGCCGGATCGTTGTATTGCGAGGAGTGCAGGATACGCCCACCCTGCGCCTTGAAGGCGTCTTCGCCCGGCAGGCTGAGCGTCTGCGGCTCATTGAACTGCCCGGTGCAGACCGCGACGAAGTCGAAGTCTTCGGGAGTGGTGCGGCCGTCCGGCCCACACAGATCGAGCCGCCAGCCCGGCGCAGAGTCGGGCCGACGATCCATTTGCACCACGGTCGTGTTGAAGCGGACAGCACCGAGGAGATCGTTGTCCTTTGCGTATTCGGTCAGGTAGGCATGGACCTGCGGACCTTTCGGCCATTCCGGATAGGAATCCGGCATCGCCTTGTCGGTGTAGCGGTACAAATCCTTCGGGCTCTGCGTTTGCACCTCGGGATAGGACCGCGCCGGTTCCCAGACGCCGCCAAGATCGCCGCTGCGCTCAATGAGCGTGATCTGATGACCGCGCGCGGCGAAGGCTTTTGCGGCCGCAAGTCCGGATATGCCGGCGCCAATGACGCAGACTTTCTTTCGGCTGACCATGACGATCTCCAGCAAGGATGAGTTCAGGGAGCTATTCGTTGGCCTCGGGCGGCAAAAAGTTCACTTCATGCTGCGCCGAGATCCGGACCACCTCTTCGGGGTCGGTCAGATTGTGAAGCTGGTTGAACAGCGCTTCGAGCTTCTGCATCGGCGACACCCAGAACAGCGCGCGGGCCGGCTTGTCTGATTTGTTGAAGTAGCCATGCGGGATGCCGCGTGGCATCCGAACCAGGTCGCCGGCCTTGGCCTGCACCCAGACGCCGTCGAGCTTGAGATCGAGAACGCCCTCCTGCACCAGGATGAACTCATCCTGTGTGGGATGAACGTGCACCGGCACGAATTGCCCGGGCTCGCTGTTGGTCTCGAAGGCGAAGGTTGAATCGGTCACGGCCTTGGGGAAGTAGACCTGACCGAGAATATTCCAGGTCTTGCCGCCGTAGCCGGTGCCGTTGGCGGTGATGCCTTTTTCGAGTGCTGCCATATCGCCCTCCTCTCGCAGTTGATGTGGTTTTCAACGTCTGAAAATAGTTCGCGCAGGCTGGATCGAGCCGAAGCGGCCGTCTAGCCGGAAAACGAATCCGGCCCGCATCGCGCGAGATCTACGCTTTGCTGCGACGCGATACGGTCGGCTTTCACACCGTGATCCCTCCCCCGTCATTCCGGGGGCGCGTAGCGCGAACCCGGAATGACGGAGAGAGCATGACCGCCGCGGTTGCCCGCGGATCAGGCACCACGGTCAACGAAATCGCCTTTCCAAGCACGGCACCCGCAGATATTATAGGCTTCAAATAATGCGGAGGGCCGGGCCGTGGAGACGGGCGCCAGCATTGTCAGGCATGACCCAACCGTCCGGCTGGCGGCATTCAACCGCGTTTCGACCGACGGCGTCGATGCTGCCGCCGACGCGGTCGGGCGGATATTCTGCCCGCATCGACTGACGCCCGAGCAAACGACATCATCTGAATTCTTTGCGTTGCACAACAGCGCCGTCTTTGGCGGCTTATCCGTCAACTACGTCGCCTATGGCGGATCGGTGTCGATCGACCCCGGTTGCCTCGAGCGCTTTTTTCTGTTGCAAATCCCCGTGCACGGTTCAGCGCGGATCCAAACCGCCTCGCGCGACATCGCAACCGCGCCCGGCGCCAGCGCCTCGCTGTTGTCGCCGACGATCCCGACGCGAATGACTTGGCAGAGCAATTGCGCCCAGATCATTCTGCTGGTCGACCGCCGTCTGATAGAGCAACGGGCCGCGGCGCTAGCGGGGCGGCCGGCGGGCGCGATCGAGTTCGAGCCTGCGGTCGATCTCCGCTCAGCAGCCGGCCGGGCGCTTCAGTCGCAGATTTTGGAGTTCGTCGATCTTGCCGAATGCCTCGGACCGCGAAGGCCGCTTTCGCCGGTGGCCGCAGCCAATATACGCGAGACGTTGTTGGGTGCTTTGCTCCACGGCCAGCATCACAGCGCCAGCGATGCCATCGAGCGATTTGGTGGCCGGGCCGAAACGCTGCCGCAATCGTTGCGACGGGCGCGCGAGTTCTTATATGCGCACGCGGACGAGCCACTCGATCTGGCGCAGCTTGCTGCAGCCGCAGGCACGGGCATCCGCGCGCTACAGCTCGGCTTCCAGCGGCATTTCGGAATGTCGATTTCCGAGATGCTGCGCGACATCCGCCTCGCACACCTCAACGTCAGACTGGCCGTCGCCTCACCTAACGACAGCATCACCGATATCGCATTCGAGCTCGGCTTTACACACCTCAGCCGGATGGCAAGCGCCTATCGCGCCAAGTTCGGCGAACCGCCATCGGCGACCCTGCGCGGGATGAACTAGCGCCCGGCGACCCGTGCACGATTATTATGCCTCGTAGTCCACCTCGGCGCTCAACGGATCACCCTTCCCGTGTCAGCCTCGGTCGCCCCGCGCCCTCGCGGATTTTTGCGCCGAAGTTTTGGTCTTGGCCAGGAGGCGCATCAGCTCGCGAACATCCTTCGGCGTCAGGTCTTCGAAAATATCGGCGATCCATAATTCGTGCTCTGCGGCCATCTTGCGGAATTCGGCACGACCGGCCTTGGTCAGGCGGATCACCTGCACGCGGCGATCGACATCCGAGGTGCGGCGGTCGAGATGCCCGGATTCGACCAGGCGCTCGACGAGGCCAGTGACGTTGCCATTCGAAACCATCATCCGCTTCGAGACATCTGACAGCGTCATGCCCTCCGGCACTTTGTCGAGCTGGGCCATCAGGTCGAACCGCGGCAGCGTGACGTCGAAGCGCTCGCGCAAGCGGCTGCGTACCTCACCCTCGATCAGGGTCGTGCAGGTCAGCAGACGAAGCCACAGCCTGAGTTCGTCGCCATGATGCTCCGGGAGCTCGACGGCCTTGGTCTCTGAATCGAGAGTCATGATGCTATCTTGTCTGCGTTGGACGGTCGGCGAGCCCGAATAGGCCGCCGCTTGGGATCATTGTCCAGATTTCTTTAAGTTTCAAGCAATTGGCGCATGGCTTGCATGGATGCGTTGTGCTTGCGGGTGCCGTCGCCGTCAGAATAAGCTGCACCCCGAGCGTTTGATGTAGCGTTAAGTTTTGGCTGCAGGGCCGCCGAACAGAGGAAAAATCATGAAGCAGTCGTTGAAGCTGACTGGGCTTGCCGTTTTGCTGGGGTTTGCTGCCGCTCCGGCTGCAGCGCAGGAGAAGATCAAGATCGGCGTGATCACGACCCTGTCCGGCCCGGCGGCCGTACTCGGCCAGCAATCCCGCGACGGCTTCCAGCTCGCGGTCAAGGAGCTCGGCGGCAAGATGGCCGGCAAGGACGTCGAGGTGATCGTCGTCGACGACGAACTCAAGCCCGATGGCGCCGTGACCAAGGCCAAGGGCCTGCTCGAGCGCGAGAAGGTCGATTTCGTGGTCGGGCCGATCTTCTCCAACATTCTGCAAGCCATTCACCGGCCGGTGACGGGGAACAAGACGTTCCTGATCAGCCCGAACGCGGGCCCGTCGAGCTATGCCGGCAAGGAGTGCAGTCCGTTCTTTTACGTGACCTCCTACCAGAACGACCAGGTTCACGAGATCCTCGGCAAGGTCGCCCAGGATCGCGGCTACAAGCGCATATACGTGCTTGTGCCGAACTATCAGGCCGGCAAGGATTCGGCCGCCGGATTCAAGCTCGACTACAAGGGCGAGATCGTCGAGGAGAGCTATACCCCGCTCGGCACGCTGGATTTCCAGGTCGAACTGACCAAGATCGCCTCCTCCAAGGTCGATGCGCTGTTTACCTTCATGCCGGGCGGCATGGGCGTTGGCCTCGTCAAGCAGTACCGGCAAGCCGGCCTCGCCGACAAGATCCCGGTGCTGTCGGCGTTCACGGTCGACGAATCGACCCTGCCCGCGCAGCAGGATGCCGCCGTCGGCATGTTCGGCGGCGCCAACTGGGCGCCGAACATGGACAATCCCCACAGCAAAAAATTCGTCGCTGCTTACGAGGCCGCCTATAACAGCGTGCCCGGCACCTACGCCATGCAGGGCTACGATACGGCCATGCTGATCGATAGCGCGGTGAAGGCGGTGAAGGGCGATCTGAAGAACAAGGACGCGGTCTCGGCAGCGCTCAGGAAGGCCGAGTTCACTTCGCTGCGCGGCGATTTCAAGTTCAACGTCAACGGCTATCCGATCCAGAATTTCTATCTGACCAAGGTCGCCAAGCGCCCGGACGGCAAATTCCAGACCGAGATCGTCGAGAAGGTGTTTTCCAACTACGGCGATCGCTATGCCAAGGATTGCACACCCGCGAAATGACAATCGAAAGGGAGCGATACCATGAAGACTGAAATCGCCGGCATTACCCGCGCCAACGAGGGAATCCAGGGAATTTCCTGGAGCATTCTCGGCCAGACCTATGTGCCGAAGAGCGTCACCGAGCATTCCTTCTCCTGGCATGCGACGTTGCCGCCCGACACTTTTGTGCCGCCGCACATCCATCCCGATCAGGACGAGTATCTCTACATCCTGGAAGGGCAGCTTGACTTCTTCCTCGACGGCGCCGATACGCAGGCCACACCCGGCGATCTGGTTCGCCTACCGATGGGCAAGCCGCACGGCATCTTCAACAAATCGGGACGGACCGCGAAGACGCTGTTCTGGGTCTCGCCGACGCAGCGGCTCTACGACCTGTTCTGGGCGATCCACAACATGAAGGAGCAGAAGCCGGACGCGGTGGTGGCGCTGGCGGCCGAGCACAACATCCACTTCCTGCCGCCGCCTCCGGGGGCGTGAGATTATTCGTTAGCTTCGTAGCCCGGATGAGCGAAGCGACATCCGGGATTCGGCCGGCGTCGGCAGTACCCCGGGTATCGCTGCGCTCACCCGGGCTACGGGACCTCGCCTACGCCCGCACCGCCGCGAGCCCGACCTGCGGCGGGGCGAAGCCGGCCTTGGACGCGTAGCCGCGCACGATCGCCTCGCGCTGGGCGTGGCTCAGCACCTTTTCGATATCGGTAAATCCGTCCGGCGCCAGTTGCTCGACGGCGTCGATCACGCCTTCGGGGCCGCCGCGGCGGTTCGCGCGCACGATCTCCGCCGTCATCGGCAGGCGTTTCTTCTCATAGGCGACCAGCGCCTGGCGCGGATGCTCGGCGCGCGCCAGCTCATCTGCCAGCGCGCGGGCATCGAGGATCGCCTGCGAGGCGCCATTCGATCCGACTGGATACATCGGGTGCGCGGCGTCGCCGAGCAGCGTGACGCGTCCCCAGGTCCAGTACGGCAGCGGATCGCGGTCGCAGCACGGATATTCGTAGAATTCCGGCGTCGCCGAGATCAGGCTGCGCACGTCGAGATACGGCACCTTGAAGCGCTCGACATGCGGCATCAGTTCCTCGCGCTTACCGGGCCGCGACCAGTCCTCGCGGCGCGGCGGCGGCGCGTTACCGTCACCGATCTTCACCATTACCGCCCAATTGGTCAGCCGGCTCGATGGACTCGAGCCCTCCGCAATCGGATACACCACGACCTTGGCATTCAGTCCACCGGCTACGATCATCGAGCGGCCGGTCAGGAATGCCGGCCAGTCCCGCGCGCCGCGCCATAGCATATGTCCGTTCCAGCACGGCGGTCCCTCGTCCGGAAACAGCATCTCGCGCACGCGCGAATGAATGCCGTCGGCGCCAACAAGGATATCGCCGCGCGCGGTTTTGACATGGGCGCCGGTGCGGTCGAAGAAGTGAGCGACCACGCCGCCCTCGTGCTGGGCAAACGCACCGAGACGGCAACCCGTGTGGATCGCCTCGGCCCCGAGCCGTTCCTCGACGGCACGATGGATCACGCTTTGCAGGCGGCCGCGGTGCACCGAGAATTGCGGCACGTCGTGTCCGGCATCGAGGCCGCGCGGCTCGCGCCAGACTTCCTGGCCGTGGCGGCTGAGATAGTACAGTTGATCGGTACGAACAGCGGCAGCATCGAGCCGGTCCAGCAGGCCGAGGGCGGTCAGTTCTCTGATCGCATGCGGCAGCGTGTTGATGCCGACGCCGAGCTCGCGGATGGTGTCGGACTGCTCGAACACTTCGCAATCGATGCCGCGGGCGCGCATCATCAGCGCGGTGGTAAGGCCTCCGATGCCGCCTCCGACGATGATCGCTTTCATGCGCGTAACTCCACTCTATATTCTTCGACCTCTGCCCGCTGGCGCGGGGCGAGGGAGCGATAGAGCCTGCCATTCGGCTTATTCGGCTGCAAGCGGCTTTGTCGCCTCGGCCTTCAGCTCGGCGCGGGTTTTCGGTTTAGCCTTAACCTTGAGCTCCTCGAAATCCTGCCGGTCGCGTACGCTGTTGCGGAAAATTTGTTCCTTGCCGGGGAGATATTGCGGCGGACAGGCAATGTCGGCGCCATACCAGGCCGCAGCCCGCATCGTGAAGGACGGATCAACCAGATGCGGCCGGGCGAGCGCGACGAGATCGGCACGACCGGCGGCCAGTATCGTGTTGACCTGGTCTGCGGTGGTGATGTTCCCGACGCACATGGTCGCAACGCGGGCCTCGTTCCGGACCTGATCGGAGAACGGCGTCTGGAACATCCGGCCATAGATCGGCTGCGCGTCGCGCACAGTCTGGCCCGTGGAGACATCGACAAGATCGACGCCGGCTTCGGCGAACGCGCGCGCGATCGCGACCGCGTCATCGCCGGTGATGCCGCCCGCCGCCCAGTCGGTCGCCGAGATGCGAACCGACATTGGCTTGTGCACCGGCCACGCCGCGCGCATCGCCTCGAACACCTCCAGCGGATAGCGCAGCCGGTTGGCGAGCGTGCCGCCATACTCGTCGGTCCGCTGGTTGGTCAGCGGCGAAATGAAACTCGCCAGCAGATAGCCATGGGCGCAGTGCAGTTCCAGCATGTCGAAGCCGCAGGCCACGCCGCGCAAGGTGGCCGCCACGAATTCTTCCCTAACGCCGTCCATCGCGGCGCGATCCATTTCGCGCGGCACCTGGCTGTCGGGGAAGTAGGGCAACGGAGACGCCGAGATCGTGTCCCAGCCGCCCTGCTCCAGCGGCCGATCCATGCCCTCCCACATCAATTTGGTTGCGCCCTTGCGGCCGGCGTGACCGAGCTGCAGGCAAATCTTTGCCGCCGAATTGGCGTGGACGAAATCGACGATGCGCGTCCAGGCGGCCTGCTGCTCGTCGGTCCACAGACCGGTGCAGCCCGGTGTGATGCGGGCGTCGCGGCCGACGCAGGTCATCTCGGTGAAGATCAATCCCGCGCCGCCGATCGCGCGCGAGCCGTAATGCACCAGATGGAAATCGCCGGGCACGCCGTCTTTCGCCGAATACATGCACATCGGCGACACCACCGCGCGGTTCGCGACTTCCATCTCGCGCAGCCTGAGCGGCTGGAACATCGGCGCCACCGGCTCGTCGATATCGACGTCAAAGCCTTTGGCGCGTACCTGCTTCGCAAACACCTTGTCGACCTCGCGGACGAACTCCGGCGCGCGCAGCGTGAGGTTATCGTAGGTGATCGCCTTGGCGCGGGTCATGACGCCGAACGCGAACTGCACGGGATCGAAATCCCAGAAGCGGTCGACGTGCTCGAACCAGACCAGCGACACGTCGGCGGCGTGCTGGGTCTTCTCGACCTCCTCGCGCCGCCCCTGCTCGTAGGTCTGCAACGCGGCGTCGACGGTCGGCGCCTGCGCCATGGCGTCGGCGAGCGCAATCGCGTCTTCCATCGCGAGCTTGGTGCCGGAGCCGATCGAGAAATGCGCGGTCGCCTTGGCGTCGCCGAGCAGCACCATGTTGTCCTTGATCCAGCGCTGGCTTCGGATCATCGGAAAATTGCGCCACATCGAGCGGTTGATCAGCAGCGGATGGCCGTCGAGGAACCAGCCGAAGATTTCGGCCATGCGATCGGCGGACTCACGTTCGCTGAGGCCTTCGAGGCCGGCGCGGTGGAAGGTTTCGGCGTCGGTCTCGAAGATCCACGTCGAGCGCCCCGCCTCGTATTGATAGGCATGCGCGATGAACGGCCCCCACTCTGTCTCCTGGAAGATGAAGGTGAAGGCGTCGAGCGGCCGGGTCGAGCCCATCCAGGCGAATTTGTTGGAACGCAAGTCGATCTGCGGCTGGAAATGCTCGATGTGCTTGTCGCGGAAGCGGCTGTTGATGCCGTCGGCGAGCACGATGAGATCGGTGTCGGCGAAACGGGCTTCGTCGTCGATATCGGTTTCGAACAGCAATGTGACCCCGAGTTCGCGGGCACGCTCCTGCAGGATCAACAGCAGCGTGCGGCGCGAGCAGCCGCAAAAGCCGTTGCCGCCGACGCGGTGGACGGTGCCGCGGAAATGCACGGCGATGTCGTCCCAATAGGCGAATTCCTGGGTGATGCGGCGATAGCTCGGCGGATCGTATCTTTCGAAATTATCCAGCGTGGCGTCGGAGAACACGACGCCGAAGCCGAACGTGTCGTCGGCGCGGTTGCGCTCATAGACGGTGATCTCGGCCTGCGGCCGCTGCTTCTTCAAGAGGATCGCGGCATAGAGACCGGCCGGTCCGCCGCCGATGATCGCGATCTTCATCTACCGCCTCCGAAACAGGCTGTCGGGCTAGTTCCGAATTACTTTAAGCCTAAAATAATTTTTCGGCAAGCCTCTTGCCACACCCTCCGTCCTCATCCTGAGGAGCGGCCTCTTGGCCGCGTCTCGAAGGATGGGCCACGGGCCTGCATGGTTCGAGACAGCGCTAACGCGCCTCCTCACCATGAGGGGATAAATGGGCCTCAATTCCCCTGAAACACTGGCGTCCGCTTGTTCGAGAACGCCTCGAACGCCCTCGCGAAATCTTCCGTGGTCATGCAGAGCGCCTGCGCCACCGCCTCGGCCTCGATCGCCTCCTCCACCGACATCGCCCATTCCATCGCCAGCATACGCTTGGTCATGGTGTTGGCGAAGGTGGGTCCTTCCGCAATCTGCTTGGCCAATAATTGCGCCTGCGGCAGCACTTGTTCCGGGGTGACGATCCTGGAGAAGAAGCCCCATTTCTCGCCCTCCTCCGCGGTCATGAAGCGGCCAGTGTAGAGCAATTCCGACGCCCGCGATTGCCCGATGATGCGCGGCAGGATCGCGCAGGCGCCCATGTCGCAGCCGGCGAGCCCGACCTTGTTGAACAGGAACGCAACCTTGGCGCCCGTCGCGGCAAGGCGCAGATCCGACGCCATGGCGACGATCGCGCCGGCCCCGGCGCAGATGCCTTCGACGGCGGCCACGATCGGTTGCGGACACGCGCGCATCGCTTTCACCAGGTCGCCGGTCATGCGGGTAAAGGCGGTGAGCCCCTTGGTGTCCATTTGAATCAAGGGACCGATGATCTCGAACACGTCGCCGCCGGACGAGAAATTGCCGCCGGCACCGGTCACGACGACGGTCTTGACCTCATCGTCCATCGCGCAGGCGCGGAAAAAGTCCGTGAGTTCGCGATAGCTTTCGAAGGTCAGCGGATTCTTTCGCTCAGGACGATTGAGCGTCACCGTGGCGACGCGATCCACGACCGCCAGCACAAAATGTTTCGGCGAATAGTCGGCCAGCGGCAGCGTGACGGGATTGGCAGGCTTGCTCATGGGATCTCCCTGAATTGCATTGTCGTTGACCGCTCAGACCTCGCCACCGGCAACCGCGATGGCCTGTCCGGTGATGGCGCCGGCGCCCTCGCCGCAGAGCCAGAGCACGGTATCAGCTACTTCCGACGGCGCCACGAGACGTCCCTGCGGATTGTGCTTTGACAACTCCGCGATCGCCTGCTCGCGGCTGCGGCCGGTCTTCTTGATGATGTTGTCGATCGAGCCTTCGAGCAGGTCGGTCTCGGTGAAGCCGGGACAGACAGCGTTGACCGTGACACCGCTCTTTGCGGTTTCCAGCGCCAGCGAACGGACGAGACCGATGACGGCATGCTTCGCCGCGCTGTAGGCGCTGACATAAGCGTAGCCCTTGAGGCCGGCGGTCGATGCGACGGCGACGATCCGGCCGCGGCGGCGCTCCAGCATCCCCGGCAGCACAGCCTGCGTGGCGTGGACCACGCCCATGAAATTGACGTCCATCATCCGCTGGAACAGCGCCGCATCGGAGCGGCCGAACGGTGCGGACTCTGCCGCGCCGGCATTGGCAATGAGGATGTCGATCGGCTGCCGCGCGGCGGCTTCCGCAACGGCCGACTTGACGGAAGCCTGGTCGGCGACGTCAGCGACGGCTGCAAACTGCGCTGCGCCGGACGCAACCGCTTCATCCAATGTCGCGCGATTGCGCCCGAGCACTGTTACCGTTGCACCGGCTTTCGACAGCGCCGCCGATATCGCAAGGCCAATGCCCCGCCCGCCGCCGGTGACGAGCGCATGGGAGGAACGCGACAATTGGGACATCGGTCAAGCCTCCAGGACCAGGGTTCAGCATATATTTTAAACTTCAAGCTTTTGCAAGGAAGGGGAATGGATTGCTTCGTCGTTCCGCTCCTCGCAATGATGGGGCAATACCGGAACGCCACAACGATTGTCATCCCCGCGAAGGCGGGGATCCAGTACGCCGCGGCCTATCCGTTCGACCACTGCTGTCTCTGGGATACTGGGTCACCCGCCTTCGCGGGTGACGACAACGGAATATGTGTTTGCGATCTCGCGACATGAACTGCCCGAGGTTTGCTTTCAACTTCCGGCCCTCTCATTCAGCCTGTGGGGTGGGCAAAGCGGAAGCGTGCCCGCCATCGAGAAGCGAGCTCGACTATAGATGGTGGGCACTTCGCTCACGCTCCTTTGCCCACCCTACCCGTTAGTTTCAAATAATCCTGTCTCTTCGCAGCGCTGTAATCGCGTCCGCGTCGTAGCCGATGTCGGCCAGCACGCGATCGGTGTGCTCGCCGAGCGTCGGCGGGCGCGTGACGATTTCACCGGGGGACTCCGACAGCCGCACCGCGGCGCGCGCCACTGGCGCGGGGTTCGGCAAGCCGGGATAATCGACATCCTGCATGAAGCCGGTGGCGCGGATATGCGGATGCTCCAGCGCCTGTTGCGGGCTCAAGACCGGTCCGGCCGGGATCATCGCCTGACCGAGCGTATCGACGGCTTGCTGTGTGGTGCGCTCGGCGCACCAGCGCGCCATCCGTTCGCTGATGATCGGTCCGTGGTCGCCGCGCTTGATGTCGTCGGCAAAGCGGGGATCGCTGAGCCAATGATCCTCGCCCATCAATCTGGCCCAGCGGATGAACAACGGATGGCCGGTGACCTGGCACAGCACCCAGCCGTCCCTGGTGCGGTAGATGTCGGCGGGCGCCGCGGCCTGGCCGAGATTGCCCGTGGGCACGCGATTGGCTGATATCACCGCCTGCTCGATCAGCGTCGCGTTGGTGAAGGACAGCGCGGTTGCGAGCAGCGCGCCCTCGACGATCTGTCCGCGCCCGGACTTAGCCCGCTCGATCAGCGCGGCGAGCGTGCCGAAGGCGCAATGCAGCGCGGTGCCGAAATCGACCCAGTTCACCGCGGCGCGATATGGCGGATCGCCCTTGCCCGTCATGTAGACCGCGCCCGACATCACCTGGCCAACGCCGTCGAAGCCGACGCGGTCCGACCATGGCCCAGGCCCACCGAAAGCGGTCGCGGTCGTCAGGATGATGTCCGGCTTGATCGCCTTCAGCGATTCATAGTCGAGCTTCATCGCGCGCAGCGTCTGCGGCGGCAGGTTGGCGACGACGACGTCTGATGTCGCAACCAGCCGGCGCATCACCTCCTGGCCTTGCGGCTTCATCGGATCGAGCGTGATGCATTTCTTGTTGCGGTTGACCTGCAGGAACAACGCGCCCTCGCCGCCTTCGCCGACCGGCGCGACGAAACGGTCCTCGCTGCCGTCGCGTTTTTCCACCCGGATGACTTCCGCACCGAACTCCGCCAGCAATGTCGCGCAATACGGTCCTGCGATATAACGCCCGAAATCGAGGACACGAATGCCCTCCAGAACTCCCCCCATCGGTCTTTTTCCCTGTCTGACTGCTCGATTGTGACGAGCCTTCTATCATGTTGATGAATGAGCTGGACGACCATACAATCACTGATCCCTTCCAAACGGAACCTCCCCAGATGACCCCGACTGCACAACGGCCCTATCGCGGCGTCTTCCCCGTCGCTCCGACCATCTTCGACGATCAGGGGGAGCTTGATCTCGCGGGGCAGCGGCGCTGTATCGATTTCATGATTGACGCCGGCTCGAACGGCCTGTGCATTCTGGCCAACTTCTCCGAGCAGTTCGTCCTCACCGATGCCGAGCGCGAAACGGTGATGGTTGCGGTGCTGGAGCATGTCGCAGGACGCGTGCCGGTAATCGTGACGACGACGCATTTCGGCTCGCGCATCTGCGCGGAGCGCAGCCGCCAGGCCCAGGACGCGGGCGCGGCGATGGTGATGATCATGCCGCCGTACCACGGCGCTACGTTCCGCGTGCCGGAAAGGGCCATTTTCGAATTCTATCGCACCGTCTCCGACGCCATCGACATTCCCATCATGATCCAGGATGCGCCCGTTGCCGGGACGCCGCTTTCGGTCGACCTGCTGGCGCGCATGGCACGGGAAATTCCGAATATCCGCTATTTCAAGATCGAGGTTCCTATGGCGGCCGCGAAGCTTCGCGATCTGATCGCGGCCGGCGGCGACAGCATCGAAGGTCCCTGGGACGGCGAGGAAGCGATCACGCTGATGGCCGATCTCGACGCCGGGGCGACCGGCGCCATGACGGGGGGCGGCTATCCTGACGGCATCCGGCAGATCATCGATCCGTATCTCGCAAGCCGACGCGAGGAAGCGATGGCAGCCTACGCGCGCTGGCTGCCGCTGATCAATTACGAGAACCGCCAGTGCGGCTTGCAGGCCGCCAAGATACTGATGAAGGAAGGCGGCGTGATCGGTTCGGACGCGGTTCGTCATCCCCTGCAAAGGGTTCACCCGGCGGCGCGCGCCGGTCTCATCGAAATCGCCCGCCAGCTCGATCCCGTGGTATTGCGCTGGGGGCGGTAGATCGCCACCGTCAACCGGCACCGCTCTCCGGCACTGTATAGCCACCTGCTCATCGCGACTTGATCCAGGAACGTCGCCGCTTCCTGCGCATTAAGGCGTAGAGACGCGGGACGGTTCGTCATGAGCCACTTGAGTCACCTGCACGAGAAGTCCGAACCAGCCCGGGGCGAGCCGGATACTTCAGCCCCTCCAGGCGATCAGGGCCGCGGCCGCCGCGCGGTGTCTCCGTGGCAAATTCCCTGGAGAGGATGGAAGGACATCCTGATCAGGACCTACCAGCAGGTCAGCGAAGACCGGCTTCTCGCCGTCGCCGCAGGTGTCGTCTTCTATGGCCTGCTCGCCCTTTTCCCGGCGATCACCGCCCTCGTCTCATCCTACGCGCTGTTCGCCGATCCAAGTACGATCAACGACCACATGACGATGCTTGCGGGCATCCTGCCGGAGGGCGCTCTCGGCATCGTCAGAGATCAGGTCGGCCGGGTGCTGGCCCAGGGCGAGGTCAGGCTGGGACTGGCGTTTCTGTTCTCCTTCCTCCTTGCCGTGTGGAGCGCCAATGGCGGCATCAAGGCGATCATCGATGCGCTCAATGTGGTCTACGACGAGGACGAGAAGCGCGGGTTCTTCAAGCTCAACGCGGTTTCCCTCGCACTCACCTTTGGCGGGTTGGTTGCGGTGCTTCTCGCGATCGGCTCCGTGGTCGCACTCCCGATCGTTCTGTCCACCTTCGGACTCGGCTCCGTGACCGATGCGCTGTTTCGATTCGGACGATGGCCCGTCCTGGTCCTGACGATGCTTTTTGGCCTTGCGGTGCTCTATCGGTTCGGACCAAGCCGCCGCTCCGCGCAATGGCGCTGGCTGAGCGTCGGCAGCGTGCTTGCAACGCTGACATGGCTTGCGGGATCCGCCTTGCTGTCGTTCTATCTTGCCCATTACGCAAATTACGACGCGACCTACGGCTCGCTCGGGGCGGCGATCGGCTTGATGATGTGGATGTGGATGTCGACGATCGTGGTGTTGTTTGGCGCCGAACTCAATGCGGAGATCGAACATCAGACCGCAGCCGATAGCACGGAGGGCGGAAACAGGCCGCTAGGTCAGCGCGGGGCCACGATGGCCGACACGATCGGAGAGGCTAAATCATAGGCGCAGCAGCGTAATGTTCCTGTTTTTCTCGAACAGGCTGGGATGTCTTGGCTCGCTGTTACTTTCGGCAGCCGTAACCATCGGCCTGCTCTTTGCGCTCGGCGTTCTCCGTTTTTGATCGCGGAATTGCGGAGGGCTGAACTGGAAATCAGAGTTGAAGCCACTACATCAAGTGCCCGCTCACATTGATTTCCCGCCGTGAAGAGATACCTCGTCATTTTCCTTCTGCTCATGCTCGTTCCCATGGCTGTTTCCGCCGTGCAATACCTGCTCGGCGACAGGCGCGCGAACTGGCAAACGGCGGACCGTTCAAGCGCCGGGCTTCTTGCCAACGCTTCCGAACACACCGATGCCGTGATCAGGGTGTTCGCGGCAAGGACTGTACGCTGGCGCGGGATATTCGCGGTTCACACCTGGATCGTCGTGAAGGAGCGCGGAGCCAGCCGTTACAGCCGCTACGATTACACGGCCTGGGGTGAGCCGATCCGGATCGACGGATTCCAGGCCGACGGGCGCTGGTTTGGCGAGATCCCCGAAACGGTCGTCAGCGTCGATGGTCCGAAAGCGGAAGCGCTGATTCCCAAAATCCGCTCGGTCATCGAGACTTACAAGTTTCGAGCCAATGGAGATTACAGCGCCTGGCCGGGCCCGAACTCCAACACGTTCATCCAGGCGATACTGGATGCCGTTCCGGAACTAGAAGCGGTGTTGCCGCCGACGGCGATCGGCAAGGATTATCCTTATCATGGCAGTTGGGTTGGCTTCACGCCGTCGCGGACCGGCGTGTTTGCTTCGCTCGGAGGTTATCTTGGACTGACGATCGGATGGATCGAAGGCATCGAATTCAATTTTTTCGGAGGCGTTCTCGGCTTCGACATTCGCCGCCCCGCACTGAAACTGCCGGGTGTCGGCCGGCTCGGGCTGCCGCTGGGCCCGTGATCGCGGTATCGACGACGGACGAAATCGGATTGATTCCAGTCCATGGGGAACCTTCGTTTCGGTCAAACGTCGAAAATCGGGAGGATCGACATGACCGACGAACCGACCTTTGCATCATTGCTCGGCGAGGCCGCGATTGCGGTTTGGGGCGACATGCCCCGGGACATTCAGGAGGCGCTGTTCGAAACCGCGATGCGCAACCGCTCCGAGTTGCGTCACGATCTGGCCGTGCTGCTGCATGAGCGCCATCCCAGAACGCAGCACCCGGCCAAACCCGATTGAGCGACCACCTGACGTCACACCTCTACTCCGGAAACGCAACATCCGCGATGACGGGAAGATGGTCCGAATAGGAGCGCGCCTTGCGATCGGTCCAGGCCGAACGGATCACGAGATCGGGCGAGGCGTAGATTCGGTCGAGCCGCATCATCGGCAAGCGCGCCGGAAATGTCCGTAGCCGCGTTCGGACCGGGCAAATCCGCGCCAGCACGCCCCGCACCGATTTCACCCAGAACCAGTCATTGAAATCGCCGAGCACGAGCGTCCGCGTCGGCTGCACCAGTTCGGCCAGGGCATGCGCCTGGGCGTGCCTTTCATGGATACTCAGCCCGAGATGCGTGGCAATGACCCTCACCTCGCCATAATCAGACAAAATGCGCGCGGCAATGGCCCTGCGGGGCTCCCGCTCCTGATACGAGACGTCGGAAATTTTCGGGGGCTCGGCGAACGGCCAGCGGCTCAGCAGCACCTGTCCATAGTCGCCGTCCTCGGTGACGATCGATCGCGCATCGACGCTGTGGTCGCCGACGGCTTTCGCCAGAAGGGCAAAGGGATCGTCGGTTCTCCCGCGCGAGTCGACCTCCTGCAGGGCCACGATATCAGGCGACCAGTGGCGAATGACGGAACAGACGCCATCCAAATCAAACCCGGGATTGAGGTGGAAGATGCCGTGGACGTTCCACGTCATGATGCGAACCGTAGCCATCACGTTCTTCGTCCCGCCAGCCAGGTCACCAGGAACTGCACGCCAAGGCACAGTGCGATCCAGGCGAGAATCGCCAACGCCAGCAGCAGCGCATTGATCCAGGAGGCGTTTCGCGCCAGATCCGCGATCTGCGCGCCGAGCGCGGCCATCACAGCGATTCCGGGCGCCATGCCGAGCACGGTGCCGAGCACGAAATCGCGCAGGCTCAATTTGCTGGCGCCCGCCACCACGTTCACGATCGAGAACGGGGCGATCGGCACCATCCGGATCATGGCGACCGCCATGACCCCCTTGCCGATGATGCCGCTCTGAACCCGGGCGGCCCGGCGCCCGAGCAACCGCTGCAATCGCGCCTGGCCCAGCACGCGGCCGATCGAAAACAGCGTGAGCGCGCTGAGCAGCACGCCGGCGCTCGCGCTCAGGAAACCCATCCACGGCCCCAGCGCCGCAGAGGTCGCGGCGATCAGTACCAGCACCGGAAAAACCACCAGCCCGCCGACGACGAAGGCGGCAATCGCGAACAGCGGCGCGAATTGCGACCGCGCGGGTTGCGAGATGATCGAGGAGACGAAGCCGACATCGGCGAAATCGCGCAGCGATGTGTACTGCCAGGCCAGCGCGAGGCCGGCGAGCGCCGCAGCGAGGCCGGATACGGCCAAAATGGTTCTTGCCGTCCACATGCGATTGGCGGCACGGTCGAGGTGAAGCGGTTCCCTGGGATCGGCGACGGGCTGCACCATGACCGCTACGCCGCCGACCGACGCGGCCGGATCGATCGGCTGCAGCGATTTCGGGCTGTCGTCCTCCGCCAGGCGGTCCAGAAATCCAAACAGGTCGGCTTCGTGGCGTTCGATTTCGCGTTCATCGACGCCGCAGAAATGTCCGATCAGACGACGGCGAAGCCAGGCGAGATATTCACAATGCGCGTCGGAGGTCGCCTCGAAGACCAGGTCGCATTCGGTGTCCGCCCCCATCGAGCGATTGTTGAGGTTGGCCGATCCCACGCGCAGCATGCGATCGTCGACGATCATCACCTTGCTGTGCACCATGACCGCGGCCGCCTGCTCGGCATCCCGCGTCGATGGATAGACAAAGCGGACCCGGTCCATAACGCCCGCCGATACGAACCGGGCGATAAATCCGCCGCGCCCGCTCTGCATGGCCTGCGATTCGAACCAGGACGAATGCATCTTCGGCATGACGATCAGGACGCGAAGCTGCGGCACGTCCAGCATCCGTTGCGCGAGGAGGCGCGCGATGTCGGTGGCGCTGGTGAACTGGTTTTCGATATAGATGAAGCGGTCGGCCGCGTTGATGGACGCTTCGAACAGCCGCGCGACCTCGTTCACGCCGTCACCGCGCGCGGTGGCTATCTCGGTCCGGGCGATGCCCACCGTCATTCCCCGGCACTGCACCGGAACCGAGGCAGGCCAGCGCTCGCCCTTGGTCGCTGCGGGTCTTTCCGTCGTGCAGCCGGCAGCGCGCCACCTGTTCTCCGCCACTTCCGTCAGGCTGGCCGCAGCTTCGCCATCCACCATGCACTGCACGTCGTGAAACGGCGGATAGGGCTTGCCGTCGGGATCGGTACGAAGCGGATGATGCGTCTCATGCGCGCTGGTGTCCCAGCGCCGGATCGTCAGGTCGAGACCGCCGACGAAGCCAAGCGCACCGTCAATGACGACGATCTTCTGATGCTGCGCTGAGCCCAAGGGAAGGCTGGAGTCGAAACAAAAGCGCAGCCGGTCCGACGCGTGCGCGGTGAACTTGGCGGCCGAATTCCACTCCCGCTCGGCGGCGTAGAGGGCAGGGAAATTCCAGATCAGGATGTTGATCCGCAGATCGGGCTTCGCCTTTAGCAGCGCTTTCAGAAACGCACCGAGCTCTTGCGGATAGCCGTCATCTGCGTACCCGGAGGGCCCGACAAACCGGGTCTGGCTGTGGATGTCCCAGCCGATGATGTACACCTGCCGCGTTGCGAGCAGCAGCGCCTCCCGCAAAGCGGCGAAATATGCGGCGGCATCATTGAGGATTGTCAACCGCCCTGCCTTGCACCTTCTCCAGACGGTTTCGCCAGGAATGAGGATGGATGAGCTTTGCAGCAGACGGCACCTCGGCAACAGAATGAGAAAACCCGTTCGGGATCACGAACGAATGTTCGCCCGACACCAAATCCAACGATCTGCAGGCGCGACAGTTCCAGCCAGGCGGAACTTGCCGCCGTCCCTCCGCCTTCCGCGCGCTGGATCACCAGACACGCGGCAGCGACGGCTACTCCTATCGGCAAGATCCTGGGGGCGTAGCGTTCCGGCCCGGTCGGGAGACACTTTCTTCCTCAACCACCGGTTCGACGTAGGTGCTGTGCAGCGAGATCGGCGACTTGAAGCCGTCGAACATGATGCGGACGGTGCTGCGATAGCGGCCGGAGCCGATGATCACCCCTTCCCGGCCGGCGAACTTTGGGCATCGCGCCGCTCCGAGCGCGCTCATCCTGACGCGTGTCCGTTCAGGCAACGAAGTCCGGTGATCGGGTGGCCGTTTGGGCAATCGCATCCTTGGCCAGGCGCCTTCGCCGGCTCATCTATGCGCCGGAGAGGAAATACGTTCGGTCTCGAATGCATGGCGGGAAATCCACGGGCGCACCATGCGATGGACGAACGGCGGCGTCCCGGACGTCATCGCGGCCGTCAGGCAACGACCGACCTTTATTGTCATCGTGAGCATGCCGTCCTCCTCCCCACCGCGTGCTGCCAACGGGACAATTCAGACAATTCTGCCTTACGCCGAGATGGAGTTTTCGCGCGCAGCCCGCCTGTCCGGGATGCTGCGCCAATCGCGCCACTTCCTCACCGACGGTCCGCTCGCCGGTTCTATCGCGGCCAGTAGCGCAGCATTGATTTCCGCCAGCCGCCCGAGCTTCGCCATGCATCTGGCAACCGCGACGAACCCGTCCGGCGAATCCGGCTGCAGCCGCATGAACTCGAGATGCTGACGCAGCGCCTCCTCGTACTGACCGAGGCTTTCACAGACCTGGCCCAGGCACTGCCATGCCTTGGCCGCATCGGGGCGAACCGTCGTCAAGGTTCGAAACAGCCGCTTTGCCGCGGTGAAATCGGTCTTCGCCGCCAGCAACTGGCCCAGCCGGTGCAATGCGTCGGCGTGTTTCGGCTGCACGTCCAAAATCCGCCGATAGCCCATTTCGGCGTCGGCAGTCTTCCCCTTCCGGTGAAGTGCGGTCGCCTGTTGCAGGACGTCAGGGATGCATCTGACGTCGATCCTGCCGCTGAGATTCTTGCCGTTCCTGGTCTCCAGAACCGTGCCAAGGATCTTGCGCTCCGCGCAGCCGAACGAATATTTGTACGGCTCGTTTCCGCGTAGGAAGTCGTACTCGGTATAGCCGAGCTCGATCGCGTGGCGAATGCTGAAGGCATGCAGCATCACACCCGGCGGCGGTCCATCGAACGTCTCGTCGCGTCCGGTCATGTAGAACGAGAAGGTGCGCTTGCGCGGATCCACCAGCGTGGCCAGCGCCGCGACGGCCCGGTCGCCGTGCCAGAACGTCGGCAGGTACACCTGGCCGGTTTCAAAACTGCGCGTCAGCATGACGCCGTTCGACTGAACCAGGCTATCGACTCGATCTCCCTTCCGAGGGCGCCACTTTGTCTCCCAGAATCCCAGCAGGGTCTTGAGATCCTGCGCGAACGTCTCGGGCGTGGCAACGGTTACTCGATACTCACCCTTCGCGTCGACCTGCTTCAGAAGACGCCGGATCTTCTGCCTGGTATTGGGACTCAACGATTCGAGATAGGCATCCCAGCTCTTCGGCAGCGTGACATACGGGCACAGACCGTTATCGATACCGTCGACCTTGTTGATCCTGTTGAGCTCGGTGTAGCGATAGCCGGCTTTCGGAAAGCAGGCCAGCAGCAACCGCACGCGCCGCTCCGACATCCGCAGATTGTCCAGGTTGAGGCGCGTCCAGTTCATCTGCCTGACGTAGCGGGCAAAGGCGGGAATGACCTTGTTCTCCATCTCGGGCCTGCAAATCAGGCCGGTGTAGTCGGCGGCGAAATTACCTGCCATCCGCATGTCGCTGACGACGTCGGATTTCTCGATCCTGATCTGCAGCCGCAAGGGAAAGAACGCCACGTAAGGCAGATCGGCGGCGTCACCGGCCTTCGCCGCCAGGATGAACCATGGTCCCGGGATGCAGGACAGCCAACCGTTGAGCCACTTCCACGACAGGAATATCTGCGCTTCGTCGTCCGCGTCGTAGACGGCGTTCCAGTTTTCCTCGAGTTTCGCAAGCGACGGCAGGTCTTCGATGATATCGATATGCACGGCGGACGCCTTTCAAGGTGCGTGTTGAGTTCCTGTCGTGTGCCTAGCGCTCCCGGAATGCGCGCATAAAGCTGTCGTAGATGGGCCTCATGAGGTACTGGAAGAACGTGCGCTCCGCCGTCTTGATGTAGACCTCGGCGGGCATGCCGGGCGTCGGACTGAAGCCCGGTAGATTCCGGCTCTCTTCGCTGTTGAGCCTGACGCGGACGAGATAGATGTCGGTCGGCCCGACCTGCTGGGACTTCTTTTCGTCCGCGAGCGTATCGGCCGACAGGTACACGACGTCGCCGGAGACCATCGGCGTGATGCGCTGGTTCAGCGCCGTCAGCCGCACCATCGCGGCCTGTCCATGCTTGACGCTGTCGATGTCCTGCGGCCGCAATCGCGCCTCGATGATGAGTTCGTCCTTCACCGGCAACAGCTCCATGATGTTCTTGCCGGCCTCGACCACTCCGCCCCGCGTATGATAGCGGAGCTTGACCACGACGCCGCGCACCGGGGCCGTGACGCGAACCCGATCGAGTACGCCCTTGGCGCTCAGCATTCGCTCGCGGACGTCGGCCAGTTCGCCGCGGACCTCGTGCATCTGTTCGACCGCGGTCTTGATCGCGGTCTTGCGCACGCCGTTGATCTGCTCGAGCGCGCGCGCGATGCGTTCCTTGGCATCGCCGACGTCGCCCATGATGCGGCCGACCTCGCCTTCAAGATTGGCCTTTGTTCGCTGCAGCACCATCAGTTCCGGTTTGCGCACCAGTCCGGCCTGCACCAGACGATCCTTGGTCACGATCTCCTCGTCGAGCAGCACGATCTGCCGCTTGACCGCTTCCAGTTGCACCCGCGACCCCCGGATCCGCTCCTCCAGAGCGTTGATGCTCTCCTGAATACTCTTGACGTCGCTGTTCAGGTTGTTGCGGCGCGCCGCAAACGTCATCTGCTGACTGTCCACGATTTCCTTCACTTCGGGCGACTTGTTCAGCCAAGCCACGACCTCGGCAGGAAGCGTGATATCCGACTCCTCCCTCATCTCGGCCTGCAGCCTTGCATCCATGGCCGACAGACGGATGCGGCGCAGGAACAGCCGCTGCAACTCCGCGCGCGCCGCCGTGTCATCGAGTTCGAGCAGCGCTTGTCCGGCCTCCACGGTGTCGCCTTCGCGCACGAAAATCTCGCGGATCATGCCGCCCTCGAGATGCTGGACGATCTTGTTCTGTCCGGTAGCGACGAACACGCCCGACGCGACCACGGCGCCGGCGATCGGCGCCGTGTTGCCCCAGACGCCGAACCCCATCACCACCACGGCCATGATCAGCGCGCCGGCAACCGTTGGGAATTTGGTCGATCGCGGCAGCGAATCGTACCAGGTGCCTTGTGATACTGCGGAGTGGTCCGCAATTTTCCTATTGGCCATCGCGTAACCTCGTTGCTGTCAAACCGGCTGACGTCCCTATGAATTCAACGCAGGAGGAGGATCGCCGTTGGGGATATTGTTCGGCTTGCGGCCGGTGATCATGGGAATGATCTCGTCGCGGGTTCCGAACGCCTGCACCGCGCCCTGATGCAGGATCATGATCTTGTCGACGCTCATCAGCAGCGCCGCGCGCTGCGTGATCGTCACTACCGTGATCTGCTTTTCCTTGGCGCGCAGCAGCGACTTGGCGAGCGCCCGCTCGCCATTGGAGTCCAGGTTCGAGTTCGGTTCGTCGAGCACGAGCAGGCGCGGGTTGCCGTAGAACGCGCGCGCCAGCCCGATGCGCTGCCGCTGGCCACCCGACAGCGGACTGCCGTCCATGCCGACGATGGTCTCGTAGCCCTGGGCGAAGCTCGAGATCAGTTCGTGCACGTCGGCGGCTTCTGCCGCGTCGAACACATCCTCGTCGCGGGCGTCTTCGCGCATCCGGCCGATGTTGGCCTTGATGGATGCAGGGAACAGTTGCACATCCTGCGGCAGGTAGCCGACACTCTCGCCGAACTGGCGTGGATCCCAGTTACGCAGATCCATCATGTCCAGTCTCACGCTGCCGGCGGTTGGAATGATCGATCCGACCAGCATGCGGGCCAGCATGGTTTTGCCGGTACCGGAGTCTCCGACAATGGCAAGGGATTCTCCAGGCTTCAGTTGAAAGCTGATTCCGTTCAGGATCACCTTCTTGTTCGGCGGCGGCACGTAGAGAATGCGCTCGACGCTGAGGTACCCTGCCGGACGCGGCAGCCGGAGCCGCTCCAGGTTGAGCGGCGAGTTCAGCAGCAGGGATTTGATGCGGACATAGGCTGAACGCGCCTGCACGAAGTTGCGCCAGCCTTCGATGGTCCCCTCCAGCGGCGCCAGCGCGCGGCTCGCCACGATCGAGGCGGCGATCACCATGCCGCTGGTGATCTCGTTTTCCAGCGACAGCCAGGCGCCCCAGCCGAGGATCGCGATCTGGGTGCACAGCCGCAGGAATTTCGACACGCCCGTCATCACGATGTTGAGATCCTGCCCGATCACCTGTGCCTTCAGGGACTCCACGGTTTCGCGGCCCCACACCTGCACGCCTTCGGGAATCATGCCCATGGCGTTGATGACCTGGGCATTGCGGGCCATCGATTCCGCCTGCAGGTTTGCCCGGGCGCCGTAGTTGTTGGCCTGGTTGAACGGTACCGCGGTGACCCGCTGGTTCAACATCGCCACAACGACCAACGCGACGCCTGCACCCAGTACGATGAATCCGAGTTGCGGATGGATCAGGAACACGACGGCGAAATAGACCGGCGACACCGGAGCATCAAACATCGTCAGCAATACCGGGCCGGTAATGAACGCGCGCAAATGCTGGAGGTCCGCCAAGGTCTGGAATTCGCGGCTGGATCCGCTCTGCGCGGCCTTGGCGGCTGCGCTCAAGACCGGTCCACCTAATCGGGCCTCGGTTTCCACCGCAACCCGCATCAGGATGACGCGGCGCATCATATCCATGAGCACATGCGCTGCGATCGCGACGACCACGATGATAGTCAGCATCACCAGCGTGTCCGTGCTGCGGCTGGTCATCACGCGATCTGACATGTTGAACAGGTAGATCGGAATCGCCAGCACCAGCAGGTTGACCGCGATCGAGAATATCCCCACGGTCACCAGGTTGCGGCGGGCACTCGCAAGGCCCTTGCCGAGTACGTCGCGAAATTCATTGTCGCCGGAACGCTTTTGGAGCCGCGGCGTGCCGCCACCGCCTCCGCCGCCACCCCCGCCGGAGGAGCCGCCACCGCCCCTGTTGCCGCCACGCTGCAACGGGGGCGCAGGAGTCTGCTGCTCAATCACGACGGTGGATCCCGGTGCCGGGGTCTTGGCTTCCTCCCGCAGGGAGGGCTCGACCGCCGGTGGGTCCGCGACCTTGGCTACGGCCGGAGACGCCTTCTCGTCCGCAAGTACGACCGGCGGATCCTTGGCATGCGGAGGGGGCTCATCAAACCATGGACGAAGCGGAACTAGCTTTGCCATATGCGGCGTTGCTTCGTCATACTCTCTCAAGCGCCAGGTCCCGGCTGCGCCTGGACGATCATCCCAACCCCACATTTGGAAACTCCGTTACTTCCAATAAACAAAGCATCCTGCTTGCCGCTAATGCAGCACGCTTGCCATCGGATCTGCTTGCACCGAATTGGTAACGACAGCCGGGCTCGCGTTTGTCTGGTCCTGGGTGTCGTCGACGAACGCGATAAGTTCAGTCACCAGGGTATCGGTATCGCCATTGACCGCGTCATCCTGGTCCACCGGCAGCAAATTGGCCTGCACCAGAATGGAATCGGTGTAGACTTCGCCCTCGACGTAAATGACGTCGGGATTGACATCGACAATCGCAGCATCGTTGGCGAGTTCATTGCCGCCGGTGCTGGCCGACTGCGTTACGTCGGCGTCAGGATCAAGCGCCATCAGATCGGGCGACGGCTCGTTCTGCAGTTGATACAGCACGTTGATGTCGGAGGTGATGTTGGTCTGCCAAACCGCATTGATGTCGTAGTAGTCTCCCTTGACGTAGAGCACGCGCAGAGGGCCGCCATTGCCGGCGATGATACTGCCCAGCTCGGGATCAATCGATGTCACGCCGGAGGCCAGCAGATCCAGGATCTGCTGGAGCCCCGGGGTCAGCCCGTCGAAGGTGTCGCCGCCATAATTCTCGATAGCGCCCTCGTTCAACAGGCTGTTGTGACCTGAATTCACCGATTGAGACGGATCGGTGCCGTCGGCCGACATCACGATATTGTCGTTGTTCAACAGGATGTTGTTCTGGAAGATCACGTTCATGCCGTGATAGGCGCCCTCGATGATGATCAGGTCGTAGTGAATCTCACCATCAAAAATCTGAGCCAGATTGCCGAGCTGATTGTGGCCGCTGACGAGATTGTAGTGGCCTTCGCTGCTGACCTGCGTTGCCACATCGTTGTCGGAGAGATAGTTGGTTTGGCTCACCGTATTGACGCTGTAGTAGTCGCCGTCGACCACATCGACGATCCAGTTCGGCCCCGCCCAGTAGGAGGGGAGGTCGGCATAGATGCTGGGGTTCTGGACGAAATTGGCGATGTTGGTCGCGACATTGCCTTCGCTGGTCACCGATGGCGTGCCCTCCCCGCCCGACACGCTGACCTCATCGTTGTCGACGGTCGTGTTGGTCTGGAACATGGCATCGGTCTTGAAGTAATCCCCCAACACCACCATGGTGCGGGCGCTCTCGCCAATATCGACCAGCAGCGCCGCGTTGATGCTGTAGTTGCCGCCCATCGACGCCCATTGGCCGATGCCGTCGCCGGTGTCCGGCAACTCCTTCAGCTCGATCGGCGGCCTCGGCTCCGTTGGCGGTTCCTGCAGCTCGCCGTTGACATAGTAACCGGCGGGCACCGAATGCTCATCCGGCGTGCCGTCGCGGTCTGCCCAGGCGGCGTCGTGGGTGATCAGGAAATCCGTCGCGCCGGCATCGTTCTGCGGCATCCACCAGTCGGTGGGAATCTCGGCGCTGGCATTGGCCACCAACTGCTCGATGGTGGCCATCGCATCGCTGTTGAGGCTCATGATCAAGGGCTCGGCCGCAACCAGGAAATCCGCCGGTAGATTGAAGTCCTCGTCACGCATGAAGTTGTGCTGGTGGACCGTAAGCTGAATCTCCGCGCCGCCGTCCTCGTACTTCACCCTGATGTTAAACTCGCTGCCGCCTCCGCCGCCACCACCACCTCCTGGCGGCAGCACGATGTTCGGTTTCGGCGGCGTCGGAAAGAAATCGAAATCGGGGTCCTGCGGGCCTTTGAGCAGCTTGAGTGGACGACCGCGGATCATATCCATCGGATCGTCGGCTATCACTTCCGGCACCGGGCTTGCCGCGCTGTCCATATCCTCCGGCGCGTAGCGATGGTGGTAGTTGGGTCGCAGCGTCGTGTAGTCGCCGGAGGGGCCGGGTCCGGGCGTCTCATCGTACTGGATGCGATCGCGAGCGATGTCCTCGAAGATCTGCATGTATCCAGCGAAATGGGAAATGATTTCGACGAAACTAGCTGACGCCATGGGAGCCTCCCCTGTCGCCGCGACCGTTAGGGCCGCGCGGCGACCCCACAGTTCTTGTCGGCAACTGCGGCGACTGAAATGAAAACTGGGAAAAAATGACCCGCGCGGCTAACGCCGCGCGGGTCGAACGCAAAACTAACCTACGTCGTCATCGCTGAATGTGGTGCCAGCAGCCTGGATGGTGATGCTGTTGAACTGGATGTTCGCACCCTGCGTGATGTTCTGGTCGAAGGCCGACTGGTTGATGGCTGCATCGGCGCTCGAAGAGACGTCGGCACGCGCTCCAATCTCGCCGGAGTCGATCCTGGACGTTCCGCCCTCGATCTTCGCCTCCATTTCGAAGCCTGCGCCCGGATGACCCCATGTTCCGCCGCCGCCGCCGTTGTAGTTGGCAGACGAAGCGTTGGTGTCTTGATCGACCAGGTTGTTGACCTGATCAATGTTGAACTGGTTGCCGTCTTCCATCTTCTGGTTCACCACGTCGGGCATGACGATAGAACCCTGCGTGGTGAAGTTGTAGAGATCGATGACCGGGGTGCTCAGGCCGCTCGTATCCACATCGACATCCACGTCGACATCGACATCCACCTTGCTCTCGACGGTGTTTTCGATCTTGTTTTCGATGTCGTTGTCGATCTTGTTGTCAACCTCATTGTCGACCTTGTTGTCGAGGTCGTTATCTACCTCGTTGTCGACCTCGTTCTTGTTCTCATTGAAGTTGAGGTTCCCGTTGGCGCTCCAGTTCTCGTTCTCATTCTTGTTGTCATTGTCGTTGTCGTTCTCGTTGTCGCTCTTGGATTCGAGCGACTGAACCGCGACCTGGAATTGGCCCTGGCCCTGACCCTGGCCTTGACCCTGGCCCTGCAATTGAGCCTGGAGATTGGCCTGCGCCTGCAACTGATCTTGCTTCTGGTCCTGGTCCTGGTCCTGGTCCTGCTTCTGGTCTTGTTCCTGGTCGTTGGGATCCCAAAAAGCCATGACGTGCTCCTGTGGCTTGGAGCATCGCGGGCGGAACGGAGAGCGCTGATCTTCTATGTCTGCGGTCTTCGAAGCGCGGCGGTGCTCTTCAACGTCGGTTGTTCCGACTGCCGGCATCTCGCCTTATTGCGGGCGCCAGCGTCGTCAGGATGCCGCCACATCTTCGCCAACAACATGCACGCATTCGATCTTCAGTTGTATCTTGCGATATCAACTATCGACACGGTCGACGCTCAGAACGAATGGATGTTGGAGTGAACAGCAGCGGGACGAGACATGACACCCGTCATCGCCGGACCGTTTAAGCCGCATCGCGCGGCACGCTTTGTGGCTTCACGCCGTGAACATGTGCTTCAAGGCGCGGCAGGAGATCCCAGATCTCGCGGTTGATCTTCGTCATTTCGTGGATCGTCCGCACCATCTCTTGTAGACGGCTTTCGTCCAGCGCCTTGATCTCTCCGAACCTCAGGCTCGCCTTTGTTTCCATCAATCGCATCGATTGCGTGTGGGTGATGGCGCCCGAGGAATCGAAAATAAACATGCAATGATTCAACTCATTTCGAACCTTGGTCGATTCCGAGAAGCGTTCGATGAGAGCCGTCAGACTCTTGGCGAGAGCTTTGTCGGTCACCCTGATCTTGGCCAACCGCTGGATCAGATCGAGCCTCGCGCGGGTCGTATTCAGCGTGGCGAACACGACGGCGGCCGACGCTTCGTCTGTCCGCAACAGGATCATCAGAACGTAGATGAAAAGACTTTCGTTATTCGACCAGCTACAGATCAGGTTGCCAATCAAGGCGAGAACGAATGTGCGGCGATCGGCGGAAGCCGGAGCAGCGGCAGCCAGCACTTCGAAATCCGGTTTTGGGGGCAGCTTGCTGACAAACATCGTATGGTTCCGCGCCCTGCGAGGCCGACAATGATACCATCGTACCTGCTCCGTCACGGCAGTCGTACGTATCGAAAGATATATTAGCCAAGGTTGCGGGGGACGGCTTTTTGCAATTGGGGAATGAAAAAGCACACTTTAATGACCGATTCTTGACGAGATTCGGCCACATTTGGTCTCCTTGGCATCCCCCGTTAGCGAGGGTAAAGTTTTTTTGAACAATTAAGATGCCGAGTGAACTAATTCACAGCGACTGTGTGCGGTTCTGAAGGAATCTATCGATATCATCGGTATTAAAATCCGGGGGCGCGTTATGTCAGTCCCACGCAAGAAGACTGTATTTATTGTAGACGCAATGGCCTTTCGACGAGCTCGAGCGGAGAGCTTCTTAAGTCCTTGGGCCAGCAACGAGCAAGTCGAGCTGATTTCGCTCGATCCCGATGAGGCGCACATAAGGCTTATCGAGCGGAGCGAATGCGAGATGCTGATTTACAGCGTCGGCACCCCCTCTCCCCACGAGGTCTTCACCGAGATACAGGTGCTGCATACCCTTCGCCGGGAGGCGGCACTCGCCATCATCTCCGACGATGAACATCCCGCCACCGTCCTCGCCGCGATCCGTTGCGGAGCCCGGGGCTACTTCAGCAATTCCATGGCGCCCGAGCTTGCGTTGCACGCCCTTTCATTCGTCCTCCATGGCGGCACCTACTTTCCGGCAACCGCCATCCTGGCCAGCCAGACCTTCAGTCCGCCGACGCCTCTCGAATACAGACAACCGGACCTGTCCCAGGAGCAAGCGCTTCCGGAGCCGGAACAACAGACGCAGGCGCCCCCTCTGGGGCCGGAGGACGGTCCTTACGACCAGCCAGGGTCCCTCTTCGACGGTAAGGCGGTACAGCGCGACCATGGCCTAAACGGCGCGCGGCACGCGCCCGAGTTTACCGGGCGGCAGTACGCGGTGCTCGCTTGCCTCTGCCAAGGCGATCCCAACAAGGTGATCGGTCGCAAGCTCGGCATGACCGAAACGACGGTGAAAGTCCATGTCCGCGAAATCATGCGCAAGCTGGGCGTGAGCAACCGGACCCAAGTCGCGATCGCCGCGGCGCGCGTCTCCTTCGACAGTCCCGTCGAACTGATTACTCCGGATTCATCCATGACGGTCAGGTCATCCATATCTCACTAGCGATTATTTTCGGCATTACGCCAGTTGCCATTGGGCCATCCTGGATCGGCGCTTCTGCGATCCGCACACAAGAAATCACCTGTAGAAAAGAAACGGCGCCCGGACTGACTTCGGATGTGGGGCCATGGGCGCGTCATGGGGCGCTCGTCGAAGTTCAGTTATCGGAGTGGATTGCATCGTCCCTCGCGGAAATGAAACAGGGAACCGGTCGCTGTCACAATAAGCGCGTTCGAGCAGATAACGGATCATTGGTGATAATCCTTACGATATAGGGAAACGAAGGATAGGGCGCCGGGGGAGGTCTTCGCCCTCGCCTCGTTTCCCTGTCATCGCTCCTGCCGGAACTCGCGGGCCATTTCTCCGGCGACCTGTCAGCCAGAGCCTTTTCGGTTCTGATTGAATCAGAACCGGGCTCTAGATTGTTGTTTTGACGCGTTTTCTTGACGCGAACCGGTGTCCACCCCGGATCAAGTCCGGGGCAGGCTTTCGCTGGAAAACGCTCTAGCGCCTCGTTGCGGAAAGCGGCGGCATCCCATTGCAATGCCGCAATATATGATTATCGTCATACAAATATCCGATCGAACAGGAGAATCTCCAATGGCCGCAAGCCCCGATCCCGTCGTCATCCTTTCCGCCGCCCGCACGCCGCTTGGCCGGTTCATGGGTGAGTTGTCCCCCTTCAGCGCGCACAGGCTCGGCGCTCACGTGATCGGCGCGGCTCTGGAACGGGCGAAACTCGCGCCGGAGCGGATCGAGGAGGTGTTCATGGGCAACGTGCTACCGGCCGGACAGGGCCAGGCGCCGGCACGCCAGGCCGCGCGCGGCGCTGGACTGCCTGACGCCACCGGCGCCACCACGGTCAACAAGGTGTGCGGCTCCGGCATGAAGGCGACGATGCTGGCGCACGACATCATCAATGCCGGTTCAGCTTCGATCGTGCTATCCGGCGGCATGGAGAGCATGTCGAACGCGCCCTATCTGCTGGCCAAGGCGCGCGGCGGCTATCGCGCCGGGCATGACCGGATCATCGATCACATGATGATGGACGGGCTGGAAGACGCCTACGAGACCGGCCGCTCGATGGGCGACTTCGGCGAGGCCACCGCGGAGGCCTATCAGTTCACCCGCAAGGACCAGGACGCCTACGCGATGGAGACCTTGACCCGCGCCCGCAAGGCGGTCGAGGGCGGCGCGTTCAGGGCCGAGATCGCGCCGATCACATTGGCCGAGAAGGCGGGCCCGCGTGTCGTCGCCAATGACGAGCATCCGCTCAAGGTGGATCCGGCGAAGATTCCCGGATTGAAGCCCGCGTTCCGCAGTAACGGCACCATCACGCCGGCCGCCTCTTCCGCGAACGCCGACGGCGCCGCCGCGCTGGTTCTGGCCAGACGCTCGCTGGCCGATCACGACGGGCTGCCCGTGCTCGCCGAGATCATGGGCCACGCCACCCACAGCCAGGAGCCGCAATGGTTCACCACCGCGCCGATCCCGGCGATCCGCAAGCTGCTCGACAAGGTCGGCTGGGCTGTTTCCGACGTCGACCTGTTCGAGATCAACGAAGCGTTCGCAGTGGTGGCGATGGCGGCGCAGAAGGATCTCGGCATTCCCGACGAAAAGCTGAACGTCAATGGCGGCGCCTGCGCGCTCGGCCACCCGATCGGCGCCACCGGCGCGCGACTGATCGTGACGCTGCTGCATGCGCTGGAAGCGCGGAACCTAAAGCGCGGTATCGCTGCGCTCTGCATCGGCGGCGGAGAAGCGACCGCGATCGCCGTCGAGCGCGCCGCACGCTGATTGGGCCGTCGGAAGGACTGCGAGCGGCGCGAAGGGTGTCGCTCGCCGTTTTCCGACCCCTCAAGCTGCAAGGGAGGCATGTCTCAAGCGCCTTGTCGCCGCACGCCTGACCTTTTCGAAGGCTAAAGCTTCGATCTGCCGCACGCGCTCGCCGGAAATCGACAGTTCACGCCCGAGTTCTTCCAGACTCGGCGGATCCTCGCGAAGCCGCCGGGCCTCGAACACGTGGCGCTCCCGCGCCGTCAGAACATCGAGGGCCGAATGGAGCGCCCTCGCCCATTGCCCGCCTTCATCCTGCTCGGCGATCATAGCCTCCGCGTTCGGCGAAGGGTCGACCAGCCTCGCTTCCCATTCGGTAGGCCCGTCATCATCGACGGATGCATTCAGGGAAAGGTCGCCCGTCAGACGGCCGTTCATCTCGATCACATCGCGAACAGGGACCGCGAGTTCCCTCGCGACGGCCTCGGCCACCTCCGGCGTAAGGCCCGTCCTGTCGCCTCCGAACTTGCGCATGGCGCGCCTGAGCCCGAAGAACAGCTTCCGCTGAGCGGCCGTCGTCCCGATCTTGACCAGCGAGCGCGACCGCAGAATGTAATCGTGGATCGCGGCCTTGATCCACCACAATGCGTAGGTGGAGAACCTCGCGCCACGGCCCGGCTCGAAATGCGAGGCCGCGATGACGAGGCCGAGATTGGCCTCCCCGATCAGATCGGCAAGCGGCAGGTCGTATCGCTGGTAGCGGCGCGCCACCTTGGCCGCGAGCCGGAGATGGCTGGTGACGAGCGCATCGGTAGCGCTTCGGTCTCGATGCTGCTGCCAGCGCCGGGCAAGCTGCTGCTCGCGCGTCGGTTCAAGCAGAGCGTATCGCTTGATGAGTGCGGCATATTCATCGACGATATCTCGTGATCTGTCTCCAGTCAGCGGCTCGCGCCTGTCTGACAGTATGGTCGTGCTGTGGGCGTTCATCGGTGGCTCCAATCCATCGGGTCCGGCAGACAGACCCTAGGAGAAGACGCCGCGATGCAGCCATTAAATTGGAATTGAGGAATCTAAATTCGCTGTTAGCGTCCGCGCCGCTTTGGTCTCGATTTCAAAATCGCACGATCTCGTTTGAGGCGAGATCGCGAAATCTCGATCGGTGAGCATTCGCGCGCTCGTGCGAATTTCAAACGACCGCTTCCCTGCAAACGCTTTGCACGACAGATCAAGACCAGTTGAGCTTTGTAAAAGGCAATTTAGTGGGACGAGGTCGCGCCCGCCCTACATCTCCGTCATGCATCCGCTGCCTGGATGCAGCCTCAAGCGAGCAGTTCGTATTCGAAAAGAACACGCGCCCGTTGCGGCATGCGACCGCGCATGCGCGTCCAGCGAATTGCCGCATAGATGATATGGAGAAAGACAATGACCTCGATCAAGAGCATCGCTGTCGCAGGATTGCTGTCGATGATGGCGGCAGCGCCCGCCTTCGCGCAAGAAGCCATCCAGGAGCCGGGCAATTTTGCGTTTTTCTATCCCAATCTGGACGTCCTGAATGGCGGCGCACCCACGCCGGCTTACAGGATGGAAGGGCTGCCGCCCTCGGTGATGCAGGCCTATAACGAAAGGGAAAGCGGCATGGCCGGCCCCAGCGTCTGGCAGCATCGGCGTGTACACCACGCATCCCGCACCGAGCATGATGGCCGCCGGCATGGATGACGTTGGCGGATAGCGATCTATGTCCGGCCACCTTCCTCATCGGGGCAAACGATCTCCACCCGGCCTCCCGGGCCGGCGTGGATGATCAGGCGAAAGCCGTGGAGCTTCACGATTGCCGAGACCAGGTTGAGTCCGAGGCCGATGCCCGGCGTATTGCGAATTTTGTCCGAGCGATAGAACCGGCGCAACACCGCTTCATGTTCCTGCGCGCTGATCCCCGGACCCGTATCTGTCACACGCAAGATGGTCTCGCCCTCGCCGCGCAGCAGCGCGAGTTCGACCCTGCCGCTCCGGGGCGTGAACTTAATGGCATTGTCGACGAGATTGGCCACAGCCTCCAGCAGCAGGTCGCGATCGCCGCGCACGGAAACCTTGTCGGCTATGGTCACGCTCAGCGCGATCTGCTTGTCTTCGGCGATCGGCTCGTACATGTCGCAGACCTCGCGCAGCATGTCGCCGAGCGCAACGTCGCCGAAGGCGGACGACCGGCGGCTGTTCTCGATCTCGGCGAGCCGCAACAGCGCCGTGACGATCGACAGCGACTGGTCAATGCCGGCGATGGCCTTGTCGACAACCTCCTGGAGCTGCGCCAGGGTCGGCGCGTTGGTACGGCCGCGTTCGAGCGTCAGACGAGCGCGCGTCAGCGGCGTTCGCAAATCGTGGGCGATGTCGTTGCCGACGCCGGCCAGCGCGTTGATCGTGGTCTCCAGCTCATCGAGCATGCCGTTTACGATGGCGGCAAGCCGCGAGAACGGCTCATCGGCGTTGCTGTGCGGCAGCCGCTCGTGCAGATCGCCTGCGATGATGCGCTGGACCCGCAAATTGACCTGCTCGACCCGCCGGCGGGCGCGCGCGCTCAGCCAGGCGCCTGCGAGCAACCAGAGACAGAACGCGGGCAACAGGCCGAGCGCGAGCGCGGCGCCGACGACCTTGAAGACCTCGGTGGTTTCGTCGACGTTCCGTCCGATCACCAAAATGTCGCCGTTATCAAGGCGACGCGCGACGGTTCTGACCGATGTTGGGCCGGCTTCCTTGCTATCGAGGCGCAGCAGCGGCACGCTGCGCGCCGGAGCGCCGATATCGAGCCTGTCCGGCAGCGCCGCGACGTTGCCGGCAAGACGCTTCCCCTTTGCGTCGAACACGCCGGAGAACTGGACGCCGCGCGAATCCTGTTCGAGATGATCGTCGAGCGCGCCGATCATGCGCTCGCGCGGCAATCCTGCAAAGAAGCCGGCCTGCGTCGTGATCATGCGATCGGAACGCGCGATCAGGTAGTTGTCGATGCTGAAGTAGATGAAGGCGAATAGTACGATGACAACGATCGCAAACAGCGCCGCCAGTGCGGCGGTCCAGTGAAACGTCTTCGAGCGGATGAACTGCAAGTGAAGCTTCCCGAACCTGCCGTCCGATTACCCTGCCGGCCCGACGGCGCGGGCGCCCCGGCACAGTCGCTATGCATCCGTCAGGGCACGGCGTGCAGAATGAACCCCGCGCCGCGTACATTGTGAATCATCGGGGTGTCGCCGGGGCCGTCGACCTTGTGCCGCACGCGGCCCATATGAACGTCGACCAAATTGGTGGCCGGAACGAATTTGTAGTTCCAGACCTCCTCGAGCAGCATCGCCCGCGTCAATAGCTGGTCGCTTCGCCGCATCATGTATTCGAGCAGGCGAAACTCGCGTGGCAAAAGGTCAATCCTGCGCTCGCCGCGCCTTGCCGTGCGTTCGATCAGGTCGAGCTCGAGCTGTCCGACACGCAAGGTCGTTTCCCGCGTTTCCGGCGGACGGCGGAGCAACGCCTCGATGCGCGCGACGAGCTCGACGATCGCAAACGGCTTTGTGAGGTAGTCGTCACCGCCCATCCGCAAGCCGCGCACGCGGTCATCGACCGCGCCAAGTGCGCTCAGCACCAGCACCGGCGTGCGCACCTGGTCCTTCCGCAGCGACTCGATCACGGTGAGGCCATCCATCCCCGGCAGCAGGCGGTCGACGATCATGGCATCCGGCCGCAGGTCGCGCGCCTTGGCAAGGCCATCCAGCCCGTCAGCCGACCATTCGACCTCGAAGCCGCGATCGGCCAGCTCGGCGGTGATTTCCCCCGCCGTCTCGTTGTCGTCTTCTATGAGAAGAACCTTTGTCATCCGATCGGTCCGATTGCCATCAAGATATCCGCTCGCCACAAGGTGACAATGATATGCCGGCCAGCCGACAAAGCCAGGGCGACGCCCGCATGCCCCAAACAGTTAGCTCGCGGCGGCGCGCGGCGCCAATAAATTGCGATTTAATGAAAGGCGGGCGTGTATTGCCTCGTCCAGCCGGCGCGATTTCGGTTCACGGCGAGTTGAAAGCACGTGAGGCGATATTCCCTTTGGACGAGGACGAGCCGGCCGCACGTCACAGCAAGAAGCCAGTCCGGCTTCCCTCTCATCGAATGGAGAAAACCCATGCGCAAAGTGAAACTCCTGTCGGCTGCGCTCCTCGCCGCAGCCACCCTCGCCACGCCGGCCCTCGCCGCCCCGCACATGGCCCGGCACGTCGTAACCAATGACAATGCGGGCGTAATGTCGGTCATGCATCGTAACGATGGCAATAGCTGCGTCCGCGCACCGGACGTCGGCGCTTTCGCCACGGCACCCTGGACCGCTCCGCCCTGCGAGCCGAACACGGGTTACTGAGCCGCGAACGCTGCGATGTGACAACGCCCCATAACGGGTTGGCGGGATTCCCCGCCAACCCGTTCTTCTTTGCCATGCGCAAGGAAGCTCGCCCTCGATGTCCGTACAGCGCCGCTCTGGTTCGTGAACGCCACTAACATCGAATTTAATGGATGCGTTGTGCACCGCACCTACCTGTCACCCATCCGACGTTTGGTCCGCGCGACCCGCTGAAGCTCGCGCGTCACAGCGCCGAACAATCTGGCTGAAAAGGAGTATCACGATGAAACGGATGATCACGATACTGGCGACAGCTCTTCTCGCGTCGAGCCTGATGGCGGGCGCGGCCGAAGCCCGCGGTGGTGGCGGTGGCGGCGGTCACGGCGGAGGTTTTGGCGGCGGCCATATGGGCGGCGGCTTTGGCGGCGGCGCCCATTTCGGCGGCATCGGCGGCGAACATGTCGGAGGCTTTGGCGGCAGCCACATCGGCGGCATCGGTCATTTTGGCGAGCACGGCTTCGGGCTGCACCAGCACGCCGCGCACCGCTTCGGCGGATACGGACCGGGGTACGGCTACGGATACTACGGTTATCCCGATTGCTACGACTGGTACTACCTGCACCCCTACAGCCCATTGCCCCTGAGCTGTAGCTGAACCCGCCGCGCAGGACCCTGCGCGCGGGCTGTCGGTTCGGAGAACGTCTTCCTGCTTTCTTCAAACGTCCTCCGGACCGATCCCCCCAACAGTTCGAAAGATATCGCGTGGACGTCGCGCCACGCGTTGTCGTGCCGGTCGAACGGTACTGGAGAGCAACATGAAACGCTTCCTGATAATCACGGCAGCATCTGCCTTGCTGTGCGGCCCGGCCTTTGCGCAGCAGGCTCAGGTGATGCCGACGCCTTTGCTGGCGGCGACCTCGCCACTGGGCATGGTGCCAAGCGCGCCGGTCGGCGGCACCGGCATCCCGCTCGGCGCAACGGAAATCGCCTCACCCGGTGTGAGTCCCGCACCGGCCGACCAGACTGGCACAATCGGCAGCACCGTGTGCTCGACGATCGGCACGGCACCGTCGACGATGTTCGGATCGGCTGCAACCTTCGACGGCGGCGGCGTGGCAGTCGGGACCGTCACACCGCAGAGCACGATGTCCGCGATGCCGATGGCGGGAGCGCCAAATTCGTCGGGAATGTCGTCATCGGGCATTCCGCCGACATCGGCCCTGATCGACACCTCGGGTACATCGAGCATGTGCGGCGCCGGCTCGGGCAGTCTAGCAGCATCATCGACGCCGATGTCTCCGGTGGCGCCGGGCGGCGTGGCGCGAACCGGCATTCCAATGGGTTCGACGGAGATCGCCAATCTCGGCGTCAGCTCCGCCGCGGCAGTGCCGACCATCGGCGTCGCGCCCACCGTCAGCACCATCGCCTCAACGGTCCCGACGGTGCCCGCCCTCACGCTGCCGGCGCCGAATACGACCGCCGTCGCCGCGTCCACCGACGCCATCACAGGGATACCGAACATCACAGGGGCGCCGAACACGATACCAGGCCTATCAACCGCCGCCACGATGTTCCGTTGAGCGGAAGCCCACGTGCGAGAAGCAGCCATGAAAATGAAACTTGCAATACCCGCCGTCCTGTTCTGCGCCGTCGCCGCCGGCGGCCTTCTCTACTTCACGCAGGCCAATGCGTTCAAAGCCGCTGTCGCCGCCGCGCCGCCACCTCCGGTTCCGATCGTGGCCGGCGTGGTCGCGCAGCATGACGTGCCGATCTATCAGAACGGCGTCGGCACCGTGATCGCATACAACACCGATGTCGTGCGAGCCCAGATCCAGGGCCAGCTCATCAGCATCAATTTCACCGAAGGGCAGACCGTCCATGCCGGCGACCTGCTCGCGCAAATCGATCCGCGCCCGTACCAGGCCCAGATCGACCAGTTCGAGGGCAATCTGGAGCGCGACCAGGCCCAGCTCACCAATGCCCGCGCCAATCTCGCGCGTTACAACCAACTCGGCGACAAGGGCTGGGCCACGCCGCAACTGATCGAAACCCAGAAGGCGCAGGTCGGCCAGTTGGAGGCCGCGATCAAGACCGACCAGGCGCTGATCGAGGCGGCCAAGGTGCAACTTAGCTACACGCGGCTGACTTCGCCGATCGACGGCGTCGTCGGCATTCGCCAGATCGATGTCGGCAACATCATCAACCCGACGACGGCCAACGGGCTCGTCGTCGTGACGCAGCTCGATCCCATCTCGCTGATCTTCACGCTGCCGGAAGGCGTGCTGCCGCAGATCCTCAAGCAACAGCAAGCGACCAAGACGCCGCTTCCGGTCCTGGCCTATAATCAGGATGACACTCTCCAGCTAGGCCGGGGCGAGCTCGCGCTGGTCAACAACGAGATCCTGCAGACGACCGGCTCGATCCAGCTCAAGGCAACCTTTCCCAACAAGTCTCGCGAGCTGTGGCCCGGTGAACTGGTGAATGCGCGGCTGCTCGTCACGACCCGGCATAACGGTCTGACCGTCCCCGCGTCGGTCGTGCAGCAGGGGCCGAACGGCGCCTATGCCTATGTCATCAAGCCCGACAGCACGGTAGCGATGCGCCCCGTCAAGGTCGCACAGATCACCGATGGCGAGGCGCTGATCGATACCGGCCTGAAGGCCGGCGAGCAGGTCGTCGTCGACGGACAATACCGGCTGCAGCCGGGCACACATGTCACGCTGCTGCATGGCGAAGCAGCCGAGGAAGCAGCGGCACAGCAAGCACAACAGGCGACGATCCCATGAACATATCCGCGCCCTTCATCCACCGGCCGATCGCAACGGCGCTCCTGATGGTCGGTCTTCTGGTCGGCGGCCTCATCGCCTACCCGCTGCTGCCGGTCGCGGCGTTGCCGAATGTCAATTATCCGACGCTGCAGGTGACGGCGCAGTTGCCGGGCGCGGATCCGCAGACCATGGCGGCGTCGGTAGCGACACCGCTCGAACTCCAGTTCGGGCAGATTCCGGGTCTCCTCCAGATGACGTCGGCGAGCGCACTCGGCTTCACCCAGATAACGCTACAGTTCGATCTGAACCGCCAGATCGACGGAACGGTCAGCGACACGCTGTCGGCGATCAACGCCGCGAGTCCGTTTTTGCCGCCCGGCATTCCCTACCCGCCCACCATCCGCAAGGTCAACCCGGCGGACACGCCGATCCTGGTGCTCGGTTTCACTTCGGACAGCCTGCCGCTAACCACCGTGGATGCTTACGCGGAAAACATTCTGCTGCAGAAGATATCGCAGATACCGGGCGTCGGCCTCGTCGGCATCGGCGGCCAGCAGAAGCCGGCCGTGCGCGTGCAGCTCGATCCGCAGGCGCTTGCCGCGCGCGGCATCAATCTCGAGGACGTCCGCACGGCGCTCGGCCAAGCCAATGTCGATTTGCCGAAAGGCACGCTCAACAGCCCGCGCCAGACCTATACGCTGAACACCAACGATCAGCTCCTGAAGGCGGAGGACTACGCCAATCTCGTAATCGCCTATCGAAACGGCTCGCCGGTTCGCATCCGCGACGTTGGTCGCGCCGTCAGCGCGCCGGAAAACGACCTGATCGCCGGCTGGTACAACAACCGGCGCGCCGTCATCCTGGCGATCCAGCGCCAGCCCGGCGCCAACGTCATCGACACCGTCGAGCGGATCAAGGCGGAAATGCCGGTGCTACAGGCCTCGATCCCGCCCGCGATCAAGGTCAATGTCATCTCCGACCGCACCGATACGGTTCGCGCATCCATCCACGACGTTCAGTTCACGCTGATGCTGACGGTTGCGCTGGTGGTGATGGTGATCTTCGTTTTCCTGAGGAACTTCTGGGCGACGGTCATCCCGGCGGTCACCGTTCCACTGTCGCTGATCGGCACGCTCGCTGTCCTCTACGAGCTCGGCTACAGCCTCGACAACCTGTCGCTGATGGCGCTGTCGATCGCCGTCGGCTTCGTGGTCGACGACGCCGTGGTCGTGATCGAGAACATCGTGCGGCACATGGAGGGCGGCGCCACGCCATTCGAGGCGGCGCTGAAGGGCGCCGGCGAGATCGGATTCACCATCATGTCGATCACGCTGTCGCTGATCGCGGTGTTCATTCCGCTGTTCCTGATGGGCGGATATGTCGGGCTGCTGTTCCGCGAATTTGCCGTCACCGTCAGCGTAGCCCTGGTGCTGTCGCTCCTGATCTCGCTGACCTTGACGCCGATGATGTGTGCGCGGCTGCTCAAGCCGGAAAACAGGACGCACGGACGGCTGTTCCGCATCCTCGAAAGTGGCTTCAATTCACTACTCGGAGTCTACGAGGCCGGTCTCAAGATCGTGCTCCGTCACCGTTTCATCACCCTGTTGACGATGTTTGCGACCATCGGGCTGACCGGCTATCTCTACGTCGTGATTCCCAAAGGCTTCTTTCCGCAGCAGGACACCGGGCTGATCATCGGCCTGTCCGAAGCCGCGCAGGATATTTCCTATCAGGCGATGACCGAGCGCCAGCAGGCGCTGCTCAATGCCATCACGCGGGATCCGGCCGTCGCGTCCGTCGGATCGGCGATCGGCGCCGGCGGCGGCAACACCACGGTCAACAATGGCCGCATCTACATTGCGCTCAAGCCCTACAAGCAGCGCGACAGCATGGAAACGGTGCTCGCCCGCCTGCGCACCAGCCTGGCCAAGATTCAAGGCATCACGCTCTATATGCAGGCCGCGCAGGACATTACCATCGGCGGGCGCGTTTCGAAAACCCAGTATCAGTACACGCTCGGCGATGCCGATCCCGGCGAGCTGAATCACTGGGCTGCGCTGTTCCTCGACAGGATCAAGAAGGTCCCCGGCATCACCGACGTCGCGACCGACCAGCTCAATTCCGGTCCCCTGCTGGATATCTCAATCAAACGCGAGGTGGCTTCGAGCTACGGCATCCTGCCCTTCACCATCGACAACACGCTCGATGACGCCTTTGGCCAGCGCATCGTCTCCACGATGTACACGACCCTGAACCAGTACCACGTGATCATGGAGGTCAATCCGAAATTCCAGTATTCGCCCGAGGCGTTGACCGGAATCTATGTCAAATCCTCCACCGGCCAGGAAGTGCCGCTATCGACGCTGGTCGACAGCGTGGTCAAGGTCGCCCCGCTCGTGGTCAATCACCAGGGACAGTTTCCGTCGGTGACGATCTCCTTCAACCTGCTCCCCGGCACGGCGATCGGCCAGGCGACCAGCGCCATCCAGAATATCGAGAAGCAGCTCGGCAAACCGCTTTCGCTGCAGACCAGCTTCCAGGGTAACGCACAGGCGTTCGGCGATTCGTTGTCAACAACGCCGATCCTGATCGTGGCGGCGCTGTTCGTGATCTATCTCATCCTCGGCATCCTGTATGAGAGCCTGATCCACCCCATCACCATCATTTCGACGCTGCCGTCGGCGGGGCTCGGAGCACTGTTGTTGTTGATGGCGGTTCACCTCGATCTCAGCGTGATCGCGATCGTCGGCATCATCCTTCTGATCGGCATCGTCAAGAAGAACGGCATCATGCTGGTCGATTTCGCCCTCCATGTCGGCCAACAGGAGCAATTGTCGGCGGAAGACGCCATCTATCGCGCCTGCGTCATGCGATTCCGGCCGATCCTCATGACCACGATGGCAGCCATGCTTGCTGGCGTTCCCATGATGCTCGGCACCGGCGCGGGCTCCGAGATACGTCAGCCGCTTGGCTACGCCATCGTCGGAGGACTGGCCGTGTCGCAGCTTCTCACGCTGTATACGACGCCGGTGGTCTACATCTATCTCGACCGACTGCAGACCTGGCTGTTCGGCAAGAAGAAGCCGGCGATCGAGGACGGCGCCAAGCCTATGCCGGCCGAGTGACGGGAGTTCCGGCCGTTCAGTGAGACGCGATGAGATCCATCAACCGTCAGGCTCTCTTCGGGTGTAAGGTCACAACCGAGCGCGAAGCTGCCTGTGCGCTCAGCACCTCCTCAATGGCGGCCAGGAGCGCCGCCTGGTCGAACGGCTTGGAAATGCGCGGCAAGTGAGGCTGCGTCGAGCCGAGCAGTTCGGCATATCCTGTGCAGAGCACCACGGGCGTGCCCGGACGCTCGGCGGCCACTGCCTCGGCAAGCAGCAACCCGTTCATCCCGGGCATGGCGTAATCGGTCACCACGATGTCAATCTTCGGCATTCGGCGCAGAAGCTGGACTGCCTCCTCGCCGGAGCGCGCCTCGATCACGGCGTGGCCGAGATCGTCGAGCATCGCAGCGACACTGTCGAGGACGAGAAGATCATCGTCGACGACCAGCACGGAAAGCGGGCGGCTGCCGCGGGGCGCGGAGCGCGACGGCTCCGCCGCATGGAGCGCCGGCAGCTTTTCGTCCTGAGAGGCGGGCAGCCAGATCTCGGCCGTGGTCCCTTCGCCGATGCGGCTCTTCAGCAGCAACACGCCTCCGGACTGTTCGGTCAACCCTTTCACCATCGAGAGGCCGAGACCGGTTCCCTTACCGACGCCCTTGGTCGTAAAGAACGGCTCCTGCGCATGCTTGAGCGTCTCCTCGTCCATGCCGCATCCGGTGTCGCTCACCGAGAGCGCGACGTATCGTCCCTCGGCAAGGCCATCGATGGCATGCTCTTCGCGGGCAGCGATGCTGATGACCCCGCCACTAGCCGCGATCGCATCGCGCGCATTGACGGCGAGGTTGAGGATCGCGAGCTCGAGCTGGTTGGCATCGACCTTCACCTTCGAAAGCTCGATCGGAAAACGGGTCTCGACCCGGATGGCTGGATCAAACTTCAGGAGAGCCGCCATTCCGCGCACCAGCTCCGGGACATCCACGACGACAGGCTTGAGGTCCTGCTTGCGCGCGAACGCCAGCATGCGCTGGGTTAGCGAGGCGCCGCGCAGCGCACCTTGAATCGCGTTATCGAGCAGCCGGTGAATCCTGGGATCTTCCGGCTGGAGGCGCTTCTTCGCCAGTTCGAGGCTGCCCAGGATCACGGCAAGTATGTTGTTGAAGTCGTGGGCGACGCCGCCGGTAAGCTGTCCGACAGTCTCCATCTTCTGCGATATCACGAGCGCATCGCGCGTGCGCTCCAGCGCTTCCTGGGCCCGGCGCCGTTCCGTCACGTCGCGCACGATCTTGGCGTAGCCGATTGCCTCGCCACGCTCGTTTTGCACCACGCGTATCGTCGCCTCGGCCCAGAAGCGGCTGCCGTCCTTGCGAACGCGCCAGCCCTCGCCTGCCGACTTGCCTTCCCGCTCTGCGTCGAGAAGCACGGCATCGGGAACCCCGGACTCGCGGTCTTCTTCGGTGTGAAGGATGGCGTAGTGGGTACCTATGATCTCGTCGCCGTAGCCGATCAGCCGGCGCGCGCCGAGATTCCAGTTCGCCACCCGCCCTTCGGGGTCGAGCATGAAGATGGCGTGATCGGCCACCCCCTCCACCAGCAGGCGGAATTTCTCCTCGCTCCGCCTGAGTGCCTCGGCTTCGCGATCGGCACGTTCTGCCGAGGCGCGGTCGTACACGGCCGCGGCGAGCCCAATGACGAGGACGACGATCGTGGTGCCGGCGACCAGGAACGCGAGGGGCGCTTGCCCAACCGCGCCGTGGGCTGCGCGGCCAAGAATGGCATCCGTGGCAAGGAAGGAGGAGCCGCGCATGGCCGCGTAGTGCATCCCGGAGATCGCCACCCCCATGACGACGCCCGCCGATATGCGCTCGAGCACGCTCGTCATGTGAAAGGCGAGGCGCAGCGCAATGATGGACGCGCCGATCGCAATGGCGATGGAAAGCACAACCCAGACGGGATCGTAGTGGATCGCAGCCGCCATCCGCATGGCGCTCATGCCGGTGTAATGCATGCCGGAGATCGCGAGCCCCATTCCAATGCCGGAAACGACGAGCGCGTTCGACCGCTGACTTACGACGACGAACGCGGCTGCAGCGACCAAAATGGGAAGGGCGAGCGAGAGGAGCGTGAGGAGCGGATCGTAGGAAATTTCGACGCCGGGCAGGCTGAACGCCAGCATGGCCACGAAATGCATGGACCAGATGCCGCCACCCATGGCGACGGCCGCAGCCCCAAGCCAGCCCAGGCTGGCGGAGCCGGAAGCAGCCCGCATGCGAGTCGCGAGATCCAGCGCCGTATAGGAAGAAAGCGCGGCAATCAGGAGTGACAGCGCGACAAGAACGGGGTCATGGGTGCCTGGATGGTGATGCATTCCGTTGATGTCGCAAGGAAAGCATCTCAATAGCACCGTTCTTGCGGCCGTGCATTGTTCCCGCGCCGAATGGCAATTGAGGGTGCCGAGCTCGGCGGAGCGCCTGGCCGGAGTGGGAGGGATCGAACCTCCGAATGACGGAATCGAAATCCGCCCAATTATCCAATGATTTCAAGGCGCCTTTGGAAAGAAGCCCAAGACGGCCCCAGCCGTTCAATAGCTTGGCAGCCGTTTCCAAATAGAAGCAGCCTCCACGGAGGATCGGTCCCGGCAACAACTGGGAGCGACTGCGCTGACATGGCCTGCACGCGAATCAATGGCTCTAAAGCTGTGGCTCAACTGTCTTTTAGCTTTTGGGCGACCAGGCGCCCTGCCCGATGATCGTTACTTCCGGACCTTTGACGCCGAATTCTTTCTGCTTCACGGTCGCCTCAACTTCCGATGATGCCGACCAGACGAGGGCGGCGGTGGTTTGCGGGCGGGTTCTCGGCCGGAAGGGCGCGCAGCCATTCGCGGAAGCTGACGACCTCGGGACAATCCGCGGTGCCTTCAGGTGCAATCAGCCAATCACCCAAACCGGATCCCCCAATGACCCGGTCGCAGCGATAGCCCGGATGGTGGCCAAGACCGCGGGCTATCAGCAAGTCGACCTTGCCCTCGACCAACTCGTGCAAGCCGGCGGGCTGCAGCACCCGCAAACCGATTTCCGCATGCGCGGTGCGAAACTCCGCCAACTCGAGGCGGCGCAGGTCGAAGCTGCCATGGACCCCCAACTGCAACAGCACCGCACCTGCCGGTTTCAATTGCGAGGTCGCGTCCGCAATGCGACGAAAACCATCGGATATCTCGGGCAGATAGGCCTGACCGGCCGCGGTCAGGATGAGCTGCTTATGCAGCCGCTCGAACAGGCGTACGCCGAGGCGCGCCTCCAGCGCTTTCACCTGCTGCCCCACAGCGGCGGGCGTCACGTGCAACTCGTGCGCGGCCAGTTTGAAGCTGAGATGCCGCGCGGCGGCTTCGAATGCGCGGAGCGCGTTGAGTGGTGGAAGGGTGTAGGTCATCGCGCTGCAGTTTGACACTGATAGGCCGTGGCCTTGCAATAGATTTTCTAGTGCTTGACCTAAGGAACGATGCTTTGCGCTGACTTGATGTCCCCGGTTACGGTCGGTTCGCAACAGAGGTGTCCAATGGCTGAGATCATCCATCCCTTTTACGAGTCGCATCGCAGTGCAATGGAGGCCGCCATGCGCCATCGCCTCGACCTTGCCGAAGCGATGTTGTGCGAGCGCGCGCATCTATCCAATATCGATGGGATTAGGCAGGAGGTGATGGACGAATTCGAAATCGTGCTCACCCAAATGCCCTATGTCGGAGGCGCTGCAAGTCGTATGAGCGATTTCTTCATGCGTCTCATGGGCTTTATGGCCATCAGCCGAGTGCTCCGGCGACACGGCGTGTCGCTGTCGGTGATCGGCGAAATCGAGCGAGAAACCTACAAGGCGCAATTGCTCACCGTGCCCGAAGCGGAACGTCTCGCCTCGGGGCGTCAATTCATGTCGTCAGAGAATCAGACTTTGCTGCGCGAGCAGGCTACAAAAAGCCATCAGAAAGAGTTTCCGGAAGATTTCGTCTACGATTTCGTCGAGCCGGGCCCGGGTGACAGCTTTGAATTCGGCATCAACTACAAAGCTTGCGGCTTTTGCAAATTCGCGGCTCGCCACGGAGATGAAGAAATCTTGCCGAACATTTGTGGGCTTGATTTCGACGCCTATGCAACGCGAGGCATCCACCTGGAAAGGACACAAACGTTGGCTGGCGGCGCGAACCACTGCAATTTCCGCTTCTCGCGGCTCGCGTCGGACTAGGACGACGTACGTGTGCTTCGGGTCTTCGCGTCGCAAGCGCCGAGATCGACATTCGCTGACAATGGCCGCTTGACGAGTTGGTGCCCCGTGTGGGCGGCCCGGCACCTGGCGATGGATGGTCGTTCAGCCGTGATACGCAAACAGCTCGATTGGGTCGTTGAAGCCGCGCACCGGATATTCCCCGACGCGTTCGAGATCGAAATCGTTTTCGACGAAATCAGCGAACGCGCGGGACAGCAGCACCGTTTTTCCCAATTGTTTGGTGAGGGCTTCGAGACGCGAAGCCATGTTGACCGCAGGACCGATGACCGTGAAGTCGAGCCGGCTGCGCGACCCGATATTGCCGTACATGACGTCTCCGACGTGGACGCCGATGCCGTAATTCAGCGGCTCACGACCGGTTTCGCTATTTTCTTCGTTGAGAGCAAGCATGGCCTGACGGGCTTCAGCCACGGCATGCAGCAGATTTGCGCAGGCCGACGACCGGCTCAGCGGAAAAATGGCAAGCAGACCGTCGCCGATGAATTTCAGTATTTCCCCGCCATGTCGCGCAATCGGCTCCGACATCGCATCGAAATAGCCGTTCAGAAGATCAATGACGTCATCGCGCGGCCAGTTGTCGGAGATCCTGGTGAAATCACGCAGATCGCAGATCATGATGGCGGCACGTACCGTCGTCCCGCTACCCCGCCTGGTGGCGCCGGCTAGAATGAGCTCGCTGGCATGCGACCCGACATAGGTTTCAAGCAGCGTTCGCGCCAACCGGTTCTTGACACGGATTTCGCTGACCAGCGCCAGAACCGGCAACAGTTCCAGCAGGCTGGCGATATGCGCATCGTCGAAACCTCCTGGCCGGTCGGTTGCAAAGGTCACGATATGCCGCTTGCCGAGCGTATGATACAGCGGCCACGCCACATAATCAGTCAGGCCTTTCGCCCGCATCTCGTCAAAGACGGCGTGCTTGCGGCCCAGTGACGGGTCCCGTTCGAGATTTTCGCGCACCTCGGAGGCACCGTCATGAACTTCGTTGGCGGGACTACCGATGTATTCGGATCGCTCCCTGATGTCGTAGTCGACCCTCGCAATCTCCGCCTCGCGCATCCCGTCGGCCCACATGATCCGTGCGCCAAGCCATTGCGGATGGTGGATCAGGATATGAAGCGACGCCCGCTTGACGGGAATGCCTGCTCGCTGGAGCCGGATACACAGCTCGGCGAAAATATTGTCAATGAAGCGCTCATCACGCGTGTCGTTTGTCAGCCAGTGCAAGACGTCCCGGTCAGAACACGCGGTAACGGGATCAATTGTTGGCGGCGCGTTCATATCTTGCTCCTGAGCGGTGACCTGGATCGACGGTACAGGATATGTCGTGTCCCCGCGCGACGTCGTCAACGGCGTCCGCCGCAATCTGCTTGTGCGCATCGGGTTGTCGGCGAGTTGTTGCGTATCCGGCGCGAGAGGGCGCCGCGGTCGTGCCGGGCTGGCGCTTCGAGCCCTGGCTGGGGCGGAGCGATCGAACCTCCGAATGGCGGAATCAAAATCAGTTTGATTCTCGAGTGATTTCAAGGGGCGTTTGGAAAAAATGGCCAGAATGGCCTCTAGCAAACTCAATAGCTTAGCAGCCCGTTTCCAAACAAAAGCAGCCCGCCACACGGGATCCGCCGTGGCAAACCGGACTTTGGAGCCAACCGCAGCAATGTCCGCTAAAATCCAACTGCGTGCGCAACAGTGGAAAATCGAGTTTCGCGCCCCTGGATGATTGCGATACGCTTCGTCATTCTACGTGCTCTATATGCGGGGCAGGTGCTCGCTATTTTCGGCCGCGTTGCATGTTCGCCGTTAATTAATCCGTAAAGGCCACAGGGCTAGCTCATCAGTAATGAGGAAGCCATGTCCGATCTCAGTTCGACCTCAGGCCAGGCAGCGCAAAGAGAGCAATTCGGCACGAATCCGAACGTCTGGATGCCGGTGCTGTGGCTAGCGGTAGTGCTCGCACTTGCGTTGCCCTCGATCGACGGCGACGTCTTCGATGCGCTATCTGCAGATGACGCCATGCGGCTCGTCCAGGTTCGCGACCTGATCAGTGGGCAAGGCTGGTTCGACCTGTTCCAATATCGATTGGATCCGCCTGGCGCGTCGATGCACTGGTCGCGCGTCATCGACGTCCCCTTGGCTGCGTTGATCCTTCTGCTGAAGCCGCTGGTTGGAACGCACGGCGCAGAAGTCGCGATGCTATTTCTTTGGCCCCTGCTGCTGCTCGCAGCCTCGCTTGTGTTGGTCGCTGCAATTGCCCGCCAAATGAGTACCAGTGCCAATAACTCGCAGATGGCGGCAGTGCTGCTGGCAGTGCTATCCGTGCCGGCGCTAATCCATTTCCGGCCAGGTGCGATTGATCACCACAACGCGCAGATCGCTTTGTTGCTCGCCCTGGTCCTGCTGACGTCACAGATCGAGCAGAGTGCGGTTAAGGCCGCGCTGGGCGGCGTGGTGGCATCGCTATCGCTGGCGATCGGCATTGAAATGCTGCCCGCCATCGCAGCAATAAGTCTCGCCGTATTTGGCCTCTTTGTCTGGAGGGGGGCATCCGTCTCGCGACAGATCAGCGCCTTCGGGGCGGGGCTGGCAGCATCATCGCTCCTGCTCGCATTGGCATTGCTTCCACTGCCTTCGCTGGCGTTGCCAGTCTGCGACACTTTCGGTGGGCCGGTCCTGCTGCTGGCCGCCGGGGGCGGCATTGGTCTGATGACCATGGCCGCAATTGATCGTCGCCACTCTACGCTGCGCCTGCGCGTGGCTACGGGAACGGGGTCGGCGATCACTCTGGTTGGCGCCTTCCTCTCACTGTTTGCGGGATGCATTGCGTCGCCTTACGCACATCTCGATCCGCTTGTTACTTCGCTTTGGGTCGACAGGGTTGTCGAATCGATGTCACTCGCGACGATGCTGCAGCTCGCGCCGCAAAAAGTCCTCGGTTTCTACGGGTTTCCGTTGATGACGATGGGCTTCGCCGTGGCGGCGCTGATCCGGTCCAATCCGCTTGGACGATTCTGCTGGATCCTTGGCGTAATGACCCTGGCCGCGTTGATCGGGCTTAGCTTTTGGGAGATTCGGGGCTCTGCGGCGGCAACGATGTTGGCGGCTCCGATTTTTGCGGCGAGCCTGACCATTCTGTGGCCAACACTTGCCTCTGGACGAACCTTGGTCATTTTGGCACTCGCCGTGTCACCAGCGAGCCTTGCAGCCTTGGGCCTTTCGGCGAAGCCACTGATCGACTTGATTTTCAAGCCGCAGATGACGATCGCCGAGCAAGATGCGTCAACGTGCCAGACCGTGTCCGATGTCGCTTTCATGACACAACTTCCGAACGGACGTGTGATGGCACCGATCGATCTCGGACCAAAGATTCTTGTCGCCACCGGTCACGCCGTTTTTGCAGCACCATACCATCGAAATAACGACGGTATCGTCGCGATGCTGAAGCTGATGCTGGCGCCAATACCGGTCGCGCATCAAATACTATCGGATCGTCGCATCGACCACCTGGTAATGTGTTCGGCAGCTCCCGAGCAGGATTTTGTCAAACTCGCTCCAGATGGATTAGCGGCACGGCTCGGCCGGGGCGAAACGCCTGATTTCCTTGAGCGTCTCGACGTCGACCCCACACACAAAATTTCCGTTTGGCGCGTGCGAAGGTAAACGAGCCGCACGCAGCTCGCTTCTGGTCTAACCCGACAAGCAAACATAATCGCGGACGCCGGCGTGTCTTAAAAGTGCCCGAAGCAACCTTGGTAGAGAGTGCCGACCATTTTGCGGAAGGCGTTCGGCGGTGTCCGGAAATGATGACGCGTAGTTGAAAAGCCCCGCGTTCAAGCCAGCGGGCGCATCGCGCTACGCCGCCCGGGTGCTCGCCTTGAGCGGCACCAGACGCTCGCTCGCAAGAGCTGCTTGCGCGCTCGAAGCTCCCGCTTCATGATACTCAGCGTCCTCGTTTACCTGCCATACGTCGTAGATGCGCTCGCCAGCCAGAATATTGCGCGCCGTCAGCATGGCGGTCATCATGGCATGATCCTGGTTGTTGTACTTGTGCATCCCGTTTCGGCCGACCAGATGCAGGCTCGGATAGCTCTGCTCGAGATCGCGCCGGATCACTGCCATATTTTCACGATAGGCATCGTCATAGACCGGATAGGCTTTGGGCTGGCGCACCACACAGCCGTCGACGACGTCGGCGGCAGAGATCAGGCCGACCTTGACGATCTCTTGTGTCGCGAGCGCGACAAGATCCCGATCGGACATCGCCCACAGACCGTCGCCCTCGAAACAGAAATACTCGAGGCCGAGGCAAGACATCGCGGGCGGCGCCATGTCGGGCGACCACGAGCCGAAATTCTGCACCCGACCGACCTTCACCGATGGGTCGTGGATATAGATCCAGTTGTCGGCAAAAAGATCCGGCTTGTCGACCATCAACGCAACCGTGAGGAAATCGCGGTAGCGTAGGGCTCGCGCGTGCAGGACCGAGATAGGTTTCGGCGAGAGCCGTTGCACCAGCTCACGCACCGGCGCCGAACTCACGATATGGCGCGCCGTATAGTCTTCGCGTCGCCCGTCGGCGGTCACAACGCCGATACGCCAGTGTTTCCGCAAGTCGTCGTATGCGAGATCGGCCAGCTCCCTGCCCATCAGAATTCGGCCGCCGCGCTCTGTAATCCTGGCCGCAGCCGCTTCCCACATCATGCCGGGACCCTTGCGCGGGTACTGGAACGTCTCGATCAGCGTCTTCACGACCTCGCCGCCCGCGGCATCGGCCTTTGGCTTGCGCCGGAATGAGCGCGTCAGCGCGTTCGTGACGGCGATGCGAAGATCCAGCCCTTTGATACGCTGCGCCGCCCAGTCCGAAGAGATTTCGTCGCACGACATGCCCCACACTTTCTCGGTGTAGGTCTTGAAGAAGATTTGAAACAGACGCTCTCCGAACTGATTGCGCACCCAGTCGTGGAAACTGCGAGGCGACGCGACCGGAAAGGCCTTGGCGAAGGCATAGGACAACACGCAAGCGGCGCTCGTGAATATTCCGAGATTTCGCAACGCCTGGAATGCGTTCAGGGGATAGGAATAGAATTTGCCGCCATAGTAGATCCGCGACAGCCGCTGCCGCGTGATAAAGTCGTCAGGCAGGATCTCCAGCCAGAGATCGACGACTTCCTTTGCTTTTGAGAAGAACCGATGGCCGCCGACGTCGAACAGGTAATTGCCGTGCCGCACTGTTCGGCTGATGCCGCCTACATAAACCGGGTCTTTCTCGATCACGATAACCGAGGACGTCTCCTTGGTCAGGCAATAGGCCGTGGTAAGGCCGGCGGGCCCGGCGCCGATCACGAAAACGTCTGCATCAACTGTCATGCGCGGCGCGATCCTCGGATTTCGGGTTCGCACTTGCGCAGAGTTTCGTTAAAGGGAACTTACATCCTCTGGTGGGTTCTGCCCGCTTGGGATGCTTGGAGGCGAGAGTTAATGAAACGTCAGCGCATCATCCGACCGGTGCCGTTCGCACGCCCGGCGCCAGCCCATCAGTCGGCGCGCGCTTCCGCCAGCAGAGCGACCTCTTTTGTCCCGTATGACAGATAGGTCAGCCGCCAGCGTCGCTTTTCGGAGACTTCCTGCAACGCCTTGAATCCGCCGGTTCTCCAATCGGGAAAGCCGAAATAATCGTCAAAATGAAGAACGAGCCCCTGTTCGACATAGTTGGCGCAGAATTCGAGCACGTCTACCGTCGCGGCGTACGTGTCACAGTCGACGTGCACCAGCAACGGCGTGCCGGAAGCAGGATTTTCCGCTTTCCATCGCGGCGCCGATTCCGCAAACCATCCCTTAACCAGGGCGACATTGCTCCGGACCCTTGGCAGCTTGCCGCCAAGATCGAAGGTCCCTTTGGGAGCCATGCCGCTCCACTGTTCCTGCAAGCCTTCAAAACTATCAAATCCTACAAAATTCAATTCGGCGAACTTCCTCGCTTGGTAGTTAATCATTCCACCCTTGTAGACTCCAAATTCAAGCACGAGCTTCCGGGTTGGAAATCGTTTCCTGGCCTCCTGGATCGAAAGGGTCAGCCCTTCAAAGCGATCCAGGAACGAATATGCACCCTGCATGACCTCCTTTGCGTGGCCGTAGGAGTCCAGGACGGCGTCGCGACGCATCAGCATCGGAACTGATTCGGGAAGTGTTCTCTCGGCGACATAGCGCGCAAACGAAGCAACGACGTTGGAAAACCAGACCTCGGCTCGAGTGCCTATCCGCGTCATGTGAGGTCACCTTCAGCAATGCCCAATAATAGAGCCGTTTCCGCTCGCGACCGTCCGGCGGGGATCGAGAAGGATAGGCTCGAATCGCCTCCTTTTCCTCCGATCTGCTTAATATACTCCTTATCTGCGTGAGACTGACGCACGCGCCATCAGATTTGCTTAACGGACGCCATGCACACTGACCCGATGCTTGCGCCGAATGACTTATATGCGCCGTCGCACCATCGAAACTCCGCTGCTTCGGCCAACACCAATTTGCGCGTTTGCGCCATCGTTCTTGTTATCTTCATTGTCGCTGCGATACTCAGCGCGATGCGCAAGGATGTGACGCAGGGCTTCGATGAGGTCGCGCATGCATCCTATGTTGCGCATCTTCAACGCACCGGTGATATCTGGCCCGCGTTCGCGGATCTGCGGATGCTCGATCCGTCGACCTTCCGCTTCACCGACGAGGCGAACTACCTGAATCATCCCTCGCCGTATTATCTGCTGCTGGCTCGCCTCGGTCCCGGGCTGGAAGGCCATCCCGCGGGCATGCTCGTCTACCGGCTGTTCAATGTTGCCCTTGCAGCAATCGGGCTCGCGGCTCTGATGGCAATTGGCGTCCTCGCGAAGCTTCCGCGGCTGCCGTTCTACGCCCTTGTTGTTCCCATCGCTTGCATCCCTGTGATGGCGCCGCTTGCCGGCGCCATCAACAACGACAACGCCGCATTCGCGGGTGGATCAATCGCGACGCTTGCGGCTTTTCGACTCCTGGCGAACGGGAGCCGGTCCTGGCTATTTGCTGCGCTGGGCGGCGTCATCCTGGCGTCGTGGGCGAAATTCACAGGACTGGTGCTGGCGGGCGGATTGGTCGCCGGCGCGCTGCTATGGTTGGTGTGGCGCGGGCGCTTGCCGTTCCAATGGATCGTTCCAATTGCGATAGCCATGCTGCTGGCTGGCGTCCCTTATGTTGCGTTGCTCGCGCAATACGGCAGCCCCGCACCGACAACGCCGGGAGTCATGGCGATGATCAAGACCGGCGCGTTAACCATGGGCTGGGACAGCGCTCCGCGTATGACGCCAGTCTCCTTTTTCATGCACTTCGTCTCCGAATTCGTCGCTGAATGGATGCCGGCGTTACGGGAGCGCAGCGCGCTGAATTACGCGGCGCTGGCGATCCCGATAGCAGCCGGGCTTTGCGCACTTGGCGGGATTTGGGTGGCGGGAGTCAGGATCGTACGCGGGACGGAAGGTCCACTCGAAATCGTGGTGGTCGCCGGCGCGCTGGCATTTGCCGTTACGCTCCTGCTACACATTATCTTCGGCTACAGGCTGCACACCGAGTTCGGCTGGATGACGACCGCCTATCCGCGCTATTATCTACCGCTCGCTGGAGTCGTCCCGCTCGCCGGGCTGTCATTGCTGGGCGCAATCCGGCAATCGACCATCCGCACCCTCCTGCTTGCTTTCCTCATCGGCGGTCCCGTGGCGTTCCGTCTGCTGGGCGCTCCTTTGGGATAGGCTTCCGTAAGTTGATGCCGAGATCAAATGTTTGGAAAATGATGGCAGCTTGCCTTATCGGTCAACCAACTGACTCTACTTGACCAACTTTCGTGTTTGCCGCCAACCGACTCCAGTGGCTTAGCGACTTTCGGCCGTCGCGACCTCGCCCCGGTCAAAGGTCGCTGTCTAGGCGTTGCGCGCCTCGGGCCGGTTCAGTGTGATCAGCGCCACGCGATCCCGGATTTCACACAGCAGCTCACCTGTCCCGGTATCGACCTCGATCCGATCTTCGGCCATTCGCGCTACTCCCGTCGTGCCTTCACGCGACCTTCAGGGCTGCCTCGCTATCGGCGTCCAGGAATCCCGTCAGCCGGCCCCTGATCAGTCGCTCGGCATCCGCCATGATGCGGTCGATCAGTTCCTTCACCGTCGGAATATCGTGAATGAGTCCAGCGACCATGCCGCAGCTCCAGGCGCCCGCATCCATATCGCCTTCGATCATCACCTTGGGATAGACGCCCGCCACCTGGTCGTGGATGTCGTCAATCTTGAGGCCTTTGCCTTTCTCTCGCTCGATCTCGAGCAGGTGCTCGACACCCTTGTTGTTCAGGACCCGTTCGGTGTTCCGCAGCGCGCGCATGACCAGGCGCGTATCGAGTTCCGACGCCTTCACCAGCGCATTCTTGACGTTCTCGTGCACCGGCGCTTCCTTGGTGGCGATAAAGCGTGTGCCCATGTTCATGCCCGCGGCGCCCATCGCCAGCGCCGCAACCAGGCTGCGCGCGTCGGCCATGCCGCCGGAGGCAACGAACGGTATTTTCAGTTCTTCGGCCGCACGCGGCAACAGGATCATGTTGGGCATGTCGTCTTCGCCGGGATGGCCGCCGCACTCAAAACCGTCGACGCTGACGGCATCGCAGCCGATCTGCTCGGCCTTCAGCGAATGCCGGACGGACGTGCATTTGTGGATCACCTTGATGCCAGCCGCCTTTAAGGCAGGCATGTACTGCTGGGGGCTGCGGCCGGCGGTTTCGACGATCTTGACGCCGCCCTCCCTGATGGCTGCGATGTATTCCGGATATGGAGGCGCGGTAAAGGTCGGCAGAAAGGTCAGGTTCACGCCGAACGGCTTGTCCGTCATATCGCGGCAACGCGCGATCTCCTTCGCCAACAGTTCCGGCGTCCTCTGCGTCAGGCCGGTGATGATTCCGAGCCCGCCGGCATTCGACACCGCGGCCGCGAGTTCGGCAAAACCCACATAGTGCATTCCGCCCTGGATGATCGGATGTTCGATGCCGAACATTTCGGTAATTGCTGTCTTCACACGTGCCTCCGGTTTGTTGCCGCGTTTTCGTTCAATGGACCATTTCGAATAGCCCGGCCGCGCCCATGCCGCCGCCGATGCACATGGTCACTACACCATATTTGGCCTTGCGGCGGCGCCCTTCTATCAGCACGTGGCCGGCGAGGCGCGCTCCGGTCATTCCATAGGGGTGGCCCATCGAGATTGAACCGCCGTTGACATTGAGCTTTTCAGGATCGATCCCGAGCTTGTCGCGGCAATAGATCACCTGAACGGCATAGGCCTCGTTCAGCTCCCACAAATCGATGTCATCGATCTTCAGACCATGACGCTTGAGCAGGCGCGGAATAGCGGCTACCGGCCCGACGCCCATTTCATCCGGCTCGACTCCGGCCGCGACAAAGCCGCGGAAAATGCCAAGCGGCTTAAGGCCTTTCTTCGCCGCCAGCCTATCGCTCATGATGACGCAGGCCGACGCGCCGTCAGAAAGCTGGCTGGCATTTCCGGCGCTGATCGTCTTGCCCTCAAACACCGGCTTAATGCTGGCAAGACCCTCGGCTGTCGTTTCCGGGCGTGGCCCCTCGTCCTTTGTCAGCGTAATCTCCTTGAACGAAATCTGCTTGGTGTCCTTGTCCATGACGGCCATCCTGGTCCTGAACGGGACGATCTCGTCGTTGAATCGCCCGCCCTGGAGAGCCGCCGCCGTGCGGCGCTGACATTCGAGGCTGTATTCGTCCTGGCGCTCACGCGAAATCCTGTAGCGCTCCGCCACGACCTCGGCCGTATCCAGCATTGACATGTACATTTCCGGCTTCAAAGCCATCAATTCATCGTCGATCGCATGAAACTTGTTCATATGCTCGTTCTGGACGAGACTGATCGACTCCGCGCCCCCGGCAACCGCGACCTCGACGCCGTCGAACATGACCGAACGCGCGGCGACTGCGATCGCCTGCAGACCGGAAGCGCACTGGCGGTCAATTGTCGTGCCGGCTACCGTCACCGGCAGGCCGGCTCGGATTGCTCCCTTGCGCGCGACGTTCATCACCATGGTGCCCTGCTGCATCGCGCAGCCCATCACCACATCCTCGACCTCTCCCGGTTCGATCCTCGCGCGCTTGACCGCTTCGGCGATCACGTGGCCGGCCATCGTCGGACCTTCGGTGCTGTTGAGCGCACCGCGATAAGCCTTGCCGATGCCTGTCCGTGAAGTCGAAACGATTACCGCTTCAGTCATGGTTACTCTCCGTTGGGCACGAGATGACCCGCGCATGTGAACTTGAATTAGCTCTGCTGCGCGTACCGCATCAGATGATAGGCAGGATCGCCGAACTGGACGTTGATGGAGCTTATTCGCTTGAAGTAGTGGCCGATGTTCAACTCGTCGCTCATGCCCATGCCGCCGTGCAGTTGCACGGCCTGCTCTGCAACGAAGCGCGCGGCATAGCCCACCTTGGTCTTGGCGCCGGACGCCAGTTTCGATCCGTTCGGTTCCTTCGACGCCAGGGTTAGATTCAAATGCTGAGTGAGCGAAATCGATTCCTCAAGCGCGATGAACATGTCGACCATGCGGTGCTGCAGCACCTGAAACGTTCCCAGCGCAACCCCAAACTGCTTGCGCGTCTTGCTGTACTCGAGCGTCGCCGAGTTCAGCTCCGTCATGGCACCGACGGCTTCCGCGCAAAGGGCCGCGATAGCGCGATCGCGAGCCGCCTCCAGGGCAGCGACGCCCTCGCCTTCGCTCCCCAGCATCTGGCTTGCCGGCACCTCGACTTTCATCAGCGTGAGTTCAGCGGCGCGCCGGCCGTCGACCGTCTTGAAGCTCTGCAGGTGAAGATTGGCCGCATGGCGATCCACGACAAACAGACTTACGCCGTCGCGATCGCGTTGCTGGCCCGAGGTACGCGCCGAAACGATCAACTTATCGGCCCAGGGCGCGCCGACCACCGCAGCTTTGGTCCCGCTCAGAACGAATTTGTCCCCTTGGCGGCGTGCAGTGGTCGTGACGTTGTGGAAATCATAACGTGATCGTCCCTCCGCCCAGGCCAGCGCCCATATCGCATCGCCCTCCATGATCTTCGGCAGGAAGGTCTGGCGCTGCTCGGGCGAGCCGACGTCCTCGATCACGCCGCCGGCGAGGACAACCGTCTCAAAATACGGTTCGACGACGAGGTTGCGGCCGAACTCCTGCATCACGATCATCGTCGCAAGCGAGCCGCCACCAAGGCCGCCGGAGTTTTCCTGGAACGGTGCGGCGCAGAGCCCAAGTTCGGCAAAGGATTTCCAGTGCCTGCGGCTCCAGCCCTCATCGGTCGCAACGATCTTGCGGCGCTCGTCGAAATCGTACTGCTCGCGCAGGAAGCGTTGAATGCTGGAACGGAGCAATTCCTGTTCTTCCGTCAACTGAATATCCATCCGATGCCTCGTGCGATGTGGTCAGAGACCCAAAACAGCTTTCGCGATGATGTTGCGCTGGATCTCGTTCGATCCCCCGTAAATGCTGAGTTTGCGGGAATTCAGGTACTTTTCGGTCGCGGTGTGCCCGTAGTCCGGTCCCGGCATGAAGCGGTTGGCGCTCACCGGGTGCTCACGGATGGCCAGACCGTAATTACCGATCGCCTGGTGCGTCAGGTCAGTGATGCGCTGGAATATCTCGGTGCCCCGGATCTTGAACAGCGACGCAGCCGGCCCCGGGTCGATGCCGCGCGACATCTGAGCCACGATACGCAGTTCGGTTGCCTCCAGCGCCAGCACATCGAGCTCGACGCGCGCGATCTCCCTGATGAACTCCCCGAAGGACGGATCGTCCTCGCCGATCTCGGTTCTCACGATCTGCTTGAGACGCCCGAGATACCGAGTGGACCGGCCGATCCCGGCCATGCTGGTACGCTCGTTGCCGAGCAGGAATTTCGCGTAGGTCCAGCCCTTGTTTTCCTCGCCGATCAAGTTCTCCACGGGGACCCGCACGTCCTCGAGGAACACGTCGTTGACTTCGTGCGATCCATCGATGGTGATGATGGGCCGCACGGTGACGCCGGGCGATTTCATGTCGATCAACAGGAAGGAGATGCCGGCCTGAGGCTTTGCCGCAGGATCGGTTCGCACCAGGCAAAAGATCCAGTCGGCATGCTGGGCCAGCGTCGTCCAGGTCTTGTGGCCGTTGACGATGTAGTGATCGCCGTCACGCGCCGCCTTGGTGCGAACGGACGCAAGGTCGGAGCCTGAGCCCGGCTCCGAATAGCCCTGGCACCACCAGTCGTCACCAGAGAGGATTCGCGGCAGAAACTTCTTCTTCTGCGCATCGTTGCCGAAGGTGTAGATGACCGGGCCGACCATGGTGACGCTGAACGCCAGCGGCGGCAGCGTCCCGGCGCGTGAGGTCTCCTGTTCAAAGATGAAGCGCTGCGTGACGGACCAGCCGGGGCCTCCATATTCCTTGGGCCAGAGCGGCGCGATCCACCCCTTCTTGTGGAGGATGCGGTGCCAGAGCAGCGACTGCTCCTTGGTCAAATCGGTCTCTGGATTTGGAACGCGCATTTCCTGCGGATAGTTCTCCGCGATAAAAGCACGCACCTCGTCACGAAACGCAGCGTCCTCGCTGGAAAGTTCGAGCTCCATCGTGCGAGGCTCCCGCTACCACTTCTCGCCGAAGGGACGGATCTCCAGTTCGAAGGTCCAGGCGCTGCGCGGCTGCTGATAGAGCAACCAATAGGACTCCGCGACCGATGACGGCGGCATCAAGGCATCGGGGTTATCCAGCGCGTTCGGACCGAGTGCCTCGATCCGTCGCTGGCGCACCCACTCGGTGTCGACGCCGGAATCAATGATGAGATGCGCCACGTGGATGTTTTTGGGCCCCAACTCGCGAGCGGCCGCCTGGGCGACGGCCCGCAAACCGAACTTGGCGCTGGCAAAGGCTGCATAGCCGGATCCACCGCGCAGACTGGCCGTCGCTCCGGTGAAGAAGATATTCCCCTTGCCGCGAGGCAGCATCAGCCGCGCCGCTTCGCGGCCGGCGAGGAAGCCGGAGTAACAAGCCATTTCCCAGACCTTGCGGAACACGCGCTCGGTGGTTTCCAGAATCGGAAAGTTGACGTTGGCGCCGATGTTGAAGATGCACACCTCAAGCGGCGCATGCTTGTCGGCATCGCCGAGGAACGAGATAATCTCCTCCTCCTTGCGTGCGTCGAGCGAGCGGGCGTGAATTTCGCCGCCGGCCTGCTCGATCTCCTTGACGAGTGGTTCGAGCTTGGCGCCGTTGCGGCGTCCGGCAAACACCGTGAAGCCCTCGGACGCGAATTTCTTCGCAATCTCGCCGCCGATGTAATCCCCGGCGCCGATCACGGCCACGGCTGCGTTTCTCTTTTGCAAGGGTCTTCTCCCGGTCAGGTTAGATCTGCTGTCTACGAAGTGGAGCCGTCTGCGCCGGTGGAGCTTCGTCACCCTCGCGTAATGACTCCGCCAGCTTATGCTTGAGTATCTTGCCGGTCGAAGTGGCCGGCAAGGCATCGAGGACGATGATTTCGGATGGCCGCTTGTAGGAGGTGAGCTGAAATCGGATGAAGCCCATCAGATCTGCCGGCGTCGCGCGCGACCCCGGCAGCAACTGTACAAAGGCGACAATCTCCTCATTGCCGTCGGCCGGACGGCCGACGACGGCACATTGCACCACATCCTTGTGTGAACCGAGGACCGCTTCCACCTCGGCGGGATAGACGTTGAAGCCCGAGCGGATGATCATTTCCTTGGTGCGGCCGACGACATACAGGCAATCGCCGTCGAAGCGCGCCAGATCGCCGGTATTGAACCAGCCCTCGCTGTCGATCACCTTGGCCGTCAGTTCCGGCGCGCGATAATAGCCGCGCATCACGTTGCGTCCGCGAACGTGAAGTTCTCCGACCTCACCCTTTGACAGCGGTATGCCGTCGATTGTTCTGATGCGCCCTTCTACTCCCGGCAGCAGCGTACCAACCGCCTGGTCGGACCGCGGCGCATCGAAGCGCACGCCGGATATTCCGGGCGAACATTCGGTGATCCCATAACCGTTGAGGAGCGCAAGGCCGAACTCCTTCTCCACACGCAGCTTCAAATTCAGGTCGAGCGGCGCGCCGGCAACGGCAATCAAGCGCAACGAGCCCGGGTCGAGCCGTGTCAGACCCGATACGCTTTTGTACTCCAGCAGGCGTTGATAAGTGGCGGGCACGCCATTGAGGATGGTTACGCCCTCCTCCGCGATCGCCTTGGCAGTTGCCGCCGGATCGAATTTGCTGACCATCCGCACCGTGCCGCCGACCATTAGCGTCATGATCAGGAGCGAGATACCGACGATGTGCGAGATCGGCAACACCAGATAGATCTTGTCGTCTCGATCCATCCTGCGGAAAAGCGCCGTGGTCTTGGCGCTGATCAGCAGGTTTTCGTGAGAGAGCATCACCCCCTTCGGTGTGCCCGTCGTTCCCGAGGTGTAGATCAGGACAGCTACTTGTTTTGCCGGATCGGCCTCCACCGGCTCGACAGTGGCGCTTTCGTTCAGCGGGCCGATGCCAATCTCCCGCAGCGCGCCAACTTGCCGGTTCTCCGCACCATAGCGTGATGCGTGCGCCGCGGCCTCTTTCGAAACACCTGACGTGAAGAACATCCGGCGGGCGCCGCTATGGTCGCGGATCTGGTCCAACTCGCGCGTCGACAATCGCGGGTTGGCGACGATTGCCCAGGCGTCGAGCCGGCTCGACGCTAGCAGCAAGGCCGCCAGCGCGATGCAGTTTTCGCTGACAATAACCATCCGATCACCCGCTCTCACCCCCAGCGAGGTGAGAACAGCCGCGATCTCGGCGACCCGCCCATCCAGGTCACGATAGCTCCAGGCAGCGCCATCTTCGACCAGGGCGATCCGGTCCGGGGCGTTGACGACGTGGCCGGTCGTTACTTCATGGATTCGGCGCGGCAGCCCCGCAGCAATCTCATCGATATCGATTGCCCCTGAAAGACCCGTCACCGTCAACCTCCCGAACAGCCAACGTCGCCCTTGCCGCGTCACGTGCGATATCAAGTTAACGTTCTTTTTTAGAACTCGTCAATTGCTATTTCATCTTCTGGTGTCCACGGCTCCAAAGAGGCAGGAGGCCTGTCATGTTTGAGAGTTCTCAAAAAGCTCGTTTACAACGAGGTCGATAGGAGTTACCTATAAGTATCAAATAAGAACCTATTGGAGAGGCGAGAATGGCGGAAAGTCGCGGCGTTGCAATACTCGTGGGCGCGGGCGACGCCATCGGCGCGGCGGTCGCGCGTCGCTTTGCCAAAGGGGGCTACACCGTTTGTATCTGCCGGCGTGACGCAGCCAAATCCCAGGGACTGGTGGATGAACTCGCCGCTGCGGGTCATCGTATCCACGCTTTCAGCGTCGATGCTCGTCAGGAAGCCGGAGTTCAAAAGCTTTTTTCCGACGTCGAAAGCAATATCGGGCCGATCGAGGTCTGCCTTTTCAATGCCGGATCGAATGTCAACAAGCCCCTGGTGGAGACCACGGAAAAGCTGTTCTTCAAGGCCTGGGAACTGGCCTGCTACGCGGGATTCCTAGTCGGACGCGAGGCTGCGCGCGTCATGCTGCCACGTGGGCGCGGCACCATCTTCTTTACCGGCGCGACCGCCAGTGTCCGTGGCGGCCAGGGGTTTGCGGCGTTTTCATCGGCGAAGTTCGGCCTTCGCGCGGTCGCCCAGGCCATGGCGCGCGAACTGGGGCCGAAGAACATCCACGTGGTCCATCTCATCATCGACGCCGGCGTGGATAGCGAAGCCATTCATCAGCGCATGAAAGCGGCGAAGGGAATCGAGGCAAGCGAGATTCCCCCGGACAGCCTGACGAAGACGTCTTCCATCGCCGAGGCGTACTGGTTCGCCCATCAGCAAAGCCGAGACGGCTGGACCCATGAACTCGATCTTCGTCCGTCCGTGGAGAAATGGTGATGAGCGCAACACCCGATCTCACCCTGTGGGGCGTTGGAACAAGCCGCACCATTCGTCCGCACTGGGCCATGCACGAGCTTGGCCTATCCTACAAGGTCAAGCCGATCGGGCCGCGGACCGGCGAGACCAAGACGGCCGAATACACCAGGCTCAATCCCCGCCAGAAGATCCCCTTGCTGCAGGACGGCGACTTCTGCATCGGTGAAAGCGCCGCGATCGTCGCCTATCTGTCGCGAACCTATTCGACGCCGGAACGCTCGCTGATCCCCGAAGCCCAACGCGAGTATGCCGCGTGGCTCGAATGGTGCTTCTTTATCGTCGCCGAACTCGATTCTACGAGCCTCTACGTCATGCGCCGCCATCGCGCGGATGCACTGGGACATATCTATGGAATTGCGCCCGAAGTCGTCGCGCAGGCCGGCGAATATTTCCGGCAACAGCTACGACACGTGGAGGTCGCGCTGGCAGACGGCCGGACATTCCTGATGGGTGACCAATTTACCAGCGCCGACATCCTGCTTACGACATGCCTCGATTGGGCCGTCGCCTACGGCGTCGGCATTTGCGACAACGCGCAACCCTACCTTGAGCGCATCCAAGGCCGAGAGGCCTATCAGCGAGCCGTCGCGGCGAATGTCCCGGTGGCACCGATCACGCCGGCAGCGGCGAAGATCTGAGCTTGGCCTAGACGGCCACGCGTACGGCACGTTCGGCGACCATCTTGTCGATGGCGCTGTCGTCATACCCCAGTTCGCGCAACACGTCGCGCGAATGCTCACCGACCCTCGGCGCCGGCCCGCCAATTGCAGCCTCATTGATTTCGAAGCGGGCCGCGGGCTTCGGCTGCCGCACCCGTCCGACCTTCGGCTGATCGAATTCCGCGATGATACCGCGCGCCACCACCTGTTCATTGTGGATGATTTCGCTCCGCCGCAGGATCGGCGCGCAAGGTACATCCGCGGCATCCAGCCGCTCCAGCCATTCGGCGGTGGTATGCTGGCTGATATACTCAGCCATCTTGTTGATGCGGGCGGTGGCGTTGACCGAACGCGCCGATGGCGTCGCGAACCGGGGATCGTTGGCAAGCTCGGGATCGCCGGATGCCCGGCAGAAGCCCTGCCATTCGGAATCTGAAATCGTGCCGGCGGTGATGTAGCCATCACTGGTCTTGAAGACGAGATCCGGCCGATCGTTGGGATCGGCTGCGGCGGCCTCGGCCCCCACCACCGTATACTGCATCATGCCTTCGGGCCACAGGTAGGAAATCATCGCATCCAGCATCGCGACCTGAATATGATCGCCCTGCCCGGTTTTCTCGCGGGCATAGAGCGCTGCCGCCACCGCCTGTGCAGTGAACACCGCAGTGGTCTTGTCGCATACGATCGTCCGGATCATTTGCGGACGATTCGTTACCGGCTGCGACTGGATATCGGCGAAGCCCGACAGGCCCTGAATGATCGGGTCATAGACGCGCTTCTTTACATAGGGGCCGGTGTCGCCGACGCCGCTGATCGAGACATAGATCAGGCGCGGATGGCGCTGGCGCAATTCTTCCACGCCTAAACCGAGGCGCTCCATGGTACCGGGCCGGAAGTTCTGCACCAGCACATCAGCCTGCGCGATCAGCCTGGTGAGCACCTCACGGCCACCCGTGCTCTTGACGTCGATCGACAGCGAACGCTTGCCGCGGTTCGAAGAGATGAACAGCGCGGAGAACTCGCCGTCCTTGTCGATGGTGGCACGGCTGCGGCGCGTAATATCGCCGCCGATCGGCTCGATCTTCAGCACGTCGGCGCCCTGGTCCGCCAGAAACATGGTCGCGAACGGGCCCGACACCACGCCGGTCAGATCGAGGACGCGAACACCGCTAAGCGGGCCAGGCATGAGGCATTCTCCCTGAGTTCACTTTGCTTGGGTCCGGGAGTTTGGCTTTCGTCACTCAACCCGGACAATAGGCGCTGTTAGGCCGTCTTGGAAACAGGTTGTCTGGTCTGTTCGACGATCGATTCCTCGACATCGCGGAGTTGGTCCTTGCCGAAGAACATTTCCTTTCCAACGAAGAAGGTCGGTGAGCCGAATGCTCCCCGGCTGACGGCGTCGTTGGTCAGGTCGATCAGCCTCTTCTTGACGTCATCCTGCTGCGCGCGTGCGATCAACCGGTCGATATCGACGCCTGAGGAGATGAATGCGTTACGAAAGATTTCGAGGTCGTCCATCTTCTTCGGCTCCTCCCACATATGATGGTAGGCGGCGCGGAAATAGGGCTCGAACACGCCTTCGAACTGGGCCGCGACGGCGCCGCGCATCAGCATCAGCGTATTGACCGGAAAGAACGGATTCTGGCGAAATTTCGTGACATTATGGCGGCGAATGAACCGCTGGGTCTCCAGCGCCTGGTATTCCGGCTTGTTCTTGATGCCGCGAAGCGAATCGAACGGCGACATGTTGCCCGTCGCCTTGTAGATGCCGCCGAGCAGAACCGGGACATATTCGAATTTCACGCCGGTACGCCGCTCGATCCCCGGAATGGCGACCTCCGCCAGATAGGCGTTGGGGCTGCCGAAATCGAACTGGAATTCTACCTTCAGGGGCATGTCGACTCCTCCCGGAGAGCACGTTGTTGGTCAGGTTCGATCATCAGCAGGCTGAACCCAAGCCTGCCATTTACCCTTACAGTTCTAAAAACGAACTGTCAAACTATGCGGAGTTTTCCTAATTTAATGCGAACCCTAGGGGATTGTTTGGAGTTTAGTACCTAACTAGAATGGTAGCGGAACCAAAAGTTCCCTGGACGATTCGAGCGGAATGAGCGCGGGAAGACTGGAGAGCCGGAATGAGATGGGATGAACTGGAAGAAGAGCCATGTTCGATGGCCCGGACCATCGGCGTGATCGGCGACCGCTGGACGCTTCTGATCCTGCGCGAGTGCTTCCTGCGCACGCGCCGTTTCGAGGGATTTCAGTCCGCGCTCGGAATCACACGCCATCTGCTCGCCGAACGACTGAAGAAACTGGTCCGCCAGGGCGTACTGCGTCGCATTCCCTATCAGGAATCGCCCAAACGGCATGAATATATCCTCACCCAGAAGGGACTCGATCTCTATCCGATCATGATGGCGATTGTGCATTGGGGCGACACGCACATGGTCGACGAACGCGGGCGACCTTTGCTGCACCAGCACCGCAAATGCGGAAAGAACTTCGATCCGGTCATGGTGTGCTCCGAATGCGGCGAGCCACTTTCGGCCAAGGAGGTTCATACCCACCCCGGCCCTGGTGCCCGAACCACCCCGGCAATAAAGGCGCCAGAGAAACCGAAGGCAAAGGCGCGCCGCAGCGCCGCTTGAGGTGGCCGCCCACCCCGGCTTCGCATCGAAGGCCTGACTAACCAGATCTCCGCGCAGGCATATCGTAGGCGCCATATGGCGGAAACGAGATATCCGGCAACGGTCTCGCGAACGGTTGAACCGCACCTAGATCCGGATCACATCTCGACTTGCGTCGTTGCAGTAGAGGCGTTCGACCTGTTCAGAGCGATGTTTCAGCACAGCACGTTGATTGACGTAGGCCTTGTCGGTGATTTCTCCTGCCGCCATTGACGGTGGATCCTTCAGCAGGGAAAACGAACAGATTCGTTCGCTGCTTCCAACGGTCTCATTATATTCCTGAAGACGATCTCTAAGAAATTGAACCACGAGAGCGTCGCAGGTTAAATCCGAGGCTGGCGTCTTCGAAATTCGCGCCGCCTCGGTCGGATTCAACCAGCAGAGCAGCGCGCACGATTCACGGTTTTCCCCCGCAACGACAATGTCCAGCAATACGCCGCGCGTTGCAGCCAGGATTGCCGCGCGCACATTCCCGATGGAAACCCACGTGCCGTTTGCGAGTTTGAAGTTCTCGGAAATTCTGCCCGTGAAACGCAGCCCCCGCTCCGGCTTCTGCGGATCCAGAAACGAGACGGTGTCGCCGATGCGATAGAATCCTTCCTCATCGAAGGCCTTCTCCGTCAAATCCGGCCTTCCGAGATAGCCGGGGGTGACGTTGGGTCCCTTCACCCTCGCCTCATAAGTATCGGAAACCGGGATCAGCTTTAGTTGCAGACCCGGCGCGGGAAGGCCGATCTCTCCCGGCTGGTCGGTCGCCCAATGGGTCGTACTGATTGTCGGGGCCGTTTCGGTTGTGCCGTATCCCGACATGACCGGGATTCGCCGACCGGTAATCGAGGATGTCAATCGATAGAGCTTCTCGAGCGTCGCCTGCGAAATTGCAGCCCCGGCATAGCTCAGCCTATCCATCCGCTTGAACACGCTGGCGCCAAGATCGAAGTCGTTCTCGATCGCATCACATAAGAGATTATAGCCGGCAGGCACGTTGAACATGGCGGTGGGTGAAATTTCCTTCAGGTTCGCGACCGTCTTGTGGAAGAGCTGAGGCAGCGGCCGGCCATCGTCGATGTAAAGCGTACCGCCATTCCTCAGAATGCCGTGAAGGATTACGTTGCTGCCCATTGTATGGTGCCATGGCAGCCACTCGACCTGCACCGGCGCATCCGGAGCAGACACCAGCAGGCTCCCCATTTGCAGTGAGCTCGCCATCATGCGGTGGGTGTTGAGCACGCCTTTGGGGAAACCGGTCGAACCGGACGTGAAGAGTATCTTTGCGACAGCGTCGCAAGATACCGCACGTGACGCGCGCTCGAATCCGTCGCTCCCGCTTCGGGCGGTCAGAGCCTGGAACGGCACCGTGTCCGGCGCGCCATCGACGCTGATCCAGGTCGCGGCTGCCAGTTCCGGAATGGAGCGGCCCGCAGAAAAGTCTCGTCCGCTCTGAACGAAAACGAAACTCGGGCGCAGCACCTCCGCGATATCCTTGAGACGAGCCAGGCCGCCGGGCATCAGCGTGTAGTTTGGCGATATTGGCGCCAGAATTACCCCTATCGACATCGCGGCAAACGAGATCACGGCGTTCTCGATGGAGTTTCCTGAAAGTACCGCCAGCTTGTCAGCCGGCTTTGCGCCCATATCGATCAGGCTTTGGCCGGCCGCCTGAACCTGCAACCATGCTTCACCATAGGTAATCTCGTCCCATCCGCCCTTCGCATTGCGCTGCGCAAGAAAAACTTTATCCGGAGCAGAATTTGCCCAGGTCGGAAGGAAATCCGTGATGCGCCAGGCGCACTCACCCAACTCAACGGGCGAGCTCAAGATGAGCGTGCCGTCGGTTCGACGCTCTACGCAAAGCTCCCTCGGCGCAAACGTCAGTGCCTTCGTCGACATGGAAAATGATCTCCTGAATTACCCGGAAAGGAGCGCTCGAAGGCAGCAACCCGATTCACCACCGATAGCTGGTGCTCGCGGGTCCGTCGGCCTGGGTGGCGCGAGTTGTCAATCGGCCTGATGGGCGCGACCGGCCGGCAGTTCGCACCCACGTCGCGAACCTGCCGGAACCGTCGTTTCGCCCGCGCCAGGTCACTCGGACCTGGCGTCCAACACTTCGCCGAAGGCTTGCCAACTCGTGCCGCTCCACCGCTGCAATCGCATTTGCGTCCAGATCATGTTCTCGGTGTCGGTGGTGTTGACCTTGATGCCAGGCAGCGCAGTCGGAACGATGAAGTCTTTCAGGTTCTTGGCCTGCGCAAGAATATTCTTGCGTGAAAGATCATTGCCGCATTGCTTCAGAATCTGCTCGAGCAGGACGCCTTGCTGATAGCCGGTCAGATAGCTGCCGTTGGTGATGTCAGCGCCCGGCAAATACTTGTCAAAAAACCCCCGAAAGGCCTGCATGCCCGGGTCGTCTTTCCAGGTCGAATCCAGAACATCCTTGTTGGTCGTACCGACGATTACGCCGACGGATTTGTCGAGACCGGCGGGCGCTAGCGTGCCTCCGACCGAGCCCGAAGGAAAATTAATGATTACGGTCGCCTTCCAGCCGATCACCGAGGCTTGCCGGATGGCCTGCGCCGCGAACTTCGGCGTGCCGGCGATGACAAGCGCGTCCGCACCAGAGCTCTTCAAGTTTACGACCTGTGAATCGACCGTCGGTTCGGTGACCTCATAGGAAGCGCTTACGACCTTTCGGTCGAAGTCCTTGCCGAGAAACGCCTTGAAGGCGTTGAGGTAGTCCTTGCCGAGGTCGTCATTCTGGTAGAGGACCGCATACTTGGCGTTTGGCAGCGCCTTCGTCAGATATTTGGCGTAGATTTTTCCTTCGGTGTCGTAGCTGACAAGACCTGTCGTGGTCAGCGGGTAGTTGGCGACGTCAGTGAACTTGGATGACCCGCTGATAATCGCGATGCTGGGCACCCCTTTCGACCTCAGGTATTTTGCCGTAGCCGAGATGCCGGGAGTGCCGAGCTGGCCGAACATGAACGACACTTCGTCGCTCTCAACGAGTTTGCGGACGTGCTCCACCGCTTTTGGAGGGCTGTACGCGTCATCATATGCGATGTAGTTGATCTTGCGGCCGTTGATGCCGCCGCGGTCGTTGACCGACTGAATATAGGCCATAAGTCCCTTGCCCACGAGACCGATCGATGACGCCGGTCCGCTGAAGGGAAAGACGCCGCCAATCTTGATCTCGGTCGCTGAGATTCCTGGCTCTTCGGCTGCGAATGCCGTGCCGCTCAAAAGTAAAACCAGAGCCGCCACGATCTTCCATTTCATCAACATTTTTCGTCCTCCCAAACGCGATGCAACCGCGGCCGTTGTCCGACCTTCTTGTTCCGCAAGTTACCGTTCTTTTTTAGAACTAGTCAAGTCCCTCGAAACCAGTTCTCTGTTTGCCGGAAATGGGCTTCAATCCATTTTGGGTGACGTGGCGTCTCCAGCCCTGACCTAATAGGATTCATCAGTCGCTGCCGTATCGCCTGCAGGCGTATAGCTTGCGCAACTACCAGCGTAAGTGAAGCAGCGCGGCCGTCAGAAACGCGGCGGGAATACTTCTTCCGAGCGAAGTACGATATAAATTCTATTATAGAACTATTTGTGGAACCGCTGGCCTTCTTGATGGCCTACCAAGAGCGGGCTTTCGTACGCCATACAACTATGCGCCGGAGTGCCTGACGCTCGCGGGCCAGTGCTCTGGTCAAACCAGCGCTGCGGTCGGGTGGAAAATCGTAGTTTGGCGCGAATGCCCCTCGCCCGGGTTAGTTCGCGGACAGAACCTCTCGTCCGGCGCTACGCGCCACCTTCAAGGGCAGAAGGAATAAGATATGCCCGCTGAGCGTTCGCCCCAAACGCCTTGTCGCGCACATGCGGACCAAGCTTCATCAGGCACTCCTCGAGCGCGCCCTTGGTCGCGCCATAGCTTCCTGCGAGCAAACACACCGGCCAGTCGGAGCCGAAGATCAGGCGATCCTCGCCAAAGCATTTGGCGGCGTGCGCGACGAACGGAAGCAGACGTTCCGCATCCCAGTCGTTCCACCTGGCCTCGGTGGCGAGACCCGAAATCTTGCACCAGACATTGCCGCAAGCGGCGAGTGCGACGAGAAGATCGGCCCATTCACGGCTGAATCCCTCTGATATCGGCGGCTTGGCGGCATGATCGAGGACAAAGCGCCCTTGCGAAAACGCCTGCGCAGTTGCGATCGCGGCCGGCATTTCACGCGTGCGCACCAGAATATCGTAAGTGAGATCGTGCGCAAACACCGAGGTCAAGCCGCGTTGCACGTCCTCGCGCAGCAGCCATTCAGGATCGGGCTCGTCGTGCACCTGGTGACGAATCCCGACCAGCCTGTCGCCTCCGAGCGAGCCGCGTAGCCGCTCGAGCGTCTCATCGACCGCGCCGTCCGTCAGGTCGACCCAGCCGACCACACCGATGATAAAGGGCGTTACAGCGGCGAGGCGCAAGAATTCCTCTGTCTCCTCGATCGACGAACGGCATTGCACCAGAATGCTGGCATCGACTCCGTTGGCGCGAAGCACCGGCGCGAAATCGGCCGGACCGAAGGCGCGGCGAATCCGCGTGAGTTCGGGCGCCTCCATCCAGGGATAATCGGCGCGCGCGGGATCCCAGAAATGCTGATGGGCGTCGATCACCATGGGTCAGGCTCCACCCGGCAGCGGTGCTGATACATCGACCAACTTGCGCTCGCGCAGCTCCTGCCAGAAGGCTGATGGTACCGACCGTTCGGCCATCGCGATGTTGTCCAAAACCTCCGCAGCGGTACGCGCACCTTGCAGCGCGACCGTTACCGCCGGATGGGCCATGCAGAACTGGACTGCGGCGGCCTTGAGCTCGGTGCCATGCTTGCGGCACAGCGCCTCCAACTCTAACGCCCGGGCGACCAGCGTCGCATCGGCGTCTTCATAATTGAACTTCGCGCCGGCACGCGGGTTCGCGAGGATGCCGCTGTTGTAGATGCCCCCGAGAATGATGCCGATGCTCCTCGCATGACAGATCGGAAACAAATTCGTCAGCGCGCCCTGGTCGAGCAGCGTATAGCGGCCTGCCAACAGAAAGCAATCGACCGGCGCCGCTTCGGCGAAGCGGGCGAGCATCTCGGATTGATTCATGCCGGCGCCGATTGCCTTGACGGTGCCATCGTCGCGCAAGCGCCGCAGCGCGCGGAATGCACCGGCGACGGCATCCTCATAATGATCATCCGGATCATGGACGAGCAGTACATCGACGCGGTCGAGGCCGAGACGGGCGAGACTTTCCTCGACCGATCGCATCACGCCGTCGTAGCTGAAATCGAATTGCGGCCGCTCGGCGGACGTGCCCTTGTAGTGATCGTCTTCCGCAGCAGCATTGGCTGGGCGTAACAAGCGGCCCACCTTGGTGGAGATTGCAAAGGAGTCCCGCTCCTGCCGGCGCAGAAAACCACCCAAGCGACGTTCGGCCAATCCAAAGCCGTAAAGCGGCGCGGTATCGAAGAAGCGGACGCCGAGCGACCAGGCGCGTTCGATCGTCGCCTCTGCATCCGCATCGCTGACCGGCGCAAACAATCCACCGAGAGGAGCGGTTCCGAGACCAATCGCCGTGACGTCGAGCCTATCCGCAAGCCGTGTACGCTTCATTCCAAGCTCCAGGGTCGAACCAGCACTCCCTCTCCCGCAAGCGGGAGAGGGAGTGTAGCGCAGGAACGTTGGGGCTGAGAACGTTTCCTACTTCAACAGTTGAGCGACATTGTCCTTGGTCACGAGGTCGAGGCCGGTATAGATGATCTCGGGAACCTTCTGGCCCTTCTTGATTGCCAGCAGAGTGTCCATCGCCTTCTCGCCCATCTCGAACGGGCGCTGTCCCGTAAGCGCGTTGGAGTAGCCGTCACGCAGGAGTTCAAGCTGCATCTTGAGCGTATCGGCGACGACGAGCGTCAGCTTGCCGGCATCGATGTCCTTCTTGTTCTTGTTGACGAAGGCCTTGTAGCCTTCGGGCGCAAACATCGGCCAGCCGCCAACGGGCACGATCGCGCCGAGATCGGGCGTGGCAGTGCGCAGATCCGCCATCTGCTGGACCGCGAGCGCAGGATCGTCATTGCAGAAGGTCGGCGAGCCCGCGACCTCGACCCACTTCGAGCCCTTGAGCGCCTCGCGCACGCCATCGACGCGCTCGGCGAGGTTCTTGGCGCCCGGACCACCGGAAACGACGGCATACTTGCCGCCCTCGGGCTTGAGCTGCAGCAATTGCTTGCCGAGCGCGAGGCCGAAGTCCTTGTTGTTGGTGCCGATATAGGCAATGCGCTTGGAGCCGGGCGCATCCGCATCGAAGGTGATGACGGGAATACCGGCCGCGGTCGCAGCCTCGATCGACTTGGTCATCGCTGCGACATCCGCGACCGAGATCGCAAGACCATCCGCCTTTTGCGTAACGAAATCCTGGATGATCTGCGCCTGCGTCGCCGGCTCATGCTCGACCGGTCCCTTGTAAATGCATTCGACGTTACCGAGCTCCTTGGCTCGCTTCAGGCAACCGTCGCGCGCGACGTCGAAGAACGGATTGTTCATCGCCTTGGGCACGATCACGAACTTGTAGGTCTGGGCGAATGCCGGGGTCGCCATCATCGCGATGGCCATTCCGGCGAGAAGTATCTTCCTCATTGGTCCCTCCACATTTGTGCCTATCCTTTTGAATTGAATCTCCAGAAGGCGGATAGACGAAGTGTTCGTTGCTCCCCCGGAGTAACCTCAAGCGATGCGTGAGCGGATGCGGTCGACCAGCACGGCCAGAATGATGATCACGCCCACGAGCGTCTGCTGCCAGTAGGAGCTGACCTGCGCGAGCACGAGGCCGTTGCGGATCACCTCAAGCAGCACGCAGCCGACGATGGCCCCGAGCGGGCCGCCGACGCCACCTGCGAGATTGGCGCCGCCGATGACCGCCGCTGCGATCACGTTGAGCTCGTAGGATGTCGCCATGTTCGCGGGCGCAGACCCCAGCCAGCCCGAGACGATGATGCCCTGCAGCCCTGCGGCCAGCGCACAAATCACGTAGACTTCGATCTTGACCCGTACGACCGGGATGCCAGTCAATTCCGCCGCCTTCTCGTTGCCGCCGAGCGCGAAGACATGACGGCCGAAGCTCGTGTGGTGCAGCACGATCGCCATTATTGCCGCGAGGATCACGAGATAGATGAATGGCGCCGGTATGCCGAACAGATCGCCCGATGTCAGCGCGTAGAAGCAGTCGGCATCTGGTCCGCCCGGAAAGCTGCCGCGCCCGTTGGAGACGACATAGCCGAGACCGCGGACGATCGAGAGCATGCCGAGCGTGGTGACAAAGGGCGACAGCCCGAGCACGGCGATGCAGAAGCCGTTGACGAGGCCGACGATCAGCGCGGTGACAAGTCCCGCCAGGATCGAGACAAGCAGGATCAGCCCCGGTACATTGGCGACCACGGTCTTGCCGTCCGCAGCCAGATGCACGAACAGGGACGCGCCGGGCATGCCCGGCGTCGACAGGCCCGACATCACCATGGATGTGATCATGGCGGAGAAGCACATCATCGATCCCACCGAGAGATCGATGCCGCCGGTGATGATCACGAAGGTGATGCCGAGGGTGGCAATGGCGATGAAGGAGAAATTCTTCGCCACGTTCTGCATGTTGCCCTGCGTGAAGAAGTAGGGGCTGGCAAAATGCATCGCGATCAGCAGCACGAGCAGCGCCAGCAGAACGTAGCCGGTTTGGGATGCAAAGATGCCGCGCTGCCACCACCTGATACGGCCTACGTTGGTGAAGGAGATCGGGGATTCCAGGGGCATAGCCATCACGCAGCCTCCTTCGCACCGGTGATCAGGGCAGTGACTTCCTCGGGACTGGTATCGCGGATCGACTTATCCGCCCGCTTCTCGCCGCGGCGCATGACGACGACGCGGTCGCAGACCGCGAAGACGTCGGGCATGCGGTGGGAGATCAGCATGACGGCGACGCCCTGCTCTTTCAGCCGATGGATCAGGCCCAGCACCTGCTCGACCTGGCGGACCGAGATCGCCGCGGTCGGCTCGTCCATCATCACGAGCCTGGCGTTCGACAGGCGGGTTCGTGCGATCGCAACCGCCTGGCGCTGGCCGCCCGACATCTGCTTGACGAGATCATGCGGTCTGGTCTCGGAGCGCAGCTCGCCGAACAGTTGCAGCGCGCGCGCCGCCATCGCAGTGTGATCGAGGAAGGCGAACGGGCCGAATTTGCGCTTGAGCTCGCGGCCAAGGAAGACGTTGGCCGCCGCCGTGAGATTGTCGGCAAGCGCCAGGTCCTGATAGACGACCTCGATCCCGACCGCGCGAGCATCGATGGGACGGTAGAAATGGACCGCGTTGCCGCCGAAGCGGACCTCGCCATGGGTGGGGCGGAAGTTTCCGGCGATGATTTTGACGAGCGTCGACTTGCCCGCGCCGTTGTCGCCCATCAGGCCGACCACCTCGCCGGGGAAGACCTGCATGTCGACGTCGTGCAGCGCGCGGATCGCGCCGAACTCCTTGCCGATCCCTGTCAATTCCAGAACCGGTTGCCCGGCGCTACCTGCGGTTTCCATGCTCGCCTCGCTCAGACGTACCGGTTGACCAGTGATTCCAGATATTCCTGACGACCCGAGCGCGGCTGCGGATCGAAACCGGGTGCCAGCGCGCGATCAGCAAGATCGGCAAGCGAACGCTGGCCAGCGAGGATCGCGCGTCCCTCGGCATCGGCCCATCCGGCGTAGCGTTCCGCAACCGGCATCGTCAGCGCCTCGGCTTCGAGCATGTCGGCGGCGGCAAGGAACGCCCGCGCGCACGCATCCATCGAGCCGACATGGGCGTGGATCAGATCGTCCGGATCGATCGATTGCCGCCTGATCTTGGCGTCGAAATTGAGACCGCCGGTGGTGAAGCCGCCCGCCTTCAGGATGTCGTGGAACGCCAGTGCCAGCTCCGGCACGTTCATCGCGAACTGGTCGGTATCCCAGCCGAGCAGATCGTCGCCACGGTTGATGTCGAGCGAGCCGAACACGCCGAGCGCCTGCGCCAGCGCGATCTCGTGCTGGAACGAATGGCCGGCAAGGATGGCGTGGTTCTGTTCGATGTTGAGCTTGACGTCGTTCAGGAGGTCATAGCGCTGCAGGAATCCGTAGCAGGTGGCGACATCAAAATCATACTGATGCTTGGTCGGCTCCTTCGGCTTCGGCTCGATCAGGATCGGTCCCTTGAAACCAATCTTGTGCTTGTGCTCGACGACCAGCGAGACGAAGCGGCCGAGCTGGTCGAGCTCGCGCTTGATGTCGGTGTTGAGCAGCGTCTCGTAACCTTCGCGTCCACCCCAGAGCACATAGTTCTGCCCGCCCAAACGGTTGGTCACCTCGAGCGCGGCCCGCACCTGGCCGGCGGCATAGGTGAAAATGTCCGGATCCGGATTGGTCGCGGCGCCGGCCATGTAGCGGCGATGCGTGAACAGATTGGCCGTCCCCCAGAGCAGGCGCACCTTGGAAGACGCCATCTTCTGTTCGAAGAGATCGGCAATGGCGTTGAGGTTGGCGACGGATTCGGCGAGCGAGGCGCCTTCCGGCGCGGCGTCGACATCGTGGAAGGTGAAGAAGGGCACATCGAGCAGGCGGAACAGCTCGAAGGCGATATCGGCCTTGGCCCGCGCCAGCGCCATCATATCCGTGCCACGATGCCAGGGCCGCAGGAATGTCTCGCCGCCGAAGGGATCGCCGCCGGGCCAACAGAACGAGTGCCAGTAGCAGACCGCGAAACGCAGGTGATCCTCGAGCCGCCGTCCGCGCACGACGCGATCCTTGTCGTACCAGCGGAACGCGAGCGGGCTTTTGGCGTCCTTGCCGCCGTAGGCGACCGGCGCACTCGCCCCGAAGAATTTGGGTGACACGTTCACAGGGAGAGCTCCTTCAGCGCGGGATACAGTTTTCGCCACTGGTGATAGGCTTCATCGTAGGCGGCTTCGGCAGACGCACGCGGCGTGAAGCTCGCAAGCCGCCGCGAACGCGTGCAGATCTGGGCAGGGTTTTCGCCTGTGGCGGCAAGCCGGCCGAGCCGGGCCGCGCCAAGCGCTGCACCGACCTCGCCCTCCTCGACGCGATGGACGGAAATGCCGAGCACATCGGCGCAGATCTGGGCCCACAGCGCCGAGCGCGAGCCGCCGCCCACGAGATCGACCTCCGTGATCCCGCTGGCGTTGGCGAGCGCCGCGAGGTTGTCGCGCGCGGCGAAGGCCACGCCTTCGAGCACGGCCTGGACGATCTGATCGCGTCCCGTCGCGCCGCGAAGACCCACCAACGCGCCACTGGCGGCAGCGTCGTTGTGTGGCGTGCGCTCGCCATCGAGATAGGGAAGGAACTTGACCGGGCTCGGTCCGCGGACGGTCTCGCCGAGCGGCGCCAGCAGCGCGGCGGCAGGCGTCGCCATGACGCCCGAAAGCCAGGCGAGCGAGGCGGCCGCCGCCAGCATCACGCCCATCTGGTGCCAGAGACCGGGAAGCGCATGACAGAAGGCGTGCACAGCCGACGCGGGCGCCGGCGCAAAACTGTCAGTGACACGAAATACGACGCCCGAAGTTCCGAGCGACAGGAACGCATCGCCGGACGTGATGGCGCCCAGCCCGATCGCGCTCGCGGCACAGTCTCCCGCACCGCCGGCAACCACGACATCTTTCGCCATGCCCCAGCGCTGCGAAAATTCGGGGGCGAGTGCCGCGCTGATCTCGCTGCCTTCGACCAGGCGCGGCATATGGTGAAGATCGAGCCCCGTGGCATTTAGCAACGACGCCGACCAGCGGCGCTGACCGACGTCGAGCCAGAGCGTGCCGGCGGCGTCCGACATGTCCTCGACCATCTCGCCGGTCAGGCGGTAGCGCACGTAGGCCTTTGGCAGCAGCACTTTTGCCACCCGATCGAAGATCTCGGGCTCGTGGCGGGCCACCCAGAGCAGCTTTGGCGCGGTGAAGCCTGGCATCGCGAGATTGCCGGCGATCGCGTGGAGCGAGGGACAGCCCCCCTCGAGCCGCTCGCATTCGGCATGCGACCGGCCGTCATTCCACAGGATTGCCGGACGCAGCGGACGGCCGTCCTCGCCGAGCAAGGTAGCCCCGTGCATCTGGCCGGAGAGACCGATGCCACGCACCTGCGCGACGTCGCGCGGATGAGCGGACGCGAGATCGTCGACGGCGCCGATCGCCGCATCAACCCAGGCGTCCGGATCCTGCTCGGACCACAGCGGTGCGGGATGCGAGAGCGCAAGCTCGCGCGCGGCTGTCGCGACCACCGCGCCGACCTCGTTCACGAGCACCGCCTTCACACCGGACGTGCCGATGTCCATCCCGAGATACACGTCGTCATCCTCCCTTCCGGCCCGGTTGGCGATCTTTGCCGCCTTTCCCGTATCCGGCCGTCTTGCAATCAGTTCTGCTGCCTACGGCAGATTGTCCCGCATCACGATGTCGATCCGGATCTTCTCCTGTTCACTCAGGATCGGCTCCCCACGGGCGAGCGCGAGCAGCACGCGCACGGCGGCGCGGGCCTCATGTCCCGGGTTTTGCGAGATCGCCGCATCCATCACGCCTTGCAACAAGAGCTTGCGCGTCAGCACGGTGACGTCGTGTCCGACGAACACCACCTGCTTCTCGCGACCGGAATCGATCAGGGCCTTGGCAACGCCTTGCGTGCCGGCGCCGACATTATAGAGGCCGACGATGTCGGGATGTTTGCCGAGCAGCCGCGACATGAGCTGTTCCGAGCGCTCGTCCTCGTCGCGCCCTTCGAGCACGGGCAGTACGTTGAGCCCCGGAAACTCCGACGCCATCACCTGATTGAAGCCGAAGATGCGCTCGGCATGGTCGCGCAGGCCTTGCGAGCCGGCGACGATCGCGACCTTGCCGGATCGCGGACCAACGAGGCGGCCGACCAGCGCGCCGGCGGTGCGCCCGGCGGCGATATTGTCGATGCCAACATAATGATGACGGCGCGACGAAGGCACATCAGAGACCAGCGTCACCACCTTGGCGCCACCATCGACGAGATCATTGATGGCGGCCCGCACGCTCGGATGATCGAGCGCGACAACCGCGACGCCGTCATACTCGCCGGCAAGAGCCTCCAGCGAGCTCGCGAGGACGGAGGCATCGAACACGTCGGTCGCGACCATCTCGACCGCGAGTCGGCGGGACGACAGCCAGCCCGACATCTCGCCGAGATAGGACTGGATCTGCTGCATGAACAGGTTCGGCCCCGACGGCATCACGAAGGCGAAGCGCCTGAAACGGCCACGGGCGAGTTCGGCGCCGGCCACATGCGGCTGGAAGGAGTTGCGCGCGATCGTCTCCTTGACACGGCGGATCGTATCCGGCCGCACGCCGGGGCGATTATGCAGGACGCGATCGACCGTCGCGAGGCTGACGCCAGCCTGGCGGGCGATGTCCCTGAGCGTGAGGGGGCTGTTGCCGTCCGGCTCCTTCATGGGCTGAAGGCTAGCAGAGGTTATTTGAGGTACGCAACTCATTTTGAGGAACACGACGCCGCAGACTTGGCAACTGGAGCGACTCGAACTCCCGAGGCAAGCCGCTGGGCGAATTGCAGCACGGCGCCAATTGCGCACACGTGCATCATTTCGACTGATTGTCCGATCTGTTCGCCGTTATGCCCTATTCTACGATAAGGGCGTAACAGACCTGCCCGAGTAGCTTCTGCGGTATATGTTGGGATGAAGCCGCGAAGCCAACCTAGCGCGTTGGCTCGTGGCTGGGGCGGGAGGGATCGAACCTCCGAATGGCGGAATCAAAATCCGCTGAATACATGAGTAAAATTAATGAGCCTTCTGAACTTTCGCCCTACGTTCGCCCGTTGACGCCATTGGTGAATTTCCCGCGTTCAGAACGTGCGAGGTCTGTAAGCGCATGCGATACGGGACAAGCGCTACCGTAGTGGCCTTGCCGGATCCCACGCTGCCATGGGCTGATTGATCGGGTGGGAAATTCTCAAGCTGGTTGCATAAGAGTGCACCGGTGAGTTTTCTTGGTGTAGATTAATTGAGCTGCTTCACTGGATCCAAGGCAAGCCATGGGACAGGAACCGCGCAATGGCCCTGACCAGCCAAGCCGCGCCAAACGTGGCGGACCAAATGCGCTCGGTGGGAAGGATCACGACGTCGCCCGGCAGTTCGCCTGGGAGATCGCCGCCATCAGCATGCATCTCCAAGAAATTCGCTATTTCTGGGCGAAAGCCCTCGGAGTCAGCGGCCCGCAATGGATGATTCTGATGGCGCTCGCCGATCTTGATCGGGGCGAGGGCGTGCCGGTGAAAATCGTGTCGAAGATGCTTCATGTCGACCCCTCCTTCGTTACGACCCAGTCAAAACTGCTCGAAAAGAAGGGCTTCATGCGCCGAAAAACGTCGGACGAGGACGCCCGGGTCGTGCAGATGTCCCTCACCGATAAGAGCTACAAGCACATCGCTGGCTTGGCCTCGAAGCAGGAGGAACTCAACAACTTCATCTTTGCCGAATTTAGCGACCGTGAACTCAGCGACTTCACTGCCAGGCTCGCTGCCTTGAAGAGCCGCCTCGAGAAGGCCCTCCTGAAGGTCACGATAGGCATCTGATTCTCGGGATTACGTCAGGCCAGTTCAGGCCTATGTCGATTCTAGGCGACCGGCGCTCCAGATGAACTTTTTTAGCAAGCGTGATTGCGCGCACCTTTCACGGTCGAGCCACAGTTCAGGTGCAGTAGCTTTGACTGACCATAGCGAAACTCGGCGAGCCGCCGGGTGGCTTGGTTCACGAAAGTGCGGTGCTGAATCTCTTCTCGGGTCCTTGCCCTCTGGTCAATCTCGCGCATGAGGCGCGAATCGCCTTGAGCGATTTTGATCATCACGTGTGAAATGGCTCAGAGCGCCGAACGCGACCTGCGCCACATTCGCGGTCGCCTGCAGATAGTTCTCCTCAGTCTGACCTGCTGGTGTGCGTCCGCCAGCGAAGCCTGCCGGAATTGCATAGGCAGCAAGCGATCCTTGCTCCAGCTTTGCTTGGGGTCCCCGTTTCCCGGACTTCTTCTGTGCCAGGATCAGGCAGCTCCGATGGAGGCTTGATGATGAACCTGTCAATCGGACAAGCACTGGCATCCCAGGATTGAAGGTGCTAGCCTACGGTGCGATATTGCCATCTGCATCCAGACATTGATCTACGTCAAAGCTCGCGGTCAACAATTTGTTTGTTGATCAGAGGTAATGGCGAAAACAAAGTACAACTGTGATTTTGGATCGCCCCCTTCGCGCTGCCCCATCTGCGTTTGAGATCCGCAACTGATGTCTCCTGACGTTCGCCTTCGCGACGCAGCATTGTGTGATCAAGAGTAATTTCTGTCCTGGGGGAGAACAGAAATGGCGTTGAGTAGAGTTGTCAGTATTTCTGATCCATCGGCCTGCCAGGCGGCCATTCCGTTTGCTGATCTGGCGCTGTTTCCCACAGCAAAAGGAAATTTTCATACCGAGATTACCCAAATCGGCACGAAGCGGCTTTGGATACAGCGTTTCCATGTATCTCTGCCACAGGTCAACACTCTGGCGGTCAAGCCCGGGCGCCGATCGATTGGTTTTTTGACTCAACTTGATTCCTCGCCATTCCTGCATTGTGGCCTGGAAGTCTCGCCTGGCGACATCGTCGTGAACAGGTCCGACGTCGTACACCAACGATCTGACGCAAACCTTCACTATGGCACGATGTCTCTTTTGATGGATGATCTGGATGCTGCCGCTGAAGCAATAATCGGGCGTGAGTTGCCGAGAACGCCGTACAAACGAGTCATTCGTCCTGACTCCGCGCCGATGCTCCGGTTACTAAAGCTGCACAGAAGCGTCGTGCAACTGGCCCATGACACGCCGGATGTGCTGGAGCTGCCGCAGGTGCACCGGGCGCTGGAGAATGAACTCATCCACGTCATGGTGAGGTGCCTTGAAGGCGACGCTGTAGAGTCGACCGCCGGCGGCCGTCGTCACGACACCATCATCGCGCGGTTTGAGGAATTCCTGGAGGCAAATCCCGACCGGCCGCTCTATCTAACCGAAATCTGCGCAACGATCGGCGTTGCCGAGCGAACGCTTCGCGCCTCGTGCGAAGAGCATCTCGGCATGGGGCCAATCCGGTATCTCAACCTGCGCCGAATGCACCTCGTGCGGCGGGCGCTCCTGCGCTCGGATCCCTCCAAGGCAACGGTCACGCAGATTGTTACCAACCACGGCTTTTGGGAGCTCGGACGCTTTTCGGTTGCCTACCGCATGCAGTTCGGAGAGTCGCCGTCGTGCACCTTGCGGCACCCCGCGGAGCAGCCGGAAGTCCATCTCAACCGCCCGTCATCGCTCACAGCCACAGACTTGGCCGTCAAAGACTTGCAAGTCGCTTGAGCGAGACGCACAGGGGCCTGCTGGACCGCCAAGCGACCGGCCCAGCTCACTGCGAGTGATCCCGGGCCTCATCGCGTCGAACATCCCCGCCAGGTCGAGAAACTGGACAAGCCCCAGAGGCGGGACCGGTTGTTTGAATCTCTGCCCATCCCTGTCTTTCCTCACGCCGTCGGGACAATAGCCGGCGAACTGAGCGTATGCCTGATGAGTGGCAAGTGACCATGGAACCATTTGATTTCACGAAAGTTAATTGATCAGAGCGCGACGCGAGCACTTGTGACAAAAGCGTGACATCGCCCGCGAAAATCGCCAGCTCCGGGAAAAACCTCCGGATAACCTGACCCGATCTATTGCCCAGTCGCAGCGTCCATCCTCCCCTGCGATGGGCAGAGGAGCTTCTTTGGCATGCGCGGACGCTTTGGTCGTGGGGTGCTTGTTCTTTTCGTTCTGTTTGCAAACACACAGGCCGTCCCTGCAGCTTGCGTCGATCCCATACAGCTTGCGCACTCGGCCGTCAGCATCGTCAGACATTTTGATGATGCGGAGCGCGATTCACATCGCGGCTACGTCGGCGTTCGAGGCACCGGCTGGTTCCTGTCGCCAACGACGATCGTCACCGCCGAGCATGTCACGGCCGGCATGAATCTGTCCTCTCACGACTGGAAGCCGCTCGAGATCGTGGATGGAGACAACAGTCAGGTCATCGCCGCGCGTATCCAGCGCGTGGCGGGATCGCAAGCGGAAAAGCTGGCCGTCATCGAGTTGCAACATGCCGTTTCCGATGCACGGAGCGTGGCAGTCCGCCGGGATCCGCTCGTGCCGGAAGAGCAAGTCATGACGTTTGCCTATCCGACGGGCAGCCTTCGTCTCGTGCAGGGACGGTTCGTTCGGTTCGGAGATGGCGGAAAGGTTGCCGGCATGGCGCTCCTGGAGATGTATGAAGGCGAGAACCGACTTGTCGTCGATCACGGCGCTTCGGGAGCACCCGTGATCGATTGCAACGGCCGCGTCGCAGCGGTCATCAGCAACGTGTTCACCCAGAGTTTTCAGTGGGGGCACCGCGAGATAAGGATTTCGACGGCGTGGGGAATGCCCAACGTCGTGTCCGTGCCAATCCAGGTCTTGGATGAACTGCAAGCCGCCAACTGAGACCTGGGGTTTTCCCTTCCCTCGGCCGTCCGGGCCCTCAATCTCGTTCTCCTTGCCGTTATTGCATAGCGGCCTTTGCTCCGCCGTCTATCGTTGCCTTGGCCAGGCTGACAATTATCCGGGAAACGCTCAGCTCGTCCCGGCTCGGCTGGGCCAGTGTCCTTCAGGAGGCGAACATGCTGAGTATCCGAACACTCTTCGTTGGCGCTCTACTCGTTCCATTCCTTGCAACCTCGCTACCGGCACAAACAGCAAAAAAGATGGATGCCAAGTCCGCACGCGCTGAATGCTTCAGGCAGGCCAATGCGGCAGCAGACAAGGCGACCTTTGGCGGCGCTTCTGCTGATCCGGCTGCTGCTACCGAAAGGAACGCCGCTGGAGCGGCTGCCTATACCCAGTGCGCCCGCAAAATGGGCATACGGCCATAGCCACTCGGCCATCTTCGATTCTGAAAGACCGCCAATAGGCGGTCTTTCCATTGCGCAGCACCTGTGATCGCAGCACCCGGTCGAGATCCGCCGGCTTGCCGGAATTGCATATTTGTCCGGCGCCGCCACCAACTTCGAAGTTCCGAACTCGCATAGTCGAAGGCCGGTCGATCACATAACGTTGCCTGCCTCGGTGAGACCAAACTTCAACGGGTCAAGAAACTGTCCGCCGGTCCGACGGGACGGGGCACATGGCAGAGATTTGTATACGTACCTTTAACAATCCTGATGGTTACGTAGCCGGATTCGGCGCTGCACGTATCAATCTCACGATAACGGGTGCGGGGGATTTCAAGGCACGGCTGACACGGCTGCAACTGAACGATCTCGAAGTGTATCGGTGTTACGAAAGCCTTCCGCGCATCGCCTATATCTCGCTGCCCGTCGGACAGATTCTTTTGTCGTTTCCGCTCGGTACGACGTCCCTTGTATCCGATGGATTTGCAGTGCGGAACGGCGACATGGTTTTGCACGGTCGTGGCGAGAGCACACATCAACGATCCGACGCTGCCTGCCAGTGGGGTTTGATATCCCTGTCGCCCGAGCAATTTGAGAGTTGCAGCAAGGCATTGACCGGACGAGACATTGCACCGCTGTACGCAAGCAGAATAGCCCGCCCCGCCCGCGCGGATCTATCAAGGTTTCGGCGTCTGTTTAGAGAAGCTTGCCATCTTGCGGAGGCCAAACGGAAATTGATCGATCGCCCCGAGGTAGCGAGAGCGCTGGAGCAGGAATTACTTCACGCGATCATCAATTGCCTAGCCGCCTGCGAGACCGACGCTAACCCCAAGACAAGACACCACCGCACCATCGTCATGGGTCGTTTTGAAGAAACCTTAAGCAAACGCATTAATCAAAAACTCAAAATACCTGCACTTTGTGCAGAAATCGGCGTGCCGGAGCGTAGCTTGAGGATGTGTTGCGCCAAATTCCTCGGCGTAAGCCCCGCGCGATATCTCCTATTGCGACGATTGAACAAGGCTCGTTCGGCGCTGCGACGTGCCGATCCGTCGATAGCCACGGTCGCGGAGGTCGCCCGAAACCATCGGTTCCTGGAGCTTGGGCGCTTTGCCGTAACTTACCGCACCACCTTCGGTGAATCGCCTTCAGCCACGCTATGCCGCAACCGCGCGCCATCTGCCGAAGTCGCATAGCGCCTCACGCGCCGTTCGGCGAAATTTACTGTTCGCAAGGCGTCCGGCCGGTTGCCCGAAACGTGATCCTGCGTGGATCGGCAAAGGCAAGGACCGCCAGTGGGGTGGAAGGGCGAAGGCCGCCGCCCAGGATTTGGCAGCCGACACCAAGGGAAGGATAATCATGATGAGTCTGTTCAGAATCATCCGGGGCGCTCTCGGGAGCGTCTGCCTCGGTGTGTTTGCGCTGTTCGCCGCTGCAGTCATTGTGAACGCTCCGGCGTCCGCGCAGCAGCAACGACCACCCAACATCCTTGTGATCATGGGTGACGATGTTGGCTGGTTCAACATCGGCGCGTACCATCGTGGCATGATGTCGGGGAAGACGCCGAACCTGGACAAGCTGGCGTCCGAAGGCATGATGTTCACCGACTACTACGCCGAAGCAAGCTGCACGGCGGGTCGCGCGAACTTCATAACCGGCGAGTTGCCGATCCGAACGGGGCTGACGACAGTGGGCCAAGCAGGCGCAGACGTGGGAATCCCGGCCCAGGCAGCGACGCTCGCCACGGCCCTCAAGGCGCAGGGCTACGCCACTGGTCAGTTTGGCAAAAACCATCTCGGTGACCTGAACAAATATCTCCCGACCCTGCACGGCTTCGACGAGTTCTTCGGATATCTGTATCACCTCGACGCGATGTCCGATCCGTACTGGTACTCGTTCCCCGTCAACCAGGACTATTACAACAAGTACGGGCCGCGCAGCCTGATCCGCAGCTATGCGACCGATACCGACGATCAGACCGAGATGCCGCGCTGGGGCAAAATCGGCAAGCAGAGGATCATCGACGAAGGCCCCCTGCCGCCGTTCTCGGACATGTCGAACGTGCAGAACATGCACGACTTGCCATTCCTGAAGGCAAAGTACGACATGACGACCTTCGACGAGGTGCTGGTCAAGGCGTCAGGCGACTTCATGGACAAGGCCAAGCGCGAGGGAAAGCCGTTCTTCGTCTGGCACAACACGACGCGCATGCACGTCTGGACCTTCCTGTCGAAAAAGTACAGCGCGATGCAGAACTCCGAGACCAACTATGGTCTTGAAGAAGCCGGGATGGCACAGTTGGACGACAGCGTCGGCGCCCTGCTCAAGAAGCTCGACGACATCGGCGAGACCAACAATACCATCGTGATCTTCACGACGGACAATGGCGCGGAGGTATTCACGTGGCCGGACGGCGGTATGACGCCGTTCAAGAACACCAAGGGTACCGTGGGCGAAGGCGGCTTCCGCGTGCCGTGCATCATCCGCTGGCCGGGTCGGGTCAAGCCAGGCACCGTCGAGAACGGAATCTTCTCGGGCCTCGATTGGTTCCCAACTTTGACGGCCGCCGCGGGCAACCCCAACATCACCGATCAACTGCTGAAGGGCGTCAAGCTTGGCGATCGCAGCTACAAGAACCATCTCGATGGATACAACCAGATGGATTTGCTCACCGGCAAGGGCCCGTCCAAGCGGCGCGAGATCTTTTACTTCGGCGGAGCGTCGCTGGGTGCGGTTCGCGTTGATAACTTCAAGTTCACGTTCTTTGCGCAGCCCTGGGGCTGGCCCGGCGAAAAGACCACCACGGACATGCCCTCCATGGTCAACATTCGCCAGGATCCGTTCGAGCGCACGCCCAATCTTCGCGGGGAGTCGTGGAACACTAGCGCCCCCGGTTACACCAACGACTTCTTCGCCCGCGAGTTCTGGCGCTTCGTCCAGGTCCAGCAGTTTGTCGGGCAGTTGGCACTGACTGCAGTCGAGTATCCACCGATGCAGGATCCGGCGTCCTTCAATCTCGAATCGGTGAAGAAGAAGGTCGAGGAGATGATCAAGAATCGCCCAGGTCAGTGAGGAACCCGGCCCTATATTTCAACAAGCGGGCGCTCTCGTGAGAGCGCCCGCAACCCACGGCGATACCACCTTCCAGCGCAGCTTCGAATTTTCGAGGCCATCGTCGCAGCTTGAGGCACCCGGAAGGAGCCCCTCATGAGCATCACGTTCTTCTCATTCGCAATTGTCGCCCAGCTTGGAAGTCCATTGGCGGTACCCGTCGCAGATCGTGTGCCGGTCATCAACGTCGAACAGACCTGCAAAGAAACGGCGGCCACGGACAAGGCTATGAATCTCGATCTTTCACAATCTGTCGAGAGTTGCCTGCGCGACGAGAATACCGCGCGAGAGCAGGTCACTGCCATCTGGTCGAACTATTCCGCTTCCATTCGCAACCGCTGCGCGCAGGAAGCGACCATTGCCGGAATGGGCAGCTATGTCGATCTGTTGACCTGCATGCAGATGACAGACCCGGCGACATTTTCACCAACGCCGGCCTTGAGGGGCGCGAGCAAGAAGCGAAACAAGAACTAGGCCAGCCGCCGGGCGCGCCCCAGCTCGCCGTGCTCGGCATGCCAACGCGATCCGTAAACCTAAACCTGCCGAAAGCGCATAGCGCATCCGGGGCGTTTCGGCCAACTTCCCGTCTGCGAGGCGTCCGACCGATTGCTGAAATGCGCTCCTGCGTGGATCGGCAGCGAAGTCGGTTGGTGGGTGGAGTTGGGCGAAGGCTGCGGCCCGACCTTCGGCAGCCGACATCAAGGGAAGCAACCATGCGCAAGTTCAGACCAATCTGGGGCGCTCTTGTCGTGCTGTGTACCGCAACGACAATGGCCAGCATTCCTGCCTCCGCCCAGCAGGGACAGAAACCCAACATCCTCTTCATCATGGGCGACGACATCGGCTATATGCAGCCGAGCATCTACCATCGCGGCCTGATGGTCGGCGAGACGCCCAACATCGATCGCATCGGCAACGAAGGCGCGATGTTCACGCACTATTACGCCGAGCAGAGCTGCACGGCCGGGCGTACCGCCTTCATCACGGGCATGCAGCCGGTCCGCGTGGGCATGACCTTGCCGGAAATTCCCGGCAGCCCGTCCTATCTGCGGACCGGCACGCCGCACCTTGCCAAGTTCCTGCTCGATCTCGGCTACAACACTGGCGAGTTCGGCAAGAACCATCTCGGCGACCACACCGAATCGCTGCCGACCGCGCATGGTTTTCAGGAATTCTGGGGCTACCTCTATCACCTCGATGCGATGCAGGGGGTGAGCTTTCCCGACATCAACAAGACCCCGACCCAGCAGACCGTCGCGCCACCATGCAAGAACACGCCGATCCCCGGAGTGCCCGAGGCTCCCGGCGCGGTGGATCCCAAGACCACGGTCTGCCTGACGCCACCGCGTCCGATGCTCGCGTGCACGTCAGTCGATGGCAGTGGCGCTAAACAAACGTGCAGGAGCGAGGGCCCGCTGACCCTTGAGCGGTCGAAGGGTATCGACGAGGAAATCTCGGCAAAGGTCGTCGACTACCTCGATCGCAACGACCCGAAGAAGACCAACAAGCCGTTCTTCGTCTGGTACAATCCGGCGCGCATGCACGTCACGACCGTGCTGCCGCCGAAGTATGAGGCCATGATCGGCGAGCCCGGCGGCAAGGACTGGGGCGTCAACGAAGCCGGCATGAAGCAGATGGATGACAACATCGGCGTGGTGCTGAAGAAGCTCGAAGACATGGGCCAACTCAACAACACGATCGTCGTGTTCACCACCGACAACGGCGCCGAGACCATCACCTTCCCGGACGGTGGCGTCACGCCGTTCAAGGGCGGCAAGCTGAGCACCTGGGAGGGCGGTTTGCGCTCTCCGATGGTGATCCGCTGGCCGGGCGTCATCAAGCCCGGCACGGTCAAGAACGAAATGTTTGCCGCCCTCGACTGGGTCCCGACTCTCGTCGAGATCGCCGGCGGACCCAAAGGCAACGGACTGAAGCAACGGATCGAGGCCGGTCAGTATCCCGGCATCGTCAAGACCACGCTCGATGGCGTGAACCAGATCGACTATCTGAGCGGCAAGTCAGAGAAGTCGGCGCGCGACCATTTCCTGTATTGGTCCAGCACAACGCCGTCGGCCGTCCGCTACAAGAACTGGAAGATGTACTTCGCGATGGTGTCCGACAACCCAGCGGGCTTCGTTTCCGGAGTGCAGCCCTACTCCTGGACCCAGGTCGTCAACATCAAGCGCGATCCCTTCGAGACCTCCGTTGGCTCGCAGCAGAAGACGCTGTTCGGTATGGGCGGGGCGATTGCTTCTCCGTCCACCGCCTATGTCTATGACTGGAACTTGCTGCCTATCGGGCAGCAACTGTGGCTGATGCACCTCGAGAGTTACATCAAATTCCCGGCGCTGCAGGACCCGGCCAGCTACAACCTGGAACAGGTCATGCAGCAGGTTAAGAATATGAAGACGGCTGGTCGCAGCGACTAGCTGCGTGAAGCGAGCGTGAGATGACCAAGCGGACGTCCCAATGGGGCGTCCGCACACGGCAGGTGAAGCGATGAATGCGCTTCCCGTGCAATCCCTTCGAGAGACCGTCAATCAAAGCCAAGGAGTTGCTCATGGCCAAGAATCGAACTGGCTGCATGATCATCGCCCTCCTGCTCTGCGGGGCAGCGCCGGCGCTGGCCCAGACCACGCCTTCGACGCCGCAGCACATGCCGCTGCAGAAGACAATCGGCCAAGCCGGCCCGGAGATCGTGCCGTCGTTGATCGTAATGAACGCCCGCGGCGCCAGCCTGCAGGGCGGCAAGCTGACACTTACCGGCATTGGGCCCAACTCGATCGTTTTCGCGGATCGCCCGGTGCGGGCGGCAGGGCATTCGCTCACGAGCGACCTGCTGGCGGAATGGTCGCCGACCAATGACAGCGCTGAGAGCTTTACCAAGGATCCGCCGAACGCCACCGTCTCGGTGCTCAGCACGGACGGATCTAAAATCCGTGATGCGGTCGTGGTGCTGAAGACCGCGAAGCTCGAGGGCGACCGGCTGACCTTCGACGTGGACGTGCTCGAGGGTGACCTGGCCGGCAGTGACGGGCCGGCGGCGCTCTTCATCGACCGCTTCGGCTTCGGCGGCTTCCACGCTGGCGGCTTCGGTGGCTTCCACGCTGGCGGCTTCCGCGGCGGCTTCGACCGTGTGGGGACTGTCGGCGTCGGTCGCGTCGGTGTCGACCGCGTCGGCGCGGTTGGCGTCTGGCATCGTCCCTACGTCGCTCGCGGCGCCTGGTATCGCGGGGCTCCATACGCCTACGGCGCCGCGGCGCTCGGTGGAGCTGCGCTGGGTGCGGCGGCGGCAACGGCGGCAAGTGGCTATCCCTACTGCGGCTACTACCCCTACCCGCCCTGCTACTGAGGCAACGCGGGTGATGCGGGCTCTATTGGATCAGTGGCCCAATGGAGCCCGCTGGTCAGCCACGGAGAAGCTGAGGAATCCGCCGTCGAGCAAATAGGAGGCGACTATGGAATCTCTCCTGCACTACATCACCACCCGTCGCGTTCTGCTTTCGACGCTCACGCTGTTGCCAGCGTTATCCGGGCCGCTCCTGACGGTCTCCGCATCGGCGCAGACGTCCCCCGGGGCCCCATTACCTTCATGGAACGACGGGGCGGCAAAGCAGGCGATCCGCGACTTCGTGCGTACCACAACCGATAGCGCGAGCCCGAACCACGTGCCAACAGAGGAACGCATCGCCGTCTTTGACCAGGATGGTACGCTCTGGGTCGAGCATCCCATGTACACGCAAGTGATCTACTGTCTTGAGCGTGTCCCGGCGGTGGTCGAAAAAAAGCCGGAACTCAAGAACGTCGAGCCGTTCAAGACCGTGCTCTCGGGCGATCGGGAGGCGATGGCCAGGCTTTCGATGCGGGATTTGGAGGAAGTTCTCGCCGCGACGCTGACCGGCATGTCAGTGGAGGAGTTCAACAGCGAAGCGAAGAAGTGGATCGAAGCCGCCCGGCATCCGCGTTGGAAACGTCCATACACCGAACTCGTCTATCAGCCGATGCTCGAAGTGCTGCGATACCTGCGCGACAACGGCTACAAGACCTATATCGTGACCGGTGGAGGTCAGGACTTCGTGCGCGTCTACGCCGAGCGAGTCTATGGCATCCCGCCCGAGCAGGTGGTTGGCACCGCGGGCGGAACGACATACGGCTACGGCAAGGACGGCAAGCCGTTCCTCACCAAGGAGCCGAAGCTCATCTTGAATGACGACAAGGCGGGCAAGCCGGAAGGGATTCACCTCATGATCGGCCGCCGGCCGTATGCTGCGTTCGGCAACTCGAATGGCGATCGCGAGATGCTGGAGTGGACCGGTGCCAGTGCCGGCGCGCGGCTCAAGATGCTGGTGCTGCATGACGATGCCGCCCGCGAATACGCCTACGGCCCGGCGCAAGGCCTGCCGGACAGCAAGGTCGGCACTTTTTCCCCCGCGCTCTACGACGAGGCGAAGAAGGACGGTTGGACGGTGATCAGCATGAAGAACGACTGGAAGCGAATATTCCCGTTCGAGCAGTAGCACTCCCTCCGCTGGGATGTTTTCGAGGAACCCTACGACTATGATTCGGCCAGTCGCATGATTTGAGTCAAAGGCGGCCGAGGTCGGGCTGCGCAGATTGACCACGCTGCAACGTACTCCAGCAGAAATAAACGCGACTTGCCGAAGCTGCATAGCGCATCCTAGGGCATTCGACCAATCTTGCCGTAGCCGGCGGTCGACGCATTCACTGAGTGGGGAGCCGAGCTTGAACACTCGACCAAGCGTCCACCGATCAGGACCGGTCCACTGCTGACCCGGCACTGCGACCCAGTTTGCAGTGATAATCGGTGAAGTTGTTAGGATACACCCTTGCGCGCCATGTTCGGCGGAGCCAGGTCCGAGTCCGATTTTGGAGGTTCGAATGAACAGGAGGCATGCAATGCGCAACAGGGGATTCGCAATCTTAAGTGGTGTTGCGATCGCCGCATCAATACTGGCGCTGACTCCCGATCCTGCCGCAGCAAGACCAGGCTTCGGCGGCGGCGGATTCCGTGGTGGCGGCTTTGCGGGAGGAGGTTTCGGCGGCGGATTTAGGGGCGGCGGTTTCGCGGGACGGGAGGCCGCGCCGTAGCGATCGGCGGCTTTCGCGGAGGCGGTCTGGTAGCCCGCCCCGGCTGGGGCGGTGCATGGCGTGGTGGCTGGCGCCCGGGCTGGGGCGGAGGCTGGGCTGGATGGCGGCCCGCCTGGCGCGGTGGCTGGGGCGGATGGGGATGGGGCTGGCCGGTTGCGGCTGGCGTCGCTGCCGGTATCGCCGCGGCTGGCCCTTGGGGCTACGGCTATCCGTACTCCGGGCTACAGCCAGGGTCTGTTCTGGAACGGCTACGCCTGGGTGAACGGCTGCTATCAATCTTACGGCTACTGGTGGTGAAAAAATCAAAGGAGCGCTGACGCATCATATTCACCAAGGGGCGCAACATGAATCTTTTGAGTGGAATGCTCGCGGCAGCGCTCTCGCTGGCAGGTATAGGGGCGAGCCACGCAGTGGTTCGGATTGCAAATGACCAAGGCGGACTGATTCAGAGCTACCTGGACACCTACGACGAACTGGATTCTTCTGGCCAAATGGTGATGATCGACGGCCTTTGCGCCTCGGCCTGCACCATCGTGCTTGCAGCGATCCCGCGCGACAGATTATGCGTAACTTCAAACGCCAACCTCGCCTTCCACGCCGCCTGGGAATTCGGCGTCCACGGACGCGCCATCACGAACCGTGAAGCAACCCGGATGCTCTTTGCGATGTATCCCGCGCAGGTGCGGCGCTGGATCGCGCGTCGCGGCGGGTTGACTCCGCGAACAATCTTCCTCCGAGGCAAGCCGCTGCAGGCGATGTATCGCTCCTGCTAATTTAATGCGAAGATCTCTGCGCAACGCTGAGGAAACCAGGGATGCCATGAGAGTTACGCTTTCGATTGGCCGAACTTGCATAGTCGCCGCATCGCGTTTCAACTAAATTGGGAAGGAAGGCGCTTCAAGACTGGCGCCAAAGCGCTGTCCATCCAGACCCGTTCGTTCCCAACATGAGGGGCACAATGCGGCGCGAACCCTGCTTAGCGCTAGTCGTAAGGAGCTTGTTGGCGACGTTCGTTCCGCAAAGGGAAACGATCGCCCAGTTGGCGAGGGGCACTGGCATTAACAAGATCGCCCGCGGCTTCGCCACAAGCCTGACATTGATCGCTTTCTTCGTCACAGCGCAGGCACGGGCACAGACGCAGTGCCCCGTGATCGGAAGCGCATCCACTTGGGGATTTCCTGGAACAGGTTATTTCGATGCTTCCCCCGGCAGCGCCTGCCTCTTCTCGCTCAACATACAAGGTGAAATCCTGAGCTCCACCGTCTCAAAAGCGCCGTCGAATGGGAGCTTGAACATGGTGAACGTGTCCACCTACACCTACACGCCCAATCCGGGCTTCACCGGCACAGACGCGTTTGCAATTGAGGCGACAGGAAGGAACATCGGCGGCCCAGTTGGGACCTCGGTGATCACCATGAATGCGACGGTCCGCTGAGCTTTCCCGAAAAGCACGGCCGTCCTCTGCGTCGCCTACCAGCCTGGCGCAAATGACCGATGTGACTGTCCCTGCTACAGGTAAGCCGTATAGGAGCTGACCCAAACAAGGATGGATGCCAAGACTCCAATCACGCCGGCATTGGGTGAAAACGCAGTGGCGCTGCCCGACATTCCAAGCTGAAGCGAGTCACGGCTCAAGTCATCAGGAATCGAGATCACTGCCGGGAAGGTTGTCGCGCCGCCGATGGCGCTGGTCTTGGCAAGCGTTCCGGACACGGCGACCTGTCCCTGCCCGATACCTTTTGGAATCGCGATGACCCGCGCGTGGTAAACACGCCCCGGAATATTGTCGAACACGATATCGACCGCTGCACCATCCTTGATGGTCTGGAAGCCGTTCTGGGAAAACAGCGCAACCAATGTGATCTCCGTTTCGACGATAAACGACATTGCGCTCTGAGCCTGCAAGGCCCGATCGCCGACCGATAGCGTTACCAGCGTCACGTACCCGTCGGCCGGCGCACGTACTGTGGTCTGTGATAATTCCCAGTTGGCATTTTCGAGCTGAGCCTGTGTCTGCGCGACGGTCGTGTTTACGCCGCTGATCTCCGAATCCATCGCAAGCTTGGCACTCGTTTGCGCTGCTTTGGCCGCGTTGAGATGCGCCAAGGCCGTTTCATATGCATTCTTTCTGTCCTGCGCTTGGAATTGAGTGTTGGCGTCGTCAGCTACCAGCTGCTCGATGTCAGCCAGCCGCTTCGCGTTGAAGGCGACTTGCGCGGTCAAGCCGGTCACGTTCGCGGTTGCCTGGAGATAATTCTGCTTCAAGATATCGACCTGCTGGCGCGCAGCCGCCAGGGATGCCTCCAGTTGCGAAACCTTATACTTGAACGGCGCCGGGTCGATCTGAAACAAGACGTCACCCGCTTGCACCAGCACATTGCTTTTGACCGGAAGGGCTATGATTTGACCTGACACATTCGGCGTCACCTCCACCACCCGTCCGGTGACGGTCAATCTGCCCGACGGCGTGAGATAATTGAAAAGAGCGAGGAACGTCGCAAGGATGAGAATGCCAATCGATATTGCGATTGAACCGGATGCCCATCCCCAACGCACCAGCTTGAACTTCCGAAATATAACCCAGAGGGCTATGAGATAGACACAAAGGATGATGAGCATGCCATGCTCCATCGTGCGATCGCCGACGAAATTCGATCCTCCCGCCTAATGGTTGGAGGGGCTATGCAGTTTCGGCAAGGCTCAGGCCCGCGTCATCGCGGAGCACATCGCCAGCAATGATTTGGCCACCGGGTCCTGCGGAAACACCCGCAATATTTCCTCATAACGCTGGGCGGCGTGATCGAAGTCCCCGCGCTCGAAATGATCCGAAGCCGTTCGGGTCATCTGGCACAACCGTTCGATCCCGGCGGCCGCGGCCAGTTCGGGATCGCTGCTGTCCCTGATCCCAAGCAACTCATAAATCATGAACTCGTGTTGGCGGCCCTTGACCTGAACTCTCCTAATAGGTCTTGCAACGATATCGGACCCGGCAGCCGCGGCGACGTTGCTGCTGATGCAGATCGTGGTGCCGAAGTTCTTGTTGATACCCTCTAGCCGCGCGGCGACGTTAACCCCGTCGCCCATCACCGTGTAGCTCAGCCGCGCGCTTGAGCCGACATTGCCGACCAGCACATTCGCGCAATGCAGGCCGATGCGCAGGTGCAGCGGCGGGCGCCCTTCCGCGCTCCAGCCGCATTGAGCTGTTGCAGCCGCCGGGCGGCCCGCAACGCTCCGCAACAGGCGCGCAGCACGTGGTCGTCGCGATGGGCCGGCGCGCCCCAGAACGCCATGATGCCGTCGCCGATGAATTTGTCGACCGTACCGGATTCCTCGGTGATCGCTTGCGAGACGACCTCAAAATAGACCGACAATTGAGCGAGGAGGTCATTCGGCGCCATCCGCTCCGCGAGGCTGGAAAAGTCCCGCAGATCGCCAAACAGCACCGTCATGTAGCGCGGCTCGACGCCGAGGGTCAGCGGCGTTCCGGTCTTGATCAGTTCGCGAACCACATCCAGCGGCACGAAAGAGGAGAACGAGCGCAGCGACGTCTCGAACAGCGACAGCGCCGTTTGCAGCTCCTTGATCTCCAGGATATTCGATGACGGAGGTGCGGCGTGCGCGAACGTCAGGTCCTCGACCGACCGCAGCTCCCGCGACACGTTTTCAATCGGTCGCGACAGCCGCCGCGCGAAGACAAAGATCAGCAGCAACTCGATCCCGGTCAGGGCGGTGATCAGAATGATCATCTGGCGGTTCGTTCGCTTCAGCGTGCCGACAAAGTCGTCGGTCGGAGTCAGGTTGACGATCTCCCACGGCTGTCCGAAGCTGACAGGAAAGCGGGTGAAGGACGCGCTGATTTCCTCTCCGCTCTGCGGGGCCTGGAAGAAGAAGTCATCGCTCTTGGTCCCGCTTCGCAGGCGACGGGCCTCGCGCACATTATCGTCGGCAATGGTGTCGAGCCTGGTAAGTGTCAGGCGGCCGTTCTCTAACTGCACGCTCTTCTTCAGGTCGGGGTAAGCGACAATCGTTCCATTGATCGCACTGGCGATGATCGTCGTGCTGCGCGGGCTCGCGCGGTAACTAGTGAGAAAGCGCGACAATACGTCCAGCGTGATGTGGGCTGAGGCGCAGCCGATGAACACGCCGTCCTTGATGATCGGAAATCTGACAGGAATTACCGGAAAACCAGTATCCGGATTGATCCAGGGTTCCTCGACGATGAAGGTGCGCACGTCCTTCGCTGCCTGGTATCCCCGGATGGTCCTGATATCCGTGATTGTCTCAACGTCGTATTTCTCGATCACATGAGGCCAGGTATCGAAGAACGTGCGATGCCGGATTCGTCGGGAGGAGCCGGAGAACCTGTCGATATAGCTGGAATGCCAATTGGCGGAGGACGGAATTTTCGGATCGGAGCGTCTGCGGTCGTCGTCGATCCGGGTCACGACCCGATGGTAGCCGTCTTCGAAGCTGACATAGACCGCATCGATCTGCGGCGCCGAGGTGAGCGCCTGGTAGAGCAGATCCCGGCTCTCTTCCCTTCTAAACGCCTCCGGATCCTCTGCGGCAACCGCCGCAAGCAACGGGAGCGTGGCAGCGACCGGATTAATCAGGTTCCCCGCATTCTCGATGCTGGCGTGCTTGGTTTTTGCCACAACATCCTCCAGCGTCGTGCTGATTGCGGCCGCGTTCTGTCTGTAGTTGTATGCGAGGATGAAGATCAGCACGGGAATGCTGAGGAGGACGAACAATCCCGACATCACCGTGCTCAGGCGCATCGATCCGAGCGGGCGGACGTTTCGGTACAGGGCCCAGCCCAGCGCGGACGCCAGAGCTGCCGCGAGCAATGCCCACAAAAGCGGCGCTTGCAGCCGCGTCCGCAATCCGCCTCCGTCGGCCGCGTAGATCAATCCGTCGGGCAGCTTCGCCTCGCTCAACATGCCGAGCTCAACATAAGCGCTGGCGATACGGGTCCAGCGCTCGCTGCTCTGGTCGCCGATCGGCCTTAGATGCGGCCGGATCAGCGGCTCGGTTCGCGTCGCTTCGAACAGCAGGGCTCTCTGACTTTTCTGCGTCGAATATTTGCGCTGGATCAGGTCGACGATCTCGTCCTTGTGGTCGAGTGCATATTCCCAGCCCTTGAGGCTCGCGGCGCGAAATGCCTCCACACGCTCGGGATGCTCCGCCACCTGCTGTTTCGAGGTGCACAGGTTATCGCCATAAAAGTCGAGACCATAGGCGCGCGGCGTGAAGAGCCGATACGGCGTACCGTACTCTTCGAAAAGGTAAGGCTCGTTCGTGCTGTAGGCGACCATCGCGTCCGCCTTGCCGCTAAGCAGATCGCGCGGATTGCCATCGTGGTCGACACGCGGCAGACGAGCGTAATCGACGCCATCGCGTTTGAGCATGGCAGCAATGGCGCCTTCGCCGGGAACATCCATCAGGCGGTGACCCTTCAGTTCGGAAATGGTGCGGATGCCGGCGCGGTGCGGTACCAGAATGACGGCCGCGGAGTGCTGAAAGATCACGCCGAGAACGACGTTGTTCGCGCGCTCGGCCGGGTTCACCAGAATGCTCGTCGTGCAAACGCCGAAATCTGCCTTGCCGGCCGCGACTTCTGCGCCGGCATCTACCGTTGGACCGCCTTCGCGAAGTTCGACGTCGAGGCCGAGCTCGCGATAAAACCCCTTCTCGAGGGCGGCGTAGTAGCCTGCGAATTGAAATTGATGCTTCCATTTGAGCTGCAAGGACACCCGATCAAGCGCATCGGCGGGTGCAGCCAATAGCAAGGCGAGGCAAGCGAGAATGCCCGCACTGAACCAGCTGAGCCACGCCAGACGAAGAAGCAATCGTCCCGCCGCGCGCTCACTCGTCGCGAAATTCCGTGCGCATTCTCCTTCGCTCACCTAATCCTCACAACAAGTTCAGCTATTCCTCCGATCGGCCTGAGTAGCGAGCCTGCGCCGAGAGAGAGCCGCGCGCTATGCAGATTCGGCCAGTGCGAAATTACCGACGCCGAACTGGCCATTAGCAAACGGGTTGGAACTTTCGCGATCCGCTTCGAACGAAGGTGAAGTCGATGCGCTGAAAGGACGGCTGAGATGCGGCTCTTTGCCGAAACTGCATAGCCTACCCAGGGCGACTCGACCCAACTTATCGCCTGGGTCCAACGTTACAAACCAGGAGCATGCCGTTTCAGAACAGGCACTCAGACATGATGATCCTAAGCATTCCCCCTCAGCCATACAGCGGATAGCAATTCGTGGCGCGCAAAGACATCAGAGCCGGCGGGAGCGATAGGCTTTCCAAGCGCCCGCCTACATCGAGCCCGGTCGAAATCCCGACAGATAGCCGGCGCGAGGGCATCCCCAGCCTATCTCGCCGTTCGTGGAAGTCGGCGACGCGCGTGGCCATGTTGGCGACAGTCGCGGTCCTCGCAGGTGGCCTGACCATCGTGCTCGTCGCGGGGCACGGATTCATCTTGCCGACGGCTCTTCGCAGCAACGGCACGGCCCCTGCCACCTTTGTCGGCAGCGAAGCTTGCGCTGGTTGTCACCAAGCCGAAACTGCATTGTGGAAACAGTCTCAACATAAGCACGCCATGCAGCACGCTACGGCCGCCACCGTGCTCGGCAATTTCGATGACACCAGTTTCGACTATTTCGGCGTCCATTCGCGCTTCTTCAAAAAGAACAACAAGTTCTTCGTCGAAACCGACGGCCTCGACGGCAAGCTTGCGACCTTCGAGGTCAAATACACCTTCGGCATTGACCCGCTCCAACAATATCTGATCGAATTCCCGGATGGCCGCCTGCAGGCGCTGTCGATTTCCTGGGACAGCCGACCGAAGGATCAGGGCGGTCAACGCTGGTTTCATCTCTATCCCAACGAGGAGATCAAGCACGACGACGTGTTGCACTGGACCAAGCTCAATCAGAATTGGAACTTCATGTGCGCGGAGTGTCATTCAACCGGCGTGCGGAAGAATTACGACGCGACCAATGATCGTTTCCAAACGACATGGGCGGAAATCAGCGTAGGCTGCGAGGCGTGTCATGGCAAAGGCTCCCGCCACGTCAATTGGGCGCAGAGCCAGCGGAGCTGGTTTGGAAGAGACGAAGACCCGCGCAAGGGGCTCGCCGTCTTCCTGAACGAGCGGGACGGCGTAACGTGGCAACCCGATCCCAGGACCGGCAATCCGCAACGCAGCGTCGTTCCCGCGGTGACGCGCAGGGAAGTCGAGACTTGCGGGCTGTGCCATGCCCGACGTGGCGCGTTTTCCGAGGACTGGGTGCCTGGGCAACCCTTGTCCGACACGCACGCCATCTCCCTCCTCGCTCGCGGCCTGTATCATGCGGATGGGCAGATGCACGACGAGGTCTACAATTATGGCGCCTTCAAGCAGAGCAAGATGTTCGCGGCCGGCGTCACCTGCAGCGATTGCCATGAACCACATGCCGCAAAGCTACGGGCGGAAGGCGATGGCGTTTGCCTGCAATGCCATGCCTCCGACAAATACAAAGTGGCCTCGCACACGCGCCACGAAGGTGTCACGCCCGCGGTGACCTGCGCGTCGTGCCACATGCCCGTCAGCACCTACATGGTGGTGGACAAGCGGCACGACCACAGCCTTCGAATTCCAAGGCCGGACATCTCCGTGAAGCTTGGCACGCCGAACGCCTGCAACAATTGTCACGCCGACAAATCAGCACAATGGGCGGCTGACGCGATCGAGCAATGGCACGGGCCAGTTCGGAAAGGTTTCCCTAACTACGCCGAGGCCTTCAAGGCTTCCTGGACCAACGGGACCGATGCGGCCGCATTGCTGGCTGCGGTTGCGGCCAGCCCAACAGCACCAGCAATCGCGCGCGCGAGCGCTCTCAGCGAACTTCATTCGCAGGTGTCGCCCGCGAATATTGAGCTCGCCCGCAAGGGACTGGCCGATCCCGATCCAATGGTGCGGATCGCAGCGCTTGACATGCTCGATGGCCTTCCGGACGAACGTATCTGGCCAATTGTCTCGCCGCTTCTTTCCGATCCAAGCCGCGGCGCGCGTATCAGGGCAGTCTCGGTGTTGGCCGCCGTACCCCCCGCGAACCAGCCTGCGTCTGACCGCGCAGCATTTGAGCGCGCGGCCGCCGAGTTCATTGCGGCGCAACGCCTCAACGCGGACCGGCCCGAAGCCCGCTCGACCCTCGGAAACTTCTATGTGCGGCGCAGGCTGACTGCCGAGGCAGAGAGCGAGTACAGGGCAGCGCTGCGGCTCAGTCCTCAATACGCGCCTGCCGCGATCAATCTGGCGGACCTGTATCGGCAGCTGGGCCGCGATGGCGACGGGGAGAGCGTCCTGAGAACCGCGATCGCGTCTTCACGACAGGACGCTGGCCTGCACTATGCGCTCGGGCTCACTTTGACCCGGCAGAAACGGCCGAACGATGCGCTCACCGAGTTCCGAACAGCAAGCGAGCTTGAACCTGACCGGTCGCGCTACGCCTACGTCTACGCCGTGGCGCTGCATACGTCGGGACGCATCGGCGAATCGATTGACGTGTTGAAGGCGAACCTGACCCAGCATCCGAACGATCATGATACGCTATCTGCCCTCATCACGTTCAACCGCGATTCCGGGAACATTGGTGTCGCCCTCGAATACGCGGAGCGGCTCTCTCGCCTCGCCCCGAATGACCGTGAATTGACTCGGCTTACCGACGATCTCCGTGCACGGTTGAAGCGATAGACCGTCAACGGCTGCCTGCAACGTGGTCCATCCGCCACAGCCTCAACCAGCAGCGGTTCCGCAGCCCCATAACCCGGCGGAATCTGCCAGCTATCCTATTTCGTGAACCTCGGCCTTGAGGGCGCTGCCGGCGTTGCCGCGGTCGGCTGAAGATTGAACGTCAGCCAGACGTTCCAGCCCGCTGGCCGGTTTTCGTTGGCGAATTCGCCGTAGCCCTTCAGGTTCAGATAGCCCTGCATGTCTCCGACCGGGAAAATGTAGCCGACCTGCGGTCCGATGCCGGCTACCCGCGACTGGAAGCAGCCGACGCGATTGCCCGAGCCACTATCGCAGCCGATCTCTTGATAGAGGTAACCCACGAGGCCGACCTGCCACTGCTTGGTCAGGAATTGCGAGGCGCCCCAGTCGAGGTGCATGTCGACGCCGCTCTGGTATTGAGTAGCAGGGTTTATGAAGTTGTACGTGAATCCGAGCACCGCCGAAAATTCATGCCCTGTCTGTGGGTTGAAATAGGTGTAGCCGCCGCCAGCGTCGATTGCCCAGTGCCCAAGTCCCAGATTCGCAAGGCGAGTCGACTGGTAGGCACCGACCGGGATGTCCCCCGTGATGTAAGCCATGTAGTTGTGAACACCGGCATTCCAGCGCAGCGCGAACTGCGGGATCAGGTCGCCAAATGCCGTGATCGAGCTATCGATCGTATCGAAGCGCGAGAAGGGAAATGTGCCTCCCGGCGTCGTCAATGCTCCCGTGATCGATCCCGCGAGCGAGGTCGAGTTTGAGCCATAGATTCCTAACATAGTGGCAGAGGCCTGACCACCCAGCACCGGTGTGGCAAAGACGTAAGTCCCGGCCACAATGCCAAGATTCACATTTGCCTTGACGTTGGCGTCGACGGTCGCCGTCAGGTTCGCGGGAATGCGACCAAGCGTGATCTGGCGTGCCCGCGCCACTTCAGCGCCAGCGGAAACTGAGGTGTGATAATATATCGTGGTGAGCTGCCATCCCGCCTCCCTCGAGGGAACGGCCGCGAGGGAGCCGAAGAACCCAGGTATCCAGAAGCTGATGCCCCCTTCATCGGCGCGCGCTAGCTGATCGGGGAGCACAACCAGGCTCGCAATTGCTACCGCACCCAACCGGCAGACAAAGCCGGCCGTCGATATCGATTTCCTGCCCTCCATGTCCAATCTCCCTCTCTTCCACGGTCCACTTACAACCGAAGCACGATCCGGCGTGCGAGGGACCGGAACTGAGGAGATACTATCACAGCGCGCTTACACGTGATCCGCGCTATCCTGACTTCTGCACGTTTAGGAAGAGACTGTGCCTTTCATATCACAATTTCCGGATGCAACTACTTGCTGCTCTTGCCGATTTCGCATAGCCGCACAGATCGACTCCCGCAAAATCCAATGCAGCGGCCCTTCTGCTTTCGCCCATCCATTTGCCAGCGAGGTCACGATGGCTATGAGCGAACACGGCTCAGCATGGCGCAGCGGAAGCCGCATCATTTTGATTGTTTATTCAGGAGGCCACGATGCGCTCTCATCACCAAGAGATCACGAACTTCGACCAATCAATGTCGCTTCTGCGGCTTCAATGAACGGCAGTGACGAGTACCGGGCGGGACGCCGCAGGGTTTGGGAAGGTGTCTCGCCGAACAAGGATCGATAAGCGACTGAGAAGCGTCCGAGCTCCCAAAAGCCGTGATCGGTAACGATAGTGGTAACGGTTTCGCTAGAGGGATCCCCTCGCAGAAGCGCACGACGCACGAGGTGCATGCGCCGCAAGGTAAGATAGCGGATTGGCCCCATCCCAAGGCGTTCTTCGCAACAGGCACGAAGCGTTCGTTCAGAAACTCCGAGGGCCCCACAAATCTCGGTAATGTACAGAGGCTGGTCCGGATGAGCCGCCAGGAATTCTTCGAATTGCGCAATGATTGCGTCATGGCGATAGAAACCCTTGCTGCCTTTCCGGGAAACGCCTTCCGCAAGGCATCTGACCAACAGGTGAATTGTGTGTTGCTCTAGCGCCCGAGCGACTTCCGGCAACTCAAGAATATCGGGCGTGTCGTGAGCGAGCTGTCCGATCGCCTTGTGAAGCTGCGACAATCGAGACATCAGCGCTGGGCTCGGACGAACGAGACATCGATTCTGCGCCTCCGAAATCTCGTGACCGACAATCGCCTTGCAGGCGACCGGAAACTCGTCGGCCGGCAAAGACAGCGACGCCAATCGAAGGTCGGCCTCCGATCGCACGTGATAAGCATCAAAGCCGGTAACAAGAATATCTCCAGATGAAACATCCAGGCCGCAGTGCCGGACCTTGCCAGAGGATGAGTCGGACAAGAACGAGAAGACCTTGCGGTCCGAACTCAGTGCGCCGGCGGATACTTGCGGCAGATTTAACCGAAAGCGCTGCATCCACAGCCTATCCATTCGAACTTGCGTCAGCTCGCCATGGAAGGCGCCTCGCGAGGTGGGCAGAATCTCTACATTTATCGTCTGGACGGCTGCCGAATAAGAAAATGGATCATCAAAACGAAGCACTCTACTCCAGGCCACTTTCGTTCCCCCGGCGTGGAATCAATGACGCATAACAATCAATAGGAGCATTCTTTCGTCGTAGACTTGAAGATAAACCAGCGTGTCGAATATTCAGAAAAGGCAAAATGCGAAAACAGGCCCTTGCCAGAGCGGAATCACTGCAACCGTATCGGCACGCGGCAGATTTTGATTCCGAAAGGGCAATCGCCAAGCATCCCGTACGATAAGGTTATCCCAGATCTAGAAATATGGACATATCCATTTTGTTTGCGCCATCAAGCATGCTGGAAGTTATGCCTTGTGCGTGGGAATAACCTTTTGGTACCGATCCAGCGCACCCATACAAGATGGTTCGATTGGCGTCGCGGCTACTTATTGGGGGAGCCTACTACAGGTGTCCCCTCATTCGGAGGAGGTTCAGGAACTCCTTGTCCGACGCCAAAAGCTGTTTGACGGCAGAGACATCCGTCCTAATCTTTGTCAGGGTCATGGTGGTCCTTGCTCCTCTATGAGCAGTGATCTTTGCAACCACCGGACTTACCATGACCGCTTCAGCCTCTCAGCTATTGCAGAACCTCCCGCACACTACCAGCTCGTCGCCACCATCCCGCCAGACCAGGCGTTCCGGCCGCTCGATCGCAGCAAGTGTGGCTGGTGGGAAGCAGACCGACGCTTTGTGCCTCCCTAGTGCTTTCGAAAGACGACTTTCGTATCTGTTCTAGCACCATCGATTCTGTCCCCGAGATAGTCTCGGAAATTGTCATCCGGTTCCTGCTCGCGACCATCCGTCGTCGCTTGGCTGACATGCCATTGTCTTGCATCAACGAAGAGCTGCTGGACCAGTTCGATCTGTCACCTTGTGCGTCGCCGGGACTGCCTCGAACGCCTGTTTCCCCTTTGCCGCCCAAAGTGCCCGCGCCTGTTCGTGTTGATCGCTTTTGAGCTTCTCAGCCATCCAGAGCAGCGCACCGAGAATGATGGCGTGATCGTCGTTGGTCAGGTCGACGGTGCCGGCCTTGACGACGAGGCCATCTAGTTCGATGAGGTGCCGCGTGCGTTTGCGGCGCTCGACCTGCCACGTGCGCATATCATATCGCGCCCTTGCGGCCTGATACCGGTTGCGCGCCGCCCGGTTGCGCCGGAGCGCCGTCCGTGTCGCGGTCAGTTGTCGGTGCATTTCGCCGCGATCGTCCCTGAAAGAACGCGGCCCCGCGCTTGGCCCATGCCTCCCTCTTTCCGGCCTCTTTCGTATCGGTCAGCGTGATCAGTGCACCCGCCAGTTCATTCGCGGTGAGTGTGTCAGCCCCGGTGGCGATGACCAGTTCGCCGAGCTGCCGCACCTTGCGAGTTTTCACCGCGCGCCCTGTCTTCGAGCGCTTTCAGCTCGCGGCCATGCGCGAACCAGACCGTATCATTCGCTTGAAAACCGTCCTCGCTCGAACCGGACTGTCTCGGTCCACCATCTACCGCAAGATCGCCGAGGGCACGTTCCCGCCGCAGATCAGGATCAGCGTCAACGGGAGCGGCTGGCATGAATCCGACATCAACCACTGATTGCCGATCCCGTCGCATGGCGCCCGAAGCACGAGTCAGATGCGGGCTGACGAGATCTGTGGTCGCTTGCTGCCTGACGACAGGAATCGGACCGGCGTCAAACCGTAAAGGCTGGCGCTGTCGCGCCCCCGCTTCGCGGCTTCGGCCTTGACGGCCTGACGTCGCCCCGGTTTGGGCTCTCCGTGGGGATTGGGAGCGATCGCGCTTCCAATCCGGAACAGTGACACAGCGGATCGCTCTGACTAACCGGCGAATTTTTGGTCTGGGGACATTTTAGAGCGTTCTGAAAATCGATGACATATGAATAAGATAGATGGCGCCTGGAACGGTTCGAACGTCCGACCCTCAGAGTCGTAGTGAAAGGGTCCATGCCGCCATCCGATCTAGGATATCCCCGCAGGCTCAACGTGCATGTCAGTGAACAGCGCGAGAGTTGCCTCTCTAGACGCTGTGCCGGGAGCATTGGATGCCGAACCAGCGCCGCACCAGTAAGAAGGCATCGAAAGGTGACGACCAAGTGCTGACCGCATTGTGCTCGCGGCGAGACGGCCTACTACTACAATGTGCCGACAAAGTACCGGAAGCTGAAGTGTTCCGTCCAGGGCGAGCCGTTCGGCACCGACTTTGCCGTGATGACGAAGCGCGCCGGCGTGTTGAACGGCCAGTTGGATGAATGGGACACGCAGCGCAAAGGGCTCCCGATTAGCGCGCCCAACATGCCGAAGCACGGCACGGTGGATTGGCTGTTTCGGGAATACAAGATCAGCAGGGCCTATCTCGATAAGGTCGCAGCACTTGAAGCGTCTCGGCACGCCGATGGTCCTGCACGAGGTCGAGGAAGGTAAGGCCAAGCCGTTCGGTTTCAGCACGATGCAACACAAGGTGCAGCGGATGCGGGTGAAGCTAGGATTGCCCTCGCACTTCACCTTCGACGCCTGCCGGCATGGCGGCATGACCGAGCTGGAGGAGGCAGAGCTGACCGATGGACAGGGGCGCGCGCTGTCAGCGCACCGGACGCAGCAGAGCTACATCGGCTACGCCAAGCGCACCGAGAAGCGAGTGCTGGCGGCAACTCGCAAGCGGCACGCGCGCAGGCTGGCGAACGAAATGGCGACCGACGTTCAGAATGGGCAGCAGAAAAGCGTTCAGAATGATCCCCCCGAACAAAGTGCGATTGCCGAGTGATTTCAACTGGCTGGGGCGGGAGGGATCGAACCTCCGAATGGCGGAATCAAAATCCGCTGCCTTACCGCTTGGCTACGCCCCAAAAGGCCGGGCCGGGATGCGGGGACCGACGCGATCCGTATCCGGCACCGCCGGTCTATAGAGGGAGCCCCGCCATTTCAACAGGCAGCGGGGGCGAATTTCACCCAAAATCAGCTCCCTCGATCCGACCCTTTAATAAAGCGTCACTGCTTCCGGTCTCCGGGGCTGGTTTTTCGCGCCCGGGCGGGACCGATACCGCCCACCGGAGAGTTGAGAGAACCCCGGTTTCGTGGGAAGACGGCGGCAGCTCACTACCCAAAAAGCGAGATTTTCGTCATGACTTACCGCGCGCCGATCTCCGATATCCTGCTCGCACTCAACCACGGCGCAGGCCTGCAGGCGGCTGTGAAGGCCGGCCATTACGGCGATTTCGACGCCGAGATCGCCGCCGCCGTGCTGGAGGAAGCCGGCAAATTCGCCGGCGACGTACTGGCGCCGCTGAACCGCGTGGGCGACGAACACGGCATCAAGCTTGCGGACAACAAGGTGACGACCGCGCCGGGCTGGCCGGACGCCTACCAGCGCTGGGCCGCCGCCGGGTGGAACGCGGTATCGGGTCCGGAAGCGTTTGGGGGCCAGGGCCTTCCGCTGGCCATCAACGCCGCCTGCACCGAAATCTGGAGCGCGTCGAATATCGCCTTCGGCCTCTGCCCGCTGCTCACGCTCTCGGCGATCGAGGCGCTCGACGCCCATGGCAGCGAGGAACTGAAAAAGATCTATCTGCAAAAGCTCGTCTCCGGCGAATGGACCGGCACCATGCAGCTCACCGAGCCGCAGGCCGGCTCCGACGTCGGCGCACTGCGCACCCGTGCCGAACGCGCCGGCGACGGCACCTACCGCATCAAGGGCAGCAAAATCTTCATCACCTATGGCGACCACGACATGACCGACAACATCGTGCATTTCGTGCTGGCACGCCTGCCCGATGCGCCCGCGGGCACCAAGGGGATTTCGCTGTTTTTGATTCCGAAATTCCTCGTCAATGCCGACGGCTCGCTCGGCGAGCGCAACGACATCTATCCGTCCGGCGTCGAGCACAAGCTCGGCATGCACGCCTCCCCCACCTGCACCATGACGATGGGCGATCATGGCGGCGCGATAGGTTACCTGATCGGTGAGGAAAACAAGGGCATGCAATGCATGTTCACGATGATGAACCAGGCCCGCCTCGGCGTCGGCCTCGAAGGCGTGGGCATTGCCGACCGCGCCTATCAGCAGGCGCTGGCCTTTGCACAAGAGCGCAAACAGGGCCGCGCGATCGGCAAGAAGGGCGACGGGCTCGACCCGATCATCGTGCATCCCGACGTCAAGCGCATGCTGTTGCAGATGCGCAGCATGACGGCCGCGGCGCGCTCGATCTGTTACGCGACAGCGGTGGCGCTCGATATCTCCGCCCGCGCCAAGGACCCGAAGGTGCGCGCCGACGCGGCCGCGCGCGGCGCGCTGCTGACTCCGGTCGCAAAGGCATTCTCCACCGACATCGGCAACGAGGTGACGTATCTCGGCGTGCAGATTCATGGCGGCATGGGCTTCATCGAGGAGACCGGCGCCGCGCAGCATTATCGCGACGCGCGCATCACCTCGATCTACGAGGGCACCAACGGCATCCAGTCGATCGACCTCGTGACGCGAAAACTCGCCGCGAATGGCGGCGCATCGGTGTGGGCGCTGCTCGACGAACTCGGCGGCATCGTCAAGCAGGTCGAAACCTCGAACGATCCCGCCTTCGGCACGACCGGCGCGAAACTGCGCGAGGCGCTCGGCTCGCTCGAGCGCGCCAGCAAGTGGCTCCTGGAGCGCGTGGCGTCTGCGCCGAACGACGCGCTCGCCGGCGCCACGCCTTATCTGCGCCTGTTCGGCTCGACGCTTGGCGGCTGCATGCTGGCCGGCGAAGCATTGGCCGCGAAGAGCCATGGCGATGCCGGCGATCCGCAGCGCTACGTGACGGTCGCGCGGTTCTTTGCGGAGAATATTACCGTGCAGGCGGGATCGCTGGAGAAGACGGTGACCGACAGCGCCGATGCGGTGAACGGCGCGGATGCGGCACTGCTGGGGTAAGCCTTTGTCGGAGTACCGCACCAGAATCCCAAAAATACACAACAAGTTCCATTGTGCCGCTCGTTGTTTTGAGGCAACACCCTTGAAAAAACAGATAGTCCCGTAGTCTTCGGCCGTTGCGGATTCATTTCGCAATCCGAAGAATGAACCCTGTCGCGTGCTTGTGTAATCAGGCTCATGCGGAGCCTTGGGAGGCCGGATCATGGACCCCTGGCAATTGGCGACGACGGCGCAGCGCCGCATCAACGTTCTCGCGGCCCTGGCTCTCGTGAGCTGGATTCTCGTTTGTCTCGCTGGCTTCGGTTCGGCTTCCACCGAACGCGTCAGCGCGTCTGTCATCAGCGCTTCCACCAGGAATGCCGCTGCTTCCATCGAGAGCGCCGACGCGCCTTCAGTCGTGGAACGCCAAGAACCATCTCTCATCGCAACCGCCGAGCCTACGCGCACGCCGCCTGTGATCGCGCTGGCAAGCGCCGCCATCGATGCCATCGATGTGCCGATCCCTACAGCATCCGTGATCGAGAAAGCGCCTGACACAACGAAAGCGCCTGATACGACGAAAGCTCTTGATACGACGAAAGCTCCTGACACGACGACCGCGGGCTCGGATGAGCCGAAACCTGTTGTCGTGGCCGCACTGACCGATCCGGCAGAGGTACTGCCGCCGGAAGTTTCTTCCTCCGAGATTGCAACGACGATCACGCCCGATTCTGCACCCGACAATGCCGTGCAGGCAGTGCGCACCATCGAGATCAACGAGGAATGTCTGGTCGCGGAGCCCTGCATCGATCGCTATTTGTGGGCTCTCTACGAGCGCGCGCCCAAGGTCGACGCCATCAAGGTGCATGAGCGGAGGAAAGTGACCGTCAAGAGGAAGGGCAAGACGGTGACCGTCACCAAAACCTTTACCAGGCGTGTCGACGAGGAATTTGCGTGGAAGGACCCGAAGGCCGCGGAAAGAGCCGGCATGACCATGATGGACTACGTGATCGGCGGCATGGACAAGAGCTTCAAGCTAAAGCTCTTTCATATGCTCCACGCGGCGGAGCAGGCCGGGCTCTCGCCCGGCATCACCAGCGCGTTTCGCGATGACTACCGTCAATCAATCGCTAGCGGCCTGAAGGCGGCAAGCGATCGGTCCTACCATGGCGGGAGTTTGCGTGGCGGCTACGGCCGCGGACTCGCGGCTGACGTGGTGAGCGTCAAGGGCTCAAGCCGGGCGCAGCGATGGGTCTCCACGGAAAAGTTCTGGAAATGGATCGATGAGCACGGCAAGGAATTTGGAATCGGACGGCCCTACCTCGACAGGGATCCGCCGCACGTCGGGCCGATCGACGGCAAGGAATATGCCTCCCGCCGCGGCGGAACGAACACGCAAGACGCGCAAGCGAGTGCAAAGAAGCGCGTCCATGTGACCGCGCGGCACGATCACAAGCGGCACGATCCCAAGGCATCAAAACAGGCGAAAACCGCAAAACAGGCGAAAACTGCAAAATTGTCGAAAGGCAGGACCATGTAACCGGTCCGGGCAGGCCTTCCCGCTGAACGGGAGCGCGTAGCCCGCAAGCGCAGCAACATGCGGGATCGACTGAAATTGAAGTGTATTCCTTAGCGTCGCGAACTGGCCGCAGCGACCGTCAAGGCGATCGCTGCGGGATCGCAGCAGAGCACCATCAACAATATCAGCCAGCGAACCGCGGCTTCGGGTGCGGCACCGACCATCATCGCGAGATACTGGATCGGTCCGGCGGATGCTTCGATGCGCGAACGTTCGCCGGCCAGCGCCGCGCGTTGCGCCTGCAGTCCAACCAGCGTTGCGGTGGCCGCCTGGCGCTGCGTATCCAGCCCGTCCCGCGTCGCGCGCTCCTGCGTTGCGATGTTGATCGCCCGCGTCACCCGGCCGCGCCGTGTCGATTCATCCACGGCACGGTCGATTTGCGCGATGCGGTTGGTTAAATCGGTAACGGCAGCCGATTGCGCCGAGACGCGGGCGTCGATCGCTTCGATGCGCTCGGTGACGCCGGAGCGCGCCGTCGCCGCGACGCTGACATGCGCCTCCACCAGTTTGCCGAACACGCCGGCGGCGTTGATCAGCGCAAGGCCGGCAACGAGCGCGACCATGACCGAGCGCATTTTCCAATTGGTCCGGCGCCAATGCGCCGCCAGCCATCCGGCGATCACCAGCTTGCCGACCTCCATCGTGGCGGCGAGCACCATCACGGCAACCGGATCACCGGGAAATATTTCGGCCATGCCCGCGACTGAAAAATAGGCCGCAACCGTTGCCAGCGCGAGCGCCGCGGCAATGGCAAAGGTCCGGCTGGTGCGCTCGCTCCTTGGCGGGGCGGGAACGGGAGAAACGATCTCAGGCACAGCAGGCGCGGCGGAAACGGGCGGTGGCTCAAGCGGCGCGCTGGGCACCTCCGGCTCGCTACTGATCTCAGTAGCCTTGTCTTCCGTTGCCTTGTCTTCCGTTGCTTTGACTTCCGTTGCCTTGGCCTTAGTCGCCCTGCCGGCCTTGGCACGCCCCGCCGCTGAAGCGGAGCGGCCACGTTTCTTTGCTGCTGGGGGCGTCTTACCGGACGGTTCAGTGCTGAACTCTTCCGCCGGTGTTGCGACCAATCTGGGGGCGCGAGTTGAGGCATTGGCCCAGGCATCAAGCTGATGCCTGATGCGCGCAGCATCGTTGTCGCCGTCCGTCAGTTCGGTCGCGGAGATCGCTCGCGTGGTTGCACGGCCTGTCATGGAGCCCTCGGAACCACGGCGACAACTGTCCCTGACTCGTGATCGTTGGCAACGTTTTCGACTTGCTCGCCAATCGCAAACTTCGACATCGAAAACTCCTTTGGATTCGTCGATGCGATTATATCTCCACGAGCGGGCCGTAGCTGCTCAACGATTCGCCCTCCGGAATTTAGGACGCCGGTTGTTGCACGAATGTCTCATCCTGCTCGTCGTGCGAAACCGCTTCACACGTTGCGCGCGCAGGCGAACATGGCGCGATGTCAGGATTGAGTCCGAAATGTTGTCGAGAAGAAAATCAGTCGGACAATCCAAGTCTTCCATGCGGCTGAGCGTCAATACGTTGCGAACAACGCCATGCATAACTGTTGCTGCATAATGACAGTCCGGCTAATCCGCCGCCGAGACCGTAGTTCTACGCTTTGCGAATCGCCCACGCCCGGATTCTACTTTCACCGCAATTGTTTCCCTTGAGCGTTCGACTAGATCGTCCCGCGCCGAAAACGGCGCGGCTTTGCAGTGCGTAGTTTTACGGGCCGATCTCCTTAAAGGCCGAGCGCGCACCCTGCTGGCACGAACCCTGCATGGCGTGAGCGAACCGGGTATTCAACAACGAAGGTCACCCATGCTCGTCACTCTTATCGCCGTTCTCTGTAACAGCCAGCTCTGTCTCGAAAAGGTCGTTACCACCAGCGAGCAGTCCGGCATCACGATGGGCGCCTGCGCGGTCAACGCGCAAATCGGAATTGCCGATTGGCTCGCCAAGGGGCCGTATCACGCGTGGCGATTGCAGGGCTACAAATGCGTCCTCGGAAAGTACGTTCCGAAGAACGAAGCCTGAGGCGTCGCAGGTTGCCTCACGCTGGCGCGGCTCTTTGCCGGGCGTAACGAATTCGTCTGCGTCAACGTTCGTAGACATGGCCTCACCTTCTCGCGGCGCACGGCGCCCGAGGTTTGCATGAACCTTTTCCCTCAAACAGAGGGAGCAGGGAATGCCGGGTGCTTGCTGCACCCGCGGTCTCGTGTGCAAGAGATGGAGTGAGATGCGCACACGAGCATACAGGTACAGCCGGAGCACTCCGGCATTCCCTGCGCAATGGTTTGACGGCTTATGCCGTGCTCTCCCTGGAGACGAATTCCTCTTGCCTCCATCACTGCCGGCTTGATGGCGAGATCGATCCGGTTGGACCAACTTCGCCACCGGCAGCTTGGCACCAGCCACGGGTGTCAGGACCACACGGTTTTGCCGTACGCTTCAGCGCCATACGTCCTGCGCGCCGTGCTCGCTCACGGATAACCGCCCTGCGAACAACGTCTCGCGCCTGACGCTGCCAGCGTCCACCGCATCTCACCCCGCGTTCGTGACGATCGCGATCCGCCCCTCGTGAGGGATGAGACGGCGAGATTTTTAGTGCTGATTTGGGGTGGCCGAGAAGCGAATTGTTTTTTCGGCGGGGACTGGACAGGGCAAATCGCGTTGAATTGGCTTGGGAAACTAACGTTTTGGCGCAACGTTGCGCAGCTTCAGGCCTGCGTATCAGCAATGGGCTTTGATGGCCGGACTACCCAGACGGTGAGTTTTGCAGTGGCTATCGCCCTGGCAATCGTCATCGCAGTCGTTCTGCTCTTCCTGCTCAATCGACTTGAAATGTCAGATCACAGACGAGACTCTCTTGCCAATGCATTGGTTTTCGTCATCGGCGTTCCGGTTTGTGTGGGAGCCGCGTACTATCGGGCCGGAGGCATGTTCTAGTTATTCCAGGCTGCTGTTCATGGCGTCGCCCCGAAGGTCCGCTTCTGACCCTGGCTGTGTGACACAACCAAGACCCATATCGGACCCCCGAGTTGACGCACGCTCATTGCCGCCGCGCCGAAGGCCCGGCAAATGCCCACTTGAGGCAATCTGGCCTCCCACAATTATCGCCCCCAGGTCCGCAACAAAGTGCTAGGCTCCTCCCTGTCCCAGCGGCGTGGTTGGTCTTGCCGTTCGGAGGGCGCTATGACCGAGCAGCGGGTTCATAGGCGATTAGCGGCAATCTTGGCTGCCGATGTGGTCGGCTACTCCGCGTTGATGCAGCGTGCTGAGGAATCCACCTACGCCGAGTTCGAGCGGCTCAAGCGAGAATTGATCGAGCCTAATCTTTCCCGCCACGAAGGGCGACTTATCAAGACGACGGGTGATGGGGCGCTAGCCGAGTTCGCGAGTCCGTTGGCGGCCATGAGATGCGCGGTGGAGATACAGGAAAGCATCGCGTCAGGCGGTAGTCCCCTGATGTTGCGCGTAGGGCTTAACCTCGGTGACGTTATCGTTGGCCAAGACGGAGACCTCTATGGCGACGGTATCAATATTGCTGTCCGACTGGAGGGAGCGGCCGATCCAGGGGGCATCCTGATTTCCGAAAAGGTGTACAGCGAGGTCGAGGGTAAGCTGGACCTTGACTTCGAGGACCGAGGCGGACAGCAGCTCAAGAACATATCCAAGCCGGTCCGCGCTTTTGCTGTACGCCCGGGAGCGCACGGCGCGCTAAGCGAGAGGCTAAGTGCGGCCCCGCCACTTCCAGATAAGCCCTCCATCGCGGTTCTGCCCTTTCAGAACATGTCTGGTGATCCCGAGCAGGAGTATTTTGCGGATGGAATGGTCGAGGAGATCATCACCGCGCTCTCGCGGTTCAAATCGTTATTCGTGATCGCTCGCAACTCCAGTTTCACCTTCAAAGGCCAAGCCGTCGACATAAAGGAGGTCGGACGTAGGCTCGGCGTGCGCTACGTTCTTGAGGGGTCTGTGCGCAAAGCAGAGGGGAAAGTTCGCATCACAGGCCAGTTGATTGATGCAGTAACAGGCGCGCACATTTGGGTGGACAGGTTCGAGCGTGACCTGACTGATGTTTTCGCTCTTCAGGACGAAGTCACCGTAGCGGTTGTCTCAGCCGTTCAACCAAAACTGTTTCACACAGAGATTGCAAAGGCGACGCGGCGACGACCGGAGAACCTCATTGCCTATGATTTCTTTCTTCGAGCTCTGCACCAGTTCTATTCGTTGACCCGCGAGAGTCTGGCCGAGGCGATAAGGTTGACTCATCGCGCCTTGGAGCTGGACCCTCAGTTTGGCTCGGTCGCGGCTCTGGCAGCTCTCTGTCACACGAACAACGTTGTGTTGGGCTATGCCGCCGACCCGCAGTTCGAACGCAAGGAAGCAATTCGGCTATCTCGTTTGGCATTGAGCCTCGACGATGACGATCCAGAGATTTTGTCAATGGCTGCCGTAGTCTTGGCTTTCATGGTCGGCGATAGTGAAGCCGAGATCGAAATGGCTGACCGGGCGGTCGCGCTCAACCCAAATTCATGGATCACATGGAACAGCAGAGGCCATGTCTATAGAATTGCGGGGCTGCAGGAGGACGCGATCCGGAGCTTTGAACGTGCCGTTCGCATGAGCCCGGTAGACCCGCTGCTATACCTGACGCTTACTGGCATCGGGCTGGCCCTTGTTGAGCTTCGCCGCTTTGACGAGGCCATCGTCGTATCGAAGAAAGCCCTTCGTCAGAACCTCTTCGTGACAACTCACCGCTGCCTAGCGTCCGCCTTCGCCCATCTCGGACGTGACGCTGAGGCGCACGACGCGGCGGAGCGTGTGCTTGAGATCGATCCCGCCTTTACAGTATCGGCGCTTATCGCCCGGGGCGGACTATCAAACGCGAAGCTGTTGATTGAGGGGCTCCGGAAAGCGGGGTTGCCCGAATAGCGCGCCTGCACAGTGAGCTGTTCTATAGGCGCGATTTGCTGCGATGCATGAGTCCGCAAGAGACCTGCCCGGTCAGTCACAAGGTTCGCTGCTCAGGGTAGACCGGAAGTGGCGGCTCGGCTGCCAAAACGGCGCTCATGACCCATCTCGGAAGTGGGGTGGCCAAGTTTGCTGCGCTGCAAAAAACAACTTCCGGTAAGCTGGCCTCACCGGCTCCAAAAGGAGATATGTCCATCATGCTGGACCGCATTCTCGATGCAGCAACCGACAACCTCAGGTTCGCGAAGATTCTTGTCCAAATGGGTCTCGATCCGAACAACGTGACCTGGGACGCCATCTTCAACCGCCTGCTGGAACTCTTTCTGCACAACATCACGCTTGCCAATATGTTCGCCCTGGTCGGCGCGATCTTCTTCGTCGCCACATTGCTGACGCACACGATGGTGCCGCTGCGGGTCGCGAACATGATCGGTTGCGCATTCTTCGCCATCTTCGGTGCGCTCACCGGAGCCGTCACGATCTTTCTTCTTTATCTCCTGATGATTCCCATCAATGCCTACCGTCTCCGTCAAATGCTCGCTCTCGTGAAGAAGGCGCGCACCGCAACACAGGGCGACATGTCGATGGAGTGGCTCAAGCCGTTCATGACCGACCGCAAGTATCGCAAGGGTGATATCTTGATGAAGAAAGGTGACGCAGCCAACGAAATGCTGCTGACCGTTACCGGCAAATTCCGGGTCATCGAAATCAACGTCGAACTTCCGCCGGGGCGTTTGATGGGCGAGCTTGGTTTCCTCACACCCGACAACCGCCGGACCGCGACGATCGAATGTATCGAGGATGGCCGCGTCCTGACTATCAGCTACGAAAAGCTGCTCGAGATCTACTTCCAAAACCCGCAGTTCGGCTATTACTTCCTTGTCTTGACCAGCCAACGCCTGCTGGAAAATCTCGCGCGGGCCGAAGCCATCGTCGCGCAGAACAAGATCGCGCCGCAGACGCCTTTCGCCAACTAACAGCGGTCCGGGGCGATTGATCCCGGCCGTCGCGTGCTCCGCCGCCGCCGTCCTAATTCCCACTGGCTTTGCGCGCATGGCGCAGAACTTGAATTCGGGGATCTTTCCAAACGGATCGAGCGCCACATTGGTGAGCAGCTTGGCAACAGTCCTCCCGCTCATCCTTCGCTTGGGAGGGCTTGAAGTCCGATCATTACACGCTGCCTGCGGCCATCGCCGCTAAAGCGAAGCCAAAATCAACAGCGTCTTGCTGCAGTGCATGAGTCTGTTGTTGGCCCCAAGCCGACCAGCTTCGTTTCTTGCGGCTGGTCTGGTATTGTGGGCAGTCCAATGTGGGCAGTCCGGACTTCGCATCAGCGATCCTTCGACCGCCGCTTGTGACCCCAAAACAGACGTTCGCCCGACTCGCCCTTAGCGTCGCCATTGGCTTACGTTGTTTCATCCGCCTCTAGTCGGCTGCGCTCGATCCAATGCTGATGTCTTGAATATTGGCGCGAGGTTCGGCGAGGCTAGAAAACTGCGGTGCCAGTGCCGTTGAGGAAGTCGATCCAGACGCTGCTGTCGACAACGATCACCCGGTCCCTCGCCCCTTGCGATTTCGGGCGAGGTTGCCACGCCAGCGGTACTTGCCGAAGGCCTTGCCGACCTCCCGCTGCCTTCGCAACCGGATCATCATGCGAAGTGCCTGCTCCACCGTCTGCTTCTTGGTTTGCTGTCCGGAGGCATTCTGCGCTTCCACCATCAGCGCGTCGTCGATCTCGATATTGGTGCGCATGGACGACGTCCCGTCGCGATGTGTATGGATAGACAATACTATACACATCTGAACTAACGGGCGGCACGGAGTTGCGGCGACGGAGTCCGTAGGATGGGTGGAGCGAAGCGATACCCATCAGCGGCGGCGCAAAACAGTGATGGGTATCGCTTCGCTCCACCCATCCTACGAAATCTACATAATCGGTTTCAGTCCCGCCTCGATCGCCGCGCGCCGCGGCTCGAGGAACGGCGGCAGTGCCAGCTTTTCACCCAGCGCCTCCATCGGCTCATCGGTCGCAAAGCCGGGGCCGTCGGTGGCGATCTCGAACAGGATGCCGTTGGGCTCGCGGAAATAGAGGCTGCGGAAATAGAAGCGGTCGATCTCGCCGCTGTTGGGGACGCGGAGCTCGTTCAGCCGCTGCGTCCAGGCGTGGTACTGCGTCTCGTCGGGGGTACGGAACGCGACGTGGTGGACGCCACCGGCGCCCTGGCGGGCGATTGGCGAGGCCTTGTCTTCGAGCACATGCAGCTCCGCGGCGGGGCTACTCTGTCCCTTTGCCTCGCCCATCTCGAATACATGAATCTCGGCACCGTGGGCGGCATACTCGCGCACGCGGCGCATGTTCATGACCTCGGTCAGCACGAAGGCGGCGCGCGACAATTTCTGCACGGTCAGCACGATCGGACCGAGGCCGCGGATCTGGTGCTCTGATGGCACCGGGCTGCGCTCCCATGGCGAGGCCGGGCCCACGCCGCCATCGTCGACCAGCACCAGCCGCTGCCCCTCGCCGTCCTCGAACGGCAGCGTCAGGCGGCCGTCGACTTCGACGATATCGCGGGTCGCCGCGCCCGCCTTCTTGAGGCGATCCCGCCAGTAGCCGAGGGTCTTCTCGCCGGCGACGCGCAGCCCGGTGCGCGAGATCGAATTGGTTCCGCGACGTTCGGGGGCCGCGGGAAAATCGAAAAAGGTGAGATCGGTGCCGGGACTGGCTTTGCCGTCGGCATAGAACAGGTGATAGGCGCTGACGTCGTCCTGGTTGACGGTCTTCTTCACCAGCCGCATGCCGAGCAGGCCGGTGTAAAACGCCAAATTCTCCCGCGGCTTCGCCGAGATCGCGGTCAGGTGATGAATTCCGCCTAGCTGCATTGCGTTATCCTTGTAGTCACATCCCTGAAAAAATCGCCGGGGAAAGTTGGGCCTTCTGCCGGATCATGTAGGATGCGACCGGATGATTGGCCAGCGGCACTGTCGCCGCCAATAACAAACGTAGCCCGGATGAGCGCAGCGACATCCGGGACTTTTTTAACTCCCGCCGGTCCCGCATGTCGCTGCGCTCATGCGGGCTACCACTTCGGTATCCATGAAAGTTCTTTTCCGTCCTATCCTTGCATTGGCGATCATCACGGCACTGGCTGCGACGCCATCAGGCGCGCAAACCACCGCGCCGGTGGACCTGCGCATTCTCGCGATCAATGATTTTCACGGCTACCTCCGTCCGCCGCCGGGCGGAATCACGATCGCCGATCCCGAAGATAAGACGAAGAAGATCACCGTCGCCGCCGGCGGCGCCGAGCATATGGCGACGCTGGTGAGCCAGCTTCGCGACGGGCGCAAGAACTCGATCTTCGTCGCGGCCGGCGACCTGATCGGCGCCAGCCCATTCCTGTCGGCGATGTTCCACGACGAGCCGACGATCGAAGCGCTGTCGATGATGGGGCTGGCGCTTTCCTCCGTAGGCAATCACGAATTCGACGAGGGCAAGGACGAACTCTTGCGCATGCAGAACGGCGGTTGCCATCCGGTCGACAAATGCCAGGGGCCGCACCCGTTCACCGGCGCGAAATTCCGCTATCTCGCCGCCAGCACGATCGAGAAGAGCAGCGGCAAGACGGTGTTTCCTCCATACGAAATCCGGACATTCGACGGCATCCCGGTCGCCTTCATCGGCCTGACCTTGAAGGGCACCCCTGGCCTCGTTGCACCTGTCGGTGTTGCCGATCTCGAATTCCGCGACGAGGCTGATACGGTGAACGCGCTGATCCCGGAACTGAAGGCGCGCGGCGCCGAGGCGATCGTCGTCCTGATCCACGAAGGCGGATTGCCGACCGGCGATTACAACGAATGCCCCGGCGTTTCGGGGCCGATCGTCGATATCGTGAAGAAATTCGACAAAGCGGTGGATGTCGTGGTCTCCGGCCATACTCATCGCGCCTATGTCTGCGAGATCGACGGACGGCTCGTTACCTCCGGCGACAAGTACGGCACGCTCGTCACCGCGATCGATCTCAAGCTCGATCCCGTCACGCGCGACGTCATCAGCGCCAAGGCCGACAACACCATCGTCCACACCGCAACGCTGGCGAAGGACGCTCAACAGACCGCGCTGATCGAATCCTACGACAGGCTTGCCGCGCCGATCGCCAACCGTCCGGCGGGCTCGGTGACGGCAACGCTATCGCGCATGCCGAATGCCGCCGGCGAAAGCCCGCTCGGCGACATCATCGCAGATGCGCAACTCGCCGCGACCAGCAGCGAGACGAAAGGCGGCGCGGTCATCGCGTTCACCAATCCCGGCGGCGTGCGCGCCGACGTAACGCGGAAGGAAGATGGCGCGGTGACCTATGGCGACGTGTTCGCCAGCCAGCCGTTCCGCAATCAACTGGTGACGCTGACGCTGACGGGCAAGCAGATCAAGGACATGCTGGAGCAGCAATGGCTCGATCCGAAGCGCCCGAGGATCCTGCAGGTGTCGAAGGGTTTTAGCTACGCATGGGACGCATCGAAGCCCGGCGGCGAACGCGTGCTCGCAGAACGAATGTCGCTTAACGGGCAAGTGATCGATCCCGCTGCGCGCTATCGCGTCACCGTGAACAACTTCCTGTTCGTCGGCGGCGACGGCTTCACCGTGCTGACGGAGGGAACCGCACCGCAGGTCGGCATCTACGACGTCGACGCGCTGCACGCCTATTTTGCGGCAAACAGCCCGGTCAGTCCGACCGCCGCCGATCGCATCACCAGGGTAAATTAGCAGCGACGCGAAGGGTCCGGCCCTCGGGCCTTTCCGAGCGGCCTCTAAGCGCCTAGATTAGCCGCTCCTTACCGGCGCGCGCCCTAACGCCAGGATTTTGCATGACGCTGCTTCTGACCCATACTGCCTGTCTCGACCATGTCACGCCTCCGGGGCACCCCGAGCGCCCCGACCGGCTGCGCGCGGTCGCCGAGGTGCTGGGGGAAGAGCGTTTCAAACCGCTCTCGCGCGGCGATGCGCCGGCGGGCAATCTTGATTCGGTCACGCTGTGCCATGGCGAACATTATATCGGCGAACTCCGCCACATCGCCCCTCAGAGCGGGATGATCTATATCGACGGCGATACATCGATGTCGCCGGGCACCTGGGAAGCGGTGATGCGCGGCGTCGGCGGCGCGGTGGCTGCGACGGATGCGGTGATGTCCGGAACCCACCAGAACGCCTTCGTCGCGGTGCGCCCGCCCGGCCATCATGCCGAGGTCTCGAAGCCGATGGGCTTCTGCTTCTTCGACAATGTCGCGATCGCCGCACGTCACGCCCAGCGCAAATACGGCATCGGTCACGCCGCGATCGTCGATTTCGACGTCCATCACGGCAACGGCACGCAGGACATCTTCTGGCACGATCCGACCGTGATGTATTGCTCGACGCACCAGATGCCGCTGTTTCCGGGCACCGGCGCCAGCGGCGAGCGCGGCGAGCATGACACCATCGTCAATGCGCCGCTGGCTTCCGAAGACGGCAGCGCCAAATTCCGCGCCGCGTTCGAAAACCTGATCCTGCCGCAATTGCAGAAGTTCTCGCCGGAATTGATCATCATCTCCGCCGGCTTCGACGCGCATTATCGCGACCCACTCGCCTCTATCAACCTGAAGGCGGATGATTTCGGCTGGGTCACCCGCAAGCTGATGGAAGTGGCCGACCATAGCGCCGGCGGACGGGTTGTCTCGGTGCTGGAGGGCGGCTACGACCTGCAGGGGTTGAAAGAGTCGGTGGCGGCGCATGTCACGGCGCTGATGGGCGCGTAAACCTCCGCCACAATAGATCAGTAAAACCCTTTGTTTTGACGCGTTTTCTACGTGCGAGCCGGTACCCACTTCGCTTGAAAACGTTATAGTTTGATTCCGCGCCTGAACGGCGCGCATTCGGGAACTCGATATGGCCGAAAATAACCAGATGGACGTCAAAAAACTCTCCTTCGAGCGGGCGATCGAGGAGCTCGAATCGATCGTGAAACGGCTCGAGGACGGCAAGGTGCCGCTGGAGGAATCGGTCGCGATCTACGAACGTGGCGAGGCGCTCAAGCGCCGCTGCGAAGAATTGCTGCGGCAGGCGGAGGCCCGCGTCGACAAAATCACGACCGATGCGAACGGCCAGGTCACGGGGACCGAGCCGCTCGACGTGCAGTAAGCCTGCCGTCCGTTCTTTCGGGGTTCGCGCAACAATCGGGAATATCGGGCGAATTCCGCCCTCCCGGCCGCGGGAGGCGGACCAGCCGAATTAGTTCTTTGCCCCCCGCACAGCCTGATATAGTCCGCCGACATCTGGGGACAGTACGTGCGCGTCGAGCACCGCCATATCATCTATATTCAGGGTTACGATCCGCGCGGGCTGGCGCAATATTACCGCATGTTCCGGACCGAGCTGCGCAAGTTCGGCCGGCTTTATCAGCTCCAGGCCACCATCAGCCGGCCAAAGGTGGCGTCCGACGACGAGATCGCGTCCTGGACCATCGATACCACAGCTTCCGACTGGCAGACACGCACGTCCTACGACTTCCTCCGGTTCGAGGACTTCATCCAGCAAGACCTGGCGTCGCCGATCTGGCGCACGGTGTTCAGCGCGGTCTGGATCTACTGGCGCCTCGTCTTCGCCGGCACCATTGCCCGCTTCGGCAAGGCGAACTGGCGTTTTGCGACTTTCATCACCTATCCGCACCTGATGCTGTTGCTGGAGGCCGTGTGCGTCGGCGCCATCGCCTTCGTGTTCGAGAAGGGCCTGAACGCCATCGGCATTCCCGACGCAATCAGCATCGCCATCGCGGCCGCCCTCTTCGTTGCCCTGCTCGGCACGGTGCTGAAATACACCGAGAATGCCACCTACGTGCTTTATCTCCTGTGCGACACGATCTGGACCTGGGAATTCTCGCATCGCGAGCGCCCGGAATGGGACCAGCGCATCGACCGCTTTGCGCAGCATCTGGTCAACGTCGCCAGGAGCACCGACGCCGACGAGGTCGTCATCGTCGGCCATAGTTCCGGATCGTTCTTGAGCACGGAAATGCTGGCGCGTGCGCTCAGGCTCGATCCCGCGCTCGGCCGTCACGGGCCGCGGATCGTGCTGCTGACGATCGGCGGTAATTTCCCGATCGTCGGCTATCACGCCGTATCGAAAGAATTTCGCGAGCATCTGCGGACGCTGGCGGTCGAGCCGTCGGTCGACTGGATCGACTGTCAGGCCCGCAAGGACGTGATGAATTTCTACCAGTTCGATCCGATCACGAGCCACGGCATCGACGTCGGGGCGGCGCGGCGCAACCCGAAGATCGTGCCGGTTCGCTTCCGTGACATCATCCGGCCCGAGCACTACGAGAAATTCCGCTGGCAGTTCTTCCGCGTGCATTTCCAGTTCGTGATGGCCAACGAACGGCCCAACGCCTACGACTTCTTCATGATCGTCTGCGGGCCGGTCCCGCTCAGCTCGCGCATGGCCGTCCCCGACGCTGCGCTCGATGTCGCCACTGGCGATTCCGGAGCCCGCGACCGGGCCTGGAAAAGGCTCCAAGCCGCCACCACGGCCGCCGCAAGTGCCGCCGATTTGAGCAAAAAGGAACCATCCGCCCGCCGCAGCGGTTGAGAAATCTGGCCTTTTCGGCCCCGGGCCCCAGGACCGAATCGGCGCGCCGGGTTGGCTTTGGCGGCGGCTTTAGTGTAAAGCTTGCGGTTCAATCCGCTGGGAGAGCAGCCTGCCGGGTGATTTTCGACGGCAGCAAGCGCTTCAAATAGCTAAAGAAACTGAACCGGGAAGGGTTAGAAGCGACTAAGTGATGCATATCACAGGGTTCAAACCGGAGTGCATCTAGGCTTTCAAATCAGGTACCGGCCTGCCGGACTGGCAGGTGGGTCCGGATTTTCGCGGCGCGGTTAACGCGCTTCCCGTCTCGCGTCGGGCCTTTATCCCGACATGCAAAATTGGAATATCGCAGTGACCACATATAGTAAAACGCCGCTTCTCGATACCATCCGAACGCCCGAGGATCTTCGCAAGCTCAAGATCGAGCAGGTGCGGCAGGTCGCGGACGAGCTCCGCCAGGAAACCATCGACGCCGTCTCGGTGACCGGTGGCCACTTCGGCGCCGGCCTCGGCGTCGTCGAACTGACCACCGCGATCCACTACATCTTCGACACGCCGCGCGACCGCCTGATCTGGGACGTCGGCCACCAGGCCTACCCGCACAAGATCCTGACCGGCCGCCGCGACCGCATCCGCACGCTGCGCACCGGCGGTGGCCTCTCCGGCTTCACCAAGCGCACCGAGAGCGACTACGACCCGTTCGGCGCCGCGCACTCCTCGACCTCGATCTCCGCCGGCCTCGGAATGGCCGTGGCGCGCGACCTCTCCGGTGGCAAGAACAACGTGATCTCCGTGATCGGCGACGGCGCGATGTCGGCCGGCATGGCCTATGAAGCCATGAACAACGCAGGCGCGATGAATTCGCGGCTGATCGTCATCCTCAACGACAACGACATGTCGATTGCGCCGCCGGTCGGCGCGATGAGCGCCTATCTCTCCCGCCTCTACTCCGGCAAGACCTACCGCACGCTGCGCGACGCAGCCAAGCAGATCAACAAGCGCCTGCCGAAAATCCTCGCCAACCGCGCCAACCGCGTCGAGGAATATTCCCGCGGCTTCATGATGGACGGCGGCACGCTGTTCGAGGAGCTCGGCTTCTATTACGTCGGCCCGATCGACGGCCATAACCTCGACCATCTGCTGCCTGTTTTGAAGAACGTCCGCGACATGGAAACCGGCCCGATCCTGGTTCACGTCGTGACGCAAAAGGGCAAGGGCTACGGTCCGGCGGAAGCCTCCGCCGACAAGTATCACGCCGTCGTCAAGTTCGACGTCGCCACCGGCGCGCAGGCCAAGGCCAAGCCGAATGCGCCGGCCTACCAGAACGTGTTCGGCCAGAGCCTGGTCAAGGAAGCCGAGAAGGACGACAAGATCGTCGCCATCACCGCCGCGATGCCGTCGGGTACCGGCGTCGACATCTTCAACAAGTCATTTCCGGAGCGCACCTTCGACGTCGGCATTGCCGAGCAGCATGCGGTGACGTTTGCGGCGGGGCTTGCCACCGAAGGCTACAAGCCGTTCTGCGCGATCTACTCGACCTTCCTGCAGCGCGGCTATGACCAGGTGGTCCATGACGTTGCGATCCAGAGCCTGCCGGTCCGCTTCGCGATCGACCGCGCCGGCCTGGTCGGCGCCGACGGCGCCACCCATGCCGGTTCGTTCGACAACGCCTATCTCGGCTGCCTGCCGAACTTCGTCATCATGGCGGCGTCCGACGAAGCCGAACTGGTGCACATGGTCGCCACGCAAGTCGCGATCAACGACCGGCCGAGCGCGGTGCGTTATCCGCGCGGAGAAGGCCGCGGCGTCGAAATGCCCGAGGTCGGCATCCCCCTCGAGATCGGCAAGGGCCGCATCGTCCGCCAGGGCAGCAAGGTCGCCCTGCTCTCGTTCGGCACGCGAATAGCCGAATGCGAAAAGGCTGCTGACGAACTCGCCGCTCACGGCCTGTCCACCACCATCGCCGACGCCCGCTTCATGAAGCCGCTCGACGTCGATCTGGTGCTGAAGCTGGCGCGCGACCACGAGGTGCTGCTCACCATCGAGGAAGGCTCGATCGGCGGCTTCGGCTCGCACGTCATGCAGACGCTGGCCGAACACGGCATGCTCGACGGCGGCCTGCGCATGCGTGCGATGATCCTGCCCGACGAGTTCATTGACCACGACTCGCCGAACGCGATGTATGCCCATGCCGGGCTCGACGCCAAGGGCATCGTCGCCAAGGTGTTCGACGCGCTCGGCAAGGACTACAAGACCGAGACCGTCAAGCTCGCCTAGGGTTAAGGTCTATCCGCGGACACGCTTCACCTCTCCCGCTTGCGGGGGAGGTCGGATCGCATCGTTCCTTGGCGCCGGTAATCCCATGAAGATCTATCTGGCGGGTCCCGATGTGTTCCTGCCTGATTCAATCGAGATCGGGCGCCGCAAAGCCGCGATCTGCGCCCAGTATGGGCTGACCGGCCTCTACCCGCTCGACAACGCGGTTGACCTTGCCGCCGCCGACGCGTCGCTTTCGATCTTCAAGGGCAATGAAGCAATGATGGATGCGGCGGACGCAATCATTGCCAATCTTACGCCGTTTCGCGGCCCCAGTGCCGACGCCGGCACGGTCTATGAACTCGGCTACATGGCCGGTCGCCGCAAGCTCTGCCTGGCCTATAGCAACGACCCCGCAGCCTATGTTGAGCGGGTAAAGCGGAACTACGATGTGACCAAATCCGCCACCGGCCATCTGATCGACGGCGACGGGCTGGCGGTGGAAGATTTCGGCCTGCCCGACAATCTCATGATGATCCACACGCTCGATCTGCATGGTGCTAGACTGGTGACGCCGCGGCAGCGGCCGCAAGATATCTGGCACGATCTCACCTCGTTCGAGGTCTGCGTCGCTGTGGCGGCGGATCGCGCCACGGCAAATCGGACTGAACTTGGCTGACAAGAGCGACAGCGAAACCTCTCCCCGCACGCGCGTGGACGTGCTGCTGGTCGAGCGCGGCCTGTTCGAAAGCCGCGCCCGCGCACGCGCTGCGATCGACGCCGGTGGCGTGACGGCTGACGGCAGGCCCGTGCTGAAGGCATCGGAGATGATCGCCGTCAATGCCGAATTGTCCGCCCAGCCCGCGCACCCTTACGTCTCGCGCGGCGGCGTCAAGCTCGCCGGCGCGCTGGAGCATTATCCGATCGAGATCGAGGATCATGTCTGCCTCGACGTCGGTGCCTCCACCGGCGGATTCACCGAGGTGCTGCTGGCGAACGGCGCCAGCCTCGTCTTCGCCATCGATGTCGGGCGCGGCCAGTTGCATCCCTCGCTGCAGAGCCATCCCAAAGTCGTGTCGATGGAAGAAACCGACATCCGCCAGTTCGAGGGCAAGCGCCTGCCCGCCCGGCCGGATGTCGTCGTTATCGACGTCAGCTTCATTTCCTTGAAGGCGGTGCTGCCGGTGGCGCTGTCGCTGGCCGCAGCCCCGATGCACCTGCTCGCGCTGATCAAGCCGCAGTTCGAGGCGGAACGAAAGCACTCCAAGCACGGCATCATCCGCAACGCGATGGTGCATCAGGCGATCTGCGACGACATCTCGGCGTTCGCCGCCTCGCTCGGCTGCACCGATATCCAGGTGTTTCCGTCGTCGATCAAAGGCGGCGACGGCAATATGGAGTTCTTCATGGGCGCGCGCCGTGGCTGAGAGCGAGCGCCTCGTCATCGACCATGTCGGCCATCACGGCGACGGCGTCGCCATATCAGGCGGCGGCAACGTCTATGTGCCGTACGCGCTCGGCGGCGAAACAATAGAGGCCGGTCCGGTTCCGGGCCACCATCCCGACCGCCGGCGATTGCTCAAGGTCGAGACGGCGAGCGTCGAGCGCGTCGCACCGTTCTGTCCGCATTTCGGCGTCTGCGGCGGCTGTGCGATCCAGCACTGGGACGCCGAACCCTATCGCGCCTGGAAGCGCGGGTCCGTGGTGACGACGCTCTCGCAGGCGGGAATCGATTGCGACGTCGCAACCCTCGTCGATGCCCATGGCGCGGGCCGCCGGCGCGTCACCCTGCACGCGCGGATGGGAACGCATGGCGTGCTCAAGGTCGGCTATGCAGCGGCCGGTTCGCACGACATCATTCCGATCGACCGCTGTCCGATCCTCGACCCGCAATTGAGCGGCGCGATCGAGGCCGCGTGGGCCATCGCCGAGCCGTTGATTGCGATGGGCAAGCCGCTCGACATCCAGATCACCGCGACCAATAGCGGCCTCGACGTCGATGTGCGTGGCTCCGGGCCGGTATCTTCAGCCATGATCGCGCGGCTGTCGCGCATCGCCGAACAGCACCGGCTGGCGCGGCTGACGCGCCATGGCGAACTGGTGCTGATGCGAACGCCGCCCGTAATCTCGATTGGCGCGGCGCAGGTCACGCTGCCGCCCGGCTCGTTCCTGCAGGCCACGGTGGCGGGCGAGGAGGCGCTGGCTGCGCTCGTCCTCGAGCATTGCAAGCGCGCCAAGCATGTCGCCGACCTGTTCTGCGGCGTCGGCCCCTTCGCGCTGCGGCTTGCGGCGAAGTCGCGTGTAACCGCTTTCGACAGCGACGCCGGCGCGGTAGCAGCCTTGCAGAAAGCCGCGACCTCCACCTCAGGGCTGAAGCCGGTCAAGGCCGAAGCGCGCGACCTGTTCCGACGCCCGCTGATGCCGCAGGAGTTGCGAGACTACGATACGGTGGTGTTTGATCCTCCGCGGCAGGGCGCGCAAGCGCAGGTGACGCAGATTGCGGCGAGCAAGGTGCCGACGGCGGTTGCGGTCTCGTGCAACGTCACGACGTTCGCGCGCGATGCGAAGATCTTGATCGACGGCGGTTTCAAAATCGAAGGCGTCACGCCCGTCGACCAATTCCGCCACACGCCACATGTGGAATTGGTGGCGCGGTTCAGGCGATAAGGCGCTTCTTGCTTACCCTCCCCTGGAGGGGAAGGGTCGGCTCACATTGAGCGCAGCGAAAATGTGAGACGGGGTGGGGCGATCTCTCAACTCGGGCACTGCTGGATGCGGAGAGACCATCACCCCACCCCGCCGCTCATTTCATGAGCGTCGACCCTCCCCCTTCCAGGGGAGGGTGAACAAGTCCGAATTCCGGAAGTCACCTCCCCCACCGGTCCTGCCAGATCTTCTCGCCGACCATGCAATTGACGCGCGGCTCTCGGCCCGCTGCAGGCACCACCGGGCGTTCGGGCGTGCGGCCGGCGATCTCGAGCAGCAGCTTGGTGCGGATGGCTTCCTTGAACTTGTCGCGGTCCTTGATAGTCACCACGAACGAGCCGGGGCCGCCGATGACGCAGTCCTCGTAATAGAAATCGAGATTGTCGATATCCATGGTGGAATAAGACGGCTCCTTCACCATGATGGGCAGGCCGTTGATGACGATGCCCTTTTCCAGCGCGGCATCGCGCGCGATCAGGACCGGCGCGCCGTTGTTGTTCGGGCCATCGCCCGAGATATCGATCACCCGCCGCAAACCGCGGTGCGGGCTCTCGTCGAACAGCGGCATGGCGAAGTTGATCGCACCCGAAATCGAGGTGCGCGATGCCCGGCGGATCGGGGTCTTGACGATCTCGTTGGCGACGGCGTCAGCCGTCTCGGGTCCGTCGATCACGCGCCAGGGAATAATGATCTTCTGGTCGGTTGATGCCGCCCACTCGAAATAGGTGATCGCGATCCTGCCGTTCGGCCCGCTCTTGAGCGCCTGCAAGAATTCCTTGGAAAGGATCGCCTGCGCGTAGCCCTCCCGCTGCAGCGCCAGTTCATCCATGTCCATGGAATAGGAGACGTCGACGGCAAGGACGAGTTCCAGGTCGACGGTCGGATTGGCGTCCTTGTCGGCCAGTTGGCCAGCAGCGTTCGCCTGGTGGCTCGGCCGGTTCGTTGGGTTCGGCGCGGCGACACCTGCCACGTCGCCGCCAGCGAGCATGCCGGCTACAAGCAGCACCCCGATCGAGACATACCAGCGCATTGCGGCCCTCCCGTCGAACGTCAGCAATGGTGACATGCAAAACCGTCGGCGCAAAGCGCTGAAATCATTTGTCCTTCACATTCGGGTTAGGATCGACCTCGTCCATAGCAGGCGTGCTCGGCCGGTTCCACGCCGCGAGCGCCTGTCGGAATCCGGCGCGATGGCCGCCCCGATCGAGCTGAAACTCTCGACTCCCCCGGTTTCAGGACCGGCCGGGAGCCTGTAAACTGATCGAGACGGCCGTCAGCCGCGGCGATCAGACCATGGCGCAGCGCCTGGCAGACTGCCGCGCCAACTGAACGCGGCGGGCTCGTCGGATTTCCTTCGCTTCGGGACTACAAATGGCAGATACCGTCGTCACGCCAAAAACCAAGGTCAAAACCAAGGTCGAACGGCCGCGCCTGCACAAGGTCATCCTGATCAATGACGACTTCACGCCGCGTGAATTCGTCGTCACGGTGCTGAAGGCCGAATTCCGCATGACCGAGGACCAGGCCCACAAGGTGATGATAACAGCGCACCGCCGCGGCGTCTGCGTCGTCGCCGTGTTCACCAGGGACGTCGCCGAGACCAAGGCGACCCGCGCCACCGACGCCGGCCGCGCCAAGGGCTATCCACTATTGTTCACGACCGAGCCGGAGGAATGATTCTCCCGTAGCCCGGATGGAGCGCAGCGAAATCCGGGGTCAGTCCTTCCGCTCACCGAAATTGCTCGTATCGGCACTCCCGTCGCCGCCCCAATCCGGAGGCAAAATGCCCGCACGGACATAACGATGCAGCGATGAAAACGGCCAATCGGACGGAGATGCTGCGAGCTGATGCTTGACGGGATTAAAATGCACATAGTCGGCGCAGCGCTCGAAATCCCGTTCATCACGTATCGTGTGCTCCCAAAAGCGTTTCTGCCAGAGCGAGTATTCTCCGCGATGGTCGCGCGAAACTTGCGCGCCTGTCGCGATGACACTTCGCGTAAAGCTTCCCTTGATCCGGCGCCACCTGTCTGAAAAGTCCGAGTCGCCGGGCGGCAATGTTAGAATTGCATGTAGGTGGTCCGGGAGAATGACGACGGCCTCTGTAACAAAAGGCCGCTCGTTCCGCACTTTCCGAAATGCCGCGCGCAGCAACACAACATGATCAATCAGCGCGGATGATCTTCGATCATCCAGCGTGACTGTGAAGAAGAACGTCCCGCCGGGGACGAAGTTGCGTCGATAGTGCACCATGGAGCCAGTCTACCCGGATTGCGCTGCGCTCCATCCGGGCTACGGGCTCGCCGAATTTTCGTCGGCCAATCCGTAGACCCGCGCGGCCTTGGAGAAGCCGGCGACCGGAAACTCGCCGAGATCGCTCCACCCTCCCCGGCAGATACCGGCGAAACCTTCGGACGCCACGACCGTGCGTCTGAGTTGACTGGCGATCTTTTCGAGCCGCGCCGCGAGATTGACCGCGGGGCCGATGCAGGTGAAGTCGAGCCGATTGCCGCCGCCGATATTGCCGTAGAGAATGCGTCCGACATGGAGGGCGAGGCCGAAACGAAAACGTTCGACCGCGTCTCCAAACGGGTAATTCAGCTCGGCTACCCTGGCGCGGGATTCGTGGGCGGCCTCCAGCACATGCGAGCAGACCTGTTGCTCGTCGCCGACATATTCGTCGATCGGAAAAACCGCGAGCAGCCCGTCACCCATGTATTTCAACACGTCGCCGCCATGCTTCTTGATCGCGGCAACCTGGCAATCGAAATACTGGTTCAGAATGTCCACGACGGCCTCGGCCGGCAGCCGGTCCGACAACGCCGTGAAGCCACGCAGATCGGACAGCCAGATCGCGGCGTTCATCGTCTCGGTGTGGCCGCGGCGAATTTGCCCGCCCATGATCCGCTCGCCGGCGCTGTTGCCGACATAGGTGTCCAGAAGATTCGCGGCCATGCGGTTCAAACTGAGGATCTCGACCACCCGCGCCAGCGGCTTCGCAAGGCTCCGCAGCGCCGCCAACTGTTCATCCGTGAACCCACCCGGCTGCTTCGTGGTCCAGCTCGATGCGTTCACCGTGCCACCAATGAAGGGCAGCGGCAGGGCGACATAGTCCGTGACACCTTCGGCGCGAAGGTCATCGATGATTGGAAAACGCCTGCTCTGGGGATCATCGGGCCGGGCCCGAACTTCCACCCCCTGCTGGAACACAATGATCAGGGGGCTGGTGTGAAAATCCGGTGACTGCAGGATATTGTAATCGACCGAACCGACGTCGACCTCGGAGTCTGGCCTCCAGATAAAGCTGAGTCCATAGATTTCGGGATGCAGCGTGCGGACGAAGACGCCAACGCGCCAGAGCGGCAGGCCGGCCGCGACCATCCGCTCGCTGCACTCGGCCATGAACGCGCGCGGGCTGGTCGCGGTTCGCCCGCCGTCGATCAGCCAGTCGGTCAGCTTCTGCAGTTCTGCGACATTCATCACGGCGGTATTTGCCGCGCAAGTTCGGCGCGCGTCAAGGCGACAGGAATGCTTGACGTTGAGAAGCGTCCGGCGTCAGCCGACCTGCCCGCGATGGCGCAGGAAATGATCCGCCAGCACGCAGGCCATCATCGCCTCGCCGACCGGCACCGCGCGGATGCCGACGCAGGGGTCGTGGCGGCCCTTTGTCATGATGTCGGTGTCGGCGCCGGCGCGATCCACCGTCTTGCGCGGCGAGAGGATCGACGAGGTCGGCTTCACCGCAAAACGCACCACCACCGGCTGGCCGGTCGAAATGCCGCCGAGCACGCCGCCGGCATGGTTGGACAGGAAGCGCGTGCCGTTATTGCCGGTGCGCATCTCATCGGCGTTTTCCTCGCCCGACAATTCAGCCGCGCCGAAGCCTGCGCCGATCTCGACGCCTTTCACCGCATTGATGCTCATCATGGCGGCCGCCAGATCGGCATCCAGCTTGGCGTAGATCGGCGCGCCCCATCCCGGGGGCACGCCTTCGGCGACCACTTCGATGACTGCGCCGATCGAGGAGCCGTTCTTGCGGATGCCGTCCAGATATTGCTCGAAGAAGGCGGCCTTGTCCTTGTCGGGACAAAAGAACGGATTGCGCGCGATCTCGTCCCAGTCCCACTTGTCGCGATCGATCTTGTGCGGCCCCATCTGCACCAGCGCACCGCGCACCTTCACCTCGGGGAGAATTTTGCGCGCGATTGCGCCGGCCGCGACCCGCGTCGCGGTCTCGCGCGCCGACGAACGGCCGCCGCCGCGATAATCGCGCAGGCCGTATTTGGCCTCATAGGTGAAGTCGGCATGCCCCGGGCGAAACTTGTCCTTGATCTCGGAATAGTCCTTCGAGCGCTGGTCGGTGTTCTCGATCAGAAGCGCGATCGGCGTTCCCGTCGTCACCTGCGCGCCGGTTTCCGGATGGGCCATCACGCCGGACAGGATCTTGACCGCGTCCGGCTCCTGGCGCTGGGTGGTGAAGCGCGACTGGCCCGGACGGCGGCGGTCGAGATCGTGCTGGATGTCCTCTGATGTCAGCGGGATCAGCGGCGGACAACCGTCGACCACACAGCCGATCGCGACCCCGTGGCTTTCGCCGAAGGTCGTCACCCGGAACAGATGGCCGAAGGTATTGTGGGACATTTGCTATGTGTCGGCTTACGTGGATTGTTTACGGCTATGTTGATTGTCAACGTGTGGTAACTCGCCCTGAATAAGGGGTCAAATGCCTCCCTTCCGCACGCCGTCATTCCGGGATGGTCCGAAGGACCAGACCCGGAATCTCGAGATTCCGGGTTCGATGCTAACGCATCGCCCCGGAATGACGGTCTTCCTTAACTATACTTCCTAAGGCTCCCGTCGCGGAACACGTAGACCGCGCCCTGCTCGATCACGAGGTCGGCGGCGCTTGCCGGCGTCTCGATACCGAGCGCCACCATCAACGCCCGCGCGGTGCCGCCATGGGCCACGGCGACGGTATCCGCGCGCACGGAATCATACCAGTCGCGCATCCGGTGCTGCACCTCGGCATAGGTCTCGCCGCCTTCCGGCGCCATCGTCCACTTCGCTGTCAGCCGCTTGGCATAGAGCACGGGGTCGGCGGCCTGCATCTCGGCCAACGTCGAGCCCTCCCAGACGCCATAGCCGATCTCACGCAGACGATCGTCGAGCGCATAACTCTCCGGCGGCAGTTTCATGGCGCCGCGCACCAATTCCATCGTCGCCCGTGCGCGCGAAAGCGGGCTTGCAACGAACGGCAGCGAGGACGTGTCGCGGCCATCGCGCGCGAGGAGCTCGGCGAGGACATTGCCGGCGTGGGCCGCCTGCTTGCGGCCGAGATCGTTCAGTGGAATGTCCTGCGCGCCCTGCAGCCTGCCTTCCGCGTTCCACGACGTCTCGCCATGGCGGATGTAGTAGATCACGGGCGCAGGCATCGGACTTTACGGCTATTCCTTGGCTACCGAATTGGAGAGCGAGATGTCAGGCGCGTCGGGGCGCTTCATGCCGACGACGTGATAGCCGGAATCGACGTGATGCACCTCGCCGGTGACGCCGCGCGACAGGTCCGACAACAGATACAGCGCGCTGTCGCCGACTTCCTCGATGCTCACGGTGCGGCGCAGCGGCGCGTTGTATTCGTTCCACTTCAGAATGTAGCGGAAATCGCCGATGCCCGACGCCGCCAGCGTCTTGATCGGCCCTGCCGAGATCGCGTTGACGCGGATGTTCTTCTCGCCGAGATCGGCGGCGAGATAGCGCACGCTGGCTTCCAGGGCTGCCTTCGCAACCCCCATGACGTTGTAATGCGGCATCCATTTCTCGGCGCCGTAATAGGTCAGCGTCAGGATCGAGCCGCCATCGGTCATCAGCTTCTCGGCGCGCTGCGTGATCGCGGTCAGTGAATAGCAGGAGATCAGCATGCTCCTGGAGAAGTTGTCCTGCGTCGTCTCCAGATAGCGGCCGTCGAGTTGGTCCTTGTCGGCGAACGCGATGGCGTGGACCACGAAATCGATCTTGCCCCACTTTTCGCGGAGCACATCGAACACCGCGTCGATCGTCGCGGCATCGGTGACGTCGCAATGGCCCAGCAGGAGGCCACCCAGCTCCTTGGCCAGCGGTTCGACCCGTTTCCTCAGCGCATCGCCCTGCCAGGTGAGCGCGATTTCCGCGCCGGCGTCGTGGCATGCCTTGGCGATGCCCCAGGCAATCGAGCGGTTGTTGGCAACGCCGAGGATCACCCCGCGCTTGCCCTGCATCAGACCTGATTTTTGCGACATCTGCTTTCCAATCGCGCTTCCATTCAGGGCTTTCCATCCAGGCTTGGAGGTACACCAGCACTCCCACGCGGTCGAGCCCAAATCCGCCGTTCGGATTAACGCTGTTTCGGGTGCGGCTCAATGGCTGGAATAGACGCGTCAATTGGGTGTTATGTTGGGTAAGGCGTTCGCGCCTCGTAACTCTTGCAATCTGGTGCTGATGAGCGCGTTTCGTCAAAGTGTCGAAGCCATGATTCCGGCGCTCCGTCGCTATGCACGCGCACTCGCGCGCGATGCCGACATCGCCGACGACCTGGTGCAGGATACGCTGGTGCGTGCGTTGCGTTCCGAGCGGCTGTTTCTCGGCGGCGACGTCAGGAGCTGGCTCTACACGATCCTGACCAATTTGAACAAGAACCGGCGGCGGTCGCTGGCGCGGCGGCCGCAATTCATGCCGCTGCTCGACAACAACCCGGACGCCAGCGGCACCGAGGCGGAGGGCCGCGACATTGCGCGTGCGCTGGCAACGCTGGTGGAAGAACAGCGCTCGGTGCTGCTCCTGGTGATGCTGGAAGGGCTGAGCTACCGCGAGGTCGCCGACATCCAGGGCGTGCCGATCGGCACCGTAATGTCCCGGCTTGCCCGCGCACGCGCCCATGTCAAAGCTTCGCTCGAGGGCGAACGCGCGGCGCTCAGGCGGGTGAAATGACGAAGGCGCATGAAACGCGTTACGCAGCAGATCAAGAATAGACAGAGACGACAATGACCGATCGCAACATTCCCGTCACCGAAGACGAGCTGCATGCTTACGTCGACGACGAACTGCCGGCGGAACGCCGTGGCGACGTCGAAGCGTGGCTCGCCTCGCATCCCGACGATGCCGCGCGGGTGCAGTCGTGGCGCGCGATGGCGGAAGCGCTGCGTACCAGGTACGATTCGGTTGTCGACGAGGCGGTACCGAAACGGCTCGATATCGAACGGCTGGTGCGACAGCCGCGCAGATGGGTATACGGCGCGGTGGCGGCGACGTTTGTAGCATTCATCGTCGGCGGTGGCACAGGCTGGTTCGCGCGCGGCGCGGCGACTGCACCTTCGGCTTTCCAAAATTTGACGGTGGATGCGATCGAAGCGCACCGGCTTTACGTGGTGGAAGTGCGGCATCCCGTCGAGGTGCCGGGCAGCGAACGCCATCATCTGCAGCAATGGCTGACCAAGCGCTGCGGCTGGGTCGTCCGCGCGCCGGAACTGGCGGGGGCCGGATTGAAACTTGTCGGCGGACGGCTGTTGCCGGGTTCCGGGGGCCCGGCATCCTTCATGATGTATGAGAGCGCTTCAGGCGAACGTTTCACGATCTACACCGCAAAGTCGGACGCCGAGGCGACGCAGATGCGGTACGCGGCGAAAGGCAAGGAGAGCACCCTGTTCTGGGCCGACGACGGCGTCGTCTATGCGGTAGTGTCTACCGGCGCCGACCGGGGGCGGCTGACCCAGATCGCCCAGGCCGTCTACGATCAGTTGGAGAAGAAGGGCTGACAAAGTAGCCCAGGTGGGAAGCCAACGGGCACGAATGCGCGCCCGTGACAGGCTCAGCGAAACCTCGGGATCGTTGCGACGGGATCACGTGTTCCCGGATTGCGCCGGGCTACGACGGCGAAAAGCGACGAATTGGCAACACCCGCGCCACTTGTCCAAATTCTGACATCGAAAATCTGGAATCAAAACACCGGCGCGTCTCATTAATGCACCGGGTGATCACGCGAAAATGAGTAGCGCTCGATCCGCCGATCGGCGCAAGCGGCCTCGATCGGGGTTTGGTACCGCGCTGGTCCCCCTTTCGAGGCCGCCCCTTTTCCGGGAAACCCTTTGTTTCCAGGAAAGAACTGCGCTTTTTTGGGAAACTCCTGCTCGGAACCCCGCTATCCAACTCCACGCAAAATCTGCGCCGCGAACCCGGCCGAATCAGCCGAAATCGCTGCGCGGATTGTACGGGTGGCCATCGCGCCACCTCTGCATCAATGCCTCGAGCTCGCTATCGTTCCCGTCGGGCAAAATAATTCGGGTGGTGACGAGCAGGTCCCCGGTTTCCCCGGGCTTGGGCAGGCCCTTGCCCTTGAGACGGAAGGTCCGGCCGCTCGAGGTATTTTTAGGGATCGAGAGCTCGACCGCTCCACCCAGGGTGGGCACGCGAACCTTGCCGCCCAACACCGCCTCATAGAGCGTGACGGGCAGATCCAGGCGCAAATCGCTGCCATCGACCTTGAAGAAGGGATGTGGGGCGATGCTGACCGTAATCAGGAGATCACCCGGCGGGTGACCCGGCGCGGTTTCGCCCTGCCCCTTCAGCCGGATCTGCTGACCGGCGGTAACGCCTGCGGGGATCTTGACGTTGAGCTCCTTGCCGGTTGGCAAACGGACGCGCTTTTCCCCGCCCTTGACCGACTCCTCGAGCGACACCGTCATGGTGACGTTCAGATCGAGATCGAGGCCGACTCCACCGGTGTCGAATTCAAAGGTCCGGCCGCCGCCGGCACGTCCGCTCCTGGCTGCGCCGCCGAACATGCTGTTGAGGATGTCCTCGAAGCCCGCGCTGCCCATGCCGCCAGGGCCGCCGCCGCTGCGGAAAGTGTAGGATTCGAAACCGCCTCCACCGGCTCGGCCGCGCGGGTCGCCGGAAAAGCCGCCACCAGGAAAACCTTGGAAGCGCGGTTTGCCATCGGCATCGATCTCGCCGCGATCGAACTGCTTGCGCTTGTCTTCGTCGCCGATGATCTCGTTGGCTGCGTTGATCTCGGAAAATCGCGCCGCAGCCTTCGGATCGTTCTTGTTGTTGTCGGGGTGATGCTTCTTGGCGAGCTTGCGGTAGGCACTCTTGATCGCCGTAGCGCTGGCGCCTCGCGGCACCCCCAAGACCTCATAGGGGTCGCGCATCCGTCACGTCTCCTTCACGGAAATTCGGTTCTTGAAGCTTAGGGCAATTCGCCCGCTTTGGCTTCATCTGGGGAGCCAGTTGCATTTTTGCAACTACCACGTCGCTTGAAGTCGCTTTGAGGCGTTATCCCCTCGTCCACGGCTTAATCGTATGGATTTCCCATCTACCACGACCTGCCTTGCAGGCGGCGCCCTGCAGCCAGCTTTCCGAGCGGCCGTTGACATAGCTCGCCAGGAAATCCCGGCAGGTGCGCCCATCTTCCGCAGAATAGGCCTGGGATAGCGGCGTCACCGAGCCGCGCGCGCCGGTCTCCGGATTTTCCCAGGGCTGGCTGGAATCCTTGTCGCCTTTGGTCAGCACGTCGGAGGCGGCGGTGCGGGCAAAGGCCAGATCGCTCTCGGTCGGCACCGGCGGGACGGCCGATTGCTTGCCCAGTGAACCCGTGACGTGGGCAGCGTCCACCTTGGCGTAGGCATCCGGGCGCGACAGGCTGCAGCCGCCCGAGCCGAGACCGATCAAAATCAACGTCACCACAGCGCCCCTCGGCCCGATCGCCGATAGGCCAACGCGTCCCCATGCCCTATATAGGGCGTGCCCGTATCGGGGCTGCAACGCGTTCTGGGACGCGAGGGTACGCAACTGGGACTCCTGACATGACGGACACGACCTCCATCAAACACCCGACACCGTTAACATCGGGTGATTTTACCGCGGCCGAGGAACCGTTTGCGCTGTTCGCCGAGTGGTTTGCAGAAGCCGTGAAGTCCGAGCCGAACGATCCCAACGCAATGGCGCTGGCGACCGTCGATGCCGACGGGCTACCCGATGTCCGGATGGTGCTGTTGAAGGGCTATGATGCCGATGGTTTCGTGTTCTACAGCCACATCGCCAGCCAGAAGGGCCGCGAACTCGCCGCAAATCCTAAGGCCGCTTTACTATTTCACTGGAAGTCGCTGCGCCGTCAGGTGCGCATCCGCGGCAGCGTGACGCCGGTAACGGACGAGGAAGCCGATGCCTATTTCGCGACGCGGCCGAAGCAGGCGCAGATCGGCGCCTGGGCCAGCAAGCAGTCGCAGCCGCTGGAGAGCCGCTTCGCCTTCGAGCAGGCAATTGCCAAGGTCGCGGCCAAATACGTCATCGGCGAAGTGCCGCGCCCGGCCGGCTGGAGTGGTTGGCGCATTACGCCCCAGCGTTTCGAATTCTGGCACGACCGACCGTACCGCCTGCACGACCGCATCGAATTCCGCCGCGATGCGCCGTCACAAGCCTGGAGCAAGGTGCGGCTCTATCCATGACGTCAAACGCACCCGACGACGTTCAAAGCTGAAAGACCTGCATGCCCGCTCCGTCCAATGCGCCACGGCGCACGTTGCTCCTGACCGGTGCCAGCCGCGGCATCGGTCATGCCACCGCGATCCGGTTCTCCTCGGCCGGCTGGCGCGTCATCACCTGTTCGCGGCACGCCTTCCCGGAAGTCTGCCCGTGGGGCGCCGGCCCAGAGGATCACATCGAGGTCGACCTCGGCAGCCATGACGATACCGTGCGCGCGATTTCCGAGATTCGCAGGCGGCTAGAGAACGACGAGTTGCACGCGCTGGTCAACAACGCGGCGATCTCGCCGAAGGCGCCGGGCGGCGGGCGGCTCGGCACCATGGACACCGATGTCGAGACCTGGAACCACGTCTTTCACGTCAACTTCTTCGCGCCGATCATGATCGCGCGCGGACTGCTCGAGGAGTTGAAACATGCCAGGGGCGCGGTGGTGAACGTCACCTCCATCGCAGGCTCGCGCGTGCACCCGTTCGCGGGCGCGGCCTATGCGACCTCGAAGGCGGCGCTTGCCGCGCTGACGCGCGAGATGGCGTTCGATTTCGGCCGCGTCGGCGTCCGCGTCAACGCGATCGCGCCCGGCGAGATCGACACCTCGATCCTGTCGCCGGGGACCGAGAAGATCGTCGAGCAGCAGATTCCGATGCATCGCCTCGGCACGCCGGACGAGGTCGCGAAGATCATCTACGTGTTGTGCACGGAAACCAGTTCGTATGTGAACGGCGCCGAGATTCACATCAACGGCGGCCAGCACGTTTAGTGCGTGACGGTCTTGCAGGGTGGGCAAAGCGTAGCGTGCCCACCACTTCTTTCAACGCAGGACAATGGTGGGCACGGCGCAAGTGCGCCTTTGCCCACCCTACAAGATCGCTTGCCGGTCACTCCGCGCAAGACTTCCGCTGCGCTGTGCGCAGAGCAGTCGCCGCAGCGACGTTGAACGTGCTCGAACACTCGTCCTCGTTCTCGCCGTCCGCCAGCACAGCACCGCAGTGCCGGCAAAGCCGCGTCGAGAACGCCTGCGCCTTGCCAACGCTGCGGCTCTGCTGATAGCGGGCCAGGTCGATGACGTTGCGTGGCGACATTATAAGTTTCTCAACCATGGGATCCTCGCGGCCTGAGAGACGCGTTATCGCAGACAAGTTTCGACCATTCGTTCAGTCCACCGCTCAAATTTTAGCGGTGGGATTGAACCGATCTTTCGCACATCGGGAACCGCACGGAACTGTGATCTACAGCCACTTCTTCCACTTGAAGAGAAGGTACGGCAGCACTGCTGCCATGAGCATCATGAGTAGCGCCATCGGATAGCCGTGCACCCATTCGAGTTCCGGCATCACCTTGAAGTTCATGCCGTAGATCGAGGCGATCAGCGTCGGCGGCATCAAGACCACCGCCATCACCGAGAACAACTTGATGATGTTGTTCTGCTCGAGATTGACGACGCCGAGCATGGCGTCGAGCGTGAAGGTGATCTTGTTGGAGAGGTAGGAGGCGTGATCGGTCAGGGAACCGACGTCGCGCTGCATGGTCTTGAGCTGCTCGCGCATATCCTTGGACCATTTGACACCTTCCACCACCGCCGACAGGAAGGTGACGACGCGGCCGATCGAGACCAGGCTCTCGCGGATCTTGGAGACCAGGTCCCCCTTGCGCCCGATCGCGATCAGGATCTGCGAGTATCGCTTGGCCTGACCATGCCGTGCGCTTTCGGGCTCGAAGATGTCATGCGAGACTTGGTCGACCTCGGCACCGGCGCGCTCCAGAATGTCGGCGCAGCGGTCGATCACCGCGTCGAGCAATTCCATCAAAACCATTTCCCCTGAGATCCCCGGCATGCATGACCGCGCCAGTTTGTGCCCGACGAGGGCAAACGGCTTCGGCTCATCGTAGCGCACCGTCACAAGGCGATGGCCAGCGAGGATGAAGGTGACGGCCGTGGTCCGCGGCATATCGGTGTCGGATTGGCACATCAGCGTTGCCGTCATGTAGCGAGCGCCGCTTTCGATATAGAGCCGGCTGGAAATCTCGATCTCCTGCATGTCCTCCCGGGTCGGTATCGCGATTCCGGCCAACCGCTCGACCGCGCGGTCCTCCTCCATCGTCGGGTTGAACAGGTCGATCCAGACCGCATTGTCCGGGAACACCGCAGCGTCTGTAACGGGGACCTTCTTGAGAGAGGAGCCGAATGGAACAAATACCGAAAGCATGGGCAACTCCGGAACGGGGCGGGAGTCTCTCTTGTTTGACGCGTTCTTACCGGTACCCACCCCCGGATCAAGTCCAAGGGCATGCTTCGCTTGAAAACGCTATTGCCACCCAGCGGGACCAAACCTGATTCTCGCAAGCGCTTCATGACCCCTGCATTAACCGCCGTCCCATATTTGTGGCGGCGAGGTGGCGCCGGCACGGCCGCCATTCGGCCGGGGTGCCATCTGTGCCCGGAAAGCAACCGGGAGTCGCAAAACTTGCGGCATAAAAGCCACAGCTAGCCTTCCGCAGCGCCGAACAGGGATGCAAATGCTGGCATGTCAGCCGGCTTTTGCGGATAATGGGATTAATGGAATCGTCGCGTTTGAGGCGCAAGATTGTGGCTTGCGAACGCCTGACTTTCGATTGGAAGTATACCATGTCGTCGCTGAAAGTAATTTTGGGGCTGCTCGCCGCCGGCCTTGCGTTGTCCGGCTGCATGCCGGCAACCACCTACCAAGCCGCTCCTGAAGCCACCCTCAAGCCGAACGACAAGGCCCAGCTCGCCAAGGCGCGCTACGCCGCAGTCAAGCCGCCGGAACCGTTCCGCCGCGCCATCGTCGACTATCACCGCAAGGAACTGCCCGGTACCATCGTTGTCGATTCCGACAACCATTACCTCTATCTGGTCCAGGACGGCGGCAAGGCGATCCGCTATGGCGTCACCGTCGGCGAGGAAGCCCTTGCATTCTCCGGCATCGCGCGCGTCGGCAACATGGCGGAATGGCCGAAATGGACGCCGACCGCCGACATTCACAAGCGTATTGAAGGCCTGCCGGCTTCGGTGCCCGGCGGCGTCGACAATCCGCTCGGCGCCCGCGCGCTCTACCTGTACCAGGGCAACCGCGACACACTGTTCCGCATCCACGGCACCAACCAGCCGGAATATATCGGCGCCTCGATCTCGTCGGGCTGCATCCGCATGACCAACGAGGACGTCATCGACCTCTACAGCCGGGTGAAGACGGGCACCGTGGTCGTCGTGCTCGAACCCAAGCAGGGCGACTCGCCGTTCAATTCCAAGATGGCGCTGCAGGGCGGCGGCAACAGCAGCTCGATGGCGCAGTAGCCGACGCCGGTTACACTGCAGTGGAAGATCAAGAGCGCCGGTTTTTCCGGCGCTTTTTCGTTGCGGGCTTCTGCTCGCGCACCGGCTCGGCCTTTTCCGATTTCTCGTCATTCGATTCAGCGTCCGGCTTGGCCGCATCGGGCTTCGCACCAGACTTGTTTGCATCAGGCCTGTCAGGCCTGTTCGCATCGGATTTGGCGTCGTCGGGTTTGGCGGCGACCTCGCGCGGCGGCGCTTCCTCGGGTCGTTCGGCCGGCAATAGCGGCGCTCTCTGCGGCAGCGGGTCCCAGACATCCCATTGGCAGATCCGGTATTTGCCGCGCCGTTCCATCAGATCGAGATGGATGTGGTCCTCGTGGTACCAATCCGAGCCCGGGCCCAGCACCGTCGAGAACCGCGTGCAGGCGGAATGCAGTACGCTCTCGCGCAATTCCCGCGGCACCGTGCGGTCGGTCAGCGAGATCAGGCGGCCGTTGGCGAGCTTGAAGGCGCGCACGTCGAGCGCGTTGGCGCGGCCATGCTCGGAGAGTTTTGCGCCGACGATGCGGTTACGGCCGCGGCACTCGAACGAGTCGAAATTGTCGAGATCGGAGACGGTGCTGCCGAGGCGCTCCGCCAGCGGCGCAATATCTTTGCGGATCCAGTCGGCCAACGCGGACGCCATGGTACAGCGCAGTATTGCCGCCGGCTTCACCGACACCCGCCGCTTGTCCGGCAGCACGATCGCCTCCAGCCGCACCAGGTCCTCGCCGCCGCAGCCGCCGGCGCCGCGGATGTCCGGGATGCTGGGCGCAATGGCGACTTCGTCCGTCAGCGCCAGGCGGCACGCGGAGGGCTGTGGCGTGGGCTGCGGTGCAGGCGCGGCCTGCTCCCTGGCCTTGTCTTTCTCAGGCGACGCCTGCTCCTTCTCGGCCGGCTTCTCAGGCTCGGCAGACGGCGCCTCAGCGGGACGTGGCCTCGGCAGCGGCACAGCCACACGGCGCGCCTTTCCTCGCGCACGCGGCTGCAAATCCCTGAACAGGTCGTCCCACGGCGCGGTACGCGAGGTTTTCGCCGCCCAGGCCGGCTCGGCTGGCATGCCAATCAACAGCGCGGCCGCGGCAGCGGTAACCATTGCCGCTGCAATGCGGCCAAAGGCGCCATTAGCCCATTTTCGGCTTGCTTTCTGCGCGGTAAAGTTCATTTCAATTCCATGAACTTAACCCCGATCCGCCAGCAATGTTCGCGGATCGTGCGGCAATAAAACAACCATCGGAGGAAAGTACGTATGCTCGGATTGATGCAAGATTGGCCTTTGCTTTGCCATCGGATTATCGAACACGCGGCGAAGTATCACGGCACGCAAGAGGTCGTCACGCGGTCGGTCGAAGGTCCCATTCATCGCACCAATTACGCCGAAATTCATGCACGCGCGCTGCAAGTATCGCAACGGCTCGACCGCGACGGCATCAAGCTCGGTGACCGTGTCGCCACCATCGCCTGGAACACCTGGCGCCATCTCGAATGCTGGTACGGCATCATGGGAATCGGCGCGATTTGTCACACCGTCAATCCGCGGCTGTTCCCCGACCAGATCGCCTGGATCATCAACCACGCGCAGGACCGCGTGGTGATCACCGATACCACCTTCGTGCCGATCCTGGAAAAGATCGCGGCCAACCTGCCGAGCGTCGAGCGCTACATCGTGCTGACCGACAAGGCTCATATGCCGCAGACCACGCTGAAGAACGCGGTCGCCTATGAGGATTGGATCGCGGAAGCGGACGGCAAGTTCACGTGGAAGGACTTTGACGAGAATACCGCGGCCGCGATGTGCTACACCTCGGGTACCACGGGCGACCCCAAAGGCGTGTTGTATTCGCATCGCTCCAACGTGCTGCACGGGTTGATGGCCAACAACGTCGACGCGCTCGGCACCAGCGCCGCCGAAACAATGCTGCCGGTGGTGCCGCTGTTCCATGCCAATAGCTGGGGCATCGCATTCTCCGCGCCTTCGATGGGCACCAAGCTCGTGATGCCCGGCGCCAAGCTCGACGGTGCTTCGGTCTATGAGCTGCTGGACACCGAGAAAGTCACCCATACCGCCGGCGTGCCGACGGTGTGGCTGATGCTGCTGAACCACATGTCGGCCAACAATCTGAAACTGCCGCACCTGAAGAGCGTGGTGTGCGGCGGTTCTGCGATGCCGCGCTCGATGATCAAGGCGTTCGTCGACATGGGCGTGCGCGTGCGCCACGCCTGGGGCATGACCGAGATGAGCCCGATCGGCACCGTAGCCGCGCTGAAGCCGCCGTTCGCCGAACTTACCGGCGAGGAGCGGCTCGACATCCTGCAGACCCAGGGCTACCCGCCGTTCGGCGTCGAGATGAAGATCACCGACGATGCCGGCAAGGAACTGCCGTGGGACGGCAAGACCTTCGGCCGCCTCAAGGTGAGCGGGCCCGCGGTCGCCAAGGCCTATTTCAAGATCGATACCGACATCCTCGACGAGGAAGGCTATTTCGACACCGGCGACGTCGCCACGATCGACCAGCATGGCTACATGCGGATCACCGACCGCTCCAAGGACGTCATCAAGTCCGGCGGCGAATGGATCTCGTCGATCGACCTCGAAAACCTTGCGGTCGGCCATCCCGCGGTCGCGGAAGCCGCTGTCATCGGCGTCTATCATCCAAAATGGGACGAACGTCCGCTGCTGATCGTGCAACTCAAGGCCGGCCAGCAGGCAAGCCGCGAGGACATCCTGAAATTCATGGATGGCAAGATCGCGAAATGGTGGATGCCCGATGACGTCGTCTTCGTCGACGGCATCCCGCACACCGCAACCGGCAAGATCCTGAAGACCGCGCTGCGCGAGCAGTTCAAGAGCTACCGCTTCCCCAACGCCGCGGCGTGACGCGAAGCCTTGGCTCGATTCAAGAAGCCTTGGCTCGATTCAAAGAGGCCGCCTTCCGGCAAAGCGGGAGGCGGCCTCTTCCTAAGAAATCTTACTCAAGCGGCGTGCAGCACGCTCGCCCAAGATCAGCGCGAGAGCGCCAGCGCATCGAGCCGCCGCTGCGCGTCGGGCTCGCCCCATTCCTTTGCCCGCTGATACCAGATGCGGGCCTGCGCGACGTCCGCCAGCGGGCCATCGGCACCCATCTGCCTGAGCCGCGCCGGATCGTAGGTGGTGCCGACGAGCAGCGCGGCGCGGGCGTCCTGCGCCTCCGCTCCACGCATCAGCACCAGCCGCGCCGACTGCACATCGCCGGCGGCGAGCAGGTCCTGCCCGCGTTTGATCAGGGCAGCGATCTCCTTCGGATCGAGGCTGCGCACGACCTCCGCCTGTTGCCGCACGGCCGGCATCGGCGGCGCGGCTGCGGCCATGGCGACCGGCGGCGGCGGTGCGACGACCGGGGCTGCGGCAACCGGAGCTGCAACAACCGGGGCTGGCGCGGCAACCGGCGGCGCCGCGACGGGAGCCTTTGGCACAGGCGCCCAGGTCAGCCGCGTGGAGGTGCCGGTGAGCGCCACGCCATTACCGTCGCGCAGTTCAGCCGTCACCAGCATCTGGCCGGTGAAGCCATCCGGCGGAATGACCGAAACGCCGGAAATCTCCGTCGCCGACACGCGCCATTCGCTCGGACCGACACGCTTGCCGGATGTGAGCCGTGCGCTGGCAGGAAGTCCACTGATGGATACGTAGGCGTCGGGCGGCGGAGAGCCGACGTGGATCCCGAGCGGCACGGGATCGTTGGTGAACCCGCTGCCGTCCTGTACGGCCAAGGTCGCCGTACGCCTCGCTGGCTGCGGCTGCGGCGCTGGAAGCACCGACGATTTCACCGACTGCCAGGTGGCCGAAAGCGACGCATTATCCTGGTTGGCCGAGCGCTGCGACGACGGAATGGCCATGACGAGCAGCATCGCGATGCTCGCCGCGATCGCCACCGCAATCGAGAAACGGATGACCTGCTGGAACAGCGCGCGGCGTCCTGACAGGTCGCGGAGCACGGATGGCGCTTCGACCGGCGCGGTCTCCCTCGCCTCCTGCATGGCCTGGGCCACGGCTTTGGTGAACACTTCGGAATCCTGGCGGCGTGCCGGCTTGCTGAAGGGCTGCAAGGGCGGTCCTTCTGTTGGCATTCGCGGACGCCAGCCATCGTCGTTCTGCATCAGCATCGTGCCCGGTTGATCGCTGCCCGTTCGTTCCCTCTGCTCACGCGGCGCATAATATGCCGGATCGTTCGGGCCGACATATCGTTCGTGCTTTGCATCACTCATACTGAACACTCGCCCTCATGGGGCCTTCCGCCATCAGCCCCGCGGACGTATGCCGATTGCGCCCTATCCGATCCTAGAACTCCGGGGGCACAACCGCAATTTTTTTGCGACTCCGCCCGCAACAAGGACCAAGAGTTGAGATCATCCTGCAGCGCTTCCGGCTGACGCCCGCCGTTTCCCCTTTGGCTGGCGTTCGCCGGCGTCCCGTGCAGGACAGTCCCGTGTAGCGGCAAATACGACAACCCGGCGGCGAGAGGTAGACGAAAATTGGACCAACTTCAATGTACAACTAATAATCAATTTACAGGGATGGTTACCCATAAGGTTGCTGCACGCAGCGCATTTGCCCGATTAGTATTGCCTGCAAACTTGAAATTCGCGCCACGCCGTGGTCTCAAGCTTGCGAGTTTGCAGCCGGCCCGCCGGCCACACAGATTTCAGAAACCCGGCAGATTCACCGATGGCCCGAAGGTTTTCCTCTCCTTACCAGTCGGAGCCCGTATCCAGCCTCGCCACCTGGTCGCGCAACCTCGCCATCTTCGCCGTGGTCGCGGTGGTGGTGTCGATCATCATCGTCCGCTTCGGCTTCCTGGAGGTAAAGCCCGCGCTGGCGACGTTCTTCGGCGCGCTCGGTTTGGCCGTGCTTTCCATCCTGGTGGGCCTCGCCGCCTTCGCCGCGATCTGGCAGAACGGCTCGCGCGGCATGGGCCGGATCCTGCTGGCGTTCATGATCAACGCCCTCCTGCTCGCCTACCCGGCCTACCTCGCCCTGCAATACCGCAAGCTGCCACCGATCCACGACATCACCACCAATCCGATCGATCCGCCGCGCTTCGAGGCGCTGGCCAGGCTGCGCAGCGGCGAAGGCGCCAACTCCGCGGTCTATGCCGGGCTCTATTCGGCCGAGCAGCAGCGGATCGCCTATCCCGACATCGAGACCGTGGAGCTCGAAGTGCCCCCGCAGCGAGCCTATGAGGTGACGCTGGCGCTGGTCACCAAGCGCAAATGGCTCGTAATCGACGAACGGCCGCCGCAGCCGCCGCGCCGCATCGCCCGCATCGAGGCGGTGGCGCGAACGCCGATCATGGGATTCCGCGAGGACATCTCGATCCGCATCACGCCCGACGGCGACGAATCGCGCGTCGATATCCGCTCCTCCTCGCGCTATTTCGAAAGCGACCTCGGCAGCAACGCCGCCCGCGTCTCAAAGCTGATCGAGGACATCAACGCCGCCGTCGATAACGCCAAGCCGGCGGCGCCGAAGAAGCCGCAGGCGCCGGCCAAGGCCCAGGCGAAGAATGTGAAGAAGTGACGCGCGAAAGCGCGTCATTCCGGGGCGATGCGGAGCATCGAACCCGGAATCTCGAGATTCTGGGTCTGGTGCTAACGCACCATCCCGGAATGACGTTGCTGGATCACGCCAACCTGTACGTCCCGCCGATCACCGGATCGCCATCGGTCGCCACGATGCCCCGGGAGACCAGATCTTCCAGATGCGCCAGCACGGAATAGCCGGCGGCATTCGTCAGCCGCGGGTCGATGCCGATATAGATCGCGCGGACCATGGTCGGAATGTCGGCCTCGCCCTTGGCAAGCCGATGCAGGATCGAGGCTTCGCGGGCCTGGCGGTGCCGGGTCAGGAAACGGACGTAACGCGGCCCTTCCGGAATTTCCGGCCCGTGGCCTGAAAAATACAGATCCTCCTCGCGCGCCTCCAGCCGCGCCAGCGAGGCCATGTAGTCGATCATCGATCCATCCGGCGGTGCGACGATCGAGGTCGACCAGCCCATCACGTGGTCGCCGACGAAATTGATCTTTCGCTCGGGCCACGCGAACGCCAGGTGATTGGCGGTGTGGCCGGGGGTTGCGACCGCCTCCAGCGCCCAGCCCCGCCCTTCGACGACGTCGCCGTTCTTGACCTCGATGTCGGGCCTGAAATCGCGGTCGGAGCCGGATTCCGGATTGTGCTTTTCGCTCTCGAAGCGTGGCCGCGAGGCGCGGTGCGGCCCCTCGGCATAAACGGGCGCGCCGGTGGCCGCCTTGATCCGCGCGGTGTTCGGCGAATGGTCGCGGTGGGTGTGGGTGACGAGAATATGCGTCACCGTCTCGCCGCGTACGGCGTCGAGCAACGCCTTGGCATGCGCTTCGTCATCGGGACCGGGATCGATGATCGCGACATTGCCCTTGCCTACGATGTAACTGACCGTGCCGGTGAAGGTGAACGGGCTCGGGTTGTTACACAGGATACGCCGCACGCCAGGCCGCGGCTCATCTACGACACCCGGCTTGAGCGGGAAGTCGCGGTTGAACGGGATGTCGTCGTTATCGGCCATGGTTTTTTCTTAACGTCATTCCGGGGCATCGCGCAGCGATGAACCCGGAATCCCGAAGTGGGGGAAAAGAATACGGCGCGAGATTCCGGGTTCGCGCTTGCGCGCGCCCCGGAATGACGAGCAAGGAACCTACGAAAACGCCTGAATCCCCGTGATTGCCCGGCCCAGGATCAGGGCGTGGACGTCGTGGGTGCCTTCATAGGTGTTCACGGTCTCCAGGTTCGCGGTATGGCGCATCACGTGGTACTCGATCTGGATGCCATTGCCGCCGTGCATGTCGCGCGAGACGCGGGCGATGTCGAGCGCCTTGCCGCAATTGTTGCGCTTGACGATCGAGATCATTTCGGGCGCCATCTTGCCCTCGTCCATCAGGCGGCCGACGCGCAATGAAGCCTGAAGGCCGAGCGCAATCTCGGTTTCCATGTCGGCGAGCTTCTTCTGCACGAGCTGGGTTGCCGCCAGCGGCCGGTTGAACTGCTTGCGGTCGAGCGTGTATTGCCGCGCGCGGTGCATGCAGTCTTCCGCAGCACCCATTGCGCCCCAGGAGATGCCGTAGCGGGCGCGGTTGAGGCAGCCGAACGGTCCCTTCAGGCCAGATACGTTGGGCAGCAGCGCGCTCTCCGGCACCACTACGCCGTCCATCACGATCTCACCGGTGATCGAGGCCCGCAAGGACAGCTTGCCGCCGACCTTCGGCGCCGACAGGCCCTTCATGCCCTTCTCGAGAATGAAGCCGCGGATCTGGTTGTCATGCGCGGCCGACTTGGCCCAGACGACGAAGACGTCGGCGATCGGGGCGTTGGAAATCCACATCTTGCTGCCGCTGATGCGATAGCCGTCGGACACCTTCTCGGCGCGAGTCTTCATGCCGCCGGGATCGGAGCCGGCATCCGGCTCGGTCAGGCCGAAGCAGCCGACCCACTCCCCGGTGGCAAGCTTCGGCAGGTATTTCTTGCGCTGGTTCTCGTCGCCATAGGCGTAGATCGGGTACATCACCAGTGATGACTGCACCGAGTTCATCGAGCGATAGCCGGAATCGACCCGCTCGATCTCGCGCGCCACCAGGCCATAGGCCACGTAGCTCGCGTTCGCGCAGCCATATTCTTCCGGCAACGTGACACCGATCAGGCCGAGCTCGCCCATCTCGTTGAAGATCTCGCGGTCGGTCTTCTCTTCCAGATACGCATTGATGATGCGCGGCAACAGCTTGTCCTGCGCATAGGCACGCGCGGTGTCGCGGATCATGCGCTCGTCTTCGGTGAGCTGGTCGTCGAGCAGGAACGGATCGTCCCACTGGAAGGAAGCCGCCGCCGGCTTGTCCTTGGCTTGAGGGCGCACGCTCATGAAAATCCCTTTCGCATCACTGTCCTCATGGAAATTGTCGACAAATTAATGCGCTATCGGCGGAAGCGCAAATGGATTGGGCGGTCGTCATTCCGGGATGGTGCGCAAGCACCAGACCCGGAATCTCGAGATTCTCAGGCCCTAGTTCGCGCTATCGCGCGCCCCGGAATGACGACTACTCCAACTTTTCGTTGGCAACGATCTCGATGCCGAAACCGGATAGCCCCTTGTAGTCGTGCACCGACGAGGTGAGATTGACGATCGAGGTGATGCCGAGATCGCGCAGGATCTGGGCACCAACGCCGACTTCACGCCATTGCCGGTGCCTGTCTGCCTCTGCTGTCTTCTGTTCGCCGACCGGCTCGACGGGAACTCCGGCCGCGCCGTCGCGCAAGTAAACCAGCACGCCGCGGCCGGCCTTCTTGAAATGGTCCAGCACGACCTGCATCCGCGCCTGGCCGGTGAAGAGATCCTTGACGATATTGGGCTTGTGCAAGCGCGTCAGCACGTTCTTGCCGTCGCCAATGCCGTTATAGACGAAGGCAGCGTGTGCGATCTCGTCGAATGGCGAGCGATAGGCATAGCCCTGCAGCGGTCCGATCGGGCTGTCGGTGGTAAACGTTGCGACCCGCTCGATCAACTTTTCGCGCGCCTGACGGTAAGCGATCATGTCAGCGATCGTGACGTGCTTGAGCTTGTGAGTGGCGGCGAATTTCGTCACCTGCTCGCCCTTCATCACAGTGCCGTCGTCGTTCATCAACTCCGAGATGACGCCGACCGGCGGCAGGCCGGAAAGCTTGCAGAGATCGACCGCCGCTTCGGTATGGCCGGAGCGCAGCAGCACGCCACCGTCGCGGGCGATCAGCGGAAAGATATGACCGGGCCGGGCAAAATCATTGGCGCCGGCGTTGGGATTGGCGAGCGCGCGGCAGCAGGAGGCGCGCTCCTCCGCCGAAATGCCGGTGCCGCCATCGGGCTTGTAGTCGATCGAGACGGTAAAGGCAGTGGTGTGATTGGACTCGTTATGCGCCACCATCGGATCGAGCCGCAGCCGCCTGGCGTCGTCGGTGGTGATCGGCGCGCAGACGATGCCGGAGGTGTGACGGATAATAAATGCCATCTTCTCGGCGGTGCAGAGCGAGGCCGCAACAATCAGATCACCCTCGCCCTCGCGATCGTCATCGTCCGTGACGACGACAAGTTCGCCTTTGGCAAAGGCTTGCAGAACTTCCTGGATGCTATCGGCCATTTCTCAAAATCTCGCCAAATCTCGCTAGGTCGAGCAAGTGCATTAGCCGGACTTCAGGGCCAGCGCCAGCGTCAATACGCAGGGCAGAATGGCGCCGACCGGCTCGGCGGAAGCCCTGCCACAACGGGCAGGCATGGCAAAAGGCATTGACGAGGTCCGGCCGCATTCGCCATGGTCACCCCACAAGAACAAAAACAGACGTTGGGGAAGATTGCCTCGGCCTATATCGGCAATGTCATGCTGCTGGCGCTGATTCCGATGGTCGGTGTCTGGGTGAGCCTGCTGCGCATCCCGCACTATCTGTTCATTCCGCTGCTGTTGGTGCTGTCCGTGATCGGCACCTACAGCGTCCGCAACAGCATCTTCGACGTCTGGGTGCTGCTCGCGGCGAAGGCTGCAAGGCCGGATGAGCGGTGCGTCCTTGAGACTGAACGAGTCACCTGCGGAATAGTCCGCCCACCACACCCCCGACAACGCCGTGCACCGCGCCGCCGATCGCGCCGATTGGACCGCCGACACCACGCGAATGGCGAGTACCCCTCCCAGCGCGACGACGGTCTTGACGGCCAGATTTGCCAGCCTCTGCCGTTAGTACCTTGTGCTGGGCGGCGTTGAGGAAGCCAGTCGTAGGGTAGCCGTGCTCCTCCTGCCAACGCGCGATGACCGCGCGAGTCGATTCGTCGAACTTACCATTGACCTTGGTGTCGAACCCAAGCCTGGTTAGCCCACGTTGCACTTGACGACGCTTTGCCTTGGTGAGGCCGATCTGTTCCTCGGTCTCCTGAGTCGCTTCGTCGGTAGCGATTGCCGTATCGGCAGGTGCCAACGTTTCGCGGGGCGTGCTGCTCAGACCAGCCTTAGCAGAGTGCGCGCTGCCGACGATCGCTAGGATGGTCAATGCCAGGATCAAGGCGCGCATGGCCTTTCCTTCGCCCCCAGGTCTGCCGATGGTTCGGTTTAGAAAGTAAAGATACACCGCGCCGTCCTGAACGATCAACAGCCGCGGCGCAACTCCGCTCGTCGCCGGGGTAACTGTTGTCCGCGGCACACAGTTCCCTGGCCTCGCGCCGATTGTTACGCCGCATTGCACGCGGTGGGCATGGGATCGGCGCAACCCCCTTGGCCCTTCCTTGGCCCTTGGGACGTCTAGAGCCAGCGCCGCCGCCGTTAGCCGCTGGCAAGCAATGTCCAGGACGTGCTGCTACGCCCATCCAGCCTGCACAAGCTCGGGCATGACAGCATTCATGGATCGATAGTTACGGCAGCACCTCGCGCCGCTCGCTGAGCAGAGCGTCGGTCTCGGCGCGCTTGTCCTCCAGGAGCCCGGCCTGGGCGGCTTCGATCACCTTGTAGAGTTCGTGGGCGTCGCTGAGCCGCGTCACCGTCACGTAGTCGGCGCCGGCCTCGTAGAGGTCGTTGACGTTGGCCAGGATCTCCGCGGTGGCGACGATCTTGGCGGTCGGGTTGAGCGAGCGGACGTGCCGGACCAGCTTTTCGTTGTCGGCGCCCTTCAACAACGAATCCGGGATGCTGAGGATGATCAACTCGGCCTTGCCGACGCCGGCATGCACCAGCGTATCGACGTTGCTGATGTCGCCATAGACCACGTGCATGCCGCGGTCCGTCAAGGTCCTGAACACCAGCGGATTGAAGTCGATCACGGTGATCTGCTCCAGCGCCGCCGGATTGAGGCGCTCGATCTCGGCAACCAGCGCGCTGGCGGCGCGGAAGAACCCGAGAATGACAACCCGGCGCGCCTCCCCGTGCCCGCCCTCGTGCCCTCCGTCGGCCTCATGCTTGTGATCGAGATCGCGCAAGCCGATCCGCTTCAGCGGACCGATCAGGCCGCGCGTGACCTGGTCGCTGCGGCCCATGACGAAGGTGCTCAGGACCGCCAGCACCACGAAGGCGAACGACGCCGCGCTCGACGTTTCCGGGCTGATATGGTGTGCCGTCACGCCGGTCTGGATCACGACCAGCGAAAACTCCGAGATCTGCGCCAGGTTGATCGCCGGCAGGAGGCTAGCGCGCAGTCCCTGCTTCATCAGATAAAGCGGCGTGAACGTCGTCACCATGCGGCTGACGACGGTGAACGCCGCGATCGCGAGCGCCAGCCCGATCACCGACGCACCGGGGATCGGGATGGTCATGCCGAGCGAAACGAAGAACAGCGTGATGAAGAAGTCGCGCAGCGTCGTCACCTTGGCGGTGACGTCGAGCGCATAGGGGAATGTCGACAGCGATACGCCAGCCACCAGCGAGCCCATCTCGCGCGACAGGTGCAGCCTCTCCGCGATCTCGCCGATCAGGAAGCACCAGGCCAGTGCGCCGAGCAGGATCAGCTCGGGCCGGCGCGCGATCTGGTGGAACAGCCACGGCAGCACATAGCGGCTGAGCACCAGCGCGGTCGCCACCAGCACGCCGACCCGGGCGATCGACAACAGGATCACGCTCACTTGCAGATTGTCGAGGCTCGGCTGCACAGCCAGGAACAGGATCGCGAAGATGTCCTGCAGCACCAGCACGCCGAGCGTAATTCGCCCGGGCAGCGTGTCGAGCTCGCGCTTCTCGTACAGCACCTTGACGATGATGACCGTGCTCGACAGCGCGCAGGCGATGCAGAGATAGAGCGCGTCGAAATGCCCGCTGCCCATCGACAGGCCGATCCCGATAAAGAACAGTATTCCGAGCAGGACGCCGCCGGCCAATTGCCCGCCCGCGGCAAACAGGATCACTTTTCCGGCGCGCACGATCTTCTTCAGGTCGATTTCCAGCCCGATCATGAACAGCATGAAGATCAGGCCAAGCTCTGAGATGACGGTGATCGAATCCTGGGACTCGACCCACTTCATGCCGAATGGACCAATGAAGAAGCCGGCGATAAGGTAGGCCAAAATCAGCGGCTGCCGGGAAAAATGCGCCAACAGGCCGAGCACCCAGGCGAACAGGATGCATAAGGTGATATCGCGAATAAGCTCGTGCATGGTTCCGGACTTCCCCCTTTTGCAACCTAGAGGTCCCGGCGCAAGGGTCAAACAAGCAATGTGTCACAGCCATAGAATGGGGGCTTTTCTCGCGATTCTGGCCGCGTTGTCGATCCCTTACGCCCCCACCGCCAGCGCCCGGACCGCAGGCGGAATCGAACAGAATTTCGCAAATTCCCGCCCCCTGATCCCCGAGCGGATCGCCTATTTCGACACATCAGGCAAGATGGCGGGGAGCTACCTCAAGTCCCCGATTGCGTTAAAACCGCTCGCGACCGTAGAGGCGCCGATGGTCGTCGGCGCCGGACTTCATGCCTTCGTCAGCCAGGCCGATCAGGATCGTCGGCAAGAACCAGGCTGAACGACGACGACGAGACAGAGAGCCGCCCGGTCGGCCCTCTCAACAAGAAACAAGATGGAGTGAACATTCATGTCTACCGCTTCGTTCGATTTTGCGCCCTTGCTGCCCGCCGGATTGCCGGCACCGGCAGCGCGGTGGACCGGCCTTGCCAGATACAGCTTTGTCGGCGGCAACAATGATCCCGAGCAGGTTCCGGTCGATGGCCTGATCGACGCCGTCAATACCGTGCTCCGGCGCGAGGGCAAGACGCTCGCGACCTACGGCCTCGCCAGCGGCCCGCAGGGCTATCGTCCCTTGCGCGAATTCCTCAGTGCGAAACTCAAGCGCGACGCCGGCATCGCCTGCATTGCCGACGATATCATGATCGTCTCCGGTTCGCTGCAGGCGCTCGACCTCGTCAATCAAACCTTGCTCACGCGCGGCGACACCGTGCTGGTCGAGCAGGAGACCTATCAAGGCGCGCTGACCCGGCTGACGCGGCTCGGTGTCAAGGCGGTCGGCATCCCTCTCGACGAGCAGGGCATGCGGATGGATGCGCTGGCGGCAGCCCTTGCCGACCACAAAAGCCGCGGCATCATGCCGAAATACATCTACACCATCCCGACCGTGCAGAACCCGACCGGCAGCATCCTGCCGGAGACGCGGCGCGCCGAGATGCTGAAGCTGGCGCAGCAATATGGCGTGCCGATTTTCGAGGACGATTGCTACGCCGACCTGATCTGGAGCGGCGAGCGGCCGCCCGCGATCTACGCCATGAGCAAGCACGGCGGCGTCATCCACATCGGCTCGTTCTCGAAGTCGATCGCACCGGCGCTGCGGGTCGGCTTCATCGTGGCCCCTTGGGAGATGATGTCGCGGATGCTGGCGCTGAAGACCGACGCCGGAAGCGGCGCGCTGGAGCAGATGGTGCTGGCCGAGTATTGCGCGCCGCATTTTTCGACCCACGTGCCGAAGCTGACGCGCGGCCTGCGCACCAAGCTCGACACGCTGATGGAAGCGCTCAACGAGCAGTTCGGCACCTCGGCCGAGTTCGAGGAGCCCGAGGGCGGCATCTTCCTGTGGGTGAAGCTGCCCGACAATGTCGACACGCTAAAACTCTATCAGGCCGCGCTTGCCGCAGGCGTCGCCATCAACCCGGGGCCGGAATGGTCGACCGACAAGGCCTATGCCGGCAGCCGGCTGCGGCTGTGCTTCGCAAGTCCCTCGCATGAACAGATCCGCGAAGGCGTCGCTGTGCTTGCCGAAGTCTGCCGCAAGGAGTTCGGCGTGCCGGCACGGATCGCGAATGTGGAGAAGCGGGCGCGGAGTTGAGCCGAGTCCGGGCTCAACTCGCCGCACGAAACGCTATTCGCCGCGAAACACCAGCGCGATCCGCAGCAGGAGCACGATCGAGACGTTGCCCTTGCCGGCTTCGATCTGGGCCACGTAGCGCTCCGACATGCGGGACCGGCGTGCGAGCTCGCGGCGCGACATGCCGCGAAGCGCGCGCATTTCACGGACCCGGTCCCCGAGTTGGGTGAGAAATTCGCTCTCGTGCGGCAGCCGCCCGTCCTCGTCATAGGGAATTGGCCCGGCTGGGCGGTCCGTCGCTGCCTCGCTGTGGGATAGGCCTTCGCTGTGTGCCACGTTCGATCCTTTTGCCCGGCATCGTCGCCAAGCAAGAAGGCCGTCGCATTGATCGAGATCAAATGGCGTCGCCCGGCCGCAAGCCGTGACCGGTGTCCTATTCAGCCTTGATCCCGGCCTCGGTAATCAGCCTGCCCCATTTCACGCTTTCGCTCTGGATGAATTTTGCAAAAGCCTCGGGCGACGTAGGCGCGGGTTCGGCGCCGAGAACGCGGATTTTTTCGATCGCCGCGGGATCGCTCAACGCCTTCACGAAGGCGGTATTCAGCGTTTTGACGATGTCGGGCGGCGTGCCGGCGGGCGCGACGATGCCGAACCAGCCGACGGATTCGAATCCGGAGAGGCCTTGCTCCGCCAGCGTGGGAACATCGGGCAGGAAGGCCACGCGTTTCGCGGCAGAGACCCCGAGCGCCTTCAACTTGCCGTCGCCGATCAACTGCTTGGATGCAGGGATATCCAGCACGGCCAGCGGGACGTGGCCGGCAAGAACATCCGTCGTCGCCGGCGCGGTGCCGCGATAGGCGATCAACTGAATTCTGATACCGGCCTTCTGGTTGAACAGGGCCGAGGTCAGGTGCATCGCCGTGCCGTTGCCGCCATGGCCGATCGACAGACCCGCCGTTTGAGCCTTGGCCTTGGCAATGACATCGGCGACCGAGGCAATGGCCGATTGTTGCGAAGACACCAGCACGAACGGGATTTCCGCCAGCAAGGTGACCGGCGCCAGATCCTTGATCGGATCGAACGCCATCGCCGCGCGGTTGAGATGGGGATTGACGGTCAGCACGCCGGCTGCGGCCACGCCGAGCGTGTAGCCATCAGGTGCCGCCTGCGCCACCGCGCCGATCCCGATATTGCCGCCCGCGCCCGCCCTGTTCTCGATGACAATGGGCTGACGCAGCGTTTCCGAAAGCAGGGGCTGCAGGGCGCGGATTACGATATCGGCACTGCCGCCGGGCGGAAACGTCACGATGATCTTGATGGGTTGATCGGGATATGCGTTTGCTGCTTCAATCGCCGACAACGACAGCGACAAAGCAACAACAAGGGCGCGGATCATGCCTTGCCGGATCGACGGAAACATTGAGGGTCCCCCGATGATCTCTGTGGCGCTCAGTAATGCATGATCGTCCCAACGCAGCAAGCGACAAGGCGGCAGGTGACATGGTGAAGACCAGCGTTCTCGTGGTCGGCGGCGGTCCGGTTGGTCTCACTTTGGCTATGGACCTCGCATCGCGGGGAATATCCGTCACTGTCGTGGAAACACGCGCCGCCGGCGAGCCGCCGAGCGTGAAATGCAACCACGTCTCGTCGCGCTCGATGGAGATTTTTCGCAGGCTCGGCCTGGCACAGAAGCTGCGCGATGCCGGATTGCCGGCCGACTATCCGAACGATTGCTCTTACCGCACCACGGCAACGGGCATCGAGCTCTCGCGTATCCTCATTCCCTGCCGGCGCGATCGCTATACCGCCACCGGCGGGCCAGACACCGGTTGGCCGACGGCCGAGCCGCCGCACCGCATCAATCAGATCTATATGGAACCCGTGCTGTTCGCCCACGCCGCCGCCATCGACGGGCTGCAGATTCTGAACCGCACCGCATTGGAGGATTTCGGCGAAGTCGATGAGGGCATCGTTGCAACCGTCCGCAACCTCGATACCGGAGCTGCCTTTCAGATTCACGCCGATTTCATCGTTGGTTGCGATGGGGCGCGTTCGCTGGTTCGCAAGGCGATCGACGCCAATCTGCAGGGAACGCCGATCATCCAGCGCGTGCAATCGACCTACATCCGCGCGCCCGCCCTGCTCGGTCTGATGGACCGGCCCGCCTGGATGACGCTGTCGCTCAATCCGCGGCGCTGCGGCACGGTGGTCGCGATCGACGGCCGCGAGAACTGGCTGATCCACAATCACCTCAATCGCGAGGATGAGACCTTCGAATCCGTCGATCGCGATGCCTCGATCCGCGCCATCCTCGGCGTCGGCCCCGAGTTCGAATACGAGATTCTGAGCAAGGAGGACTGGGTCGGCCGCCGCCTCGTCGCCGACCGGTTTCGCAAGGGACGCGCCTTCATCTGCGGCGATGCCGCGCATTTATGGATGCCCTACGCCGGCTACGGCATGAATGCCGGGATCGCGGACGCAACGAACCTCGCATGGCTGCTCGCCGCCTATCTGCAGGGCTGGGCCGACATCGCCATCCTCGATGCCTATGAGGCCGAGCGCCTGCCCATCACCGAACAAGTGTCGCGCTTTGCGATGGAGATGGCGGGCAAGGTCTTGAGCCAGCGTCGCACCGTTCCTGATGCAATCGAGCAGCCGGGGCCGGAGGGCGATGCCGTCCGCAAGCAGGTCGGGCAAGCGGCCTATGATTTGAACGTGCAGCAATATTGCTGTGCCGGCCTCAACTTCGGTTATTTCTACGATCGCTCTCCGATCATCACCTATGACGGCGCCGAGCATCCGGGCTTTACGATGGCGGACTTCACGCCGTCCGCGACGCCGGGCTGCCGGCTTCCGTTCGCGAAACTGTCGGACGGACGGCCGGTCTATGATGCGCTCGGGCCGGGCTACACGCTTTTGCGGTATGATCCGGACGTTGTGGTTGCGCCCTTGACCGATGCGATGCGCGCCAATGGCATCCCGTTTGAAATCGTCGATGTACCCGGCGACCAAGCGCCGCCGACCGGCGGCCACAAACTCATCCTTGCGCGCACCGACCAGCATGTCGCCTGGCGGGGCAACGCCATCCCTGACGATCCAGCGCCGCTCGTCACCAAGCTGATCGGCCGAGCCGGAGAGTCCGCTTCCGCCTAAGACAAGGCGATTCATCGCACCTCATGCTGTGAGGGACGCAGCGGCGGCAGGGTTCCCTCCCCCCTTGCGGGGCTACGGGATCCCCGAAAGTGATTCCCCGGATTTTGTGAATGTGATTCAAGGCCTTTCGACCTATTTTGGCGGGAGGCATGCGATGTCTTTTGGCGATATTCGGGTTGCTGAGCGTGCTGATTGG
>NZ_MAXC01000050.1 GCF_001693485.1 Bradyrhizobium sp. LMTR 3
GCGCCGGCGGCGTCCTCGCGCGTGGTCTCGCCGCGGTCGCAAGCCTTTGCCACCGCATAGACATAGGCGCGCGAGGCATTCATCGTGGTGTACATGTCGGCGATCTTGCCCTGCACGAGTTGAAACGAGCCGATCGGCTCGCCGAACTGCTTGCGCTCGTGGACGTAAGGCAGCACCACATCCATGCAGGCCTGCATGATGCCGATCGGACCCGCCGCCAGCACTGCGCGTTCATAGTCGAGGCCAGACATCAACACGTTGACGCCACGGCCGACCTCGCTCAGCACGTTCTCCTCCGGGATTTCGCAATCCTCAAACAGCAGTTCGCAGGTGTCGGAACCGCGCATGCCGAGCTTGTCGAGTTTCTGCGCGGTAGAAAATCCCTTCATGCCCTTTTCGATGATGAAGGCGGTGATGCCGCGCGGGCCGGCATTGGCGTCGGTCCTGGCGTAGACCACCAGCGTATCGGCAACGGGGCCGTTGGTGATCCACATCTTGTTGCCGTTCAGCACGAAGCGGTCGCCCTTTTTCTCGGCGCGAGTCTTCATCGAGACCACGTCGGAACCTGCGCCCGGCTCCGACATCGCGAGCGAGCCGACATGCTCGCCCGAGATCAGCTTGGGCAGATATTTCCGCTTCTGCGCCTCATTGCCGTTGCGGCGGATCTGGTTGACGCAGAGGTTGGAATGGGCGCCGTAGGACAGGCCGACGGAGGCTGATGCCCGCGACATTTCTTCCAGTGCGATGCAGTGCTCGAGATAGCCGAGACCGGCGCCGCCATATTCCTCTTCCACCGTGATACCGTGCAGGCCGAGCGCGCCGATCCTGGGCCAGAGGTCGCGCGGGAACTGATTGCTGCGGTCGATTTCGGCGGCGCGCGGGGCGATTTCATTCTGCGAAAACGCATGCACCGTCTCGCGGAT
>NZ_MAXC01000053.1 GCF_001693485.1 Bradyrhizobium sp. LMTR 3
GAGCCGGTCGCGTCCAGAAGGACCCCTGTCTTGACATCGTTTTGTTTGCAGATGTCCCAAAGGGCTCGAAGAAGGTCTTCACCTCGCTCGAGTTGCGCGTAGATGACCTCCTCGATCTTCCCGCTGATCATGGGCCTTTTCATGTAGATCTCCAGAATGATTAAGGTAAAACGCGTGAACTCATCAACTCCTTTTCTGCCGAAATGATACGGACTTCCTTAGCCGAATTTCCGCAATGTGGCGCTGCGAGCGGCATAGTAGCCGGAAGGTACCGCGCCGACAGAAATTGCAATGAGATGTAGCGATGAAGCGTCGCATCGCGCATCTGCGTTTCAGCGGCCCCGAGTTTGCGAGGGTCGATGCCCGCTGAGGAATCGGTTCAGGGGTACGGATCGGATTCGCGATAACAAGGAGATCGCCTTCCACGAACGTGAGTATGAGCGGACGTTCGATTCTAGGATTTCAAGAGTCTGAAAATTACGTGGCTCGCCAATCACTCCACCCATAGAGGTCTCCTTCGCAGGTAGTGCTTCAATGACCAAGCCACGCTTTTCTCAAATTGCGCGAGCTGTGCACAACAGCGACGGCCGGAACGTGCGTGCGTTTCGGCCGGGACTTCTGTTGCGTGATGTGTGCCTCCCAGAATGGCTCCGCTCACTACCTGAGAAACTCGAACAACGAACCTACTAAAGGTGGTAGTCTGTGATCCAGAGTCAGCTGCCCAGCGCTAACAGCTCCGATTTCCCAGCTCGGAAACCGCTCATCGAAACACTGAAAGGCATTTAGTTTTCCGATGGACAACGCGCGCTGACATGGCAGGATGCAGACGTCCATCCATTCTCGACGCTTTAATGCTTTTGTGGCTCGCTTCTGCCCTTTGGTGCCGGAGCGGATCTACCCTCGATCAGGCGATGGAAGCTCGCAAGCCTGCCGACCTATCTATCCGCCGCGCAAGTCCAGAAGGTCCTGCATGGTTGCGATCGGGCCACCGCGATGGGACGGCGGGATCACGCGATCCTGATGATGCGCGCCAAGGGTCGCCAGCGGGCGCGAATGCCGATGTCTCCAGAAATCGGCGCGGCTGTGTTGCCTACCTGCCTGATCGCCGCCCGACGTCGTCGTGTCGCCGACTGTTTCTGCGCACGCTCGCGCCTCACGTCGGCTTTGCATCCGGGGGCCCGACTACGATGATCGCCAAGCCCGGGAGCCGCGCCGGTGTCCTTGGCTACGCCCACGACGGCGCCCATATCTTCCGACACAGCCTTGCCACCGAGCTTCTCCGATCGGGCGCGACCTTGTCAGAGATCGGCCAGTTGGTGCGACACGAGAGCCATGACACCACGCGCGTTTTATGCGAAGGTCGATATCCAGAGACTCCGCACATTGAGCCTGCCGTGGCCGGGAGACGTGCAAAGACTCTGAGATCCGCACTCGAGCAGTATCTGAGCATGCGCCAATGCCTTGGATACAAGTACCAGCACCAGGCTCGGCGAGTTCGTCTCCTTCATGGAGAAGCGCAAGGCCACGACCATCACCACAAAGCCCGCTATATCCTGGGCGACTCTGCCACCCGACCGGCGCGCATATTGGGCCTTGCGATGAACCGACGGGCGCGGTTTCGCGCGCCATGTCGCGAGCATCGATCCCGAGACAGAGGTACCACGCGTCGGGATCTTGCCACTCTTGTAATCGAGTCGCTGTTGAAGGCGGCACTTGCCCTGCCTCCTGCAACCAGATTGCGGCGCTGGACTTATCATTATTTGTTCGGTTTGATGGCGGTGACCGGCATGCGTCTGTCCAAGGCGATCGGGCTTGAGCGTGCCGATGTCGATCTCGCGCAGGCGTGCTGACAGCCCGGGAGAGCAAGTTCGCAAATCGCGGCCTTGCATCCGACGACTGGTGCGGCTCTCCGCAGCTACGCCGAAACGGCGCGATGCTCACCTCGGGTCGCGCTGCGGCGCGCACTTCTTCGTGGCTGAGCGCGCCGGCCGATTGCTGCACTAGTATGTTCATCGGGTTTTCTGGCGCCTCTCGCGCGGGATCGGCCTGCGGCGCCAGGCGACCATAGCGGGCCGCGCGTGCACGATTTCCGGCATCGCTTCGCCATCCGCAGACTTCTCGGGTGCTGATTCCGCTCGATGTCGCCCGCCATTCCGGTATGATGTCGCCCGGGTGACGAGGCCTCTTCTGCTCCGATACGGTCCCGCCTTTCGGTTTTGCGAAGGGGCACCTGGATGCCGACGGAGAGGCTTGCGATGCGCCAAGTGCGCGATGTGATGAGAATGAAGTCGGCCGGGATGCCGGGCCGCGAGATCGCCCGGCGCGTGGGCGCTGCGCCCTCGAACTCATGCTCCTTCAAGATCCCGATGATCTGCTCTTCCGCAAAGCGGCTGCGCTTCATGCTCTGGTTCTCATATGGGCCAGAGTGAATTTCAAACTGGATTAAGTCCAGGGGGCAAGGTCATGGACACGGCGTTCAGCGTTCCTACTGTTGGCCCAAGAGCTAGCCGCGACAAACGAGACGACGCAACCTCGGTTGATTCTAGGATGCGAAGAGGTTCATCAACACCCGCCACAAGCGCGCCATCTGGCCTAAGTTTTCAAGAAACTTAGCCAGGGAAATGCTCAGATCCTGGGTTTCACCCACAGTCCCTAGTTTATATCCGAACGGCATTCATGTGCGCCTGGTTCGCCGTGCGATTTCGAATCGTCTGTCATCCGACAAACTCCTTCCGCCCAGGATTGTGAATGACATCAGTCTAAAGATCAGCCCAATTTCGAAGCCGACATAGGTCTCTCCATTGCAGACGAGGAGAAATGGCCAGGTTGATCCTGGTCTAATCCCACAGAAAGAAAGTGTGCGGCGCCGCAACTTGTTTAACGGCGCCCCGAACCCGAACCAGCGCCGATCGTGATGGGCTGGTCGAGTTGCACGGCAAGCGCGCTGCTCGACCGCTCTCCCTCACATCTCTCCGGCGGTGAGCGGCAGCGCATCGCCATCCGCCAGGCGCTATTGTCCTAGCAGACTGTTGCGACAACGAGCCGCTTGCCTGCTTGACCGCTGCTTCCTTGGGCGCTGTCGGCGAGTTGTTTAAGGCCGCTGATAAGGATCGAGCCAGAAGTCTCTGGAACAATCATCATCGTCATGTGGTTGCCTCGAATGGATACGCGCCATGAATGGCCGCCGCATCTAAATCTGGTTTCCAACCCCGCATCGGCGAATTTGTCTCGGACCTATTGAAACTCTTGACTGCTCGTGCCGGACGGCTGAGCAGAGGCTCAGCGGCATAAAAACTCATGTATTCAACTGGCAGGGAACGGAAATTGATACAACTGCAGCGCTGATAATGGGTAATTACATCAAAGTCTCATTGTGGAGATCACGATCTGCAGGTATCGCTCCAATTTGCTGCGCCTTTCGAACAGCTGAGCAACTGAGCTTTGTCCAGCAAAGTGCTCCAACGCTTCGAACCGCTCATCATCTAAGCACGCGAAGGCTCAAAGCCATTTCCAGTACTATTTTGGCTTCGGATAGGCTCAATGGATTTGCGGGTAACCGTAACATCGATGAAAGCCACGAATGATGTAGTTTCATCGAGACTTGTTACTCGGAATTGCATAAGCCAACATTGCCCCCAGAGGAATATCCCGCGAGCGATATGGGCCCTTCGGCTAAAGCTCTTTGATTGCCAAGCTGAGGACTTAAGAACAATCTCCGAGACATGTCGGAATAAAGAAGAGTGGCGGTTGCGATCCCGTGCATGAACGGAAAGCACTTGAGCTGTATTGCGGTGTGGCTCCAAATCAATCTTCGATGCAAGTTCTTTCAGGGAGATTGGAAGAGTCCAGCGGTGCTAAACCTACGCACGATGTAGCGCTCGACTGAGAAGCCGCACCGCCAATAACGAGTTCCGCCCAGCGCGAACAATTGGTCGTGCCGCCAGACCCGCGCGAGATCCAGAAGCTCCGCCCGGAGCTGCGCCAGCGTGATCTCGATCTCGCCTTGCAGCGCCTCATAGCCGCCCCGTTGCATACGCCTCATCCTCCGGCACCGGCAGTGCCTTGCGATCCAGCTTGCCGTTCAGCGTCAGCGGCAGCGCCTCAAGGGGCACAAACTCAGACGGCACGATGTACTCCGGCAAGCGCGCACTTAAGTGCGGGCGCAGCGTGGCGGCAAGTTCAGGCCCCTCAGCTTCGCCGGCATGCTCGGCAGCCGTAACGGCATAGGCGACAAGACGCTTCCCGGCCGCACCCTCCCCTTGCGCCACCACCACCGCGTCGCGCACCGAGGCGTGCTCAACGAGCCGCGCCGCGATCTCGCCGGGCTCGATCCGGAAGCCGGTGATCTTCACCTGGTCGTCGATCGCGGCCCAAAAGCTCCAGATTGCCGTCCGGCAGATAGCGCGCGAGATCGCCGGTCCGGTACATCCGCGCCCCCGCCTCGCCACTGAACGGATCGGCCAAAAACCGCTCCGACGTTAGCTCGGGCCGGTTCAGATAGCCACGCGCCACCCCCGCGCCGCCAATGTAAAGCTCCCCCATAGCGCCAAACGGAACGGGTTCACCATGACTATCAAGCAGGTAAATCTGCGTGTTCGCGATCGGACGGCCGATGGGAGGCAATTGCGGCCAACATTCTGGGTCAGCCGCAAGATGGTGCTCCGTAACGACGTGGGTTTCTGTAGGCCCATACTGATTGATCAATCTCGCCCTCGGGTGCAATTCGAAGAACGACCTGAGGATTGGCGTGGCCCGCAATTCCTCACCTGCTGTATAGATCTCCCTCAGAGAGGGCAGCAGCACTCCTTTAGCGCCCCAGACCTCCGCAAAATAGTTCAACGCGACGAATGGGAGGAAAAGCCGCTCGATCGCCTCCCCCCACACAAATTCCAGCAAGGCGGAGAAGTCCACGCGGGTCTCTTCCTGCACGAGCGCGAGCAGCCCTCCGTCCCTCCAGCAACTGAACAATTCCTGGAGCGACACGTCGAAATTCAGGGTCGTGAACTGAAGTGTGCGTCGTTTGGGCGCGCCAAGCTCCGGAGAGGACCAGAGCAAATTCATCAGTGAGCCGTGGGACATTTCGACGCCTTTGGGCGTGCCTGATGATTCCGAGGTGTACATCACATAGGCGAGATGGCGCGAGGTCAGACCGAGCGCGCGCGCATCCGGATTCGACGCCGGCAGATTTGCCCAAGGCGGTGTCGCCGTCGCGAGATCGACCACCGTCACATCGACGCCCACCTCGCCCAGCGCCGCGCGTCCCACCGCATCAGCCAGCACCAGCTGCGGCGCCGCATCCTCAAGAACCTGCCGCAGCCGCGCGGACGGATAAGCCAGATCGAGCGGCAGATACGCGCCCCCTGCCTTCAGGATCGCGAGCAGCCCCACCACCATCATCACGCTGCGCTGAAGGCAGATCGCGACCGGCTGATCCGGCTTCACCCCGAGCGCGATCAGATGATGTGCGAGCCGGTTCGCGTGTGCATTGAGATCGCCATAGCTTAAGTGCTCGCCCGCATAGGTCACCGCCGTCGCATTCGGCGCCTGGCGCACCTGCGCCTCAAACAGCTCATAGATACACCGCTCCGACGGATAGGGCGCCGCCGTCCGGTTCAGCTCCTCCAAGAGGTATGCGCGCTCCTCGGACGACAGCAACTCAACCCGAGCGACCGGCTGTTGCGCATCGGCTATCACAGCACACAACAAGTTTTGCAACTGCTGCGTCATACGGTCGATCTGCTTGGGCGCCAAGCGACTGGCATCAAAGTGCCACCGAAAGCTCCCATCGAGAGCGCAAACCTCAAACGTCAGCAAATCACCGGAGAGCGCTGTCTCAGAATTCTGGCTTGAAGGTAGATCACCAGCGGCAGAACAGCTATTTGCGGTCACCGTCACGCCGATCGGCCAAGGTCGGCGCGATTGTAGCGCCTCCTTTACGCGCAAGGTCGGAGAGCGCGCAATAAGATCCCGCGGAAAACTATCGTGCTCCCTCAGATCAGCGCATTCGGCCGCGACCGCCCTGCGTACCTCTGCGAAATCACCACCGAGATCGATGGTTATTTGCATTGGCACGACAGAAGCGACAAGCACCTCCACCGCCTTTATCCCGGCTCGCCACCCATTCGGTGCGGGAAACCATCCCAATTGGAGCTCTGATTCTCCCGTGATGCGGGCGAGATAGATCAGCCAAGCACTCAGCAAGTACTCAGTACGATCAAATGGCGACAACTCGGCCAAAGCACTTGGAATGAGCCAGGAACTCGATTGCCATCTAGCCGGAGCCGCAGGTTCCGAAGACAACAAGAACGGAAGCTGCAATGTCTTAAACTGCTCAAGCCGCTGTCGCCAAAAATTCTCCCGAGGCGCCAACACTTCATGGGCAACAGTTATGCTCCGCGCCTCCCCATCGCTCAAAATCGGCAGGCGATCGCCTACATTCAGACCGGACTGCGTCGCGAGCGTCCGTGCATCCAGAGTCAGACCGTCTGAGCTGGCAAACCAAACATTAACATCCTCTGTCCCTGTCGCCACACGCCAGTTGCTGCGGTGGATTTCAACCAGGGACCCTGCCGTAAGGCCGCAGCGTCCAGCAGATATCTCCAGGCGCCTGACTGCGACAACATCATCGCCTAGGTGCACCTTGGGCAGACACAACGGATTATAATGATACGGCCCAAAGTCTAAGGCGCGTGTGATCGTTGAGAGATCTTGCGCGGAGCGATTCCATCGCAGACAGCCCGCAGCATCTGGGCGTCGACGCCTCGGAGAAACGCTTCCGTCCACTGGCGCCTGCGAACCAGCATGGAGCTCTCCATTCGTTAAGCCAGCTAGAAGCTCGCGGAAGCCTTCGACAGCGGCTTCATGACATTTGAGGTTCAGGCTCAACGCCGTATCGGTTGGCGCAATAGAAACTTGGCGCTCAACCACCAACTCACCCGTCTTAACACCATCATCGATACGATGCCACGCGATAGCATAGTCGGCCTCTTGGGCCAGCCGCGCCCGAGACATCGAATGAGCTCCCGCATATCGTGGCAACGGACCGTCTTGGTAATTGAAAGCGCCTTGACGGACTCGGGCAAACACATCCGGCGGCAATATGAATGGATTTCCTACGGAAAATATCCACTCTACCGGGTCGGCATTCATCAACGCGGAGAGCTCTTCAACACTCTCTACACACAAGATGTTAGCGCGAGAAGCCCAGTCCCGGAATATGGCGTCGGCACATAGCGCAGCGCAGACGACATGACCCATCTTACTTACTAGCTGAGCACACCTGATAGCTAGCGTACCACTACCAACAAAGATGCTGGAGCGAATTGATGCGGCTGCAGGTAGTTCCCTATCCCGATCGCCCGGTTTGCAAGCGTCTGCGAGCACCGAAGCAGACCAATGTGCCATGTTCAGCTACTCCTTGCTCTGGGTTGGGGAGTTCTCGCCGTACGCGCCGCACCACATTGCGGCTTAATCCGGTGTCACACTGGTTTGCAGCCGCTCGGGCGCAACCGGGTTGAATGCTAATCAAATCAGCCAGTGTTGAGAGGTATCCAGCGCGATCAATGACAGCGGCACCAGTGATGGAAGCGGCAAAGCTTCACTTAATGAAGCCGCACTCAACAGTGCACCCCCATGGCGTGGATTTGGGCTCAGTCGAGCAAGCTTCATCTGTTTCCGTAGGCGGACAGCTGCGGCACCGACACGATCGCAACGGATCCTTCAGCGTCTCCCAGCAATCAGCGTGCCACCCAAAAGGTTGAGCAGGCCCCGCTTGAAGAGGCAAAAATCCATGCACTTCACCGAGGCGGAGAATACTTAAGCGTTTAGTGTTGAGTTGCGGACACGATGCGCTCAACTGGACATGGCTGAACACGACAATGCAGGCCGTCAAATGACGAAGGTGACCTCTTGAGGCGAACTCGCACGCCTGCTTAAGGATGATGCTAAAAGGATGACGAGGTCCCTTGGCTTTAACCTGATGACAATCCCGTCTTGAAAAAGTCTCTAGTAATCAGTGCCTGAACACCAGATCCGCCGCTCAAGTCCTTATCCAATTGGCGCAATTCAAGGTCGCCAGACAGGATCTTGATCAATTCGCTGTCCGAAACAGTCGCACAAAAGTCGAAAGCAGCTTTGGTACGGCCAATATGATCCCGCAGGACATTCACATCGCGCTTGAGGATGAGCGAATAGTTCCTTTTCGCTTTGATCATAATACTCGCCCAGCAAAATAGGCCCGGAATCTCCGACTGCCTTCCGACAAACGCCCTATTCCCGCTTTAAAGACACTTTCCCTCAAGACAATCCTACACCTTCGCGGTGAATTTCGATTTCGATGCTGGAGGGCTGACCGGCGCGATGCCAATCAGCTACAGCCAAGGTAAATAGCGCTAAGGCTGCGAGGATGCGGCCAGCCATGCTTTAGCCTGGCCTGCCGCGGAGATCTGACCGAACTCGATGGCCTGCCGCTCGAACAGCCCGCGATAAACGCCGCCCGGCCGCGCGATCAGCGCGGCGTGGGTGCCCTGCTCGACGATCTCGCCACGGTCGAACACCAGGATGCGATCGAGGCTGCGCACCGTCGACAGCCGGTGTGCGATCACGATCGAGGTGCGTCCCCTCATCAGCCGTTCCATCGCCTGCTGGATCAGCGCCTCCGATTCCGAATCGAGGCTGGAGGTCGCCTCGTCCAGGATCAGGACCGGTGCGTCCGCGAGGAACGCGCGCGCCAGCGCGACGCGCTGCCGCTCGCCGCCCGACAGCTTGACACCGCGTTCGCCCACCAGCGTGCCGTAATCTTTGGGCAGGTGCAGGATGAAGTCGTGCGCGTTGGCAAGCCGCGCCGCCTGCTCGATTGCCGCCATGCTGGCGCCAGGCCGGCCATAGGCGATGTTCTCTGTCAGCGAGCGGTGAAACAGGATCGGCTCCTGTTGCACAATCGCGATTTGGCTGCGCAGCGATTGCTGCGTCGCTTTGGCGATATCCTGGCCGTCGATCAGGATACGGCCGCCGGAGACGTTGTAGAGCCGCTGCACCAGCTTGACGAACGTGGTCTTCCCGGAGCCGGAACGGCCGACCAGACCGACCCGCTCGCCGGCGCGGATGTCGATCGACAATCCGTCGTAGAGCGGCTCGCGATGGCCCCGATAAAGGAAGGTCACGTCCTCGAACGTGATGCTTCCGCCCTGAATGTCGATCGGCTTGGCATCCGGCGCATCGACAATACCGATTGGCTCGCCATGGATTGTGACCAGCTCCTCCATATCGTTCACCGAACGCTGCATATTGTTGATGTGCATGCCGACGTCACGCAAATAGGCGTGGATGACGTAGTAGCTCGTCAGCACATAGGTGACGTCGCCCGGTGAGGCGCGGCCGGCGATCCACAACAGGATGGCGCCGCCGATCACGGAAGCGCGAAAGCACAACAGCATCACGAGCTGCACTGCGCCGGTGGCGTTGTAGCGCAGCCAGGTGCGCCGTGCCCGCGCCCGCCAACGGCTGACGACACTGCCAAGCCGCGCATCCTCGTGCGCCTCCGCGCCGAAGGACTTCACCACCGCATTGCAGGTGAGCGAGTCCGCCAGCGTGCCGCCGACCTTGGTGTCCCAGGCATTTGATACGTGCGCCGCCGGCGCGATGTAGCCGATCGTGAATGCCATCGTGATCGCGACATAGATCACCGCGCCGACCCCGACCATCTCGCCGAGCACCGGCCAATGTAGACCGAGTAGGATCATCGAGCCCACGAGCACCACCAGCGACGGCAACAATGCCATCAGGATCGTGTTGTTGAGCAGGTCGAGCGCCCACATGCCGCGCGTGATCTTGCGCACGGTCGAGCCGGCGAAAGAGTTGGCGTGCCAGTCAGTCGAGAACCGCTGCACCCGCATGAAGGCCTCGCGCGCCACATCCGACATCGTCGTCAGCGTGAACGGCACGATCGCCTGCAAGCCTGTAAACCGCAATATGATCCAGAGCAAGCCAAGCGCGAGGATGCCGCCGAAGGCGAAGAACGCCGCCTGCTGCGCTCCCTGGTCGGACGGACCTGATGTCAGCGCGTCGACCAGATAGCCGGAATAAACCGGCATGAACAGCTCGGCCACCGTTGCGCCTAAGAAGCCGACGAGGACGATCGCGAGCCGGACGGGCTGCTTCAGCCAGTGGCGGAACACGAACGGGATCACCACGCCGATTGCGGCGGGTGGTTTGTCATCTTTAGCGATCATGGCGCCAGCAGTTTCTGCCACAGGCGGCGTAAGACCCTTTTGATCCAGACGCGATGTGCTGACTGCTTGGCGCTGTCGTCCGAGGCGACGCAATAATGCCCGGCGTTTGGGGGCTGCGATCGAAATTTTCTGCCCATTTCACCCCCTTTTTGCATAAGCGTAGCTGAAGCGGTTCAAGCTTTGAGTGTTACACAGCATGCGAGCATCGATCTGAGACATCGGTCAGCCTTGCGCGGTCCTTTCGATAGTTTGTGTGAGCCAGGCATGCGGATCGGCGCCATTCATCTTCGCCCGTCTGCAGAAGCATGGCGGTGGCCGCCTAAATCCGGCCGCCGCCATGGCCGTGCGCAAAGGGTGCATTTTTATGACGAAGGAGTCGTTCAGCATTTCGTGTAGACCTTAAGACGCTCAGAGTGTTTGCATCATGGGATGGCGGCGCGACTTCACCTGAAGATCAGGTCCGCCTCGATCCGGCCGGAGGTCATCGCAATTTGGACCTCCAACCTGCCCGCAAACGATCCAGCGCTGTACTCGATGGTCTTTAGTTGCCACTGGCCCGCCGCAGAAATTGACGAATTGGCCCATGAGCAATTCCGACTACTACCCTTTTTCATGTTTTCTCTTCCGGCGCCTGCGCTTTGACTCTTTCGGAGACCCGTCTTGCGGAGTCGCACAAAGAGTCCCGTAGCAAGCCTTCTCACCCTTGTAGTTGGCCAGCGCTTGGACCAACAGCGACATAACCTGCTGTTTCAGTTTGTCGGGGATAGGCTCAGGACCGTCCAGCGACTTCAGCGCCACCTCGACCAACTCGATCGCGCGATCCCTGTTGCCGCTCTCAAAATAATACTGAGCGATCGCCCCATAGGACAGGAACTTGGAGCGGTCGCCGCGTTGCGGAGGATTCAGTGCCAGGATGTGTTCGGACAACTCCTTACCCATTGCAAAGCGCTCGGCAGGCGGGAAGTGGGAGTTGTCATTCGCCGGATCGAAGAGTTGGCGCATCGCCCCGGCCATCCACGGCTCGGATTTTTTGTCGATCGCGTCGCGGACCAATTGGCGCATGACCGGCAAGCCATTCCGCATGTCGCGCATCCTGTGAAGCAACAGACCCGCATGGAGCACGCGTAAGTTGACGTCGTCCGGCATCACGGCCACGGCCTCTTCGAGCACCGAAAGCGCCTTCGTCCAATCCTCCGCCTTCATCGCCGCCGTAAGTTTGGCGAAGATCTCGCCTTTGGCGAGCCGCTCTGTATCGGCGGCTCCAGCTTCATCGCTGGTGCGCCAGCCGCCGTTAAGAATTTTCGGCAGAACGTCATCGAGTCGCGTTGGAGAACCGATAAAGGCGATGTGGCCGTCGCGGTCGACGACGAACGAGGTGGGAATCCCGACAGAAAAGCTGGGATCCATCCAAAGCTTGTTCATATTCCCTGTGTAGTCGAACCCGATGCGGTAGTTGAGATTCGAGAACTTTTCGGTCAACCATGCGTCCAAGTTGGCTCTGGCCTCGTCCGCCGTTCGAGCTCGTTCACAAGCTGCGACTCCGAGGACCTCAACTCCGCTGTCTTTGTATCTCTCTTGCAGCTGCACCAGATGGGGCATCGCCGCCACACAGGGGCCGCACCAAGTTGCCCAAAATTCGACGATGTACACTTTTCCAGGCTGGAAGCTCGTGAGGGGCTGGCCACGCAGCCAGTTCTCCACCTTGATCGGAGGAGCTGGGGACTCCATGCGCAGCACCATGTTGTTCTCCATAACGATTGCCAAACGTTGCGCGACTTTCTGCGCCAGCTTATCTCTCTCAGACCAGGGCACACGGGTTCAAGGGAAGGAGCATCGCTCGTTTTGCGCTCTGGATTCACTCAGCCCTGACTCAGTATTGCTGGATCTCAAGAGCAACAGCCGTGCCATCTTCGTCAGCGCGCATTAAGCGTCTGACTACGCTTTGAAAAACTCCACGGAGCCCAAGCCGGCCGGTGTTCTAAACCTGACGGGCTTTGTGCCGCTGTCAGGTGTTGGACACGAATTGCGCCTTTCGCGCTGCCAGAAAAGCCGGTTTGATGTTGTGAGTCACCGAACGAAAACTTGCTAACCCCTCTCCCTGCCCGACAGGATTAGAGGCGAGCGATGCTGTAGATCGCAGTCGAAAAGCCAAGGCCGTGGACCGGCGACACGCGTGTTCGTGTCTATGAGGACGGAATCATTCGCGGGCCACTGCAGCGGGGTGCTGCTTATCGGTGCGCCTTAAAACTGCCAGTGCTCGCCATCGCGCCAAGCGGTTCCTGCACACTAACTGGCACTCCGATCAGTTTTGCTGTCCAGTCGCGGGTACGGGGTGCCTGACACCCCTATCCCGTTCTAAAATCGTTGTCTCGGTATCGAAAATATGTCGCCGCTCGCCTCGATGCGAGCTAAAATCTATGAGGGCGTTCATCTCACAAGTTTCTGACCAGGAGGCCCGGCTGGCCGCACCCAGCTGGCCCCATGAACACTGTCGTATTAGCGCAAGCCCTACGGATCGTCATACCGCCGATCGTCGCCTTCATAGTACAGATCGTCGAGAACATGTCGATTGCTCCACCTATAGTTCGAGAATAAACGTCTCGGGTGATCTTGCGCGCTAGATTGTCCGTAGCCAGACCAGTTTCCCCTCTGTCAATCAAAGTCAGGCAACGGCAGGCGTCAGCGGCTTCTCGCTGACGCCACTTCGCGGCGAGCGCCGAGGTAGAGCGCCTTGATTTCGTCGTGGTTGCGCAATTCGGTCGAAGCGCTGGATAGCCCGATCACAAGAACGACCGCATGCTCGGAGCGTAGCGCGACCGTTCGACTACCGTTCAGCTACCAGGATCGAGAGGCCTGTTGAGCAGATTCCGGACGATTTTTTCCTCAAAAACACCTACTATCGCGTTACCGACAAACCAAGTGCCTCTTCAGGGTTTTGAGCCGTGAGTTCGGTGTTCTTTATTGCCCTGCGTGGGGCAGTGTTGGCTTAACGGAGTCGATCATGACCCCAACCCACCCCATTATCCAGGAGTCGTCCGGAATGCGATTTTCAAGGATCGTCAGTTTTCTCTACGGATCGGCCGCGGACATCGCTTTCTTCATCACAATCTTATGTGCTGTCGGTTTCGCGAGCTGCCTAGTCGGGCCAAAGACTGGCCGGCAGACATGCATCGAATCGCTTGCCGTAGAGGGGTCGGATGGTTCCGTTTGCCATGCACCACAGCGTCATGACGCGCAAGCGCTTCGAAGACTCCTGGACACAATAAGTGCCGAAGCGCACTGAGCGAAGTACTTATCGCTGCTCACGCTGCTGGTAGTGGCATTCAGCAGGCCGAGGAAGCTATGGCGCGGTGACGGCTGCGACAGTCTCATTCGTCGGATGGATATTCGTGTTCACAAGCATTTCTGCTCGATCATTTTCGAATTGTTCGGACTAAATCAAGTAGCACCCGATTTCGCGAGCCGCGCAAGCCAGCGCCGCAATTCGCACCCCGCTGCACCACAGGATTTGTGCGGCATCTCATCTATTCGGCTTTATCATCGCGTCTGAGCCACGCCCATCACGACGATCGGGAATCTGTTATTTGCAGCCGTGATGACTGCTTACATATTTGCCAGCTTCTTCTCAATCATCAAACAGTCTTCTGCGGCCAACGCCGTTGCCGGCGTTGGTTGCCAGTATGTCCAGCGTGGGATAGAGCCTCTCGCGAAAGGCTCCGCCGCCGCGAGAACCGCCATTCCACCAAACGGTGATGTGCGCCTGCCTGGTCTCCTTGAGCTCTGCCACCGCATTAACCAGCCGGTTCGCTGCACGGCGTCCATTCGCACATATGGAAGAACGAGGGGCTTTTCGACCAGGCAATCAAGGCCAGGTCCGAGAGCTGCGCGAAGGTAGTTAGCCTAGATGGGCCTTTTCTGTCGAGACGAGTTCAGGATGTTCAGATCACTGATCAAGAGCCTGGGAAGGGTGTTGGAGGGACGGAAGAAGGCCTGGTCCCACTCGTGGAGCTCAAGTTCGAGGGGCTTCCGGCTCCGAGTAGGCAGCGTCAAAGGCGTTCTTTCCGAAATGATACCGCTCGAAAACGTAGCTTTATCCCCGAGGATGTGTCGAGCGATCTCACGAGGGTCTGCAGACACTTGAGCGCGGTGAGTGGAAAAGCAGTCAAGCCGCGTTTCAAGCGGCAAGACGAAACAAGAAGTTCTCAGCCGAAGCGAATGACAGCCTTGAAAGGTGCTTACTCGACCTTGAAAGGATGGCTAAGCCGGTTCAACTAGAAGCTAGATGGCCCCTATATAGGCGACTTCCTGATCGGGTCTGATCTGAGCCTCCCGCGGACTTGCGAGAAGGATACAACCCCGAGCGCGAACACGTCCTCGGGTCAGTTCGCCGAATTCCGGATCACCTTCGGATCGCCGAAGTCGCCGCCGGATCTCAGAGCGGCTAAGGGCGACGCCGCCGATATCGCTAGGCTGACGGGGCCTCTGCACGCATGACGGCGCTCTGAGAACTCGATCGCTTCACCGGGCGCGATCTGTCCTCAGAACTGAGGCAGGCGCACCACTGTTTGCATCAGAGGATAGTCCGCATCGGGAATTGCTCTCACGAACGCGAACGGAAAGCATCCATTGCGTGGGCCAATAGTATGCCGATGCTCAAAAGAATAAGAATCCCGACAAGAGCCGAATACATATGCCACCTCCATCGCTCACTTCCTTTGAACTGCGCGACCGCTTACACGTCAAATTAATTCCTGAGCACGAAGTGGGATCGCAGCTAACTGATGAGTCTAAGCCACACCGGCTAGCTGGCAACATGTGGAACGATCAAAGACAGAAGCTGCAAAACCCAGCTATTCTGTTCGAACCGACGTGATAGTCGTAGCGTGGGTGACCGAAAAACTCGTGTGGTTAATGTGCAGCGGGTCGTGGTTTCTGCGTGGGAATGTCCGAAACGAACGCTCCGGCCCTTAAGCCTGTAGCATCTGCGCGCAAGAATTGGGGCGTCCTGATGAACTTTTCAAGCTCGAAAGATGAGAGCTACTGTCTCTTTGGGAAAGTGTGCGGCGGCAAGTGTTGGCCGGTCGCACGAACGCCGGACGTTGCCGCTTTGTTGTTAACAATCTGCGCACCTATGCTGAATTGCTTCGTTCGGAAATGGACCAGAGCTGAACTACACCCCGATTAATTGGTCTGAAAAGGCCGCTCCACGGTATATTAATGAAAGACCTGCAGAAGCACTTGAAAAAGCTCCGCACTGATGCAGCCGAATGAAAATTGATCAGCGATCTGGCGACTAACCTGGAAAAGGGAGAGCTGTTCGCAAGGCTTGCGGATCACTTGAGTGTCCTGACGTCCGAGGTCGAGCGCACCATATCTGCGATAATCTGCAGCACGGAGACGGAGCTATAAAGACGGTCGCACGATGCTTAAGGATCGGCTCTGCGTTCACGACAGCGGCACTTATGTGAAACTGAAGAGGCCGGTAAGCTGACGTACGATTTGCTTCTATGGCTGCCGAGATTGTGCATGATGAGGATTTCGCCGGGACGAAGCGTCGGAAGGAGGACCTTCTCGACGTAAAGGCGGAAACTCACCATCGTTCGGCCCCTCGAGAAACCATGGCGCCTCGATCCGGTGATGGTGCAATGCAGCCAGGAAGGTTATGGTGTTCCAGCGGCCATGCGGAATCTTGCTGGGACTCCTCTCGCTACCGGACGCCCACCCCCGCAAGGCCGCCATATCGGTCCTGTTCCAGATCTCGTCTCTGAAGACCAAGCGCTCAGGTTCGAAGGCGATCTTGATATTTGATCCACTGAGCTCGCCGTCTGGCGAGGTCCGGACGGTCGCGTTCGCCAGCCACCACCGTTTTCTTAAGCTGAGCTTCTCGGCGTGGACGAACTCCCACTCAGCGGTAATCAGCCGTCAGCGCGCGATCAGCGAGCTCGGCGACCAAGCCGCGCAAGATAAAGCCCCCTTGGTTCGCCCTAAAACCCAGACACGGTGTTCGCCGGAATCGCCTTCGGCCCGTGGCCGCCTATCCTGCCGGGCGCCACGCTGCCGATCTCCCGATGCCGTCGCACCCACCCAACCGCCGTGCTGACCGCAACACCGAACTGTTTAGCCGCCTCGTTGCAGGACAATCCGCCGGTAGCAACCTACAGCGACCCGCTTCCGAAGATCCTCAGAACAAGGTTTTTCCATCCATGCTGGCCTCCACGCCGAGCCCTCATGGTAAGTCAGAGGTCTCCTAATTTGGGAATCCAATTTAAGCTAACCTCATCACGCTTTAGATTAGTCCGTCCGCGGCTTTGCTCCACGGCTTCTTCAGACCCCCTTCGCGATGGCCTCGTTGCACTTCGCTAACACTTCGCCTTTATACGGTTGGAGTAGAGGACTTCCACTTTCAAGCAGTCGTTCATACTCGGCACTCATAGAAACCGCCGGCAAACGGGGGTTTCTTGCCCTCGTTTCACGGGCAGCCTTGTTAGACGTTATTCCGGGGCGCTCACGAAGCGAGCGAACCGGCACTCCAGAGATCGCGGCCCAGAGATCGCGGCGAGAGATTTCCGTGGTGCGCAATCCAAATCGGCTGCTGCCGACTTGCACCACTAAGACCCGCGAATTCGGGTACACCCGAGTTCGACTTGCCCTGGAATGACGGATAGAAATGCGGCCGCCTACCCTGTCGTGCTCGAGGTGTCGTCGGTGAGATCGATTTTGTGGTTAAGCCGCGCATGCAGCGTGGCCTGGTCGAGTTCGCCTTCCCACCAGGCCACGAACACCGCGGCAATACCGTTGCCGGTGATATTAGTAAGGGCGCGCACCTCGCTCATGAATTTGTCGATCGAGAACACGATTGCCATGCCGGGCACCAGCGCAGGATTAACCACTGAAAGTGTCGCCGCGAGCGTGATGAAGCCGGCCCCGGTGATACCGCTTGCGCCTTTCGAGGTCAGCATCGCCACGACGAGAATGGTCAGCTGCTGGCCGAAGCTGAGATCGACCCCGAGCGCCTGAGCGATAAACAGCGTTGCCAGGGTCATGTAGATGTTGGTGCCATCGAGGTTGAAGGAGTAGCCGGTCGGCACCACGAGACCTACCACGGGCTTGGAGCAGCCCAGCCGCTCGAGCTTGGTCATCAATTGCGGCAGCGCACTTTCCGAGGACGAGGTGCCGAGCACGAGCAAGAGCTCATCCTTGATATAGGCGATAAACTTAAAGATCGAAAACCCAACGAAGCGCGAGATCAGACCGAGCACGACCACCACGAACAGCGCGGCCGTGGCATAGAACAGCGCGACGAGACCGATCAGATTGCCGAGCGCCGATGGTCCGAACTTACCGATCGTGAAGGCCATGGCCCCGAACGCGCCGATCGGCGCTACCTTCATGATAATGGCGATGACGCCGAACACCGCGTGCGCCGCATCGTCGATCATGCCACGCAACTTTGCGCCGCGCTCACCCAGCGCCATCAGCGAGAAGCCGAACAGGATCGCAAACAAGAGCACCTGCAGGATGTCGCCGCGCGCCAGCGCGCCGACCACGGTGTCGGGAATGATATTGAGGATGAAATCGACGCTTTTCGAGGCTTCCGCCTGCTTCACGTAGTTGGCGACGGCTGCGGCATCGGGCTTGGCCGCAAGGCCGTGGCCGATCTGAAAAAGATTGCCCATCACCAGGCCGAGCACCAAGGCAAAGGTGGAGACGATCTCGAAATAGACCAGCGCCTTGAGGCCGACCCGGCCGACCTTTTTCGCATCCTGGATGTGCGCGATGCCCGAGACTACGGTGCAGAAGATGATCGGCGCGATCACCATCTTGATTAGCTTAATGAAGCCGTCACCGAGCGCCTTGACCCAGTCGTTGGTGGCGAGCGACGGCCACAGCCAACCGACGAGGACGCCAATCAGAATCGCGATCAGCACCTGAACGTAGAGGATTTTGTACCAAGTTCGCGAGGCCCGCGCGGGCGCCGCAGTTGCGATGGTGGTCATGACGCTCCTTCCCATACGAACTCGAACACCGAGCCGTCGCGCGTTGAGAGGCGACGGCATCAGACGAGCCTTTCATGCCAGCCGTGTCCGATTGAAGACGGCGATGTCGGAAATCCGACAGCCTGCAGCGTGATTCCAAAGGCAGGCTGGCTGTTACGTGTGTTTTCTCTCGTTAAGCAAGACGCGCACCACGCGCGAAGCCATGCGGCCGTTCAACCCGCCAGACGGTGAACCGAAACTCTCCTGACTAGCTTGGCCGAATGCCAGAACCGTTCGTGCCGCCGAAGGCAGAGGCATTGTTCAGCGCCACGCGCACCTTGCGCTGGCGCAGCACATTGGAGGTGGCGTCGAGATCGACGAGCTGCTTGCGGTCGATGTCCTGCTCCGATAGCGCTTTGAGGTCGGCGCCGATCCTGACCTTCAGCTCGTAAAGCTCGGAATTGACAATCGGGCCGGTGGCGGAGCGGCCTTCGCGCATCTCCTTCCAGCTGGAGGCGGCGCAGGTGCCTAGGCCGCACGGCCCGCCCATTCCGGTAATGACGACGCGTCTCTCCATTCAGGCCTTCTTAGCGAGCCGTGGACAGCTTCAACCGTGTCGTCGATATGCTTGAGATTCGACCAGGCATCATCCGTGTTTATCTCGATCTGCAGGCCGTTGGACTGCTCCAGGTCGTAGACGAGGTTCGTCAACTCGGCGACTGGGACCACGCAAGGTAAGTTCCGCGGCGATCGTTTCTCGCCGGCGCCCGCGGGTATTCCTCGGTCTTGGCGATGATTTCCTTCGCGATTTTGATCTACCATCCTGTTGCTTCCATCAGGCGCCTCGACGCGAACGGGACGCCGTTCCTCAGCCGAGCCGCGTCGCCGATAGAGGCAGTGACGTGATCGGTGCGCGTCAGGTGCTGTTGCCAATGCAACATTCCGCAACATTGGTAAAATTGATTTTTTGGATGGTAAGCATCCACGCTGCGTATCAATTGCTCGCGCAAAACAAGAAAGTCGCACCCTGGCCGCCCTCTACTGCGTGCCGGCCCCTTACGACCGCCCCCGGTTTGTCGCCAGCCATCGAGGCCGCGATGGGCGCAGCCTGGGAAACTGGAAAAAAGGACACGACAATGGCGACCATCGGCACCTTCCTCGAACTGCAACGGCTTTTCCGGCTCGATTCGCACCTCGCTCTCAATGCCAAGGCCAAGCTGGTCCGCGTCGAGAACCCCTCTAAGGGCCGCACTTCCGCATCTTCGGGCCTAATGTCGAGCTAGGCGCCCCCTGGCAGAAGACCGCCAAGGACAGGGAGCGTGACTATCTCGCGGTCAAGCTGGACGATCCGAGCTCCCGGCTCCGATCTACGCCACCCCGATCGAGGTGGAAGGAGGACAGGAAGGCCTCCAGCCCATGTGGTCCCGCCGCAGCCCGGACTGGGGGCCCGCGGCATCGGCTTCGCCGAAAGCGGGTCCGTTTGGCCGCCGTGCTCACCCCGCTCACGAGGCTGTGACGTCTCTGGCGCACGTCATTAAAAATGCATTACGTAGCCGCGCATAGAGGAAGTCGCTATGGCTTCGCATGCTCTCGTCCAAACCCGAATCGATGCGGACGTAAAGGAAAGGCCCACCGCGGTTCTGGAAAACATGGGTCTCACGGTATCCGACGCCGTGCGGATCCTGCTAACACGCACGGCTAACAAAGGGATGCTTCTGCTGGAGCCCGTGAGCAACAGCCAAACTTACGATAGCTGGTTTCGTGAGAAGGACTGGCGGATACCCGGCCCAATCTCGATTATTCCGAGGTCGATGCGCATTTAGCGCAACGCCGTACGGCTGCGCTTCGAAAAAGTGGCGGAGCATGAACGGTGAAACTCGTCTGGTCGCGATTCGCGCCGTCCAATCGCAACGGCTTTTTCAGCTACATCGAAGCCGAGAATCCCCGTGCAGCGGTCCATGTTGATGAACAGATTGCCGATGCCGCGCGGGCCGCCTCGACTTTCCTGACAATGGCCGGCCCGGGCGCGTCGCTGGCACGCGCAAGTTAATCATCCCGCACACATCTTGGCAGGCCTACCTGGTCGACGGTGATACTGTTCCCATCTTGCGCGTGCTTCACGGCGCGTGGCCCGACGCACTTACCAATGACGATTGAGGCCGGCTCCGTGCAGTATCCTGCGACCGGAGATGGATCTCTTTTTCTTGAATTGGATGTCTAGGTCGCAGTCAGACTACGATAATCTTTATTTATCTAAATCGGGGGAAGGTCTGCCTCTAATTTTAGGGTTCGACCGATCTGCGAGAGGCCGGCAACGCCCAACGAGTGAGAGTCGGCGCTATTCGCCGCGGGCAAATCGCGCCGGCTTCGGACGGGATTGGTTCCCTCATTCTTGGAAGGTTGGGGATTTCTCATGCGCCTGACTGGTTCGTTCCAGTGGAGTTGTGCGCATCTGCAATTGATTCGATTATCTCAAAGATATCAATTCGTCATTGTCCCACTTAACAGGTGCGTACTTTCAGTCGTGCGTTCAGTGCGCGCAAGCAAGTCTGCTTGCGTGCAACGGTCCGATTTTAGGATGACAAGATGGGTGATCTTGATGCGATACTCGCTCAACCGACTGAGGAAGCACATTGAATAAGTGCATTTTCTGTTCGACTCATTATTGAGTCGTCCGTGAAAGAACATCCTCTCCGCCATCGGCCACAACTTTGCCGCATCCTGGCTTGGCTGAGGGCTCTCTGGTGCCTCTTCCTGACCGCCCTCATCGCAGCCGCCCAGCGACCGGTCACCTCTTGAATCGGCTTCTTAACGGATGACATCGTAGCCCGGATGGAGCGAAGCGTAGTCCGGGAACGGTTAATCCATCTGCGAGAGAGAAGCCCGGACTACGCTTGCGCTTCATCCGGGCTACGGGTCTGACGCGCGGGGCGCTACGCCTGGCGCACCACGGTCTTCAGATAGTTGTACGCCTTGATGATCTCGATCAGGCGGTCTTCGGTGGAGCGGTCGCCGCCATTGGCGTCGGGATGGTGCTGCTTCACCAGCGCCTTGTACTTGGTCTTGACGTCCTCGAGCGTGGCTTCGGCGGTGAGCCCCATCACCTGCAGCGCCTTGCGCTCGGCGTTCATCATCGTGCAGGTCTCGCGCTTGCCCTGCGCGCCGGGGCCAGGCCGCCAGCCGGCGCGGCCGTTGAGTTCGGCAAACACGTTGAAGGGATCGGCGGCGCTGCCCTTGCCGCGCTCGGCGCTGGTGTTGGCGCCCATCTTCCAGGTCGGGCGATGGCCGGTCAGCGCATCCTTCTGGTAGCGCGCAACCGCTTCCGGATTCATGCCCTGGAAGAAATTGTAGGACTGGTTGTACTCACGGACATGGTCGAGACAGAAGTGCCAGTACTCGCGCGCGTTCTCGCGCCCCTTCCGCACGCGGTGCGAGCCCTTGTTCTGGCAGCCCGCCCATTCGCAGGTGACGGCCTCCTGACCCGCCTGCGCCTTGCGCTTCCCACTCACCTTGGTAGGCTTGATGCGAATGGAGTCGAAGAATTTTGATGAATCGATCGGCATGGCTGACTTTGACTACGCAGTACTAAACGCTTCAAGTCCTGACATTGCGAATACCTCTCCTTCGACTACGCCATTGACGGAAAGCGGATGCCAAATTATGCCCGCCGCCGCCATGGCACCAAAGATGTTATCATAAACAAGTTGCGTGAAGCTTTCACACCCGAAAGCCTCGCGGTGAAGCTTTCATGCTAGAGGTTAGCCCAAGATGTTTTTCGATTGCGGCAGTGAGCTCGATAACCTCACCCGGGCGGTCGGAAACATGATCGGCTATTCCAATGAGATCAATCATCTGCTTCAACGCGTCGGCTTGATTGACACGCCTCTCCGGAAGCTGCGAATGTCAGACTGTTCGGGCTGAAAGGCCTCAACCAGAACCGGCACGGCGCGCGTGGGATCGCTGTCGCCACATACGAAAACATCAGCGGCCGCGTAGGACCTCTCAGGCCAAGTATGTAAGGTAATGTGCGATTCAGCCAACAAGGCGATTGCGGAGACGCCGTGACCCGGACAAAACTTATGAACGTGAAGGTGGAGTAATGTCGCCCTCGCCGCACTGATGGCTTTTCGGATTGCGTCTTCCGCAATGGTCGGATCGTCGAGGTTCTTCGCTCCCCATAGCTCGATGAGCATATGCGTCGCACCGGTGGACAGAGCCGGTGGGGCTTCCTTCTCGGCATTCATAGTCATTAAGAAATTTCCATTTGAATTATCGGCCCAATAAGCTGAGCTATTCGGGATTTAGGTGACGACGTGATCAGGCGCTTGGTTTTCCGGCACTTGGATGACGTCAATGCCGTCGTTGAATCTGACAACTGCGACGACCGTCGGCGACTGATTTATGCCGTTGAGCCGCCGCCAAGTCCTTGATGCGGCGATCACCAGCTTGAACACCATCGGCCTGGCGGTGGTTGGCGATAAGGAGCCCCTCTTCCGCACCATCCTGTATCGCCCCGCGGCGAACACGCTCTCGATGAGATTGGTGGTGGAGCGCAAGTGATCCCAATGTTCGGCAAGAAAATCGTAGAAGGCCAGCAGTGCATCGCGATCGTTGACCAGGCATTCGATCGCCCCTCCGTACTTGGCCTAATACTTCTCGGCGAAGACGTCGATCGCCACTTCGGCGGACGCTCGGGTCGCGCCCAATAGACCTCGCGCAAATCCTTCTTCATAGTGGCCTGCACAGAAAGTGGACCTTGTCCAGGACGTTCACAGTCTTGTGCACCCAGCATCGCTGGTGGGGTGCGCCGGGAAAGACCTCGTCGAGCGCCTTGCAGAAGTCGAGCGCGCCGTCGCCGACATTGGCCACACTCGTTGTCATTGATGAGGTCGCCTTGATTGTTTTGCCGCGCCACGCCTTGCTTGAGGTAGGCCTGCGTGTGGCCCTGCGCGCCAAAAGCGTAACCGAGGCGACCGGCCCCGGGGACAAGACGTTTGGACTTGCTTTGCAAGTTTACGGTCAGCACTTTGCCGGAGGCCGCGAGGCGGGGATTTGTGCCGTTGGAGACAGCACCGCTGGCATCGAGTTTGAGGCCAAACACCCAGCTACTCTTCTGCCAGTTGGGGCGGATCTGGCCGCCTGCCAGGAACACAGGACTATCGACGACGACGCCATAGACTGACGGACCGTAGGGATCACTAAAGGATTTTTGGCCGTAACCAACGCCGACGTGCCCGCCAATATCTCCTCCGGACCAGCTCCCTAGGGCCGGTGGCAGTTGTACTGCTGGCTCAAGGTCCGCCGAATTGGCTGCACCGCTTGCGACCAGCGCAATCGTTGTCGCTCCCCAAAAACGAACTCCAGATCGCATCAAACACTCCGCGGCGCTTTCCCGATCCACAACCGAGCGCCTTCAAGCTGGCATCAGTGATGGCACCGCGACTGAAGCAAACAGCGTGCCGCTTGGAAATTGAGGGGGGCTCCAGTTACTTCGTGCCGGGGTCCATGCGTCAGGTTGTGGACAATGGTCTTGAAGCTGACAATCGCGCTGTAGCGTCCGCCAGTATGCTGCGCAGCAGGAAACCACCTTTCTCGCTGCAGCAGTAGCGGGAGATTCTTGTTCGCCTGGACAGGCTTTCGATCTCACCTATCGAGGCTCATGCGAAACGGTGAAAGCCAATGGATATTACCGACGAGCGGAGCCGGCCTGGACGCTGGACCCGTCTACCCGCACAGGGATTCGCACCGGCTACGCCGCGCGTTATCGAAGTTCGGCTGGTTGGGAAGAATCATCACGAGCGATAATCACGCAACGCGGCACGCGCAGGAAAGGCTCATCATCAGCGTCTTCCAACTTACCACGAATACCCGCGTAATAATAACAGTCCGGCTCCGGCTTCGCCGTAGTGCTGCGTGGCTTTGTTGCAACACTATTCTTATCGGTTCTGCTCTAGGAAAAGGAGTTACCGAGCATGCGTCCCGTGGAGACTAAGCGAAGGCGCCATCCGCAATTCAATTCCGGTTCGCAAAGCCGTTTCGATAAGCCCTTTCGGGTAGACTGGACGTCCCCTGCCGTTCACAGCAAAGCTCTCTGAGCGCGTTTTCGCTTGCACCAAGGTGGACGACTTGCGAACATCAACAGACCAAGGACCTCGCGGTGATGGTTCTGCACGCCCACGACTCGCCACGCCGCCCATAGCTATCTTGTTATGGCCAAGAGCGTCAAAACGACTGAGCGCGCAACGATTGCCCTTCAGCGGCTATGCGAACAACGCCGGCTTCGTGGAAAACGGTAGCACGCCTCTGTGTTGGTTCTTGCACAATCGATGTTACCGCTTGGTCGCCGCGGGCGACCTGTAGCCCGGCGAGCGCCAAGCCCCCGCTTTCATGAGGAGCGCACCAAATCATTGTGCAGGCGCCTACAAATGAAAGAACTCACAAGCCGGAGCGAGTCTCTGGGCGCGCTTGGTTGCGGATGCCATGCAGACTACCCGAGTGTCTACTACAAGATCTGGTAGATGCCAACGCCGACTTGAGGCTCTAGCGTCCGGCCGTGTTCCCCTGCCGATCATCGCGGAAACAGTAGTGAACGCAAAGGACGAGAAGTTAAGAAACGGGCAAAACGGCACAGTATGACTGGCAGAACCAGGGTGGCTACGCATTGCACACGCTCAATCAGGATCCTTGGTGTTCTGATTTAAGGGTCGCAGAAAGCGACGAATGGCGGGAAGCGTATGCCTACGGAAAATCGATCAAGCAAAAATCAGCTTGTGGAACTGCAATCGATCGACCCGATCACGGCGATCGATCGCCTTGCTAGATCAGATCCGGAAAGGGTTGCGCTGAGGTACGGCGTAGACGAACTCACCTACGAAGCGCTGCGATTAAGATCGGATGCCCTCGCAAGGACGTTACGAGAGCGGGGCGCTAACGGCATGGTCGTTGGCTGTTGGGGTGAGCGGGACCTCGACTGGGCGACGGCGGTAGTTGCAATTTTGAGGGCTGGAGCAACGTACCTGCCTCTCGATCCATCGTTACCGGCTTCGCGTACATCATTCATGATCGAGCAGAGTCGCTGCGCTCTGATTATTGGCCCAGACCAGCTGGATTTGTTCAGCAAATTGCAGGCGAGCAGCAAAGGCACGGCGCAATTCATAGCGATAGAGGCGGCGCTGCGCGAGGGCCAGACTTCGCCTGTTGTACCACCATCGTGCGAGGATGGACTCGCCTATATTCTGTTTACGTCGGGTTCGACGGGCAAGCCTAAAGGCGCAATGATCGAGCGCGCAGCCCTAAACAATCATTTGGTGGCAAAGATTGATGCCCTAACCCTCACTCGGACTGATTGCATCGCGCAGACGGCATCGCACTGCTTTGACATCTCGCTGTGGCAGCTTCTGGCAGGGCTTTGCGTCGGAGGCTCGATCGCAATCATTGATGATGCGACACTGAAATCGCCAGTATCCCTCCTCAAAGCAATTAAAGGATACGGCGTGACGGTTGTTCAATTTGTTCCGTCGATGCTTGCAATATTTGTTGAACATCTGCAGTCGCTTGCGGCGGCTGAGCGAGCTCTGGACAGTTTGCGGATTATTTCAACGGTCGGAGAACCTCTAACACCCGGACTGGCGCGTGCGTGGCTGGCCTTATATCCCCGGGTCCCCATTCTCAACCACTACGGGCCGACCGAGTGCGCGGACGGCGTTACGCATCATCTGGTTTCCGTAGCGCCTGCGCTGGCTGACTCTTATGTGCCGATCGGCAAACAGATTTCTAACCTTATGGTTTATGTCGCCGACGGACCGAGGCTGTGCAATACGGGAGAGGTCGGCGAAATCTGTGTTAGCGGCGTTGGTGTCGCTGCTGGTTACGTCAATGATGACGTTCGCACCAAGGATGCCTTTGGGCCAAACCCGTTCTCAAACAACCCGTCGTTCCAGCGCCTATACAGGACAGGTGATCTCGGGCGCGTTCGTTCCGATGGCCTCTTGGAATGTCTTGGTCGACGGGACCGTCAGGTCAAAATCCGCGGCCACAGAATTGAGCTTGGAGAAATCGAGGCCCGCCTCGCCGCTCATCATTTGGTACGTGGCGCCGTCGCGGTCGCCTCCTTCTGCGCAGGCGTAAAGCTTATGGCGAGAGATATAGCCAGGGCCGAGGGGGAAACTGGATCGAGACGACTCATCGCGTACGTGTCAGCTCCGGCTGAAGTAACGGAAGGCGAGCTTCAGAACTTTCTTGCCGAAGCGCTTCCCACCTACATGCTCCCAGAAAGGATCATCCACCTCGCCAGTATTCCACTGACCAGAAACGGAAAGGTCGATTTTGGAGCATTGCCGGACCCGGCCAGTGTTCGCCCTCTATTGCCGACGCCATTCGAGGAGCCGAAAACAGAGCTCGAAGCCCAGCTGTGTCAAATTTGGTCCCGCGTTCTGCGTATTGAGAACATTGGCGTGATGGACCAGTTCATAAGCCTCGGCGGAGACTCGCTACGGGCAATGCTCATATTGGGCCAGTTGCAGACCCAGCTCGGAGTGAGAACGGATTTCAGGCTGGTCCTGAATGGAACGATCCGGTCTCTTGCGGCTTCGATCTCGGCCCAAGTCGAATCCAAACCGTGCACAGCCCCGACGCACGGAAAGCTTATGCGGTCGCCTCTGACGCGAGTACAGGAGCACCTTTGGTTTCTCTCGCAGCTCGATCCGTCTGCAAAGAACTACATCATTCAAGGCGGCCTGCGAATAAAAGGAATCATTGATCTGACCGCGTTCAATCGCGCCTGGACCGATGTCGTTCATTCTCATCAGGCATTTTCGGCGCGCTTTATCGACGAGGACGGTCCGGTTCAGCTTTTTGATGCTCCGCAATGCGCAAGTCTTGAACTGGCTGATGCATCTCTTCTCACGGCGCAGGAAGCTGAGGAGCTGATCGCAGAGTTACGGCGAACAGAGCTGAACGGCAGCTTTGATCTCAGCCAAGGCCATCTGTTTCGCGCGCGCATGATCCGTTTTGGCCCTGACAACCATCTCATACTGATCACCGCTCATGAAATTATCATCGATGCCTGGTCGATCGCTGTTCTACTCAGAGACCTTCGACAAAGGTACGTAGATGCCGCCGCGTTCTTGCCAGAGAACCGCGCCTCACTCTCGACCTACGCGGTCTGGGAAACACAACACGTTACTGCAGAGGCGCTAGCCAACCAACGTAGCTATTGGCGTCGTCAGATTGGTGATGATCCGCCGGTGCTTTCGCTTGGAACGGGACGAGCGCGGCCACAGACAAATTCCTACCGCGGCGCCTCGCATGCGGTGCTGCTTGGCAGCGAGCTCTCCAATCAGGTACGTGAGTTTGCGCGCCGAAATCGGTGCACGACGTCGACAACACTCCTCGCCTGCTTCAAGCTGCTGCTGCGCACGTATAGCGGTCAGGACGATATTATCGTTGGCATACCGCACGTCGTACGGGATCAACCTGGCAGCGCCGAGATCGTTGGCTTTTTCCTGAATATGCTACCAATCCGCACCGCGATCGATGTCGGCGAGTCCTTTGCGGTTCATGCCTTGCGCATCCAGGGCATCGTCAGCGATGCCATCGCAAATTCGGCGTATCCGTTCGGCTGGATGGTAAGAGATACCCGGCTTCATCGCGAAGCGGGACGATCACCGATCTTCCAGGTCATGTTCAACATGTACTCCGAGGCCGCGGAGCCACTTGGCCAGCATGAGTTGGATCTCACATTCCGCGAATATGAGACCGGCTATGTAAAATTCGATCTGACCTTGTATGCACAAGATCAGGGCGATGAAATTGCCCTCCAGCTCGCGTATGCAGAAGACATATTTTCCAGCGATCTGATTCTCCGCATGGCCGACAATCTGCGCTGTCTAATTGCAGCCTGCGTTGAGAAGCCTCTTGCGCCCATTAAAGATCTGAGCTGCCTCAGCGCGTCAGACGTCACTATGCTGGACTCGCTGAATAGCTCGGCGCAGCCATATGAGACTGAATGTCCGCTTATCGAAGCCTTCGAGCAAATCAGCGTCTCAAATCGCAGCCAGGTGGCATATTTTGGTGATTTCGGTGAGATCACATTCGACCACCTGCGTGAGCGCGTAACAGCTATCAGGTCGGTACTGCGGGCTTCTGACGTGGGGGCTGGCGATATGGTCGCCATGCTGGTCGACCGGTCGCCTGACGTGGCCGCTATCATTCTTGCGGCACGAGCCTTGCAGTCCATTGTTGTCCCTATATCGCCGGATTATCCGCGTGATCGGATCGAACATATTTTGCAAGATAGTCAGGCAAAGCTTTTGGTTCACGCAAATGCCTCGGATCCTGGTTTTGACGTGCCGTCGATTTGTCTATTGACCCTTGAAGGGTGCGGCGCGCCCGCGCACGATTTTAAGTGCAGCGACAAACCATCAGACCGGGGAATTGCGAGTCTCATATACACCTCGTCCTCAACCGGGAAGGCGAAGGGGGTTCTTATTCCGGAATTGGCAATTCTCAATCGACTGAACTGGATGTGGCGACGCTTTCCCTTCGAGAGTACCGACGTGATGGCTGTCCAGAAGTCCGCATCACTTGTTGCGTCGGCATGGGAGTACCTTGGGGGGCTTCTGAGAGGTTTGCCCGCGCTGATCTTGACCCAAGAGCAGTTGCTGGATCCAGATCTGTTGTTGTGCACGTTGGCGAGACGTCGCGTGACACACCTATTTGCCTCGCCGCCGCTCCTATCCGGCCTCATTGCTTCCCAAGCACGGCACCCGCGACCGACCGCCTTGCGGATGGTCACAAGCGGCGCCGAACCGATGCCTTGCTCGCTCCCGGTTCGCTGGCGTGCGTATTTCCCGGACGTGCCGTTGTGGAACTTCTATGGTGCTACGGAATGTGCATCCAATGCAGCGGTCTACGAAACATCGGATGCCTACGACGGCTCCTCGCTCGTCCCCATTGGGCGCCCAATTGATAACGTCAAACTCTACGTGCTCGATAAGCAATTGAAGAGAGTCCCTGTCGGTGCCGCCGGTGAACTCTGCATCGCGGGACGCTGCGTGAGCGCTGGGTATTGGCGGGATCAAGATCGGACCAATCGCTGTTTCGTGCCGAATCCGTATGATGATGGGCAATACAGCGTTCTTTATCGAAGTGGCGATGTCGCACGCATCTCAACCAGCGGCCTTCTCGAGATTTGCGGCCGATCGGACAACCAGATCAAAGTACGGGGCTTTCGCATCGAGCTGGAGGAAGTCGAAACGGCCCTTGAGTCTCATCCGGCAATCGCAAAGGCCGCTGTCGTCGCAGAAGGCGCCGATGACCATCGTCGCTTGATCGCTAGCGTGGTTCCGGCTCGCGAGGGTCTAAGCTCTGGAGATATCGTCACCCACCTGCGCCATACATTGCCGTCCTACATGATTCCCGCCGCCTTCCGTTTGGTTGATACTATCCCCCTTACGGCGAGCGGAAAGATAGATCGTGCTCGCCTGTCGTCCGTTCCTTACCGCGAGGTCGGGCCTGTTCCATCTGCTGAGCCCCGCACCAGGAAGGAGCGTATTCTTGCTGGAATCTGGCAAGATCTATTACGCGCCAAGTGGGTCGGAATCGATCAGAGCTTCTTTGATATCGGCGGAGACTCTCTTCTAAGCGTGCGCTGCGTGACGCTGGCGCGCAAAGCCGGACTGAATCTTGCTGTCGACCAAATCTATCGAACACCGACCATCAGGGAATTGGCGGCAGACGGAGCGGCGGTTACACTCCATACCTTCCCTTCCGCGGATGCCTCATTGCCGGTTATCCCGGCAATCGCATCTTGGAACCGTCTTGTCGGCTTCGATGAGCATTTCAATATCGGCGATCTGTTCTTCTTGCCCGGCGGCATCCTGAATATCCGAATCCTCGAGCGCGCCCTTGCCCATGTCATGGATAGGCACGAAGGCCTCAGACTCCGTGTTGCCCGAACCGACGATGGTCTACGTCTGACAATCGGACCTTCCGTGGCCGAACGCCTCGTGGAGGAGATCGACCTTGTCGGAATGACCGGCCTACAGCAGCGTAAGGCTATCGAGAGCGTCTCAACAAGACGTCAACATATATTTCGGTTTGACGGCCAGACGCCTCTTGTTAACGTCACCGTGTTCCGCACATCGGAAAGCGGCGATTACTATCTGCTGGTCCTGATGCATCATTTTGTAGCGGACGGGATAGGCTATCGACTGTTTTTGGAAGCATTGGATGCGGCGTACAACGCCCTTGCCTCAGGCCACACCGTGAGTGGTCCTGAGAACATACAAATGCTCTCTCCATGGTTGAATCGCCTTGATCGCTACGCCAATTGCGAAGCGCCCGCCGAACTCAAATTCTGGGAGAGCATTGACTATCATCAGTTCAATTTTCATGTCAGCGACACTTCATCGGGCGGCGCGAGCTTTTCGAAACTAACCGCGAGAGAGCTTCACTATGCACACCTTGAAGGTCGCGTGGATGAAGCAAATTGCCGACCGCTTTGGGAAGATCAGGCCAAATACCATCTCGAGATTGACAAAGAAGCGACAGCTGATCTGCTCAACATTACAGCCAGATTGGCACATTGTCAGGACTTTGATGTGTTTCTTGCCGCTATATCTGGCGCCTTTGGACGCGTTTTCGGCAACTATTCGCTCTGGATTGATAGCCTTACCTCAACCCGAGGTCGGCTGTTTGACGATCTCGATCCATCTCAGATCATCGGCCATGTCAGCGAGCTCGTTCCGCTTCCCTTGAGTCTCACCGGAATGGAGTCTCGTCCAGATCGTGCTCGTTCAATATACAGCCAGCGCAATGCCCTGCCGCGCAGGGGGATAGGCTTTCGGGCCATGAAGTTCCTAAACCGAGATCCAGCCGTGCGGAGCCGGATCGATCGCCTGCCCCTACCCAGAATTGGATTGAATTATCGAGCGGGTTTGCAGTGCCATTTTCCACGCCGTCTCTTAGCCAAGGAACCTTCTCCCCTCTGGATCGGCGAAGACATGGATGAAGCGGCCGCGATTCACCTCTTCTGGTTCGATGTCGGATATCAAGCCGGGCATCTCCAGATCGAATCGAGGTATAATCCAACCGACGTCGGTTATGAGGTGACCCGCAATCTTTGCACGGTGTTGCGACAGGAGCTGTTGCAGACGATCAGCGAATTCGGAAGAGCTCGGCACACTTTTATCCATGAATGAGCCGGATGCGGAATTCGCCGTCAAGAGCGATAGCGATGTCTTGCCAAATAAAAGGCAGCACATCGATCTCTCGGACTCCAATCTCGTGAGCCTTATCCTGCGGCTCGCCATCCCGTCTGTTGTTGGCTTATCGATCAACGCGTTACAGGAGGTCGTCAACGCAATCTTTGTTGGCGCACTTGGCGCGCAGGCGATCGCAGCTGTCAGCATGACCTTGCCGATCGTGGTCCTGCTCGCGGCAGTCGGACAGGGGATCGGTGTTGGAACAGCGTCCTTCATATCTCGTCATCTTGGCGCCGGTGAGTACCTGGAGGCGAGTCGAGGCGCGAGTACTGCACTCGCGCTAGCCGCTCCGATCGGTATCTTCTTCACCGTCGCTCTTCTTCTAAATCTGCGAGGGATCTTCGTAACGCTCGGGGCCACTCCAACCATCATGCCCGTGGCGCTCGACTACGCAGCGACGCTATTATTCGGGTACACCCTGATGCTTCTAAACATGGTCAACGGCTTTATCGTAAGAGCCGAAGGCAATACACGATTCAGCATGTGGACGATGATTACCGCCTTCATGCTCAATGCTGCGCTTGATCCCGTCTTCATATTCTTACTGGACCTCGGTGTGCGTGGCGCAGCTCTCGCAACGCTGGTATCTCAGATCGCTGGTATTAGCCTTTATATTGCGTATTTTATGAAGCTTCGCGGAATAGTCCTCATTAGGATATCTCACATCTCGTTGCGAGCAGATCGCATCAGACAGCTGGCTTTGATAGGGGCGCCGGCGACCATGACCAGTGTTCTATCTGCTGTTGCTGTTATGCTTTTGTACGGGGCTGCTGCGCCGTTCGGCGACGATTCCATCGCTGCCGTGGGAATAGCTGTGCGAATCTTGACGATCGGCGCACTGCCTATCACCGGCTTCTGTATAGGGTCTCAAGCTATCCTGGGGTTCGGTTGGGGCGCGCGCGACTTTGCTCGTGTATTAAAGGCTGCGAAGTTCATACTCTCCATGACTATCGCTCTTTCCGTTGCGTATTCTGCGGCCGTTGTGAGTTTTGCCCGGCCGTTGGTCAGGTTGTTCAGCGAAAGTGATAAGGTCACGGAAATTGCCGTCTCGGCCTGCATCGTCTTCCATCTCTTTTTTGGACTTTTCGGTATTCAGAGTTTCGTGACGACAATGCTTCAGTCGTTTGGGAGAGCACGCCTCAGTGCGATTGTGTCCTTGGCGAGGCAGGGCTTTCTCTTCATACCGGCCGTACTGTTATTCCCGCTCATATGGGGCTTCAACGGACTGTTGGCCAGTCAGGCAATCGCTGAATTGGGCGCCGGAATGATCGCGCTGTTCGTCATCTTCCACCAGTTCGCTGAGCTCAAACGAGCGCTCCGGGATGCTCAGTTTCGAAGACGGTTCTGGTGAAGACCTCGTCAAAATGCTTCTTATCGAGCTCGCGGAGACGGGCCATTTGGGCATAGTCGAAGACATTGCTGTGAAAGGCCCAGCTCGTCTGCAAGCCGCGGCGGCACGTCGAGATGAGCGGCCGCGTTGAGACGATATCGCCGCAAATTGGGGATTACAACGGCTTGCAGCACCAAAATCCTATGGAGTAAGCATCGGCGAAGGTGCCATCGGCCGCCACATGGGCCCGGCCGGCTCCGCGAGCGGGATCAAGCTCGAGGATCGATTCCCTCAGTGACACCGAGCGTCGGATGCTGCACCAGCTTTCCCAAACGGGCAGCGAACCGCTCCTGGTCGGCGGCATCGTGTTGACATTGGTTGCGGAAGAAAGATGACCTTGTGCTCGCGTAGCACTCTTTTGATTGCAGCAATCGTCGGGTCCGGGCAAATGCGTGCCGGTGGCGAAAACAGTGCATCAACGTTCATTAATCAAAGGAATATCTCATACTGGCACACACAGCGCAGCCGCGTGTTTTGTCCTGCTGCATTGTCGCGGATACAACAGGCGCAGATCGCCAGATAATGTCTCGGCCTCGCCCTACGCACGCAACACCCGCGATCAGCGCATATACGTCAGGTCCCGGCTCCGGCAGTGAGTTTTCTGAAAGTCGTCCATTCGGCCCTGACGAGCTGACTGTGGCACTTCAGTTTAGGGGAGAGCCAAAAGGATACTTGCGAGAATGCGCCTTTGACGCCGAAAAGGTCGAGAGGCAATGGTGCGCAGCGTGAGCGAAGGCGGCTGGTGCCCTTGGTGCGGGCTCGATATGGCGCTAAAGGCCCGCGGACATCATCTGGCGTCGAAAGACAACACCGATTCACGAGCTCGAACCGTACATGTGCTGCCGGCACTTCTCTGAGCTACAAGGCTCCTTTCAAGCGCAGCCATCTGGTTGCGCTGCGCCCAAACAATCACCGATCGCCAATACCCGATCCGCGACGCCGAACGCGATCGCTGGCGTTGTCGGCGGGGTTTCATCGTCGGGGCAAAGATTGTAATAGGCCCACGTACAGGCTCGCGGCTGCGCCGCAGTGATCCAGCTTTTGAGATGGTGAGTCGCGCGAACCGGCTTCTTACTCATGCGGAGCGCAAGGTGCTCCACATCATTGATCGGAATGTTCTAGGATTGCATTCGAGATGGATCCAAGCATGCATGGCTAAACAATTCAATCAGCGAAGCTCGAAGCCAACCCTCCTTGCGGCAGATGAAGGCTTGACCAGCCATGCCGTGTTGGGCGCGACGATCGGCAATATGCTCGAATTCTACGATTTCGGGACCTATAGCTTTTTCGCCATCCAGATCGGTCACGCGTTCTTCCCGGCGAAGGATCAGTTCGCCAGCCTCATGCTGTCGCTCGTGACCTTCGGAGCGGGTTTCGTGACCAGACCCATCGGGGCCATTGTGATCGGCTCGTACTCGGATCGAGTCGGACGCCGGCCCGCAATGACCGCCAGTTTTGTTATGATGAGTGTCGCGATACTCGTGTTGGCTGTGATGCCCTCGTACGACACGATAGGAATCGCCGCTCCGTTATTGGTTATTTTCGCGCGTTTGGTGCAGGGCTTCGCCCTGGGAGGCGAAGTCGGTCCGACGACCGCCTATCTGATGGAAGCGGCTCCGGCCGGACGCCGGGGCCTTGCCGTCTCGTTTCAGCCTGCCAGCCAACAAATAGCTGCAACGGCCGGAGCGCTAGTCGGAGAAATACTCTCCCTCACTATGACAAGCGAGTCGCTGGATGCGTACGGATGGCGGATCGCATTTCTGCTCGGCGCCTGTACGCTGCCGGTCGGACTTTGGTTGCGCAGGGCCCTCCCCGAAACGCTGCACCGACCTGAAGCGCCCGCCCTCGCCGTTGATCCCGCAAGGAAATTGCGTGCCAGCCGCCGCATGATGAGCTTGGGATTGATTATTTTGGCCAGCTGCACGATTATCACCTATGTCACGGAATATATGACGACTTATGCACTGAACACCCTGCAAGTTGCCGCGCCTCTCGCCTTTGCGACGACGGTCGTCAGCAATGCAGTAGGGATTGCTGCCGCACTCCTGGGCGGTTGGCTCGCAGATCGGGCCGGACGCCGGCCCATCATGATATGGCCGCAGATCGCCGCGCTGCTGATGACCTATCCGGTGTTCTTGTGGATCGTAGAGAGCCGCAGTCCCATGGCGCTTCTCGGAGGTCTCGGCGCGCTCACCCTCGTCGGAACGATTCCGTATAGCGCCTTCTATGTTGGTATGGCCGAAGGCTTGCCCAAGAGCATCCGAGGCGGCGCCTTCGCGACGATCTACGCTGTTGCGATAGCGACCTTCGGAGGCACAGCTCAACTCGTCGTCGCTTGGCTGACCCACGTTACTGGGAACGCGCTGGCGCCCGCTTGGTACATGCTTGTCGCTACCGCCGCCGGACTCTGCGCCATGCTGATGATGCCCGAGACGGCACCGTCCAAAATTCGGGCCGCGAATACGCGGAGCCCGTAACAGCTTTGGACAATGCGACAACGGGTTACGGCTCCAGCCAGAGCCGCTTGCTGCCGCTCGTCCTGTCGGCGGCGAAAACGATCCGTGCGGCCTTCATCTTCAACCCGACGAGAACGTGTTTGAGATTGGAGATCAGTCGTCGCTGCACTTCCTGATGCGGCCCCTCCGGGAGACATTTCCGGATCCAGGCCTCCTAATCGGATCCGGTCGAGAGATTGACGTAGCCTGAGGGCTGCTCGGGTAGCTCGATAAGGCAGAACAAATTCGGCCTCCGTGTATGGTCGTGTCCCGCAACCTCTAGGAGAGCGCGCCTTGCGATCGCGGTCAGTCTGCTTCGTGCGTCCGGTTCGCTATGCCGGCGCTGCGGGATCTCCTTCTGGCCGGTTGCGACGATCTTCAACGCGCCGTCGGACAAGCTTGACGAAGCCTATTGTGAGGGCTGCGATGGCCTTGCCGATGCCGGCGGTCGGAATTGTGACGGTACGGCTCATGCGCTCCCCCTTCGTGCGCCTACCATCGCTTTTTCACGTCGTTGTCAGCGGCCACCGTTAGGATTGCAGAAGGCCATTAGCGGGGTGAGATTGCCTGCGTCGGCAGCCTTCAGCGCTGCAATATAGGTAGTGCGCCGATCATTCATTTTTTGAAGGTCGTATCCACCCGCCCAATCGATAGGCTTCGCACCATAGACCCGCTCAAGCATCGTATCCGCCATGATCCGAGAATGCCGTCCGTTTCCGTTTGGAAATGGGTGGATTTGAACCAGCCGATGATGAAACCGTGCCGCTGCCTCCAATTCAGGATATGTCTTATTTTGTGACCAGTACCGCGCGTCATCCATCAACGTCCGCAATTGAACGGGGATGTGAAGAGGATCGACGCCGATATTCTTGCCAGTCTTGCGGAACGTACCTGCCCAGTCCCAGACGTCGCCAAACATCCGCTTATGCAGGCTAACTGCAAAGTCATCCGTCAGAACCTCGCCGCGATGGCGGCCAAGCCATTGCAAACCGGACTCGATATTCGCTTGCTCAAGTTCGTCCAGCTCTTCACGAGTGGTGATGTGCTTGAATTTCAAGCCCCCGAGCTCGTTGGGGTCTAGGGGTGTGGCGCCCTCCGGATATTCTGTCAGCCCGGTCATTTGTCGCTCCAAAAATTGGACGGCATCTCCCGCATGAGGTCGGCTGCTATACGTTCCACTTCCGCAGCGATCTTGGCATTGGAAAGTGCTTGGTCCTCAAGCGCCATGTGGGTGCTTGCCCGACCGACTAACGCCTGCGCCTTTTTTCGCGCCTGAGCAGCTATGACATCCTGGATCGTTCCGACGGGAAGGACGGCGTAGACAAACCGGCAGCCCATGGCCTCCGCTGCAGCCTGCATCGATTTCAGGGTTGCTGCGCCAGTAAGTTCAGCCTGCTCAATCTGAGGGATGCGAGCCCGGGTGACGCCCAACCTCTTCGCCAGCTGGGTGCCAGACATGCCTAGTGCGTTTCGGACCGTTCGGAACCACCCTTCCGGCGGTGTCCGCAAAGCGGCGTGGTCTGCCGCTGCCTTGTCGACAAGCCTCTGATATTGCTTCTGAACTACGTCTTGAACACTCATTTGCATACTCATAGCTTGACAGATCGCCAGGACTTGTATAGATAAAACTATACGAGAATGGCACTGAATGTCAATCTATAGCTTTACATTCTAATCTGAATGTAAAGCTTAAACTATACAAACGTTCGGAACGGTCGCCTCGCCCCAAGCGTAGCCAGTCGGCTTCCGATTGCTCGATTTGAGGTTCTTCCAAGATTTTTTATTGGACATGCCGACTTGGTCTGCCTCTTTGGCCCCCGTGACATCGATCATGTTGGTCATGAACTGATCGTAGTAGTTTCGAGCCTTCTCATCCCGACCAGGCTCCGCCTCGTAGATTTGTCTGCGGATTTTCGTCTCCAGCGATTTCCTCTCCCGCGCCTCCAACCGGGCCAGCGCCTTGAGCTTCCTTTCAAACAAGAACCGCTCGCGTTGATGGTGCCGGCCAAGCGCTTCGTTTCAAGACGCTGGCGTTCGGCAGGATTGATCTTCGGATCTTCCGAAGCGGCGCGATAACTGATCTAAGTCCAGGGACGCGCTCCAAAAAAATGCAAAGATCGCTCCGGCGGCGCGGGCGAAGGGCTTCTGTGCTTCCTTATGAGCGGCATGCAGCGCCATCCGAAGGCAATAATACTCGCGTTGACGAAACGTGGAGTGATGTCGATGCCCCGCAAACTGCCGCCTCACGTTGAGCGCAATCACGTCAAGGGCCATACATACCTATCGTTTCGTCGCGGCAAAGGACATCGGCGTTCGTTTGCCGAATGACCCCGCAAGCGAAGAATTTATGGCGGCGTACCAAGCCGCACTGCTAGGCCAGTCAGCCCCGGTTCGAGATCGGTTTGTGCCGGCCGCGCCAGGCGCCATCTCGGCGCTCATTGCCTCCTACATGAAGAGCGCCGAATACGTTGGCCTCCGTGATACGAGCAAGACAGGCTACATTAGCCGCCTTGAGACGCTCCGCACCGAACACGGTCATCGCACGGTCGCCGGGCTCTCGCGTGAGCGCATCATCACCGGCATTCTTCAGCCTATGCGGATCACCCCGGTGCGGCACTCGATACTCTGAAGAAGCTTCGGATCCTGATCCGTCTCGCGATCAACATCGGATGGCTGAAGCATGATCCCTCATTGGGTATCAAGCGGCCGGAGATCAAAAAAATTCGTCGTGGACCGATGACGAAATTGAGCAATTCAAAAAACGCTGGCCGCTCGGCACCAAACAGCGCACGGCATTTCACCTTTTCCTCAATCTGGGTCAGCGCCGCTCCGACGTAGTCTGGATGGCGCAGACGCACAATCACGGCAGAGCGCAAGATCAGGATAAAGCAACAGAAGACCGGGCGCGAGCTTCTCATCCCGTTACATCGGGACACCGTCGAAGCGCTCGACGCTTATGACATGCAACACGTCGTGATCATTACGACTGCTTACGGCAAGTCCTTCACCGTTGATGGTTTAGTGGATGGATGCGCAACGCTATCTCGGAGGCCGGACTGCCTCTCGATTGCAAGCCGCACGGCCTAAGGAAAGCCGCCGGACGTTTGCTCGCCGAAGCCGGCGCAACGGCGAAGATGATCATGTCTGTCCTCGGACACACGACGCTGGCTGAAGCTGAGCGCTATACCGAAGAGGCTTGGGCTTGCGGAAGACGCAGTGATCAAGCTTGAGGGACACAAGGCGAACAGGATTGTCCAAACCACTTCCGTGGGCTTGGGAAAAAGCCGAAAACGAGAGGAAACTCAGATCGAAAGGAGTGAGGCTGGCGCTCCCTAGGGGAATCGAACCCCTGTTTCAGCCTTGAGAGGCCGCGTCCTGACCGCTAGACGAAGGGAGCAAACCATTGAAATGCAACTAAACTTGCGATCTTATCAACTCATTACAGCGCTTTTCCTGCGTCCGGCACGTGGTAGATTACCACATCTAACCCATTGAACTTACACACATGGTTGGTTCATTGGGGCATATAAGCGTCCGACCTTTTTCGCATGACGGATGCGAGCGATGCCGGAAACCACCTTACAGAAGATGATCGGCGCGATCACCAATCTTGATCGGCTTAATCAAGCCGTCGCCGAGCGACTTTACCAAGTTATTGGTCGCGAGAGACGGCGACAGCAGCGGACGAGGACACCGATCAGGATCGCGATCAGAACCTGGACATAAAGGAGGTTTCACCAGGTCGAGACGCCCGCGCGGCGGCCGCAGTTCCGATCCTGTCATGATTTTCCTCCCTCAATACGCTCGAATATCTGGCCGCCGCGCGTTGAGAGGCGACCGACATAACACGAGCGGCCAACCTGTCCGATTCAAGACGACGATGTCGGAAGTCCGACGATCGGCAACATCATCCAAAAGCACGCAGTTACGCGTGTTTTCGCTGGCCATGCAAGGCACGCACCAGATCCGGCGAGCGGCACGCCGATTGCTGGGATCAGGAGCAAACCCGCCGCTGCCAAAGTGCTCGCAGCGGCCCCGTCTCAGGACTGCCCGATGAGCCGCGCTCGATTGATCCCGATCAAAGCACTGATGCCGCTTATGCTCGGAAGTGAAGAACGGGCGAAAATCAATGTCGCGGTTGCCGCCAAGTTCACCGAGCCGGCCGGGGACCTCGCAACCTTCAAGCAGAAATCCAAACAGAAGGCCGTGTTCGGCGCGAGCCGACAGCTTTATAGCCAGATTACGCCGGACGGGCTGCGCCAAGTGATTCTCTCGGCCGGCGATTCCCGCACGAAGAAATTGGTCGAGGATGTTCTCGCCGTACGTGAAAGCCGGCTCACCTACGCTAGGGGCAGCCTGGTGCTCTGGAGCAGGATGGCCAAGTTCGTGAACGGCTCCGACACGTTCAGGACAGCATCTTTCCTAAAATTGTCGATCTGCAACTCCGCCGCGGCGCTCTATGGCGCGGCTGCGGTGGAAGCGATGAAGGCGATCGACGTCTATGTCGGGATGCAACCGATGCTGGTCGAAAGCGCAACCATCACGCAGGCCTACCCAGTTGGTCGAGACGGTCAATGCCGAGCTCAGCGCCGCCCCGCATTCGCAACTCGCAGACAGCAAGACCGTTTCGCGCTGGCTCGTGCCGCAGGAGTTTGTGACCCGATCTTGCAGGACGTGGTGCGGTTGGAGACTGACGCCAATAAACGAGCGACGCGCGCCTTCCGTAAAGGGCCCGCTAGCCTACGCAATCATTGCGCGAGCATGACCATCTGCTCTGTGCTCGAACGCTTAAGTTGACGCGCATGGATAGCTTTTCACCAGAAATCTGGCAGTCGCTCGGGCTCACGATCGAGCTCGCGAGCGTGACCACCGTGATCCTGCTGATCATTGGCACGCCGCTCGCGTGGTGGCTAGCACGCTCGAAGAGCCTTTGGACTGAGGCGGTGGCCATGATCATCGCGCTGCCGCTGGTGCTGCCGCCAACAGTACTCGGTTTTTATCTGCTTGCCCTGCTCGGCCCCCGCCCGGTCGGCGTTCTCGCCTCTCTCTGGGGCGGGCGCACGCTGGCCTTCACCTTTGCGGGACTCGTGGTCGGATCGGTCTTGTCCGCGCTTCCTTTGGTGGTGCAGCCCATCCGCAACGCCTTCGCTGCTGTGGGTGACCGCCCGCTTGAGATCGCGGCCACTCTGCGCGCCTCGCCATTATATGCCTTCTTCACGGTCGCCGTGCCTCTGGCGTTACCGGGTATTATGAGAGCCGCCGTGCTTGGCTTTGCGCATACGATCGGCACGTTCGGGGTCGTGGTTATGATCGGCGGCAACATTCCTGGGCGCACCAAGGTCCTGTCGGCCTTTCTCTTCGATTTTGTCCAAGTGTCGCGCTGGCGCGAAGCAAGCTGGCTTGCCGGCGGCATGGCGATGTTCGCCGTTTCGGTAGTCCTCACCTTAACCTTGATCGACAAATACAGCAGAAGGAGGAGCACGTGAGGACAGCCACACCGGGCCGAATTGAAATTGCCTTCAGCGGCGGTATCACTAGCTTTCCGGTCGATACGCACTTGAGCGTACCGGCCAAAGGCGTGGCGGCGATTTTCGGCCCGCCAGGCTGCGGCAAGACTGCGGTGGCACGCTGCATCGCCGGCCTTGAGCGTTTGCCGACCGGCTTCTGCGCCATCGATGGCGAGGTATGGCAGGACGAGACTACCTTCCGCCCACCTCATCTGCGTCCTATCGGCTATGTGTCTCAGGAAGCTAGCCTTTTTCCCCATTTGTCGGTCAGGCGCAACTTGCTTTACGGTGCGCCCAAGCCCAAACCGCGGCCGATCGCGTTTGATGAGGTGATCGAACTGCTCGATCTGGCGACGCTGCTCGACCGCTCTCCCTCGCATCTCTCCAGCGGCGAGCGGCAGCGCGTCGCCATCGGTCGCGCGCTCTTGTCTCAGCCCAGATTGCTTGTGATGGACGAGCCGCTTGGCGCGCTCGACAGCTGCGCCAAACGTGAGATTCTGCCGTTCGTCGGGCGCCTGCCCGAGAAGCTCGCTCTGCCGATGATCTACATCGGCCATGACATGGCGGAGATCGAACGCTTTGCCGATTATCTCGTTATGATGGAGCGCGGCATGGTAACCGCGGCTGGGCCACTGCATGTCTTGCAGAGCGATCCTGCGCTGCCGATTGCGACGAGCCGGGAAGCCGCCATCAGCCTTGATGCCGTGGTGAGCGGCTATGATGCGCGCTATGGGCTTCTTATTCTCCGCCTCAAAGGTGCGCGCCTGTTGGTGCCGGCGCCGCCGCTTGCACCAGGCGTGCACCAACGGCTGCGCATCTCTGCCTGCGACGTCAGCGTCGCGCGCGAAGCGCCGCGCGCAGGCTCCATCCTCAACGTTTTTCCGGCGCGCATCAGAGCCTGTTTGCCGCTCGGCGCGGCTGAGATCACGCTGGTACTTGCGCTCGGCACCGGGGGCTCGGGCGCGGAGATTTTGGCGCGCATCACGCGTTTCTCCTTTGATTCGCTAGGCCTCAAGGCTGGAATCGACGTATTCGCCCAGCTCAAGCAAGTTTCGCTGCTCTCGGCCTCCGAACCGCCACTGCAAACCATAGCGGCTTCCACACCAACAGCAGAGCCTGGACAGGCAAGCGCCGCGGCGTGAAACGAGAAGCTCGGCACGAGAGGCGAGCGGCATCATCTTAAGCTTCCACTCTTGTCGTGCCACGCATGTGCGGTTGAAGACGCCGATATCGGAAGCATGACAAGCCGACCCAGCCATTCGACAGGGCACGCTGGCAGCTATGCGCGTTTTACTATCATCAACCAAGGCCGCGCACCATTTTCCTGAACGGCACGCGGATTGCTGGGATGAGGAGTAAAGAGCCGCGATGGCCACAGCCATCGCAGCGGCCCCGTCCCAGGAATTCCCGATGACGCTTACCCGATTGATCCTGATCAATTCAATTCTGACGCTGCTTGTGGTCGGAACTGCAGAAGCGGCAGAGATCGATGTGACGGTCGCTGCGAACTTCACCATGCAGGCCAAGGAGATGCAGCGTCGTTTAAGCAGAAGACTAGGCGAGGCCCCGTTGAGCTTTGGCGCGAGCGGACAGTTTTACGGCCAGATCACGCAAGGGGCGCCGTTTGAGATGTTTCTCTCGGCCGACGATGCCCGCCCGAGCAAACTGGTCGAGAACCGTCTCGCGGTTCCGGAAAGCCGCTTCACCTATGCGATCGGCAACCTCGTGCTGTGGAGTTCGACTCAGAAGTTTGTGAACGACGCGGAGACTTTCGCAAAACTGTCGATCTACAATCCGGCGGCGGCGCTTTATGGCGCAGCCGCGGAGCACGCTGTGAAAGCGCTCGGCACCTGTGAGTCGACGCAGCCAAAGCTGATCGCGGAATTCGCGCGTCTCTGTGGGACGGACGCACCCTCCCCTTCACCTTTGCCGGGCTTGTGGTCGGATCGGTTTTGTACGGGCTGTCTTTCGTGGTGCAGCCGCTTCCGAACGCCGCCGTGGCCAAGCTGGCTCGCCGTGGGCATGGTGATGCTCGGCCTTGCGGTAATCTTCACCGCAGCGTTGATCGAGAAGTGCAGCGCAAGGAGAGCACGTGAGGACAGCCACACCAGACCGGATCGAAATCGCCTTCAGCGATAGGCTCGCTAGCTTTGCAATCGATGCGCAGTTCAGTGTACGGGCCAAAGGTGTGGCGGCGACCTCCAGCACGGCGCGCATGACGCGCAGCTGCCTATGCGCTAAGGCTCAACTATGGAATTGACGTATTCGCCCCAGGTCAAAGGTCGTCTCGCCGGTTCACGACCTCTGAACCCTAGGGCATCGCGCCATCTACGCCAGCAGTAGATACTGGACAGGCAGGCGCTGCAGGTGAAACGACCAGAGGATCAAGCCTATGATCGCCAACCTCGCCGAGATCGATCCCAAGCGCGTTGCGGCAATCCTCTACAGGCCGGAACAAGACGCGGATAGACTGCTCGCCGACTTGACCCAGGATCTCGCGCGGCAAGGCGTGCGCGTCGGCGGCATCGTCCAGCGAACCTTCAAGGGCGCAAACGGCACGAAAAACCATGCTAGCACTCGACGTTGCAACGGGGCGCGAGATTCCGATCCGTCGGCCGCTCGGCAGCGGCGCCATGTCCTGCAAACACGATGCTAATGGGTTTGCCGATGCCGCAGTTGTCGTGTCCCGCGCGATCAAACGGCACGTCGATCTCCTCGTGATCAACAAATTCTCCAGGAAGGAGGCGTCCGGGCAGGGCCTGCGAGGAATTTGCTGATGCGATCATTGCTGGCGTGCCGCTCCTCACTGCTGTTCCCGAAAAACCATGCCGCGTGGCGGACTTTCACCGGAGATGTCGGCACGACGCTGCTGTGCTAGCGACAGGTCGTGGAGGGACGATGGCGCGACATCGCCCTGCGTCTGCCGCGCATTCGCGCGCATTCCATCGCGTCAGCGCCTATTTACCAATCATCAGATCCGACAGCTTGATCACGGCGGGAGGAAATCCACAATTTTGACCCCGAGAACGTCCGCGGCGGCCTCGATCTTAGCAAATGCAGCGACGCGCCAAGTCCCGTGGCCGCGAATTCAACGCCGATGATGTAGTTAAAGCGTTGCTGATGGACGCTGTGTTGTAACAGTTTGAGGCACCGCCTTTGGCGACCCCGCCGCTGTACGTCTCTCCTACGGCATCGATCTCGAATTACCGTCGAACATTTCGGCCCGCGCATGCGTCGCAATAGCAGCGAGGCTTATTGTTCACATTCCCGCTGCCGAAATGTTTGCTGTCCTCGGGGAGAGCGCCGATGACTCAATTCCCAAAACCGTCCGGATCGCCGTTACATCGCCAATGACAGACGCGATGTTACAGGAGGGCTTGGCGCGCTTGACATCGATCTCTGTGCTCGCGTTGAACGTGACGTTTCTTCTCACACGAGGGCCATGAGCGAGCCTTGACCTCCCAGAAGGCAAGCCGCTGATGCAGCGAAGCAATCCATCGTGCGGCAGAAGGAGAGAATAGATTAGTTCGTCGCTCCGCTCCTCGCAATGATGAAGAGAGAGAGCGCAGCCGCGCTACGGCCGCATGAACATGAAATCCGTCGCTGGATCGCAATTATCGGCGACGAAGCGCAACTCCGACTGAACGTCGTCGACCGGCCGGCTCTCGAGATATTTCGCGACCAAACAACTAAGCAGCGCGCGGCAAACGCTGTCAGTCCCAAGACCCGCGCCCTCCGCCTCCGCAATGGCGGCGGAAAAATGACGTGTCGCGATTTCAGTTGCTGACATCCGTGCCTCCCAATTCTTCCAGATCACTCCTTATGCCTAAAAGCGTCTACGCTGCCTTTGATCCTGATCAACGGATCTGGCTTGAGCTCGCTCGGCTACTATCCCCGATCCATCGGCATCGATCAAAACAAGTTCATCCCAGCTCCCGCTCCACCTCACATCAGCGGTCCTCGCGCGCGTCGTGAGGGCGACCAGTGGCTTGGCGGAACATTGCCCCGCGCGCTGAGTTCATCTTATCAAGCGCATTCTTTTGGCATTATAACACACCCGAACATTTGACTTGGGCTAATCGTTCAAAGGCGCGCAACCGGTCGAGCACGGCAACATACTCAGTCATTGAAGCAGGACGGCAGGACCATTCAATGGAAACCATGATGTTGAGTTGCCTCCACGGCGAGCGTCCGATTGTTGCATTTCCGCCAGTTGAATCGCGATATCATCTGGCATATCGCTTGCTTCGCCTGATGCCGGAATCATCAGTTTCCGCGCGAAGCAATCTTGTGAGGACAATATGCTTGGAATTGGAAGTAAGCTGCCGTCGTTCGAAATCACAGGCGTCAAGCCCGGCTTTCACCAGCACGAGGAGAACGGGCAGAGCGCGTTCGAGACGCTGACGGAGAACAGCTTCCCTGGGAAATGGAAAGTCATCTTCTTCTACCCCAAGGATTTCACCTTCGTCTGCCCAACCGAGATCGCGGAGTTTGCCCGGCTATCGAAGGATTTTGCCGACCGCGATGCGGTCGTGCTAGGCGGTTCGACCGACAACGAGTTCTGCAAGCTCGCCTGGCGGCGCTCGCACAAGGACCTGCAACATCTGCCAATCTGGCAGTTTGCCGACACTAAGGGCGGGCTGGTCGATGGCCTCGATGTGCGTTCGCCCGACGGCGTCGCCTATCGCTACACATTCGTCGTCGACCCCGAAAATACGATCCAGCACGTTTACGCGACCAATCTAAATGTCGGCCGCAGCCCGAAGGACACGCTGCGCGTTCTGGACGCGCTACAGACCGACGAGCTCTGCGCCTGTAACCGCGAGATCGGCGGCGAAACCTTGAAAGTTGCTTGAGGCATCATGTTGATTGAACAGCTAAAGGACCAGATTCCCGATTTCGCCAAGGACGTCAGACTCAACTTGGCGTCGATGATGTCGGATGAGACGCTATCACCGCAGAGCAAATACGGGCTGTTGCTCGCCACCGCGATCGCGGCGCGCAATCCCGTGGTGATCGCCGCAATGGAATCTGAGGCCGCCGTCGTGATGACGCCGGCCGCGGTCGCGGCGGCGAAATCCGCAGCCTCCGTGATGGCAATGAACAACGTCTACTACCGCTTCGTTCACCTCGCCTCCAATCCGGAATACAAGACGATTCCGGCGCGGCTGCGCATGAACGTGATCGGCAATCCCGGCGTGGACAAAGCCGATTTCGAGCTGTGGTCGCTGGCGGTAAGCGCCATCAACGGCTGCGGCGCCTGCATGGACGCTCATGAGAAGGCGCTGCGGGAAGCCGGCGTCAGCTCGGCGGCCATCCAAACCGCGGTCCGCTTTGCCGCGATCGTGCAGTCGGTTGCGGTTGCGATCGAGGCGGCCGGCATGGGCGTGACCCAGGCGGTGGTGTGATCCACTCCTTCGCGCTCTTGCCGGGGGTGTTCTGGAATCGAAATCCGGTTCATAGTGGCGCATTTGGGAAAAGGCGCCCCTCAGCAATCTCAATAGATTGGCAGCCGTTTCCAAATGAAAACAGCGCGTCCGGCTGGAGGCGCACGTTGGCGGCGCCTACCGTGAGGCGAGGCATTCTATAGTGATCAGATCGAAGTTAACGAGCTCTGCAGCTTCCGTACTTTCGTCGATATGCAGCTAAGAAGTCTTCATCGGCGCAGATGCACCGTCCCGACGGATCTTTCGCCTTGGGATCGTGAAGGTGCGAGGCGAGTGGACGAAGCAGGTTAATCCGTGTGCTTGTGGTCCGCAGGTTCAGAAGCCCGGAAGCGTGCTTCACGAGATCCGCCGCCAACATTATACCAGCGAGAGCCGACTGAAACGACATCGGCACAACGGCTCTCACCGGCTGCGCTCCGTCCGTCAGGCGCATGACAATCCCCCCGCAGATTGCCCGCTGGTGAAAGGATCGGACGGACTGGCCGACAAACTCTTTAAGGGCTTCGGACGGAATGTTGAACGCCTTGGCGACACGTTCGACGAAACCTACATCCACCGGCCTGTTCGTCTGAAGGAGATCCCGGATCTCCTGTTGCGCCTCCGGCATCTTCAGCTCCTCAGCAATCTTCTCGTCTTCGTCCTTTATCTTCCCGTGAGGCAAGTAAAGGCAGGCCAGACATGCCCGGCCGTCATCAAAGCCATGGCGCGACACTCCGAGATCAAGTTCTTGTGTCCAGGCGTTTACGATCCATTTCGGCAACGCCCCCTGCACGGCAATGCGGTCCGGAGCGTTGTCCAATGCGACAGCGACTCTTTCGAACATCCAATCGTTCCGGTCGCTCACATAGACGTCCCATTTGGCACAATGAGCCGACACTTCCAGCGCCGTGTCCGCGAGCGCGGCACGCGCCAGATCCACTTTTGGTGAACCAACATCACATTGGCCGGCCAGCACGTAGCGCTGTAGATTCGAAAGATCGACCTCCTCATCGTCCACCAGACGGAGCGATCCCTTAAGGCTCGCCGTGCGAGCCAAGGCCCAAATGGCACCATTGCCGATCGCGCCGAGCCCGACGAGGTGAGTCTCGCCGATATCCGTTCCTTCCATACCCGGACCGGAGTCAGGAGTACCCTGGGCGTAGGTCAGCATTGACAGGTCGATAAGTTCGTCGGCGTCGCCCTGCTCCAGCTGGTCGGCAAATACCGTCCGAAAAACGTTGGCTGCCGCGAAGCATGCCGTAGCTCCCGCGCCAAACGGATTCATCGACTTGCCGGAGCCAACCGGAACGCGGCTCGAAAGTTTGGCTCTCCATTCGTCCGAGCCGATGAAGAAGGTCGGACACTTAATGCGCGACGGACTGCTTCCAACGACCACGGAAACCGTAACGGCCTTCCTGGTTTTCGCGAGCTCGATCTCAGGATTTATGGACTTCGCCAGGAACTCCAGGATTGGAACATGATCCTTCGCCTTTTCATCGAGAGGCCGCAGCGCGATTGTGGGATAAAGACGCGACAACAGCCTGATGATCATATCAAGGCTGGCTCTGCCTTCCCACGACTGCACGGCTGCGCCGTCGAAAGACACTCCGATCACTTGCGCGGCAAGCCTGTCCTCGAACGCCGACATCTTGAAATTGGTCAGCACCCGCGACGCTGCCGACGCCGCGCGGTCCATGAAGTTGGCCCTGGCCATCGTTCAATCCTTGATTAAAATCATCCGCGTAACCTGGCCAACCGACAAGGGGCGCCACACTCCAGCCCCGTCAAGCCGGTACGATGCGACGTCCCTGAGATCGAAGGGCACTCGCGCGAAGTCCGGCACGACCAAAGACAAGCACCCCACCGTCGTGGCGATCGCGTACTCGTCGTCCGTGCTGGAATGATAGGCTCGGCCGGGATGACTGTGTATCTGGGCAATGAGCGCAAGCTTCTCCCGGTACAGCCATACATTTATGCGATGCAGCTCTTCAGGTCCTATTACGACGCACACCCCATCGGCAGTACGTATGTGGCGCTGGGCGGGAATGAGCGTCCTATGTACCTGAAAATGGTGCCCCGTCTGACGGCCTACCCAGAGGCCGAGACCTTCATGCCCTTCACGACCCACCTTCCGCAAATGGGCATGGAGTTCGTCTACGCAGCCAGGCGGTACCGAGAGGACCGTAACGTCCGCAATCTGATTCATTCCGGTACGGCCAGTAATGAGGGCAGCACGTTCACCGCCGGGATCTGGACCTGCACCTGTACCTGGTAATGCTCGATCGGCTTTACCCCGTGGTGCCATATCTTTTCGAGGATAAAAGCTAAGGATCCTTCGCCAGAGCCTCGATGCATTAGCCATGAATCACCCGTGTGAGCGGGATTGTCGTGGTATTCGCGAATACCGGGAAGACAAATAAATGGCCGATCATCAGGGCTGTTGTACTGAATCATGTTTGTCATTTGCACCCCTCCCTGCTGGGCCAGCGCCAGAATGGTTTCGGGAGTTGCGCCCGGGATTGCCGCACGGCGAAGCATTTGCACCTGGAGCAATTTGGCGGGTATCGGTTCGCGCGTGAAAGGGTCCACGAACCTGACGGAGGGCGGCCGTAGATCGTAATCCGTAAAATTCAGCGCGATGCCAGCGACGATCGGAGGCGGTCTTGGCTTGGTCGCCGCGAAAACCACGAAGATTTCCGGAAACTCTGCTTCAAGCAGGATCCAGCCCCTCTTGCGATAGACCGATTCCATGCTCCGATAGTTGGCAAGCTCCCGCTCGAACTTTACGCGCGAGACCTCGGGATCGACAGTTTGGAGATCAGCCACCGGCCACGCCAGCCTTGAGACTCAGGAACAGCGTCACTTCCTTGCCGAATCCAAACTCCCCTACCTTCTTGTCCGGATCCAACAGCTCGCCCGCTTCGTTCTTGATCTCCCAATTCTCGGGCGGCTGAGCCAGGTTCTTGGTCTCCTCCAGCGCCTTTTGGCAGGCCACATGCAGCGGCTGCTGCTCTACGGCCTTAATGACGACAGGCTGACCGTTCACGACAATCGTGATTTCGACGAAATCCGCGCCGTGATCACTTCCCGGCTTCTTCTGATTCTTCATTTTTGGTCCTTTTGTCTGTGGCCGGCGCTTGGAATCGACGCTACCGATTGTATGCAGGGGACGACGTGTTAAAAAAAGCGAGCATGCCACAGACGCATTCGGAAAGTCTTCATTTGGCGCGTGCTTACGCAGTTTTCAGGCGTTAGCGCTCTTTCGTCCACATCTCCGACCCGTTGCGGCTTGAGCGGCCCAGACCGGCGGCCCGCCAGTGAGCAACATCCGGAACACGTCGTCGCCACACTGGCGCGTGTGGCTCAAGCTGGACAACCGGTGCCTCGTGCCCTTCAACGGCTTTGCCGAATGCGCCCCGAAGCGAACCCCGAAACGAAGAAGGATGTCATCTGTTTCGCGATGAATGAGGATCGGCCGCTCTGTGCCTGCGCTGGCATCGGGACCGAGTTCAAGGGCGACCGCAGCACCAAATCCAAAGCCGGTCTCGGGCCTCACCTCGTCTACGCTTTCTGATGACGGCCCGAACGCGCTTATCGAGCCTATTCACCCAAAAGCCATGCACGTGATCCTGGCGACCGCTAAGGCCGTGACGTCTGGATGCGGGCGCCATGGGATGAAGCAAGGCGCTATAGCGTCCTCTGCCGGATGATGTGCGCAAGATCGCTATGCGCGGAGCCTACGAAGATCATCAAGATTGCTGCATGAAGCCGACTGCAGACCGCCCTACCCCGACCCGAAGAAAAAGCCCACCGCAGGTTCTTGGAGCTCGCGCACGCCGTCAAGCCCGTCCAAGACGGCCGGATTGACAATCGAGAAGATCAACGGGCTTCTTTTCTAGGACAAAGGTACGCTGGCCGAGTATGGCGTCGGCTAAAGTTGGATCGAGTGTGCTGGTTGTGATGCACGAGAGCGGCACGTTCGTGTGGCTCACCCAGACGGTTCGTCTCATACCACAGACAGCCCTTGAGGGGGCTGTCTCGGTTTGTTGGGCAAGTTATGAGGTCTTTAAACGGCGAAAGAGGCCCCCTATTCGGGAGCCTCTTTCAAAGATGTTTAGACTCAGGTAGCGGCCCAACGGCAAATGTCGCAACGCGCCATCACTCCCGGAGTGGTCAGGTTTATCGCTAACTCGTGCTCCCCTGTCAAGTTCCTTAAAAAAATAGTCGGTCCAGCCTAAATGTCAGATATCTCTTACGAATTTTTAACGAAGTTCTTTACCGACTATTTGCCGTTCTCCCCAACGCCCAGCCAGGTTGAGGATTTTCAGTCCGATTTGACCCTTGTAAGTCCATACCTACTTGAGGGCTCCCTGAGCGAAGTCAAGGAGGGAAACAAGGGTCAAATACTCAAATACCTCCCGAATGATTGGCGACCGGCGATCTTCTCCGTATATAACCGCAAAGTGGCTGAACACGCTCAGCTGTTCCCGGTCTTTCACTCTTTCGAGAACGCTTTGCGCTCGACTGTCGCAGTGACCTTAGAGCAGCACTACAAGCATCCACGGTGGTGGCGCGCCATTTACGAGGAGCTAAAGAAGGGCCGGGCGAGCCAAGAATATTGCGCAGATCGGCGGCGTTCCACTCGCCCGCCATGCGGCCTTTAGAATCGGCACGGTCATCTTGGATATTGAGGGCAAGCAGTTCCCCAATGGGCCGATTGATGCAATGGCGAACGGCTACGAGTTTATGCACGATTGTCATTTGGCCCACATACGGCAGCTTATTGAGGAACACTGGGCGGTATTCTCCCCAAAATTCCGTCCGCTAAGTGCAGCCGACTTCACCGCCAAATTTGAGAAGGTGCGGGAGGCGCGGAATGCGGTTTATCACCACCGATCACTATCCGGCATGTCGGATGTTGTGGCGGCCGCCGAAGAGCTTTTGGACAAGCTCAATTTCTGCCTGAAATTCGTTCACGGCAAAGTCGCAGATTGCGAGCCGACAAAACTTGCCTTTTCGGTCGAAGCCGAGAAGAGGCACCGCACTTGGGCGGTCTAATTTCAAACTGAGATACCACCTCCGAAGATCCCTAGAGCTGAGACGATGAACCGCGCCGTCTTGTTGTCCTGGCGTGGTCGATCAGTTGGTGCTCATCAAAAGATATACTCGGGCGCCAGCCATTTGTGTGGGATGCCGGTCGTCAGACCGCCATCGATGACGATCTCGGAACCGGTAAGATAACTGGACTCGTCGCTGAGCAGGAACAAGACTGCCTGCGACACTTCCTGCGGCCGGCCTGCCCGTCCCAGTGGAATGGGGAAAATGGAGGGATCGAAGCTCTCGGTCATCGGCGTGGTGATGAAGCCGGGATGGATTGAGTTGACGCGGACGCCGGAGGCCGCCGCCTCCAGCGCAGCAGATTTGGTTATACCCCGCACGCCGAACTTGGAAGCGACATAGGCATGAAGCCCGGCAGTGCCCCGCAGCCCCTCGACGGACGAGATGTTGACGATCGAACCTCCGCCTACGCGCCGGATTGCCGGCAGGGCAGCCTGCATTCCAAGGAACGCACCGGTTAAATTGACAGCAATAACATTGTTCCACTGATCGAGCGGGAACTGCTCGATCGGGGCCATGCTGGCGATGCCAGCATTGTTAACCAGCCCATGCAGCGCGCCGAAGCTGCTCTCGGCGGTCGCGACCGCCCTGGCCCACTCCTCCGGCTGGGTGACGTCCTGACGCACATAGATGGCGGAAGTGCCCAGTTCAGCCGCGAGAGCCTCTCCTTCTGTATGAAGAATATCCGTGATTACGACCTTGGCGCCTTCAGCGACAAGCAGGCGCGCATGAGCTGCACCCATCCCACGAGCTCCGCCGGTCACCAGAATGACCTTTTCGTTCACACGTCCCATGACATGTTCCTTGCTTCGCTCTGTTGATCAGTGGCGGTGCAGCGGAGCGATCAGCTCGAGCCCATCTTTCTCGCGTGGACCTAAACTGCACACCTTGACGATCTCCGCCGCCCGAAACCAGGCGCGCCTTGTCATCCAGAAGAACTCCTCATGGTACTTCATCAGTTCGTCCTTCCGACTTGGCCGTACACCTGCTCTAGGGAATTGGACGTCAGCAGTTCGTAGGTGCAAGTGGATCTTCCTCGAACATGCGCCTCGCCGCGCATGACCAAACCATTCTTCACCATGGGCATGGCTGCTGTCACCGAACTGCTCCCTCTTCTCAAAGGGACGACATTCTCGCCCGATCGTCCCGCCCTCCTTGATGAGATTGGCTGCTGCCGCCTACCGGCGCCGGCTCCCACCAAACCGGCGTTCGCGGAGCCGCCTGCCGCGTTGGATCAGGCTTTGACGAGGCGAGAGCAACGCACAAAGGTTCTCCGACGTGCAGCGGTGCGAAGATCCTGATCTTCTAATCAGTGCGCCAATGATGGCGCGCAGAAAATCTGGGGAATTTGATTGCAACGCAAAGCTCCCGCGACCGTTCCGTTCGCTGGGCACGTCACCAGCTACCGCCATCGATACAGCCTCTGCGCACAAGCAGGGCGGCGCGCAGAGGCGCGGAGACATGGATCTACCGTGAGATCACCTCAATAAAGGGCAATCACACTACGCCTGCCGTGCAGCTCTCATCCGAACTTGAACAACACACCGTATCCGCCACGCGGATAGCTCCATTCGATGTCCCCGGTGGGCTCGCCGATTACGCGGCAGGTGCCGCACTCGATGCAGCCGTCGACGGTGACCTCGACCTGCCCCTTATCGTTGAGCTCATAGCAGCGTGCCGGGCAGACCTTCAAAAGTGCAAGCAGCTGCGGGGATGGGCTCGTGTGTGCGCGCACTTTGACGTGGGGACGACCGACGTCAACGAGATAGCGGTTGTAGAACAGCTTGTCCTCGACGCGCACTGATGTCTCGACATTCATATTTCAGCTTCCTTGGCTTCGATTTTGGCTGGCTAGCGCCAGGCACGGGCGATGCGGAATGCATCGCCAAATAGACCGGTCCAGGACCGCGCGTTGACAAAGGATTTCAATGTCCCCTTCTCTTTCTCAGCCTTCGGCGTACCGTCGACGCGTACATAGTTCTGCATCGCCCTGGAGACGAGCTGCGGATAGGTAAGAAAGAAGTTTTGCGAGTTGGTATGCATCAGCATCGGCATATCCTTGTGCTTCTTGAGATCCTTAATCACGAAAGATTCATCCAGCATCTTCTTGTAGACTGACAGATTTGCCGCGGTCATGGGTTGGCGGCGCGATTTCACCTGGACAATCGCTTCCGCCGCGATACGGCCCGAAGTCATCGCGAGGTTAGAGCCCTCGCGATGAATGGCATTGTTGAGCTGCGCCGCATCGCCCACCACCACCCAGCCATCGCCATAGAGCTGCGGGATCGCCTTGTAGCCGCCTTCAGGAATGAGGTGCGCGGAGTATTCCTTGACCTCCGAGCCCTCGATCAGGGGCGCCACGGATGGGTGACGCTTGAAACGATCGAGTAGCCCGTAAGGCGTCTCTCCGGTGCGCTGAAAGTCGGCGACGATACAGCCGATGCCGATCGAGATGCACTCCTTGTTGGCATAGATGAAGCCCATTCCAGTCATGCCACGGGAAATGGTGCCGGCCGCTTCGACAACGACGCCTTCGTCGCCCTTGAGATTGAAATGGGCCTCGATGGTCTCACGTGGCAAAAAGTGCATTTCCTTAACCGCGAGTGCCACCTTGTCAGGCTTTGGCCGTTCGCGCAGTCGCGCACGCGTGCCGAGAAGGCCATTCACACCTTCGGCCAGCACCACGACATCTGCGTGGATTTCGCCGTCGCGGCGATCGGTATGAACACCGATGACTTTCCCATGGGCGTCCCGCGCGAGCTCAGTGACGGTGGTCTCGCACAGCACGGTCGCGCCGGCCTCACGCACTTTGGACGAGAACCATTTGTCGAACTGCGCGCGGATGATCGTGTACCGGTTCGGCCGCTCCTCGTTGAAGTCTTCGGAGCGGTAGTGCACGCCGAAATGGGAGCGATCGTCCATTAGCCAGAACCGTTGCTCGACGAGATGACGTTCGAGCGGCGCGTCGTCGCGAAAATCCGGGATCAGCTTTTCGAGCATGTCGGCATAGAGAATTGCGCCCTGAACGTTCTTCGAGCCGGCATATTCACCGCGCTCCAGCTGCAGCACCTTCATGCCGCGTTTAGCCATGGTCAGCGCCGCCGCGTTGCCCGACATGCCGGCGCCGACCACGATTGCATCGAACTTCTCCTCGATCACAACAACCTCCTCTAGCTCGCGATCCGGTCACGCGAATGCGGCGAAAGCCGTGCACGAAATGCGGCCGTCAGCGCTGGTAACAAGTGCATAGCGTCGTTGACGACGCCGATATGGGCAAAGTCAAAGATTGGCGCGTTCTTATCGGTATTGATGGCGACGATCAGATCGGCACCCTCCACACCGACCCGATGCTGGATCGCGCCGGAAATGCCCGCGGCGATATAGAGCTTTGGCCGGATGGTCTTGCCCGTCTGGCCGATCTGCCGATCGGAGGTGACCCAGCCCTTTTGTACCAGCGGACGCGAACAGCCATATTCGGCTCCGAGCACGGAGGCGAGCTGTCGTACCAGCTGGAAACTCTCTGGCGAACCCAATCCCAGCCCGCCGGCGACGACGACGTCGGCATAGGCGAGATTGGATTTGGCCGAATCACGGTCGGGCACAAAGGACAGCACCTTGGTCACGATGTCTTCTTCGAGCAGGCGGAGCGGATGGACGATGATGCGGGCGGCATCGCGCTCGACACGCTCTGGCATCGGCATCACGCGCGGGCGGACGGTTGCCATCTGCGGCCGGTAGTTCAAAGTGTAGATCGTGCAAAGCAGCGATCCGCCAAAGGTCGGACGCGTGGCGGCAAGCGAACCATCCGCGTCGACGTCGAGCTCTGTGCAGTCCGCGGTGAGACCCGTCAGTAGTGTGGTGGCTACCGAGCCTGCAAGATCGCGACCGACCGTGGTGGCGCCCAACAGCAGGATCTCTGGCTTGTAGGTGTTGACGAGATCGGTCAGCGCCTTCGTGTAGGACTCGTTTCGATACTCCGAGAGCACATTCTCGGTCACGAGATAGGTTAGATCGGCGCCGTAGCAGAAGGATTCGAGCGCGGCCTTGCGTGTGGTCTCGGCCTCCGGGCCGATGACGACCGCGGCGAGATCAACCTTCAGCTTGTCGGCAAGCTTGCGGCCTGCACCCATGAGTTCCCAGGAGACGGGATGCACCTGGCCACGCTCCTGCTCGACGAAGACCCAGATGTGCTTGTAGGCCTTAAAGTGCTCGGGCAATTCTTTTTTTATTCCTGCGCGGCCGCCCGCGGCCGGCGTGGGAGCTTTGGTGATGTTGCTCATAGCTTTGAATTCCCCTTAGAACCTGCGCGCCTGCACCACAAGATCGGTCTCCAGCTTGGGTTGGCCCTTCAAGATGGCTTTCATCAGCACCTCCTTCGGCTGCTTGGCGGCTTCCACCGGCTCCGTCTTCTCGGCGCGTGGCGACGGCGCAAAGGCTCGCTTGACGATGGTCGGCGCGAGCCGGGCGTTTCGAGACTCCGTGACGTCGGTCTCCCGCGCGCTCCATTTCACAGCCGGCCCACCGCCGCGTGCCGGCCGTCGGTCACCACGGCGCGGCAAATCTGGCTGGTTTGCTTCTGCCATAGTTGGCCAGATTGAGCAGCCTTGTGCGCCACATTTGCACGCCGGGTTTGGCGCAGCACTCCGCGTCGACCGTGGTGAGCGCGGTGATCTCGCCGCCGAACTTGTCACGCAATTAGTCCACGGCCTCGAGCGCGAACAAGGCGTAATGGTTGATGATGCCTGGCGCCCCTGACGCACGATAGTGTTGGTCACGGGCTGACGCGAATCTGCGCTGAATTGGGAACCTGCTTGGTGCAAACGATATCTTGCATATCTTCTCCAGACTAGCGTAGATCGCGAGTTACCCATTGGCGGTCATCTCCCGGTCAATCCCAGCCTCAATGGCGTCAAGGGCAACTTCGAACGGCATTAACGCGAGCGTGAGCCATAAGTGGATGCCGGCGCGAGCGGCGAGCAGTAACGGCAACATGATTGGTCGTGCTCCAGATCTCATCTCGGACGGCAACATTCTGTGTAGTCGGCGCAATGAGCGGACTTAGCCGGAGAACAGCAAGTGTCGTACCAGTTGGGAAAATCAAGAATTAGGCGTCCAATCAACGCCTTGAGAAAGTTCATCAATGCGGGCCGTCAGCATCGCCGTCCATACAATTCCGACATACGTCGCGAATGCGACAGCACCGCTTCGCGCATTACTGGACAGAGTTGATGTGGATGAGGAGGAATATGGCACAACGCGCTGGACCGACATGGCTTGCGGCAGATCTGAACTGATATGTGAGGCTATTTCAGCGAGCTTAACGGCACGAAGGCCGCCGGTTTCTTGGGCTCCGCGACCGCATCCTTCAAGACCTTGAACACCCGCTGGTCGATGGGCGAGGACGCCACGAAGTCAGCATAAGCCTGTTCCAGCACCGCCTTGCACCGCGCCCTGACCTCGGTCTCCGCGCTATCTTCGAATTCTTCCTTGGCGAGATATTGTCCCATGCGCTTTAAGATATGCAGGCGCGCGACATTGACGATCTTCGGGTCGTAATCGACGTCAAGCAGCGCAAAAAAGTCTTCGGCCGAGGAGGCCTTGTTGAGTCGATCCAGGATGCCGACTGCCGCCTGTGTGTTGCTCATCGAATTATCTCCTTTGGGTTAGATCGCCGGCCTGTGGGCGGGACCCGACACCGGCTGGTCATCTCCTTGCGACGCTGCTTCGCGCAGGCGGCGGTGCATATGGTCCCGCAGCCTACGTCTTCGATCAGCGAGGGCTTCCGTGGCACACCGGCGGTTTCGAAGTGGACGGCTGTAATAATGCCGGACCATGGCCGCCTCACGCACCATTGCTCAACAAGCGCTCGCAGACGTCGCGCCAGATCGCCACCACCGTCTCGCGCGCGACCGGTCGCTTGTGCACGGTGGCATGTTTCCGCACCCGCAACAGGATCTGTCTTGCCTCCTCGGCGCTGGCGGCCAGCTGCAGTTCGTCAAGCAACGTGGTGATCGACGACAGCCCGGAATGCTTGCCGATCACAATACGGTTGGAGCGACCAAGCAAATGGGGGTCGAGCGACTGATAAGTGCGTTGATCCTTCATCAAGCCATGGACATGAATGCCGGATTCGTGGGTGAACACATGCTCACCGACGATCGCCTTGTTCAGAGGAATCGTGCGTACAGCCGCGGCTGCCACAACGGTCGCGACGTTCTGCAGCTCCGGCAGCACGATGCCGGTGTCGCGCCCATAGAGCTGTTTGAGAGCGACCGCGACTTCTTCGAGCGGCGCATTGCCCGCCCGCTCGCCGAGCCCGATGACGGTCACGGAGGCGTGGCTCGCGCCGCCCTTGATGGCGGCAAGCGTATTGGCAGTCGCGAGCCCGAGATCGTCATGGCCATGAAATTCGAGCTCAAGATCGGTGGTCGCGCGCAACCGCGCGATCAGCGCATAGCTGGAGTCGGGATCAAGCACGCTGAGAGTATCGGCAATACGAAAGCGCCGTGCGCCCGCGGCTTTTGCGGTGGCGATCAGCTTGATGAGAAAATCGGCATCTGCCCGGGAGGAGTCCTCGCCGCCGACGGCAACCTCAACCCCCCGCTCGCGGGCATAGTTGACCACCCGTCTCACCTGCTCAAGTGCCAGCTCGCGGTCGCCGCCAAGCTTGGCGGCAATCTGCACGTCAGAGGCCGGGATGGAGATATTGACCATCGACACCTTGGCCTCGATTGCCGCATCGACATCGACTTCACGCATCCGGCACCAGCCGATGCTGGTGATCGGGAGACCGGTTTCGACCACGGCTCGGATAGCCGCGATTTCCTCACTGCCCATGGCAGGCATGCCTACTTCGATCTCGGTGACACCGGCCCGCGCCAGCGCCTGCGCGATCGTCACCTTTTCGTCGATGGTGAAGGCAACGCCAGGAGCCTGTTCGCCGTCGCGCAGTGTCGTGTCGTTGAGCACGATTGGACCTGCCCATGACGTCTTGGACCATGACGGTTTGGCAGAGGCGACGGCGATCATGGAAGGCTCCTTGTTCCTGGCAAAGCAAGGCTTGAGCAACCCGCATGCCACGCCGGCACCCGGCCCCAAGCTATTGAACTAGCTCGCAGTTTTCGGCACATCCGGATTGTCGCAAACGCGACAGCATCGCAAAACTCAAGGCGTCGGCTTACCTCACCACGCGGTGGATGCCCTCAACTCCGCTTCCGGCGCAGATGGATGATCAGATCGACGCAGGAGACTTCGTGACCGCGCAGCGGCTCCGGCACATTCACAAGCAGGAGATCCCCATCGGGGACATCGAGCAGCGTATCCTCGCCATGTAGATAATAATGCGGATGCGGTGTGGTGTTGGTGTCGTATAATGCTCGCGACCCATCAAGACAGAACCGGCGCAAGAGGCCGGCTTGCGTGAACTGGTTCAAAGTGTTGTAGACGGTAGACCATGGGAGCGGAAAGCCGGTCTCGTGCGCCTCGGCAAATAGCATCTCTGCGCTGACGTGCCGGGCGCCCCTGGCAAACAACAGTTCGCTTAGGATCAGGCGCTGGCGCGTCGGTCGCACCCCGGCTTTGAGCAACACGTTATTCCAGCCGGCGGCGGGATATTGCCCACTGAGTTGGACGGAGGCCTGTTCCACCTGCAACTCGTCGAGGCTCGCATGGTCTCCGGCGTCCCTGGTCGGAAGTCTGGCCAACAACCGATTCATCCCATGTCGCTCAGGGCCAGGTGCCGGCCGAGAGCGGGACAGCCGCCTGCAGCAGAACGTCGCGCCGACGCTCGGCCATCTGACTTTCGCCGCTTTCATCGCCAAAGCAAAGGTTGAAATCATTGCATTGCGTGCACACTGGCGTCGTGCACATGACAAGGCCGTCGTCCTCGCACAGCGTGCGATAGAAGAAGCGCTTCCAGCGCATATTATTGGTATTGCGCGTGGCCAGCGGCGCGAAATGGCGGGCTAGGAGCCGGGATAGTTCGCCACGACCGCGCAATCCGAGATCTTCCCACAAGTGATTTGGCTCGATCGCGCGACGCGCGATCATCGCAGCTAGCCAGTTGCCGATGTCCCCTTCGGTCGAGCGTTGCGAGAGCAGAAGATCACGCAACATTGCGGCCTCGTCGCTCTCATTGTGCTTTAAAGGCAAGAGCAACTCCTCGGCGTCTATCCGTATCAACGGGAAGTACTGCTCCAGCAACGCAGCCAGCTCATGGCTGGACAGACCCACCTTTTCTGAGACCAGACCACCATCCATCGTGGCGGCCGCCAGAATGGACGCCAGCACGTGACGATCGAAATTGCCGTCAGTGGGTATGTCAGCATCTGCGGGGTCCGCCCCAGTGAGCAGGCGGTAGGTCGCAATTCCCCTATGCCGCTCATCGTTCGCTTCAGTCGCTCTGGCGGCCATAAGCGGAAAGAATTGCGCTTCGGACATGGATTGCTGACCTTTCTACAGTGATCATATATGCTCCGCTGCATCGTGATGCTGGTCACGACATCTTTCGCCGAAGCGCCGACCTCCTAATCAGCATTGGGAAGGCCGGCCTCTCTCGGTATGTCCTATTACTCGGCTGCGAGTTCGGCTGCGGTCTTGCCGATGATGGCCTCGTCAACCGGCTTCATGATGCCGTGCTCCATCAGCATGTCCTCGAGCTCGTCCATGGAGATCGGGGTCGGGATGATGCCCTTGCCGCCATTGTTGTGGATCTTGGTCGCGAGATTGCGATAGTGATCGGCCTGCTGGGATTCCGGCGCATACTCCAGGACGGTCATGCGGCGCAGCTCCGCATGCTGCACGACGTTGTCGCGCGGCACGAAATAGATCAGCTGGGTGCCGAGCTTCTTGGCCAGCGCCTCCGCCAGTTCCAGTTCCTTGTCGGTCTGCCGCTCGTTGCAGATGAGGCCGCCGAGCCGCACGCCGCCAGAGTTGGCATACTTCAGAATGCCTTTGGAGATGTTGTTGGCCGCATACATTGCCATCATCTCGCCGGACATAACGATGTAGATCTCCTGCGCCTTGTTCTCGCGGATCGGCATCGCGAAACCGCCGCAGACGACGTCGCCGAGCACATCGTAGGAGACGTAGTCGATGTTCTCATAGGCGCCGTTCTCTTCGAGGAAGTTGATCGAGGTAATGACGCCGCGGCCGGCGCAGCCGACGCCCGGCTCTGGACCACCCGACTCTACGCAGCGGATGTCCTTATAACCGATCTTCATCACGTCCTCGATTTCCAGGTCCTCGACGCTGCCGGCATTCGCCGCCAAGCTCAAAATCGTGTCCTGCGCCTTGGCGTGCAGAATCAGGCGGGTCGAGTCCGCCTTGGGATCGCAGCCCACGATCAGGATCTTGTGGCCCATCTCAGCCAGCGCCGCCAGCGTGTTCTGCGAGGTGGTCGACTTGCCGATGCCGCCCTTGCCGTAGAACGCGATTTGTCTCAGTGAAGACATGTTGCTCTCCATCAACCAATTTGCCAAAGATTGCGCGCTCGCTTGCGCGCGAGCTTGTTTCTGTCTCAGAAACGAGGCACACGGGTTCAAGGGAAGGAGAGCATCGCTCGTCTTGCGCGTCTGCGTGCACTCAGCCCTCACTCAGTGTTGCTGCATCCTCGTAGCAACCGCCGTGCCAACCCTTTCCACGCCCTTTAAGCCTCTGATCTACTTTGAAAACTTCGCGCGACCGGTGGATGAACCAGGTGTTTTGAACGTGACAGGATTCTTGCCGCTGTCAGAAGCCGGACAAGGATATTAGGATTGATGAAAAAGGCACAACGTGCAGCCAGCCAATGCGGTCATCGCGTCGAAGCCCGCAAATTCGCCGGTGATGAATTGCGCGTGAAAGCCGGACATCAGCGGACGCTTCGCTGCACGCCCCAGTTCGACCGCATTGACAGTCGCAGCGACGTCGATCGAGCCTAGCGAGGCGCCGAAGGCAACCAACGCGGCCCCGAGCTCCAGAGGCGTATTGGCGACCGCGAGCCACGGCAGGATGAGCGCGATTCCGAAACCGCCGATCAGGATGATCGGTTTGCTGCCGTAGCGCGCGCACAACAAACGGCTCAAAAGCATCGAGACGAGCAAGCCGATGCCCAGGCAGAGCAGCAGAAAGCAGAGAACTCCGACATCGACCGCCAGCCGCTCCTTCGCAAACGGTACCAGCGGCGCCCACGCCGCAATGCCGAAGCCGGAGACAAAAAATGCAAGTCGCGTCGTGAGCCGGGTGGCCAGGCGATCGACGGACGTCATCGGGGAACCCCGAAGGACGAGTTAGTGGTTTCGTGTTCGTGCTTGCTAAGAACATCACAGTGGAGAGCATGAGCGGCTGCGACCGCAGTTGCAGGCGCTGGAACATGCTGCTTCATGTCGCCTCCCAGCAAATTGGCGGGCCCGGACGCCCGAGGACGTCCCCCCTAAAGCACCGCCCCGCCTCCGACCGGTGATGGTGCCACGAATAAAGCAAGCGGCGAGCCGATGTTGAAAGTTGGAGGTTCTACAGTCGCTTCGTACTGGATGTGTGTAGCGTCAAGTCGCGGACATTCGTCTCGAAGCTGACAACAGGGCGCTCTCGTTGAGCGCGCCCGAAGGCTCTGCCGATGCGTCACTATCTGCGGTGTTGATCACGCACGTTGTCGACCACCATGGGCTATCCACGCCCATTGATCTGGACGCTCCGAGTATCGCCGGGCCGAAACACAACCCAATCGCCGATCTTGACGTCCTGGCCGTGGAAATAGGTACCGGTCTCCGGCTCACCCTTGAAGGGGTCTTGCCCTTCTTGAGCACCAGGCTGACGGTGCCCTGCCCGACTGATTCTTTGATCGCCCCGGTCGACAGGATGAGCCCGCCCTTGGTCTTCTCCGGCTCGGCGTAGATGCCGACCAAGATCTTTGTTGTTCGATAGCTCGATGCTGCACAGATCGGCAATGAGTTTCATCAGCTCTGCCTACTGGTCCTCCGAGTTCGAGCGCCGTTCCAGTGTCGAAACGCCTAGCATCCCTTCCTCTCCCCCTACTCTTTCAGGATCTCTTCCATCGTCTAATCGAGCAGCGTGCGCGCGTCGGCGAGCGCCTTCGCCCACCTTGCGCTGATATCGGCCGCAAGCTGTGAGATTGCCGACGTGAGGGCGTCGATCACTTATCCAGTATCCAGTTCATCAATGTTCGCCGGTTCGGCGGCGAAGGTGACGCTCATTTACAGCCCAGCCACTTGTTTTCCGAGCCAATTGGAGAGCGTGATGCCGGTCAGCGGGCACCTGATAAAGAAAAGGCCGCCTGCGTTGCCACAAGCGGCCGAAGTCTAGGGAGGAAACGCCCAAGGAGGGCAGGATGCAGCCTAGGATGAACGCCCTCGGCAGCTCAATTGAACGCAGGTAATCGTCGAGCATCCAGAGGGTGGGACGGAACGATACGAACGTTTATGTCAAGATGGGCAAGGGCAACGCCAAAATCGCCGCTCGCCGCCTCGGAACCGTTGCTTCAGCAGCTTGAGTTACGGGCCTGCGCCGCGTGGAGGCGTCGACCGCGAACGGGCTTGGAGGCTTGGTCGATCAATGCGCCAGCCCGGTACCGACTGGAGCATCTGCCCTGCCCTCCGCGATCGGCGTATTCGCCGCGCCGCCGAGACGCTGTCCCAATTGCTACACATGCTCGACGAATTGTGTGAAGGCCGTATCCGGCGATTATCACTGCCTGATGAGTATCGTCGCCCGACGCATTTCCAAACCCACGCCCAGGCACGACGCGGAAATTGATTGGTCAATTGCCGGCCGGCGCCCTTCAGCAAGAGGAAACCGGGGAATTGGCCAACATTCCCCCGTCAATGAACTCCCAAGTGTTTGCCGGACATGACAGGCGGTGCAACCTAGAGGCGTCCCGATCAGCGTTACCGCTGCGGCTAGGTTGATATCTTCTCGGTAAATTGGTTCCGTGTTTCCGGATCATACCCTAATGCAATGCACCTCAAAGCGGAGCGGCAGCACCAGTCAACTACCAGCTTTAGCAATTGATGGAAAAGACGGACACGTGGCACTCGTAATCCAGCTCGATAAAGAACGTCCAGCCGAGCACGATACTCCTCATTGCGGTAGCTAATGTTGGCCCAGCTGAAGGGGGCGCGGGCAAGTTGGAATTGTGAGAAGTACGAGCTTGCTTTACCCGGACACGAGTCCTGGAATGGGCTTGCATTTCGGCGACTTCGGATTTGAACTTGTATTCTCAAAGCGCGTTCCATCGATCATAAGCGAATTGATGCCACTTGCGCTGCCACCATTGCTAGCGGCAGATAGCATCCATCTTACTCAGGTGAAGAGCTTAGTCTTTCATCCGGGCGGGAGAAGGGTATTGGAGGTTTTGAGCGGGGTCTCGGGAGATCGTCTAAGGATTTCATTTCCAGCTATGAGACTTTTCGACGCCATGGAAATATGTCCAGCGCAACTGTATTATTCGTTTTAGATCACGTGCTTGAACATGAGAAGCAGGCGCCAGGATCATACGGGATCTTGGCTGCGTTCGGTCCAGGGTTCTCTGCCGAACTGTCGCTATTGAAATGGGCTGAGGGCGACGCGGCGGTCCGATCGTAGCAGGCCTGGGTGGGAAAGGCCATGTTGAGCTCCCGCCATCTATGAACTGTTGTCCTGATTTGATAACAACTATCAGCTCCGCATTTTGGACGAAGCATCCCCGCGTGCCGAAGTAACCGTCCCTAGAACAAATAGTTCGAGTCATCTGCTCCGGCTTCGGCGAGCCGCAGTCGTTCTCGCAGTCGCGTACCGGGCGCGTACACAAGGCATCCCATTGGCTCGGTGCGGCGTCGACTTTTTGAGCTTCTCCGTATCGCTCCGGCGAAGGCCGCCTTATCGGTGCGATCGATAGTGAATACATAGGGCGCATGACTAATTCATACGGCCTATTTCGAAGCTTTCCCTGACTGCGGGTTGTTTCGACGGGCGCACGACGCTGTTGTGTTGGAAGAAAAGCAGCGGATCATTGCCGAGAGCTGTGGCGGGCCACGCTTGGTGTCAATAACGGCGCGGCGCAACGCCTTGTCTGCAAGCGAATTGTTCACGTGGCGCCGATTAGCGCGCTAAGGCCGACTGGGCGGGGACGCCGTGCCGGCGCGTGTTCCTCTAGAGATCACCTCTACGCCGGTTCTCGGCGTTGACGCCGCCGTCTTCGACTCCGCCGCGCGCGGGGGGCAGAAGTCATCGAGATCGAGCTTAACGGCTGTCGGACGCGCGTTGACCGCAAGGTGGGACTGAGAAGTTATGACGACGGCGATGATCCATATCGCGGCGGACGGCGTGCTGCGGCGCCATAACGACACACGTGAACCAGGTCTATCACGTCACCACAATGGCAGAGGCTGCGAGGAGACCCAGGAGCCGGGCCAGAATTCAGATCTCGGCTGCAGCTAGTTGTCTGCGGGCTGATACTTTAAACGAGCCGAGCGTGGTGGCGATCCAAGAACGAGCTGAGCTAGATAGGGAATGTCGCGCACGATCCAGTGTATGATCAGCGCGATGGCAACAATTGCTCCCCCAAGAATTCCCGCGACGGCCAACCTAGTCGTGAGATCCCAAAGTTCCCCGTACTGGATCGAATCCATGAGACGAAAGACCGCACCTTGTATCAAGTATAGCAGCAACGTGCTCTGTCCCAGTTTCACGGTGATGAAGCGGGTCACTCGATTTGAGCGGCCAACTTTCCAGCATTGGAGGACGAGCACGATCATGATCGCTGAGGCCGCTGCGGAGCCAAGAAGCATCAGAACTACATTTTTTGCCGACTGCACATCCTGCACTTGGGCGAGATTGTTGTAGATGTAAGTGTCTTTGCCCCAGGCTAGAAAGCACACCAAAGCCGCTATGGAAAGAAACATGATGATGAACGGCTTGTGAGATCGCGTTATGCTCGTCCACCATTCTCTCGACTGAGCAAACGATACTCCTAGGCAGAAAAACGGAAACGTGTACTTGATGAGAGGTGATATGGAAAATGTCAGAGGTGCAAGTACGACTAGTATGACTGATACGAATAAGATCCAGGGCGAACGATGATTGAAAATCAAAAGAATTTTGACGAGAAGGAAAGAAACAAAAGCAGCCCAGATGAACCAGTATGTGCCGGCGGAATCCTTTAGACACTGCAAAACGCTGCCTGGTTCGCTGGCGGACGAGCTTAATACGGCCAACTTGGCGGTCTTCAGAAGAAAGTACCAAAACAGCATGGGCAAGAAGAGCTGCATCGCACGATCACCGATGGCTCGAGTGAACGGCCTTCGTAAGAGCGCTCCCCAAGAGAGATATCCGCTTATCGCCATAAAGAGTGGCATGTGAAACATGTAAATCCATTTGAAGCATGGCGACTCCCAGAAGCCTTCATCTCGGTAGACGACATATTGGATCAGGTGACCGACGATCACCAAAGTGATAAGCACTCCCTTCGCGAAATCTAAACCAAGATCTCGATCGTTTGCCTCTAGCGCGCGTGCCCCGGGCACAATCGATTCAGTTACATTTGGCAATGTATCAACCTTGCGATATCTCTTTGTTGCGATGAGCCGGACGCCCGTTTGGCTGGAAATACCCGCTGCTACCAAGTACTGGTGCAAGCTGCATCAGAAAACGGCGGCTCATCATCGTGACTGATTCGGAGGTCCCGCCCAGCATCAAAGGCATTCCTGCCGGATGTCGTGGTCCACTCTCCGAACGGTTCAATTCCCAGCATTAAGCAGCGGTCCAGGCGGCGTGCAATATCGGAGCGCTGCTGAAGTAAACGCGCGAGCGTCGTCCCCGACCGGGAAAGGCCGAGAAACATACCTCTCTAGTTGTTTAGGGCCAAGCTTCATGGTGTGCCAATTATACTGGAGCAAGGCGCTGACCATCTCAGGAGGGATAGGCCGAGCTGCCGAACATAGGTTTATGCTGCCACCTATCATGAAAAGCACTTCGCTACTGCGGCTTTGCATCGTGCAATCAATCCATTCGGCGAGCGCGGAGGAATTTGCCGTTTACACTCTACAACCTCCGATAGCTAACCAGTTCGAGGACATGTTCAATTGTACGGAGGTGGACGATCGGTATAGAAAAGAGGGGACCTGCTATACGAAGGTTTACCGATGGAAGCCACCATTTCGATCGGTTTGCCTGATCGAGCGAGCGCCTTGCAGCGTGTGCGACCAGAAGAGGTGTTTGCAACGGACTGCGACACTTCTGACGGCCGGCCTGCCCGTCCCAGTGGAATGGGAAAATGGAGGGATCGAAGCTATCGGTCATCGGCGTGGTGATGAAGTCGATGTCCCACGGGTGTGTTTCCGCCCATAGGATAGCGCCGGGGTTAATCTGGACCACTCAAGTCGGTCACACAGCGGTTGCGAAAGTCTGGTGCGAGGGCTCCGGATTGATTTACCGCAAGGTGCCCTCCGCAAGACATCCATATTATTGCCGTGCAATGTGGAGGCGAAGTGGCCTCGTTACAGGCCATAGGCCTCCGGCCTCCTCAGGCATACGGTCTAGCAGTCCGTGGAGTTCGATTGTTACAATGTACGCCGAAGCCTGACGTTAATGCTCCTACGTCCGGCCGTGGATATAAGAAAACGATGGCATGGATTGACCAGCAATTTGCCGGCGAGTGCTGCGCTGCATTGACCCTGCCCGGCGCCGGCCAGCAGCAGTTTGGTTCTCGGGCTGGCCCAGCGAACGAAATCTGATGCCCCTGCAATTCCGTCCTGCCGTCGAAGACATAGAGATATGGAGCGCAAGCAGCGACCACTATTCGTTCGTGATCAGCTTCCAGAGCCCCGCCGGTCTTGGCTTTCGCGGAAGGCTGGGCTACGTCGCGTCGTGGCGTCCGCTTCACCAGGACCGTGGCGCGATCAAGGTCCTCGGCTCGCCCCTCCAAAGTTTCGCGGAGGCCGAGGACGCCTGCAACAACATGCTGAAGTACCTGAAGGACGACACTGATTCCGCTCCCCAGCGAAGCTGAAGTCTCGCTAAAATGCTGCAATCGCTCCGCGTGATTGCGATCGAGGCGAACACGATCATTTTAGTTCAGCTCTGTCTGAAGGCCGGATGCCCGCATTTCTACACCAAGGCCGACGCGCGCCGAACGCCGCACGGCGAAATGCTGGCTGTTTCGACGAGGTCCATTTCCCATCGCCGCCTTTCTCATCCTTGACGATCGCAGCCTGAAGGCGAGCGTGCTTGGCAGAAAAAGCCGGGCGATATCTATAACGAGTCAAGTGGCGTAGACGCGAGCGTGGTCGATCTGATGTCGACAGTAATCTATAAATGGCATGGGGTTCGTGTTTGATCGTAGACGCGCGGCTTGGTTCAACATCCAACGTTTTGTCGCGTAGATGACATACTAAATCGAGAAACGCGGGAAATGCGCATCGCGCTCCGTTGGCATCGATTCTGCACACCACGAGCGCCTAGGGAATTGGAAGCAGCGTTCACGGCGTTTTACGCGCAGAAGTCCGGTGCGGGTCTTTGGAGTATACGCTGAACGCAGCCGCACAACACTCGGGAAGTCAACGCTTGTATTTCACGCCAGACAATCAGGAGAGGTAACCGTCCATGTACAAGTTCGGCGTTTTGACGCTTGCTCTATTGGTTCAGCAGGGGTCCACTGCCGCGAGTGCTCCGACGGATAGCGTTGCAAATCAGCTGCAGCTCTCCGATTACAAGCGAGCGCTCACGATCGGTGACCAATATGCAAAGCTCACTATCAATGTCCCCGACGTGCCGTTCTGGCGCGCAGATGGTGAGTCTTTCGTCTACCGGCGGACGACTAAAGGCAAGCATCAGTTCATTCTCGTGAATGCTGCCACGGGCACAAAACAGCCGGTTTTTGATCACACCCGCCTCGCGGCCGCGCTGAACAGGGCAAGCCACAAGGACTATAAGGCCGACAATCTGCCCTTCGACCGTTCAAGCTGGCCGAAGATGCTGGCAGGATCACCTTCAACATCGGGAATACCCGGTGGAGCTGCGACCTTGTAAGCGATGCGTGCACAAGCAATACCATGCCACCCGAAGCCTATCAGTACAGCTATGACCGCACGCCACCCGCGGAAAATAATCGAGAGAAGACAAGCGTATCGCCTGACGGCAAATGGCTAGCCTATTCTAAGAACTACAACCTGTTCCTGCGCAGCAGGGATGGCTCTCGGGGCATCCCTTTGACCTGGGACGGATCTGAAACCAACTACTATGCTTTGTCGACGCTGAGATGGTCTCCAGACTCGCGTCACCTCGCGGGTTACCGCATCCGTCCAGGGCACAAACGGCAGGTCCATTACCTCGAATCATCACCGAGGGACCAGCTTCAACCGAAACATTGGACGATGACGTATCCGAAGGCGGGTGATACCTTGGCACTGCACCAGCCGGTGCTGTTTGATATCGTCAGTCGGCGCCAGATCGCAATCGACAATGCTTCGTTCCCAAATCCCTACAGTCTTTCGCCGATCCGCTGGTGGAAGGATGGCCGCGGCTTCACCTTCGAATATAATCAGCGCGGACATCAGGTCTATCGCCTTGTGGAAGTGGAAGCTGCTACAGGCAAGGTGGGCTGTTTGATTGATGAGCGGAGCAAGACGTTCATTGACTACCAGCATCTAACGGATCAGCGTCACACGGGAAAGACCTTCCGCTACGATGTTGAAGATGGAAAGGAGATCATCTGGGCATCCGAGCGCGATGGATACGAGCATCTCTACCTTTTCAATGGCCGGACCGGCGAACTCAAAAACCAGATCACCAGAGGAGATTGGGTGGTCCGCACCGTCTATTACGTCGATCCGGTCAAGCGCCAGATCTGGTTTGGCGCGAGCGGGATGAACCCAGCGGAGGACCCTTATTTCGTCCACGCCTACCGCATCAACTTCGACGGGACGGGACTGACTGCGCTCACGCCTGAGCTGGCCAATCATCACATCGAGTTTTCGCCCGACGGCCGCTACTATGTCGACCTGTGGTCTCGCATCGATGTCCCGCCGCGCTTGACGCTGCACCGAGCCAGCGATAATGCCGAGCTGATGCAGATCGAGAGCGCCGAGATCTCCGAACTCATCTCGGCCGGCTGGCAACCGCCACTCAGCTTCCATGCCAAGGGGCGGGACGGTGAAACTGATATATGGGGTATCATTCACCTGCCGATCAACTTCGATCCAAACAAGAGATATCCGGTCGTGGAGTATATCTATGCCGGCCCGACTGGTTCCTTCGTTCCCAAGTCCTTCTCGGCCTTCGTCGAGCCTCTCACACAGCTCGGGTTTATTGTCGTTCAGATCGATGGAATGGGTACGAACAACCGCTCTCGCGCGTTCCACGACGTTGTCTGGAAAAATCTGAAGGACGCCGGCTTTCCCGATAGAATCCTGTGGCACAAGGCGGCGAGTGCGAAGTATTCCTGGTAACGATATCTCGAACGTCGGCATTTTTGGCACGTCCGCCGGCGGGCAGAACGCGGTGAGTGCGCTGCTCTTCCATCCTGATTTTTACAAGGTAGCGGTCGCGAACAGTGGCCCCTACGACAACCGGATGGACAAGATCTGGTGGAACGAACAGTGGATGGGTTGGCCAGTCGGCATCGAATATTCTCAATCCTCCGCCGTCGACAACGCCCACAGACTGCAAGGTAAGCTGCTGCTCATTGTCGGCGAAACGGACCGCAATGTCCATCCGTCCTCTACTTTCCAGCTTGCCGACCGGCTCATCAGGGCGGGAAAATACTTCGACTGGCTTGTGGTGCCCGGCGCAGATCACGGAGCACCAGGCAGTTACAGCAAGCTCAAGCTCCTGGACTTCTTCGTTCGCAACATTCTCGGGCAAGAACCGCCTAACTGGAACGCCATCGGGTCGAGCTGGCGAGAATAAATTCAGGGTATGGGGCGGCAGAGCCATGGTGACTCGCCGCCCCTCACCGATCGAGGAGTTCGCGGTTTAAAAAAGCTGGCGGGACAAGTACGCCAACACGCCGCGCACGGCCGACCTCCAGTTGGCAATAACTAGCGCGTTGTGGAGCGGGCAACGACAGGGCGAGCTTTTGCGCTTGCCCTAGTCTGGCGACGAATGCCCGCACATTCTCCGTCCGCAATCCAAGGGCGGTCGGCGCGTCCGATGCCGGCTGGTGCACTCTTAAGAGCCCTGCTCGACAACACAGAGCGTCGGGCACCGCTGTCTCGCCGTGCGCCTTAGCGTTTGCGTTATCAATCGACTTCTTCAAGCCTCAGCAGCATGCCCTCAATTGATTCTATGGACGTTTCAATCGCGGCAAATCGTCCGTTCGAGTACCACGCCATCCCAATCAGAGCGGGCCTTTTCGACTCCGCTGCGTTGGCACTTGTCTCTTTTGGTAGATCGACAAGCAGGCAAGCAAGTTGAGCGAGCGCCGATTTCTTAGGCTCAAATTTGCTGACCGCCTCGTCCGCGGAGTAGAAGTCTTGGCGCATTAGAGACGCCTCATCCGCCTGGAGCCATTCAGTTGGTTGACGGAAAACGGAACGTTACTGCCTCGCAACCGTGATGGGTGAGGATGAGCAGCATGGAGTCTTCGAGATTGCCGCTTCGGCGCAGAGCGATATTGGTCGGCGATAGGTAAACCTCAGTGCACACAACAGCGTAGTTGCCAATGCAGCGCAGCCACGACTTATCTTGTACAGGTCACGAACTGTGTCGCCGAGATACCAGCCTCCGACCGCTCTCTGCAACCTGGTGGACTTAGAGCTCGCCGGCTGAGGTACAATACAGACAGAATCCTGCTCAGACAAATATAGAGCGAAATGTTCGAAGAAAAGTCATCATGCTGCAAGGCCAGTGATCATTTTGCAACGTGTCGACTTAATCGCGCCATCACCCGCTCGATTTGATCCGCATCACATCATTCACCAGCCCGCTTGTGGTGTGACAGAGGCGTCGCGCGACTCCCCGCGCTGACTTGGGAATGGAGATTTTGATGAGAACAAGAGCAATTCTAACGATGGCGTCGCTGCTCGTGCTCGCGGCGGCGTTCGGTGGGGCCGCCATGTCGGTACGGGCTGCGGATCTGGCACCGGCGTCGATCTACACCAGAGCGCCGCCGGTCGCCCCCTTCAATCCCTGGATGGTCCGCCTGCGCGTGCTCGGCGTGCTGCCGGATGCCGGAGGCAGCTCGGTCAATGTTGCCGGTGTCCCGCCCCTGTCGTCGCCGAATTCCGGGCTCTCGATCAGCGATCAGGCCATACCGGAGCTCGACATCACCTATTTCTTCACCAGGAACATCGCCGCCGAACTCATTCTCGGCGTGACCAAGCATCAGATCAGCGGCACCGGGACGCTCAACGGGCTCGAAATCGGCACAGCCTGGTTGTTGCCGCCGACGCTGACGCTGCAGTATCACTTCACCGATTTCGGCGCGTTCAAGCCCTATATTGGCGCTGGCATCAACTACACCGTCTTTTTCAACCAGTCTGCGGCCAATACGCCGTTTGCCGGGCTAGCGATGACGGATCTGCACATCAGCAACCAGGTTGGCGCCGCGGTCCAATTCGGCTTCGACTACATGCTCGACAGTCACTGGGGCCTCAATGTCGACGTGAAGAAGTTGTGGCTGCGGCCGGATTATTCGGCCACCGTCAACAACGCCATTCCCGTCACCGGGCGCGCCAATATCGACCCATGGCTGGTCGGCGGCGGCATCACCTACAAGTACTGACAAAAGCACGATCCGGAAGAGTGGAAACCGGTTCCAAACAAAAAGATCGAGCGAGCTGACGATTCGAAGAAGCATCATCTCTCTCAGCGCCGGGAGCCGGGCCCCGGCGCCGCATCCGCCCTGGCTGTGAGTATTGGCGGAGCGAGCATTAGGTGACGACAGACACGATCGAATTAAGTTAAGAGCAATCGATTAAGTCTCATCTCGGCGCGACTGGCGGAATGCACCACATGGACGTCAAGGCCAGGGTTTCAAGCGGTACGCCACCAGGGTGACACCGTCACGGTGATCAAGGACTTGAAGCTCAAAGGCTCGTTCTACGCGCGGCACCGTGATCAGAAATATTCATCTCACCGAAGATCCCGATGAGATCAAGTCCACACCGATAAGGTCAAGGGCTCGGTGTTGCGGACGGATTTCTTGAAGAGAGGCGTGAGGTCACCACCGCTCATCATCCTGGCGAGCTGGTAATACGACGTTTCAGAGACGTTCCGTTTGGACGTGTAGCCGCGCCGTACCTGATAGCCCGCGCAGGCGGCCCTAACCGAGCTTTCGTCTAGCTCCGCTTCAACACCATTACCAGGCGGTCGACGCGTTTGCCTTCCTTGAGATGGGACTCGATGATTTCGTCGATATCGTCAGGCGTGGTCGGGCGGTACCAGACGCCATCGGGATAGATCACCATCAGGGGACCTACGTTGCAAAAGCCGAGACAGCCCGCCGCCGTGAAGCCGATATCGGTGAGCCCTTGCGCTTCGATCGCCTTGCTCATCCTGTCCCACAGAACTTGCGCGCCAGCTGCACCGCAGCTGCCGTGCGGATGTGTGGGCGGACGCTGGACGTGGCAGGCAAAGACGTGATGCCTGTAGAGTTGAGGAAGCTCGAATTCCGTTTCTGAGTTCATGCGCCTGCCACGCGTTCGATTGGGTTAAATGAAGAGAGACCAGGTCCGAGTGCATCGCCCCTGGGACCGCGGTCATCAGCGCGAGCGCGTGAAGTTCGTCACCCATTGTCCCCTTGAGCGCCGCATGCAAAATCTGATGCTGCTTCGGCTCTTAACTGTAAAGGCACGCGGAATGATGCGGGCGCCATAATGATCGCCGTTGCCGGCAACATCTGTCACGGACACCTCCGCCTCCGGAAAGGCCTCCCTGATCAGGGCCTCAAAGTCTGGTCCCATCATCGCGATATTCCTCGCTCGCGCTTTGCTTGGCCGCCATCTCGCGTCTCCATGCAAGCTTCGAACCAAGATGCGCGACGCGCGCGTCCGCGCCGGTCATTCTCAATCTGCCAACGTGCGACTGCTAGTCACTGTCACGTTTGCTACAGCAGCGATCTCTTCTGTTGCAGACGTGACAAAGATCGAGCCGGGCTCACGCCTCCAGCTTTTCCGCAGCGAGGCTCCAAATAGACGGAGAATACCGGTCCTTCTGGATGGCCCGGCTCTTGCAATGTCATCTCAAGAATGAAGCGATCGCTATAATGTCGTCTTCTTGGAGGAGCTCATCAATTTTGGCGATTTTCCTGATGAGATCGACGCTTTGCTGTAGCAAGGCGTGGTCGCCTACCGGCATGATCCGGCGCGAACCGACCCATCTTTCGGTGAGCGTTGCACCGTACGACGAGGCGCGCGCGCGTGATCGCCGAGCGTGGCTTGCGCGAGATCGCAAGCCACGCCGGCTAGGAGCCCGACTGGCGCCAATGGCAAATCGCAATCAGCGATGCCAGTGGCGCTGGCGCTTCGCGCTGTACACCTTGAGGCGCTTGCCTTGATTCCTGGGGCGGAGACCTCGATTACAAGACTACGGTCAATGGGTATGCCCTTTGAATTGCCGTGCGTGACTGGGATTGGTACTTCGCAGGGTTGTTCCCCCTCTCGCTGCACGCACGGCCAATCTAGTTTCAGCGAGTCTGAAAGAACTCCTGATACAGGATCGTTATCTCACCCTAACGGTCTTGTTACGTCTGGGCTCAAACATCCCCCTCCAGCCCAGACGGAGCCCTCGGCGGCGTTGTGACCGCCGGGGGCCTTCTCTGTTTCAAGCGCGCCTTGGATGTCACTAGCACTTGCTCGGTCTCGGCGCCCTCCATAAGCGCGGTTGTCATCGGAAGAAGGCCGCACCCGGCTTCACCCGACCAAAAAGTGCTGGCGTCGATGTTCACCCCCTTTGCCGGCCTGCCTCACTCCGTACACAGGGTGGAACCGTGCAGCTCGCGCTCGCAGCACGCGAGTTGTGGATCTAGCAATATATGGAGAGGTAGCCGCCAATTCTCCTAAAGGGACGCCGGCGTCTTATCGCAGGCCAAGAGCGAACGGTAAGAAAAAGCCAAGCGGGACGAGGTCAGCGCCTCTAAGCGAGTCTTTAGGAAGCGCCGCCGTCTTTCATCATCCCGGATTGCCCGCGTGGTTGCGCCCCCAGTCGGCCGAGCGTTGCTAACGGGAGGTTCAGTTCGGCGCGCGAGGTTTCGTTGGCAATCGTCCCAGCAATGCGCCGCAGATGCAAGCGAACCAGCGGGGTTGAGCTCGGCGCCGCCAATGAGAAAACTGAGATGGCGCTGGCGTAGCCCTGCTCGGGCCTGTCGAGTCTTGGCCCGCCGTCCACTCCGTGAGATAGCACTTGAACACCTGCTTGCTGCCCCGGACATCAGCCAGATGCACGGCGCCGATGATCTCCGTTTCGGGTAATGCCTCCATGCGCTATAAGAGCTGTCGACGGCCGATCGGTCCTCACAAGTCCGCCAATGCGCTCGAACATCGAAATCGCTGCGCGTCTCGTTGTTCGAGTGTCCCAGTACCATTCATTCATGCCGGGCTACAGGATGACTTCCGCCGGCGTGCCGGCACTTTGATCTCTCACGACTTCGAAAGCAGCGACAGGCGCAGGCCTGCGCCAATGTTCATCCGAACGACAGCGCTTTCCCGAAAGACTCCTGAGCCACGGCCATGAGATCATGCCTGTTAATCCGGATGGATCATGATGTCCATGGTTTCATCGCTGTCCTCGAACGGATCGGGAAACCCGTTGTCCTCCACCAGCTTCACGCCACATAGGCAGACGTCGCCGTCGACCACGGCGAGCGCGACCGGCTCCAGGGCTTTTGCGTTGCAGGGGCCGTCGATGCAAAGCCCGCTGTCGATCTCGAAGATCGCACCATGCCGGCCGCATCTGATAAAGGCGCGGTCCGACGAGAAAAATTCTCCGGAGCCGATGTTGAGCCAGACACCGTCATGCGGGCAGCGGTTGAGGTAGCCGTGGTAGTCGTTTGCGAAGGTCCGCACCACGACAATCGGAAACGGCCGGCTCTCGCCGCTCTCGTCGATCCGCGACAGGCTAAAGCCCTTCGCGCCGCCCCGCTCGATTGCATCGGCTTGACAGACGGTGAACACCTCAATCTCTTGGCTGCCCATGTCGCGGTGCTCCCTTGGCTCATGCTGTCGTCAGGTTTTCCTGCCTGAAGGCATCGACGGCGGCACGGGTCAGCCGAAGCGCGCCAACTTCACCGGCCGGCTCCTGGCAGGCACCGACGGCGCGCTGAGAAAACCAAAACCATCGTGCGGCCTAAGGCCGGCCGGCGCTCGCCGATCTCGACCACTATCCCGTTCAGGGAACAGTGACCTGCTGCGAAATTCATTTGCCTTCCCTGCTATTTAGCGCCGGGCCTGCAGAAGCCCGAGCCGAAGCCCAAGGGCTCGATGTTCATGTCTTCGTTCCGAGCACCTTGGGCTCGCGGGCGAGCGGCAACTCGGAGCCGACGGCTCCGATCGTTTTGAGCTTCTCATTCTCCTCGCTCGCTCTTCGGACCTATCCTCAAGAGTTCCTTGCGGCCTTGCTGGACGTCGGAGGATCCGTCTTTGGTCTGCCCCCTGTGGAATCTTCGGGTTCTGCAGCACCGCCAATAGTGATGTGGCCTGAATGACCTCCATTATCTTGTCCCACTGTGAGACCCTGACTGTCGACATTCAAGCTTTCCCTTTGCGTCCCATTGATGATTCTTCGGTTCTAATAAATTGCTGCGCCAGCGCCGATGTTGATTGACGCATCCTTCACCGTCGCCACGATAAACTCGATATGGTCGCTGGTCAGATGGGTGTGAAATGGCAGTGCCAGGGCGCGATCGGCGATCTTCTCCGTGACCAGGAAATCGCCATGCCGATAGCCGAGATCAAAATAATGCCGCTTCAAATGCAACGGATGGCAATAGGCGGCGGCCTCGACCCGCTCGGTGCGCAGGTCATCGACGATGGCATCGCGGCTGGAGCGCGTGAAGCGCGTCCCGAGATGGACCAGATAGAGGAACCAGTTCACCCCGGTCGCATCGGGAGCCACATAGGGCGGCTTGATACCCTCAAAGGATTGCATATGCGCATTGTAGAGCTGTTCGGCGAGCCGGCGCCGCTCCAGGATTTCCTCGAGGCGCCTTAGCTGCGCAAGGCCCAGCGCAGCTGTGAGATCGCTCATGCCGGCCTGGTGGGGCGCTGCGCTGCTGATGACAACGGAGGAGCGTTCATCCAGCCGATGTGCGCGATGGCGACGTAAGCCAACGGCCAAGTCGATGTCATCGGTCACCACCATCCCGCCTTCACCGCAGGTCAGAGCCAGTGGCTGGGCGAAGTCGAACACGGCGATATCGCCAAAACGGCCGACGAGCTCGCCCTTGTATCGCGATCCGATCGCTTCGGTCGAATCCTCCAGGAGCGGCAGCTGATGGTGCTGCGCGATCGCGCGCAGCTCCGACCATGGCGCTGGATGGCCGTTGGGGTTGCCACCTATAATCGCCCGCGTGTTGGCCGTGACACGTTCTTCGACCTTGGCCGGAGCCAAGGCTCCCGACCAATAGTCGACGTCGGCAAATACGGCCCGCGCGCCCACTAGACTGATAGCATGCACCGTCTCGCGAAACGAATAAGGCGAGGCAATCACCTCCTGCCCGGGTCCGACGCCGAGCGCTTTTAGCGCAAGCAAAAGCCCGATCGTGCCGCTGGGGACGGCAACGGCATATTTGCGGCCAAGATAGGCGGCGAAGGCTTTCTCGAAGACGTCAGTGATGGGTCCATTGGAGACTCGCGGCGAACACAGCAGCGCTTCAACGGCAGAGAGCTCGGCGGAGGTGATATCGGGATCGGAGAGCGGAATGAAGGAAACATCGGCCTCGGCCGCGTCTGCGCCATCGTCGCGATGCCCCGCGAGTCCAACGCCGGTCACCGCCCAGTACTCCTTGCCGCCAGCAGGATGCCAATCGCCCGCGCTGGATCTGTCGTGATCTGCACGCAGCGATCGCAGCCATCGATCAGATGCAGGTCGAAATGCGGAAACTTAAGGAACGGCCGCTCCGTCACGTCAGAGGCATCACAGCGCGTCACGGCGAGCTGCGGAAAGCGGCGCCGCAGCTCGGAAAATGAGCTTGCATCAAGCTCCGCTGCCGCAAGCACGCGTCCGATTTCGATCAGTTCGTCTGTGCCAAGCGCCATCGCGGCTCCCATATAACTGGCTCCCAAATCAGCTTCATTGCCAGAACAGCCGCTCGGGATCCCTGTTCAATTCCTCGATTGCGGAGGTCAGGCGGTAGTAAATGCTATAAAACTCCCACATTCCGTTTGCGTGGTTTTTTCGAAACAGCTTCCACATGCCGTTCACCGTGTCATAGTGAACTAGCGCGACGTCGATGAGGCCGCCATCCTTGTCGATATTGTGAGAGCAGCAGGGACTCTCGATCAGATAGCCACCCCTCACCGGTTTGACAGTCGGCGAGACATAGCGATAGCGCTGGCGCGAGCTCAAGGCGCGCTCGATCCGCTTGCAATCGAGCTCGTTCGGATGAGGATTAATCCCGATCGCTACTCTTCTCATCACCGCGGCAGTCATTGTGAAAGGCTCCCCTCAAAGCACTGTGATTTCTTCTTCAAGACAGCCGACCGACCAGCCGCTCGCCGTACTCGACGAGATAGATTGGCACGTTCGCTTCGGTATGCCTGCCGACCTGCACGATCTCGCCGATCGCTCCAGCGCCGATCAAGAGTCCGTCGGCCGGTGCGTCCGGAAAGGAGCCGTCGTTAATGAGGTCGACCGCCGCCTTGACGCGCTGGCCCCATTGGTACTTCGGCAGCCTCGGGTCGATCATGGCGCGGCCTCTTCCGGCAAAGGCAGGTCCTCAAGCTCCTCGCGCGCCAGCACCGGCTCGAGCTCCTTGCGCTTCATGCCGACGCGGTTGCCGCTTTCGAGAAATTCGACGCCATAGATGTAGAACTGCTGCAGGAAAGTGCCGATTGAGACGACGTAACCCACCTCCCCCTTTTTGGCGATGATCTCGCCAACTTCCTTGCCGGCATAGGTTCCATCATTGCGGATGGTCCGGTTGGCCCGCACCTTTTCGCCGAAGCTGAAGAACGGCGGCCCGGTGAGCTCGACGACCTCGCTGTCGCGAACGATGTTGCTCATGTCCCACTCTCTCTCGGTCGTTCGGGCCGGATCGCCACGCGCGCGCGGGCGACTTCCTGCACCATCGAGTCCTCGTCCTCGGCCAACTCAGCCAGCTCGTCCGTCGTAATGCGGCTTGCCACCTCATAACGGACGCGCCAATCCGGATCGCGGCGCAGGACGCTGAGCGAATCCGGAGACAGCCGCCGTGCGATCTCGAGCCGCACGCTCGAATCGTGATCATTGATCATGCCGAGAAGCCAGTCATAGGGAATGCGGAGCGCAACCACGCGGCGCACCTCGGGCTCGTCATCGTTCATGAGACGCCCAAGCAGCGCCGGCGCGATCCGGCTCGCCACCACCAGGCGAACGTAATAGTCCTGATCCGACATCATTGGCGCCAGCTCCTCGCCTTCCAGCAACGTCGCAACCCGCATCCTCACATCCCGATGCGGGTCGCTGCGTAGCCGAAGCACAAAGCGCTTGGGAAGGCGGCGCGCCGCGTTCCAGCGCACGGTTTCCTCGGCGTCGTCGAGCAGCATCGGCAGCAGGAACAGATTGGCGTATCTGGCCGCGATCGCGCGCACCTCGAAATGCGGATGTGTGATGTAAGCGTCGGCCAGTGCCGGATTCCAGTTGAAGAAGCGGTCTATGCGGCGGGCATAGCGGTCGTTTACGCAGGCTTGCATCAAGCAGCAGCCGCCAGTGGCCCTGAGCCCGAGATGCGTGCAGGTGCCGCAGTCGATCTCGTTGCCTAGCCAGTCGCGGGCCTCATCGATGTCATCGGTCATCGTCCTGTCCTATCCGCTCCAACACATCTAGGAGCACCTTGGCGCCGATTTTGTCGGTCGGGTCGAGCTCCAGGAGCTTGTTGGCGGCCGCGTTTCCTTCATCGAGATTGCCGAGGCGCATCTGCAGGTAGGCGTAGGCTTTCAGTGAAAATAAATAGAAGCGCGACAGACTGTTCTCGTCGCAAGCGAAAGCAGCATCGGTCGCGCTGACCCGCCGCCAATCATCTGAGAGACCGTTTTCACGCGCCGCCTTAGAAATACAGAGCTTTGCGACCTCCAACGCCTCGGCCAAGCGAGCCTTGTAGAAATAGAAGCGGTAGAGTCCGATCAGAACGGCGGCGTGTCCCGGCGCCAGCGCCTGAGCTTCGTGCAGGTGTTTTTCAGCGATCTCGTCCAGGTGATAGGAGAGCCCGGCCTGCCACAGATGATCCTCGGCTTCGCGCGGAAGGCCGTCGCCGAGTAGCGTGTGCGCGATGAGCGCCCCCTCGCTCTTGGACAGCGGATTGCCTGTCCGATCGAGGTTCATCGGCAGCTTTCCTCTTTTAATGGGAGCGTTGCTGCTGGAGCAGCACACCTACTTCTGGGAAGATCAGCTCGATCTGTGCAGCGGTGTCGGTCAAATCGATTGTGAGACCCCCAAGCATTAGCTGGTTCTCGACATTGAGAAGCAACTTCAGGCCGTTGCGGCTCGATGCCTTCCTGACCGGGTCGAGGTGCCGGCGCAACACCTATATCGACAGTGCGATCCCGGCAACCATCTGTCGTGACGGCAAGCCGGACGCTGGCGCCAGCGGTGTCATCGGCGCGCAGCACGAAACTCGCGAGTTTTTCAGCGGTGGACGCCAGCGTGAAGGTCATGGGATCGAGCCTATTTACGCCGGTGCCTGGTAGCGCGGCAATGAGGCGTCGACGACGCATGTGTTGTCGACCGGGCACACCGCGACGCATTGCGGCTCGTCGAAATGGCCGATGCACTCGGTGCATTTCTTCGGGTCGATGAAGAACGTGCCGCCTTTCTCCGAGATTGCGACATTCGGACATTCCTGCTCGCAAGCCGAGCAGCTCGTGCATTGCGAGGCAATGATCTTGAATGGCATCGACGCCTCCCTTAAGCAGCCGAAATCAGCGCGCCCTGCCGGATCGCCGCCTCGGCCCTCTCGACATACTGGATCTCGCCGCGTTGCACCTTCTCGAGATATGACTTGAACCAGGTGATCGCTGATTTTTCGATGAACTCATAGGCGTATTGGTCGACTGGCTCGATTCCGGCCTTCAAAAGATTGTTCTTCGGACAGCCGCCGATCTTGGCCACAAACACCGCATGGCAGTCGTTGATGGCGCGGATGATGGTGGCAAGGCTCTCCTCCTGGCCATAACCGCCTCGGCAATAGTGATCGACGCGGCGATGGCCAACGAATTTGGCACCGGTAGTGGAGAGTTCGTACACTTGGAACTCCTTGGCATGCCCAAAATGCTCGTTGATCAGGCCCGCCCCCTTCGTCGCCACCGCAACCAAGAGCTTGACGCCGCTCATTGCGCTGGCGAGCTCGGCGAGCTCTTCCTGCTCGGCAGCAACCTTGGCGACGCGCTCCTCCTCGACCTTGGCCTGATAGGCCTTGCGCATCTCCAGGTCATAATTGACGTCCATGGCCATAATCTTCTCGGTAGTGAACTCCGCACTGCGGTCCTCGCCGAGCAAGCCGACCGCGTCGGCGCGGCACTGCCGGCAGTGCCGCATCATGTTCGTCTCGCCTTCGCAGACATCCTGCAGTGCCTTCAATTCCTGGGCGGTCGGACCCCGCTGGCCGTTGAGACCGAATGCGGTGCCGTGCTCGGGCGCGGAGATCAGAGGCATGATGTTGTGTAGGAACGCGCCGCGCGATTTGACCGCCTTGTTGACCTCGACCAGATGCTTGTCGTTGATGCCCGGGATCATCACCGAATTGATCTTGGAGAGGATGCCCCGCTCGGTCAGCATCTCGAGGCCTTGCATCTGGCGGTCGGTAAGGATCTTTGCGGCTTCGAGGCCGGTGTATCGCTTGTGGTTGTAGAAAATCCAGGGATAAATCTTGGAACCGATTTCGGGGTCGACCATATTGATGGTGATGGTGACGTGGTCGATCTTGAAGCGGGCGATCGTGTCGACATGGTCGGGCAGCATGAGGCCGTTGGTCGATAGGCACAGCTTGATGTCGGGAGCGGCCTTGGCCACCAGCTCGAAGGTCTTGAACGTCTTTTTCGGATTGGCCAGGGGATCGCCCGGCCCCGCGATGCCGAGCACGGTCATCTGTGGGATCGTGGAGGCGACCGCCAGCACCTTTTTCGCCGCCTGCTCCGGCGTTAGTTTCTCGCTCACCACGCCCGGGCGCGATTCATTGGCGCAATCATATTTGCGATTGCAGTAATTGCATTGGATGTTGCAGGCTGGCGCGACCGCAACATGCATGCGGGCGTAGTGATGATGCGCTTCCTCGCTGTAGCAGGGATGGTTCTTGACCTTCTCCCAGATCTCGGTCGGCAGCTCACCCCGGCCGGCTTGCGAGCCGCAGCTCGCCTTGCCGCTGCCGCCGGACGTGCCGCAGCCCTTGTGCTCGGCGATAGCCTGCATGGTCTCGCCGATGTCGACGGCGCTCCCTGCCAAGCTTGCTTCGTCCAGCGCTGATGCGTCCATCCTTCATTCTCCCTGCAGGCGGAAACTGAAAAGAAGATTTGCAACTCGCGTGCCATGGCCGGATTGGCGAGCAATTTTGATCTAAGTCACAAAGTGAGCCGCCTGCCGCGGTTGGCCGTGGAAGCGAAGCCTTCTGCACAGCATTAGAAATGTTCGAAGTGTGACAGGCGTCTCGATCCTGACACGGAATGAGCACAGTCATTCCCTGGCGCGAAACGCAAGACAACTCGCGTGCGCCGGCACGCGAGCAACATTACTCATATACAAGGTCTGTCAGGCAGCGAGCAGGATCTCGGTCGCGCGCGGGAGCGGGATCGCAAGCGGCGTCAGGCCCTGTTCGACCAGAAAGCGCAGCTCATTCCTGGACAGCACATTCGGTTCCACGATGGCGTAATGAACACCGGTCGAGCGCTTGGTGAGCTGCCGCGCATAGGTTCGCAGCAGCTGATCGTTGAAGCGGCAGCCGATGAAGAGAAAGCTTCGACCACTGCGCCGCTCTTTCACCACATCGGGGATCGGCGTCTGAATGTCGATCTCGGTCAGAACCTCGACATAGTCGGCGTCAGAGATCAGGAAATTCCTGGCAGGCAGCACGCCGCCGTGCGGCTTGTAGAGGACCGTGGTCCAGCTCTGCGCCATAGTGGGATCGACCTCTCTGCCCTCCGCATCATAGAAGCGATACCAGCGGTCCTCGCCGATGCCGGCGCGGCTAATGCCCTGCACCTCGCCCCACCCCTCGTGCTTGCCAAGCGCCGCACGCATTGCGCCGTCATACCAGGCATCGACCATGATAGGCGGGGACAGCGCGGCGAGATGATGATGCAGTGGCGTCGGCTCGACCGGCGCGGCAAAGGCCTGCGCCATCAATGCCGTCACGGTGGAGCGATGCTTGTTGCTCTCGATGTACTGCGCCGACGCCCAGACGTTGCCCTTGGCCCGGCGCGGCAGCGCGACCTTGGTAGCGAAGAAGGCAGCCAAGGCCTCCGGCGTCATCGGCGGATCCGGTTTGAACAAATCGGCGAGGCCAGGTCCGAGATACGGAACAATGCTGCCGGCACGCAGCCTAGTCGCTACGTCAGTGAGAATCGCCTCCGCATCGGCCGCGTTGACAAAGGCGATTTGCGGGGTCGCCTTCATCGGTCGCCGCCGCCCTCGCCACGCTTTCGGGCATTGACCGTGATCGGCAGCGGCGTATCGCTCGCCATTTCGGGCAGATCGAGCACCCAGCCATTGGCTATTCTGATCCAGCCGCCCCACAGCGTCTCGTGCTCCGATTCAATGATCGGCTCCTCGAGATCTTTTTTCGGCACGTAAATCGACAGGCCGGCCTCCGGAGAGCGGCGAATCATAACTTTCATGAGATCAACTCGTGCATCGGGGCGATTTGCTGGTGGGATTGGGATGCTCTCGTGACATGGCGCGCAGGTTAGCCACGATGCCGGACAGTACGCGGACGACCTGATCGACCTCTTCGACGGTGGTTTCATGCGATAAGGAAAAGCGCACCGCGCCGCGCAGGCTCCTCGCCGGCACGTTCATGGCGCGCAGCACGTGCGACGGGTCCATTGAGCACGAGCTGCAAGCTGATCCCAGCGAAGCGGCAATGCCCGCGCGATTGAGATGGTGGATGATTGCTTCGCCTTCGAGATCTTCGAAGGCAATGTTGGCCGTGTTCGGCAGCCGGTTGCTGACATCGCCGAGCGCCATGCAGCGGCAGTTGTGCAAAATCGCCTGCTCCAGGCGATCGCGCAACGCACCAATGCGAACGCGCTCCGGCTCGAGCCGCTCGGCCGCAAGCTCTGCAGCTTTTCCAAGACCGATGATGCCAGGGATGTTCTCGGTTCCGCCGCGGCGCCGTCGTTCCTGTGCCCCGCCCCAGATCAGCGGCCTGAATTTCGTGCCTTGGCGTAAATAGAGCGCTCCGATCCCTTTGGGGCCATGCAGCTTATGCGCGGACAGCGACAGCATGTCGATAGCACTGTCTTTCAAGTCGATGGGCTCTCTGCCTATGACCTGCACCGCATCGGTGTGAAACAGCGCGCCTGCTGCACGCGCTAACCCGGCCAGAAACTCCACCGGGAAAATCGTGCCGGTCTCGTTGTTGGCCCACATAACCGATGCAATCGCCGTGCGTGGTCCAAGCGCCCAGCGAAAGGCCTCGACGTCGAGCCGTCCGCGCGAATCCACTGGGATCACATGCGTCTTGATGCCCCTTGTCGCCAATTGCTCGACCAGCGTGAGGATGGCGGAATGCTCGACGGAGGTGGTGACGATCTCGTCGCGCCCTTGCTTGGTCGTAAGCGCAGAAAGGATGGCGGCGTTGTTGGACTCGGTCCCGCCGGAGGTGAAGACGATCTCATGATCGTGGGCGGCCCCGAGCAAATTCTGCAGGCTGCGGCGCGCCTTGCCCACCGCGCCCGCGATCTCGCTGCCGAAGGCATGGGTGGACGAGGCATTGCCGAACCGCTCTGTGAAGAACGGCAACATGGCTTGCAAGACACACGGATCTGTCCGTGTGGTCGCATTGTTGTCGAGATAGATCGGCACAAACGCCTCGTTCAATGCCGCGCATTGGCGGCGCCGGCGACCGGGATCAGGCGAACGAATTCACCGAGCCTTTCGACCAGCCGCGCCTGAATGCCTTCGAGCGTCGCGCTTGAAAGCTTGCAGAATACGCAGGCGCCAGTCAGCTTGACCATGATCTTGCTGCCCTCGATCCCGACCAGCTGACAGTCGCCGCCGTCGCGTTGCAGATTGGGCCGGATCTCCTCGATCACGGCGCGAATGAGTTGCTCCCGATCGGTCTCAATGACCAGCGATTGCTTCAGTCGTTCTGGTTCCACCAGCATGCTTTGATTTCTCTTTTCATCTGCCGAAGGATTTGCCGCAGGAGCAGCTCGAGCTGGCGTTTGGGTTGTCAAAGGTGAAGCCCGAGCCCTCCAGCGCCACCACGAAATCGATCGTCGTGCCGGCGAGGTGCTCATGGCTCTTATTGTCGACGAACACCTTGATCCCGTCGCGCTCGATAACGGTGTCGTCGGACTTTGCCTCGTCGGCGAGGCCCATCCTGTATTTGAATCCGTCACAGCCGCCGGCCTCGACCATGATGCGCAGCCCGCTCGTCGGCTGCGCCGAAGCCGAGATCGCGCTCTTGAGGGCATTCACTGCGCTATCCGTCAGATTGATCATGGCACCCTTTATTTTCCCGAGTCGTTTGCATGCGAATTGGCAAGTCGCATGCCAGCGCCCACGAGCTTGACAATGCTCACCTTTTTTCGAAATCGCGCCTGTTGGCTTTGCGACGGGTGTCGGGTTGCTGACAAAGGTCTTCGAGGGATCGCGGGGGCTTTGCGTGTCTTCTTTATGGATTTGGCCGATGAAGCGTTACGAACGCGGCGGCAAACAATTTGCATGGCGTCTCCCGCCGCCGGAGTGTCCGGCGATTGTCTTGGATCGAGGGATGATTTTTCATGACTGCAATCGAGAACACCGCGCTAGGCCGGTTGGAGAAGGAGGGGCGCCTGCTCAATGCCATATTCAAGGGCGGGACTACCAAGCAGGGCCGGTTCGGCTTTCGCGGCGATATTGCACTAAAATTCCAGGCCCAGGTCGCAGACGAGAAGCGGCCGCCCCACTATTCGATCGAGCAGGTACTGACGGTCGTGCAGGAAGGCGAAAGCAGCATTCCGGTGCTGGCCGGCTATCTGCACTGCTTCGCTTATCTTGCTGATGTCGCAAACGTTCTTGACGGCGCGCTAAGCCCTGATGGCAGCTACTTCATGTTTTGCAACAACATAGACCTGTTGGCGAAATACCGAATAAAGCTTCGTGGTATCACCTTCAACGCGCTGCCGTGCGATGAATCCACCGTTTGGAAGGAGATGATGGACCTGGTCGGGGTCGACAAGAACGACATCAAGAAGCTCGACGCGCCCGGCAAGCTCGACTACCTGCTCGACGCGGCCAAGGATGTCGATATGTCCTATGATGAGATCTCTTACGAAGACGGGCTGAAGAGGATGGACCCCGTGAGAAACCGTAACGAGAACCGGCCGGTCTGAGCGCCGGCTTTAGCTTTAGCCAGAGGAATCCTCCTCCTCGACAAGCCGCACGCCGGTCACGCAGATATCGCCGTCCAGCACCGTCAACGCGACCGGCGTGAGACTGCCCTTGCACCGGCCGTCGACACAGCGGCCGGTGCCGAGCTCGAAGATCGAGCCGTGCTTGCCGCACATCAGCCGGATGCCGCGGGGATCGAAAAACTGGTTGCGTTCCCAGTCCAGATTGACGCCAGTGTGCGGGCATTTGTTGAGATAGGCAAACACCCGCTTGCCCCAGCGCACCACGACAATGGGCCACGGCCTGTGGCTGCCGTCTTCGTCGACGATCATGAGGTCGAATCCCATGGCGCGCTGGCTTGGAATATCGTTGAACCCGCAAATCGCATAGGCGGTATTCGGCTGCGTCAGCTGCTCGTTCATGACAAGAGAACCTTCAATTGATCATCCAGCGATCATCTTGCAAAAATCGCGCAAAGTACCGGATCGCCTCACCTTTCTTGGGAATCCGGCCGGCGCGCGCCGTCGCAAACGAGAAGCGCTCGATCATCGGCCCAACGAGCTTAGTGGGGATCAGGCACCGCTTGGCTATTCAGGAATCAGATCGCAGCAGATCCAGAGCCAGCTGGCGGCGCCCCTGCCTTCTGTTATTTACTCAGAACCTTCTCAAGATTAGCGACCGGCGCGGCGCGCTTTTCAGCTGGCACGCTGTCAAGATCTGCATTTCGCCATTTGACGGCCGGCAAATCGCGGGCGCCGGGAACGCCGCGCAAATGCCGTTCAGCATCGCCGCGGTCAAATGAAATCAAGGAATTTCCGATGCCTGTCTGGCATGTTGCCGACAATCTCCGCGACAGCGTTTTGCGTATGGCCAGCGGTTCATCTCGCGAAGCGGACTTGGTGGTCATACCTTCGAAGCAGCGCATCAACTTCGGCAGAACGACACGGCAGGCGTCGAGGACGGCGTCGGTGACCCGGCTGATCAGGTCGGGCGAGACCTCGGTGCCATACAGTTCGGCCAGGTTGCGCCCTGGATCTCCCGCACCGTCATGCTGCGGGCGTACAGGCTCAAGATCTTGTCGTCAAAACCGGTAAAATGCGTCTGCCCTTTGGCGATCAGCTGCGGCTCAAAGCTGGCGGCACGATCGCGCGGCACCGCAATCTCGATCTCACCGTCATCTGTGAGGATCGTCTTTGAGCTCATCCCGTTGCGGCTGTTACCGGTGCCGCGGCCAGCCGGGGTCGCCCTTCTCGTAGCCCAGATGCGAGCTCAGTTCGGCGCCCAGCGCCCGCTCGATCAAGGCCTTCTTCAGCTGTTTGAACAGCCCGTTCTCTCCCGTCACGAGGCTCCTCCGACGCGGCTACACAGGCCCCGACGGGCGAAGATGAGTGACGTCGATCCGCATGCATGGCTCAGCCGTCGTTGGACTGTCAGATTTAGTTGCCACTGGCCCGCCGGAGAAATAGGCGATAGCAAGTGACCAATCCGACTATCGCTTTGACGCTTTCGGAAACCCGTCTTGCGGAGTTGCACAAAGAGCGCCGTAGCAAGCCTTCTCACCCTTGTAGTTGGCAAGCACTTGGACCAACAACGAGATAACGTGCTGTTTCAGTTCAATCGGGGTAAGCTCAGGATCGTCCAGCGACTTCAGCGCCACCTCGATCAACTCGATCGCGCGATCCTTATTGCCGCTCTCGTAACAATATTGAGCGACCGCCCCATAGGACAGGAACTTGAAGCCTTCGCCCCGTTGCGGAGGATTCAGCGCCAGAATGTGTTCGGACAACTCCTTGCCCATCGCAAGGCGCTCGGCAGTCGGGAAGTGGGAGTTGTCATTCGCCACATCGAAGAGTTGGCGCAGCGCCCCGGCCAGCCACAGCTCCGAGTTTTTTTCGATCGCGTCGCGAACTAATTGCCTCATGACCGGCAAGCCGGTCTGCAAGTCGCGCAGCTTGTGAAGCAACAGATCCGCATGGAGCACGCGGAAGTTAAGATCGTCCGGCATCACAGCGACGGCCTCTTCGACCGCCGAAAGCGCCTTCGCCCAATCCCCCGCCTTCATCGCTGGCGTAAGTTTGGCGAAGATCGGCTTAGTCATCGCGGCGGCTTTAGCTTCGTCGCTGGTGCGCCAGCTGCCGCTCAGAATTTTCGGCAAAACGTCATCGAGTTGCTTCGAAAAACCGATAAAGGCGATGTGGCCGTCACGGTCGACGACGAACGAGGTGGGAATCCCGACAGAAAAGCTGGGCTCCATCCAAAGCTTGTTCATTTCGCCTGTGTAGTCGAACCCGATCCGGTAGTTCAGATTCGGCAACTTTTCGGTCAACCATGCATCCAACTTGCTTCGGGCCTCGTCCGCCGTTGGAGCTCGTTCACGAGCTGCGAGTCCGAGGACCTCAACTCCGCTGTCTTTGTATTTCTCTTGCAGCTGCACCAGATGGGACAGCTCCGCCACACACGGTGCGCACCACGTTGCCCAAAATTCGACGATGTACACCTTCCCGGGCTGGAAGCTCGTGAGGGGCTGGCCACGCAGCCAGTTATCCACCTTGATCGGAGGAGCTGGAGATTCTAAGCCCACCACCATGTTACTCTCCAAAACGATCAGAGGTTGCGCGACTTTTTGCGCAGGCTGATCTCTGATCGCGGCCGCGACCGGTGGCGGTGGTGCCTTGGTGTAGACGGGCTGCCCAGCGAGATCCGCGGCGAATGTCGGTGCCGCCGCGCTAAGCGCGACGAGGCTCCAAGTAACAAGCAACAAGTTTTTCCTCTCAGGAGCGGGGCACATGGGTTCAAGGAAGGAGAGCATCGCTCGTCTCGCGTCTGTGTGCACTCAGCACTCATTCAGTATTGCTAGACCTTACTAGCAATGTCCGTGCCGCATCGTCTGCGCGCATTAAGCGCCTGATCACGCCATGAAAAGCTCAACGGCACTCCACGGCGACCAGCGTTTTGAACGCGACGGGCTTTGTGCCGCTGTCCGAAATTGAACACAATTGTGCGCTTCGCGCCGCCCGAAAAGCTGATGATGCGAGCCACCGAACGGAAACTTGCTAGTCCCTCTCCTTGCCAGAGGCAGCCGCGCTCGCGCCGTCTGCGCAACCCTGACCAGGCCGGGCGGCACGAGCGCTATCATCGTGCCGTTGGAGAGTCGACGACGCTGCGCTTGGATCCGCTACGGATCTTTCCGATCGCCCGCCACCGCGTTCAGGCGCAGGAAGCGCCGGTTGTGCGCAAGATGCTTTCCTTTAGCGTGTCCTCTAAAAGAGAAAGATCCGATCAGGGCTTCCGCTTGCGGGGGCATCTTCGGAAATCCGTCCAACGTCTCGAACAGTTCATCAAGCGACAGGTGCTTGCGATACAATGCCTTCAAAGCAGCGCGAGACATTGACAGATTCCTATCCTGAGAAGGAAGCCCAAGCCAGGTTTGAGGCGGCGTTGCGTGGTGGGCTGAGTACGCCGCACAAGCCGCTGAAGGAGAAATCAAGGGCAATTGGGATAGGGGGACGTCTCACGACGCCGCCCCTCCCACACCACCGGACATACGGGTCCGTATCCGGCGGTTCGGCGGATTATGCATGTCGCTGTACCGTGACGGAAGCCAAGCCGAGTGAGGCGAAGAAGCTGTTTGGCAGAGCGATGGTGAGTGCGGGGCTGTTCGCGAGCCGCCAAGGGCCATGTGGGCTTCCAGCGGTTTTCGCCGCCCGGTCCCGACCGACGCCGCGGCGTCGCAGCTGCGCAAAACGAGTGCTTCCGCGCTTCCATTGCTTCCAGACGATGGCGCGCAACCGCCGCCTGAGCCATTGATGAAGATTGCGCAATATCGACGGGGTCTGGCAGAAGCCAAAGTATCCGCGCCATCCAATCAGATAGACGGACAACTCCTTGACGGTCCGCACAAGGCTTCGACCACGCGTGCGCCGCGTCAGCTCCCGAACTTTAGCCTTGAAGCGAGGGAGAGCCTGCGGCGCAATGCGACGTCGCGGCTCTGTCCCGCCAGTAAAGCTAAAGCCCAGGAGCTTGCGGACACTCGGTTGGGCGACCGCGCTCTTCGCTTTGTTGACCTTTAGCTTGAGGCGCTCTTCTAGGACCCGTTCGATGCTGGCCAGCACTCGTTCGCCTGCCCGCTGACTGCGCACATAAATGTTGCAGTCATCGGCATAACGGATAGAGCGGTGACCGCGCCTCTCCAGTTCCTTGTCCAGCACATCCAGCATCAGATTCGACAACAGCGGCGAGAGCGGACCGCCTTGTGGCATGCCCTCTTCCGTCGGACTGACCAGCCCTCCTTCCATCACACCCGCATTCAAGAACCCACGGATGAGCTTCAGGAGACGCTTGTCAGCAACCCGCTTGGCAGCTAGCCCCATCAGAATGTCGTGGTTGACCCGGTCGAAAAATTTTTCCAAGTCAAGATCCACGACGACGGTGTGCCCAGACGCGATATACGCCTGCGCCCGTTCCACCGCTTGATGCGCCGAACGCCCCGGCCGGAAGCCGAAGCTCGTCTCGGAGAACGTCCCGTCCCAGTGTGCCTGCAGCACCTGCATCACCGCCTGCTGGACGAAGCGGTCGAGGACCGTCGGGATGCCGAGCAGCCGCATGCCGCCCAACGCCTTCGGTATCTCCACCCGCCGTACCGGCTGCGGTTTGTAGGCGCCCTCAAGCAACCGGGCCCGGATCGTAGGCCAGTGCTCTTTCAGGTAGGCCGGCAGCTCACCGACGGTCATCCCGTCGACGCCTGCCGTACCCTTGTTGCGCTTCACTTGCGCCAACGCTTTCTTCAGGTTCTCACGCTCGATTACTGCTTCCATCGACGGTCCTGTGACCGCCGGGCGTTCCGCCTTCTCCACATACCCGCCGAATTTACCACCCCGACCCTCGATTGCTGTGGACTTCGCGATCATTTGCTCGCTCGTCCGGTCGGGTAGGCCTCGTTATCCGGTTCTTGTCCATCGGGTCGCGGATTTGCTCCACGCTTTCTTCAGACCCTACCTCACGATGACGCCCTTGCGCTTCGCTAACCCTTCGCCACCATCAGGCTAGGTAGAGGACTTCCACCCCCAAGCTGTCGTTCATACTCGGCACACGAAAAGAAACCCCCGCGAAAGCGGGGATCCAGAGCTAAGCGTAAGCCTTAGCTAATTCGTACTGTGGAGTTAGTAGCTCGACGGGAATATTCCATTCGGCACTTATGGTACGGATCATGTCGAGGGTTAGTGGACGAATACGGTTGAGTATTTCGGACGCACGATTCCGTCCGATGAGATCACCAAGGGCAGCTTGTGATCTTCCCATCGATTCGATTGCGAACTCTAGGACCTCTACCGGGTCTGCATGGGACATTTCAAAGTGCGCGTCCTCATACTCCCTAATCAGGGTGGACAGCACTTCGAATCGATCGCCGTCAGCGGTTCCAGGGTCAGGCTGATTTTCGAAGTAACGAGTTACTTCGTTAATAGCCCAATCATAGTCCTGTTCGTTGTGGAGGGGTCGAACGTCCATCATCATCACACCGTCTCCGCATCTATACTGTCATACTCTTCGTGCGTGCCGACAAATTTGATGAGGGCAGTCTTATATTTGTAAGCAAAGTGAACAATGAGGCGGTACTTATTGCCGCCTATATCGAAAATAGCTCTATTGTCTCCGACGAAGTCCACATTGTTTCCAAACGCCGTCTTCAGATCTGCGGGGGAACTCCAAGTTCCCTTGGAAACGATTTGGAACCAGGTGCTAAGGGGCTTCTCAGCGTCCGGGTATCGTTCCCAAAAGTCTTTGAGTACCTTCCTAGCTATTACGTTCATTGGCATAGCACGTTCCCAAGTTGGGATCAATCTAAAGATTCCCAGTATGGGAACAAGAATAATGGCTACTTTCGCCAATGTTTAACGAATTTAGGCCTCCGCTTCGACTGTGGGTAGTGTTTTTCGCGCCAGCCGAGGAATCGGCGAGCTAGCCGCGACAAATCGCGCCTTGTGAGGTCGATACGTCAGACGCTTGCCAGCCGCGCCTTTGATGGCAGGTCTGCCCGTTCTCCGTCACCGATGCCGAGCGCCAGCGGTTGCTGTAACGGAAGTCAAATTCTGAGAGATAGCGGTGAAGGTGTTTCTCTTTGCAGTGCTGATAGACGCCCTTCATGCCGCGCTTGAAGATCGAATGTAACCCTCAACCGCGTTGGTTGAGATGACGTCCTCGCCTTCGCAGCGAACGTATTGCGTCCTTGGAGTGATTGGTCAATGTGGAAGCTGCGAGCACCGCGTTCTTGTTGGCCCAAGCGTACCGGCCTTTCTTTGGAGTGCCTTCAAGGCGACCGTAGAAAGTCTCGTCAACTTCGACCGGCTTACCGCCAGAGCCCATGGGGAGGCAGCAGGCCGTCAGCGCGCATGGCTTCGCGAATGCGATGGGTGAGAAATCAGCCTTAATTCCAATAAACGTGTTTTATGCAATTTGAGGCATAATCCCCATTTATGCGCCACCTGCCATATTGCCATTTTATCGGATTTGGCGCATACTCAGGTCGGAGTAAAAATATGACCGACCTCGCCCGCACCCCCAACCAGATTGGCAACCTGATCCGCCGCACCCGTAAGAAGTGGGGGCTCAGCCAGTCGCAGGTCGGCGCGCGGGCGGGCCTGCGCCAGGAGACAATCTCGCTCATCGAAACTGGCCATCCGGCAGCCAAGCTTGACACCATCCTTGCCGTACTCGCGGCCCTGGACCTTGAGTTCCGGATCGTCCCGCGCACCAAAGGCACAGCCGCCGAGCTTGAGGACATTTTCTGATGCCTCGGCGTCGCCGCCATGAGCCAATGCGCGTGCTCCTCAACAACCGCCTCGTCGGCCTGCTGAGCAAGGCGGCGACGGGCGCTATTGAATTCCGGTACGAGGTTGACTGGCTCGGATGGGAACATGCCCTGCCCGTCTCGCTCTCGCTGCCGCTGCGGGAGGATGTCTTCCGTGGCGAAGCCGTCACGGCCGTCTTCGACAATCTGCTACCCGACTCCGACGCGCTCCGTCGCCGGGTAGCGCAAAGGGTCAGCGCCGCCGGGACCGACGCCTACAGCCTGCTCGCTGCTATCGGCAGGGACTGCGTCGGCGCCCTGCAGTTCGTCGCCGACGATGATGATCACCATGGCGATGGGCGCACCATCGCCGGCGATGCCGTCGATGACGAAGCGATTGAAAAGCTCCTCAACGGACTTGCCCAGGCTCCGCTCGGGCTTACGCGCGACGATCATTTCCGGATTTCCCTGGCAGGAGCGCAGGAGAAAACAGCGCTGCTGCGGCACGGCGGCAAGTGGCTGAAGCCGCACGGCACCACGCCGACGACCCATATTTTCAAGACCCAGATCGGGGAGCTGCCCAATGGCATCGATCTTTCGAACAGCGTCGAGAATGAATACTACTGCCTGAGACTTGCTGCCGCCTTCGGCCTGCCGGTGAATCATGCCGAGATTGCGACTTTCGGTAACACCACGGCTCTCGTCATCGAGCGCTTCGACCGGCGGTGGACGAAGGATGGCCGCCTGCTCCGCCTGCCGCAGGAGGACTGCTGTCAGGCCTTGTCGGTCCCGCCGACGCGCAAATACCAGAGCGATGGCGGTCCCGGCATGGTGAAGCTTCTTGATCTGCTCAAAGGCAGCGACACGCCCGCTGATGATCAGGCGACGCTGCTCAGAGCGCAGATCTTCTTTTGGCTGATTGGCGCGACCGACGGCCATGCGAAGAATTTCAGCATCTTCATCACGCCGGGCGGCCGCTACCATCTGACACCGCTTTACGACGTGCTCACGGCACAGCCGAGTCTGGACACCGGTCAAATTCAGCGCAAGCAGATGAAGCTCGCAACGTCGGTAGGGACAAACAATCATTACAGCATTGCCGAAGTACAGGGCCGGCATTTCTTGCAGACAGGTGAAGCGGCGGGCGTACCGAAAAAGCTCGTTCAGGAATCAATCGAACGTGTCGCCTCTGCCGCTGAAGCTGCGCTCGCCAAAATCGATAGCGAGCTGCCAAAGGGCTTTCCCGAGGAAATCCATAATTCTGTAAAAACCGCGGCTATGCAGCGCCTGAGTTCATTGAAAATGCACTAGCAGAAAGATTACGGTTTGCTGTCGGGGGTGAACTGCATTTGCGCTCTATGGCGCTTGCGTTCGCACCGGCCGTTGACCAGCACGCACGAAATGGTCGCCGAAACGAAGACCTGCTGGATTGGATTCTGCGGCACCACCCGGAAGAGCGCCCCTGGGTTGCCTGCGTCGCTAACTCCTCAGAACAGCTTGGCATTCAAGCCGAATAGCTAGAGAGTGGCTTATCAAGCAAGCCTAGTTATGCGAACTTTCGATGGCACAGATCAAGACGCCCCCTGGGCACCGCACCCCGCGAATGGGAGCGCGTCAGATCTACGAAGCGCTTAGGGATCAGATCCTGGGGCGCGTGTACGGCGCCGATGGGCTGCTGCCGTCGTCCCGCGCCCTCGCCGCGGAACTCGGCGTATCTCGCGGTACGGTGACGATCGCCTATGAGCAACTCGCGGCGGAAGGCTTCATCGAGATCCGCCATGGCGCACGATCGCGCGTTGCACAAGCTGTTATCGAGAGGGGACGCGTGCGCACTACGTCGCGGCCGTTGTCACGGAAGGTGCGACTGTCGGGGTACGGTGAGCGTTTGAGACAGGTCGCGCCGCGCTCGGAGGAGCAATCTCGCAACCTCCTCGCAAATTTTCGATATGGTGACCTCTCACCTTCGGATTTCCCCGTGCTCGCGTGGAAAAGAGCCGTGGTCGCTGCAATGACACGGCGGCCCGCGAGATTGGCCTACAACGATCCTTGCGGCTCTCGGCGGCTGCGGATGGCGCTGCAGGCCTATCTCTGGCGTTCGAGGACCGTGCGATGCGACGTTGATCAAATCATCATCGTGAACGGTTCGCAGCAAGGGCTCGATTTGTGTGCGCGACTGCTGCTCAACTCCGACGATCGGTTCGTCATGGAAGACCCTGGCTACCTGATGGCAAGGCACGTCTTCGCGGCGAACGGGGCTGCCGCCGTGCCGATTCCAGTCGACGTCGACGGACTGGACACGGAGCAGCTTGCGAAGACCGAAGCGCGGCTCGCGTACGTGACGCCGTCGCATCAATTTCCGCTGGGCGGCGTCATGCCGATCGCGCGTCGGCACCAGTTGCTCGCCTGGGCAAGGAAGTTCGACGCCTATGTAATCGAGGACGACTACGACAGTGAGTACCGATACGACACTAAGCCGGTCCCCCCGCTGCACGCGCTCGCAGCTAGCCAGGACGTCATCTATCTTGGGACAGTCTCCAAGACGCTCTCGCCTACGCTGAGGATCGGCTATCTGGTGGTGCCCTCTCAACTCCAGTCCCTGTTCGCCGCGGCCAAGCAGATCATGGACAGGCACACGCCGCTGATCGAGCAGGAAGCGCTCGCGACGATGCTCGAGACCGGTGCATACGACAGGCACGTCAAGCGAGTCCGACGGCGCAACGGCGAGCGGCGGCAAATCCTGCTGGACGCTTTGCGCCGCAGATTTAGCGATCGAATCCAAATCGACGGCGCAGCCGCCGGCTTGCATGTGGTGGTCTGGTTTCGCGATCTGCCCCAAACGTCCGAAGCAGCGTTGATCGAGGCTGCTCGCGTCAAAGGCGTCGGCATCTATCCGGTCGGCCCACTCTTTCACCCCCATCCTGGCCGCCGGCATCGGCCGGACGTTATCGGGCTTGTCATGGGTTACGCCGCACTGGAGGCGCGCCAGATCGAGCGCGGCTGTCAGCTTCTGGCTCAGGCGGTCGATCAGCTTCGTTCGCGGCGATTGTCCTAGTCGCCATGCCCCTCCAACTGGACCATCAAAATCAGTGATAACTGGCAGTTCTAACCGCACCAGGCTGGGTCTATCTCAGGACCGAAAGAGGAGAACCGCCATGTATGTGCCCCCCGCCTTTAAAGATGACGAGGTCGAAAGAATCCGAGCGACCATTTGCTCCGCCGGCCTCGCCAACCTGGTCACGGCCACCGCGGACGGGCCGATTGCGACGCCCTTGCCGCTCTTCCTCGATGAGACCGAAGGAGAGCACGGAGTGCTGTACGGGCACTTGGCGAAGGCCAATCCACAATGGCGTTCGGCTCCGACCGGCGAAGCTCTGGCCATCTTCATGGGTCCGGAAGCCTACGTGACACCCTCATGGTACGCCACCAAGCAAGAAACCGCGAAGGTGGTGCCGACATGGAATTACATCGCCGTCCACGCGTACGGGCCGGTTGAGTTCTTCCACGAGCCCGAACGTCTGCTCGAGGTGGTCACGCGGCTAACGAACACCCATGAGAAGTCGCGCGCGAAGCCCTGGGCCGTCAGCGATGCCCCCACCGACTTCATTGCCTCCCAGTTGCGAGGGATCATCGGAGTGCGCATTCCGGTCACCAGGTTCGAGGGCAAGCGCAAAATGAGCCAGAACCGGCCCGAGGCTGACCGCATCGGCGTCGCCGCCGGCCTTGCGGCGTGCGAAAAGCCGCAGGATCGGGAAGTGGCTTCCCTCATTCCGATTCCGGCCTGAGGTTAGCATAGTCATCGTGTGCGAAGACCGGCCCTAGGCGAACTGGTTGACGCGATTAGAGGGGTGGGCGATGCCGGACTTCCAGACGTTCTTCCTGTTCTTGGCAGCGTCGCTGCTTGTGGCGATCACGCCGGGGCCAGGAATCTTCTATATCGTGGCGCGAACGCTTGTCGGCGGCAGAACGGAAGGGTTGGCATCGAGTGTTGGCCTAGGTCTCGGCGGCCTTGTGCACGTGTTCGGCGGCGCCGTCGGCATATCTGCGCTCGTCATGGCAAGCGCCGAGGCATTCACTTTTTTGAAGATCGCGGGCGCCCTGTATCTCATCTGGCTCGGGCTCAAGACCTGGCGCGAAGCGCGCATTGTCGAGCCGACCGAGGTGCAGACGACCGGGGTGGCTCGGGCCTTCCGCGACGGCATCATCGTCGAGGCACTAAACCCGAAGACGGCCGCATTCTTTCTCGCCTTCATTCCCCAGTTTGTCGACCCATCCGCGAACGTCGCCGCGCAGTTCATCGCCCTCGGGCTCATCTCGGTTGCACTCAACACCAGTGTCGATTTGGTTGCGACCCATTTGGCTGCGAGAGCGAGAGCCGGCCTTCGACCGTTAATCCTTACCAAGATGCGACAGGTGTCGGGTGCCATCATGTGCGCACTGGGAGCTACGCTAGTCTTTGCCCGTCGCGCGGGTTGATATCCGCAGCTGGCTCATATCGATCGACTTCGTGTATCTGAAGGTCTTCTGTCGCTAGACCGGCCATGGCCGAGACGAAATCGACGCGAATGCCCCTTCTGCGAGTTCGGGAATGGCCGAGTTGAATCCGAAATTCGCTCCGGAGCTGACCCGGATATTCCTGGCGCGCTGCGCGTCCCCCAAAATGAGCAAATCGTTGATGTAGATCATTTCCCGAGACTACCAGGAATCGTATGCTGCACCTGGGAAATGACGCACGTTCTACATGGCACCGGCCTCAATAGCACATCACGAAAAATGCCCTCAGTGTGGCTCTGGATTAGTCCACCTCGAGTGGCTGAACGCATCAATGGGCAGGAGGTCCACGATCTTTGGCACTGCTGGAACTCGCCTATCCAACTGCGTTACAGGCTGAAGGCGTGGATTCTTGCAACGCCATATTGTCCGATGCACTACTAACAAAGCAGGTTGGGGCAAACGACCGAAGTTATTAAGCCGCAGAGCATTATTGGGCGTGCAGCGCCAACAGCAGCGAAATTCAGCGCCACTTTCAAATATCAAAAACCTGGCAAACTGGAGCTAGCGAAGGCGGTGGGTACGCGGGTGTCACTATACAAGGCTCTCACAGCACGCTCGTCGCCGATCATAGTAACCCGACGAAATCGATGCCTGGAAGCGGCTGTACTGCCTAAGGACTGATCGTCAGCAGAACGAAACGGCAGCAGGTTTTCTTTCCGAGCAGTACCTCGGACCGGGCGTCGCCGAAAACTGGGCTAAATGTATAGCAAGCCGCGACGGGTTGCAGTGCACCGGCCGTCGCCAAAAAGCTGGAATAAATTCAACCGTAAGCTATCACAGCTACGAAGTCGCCCTCCCAGTGATAACCGAATTCACGGTTCACACGGGAGAGGTCCAAGGTTCAATCCCTTGTGCGTCCACCATTAAGCCTTTCAATGACTTAATGGTTTAATTCCCTCGCAGGGTGCCTAAAAAGCTGGAGCACAATAAGGGCACATCGACGACAGAGACAGGCGCACTCGCATGAAGCTTTCGAGCGCCTGACGCGTTCGGGGCATGGCATGGATTTGTTCGACGTTGATGCCCCTGATCCGAGCGTGGGATGGCAGAATCTCAACGCAGCGAAGAGCCAGACAGAAGCTTGGATCAAGGCGCAGCTTGAGCGGCTTTGGATTTATTGTGACTCCCACGCCGAACAACTATTTCGCTCTGAGTTTGCAAGGCAGCCAGATCCCGTTTGTGGGAGATGTATTTAACCGCCGCCATTTGGTGCGTGCTCGCAAGAAACTTCTCGAAATGAAATTGCGCGCTGCCGCAACGGAGATAAGGGGCCCGACATCGGAATTCGCAAAGGAAGCGAATAATCTGGATTGAGGCAATCGCGCCGGCGCGCGGGATCAAGACAATCTAGTCCAAGTGCCGGAACTCTTACCCGCCGGGACCAGCAAACGCCTTCTGCGGGCAGCTCCCCGACGCGAAGTCGAGTTGCGGATTACGAGCGCGCTCTACAAGACGGCCATGGTCTTGCGACGCTATCGGACCGACGGCATCATGCCCGAGGGCCTCGTGTATAGTCGCGGGTCTCGGCAGCGCAATTCGGACTGCAGGCAGTGACTGGGGCATGCCTTACGCAGTTTCAGCGGTTTATCCCTGCGGCGAGAGCAATTTTCTATCGACCGCGAGACGATGAACGTAGTTGATCGTAGGTTTACGTTCAGCGGTGAAATCGCACGAGCCGTAAAGCCGGGTAAGGCTATCCCGCGGACGGCGTTCCAGGGCGACTACTTCAAGGATATTTCAGGTATCATCTGGTCGCGAAGCACGATTGGAAACTTCTCGAACTTCAACCACGACATCGTTTATGTACATAATCAGAAAGCCGATCGGCCTATCCTGCGAGGATGGGAGCGAGCAAGAATATTACCCGCTCCCGGCAGCAAATGCGCTCCATGTTCGTCGCCGCGATTGTTCTGCCGTCCGTATTCGGCCAGATATTCATGAGCGCATCTCCTGTCCCGGGATCTCGAGGGCGATTGCACGCAGGTGCTGCGTCGCCAGTTTCAGGTAAGGAATCGTTGCCCTCCGTTGAACGATGGCCCAAGGCGTCTCCGATCACTTACCAGGACCGATGCCCGCAGCACGCTGAGCGCACATGCATGGCGGAAGACGTGCGGGCCTAGGACTAGGGGACTTTTTGAAGACTATGCTAAGCGGACAACACGGGCTCATATCATGCGACGAAGCCGGGGGCCGACTTCCTCGAAGCGGTTGCGCAGGTAGAAGTCGAGGGTGCGCTTCCATTTCGGCTGTCGCGGTGCTCCGACCTCCAGCCGCTTCCATCCCCGCGCGCGTCCTTCCGCCAGAGCGACAGCGATCAGATGAGGCGCAATGCCCTGCGATCTCATGTCGGGGCGAACATAAAGCTCCGAGATTGCTCCGAACTTGCCGCCCGCGTAGATCGCAGTGCATTCGTTTAGAACCATGACGCCAACCGGCTCGTTGTCTGCGCAGGCGATCACCGCGACGACGCTGATATCCGCAAGGACTGTCTCTGCGTTTTGCGTGACGATTTCGATCCCGGGGGCCTTCCCATCTGAGAGCTCGTCGAGGAGAGCATAAACGAAGCGAGCGACGGTTGCGGCATCTGTGACTTCGGCGCGGCGTGTGGATATGGTCGGCATATTTCTCTCCTGCCTGCTCTGCATCGGCCTTGAATCATTCTGCGCCACAAGTGTCAACGCGACATTTGTGATCCGCTAGACAAGGAAAAGGCTAGCTGAGATTCGCGAACACCTCAGACCAGAGCCAGTTGACGCTTCCCATGCGCCTGGACCAGCCTCCCAATCAGCTGATGTCTATTGTGTAGGTCTTGGCTATATGAGAACGCCGTGATGACCCGCGATTTCAGCTGTCAATCGGCGTCCACGATTGCATTTCGATCCCAACGAATGGCTTTCACGTCGCGCACGCCTTGATCACGAAGCTGAAGCTCGCCTCCAAGATTGGGCCGTGATCATCGCGAACTTCAACTGCCATGCGGTGCTGCGGCCTGCCTCTGACCCATTCGCGGGCCATCTCCGAGAGTGCAGTGGTCGCCTCTTCCCGCGCCGACTCAATGTTCGACAGCTCCGCACCTTCATTATCGCGGATGAAGTGGCTGCCGTCGCGGATATCAAAATAGTACCTCTTCATCGGCGACTCACGAGGCGCGCCGTCGAACAGATCTTGCAGCTCCAGATCGAACTTGCAGCTCTAGATCCATCTTGCGGCCGCCTTTGAGGGGCTGCTGCATAGCCCACCGCCTCAAATCGAAACAGCCAGCGGCGGTCTCGTTCCCGGCGTGCCTTAACGCGGTCCAGGCACTTCTTGGAACACAGCGTCGCCCGCCATGAGCAGTACCTGATCAGGCCAAACTTTCTGTCACAGACGGCGCAGCTTGCCGCCGCTGGGCGACACTCAAAGCGTTCGTGGCCATCGCGCATCCTCATCTTCTTTGTGGCCCCACCCTGGTAGTGGAACTCCGGAGTCGCTGAGTCACTGTGCGTGCACAGGTGAAGTTCAGCTCCAAGATCGTAGTGATCCGCCAATCTTGCGGCAGGTAAGTGCGGGGAGCGAAGAGCTTGACTCTCATGTGCAGCATCTCGAACAACGTCGCGCTCGGCATCCGACGGAAAGTTGTTGCTGCGTGCGCTCATTCGGCTTGAGTTTTCATCCGGGCGACCGGACCGAGCCCTCCGGCCGGGCACTGTCCACAAAGGAAGACTTACCTCGTCATGAAGAAGAAAATTAGCCAATTTCTGCTGGGCACCGCACATATCAGGCGAATTTTCATATTTCGCGCTGAAGTTCATCGAAGAAATCGACCGCATCGATACGCTACGCAATCGCCACTGGTGACGCCAATACCAATTTCGGAGTGATTAGTATCGGATTGGAATGAATGCGCGTGCGGCCGACCGAAGCTCGACGGCATGAATATCCGTAAGTGGGAGTCGCGGGAAATTGACCGAGGACCTCGCAACATCCGCGTGGATGACGATCTGCCCGCATTAGCGCCGCTCAAGACACCCGTCGTGCGAACCCGCTTACTGAGGTCAAGACTGGAGATGATCGCCCCTTCCTCAACGAAGACTGCGGAATGCGCTGCACCTGCCCCAACCAGCTCGAGTTCGCGCAAACTTTTGACATCGCCCCGCAGAGCGAGATCGGTAGGCCGCTGATAAAGCGCGCTCCACATTGTGCTCATTGTCAGCGTTGTACGCTGCCGCCATGGCGTCACAGTCATCTGCACTCACCTTTCGCATCTTTTTCAACGATCCTGAATGGCCTTCCGATTTCGATCATCGGAAAGTGCAGTTTCCGAAGCGTTCCGGCCGCGACCTGACGGCGCTATCGTCTCTAGACGCGTCTCGAGTTCGAGCATTGTCTGTTCCTCGTTCAGGCTCCCTTGGGCACGTCCACGCTGCAGCCTGGATGTCGGTCATAGGCCGGGAGCGCGAACGCGCACAGTATCCAACCGCATACCGAAAGTTCGGAACCCTCGGTCGGACCCTCCGTTGCGCGTCCGCTCATGACCGCCGGCCTTTTGCATTTCCGACGGCCGCGAAGGGCGTGGCCGATAACCGAGGGAAGAACCCCAACGACCGACAACACCGAGACCGCAACAGTCCGCAGCTTGAACGACAGCTTTCGCCAGACCCTTGTCTTCAGCGGCACCGTCCTCCTGAAACAGGGGCACCAGCCTGTCATGGCAGCGCTAGGCCGAGCTGCTTGAGCTCGTGCGCAAGTTCGATCGGTTTACTCGAGGCAACGATCGTAAGGTGAGCTCGACTTCGGTTCTATCGATCTCGGCTCAGACCGCTACTTCTTCAAGATCGACTACCACGACCTGTCGCGTACAGCTGGTTCGCCGGATCCGGCCCACTCGGCAGTTACTCAGCGCGTGATGACGATCATGCGGTCCGACGAGTACTGGGTGCTCGCGGTCCCATCAAAGAAAAGGCCCCGCTGACGAGCGGGGCTGACGGTTTTGTCACCAGATGCAGCATATCGTCCTTGCTCTATCACTAAGCCGGCCGCCAGAGAGGCTCGCAACGGCCGTCGCGGGAATCGACTTCAGATTGTCGGCTTCTGCTGTCCCGAGTTTTTTGTTCGATCGGCTGCACAATCAGCGACATAGGGATTTTGTCGCGAAAGCTTACGGGGCGTGATTTTGCTCGTTTGAGCTATCTTCAAACCCTTCGAATGCATCCCGGACAACGGCCTCGATGCTGGCAACCTCATCGTCCGTTAGCTTCTGGAATTCGCGTTCTCTTCTTTTCTTGGGAAGCGCGCCCTTGTTCTGCCGGATGAACAGAAGCAGGTCGTCTGCAAGGCGATCCGGCATTTCAACCGTGTCCATGATTTTGCGGCGGGCTTCGTCGTGACGGCGCAGATAATCGATTTCGTGCGGCAGATCGTGCTCCACCGTTCTCTTGACGCACTGATACAAAAATTCCGCTTCGTCGGTGCAATCGAAATAGCGGTAGAGGTCCGCGGTATCGTTCAGCACTTCGACATTCCTGTCCGCTGTCGGTTTCCAGTCGATAAAGTCCATCAAGGGCCGGGAATGGGACTGTAGGGTAGTGCGGTAGTCATCAATCCGGTCGAGCATGACGGACGATACCGGAAACACCATGCCTGGCGGCGTGAATTTCCGCTCCGCCAGAACATGGTGGATGAGGCAGCGATGCAGGCGTCCGTTGCCGTCCTGAAGCGGATGGACATAGACAAACCCGAAAGCTGTGCTTGCCGCCTGTAGAACGGCATCAATCCCGTCATCGCGCATACGCGCGTTAGCGTCGATCAGGCCTTTCATGAGGCTGTTCAGGTCGTCGGGTCTGGCGCCGATGAACTCAGGCAGCGGATTATTCTCATGGTCTCGCTCACCCAGAAAAACGCCATCTGGCCGAAGGCCTGGATGAACGAGCCGGATGTCTTCGATGAGGACCCCATGTAGCCGCACGATCTCTTCAAGGGTCAGAGCATGCTTGCCTGCCTGCACGACAGCGCGTCCCCACCGCTCCAGCCGGTTCCTGGGCGGGCGTTCGCCTTCGATCTCGAAGCTGGCGCGGCTATCGGCGAGCAACAGAAAACTCGCGGCGCGGGAGACCACATGGCCGCCGGTACGCCCGACGGTTTCGCGGGCCTTTTCCGCAAGGCCACTCTCTGTGAGGGCAACAAGCGCGGAAGTCCTTCGGATGAAGGGGCTGAAATCTTTCGTCCCGAGCAGATTGTCGCGAACGCGGTGCCGTTTTGACAGCTTGGGCTTGCCTGTGAAGTAAGCCTTCGGGTCGAACAAATCGACAGCTGCGACGTTCGGGGTATCCGGAATGTCGAGCGTCTCACCAGTCAGCATTTCATAGAGGAACCAGACCCGGCGCGCGAGTACACCGGTTGGTGCCGCCGTGACGAAGTCACGGATTTCTGCGTTCGGGACTGCCTTGAACACGCGCTTGAGCACGAGGAGATCGAGGTCCTCGTGGCGCAGGGCAAAGGTGAGGTGATCTGCAAAATTGTCGCCGGGCCAATATCGCTTGTCGAACAGCCGCCAGTCGCCTTCATCCCGGTGGCTGCCACGGATATGCTTTTCCGACACGGCGCTAGGCCGACGGACGGGTGCCGCAACCGACAGCGTCTGGACCAATGCGGACAGCCCGATGAGTTGGGCCTCGGTAGGCAGTTCCTTGTCCTGGAAAGCCTTTGTCTCCGCTAAGTTCAGCTGCATAGTCGAAAATCCATATTGAGAGTCGAATTATGCCACAAAAATGGTGATATCGTCGAATACCACCTACCGGCGTGCAGGTCGAAAATCAATCCAATTTGTCGTTTTGTGGGTCAAAGTGATCCGAAATGTCGAAAATCGGGCCAATTGGCACAGTTTATCAAAAAGAGATGGCTCCATGAGCGAGGGCTGGACATCCTTGCTTCACTCCCGGCTAGCAATGGATCCGCCTCGAACTTGGCCCTTCGTGCTAAGCCTCGCTGAGCAAAAAGCGGCCATCCTCAACCTGCAATTCATGCCCGGCCTCGTCCTCGACGAGGAAGTGAAAATCCCTCACGCGGCTCGTTTCAAGCATCCTCGGCATGTCCGAAAACTGGCCGCGCATGACTTCCAGCGACAGAAAGATGCTCCGCCTCAAAGAGATGGCTCGCGTCCGGAAATTTTGTCTCGGCAATCCGCTTCACCTCTTCGTGTTCAACTTGCGCTCGTCGCCCAGATACACAGTCATCCCGGTCGGGCCTATCATTCCAGCACGGACGATGCGTACGCGATCGCCACGACGGTGGGATGCCTATCATTGGTCATACCGGATGTTGCGCGAGCGCCCTTCGATCTCGCGAACATTGCATCATACCGGCTCGACCGAGCCGGCGTATGGCGAGCCCTGACCGTCGGTCAGGTTTCGCGGATGATTTCGATTAAGGATTGAACGGTGGCCATGGCCAACTTCATGGACCGCGCGGCGTCGGCGGCGTCGCGGGTGTTGACCAATTTCAAGATGTCGGCGTTCGAGGAAAGGCTTACGGCCCAGGTGATCGGAGTGGCGTTCGACGGCGCAGCCGTGAAGTCGCCGGAAGGCGGCGTCCGCCTGGATATGATCATCAGGTTGTTGACCCGTCTCTACCGTCGATTGCGCTGCGGCCGCTCGATTCAAAGGCGAAGGATCACGTTCCCGCGCTCGAGTTCCTGGCGAAGTCCATCAATCCCGAGATCGAGCCCGCCAAGATCACGTAATTTGCTCTCCAGTGGGATGGGACTGCGGGGGGCGATAATGAGGTAACTAAGCATGGCGACTCGAAGAGAACTGACGGCCGCTGTGGGGCAGCGCTACAGAGAGGAGAGCCGCGAGGAGAAGGTGATCAAGAGGCTCGCCATCGGCGTTCGCTTCCGCCGAACCTTTAGAGCTACCGTGACTTTCGAGAAACGGCCCGCTCGTAAGCCGTCCGTCCGGACGCCCTCGGATACTGGCGAGCGTTGGCCGGCGCGCTGCGCGGCGCAGGGGTTCATGTCCCCTTTCGAACTGAGCAAGCGGATCGGTTCACTCAGGTCGAGGGGTTGGTATGCGCATGCTGCTACGCCGATGCTCTCACACCTGGCGTCACAAACTTCATCGCGGGTCAATCGGGCGCCGGCAAATCGACGCTCATGCAAACCCTGCAGCAGATGAATCCGAGACACGGCGGTATCGGCCGCGTTGCCGCCGAGGATCTAACCGCGGATCGCCCGCAGGATTGCCTTGCGCACGTGGGCTAGCTAGGCCGTGCAACGGCAACTTGAGGCGTGGGCCGATCTCTGCAAAACCGGCCTTCAAGTACAATGCTGAGTTGGGGCTGCGGCTCCACATCAGCTGCCTCGGCGCTCCCACTTCAAGTTGGCCCCAGCCTTTTACCGTTCCCAGGCCCACGGCAGCCTCAATAAGGTGCATCGCGACCCCAGACGATCGCTGATCCGGCACCACGTAGAGTTCGGTGATAATGCCGTAGGTTCCGCGCGCAAAAAGCGCAGCGCTTTCCGACACCATGATGATACCGACAGGACGTTCCTCGGTGAAGGCGAGAAACCCATAGACGCGCTCTTTCATGACGAGAAGGTCGGCAACCAGCTGGGTATCTAATCCGGCCTGCGCTTGGCCAGCCCCAAGTTCGGCAAGTAGGGCAGCAACCATTTGGGTCACCGTTGTGGCGTCGTCGACAGACACTTCACGCGTGGTCACCATGTCACATCCTCCTCCAAGCTCAACGTACCACGTAGTAGCATCGGGGCAGCGAGGCTGCCGCAGCATCCGACCCAAAGCAGATATGCTGCGATCTTGAAGCTCAAATGACGCTTTAGCTCACACCATTGGTGAGGTGATAAAGTCTTCGTGTCGATGGCAGCTGAAATAATCGCCAGAAAAATCGAAGATAACCTGCCGGCAAGATTGTCATGGTCATACGGAGCGCTCTTTCTTCTTTGGACCTGGGTGTCGCCCCCATTGAACCGCGTCTGAATGAGTACGGCCAGCCCTGAGTTCCATGGGCCGGTGGGATGGCAGCGATGATTTTGAGCTTTTCAGTTGCTGCGAGTAGCGCGTGCGAGAAGCTGACCGATTCGTGCTGCATGTCGGCGCCATAGCCAGCGGTGAAACGGATTTGGGTCAAGGCGTAGTCGAAGCCGGCCTTCTCGGCGATCTGGGTGCGCTTTCAATTGTAGTCGATCTCCCAGCTGGTGCGTTGCTCAATCGACGAAACAACGGGGCCGCCCGGACACATTCGGCATCCGATAGGCGAATTTGATAGGATCGTTATCGTGGTCATCCTGTTTTCCTCGGCAAGCTGGAGTTGGGACGAAGGACGATTGATTGAAGCGGGCAGCAACTTGCATCACGCCGCTCAGACAAGCGGGTGCGCATCTATTCAAAATCCGACGGCAGGGTACGGCTGTAGAAGCGTTCGCTATCTGCGGTGTCAGCACGCTGACGCGAAATGGATTAGGTCAACAACACGACGCGCAAATCATACGACGCGGAGGTGTGCGCAGACCGGAGTTGTTGGCTTCGTCGAAGACGTCATTCCAGATCATCAGCGTTCCCCTCTCTAAAGCACCACTGATTGACATCGATAGTCTCAGAGAAAGAGCGGCTGCGCGAGTCGAAGACAAGCTATTTTTCATCGCAGTCGGAGAACCCGCTTTCCAATACTCACAACCAACGGATCGTTTGTTACCATGCGAGAAAAATATTGCCGGCGACAACTCCGGCGGAGGGCCGCACTAGGTGGTGTGGACACTTATCGCATCCATAAGATGATGGCCGCGAGGGTGACGACGGCACGGTAGTTGCGGGCGGTCTTTTCGTAGCGGGTTGCAACGCGGCGGAATTGCTTGAGCTTGGAGAAGCAGCATTCCACGAGATGGCGCTGGGCATAGAGATGCTTGTCGAGCGGATATTTGAGCGCGCGTGACGGGTTGTTGGGGATGACGGCGAGCGCGCCTTTGGCGGCGATGGCCTGACGCAAGTGATCGGCGTCATAGGCTGCATCGGCCATGACGACCTCGGCAGGTAAGCCTTCGAGCAAAGCAGCCGCTTGCGGTGCATCGCCCTTCTGTCCTGCCGTGAGCGTGAAGCGCACAGGACATCCCAAGCCACGGACGGCCAGATGGATCTTGGTGCTCAGGCCGCCGCGCGAGCGGCCGAGCGCCTGATCTTCAGACCCCCTTTTTTGGCCCCGGCAGCGTGCTGGTGGGCTCGGACGATGGTGGAATCGACGATCAGATATTCGAAGTCCGGATCATCGGACATCGCCTCGAAGATCCGCCACCAAACATCCTTGATGCTCCATCGACTGAAGCGCCGGAACACGCTGTTCCAATCCCCAAAGACTTCCGGAAGATCACGCCAGGGAGCGCCCGTGCGCACGATCCACAGCACACCTTCCACGAACATCCGGTTGTCGCGGCCGGTGGAGCCCTTCTGGTCAGGCCGGCCTATGATCAGCGGCGCCATCCGCTCCCACGCCGCGTCGCTCAAGACCAATCGATCCATCACACCCAAGACTGCCTCCCCAAAAGCAGCCTTGAATCTGATTTGGTCCTAAAAGGGAATCCTTAGAGTCCACACCACCTAGGGCTTCCCACCATTAGAATGCGGGCGACCGCGATCAACCGCACCAGGGCGATCGGATTCAGCCTCTCCGCGGTATCGTTGACCGGCACGCCCTTGACCTGACTCCAAAGGTGATCGGAACGCTCTCCGGATAGCTCGGCAGATTGGCGAGCAGAACCAGCATGCCCATTCGGTCATCAACGCGTTCACCCAGGCCGACGATGCCTTACAACAGATCTCGATGCCGGCATTGCGCACGTGCGCCAGCGTATCGATGCGATCCTGCAGGGTGCGGTGGTGATGATCTTGTCGTAGAACTCGGGCGAAGTGTCGACATTCTGATTGTAGGAGTCGAGCCCAGCTTCGGCGAGCCATGCGGCCTGCCCAGGGAGTCAGCATGCCGAGCGTGACGTAGGTCTCCACGCCGAGGTCTTTCACCGCGCTGACCATATCGCAGACCTTTTGACGTCACGGTCTTTCGGGTTGCGCGAGGCGCACTGGGCAATTCGCTTGGCTCGCTCTCTGCTTGTCTGAGCTGGTCTCCTACAGCGCAGCGCCACATCGCAGACGGCCTAGTGGCAGAAACGCTATTTTCTTGCTAGGGGCAGCCTAGCTCCTCGATAGCGGCCAGAGCCGCATTCGTGCGCGATCAATCGCAGCTCTCAGAATGGTGCAGCGTTAAGGCCCGCGGTCGGGGGCCCTCCAAAGCATCACGATCGCCGACAAGCTGTCGTGCATTGTCGCGCGTTCGCCTCCATCCACATCTTTGAATGTGTTTGCAGTCTGCACGAAGCTCATGCCGCGTCTCTTGTGAACGCTTGCGTCAAAAAGAAAACAGACGACTGGGGGCTACCTGACCAGTTCACGACGCTTTTCCTTTGTGAGCCATTTCACAAAACTTGGCGCCTGAGCGGTGTAGCTAACGGAGCGTTTGATTGAGAGTAGATCAGGTGATGCCGACAGAGCGGGAATTCTCGCCGTTGGAGAAGCAAGCTGCGGACGCTCTTCGTCGCGCAAGACGGCTGCCCATTGGTCCGAAGCGAAACGATCTCCGTCAGCTCGCAAGGGGACTTCTTTGGCTGCATCGAAACGGTATGGAAGCTCTGGAGCAGGAGCGATCAAAAGCGGAACGTGGGGCTAGATGAGATGAGTTGCGGGTATCGGGCAGTGCTGGCGGTTGCTCGATGAATAGGACCGGCGCGCTTTTTTTCGGATCATCCATCCCGGCAAACCGTCGAGCCGGACTGACGACGAGGAAGTTGCGGGAATGGCTTTGCCGGCGGGCTCAACATCGTGAGACGGGGGTGGGAGAAAGAAGATCGAGCGAGTAAAGGCAAACTCCTGTCGGCGACTCCCCGAAACCTCTCACCTTCGTCATTTCCGTTTAGATACCAGCGGCCTCAGCCTTGTGTTCTCGGCCTTCATCCAGATTAAGGTCCTTTTTCAGCGTCAAAGTTATCTTCCTTTGGATTCAGGACTCGTAGAGCATTCTTGCGCACGGCGAGCGCTTCCGCAGCGCGAGTAGCGCGCTGCCTTTAGATGAATGCAAACGCGAGCAGGCTCGAGCAGAGCAGCGCGAGGCCGGCCGCCGTCAGGGCCAGGAGACTATCGGAGACAAAGTCGTGGTTGCGCATAAAAGCTCGCAATTCCATTACAAGGAGAGCAGCAGTCGCTGCTTTGCGCCGTTGACCGGTTAATTGATAAATCATTATTCGAATCCGGTGCCTTATTCCCGCTGCTTCGGGGACAGATTGCATTTTTCCAGCTAAATTACGCAATTATGCGCGGTTTTGCGGCGAACCTCAGGAAAATCGCGCTTGAGGAACATTGAGGGGCCTTCTTTGGAGGTGTGTTTCTGACTGAACGCCGGAGCGTTAGCGCGCCGATCCCCGAGCAGCTGGAACGAATTCGGCTTCGAAGAACGGTAAATGTTTAGGCTTCTGGAGCTTGCGCTTTGACATGCCAACCTAACCCGCTTGAATCCTACCCAGGAAGCTGTTCGCGCTTCAGCCGAACACTTTCCTCAGACAGCTGCTCTGCAGGCATCAGCACTTGCATCGAAGCTCCTCCAGTTTCCGTCGCGCCGTTGAGGTCGTCATGGCCCGATACGGCCTACGAGGCCGATCACTTGCGCCAGGCTATCGCAGTTAAAGGCGCGCTCGTCATCATCCCCACCAACACGTCGCGCGCGCTCAAATATCCACGAGACAAGCATCTCTATGTCCAGCGCCATCTCGTGGAATGTGCCTTTCAAAACTCAAGCAGCTCCGGCCGCGCCGCAACCCGCTTCGAAAAGACCGCCCGAAATTACCGTGCCGTCGTCACTTTCGCTGCCATCGTCCTATGGATGCGATAAGTGTCCACACGACCCACGGGCCCACTCGATGGAATTCTACGAAGCGAGCGTCAAGTCATTCGGCTTCGCTTCAGGACGACAGTCGTATTGGAGAAGTGCTACGCCCGCTTTGCGGCCGTGGCAGAAGTCTTGCTCGATATTCGGTCCGATGAATTCCTCAAGTACTCAAGTGCAGACTTTGCCCTTTGCAATGATGCTTCATCCGAAAACCAAAGTATAGGCTGATGCCGCTATCCAAGGCGCGAGGTGCGTTTACGCATTTTTTCATCGCTCACTCGCATACAACGCGCAAAACCCGCGTTTGGTCACTCTATTCTATGCTGCGGCCGGCAGAGCTGAGGAGAATTCCTTTAGATCGGTGTTCGAAGGCAAATTGAGAATCGCGAATATCGTATCGCCATTCACTCGCGTGGCCCATCCACCCTGACGAGATCAAAATATCGGAACTCGGCCGTTCAAGAGGTTCATCTGAGATTTGGCTGCGAAACAGCGATCTCGCCTCACGTCGCCGTGATCTAATGCCATGTCCATTCGCTACGCGATCAGCATCAATCTCGAAGTCAAGACCGCCACCGAGCGGGACATGCCGTGCTTGACTGCGAACCCTGCCCAGACCGGAACGATGATCGCGCTTCACCGAGCAATGCCGCTGCTGGGTCGACCAAATCGACAAGGCAGACCGAGGTTGCCTGGTAACGTCGAGGTTGCCCGGACCATCACTGATCTGGCCCAGGTTCACATTATCGGAGGCGAGGCAGGAGCCAAATGACCGAGTTGCCCCAGTCGCGGACCTTCAGCGCCGATGGCATCACTGCGCCGTTCCACCATGTCACGTTCCGCCGCATCTGGCTGGCGAGTCTTTTCTCTAATCTTGGCGCCTTGATTCGGGGCGTTGGCGCGGCTTGGGCGATGACGCAGATGACATCGTCGGCCGACAAGGTCGCACTGGTCCAGACCGCCTTGATGCTGCCGGTCATGCTGATCTCGATGCCGGCCGGTGCCATTGCCGACATGCATGACCGGCGCATCGTGATGCTATTTTCGCTTGGTATCGCGCTCGCGGGCGCGGCCGCGCTGACGGCCCTCGCCTGGCTCGGCCTAGTCACGCCGAACCTGTTATTGGCGCTGTGCTTCGTGGTCGGCAGCGGTGTGGCGCTGATGGATCCGGCCTGGCAATCCTCGGTCAGCGAACAGGTACCGTCGGAAACGCTTCCCGCGGCCGTCGCGCTGAACAGCATCAGCTACAATATCGCACGCAGTGTAGGTCCGGCAATCGGTGGCATTGTCGTTGCGACCGCTGGCGCAGTAGCTGCTTTCGCACTAAACGCGCTGCTTTATCTGCCACTAATGCTGGCGCTGTTCCTGTGGAAACCTTTCTCCGAACCGTCGCGTCTGCCGCCTGAAACGTTTAACCGTGCCATCGTTACGGGCGTGCGCTACATCGCCAATTCGCCATCGATCAAGATCGTTCTGACCCGCTCCATAGTAACAGGCGCGATCGGCGGCGCGATCATCGCACTGATGCCGCTAGTGGCGCGCGATCTCCTCCATGGCGATGCCCAGACCTATGGCATCATGCTGAGCGCCTTTGGCCTGGGCGCGGTGATCGGCGCTCTCAATCTCACGGAGGTGCGGAAGCGCATGAGTGGCGAGGCGGCGATCCGCGCCTGTGCGCTGTCCATGGGCTGTGCGATTGCCGCGGTGGCGCTGAGCCGAGAGCCGGTACTGACGACGGCCGCGCTTTTTCTTGCGGGCGCCGTGTGGATGATGGCGTGGGCGCTGTTCAATATTGGCGTGCAGCTATCGGCGCCACGCTGGGTGGCGGGACGCTCGCTCGCGGCCTATCAGGCGGCGAGTTCCGGCGGGATTGCTGTCGGCAGTTGGGGTTGGGGCCATCTCACCGATGCCGCTGGGGTCCAAACTGCGCTCCTGGTCTCGGCCGCCCTGATGTTGGTCTCGCCGCTCCTAGGCCTTTGGTGGCGCATGCCGCGCGTCGGCGCGTGGGGCGAAGAGGCCGAGGTGCTTGAGGATCCTGAGGTGCGGCTGGCGCTGACCGGACGCAGCGGCCCGTTGGTTGTCGAGATCGAATATCGCGTAACGCAGGGGAATGCGCGGTCCTTTCACAACGTGATGCAGGACGTACAGCTGTTCCGGCAGCGCAATGGCGCTTATGGCTGGTCGATAGCGCGCGACATCGCCGATCCCGAACTATGGACCGAGCGCTATCACTGCCCGACATGGCTCGATTATTTGCGCCAGCGCAACCGCTCGACTCCGTCGGAGCGCGCGATTGAACAGCAGGCAATTGCTTTCCACATTGGCCCTGAGCCCGTGCGGGTCCGACGCATGTTGGAACGCCCGTTCGGATCGGTGCGCTGGAAGGAAAACGTGTCCGAGGCCTTTTAGAAGCAAGAAATCTCGCGTTTCTGATAGCGATCATCGCGTTCCAGCGCGATTCAGATTGCGTCTAGCTGAATCAAAATCTCGAAGATAATCGATCGGTATTTATAAGCCTTTGTGCATCTGCACAGGATGCTTTTGCATCAGCTTCTCTGCTTTGACTGAGGAATACAAAGCAGGCAGGCCACAATGATGCAGCTCCTCCAGACTACTACGGCGAGTTCGTCGTTGATCTTGCTCAGATGCATCGGTTGCGCATCGCGCCCGGCGAGCCTTTCGAAAGCTTTTGTCCGCTGCCATGAACCGCGCCAACACGACTTGCGGACCGGGACGAGCGTGGCGCGCACGCATTCCTGCGCGAGCGCTGCCAGCACCTTTTGGGTGTAGGGCGGCCGAGGCCCGTCATCGAAGGTCAGCACGACCTCGTGTGTCGGCGAGCGGCAGGGGTCTGCGGATAGCTCCTCAATCGAACCCGCGGAGCCTGAGTGGGTGACCTTTGCCGAGGACGTCGAGGCCGTCCTCGAATTGAAGCGCAAGCGCAATGCGGTGCTGCTCGCGCACAACTACCAGACGCCGGAAATCTTCCATGGTGTGGCCGATATCGTCGGCGACAGCCTCTTGCTCGCGCGCGAAGCGACCAAGGTCGAGGCCGACATCATCGTGCTCGCTGGCGTGCACCTCATGGCGGAGACGGCCAAGCTGCTCAATCCGGACAAGACGGTGTTGATTCCCGACCTCAAGGCGGGCTGCTCGCTCGCGGATTCCCATCAGGGCACAGGACGTGCGGCTGATGCGACAACGCTACCCCGGTGTGCCCGTCGTCGATGTCAACACGTCGACCGCGGTGAAGGCGGAATCCGACATTTGCTGCACGTCTGGTAACGCGCTGGCGGTCGTCGAGTCGCTTGGCGCCGACCACGTCATCATGCTGCCGGACGAACATCTCGCCCGCAACATCGCTGCGCAGACCGGGGTGAAAATCAGCGCCTGGAACGGTCATTGCGAGGTGCACGAGCTGTTCAACGCGGATGACATTCGCGAGCTGCGCGAAAATCATCCGGGCGTGACCATCCTGGCGCATCCGGAAGGTCTCCCAGACGTCGTGGCGGCAGCCGATTTCTCTGGCTCCACGGCGGCGATGTCGAGCTTCGTCGGCAAGCAGCGACCCTCGCGCGTCGTGCTGCTGACCGAATGCTCGATGAGCGACAATGTCGCGGTGTTGCACCCCGATGTGGAGTTCATTCGGCCCTGCAATCTGTGCCCGCACATGAAACGGATCACGCTAAAGAACATCCGCCAGGCGCTCGAGACCGGCGAGCACGAGGTGACGATCGATCCCGAGATCGCAGATCGCGCGCGACGTTCGGTGGAAAGGATGCTGGCAGTATGAGCACTGATATCTCGAAATGGGCTGGCCGGCCCGTGATCGTTGGCGGGGACGCGGCAGGACTGATGACCACGCTGCTTGCGCCCGAACCGGTTGTGCTGCTGTCGAAATCACCCCTTGGAGCTGAAGCCTCCACCATGTGGGCGCAAGGCGGTCTCGCCGCCGCGGTCGGCGCGGACGAAGCTCCCGCGCTCCATCTTGCAGGATACGATCGCCGCAGATGCCGGACTGTGCGACGAGGCGGTTGCCGACCGGATCGTGCGCGCAGCGCCCGCCGCAGTCGATCGCCTCGCGAATCTCGGGGTTGGCTTCGATCGCCGGGCGGACGGAAGCTGGCGATTAGGCCTGGAAGCCGCGCACAGCCGCAGGCGGATCGTGCACGCGACCGGGGACGGCACCGGCCGGGAGATCATGCGCGCGTTGATCGCGGCCGTGCGGTGCTGTCCGTCGATCATACTGCTGGAAGGTTTTGAGGCACGCCGACTGATCGTAGAAAACGATGCGGTCAAGGGGCTGCTCGCGGCACGTGCGGACGGCCCGCTGGTTCTCGCCACCAACCGCGTGGTGATCGCAACCGGCGGCATCGGCGCCTTGTTTGACGACAGCACCAATCCTGCCGGCTGTTTTGGCCAGGGCCTTGCGCTCGCCACGCGTGCCGGCGCCGCGCTTTCGGACCTCGAATTCGTGCAGTTTCACCCGACGGCATTCGACGGACCGTTACGGCCGATGCCACTTTTGACCGAAGCGCTTCGCGGCGACGGCGCGATCCTGATCGATGAGACCGGAGAGCGCTTCATGACGGAGGAGCCAGGTGCCGAGCTTGCGCCGCGCGACGTGGTGGCGCGCGCGCTCTGGCGGCGCCGCGCGCAGGGACATCGCGTATTCCTCGATGCCCGCACTAACCCGGGCAAGGATTTCGCCGCACGCTATCCCGTGATCAGCGCGTTCTGCAGGATGGCCGGGATCGATCCCGCGGTCGATCCGATCCCGGTGCGGCCGGCCGCGCACTACCATATGGGGGTATCGCGGTTGAAGGCGCGGGGCGCAGCACGGTGGAAGGCCTGTGGGCCTGTGGCGAGGTGAGCCGCACCGGCCTGCACGGCGCCAATCGGCTTGCCAGCAATTCGTTAATGGAGGCGATCGTCTGCGCGCAATGGGTTGCAGAGAGCGTCGCCGGCGTGCCCGGCAGCGCGAGCACGCCGCGCGGGATGCAAGCACTTCCGCCGGCGCCCGACGCACCGATGGTGCGACCATTCCTTAAACGGCCTTGGCTTGCTGGTCTCGCCGACGGTCCTTATGGAGACTGAGCGGCCCGACGGCAGCGCCGTCTCGGCGGGCGATACCATCGCCATCATTAACGGCCCTGCCCGCGCGCTTTTAACCGGCGAGCGCACCGCGCTCAACTTCCTCTGCCATCTGAGCGGGGTCGCAACGGCGACCGCTTCGCTTATTTCGGCGGTGCAAGGAACGCGTGCGCAGATCGTCTGCACGCGCAAGACCATGCCCGGGCTGCGCGCGTTGCAAAAATATGCGATGCGCGCCGGCGGCGGCAGCAATCACCGTTTTGGCCTCGACGACGCTGTCCTGATCAAGGACAACCACATTGCGTTTGCCGGTAGTATCCAGGCTGCAATCGAGCGCGCAAAAGGCTCGTGTCGGCATCTCGTCAAGATCGAAGTCGAGGTCGACAGCCTGGCCCAGCTTGCGGCGCACTGGCGCTCGGCGTCGATGCGGTGCTGCTCGACAACATGACGGTCGAGGATATCGAGCAGGCCGTAACCATGGTGCGCGGCAAGGCGATCATCGAAGCCTCCGGTCGCATCGCCGCCGCCATCGCGCCTGCCATCGCCGTAACCGGCGTCGACCTGATCTCGGCCGGCGGATCACGCATTCGTCGGCCGCGCTCGACATCGGCCTGGTTTACGTTTGATACAGAGCATTCGCCAACCTGTGTGAATCGATCGGAATTCCTCAATCGTCTGGGGATTCAAACCGCCTGCCGAAGGTGGAGACCGGCAGGGATGGCGGCTATTTCAAACGGCCGGGCTCGACAGGGCAGCGCGTTGAGCCGCTGTCGCACTATGCGTTGATCTTTTTGGAGGCGACTCGGCAAAACGCCCCCCAAGACGACGTCCGCTCGCAACGCAAACGGCGGGTGAAGAGCGCGAGGGCTAAGGCCTGGTGGGACGTTTTCGCTTGCCGGCCACGTGCTGTTGCTGCTGGGACTCTTATGGCCGCCGGCCAGCTTCGACAGCAAACAACCGAGGTATCATTCGCTGCGATTGCTCGGGAGCCGCCACCTCCCTCTCTCCCGGTAGCCCGGCCTCGATCGGGCGCGCTTCCATGAATTTGAGCAGGGCACGTCCCTCTTCGGTGATGCGCCAGCCACCGTTCATGCGCTCAATGAGTTTCTGCGAAAAGATGTCGAGGTGCGGCACACGGGCGGCCAATCCCTTGGTGCGCTCGGCCCAGTCCCGACCGCTCGTAGCTAAGATGGCCATGTCGCGCTTGAGCTCCGCCACGGCTGCGAACCCGTCCGGATAGCTCACAAGGATCTTCAGGACTGTGACCTGGAAATTCACTTGAGTGACAAAATCATGTTGTCCGCGCCGACCGCCATATGGTCGGCGCTTCGCGACCGATCTGTTTGAGGCGGTCGGGGCCTCGTCTCACCTCTGGGGGCGGCTTCCAGAAGCTTAGAGGCGACATGCGCGCGGGTGCCGGTCTCGTCCCGGGAAACTTTCTCACAGATCTCGTCGAGGACCGCGCGTAGAAGCTCGGTGGTAGCGGCATCGAACATTTTGAGATCTCCCTCATCCCTGTAGTGAGGAAGATAATACGGATCGCGCGCTCCTGAATTCAAGTGAGCTAGTTACGCGGAATCTAAAACCGCCTTTCAAGTGTCCGCCGCGCAGCGGTTTCCAGCTCCTCTTTCCGCTTCCTCCAGCCCATGATTTCGCGCTGCCTCTGAGCTCTCTCGAATAATTCCAGCGCGGCCCTGCATAGAGAGGCGGACCACTCTTGCTACACAATTCAAAGGCTCAATACGACGTTCTGAGATCCGCCGAGATGACGCTGGGGCCGCATCATGCCCTCTGGGTGAGCATGTGAGGCGCTAGCCGCTTGATGCACAGCGCCAAATGCGCTGGTTGCGGCTTTGAGCAAGCTCAATTTGCTATCCCAGACGGAGTTACACCAGTTTGGCGACGGCTTCAGCCGCATCGTTTCCATGCAGGACCGACCGGCCCGCTGCGCTGGACCAATGCTCGGATTGCCTTAGTTCGCTGCCAAGCCGCATCAGGCTGTACTGCAGCCAGATTCTTTCCTGCTTATCGCGCTTGCTGCGCCGAAACAACGTCTCAGCATAGATGCCCATGCGGGAGTTCGCGCTGACAGCGTTGTCCCTGTTAAAAATCCGCGCTATGGAGAGGAAAGCAATGGAACGCTGACATACCATGCCTCCTCGGTGCGCCGTACGACGTTGCGCATAACAATCTCCGAAAGCCGCACAACCAACTGCTTGAGATGCGCAATCTCCTGCTTGCAGCACTCCAGCTCGCGCTGTTCGTCTGTCGTCACTGATGATTCAGGGCGATCCCTACCGTCCGTCATATCTATTGAGAATTCCTCTCCGACCGAGTCGTCGTGAGCATCGTCCGATTCTGGTTCTGCGAAGGAGCCACCCCTTCGCGAGAACGAAGCTTCGGCCTTTATTGGACCTCTTGAGAGCCTTCCTGATCGTTAAGCTTGTACGTACTGTACGGAACGCGCGTTTAAGTCGTTGCTGTAGTCGGCACGCTTCACTTTCGTCCGAAGCGTACCAATTATCTGATTTGTTTTTTCTCCAGCGGCATTGTGCCTTTTCTTCATTTGCGGTAGGCGAAAACAACCAAGGATAAACCCATGAGCTACAATGCCGCCGAGATTGCGCCGTCTAAGTGATTGGCGCCCACTCTGCTCATCGTCTGACGCCCCGTAGTAGCCTCGAGCTAGGTAGCCGGAAGCGCACACTTCGTTATGGGTGACATGCGATCACCGCATCTCGTTTATGAAAATCTGTTTTCTTTCTCACGTGTAACAAGGCCGGCGAGCAATGCTTCGTTTTTATTTCAATCTCGCAGGAAAGCGGAATGTCGACGACCCCTGCGGGTTGGCATTCGAAAACGAGGTGCAAGCCTTCCGTGCGGCCGAGCGCTTGGCAGAGGAGCTAGCGAGAACTCACCCTCTTCTACGGGGTACCACCAGTGTAGTCGTAACATGCAAGGACCGAGATGAAGTGTATTACATAAGCGTGTGATCGGCATTCCATCCAAAGCGAATTCCAAGCTATCGCTGTACGAACGTGCATCGGCGTCGTATGGCCGATCACGGTAGCGCATCTTCGAGGCCTACCATTTTCAAGTCGAGGCAATCCTACCAACCGCTCACTATCATAACGCAGCGTCGTGAACCGATACGTTGGCAATCTGGCGCCGATGCCGGGGTTTTTCCCGATTACAATGCACCGATCCTGCGCAACGGGGCCGAGGGCCGCGAGCTCGCTACGGCGCGGTGGGGAATGCCATCGTCGTCAAAGGCGCTGATGGATGCCACGAAGAAGCGGGCCGAAAAGCTTCAGGCCAGGGGCAAGCCGGCCGATTTCAAGGAACTGCTGCGGATGGAGCCGGATGGCGGCACGACCAACATCCGCAATGTGAAGAGCAAGCACTGGACGAGATGGCTGGAAGCTGAAAACCGCTGCGTGGTGCCGCTCAACTCGTTCAGCGAGTTCAACAAGGCTGAAGGAGGTGATATCTGGTTCGCACTCGATGAGACACGTCCCCTCGCCTGCTTCGCCGGCATCTGGACCAACTGGACGTCCGTTCGGAAGGCCAAGGAAGGTGAGACGACCAATGACCTCTACGCGTTCCTCACGACGGAGCCGAACGCCGAAAGTGGCGCCGTCCAAAGGCGATGCCGGTGACCTCACTAAGCCACACGAAGTCGAGACCTGGATGACGGCTCCTCCAGACGAGGCCTTGAAGCTGCAGCGGCCCCTTCCGGACGGGTCGCTGCGGATCGTCGCCCCGGCATCAAGGAAGACCCGGCCGGGCAGACAACGTGACGGACGAGGGCGACGACCAGGCAGAGCCCTCGCCCCGTCAGCGCAAAACCATCCACGTCCACATGGACGCCTTCTACGCGTCGGTCGAGCAGCGCGACAATCCAGAACTCCGCGGCAAGCCAGTCGCTGTCGGCGGCTCGCGGGTGCGCGGCGTTGTGGCTGCGGCAAGCTATGAGGCCCGCAAGTTTGGCGTCCGGTCGGCGATCACGGTGCGTCGACGCGTTGCGTGGCACGGCAAGCGGCGGCTTGATCGGGGGCGTCCCATAAAGGAGCTAACCATGATCGAAGGCGACGGGCGAATGCACCAGTTCTTACGAGGACCAGGTAAAATGCTATTCTTGGCCTGGGTCGCAATGACGCGAGCGTGCTGCTGGGCATTCCGCGACCGGGCTAGGCATTGTGGAATGATACAGGACCTACTCAATTACAACTGTCGTTTGCAAGAGCGACGCGGCATCGTGTTCTTATGATTGATGACGATCTTCGCCAGCGCGCCGGGCGCTTAGTGGCAGGACAGAACCGTGTCGAAGATCTCGACCGGCTCTTCCTTGGTCAGCGCGATCGGCATTACGGAAAGCAGAGCTTCCGTGAAATTGGGGATTTCGCGGCACATCGAGCAGAGTGCCAGAAAGGCCTCGTCACGCAAGTCGCCCGCGATGTCCTTACGAGCGTGAGCGTTTGGAGCCTCGGCTTCCGCAACAAGAACACGTCGAAATGCGACATTGTCCGAGCTGCGCAAGCGAACTTCCGCCTCGCGTCGGATCAGCAACTCAAGAACGGCTGTGGTCTGCGGCGTCCTGCCGTTAAGCGCAAACTGGAGAGTGGCCTTGCCAAATTCGAGCGCGGAGAAACGATCAGCGACGAGGAATTGAAAGTCATTCTCTTTCTTGGCAATCGCTTCATCTGGAAGCCGGCATTTAACGATAACCAGTTATTCGATGAATTCTGCGAGGTGTCGCGTAAGAACGGCATCATTGCCGACGCTGACATTGCCTCACTCGCCAGCGCCAAGGTGTTCATTACCTTATATGCAATCACCTGCATGCACGGTTCTGTCATCCAGTTCGACAACGACACACGTGGCGAGTTGCTGGCCGGCTTCTCAAATCGCCACGGCTTGCTCGAGGTTAAGGTGCAAATCCGGTTTGACGACGCGCCGAAACCTATCCTCGCACCGGTCTGCATGTTTCTGACTACACTCAAACCGGAAAACCACCGTGAAGGCACGCTCCTTTCGCTTGAAGGCGAATCGTTACCCCATGTCTGGCATAAACCAATTGAGATTAACGCCAATGGCAGACTCGACCTGATCAAATCAACTCCAGGCCAATGGCCGACACGCGGCTGACGGCTGGAATTGCGGAGCAGAGTTCATCGCTTTTCACCTCCGATTGTTTGACATTTGATCCATCAATGCGAATGGAAATTCCTCCAATGAAGCTGCCGAAGCACACCGAGCGATCACAAGCGATTCTCGCGAGAGTGGCAAACTGGGGCTTCCCCGAGGATGTATTGCAGCGGATCGGCGCTCTCACTTTGGTGTGGGGCCAGTTTGAGTCCAATCTCGAAACCACGATTTGGGCGCTGCGCGCTGATGAGGTCGCGGGTATTCGTCCGTGGACCGATAAGACGTCCGTTAGCGACTGGATTAGGGAACTTGGCAAACCATGGTCACGGTTTCCTGTTCCCGCACAACAAATCCTTCAGATGGCTTCACTCGCAGCGCTTGATTTGATGGACTACCGGCATGCGGTCGTGCACGGCGCAATGCTTGCCTCACCAACTATGCCAACCTTCATTCGAAACCCTGCTTGGCACGGCGAAGTTCGAAAGCGGCCGAGCCACGATGCCCACGTCGACAGAAACCTGCTCGACATGGCCATCGATAGCGCATGGACACTTTGCCAAGTCGCCGTCACTGCAAGAGGGGCCTGTGCGGACCCGAAGACTTCGAGCATCGTCTCATTAAAGTCCCATGTGGCTCGCGCTCGGAGCATGGCGAACGAATTGCGCCATCTTACCGTGCTAATAAGTGACGAGAAATATTGAGCATCGGAACGCTTCGGATTTTCAAGACAAGCTCATCCCGATTTCAAGTGATGCTGCGATCTCCGCGGGCGGCGATACTCTTTCGTCCCGCGGTAGTCACATACTTTGTCCAGCCCGCACTCGCATGCTTTCGGAGAGCCTCCGGATGGGGGTGACGATAGACGTTACGATATCCGTAAGAAATCACGAACGCACTGTCCTTGTTGTTCGGCATTGGCACCGACGTCACGCCAGCAGTGAAGCGGGCGCCATGATGTGTGGCAACGAGGTGATCCACGCTCTTAGCCTTGGCATGCATGAGGCGCGAATAATCTGCGTCGCCCGTTAGCAAAGCCGATCGCCCGCTGATGAGCATGACCAAAAGTGTTAGGCCGCTGTTGTTCATATCGCTGGAGAGCCCTTGGCTTTTTCACCAACTCCCCGAACCTAAAACGGCGTCTGGCGTTGGCCGGTCGGACGAGCAGATTACCCTTGTCCGCAAGTATTCTTGCCAGGCGAGCAGCGCCAGGACCTAATCGCTGATCAGGAACAATCCAGAGGCAGTCAAGTAAATGCGGGAGGTGAAGGGCGCCGTGAAGGTGATCCCAGTCCCAGTGAGACAGGATGATTGGTGGCTTCTCGTTCCGGTCGATGTCAAAGTCGGGAGGAAACGTATGGGCGTTGAAGGAGATCGGAAATCCAACATCAAAGTGCAGAATAGCACGGCCGCAGTCGTCGCGAAGTGAGATGAAGTTGGCCTGGCCAACATCCCTCACCAAGACGGATACCGCCTGCGGAATGCTTGCAAGGACCGAAGATATTGCAGAACGTTTTGTCGGCCTTGGCAGTGCCGCACATGCTGCGACGAGCGAACTCGGCAACACTAGTCGCGGGGCAACAGCGGCGCCAAGAGTCTGGGGCCTTGATTTCGGGCCTGGGGTGTCTTCCGGGGACGCTAGCCGTCGCGCGTAAGTTAAGACGCCGCGTGCGTGGTTCGAGTAGCCATTGCCCCCAAGTTGAGCGTGCCAGGCTGGCGGACCGGAGCCGTTGGGCGCAATCTCGAGATAGAACCAGTCTCCTGGCGTCGGCGTATCGCCCGCGAAGTCGCCAAATCGAATGGGAGTTGTCACCACACGTAGAAGTGCGAACGGCTTCGTCTGTTCGACGCGAAATGCGTCCAAAAGGTGCGACCCAACGCCGTCGACAAAATCCGCATCGATGCAATCAAACTCAAAGGATGCTCGGCGGTGCAGTGTCGCACTCAAATAATCTACCCGCGCTGCCCGCGCATACAACCCTCTGCGAGGAAATTCCGGCGGAATGTCAAAGAGGAAGAAGAAAGACAGCCTCCCACGGGCTCGCGACAATCTAAGCTATTCGTACGGCAATTCACCGAATAGACCAATCATAAGGTCACCATCGACTTGTGTGAATGGGATATCCACATAGTGATCGGGATGACGAATTTCGATACCTGCGGGCGACGAGGGCATGATTCTACCCTGGGGTCGGCTCGGCACCCGCAAGCTGGCGGGAATGGATCGGCGCCAAGGGCTCTATCCCCGAGCGCAGCACATGGAGAGCCTTCAGCCGAGGCTTCGCCGTCCAACTCCCGCTTGCGGGAAAGGCGGACAGAGGCGCTGTCAAGCGGATTCCGTTGCGGCGGGCTGGTGGGTCTGGCAGTTGGTCGGACAAACCCGGGCGCAGGCGCCGCAGCCGATACAAGCGCCCTGGTCATTCATCACCATAATCTTTTTTTCGATCTCATCGTCTTCGTCATCGTCGAGATCGACAAGATCGCCCTCCTCATTGATCCCCTTCAACGTCATGACGTCGCGACCGCAGACCTTGAAACAGCGGCCACAACCGATGCACTTCTTGGGATCAATCGAAATCAGGTAGTTCGGCGTCCAGTCGCGGCCGTCGCGCGTTGCAAATGGCATGATCGGATACCCTTTAGGCCTTTTCTAGCGCCTTGAGATCCTCGCGCTTGCGCTCCAGTTCGGCAAAGGCATCGTGCGCCTTCTGCGCCACCGCCAAGATCGAGGTCCAGTTGGCGGGAAGTTCCTCGGACAAATCGTGCAGATCCATCTTGGCCTTGGTCGCCTTCACCGACAGCTTTCTTATTTCTTCTTTCAGCATTTCAAGTTCGCTCATGAGCTGCCCTCAATAGTTCGCCACGTCAGGAAATTTCCGGGTCATCTCGATGCCGCCTTCAACGTATTTGCCACCCTCGGCGGCGAGCTTTGCGAGATTGTCAAAGCCAAAGCGATGCACATCGCGCAGCTGCTTGTTCACCACGATCAGCCGGCCGCCGATCAGCACGATGCGGCCAAAGCCTTCATGGTGCATCTTCAGCATCGGCTGGATCATCACACCCGTCGCCTTCTCGATCGAGAGCGCGACTGCATTGAAGAACAGCTCCAGCCGCCAGACCGTATCCGGATCGGGATCGCCGACGATCGGCAGCGCCCGCCGTTTCTCCTTGTCCAGAATATACGGTTCGAGCAGATCGAGATCGCTCTTGCCGTCCCACGCGCCGTGGACGTCCTGGGCGCGCCAGATCTTGATCAGTTCTCTCACGAATGGCGCATCGAGCGCGCGATCGGTTTGCACGATATCCGCGGCTTCAGTCATGTCGTCCTCATTCTTCGAAATCGAGCGTGCGCTCCTGGTCCTTTGCCAGCGCCTTGCGCAGCCAGGGTGGCGGCGTACCCTTCAGCACGTGCTGAAGCTTCTCGACCAGCACCAGGATGTTCTCGGGCTTGTTTACCTTGATCGGATGTATATTGTTCGCCACTACCCGCGCGGCACCGGAGCCGCCGATGGCCGCGACATAGAGGATGGCGCAATCCTTGATTGCCTCGATCTTGGGCGCGAGCTTGTCCTCGTTGCCGTCTTCCTTGAGATCGCCGTCGAACTGAACTGCCTTCAGAAATACGTGCCCGCCCGGCCCAACATCATAGATCGAGATGTACTTGGCCCAGCCGAAATGCGCATCGACGCGCCTCAAGTCTTGGGTAGCGAATGCGACCTTCATGCAATCGACCCCTCTGTTGCGTCAACGAAGCTGCGGCGGCCGGGCTTTAAGGACCGTCTCGAGGTCTGCCAGCTATCGGGCGTAGGCTGATGATTTTCCTCGCGGTCGGCGATCACGAGATTGGCGATATCGAAGATCACATCGCGCGTGCCGCGATAGCCGACGGATAGCTGGTGTCCCGCGCCGATTCGATCGAACATCGGAAATCCCGCGCGATAAAACGGAATCTTCAGCCGCGCCGCCGCTTGGCGGCCATGCGAATGCGTAATCAGCAGGTTGCAATTCCTCGTCCTAGCAAGCTCTTCCAGATCCTCGAGATCGCCGATCAGCACCTCGTTGGTTCCGATCCGCTCCAGCACCGGCGACTGCGTGGTCGTCACGGCTGCCGTCACCTGCGCGCCCATCTCGTGAAGCATGCTAGACAGGTCGAACAGGAGGTCAGGCTCGGCACCAATCGCGAGCTTGCGGCCGCCGACATGGAAATGGGCGTCCAGCATCGCATCGCTGAGCTGGCCGCGCTGGCGCCGATATTTTTCTGGCACAGGGCGGCCACTGATGTCGCTCAGGAAAGCGATGAATTCATCGTTGGGGATGAGGCCGCACAGCCGCTCGAACAGGCGAAACGGCACCCCAGTCTTGGCCTGCATAGCTTGTGCCGCGCGCCGCATCTGCGCACCGATGGCAATGGTCCAGCTGGACCGGCCCATGCCCGCTACTTCGTCAACCCCGATGCCACCAATGGTCGTTGGCGTAAACTCGTCCGGGATCTGCCCGTCCAGAGATCCCGCGAGATCAGGCAGGAAGGATGGCTTCAGGCCGAAATCCTCCAGGATCGTCCTGAGTTCGTCGAGGTCACCCGGCGTCAGGTGACATCCGGGGAGGACATTCACCCGCGCGGGATCACGCTCCGCCCCGACCGCCGGCGCCTCCACCAGTACCTCGACCATGCATGCCACCGTCTTCTCCCACCCGTCCTGGAAGGCATCCTTGAAATCGGGCGTCGAGACAAAGACTAGAGGAAATTTGGCGAGCTGCGGATGCTGCTCGCGGATCAGCTTGATGTAGCCATCGACGTCATCGCCATTGGTTTCGGTCACTCCGGTCGAGCAGATCCCGATGATCTCCGGCTTGGTACGATTGTATATGTTGAGGATAGCCTGCTCGACATTTTCATAACCGCCGAGCACGGTCGCCACCTCGCTCATCGCAGTCGTCTGCAGCGGCACCGCCTCCTTGAAATGCCGCACGAACAGCGTGAGCCCGAAGGATGTGCACCCTTGCGAGCCGTGCAGAAGCGGCATCGCCCCACGCAGGCCCATGAAGGCGAATGCGCCGCCAATCGGCTGACTCATCTTCAGCGGGTTGACCGCGCAGGCCTTCTTCGGCGTGGTGACGATGGCCATGACGCCGTCCTATTCCGCGGCCTGCAGCATGGCAGGCGGTGAGGACACCGGCATTTTCGCCAGGATGTCCTCGATACGCCTCTTGCAGCAGCCACCGAACGCGTCTGTGTGCTGTCTGACTGCCTCGACGCTGGTCAGGCCATGCGAGCGGATTGCATCCTCGAGGGTGCCGAGATCGACTTCCTTGCAGAAGCAGACCTTTTTCGCGCGCCGGGTCGTTTCCGGATCGGCGGCGACCTCGGCGGCCTGCGCGTCCATCTGAGCCATCCCCTTGGTCTGCCGATTCTTGGCCACCTCCTCCCACGGCACTGGTCGACGCAGCTGCTCCCACATCGGGTTGAACAGCGCCTTGTCGATCTCCTCGACCAGCTTCACCATACCGACGTACCCCATATAGGCGTGGCAGCGCTCCTGGTTGATGTCGAGCCAGGGCATCGCCGCTTTCAGCGCAACGAACTGCGATTTGCCACCCGAGAGCATGATATCCGCTTTCGCGTCCTTCAGCATTTTGTATATCTCGCGCGGCGTCATGTCCTCGATCATGTGGGCATCCTGCCCCATCAGCTCCTTGATGCGCTCCTTGTCCTGCTTGGTCGATTTCTTGACGCTGGTGCCGACCAGCTCGAGCCCTGCCTCCTGCAGCGCCGCCACCACGGACCAGGACTTGACGCCGCCGGTGATCAGAAGTGCCCTCTTGCCGGCAAAGCGGGGCTTGTACGGTTCGATCGCGGCCCAGGCGCCCGCCTCCTCGCGCGCGATCACCGCCTCGGTGCGCTCGATCAGTTCGGAAGGCGCCCCACGCTCGACCAACAGCCGGGCAATCTGGCGCAGCGAATCGCTGGAATCCTGGATGCCATAGAACGACCCTTCGAAAAACGGGATGCCGTAACGCTCCTCCATCTTGCGCGCGACACTGATCATCGCTTTCGAGCATACCATCATGGCAGCGCGCGCCCGGTGCGAAGAGGCGACTTCGCGATATTTGCCGTCCCCCGAGATGCAGGAGAGGATGCGGATGCCGAGCTCGTCAAGCAGCGGCTTGACCTGCCAAAGCTCGCCGGAGAGGTTGTATTCGCCAATCAGGTTGATGTCATAGGGCGTGGTGTAGTCCGGCTCTTGCGTGCCGATGACATGCTCGAGCAAGGCCTCGCCGGCGAGCTTGTTGCCGAGGTTCTTGGAGCCGACGAAGCCCGGTGAATTTACGGGAATGACCGGCTTGCCGAGCTTTTGCGAAGCCGCCTTGCAAACCGCATTTATGTCGTCGCCGATCATGGCGGGAACGCAGGTCTGATAGACGAAAATGGCCGGCGGGTTGTACTTGTTGATGATCTCTTTGATTGCTTTGTAGAGACGCTTCTCGCCCCCAAATACTATATCGGTTTCGTTCATGTCAGTGGTGAGTCCGGTGCGCCAGATGCTGGCGCCAGACGAAGCCGCACCGCGGTTATCCCAGGAATTACCCTCACAGGCGATCGGACCGTGCACGAGATGGGCGACGTCGGTAAAAGGCTGCAGCGCAATTTTGGCGCCGTCGAAGGCGCAGCCGCCTGCGGCGCCGCCCGGCTGCAGCTGCTTGGTGCAGCCCCTATTGCGCTCGGCATCCGATTTGTTGGCGTTCTTGGCGCAGCCCGGCTCGTTGAAGATCTTCTGGATCGTGGCCGATAGCGAACTCATCCGTCTCTCCTCCCAACCGAGCTTGTTCGCGAAGATCAGTCCATCGTGTCGCTTAGGCCATCGCCGACGTTTGCCGGCGATGGCGTGCGCCGTTCGTCATCAACGAATGATGTCGAAGCTATAGTCGGTCTTGCCGGCAATGTTGGTCTTCTTGTCGATCTCGTCGAAGATCTTGTCGAGAATCTTCACCAACACGTTCATGCCCCCCTGATAGCCCCACACCGGAGAGCGGTGATGGTGATGCCGATCGAAGATTGGGAAACCGATCCGGATCAGCGGCGTACCGGTGTCGCGCTCCAGATACTTGCCATAGGTGTTACCAATCAGGAAGTCGACCGGCTCGGTGAACAGGAGCGAGCGCATATGCCAGAGGTCTCGCCCCGGATAGGCATGGCAGTTCTGCCCAAACGGCGAGCTCCCAAATAACGCCTGCATTTTCTCCTCCCAGGCCTTGTTGCCGTTCGTGGACAGCACATGGATCGGCTCGGCGCCAAGCTCGAGCAGGAAGGCAGCCAACCCATAGCAGAGATCTGGATCGCCATAGATCGCAAATTTCTTGCCGTGGATATGCGCGCTAGAGTCGGCCATCGCGTCGACCAAACGGCCGCGCTCTCGAGTCAGTTCCTCCGGAATGTCTTTGCCACTGATGCGCGACAGCGCCATCAGAAACTCATCCGTTGCGGACACGCCCACCGGATAATTGAAGGCCACGACCTCCTGGCCATGATCGGCGATGAACGGCAGCGTCTTTTCCGTGCACCACTGCTGCATCGAGATCGTTGCTTTAGCGTGAACTGCTTTCGCGGCGTCTTCCAAAGTCGTGCCGCCATCATACATCCGGAACTCGCCGTCGGTCGGTGTATCGAACACATCGGAATTATCGGCAAGAATGGTGTACTGAATGCCCATCAATTCGAAGATGCGCTTGATCTCGCGGATGTTGCCGACGGTATAGCCGTCAAAGCCGCCGATGAGGTTGATCTTCTTGTTGGGCGCGCGCTCGAGTTTGGCGGCTGTCCCCGCCTTGCCGTCCCAGAAATGCTCGAGGATGCCCTTGAGCGCATTGTCGTACCCGGTGACATGGCTGCCCACGAAGGCTGGCGTGTGCGCAAACGGCACATCGAAATCAGCTGGCACCGAGCCTTTTTCCTTGGACGTTTTGATAAAGGCATTGAGGTCGTCTCCGATCACCTCCGCCATGCAGGTGGTGGAGACCGCGATCATCTTGGGCTTATACATATTATAGCTGTTGGCGAGCCCATCGATCATGTTGTTCAGCCCGCCGAATACCGCAGCGTCCTCCGTCATCGACGAGGAGACGCAGGAGCTTGGCTCCTTGAAGTGCCGCGACAAATGGCTGCGGTAATAGGCCACGCAGCCTTGGGAGCCATGCACGAAGGGCAGCGTGGCCTCGAAGCCAACCGAGGCGAACACCGCGCCCAGCGGCTGGCAAGCCTTGGCTGGATTTACCGTGAGCGCTTCCCGCGCAAAATTCTTTTCGCGATATTCGGGCGTCTTCGCCCATTCCCTGATGCGTTCTACCTCCGCGGGATCGCGGGGATTCTCGAACATCTTCTTCTTGTTGGCCAGCATCTGCTGGTATTCCGGACCGCGGAACAGCTCGACATGATCGAGCACATGTTCTGCACTCTGCGCCATTGGTAGGATCCTTTCGAAAATCGTGATCAGTATTGGGTTCGGCTCTCAGCAGTGAGCCGGCCACTTGAGTTATTCGGCAGCCAACAGCTTCGGCTTCGGGACCTCCTTCCACGGCGCCTTGGTCTTTTTCCAGATCGGTGAGTTGATGGCCATGTCCATGTCGCGCGCGAAGATCGCAAATCCGTCATAGCCATGATACGGACCCGAATAGTCCCAGGAGTGCATTTGGCGGAACGGCACGCCCATCTTTTGGAAGACATATTTTTCCTTGATGCCAGAGCCGACCAGGTTAGGCTGGATCTTCTCGACGAAGCGTTCGAACTCATAGCCCGTGACGTCGTCGTAGATGAGCGTGCCATCCTTGACGTAGTGCTGGGCAGTGCGCTGGTAATCGTCATTGTGGCCGAACTCGTAGCCGGTGCCGACGACCTCCATTCCGAGGTCCTCGTAGGCGCCGATCACATGGCGCGGACGCAGTCCGCCAACGAACAGCATCACGCTCTTGCCTTCCAGGCGCGGGCGATATTTAGCGATGACCGCGTCCACCAGCGGCTGATATTTTGCAATCACCCGCTCGGCACCCTCCTTGATCTTGTCGTCAAAATAACCGGCTATCTTGCGCAGCGACTCCACGATCTTGGAGGGCCCGAAGAAGTTGTATTCGCACCAGGGAATACCGAATTTCTCCTCCATGTGGCGCGAGATGTAGTTCATCGAGCGGTAGCAATGCAGCACGTTAAGCTTCGCCTTCGGAGTTGCCTCGAGCTCGGCCAGGGAACCGTCACCGGACCACTGCGCGATCACGCGCAGGCCCATCTCCTCAAGCAGAATTCGAGATGACCAGGCGTCGCCGCCGATATTGTAGTCGCCGATGATCGCGACATCGTAGGGCGTCGGCTCGAACGTCGGCTTACTCTCGGGGGCGACCTTGTCGAACACCCAATCGCGCACCGCGTCGTTGGCAATATGGTGGCCGAGCGACTGTGACACGCCGCGGAAACCCTCGCAGCGGACCGGCACGATGGTCTTGCCGCCATATTCCTTCGATTTTGCCCTGGAGACCGCCTCAATGTCGTCGCCGATCAGACCGATTGGGCATTCCGACTGGATGGTGATGCCGTTGTTGAGCGGGAACAGCTCCTGAATTTCATCAATGATTTTGACGAGCTTCTTGTCCCCGCCGAACACGATATCCTTTTCCTGGAAGTCGGATGTGAACTGCAAGGTCACGAAACTATCGATACCTGTCGTGCCGACGTAATAGTTACGCCGCGAGCCCCACGAGTACTGTCCACAGCCGACCGGACCGTGGCTGATATGGATCATGTCCTTGATCGGTCCCCAGACCACACCTTTGGAGCCCGCGTAGGCGCAACCGCGGATCGTCATCACACCAGGGATGGATTTGAGGTTGGACTTGACTCCGCAGTCCGACTTGCCGACCTCGTGAACATTGAGGTGCTTGGCGCGCCGTTTTGCGGTCTTCTCCGGATAGACCTTCAGCACCTCCTGAATCAGCTCTTTGTTGCGGGCTTTGATTTCTGCGATGCTCTGGGTCGTGGCGAGACTCATGCTGATATCCTTCAAAGGTTTCCTGTTGCGACGGCGGCTCTCGGCCAAGAGTTTTGCAACGACCGTGCCAGCCGCGACGTGAGCGCAAAAAACAGCGCAGTTGAAAGTAGATAGCCACCTTCGCGCGAGTAACCGGACTGTTGTTGCAAACCCGACATCGAGCGTGTCTACCGTGCTCGTTTGATCCTTTTCGAAACAAAAACAAGGGCGGGCGCGCGCGATATTGCACCGCATTTGCCCCACAAGAGCGCGAGAACATTGCGACACGGGCCCGCTGCTGGAAATGGCACGTGACGAGGTGACCCAGCTGCAAGGCTGCGTCAGCCAGTCTGGATCACCATCGTCGTGATGCGTGACCGCTGCTCAGCTCGTTGGCGCCGGTGGTGCGCACATTGCGCCTGGCCTCCCTCATCCTGATCCCAATCCTATTGGGCCGACCAGCCAGAGAGATCGTCGCGGCCGGCCCGCAGGCGTTGTTCGACTGCCCGAGCACCTCAAGCCACAGCGCTCGTGGGATTTCCGCTTTATGGGCTTCTGCATGCGCGTCGACGCCCAGACCGCCCTAGCTGATGCGCCTTGACGTAATGGGGGCTGTTGATGGGGGTGCGATCCGATGTTGCATCCAGGCTGCCGGGCGTGCTTCACATCCGGCTCCATCCACTGGACAACTGACTTTGGTTAGACGAGCACAGAATTAGAAGCTTGGGGTTAGGAAACGCGAGAGTAGCATGTCATCCCATTCTGAAGATCTCCTTTCGGCGGCGCTGGCCTATCACCGGCTGCCGCGACCCGGTAAGCTCGAAATCCAGGCGATCAAGCCGCTCGTCAACCAGCGCGACCTTGCGCTCGCCTATTCGCCCGGCGTTGCCGCCGCCTGCACCGAGATCGCCAAAGACCCCGCTGAGGTCGCCTCTCTGACGGCACGTGCCAATTTGGTTGCCGTGGTCAGTAATGGCAGCGCCGTGCTCGGCCTCGGCAATATCGGCCCGCTGGCGTCCAAGCCCGTGATGGAAGGCAAGGCGGTGCTGTTCAAGAAGTTCGCCGGCATCGACGTGTTCGACATCGAGATCAAGGCCGACACCATCGAGCGCGTGGTCGACACCGTGGCGGCGCTGGAGCCGACTTTCGGGGGCATCAATCTCGAAGATATCCGCGGACCGGAATGCTTCGCAATCGAGGCGCAGCTGAAGGAGCGCATGAAGATCCCAGTCTTCCATGACGACCAGCACGGCACCGCCATCATCGTGGGCGCTGCGATCGTCAACGCGCTGCTTCTCAACGGCAAGAAGCTGCCCGACGTGAAGATCGTCTGCTCCGGCGCCGGCGCGGCCGCGATCGCCTGTCTCAACCTGCTGGTGTCGATGGGTGCGCAGCGTAAGAACATCTGGGTCTGCGACATCGATGGCGTCGTCCATGAAGGCCGCAATACCTCGATGGACCCCTGGAAGGCCGTCTATGCGCAGAACACTGATGCGCGGGTGCTCGCGGATGTCATTCCCGGTGCGGATATCTTCTTGGGGTTGTCAGCGCCAAACGTGCTGAGACCGGAAATGGTCAAGCAGATGGCCGACAAGCCGCTGGTGATGGCGCTCGCCAACCCGGTGCCGGAGATCATGCCGGACGAGGCCCGCAAAAGCCGTCCCGACGCGATGATCTGCACGGGACGTTCGGACTTCGCGAACCAAGTCAACAACGTCCTGTGCTTTCCCTTCATCTTCCGCGGCGCGCTCGATGTCGGCGCCACCGAAATCAACGAGGAGATGAAGCACGCGGCGGTCGATGCAATCGCGCAGCTTGCGCGCGATCCTCCGTCGGACGCGGTGGCTTCCGGTTTCGACACCGGCGAGACGCAGGGCTTTGGGCCGGGATCGCTGATCCCGAGCCCGTTCGACCCGCGCCTGATCCTGCGCATCGCGCCGGCGGTGGCGAGGGCTGCGATGGACTCCGGCGTCGCGACGCGGCCGATCAAGAATTTCGACGAATATCGCGCGCTGCTCGAGCGGTTTGCGTTCCGCTCCGGCCTCGTCATGAAGCCGATGTTCGCCAAGGCCAAGACGCAGCCGGTGCGCGTCATCTACGCCGAGGGCGAGGACGAGCGCGTGCTGCGCGCCACGCAAGTGGTCCTCGAGGAGAAGCTGGCGCGGGCGATCCTGGTGGGGCGGCCCTCGGTGGTCGAAGCCCGCATCAAACGGTTTGGCCTCTCGATGAAGGCGGGCGAGGATTTTGACCTTGTCAATCCTGAGGACGATCCGCGCTATCGCTCCTACGTGCAGTCCTATATTGACGTCGCAGGGCGCCACGGCGTCACGCCGGATGCGGCGCGCACGGTGGTGCGCACCAACAACACGGTGATCGCGGCCCTCGCTGTGGTGCGTGGGGAAGCCGACGCCATGCTGTGCGGCGTCGAGGGGCGGTACATGAGCCACCTGCGGCATGTGCGCGAGATCATCGGCTTCTTGCCGGGGACCAGCGATTATGCGGCGCTGGCGCTGATGATCACCAGCAAGGGCTCCTATTTCATCGCCGATACCCAGGTGCGGCCCAGCCCAAGCGCGGAGGAACTGGCGGAAATGGCCTCGCTGGCGGCGCTCCACGTCCAGCGCTTCAACTTCAAGCCGAAGGTCGCGTTCGTGTCGCATTCCGACTTCGGCAGCTATGACACCGATTCCTCGCGCAAGATGCGCCGCGCCACCCAGCTTCTGAAAGAGAAGCACCCGGGGCTCGAGGCTGACGGCGAGATGCAGGGCGACACCGCGCTGTCGGCCGCTGCACGACGGATGGTGCTGCCGCAATCGAGGTTGGACGGCGAGGCCAACATCCTGATCATGCCGACGCTGGATGCTGCCAACATCGCCTATCAGACGGTAAAGGTCCTGGCGGATGCGCTTCCCGTGGGGCCGATCCTGATCGGTCCGGCGCGGCCGGCGCATATCCTAACGCCCGGGGTGACCGCGCGCGGCGTCCTCAACATGACGGCGGTCGCCGCGGTCGAGGCCCAGGAGCGCGCCGGCCGCTCGCAACTCGGCTAATTGAAGGCGGTCGCCTTCCGGGCGCAGACGGATTCGATTTGATGGCGGAGAGCGGAACGACCATAAACGTTCCGCTCTTCCCGCGTCCGCACTGCAGTCAGGTCCACCAGCCAGCGTTCGTTACCTTCGGGCGAGTTCTGTGCTGTTCATCTACGCGGGGGCGACGAAGCTGTTCGGCATACAGCAGACCGCCGATCTCATCGCGACCAAATTTTCAATTCCCGAGGCGTTCGCGTCCTACACCGCGCCGCTTGAGAGCGCGACCGGAATGCCGACGCCGCAAGTTCTGGCGGTTGTGGTCGATTCGCTCGAACTCCTCGCGGCGCTGGTGATCGCGTTGAACTTTGGTGCGCGCTTCTTTCTGTTTGTCTCGGTCCTCCATGTCGGGATCTCGACTTGTTATTTGTACGACTTCCGGAATCAGCCGGGGCACGGCAACGCAGGATGCTGGTCGATGTCTTGAAGAACCTCGCGACCATCGGCGCGTTGTTCATGATCGCAAGCTATGACCGCCGCCGGAAGAATGTCGAGGCAGCCTACGGGGACGTGTAGGCCCCGCGGCTCTTGGTTTCGCGCGACAGGCAGATGGCGAGCGAGGATCGGCAGGCCACCGCGCCCAATTGGGGCGCTGCCGTGCTCAGATCAAACTTGAGGACGAGCCCCCTGCTGCACAACGTTGCAGCATCTACCCCAGATCTTTGTCCCTCTCGCGCCATTGTTGCCGGGAGACCACACATGCGGGTGCGCGAGAGATGGTCGGCTCGATCAGCGCATCAAGGCGCGTCACGGTGAACGGTGGTCCGCCTTCGGAAATGGTTCGGTCGGCGGCATACCGGTCAATTCGGGCGGCACGCGCGGGCAGGCTCTCGATCATGATGCGACTAGATGGAATTCGCATCATGATCCCATGTCTTTGTTTGAGCAGGATCTTTCGGAAAACCGGTTTGCACTTTTCCGGATCATGATCTAGGCTTAATCCCTCGATTCCACCGAGAGATCCGCCCTCTCGCCGAGACGAATCATCCCGTGAGCGCGACTGATGATGAAGACGGCCCGCGCTATGAACCCAAGGGCGTAGTACAGATCTGCCGCACGGTTCGAGTCTCGCCCGCAAAGACCAGCGGCTCACCAACATCCTTGGGCGGATCCAGGCGCCGTTCTTAATCAGCGTAAAGTAGCGGACCCACTCGCCCGGCGGAAGTCCTGCGATACAATGCTTAGCGCATTGCTGCGGCAACTCGCGTATACACGCGCGCCTCATGGTCCGGGGCCAGCCCCTTCGCTCATGAGAACAGCTCCTGCGCCTTGATAAGCGCGCCCGCCAGCACATCGATGTCTTCATGGGTGTTGTAGAGAGCGAACGAAGCGCGGCAGGTCGCTGGCACGCCAAAACGTTCGTGCAGCGGCATCGCGCAATGGGTACCGGCGCGCACCGCCACGCCTGCGCGATCGATGACGGTGGCAAAATCGTGTGCATGCGCGACTTTTATTTCGAAGGAGATGATCGCGCCCTTCTCAGCCGCCGTTCCGATAATACGTAGGGAGTTGATGCCCCGCAGCTTCTTCTGCGCGTAAGCGAGCAGTGCGCTTTCGTGCTTGTGGATCTGTGCCTTTCCTATTGAATTGATATAGTCCACAGCCGCGCCCAGACCGATCGCCTCGACGATCGGAGGCGTGCCAGCCTCGAACCGGTGAGGCGGATCACCGTAGGTGACGCCGCCACGCGAGACCTCGCGGATCATCTCGCCGCCACCATTGAACGGCGGCATCGACGCCAGATGCGCATACTTACCGTAAAGCACGCCGATGCCGGTCGGCCCATATAGTTTGTGGCTCGTCATCACGTAAAAATCGCAATCAATATCGCGGACATCAACATCCAGATGAACGCAGGCTTGCGAGCCGTCGACCAACACCGCGATGCCACGTGCATGCGCGATCCTCACGATTTCCTTCACCGGCAACACGGTGCCGAGCACGTTGGACATCTGCGTGATCGCAACCATTTTGGTGCGCTCGGTCAGAAGCCGCTCGAACTCCTCGAGGAGGAAATTGCCCTCCCCGTCCACTGGCGCCCATTTGATGACAGCGCCATAGCGTTCCCTTAGAAAATGCCATGGCACGATGTTGGCGTGGTGCTCCATGATCGAGAGAACGATCTCATCACCCGCTGTAATGCGCTCGCGGCCGAAAGTCTGGGCGACCAGATTGATCGCCTCGGTGGCGCTACGAGTAAAGATGATCTCCTCGGTGCCGCGCGCGTTGACGAACTGCGCCACCTTCCCGCGGGCGCCCTCATAGGCGTCGGTCGCGGCGTTGGCCAGATAATGCAGGCCGCGATGCACGTTGGCATATTCGGACGTGTAAGCCTGCATCATGCGATCGAGCACCGCCTTTGGCTTCTGCGCCGAGGCGGCATTGTCGAGATAGACCAGCGGTTTGCCATAGATCTTCATCGCCAGCGCGGGAAAATCCTCCCGCACACGGTGGACGTCGTAGGCGCCATTCTTGACCGCTGGATGCTGCGTCATGCCCGTGCCTCCAGCCAACGCCGCGCCGCCGCAATCGCGACTTCACGCAGATCGTCACTAGCGATCGATTCAATCGCCTCGCCGACAAACGCCTGGATCAGCAGCGCCTGGGCTTCCTTCTCCGGAAGGCCGCGGGCGCGCATATAGAACAACAGGCTCTCGTCGAGCGCGCCGGTGGTCGCGCCATGGCCGCAGGTGACGTCGTCGGCGAAGATTTCGAGTTCCGGCTTGTTATTGGCCTCGGCCTCGTCGGAGAGCAGCAGCGCCCGCGTCATCATCTTGGCGTCGGTCTTCTGCGCATCGGGACGTACGATGATGCGACCCTGGAACACCGAATGAGCGCGGTCGTCGACCACGGCGCGGAACACCTCGCGGCTGGCGCAGTGTGGCACAGCGTGATCCAAGAATAGCGTCGTGTCGGCGTGCTGGCGGCCGTTGAGCAGATTGACGCCGTTGGTCTCGACCCGGGAATGTTCTCCGGCGAACGCAATTGTCGCCTGGTAGCGGCTGACGGCGCCGCCCGAGGTCATGCCAAAAGTGTTGAAATATGTATGCGCGCCCAGCGTCACCGTGGCGGAGGAGATGTTGAAGGCGTCACGGCTGTCCTCGACCAGCCTGATCTGGTCGAGCCGCGAATTATCGCCGATCGCGACAACGAGCGAATCGTGCGCCTGATAGGCCTTGGCGCCATCGGCCGCGATGTAGCTTTCGACCAGCGTAACGCCGGCATCCTTGCCAAGGCGCAGCAGGGACCGCGTAAACATCGCCGCCGGCGCAGACCCGCTGGCGACATGAATGATATGCAGCGGCTGCTTCAGCACGACGCCGTCAGCGAGTTCGACCACCACGCCGTCGGTCATCATCGCGCTGTTGAGCGCTACCATCGGATTGGCGTTGTCGGGCGAGAGGAGCTGCGCCTGCAGCGCCGCGTCGCCGGCTTCCAGCACATCGCGCAGCGTGCGGACGGTAAGGCCCTTCTCCAGACCACCGACTTCGGAAAGTTTTGGCACGAACACGCCATCGACCAGCACGAGCGGACGCGCGCCCTTGATCGCCTGCAGCTTTACGGCCGCGGCAGCGCGTTTCAGCGCGGCAGCGTCCGGCGCATCGGCCAGCGGCAGCACTTCGCGCATCAGCGCGCGGAGATCGGTATACTTCCAGTCTTCGATCCGGCGATGCGGCAGGCCTGTGCGTTCGTAGGCTTCGAAGGCAGCGCTTCGCGCCTCGGCCACCTTGCCGACACCGGGCAGCCGGTCGCGCGCGACCGCAAAGCTGTCGCTCAGCGCGCGTCCGGTTTCGTTCTTTGCCAAAACCAGGTTCATCACAAATCCGCTTTGCGTCAGGCCGCGTCGTCGAACTGGGTGTAGCCGGAAGCCTCGAGCTCCAGAGCCAGATCCTTGCCGCCGCTTTTCACCACCCTGCCCCTCGACATCACGTGCACGAAATCAGGCACGATGTAGTTGAGGAGCCGCTGGTAGTGCGTGATGACCACCATGGCACGCTCCGGCGAACGCAGCGCGTTGACGCCATCGGCTGCGATCCGGAGCGCGTCGATATCGAGGCCGGAATCCATTTCATCCAAAATGCAGACGGCCGGCTCGAACAGCGCCATCTGCAGAATCTCGTTGCGCTTCTTCTCGCCGCCGGAGAAGCCGACATTGACGCCGCGCTTGAGCATGTCCTGCGGGATGTTGAGCGACTTTGCGACCTCGCGGACCTTCTTGAGAAACTCCGGAGACGAAAGCTGACTCTGGCCGCGCGCCTTGCGCTGCGCGTTCAACGCCGTGTGCAGGAAATTCCAGGTGGTGACGCCGGGAATCTCGACCGGATACTGGAACGCCAGGAACACGCCCTTCGCGGCGCGCTCGTCCGGCTCCATCTCCAGGAGGTCCTCGCCCCTGAACAGGATCTGGCCATCGGTGACTTCATAGCCCGGCTTGCCGGCGATGACATGGCTCAGCGTCGACTTGCCGGAGCCGTTCGGCCCCATGATCGCATGCACCTCGCCCGGGTTCACTGTCAGCGTCAGCCCATGGAGAATTTCGCGCTCCTCGACACGAACCTTCAGATCTTTGACTTCAAGCAACGCAGTCATTTTCTTTCCTTGGCCTACAACGCCCGAATTAGAGCCGGAAAACAAAACCAGACGAAAAATCCCAGAGCCCCGCCGCCGGCGGCCAACTTGCCGTATTCGTTACATCAACCCATCCTGCCAAGCCGCCGATCAGGGCCGCAAATGCCCCAGCGATCGCAACACATAAGAAGATCGCAAGTGGCGCAAAACGAACAAATGCGAAGATGTTGCTGATCATCTGGCTTAACCGACGCTGCCCTCCAGCGAGATCGAGATCAGCTTCTGCGCCTCAACCGCGAACTCCATCGGCAGTTGCTGCAGCACGTCCTTCACGAACCCGTTGACCACGAGTCCGACGGATTCTTCCTGCGAGAGGCCGCGCTGGGTGCAATAGAACAGCACGTCCTCGGAGATCTTTGACGTCGTCGCCTCGTGCTCGAAGGTCGCGGACGAGTTCTTCGCCTCGACGTAAGGCACGGTGTGCGCGCCGCATTTGTCGCCAATCAGGAGCGAGTCGCAGGCCGTATAATTCCGTGCGCCGGTCGCCTTGCGATGGGCGGTGACGAGGCCGCGATAGGTACTTTGCGATTTGCCCGCCGCGATGCCCTTGGAGATGATCCGGCTCGACGTGTTCTTGCCGAAGTGGATCATCTTGGTGCCGCTATCGACCTGCTGATGACCATTCGAGATCGCGATCGAATAGAACTCGCCGCGCGAATTGTCGCCGCGCAGGATACAGCTCGGATATTTCCAGGTGATCGCCGACCCGGTCTCGACTTGGGTCCAGGAAATCTTCGAATGGTTGCCGAGGCAGTCGCCACGCTTGGTGACGAAATTGTAGATGCCGCCTAGACCTTCGGAATTGCCGGGGTACCAGTTCTGCACGGTCGAATATTTGATCTCGGCGTCGTCGAGCGCGACGAGTTCAACGACCGCTGCATGCAACTGATTTTCGTCGCGCTGCGGCGCGGTGCAGCCTTCCAGATAGCTGACGTAGGAACCCTTGTCGGCGATGATCAGCGTCCGCTCGAACTGGCCGGTGTTGCGCTCGTTGATGCGGAAATAGGTCGACAGCTCCATCGGGCAGCGCACGCCCGGCGGCACGTAGACGAACGAGCCGTCCGAGAATACCGCCGAGTTCAGCGTCGCGAAGTAATTGTCCGAGGTCGGCACGACCGATCCGAGATACTGCTTCACCAGCTCGGGGTGTTCGCGGATCGCCTCCGAGATCGGCATGAAGATCACGCCGGCCGCCTTCAGCTCCTTCTGGAAGGTGGTCGCCACCGAAACCGAGTCGAACACCGCGTCGACCGCGATCTTGCGGTTGGCCGACGGCTCCCCACCGGGCGGGGGCTCGACACCTTCGAGAATGGCGACTTCGCGCAAGGGAATGCCAAGCTTCTCGTAGGTCTTGAGGATTTCGGGATCGATTTCATCGATCGAGGACAGCGTCTTCTTCGGCTTCGGTGCCGCGTAGTAATAGATGTCCTGGTAGTCGATCTTGGGATAGTTGACGCGCGCCCAGGTCGGCTCGGTCATGGTCAGCCAGCGCCGATAGGCCTCCAGACGCCATTCCAGCATCCAGGCCGGCTCGTTCTTCTTCGCGGAAATGAAGCGCACGGTGTCTTCCGAGAGCCCCTTGGGCGACTTCTCGGATTCGATAAGAGTCTCAAACCCATATCGATACTGGTCGACGTCGATCGAGCGCACCCGGTCGGCCGTGTCTTTTACGGCTGCTACCATTGTCCGCTCCGCCGCTCGCGCAAGGACAACTCCGACCATGTCCGACGACGGCGGCGGCGCGCCCCCTTCACCGCATGGGCGATCGCGTAAGTCACACGCAGCTCGCGGCCAACCAGGCCGCTAATCAGAAACGCCGCCGATAGTGTTTCAATCTTGCTGCGCGCAGCGGACCCGCTCATCGGCCGCTCCTTATGCCTGCACGCACGTGCCGGGCACCGGGCAGATAACGGCGCATTGCGGCGTGTCGCAATGCTCCTCGCATTGGGTGCACTTCTTCGGATCAATTACATATATGTCGTTCTTGAGGCTGATTGCTGCGTTCGGGCATTCGAACTCACATGCGCCGCAGACGGTGCACTGGGAGGCGATTATCTTGTAGGCCATAAACTCCGATTCCTTGGGCGGGCGACGGGACGGTTCTTCCCTTCAAGGCTCGTGCCAAACGCCGAGCTGATTTATCTCGGCTATTTTCCCTCTTGTGCATGTCCTGGGCCAGACAGCGTGTCGCGACCGCGACACTCGGCTCACAGACGCTTGATCTGGTTGGCCGTACTTCTTGAGCGCGCAGCCGGCGTAGGTTAACCTAAGGAGGCGAGTCGCCTCCCGCCTGCACCCAGCCCGACTTCTCGATCGCCGCGGTAACGTGGTCGCGGTCGGTCATTTTCGCGCCGCTCCCAAATGCTCGGCGGTCTCGCCCCCGGGTTTGGCCGCAACTTGCGAACTCGAAATCGGATGCGGTGACCAGTTCCCCCGGAAGCCGGCCGGCGCTTCGGCGACAGCGGCACGATCAGCAGCTGCGGCAGTGATAGCTCGTCCGATCCGCGGCTCCACAGCATCGCCAACAGGCACCCACCGTGAGGAGCTGGCAAAGTCGGTTCTGATGATCGCAAGTTTCTTGGCCAGCGTCGCGTCCGCTACACGCAAGTCTCAATTGCTCGCACAGAACGCAATTCACTACTAGCACGTCCATGCAGTGTAGCGAAGCTCAATGCACGACCGTTCTCGCCATTGAAATTCTCCAAGAACTCGGCCGCGAGCAGCGGGATCTCACTGCGGCCCTCGCGCAAGGGCGGCAGCAGGATGGGCACGACGATGCGATGGTAGAGGTCTCGCGCGTAACTTGTTTCGCGCCACCGCCTCTCGAGATTGCGGTTGATCGAGTCAGTGACAGTACGGCGACCTTGATAGTCCGATGTGTCGACGCGCTGGAACTCCTGCTCCTCCAGAATACGGAGCAGCTTTTGGAACGGTGGCGAGATCTCACCGATCTCGTCGAGGGGTTGCCTTGTCAGCGAGTTGAATCATCTGGCGCGGGTTCAGCGCTCCGGTGAAGACCTCTTCTCACGGGCGGACAATTTCGATCAAGCACCGTCTCTGGCAGCCCGGCGCAATTCTTCGAATATAGGGTCCCCCGCCGCGCGGCGACAGCTCGTGCACGCGTGGGGACCAGCTCCTTGCCGGTCGCAGAACGCCCCGCAACAACACGATCCTGTTGGACTGTGCAACGACCGCGATTTTCTCGAGAGGCCGCGGGGACTGTTGCCGATGATGTCTTAATGGACCCTCTTGCAGTCGAGGGTGGGCTTCAGCTCTGATAGCCTCTTCTGCAGGAGCGCTGCGCCAAATAGCTGGAGGACGCGCGCGACCAGGAAATGCACCTTCACGGTTTGGCCGACCAAATTGCTTATCATGGCCAGAGGGCGACCGTCGGAAATCGACAGCCGACATGGCGAGCGGTCTTCCAGCAACCGATCTGCCCGCAACCGTTGCATCATTGCGAATTGAAACACCGATGAACGCCGCGCGTTTCCTCGGAAGCGCCGAGCGCATCTTTGTTGTCGGGCCAAACACCGGATTCGTCGCGATCGCAAAAAACATCGCCCTTACCTGCTTATCGTTCTGCCGAATTGGTGTCCTGAGCTCCCGAATGCAACGGGCAATCGCCAAGATCGGCCATCGAAGGCGGCCGAAAAGAGTGCAGATTGGTCTGCCGCTGATCAGGGATCGGCAGACTGCGGATCGGAGAATTAATCAAACTTGTGGAAAGCAAGACAAGGAACAAGGCAGGTTATCACCGCGACATTTTTTGGCGATTCGGTTTTGCCTCCATCTGAGCTTTGCCGGAGGGCCCGCATACAATCCACTCCCAATCACGAGATGCTCTCGGTCAACAAGAAGTTCAAACGTCCGTCGTTTAGTTACCTTTTGAGCGGCACGGACTCCGAATTGACTTCAGAGCCTCAACGTCAAAGGAAATGTGGTCGCTAAGAGCCGTTCAAAGGCGGAACGCTGTTCAAGCAGGCGCTTCTCAACGATTTTTCGCTCCGCATCAGGCAACTCGGTTTGAAGCAACGTACGAACACGCCAAATGTCGTTCCGCACGGATTTGATCTCACTTAAGCTATCATCAATCGAAGTCATCCCGGATTCCGATACTTAGTTTAGAAACTAACCTTGAAAACTGCCCAATCGTGCCATTCTTCAGCAAGCCACCGTACATTTGCGTCGCGTCTTCATCTCGAATGATTCGGTGTGCGCGAAGTTTATGTCGATGCCACTCATCGCAGCGTCTCTGTCGACAAAGGCTGTGGTTCGTCAGCAGCAGTGCAGTCACAGTGGCCGCCACGTGGCCAACCTCCGCTTGGCCGCCGGCCGTTCTTCTCGTCTACCTGATTCAGCGCCGCTAGTATGTTGTCCAGACACATAATTAATGCAGGATAGCCGTTACCTCGCGAAGCGCCGGGGAAAATTTGATCACACATATCCAAGGCTCATCACGATATGATTACACGCTTCTCGTCTGCCAAAAGGAGGCATCGAGCACATCTTCGGGTGAACCGTAGTGCGATACCGGGTGGATTTGGGCTAGCTGTGGTGAGCGGCAAGGGGCTGTGGCGCAAACTTCGCGCGTAGAACGAGGCGGAGGCAGCCAGCGCATCGTATTCTTCTCTGGACTGGTATCGGCATGGACAAGACGACGATCTGGTGGTGGACGAAGGTAAAGCTGTTGGCTGATCGGGACGCGATCAAAAGAGCATTGAAGCCATTGCTGGCCGGCTGCGCGCCGTCCCCGGGGTGCCGGAGCGCTTCGGTCTTCGGCTAAATGAACTGAGCTCCCCAAGAGCGCGATGAGGGCCCGGTCGCTCTCAACCAGTTAGAAGTTGAGATCTGTTTTGGCTTCCGCATCCTGGCTATTGTCAATGACTTCACGCGGGAATGTCTTGCTTATTTTTTATAGTGCGCCGCCAGTCTTGCGGGTCGGGCGAGCTCGATGCTGTGATTGCATTGCACGTTTGTTCCAGCGATGATCGTCCCTGATAGCGGCACCGGGCTCACCAGCATGGCAACGTTGCGCTGGTCGCAGCACCGGCAGATCGAGTGGTACTACATCCCAGCGAGCCACAGTGATTCCTTCGTCCAACTGTCACATCAGCTCATCATATTTCTTGTATTCGTCGGCGTGACCGTCCCCCACCCGACTGCCACACTCACTTGGCGGAAGGGGCCATCAGGCGCCGAGTTCCAAGTTTTTCGGGCACACTGGCTGTGTAGGCCGGAGCCCCCATGAAAAGGTTCTATTTTGTGGAGTAGCATCATGACGCCTGCAAAATCCTCGCAAAATAAAGTGTGTGCTGAGTTGAGGGGTGTTCTGGAGCATGCTGTCCGGATGGTGCCCGAAGCGAGGCGGACCTCTTCGTTGAAGGCATGCCTTGCTGAGAAGGTCTTAACTCTGGCCGCAGGGGGTGAATCGGATCCAACTATCTTGGCGCGTGTCGCGGTGCGGACAGTGCAGGAATCCTGTCGTAGCTGCTACGGATGTGAAGGGTGGTGACCTGCGCGCGACATCTTGCGTATCGCCCGGGCACTTGAACTGCTGCACTGGCGGCCGAAGGCGGAATGCCGCGCTTCTCCTTCCCGCAACAGCGATGGTGTGATTTCCTGGGATCCTCAGGATCGCTTTGGTTTTGGGTTTGCGGCCATAAAGTCCCGATCGTTTTCCCGCCGGCAGCGATTCCAAAGCTCGTCATCAACAATATGCGAAGGCGAGCCCTGGCGACAGAAAGTCGCACTATCAGCGTGGGTTCTGCCGCATTGATTATCAGCGACGCAGTCAATCTCGCATTCGCGCCGATTAAATCGCTCTTGCAAATCTCGAAGTCTCTCAGTGCGACCAATCCATCTCGAGCCACAATGTCGGCTAGTTCGCCACTGGCCTTGACGCCGACCAATTGCCCTCCCCTGCCCGCGTCCGGCAGCTGGTCAGGTGCCGGGGGAAAGTCCTGCAGGAAGGCGAAACAGAAATCAGGTCGCTACGTGATATGCCTCTGAACCGCTTACCGGGCGGGAGGATTCCGGACGGCTTACGGCCGGTTTGGATTTTGTACTCGGTCTCCCGGGTTCGTGACGGAAACGCTCTGGTACGCCTTTGTCGCAGGCTGCTCGCTTGGCTTCGCGAATAAGGGCCATGTCCTTCCCAAAGGCCTGGCTGTAGGCGCGTCGGCGCCTCAAGCTTTCAAGGAGCTGACTAGAGAAATCAGCGTGGGCCAATATGTACCGGTCGCGCATCGGCGAACTGGCACTGCGGCCGAGCCGGCACCGGTCGTTTCTGAGGCACGGTGCATTCACCGTTCTTCAAAACTTTGCGAAGATTCGGACACTAACGGCGCCGTTTTGTCAGCTTTGAGACCAATGTCCCACAACTTGACGCTACCGCTACCTACACCCAATACGAAGCGACTGTAGAACCTCCAATTTTCGAATCGGCACGCCGCTTGCTTCGTTCAACCACAACGACTGATCTTATCACATGTGGGACCGCTAATGTTACGGGAGGACTTTGCACGTGCTCGATAGCGTCCGGTGCGCCCCGCCGTTTGCTGTGAGGCGAAATGAAACAGCATGTTGGAGAGGCTGCGGTCGCATTCGCTCGCGCTCTGCGCCGTGATGTCCTTCGTGCATGAACACGAAACCCGTGGGTACGACAGGATCAGTGTCTCCGTACGCGCGAGCCGAGCAAACGGATACGACCATGACAATCAATGCGAAGTCAGCGGTTCGTTAGCGAACATGTTTCACTACGGTGCGACATCACGTGGCAAGGCTAGGCTGTTGCGAGCATACAGCAGTTTTGATTACGACACCTCAACCCACTCCTCGGTGAAGGCACTGAAAATCACGCCCTTATATTCGATTGCCGGAAGACTGGTTCTTTGCATAAACCGGCTGATGGGAACCGTGTAGAGAATGACGGAGTAATGCGATGGAAATTGCCCTCGGAATCAGCGCCGCAGTCGTTTTCGCCGCGATGCTTGTTGGCTGCATCTGGGCCGTTCGGTGACCACACTCATCAAGAATTTTCTCGTGCGTAAAGAAGCTCATCGAGCAACTGGGCGTCACCGAAGACGCTCACGAGCGACACCAGATCGGACGTCAGCTTGGGCAGATCAACACCGCACTGGTATTTTGGAGAAGACTGAGCCCAAGAGCCAGGAACGACCGGTGGACGATCCCATGCGACGCAGCGAAATCTGAAAGCTGAACGGGGGATCCGTCGGAAGCGAATGCACTTCGTCGTGCTCGCCCGGCGCAGTTCCCTCAAAACCCCGCAAGCGCGCACCTCAACCAACCGGTCTCGTAGAACGACAATCCAAAACGAATCGGCAAAGCCCCGCGAGAACGTTTTTGGGCGCACGTACCTCAGGCCTAGAGAAATGTCAATATTTCAGGCGCTGGACATCGGCGAACGATGCTAAGAAGATTCGCGGATTGAGATCCAGCGGCCGGCACCTTTTCTCGCCGGACAACTTGCCTTTCCGCCGCGTAGCCGCCTTGATGCGCAGACCCACTGACTCGTTGGTTTCAGTCCAAGGCCTCGTTCAGCCAGCTAGCGGGCGATGGAAGAGAAGAACGCGCTCTGGGCAGGTTTTTTGTAAGGTCGACTGATCAAGAAACATGTCATTGGGCCGTCCTGCCTCGGCAGCAGGCCAAGAGCATGTCGATCTGGACGGACCAGGCCTCTCGGGGCGTGGCGCCAGCCGTGGCCGACGAACTCTCCGACATCAGGCAGCTGCGGGACCTGGTGATGCCCTCGTGCTGGCCTGGCCGACGAGGGTGGAAAGTCAGGCGCCGGCACAGAATGAGCATCGTCTGCAACTCGAACCATGTGCAACGCGATGGCGCACGCGTCCAGAAATATCATGGTGCGCCGACGCTGCATTAGCGACTGGTAGCCAACCGTACCTCCGACGAGGTTCGGGTCCGACTGCCGGTAATCTGCATAGCTTAGATATGGTCGAGTTGCTGGCGCAGCAACACCTGGCCGACCTGAAGTCGACGGGCGATTGATTACTGCGGCCCCGCCATCGACATGTTCCTCACCAGCTTGCCAACGATTTGGGAAGAGGGCGCGTCTCGACCGACGGACCGGCCGATCCTCAGAGCAAAGAGAGGTCGTCGTCGCCCTGATCCGCTGGTTCAGGCCACTGCACAGTCTGGTGTGGGCGAGAGCCGTTCCAGCCAGCTCCATCAGCCCGGATGTGCCCTGAGTCGGTCCTGGAGTGCCTGCCGATCGGCGACAAGGTTGTCGAGGTGCAGCGGCTCGTGCTCTGACCCCTCTCCTTGCGCCAATCGTCCAACCAGCGCCCGCGTGCCGTCCACCACGAAGACGCCGCAATCATAACCGTTCCGCTGCTGGGCCATGCGGGCTGGCTCCAGGCGAGCGCCCAGCCTTTGTGCGAGCTCTGCTGCAATGGCACGGTTGGTGATCCCGTAGGAGTCGTAGTGATAGGCGACCGGCCTTGCCTGCTCGCGGCGATCAACGAGCAGCAGCGACCAATGGGTGCCGCGGCGATTAGGATCTGTAGCACTGGCATCGTTCACCGGCAGGAAAAGGAAGTCGGCGGTGTCGCTACCATTCTGATTATGGACTATGCGCTGGAATGCGCCTAGTGCGATGCTCTCGGTGCCCAAGCGCAGATGATAATGGGCTACGAGGGGATCCACGAACCGCGTGCGCGCGGCCAGATTCGGATTGTCCCTCCGCAGCTCCTGCTCGAGGAGCGCATAGTCCGCCGCGATATGCTCATCGCCCAGCCAGTCCCTGGCGCCGAGCTCTAGTCCGCTGCGGTCGTGGAGCGAGGCTGTCGGACCCAAATCCCCGATCTGAGCATCAGACAGTGTGCGCGAAAACACCGACGGATAATTGCCGTCATCACGCAGCTCCTGCGGAGTGGACGTCAAATCAACCAGTGACTCAAGACCGCTGTAGATGTCTGACCGAGCCCTCGCCGGTGCCGCTGGCGCAGCTTCACTACCAACTCGAGGGTGATGGATGAGCTGAACGTCATTGGGCCCTCCTGGCCCCAAGATGGCCGTGTAGCGCTCACCACGAATGTCGTAGCTCATTACCCGCTGCGCTGCGCTCGGCAAGAAGCCGAACTGGCGCAACCTCGAGAGCATCCTATCCGGGACCGGTTGGGTGCGGTGGGAAAAGTCCTCGGGAGCGGCGAATGAAACATCAAAAGTCTCGTCGACCGCGGGGGACGCTGCCGCAGCCCTGGCGCACGCCGGCCCGGTTGGCTCCATCGTCCGGCCGAACAGCTCTGGCGAGGCGGGATTCTCCGGCCGCGAGCTGGGCTGCGGAGCGCCTTCCGGTCGATATCTGAGACGAATGGCAACACCTCGCGGATTGAGTGGGGTGCTCTGCCTCGTCACCCCTGCTGGCATCAAGCCCGCCGTGTAGTGCTCACCGTTGACGAAGAAGCTGGTCAGTGGGGTCTCCTGCGTCGGCAGGAGGTTGCTCCAGTCCAGCGCAGCGATCAACTCGTCCGGGGCGCGCTGGTGGCCGTGGCGCCAGTTGAGGTGACGAACGGCCTCTCCGAAATCCGGAGCCTGGGAATGGCGCGCGGTTGGCCCGAGAGACGACGGTGGGCCGGCTTCGTCTATCACGCCCCACAGCGGATCCTGATCGTAACCTTCCGCAGGAAGGACCACTGGCGAACCGACAGCTGGCCCGAGAGGCGACGGTGGGCCGGCTTCTTCCATCACCCCCCAAGGCGGATCCTGATCGTAACCCTCCGCGGGAAGGACCACTGGCGACCCGACAGCCCCGTGCTCAAGGTATTGTAATCCAAGCGGATTGTTTGCTCCGACGGCTTGTTGGTACTTACGAAGCAGCTCCAAACCTTTGCCGACTTGGGTCTCATTGGTAGCACGCTTGAAGTCGTTAAGATCTGTCTTCAACGCATCAGGGTTGTTGAGTCGGCCAATGATGGGCTCCCTGCCGTTGTGTTGGAGCCACTGACTGAACCCGCGAACGGAGCTAGCCCTCCTCCAGACCGCTTCTCGTTCCGTTTGCGAAGTGGCTGCCGCGAGTGCCCACTTATTGGCCGCCTCGATAAGCACCGCATCCTCAGGAGTAGCAATGCGGCTATACCGGCGCTCGAATTTCAGCGGCGAGCCTCGGAGATGACTCAGTGCTTCACTGGCGTATTCGGACCCACCGGAGGCCTCATAGTGCTCGGCATCTTCATCTAGCGACTTGTCGTAAAGCCGAGCAGCAATGCCCGGCTTGTTGTTTTCACGCAGGTAGTGGCCGAAAGCACGAAGAGCAGTTGCATACGTCCTTTTCCCAGACGCTGCTGCGAAGTCTTTGATGAGGGCTGCGTCGCCGGGATAAGGATTAAGGACAGCGCGGCTCACAATCGGCGCCGCTCCGCCCGCCGACTGAGAGGCCTTGAGATGAGCCAGTGCCGTCCGGGCGTGTGGGGCACCACCTCTTTCCAAAAACTCCTCGACATCATTGTCCAGCGATTTGTCGTAAAGCCGAGCAGCAATGCCCGGCTTGTTCTTTTCAAAGAGCCAACGATCCAAGCTGAGAAGTTGACCTACACGACTTTTGGCGGTGAGCTCCTTGGCCCCACCCTTGATGAGTGCCTTCTCAAGCCCCAAAATGAGGGGCGCATCCTCGGAATAAACAGGGCGCTTGCTGCGCCCCACCAAAACCCCAGTTGACTGACCCGGCTGCAGCGCCGAGGCGTCCAACATCGCCCCACCGCCTCCGTCATGCGGCGCTGGGATGTATTCGTGCCCACTCCCCTGCATCATGGGCTGCGACTCCCATGGCGAAGCACCCAATTGATGAATGGAGGCCTGCATCAGCACGCGATCGCCTGAATTGCCGATCTCGCTCAGCTGCCGCCCAATGGCATCTCCTTGCGGATTGCTCAGCGTCCTCCGCCTCTTCGCTGGCCTCAACTGCCCCGTGTAATCCTCATCGATGGGGACCTCGTCTCGTGGCAGGAGGTTGCTCCCGGTCAGCTCGTCCGGAGCCGGCTGATGGTCCCGGGGCCAGTTCAAGGGGTGAACGGCCTCTCCAGGATCCGGTGCCTGGTTATGGCGCGCGGTTGGCTCGAACGGCAACGATGGGTCGGCTTCGTACATCATCCCCGAAACCACATCCTGATCGTGACGTTCCGCAGGGAGGAGGACCTCTGGCCAGTTGACAGCTCCATCCGACGCGCTGTGCTGCGCGGCGGCGTCCCCGACGCGCCTTGCGACCGCGTCTTCGGGATGAGGAACGCGGGCACTGTGCTGCCCGAGTTCCAACGCTCCGGCGCGCGGCAGCGACTTGCGGACATGAGCCAGTGCGGCACTGATGTCGAGTCCACCAGAGTCCTTATAGTCCTTACCATCTTTATCCAGCGACTTGTCGTGAAGGCGAGCAGCAATCCGCGGCTTGTTCTTTTTGCGAAGGTGGTCGCTGAACCTTCTAAGACGTTTTGCATAATTGCTGACGGTATCTTGAATGATCCCTTCCGCAGGCGCTGCTTTGTACGCTTCGATGAGGGCCGTATCTTCGGGATAAGGATTCAGGACAGCGCGTTCTACAATCGGCGGGGCTACGCCCGCCGACAGGGAGGCCTTGAGATGAGCTAATGCCGTAGCGACGTACGAGGAACCACCGTTTCTCTCGAACTCCTCGACATCCTCGGTCAGCGTCTCGTCGTCAAGTCGAGCAGCAATGCCCGGCTTGTTGTTTTCAAAGAGCCAACGCCCCAAGTCAAGAAGATGTTCTCCATTGGACCCGCTGATCGTCTCCTCAAGCCCCAAGATAAGGGACGCGTCTTCGGAATAAAGAGGGCGCGCGCTGTCACCCACGTAAACCCCGATTGACTGACCCGGCTGCAGCGCCGAGGCGTCCAGCATTGCCCCACCGCCTCCGCCATGCGGCGCTGAGATGTATTCGTGCCCGCTCCCCTGCATCACGGGCTGCGCCTCCCATGGCGATGCACCCACGCGATGGATAGGGGCCTGCATCAGCACGCGATCGCCTGAATTGCCGATCTCGCTCAGCTGCCACCCAAAGGCCACCGCATCGGCGGACGGGGGCGCCGGTGAGCTCTCTTGTCCGCCCGCGCTGCCCGATTGTTGACGCCCCCAGTTCGTTGAGGCCAAATCGAATCGGTCGGCTGGCAGCGGGCCGCCCAGATCCACGGCATCCAAATGCTCCTCCTGGTCGACACTTTGCACGGGCCAGAGGGGTGCTGCACCCATTCCCTGCCAAAGCTCTGGCGCGTCGAATCGGTCGGCCGGCACCGCACCGCCCAGATCCGCGGCACTACCCAATAGCTGCTCCTGGCCGAAACTTCGCACGGGCGAATGGGCGGCCGGCTCCAGTGGCAACCGCGAACTGCCTCCCTCTCCGCGCGAAGTGCCCTGCCCCGTGCTCTCGCGGTATTCACGAAGTCTATTCAACGCGTAGATGAGTTTGTTGTCATTCGGAAACAACCTCTTAGCGTGGCCGACCAGCGAATCGTGACCGAGCATAGCAATTGAGAAAGGCCGGAGTGCTGCAGATAACTTGCGAAGATTGCTAGAATAGTTTTCGGCGGTTTTCCGGTCGATCCCTCGACCAAAGCCTGCTTCGGCTGCCGCCCTGATGAGGCGGTCGTCTTCTTTGGAAGCACGATAATGTGTTGTAATGGGGCGAGCGGGGGCACCGGGATCACGATACCGACTAAGCATTGACAACGCGGGGACGATTACCTTGTCGTTCGGAAACAGCCGTTTAGCGTGATCGAGCAACGACTCGTCATCGAGCGTAGCAATACTTTCGCCAGAACGACGCTTGAGCGCATCAGCCAATTTGCGAAGACGACGATCATAAATGCCGACAGTGACGGTGCTCGGCGGTACCCCCCGATCACGGGCTGCAGCGGCGGCGGCTTGGATGAGGCGATCGTCTTCCTCCGAGATATCAAAAGGCTCTCTGCCGAGATTTGCGGCATCGACCTGTGGCATCTCGCCCAAGTGCTGCTCAAATTCCGCTTGCTGCCGTTGCTGCTGTTGGACCGTGGAGTCGTAGGCAGCAAAATCTCTGTCGAACGGGTTGATATTGTTAAATGGGGCCATGTTCCCGTCGGATTGGAGCCGTTTCGCATATCTGAGCAGCTCGTTCGCTCTCTACCTCCCACGCTACTACCGTTAGCTTTCGAGAAGCTGACGCGGTTTAGAGAAAATAGAATATGAGCCAATGGCCAAAGTGTTCTTTCTGCGGGTGCAGCAGGATCGGTGTCTGCCGAAGAAAGGCTGCTATGAGCATGAGAGAGTTTTGAGTCGGGAAAGTGAAGCAATTCCAACCTCCGTTTGCCGCTCCACTAGGAGCCCAGTACGGGGCAGCGGATCGCACTATGGCCGTACAGGCATCATGCTGAACTCGAAATCAAATCATGAGCCTTGCCCGGCCGATGCTTGCGCTGCGGCTGAGCTCGATAGATCTTGCGGGTGCCTCGGCCGCAGGCGCCGCAGCGAGCCACGACGCCGAGCGCGACTAGAGAGGAGAGAGCCCTCTAGCCCGCACGGCTCTGACATCCTGTGGTGGTGCTGTTGCAGGCTCCGAATCGTCCGCTTCGTGGCGGAGGGTGGATCCGCGCCGCCGATGCAGGTTCGTGGGGCGCTCTCCTCCGCAGTGATGGCAGCTGAGCGGGAAGCGATCGAAAAATTTGGGCGTCAGTGGCATTCCTTTCTCTGACTCGTCAGCTTCTCGAAAGCCGCCCCCCTTACAGAAATAGGACCTGATGTAGCATGCTCGCGGGGAAAATAATGAATATCGATACACCGAACACCGCAGAAGACTTTGTTCAAGCTTACGGTCCCCTGCAGCAGCATCAACGGGCGCCGGAACAGCCGGACGACCTGAGCGGACAAACCAGGTCACCAGCACACCCGTCCGCGCACCAAGCGAACTTTGAGCAGCAGCTAAGTGATCTTCGGCCAATCCACCAAACGTCTGATTCAGCTACCGCTTTGACAGCTTCCGAAGTTGGAGCGCCCTCGATCATGACGAAAAGCGATCTGGGAACGTGCGCTATCCAGGAAAGCGAACGGTGCCCGGCCCCATCGTTCATCCGAGGGCGCGCCGAACTTGCCGCATCACTGGCCGGAGCGAACGTTGAGGCGCTCAGGAACGAGATCAGGCTGGCTGAGCAGCGAACAGCACAGTGGCCAAGAACAACCGGATTTTCCGCGGGCAGTATCGATGGCGACCGCATTCTCAAGGACGTGTTGTCATCATCGTATCTGCCGCTACACCGTTTTCAGAACGAGGACATCGATTGCGAGCCGCTCATAGAGAAGGAGGTGAGTGCCATCGCGCATGTGCGTTTCTTAGCGGATTTGCGTGCTCACGCTAGCCCGCATGTTTCTAAGGCCGCTATCTGCTCGGACGACGAAAGAGAGGACGAAATTGATAAGGCGCGCCTCGCTGCATTGCACACCCAAGGCGTTACAGAGAGTGCTTTTGTGTCATTGTGCGAGGACCCCTCACGACTGCTCCTTTCAAAGGACGAGACCGAGCATGGCGCGAAGGCAATTGCAGAGAACGCTAAGAAATTACACACCTACACGGTACCGAGTGTCACCGCTTGGCCGACCAAAAAAATCAACGGTATTTTAGAGCGCGGGCATGCTCCTGGAGATGAGGAATTGCGAGTTTGGGTGAGGGGAATACCGACCGAGGAGACCGAGGTCTTGTTTCTGGGCGGCAATCTAGCTGACTATCGGACAGCCAGCGTAGATAATCCGAACACGGCTGACGCACTGCAAGATGGTCCGCCCGTCAAGAAAGCAAGGGTCAGCTCCGATACGCCCGAGATGATACGGCATCATCACGGCCAAACTTGATCGCACCTTGACGCGCCACTCAGACATTCGCGTCAACGCTCATTAATCCAAATCCGCATTTCGCCTTCGCCGCGGTTAGCCCAGCTGAACCACGGAATGAATGTCAACGGCTGCGGTTGTAGGTGTCCGGGCACTTTGTCGTACTGATAAAGCGCCCTTTCTTCAGAATGCGTGTGTTGCAACCGGGCCCCATCAGCCTGCAGCAAAATCTTGTCGCTAAAGAGACCAGTGCCTTCGATAAGCGAAAACCGGCTTTCTGCAGGAAGCCAAACGTTGTGTAACTCGGTCCCGTTGTCGGCTTCTTCCAGACAATAAATCAAAGGGCCACGCTGGATAGCCACCTTGCCCGCCAAATTGCGAAGTTGCGGATGACCGTATACGCGGCGTACTTCCATCGGCAGCGATAGTTTGATCCGGTCTCCGTGCCGCCACGTGCGGTGAATGTGCAAATATCCCTTGCGCGACTCGCAATTGACAGGCTCGCCGTTCAGGGTCGTCTCCGGCGCGCTGCACCATTCCGGCAGGCGCAGGGCGAGCGTGTGGGCGATTGGCTGTGTAGATTCCACAGCGATTTCCACCTCGTCCCCCCAAGGATAGTTGCCGCTCACGAGCAACCGCAGCGTATGCCCGCCGACCGATACCGCCACGCTATTGCCAATATAGAGATTGATATAGAGTGCGTCTGAGCATGGCGTATAGATGTAATGACCAATTGATGTAAAAATGCGCGCGATGTTCGGCGGACAGCAGGCGCAGCCAAACCAGCGTTGCCGCACCGGCCTGACGTGACTGTAGATGCCATTGGACCGCAGCGTTTTGGGATGAACTTCGAGCGGGTTAACATAGAAATAGTGACGCCCATCGAAGGCGATACTGCCCAGGACCGTATTGTAGAACGCGCGCTCCATCACGTCGGCATAGCGACTGTCCACTTCCATCTCCAGCATACGGCGCGCGAACATCATCAGGCCAATCGACGCGCAACTTTCCGCGTACGCAGTATCGTTCGGCAGATCGTAATCGCTGCTGAACGCTTCGCCGAAGCTTTGCGAGCCGATACCGCCGGTGATATATATCTGGCGCTGCACCATGTTTTGCCATAGCCGCAGGCAAGCCTGGCGTTGCTGCTCGTTCTGACGCAGACGCGCCAGATGAGCGACCGCAGTCATGAGGTATACAAACCGAACCGCATGGCCGGTTGCGGTCCGCTGTTCCGAAATTGGCAGGTGCGCCTGGCTATAGGCTTTATTTTTCACCGTCCAGGGCATGGCAGATGATTTGACGTGGCAGGATTGCCGGCGTTTCTCGTGTTCTATGTCATAAAAGTGCGGCTCTGTGCCGCGTTGCTCCACGAAATAATTGGCTAGCGTCAGATATCGCTGCTCCTGCGTCACTTCGTAGAGGCGCGTCAATGCAAGTTCAATTTCTGGATGGCCATCATAGCCGTGTAACTGATCGCGCTCGGGACCGAAGACTGTGCCGAGGTGGTCAGCAAGCTTGCAAACGACCTCCAGCAGGCGTCGTTTGCCAGTAGCTAGCAAGAAAGCGATACCCGCTTCAATCAAGTGGCCGGCACAGTAAAGCTCATGGCATTCGGCTAGGTTGCTCCAGCGGTCCTGAGGCGCCGTTAGCATGAAATAGGTGTTGAGATAGCCGTCGTCGCATTGGGCGGCCGCAATCAATTCAATCAGCTCATCGGCGACTTTCTCCAGGTCCGGATTGGGTGTCTGGCACAGCGACCAAGCAACGGCCTCTAGCCATTTTGCGACATCACTGTCCTGAAAAACCGTGCCGTAGAACTCCCCCTTCGCACGTCCGGCGGCAATACGGAAGTTTTCTACCGCGTGGCTCGGTGTCGCTTCGGGATTGCGGTCGTTCAGCGCGTCCCATTGATAGGGAATCGTCACTTCCCTGACCAAGTGCTGGCATTTCCCAATCAACGGATCCGAGACCTGTAGGTCGTGAAGATTGACTTCGGCCACATCCCGCTGATTCATCTCGTTTCTCCTTCGTGTGGGGCGAACGGCGCCTAGCCAGGCAAGCCAGCTCGCCATGATCGTTGTTGAGGTTGCGGCCTCGAAATTGGCGGCTGCGCAATCATATTCTCCACGCGAACGTTGAAGCGCTAGAAATGGAAAGGCTGCCCCCTATGCCGCTGGAGGGCGTAAACCTCAGAAAGGGCTGGTCAGACCGAGCTTCTTTCCAATCTCCTACCGCTGAAATGTCATGAAATAATCACGCTGGAGTCTGTGGGATCACAAGAGCCGGGCCCGCCTAAGCCTCGCCGTCAAGCCAGCCGATCTTGCTCTTCAGGAATCGAAAGCCCAGCACCTCGAAGCCGGCGCGCTCCCTGTTGTCCCGGCCGTAACCATGGCCGCCCGCCGCCGGCTCGTAGAGATAGGCCTCGTAGCCCATCGCCTGGAGCTTCGCGGCCATCTTGCGCGCGTGTCCGGGATGAACACGATCGTCCCGCCGCGTAGTGGCGATCAGGATCGGCGGGTACTTAAGGCCGCGCTTGGCGGCATGATACGCGGAATAGGTCTTGAGCCACTCCCACTCGTCGAGCTTATCAGGGTCCCCATATTCAGCAATCCAGCTTGCTCCTGCCAGAAGCTTGGTGTAGCGGCGCATGTCGATCAACGGGATCGTGCAGAACAGCGCGCCGAAGCGTTCCGGATAGCGCGTCAGCATATTGGTGATGAGGATGCCGCCGTTCGATCCGCCCTGGGCTGCGATCCGCTTCGGCGCCGTCACGCCGCGACGCACGAGATCGGCGGCAACGGCAGCGAAGTCGTCGTGCGACAATTTCTTACCGCCGAGCCGGCCGGCATCGTGCCAGCGCGTACCGAACTCGCCGCCGCCGCGTAAATTCGCCTGCACCGTGGTGCCGCCGCGCTCGAGCCAAAGCCTGCCAAGCGCTGAATTGTAGTACGGCCTCACCGAGATCCCAAAGCCGCCGTAGCCGCTCATGTGGACGGGCGCATCGCCCGTCTCGTCGGCCGGACCGGTCTGTACATAGGGGATGCGCTCGCCATCAATCGAAATGGCCTCGTGTTGGGTGACCACCAGCCCATCCGTGGTAAAGGTCTTCGGCGCCTGCTTGAGCACGGTCGGGCTGGCGACGTTATTCTCGATCAGCATAAGCGAAGCTGGCGTGAGCGGATCCTGGCTCCCGACGAGCAGGTCGCCATTGCCTTCGGATGGATCGCAATCAAGGGGCCAGAGGTCGACGACCCCGATGTCGGGAAACCCGCGCAGCTGCGCGCGGCTCCACCCCTTGTCGGATGGCGTGCAGATCTCGAAGAACGGCCGCAGTTCGTTGAGAATGGAAAGCACAAGCTTGCCGGCACTCCAAAAGAACCCCTGCAGCGCGCGGCGCGGGCCTGGTTCGAAAAGAACCTCGAACTGACGGTTGCCTTCAAGGAACGCCGCCAACGAGGTGACGAGCACAGTATCCGCGGCATAGGTCCGTCCCGCAACAGACCAGGATTCGCGCGGCTTGATGGCAAGCCAATCGCGATGGGGGAACATCCAGATGTTGCTTGGCAGATTGAGTTTAGTCGTGGCGCCGGATTCGTCACCGAGCCAGATGGCAAAATTGAAGGTGTCTACCCCATCGACGAACCACATCCGCGGCGGCGCAACGGTGTGGTCGACATTGCAGCCTACTCCGACATGATCGGCTGCGATCTCAAAGATCGCTGTCGTTTGATCGGCCTGCGTACCGCGGCGCCACAGCCTCACCGTACGTGCATAGCCGGAGATCGTCGCCATGCCCTGCCCATGCGAGCTCGACAGCACCAGCGTATCGGGATCGAGCCATTCAACCGCGCCCTTGGCTTCCGGCAAGACGAAGCCATCGCTCACAAAGGCCTTCGCGTCCGTATCAAACTCACGCAAAGTGACGGCATCGCTGCCGCCGCGCGAGAGGCTCAAAATCGTCCGTCTATGATCCCCGGCCAGTGAGGCCGTCGCTTTCAGAAGCCAGTCCTCGCCTTCGCTGACAGCGAGCTGATCGATGTCGAGCAGAACTTCCCATGACGGCTTCGGCGTGCGAAATTCTTCCAGAGTGGTTCGTCGCCAGAGGCCGCGTGGATTATTGGCGTCCTTCCAGAGATTGTAGAGATAGCCGCCGCGCCGGCTGACATAGGGGATACTGTCCGGATGGTCGTAAATCGACGTCAGCGCGTCACGATCTCGCCCAGCTGCCGCTCCGCCCAACAGCTGGAGCGTTCTGCTATTTTGCCGCTCGACAAAGTTCAGCGCCCGCGCACCTTCGATCTCTTCCAACCACAGATAGGGATCATCGTCGGGAGCGGAAAGCGTGGGTTTTCCAGCCAGCGACTTTGGCGTCGCGCTTGCTTTGATCACGCTTCACTCCATCCCTGGCGTTGACGCGCACTCCCGACACGGCACCGCATCAAAGCTTTGATATATTGCATCCGTAGTCCCTTGATGTGCCCGCCGTGCTGGGTTCATCGATGCTGATTGCCATGTCTCCGTCAGTTCCATCAATTGCTGAAGTTGGTAGTTGATTTGGGCGCGCTCGGACGCATCTGGCATGACGGACATCCTCAACCCTTGGACCCCAAGCCGCCGGGGGCAACTCTTCGATGCGAGCGCGGCTTTGCTTGCCGAGTGGGACGATATTGCCGAGCGGCCTGGGCGACACCGTAGATGCTAACCGCTCCTGCAAAGCGCCACTCCGGACCGCCTTCAGACGCCAAATGCTGGTCAGCTCCGGGCCAAACAGGTCGGAGCGCAATCGATCAGATCTAACAATACAAAAGCAGCTCACTATGCGTGGTCGCGTTGTTGTGGCCATGTTCAATGAACTCTACTCGACTGCGGCACCGGCCTTCACTTGCCGGAACGATACGGGCCGTACACGACCGCCTACAATCGGTTCAACCGGTGGCGCAAGGCGGCTATCTGGGATCGGCCTGATGAATGCTGTCGTCAAGGCTCACGGCGTCCATCAGCACGCCTCCGGGGCCAAAAAAGAGTGGCGATCGTTGTGTGGGCCGAAGCTGATGAGGCCTCACCACCAAGACCCACGCGTGGGTCGACACGAAAGGCCGCGCGGTCCGCCTCCAGATCTCGCCCGGTGAGGTCCACGACACCTGGCCGACGCCCTGCTCGAGGCCTCGATTTAGGAGACTGGCCAACATAGGCATCTCGCAAAAGGCTTTCCCTGGATTGATACTCGGTTTCGAAGTGCCGGCCTAACTGTTGCGCTCTACTGGTTCTACGCGCACTGCCGAGTGGTTCTAAGAAGGTCTTGATGGCCGCCTCGACGGCATTTAGCGACGTTTTCTTTCACCGTCATCAAAGCCGGGGAGCACGGAAGTCGCTCTTCCGCGTAAGCCATTGAGATAGTGGCTGAATTGTGCCGAGGTACGATAATGCTAGCGCTAGCTGCCGAAATCAGCGCGAGGGCCGGGTTAAAACATTCGTATAGTTCTCCAGCTCCTTTCGATAGTTTAGGATAATGCGTAACCAGCTTACTAAGTTTCAAGTTCGGACGCTCAGCCACGCAGTTTTTCGCGCTGGCATTGATGACGCTAACTTCGTTGTACCTTCACACCCAGTTCGCCCCGACGGCGATCGGCTATTTGGAAATGATATTGGTGTTTTCTCTGATGGGCAGCCTCATCCCCTCTGCCATGCTTTTGATCTTGCCCTTCGCTGCTTTGGCCTACTTCTTTGCGCCGCCCACTTTCAATAATGATCCGCAGGATCTTCCTGTGGTCGTGGCCTTTCTTCTTGCCTCAATTGTTGGAACGCACCTGATCGGAAAAGTCCGCCGAGAGAGAGAGGTTGCGCTTGAGGCCGCAGCCGGGCTCCGGCGCAGCGAGGCTGAGTTGCGCGACGTCGAGAAACAGTGGCGCGAAATCTTCGAGCATAACCCGGTCATGCACTTCATGGTCAATGCCACCGGAATGGTCCTGAACGTCAACACGTTTGGCGCAACACAGCTCGGCTATGCGCCCTCGGAGCTTGTCGGGCATTCCGTGCTGAAGGTATTTCTGGAAGAAGATCATCCGTTTGTTCGCGAGCGCCTCGGGCTGTGCATTGAAACGGTCGGCCAATCGCACACTTGGGAGATCCAGAAGATCAGGAAGGATGGCTCAGTGCTGTGGGTGCGCGAAAACGCCAAAGCCATGCAGTGGGCAGAAGACAAGCTCGTCGTCCTTATCGCCTGCGAAGATATCACCGAGCGAAAGCGGACGGAAACTGCCCTGCGGCGGAGCGAAGCCCACCTAGCCCAGGCACAGGAACTGAGCCGCACCGGCAGCTTCGGCTGGAACGTCGCCACCGGCGAGGTCCACTGGTCAAAGGAGACCTTTCGGATTTTCCAATACGAACCGTCGACGAAACCGACCCCGCAACTCGTCGTTGATCGAACCCATCCAGAGGATCGGGCTGCCGTGCGAGAGACCATCGATCGAGCGTTCCAAAACGAAGAGGATTTCGAGCACGAATACCGACTGCTGATGCCGGACGGCTCGGTGAAGCACCTCCACGCGCAGGCACGAGCCATTAGAACCGCCTCTGGTGATATCGAGTTTGTCGGCGCAGTGACGGACATTACGGCCGCAAAGCAGGCCGAACAGCAGTTGCGTCGTAGCGAGGCCTATCTGGCCGAAGCCCAGCATCTCAGCCACACGGGCAGTTGGTCGTGGGACGTCCACCGTCTCGAATTTGTGTATCGCTCCGCCGAAGTTGATCGTCTGTTTGGCTTCGATCCGCAAGAGGCTGTATCGATAGAGACCATCCGCTCGCGTATCCATCCAGACGACTTGCCGGGGGTTCAAGAAGTGCCGCGCCGGGCTATCGAAGACAAGGGAGGGCATTTCGAACATGATTTCCGAATTCTTCTTCCAGATGGCGCGATAAGGCGCATACATTCCGTTGCGCACGCCGTGGTCGGCAGCGATGGCAACGTCAGCGAGCTCATCGGAACGCATATGGATGTCACCGAGCAACATGCGGCCAGGGAACGACTGGAAAGGGCTCTTGCTGCGTTGCACGAAAGCGAGCAGCGGTTTCGCGACTACGCCGAAACGGCCTCCGACTGGCTCTGGGAGACCGGACCGGACCACCGGATCACCCGCTTTTCGGAGCACACCAGCGCAGCAGGCATTCTGGCCACAAGGGTCGTCGGCCTGCTTCGCTGGGAAATTGCGGGCGATGTCGAGGCAGAACCCGAGAAGTGGCGACAGCATCGGGCGACGCTCGATGCACGTCTTCCATTTCGCGATTTCATCTATCGCACCATCACCCGGATGGGATCTCCAATTTACGTCCGGAGCAGCGGCAAGCCATTCTTTGATGCTGACGGCAATTTCCTCGGCTATCGCGGCGTCAGCACCGACATCACCGCAAGCATCCGCGCAGATCAGGCCGAACGAGAACTGCGGAAGGCACAGGCAGAGCTCGCGCACATGACGCGCGTGACGACGCTGGGCGAGCTGACAACCTCCATCGCCCACGAGATAAACCAGCCGCTCGCCGCCATTGTCACCAATGGCGAGGCTTGTCTGGGTTGGCTTGGTCGCGAAACTCCTGATCTTTCCGCGGCGCGCTGCTCAGTGGAGTGGATCATCGAGGACGGGATCCGGGCGAGCGAGGTGATCCGCCGCATCCGCGCGCTTGCGAAGAAAGGCGAGATCGAGATGGTGCCGCTCGATATCAACGACATCGTCAAGGAGGTAATCGCGCTTCTGACACGCGAGCTGGTCAGCCATCGGGTGTCGTTGCGCACTGAGTTGGAGCCGACCCTCCCCATGATCCTGGGTGACCGGGTTCAACTGCAACAGGTGATCACAAATCTGGTGATTAACGGGATTGAGGCCATGCAAACTGTCAAGGACCGGCCGCGCGAACTGGTAATTCGGTCATCCCAAGACGATATGGGACGCGTGCAACTCGCCGTGACTGATTGCGGTGTCGGGATCACCGAGGACGACGCGGATCGCGTGTTCACTCCCTTTTTTACGACTAAATCAAGCGGCCTTGGAATGGGCCTTTCGATCTGCCGTTCGATCGTGGAGGCTCACGGAGGGAGCCTGTCGATCGCCCGCAAGCAAGAGCCGGGCGCGACGTTTCAATTCGTCCTGCCGTTGCACAAAGAGGTCGTGTCATGACCGGGCGCTCCGACTCGCCGAACCAAGTCGTGAAGGCCGAGAAGCCCAGCGGAAGGGCGATCGTGTTTGTGATCGACGACGACGTCTCAATACGTCGCTCACTCGCGAATCTTTTTCAATCGGTGAACTTGGACGTTGCTACGTTCGGATCGGCCCAGGAAATGCTGCAGGGCAACCTTCCGGAGGTTGCCAGCTGCCTCGTCCTTGACGTCAGGCTACCGGGATTGAGCGGCCTCGAGCTGCAGACCGAGCTAGCCAAGTTGAACCTTCACATTCCGATTATTTTCATCACTGGCCATGGCGACGTTCCAATGAGCGTCAAGGCCATGAAGGGTGGAGCCGTCGATTTTCTTACCAAACCGTATCGCGATCAGGAGCTGCTTGATGCCGTCGTCGCCGCGACCGAACGGGATCGCAAGAGGCGGGAGGTTGAGACGACGGTTGCGAACCTGCAATCCTTGTTCGAGACCTTAAGCCCTCGCGAACAGGCAGTGATGAAACTGGTCGCTGCTGGCCTTATGAACAAACAAGTAGCCGCAGAGCTCGAGCTCGCCGAAATTACCGTCAAGATCTATCGCGGACGGGTGATGAAGAAAATGGGCGCACGGTCGCTGGCCGATTTAATCAGAATGGCTGAGACCCTCGGAATTTGTGCCAACCACGCCGAATAAGCCTAAGTATGACTTTACAATTTCATCCCGCAAGCCCACCCTTGGCCCAGGCGACTATGCTTCGGCAAGCGCCTTTCCCGCGTTAGAGGGGATCGTCTTGTCCACGCCTCCGCTCATTTCCATCGTCGATGACGACGGGTCGGTACGTGCTGCGATAAATAATCTTTTGAAGTCCCGCGGCTATATCGTTCATACATTTGTGTCGGCCGAGGAGTTCTTGCGCTCGCCCCACCTGAACGGAACATCGTGTGTGATTGCGGATGTGCAGATGTCGATTATGAGCGGCTTGGACCTGCTGACACATATGCGGGCCCAGGGCTACGGTGCACCGTTCATTTTCATTACTGCCTTTCCCGATGATCGCGTTCGCGCCCGTGCGTTGAGCGCCGGAGCGATTTGCTTCCTGGCCAAGCCCTTTGCCGGACAGCACTTGATCAAGTGCCTTGATACCGCATTGGATAAGCATCGCGGCGAAGCCAGCGCATGAGACGATGAGCGTGCAGTCTGTTCAAGTTTGGGTCTGATTGTGAGCGCGGCCCGCGGAACCGCTCGCTTCGCCATACCACAAGGTTGATGAGGACCTCGGCCTCATGGCGCAACTCGTCAGCAAGCCTTGGCCATCGAGCTCTTTTATTGACATTCTTCGTTCGCTATTCGTCACGTCGCTTGCGGCCGGCCTGCATCACCTGCTCTCCTGAGTGCTTTGAGGTCTCCGATGAAGCCGTCCGGCCAGTCCTCCGTTGCACGATTCTAGCTAACCGAAATTGCTTAACTGGGCTTCAGCTTTCTAATTTGGCCAAAAACCAGCACGTTGAAGAAGAGATTGATGTTTTTCTTGCCGAAAAGCACAGCCGGCGCGATTAGGCTGGCCGCCTCCTCAACCCTCTTGGTAAGGGCTGCCGGAGACTGCCGATGCGAGAGTGCTGGTTGGCCTCTGCAAGAGCTCCTTCAAGATCCGATTCTATCGTCATGGTAGGACCCGTCGAGTCGACAGTGCACACGTTCGGATTTTGACATCCGGTACGTAAGATATTCCTGCAAGAAATCGACGAGTCCGTTGGAATAGGAATGCCCGCCAACGGTGATGATCCGCAATCTTTCGATCACCACCCCGTGGTCATGCGTGCGAACTTCCTCACGATGATAAATGCGGGCGTCGGCCAGTGCGGCAGCTCTGATAGCTCCGCAAGATCACGGGTTCGACAGCCTCAACAAGCCTCTCGATGTACTACTCGATGTCGGCGATGGGCCCTTTTCGAGCACGCGTAATCAAACGGAATCATCACAGCACACATCGCGGAAAGTACCAGGCTTTTTAGCATAGCTGGCTTGATGCGTTTGAGCGTCGGGACAGTTACGATGCAGCTATCGAGTTCAATGGCGGCCAGCGCCGATAGAAGGATTTCAATGGTTCTATTGCCGCTGAGTGAAGCTAGCGGAGAAAGCGTGCGATTTCGCAAGCGACCCGAGTGGCCGGCTCTAGCAAACCGCCGCCGCTCGGCGGCGTTCAGACACTTTACGGCCGCGCCGGTGGTCCGCAGACGCTTAGCGCTTGCATTGTCCTATCTCTCACCCTCCCCTGAAACAAAATAGCCGATGGTGCTTCAGCAAGAGGTGTCTAGAAGATAAAATCCGAACAGAACGTTGTGCGCGATATGCAATGTGCTCCCTTCAAGGTCTGCCTGGTTATGGGCCCCATTTATCAAGCCGCTCGCAACCAGCGAACTTTCTGTCGCATATCGCGGCCCCCTTACTGGACCGCGGAGGAAAGTATGGGAGCTGTTGTGCATTCTCGCCTTTCGGCGGATAGCCCCTTGCATTTTCTTCACGTCTTCACCACGCTGGCAGGTGAAGTGCAGCGATGCCAAGTCTCGCGGCAGCCCAAGAGCTCGACTCTGATGTGCGCCTCCGTGCCGAAGCTGCGCGCTCCATCACTGTGCTTCGCCGAGATTGCTGACTGTAACGATTTGGGCGGCCGATGGGGTGGGTATAGATTCGCCTGAAGTCATAAGCGCCAAGCGAGATCCGAAATCTCGTTGCGGGCCTTAGGCGGCTCCGTTGTAAGTTGAAGCAGATTGTCCGCAGGCAGCCCCTGCCCACTGCAATGGGAGCTCGCTATGCTTTATCGTAAAACCGCTTCAGCAGGACCACGCCTACACTTTTTTGAAGTTCCCCTATCTGCAGTAACGCTGCATCGCTTTCTGGGCCGCGCGGAAGCCGCGTTGCTGACGATAGGATGTCGATCAGCAGTTGGAGCAGCTCCTCGATGGAGGCCGCGTCATCGCCCTTCTCACTCATGCGAGCAATCTCCTCCATCGCCTTCCAATCTTCCGGAAGCGGGACTTCTCGACAAAAAAGCATCGGTCGATGGTTTAAAGCTGCTGGTACAGTGAGGCCGCAGACCGAAGAGTTGGAACAGGCGATGAACGGTGCTTTTGGCAATTTCCGTCCCTTTAGATCGGCGCACGATCCAATGGATTGCGGCTTTGGGCCTGCGAGCAGTGTCTTGCTGATCAGCTCGGCCACAGCCTCATCCTCAACCGTGCGGGGTCCGCTGGTACGCGTCTCATCGTGGATGATCGGCGATGCGATTTGCGATAAAGCGATTGGGCCGCTTGCCGATCCTATGGGGCCGACCACCAAGCCGCGTGGCCAAGACGATGTTGCTCGGCTCACGTTGGCAGGCCAGCACGATCTCTGTTCGCTGCGTCAGCGCCGCGACAGCGAGCGCGACCGTGTTATGGCCGTGAGCTGCGTGTCTTCGTCGCTGGAAATCGTCAGCATCGCCTTCCCGTCCGGTGCGCATCGGTATCTCCTTCATCGGGATACCCGGAACTCATGCAATAACCATGCTACGAAGTTGCGGGACAGAACACTAGCAGCGAGGCGGGGTCACGGTCCTCTTCTCCTGGGAATAACCTCGGCAAACGTGAACCGCGATGTTCTCGTGACGGGATCTTCGATCACTCGCGGAGAGCTGCAAACAATGCGCCGGCGGTATTGTCGACCAGCACCCCGTAACTCGATCTGGGTCTACGCGCATCGGGCGGACGGCTATCGCCGGAGCAGACAGGTGCCACCACATCGAGATCAGGGTGCCGCGATGGTGCCGGAATTTGGTGTGTGCCTTGCTTCACGAGAGGAAACACGCGCAGCCGCCAGCATGCCTTTGGATCGACGCTGCAGGTTGTCAGATCTCCGACACCTCCGTCTTGAACCCGACGTCTCTGATGTTGAAAGATGGAAGGTCATCTGATGACTATCGCCTCTCGTGCAGCTGAGCCGGACGGATGCCTGACGATCATGCGTCCCTGTGCCGTTGGCGCCGACCTAGGCGCTCGACCTCACGTATCGTTAGGCTCTGCTTCTTCGCGCGCGCTGGCCATCGGGGCTAGCCGGCTATCTGGTCGAATTATCGGCCTAATCCGTGACCGTCGCGGCGGTTTTCCCGATTCCTTTGGCGCTCTTGCCGGCAGGTAATCGTTCGCGGCTCGTTTTCGCGGCTGGCACGGTGCTTGCTGGAGATCACTCGCTAAATGCGAGGTCTGCCTTGAAACCCGGTGACGTCACCTGCCGTCCGCCCGCAACCAGGCGGCTTCGTATGTTCTTAGAAGGACGAGATCGTATCCGCGATAGTAGAGAAGTTTCAGCAAACCAATGATCGAAGGAATTTCGATGAGACTTTTCGAAGTTGAAAGTGCCGGATCGTCGATCCTCAATCAAGCTAATGCTGCACGGAGGCAAGGTGTACCGGCGAGTTTCAGGCGCATCCCATCGAAGATGGTACGGATCAGCTGCGATACGTGCTTGGCGTCGCACGAACAGCGCTCCGACTGGCCGATTGCCGCGGATTTTGATGATTAGCAATCTCGCGTTCACCGATTCCGGGTCGCAGCTGAATACGTTCGTATGGTGAAAAAACCGCAAAGGCTGGAACATCCATGAGCGAAACGACCTTGATCGAGAATGTCATTCCGCTTACCGATATCGTCAAACGCGCAGCGCGCATCGGCGCCGAAATCAGAAAGATCAAGCTCTCGAGCGATTTGCCGGACGAGACGATCGCTGCAATCAACCGCTTGCTGCTCGATCACAAGGTGATCTTCTTCCGCGACCAAAGTCATCTCGGTGACGCCGAGCAGGAGCGATTTGCTGCCCGTTTCGGGAAGCTGGTGCCGCATCCGATGCTTGGCGTTGCCAAGGGAACGGCATCGCTCCTCGAGCTTGACTCCGCTCGCGGTGGTGGCCGAGCCGATGTGTGGCACGCCGATGGGACCTTCGCCGATGCCTATCCCAAGATTTTGGTGCTGCGGGCCGTTGTGATCCCACTATTCGGCGGCGATACGGTCTGGTCGAACACCGCGGCCGCTTATCTCGATCTGCCGCCACCGCTGCGACGGCTTGCAGACGAGCTCTGGGCCGTTCACAGCAACGTCTTCGACTATGCCGGAATGGCCCGAGTCCGTGAGGTCGATCAGAAGCATTTTGACGAGGTCTTCACCAGAACCATCTTCGAGACCGAGCATCCCGTCGTGCGTGTCCACCCCGAAACCGGAGAGCGGACGCTAGTGCTCGGCGCTTTGGTACAGCGTTTTCTTGGCATCCCCAAATATGACGGCCAAAAGCTGCTTGATATATTCCAGTCTCACATCACCGCGCCCGAAAACACCGTGCGCTGGAACTGGAGGGAGGGCGATGTCGCGATCTGGGATAACCGCGCCACGCTCCATTATGCTGTCAATGATTACGGCGACCAGCATCGCGTCGTTCGTCGCGCCACCATCGAGGGTGATGTGCCCGTCAGCATTGATGGCCGGTGCAGTGTAACGCGCGTAAAGGTCACCAAGCAGCCGCCCATGACGCGCTCGCACATTCACGGAGATCCGGCCGTTATGGACTATGCTCCCGCGCTCGCTGCTTGTACTAGTTGAGGTCAAACGGCCAGCGCGGGTCTGACGAAGATCTGATTTTCGCGAGCCTCATCGAGAGCGCGGTCGGCGCTGCAGTAGACGTACAGCACTACGCCGCCACGCCTGCAGGCCACCTGCGTGTGCGCGACGGCCGAGGTAATCAACTCGAGGGTAACGAGTTGAGTTCAAGGTGCCGGCAAGCGATGGCATAGAGGAGATCGGCAGCGGCACTTCCCGGGGTGATCGACTTTCGTTCGTCCAACCAGAGCCTTGAAAATGATGAGCTCCTAACGCAACGGTCGGCCTGACATTGCGGCCAGCTTGTGATACAATGCATGCCGAGCTGCTCGTGAGGAAGCGGTAACGCCTTGCGATGGCAACAGGAGAAAATTGAGTGCGAAGGCGAGCATAGCGTGGCTTCTCACTGGCAGTATCAGGTTAGGTTCGATGTGAATGATTCCGCTACGGCGGAAGCGGTAGGCCGAAAGCTTCGTGTTCCGGCACTGGCACCGCTGTTCGATATTCTTGCCAAGCATCGCGCTGCACCGAAATGCCAGTTCGATGCCTTTGCGGAGTATGTCGCCGCGGCAGAAGAGCACGGAGTCGAAAATTATCCGCTCTACCAGTGGACAAAGGCGACGATCGAGAATCCAGTGAAGAAGGAAAAGTATTTGAAATCCTTTGCACTCTACGTAGACGACCGGGAAATCTATGCCAAGGAGATTGCCGACGCGCTGGAGGCGGACTTGCAACCGCTCACCACTAGCGGGCTCATCATGCGAATATCGAAGTACGATACCAACCCCGCCAACAATCCGCAGCCGCGGCAGGGCCCACGCGATTAGGGCTAGGAGCGAACTGAACGCCGGCTATTAGCCTCAAGCCGAAGACCATCACTAAGGACGCGCGGTCCGGTTTCTGGGGGATTGTGTTGCAAAGTCGATTTTCGCCGATCACCAAAATTCTGCGGGCAGTCGGCGCGACTTTCGTGTACGAAATGTGAGGGACCTCACGGCCTCACGCAAAATTCACATGCGACTCGATAACGCGATTGAGGTCATACGAATCAGCGATCGCTTGCTGCTTAGTGCTTTCGCGAAAAATCTTGAGCCCTGCAACTTTCTACTTTTGCAACACTATCTCAGGTGAATCGGACAGGGTTGGCGATGGCCTTCGACCGATGCTCATGGGCTCGTGTCAGCCTCGCGGGGCGCGATCCGACGATTGTGATCAGAAGAGCGCTACTGCAATTTCGGCAATTTCGCCAGGCCCGATCGGATGGACCACAGTAATCTTGTCCACCAAGGTTCCGCCGCGCTCGTGCTAGCGTTTGGCAGCTTGCGATGAAGTGTTCGGCGTCATGCAGCGTTTGGGACTGCTCCTTAGCTGGAGCGACTTTATGTGGCGAACTTTAGAGTCATACTAGACTTGAGGACTTAGAAAAATATCGAGGTAGACACCAACAAATTCAGAGCATGTCCCGTTTGGCGCGTGTGTGTAATGCTCGTCGGGTTGTTGATGTATGCCAGTCCTACACTTGCATATATCCCGGGTGCCAGATGCGCGGTATAGGTACCCAAGATGGCTGTGCTGTCGCGATGCACGAGATTCCCTTTAGCCAAGGCAGCGTCCACTGCAAAGTTGCTCCAGACGGTGTTAGTGGCAACAATAGCAATCTGATCACTGGGCCGGCTGTCAAACAGTCCCTTCGCATAGAGGCGAAGCTCGTAATATTGATTTACTTTGTTTAGGTCAGGTGGAGCGTACATTACGGAGAACCCACCATAGATACCACGATATGGCGAGCCCTGTACATCAGACTGCCAGAGTTGCCTGTCCGCTGCGACGTAGTAGACGCTGTTCGCGTCGGCTATCGATTGCTGCGGATACTGCAAGCTCTTGTAGCTGCTGTTATTGAAACCGGCGCCTGCCCGCAACCAGGTCTCGGGTGAGCCCGGAGCAGCTTTGTTCTTGTAGCCAATTTCATCAAGCAAAAAAATGCCCGCGTTGGCCGTGCTCCAGCTTAAGCCGGCGGGATTTTCGCTGATCTGCGCATACTGACCGTCTGGACTGATTGAGCGCTGGATTGAGACCTTGTCATATAGGTGATCATCAAAATTGTACTTCACGTTGAGAGCTGGCGTAGGCGCGGCATTGTTGCTCATGCCAGCTTGATACAGGATATTCGACGAGGGGGCCAAAACGCTTGCTCCTGCGTTCCCTCCGACCAATGTGCCTGCGAACTCATTTACATTTCTGAGGTAACCCATTTTGAGTTCGAGTTTCCTGTCGAAGAACGTCTGGTAGTAGGCCAACGTATTGAGACCTGCTCTATCTGGCCCGCCGGGTTTCCATGTCCAGTATTGCTGCTGGGCTCCCACGATGATCTGACCATCGGGAATTCCAAAGCGGCTGAGATCGTAGGTCACAATCATGAAATTTACAGTACTAAATGTCGGATTCTGGCCCATATATAGCTGATTGGCGGTGGTGGCTCTGGCTGCATTTGGCAGTTGATTGTCTATGACGCTGACTACTGTCCCGCCAACGTAGCCGATCCCGACGTCTGCCAGCGCGGATCTAACGCCGCCTTTATCCTGATCTATCGTATCGGCAGGACCAGGAATATTGAGCCACATACCTTTTTCGCGGAGGTTCTCGAACTTTGCGAATGGGTCGATCTCCTTTTGAGTTCTATTCTTAGCAATTTCATCCGCACTGTCCCGCTTTGCGGAAGGCAAACTGGCAGTTTGTGCTAGCGCCGAGTTACCGACGAGAAGCGTTGCTCGTTTGAGCTGGCGGCTTCGGAATTTTGCGACCGAATCGGACTCCCTCTGAATCCTTCTTTTAGCAACCTCATCTGGAATGTCGCGTTTTGGCTTAGGCCCATTGGCAGTCTGTGCCAGCGCCGAACTGCCGACGAGGCTCGCTGCTAGGGAGAGTGCGATAGCAAGCCCTCTTTGCTTTGTAGTTGATCGACAGCTGAAAACGTGTGCCGCAGCCGTCGCCACGACAAAGTAACCATGCATAGTGAACTCCGCGTCCGTATTGCTAGTCTTGAATGGATTGCGCTCCGGCCTGATTGGCCCGGAGCTGCCCCCCAACCTTCTTATGTCCGTAGGCTCCGGGGCTGATGCTTGGCAGCAATCGGTCCGTCTATCTCAGCGATACCCGCTGAGCCTTCCCGACCTCGTCACCGGCCGGCACGCTATTGGCTTGATCGGCGACGCACGTGTCGAGCACGCCATACCGCGGCCAAGCTAATCGACTGTTCCAACGCAGTTCTGTTGCGCTGCCTCGGTGTCGAGAGCGGCCGGCTTTATTCGGTGCCTTCGCTCGGCGAGATAGTGGCGACGGGCGGACGGCGCCTTGCTGTCCTCGCCACCAATACACTGCGAACGACCCGCCTCTTCCACCACAAGCATGAGGATTTCGGCCGCGCAGCATTCTGATCGAAGAAGAAGCCTCCTTCGAGAAGTTAGCAGTCATCAGAAGGCAGGGCTCGCGCGTCAGCGACGACGCGTTGGCTCCGTGATCGTTCGCTGGCATCGCGGTAACTGAGAGACGAGGCAACTGACAGGCCCAAAGCCCAGAAACCTTTGAAACCTGTGCGCTCGGCGATCGCGCCGGAAAGTCCATCATGGGCTTCCACAAGAAAGGAGAGATCGCGGTTGAAGCCGATTTGATAGCTGTAGACGCGTTGACACATCCATCAGGGCCGTTGGAGCGGCCAGTTCTGTATTGCATCCCAGTTCCTTGACGTGTGACCCGCGCGACCTTCATCAACCGTCGATTGCCATGTGTCCGTCATCTCCTCCAACTGCTAACGTTAGTAGTTGACTGGGTCGCAAGGCGTTGCCTCTCGATGCAGGGATCGTGGCTGTTTCGCTGCTCGGGATGAGGCCTCCTCGGCAACTAGACGAACTCCGGCGATGGGCATCGGTCCGGTGGAAACCGGGCGGCGGTCACTCGTGAGCGCTGCAGCCGCTCAACTCTTTACGCGCCCATCTCTCGGCGGGAACGCAGTGAAACCGCGATTTGTTGATCTGCATCATTAGCGTCGTTTTCAAGCGACGGCTTTGAAGGGTTGCCCGGATAGGCCCGGGGAAGAAGTTGGCTGAGTTCGTCGTTCGGATGACCATTGACGATCATCCTCAGCATGTCGGTGACGTAGGCGAGAGGAAGAACGTCATTGAGCTTGCAGATTTATGCCGACCGCCGGACCCGTCGAATGGATTTGTTTTCCCAAGATTTTTCTGTGTAATTGGGCTCAACACAGTTGGCGTTGTGCTCCGTATTCGACTGCGCAGGCCAGGATAGCTTCAAGAGTATTTGGGCACGAGCCGAGTATTCCGGCGCGTGAAGAGTGGACCCAACCGACAGCTCGTAGAGCTCTAAGTGGCGCGTCTCGTCAAGGGATGGACTTGCGGACCACGGTAAGTGGCGATGCCTGGCTCGATATGAGCCTGAAGGATAATTCAGGAAATAACGACTGGCTCGCATTCGGGCCGGCAAATGGAGATTGTTCGCAGAGTTTTTCTGAATGGCGAGGAAATGCTGCGCCATGGCCGATGAAGACGAGAAGTATTGCTTTGCGGTAGCGCTATGATGTAGGAGCCGGCCATGCGCAAAAAGTGTCACATCGCACCGATCATAGGAGTGGATGACCAAACGATGAGGGCACCGTTGCGGATAACGATTTGTGGATGGTCGCGGCTCGCTGCAGCTCTTGACCATCGTGCGATAGCGCGTCAACGAGAAAAGCCAACACGGGCCGCGACATCGAGCGAGGGATGATGGAGATGATGGATCAAGCAACCGGTTCGGAGTTGCCGCCGGTATTGCACACGTCGCCGAGACGCGTTCCGTGGGTTTTAATGCTCGTAGTTATCCTCGTTGGCCTGTGCGCTGCAGGAGCCTATTTTTGGACCAACGTCGAACACTTTGTCGAGACGTCGGCGGCCCGTGAAGTTGCCCCAATGCCAGGCTTGTCACCTGAGGACAGAGCGGCCCTGTCGGAGATTCAGTCGGGACAACAGAAGACTAGCGATGAGCTCGCGGAACTCAGCCGCAGCATCAGCGCCCAGCTGGCCGATTTAACACGACTCTCGGATCAAATCGCAGCGCTCACTTTACGAGTCGACTCGTTGCAGAATCCGGTACCCACGGCTTCTCCTCATGTTCATCGTCCTGGCCATGCCGTTTCGGAGTCGGCCAGGAAACCCGTGCGATCGACTAAACCACAAGGGCCGGTTTCCGTCGGGGGCGCGCCACTGATCTCAGGACCGAATGCAGACGAGCCTTGATGACGTCCCAGAGTGCTACAGGCTAATCCAGCCCGCCAGCTCCCGCTCAACGCCGTTGTTCGTTTCTCGCCAAGCGGCCAGCCGGGCGATTACGGCACCAAGGCTTGCGGCAGTGCCAGGTCTCCAACGTGACGCTCGCAGAGGCCGTCGACATCGTTGCCGCACCGAGGGCAGTCTGGATCAGATTGCATAGAACCATTTCTACATGGTCGAGGCGCCCGTCCTGTTAGCGACGAGCGGTGATGCTTTTGGATCCGTTTACGCGGCTTATTAATAAGGTGAACGGTTGAGATAAGCGTCGAATGCGGCAGCAACAGCGCGAATCACAAAGCGGTGCTCCTGCCTCACGCGGACGAAACCCTTTTCGATGTCGACTATCCCGTCCTCGGCGAGCATCGCCAAGCGTTCAGCTGAATCGAGAAAAGGGTTCGCATCAAATCCGTGGGCGGCACAGATTGCCGGCACGTCGGCCTCCAGATCGCACATCAGCCGCTCGATGATCGCGGCTCGGACGCGGTCTTCATCGGTGAGACGGTAGCCTTTTGACGTCGCCAGACGGCCAGCTCTGATGTGCCGGCTGTAGGAGCCTGTCGCAACATTGTTCTGGACGTAACCGTCGCCGAGACGGCCGATGGCCGACGTGCCGAAGCCGATTACGGTTTTGCAGGTGTCGGCCGAGTAACCCAAGGAGTTACGCCGCAGGCGACCGGCTTTCTGCGCCAGCGCGAACTCATCGTCTGGCAAGGCAAAATGGTCAAGCCCGATTTGGAGGTAGCCAGCGGCGATCAGCGTATCGGCCACGGCCGCGGCCTGATCGGCGCGGGCAGCACTGTCCGGCAGTGCTGCCTCATCGATCAGGCGCTGACGTTTCATATACGAAGGAACGTGCGCGTAGCCGAAAACCGCAAGCCGGTTCGGGCGCATGGCGACCGCCGTCGTCGCGCTCTCAACGCAGGACTGCACCGTCTGATGTGGGAGACCGAAAATAAGGTCGAAATTGATACGGCTTATTCCGTGCTGGCGAAGATTTTCGACGGCAGCGGCGGTCTGCGCCTTACTCTGGATCCGGTTGATCGCCTTTTGAACGATGGGATCGAAGCTCTGCACACCGAGGCTCGCGCGGTTCACGCCGGCTGCTCCTAAGACTTCGGCCATCTCGACCGTGAACGTGCGCGGGTCGATCTCGACGGCGATCGCAGCCGTTTTCCTGAACGCGAAGCGGCGGCGCAGGAGTTCCATCAAGGCCAGGAACTCCGCTGGCGCGATGAGGGTCGGCGTTCCGCCGCCGAAGTGCACGTCGCTCACGGGCAGCGCTTGCGGCGCTTGCTCCGCGACCAAACGGATCTCCTCACGCAGCACCGACAGATAATTGAGGATCGGCGCATCCCGGCGACTGATGGCCGTAGGAAAGCCGCAATACCAGCAGATCGACCGGCAGAACGGAATGTGGAGATAGAGCGACACGGGCTCGTCAGGCGGCAGGCGCCTCAGCCATTTCTCACAATCCTGTGCACCGACCTCCGCGGAGAACTCCGGTACAGTTGGATAGATGGTGTACCAAGGCAGGCGGGCATCGCAGTACTTTTTCAGGATTGAGGCCTGCAACGGTTACTTTCCCACGACGATATAGAATCACCCTAATCGCTGCGCTCCCCTGTGTCTTTGCGCCATATCAAACGACCGGCGTTAGCTGCGAAATCTGCATTCCGTCAAAGTCTCTGCTAAGGTGACTGGTTAGCATGATAGCGGGAGCGATAGCCACTCCCTGACACTCGTTTGATGTTTGTGAAGAGAAGGACTTTATTACACGACTGATGTTGAAGCAGTGCTTGATATTAAGGATTGACGTGTGCGCCATTTTTCTTTCGAGGCCCATCCCGCATCTTCGGTTTGATAGATGCGCTCGAGGCGAACGAGTGCTTCATGAGGTGCTCGGGCGATCTGCTCAAAGCCACAACGAAATGGCAGAAGCTTGCGATTGTGCTCAACAGATCCGCGGCAATTGTTCTCCCCATAGCCAATTGACAATTCGCCCGCCACCAAAGCTGGTTGACATCTGCACAAACCGATGATTGTCGGCTACGGCCTCGCCGATATCAGCCGCATCGCACCCGAGCGGATGCGCCTTCATGGCTGCAAGCACGGCATCGACCATGTCAGGCGCCACGATGGCAACGAGCTTGCCCTCGTTGGCGACATGTAGCGGATCAAGCCCAAGGAGTTCGCAGGCGGCGGCAACCGCCGGCTTCACCGGAATGGCCTCTTCCTGCAGATGGAACCCGAGGCCTGACTGATGCGCAACCTCGTTGAGCATCGCCGCAAGACCGCCGCGCGTGGGGTCGCGCATCACCCGGATGCTGCTGCCGCCGGCCGCAACCATTAGGGCTACGAGATCATGCAGCGCTGCGGAATCCGAGACGATCTCGGTCTCGAAATCGAGATTCTGGCGCCTCGACATGATCGCCGCACCATGATCGCCGAGACTGCCAGAGACCAGCACGCGGTCGCCGACCCTGGCCTTCTCCGCGGAGAGATTGAGCCCATCGGCCAAAACTCCGACCCCCGTCGTCGAGATGAACAGGCCGTCCGCCTTCCCGCGCTCGACGACCTTGGTGTCACCTGTGATGATGTAAACGCCGGCAGCGCGCGCGGCCTCGCCCATCGAACCCGCAATCGTCTTCAGATCCGAGAAGCGGAAGCCCTCCTCGATGATGAAACTCGCCGACAGATAGAGCGGACGCGCGCCGCTCATCGCGACATCATTGATCGTGCCGTGGACCGCGAGCGATCCGATATTGCCGCCGGGAAAGAACAGCGGCGAAACGACATAGCCATCGGTCGTCATCACCATTCTGCCAGCGCCAACATCGAAGGCCGCCTGATCGTTGCCGCGGGCGAGCCATTCATTGCCGAAGGCTTCGTGAAACAGGCCGGAGATCAGCTGCGCCATCGCGCGCCCCCCGGCGCCGTGGGACAGGTCGACCCGCCCGTTCTGGATGTCGAGCTTGCGTTGATAGGCCGTTGCCCTCATCACGCCCGCCTCAACTGATAATCGCGAAACCGTCCATACGTCCAATGCGCGGCACAGGCGCCTTCCGATGAGACCATGCAGGATCCTATTGGGATTTCCGGCGTGCAGACGGTTCCGAACAGCTTGCAGTCGACCGGCCTCTTCGCGCCGCGCAGGATGGCGCCGCACTCGCACGCCGGATTGTCGGCGACACGTACTTCGTGCATCGCGAAACGCACCTCGGCATCGAATTGAGCGTAAGCCCGCTTTAGCTTCAGTCCGCTATAGGGGACGAGCCCGAGCCCGCGCCATTCGAACTGGTCACGCAGTTCGAAGATATCGGACACCTCTTCCTGGGCGCGCCGATTGCCTTTCCGCGTCACCGCTCGGCTGTATTGGTTCTCCACCTCATATCGGCCTTCGTTCACCTGCCGCACCAGCATCAGAATTGCCTGCATCATGTCGAGCGGTTCAAATCCTGCGATCACGATCGGCTTGCCGAATTGTTCTGCGAGGACCTCGTAAGGCTTCGTGCCAATGATGGTGCTGACATGCGCAGGCCCGAGGAAGCCATCAATTTCAATCCGCCCGCCATTATGGATATCCGGACTCTCGAGAATGCTATGAATCGCGGCGGGAGCTAGCACGTGATTGCAGAATACACTGAGATTCTTCAGCCATTTCTTCTCGGCAAGCCGGATCATCACTGCTGTCGCCGGTGTCGTGGTCTCAAATCCAATGGCGAAGAAGACCACCTCCCGATTCGGCGCATGTTCGGCGATCCTTATCGTATCGAGCGTCGAGTAGACCATCCGGATGTCGGCGCCGAACGCCTTGGCGCTCAGCAGGGATTTTCGCTGCGAGCCGGGCACGCGCATCAGGTCGCCATAAATACAGAGAGTGACCTGCGGCAGCTCGGCGAGCCTGATCGCCATGTCGATCCGGCTGGCGGGGAGAACACAGACGGGGCAACCCGGCCCGTGGATCATGCGAACATTCGCAGGCAACATATCCTCCAGGCCATAACGGGAAATCGCATGCGTGTGTCCGCCGCAGAATTCCATGAACCGATAATCCCTTTGCGAATCGGCTTCGGCGCCAATCGCACGCGCGAGCCCCTGCGCGATGGTCTTGTCGCGAAATTCGTCGGCATATTTCATGACTGGAGGTCCTGCCCCATGCTGCCTAACTCCTGTAGGAGCTGCAGCGTGTGCTCGGCCTCCGCCGGGTCGATTCTAGCCAGGGCGTAGCCGACATGGACAAGGACGTAGTCCCCCACCGCTAGATCGTCGATGAGCGCGATCGATATCTCCTTGCTGATGCCGTCGATGGATACGATGGCCAGGTCATCGGGAAGAATCTTCGCGACCTCAGCTGGTACCGAGAGACACATATCAGGCTATTCCTTCCAGGACTGACGGCCGTTCTGCAACCTGCAGAGCGGCGATCCAGGCTTGTCCGAGGCTCAAGCCACCGTCATTGGGCGGAACCTGCCGTGGGAGCAGCGGAGTGAGGCCAGCCGCAATGCAGCCGCGCTGGATTTCTTCCGCGAGTACCGCGTTCAGGAAGCAGCCGCCACTCAGAACGACGGTGGCAACGCCCGTTGTCCGCGCCGCGCGCGCGACCCAGTCAACGCAGGCAGCGGCGAACGTGCCATGAAACAGCCCCGCTCCCTCCGTCGCGCCGACGTTGTCTGCAATCAAACGCGCAAACAGCGGATGAAAGGACAGCACGTCGCCATCGATCATCCAGCCCGCTTCAAGCACCGCAGTCCGCCGCACACGCGCCTCGAGCTTCATGGCGGCTTCGCCCTCATAGCTCTGCAAAGTCGCAATCCCGAGCAGCGCCGCTGCTGCATCGAACAGCCGGCCCGCGCTGGTCGTAGTCGCCACGCTGGGCTGAGCGAGCAATGACTGCAGACGCTCGGCCTGCGGCTGTGCTGCAAAGCGCAGCCTGATTTCGTTTTCCCGCCCCAGCAAGTGCAATATTGCGCTCGCCATGCGCCAAGGCTCGCGGGCTGCGCGATCTCCGCCAGGCATTTGCAAGGGCGCGAGATGCCCGATCCGTCGAAACCCGGCGCCTTCGCACAACAATAGCTCGCCACCCCAGTTGCCGCCGTCGGAGCCATAACCATAGCCGTCGAGGAGAAGGGCGAGCGCACGCCGCCCAAGGCCATGCTCCGCGATGACGGCGGCAGCGTGCGCGTGGTGATGCTGGACCGCGATCAGCGCGCGGCCGCTTGCTTCCGCAAAGCGGGTGGTCGCCATGTTGGGATGCAGATCATGGGCAATGACGACAGGATCGATGTCGAGGGTCGATGTGAGGTGCCGGATCGTCTCCTCGAAGAAGCGAATGCCTTCAGCCGTATCGAGATCGCCGATGTGCTGGGAGACGAAGGCCTCATTGCCACGTGTAACCGTGACGGTCGATTTCAACGCGCCGCCTACGGCGAGCACGGGCGGCACAGACCTCGCAAGCCGGATCGGTTCGGGAACATAGCCGCGGGCGCGACGAATGAATTGGTGCCGGCCCGCCACTACCGCCACCACGGAATCATCGGCGCGCGTCAGAATATCGCGATCATGGGTCACAATAAGATCGGCGATGCCCGCGAGCCGCCGCAACGCCTCCGCGTTGTCGATCGGGAGCGGTTCGCCGCCGGGATTAGCACTGGTGCTGACAATGACCGGACCTTCAACCCCATCCCATGCACCTGTCGAACGAAGCGCATGGAAGATGAGGTGATGCAACGGGGCCACCGGCAGCATGATGCCTACGCGCGACAGGCCGGGGGCTATCGCCGGCGCTAGATTGTTGCGCGACGGCAGGAGAACGATTGGGCGGGCGACGGATTCGAGCAGTTGGAGCTCGGCGGCATTCGCCTCCGCAATCTCGCTGACCTCCTCTACGGAACCAACCATGACGGCGAACGGCTTCTGGTCGCGCTGCTTCCTCCTGCGCAAACGCTGCACGGCGTCATGGTTGCGAGCGTCGCAAAGCAGCTGGTACCCGCCAACTCCCTTTATCGCGACGATTTGGCCGCCGTCGATCGCCGCGGCAATGTCGTTGATCCCGTGACTGAGCCGAGGACCGCACGTCGGACACGCAATCGCTTCCGCATGAAACCTGCGGCTCGCCGGATCGGCATATTCGCGCGCGCAGGCGGCACACATCGCAAACTCCCTCATCGCTGTATTGCGGCGATCGTAGGGAAGCCGTTCGGCGATGGTATAGCGAGGGCCGCAATGAGAGCAGTTGATGAAGGGATAGAGGTAATGGCGGCTGTTCGGGTCGAACAACTCATCAAGACATTCCTGGCATGTCGCGGCATCTGCGACGATCCGGGTCGACACCCTCCCGTGTTCGCTGGCGCGGATCGAAAATTTTTTCGCTGCAAGCGCGCCAATCTCCTGAACGGAGATGTGGTCGATCCGCGCCAATGGAGGCCTTTCGAGTGGCAAAGCGGCCACAAACTCGCACGTACGGTCGCCCTCAACCTCAATGATCACGCCATTGGGATCGTTGGCGACGAACCCGGTCAATCCATAGCGGGTAGCGAGTCCATATATATACGGACGAAAGCCGACACCCTGCACGGCGCCACTGATGCGCACCCGCAGCCGCGTTCCGCCGCGGATGATGGCGTCGCTGCTCGCGCTCATCGCAATGTGTCCTGGACCGGACGCCTCCGATACGCAGCCTGCTTCCGGATCCAAGCGTAGAGCGCGGCAAAGCCCTCGCCCGTACGCGCCGAAACCGTCAGCACCTCAATGTTCGGATTGACGCGTCTCGCATATTCGATGGTCTGGGCTAAATCGAAGTCGATCACCGGCGCCAGATCGATCTTGTTGATCAGCATCAGCGACGATGCGGCGAACATATCCGGATATTTGAGCGGCTTGTCTTCACCATCGGTGGTCGAGAACACCACGATCTTGCTGGCCTCGCCGAGATCGAACGCCGCGGGACAAACTAGATTCCCGACATTCTCGATGAAGAGAATACCGCCCTTGAGCGGCGGCAAGCGGTGATAAGCCTCGCGGACCATCGCAGCATCGAGATGGCAGCCCTTGCCGGTATTGATCTGGATTGCGGGAACGCCGATTGCGCGAATGCGATCGGCATCGTTCGAGGTCTGCTGGTCGCCCTCAATGACACCAACCGGGCGGCTACCCTTGAGCTCGGAGACGGCGCGGACGAGCAGCGAGGTTTTGCCCGCGCCCGGACTGGAAACAAGGTTGAACACGAGCAGGTCATCGGTCAGGAAGCGCGCGCGGTTGTCGGCGGCGATCCTGTTGTTCTTGCCGAGGATGTCGCGCTCGATCTGAATGGCTCGCTCGCTGCTCATACTCCCAATCTTCAAGCCGGCCGGGTCGGCGCCGCAATCCACAAGCCCCCCTCCGCGCTGAGCATGTTGACCGCTATGATCATGATGGTGATCATGGTAATGGTTGTGAGAATCGTGCACCTTTTGACCGCAATGCATATGATCATGGTGGTGACCGTAGTGATCATGCGTATGATCATGGTGATGCCTCTGGGTTTGCGCACTTTGCGCGTCGGCGCGTTCGATGGAGGGCGTTCCTTCGCTACAGCCACATACGGTACACATTAGTCGACCTCCAGCTCTTTGACCCGCATCTCTTCGCCCGCGGTCACCTGCAGCTGATAGCTGCCGCAGCAGGGACACGGCTCATAGCGTTGCGCAATCTCAACGCTCCTCGAACAGGCCATGCACCAGGCGACACCAGGCAATTCGACGACCTCAATAACCGCGCCATTGGCGATGGTCCGCGCGGCAACGGCCGCAAAGCAGAACTTCATCGCTTCGGGAGCGACATGGCCCAGCGCCCCGATCTCCAGACGCACGGTCTTCACCCTGGAAAATGGTCGCCGGCGCGCCTCCTCCTCGATGATCTCGACGATGCCCTCACAAAGCGCCATTTCATGCATCGCCAATTTCGCGAAAATTCAGAGTGAACCCAACGCAAGGGTCAAAGGATCCGACCATCGCGCGAACGGCACCCTGTGCCTGCGGTTTCGCGGCCAGGACCGCGCCTTGCAGGCTGCGGACAAGCGGTCCGCGCGCGTGGAAATTCCACTCGGTCGGGGCAAGAAATTCGAAACGCGACATCTGCCCCTGACGATCAAGCTCAACCGCGTGATAGAGACGTCCCCTGGCGCATTCGACCGCGGCCGCACCACGGCCCGGCCCCAGCCTGTAGCTTTCGACGATCCCATCCTCCGCTGTTTCAACATGAGCACCGGGGCCGAGCCAATCGTGCAGCCGCACGATTTCCGCGATCCTCGCCTTCAGCCGCTCGGCCGGCCCCGACCGGCCTAGCGTGAGCTGATCACGCATCATTTGGCGTGCCCACGCACCTGTTTCGGGAATCCGGCCCTCAAGGTCGGGGCAACGGCAAGATTCTGCATCATCCACGATCAGCCGTTCGATGACGTCGCGATCGTCGGCAACGGACAAAAACGAGTGCTGCATCGACGTTGGCTTCAACGCGTCTTCCTCGAGAGCAGCAACGCGAAGCGCTAGTGGGTTACCGAGCCTCGGCGCTCCGTCTTCGTTCGTTATGCCAAGCGCTGCCAGCGCAATCGCAACCCGCGCTGTTACCTCGCGTCGAACCTGGCCGCAGCTGGGCTCTGCGCTGCTGAGAAGTTCCGATACCCCCTCCATCAGGGCGCGGATCGCTGCGGCGCTGGTAGTATCCAGCGCGAAATGCCCGACAAACAGGTCCCGCAGCAATTCCGCCAGCCGCTCGACAACGACCATAACGATACGATGCTGTCGCGTCGCAAGGCTGATGGTTTCGCCGCGCGCCGCCTCGATCGCGGACAGGAATGCCACCTGGTGCGCGGCGGCACACAACGAGAAGATTCGCGGCAGCACGTTGAGCAACGAAGCGGCCGGCTTACCGGCGAACAGCCGCCCCAGTGGCGGCCGGACGCGCGGCAGAATCTCGACCGCGGCAATTGCGTCGCCAGCAAGCGATACGGTAACATCGATCTGGTTGCGGACGGCGAGGCTCATGCGCGCCGCTCCGTCAGTACACCGCGTAAGAAATGCCGGCGGTCGATCGAATCATGTCGCGCATCGGGCCCATGTGAGGCCGCGCGATTGGCCGGTGACATCAGCGCCGCGAGCGCTGCTTCGGCGGTGGCGCGCGCGGACGTCATATGCTCGAACTCAAACATCGGCGAGAACAGTGAGTAGCTCGCGATCGAGCCCACGGGCGCCATCTCGCTGACGGTGAATTCGATCTCGCCGGCCGGAAATCGCAAGCGCAGGTTCGATCCCGGGCTCGGAGGCGAATGCGAAGTTCTGTCACGCATGAGTGTGACCACGTTCATGAACCAGGGCGTGATCATCATGCCGACGACCCTGCCCTCGCGCGCGCGAAATCCGATGGCTTCGACGCTCAAGGCCTCGTTGAAGATCGGCAGGTCGCGCATCGTGCGATCGGCGATATCCCGATAGGCTGCCGCGAGCATCTCGCCCCACGCCGACGCATCGGGGTGCATGCTCCTGCGGGAATGCTGTTCGCGGTCAGGCGTCATCTTCAATCGCCATGAACTTCGATTTGGGCGCATCGCAGTTTGGACAACGCCAATTTTCGGGCAACCCGGCGAAAGGCGTTCCCGCTGCAATTTGCGTCGCCTCATCCCCCTCAGCCGGATCGTAGACGATCCAACAGATGCCGCACTCCATGCGCGCGCCGTTTGCGATATCCTTCCGGACTCCAAAATTCTCGAAGCTCGTCATTCGACGTAAGCTTTGATGATTTCTTGCAGGCGTTCGGCGGAACCCCAGAAATCTTCCTCGGCGGCCAAGGCAGCCATTGGCACGCCGCCGACTTCCAGCGTATCCAGAATGATGGTGTCCATGGCATTGAAGAACTGCACCGACCAGACGTTCCGGATGCCCGTCGCAAGCACTCGGCAAGTCCCGTAGCCGCGCGAGATGAGCTGGATCGGACCGTTTCCGACGCTTTGCTGCAAAAACGCCAGGTCGACCGCACTCATCGGCAGCAGGGTGAAGTTGATGATCTGCGAGCGCATGCCCGGCTGCCAGGCCAGTGCCCGCTCGCGGACTTCCGCGAGCACCGGCAGCACGTTCATCGCGCCGTCGGGTGCCGCGCCGATCATGAGATCGCTTGACGTCAGGTCGGTTGCGGCGCGCCGCACGATCTCCGGGATCGCACCGACCTCGACATATTCGTGTGCGGCGTCGGTCTCGATGCGCACGCGCCAGATGCCCGCAAGTACCGATTCCTGGATTTGCGCCACGCGGCCACCCGGCAGCGCAACGACGCCGGCGAGATCGCCCTCCCCAAGCACTTCCGCAATCAGCCTGCGCTCGAGATCGCTGAGATTTCCGATCCTGAACAGCTGCGTCGGCAGATCACTCTTCTGGCCGGCAACGGCAGCCGCGACGGAATACAACAGCGCGATGGCGTCCGGACAGTTCCTTGCCAGCTCGATGCCATTGAGCGCAGCGGACTTCGCGAGCGCCCCCGCAGCCATTAGCCCGCTACGGGCTGCGTCGAGACTTTCCGCGGCTATAGGGAACACGCTCATCGGCTGCTCGCATTTTCTCGGCGCTATTGGGCGCGAGCCGGAAACCTGTTTCATGATACGACGTTCCGATGGTGTGCTGAGGGATGATACTTATGTCCACGGACGCGCCATTGGAGCGCGGGCGATCAATGAGCTTCGAAATGCGGTCGATAGAGATCTCCCGGATCTTGGCGATCATGCCGAGTGTCTTTCGCTTGTGGGACGCTTGCGGTCCCCACCTCGAACAGACGGAGCCGCGTCAGATCATGTTTCCCGGACTGAAAGTCCATTAGCCGCCTCTTTGATAGTCCATGGTTCTGCTGGATGAGGTGTAGCAAGGGACGTGCCAATCGTTGCTCTTTCGCGATTGCATTCCCGCTCGGATCAGCACCCGCTCGAGACATTCCTCGTGAAGCTTGTTTCGGCTTCAAATTTGGTTTCCGCTGATATGGGCAAAGATGGGCAGGCAGTTTCCGAGAGGCGGCGCCGGGCTAGCGCAGGTACTCGGGCAATTGCGGCTCTTGACCGATCAAGTCCGCAAAGAAACGATCACAATCGTGGCCGTTGAGGGCCGCATAAAGGCCCTCAAGCGCGTCCGCGATCAGCCGCGCTTCGTCGTCATCCAAGAGCCGCACCGCGGTATCGATATGGACAAGCACCTTGGCACCGACCGGCGGCTCGGAGAGCAGCATGACTGAGACGTGCCGCTGTTCATTGGCATATTCGCAAAGCGCCGACATGCCGTCGGTCTCAATAATCGTCATTGGCAAGCCAAGGCACATGCTAATCTGCGAGCCGCTAGATCGGTCGCGCCCTCCTCTCATAGTTTGCGTGGTCGATATCGTTCGCGAGCAGACGCTCCGACTCCGGTAGCGGCGTGGTCCGCAGTTTTGCCGGAGAACCCCACTGCGCCAGCAGTTCGCAACCCAGTTCGATCGCAGGCGCAATCTGAGTGCGCACCGGAGCCGTCAGCGGTCCGCCCCAATCCTCCAGATCAAGTGGCTGACAGCCGACTAGAGCGAGCTGTCGCGGGCAGCGGCCAAGCAGGTCGGCTGCACTTAAGACCTCCTGGAAGCCGGTCTGATGCAGGCTCACCTTCTTGGCGCCGGTGAATTTCGGCACCTCCTCGTCTCGCACGAGCTTCAAGTGCCCGGGCGCGAGTCCATAATCGATGGCATCGAACGCGATCAGGCAATCGACCTCCTGTAGAAAGTTGACGAGGTAGAGCCCCTGCGTGCCGCCATCGAGCATGGTGACATTGCCAGGGACGGCGTAGCGGCGGTGGAACTGCTCCACCACCCTCACGCCGAACCCCTCATCGGCCCACAGGATATTGCCGATGCCGAGCACCAGGATCCGTTTCGTGTTCTCCGGAGTTGGCATCTGCATTGTCAATCAATCGCGGAATTCGCGCTCGCCGAAAATGATCGAGGAGACGATGCTCTGGGACGACACGATGTCTTCGCGAACCGCTGTATAGATGTGGATGAGCGCAAACGTCACGATCATCCACAGGCCGAGATGATGCCAGGTGTGGACGTCCTGGCTGTTCGGCCAAATCGAAAGCACCCACCCGAACAGCCTGTACTGCCAGCTGTCGTTGCCGGTGCCCTGCGCGTACAGCGCAAAGCCGGTGACGATCATGAACGCGATCGTCAGCGTAAACATGAAGAACATCGCAAGCTGGGCCAGCGGATTGTGCGCGACGTATTTCTTTGGCTCGGCCGCAACGAAAGCGTACCAGCGAATCTCGTGCCACACCTCGCGCCAATAGCTCTTGCGCCAAAGCGGCACGTAGAAAATTTGCTTAGCATGGGGGTTGCCCACGAACGCCCAGTAAATGCGCAAGAGGAAGCCGAGCGTGAGCGCGTCGCCTGCGAAGAAATGCGCAAAACGGATATAGCCGAACAGAAAATTGTCGCTTGTCTCTCCCGGCATGGTCGGTATCCCACTGGCGATGAAATAACCGGTGAGGCCCAACACCAGGATTGCCGCGGCGTTGATCCAATGCCACAGCCGCACCGGCGCCTCGTAGACGTAGACGACGCCACGCTCGCTGCGGCCGGAGCGTACCGGGTCAACCGCGACAGTGGCAGTTAGCGCTTGCGGAGATTTGTCCAACAATGCCGCCTCCCCTAGCGGACCTTGATCGTTGCCATTTCCTGGCCATCCGGCCCCATCACATGTGTCGAGCAGGCCAGGCATGGATCAAACGAATGGATCGTGCGCAGGATTTCCAGCGGCTTCTCCGGATCAGCGATCGGCGTATCCATCAGCGAGGCCTCAAATGCACCGATATTGCCATTTGGATCACGCGGCGAGCCGTTCCATGTCGTCGGCACGACGCATTGGTAGTTGTCGATCTTGGTCTCCTTGATCTTGATCCAGTGCCCGAGCGCACCACGCGGCGCCTCGGTGAAACCGTAGCCCTTGGCTTCCTTCGGCCAGCTCTCCGGCTTCCATTTATCGACGTTGGCGGTAGCGGTGTCACCCGCTTTGATATGCGCCATAAGCTTGTCCTGGAAATAGCGCATCTGGTGCGCGGCCCATTGGCATTCGAGCGCACGCGCCGCAGTGCGGCCGAGCGTCGAGAAGAGTGCAGCGAAGGGAAGATCGAGTGTCTTCAGCAGCTTCTCGGTCGGCTCCTTGAACTCCTCTTTGCCTTGTGCGTGACCTATGAGGTATCGCGCCAGCGGTCCCACCTCGACGGCGTTGCCGCGCCAGCGAGGCGCCTTGATCCAGGAATATTTGCCGCCTTCGTCGAGCTCCTTGATGTCGGTCGTGGTGCCCTTGACGTTGGGCCCGAGCCGGAAATTCGGCTCGGTTATACCATCCCAGGGATGCAGCCCCCTCCTTTCATCGGGATACTTGTACCAGGAATGAGCGACGAACTCCTGGATCTGCTCGGGATCGCCGTGATCGATCGGCAGAACTTCGCTGAAATTGCCATTGAGGATCACGCCGCGTGGCTGCTTGAGGTTTTTCGCGGAATAGTCATTGGCATTCTCGGGAATGTCGCCATAGGACATTACGCTCTTACCCGAGAGACCGCAGCCATAGAGCCAGTCCTTGTAGAAGCAGCCAATCACGGTAACGTCGGGCAGATAAACCTGCTCGACGAATTCGATCGAACGGCCAATGATCGAGGATACCAGGTTTAGCCGCTCCATATTGATGGCGCCCACTGCACCGGTACCATCGACATTGATGGCGCAGGCCACGCCACCGACCAGCCAATTCGGATGCGGGTTCTTGCCGCCATAGATGGCGTGGATCTTGACGACGTCCTTCTGGAAGTCGAGCGCTTCCAGATAATGCGCCAAGGCCATCAGGTTCGCTTCCGGCGGAAGCTTGTAGGCCGGATGCCCCCAATAGGCGTTCTTAAACGGGCCGAGCTGCCCTGATTCAACGAACTTGGTCAGCCTGATCTGCAGATGCTTGAAATAGCCTGGCGATGATAGCGGCCAGGGGGAGACCGACTGCGCCAACGCAGAGGTCGCCTTGGGATCGGCCTTGAGGGCGGAAATCACATCGACCCAATCCAGCGAGTGCAGGTGATAAAAGTGCACAAGATGATCGTGCACCTGCAAGCAGAGCTGCATGATATTGCGGATCGAATTAGCATTCTCGGGAATACTGATACCCAGCGCGTTCTCCACCGCGCGCACCGAGGTGAGCGCATGCGTGCCGGTGCAGACGCCGCAAATCCGCTCGGTGAACGCCCACGCGTCGCGAGGATCGCGTCCACGCAGGATCGTCTCGATGCCGCGCCACATAGTTCCGGATGAGACCGCGTTGCAGATCACATTGTCGGAATCGAGATTGACCTCGACCCGGAGGTGGCCTTCGACCCGGGTCAGCGGATCGACGACAATGCGTTTGCTGGAATTGTCGAGCTTGAACCCATTCGGTGTCTGGGCGCCCATCGTTGTCCTTCCCTGAATTCGATTATTTTTCCTGAGCTACGCTGCCCGGTTTACCGGTCAGCCGCTTCGCGGCCGTGATCGCCGCGTGCGCGGCAACGGCTAGGCCGACCGCGCCAGCAGCGGCCATGCCAATTTGGTCGGCGTTGGCCTCGATGCCGAATTGCTTGATGGTCGTCAGTCGATCGTAAAATGAGCCCTTGTCCCAAAAGCCATCTTCGGAGCAGCCGAAGCAGCCGTGGCCGGATTGGATCGGGAAGGAAACGCCGTCGTTCCACCGAACGGCCGAGCAGGCGTTGTAGGTGGTCGGCCCCTTGCAGCCCATTTTGTAGAGGCAATAGCCCTGGCGCGCGGACTCGTCGTCCCACTCCTCGACAAATTGGCCGGCGTCGAAATGGGGACGCCGATAGCACTTGTCGTGGATCCGCTGGGAATAGAACATCTTTGGACGCCCTTGGCGGTCGAGCTCGGGAAGCTTTCCGAACGTGGTGATGAAGGTCACCAAGGCGGTCATGACCTCTGCGATGGGCGGGCAGCCGGGCACCTTGATGATCGGTTTGTTCGTGATCACTTTATCGATCGGCGTCGCCTGAGTCGGGTTGGGCTTGGCTGCCTGCACGCAACCCCAAGACGCACAAGTACCCCAAGCAATGATCGCCATGGAATCTTCCGCCATCGCCCTGAGCTTTTCGACGAACGGCTTGCCGCCATCAATGCAAAACATGCCGCCTTCGTTCAGCGGCGGATTGCCTTCAACGGCAAGCACATACTGGCCCTTGTACTTGGCGCGGGTCTCCTCGAGGATAGCTTCGGCCTGGTGTCCTGCCGCCGCCATGATTGGGGCGTCATAATCCAGCGAGATCATCGACAGCACCACGTCTTTGACCAGCGGATGGGCCGAGCGGATAAAGCTTTCCGAACAGCAGGTGCATTCGAGCCCGTGCATCCAGATCACGGGTACACGCGGCTTTGTCTCCAGCGCGTTGGCAATTTGGCTTGCCGCGAGCGGACCGAGCCCGAGGCTCGTTGCCGTCAAACTGCAGAATTTGTGGAAACTGCGACGCGTGATACCCTGACGTCTGATGACGCCGTAAAACGTTTCCGTTGCCCCACCCATAAACCCCTTCCAAGCTGTTATTGAGACTTACTGAGGCTCTGAGCAAGAAGCAGGCCAACACCACCTGAAACACTTGAGAGATGCCAACGAATTTCCAGAAAAAGCGTTCAAATTGTCACGTGGGGCCATGAGAGCTGAGGAAGCATCGATAGGAAGCGCAAGCAAGCTGCCGGCTAGAGCTCGGTGACTTTGCGACCAGTCTGCCGTTCAAATCACGCCAGGCGGAACGAACGCACGTGTGCGTTCGCAGCGTCTACATAATCAAGTCGTCGCATGCCGCAATCCGGCGGCTCGACCTCCTTCTGGTTTCACGAAGCTGGCCTCTCAGGACTAGATTGGATTTCCAGGTTCGCAACCTCGTCAGGTGGCTTATCGCGGCCAGTCAGCCGCTAGAAGATCACAGCATATCCGTGCAACATCCCTTCCTTACGGCGACCGTAGCCAGCCATGTCGTGACGTCTTTGAGCCCTACTTGGATCTTTGTCGTGTGAAGAATTATCCAATTGAATCTTAGAGCACCGGCTCGCAATTTCAATTCATTAAGAATCCTTCGACCAGTGTCGGACACCACACGTCTGACACATACCGTCAGCTTAGGGACGCGCCGCGGGTTAACAGCCGCTGTGAAAGAACAGCCTCAACACTTTCGGACCCCTCAACTCCGATAATTGGACGCCCCGGTTCAACCATATGTTTTAAGGCAGTAATACGGTGCATCCGGGTAAACTGATCCAGCGCATCAACACAAGACGCGCGTAGCTTTGCGATTTCATCGCCAAGGCGTTCGATGACGGGCGAAATGGTCGCAGTCCTGGGAAACTCCGCTTCCCCTTCTAGCCAAGTTGGCGTGGGTTCCGCGCTTGTATTGCCCGGTGACAACCAGCGGAACACCTCGTTGATGCATCCCTGCGGATAGTATTCGGAAAGCCGATATACGTCCCAATAGAATTGCGGCTTCTGTTGGAAGAGATCTTCACCGACCAGTAGCACCGAGACCGCCACGACCCGCGCAGAGAACCGGCCGCTCGGGCCAAGCCTATTCGTGTAGGGGTTTTTTCCATAAAACACACGGAATTGGCCAAATAGGTCGGGTGACATATGCTCATAAAAGCGCGTCAGAACATAATTTGCTGACTTAAGGCGTTCCAAGCACACCGCAAGACATTGGCGAGCGTCAGCGTCAGCCGTGTCACGCAATTCAAGTAGAGCATCGATTGCTAGCTGTAGATCGCTCTCGATGAGTTGGTGACCCAAGCAAAAATCTCGCTCTTCGACCCCGGCCGCGCCGAGGCAATATACGCGTGGATCGCTCTGCACCGGGTTCGCAAGGATCATATCTTCATACGAGAGGACCTCAATGCTAGGCTTCCGATCACAACTTAATCGGGCAAGACGGCTCAGCTCCTCTCCTACGGCCAACTCCGCTTCTATGGGATGAAGACCAGCAAACGCTGACATCTGATAAGCACAGTTGACGAGATAGTGGATGTCTGTCTTGGCTATCGCGAGCTCGGGCTGCGGCAGATTCAGCAGCTGTACCTCATAGTCGGCCGATGCAATCATCGCGTTAATGCTGCGTCCAAGATCCTTGACCCCTTCATCTGGCCGTTTACTGCGTTTGATCTCGGCAATGCAGTGCGGGAGCTGATCGGCGACCAAATTGCTGAGAGGCCCAAGCGGGCGTTTTTTTGCCCGCGATCAATACTATCGGTCAGATGAGAAAATATCTGCGCCCGATAGCTCGGCGCGTTCATGCTTTCGGACTCCCATTAATGTTCGTGTGTCAAGCCGATGACAGCTGCGGCCGCCGTCACATCAATTTCCTCTTTGGCTCCTTGCTGAGAAGCGGATTTCGGTCAGCGCACTGCATTCGTCTCTCACTCGACGCAGGTCAGATCGCACCTTGCGATGCGCCGGCGAGCCGCGCGGGATGAGGACAGTTTGTCGAGGACAGGCAGATATCGCGGCCAATGCGCCTTCGTGCGTTGCGAAGCCAGACCGCACTCAGTACGGCGTCTCGGGTGCTGATTTGGATCAATCGAGTAGGTTTCATATAACTCCTGCGCCTACGACTGGGAGAGCGGCATGATCGCGCGGGTCTTTCCCAGCAATGGACGTGCCATCAAGCACGTCGTGCAAGCCTTGCTTGAAGCGTGAAAACCATGTGCTTCGCGCCGCGGCGAGGGAATATTTGCACCTCGGCGTCGGCTTTCGAACATACGCGTCTGCAACCGGACACGCCGAATACGACACCGCCATCGTAGCATCCGTCGATTTCGCAACCGTTTCGATGCGCATGTCGAACTCGCCCTGAACCGGTTAGGGCCAGAACTGCTTGAAGTGGGCATAACAGCGATAAAGAAAGCCTCGCAACACGGCGGTGCCAGAGTTTTGGGCGTTACCGGGCTCTGGCAGCATTTTCCAACTTTCCGGAGCGCCGTGCCAGTTGCCGAACGGTCTTGGGAATAGCATCCCCCTGACTTCAGGGGTGTGAGATCAAATGTAAGATCTCTAAGCGGGCGCTCATACGCGCGACAGTAAAGAAGCCCGACCCCTCTCGGCGGCCGCATTCGCTAACTCGGAAACACTGCTTCGAAAGCGTACAACCTGACGCTACGTGCGATTCAAGTCTCACCTGAGGGTTCTCGCAAAAATTTGTATGAACTTTCGGCTTACGATCTGCTCTTCGCTCGCTGTTTGTCCAGGAATCGTCCGTCTCCTTTCGTATTTGAAGTCTGAGCCGCTGGCGCCTCAGTTTCGCCACCAGCCTTAATTTCAAGGCAGCATCAACAGGGATGTCGTTGCCGAGTGGATAAGGAGAAAGATGAAGAAGCACTCTTGATGCCGATCCGGAAGTCAACTCTTGCGTTTTGTGCACCGCCAACGCATATACGCACCACGGTAGCGCGATGCGCTATCGCAGCCCTCCTTGGGCGTTTCCTCCCTAGACTTGGGCCGCTTGTTCATTACAAGCGGCCTTTTTTTCTCGGCGGCCGCTGTGGCGACACCCCGGCAATTCTTTCGGAAATTGGCTTGCGCAGGCGGTTAGACGACCGCCACGCTCGCAACGAGTTGCTACATTCGGCGCGAGCGCCCATCGCCGTCGTACTAACGAGAAGGGATGAGCGCGATCATGAGAAATTGGCCTGACGCGAGGCAACGCGCCTTCGTTGCAGGTGGGCGGCGCGCGGAGGTGTTGAGATACGCATTTTTCTCCGGCCGTGATATCAGTCCTTCGGTAAAGCCTCCGCGGGCGAATGTTAAAGAACTTTTTCGTATTGATAAGCATCGGAGATATAGGGATGGAAGGGGAAGCCTTTCTTTGGTTGGTCCGGCATGCGGTAGTCGTCAATACTATCGAAGGAACGATCTCCCCGTCGGGCGCTCCGGCTGATCTCAGCGGTCGGGCGCATTTGGAAGCCGTGCGAAGGCGCTTACCGCGGGACGCCGCAAGCTATGCGAGTCCGTCTCAACGAACTCTTGATACCGCGCGCGCATTCGAGCTTGATCCGATTCTCGTGCCTGAGTTTCGGGAGCAGGACTTCGGGCATTGGACAGGCCGACGTCACGACGATCTCGCCGATCTCGGAGATGAAGGGTACGCCGAGTTCTGGAAGGATCCCGCTCGTTCAAGCCCACCAGGCGGCGAGAGTTTCGAAGATCAAATTGCGAGGGTTCAAGATGGACTTCGTAAAATAGCTGCTGGTCCAGCAACACTCGTGGTGCATTCCGGCACTATTCGCGCCGCGCTCTGCTTGGCCCTCGACATCGCACCGCAAGCAGCGTTGCGCTTCGTTATCGATCCGCTGTCGATCACCCGAATTGATCGGCTACGGAACAATTGGCGGATTGTGTCGGTCAATCAGAATGTCGCGTTATGAGCGATTCGGAACACTGGCTTGTGCGAAGGTCGCCATGCCATTGTGCAGAGCGCATGCAAGCCGCAGGATCGGCAATGCAAGCGCGGCGCCCGATCCCTCCCCTAATCTGAGGTCCAGATTGAACAACGGCTGCATATTCAGGGACTGAAGAACCAGGCGATGCCCCTGCTCGGCCGATTGATGCGTGGACAAGAGAAAGGGCCGACACGATGGATTAAGATGCACCGCCGTCAATGCCGCGACGGACACGATGAAACCATCGATCAGGATCGGAAGGCGACGCTGTGCGGCGGCGATGATCGCGCCCGTAATCGCAGCCGTTTCGAGACCGCCGACCGCGCACAGGATCCGCTCGGCAGAAGTTCCTGGTCGTGTAAGGTCATGACGAGCCAGCGCTGCATCAATCAGGTGCGCCTTGCGCGCACGGCTGTCCGCATCGATCCCGGTGCCATTGCCGGCCGCCTGCTCGGCGCTGACGCCAAGCAGGGCGGCGGCGACTGCCGCAGAAGTCGTGGTGTTGCCGATCCCCATGTCGCCAAGGATCAGAAGATCTGGCTCTGCTGAGGCCGCGCGCGCGATGGCGCGCTTGCCGCAGTCGAAGGCGAAGGCGACCTCCCCCAGCTCGAGCGCCGTTTCCTTGCTGAAATCTCGGCTGCCGCAGCGCGGCTTGTCTGTCGCGACGCCCGGGATGGGCTGTTCGGCGAGCGTTCCGGCATCGACGATCTCCAAACTTAAGCCCAGTTCGCGCGCGAGAACCGAAATTGCTGCACCGCCTGATGCGAAATTCGACATCATCGCGATCGTAACTTCCTGAGGATAGGCCGATACGCCCTGCGCGACGATGCCGTGATCCCCTGCAAAGACGATGATCGGCACACCCTCGGCGCGAGGCCGGTCGGTTTGTTGCAGACCGGCCAGCTCGATCGCGAGGTGCTCGAGGCGACCCAGCGCACCGGTCGGTTTGGTGAGCTCGGCCTGACGGGCCAGGGCAGCATCGCGATGGACGGTCGAAACGCCCGGACACTCCTGGTAGACCCACTCGGGTAGCATGTCGTCCTGCCCTTGGTGATTGTTCAAGATGCCAGCGGCCTTCCCACGAGTGCTACGACACGCGCTTGAGGATGTAGCTATCCATGATCCAGCCGTGCCTGGCGCGTGCTTCCTGTCGGGCGGCGACGATGACTGGCCCCACTTCTGCGAGCGCACCTGACATGGTGATTTGCCGGGGCATCCCGAGGTAGGCGCCCCACCAGATATGTAGTCCGGTCGGCTCGAGCCACTGGAACGCGGCGCCGCCATCGAGCATGACGACCACCGTGTCGGCGCCGGACGGCCAACCGCCTTCGCGCAGCCGCCGTCCGGTGGTGACGAGAAAAGGCTCCCCAATGTCGTTCAGCGGCAGTGAATGTGCGGCGCAAAGCGCCTGGATCGACGTGATGCCCGGGACGACCTCGATCATCGGCAACGGATCAAGCTTTCGTGCGATCCGCAAGCTCGAATCGTATAGCGAAGGATCGCCCCAAATCAGCAGGGCAACGCGTCCGTCATCACCGAGATGCGCCGCAATCGCTCGGGACCAGGTCACTGCGACGGCGTCGTGCCATTCGTCCACTGCCTTGCGGTAGCCCTCCTGCGCCGTGTCGCGAATGGACAGGTCGAACTCGGCAACGCGCGTACGGCTGTTCGTCAAGGCTTGCGCGCAAATCAGCCGGCGCAGGTCGGCGAGATCGGACTTCGCGGCACCTTTGCGCGGAATCAGCACCAGGTCAGCCGCATTGATTGCGCGGATCGCAGCAAGCGTGAGCTGCTCGGGATCGCCGCAGCCAATGCCTATCAGGGAGAGTGTCAGCATCGCGTTATGAAACGGGGGCGGCCGCGACTTGCGACCGCCCTTACGCCATCTCAGGCGGCGTTGTGAAGCCGATAAGTAACAAGACCATCGGCCGTCACAGCTCTCAGTGATTTCGCCAGAGCCAGCACGGCTAGATCGGCCAGCGGCTCAATTACTACGACGAGCGCGTAGGAAGCGGCGAAAGACGCGATGGAGGCGAGGTTCTCGGCCGCAAAGCCCGCACCATACAGCGCCCAGAAGGCGACCCACGCCACGATGCCGAATTGATAGGCGGTCGAAAGCGCAAGCGCCTGGCGATACTGCAGGTCAACATAGGCGGTGTCGCGAGGAATGATCCACCCGGCCAGCGCCTGGATCGCAAACAAAGGCACCAGCAGCGTGGTCACGTTCATACCATATTGCGGCAGGTCGGTCGGTACGAAGAACAGCCCCTGCAGCAGCAGTCCAAGCGCCAGCCCGAACGCGGCTGGCGCTGCGCCGAACAGGAGAAACAGCGTCGAGCCGAGAATGAAATGCACCTCCGAGACCCCCATCCGGAAATGCGGCAGGAGTTCGAAGAACGAGAAAACCAGGACCGTTGTTGCGATGGTGCGCACCACGAATGAAACAACCCCCTGCTCGCGCACGGTTTCGACCGTGAGCTTGAGAGCGCAGCCGGCGGCAACAGCTCCCGTCGCGTAACTCAGCGCGAGCTTGGCGCCCGTAACGATACCTGGTTCGATATGCATGACTTACGTCCCTTCTGCCGTCACACCCGACGGCGCTGGTATTAAAAATTGCAGGGCCGGTCTCCTCGCTCGCGGTTCGAAACGGGTCCCGGCTTCCCAAGCTTGACGGCCCAGTGGCGGATCGGAGCCCCTCACCGCTTACAGGCGCGGGCGCGGCCGGAGCTTTGGGCGCCGCATTCACGTCCGCCCTTGCCCGTTCCCGATTATGCTCCGGCGCTTTCCGCCGCTTCGAGCACCATGCCTGTTCTGTGTGCTCCTTCCGAGGAGACGTCAAGGGACTGGCGAGATCGGGCGACGGCATCCTCATAGAGTCTCTCCCGCCAGCGCGCCGAAAAGAATGACCGCCGCCGTCGTTGCGGCGGTCGCTTGCGCGAGCTGCTCTGCGAGCTGTGCAATCGTGGTGCGGACAATCTGCTCCTCGGCGCGGCCCACAGACTCCGCAAATAGCGCCGGCGTGTCGGGAGCCATGCCGTGCTCTATCAGCTTTGCCGCGAGCGCCGGGAATGTGCGCTTGCCCATATAGACCGCTGTCGTCGATTCCGGATCGGCCAGTGCCGCCCAATTGAGATTCGCGGGCAACCGCCCGGTGACATCTGCGCCGGTCACGAACTGGACGCGGCGCGAGGTGCGCCGGCGGGTGAGTGGAATGCTGGCGCGCGCTGCCGCAACGCAGGCTGAGGTGACGCCTGGAATGATCTCGTAGTCGATGCCCGCCGCGCGCAGCGCCTCGATCTCTTCTTCAAGCCGGCCGAAGATGCCGGCGTCTCCCGATTTCAAACGTACAACGCGGGCGTTTGCGGCGGCGTAGTCGATGAGCAGCCGGTTGAGGTGCTCCTGTTTGGCTGAGGGCCGGCCCACACGCTTGCCAACCGCTACCAGATTGGCCCCGGCTCGGGCGTAATCGAGGACCGCGCCCGAGGCAAGGTCGTCATACAGCACGACATCAGCAGCGCGCAGACGCGCAGCCGCCTTGAGCGTCAGGAGCTCGGGATCGCCTGGGCCGGCCGAGACAAAGGAAACAAAGCCGCTCACCTGTCCTCCGCAATGAGGTGGAAGAACGTGCCGGTGGCGTAGCCGCGCCGCGAGCCCGTCTCCGCAACGACCGCGCCAGTCGCGTCGCGCACGATAGCCAGAGGTGTATCGGGCTGCGAGACAATCGTGGAGTAATGGAATTCATGCCCGCGCAGGCGAGTGCCGGCCTGATGTCCGGGCATTGGCAGAGCGAGTTCCGCAAGTCGATAGCCCAGATGCATGCGACGTTGGGCAAAACTCGTCTCCAGGCCGAGCAGTCCGGTCATCTCGTGGCGTGTGCCGCCACCCTCGGTCAAGGCGGTGCCCAGCACCATGTAACCGCCGCATTCGCCATGCACCGGCCGTGTCTCGGCAAAGGATTTTAGCGCACGGCGGAATTGGCGATTTGCCGCGAGTTGGCCGGCGTGCAATTCCGGATAGCCGCCGGGCAGCCAGCAGACGTCGGCACTGTCATCAGGACCCTCGTCGGCGAGCGGCGAGAAGGTCGCGATCTCGGCACCGGCGGCACGCCAGGCCTCCAGCATGTGCGGATAGACGAACGAGAATGCGCCGTCGCGCGCCAGAGCGATGCGCTGGCCGGGTGGCTTGACGCTCGGGCCGTGTGCGGCGCATGGCGCCGTCGAGGCGCATGCCGCCGATTGCAACACTGCATCGAGATCGACATGCTCGGCGACGAAGCGGGCGGCTTCCGCGATCAGGCCGTCGACCTCGCCCTGCTCCTCAGCCTGCACCAGGCCAAGATGCCGCTTCGGCAAGCTGATCGCGGCGTGGCGGGGCAACGCCCCGAACACGGCAATGCCGGCGCCTGCCATCGCACGGCGCACCAGGTCCTCGTGCCGGGTGCTGGCGACGCGGTTGAGAACGACGCCGGCAAGATGCACGCCTGCGCGGAAATCGCGCAGTCCCGCAGCCACCGCCGCGGCGGTTTGCGCCTGTCCGGAGGGATCGATCACAAGCAGGATCGGCCAGCCCATCATCTCGGCGATATCGGAGGTAGCGCCGGTCCCCGAGAGGCCCCGTGTGGCAACGCCGTCGAATAGGCCCATCGAACCTTCGGCCAGAACGAGATCCGCATTCGCACCGCGCGAAGCGAGCGCCTCGATCGCTTCGCGGTGCATGGCCCAGCTGTCGATGTTGACGGAGGTGCGCCCCGCGGCGGCCGCATGAAAGGCGGTATCGATATAATCGGGCCCGCTCTTGAAGCACTGGACCTTCAGCCCGCGATCGCGATAGGCGCGCGCCAACGCCAGCGTCAGCGTCGTCTTGCCGACACCGGATGCAGGCGCGGAGATGACGAGGCTCGCCGTCATCACGAGCCTTCCGGAAAGCGCGGCGTCGGCCCGAGCGGCCGATAGCGGCGGTCATAGTCGACGGCATACAGGCGGCTCTCTCCGAAATCTTCCGAACCCAATGTGCGGCCAACCAGAATAACGGCCGTGCGCTCGAGCTCGGTGCTTACAGCAGAATCCAGCGTACCGAGCGTAGCGCGAATGATGCGCTGATCCGGCCAGCTTGCGCGCCAGACTATTGCGACCGGGCAGTCTCGTCCGTAGTGCGGCATCAGCTCATCAATCACCCTGGAAAGCAGATGGATCGAAAGATGGATGGCGAGCACCGCACCGGTCGCGGCGAAGGTGGCGAGCTTCTCGCCTTGCGGCATCGCGCTCGCCCTGCCCGGCATCCGCGTCAGCACGACCGATTGCACAAGACCCGGCAGCGTCAGCTCGGCCTCGATCGCGGCGGCGGCGGCGGAAAAGGCCGGCACGCCGGGCGTGATTGAATAGGAGATTTGAAGCGCGCGCAGGCGGCGCAATTGCTCGCCCATCGCCGACCAGATCGAGAGATCCCCGGAATGTAGCCGTGCGACGTCCTTGCCCTCATGATGCGCGGCGACGATCTCCGACATGATGTCGTCGAGCGACAGCGGCGCGGTGTTCACGATCCGTGCATCCTTTGGGCAATGGGCAAGAACGCCCTGGGGTACGAGAGAGCCGGCATAGAGGCAGACCGGACAGGCGGCGATCAGATCGCGACCGCGCAAGGTGAGCAGATCAGCTGCTCCCGGTCCGGCGCCGATGAAGTGCACCGTCATTCGGCGTCTCCTTCCGCGATCGCTGCGGTCGCCGTCCGATCCTGCGAAACGGCCCGCGTCGAAACGAGGCGCGCACCACGGCCGGCGACCGCAAGCGCTGCGGCTTCGGCGACGGAGCCCGTACCGAACTTCGCCTTGATGGATTCTGACTGTGTGGGCGTGGCAATGCCGGCCAGGACATCGGCCGAAACAGGCCGGATCGGCACGTTGAGTTCGCGCGCCAGCAATTTGAGCGCGGCGGTTTCGGCCTTGTCGCTTACCGTTGCAACTGCCGCGAGATCTTCAGGACCGCCCGCGGCGGCGAGAGCTTCGCGCAGCGCAGCCAGTGTGACCTCCCGCTTGAACCCCAGACCTGCGACCTTCACTTGACTGCACTCCATTGCACGACCGGCCGCACCGCTTCCCAGGAGCGGTAGCGGCCGAGGTGACCCGCATGTGCAATCTCGATTCGCATCAACTCGCCACCGTGGCGTTGATGAAGGTCCGAGAGTAGCGCCTCGGTCTCCAGCGTGACGGCATGCGCAACCAACCGTACTCTCGGCTCAATGCGCGACCACACCGCATCGAACATCCTGGCGTCGAGCCCTCCGCCGATGAAGACGGCTTGCGGTGTCTCAAGGCGTGAGAGGATATCAGGCGCTATTCCCTCAACGATGGCGATCCGATGCGTCAGACCGAAGGTTGCCGCGTTGCCGCGGATATTCGCTACGCGATCAGCCCGCGCTTCGATGGCGATCGCCGTGCCACCACAGAGAGCCCATTCTACCGAGATCGAACCTGAACCGGCGCCAATGTCCCATAATCTGTCGCCGGATCTCGGCGCCAGCGCCGAAAGCGCGAGCGCGCGCATCGGCCGCTTGGTGATCTGGCCGTCATGCACGAAGAGCGCGTCCGAAAGGCCGGAGCTGCGCGGAACGCCGTGCGCTCCATTGGTTTCCAGCGCAACTGTCACCGGACCCGCGCCGCTATCGGCGGCGTAGCTGTCGGCCCGATATTGCGCCACTGATTCGCGGGCACCGCCGAGCGCGGTGAGCGTCCACAGCCGTGAATCGCCCCAGCCGCGCGCCGTCAACCATTTGGCCAGATCGCCGGGCGCCTTGTCGTCGCGCACGAGACAAATAATGCGCGCTCCACATGTCAGATGCGGCACCAAGCGTTCGAATGGCGCCGCGTGGAGTCCAAGACAGACGACAGATTCGAGCCGCCATCCGAGCCGCGCCGCGGCAAGTGAGAATGTCGAGGGCGCGGGATGCGCAATCCATTCGCTCTTGCTGAGCCGTTCCGCGAGACTGGCTCCTACGCCGTACCAGGACGGATCGCCCGAGGCGAGCACCACCGTCGGACGACCGCGGCAGGCCAGCACGCAATCTGTCTCGAACGGCACCGGCCAGGGACGGCCGCGGTCGGCAATCCCTGCCAGCGCGAGATGCCGTTCGCCGCCAAACACCGTCTCGGCTTCCGCAAGCGCCTTTCGGCTTGCATCCGAGAGGCCGGCAAGGCCATCTTCGCCAATACCCATAATCGTCAGCCAGGGATCATGCATGATGCGCGCCCTCATTCTGGGCGGAACAAGCGAGGCCAATCTGCTCGCGGACGCTGTGGCGTGCGCGGGGTGTAATGCGATCTATTCCTATGGAGGTCGCACCCGCGCCCCCGCGAACCAGCCGCTGCCGACCCGAATCGGGGGGTTCGGCGGCGTGAATGGCCTTGCCGAGTTCATTCGGCGCGAGGGAATAACGCACCTTGTCGATGCAACCCATCCCTTCGCGGCCGAGATGAGCCGCAATGCGGTTGCAGCGTGCGAGACGACCGGAATACCGCTGATCGCGCTCGAGCGCGCGCCCTGGGCAAAAGGGACCGGCGACACCTGGATCGAGGCCGCGAATATCTCCTCCGCTGCCGCAGCGTTGCCGGACAATCGCGCGCGGGTATTTCTTGCGATCGGACGGCAGCACATCACAGCTTTCAGCGCCAGGCCGCAGCACGCCTACACTTTGCGGTTTGTCGATCCCCCCGATGGACCACTGCCGTTTCCGGATGGCGATGTCATCGTGTCGCGCGGACCATTCACCCTCGCCGGCGAACTGGAGATGATGCGCGCGCGCGGCATCGAATGGGTTGTTGCGCGCAACTCCGGTGGAGCGGGCGCGCGCGCCAAGATCGACGCCGCGCGCGAGCTCGGCCTTCCCGTCGTGATGCTCAAGCGGCCCGAATTGCCTGACAGGCCGCGGGTCGAAAGCGTGACGGAGGTCATGCAATGGCTCCGTCATCGGGCATGCCTCGGTGCATAGACCCAGCGGCCGACGCGGCGCGTTGCCGAATTGCCGACGATGACAAGGGTTCGCATGTCGGCCATCTCGGGCCGTGCCTCGCGCAGCATCACCGTTTCAATTCGCTCCGCGGCTGTGCTGACCGCATGGGCAAAGATCACGAGGCGTTCGTCCCAACCTGCCTCCTTCAGAACCGAGAGCGCGCGCCCAAAACCCTCGGGCCGGCTCACTGAGCGCGGATTGTACATCGCGATCGCAAAGTCGGCTTCGGCAGCAAGCCGCAAGCGCTTCTCGATCATCGTCCACGGCTTCAGATTATCGGAGAGATTGATCGCGCAAAAATCGTGGCCGAGCGGCGCGCCGGCGCGCGCGGCCGCTGCCAGCATTGCAGTCACGCCGGGCAGAACGCGGATTGCAAGCCCCTGCCATTGCGGCGAGACTTCAAGGGCTTCGAATACAGCCGCTGCCATGGCGAAAACACCCGGGTCGCCGGAAGAAACCATGACAACGCGGCGTCCTTCCCATGCCAGCTGCAAGGCATCGCTTGCGCGCTGCAACTCCATGCGATTGTCTGATGGATGCAGCGTGAGTCCTTCACGCTGTTGCACCCGCGCGACATAGGGCGCATAGCCCACGACGTCCGTCGCGGCGGCGAGCGCGGCGGAGACTTCCGGCGTGACTAGCGCCTGGTCGCCCGGCCCAAGTCCCGCGATGGTCAATATGCCCGTCATTCGGCCGCCTCCATCCGGCGCCCCTGCCCGTGCACGAGCACGATCGCGAAATAGGGACACTCGGTCGCGTCCACGTCCTTCAGCGGCGCGACGCGCTCGCCAGGCATGGTGCCGCGCTCGATCAGCCATGCCTCGCCAAGGCGGCCGGCGGCGGCAAGCGCGCGGCGCACCTTCTTCAGATTGCGCCCGGTCTTCATGATGACGAGCGCATCGGAATTGCGCGCGCGTTGCTCGAGCTCGTGTTCCGACAGCGTACCCATCAGCACCGTCATCACATCGTCGCCGAGGGCGATCGGCAGGCCGACCGAATTCCAGCAGCCGGCCATGCCGGGAATGCCGGCGATCACCTCAATCTCGACACGGCCCTGCAGACGTGCACGTAGGTGCATGAAGGAGCCGTAGAAGTAGGGATCGCCCTCGCAGAGAACGACGATGTCGACCGCGCGGACCATCCGCGCAAGACGCTCCGCCCACTCGTCGTAAAAGCCGGCAAGGAGGCGAACGTATTCCAGACTGTCGAAGGCGATCTCCGTCGTGACCGGATACTCCATCGGATATTCGCAGACGTCCTGTGCTAGTAGTCCCTCGACGATGCGGCGCGCCTGCCCGGGCCGTCCCTTCTTCCGGAAATAGGCCACGTGCTTGGCCGCACGGACCTCACGATCGGCGCGCACGCTCATGAGGTCCGGATTTCCTGGCCCGAGGCCGCAACAGATGATGCGCCCCATGGCTATTCGTTCCGGCTCGCCAGCGCGTTCACGGCGGCGACCGTGATTGCCGAGCCGCCAAGGCGCCCCTCGACCGTCAGCGCCGGCGCAGGCTGGTCAGCCATCAGCGCAACCTTGGCTTCAGCCGCGCCGACAAAGCCAACCGGACAACCAATGATCGCTGCAGGTCTTGGACAGTTGCGATCCTCCAGCATGTTGAGCAGGTGAAATAGCGCGGTCGGTGCATTGCCAATAGCGACGATCGCGCCGTCCAGATGCGGCCTCCACAATTCCAGCGCTGCGGCTGAGCGGGTATTGCGCATGGATTGCGCGAGGGAGGGAACCGCGGGATCGTCAAGCGTACAGATGATGGCGTTGCCGGCCGGCAGGCGCGCACGCGTAATTCCCTCCGACACCATGCGTGCGTCGCAGAGGATAGGCGCGGCGTTCTGAAGCGCAGCCCGCGCGATGCACGCCATGCCGGGCGTGAAGCGGATGCAGGATTCGAGACTCACGATGCCAGCGGCATGGATCATGCGAACGACGACCGGCTCCTCGTCGGCGGAAAAGCGCTCAAGGTTCGCCTCCGCGCGAATGGTGGCGAAGGATTGACGGTAGATCGCCTCACCATCGGTTTCATAGACGTGCGGCATCAGTGCGCTCCCGTTAGAACGGAAGGATCCGCGATCATTCGGCCTGCGCTTACTCCACGCTGGCTAGGCGTATCCCGCGTTGAGCCGCTGCGGATGACATCAAATCCCTCGCCGGTCGCAACAAGGGTGAGCGCGGCAGCCGCCGAATGGGCACAGCCTTTGGCACAGCCAGAGACGTGAAGCCTCTCGTCCGCGGCAATATGCGGCGCAAGCGCCGCTGCAAGTGCACGAGTATCGGAATGCGCCTCACAGCAGGCGGGCGCACCGCTGCAGGCGACGACGCGCAGGATCGGATCGTCCGCTTGGGTGACGAGGCCCTCGCAGTGGGGCATTTCGCGCAATTCTTCCGCCACAATCATACGCCAGGGCGTCATCCGTAATCCTTGCGAGCATCCGGCAAGATGGCTGAGGGCGGCATGTGTCAGCTGTCCGAAAGCCGCAGCGACCATCGCGCCTTGCGGATAAAGTCCGGGACGCGGCTCCGCGATCCTGCAAGCCGGCTTGACATTGCCACGAAGCGCGTCGGGCAGTTTTGCGCCAGCCGCGACATGCGCTCTCATTCGCCCTCTGCCCTCCCTGGCTCCGCCCGAATCGACGAACCACTCGGCAAGCGCGAGCGCAACGCTTACCGCTTCTCTCCGCGAGACGGGACGACCATGCTCCGCACCGTCGGCACGCACGATCAGCTCTCCCGCGATGCTGCGCTCGATGCGGATGTCGGCGGAGGCGCCGGCCAGCGCGGGCTCTGTGCTGCAATCAACGGCGAAGCCGAATTTGGTCGGCAGGCCGGGCGGTCCCATCACAAGCCCGTGTTCAAGTTCTGCTGCGAGAAAACAGGTATCGTCACTTGCGCTCCAGAAGGGCGTGACAAGGATGTTGCGCCGCGCTTCCGACTCCGCATCGGAATCGAGCAAGTGCAGCCGCGAGAGTTCCTCGATCAAGGGCCGATGACCTTGATCACTGACACCCCTGATTTGCAGGTTGCCCCGGCTGGTCAGATCGATCAGGCCGTTGCCATAGCGCTTGGACAGCACCGCAACTCCCGCTGCCTGCTTCGGATCGAGCCGGCCACCGTGCGGCCGGATGCGAACCACGAGCCCATCCCCCGACCGCATCGGCCGCAAGGCGCCGGGACACCGGCCCTTGATCGCAACAGCGCTCATGAAGCCTCCCCCAGCGCGGCCGCAATCGAATTGCGCCGTGTCCTCCAGAGCGAAGCTTGATGCAAACGGGTGAAGCAAGTCTCGATCGCCGCGAGCGCCGCCGGATTCTCGCGCGCCATAAAAGTGCGCACGTTGTCGCTGCCAAGCGTCGCGTCGTAATAGAGATCGAAGAGATGCGTGGGCACCGCATCGGCAAGATGTGCAAAGCTGGCCATATGCTCTAGCGTGGCAGCGATTTCCGCCGCGCCCCGAAAGCCGTGGCGCATCATGCCGGCGATCCATTTTGGATTGGCCGCACGCGCACGCACGACGCGCGAAATTTCCTCGATCAACGAGCGAGCACGCGGCTGATCGGGATGTGTCGCGTCGAGGTGGTAGAGCGATGGTGTGGCCGCGCCCAGGCGCGCCGCCGCGGCCGCAAGGCCCGCCTCATGCACGGCATAGTCTGCGGCGAGCAGCAGATCCGTTTCCGGCAGGTCCTGAACATGGACGAAGGCATTAGCGGCGACGAGCCTTGCCTCGATACCTGTACGATCAGGCCGCATCGTGCCGTCGGACGCGAATGCCCAGGACGAAGCCGACAGCCAGGCTTCACCGGCCGCGTTGCGCGTCGTCGCCGTGAAGACATCCGGCATCGATGCCATACGGACACCATACTGCCCCGGACGGGGTCCAAACACACGCGCCGCGCGATGACGATAGGGATTTTCGTCGCCCTCCTCGTCGCGTTCCGAAAGCGCTTGGGTCGCTGACTCGAACAATTGCGCAAGGGATGAGAAGACGTCGCGAAACAGTCCCGACACGCGAAGCGTCACGTCGATGCGCGGCCGACCAAGAGCCGCTGGTGCGATGATCTCATAACCCGACACCCGGCCCGATCCGTGGTCCCAGCGCGGCGCGATGCCTGCCAGGTGCAGGGCCATCGCGAAATCCTCGCCTGCGGTGCGCATGGTGGATGATCCCCAGAGATCAACCAGCAGCCCCCTCGGCCAGTCGCCGTGATCCTGCAGGTGACGGCGCAGCAATTCCTCGGCGAGCTTGATCCCCTGTACATGCGCGGACGGTGTCGGCACTGCGCGGGGATCGACGGCGAACAGATTGCGTCCGGTCGGCAGCACATCGCGCCGCCCGCGATAGGGCGAGCCTGCCGGCCCCGGAGCAACGCGCCTACCAGAGAGAGCGTCAAGCAGCGCGGCCTTCTCCGCCTCGCCGCAAGCCCCGCGGCCGAACACATGCAGGCCATCGCCGAACTGGCTTTCCTTGAGGTCGCAGACGAAGCGATCGATCCGGGGAATTGCCTCAGCCGCCGCAGCCGAGGCGCCAAGCCCGAGATCCTCTTCCAGTCCCGCGGCACGCGCTTCATCGCGGATCGACGCGATTAGGCGCTGGCGGCGCGCGGGATCGAGACCATCGGCCGTCGAATATTCATCGAGCAGTTGCTCGAGCCGGCGCAGGACTTGAGGCAACGCCGCCCGAGCCAATGGTGGCGGCAAATGCCCAATCGTGACCGCGCCGATGCGCCGCTTGGCCTGCGCCGCCTCGCCGGGATCGTTGACGATGAAAGGATAGATCACCGGCGCGCTGCCAATCAGCGCTTCCGGCCAGCAGGCAGCGGACAGCGCCACGGACTTGCCGGGCAGCCATTCCAGCGTTCCGTGAGCGCCCATATGGACGACCGCATCGACCTTTTGCTGCCTGAGCCAGAGATAGAATGCGACATAGGCGTGGCGAGGCGTGCGCGAGAGATCGTGATACTCGGCGTCACGATTGGTAACATCACTGCGTTCAGGCTGAACGGCGATAATCGCCTTGCCACGCCGGATCGCCGCGAAATGAAATTCGCCACCACGACAAGCGGGATCGTTCTCCGGCGCGCCCCAGGCGCGCGCAAGGTCATCCTGTAACGGGCGCGGAAGCCTCGCCAGCTCCGTGCGGTAATCCGCAACGGTAAAGGTCAATTGCTCCCGCAGGAGAGTTTCACCTAGCGCTCCTGCCGCTTTCACATCGTAACCGGCAGCGTGGAGATCAGATAGCAGCGTTTCTACCGAAGCGAGCGCGTCGAGCCCGACCGCATGCGCGAGCTGGTGCCGACGGCCCGGATAGTTCGAGAGCACAATCGCCAGCCGCTTGTCGCCTGCCGGCTTGTCCGCGAGCCTGTGCCAGGCCGCCACCCGATCCACGACAGCACCGACACGTTCGTCGTCAGGCCTGTGCGCCCGGTGCGCAAATTGCAGATCGGGATCGCGCTCACCCGCCGACTTGAAGCTGACCACGCCCGCAAATAGCCGGCCGTCAATCTCCGGCAACGCTACATGCATCGCCAGATCGCCCGGTGAGAGACCGCGAAGCGACTCTGCCCAATCCTCGCGCCGGGCCGTCGACAATGCAACCTGGAACACCGGACAGGAGGCGGCATCGAAAGGCGTCGTGCCGTCGTCGGCGGCCGCAGAGAAGGCGGTTGCATTGACGATCACTGCAGGCGGGCATTGCTCGAACTGCCCCTTCAGCCAGTCCGCTACACCGGCGGCCTTTAGCGATTTGACGAATACGCCATAGGCATCAAAACCCGTTTGCCGCAGTGCTGTGATCAGCGCGTCAACCGGGAGGGTATCTGCCGCGGTGAGATAGGAGCGATAGAAGGTGACGAGCGCGCGCGGCCGCTGGTCGCAATTTGGCAGCGCCGCGATTGCGCCACGACCCGGATCATAAAAAGCGATCTCGGATATTTCGATCTCGCCGGCTACAGCCCCCGCGTAAAGGCCCGAGGCTAGTGCGAGCTGGGCGATTGCAGCCTGCGCCGCCATTGCTCCGCCCTTGTCGCACAACGCCTTCAGCCGTCGGAGCATTGAGGGGGGTAATGTCGAGAGCGCATCCAGGCGCGGATCATCGCGACCGTCAGCGGGGAGCACCGCAAGCGCGATGTCGCGATCCTTGGTCAGTTGATGCAGGGCAGCCAACCCATATGACCAGTAGGACTCGCCACCGATCAGGCGCACCAAGATGCCGCGGGCATGCGACAGCGTCCGCTCGATATAGGTGTCGATCGACAGCGGATGACGCAGTTCCGCAAGATTCGCGAGCCTCAGCGACGGCAGGCAAGCACGCCCACGCCGCCAGCCGGACGCGAACGCGGCCAGATCGCTGTCCGAGAACGAGAGCACGACAAGGTCGGCCGGGTCCTGGCCGAGATCCCTAGGGATCGCGGTCTCCTCAAGGCCGCGGCTCTCGCGAAACACGACGTGCATCAGACGCCAAGTCCCGCCCTGATGGCGGCCTCATCGATATCGTCGTGTTCACCGATCAGAACCAATTTCGACTGCCTTGGCCGCGTGCCCCAGGGCATATCGAACTGATGCCGCACCCGCTCCCCGACCGATTGCAAGAGCAATCGCATCGGCTTGCCCGCGACCGCGATATATCCCTTGGCGCGCAGCACGTTCTGCTCGCGCGCAAGCCGCTGGATCGATCCGACCAGCGCATCGATGTCAGCAACTTCCGGAAGCTCAACGACAACCGAGGCGAAGTCGTCGTGCTCGTGCTCTTCTTCGCCGTCATGGTGAGAGGGGCGCGCAGCGAGATCGTCTTCTGCCGCCGCTTCGAGACCAAGGATGATATGCGCATCGACAGCGCCGTCGACGACCGGCAACATCGGCACGCGACGCGGCATTTCGGCGACGATCGCCGCCTTGGCCGCTTCAAGTCCTTCATCGCCGGCAAGGTCCGCCTTGGTGAGCAGCACGATATCAGCACACGCGATCTGATCCTCGAACACTTCCGACAGCGGCGTCTCGTGATCGAGGTTTTCATCGGCCGCACGCTGCGCTTCCACCGCAACGGGGTCGGGCGCAAAGCGGCCGGCCGCCACAGCCTCGGCATCCGCAAGCGCTATCACGCCGTCGACCGTAATCCGCGAGCGGATCTCCGGCCAATCGAACGCCTTGAGCAGCGGCTTTGGCAAGGCCAATCCCGATGTCTCGATCAGGATATGGTCGGGCTTCACGCGGCGCGAGAGCAGCTGCTCCATGGCGGGAATGAAGTCGTCAGAGACCGTGCAGCAGATGCAGCCATTGGCGAGCTCGACGATGTTCTCGGCGGGACAATTGACATCCGCGCAGGATTTCAGGATCTCTCCGTCCACGCTCTCGCTGCCGAACTCGTTGACGAGCACCGCAAGCTTCTTGCCATTCGCGTTGGCGATCAGGTGCTGGATCAGCGTCGTCTTGCCCGAACCGAGAAAGCCGGTGACGACCGTGACCGGAACCTTGGCGAGCGTGTTCATTCTGCGGGCTCCGGCAGGATGGTGATGGGTGGAATGCGGGCAAGCGATTGTTTGCGGAAGATCTCCGGCCGGCTGCGCCACGGCACGATGCCGTCGGGCGCCGCCGCATAGGCCGCAGCACCGGCGATCACGTCCGGCGCATTTACGTCTGACAGGCGGCCGTAGACGTAAGACCACCGTCCAGGCGCGCTGAGCGCGACCGAGCAACCCTGGCTACAAGCGGACAGGCATTCGACCGGAACCACGTGGACGTCTTCCGGCACGCCGGCGAGAATGGCCCTGTGCAGACGCGCGCCTGGCGTGATTTCGCCTTCTCTTACGGGTTGGCCGGCACGGCAGGTAATGCAGACATGAAGCGTGACGGTCATCGCCCTCCTCGACGTTTTGGCGGAGGCGATGAGGCGCACGAACCACAGACATAAGGGTTCGTTGCCGTCGCGGAGCACCCCGTCCGCCGGTCTCAAGTCTCTGCGCTGGCAGGTCTCCCGGCTTGCGGAGCAGGTTTTCCCTTCGATCTCAACCTTCCCAACCCTCACGGGTCAGTGGCTCCTAGAGATCTCTCCGGTCACGGTCGCGGGGGCGGCTGCGTTTCAGGCTCAAGCTTTCAAGGCTAGACCCCTATCGCATTCCCTCTTCGCCTGTCGTAGGACAGGAACCAACGCCAACCCACCATTTGCCCAAGCGTGCAACTTGTCAAGCCAAAGGAACGTGCAGATGACTTCCGAACCTGATGCCGCTGAGGACGAAATCGTGATCTCCGAGACCTCACTGGATGCCCGCCATGCGGCCAAAATGGCGAAGAAGAAAGTCGCGCGTGACCGGATGATGGCCGCCAAGAGCGGCGAGAAGGGTCTCGTCATCGTCCACACCGGTGCGGGCAAGGGAAAATCCTCCTCGGCTTTCGGCATGATCATGCGGTGCGTCGCGCATGGCTTTCCCTGTGCCGTCGTGCAATTCATCAAGGGTGCGTGGGAAACTGGCGAGCGCCGCCTGCTGACCGGACATTTTGGTGAATTATGCCAATTCCACGCGATGGGTGAAGGCTTCACCTGGGAAACACAGGACCGCGCCCGCGACATCGCCGCGGCGCGCGCCGCATGGGAAAAGGCCAAGCAGCTGATCGCCGATGAAGCCTTGCGCATGGTCGTTCTCGACGAGATCAACATTGCGCTTCGCTACGACTATCTGGAGATCGGCGAGGTGGTCGAGTTCCTGAGCAATTCAAAGCCGCCGATGACGCATGTCGTCCTCACGGGGCGCAATGCCAGGCAGGAATTGATCGATGCCGCCGACCTCGTCACAGAGATGACGCTCGTGAAGCATCCCTTCCGATCCGGCATCAAGGCGCAGCCCGGCGTCGAGTACTGACGAATCAACCGCGGAATCCGATTCGATGGCGCGCGCATTGATGATCCAAGGTGCGGGATCGGACGTGGGCAAGTCGCTCATCGTCGCCGGCCTTGCGCGCGCCGCGACCCGGCGCGGCTATCGGGTGCTGCCCTTCAAGCCGCAGAACATGTCGAACAATGCGGCCGTGACAATCGACGGTGGCGAGATCGGACGCGCGCAGGCATTGCAGGCGCAGGCCGCAGGTGTCGAGCCGCACACCGACATGAATCCCGTCCTGCTCAAGCCGGAGACAGATGTTGGCGCCCAGATCATCGTGCAGGGACGGCGCGTGGCGACGCTGCGAGCCCGCGCGTACGCTGCGATGAAGTCGTCGCTGATGGAGCCGGTCCTCGAAAGTTTCGGACGCCTGAAGGATCGTGCCGATCTTGTTCTGGTTGAGGGCGCTGGCAGCCCAGCCGAAGTTAATCTGAGGAGCGCCGATATCGCCAATATGGGTTTTGCCCGCAAGGCCGACGTGCCAGTCGTGCTGGTCGGCGACATCGATCGCGGCGGTGTGATAGCGCAGCTCGTCGGCATTAAGGCCGTGCTGGATGCCGACGATGCGGCCATGATCCGCGGCTTCGTCATCAACAAGTTCCGCGGCGATCCGACGCTGTTTGACAACGGCTACCGGCTGATAGAAGCACGCACATCCTGGCGGGGATTTGGGGTTCTCCCCTATTTCGCCCGCGCTAGCGAGCTTCCGGCTGAAGATGCGCTGGGGCTTGCTGACGCCCGCAAGGTAGGCAAGTGCAAGATTGCCTTTCTCGCACTGTCACGGATCGCGAACTTTGACGACCTCGATCCGCTGAAGCTCGAGCCTGATGTCGACCTTGTGATGGTCCGGCCTGGAGAGGCAATCCCGGGCGATGCAAAACTCGTGATCCTTCCCGGCTCGAAGTCGACACGCGGCGACCTCACCTTCCTGCGCGCGCAGGGCTGGGACATCGATCTTCTCGCGCATCATCGTCGCGGCGGCCATGTGCTCGGCGTCTGCGGCGGTTACCAGATGCTCGGACGCAGTGTGGCGGATCCGACAGGAATCGAGGGACCGGCGGGAGAAACGCCCGGCCTCGGACTTCTCGACGTGACGACGGTGATGACGTCACAAAAGACTCTCACGCGCGTTGCGGCGGTCCATGCCGCGACGGACCGGCCGATCGAGGCTTACGAGATTCACATCGGGCATACCGACGGGCCGGACCGTGCACGGCCATTTGCTTTGGTTGGCAGCGCGCCGGAAGGCGCAGTTTCCAGCGACGGACGCGTGTACGGTAGCTACCTGCACGGCCTGTTTGCTTCAGACAATTTCCGCAGCGCATTTCTCGCGCAACTGGACATTCCGGCCGCAGACCAGCAGTACCGCGCCAGGGTGGAGAGCGCGCTCGATGCGCTTGCCGATCACATCGACAACCATCTCGATGTAAATGGGCTGCTTGCGCTCGCGCGCTGAGTATTATTGATCAACGCGAGAGCGCGGCAGCAAGCCGCGACCATTCCGCCCCGTTACCCGGCAAGCCGAGGCGGAGCCATCCCGGCTTTTGCTCAAAAACACGCGACCATATCTGGCCGCGCGCGAGCTTCTCCTGCGCAGCCTGCGCGTCCCCGGTCTCATAGAGCCGGAACAGCGGTGTGCCGCCGACCTGTTGCCAGCCCTGCAATCGCACCTCGACATCCAGCCGGAGGCAATCGCGTGCCAGACGCGTCGCGGTTGCCCTTGCCCACTCGCGATCGAGCAAGGCGCGCCGTCCGATCGCAATCGCTCCGCCCGAAATCGGCCACGGACCCACCATCGCCGCCAGCGCCGCGACGTCAGCCTCGCTGCCGAGCACGAAACCGAGCCGCAGTCCGGCAAGCCCGTAAAACTTTCCGAACGAGCGCAGGACCAACAGCCCTGACCGTCCCGCCTCCGGTGCCAACGACAGGCCGGAGACGGCATCGACGAAGCTCTCGTCAACCAAGAGCCGACCGACCTTCGGCAAGAGCGCCACCAATTCGGTCGGATTATGGCGCCGACCATCTGGATTGTTGGGATTGACGACCACGGCAAGATCCGCTCCCGCCAGTCCTTCGAGTTCGGAAACTTCGGCCACGTCCCAGGCTGCGGCTGAAAGAACCGCCGCGTACTCGTTGTAGGTCGGCGCAAGAATTCGCGCGCGGCCGTACGATGAAAGATTCGGCAACAATTGGATGGCCGTTTGTGCGCCAGTAAGCGCCACGAGTGGCGCCCGGGTAGCGTAGGCCTCTCGGGCAGCTTGGTGGAGGGACGCGATATCTGATCGCGAAGGCAGCGCGCTCCAGTACCTAAGCTCGACCTCACCCACCGGATAGGGCTGCCGATTGATCCCGGTTGAGAGGTCGATCCAGTCCTGCGCACGCCCGCCGAAGCGCTGAACGGCGAGATCGAGATTTCCACCATGCTCGAGCATTGCCCTCTCCGTCACGCGAAGGCCAGAATCGCAAGCGCACCGGCCAAAAGAACCATGGCGCGGACGTAGAGCTTCAACCCTCGCCGGATGTCCGCAGCGAACGGATCGCGCGCTCCCTCGTTGAGCCAAGGTTCGTTGGCGGTGTCACCGTGATAGATGCGCGGCCCGCTGAGCCGCACGCCGAGCGCGCCGGCCATGGCTGCTTCCGGCCAGCCGGCATTGATCGAGCGGTGGCGGTGCGCATCCCTCGCCATGCAAGACAACGCATTCGAAGGCCGCGTCGCCAGCACTACAAGCACAAAGCCTGTGAGGCGCGCCGGTACGAAATTGGCGAGATCGTCGATGCGCGCGGCGGCCCAACCGAAGGATTCGTGGCGCATCGTGCGATGGCCGATCATGGAGTCGAGCGTATTGATTGCCTTGTAGCCTACAATGCCTGGCAGCCCGAACAACGCTCCCCAGAACACGGGCGCCACAATGCCGTCGGAAGCATTCTCGGCCAGGCTCTCGATGGCTGCGCGCGCAATGCCCGCCTCATCAAGAGTTGCGGGATCGCGTCCCACAATGTGCGCGACCGCGGCACGCGCGGCTGCGATATCACCCGATTGCAAGGGGTTCGCAACGGCGGCGACATGATCATAGAGCGAACGCAGCGCGACCAGGGGCCATGCGAGAATTCCCAAGAGGACGATGCGGCTCCATTCAAAGGCGAGCGCGGCCTGAACCGACCATCCAATTCCGGCCGAAACTCCAATCACGAAAAGCGCCACGGCTGCGCCAGCGATCCGCCTAACTGCAGGCGGATCGATGGGCCGGTTGAAGCTGATGTCGAGAATGTTGATGAGCCTCCCGAGCCAGGTGACGGGATGACCAATTCGGACGAACAGCGCGTTGGGCCAGCCCAACAGGGCGTCCACCGTCATTGCCACCACCATCGCTCCCGCAAAGACCACGCATCATCTCCCGTCGTGCCTGGCCCTGATGCACAAGAATTCCGTATCATGGCAAGCCCCATATCGCGTGATTTCACCTTTGTCTTTGTCGAAGATTGGTGATTAGTGCTGGCCTTAACTGGAGGATGTCATGGCCATCATACTCATCACCGGCGGCGCCCGATCCGGCAAAAGCTTACGCGCAGAAGTCCGCACCCGCGCTTTTCCGGAACAGCCCGTCTATATCGCCACGGCAGAGGTGCTCGATGAGGAAATGGGCGAGCGAATAGCGAAGCATCGCGCGCGGCGAGGAAAGGACTGGATCGAGCGCGAGGTTCCGCTCGATCTCGTGCAGGCATTGATCGAAACCGATGGCGGTGGCGCAAGGCTGGTCGATTGCCTCACGCTGTGGCTATCGAACCTACTCCACGCGGAACGCAACTGGTCGCATGAGGCTTCGCTACTCGCTGACGCGCTTGCCCGCCAGCGCAGCCCGGTCATCATCGTCACGAACGAGGTCGGGTTCGGTATCGTGCCGGACAATGCGCTGGCGCGCGCGTTTCGGGACGCGGCGGGTATCCTGAACCAGACGATTGCCTCCGTTGCGGATGAGGTCGAATTCGTCGTGGCAGGATTGCCGATGAAGCTGAAGTAATGCCGCGCTTGGCGGAATTGCGACGCGTCGTGGAGTGAGCGCGAGCGAGTTGACGGTTCGAGGGCTGAAGACACATGTATCATTCCGAGCTTCTCAGGGGCATCGTCGCGGACCTGAGAATCGCCATTTCGCTCTCCACGCTTCTGCCTCTTGGGCCGGCGACGCCGGTCGGCGATGGCGATGTTGCCCGCGCGAGCTGGGCGTTGCCAGTGGCAGGATTGCTGGTTGGCTTTGCCGGTGCGGCGGTCTACTGGATCGCATGTGAGGTGGGCTTGACGCCAAGCCCTGCAGCCATGCTGGCGCTGGCGGCCACGGTTCTCGTCACCGGCGCGATGCACGAGGACGGCCTTGCCGATACCGCCGACGGGCTCGGCGGCGGCCGGACGCGCGAGCGCAAGCTCGAGATCATGCGCGACAGCCGAATCGGTACATACGGTGCGTGCGCGCTCATCGCATCGCTCATCTTGCGATGGAGCGCGCTCGAAACGATCGCCGAGCCAAAGTCAATTGCGGCGGCGCTTTCAGTTGCACATGCGGCGGCGCGCGCCGGCATGCCCGCCTTCATGTGGCTGATTCCGCCGGCGCGATCGGATGGGCTTTCGGCCCGAGCCGGACGGCCGCCGGGGCGAACCGCCGCCATTGCATTTGCTCTCGGGGCTCTTTGCCTTGTTTTCGGTGCCGGGCCAAGCAAGGCGATGATCGGAGTGATTTTGCTCTCACTGGCCGGGTTGGTGCTGGCGTGGCTTGCCACAAGGCAGGTCGGCGGACAGACAGGTGATATATTGGGTGCGTTCGAACAGATTGGCGAGATCGTGGTTTTGCTGATGATAGCCGCCCTCCTCCACACGGAACCAGGACCCTGATGGTCGCTTTCGATGAAGCCTTTCGCCGGCAACTGCGCGAGCTCTTCGTGTGGCGCCGCGACGTGCGGCGCTTTCGTCCTGATCCTCTGCCGAGCGGCGCCATGGAGCGGCTGATTGAGATCGCCTGCCTTTCCCCGTCGGTCGGCTTGAGCCAGCCTTGGCGGTTTGTGATCGTCGAAGACAGCGCAAGGCGCAGTGCCGTGGTCGAGGATTTCAGGGCCTGCAACGCCGATGCGTTGCATTCTTATTCAGGCGAACGCGCGGCGCGGTACGCGAGCCTCAAGCTCGCCGGCCTCGAAGAGGCCCCGGGTCACCTGGCCGTGTTTGCGGACAAAACGAACGATATGGGGCATCGCCTCGGGCGTGCAACCATGCCGGATACGGTCGAATACTCCGTCGCCGCCGCCATCTGCTGCATGTGGCTCGCCGCACGTGCAGACGGCATCGGACTTGGCTGGGTATCGATCCTTAACCCGGCTCGCATCCACGAGGTTCTTGAAGTGCCGGAGTCCTGGAAATTCGTCGGCTATCTCTGCGTCGGTTATCCCCAGAAAGAGTTTGATCGACCCGAACTTGAGCGCGCCAACTGGGAATATCGGCGATCGGCGAAGGAATTTACCACTCGACGCTAGCGCCCAGAATTTCAAGTTTCCATCCGGAGCCTTCGTCGCGTGTCAACGTCGTGTAGGTCAACCAACCAGGATGCTGGTCGCGGTGCATCATGATGCTAACGACCTGGCGATTGGCCGAAGGGCAACGTTAGATTCCTCTCGGCTAGATATTGGCCCCACACTGGTTTGTTTGGCACTGCAGACCCGGACCGCGATGTTTTTCCAGAGAGAGAGAGGGAAATTTTCCAGTTCCGGACGTCTGTGTTCGCTGGCAATACCCCGTGCGCAGCTAAGAAGCGAGAAACTCGCTCTGGTTGAGGCCCCGGATCGGCGCGATCGATGCGGCCCCTGTTGCTGGCTGCCGTCGAAACCGGTTGGCCTCGCCGCTTAAGGCTAGGCGCTAACCGACACGATGCCCAGCAATGATGGGTAGAGCGCGTGAGAAGGCACCCACAGCCATCTACAGAGTACGCTCGCACGACGATCGATCAATGTGCTCGCAATTCGACGGGAAAGAATAATGCCCGGTCGCCTCTTCAGCTATACGAGGCCACAACTGGTAATGCCATGCCTGTCCTCAAAACGCTTTTCTGCCGGCCCAGTATCGTTGCGAAGTAATAGGCCGGTGACACACATCAACTAATCTGATGGGCCGTTCTGATTTAGCGATGGATTGGTGCGAGGACGCGGCCAACCCCTGAATTCATGGGTGTGAGTTAGATCAAATGCAAGATCTGCAAGCTGGCGCTCAATACTCGCCATAGTGAAAAATGCCCGGCCACCTTTCGGCGGCCGGGCCTAAGTCAGTCTGGGAGGAGCGACGCTGCTACACATCGCACCAGCTTCCGTCGGCAGAGGGAGGGTGCCGACGGTTCATTTACGGCGAGGGCATTCGCCGTTAACTTTAGCCACGGGAAGGCCGATATCCGTTCCAAACGAAATCTGGTTTCGCTTCCTTCTGCTCTCTTCAGGGAATTCGGCCCAACGCTCGCGGGAAGATCAACAACGGCGTCAGTTCTTCCCTTCACGTAATCTTAGGACGGTCGCCAAAGATCATGCTTCTGAGATGAACCCCACGGAAAAGAGGCTGTCCGTCAATGCTTCACCCATCGATTGATCGTCATCCACGACGAAAATCCGCCGAGTGTGCGCGCCATCTGCACCAGCCTATGCGCTTTTTCTATGCAGCATTCCGTAAAATTGGTGAAATCGATTGTTTTGATGGGATATATCTATACTGTTGATACATAAAGACATGCGTTCAGCGGCCTTAATCTAAGTCGCGTCATTCGTGCCGGACGCTCTGATGACCCGGCGTAAGCTCTGGCCGCATAGCAATCTATTCTATCAAGACCTCGCGGTGGCCGACTTTTTTACGCGGCCTCGGCGCTTTTCCCACCTGCAAGACCCGCTGCGAGGCTTGCGCTACTTTTACGGATCAGCTAGGGCACACCGCGGAAACCTCACAATTGCGCGTTTAGGGCGTCGATCTCGGAAGACCGCTGAGAGGCCGCGTTGGCCAACGGCTGGTGCGGCGAAGGTAATCAGCGAGGCTTGCACGGACACGGCTCGCAAACGGCGAGGCACCCGGCTCATCATGGCGCAGATTGTTTGATGGCGGACAAAGTCTCACTCAGCAATGTAGTAATTGCGACACTATTCTCAATCCAAGAATATCGCGCGGCCGTGCCCCGGGCCGACAAGACGCACATCATCGGCAGCCTTCGAGCGGCACGTCATTTGCAAAGATGATGTTGGGCGTGGACACGGATGGTCACCCGTGCCGATGCCCGCAACCCTAAAGGTTGCAGCCCGACGCACCTCTTGGTCCTCTCTTGCAAAGTGCGTCGGGCTTTTTCGGTCGTCATACAGACACGTCCTTGCAAGTTTCCACACATCTGCCTGTCCTCCGGTGAATGCAAATTGGAACGCCGATGAACTATACGCGCACATTTTAGGAGACGCCGAACGAATCCATGTCGGCGCCAAACACCGGATGCATGGCGATGCTCTCGGCGACCAGCGGCATTACGGTCGCCGAGATTTGGTCCACTTCCTTCGCCAGACGCAGCGGTAACGCTCAGGGTGAGCAGGAGGCAGCGCTTGCGCCAGAGCGTCGCGGCGCTGAAAAGTGGAGTTCCCTAGATTGATCACCTTCAATAGGTCTTTCGGTAGCGTCCAATCCGATTAGAAGTGCACGCTGCTCCGTATCCGGATTTTCGTATCCGGGATGCGACAATGCACCAGACAACCCGTTGGGGAGCCATCGAAAAACATTCCCAAATTGATAATTTCCCGTCGATTTAGAACGCTACCAACCACAACCTTGACGATCAAGCCCATTGGCTTTGAATCGCTGATCTCGCCGGTCATGCTGTTGCTGGCCGCTTTCCTAGTGAAGCTGATGGAAGCCACTCGATCCGGCTCGCGACTGCGCGCTGCAATGTATGTTAAGCAATTGTGATGCTCACCCGGGATTTCAATCTCAAATGAGAATTCCTCGATAGCCGTATTGCCGTCGTTCCGCACCCGAATGATTACGCGGGTCAGCGACCGAAGCGTGCCTCCGTCGAATCCAACTCCTAGCTCTCTGCTCTTAAATTGGTTTCGCAATTCGCGCGTTAGATCCAGCGTCTCTTCTATTTCAAACTTTAGCTTTCTCCGCCTCTCTACAAGAGAATGCGCAATCAAGAACCGCACGGGAGCGCTGATCGCGGCCCGGACGATAGCCGAAAACGGCTGTTTTGCTCTCAGATCCGGCATTTTTCGCCTCCAGCACCGGGCTCCTTATCGCAGGGCCATGTCGGCGGTGCGCATTGGCAATCCGGCGGCTGTGGTGTTGCCGGCACAGGCGACGGCCACGCGGTGGCCCGCGGATTGAAGTCCCCGGGCAACTACGGCACCGATGCCCCGGATGCTGCCCGTATCCAATGCAATGCGTGCCATGCCAATCTCTCTCCTGTCTTCGTGACCTGCATCTTTGCCAAATAACGCAAGAAAGGCCGGCGGCTTTGATGTGGGTCAACAATTGGGATCGCGCTGCCATGTTGAATCCGTCCGGCGGCTACGGGCATTCGCGCCTCAAGGAAACCGTGCTCGGCGCTGTCACGCGAGCAATGCTTCAGTCCATGACCGTGCCGACGCTGATGTCCCACTCACCTTCTATTAATGGTTGCGTCCGATACCAGAGAGAGAGAGAGAGAGAGAGAGAGATCTCACATACATCCATCATGGACGCCGCCAATAACATGCTGCGCTGTCACATCAGCAGCCTGCGGTGATGAATGAGGACGGCACGCTTAGCGATCATAGCGAATTGACTTTGCAGGTCGGGTGCAGTGGAAGCTCCGCGGCAAGCGGGGCCCGAAGCCGCCCCGCTAATTCGGAATCCAGTTGACCCAGCGCAAAGTCCAGTCGGCGCCAAGGCTGTTATGTGGGTTAGGAATGGGGGAACTCGAATATGCGATCGGATTTGGCTGACATCTACGGGCAAGACAAGCTCCCACGGTACACCAGTTATCCAACAGCCCCGCACTTCTCTTCTGCAATCGGCGAGAAGGTGTATCAGCATTGGCTCAGATCGGTTTCGGTCCACCGACCCGTCTCGCTCTATCTTCACATACCTTTCTGTCGCTCAATGTGCTGGTACTGCGGATGCCATACATCGGTGGCCAAGCACGATGAGCCGATCGCCGCGTTCGTCGCAGCTTTGCGTCGGGAGGCGCAACTAGTCGCGGACATGATAGAGAAAAGCCTGCCGGTCGCGCATCTGCACTTCGGCGGGGGCACTCCGACCATCATGGCTCCGCAGCTGCTCGTCGATCTCGCTGACGCCTTGCGCTATATATTTTTCGTAACTCCGGATGCCGAGATTGCCGTTGAGGTCGATCCGCGAACTCTGACCAATGACCTGACGCAGGCTTTTAAATACTGCGGGGTCACCCGCGCGAGCCTCGGAGTTCAGAGCTTCGACCCAAGAGTGCAGCGCACAATAAATCGATTGCAAAGCTTCGATCAGACGGCAGCTGCAGTCGAAAGGCTTCGCCGGGCAGGTGTGCGGGGGATCAACTTCGACCTTCTCTATGGTCTCCCCTTTCAGACGGTAAGCTCTTGTCTAGACAGCATTGCCAAGTGCGTCGAATTGCGCCCCGACCGGCTTTCGGTTTTCGGCTACGCGCACGTCCCCTCATTCAAGAAGCATCAGCGCAAGATCGCGGAGGAGAGCTTACCTGACACTGTCGAGCGACACGTTCAGTCCGAGACCATCGCAGAGGCCCTTCAGGACGCGGGGTATGTGCGCATCGGATTGGATCATTTCGCGCTCCCAGACGATGCGCTCGCGACGGCGCAGCGCGATGGCCGATTGCGGCGCAATTTCCAGGGCTACACCGATGACGGCGCTGACACTCTCATCGGCCTCGGGGCGAGCGCGATCGGTCGGATGCCACACGGCTTTGTCCAAAACGTGGTGGCCATCCGCGACTACCTGAACCGCATCGCGGAGGGCCGGCTAGCCACGGTGAAGGGTTATGCTTTCACCGAGGATGATCTTTTCCGCGCTGACATCATCGAGCGGATCATGTGCGATTTGACCGTTGACCTGGAGCAGATATCCCGCATCCATCGTCGGGATCCACGGACAGCAGTCGTCGATCGCGCGCGCATGGACCGGCTTTTAGCCGACGGAGTTGCGACAATGTCTCAAGGTCGGCTAACCGTCAGCGAAGGATCGGAATTCCTGGTGCGTAGCGTCGCCTCAGCGTTTGATGCGCACCTTTCGCGGTCAACAGGCGTGCACAGTCGCGCGGTTTAAAGCCCGAGAGGCCCTTAGACCATTGTAGCTTGTCAGCAGCAGCTCGGACCACGAAAGAGATCCATCGCATCTGGCTTTGGCTTCGTCCGGAGCGCATCGATCGTGTAGCTGTTGGCGCAGTATTCATGAAGGTGCTGCGCCGTTGTTTCCGCCTCTATCTCGCGGTTGCATCGGATCTTTTCGGCGCACAATGCACATACCAGCGTCATGTCGCGCAGCACGCCCGGCTCCTTGCGCGTAATGGCCGTCTCGTCGAGGCCGAGCGCCTTGAGTAGTCCCGACAGCTCATCAGCGCCGCGCCGCCCATGGTAAGTGAGGGTTTCGAGCTGGGTCCGTGAGACGCGAAGGTCGCGCGCGATGCAATCGAGCTTGGCGGCTCCAAGAGCGCGGAGCTCGGCGGTATCACCGAGCCGGCCGAGCCATTCCGAAAACTTGCCCATGAGCCTACCGCCGATGGATTCCGTTCTTATAGCCGATGCCATAGTACCCTTCCGGTACAGTTTGAGCACGTCAAGTATGCGGGGCGAAATAGCCGACCGTATTGCGTCAGATCAAAATTGGAAGCATCCCAGGACGCGCGACGACGAGGCGTTACGGTGAGGCGTTACGGTCGCGATTCCGACCTCAGCTCGACGGGGCGAGCCGGCGTTCCGTCGTCGTCAGAAATCGCCCGCCAGGCCGCGCCATCCAGATCGTCATACTGGCCGTTCTTCAATGACCACAGAAATCCGAGCAGCCCGAACAATCCGAGTAAGAGCGCCAGCGGCACCAGGAACACGATCACTTCCATCACAGAGTCTCCTGCGGGACATGGCGGCCCCGCAGCGCATTCAGCATCACCAGAATCGATGAGCCCGACATTGCGGCAGCCGCGATCGGGGGCGTCACGAAGCCCAGAATAGCGATCGGCACGGCGAGGAAATTGTAGCCAACGGCGAGATAGAGGTTTTGCCGCATCAGGTGCAGCGCTTTCCGCGAATGGTCTAGCGAGGCAATCACCGGCGCGAGGCGGTTGCCGAGGAAGACGAGATCGGCCGTCGCCTGGCTCAAATGCGCCGCCGAGATCGGCGACATCGAGACATGCGCCGCCGCCAGCGACGGCGCATCGTTGAGCCCATCGCCGACCATCATGACTTTAAAACCCTGCCGCTTCAGTTCCTCGATCCGGGCGATCTTGTCGGCGGGCGTGACGCCGGCGCGCCATTCGGGGATTTGAAGCATCTCGGCGGCGGCGCGCACCGCCGGCTCGCGGTCACCGGAAATAATTTCTACCGCCACGCCACGCTTCTGTAGCGCCGCGATGACCGCGCGCGCGTCCGGCCGCATGCTTTGGCAGACCGCGAACACATAACGTTTCTCGCCACGCGCGAAGGCAACGACGGAAGCCTCGGGATCGCGGCTTAGGATTTCGTTCGCGAGACCATCGGCCTTGCAGAAAGTTGGACTTCCAAGCCTCACCTCTTCACCTTTAAGAATGCCGCGAACGCCCTGCCCCGGCTGTTCCGTGATCCCGGGCAGCGGCGATTTCGCACCGGCCGCACGCGCCAGCGCAGCGGCGACGGGGTGATGGCTTGCCAACGCAAGCCGGCCCGCGAGCTCAACCACGTCGGCAGGAACAGCCGCCGAGTTCACCACATCGAACTCAGGCAACGTTAGCGTTCCCGTCTTGTCGAAGATGATACGATCGACCGCAACGACACGCTCGATCGCGTCGCCCGAATTCAGCAGCACGCCGGCGCGGAACATTGCTCCCGACGCCACCGTCTGCACCGTCGGGATGGCAAGCCCAAGCGCACAAGGACAGGTGATGATCAGCACCGTGATCGCGGTGATGATGGAGTCATGGAAGCTTGCGCCGGCGATCAACCAGCCGATCATGGTCAGGAAAGCGGTCACATGAACCACCGGTGCGTAGAGGCGCGAGGCGCGGTCGGCGAGCTGCACATAGCGCGAGCGCACCTGCACGGCATGGTCAAGCAGCCGCTGGATTTCCGCAAGCAGGGTGCCTTCGGAAGCGGCCGAGACACGGATGCGCAAGGAGCCGGAGATGTTGAGCGAGCCGGCATAGACCTCGCTGCCCGGCTCGACCGCCGCGTGCAGCGTTTCACCCGTGATCAAACTCTGGTCGATCTCCGACCTGCCGTCGATGACCGTGCCATCTATCGCCGAACGCTCGCCCGGCCGCAGCAGCACAATGTCGCCGGCCATGACCGCCGCGGCCGGCACCACGGATATCTCGTCTGGACCGACGAATTTGGTCGCCGTCTCGGCTTTCAGCGCGGCGAGATTGCCGGCCACCGCGCGGGTCCGCCGCCGCATGTTCTGGTCAAGGTATCGCCCGACCAGGAGAAAGGTGAGCAGCATAATCGGGGCGTCGAAATAGGCGTGCTCGGCATGGCCGATGGTCTCGACGATCGAGGTCGCAAGCGTCAGGATCACGCCGATGCTGATCGGCACATCCATGTTGACGTTGCCAGTGCGCAGCGCGTTGAACGCCGAGCGAAAGAAAGGCTGGCCGGCATAGGCCGCCGCGGGCAGCGCGATCAGCGCCGAGATCCAGTGGAAGAAATCTCGCTGCTCCGGCAGCATATCGCTGACATTGCCGGACCACACCGGGATCGACAGCATCATGACGTTCATGGTCGCGAATGCCGCAACACCCAGGCAGCGCAGCAGGAAGCGGGAGTTCTCGGCCTCTACTGCTTCGGCGGTGACAGCCTCGAACGGATAGGCCTTGTAGCCGAGCTCGGCCAGGCGATCAATGAAGCGCGCCGGATCGAGCGCGCCCTCCTTCCACTCCAGCGCGACACGGCGGTCGGTCAGGTTGACGCGCGCCAGCGTCACGTCCGGGATGGCTGAAAGGCCACGCTCGATTTTCGAGATGCAGCCGGCGCAGCTGACGCCTTCGACCGCGAGATCAATATGCGCCAGTCCGGAGCCGAGATGCTTGACATAGTGCGAAAAGTCCCGCGTCGCCTGCATGAAGAGTTCCCTTAATTCAGTACCACGCGGTTCCTAGACATGAACAGACGCCGGCCGTCGGCTTCGCTTTCCAGCACCAGATTCCATTGTCCCGGCCCGACCGCGCCGCCGCTGCCCCGATAAACGCCGCCCCTCACCTCCGACAGCGCGATCACCCGGTCCGCCCGCCGGTCGGTCGGCCGCTCCAGGCGACCGGTGAACTTCAGTCCGGTCAGCGCCTTTCCGCTCCCGTCGCGTGCCTTGACTTCCAGCGCGGTGTCGCCGTCCGCACTGCGCACAAGATGCGCGTCCACCTTCCAGCTGCGCACGTCCTGCTCGCGTGCGGCGGCGATCTCCTTCTCATAGGCAAGGCTCGCCGCATAGGCGCTTTCGACGTCAGTGCCGGGCAGCGTCATAGAAGCAAGCCTTATCATGGTGAGGTTGACGCCAATGACGACGCCAAAGAACGCAAGCAGCATGAAAAGCACCTTGCGGCCGGTGAGCGGCTTTGGCGATGCACTGGCTCTGTTCACGACAGCTCCACTTGTTTTCATGGCAAGACGAAATTGTCGATCGCGGAAGCGACCTCGCCTAGGCCGATATCGGTGATCCGGAATTTGATCGGGATCGATCTTTCGGAGTTCTTTTCAGAGGGGGCGGTCACCAGCACGCGCAATTCCGTGGTGCTGTCGCGTCCGAGCACGACCATCGGCCTATCAGGTGTAATCGAATCGTCGCCCACGACGTGCAGCACAGCATCCGGCGGACCATCGACGTCGATCGTCACCACGCGGTCAAAACCGCGCTTGTTGAGGAAACGGACCGTGTAGGCGTTGCGGATCGAGCCGTCGCTGAGCTTCACCGCAACCGGGTTGCGATCGTGCAGCACGTTGATATCGAGCAGCGAACGGGTGAGCAGCGCATACAGCATGATCCCACCGACGAGTGCGATCAGCGCGGTGTAGATGATCGTGCGGGGCCGCACGATACCGTAGATCGGCGGCTTTCCGGCCATCCGACGCTGGATATTAATGTCATTGTCATAGCCGATCAGCCGAGTCGGCCGACCGATCTTCTTCATCACGTTGTCGCATGCGTCGATGCACAGGCCGCACTGGATGCAATCGATCTGCGGGCCATTGCGGATATCGATGCCGGTCGGGCAGGCCGCCACGCATTGATAGCAATTGACGCAGTCGCCGGCAGGCAGGCCGAGCGCCCGCAGCTCGTTCGCCTTCTTTACCGACCTGCGCTTTTCGCCGCGGTCGTAGCGATAGGTGACGTTCAGCGCCCACTCGTCGGTCAGCGCCGCCTGGATACGTGGCCAGGGGCACATGTAGACGCAGACCTGCTCGCGCATGAAGCCAGCGAGCAGATAGGTCGTCGCGGTGAGGATTGCGATCCAGATATAGGCGATCGCCGGCGCCTGGAAGGTGACGAGCTCCTTCATCAGCGTCGGCGCGTCGGTGAAATAGAGCACCCAGGCGCCGCCCGTCCACCAGGCGATCAAGAGCCAGATCGAATGCTTGAGCATGATTTCAGAGATGCGCTCGAGTTTTAGGGGATCGGCGGAAGCCGCCTTCCTCATGCGCTCGCGCCGGTCGCCCTCGATCAGGCGCTCTACCGCATAGAACAGGTCGGTCCAGACCGTTTGCGGGCAGAGATAGCCGCACCAGATGCGGCCGCCGACCGCATTCATCAGGAACAGTGTGAGCGCGGCGATGATGAGGAGGCCGGTGAAGTAATAGACCTCCTGCGGCCACAGCTCGATAAAAAAGAAATAGAAGCGACTGTTCGGCAGATCGATCAGCACCGCCTGATCTGGGGCGCCAAGGCCGCGATTCCAGCGCACGAAAGGCAACAAGTAGTAGACGCTCAGGCAGAACGCCATCAGGCTCCATTTAATCCGACGGAAGGTCCCGAAAACACTCTGCGGGTAGACCTTCTTGCGGGCCGCGTAAAGCGACCCAACATCTTCGACTTGGTCGGAGTTTATTTGGACGATCTTGTTCATGGGCCCGCGCTCTCCTAGTCTCCTCCTCTCTGCCGGGTTGATCCAGCGCAAACCCAACGCCGCTTCCCTTTGCTCCGCTACTTGCCGCCGCCGAGCGTGTGGACGTAGACCGCCAGCGCCTTGATGGTGGACGGATCAAGCCGGCCCACCCACGCCGGCATCACGCCGGCCCGACCAATCGTGATGGTCTCAATCAGGGTCGCCTCATCCGATCCGTAGAGCCAGATCTTGTCACTGAGATTGGGCGCACCGAGCTCCTGGTTGCCCTTGCCCGCCTCACCATGGCAGCTCGTGCAATTCTCGACGAAAATTTTTGCGCCGGCGGCGCCATCGTAACCCTGGCGCGTCGACAAGCCCGAGAGCGAGCGCACATAGTTGGCGACCGTGCCAATCTCGTCCGGCTTCAAGATGCCATCCTTGCCGAAGGCGAGCATCGCGCCCTCATGGGTCTTGGTGTGACCCGAGCGCGCGCCGAACTGGATGGTCTGCACGATCTGGTCGAGCGAGCCGCCCCACAACCAATCGTCGTCGTTCAGGTTGGGATAGCCTTTTGCGCCGGCGCCGCCCGAGCCGTGGCAAGGCGCGCAATTGTCGCCGAACGCGGCCTTGCCGCGAGCGCGCGCCAGCGCCAACAGCGCCGGATCCTTTTCGATATCGGCGAGCGAAGCCGCACCCAGCGCAATCATCTTGTCGCCGCGGATCTTTTGCAGATTGGCAAGCTCGACGGCGACCGCGGCGCGCGTCGAATAGTTGAGCGCGCCCCTGGTGTAGCTCCACAGAAGCGGCCAGGCCGGGTACACAACCCAATAGCCGATCGCCCACAGTATGGTGGCGTAGAAGGTGATCAGCCACCAGCGCGGCAGCGGTGTATTGAGTTCCTTGATGCCGTCCCACTGGTGACCGGTGGTGGTCTTGCCGGAAACCTTGTCGAGTTCGCTTTCCGCCATGACCTCTCAGTCCTCCCGCAACGGCATCCGAGACGCCTGGTCGAAAACCGCCTGGTTGCGCGGCCAAAGCGCGTAGATCACGATCGCAATGAACAGGCCGACGAAGATCGGCGTCCACACGCTGGTGACGAGGTCCGACGCGATGTTGTGCACGGTCAAGATTGCTTTCATCGTCCTGCCTCTCAGCGAAGATTGGCCTTTTCGTTGTAGAGCTTGAAGTCGACCAGCGTGCCGAGCATCTGCAGATATGCGACCAGCGCATCCATCTCGGTCGGCGCACCGGCCTTGCTGTCGAAATTGCGGATCACAGCTTTTGGATAGCGCTTCGCGAACGCATCGGTGCCGAGATTGTCCGGATCGGCCTGCGCCTTCAGGTCGGCGACCGCGTTCCTGATTTGCTCGTCCGAATAGGGCACGCCAACGACGCGGCTGGCCTTGAGGTTATCGGCGACAACAGCGATGTCGACCTCGGTCTGGGCGAGGAACGGATAGCCCGGCATCACCGACTGCGGCACAATGGCGCGCGGATTGGTTAGATGAGTGACGTGCCACTCATCGGAATACTTTGCGCCGACCCGCGCGAGATCCGGCCCAGTGCGCTTCGAACCCCACTGGAATGGATGGTCGTACATGCTCTCGGCAGCCAGCGAGAAGTGGCCATAGCGCTCAACCTCATCGCGGAGCGGCCGGACCATCTGCGAGTGGCAGAGATAGCAGCCCTCGCGGACATAGATATTGCGGCCAGCTAGTTCGAGCGGTGTGTAGGGCCTGACGCCATCGACCACCTCGATCGTGCTTTTCAGGTAGAACAGCGGCGTGATCTCGACCAGGCCGCCGATCGCAATCACAACCAGAATGCCCGCGATCAGGATGACCGAATTCTTCTCGAAGATTTGATGGCGGGTCCAGAAGGACATCCGATCGCTCCTTATTCCGCCGCCTGCAACGCGAGCTCTGTGCCGACATCCGCCTCGCTTGCCCGTACCGTCATCCATAGATTATAGGCCATGATCAGCGCGCCAATCAGGAACAGCGCGCCGCCGGCGGCACGGATAACGTAGAACGGGTGCATCGCTTCCACCGTCTCGAGGAAAGAATATTCGAGAAAGCCGAGCGATGTGTAGGCGCGCCACATCAGGCCCTGCAGAATTCCGGAGACCCACATCGCGGAGATATAGAGCACGATGCCGATGGTGGCGGTCCAGAAGTGCCAGTTGACCAGCTTCAAGCTGTAGAGACCCTTGCGATCCCATAGCCAGGGAATCAGGCAGTACAGCGCGCCAAAGGAAACGAAGCCGACCCAGCCCAGCGCGCCGGAATGCACATGGCCGATGGTCCAGTCGGTATAGTGGCTGAGGGAGTTCACGACCTTGATCGACATCATCGGCCCTTCGAAGGTCGACATGCCGTAGAAGGCGACCGACACCACCAGCATGCGCAGCACGGGATCCGTACGGAGCTTGTCCCAGGCGCCGGACAGCGTCATCAGGCCGTTGATCATGCCGCCCCAGGACGGCATCCACAGCATGATCGAGAAGGTCATGCCGAGCGTCTGCGCCCAATCCGGCAGCGCCGTGTAGTGCAGATGGTGCGGGCCGGCCCAGATGTAGAGAAAGATCAGGGCCCAGAAGTGAATGATCGACAGTCGATAGGAATAGACCGGCCGCTCGGCGCGTTTCGGGATGAAGTAGTACATGATGGCGAGGAAGCCGGCCGTCAGGAAGAAGCCGACTGCGTTATGCCCGTACCACCACTGGAACATCGCATCCTGCACGCCGCCCCAGGCGATGTAGGACTTCGAGCCGAACACCGAGACCGGCAGCGCCGGGTTATTGCCGAGATGCAGCACGGCGATGGTGACGATGAAGGCGAGATAAAACCAGTTGGCGACGAAGATGTGCGGCTCCTTGCGCTTCACCAGCGTCATCACGAACACGACGAGATAGACGACCCAGACGATCGTCAGCCACAGATCGGCGTACCATTCGGGCTCGGCATATTCCTTGGATTGCGTCACGCCAAGTAGATAGCCGGTGCCCGCGATCAAAATGAAGAAGTTGTAGCCAAGTACGACGAACCATGGCGCGAGATCGCCCACGAGCCGCGTCCGGCAGGTCCGCTGCACCACATAGAACGAGGTCGCGATCAGCACGTTGCCGCCGAAGGCGAAGATCACCGCGGAGGTGTGCAGCGGCCGGAGCCGGCCGAAGCTGGTCCACGGTAGATCGAGGTTCAGCGCCGGCCAGGCCAGCTGGGATGCGATCAAGAGTCCGACGGCGAAGCCGGCGATGCCCCAGAACATCGCCATGAAGGAAGCAAACTTGATCGGACCGACATTATAGTTCGGCTTCCCGTTGATCTCCTCCGGCGGCAGCGACGCGGGGCGGTCGAGATACCGATTCATGATGGCGAAGGAGGCGACGCCGCTTGCCACTGCAGCGAGCGAAGCATGAAACGCGAACGGCGCGTCCAGCGCCTTGGCGGCTGCGAACGCGCAGACGAAGGCTGCCATCGAGAAGAATAGCATCAGCCCGGCTTCGCCATGGGTCATCCATTTCGTGCATTGAGATTGCTGCATGTGTAATTCTCTTTGCATGGACGCCTGCCCCGTCAGCCCGGGTCTCGCTGTGTTGTCCTTGATTGAGATCAACCCGATCAGCTACCCCTGCGACCGGCGAGCGTTTTGCACCAGCTCCAGCAGCTGCCTGAAGGAATCAGAATGGACGACGCTTGCGCGCTCCCGGTGTTGCCTGATGTGACCTTGGTGATTGGACACTGGCCCAAGCAAGAGCAGCGGCGAAAATCATGAAGACCGAGATGACGGCTGCAGAAACCAAGAGCGCATCGGCGGGCATGACGACCTCCATTGAAGCTGATGCGAATATATCTCCGTTTCAACAGAGACGTCTTTGACCTTGATCAAACCAGGACAAAAGAACCCTACGCGACGCGCTTCAACTTACGCCCGCAGACAACGCTTCGGCGCGCGGGGTATCCAACAGGACGACGCCACTCGCAAAGGTTTGGATCACACCATCACGTTCGAGCTTCGAGAAGGTACGGCTCACCGTCTCGATGGTGAGCCCCAGATGATCCGCGATGTCCAGCCTTTTCATCGGCAGCGGCAGAATTTCTCCGCCACGTCCAATTCCACTCAGTCGGTCGCGCCAGCTGATCAGGAAGCTCGCTATCTTCTCTTCGGCGGAGCGCCGTCCGAGCAAGACCATATGTTCCTGTGCCCGGGCCAGCTCGTGGCCCGCCAATTCGACCATGCGGCGTAGCAACTGCGGCCGCTTCTCGGCGAATGTCGCGAATGACTCCTTGGGGAACTGACACAGCGTGACACGGCCGACCGCGTCAGCGGAGAATTCGTGGTGCGGCAAGCCGGGGAGCCCGAGGAAATCGCCTGGCAATGCAAAACCGACGATTTGCCGCCGACTGTCCGGCAACAGCTTGTAGAGGCGCAGGGTACCCGCATGCACGCTGAAGAACGACGTTGCTATGTTTGCCTGTGCGAATACGGTGGCGCCTGATTCGAAACGAACATGCCGCGACAGCTGCGCCAATTCGCGCAATTCGGTCTTGTCGAGCGCTGCGCAGATGGCAAAGCCCCTCGCCGTGCAATCGTGACACGATCGACAATGCATTCCTTCCCCCAAAACCGAAATCTTCACACGTCCCTCCGATTGCCGCCTGCAGGCGCCTCATGGGCGCGTTTCCCTGCGGGTCGATGCAGTGTAGCGTCCGTAGGGATGAGATGTTGTTGATGCAGATCAATCGCCGGAGACGCCCTGAGGCTGCGTCGTTCCGCGCCCCGCGGAGGTCGTTAAGGGCGCGAGCTCGAGCTTGCCAATGAGATCCACGGCACCTCCCTTGACGCGCTCCAGATCGAGGCGCCCCGCTATCGCGGGTCTCGGGCCTGCTGCACCGTCCCTTGAACGGACGGTCAGCCTGCTCGTGCCGCTGGTCAGCATCATTATCAAGGCTTGACCAAGCCCGCAGCTAGCCAGCTCCCACTAAAGGTCCCACTTAAGCTGCCTGTTGAACAGAGCAAGATCGCCACGAAGAAACCCTCCCTGAAGCCGATTCTTGATCCTCCCTCCCATTGCAGTTTTCGCAACATCCGGCTGGAGCCTGGGCAACAGCCGGGTCACCCCGAAGGCGGTGAGGGCTCGGGCCATGTGATCGTTGGCAAATGCGCTCGGCCAACTCGTTCGCCGTCAAGGAGGCGGCTGGTGTTGCACTATGATTTCTCACTCCGCCGGCCCCCACGAAGTCCGATTCATTCGAGGACGAGCGTTCGCTCCCGGCGAATATGCCTCGATCGACGGTCTGATCGGGTCGCCGCCCTGCCGGATCCGCGAGGAGCAAGGAAGGCGGAAGTGCCGTTCCACCTCACCAATCCGAATTGTGGAACTTGTGTTGGCTTGGACTGTCCGGATCAATCCAATTTCGGATTTCGTGTTGGAGTCACCAGCCAGTACGCGAGTATCCTTTCGAGGCCATGCTACCGGTGCTTCCAGTCACCCTGGTGTTGTACTGGATGATCGACAGCGTAGCACCTCTTGGGAGAAACGACGGATCAAGCATGCCTGGCGAGCACCCGATTCGTGCTCACCGGAGTGCGCTAACGTTTGGCTGCGTTGCTCGGAATCGACTGAACTCCTGGCCCCCGGAGAGGGAAGGCCCCTATAGACCCATACGAACCAATGCTCCACCAGACGTCGCAGTTCAAGACGACAATCCGGATGGCCCACATTCGCCGCCGGGATAGTTCGGAGGATGGCGCGCCCGATCCGAACGCTGCTCAACTTATTGACCTCAAGCGACTGCCGGTCATACGCGGCACTGCTGCGATCAGACTCGGTCAGCGTCCGCCGCGGCGCAATCCTGCAGCGCCCGCATCACGTCCTTCCGCGAAATAATGCCGGCAAGCCGCTGCTCGTTGTCGAGCACTGGCATGCTGCGGAGCCGGTGGTTGACCATCAGCTCCAGCACGCGGGTCAGCCTAGTTTCGGGAGCGACATAAATGAATTCCGCTGTCATCAGATCAACGGCGGGCCGCTGCATCAGGTCGCGGTAGCGCGGGATGATGCGCGGCGGCGTGAAAACGAAGCAGGACAGGTAGTCAAACTTCGAGATGACGCCGACCACCTGCGATTCGTCCATGACCGGATAGGCGTTGAAATCTTGCTTCTCGAAGAGATCGCCGAGTTCACACATCGTCATATCGCGGGCAACCGTCCTAGGCTCGCGCGTCATGTAATTGGCAACCGTCTGCTCGAGAAACTTGTACAAGGCGAAATCCTCGCTGTCGACGGCACCACTTAAAGCACGCGGGGCGGCCGCGCACATTGAGCGAGGTCAAACGGATGAAATCAGCGCGATCGTACACATTTTCTCGCCCTTGAGTGGGGTTGGGCATTCGGCCCATAATCGGGAAAATCTCAACCGAATCCGCGCTCCGGAATTGGAAAAGGACAATTGAGCGGCATAGCGCCCTTCCCGTGTGACGACGGCAGCCACGATCAGCGCTTTCGGCTGGGTGCCGACGGCGCTGGCGTAGGCGGCTGGGATATCGATCTGTCGACCAGGGAGTTGTTCTGGTCGAATACCGCCCGAAAACTGTTCGGCGTTTCCAATGCCGCTGCAGTCAGCTACGATCTGTTCCTTTCGCTACTCGAGCCTGAGGACCGCGAGCGAACCGAGCAGGCGATCTCCCGTTCACTCGAGACCGGTGCCTCGTTTGACCTCTCCTACCGGTTAAGACCCGAGGACGGCGGCAGCAGCCATTGGGTCCGCGCCCGCGGCAGCGTCATCAGGGACAAGGATGGCATTCCGTCCCACCTTTCCGGCGTCGTGCTCGACCTCGACGAGGAGAAGCGGCTCGAGGAGGACCTGCGCACGCGCGAACGGCACCTGCAATTGATACTGGAGACCATCCCTGACGCGATGATCGTCATCAACAGCCGCGGCATCATGCAGTTCTTCTCGAGCGCGGCGGAACGCCAGTTCGGCTACCTCCAGAGCGAGGCAATCGGGCAGAATGTCAGCATCCTGATGCCCGAGCCCGACCGTTCACGCCATGACGGCTATATGGCGCGATACGTCGCCACCGGCGAACGGCACATCATCGGCATCGGCCGCATCGTCACCGGTCAGCGAAAGGACGGTACCACCTTCCCGATGCACCTGTCGATCGGCGAGATGCAATCCGGCGGCATGCCCTATTTTACCGGCTTCGTCCGTGACCTCACCGAGCATCAGCAGACCCAGGCGCGGCTGCAAGAATTGCAGTCGGAGCTCGTCCACATGTCACGGCTGAGCGCGATGGGAGAGATGGGTTCTGCATTGGCACATGAGCTTAACCAGCCGCTTGCTGCCATCAGCAACTACGTGAAGGGCTCGCGCCGGCTGCTTGCCACGAGCCCCGATCCGAACCGCGCAAGAATCGAGAACGCGATGGATCGCGCGGCGGAACAGGCGATCCGCGCCGGGCAGATCATCCGGCGGCTGCGCGATTTCGTCGCCCGCGGCGAATCCGAAAAGCGCGTCGAGAGCCTTTCGAAGATGGTTGAAGAAGCCGGCGCGCTTGGCCTGGCCGGTGCGCGCGAACAGGACGTGCGGATCCGCTTCAGCCTGGACCCGCAGCATGACCATGTCCTGGTCGACCGCGTTCAGATCCAGCAGGTGCTGGTCAATCTGTTTCGTAACGCGCTGGAAGCCATGGCCCAGTCCGCACGGCGCGAGCTCATCGTCTCTAACCGGCCGATCGACGAGGATATGATAGAAGTCTCGGTGTTCGACACCGGTCACGGATTCCCCGAAGATGTGGAGAAGCACCTGTTCCAGACCTTCTTTACGACCAAAGAAACCGGCATGGGGGTCGGGCTGTCGATCAGCCGCTCCATCATCGAGGCCCATGGCGGCAGGATGTGGGCCGAATCCAATCACGCATTCGGCGCGACGTTTCGCTTCACCCTGCCGGCTGCACCCAACGAGAGTTTGACAGATGGCAACTAGAGGAAATGTCTACGTCATCGACGATGATGAGGCGATGCGTGACTCGCTGCACTTCTTGCTCGATTCCGCGGATTTTGAGGTCAGTCTGTTCGAGACGGCGCAGAAATTCCTCGATCACCTTTCCAGCATCGAATTCGGCTGTGTGGTCTCGGATGTCCGCATGCCCGGCATCGATGGCGTCGAGTTGCTAAAGCGCCTGAAGGTGAGCCGCGCCTCCTTGGCCGTCATCATCATGACCGGCCATGGCGACGTCCCCCTCGCCGTCGAGGCGATGAAACTCGGTGCGGTCGATTTCCTGGAGAAGCCGTTCGAGGATGACCGCCTGGTTGCGATGATCGACGCCGCGCTCCGGCAGGCTGAAGCCGGCGCCCGCGACGAAGCAATGACGCAGGACATCGCCGCGCGGGTCGCCTCGCTGAGCCCGCGCGAGCGGCAGGTGATGGAGGGATTGGTGGCTGGCCTGTCCAATAAGATGATCGCACGCGACTACAATATCAGCCCGCGCACCATCGAAGTCTACCGAGCCAACGTGATGACCAAGATGCAGGCTTCGAATCTTTCGGAACTCGTCCGCCTCGCCATGCGAGCCGAGGCGCTTAAAGCTTGAGCTGGATCAAGTCGGCCCCGCAGGAAGACCTTATGGATGCTCTGATCGACCGCATGGCTGATCAGAAAGCCGCATAAAACCTGTGATGCCCTCACTTAACAGAACGCCCCTTGTCTACGTCATCGATGATGACACCGACGTGCTCGGATCGCTGCGCTTTCTCCTGGAAGCCGACGGTTTTTGTGTACGCACTTTCCGCAGCGGCGAGGCGCTCCTGAACGCCACGACTATGAGCGGCGCCGACTGCTTCGTGATCGACTACAAGATGCCGGGCATGAGCGGCATCGACCTTGCCAGTCTCTTGCGCCGGCGCGATATCGATACGCCGATCATCCTGATCACCGGTCACCCCGACGCGTCCATTCCGGCCAAAGCAGCAGTTGCCGGTATTCGCCATGTGCTGGTCAAGCCGCATGTCGAGGACAGCCTTTCCTCCCATATCTGGGACGCGATCAATACGGAGCGGCCCTCTGCGTCCTGAAAACCGGCACAGCTCCGGGATCCTACGTAAGGCATTGCCCTTAAGGCATGGAGCGAAATTTCCCAGCCATTTTGTTCCACTTACGAATTCGCCATCCGCTGCACAGGAGATGGCCCATGCTCAATCGATCGACTGCCCCGTCCCTCAACGTCAACCGAGCCGCTCCCGGCGCTTTTGGGCCTGTCGAACCGTTTTTCGGCATCACAGGCCATGCTGGCCTGATCGCCGCGGAGTTCACCTACCGCAAGGACGAGGAAATCTACGGTGAGGAGGAGCCGGCGGAATATGTTTACCAAGTCGTTCGCGGCGCGGTGCGCACCTACAAGCTGCTGTCCGACGGACGTCGTCAAATCGGCGCGTTTCATTTGCCTGGCGACGTGTTCGGGCTGGAGTCCGGCACCAAGCACCGCCTGGCCGCCGAAGCCATCATCGACAGCACCGTGCGCCTGGTGAAGCGCCGCAGCCTCGAACAGGCGGCTGGCACCGACGTCCGTGTCGCCCACAAGCTTTGGACCATGACGGCTGATGACCTCAAGCGCGCCGAGGAGCACATCCTGCTGCTTGGTCGCAAAAGCGCGATCGAACGAGTCGCCAACTTCCTCCTGGAGATGGATCGCCGCCTTACGGTGGCCGGCACGATGGCGCTCCCGATGTGCCGCCGCGACATCGGCGATTATCTCGGGCTTACGCTGGAAACGGTGTCACGTGCCCTGTCGCAATTGAACGACGAAGGCGTGCTGGGCTTTTCCGGCGCCCGCCAGATCATGCTGCGCAACCGCCAGCGCCTGCGCAACATGGATATCTGATCGGCCTCATATCGCCAAGTCGAGTGAATTCAGGTTGGTCGATGTGAATAAGCAGTCAATCCAACCTGAACCGTTCCGCGATTGGACGTTGCATCCGACCGGCTCGAGGTAACGGGAGCGCGGCCGACGGGAGATCGAAATTACGCCACCGCCGCCTCGCCTCCGCCCGCTTGGTCCGGGAGCAGGGGCTTGATGTTGCACCGCCTGCCCAGACCTGGCCACTTACCTTGCGAGGTAACCGCTAATGCCTATCCGAAAATATAATGATTTGCTCGGTCCTGATGAAAAGGCGTGATTGCGGGGCGACCGGGATTGCGGGTTCATGGAGTGGGAGAAGCTAGAGGCGCTTTGGAACGCCAGCGATGATAAGAAAGCCTTCGTATGGCGGCCGGGAATGAATCAGCCCGAGTTTCTATGATCAACCGATCACGACCTTTTCGGCTCGACTACGTCCGCTCCTGCGGTCTACACCAATTTCATAACTGACGCGGTCTCCTTGCTTGGGCGTTACACCGGGCAACAAGCTGCTCACGTGGAAGAATAGGTCTTCACCGCCGGTATCAGGCGCTATAAAGCCGAAACCCTTATCGTCCTTAAACATCTTCACCTTGCCTTGGGGCATGTTCTTCTCTCCGAATCACTAATTAACGGCGGATCAGATCATTAAACTCGACAGACCTGCTCGCCTCAAGTGATTTGCGGAATTAGGATTAGCTTTGGTGCGCCAGCTCCGCCGCGTTGAGCCGTGATAGCAGCAATGCAGCCGGTTCTGACAAGGCTTTTCGACAATGGCACCTGCCGATACGCGCAGCGATGTTCCAGCCCGAACAGATCACCCTGTATCAGGCGAACGACGACGGTTCGCTCGCGAGACGAGGGGCAACAACCGTTCTCCGGCCTGATCTCACGCGACTAGGCAAGAGCATGCCAATGGTCCGGATGCGCATCGCCCGTTCGCAGACCGACCGACGCTTCGCCGGTTCCGGTTCCCAAAGTCTGCAACAATCGACTCAATAACCCCACTGAGACGGATCGAGAGATTTCGTCCCGGCGTCTCGTCGATCGTTTGGGCGTTGCTTCCGACGAACTCCAAGATCGTTTTCTCGCCGTCACGCCACATCGCCCTGACAAGCGAGAAATTCACGCAACAGGGCTCCTCCTTTCCAAAGCGGGTGCATTTGATTCAGAAACGCATCGGGGCTCCCTGTGAAAAGAGGTCGGAGATCGGCGACTGCCTCGGGATCAGGACGCCATCCGCAATTCACGGGCAGCCGCGACCATATTGATGAGCGCGGGACGCACCTCCTCCCATCGGCGCGTTTTCAGGCCGCAGTCGGGATTAATCCAGAGCTGCGCATCGGAAAGCCGCTGCCGCGCCAGCGCAATGAGGTTTTTCATCTCGGCTACGTCCGGCACGCGCGGCGAATGGATGTCGTAAACGCCGGGTCCGATCTCGTTTGGATATTTGTAGCTCTTGAAGGCATCAAGCAGTTGCATTTTTGACCGCGACGTCTCGATCGAAATGACGTCGGCATCCATTGCCGCGATCGCATCGATGATGTCGTTGAACTCGGAATAACACATATGCGTGTGGATCTGGGTCTCGTCGGCCACGCCAGACGAGCAGATGCGGAAGCTGTCTACGGCCCAGCCGAGATAGGTCTTCCATTGTGACTTGCGCAGCGGCAGTCCTTCTCGGAGCGCAGCCTCGTCAATCTGGATCATCATCGCGCCGGACCTCTCCAGATCGATCACCTCGTCACGTATCGCTAGCGCGATCTGATGGCATGCTTCGCTCCGTGGAATATCATCACGGACGAATGACCAGTTCAGGATCGTCACCGGCCCTGTCAGCATCGCCTTCAGTGGCTTCTTGGTCAGCGATTGCGCGAAGCGCCACCACTCCATCGCCATCGGCTTCGGCCGGGAGACATCGCCAAACAGGATGGGCGGCCGGACATAACGCGAGCCGTAGGACTGAACCCAGCCATGTTTGGTGAATGCGAAGCCGGACAGCCGCTCACCGAAATACTGCACCATGTCATTGCGCTCGAACTCGCCATGCACGAGAACGTCGAGACCAATGTCTTCCTGCCAGCGCACCGCGCGCGCCGTCTCCACTTTGAGAAACTGCTCGTATTGTGCGTCGCTCATCCTTCCCTGCGCATAGGCTGCGCGAGCGTTGCGAACCTCCACCGTCTGCGGGAACGATCCGATCGTCGTCGTGGGAAATGTCGGCAATCCGAACCGCGCGCGCTGAACCTCGGCGCGCCGGGCGAAAGGACTGTGACGACGCCGCATGCTGTCATCGATTGCAGCCATTCGCTTGGCGACGTTCGCATTGTGAACGTTGGGTGACGTTTCGCGCGCGATGGCCGCGCCTTCCGAGGCCTCAAGTACATCCGCCGCTTCCTCCCAACCCTTAGCCAGCACGCGCCCCAGCGTTGCGAGTTCTCCGATCTTCTGAACGGAGAAAGCAAGCCAGCTTTTCACATCGGGATCAAGATCCATCTCGAGTTCGAGGTCGATCGGGACATGAAGCAGCGAGCATGAGGGTGCAATCTGCACGCGGTCTTTGCCGAGCTTTGCGATGGCAAGTTCGAGCCGATCGAGCACCGCTGGAAGGTTCGAACGCCAGACATTGCGGCCATCGACGACGCCGAGGGAGATGACAAGATCCCTTCGAGCGTCGGTGACAATCGCGTTCAACTGCTCCGGGGCGCGGACCAGGTCGATGTGAAGGCCCGCGACCGACAACGTCAAAGCGGTTTCCAGGTTGTCGCCGATCGTTCCAAAATAGGTAGCGAGCATGATCTTGATATCGGGAACCTCCTTGGCCAGATGGGCGTAGGTCCGGCGCAGCGCGTCGCGTGTGGCATCATCGAGGTCCAGGACCAAACATGGCTCGTCCAGTTGCACCCACTCGGCGCCCCTTAAGGTGAGTTCGCGGAGAACATCTACATAGACCGGCAGCAGCCTATCGAGTAGCAACAGCGGATCGAATGCAGGATCGGCGCTCTTGCCGAGCTTGAGAAAGGTGACTGGGCCAACCAGCACCGGGCGCGTCTGATAACCCAGGCTTTTCGCTTCTTCATACTCCTCGATCGGCTTGCGAGAGGAAAGCGTGAAGGTCTGGTCCTTGTGATATTCCGGCACGATGTAGTGATAATTGGTGTCGAACCATTTGGTCATCTGCTGCGCTGCCGCGCCGTGCTCGGCGTGACCGCAATTCGCATCATGGTCATCGCGCTGTGCGCCCCGTGCCATCGCAAAGTAGGTCTTGAGCGAAACGGGGCCTGCACTCCAACCGTAAATTTCCGGAATGGCACCGACCATTACGCTGGTATCGAGCACATGGTCATAAAGCGAGAAGTCGTTTGAAGGGATAACGGTTACGCCGAGCGATTTCTGCCGCGACCAGTTAGCGGCGCGAAGCGCGGCCGCAGCCTCAAGAAGCTGCGTTTCGTCAGACTTTCCGGCCCAATAGCTCTCGAGCGCGAGTTTCAGTTCGCGGCGCGGACCGATGCGCGGCGTGCCGAGTGTAGCGACAGGAATCGAGAGAAGAGACATAGCTTCAACTCCATGTTGGGAGCAAAGGCCATGGCGGACGCGTGCAGAAAAAGCCGCCGAAGCGGCAACTGCTTGGCGCACCACCGGGACACCCCGCCCGTGGACGAATATGTTGTCGGGCCAGGTCTCCTGGCTCGCGGGTCGTCGCCGCTATCCGGCCTTCCCAAAGCCGCGTGGCTTCAGTGACTTCTATTGGACAGTGGCTCGCCGCTTACAGTTGCGGGGGCAGCGCCGGCATCGCACCGGCTTCCCTCTTAGCTCCGGATTGATCCGGAGAACCTCGACATCTCCGATTACCTGCAAGAGGACTGTTCCGTCAACCTCTCGATAATTGCTTGTGCGGTTCTCGGGAGCGATTGTCTGGAGAACGGAGGCATCTAGTGCCTCGTCGTCGTGCGGCCCGATCGTGGCATAGATTTGGCGCACGTCTGGATTCGATCGACAATCTTGTGGGTGCGGCGGTGACTCGATCGCAGCTTACACATCTTCCTGCGCCTTATTCGCCACCCGCAGCGCAGACACCGGTGAGATCACCATTGAATAGTTACCTCGAATTCTCCCACCGCCAGGAAGCGGCGTCTTGTCGAAAAACGGTCATCTTGGCGAGCAGCGGCACGCCCGGCATCAGCTCGGCAAAGGCACGGCCATTTCCGCGGTGTTGAGCGCGCCAGGAAACTCGGTAGGCGCCCGCCTTCAACTCTGCACGCGCTTATGTGCTGTATCGCGAGTCACACCCATATCTTGCCGAAACTACTGTCGCATCGCCGTACCCATGCCCAATGCCCGAGGGTTGCCCACCTGCGCGCATATCTATCCCCTGCATCCGTTCCGCGACCAGCTAGGCCAAAAAACGCCATCCAGGCATGACTGCCGCATCACCTTCCGGGCCCTTGCTCGAAAGTTACGGGCAATTCCGATCTCGTGGCCTTCGAGCGGCATGTCATCCATTCTGTCGTCTGCGGACTTGAACCGTCCACCGTCGCACTCCGAAACGACCCTTTTTGCCCGCGCCATGACGCTTCGCCAGTTGCAGGCCGTGGAGCAGACATCGGCAGTGCTTGCGGCTTGCCTGTCAGCCTCGAACCAGCTCGGTCCGGCGGACGCGACGAGCCATCGATGCGCTACGTTGACATTCCCATCGCCTGTAGCTGCTCACGATTTTGAACGCGCAATGCACGTCACGTACAGACTTATAATAGATCACCGAAACCCGTGATGAGTGTCGCCGAAACGACATCCCGCCTGAACAAAGAAGGGAACGGTGACCTCCCTAGGGCTTATCGCAGTAGACCGACCGATACGTTGAGCTGCACGCTGCGTCCAGTTGATCATCTTTGCACAAAAGATGCGAGACATGCACAAAAAATACCGCCAAACCGCGCAAGAACACAGGTATTCGATCACTTCGCGCGACTAGAGACGAATAAAAAGGCATCTCGTAGCACTGATGCTCTCACAAGCTTGGAGTTCTCGATGAGTGATCGATCTACTCATCTCGATGCTCCTTCAGCGGCCCCTTGGGGCGTTCCTCCCTGACTTGGCCGCGCGCACCGTTCGCGCGGCCTTTTTTCTGCATCCGGCAAGAGATCGATTTGCAGGATTTAATGGGCTTTGAACGCAAAAACGCATGGTGCGAGTAGGTTCTCGCGCAGATACAGGGTCATTAGCCTCGGCGAACAGTTGTTGATAAATGCCGGCGCACGGTCACCCATCCTAATTTCGAGAAGAGGACGCCTCCGCAAGACCGGCGATTGACGTCCTCGTAATGTAATAAGCCGCTCCGCGTCTTTCAGGCGAGCGGCTCAGCAAGAAAAGGTGCGGTCGGGTTTCTTCAGGCGGACTCCAGAGCGTCGCTCATGTCGACCACGAAATCGGCCACGTGCAATCAATGGTGAGCCGCCGGATCGGTCGGAACACTTCCACGACCCAATTAGTTTCGCCGCGCTTTGTCATCTGAGACCGTCGATCTCATACGTCTGTCATACCGGTCCGCCAGGTCCAGCAGCCTTTTTTTAGTGAAAGGGTCTGCCTTGTCCGCTAGATCGCGAATGATCTGGGCCCGGTCCTTTAAAAACTGCTCATCCACGAAAACACCTATTGAGTGTAAGTTTACCTATATCTTAGCACACTCAGTCGTTTGATCGGCTTTCATTCCCTGCACCTCGGATCTACGCATGACATTAACGCTCCGGGGGTGAGATCGAGATGGTCCTCCGGCGTTCCGCCAGAAAGCAAGGCATGGGTCTGGCTGTCTGCGCGGCAGCTGCATCTAAGTGATAATTCCCTAGGCCATGCTGACAGGCGCTGTGTTGCCGAATCCCAGGCCGACGCTGCCAACGCAATCTCCGACCAGGATACTTCGACGATGGTATCGGCCATGCGTGCGGAAATTGTGTCGTACGCGGTGGCCCAGGCGACACGACGTCCCTCCATTGTCCACCGCTGCAGCATTGGAATCGCGACATGTTGAAGGAGGCTGCTCTTAACTGTGACTCATTTTAGATCTCGATCGATCGCTTGCCCCGTATCCATGCAGTCAATGCTTCCTATGGAAGTCGAGAGAAAACTGTCAATGGTGGCAAGAACGATCTCGTCTCCAAAATTGGTGACCTACGCACACGTTAACAGTCGCGCATCCATCTCCGTCGCTAGTTCCCTGCGCCGCGTCCGGGGACTGCTCACGAAGTCTCCTGCTCCGACACGGACGGATCCAGCAAACCAAACGGGATCCAGGCCAGAAACGGCCAGAAGAAATAGAAGGATGCGACCGCTGGATACGGCGCGGTCAACCAAATATTGTCGCGCGACAGGTCAGCCGCAGCACGCTTGTTCATCCTGTAAGCAGTAAAGTCGATGATTGTTGCCGACGTCTCTTTCACTTGATACTTCCATGCTACTTTTTAACGCGTCACACCGAATTCTAATGACAACTTTTTCAACTCCGCTAATGCGCTTCTGCCCCGAGCCCGTCTCCCGCGGCGTCTCGTGTCACGTATTAAGCCGCTCGCAACCAGCGAAGCCATTTGTGGTCGGCCTCCCGCCGCGCCTTGAAGCGGTCGACGCATTTCATGGAACAAAGGGCCGTTCGCCAGCAGTAGTAGCGGATCAGCCCGAACTTTCCGCCGCATATCGCACAGCACCTCACTGGACCGTGGTAGGGAATATGGGAGCTGTTGCGCATTTCGCCTCCTGTCGGAGTTCTGTGGATAGCCCCTGCACTTTCTTCGCCTCAGCACCACGCCCGCACGTGAAATGCCGCGTCGGCGATACCAAGTCTCCCGGTAGCGTACGGGCACTGGGCGCAAGAGTTTGACCCTGATGTGCGCCGCCTTGGTGAAGCGACCGCTCAATCGCAGTGCTTCGCTGAGATTTCCAATTTGTAACGAATATATTTGTCTTGATTAATGCAATGAGCGGGGCGTCGGCGGTGAAATCCTGCGATCGAACGACTTCCTTCGACGAATTTCAACTACCCGAACTGAGGGGGGCGTGTGGCAGCCGAGCTCTCGTGACTGCCACCTCATCCTTTTGCGCTGTCAAAGGGCGGCAATCCGATATTTACGTCCTGCTGCTCGAAATGCATGGTTACTGTAAGCTGGGTAGATGTAGATTTTGCGGCTGCCTTGGGGAGCCGAGGTATTCGCGTTCCTCATAAGAACGTGCGGAGACGTTTTGACCGCGGACCATCGAATAAGAACTTCTCAGCCGCGCTTTCCTCATGGGGAGCGTCTTTGGGTCGCGCTGCCGTACACCCTGTGGGAGCGCTACCAACACTAGCAGAATTCACGCCATCTACAGGTGCGTTTGGTATCTGGTGTATCAGCAACACTCTCTCAGATCGGTTCTGATTGATATTCAGCTAGATAACGATCGGCCGAGCGCCGAAACGGTTAAAAGCTCCTAGCTAGTGGCTACACGCACCAAGCGCATCCTCAAGCCAGCGCATCAGCAGAATCCCTGATGGCGGCATAGATTTGGTCAAGATCTGTCGCCGTGACGCAGTAAGGCGGCATCACATAGATCGTATTGCCGAGCGGGCGCAGCAACAGATTTCGGTCTTTAAAGAAGGCCTGAAGCTTCGGTCCGGTGCTAGCGAGATAGCCGGCATCGCTCGTTTGCAGATCGAGTGCTGTGATGGTGCCCGCCCGACGGACGTTTGCAAAGCGCGGGTCGGCGCGGAATGGCTCAACGGCCCGCTCTTGCATGGCGGCAACCGACGCCACGAGCTGACGAGATTCCTGACTTTGCCAGAGATCCAGGTTGGCCTTTGCGGCGGCGCACGCAACTGGATTGGCGGTATATGAACTCGAATGAAAGAACGTACGTGTACGGTCCTTCGAATAATGAGCGTCAAAAATATCCGCGCGGCAGAGTGTTACCGCGAGCGGAAGCGCTCCTCCCGTGAGCCCCTTCGAATAGCAGGCAATATCGGGCGTCACATTGGCCTGCTCGCAGGCGAATAAGGTTCCGGTACGGCCCCAGCCCGTCATGACCTCATCGGCTATGAACAGAACCTCGGATGCTTCGCAGATTCGCTTCATCTCTTTTAGCACCCAGGTTGGGTACATCAGCATTCCGCCCGCACCCAATATCAGAGGCTCCACAATAAAGGCGGCCGGAATTTCGTTTCGACAAACGGACTCGAGCGCATCAAGCGTCACCTGCTCACGACCTCTCGCGGGGAACGGGATTGAGGTAACCTCGAATAGAAGGGGCCCGTACGCCGCGTTGAACACGCTTCTAGCACCTACCGACATGGCCCCAACCGTGTCGCCGTGATAGGAATGTTGCATCACGACAATGCGTATTCGCTGCTTGCCGATGTTATGCCAATAACCGAGTGCCATTTTTAAAGCTACTTCCACACTGGCTGAGCCACTGTCGGAAAAGAAGACATGGTCGAGGCCACGAGGCGCGAGTTTCAAAACTAGCGCAGCAACCTCTTCAGCTGGATCATGGGTGTAGCCGGCGAAGATCACCTGGTTGAGCTTGCCTGCCTGCTTCTGAATCGCGCGCACGATATGTGGATGGCAATGACCATGGGTCACGACCCACCAAGATGAGATTGCATCTATGATACGGCGACCGTCCGCGGTGTGGAGATAAGCGCCGTCACCACGCACGATCTTGATCATCTCATCCTGAAGCGCGTGTTGCGTGAACGGATGCCAGATCGGCGACTTCGACTTCGTCTTGATCATGGTTTGAAGTCCCAAGGGACAAACGAGTCTTTGAAGACCGCCTGCAGCGCGTTTGCCGTGAGAGGAGAAAGCCAAGGCAATCGCCCCAACCAACGCACGCGTCCGATTTCGCAAATTGCCCTCTCAGGCTCAAAATTTCGTTCGCCAATGAATGCGATTCCGAGAATGCGGATCTGGCGCTTTCGCAGAGCTTCTATCGACAGCAGCGCGTGATTGATGGTGCCAATTCGCGTGCTTGCGCAAAGCACGACGGGAAGCCGCCAGCGCTCGAAGACGTCGACAAAAAGTGTGCCGCCACTCAGCGGGACCATTAGCCCGCCGGCGCCCTCGATCACGAGCGGACGCTCCCCACTGTCCGGCACATCGATCGCATCTGTGTCGATGCGAACTCCGTCGATTTCGGCTGAGTAATGGGGCGAAGCGGGCGTTCGAAGCCGGTAAAGCTCCGGCACGATGCGATCGGGTGAGAGACTGCCCAGCCGCGCCACGAGCTCGCTATCGGTCTCTCCTTCAAGGCCGGCCTGAATCGGTTTCCAATAGTTCGCGCCGAGGAGATTGGCGAGCCCTGCGGAAAAGACCGATTTCCCAATCCCGGTATCTGTGCCTGTCACCACGATCCGCTGAGTCATCGCGAATCGCCCCACGTCTCTTCGACCAACGCATCAAGCATGTCGGATACATCACCTTCCCTGACGTTAAGCGTGAGTGAAATTCGCAATCGTGCCGTTCCCGCCGGCACGGTTGGCGGCCGGATTCCACGTATGTCGAAGCCGCGCGCCTGCAGTGCAGAGGCGAGCCGCATTGTATGGGCGTTGTCACCAATGATGTAGGGCACGATCTGCGAGTCCGAAGGACTGCGCAGACCGCGCAAACGAATCTCCCGATGCGTGAAGGCGACCAGCTTGGCCAGACGCTGCTGACGCTCAGGCTCCTCCTGCAGAATTGAGAGTGCTTCCCGCACGGCGACAGCCATCAACGGTGGGGGAGCGGTGGCGAAGATAAACGGGCGACAACGATTGACCAAGAAGTCGCGCAGCACGCGTGTGCAAGTGACGAGCGCACCGGCAGCGCCCAGCGCCTTGCCGCAGGTATGAACGACCAGGAGATTTTCGCTCCCCTCGTACGGCGCGGTGAGCCCCCGTCCCTGCCTGCCGTAGACGCCTGTGGCATGGGCCTCATCCACGATCAGGAAGGCGTCGTGCCGGTCCGCGATGGCGACCAAATCTTTAAGTGGCGCGAAATCGCCATCCATGCTGTAGAGACTTTCGGCCACGATCCAGACCCGGCCCGTTCCGCCCTTGACCCGCCAGTCACGAATTTTGTCTTCGACCGACTGGGCGTCGTTATGATCGCTTATCCGAAACTCCGCCCGGCCAGCGCGCGCGCCTTCATGAATGCTCGCGTGCACAAGAAAATCGAGAACGAGCAGATCACCCCGCTGCGGCAGCGTTGTCAGGACGGCAAAATTTGCAAAGTAGCCGCCGCTAAAGAAAAGAGCCGTCTTCGCCCCAAAGAACTGAGCTGCTTCTGCTTCCAGACTTTCGTGTTCCTCGCAATTGCCGCGTAAGAGCCGCGAGCCGCCGGCTCCTACTGGGGTGCCGGCTTCGAGCGCGGCCACGACGGCCATTTTCATACGAGGCGCGCTCGCCAGCGCAAGATAATCGTTCGAAGAAAAGTCGACGCCAGCGCGTGGCTTGAGGCAGCGCAGCTGGTCGTCTTCTTTTAAGGCATGCAGGGCCGTAGCAAAATTTCTCATTTTGGCCGCATGGGTCGAGCTCATCCTTCACTCCCACGTCGCATTTACGCGCATAAATTCCATTGGCAGCCAAGAACAAGGCTTCATCCATCGGCCTTCATGTTTTCAACCTGGTAAGATGCGATTTTCTTGATCAACCAGAACAACGCGTGGTCTGAAGATTTTCGCTTCCGCCTCATCGAAGGAGGCATATGCAACGATGATGATTTTCTCTCCGGGCATCGCGATTCGAGCGGCCGCACCGTTGAGGCTTATCGTGCCAGAGCCCTTGGGCGCCTCGATCACATAGGTAGCAAAGCGCGCTCCGGTTTCGATATTATAGATTTCAACGCGTTCGTTTATCAAAAATCCCGCCGCATCCAGCAGCGTACGATCGATCGATATCGAGCCGTCATAGTGTAGATCGGCTTCGGTTACCGACGCGCGATGGATTTTACCTTTCATCAAAGTAATCTGCATTGTTCACCTAGACTGAAATTTCCGCGGGGGGCTCGCCGCTGGTCTGCTTTACTCAAGCAAGCCCGGACGTGATACCGAGCCGGTTCAGCAAATTGGCATCCCGGTCGGCTTTCGGGTTTTCGGTGGTCAACAGCACATCGCCGATGAAGATTGAATTCGCGCCGGCCAAAAAACACAGCGCCTGTAGTTCATCGGTCATGTATTGCCGTCCGGCGGACAACCGCACCACGCTCTTGGGCATCATGATCCGGGCCGTCGCCACCAGGCGCACGTGCGTGATCGGATCGGGGCGCTCGGCGGTGGCGTAGACCGGTACGCCTTTGACCTCGTTCCAGAGGTTGATCGGCACGCTTTCCGGATGCTTTTGGAGATTGGCGAGCAGCACAAGCATGCCGAGTCGGTCCTCGACACGCTCGCCCATGCCGATGATGCCGCCGCTGCACACCTTGATGCCGGCCTTGCGCACCTGCGCCAGTGTGTCGATGCGGTCTTGCAAGGTGCGAGTGGTGATTACTCTGCCGTAGAACTCCGGCGAGGTGTCGACGTTGTGATTGTAGAAGTCGAGCCCGGCCTCAGCGAGCCGCGCGGCCTGCCTCAACGTCAGCATGCCAAGCGTGACGCAGGTCTCCATGCCTAGAGCCTTGACCGCGCTAACCATCTCGCAGACCTGATCGAGATCACGGTCTTTTGGACTGCGCCAGGCGGCGGCCATGCAGAAGCGGCTCGCGCCGGCGTCCTTGGCGCGCTGGGCGGTGGCGACCACATCGGCGCGAGCCTTGAGGCGGCTGGCTTTCAGGCCAGTGTCATAATACGCGCTCTGGGCGCAGTAGCCGCAGTCTTCGGGACAGCCGCCGGTCTTGATGCTGAGCAGGCTTGCGGTTTCGACGTGATTTGGATCGAAGTTCTCGCGATGAACGCTCTGCGCCCGAAACATCAGGTCGGCAAACGACAGGCCATAAAGTGCTTCGGCCTCGGCCCGCTCCCAGTTACTGCGAACCGGCGCGTTGTTGCCGTTTTCGTTCCGTTGCGCTCCCACTCCACCAACCATTAAGATTTGCTTTCCCATCAGCGATTACCGTAGATAATGGAAGCTATAATCTATAACAACTGCTCATGGCAACGGTACTTGGACATTCCAGGAGATGACCTTCAGGAACTCTCGGAGCGGCGCGCAGGCGCCCCAATTAGCGCTCAACGCATGGTGTAACGCGTGCTGGCGCGTAAAGACCGCGAAATCAGCCAAAGTTTGGAGAAATGCCGCAAAATGAGGGCACCTCTTAGATTTTGACGCCTGGCCATGCGCATGGCCGGGCACTCGCCTGCTTCCCTAGTGCAACCGTTTATGATAGATAATCTATAATGACTAACGATGAGAATACGACGACCGCGGGGCGCATTGCAGAGGCAATCGGCGAGCGCATCATCAGCGGCGAGCTGCAGCCGGACGCCCCACTCCGCCAGGACCATATCGCGCGAGAATTCAATTCCAGCCACGTCCCGGTGCGCGAGGCCTTTCGGCAACTTCAGGCTCAACATCTTGTCGTCGCCGTGCCCCGTCGCGGTGTGCGAGTTGCCCCACTTAATATCAATTCCGTGAAGGAGATCGCCGAGATGCGCGCCGCGCTCGAAGTGGTCGCGTTGCGCAATGCGGCGCCAAAGCTCACCTCTAGCCATTTGGCACGGATCGAGCTCGCCCTGATTGAAGGAGACACCGCCCAGACCATTCAGGAGTTTGAAATGGCCAACCGCGCTTTTCACCACGCGCTGGTGGCGCCCTGCGCGATGCCGCGCCTGCTCGCGAGCCTTGACGGACTACAGCTTGCAAATTCACGACTCGTGTTCGCGATGGCGCGCAGTAGCGGCTGGCGACCGCGGTCCAATCAGGATCACCGCCTGATTTTGCAAGCCCTGCGGGCGCGCAACGTCGATCAAGCCTGTAGTCTGCTCGCGCGCCACATTCAAACCATTGAGCGCCTTGCCCTTCCCTCGTCATGACCGCGAACGAGATCTGGCGAGGTCCGTTGCAACCCCCGGGGCAAAGCGCAAGAGCGCCAAACCTCCGACCTTTTTGCCGCGCGACGCGGCTTGCGGCTGCGCCCCCGTTGCAGCGGGCTCGGTCCCAAGATAGTAAAGCGACCTCCTTGCGACATCACTCCTTAAGGCCACCCATGATTCGTCACATCGTCTTGTTCAGCGCCAAGGATCAGGCCCATATCGAGCGAATCATCGAAGGCCTATCGGTTCTCACCACAATCCCGCATGCACGTCGGCTCGAGATTGCGCGCAATTGCAAGACCGACCAGCTCGGTAACGAGATCGACGTGGTGGTGTATGGTGAGTTCGACAACGAGAAGGAGCTGGCAGCGTACAAAGCGCATGATCTGTATCAGGAATCGATCAGGCGGGTACGACCCCTTCGGGAGCTACGGTTCGCGGCCGACTATAATGTATCAGCCGATGCGCGGTTCGCCTCGACGGCAGCGATAAGCGAAGTTAGTGAGCGCTTCGGTTCAACTGGCGGGGGTTAATCTGGCAATCGGTCTCAAAAGCTTGTGGGTGCCAGACGAGGGTGGGATTCGCAATCGCAGCGCGTCCCAGCACCACGCCTTTGTCAGTGATTGACAAGGCGATGCACGTCCGCGAACTGCGGTGGATTGAGCCTGTCACCGCGATGCGCTGTCTCGCGCATCGAGCGCACCTGACGTTTCTCGACAGCGCGGCAACGCATGAGCTGCTTGGGCGCTATTCCTATCTGAGCTGCGAGCCGTTCAGCACGTATACGGTCACGGACGGACAGGCGAATTACAACACAGAGGCTCTCGCGGGCGATCCGTGGCGAGCTCTTCGCACCCTGCTCGCGAGGTACCCAGAAGAGCATCGTCCCGATCTGCCGCCGTTCCAGGGCGGTGCGGCCGGCTTCTTTGCTTATGATCTGAACAGGACACTGGAGCGACTGCCCGCGCCGGCAATCTCCGGTCAGAGGTTGCCGCAATCCATCCTGCATTTCTATGACGTGGTCATCAGCTTCGATCACCGTGACGACAGATGCTGGATCGTCTCGACCGGATGGCCGGAGCAGGATCCCGCACGACGGCGCGAGCGTGCGCGTCGTCGAGCCGATGAGTTTGCAGCGCTGCTCGACCGCCCAAGGGCGCCGCGGAATGACTTCCCCGCCACAGCGGGCGCATGGCATTCTAACTTCAGCCGTGAGGGCTACATTGCGGCGGTGCAGCGCGTCATCGACTTGATTCTGGCTGGCGACGTCTTCCAAGCGAACGTTGCGCAGCGCTTCAGCGCCCGCTTATCGAGCTCATTTGATCCGCTGGCCTTCTATTGCCAGTTGCGGTCATTGAACCCGGCTCCCTTTGCAGCCCTCCTGCGGTACGGCAAGCTGACCGTTGCCTCGAGCTCGCCGGAACGATTCCTCAAGCTTGATGGACGGCAGGTCGAAACGCGGCCGATCAAGGGCACGATCGCGCGCTCCGCTGATTCCGAAGACGACCGGCGCCGCGCTGAACTCCTCCTCGCGTCCGAAAAGGACCGTGCCGAGAACACGATGATCGTCGACCTCCTGCGCAACGATCTGTCACGCGTTTGCACGCCGCAGTCGGTCGAGGTTCCAGAGCTGTGTGCCCTGGAATCCTATGCCTCAGTGCACCACCTCGTGTCGACCGTGACGGGTGAACTTGCCGGAGATGAAGATGCTGTCAGCTTACTGCGAGCTTGCTTTCCCGGCGGCTCCATCACCGGGGCGCCCAAGGTGCGATCGATGGAAATCATTGCGGAGATCGAGCGGGTCGCGCGAGAGGTCTATTGCGGGGCGATCGGCTTTATCGGCTTCAACGGGCACATGGATACGAATATTGCGATCCGCACGGTCACGATCGACGATGACTTGGCTCTGTTTCATGCAGGGAGCGGGATCACGGCCATGTCGGATCCAGAAGCCGAATACGAGGAGACGCTCGCCAAGGCGCAGCGCATATTTGACGCGTTTCGTGCTGACACACCTGGTGCATCTTGATTGTCATCATCGACAATTACGACTCTTTTGTCTTCAATATTGCCCGCTATTTTCGCAAGCTGGGTGCCGCAACGGCAGTGATCCGGAATGACGTCGTCAGCGTCAGCGATCTTGCCTGCCTCAAGCCGCGCGCCCTGGTCGTCTCCCCCGGTCCCTGCACGCCAATGGAGGCCGGACTGTCGACGACCGTAATCCGCGAGCTGTCAGGTCATCTCCCAATTCTCGGCATCTGCCTCGGACATCAGTGTATTGGGAGCGTGTTCGGCGGACGCGTCGCGCGTGCCCTTCGTCCGATGCACGGCCGGTCCTCATACGTCACCCATGACGGCCGCGGACTGTTCAAGGACCTCCCCTCCCCACTTTGCGTTGGCCGCTACCATTCTCTTGTTGTTGAGTTCGACGAGTCATGCGCACTGCAACTAACGGTAACAGCGCGTTCGGATGAGGGCGAGATCATGGCCCTCGCGCATCGCTCTCACCCGACCTACGGCGTACAGTTCCACCCGGAATCGATACTTACCCAACAAGGGCAGGTGCTACTGATGAACTTCTTGCGGCTGGCAGAGACTTGTCGACGATGAGGATATCGGAGAGCGGGTCGCACAACTGCCAGCCGGACAAGCGAATTCGTCAAAGGTTGCTTTTGGGAGGCAGTCTTGGGTGTGATGGAACGCTTGGTCTTGAGCGACGCGGCCCGGGATTGGATAGCGCCACTGATCATCGGCCGGCCCGACCAAATGGGATCGACGGAACGCAACAATCGGATGTTCGTGGAGCGCATCCCGTTGCTTGTGCGTACGGGCGCTCCCTGGCGCGATATCCCAAAAGGTGTTTGGGATTGGAAGAGCGTTTTTCGGCACTTCATCCATTATTGCGCGTTCAACGACGATGCTGGCGTGATGTACCAGAGCAGGACGCCGTTGCTCCGATGGTCCGCGCGATGCATGATCTTCTGATGCAAGCGCGCGGCGTGCGGTGGATGATCCTTGCGATTGCCGCAAACGCGGGCTTCCTCGCTTCCTTCATCATGAAGTACCAGCACCTGCCGCTCTCGAACTGGGCCGGTGCGACTCGTTCCCAATGGCTCTACGTACCTATGGGAGAAAGCCGGTTGGGAGGGCATTTCCCGGTCTCGGGGCCGAGGGCTTACATCCTCTTTGCCGTGCGACAATCCGCTATGTTGGGCGCAGAAAAACCTGATCCTCATGGCCTGGCGACCCTAATGTGGCCGTGTAGTTCACGCCATTGAGAGGAAAATTTGTCTCCGGCTGAGACGCGCTCGGCAGCAGGTTGTGGAAGCTCATTCCTTGCATGAAGTCTTCCGACGCCCATTGGGGGCCGTGCTGGAAGTCCAGGGGGAGGTACATTGATAGATTTGGCAGCGGACCCGGCTCGTAAGCCGACTGATCTGCCGGGCCTGCGCTAGATGCCACTCCCAACGGCGCGGGTTCATCATTCAGTAGTCGAAGCTCGTTTGGAGGGGAACGCCCTGAATTTAGAGCGGAGTCCTCTGGATCGAGGGGGACTGGAGACGGTATGGATTGATCATCCAGCAATCGCCGAAGCTCGTCTAGAGAAAACTGCTCTGGATTGAAAGTAAACTCTTCTGGATCAACGGAGAACGACTGGGCAGGGTGATTGTCCCGTCGTCCGTGAAGCTCGTCAAGCAACTCCTTTTCCAGTCGGTCAAGCCCCTCTGAATCGACGGAGACCGCCGAGGAGGTGGATTGACCATCCACATGATCCAGCGCTCGCCAAAGCTCCCCCTGAGGAATCTGCTCTGGATCGAACGCGAAGTGCCCTTGGACGAAAGCCAACGGGGCGGGTTGATCCTCCTGCCGTTCCCGAAGCTCCTCTCGCCGACTGCTAGCTTCGTGCCTGTGCTGCGCAGCGGCGTCGCCGATGAGCCTCGGTTCCATCAGCACCGCGCTTTCGGGATGAATGGGAGCCACGTCCGGGGGGTGAGGATTGGGCTGGGCGCTGGGGAGTGCGATCGTGCCTGTCGACCGGAAGGTCCGGAGCTCGTCTATTGCCCTAAGGAGTCGGTCGGGATTACCCTTTCCGATGAACCCGGACACGTCACCACTCAACGACTTACTGTCGAGCCGAGCAACAAGGCTTGGTTTGCTTTTTGCGAAGAGCCAACGGCTAAAGCTACGAAGAGGACCTGCAAACTTGTAGGCGGAGGCTCTCATTCCGGCCTTGATGAAGGCCTCCTGGAGCCCCGAGATATCGCGAGCATCCTCGAAATAAAGAGGCCGCATGTCCGACCCTGTCACGACCCCTTTTGATTGAGCCGGCTGCAGCGCCGAGGACGCGCTAAGCTGCGCAGCGGCGATGTCGAGGCGCGCAGTCCCGGCCTTGATGAGGGCCTCCTCAAGCCCCAGGACAACGGGAGCATCCTCGGAATAAAGAGGCCGCTTGTCCGACCCTGTCACAACCCCCCTTGATTCAGTCGGACGCAGCGCCGAGGACGCGCTAGGCTGCGCAGCGGCGATGTCGAGGCGCCTAGTCCTGGCCTTGATGAGGGCCTCCTCAAGCCCCAGGACAACGGGAGCATCCTTGGCGCGACCGCTCCTTGGGCGTACGATGACTTCGCCCGTCGACCGAAAGCTGCGCAAATGGTCTAATGCTGAAAGGAGTCTCTCTGGCTTACCCTTTCCGACGAACTCGTATACGTCACCGCCATCGCTCAGCGACTTACTGCCGAGCCGAGCAACAAGGCTCGGTTTGTTTTTTGCGAAGAGCCAACGGCTAAACCCACGCAGAGCACCTACCAGGTCCTTGCGAACCATCCCGGCCTTGCTGAGGGCCTCCTGAAGCCCCAAGATAGCGGAAGCATCCTCGGAATAAAGAGCCCGCTTGTCGTGCCCTATGACAATCCCGGTTGACTGAGCCGGCTGCAGCGCCGTGGCGGTCGGCATTGCTTCACCACCTCCACCTGAATTGGCGGTCTCGCTCAGCTGAATGGCAACGACTTGCGGATTGTTTACGGTCCTCGGCCTCTTCGCTGCTCTCAACTCAGCTTTGTCATGCTCATCGTTGATGAGGACCTCCTCGCTTGGCAAGAGCTTGCTCCTGGCAAGCGCACCCATCAGTTCGTCCGAGGACTGCGGGCCGTCACTAGACACATTGGGAGGGGGGCTATGGCGCGGCCCTTCGTCGGGCATCGCGGTATCGGCCTGACGCGCCTCGTGCAATTGCTGCTCAAAGGCCTCTTGCCCGGGTCGGTTCGCTTGATGCTCTTGCAGCGCAGCGTATTGCACCTGGGGCCACGCTGTTAAATTGGATGCGTCAAAATTTTTCGGGTCCACGCTAGCCTCGCGTCCAATATCACCTGAGCAGGATCATACTCGGGCAAAGCTTTCGAGAAGCTGACGAGGCCGTGGCCCGTGAAGCAATTCCCCCCAATCACCAAAATGAGAATGCCCAGCGGTCCTTGATAAGTCGCCGGGCCTTTTTTGCGTTTAAGGATGCCTCGTCGTCGCGGCTAACAAATCCTTTTGGCAGCGCCGGGGCCGACGACTCGTCATCGCTCTTATTGCAAAATGGGCACGGCACACCGGCGCCGCCGCAGGTGCACCCATGGATGCCCCGGGGAATGCTGGTCCGAATGATTTCGCAAACCCACCGGCAGTTATCGCAGCGCGGGCACCATCTCATTGCATGTCCTCCCGCAAGCCTTTGAAGACCGGCTGTCGCATCCTTGCCTTTGGCCGATCTGGCGCGGTACTCGATTTCGGCCAGCAGCTTCGGCTCGACCCCAAATGCCCTGTGCGCGACGCGCTTGGTATAGGGCTGCGTCTTCCGGATCAGCGGCGTCAGGGGCTTTCTCGAAGAAATTCGACAAATGGCGTGAGCGCATCGTGCTCAATTTTCAGTCCGCGCCAAAGGGGTTCTTCCACGTCTTCAACGAGGCCCCACCGTCATCTACGAACTGATCATGGCCGGTGCCGATATCGGGAGAAGAACGTCATTGATATCTCGATCGGACAGCATTGGCCGAAAGACTGGTGCGACGACGGATTGGCCGCGACCACGGCGAGCGTGGATAATATCCTCACCACTACCTCGCCAGCCATCCGCAATTGAAGTCGAATCCGCAAGCCATCCTTGTGCTACTCTCGCCGCGCTTGGCGCGTATCGGGAATGGTTGCAGGATGTCTATATGGAGGGTGGCAAGTTCAGCAACTATCTGCAGGGCAAGGTTTCTAGGGGCAATCTGGCGCCCTCGATCGCTCGACTCACCATTGCCGCGCTTATCCTGGCGCACATCCCCGCACAGTAACAGCGGCGAAGAAGGTCGAGAGAGCCTCCCCGTCATGGGCAGAACACGTCGAGCCAGCGCAGGACTGACGCCGAGCGATGCACTCGCCATCCGATGCCAGGACGAAGACGTGTCCAGCTATGCATGAGCTACGAACAGCGTCTGGCGTCCAGTGCCAGCACGTCCGAACCGCTCGTTCTGAAGAATGACTAAACCTGCCGATCTTGCAGCACCATCTTTCATCAGGGGCACGCCCCAGACGTTGTTGGATGCGAGAATGCGGCCAGGCAATTCCGCCGAGCGTTATTGACGATCGAGGACCTTATCGGGTGCAATCCTGAAGATGGCCGAAGGGAATATCGACCAGATAGAGATTTCCAGACGCACCGAACGACGTCCCCTCGATGAAGCAGTCAGCCGGGGTTGCCTCCACGGTTGACCTCCATCCAATCGGAGCGGATTCCGGGCCGGCGAAATTTGGCGGGCACGACCGAAAAGACGCGCGTTTGGATGAGCTGCGGCAGTCCCTCAAGGTACATCATGGCGCTTCCTTCAGGCTGCGCTTTGGCTGCCCCTGATATTTGTAGGCGAACTGCTTGGGCATTGGCCCTTTATTGCGGTCCTTGCGTCCGGTCTGCTCCCATGCATGCGCCAGGATGCCTACCGCGCGTGACAAGCAGAAGATGCCGCGGGCTAAGGGTGGAGCAAAGCCCAGCTCCGCGTAGATGACTGCAGTGGCTCCATCGACGTTCATCGGGATGAGCTTGCCTTTGCGCTCGCGCATGACGCGCTCGATCGCGCGCGCAGCGCTGGCGTAGCGACCGCTGACGGCAGCATCACTAACCGCGGCATCGACTAGTGCGAGCAGCGGGTCAGCGCGCGGGTCGACGGGATGAAACCGGTGACCGAAGCCGGGCAGATATTTGCTTCGCGTGGTGGTGAAATGATCGATTGCCTCAGCGGCAGCCTCATTCATATCCTTGGTCTCGCTCCGTCGTAGGACCTCGTCGTAGAGCTCGATCGCCTGCTCCCCCGCTCCGCCATGCAGGTCGCCGAGCGTGTTGATCGCGGAAGCCATCGCGCCATTGAGCGGCAGCCCACAACTGACAGCCATCTGCGCGATGGCGATAGAAGGTGCATGCGGGCCATGATCCACTGATGCAACAAGTGCAGCCTGCAACAGCCGCTCCTGCGCCGGTGTGGGTAGCTCGCCGCGCAGCATCAACCAGATCATTGCGGGGAAGGAAATCTGATCAATCAATTCCTCGATCGTGTATCCGCGGTAGGCGATCCGCCCGGGCGCAATGTCGCATATGGAGGTCCGCCACCAATGGGCGGCCTGCTCTCGCAGCTGCGTTTCGCTCATTCTGTTCTCCAATCTCGTCAGGCTATGTCCGGCCGAAGCTTGCTTGCGCGCAACTCCCTGCCCGTCACGCTGCTCCATCCGTCGCCGGGCGGACCCGCGGAAAATCCGCTCCTCCTTGACGTGCAGTTCCGGCGGCACCGCTTGCGATAAGGTGCTCAATTTCCGGATAGGTATAACCGAGCCGAGCCAGCCATCGCTCTGTGTCCGCACCGAGCGACGGAGGGAGTGCGGGGACAGGAAACGCCTCATCCAGCCGAAAACCAGGGCGCGTAATGCGTAATGGTGGTTCGCCAGCCCTGTCGAGCGCAAGCGTCTCGACAAAGCCGCGCTCCAGCAACTGTGGCTCGCGCAAAACTTGCGGAACGGTCAGCACACAGCCAGCGGGAACGCCGGCGGCATTCAACAGTGCCTCCCACTCCTCCGCAGGCCTGCAGCTCAAGGCCGCATTCAACTCATCGCTAAGCGCCCCGCGGTTCATTTTACGTGCTTCGCGCTTAGCGAAGCGCGGATCTGTCTTCAGATCCGGCCGGCCGATCAGATCGCAAAGGGTCCGGTACTGTTTCTGCTCGTTAGCGGCTATATTCAGCGGGCCGGTCGCGGTGCGGAACGTGCCGGAGGGTGCGGCCGTGAAATTCTCATTCCCCATCGGCCGCGGCTCGACTCCGCCGTTCAGGTGATTGGAAACGACCCATCCCATGGCTGCGATTGTCGCCTCGAGCAGCGACACGTCGATGAACCGGCCCCTGCCCATTTGCTGCTGCTCGACGAGGGCGGCGGAGATGGCAAAGGCGGCCGTTAGCCCGGCGATGGTGTCAGAGATCGGGAAGCCGGTCCGCAGCGGAGCCGTGGCTGCATCACCGGTAATACTCATCGCGCCGGAAAGGCCCTGGACGATCTGGTCGTAGGCCGGGCGGGCGGACCAAGGACCGTTTTGCCCAAAGCCTGAGATCGCACAATAGATGAGCCGCGGGTTGCGCTGGCACAACGCGTCAAAACCGAGACCAAGCCGCTCCATGACCTTGGGCCGGAAGTTTTCGAGAAGGACGTCGGCCTTGGACACCAGCCTGAAAAACACTTCTCTGCCCGCTTCAGACTTCAGATCGAGCGCCACCGACTGCTTACCGGCGTTCACGGCGACGAACGAGAGCCCCTGAAGGCGCTCTGCCCTTTGCGGATCTGCGCCAAGGCGCCGCGCGAGATCGCCTCCATTGGAGTTTTCGATCTTGATAACCTCCGAGCCGAGGCGCGCGAGATGGTAGCCGCAGAACGGGCCTGCCAATACGTTCGACAGGTCGAGGACACGGATACCGGTGAGCGGCAGGGACATCTGACGAAGCCTTCTTTGCGGTATCTTCGGCCGCTGCGGTTGCTACTTCAGTTGCTGGGCCGCACGCTCGGCGAAGCGATTGGTGAAGTTTTTGGCTGAAGTCGATAGGATCGTCTCGACCAGCGTTATGCCAACATCGCCCCGGAAATCCGGCGTCGACGTCCACTTCTTCATCCTGCCGACAAGGGTCGACGGCGCCGGAAACAAGAAGGCGTCGATGACGCCTGGTCGCACTCCGAGCTCCGAGATCGGGACAAGATCGACAAATATGGCGACTTGCGTGACAACGAGCTTAGTTCCAGGCGGCATAGCTCTTCTCCACTTCAGCGCCAGGCAGCGACCACATTTCGCGATAGAGCGTGACGAACTCGTCCGTGGTCTGCAGCGCGGAGACGTCCCGGCGATCAGGCAGCGTGATCCTGACCTCGCCGACCATCCCGCTTGCAGGCCCCGCGGACGTCACGCCGGCTTGGTCAGCCAGCGTGATCGCCTCATCGAGATCATGGGTGATGAAGATCAAGGAGCGGCGCTCGGCCTGCCAGAGATCGAGCAGGATGCGGTGCATCAGCCGGCGCGTGTGAACGTCGAGTGCCGAGAAGGGCTCGTCCAGAAGAACAATTCTCGGCTCCGTGATGAGCGTCTGCATCGCCGCGCGCTTGCGTTGCCGGCCTGATAGCTGATGCGGATAACGCTGCTCAGACCCCGTCAGGCCGAACCGAGCCTCGGCGCGCGCCTCATCGACTGACTTGCCCTGAAGAACGAGCCGGAGCCCAATGTTGTCCTGCGCGATCTTCCACGGCATTAGGCCCCCCTGTTGGAGCATGTAGCCGGACTGATCATTCAGTCCCGTGAGCGGCTTGCGGAAGATCTGAACGTCTCCGACGAGTGTTTGAAGAGACCTGTGACAGTGTTCAGGATGGTGGACTTGCCGCAACCGGTTGGGCCCACGACCGCAACGAACTCCGCGTCGCCTACCTGGAGGTTCATGCTTTTGACAGCGATGAATGCGCCGAAGCGGATCATTACCTCGCGCAAGTCAACGGCCAGCGTTGGTGGCCTTCCATTGTCTCGCATTTCAGAACTCGTTCTGTTATGTGCACCCATAGTCGTGCGTGTGAAGAGAGTCAATCTGTTCTGGTGTACAGAACCACCTTGCTCCATATCTGATAGCCTCTAACACCTCAATTTTATAATGGTTTCTATTCTTCAGAACCCTGGAGCAGAGATGAGCAAGATAGGAGTTGACGCGGTCAGGAGAGCGCTCGCGATCCTGAAAAGTTTCGACGCGGAGCAGTCTGCGATGACGCTGACGCAGATTGCGGAAATGACAGACCTCTACAAGAGCACAGTGCTCCGATTGGCCTCTTCCTTGGAAGCTGATGGCTTTCTCGTCCGCGGCGCGGACCGGTTGTTTCGACCGGGACCGGAATTGTGGCGTCTTGGGGCGCTCTATCAGCGCGGTCTGGATCTTGGCGAAGTCATCCGGCCATCCCTTCGGCGTCTGGTTGAGGCAACGGGAGAAACTGCATCCTTTTATGTTGCAGATGGCGACGAACGCATCTGTCTTTACCGCGTCAATTCTCCACGTTCAGTTCGACACCATCTCGAAGAAGGCCAGCGATTGCCGATTGATTGCGGCGCCGCCGGTCGAATTCTCACTGCATACCGCGAGCCAACGAACGTAGAAGGGAAGAAGATCCGCGATAGAGGCTTTTATGTTTCGATCGGAGAGCGGGATCCGGAGGTCGCCGCGGCGGCCGTGCCGTTGATGGACGTACACGGCAAACTGAGGGGCGCCCTTTCGCTATCAGCGATCAAAACGCGATTCGATGCTGAAGCCCGCAAGGCGGCAATCGATGCTCTCAAATCGGAAGCCAAGGCCTTAGCGGGGTTACTGCCCGCAAGCGAATGCTGATCATTGAGGGCGTCCGCTTTGCGCCGTTTTGTAAAGAAGCAGACGCGGGCTTCGGCAAAGGCTGGCAATGTCTTATGGCGCAGCATGAGGCAATCAGGCAGTTCCCGACTGTTCAAGGCGGAGCAGCCACGTTGAACGATCGACAACAGAGATGATGGAGGCGAATGACATTCACATGCGATTTGATGCGCCCGCCATGCTTCGCAAATGGCCGTCCATAAACAACGAACGTCGTGTAGACAGAAGCACCTATCTGCTGGCGGAAGGCACGCTGGACGATTGCATACGAGAGTTTATGACGAAGCCTGAGGTCACACGTCACCTTTACGAGATCCACACAGCGCCACAGCCTCCGCTCGTAACGGAAATCTTGTTAGCCGATCACATCACGGAACTCGCCAGATTCCGAAGTTTCCTCTGATCGGGATCTTTCGGCACTTCTGGACCAGGCGAAGGTCAGCCTCAAAACCGGTGAGTCTCAGATCAAGAACAACAATTCCGCTTTGCCCTCGAAAGCAGAGCTGTACGTCAGTGCCGCCTTCGTTCTTGAGACCGGCTGGCCGGAGCACTGGCTCTTATTCAATTAGAAGCGATCATGCAGCTGGCCGCTGCAACGGAGCCTAGAATACATGATTCGCGCGGCTCGCAACGCGGGGTTGCGCCGGAGCACGCGTGCCCGATCTCTCTTCAGCCTCACCATTTCGGCTCCCAAACCGCTACGGGTAAGCGAACAGTTCGTTTCCGGACTGAAAATGCGACCATCTTGTACCGGCTTGAACGCGCGGGCGTGCTCCATGATCCGCCGTGCTGCTTTCTCAGGATCAACAAAGGAACGGTCTATTCGATATTTCATCTACATATCTGCTGCAACGGCAGGCCGTCGCCGCGCTCCAGTCACCGCTTAGCCGGTCCGCTACCTACCCAACTTTCGCAATCGAAAGCTCTTATCATTGCCCGCGATGAAAGTAGGTAGGCCGGCAGATGTCGCTCCTGCGGATTCTGACGCAAAGCCTGCATCACGATATCCACAACCTGTTGCCGGGAAATGTTCGGTGCGCTGCTGTGTTTGCACTGGTAGGCCAAGTGAAGATTGTCGAAATGGCCTGAAATGAGGCCGTAGCATAGGCCTTTTTCAAACCCATCGTTCGAATTGCAGAAACGGTACAGATCGTTGCCGCTATCGAATTCGGCCATCGCCGGCACGGTCAACACAAACAGCCAAAACAGGACCCAAATACACCTCATCGCGCCCCCTCAAAATGGGGCCATTTAGTGGCGGGCGGGGAAAGAAAAAAATTCATAGGCCAACCGATGAAAAATGCCCTGGGGGTCGGCGTATAAGAGGGTCAGGGGTGTCGCCACACCTTCATCGGCAACCGAATCTCCCATTGCTCGCCATAGGCCCAGACCTCGCTGGCGGTTTTTATTGCGGCATCGTTCTCGCTGTCGATTAGAGAGCGGATCATTTCCATCTCACGGCCAAGCAGCGATGCCCGGAGGGCGTGTTGAATTATGCTCGATGGCATTTCCGGCCTCCCTAGACTCGCCCATTTGTTTTGGCAGCTTCAGGCTCCGGACACCGGCTTTTAGATTGAACGATTGAACGCATGGGCGGGCGCTGCTGAGTCACCTCATACCGAGAACCATTTCTGTTTGGGCGCTGGTGCCTCGTCCATCCAGTGGCCGCCTGCCAACCATTTGTCGGGCGACTTTGTGAAGGTGGGAGACTCGTCCTTTATGTTGGCGATGGCGGCCTGCCGCTCGGCGGCATACCGCTCCGCGCCCGCCAGCAATTCTTCAGCGGTGGTGGCCGTCTTGGGTTTGATGATTCTGTCGTAAACCTTCTTCGCCGTGACTTTCCCTGCTTTCTTGGGATAGGCCCGCCAGAATCCATCGAAGGCGGCGGGTTCAACCTTGGGCGGTGCAGCGCGGGGCCGCACGGTTTCCATGGGCGCGGGCCTCTCGCCTTCTGCCTTAAGGTCTCCGCCTGAAGGATTGCTGGGATGGCTTCAGCCATCAGAAACCCATCACAGCCAGAATAATCTTGGCAACGGAATCAGGTTTGCCGCCTGAATAATTTCTACGGGCGGCATTCTTCAATTCTGAATCTATGGCGGAGCTATATATATCTTCTTCTTTAAGGTGTTTCTCTAAGGGGTAAGAACTAAGGTGTATATCCGGCGCGCCGAGAAGGAAGTGCGACGTGTCCTCGGCCCGATCGAGCGCCTGCAAGCGGAGACTGCCTTATCGGGACTGCGACGTAATCGTCTCCGGAACCGAAGATCCGTCGAGCCCGGGCACTGTCACTTGCATCGACGCCGAGACCGGCACGTTCGTCGGTACGGCTCGGATTGCCGATCATCTCTCGATGGTCCGATCACGGACGAGGAAGTCGCGCGCATGGTCGGGGGAGCGTACCGGTTGGCATCGATCGCGGTCGATTTGGAGACGGATCTTCTTTGTCGCCGCAGCAGACGCATCTCGGACATTCTGCGGATCCGCCGACGACTATGTCGCCGCAGGTACCGCCCTCGTCGGCTCGCTCTAGGCTGAGTTTTTCGCGCCCATCGCGTCTTGCAGAACCCGGCAGTAGAATCTTCGGCATTAGAGGAGCCGAAGATGAGAGCCGTCGATATCGCAGCTTACTTCACGAAGAAGATCGCGAAGCCCATCCAGATCGACGTCGAATTCCAAGACGACCACTTCTTCTACACCATAGAGCCCACGGCGGTCGCGGAAGACACGGTCCACGTTCCGGTCTCGACCAAATACGAGATGTGGTTCGGCGAGAAGGCAAAAAGAGAAGAATATATCGGCGAGGTCGCCGTCCCCCGTGCGCGACGGCGATACCGTCCAGAGCGTTCTCGACACCGCGATCGCGGTGGCCCACTTCGGAAGTGGCAGCGAGAACATCGAGATCCGCGGGCATGACTACGATCGGATCCGCCGGGCCTATGCGAAGTACGTGGAACGCAGGGAAGATCGACTGTCTGGTCCTCGAATGTAACGCGGATCACGGCCCTTTTGGGCCGGCCGAAACCTCCGATTCAATCTCGTCCGGATCGACGTCGGCAAAGATTGGCTCCTCGCCGAACGGACGGTTGATGATAGCGAGAGCTTCGGGAGCGGCGTAGATTCGATTGCGCGCGTATCCGGTCCTCTCTTGCAGAATGCCGGCTTCTTGCAATTGCGCGATGCCCTGATTTATCTGTGCAGGCGAGATATCGAGCAGTTGGCCGAGCCGCTTCGCAGTCATGACCGGATAGTTATGAAGTTCGTCCAAGGCTCGCATGGCCGCAGATCCCTTTCGGAATTTTCGGCGCTGCCTCCAGCGCTCGGACAATTCCGAAAGTGCCGTCCGGGTTCGGATGAGTTCTTCGACGGTACCGGTCACGGCGTCGGCCATGAAGGTGATGATGGGCTCCCAGTCGAGCCGTTGTTGAGCATCCTTAAGCGAAGCGTAGTACGCGCCCTTTTTGCTTTCGATGTAAGGCGAAAGGTACAGCGGCACATGCTTCTCCGCCGCCATCATGAGCGGAAGTAGAAGGCGACCGACACGTCCGTTGCCGTCGCGAAAGGGGTGCACTGCCTCGAAATGGGTGTGCGCGATCGCCATGCGCGTGATGAACCCTTGCGTCATCTGCTGCATCCCCTCGTTCCGTAGGTAATCGACCGTTTGGGCGAGGCAGTCGGGGACGTCGGCAGGAGGGGGAGGATTCAAACTAGAATATGCGATGTCTTTGTTTCCGCCGATCCACACAACGCGCGTGCGGAGGTCGCCGGGAACGTCCTGATAGTCGGGGTCGTCCTTCATCACGGCGCGATGGAGATCCTTGATCAGGTCCATCGTGAAGACGCTGTAGCCGTCCTTGGCGGCTCTCGGGATGAATCCGTCCAAGGCAACGGCGTAGTTACGGACTTGGCGCGCTTCGTCCCGGGCGCCGTCGTCACCCGACTCTTCGACGGAAAGCAGTTCGTCGAGAGTGCTCTGGGTACCCTCGATCGACGAGGAACTGACTGCCTCGCGTCTGGTAAGGACCCGACTGACGATGTAGGGGTCCTTCATCTGGGCCGCGATGGCGTCGACCTTGCCGAAGGCCGCTTGAGCGGCTTCCAAGGCCTTCGTCGCTCCTCCAACGAACACGCCGTCCTCCGGGGGGGCAGGCGGGACGATCCCGTAATGGGAGTCGTAGGGCGGCGGTAGCTTCTTAAGGGTCTCGCGAATCGTATGGCTGAGGTCGCTGCGCTTCATGGGAACCCAAAATAAAGATCGTATTTTTGTATTTATATTTTGGGTTCCTGCAAAAAGCCACAACAGGCTGCGATCGCGAGGGCGCTTGTTTTGGCTTTCGAAAGTTTCAGCCGGGCTCTGTTCCCGATGCGTTCCATTAACGAAGGCTACCGCAAGCGGCAACATGCCTGCCGGTCCCCTTCAGCGCTCCGGGATCTGCCCCACCCGGTCACGCAGCACGATCCTTACCCCGCCGGCCGTCCTGAGGGCCACCTGCAAGCCTCGCGGCAAGCTGGCCCATCGTCATGACCTGCACACCGGCTTCGTTGTGACGCGCGGCATGTACCCGTACCATGTGACCGGCGAGAGTCGTATGGGCGAGCACCGTTCTGCGCACTTGCATCTGCCCGACGAAAAGCTCCGCCTTTGATGCGCCTCGAGTTGACAGTATTTTGGCGCAGTCTGAATCTTTGAAAAGCGTGAAATGCTCTCAGTGGTTGAACTCTTCGGCAACTTCGCCCGATTAAGGAGGCGCCCGTTTCCACCACTTTTAAGGACTCGACGCCGTGATCGGTAAAAACATGCCGCCCGAATCCGAAAAGCCAGCCCTACAGTTTTACCGGGGTTCCGGGGAATTCGATCTCCTTTCCCGGAGCTACACACGCGTCCGGTGAGGATCGGCGGATGGTCAGCGCAAAGTCTTGGCGATTGCCGTGGCCGTGCCAACGAACTGCCCGTTCTGAAGTGCCCACTGCTTCTGAGCGAGCGCCTCCGGCACGAAGTCCTGAAACTTCCCTGAGCGTACGTTCTTCACGAAAGCTGCGACGTCCATAGGGTCGAGCGCGGACATGCAGCCGAGTTTCTCGAGAATGGGCACCATCTGCGCCGGCGTGGTCTCGGGCACGGTCACTCCCAAATCGTGGACACCGCACTCCAAGCCGGCCATTCCGAGCGCAGCGCTGAAGACGGCCGTCGTCTGCGAGCCCCTCCAGACGAAGAGGTGGAGGTCGCGCTCTTCCTGGATGAGGGAGCGCCGATCGAGGTCGAGCGCCCGAAAGGTATCGCGCCCTTCGGCCAACAGTTCTTGGGCTGCCTTGTCCAGGTATTCCGGAACATCGTTGTCGAGGTAGACCGCCCTCATCTCGGCCAACAATCGGTCGTGCGCGGCCTCACCGTGAGATGGCTCGAACCGCGGCACCATGCCTCCCGGATGCGGAGCGACCGACAGGACCTTTCCGGCCTCGTCGACGTCGAGAACGATCCACCGTTGCCCGGCGAAGACCACCAGGCTGTCCTTATGAACCGGGAACGAGATCGGGAGAGTACCGAGCGTGCGCCCGGCCGCGGTGAGACGCCATTCCTCCGAACTCTCGAACACAGCGAAGAAATCGCGCGACTGCACGATCTTCTCGCCCTCCGAACCGAGCATCAGGACGCCGTCTGGCGCCTGTTCGATCATCCGGACCTCACCGGATCCCAGATGACGCAGCAGCTGCGCGAAGTCCGCCGTATCGATCGAGTTGAACGGTCCCGGCCCGCACAGCAGATCGAACAACGGCTTCGGACGGATGCCGCCCCGTTCGGCGATGACGGACAGAACTTGATGGATCAGTGTGGAGGTCGTTTCCGGGCTGGGCGCAGCAGGCTCGACGAACCCAGCTAGCAGCAAGCGGACCACAGCCACCGACCGGATAGTATTCGGACGCAATTGGTCGAGAATCCCCGACTTGACGTCGACGTAGGGCTCGCGAACGTACACGCGTAGGATCGACGGGGTCCCGCGCCGCCGACCAGTTCGGCCGAGACGCTGTCGCAGAGACGAAAGAGAGCGAGGCGCGCCAACCTGGGCGACCGATTTGACGGAGCCGATGTCGACGCCAAGCTCGAGCGTCGACGTACATACCGCCGTCGTCGGCAGGTTGCCGTCCTTCAGCCGAATCTCGAGATCCTCTCGGAGAACCTTCGAAAGACTGCCGTGATGAGGATAAAACTCATTCGAAACGCCCGCTTTCTCGCATCGGCGCCTGAGACGGTCGGCGGCCGACTCCACGGTTCGCCGAGACCCGCCGAAGACCAGATTGTTCGTGCCGCGCAAAGTCGAGAATAGATGGTCACAGATCGCGTCCAGCGCGATGCGCTTAGGCAGTTGAGCGTCTTGGCTGCCTCCTTCCGCATGATCGGGATCGTCGAGATCCGGCGGCTCGACGTAGCCACGTATCTGGAGCCGCAACTCTGGAGAATCCGCCTTCGCGACAAGAAGATCGACATTTTGCGGAGCCGACGGACGAAGCCAGGTCGTAGCTTGGGTCAGATCACCGATGGTAGCCGACAATCCGACCCTGCGGGCTGGCTTCCGAGCCATCGCGTCGATGCGCTTCAGAAGGCTGGCCACATGCAGTCCGCGCGGACCCTGCAGGAATGCGTGGAGTTCGTCGACGACGATAAATTCTGCCGACGCAAAAAGGCGATGCGCATCGCCCGGGCGCCGCGTCAACATCGCCTCGATCGATTCAGGCGTAATCAGCGCGATACCCGAAGGCTTCGCGATGGCCTTCCGCTTTTCCGCCTGAGAGGCGTCCCCATGCCATTTGACGACAGGGATCTCCATCGCTTCGCAGAGTTCATCCAGTCGCCGGAATTGGTCGTTGATCAACGCCTTCAGAGGGCTGACGTAGATTGCAGAGAATCCGCCGCCCTTCCTTTCCGCGATCAAAGTCAGGATCGGCAGGAACGCCGCCTCCGTCTTTCCGGCGGCGGTCGCAGCAGCGATTACGACGTCCCCCGCTCCGTCGAGAATGGTGCCAATGGAGCGTGCCTGGATTTCGCGAAGTTCATCCCAGCCCTGGTCGCGTATCCAACGTCTGATCTTCGGATGAAGCCGATCGAAGGCCCCTTCAGTTGCCGATACGGAGACTGGTGAGCTCATCGCCCTCCCCTCCCGCGGACTGCGTCGTTTCCTCCGTGACGGCGATATCGGGCGCATCGGGCGCAATCTGGATCCCGCCGATCAGGTCCTGCCAGCGTGCGCCTGGGTTCTGTTCAAGAACGGCGAGCATCTGCACGAACGCGCGGACGGTGGTGCGTGGCGTCCGGAAATACGCCTCTCCGATGCGGCGATTGCAGTGATCCATGAAAGCGGTCAAGGCCTCGTCCGGCACCAGAAACTTCGCGGGGTCACCGCCAGCAAAGACGTTCCTGATGTTGGACAGAAGCACGAGGAGATCTTCCGGCGTGAGGCTCTGCAGTCGGATGACCGGACCGCTATAGTCGACCAGCCCGTTCGCCGCGAAGCGGTTTTCGGACAAACGCGATTGAAGCGCTTCGTAGCTGTACAGGCCGCGCCGCGTGTCGAGGAGGAATTCCGGCGTACCACACATCATGAAGCCGATGCCGGTGGTATTGCCCTGCAGGGCATCGTTCACGATGCGAAGGATTTCCTCGAAGTTCTGATTGCGGGCCTGGGAATTCTGCAGCTTGTAGATGTTGACCATCTCGTCGAACATCACGATCAGGCCGGCATATCCTGCCAACCGCGTCAGACAAGCGAGGGATTTTAGCGAGTCGTAGACGTTATCATCGTCGATGATGGTCCGCACCCCAAGCGCCTGGCGGGCTTCCGTCTTGGTCGAGAACTCCCCGCGGAGCCACCTCAGGGCCGATGTTTTCAACGACTCGTCAGAATGTTCGCTGCCGCGCCAATAGGCCTTCAGCACGACGGCGAAATCGTATCCCCCGACGAAATCCTGAATGGGAGCGAGCTTCTGATCGATCACGGTCTCGACCGAAAGCTGCCGATCGGCGGCCTCCTTCACAGCGTCAGTGACCAGCCTCTCGATTACCGCACCCAGCGCGCCGCCGTCCGGCTTCGTGCGAGTGGCCATATTGCGAATGGCCTCGGAGTACAGCGCCCGCGCCTGTCCGCCGCCCGCGTGGATGCGTCTGTCCGGCGCAAGATCGGCGTGGACGGTGACGCACTTCCGCTCCAACGCGATGAGACGGATCAGGTTGGCAAAGAACGTCTTGCCGGCACCGTATTCGCCGATGATGAAGCGAACGCCGGCGCCGCCGTCGGAGATCCGTTCGATGTCGCGAACCAGCGCGGTGATCTCCGCCGCGCGGCCGACCTGGATGTGCGGCAGCCCTATGCGTGGCACCACGCCGGCGGCGAGCGCCTGGATGATGGTGTCCCGGTCCTTCGCTTTGATCGGGCGTGCAGTGGATGGATTCATGCCGCTTCTCTCAGTTCAGCCAGCCTGTTGCGCAGGTGCTCTACCATGACGACGTCCTCGCCGTCCTCGATGATTGCCTCCTCGAACCGGTCAAAGGCCCAATCGTTGATCCGTTCGATGGCCCCGTCCGGCAGCAGCTTGAGGTCCTTCGCGCGCTGCTCGAATTCAGTCCGCGGCAGAGATCCCTTGATTTCGAGAAGTTCGACCAACTCGGCATGGGCGGCGTCGAGCCCCTCAAGCGAGCCGGCCGAGGCAGAGGGGACGGGAGCTGGTTCGGGCGGGGATGGCGCGTCTTCCTCGAAGATATTCGCCAGGAGCGCGGAAACCGTTTGGGTCTCCCGTTGCGTACGTGCAAGCCGGGCGGCATCTATGCGGATCGTCGATGCCGGCGCCGACTCCGCCTGCGTCTTAGCCGTCTCGGCCGGAATGGGCGCCTTCTCCGAGATGGGGATTGGTACCCCCTCGGCACGGACTTCTTGTGAGATGGCAACGGGCTCGTCGGCTGCCTGGGTTGGACTTGCGCGATGCAAGGCGGAATACACCCGTTCCTTTGGAAGACCGAGCGCCTTATGGAGCCGCTCCAGAAAGCGCACTTCGCTCGCATCAACGTTCTCGTTGCCAGCGATGATCGCTAGTGCGGCATCGGCGATGATCGTGCGCTCCTCTGGGCTGCGCTCGCCCAGCTTGCGCATTATCCGGTCCTGCTTGGGCGGACTGTTGAACACGGTCGCGGCGTAGGCGATCAGCCGTGCCTGCTCGATCGGTGATAGATCCGTGGCGTCTCGAACTCCTGCGACCACGCGTTTGAGCTCGTCGGCGGAGGCATCGCCGTCAGCGGCCGCGGCCAACACGGCCACCTCAACCTGAGCCTTCACGGCTCTGTAGCTGGATCGGTCGGAATCGACCTTTCCGCCGCCATCCGCTTTGAAGATGATGACCTGATCCTCGAGTTGAGGGACGCCGCTCCCATAGCGGCGATCCGGCTCTATCGCGATGTCGATGCGGTCCAGAGCCGAGCCGAGCTGGTCGGCAAGCGTGGGCGTGACTTTCCCGTTCGCCGGCATGTCGAAGCCCGCCGCCTCCAGCATGTTGCGCATCTTCGTGCTGGCGCGTTTGTGTTCGCCCATCGAGCGGTGCATCTTCTGGCCAAAGAGGTGAATGCGGCTATCCGCAGGGTCTCGTTGCAGCGATTCCGGCAACAAAAGCGCGGCCTGCATAGACTCGCGGGAGTCGGGACGCCGTCCGACGAAGCGACTGAAGCTGTCGAGTTCGTCCGTGCACTCCTGCACGATCCTCTTCAGATCGGCCGGCCCCTTTCCCGAAGTCTGGCAAATGTCCGGATATCTCTCGTGACTACCCGCTATGGGAACCTCGAACGCGCCGCTCGCGGCCTTATAGCTGAGGCGGATGTTGCCCGTTGCTCGAAGCGCAAGGCCGCTGGGATAGCGCTCGTTGAACCGATAGCGGAAGAGCCGCTCGAATTCCTCGAAGCACCGGACTGCGGGCGTCCGAAGATAGACGTCCGGAATTGCAAGCGCCCACAGCAAGGCGTCGTGGGAGCCGAGCGCTCCATCCTGCTGAAGCGCCCGCCCGAGGTGCAGTCGGATCGCGACATCCACTTCCGAGGAGACTGTCCGCTCCGGGGAAGGAGTTGGCGGCGAGATCGGAATCCCGGCGGCTATTCTGGCATAGCTCAAAAAGCGCGTGGCGTAGCCGCGGAAGGAGTTGTTGTCCGCATACACAGTCAGCAGCCGCTCCACTTCCTGAATGAGAGCAGGCAACGACGCAAGATTCGTCTCGATGAAGGCGCGGTGCTCCAGACCGTAGAAAAAAAGGAACACGTGCCCCACGCCGTAAGCTCGGCTGCTGCGCCCTTCGGCCATCCAGTTCAGGAAGGCGCGGCGGGCGGCAGGAGTGATGGCGGCATAGGACGGCCAATAGGGCATCGAACTTCCTTCGACGTCAGGCCGAGTTGCGCTCGCGGAGAGCTTCGGACTGATCGCGTACTGATCCGTCAAGCGCCGGTCGTCCAACTGCACGAAATCGCCCAGATAGAACAACCCGCCCGGGATCTGCGCGCCCTGCACGACCACAGTTTCCGAAGGATCAACCCACCGCGCTGGAGCCCGCTTTGCTGCCTGCCGGTTCATCGGCGCGGCGACTGATACCTGGTCGGTCTGCGCGGGGAACGGCGGGGGAGCTTTGCCCGAAAACAGCGCCCGCGACCCTATCGCCCAGATCAGGAGTAGCACCCCCACAACAATCGCAAACCCTGCGATGGCAGCGCCATTTTGCAGGACGAAGTGATACGCCGCGCTCAGGGCCCAAAAAACGAGACCCAAAACGATCAATAGGCCCAGCCCCGCCGAATTATTGCTACGTCGCCCCATCGCTCAGTTTCGTCATAAATGCAGGCACCGATCAAATGGGCGCCGTAATTACGAGACCGTCCCATGGAGTTGCCGATTGTCGCAAGCGCAATCGAGAAACTCCACTGCCGTTTCCACCTGTTTTGAAGGCCTATGCGATGTATGACTTTGACTTCATAAGAAGATTAGGCGCGAACGATCGGCCGTCATGCCCCAAAACCGTTTCGTTTCCAGCTGCACACCTGCTCCCCCTTGCGCCTGTTTTCCTGACGCTCAGCCTGGGCCGTGATCCGCAGCTGGCACGACGGACCGCGGCTCCAGCGCCTCCTGCTCCAGGTGGCGCACATCGGATCCAAACGCCAGCCAGTCAGCCAAATTGCGGATAGCGCTTTCGGATCTTGCGATCGACCCTAGGCTCGGCTCCGGATCGGCCGGCTGCCCGGCCTTCTCGGCCAGCTCCTTGGTCATCAGGTGCGGCCGCGGCCCACGCGGCAAGTTTTCCTCCAAATACCTGAAAATCCGCAGACCGCCGGCATCTACATCGCCCCAGTGAAGGAACGGCACCTCGGCCGGCACGGTCACCAGAACCTTCGACAGGAGCTCGATGACTCCCGCCGCCGGGAAACCGCCGGTGTAGACGACCAGGCTGCCGTCCTCGATCTCGCGAACCTGCCGATTGAAACTCGCGTAGTTCTCGATCGTCAGGACGGCCGTCGGCCGCACCAAGACCGATAGCTGCGAGAGCATCTCCGGATGGATTGATGCGAACGGCTTGGCGCGACCGTCGACCACGCGGCCACTGGCCCCGTCCACGGCAATAGGCCCTTTCAGATGAACAGGGTGGCTGAAACGCTCCAGGCCGATGTGCGCCCAGACTACGTCCGCCGCTGCACCGGGCTGCCCGATCTGGACGCCGAGAACGGCGGCGAGCCGCGAAGCGTGCCGATCGAACGCCTTCGTGTCGTTCGTCGCCTTTTGGGAGAAGGTTCGCGCGTCCAGTCCTTTGGCCTCCTGCCGCGAGATGGACGCCAACAGCGTGAAGAACTCCTTGGCGGCATCGGCCTGGCCGGCCGTCAGGCGATAGGCGGGCTCGTTGCGGGTCCACCTAGCCGTCATCTCATCCAATAGGCCGACCACCCACGGCTCACCGGCCGTAGCGACCGGAAGCAGCTCGTTCCTGACGCGCTGCGCGGTCGCTGGCGCCGGCGGACGCCCCAGGTGTCTGGCCAGCAATTCAGGATCGCGCACGCGAACCCGCTCGATCAGATGGCTCCGGTCTCTCTTGCCCCGCAGCAGTTCGACGGCGCCGAACCTCTCCGCCGCCGCCATCTGATCGTGGAAGCGGCTAACCTGCTGCGCGGTCGATAGCCTGTCGTACTCCGGAGCCGCGGAAGCCGGCCGGGAGCGATCAGGTTTGCGCTCGCTCCGCTCCAGGAGCCGGTCAAGGAATTCGACGCCGGCATCCGGTGTACGAACGTCGGTCATTCCGCCGCCTGGTCCTGGGGGATGACCGCAGCCTTCTCGACAGCAATCAGCTCGGATTTGAACACGTCGAAGCCCTTCCGGTATGGGTCTATCGCAACGATCGCGTCGCGGGCCTTCTCGGTCAGGAATTCAGTGTCGATCATCACCTGGTTGCCGAGCCGGTTCACATTCACGACGGTGTCGACCACTTCCATGAACACGTGACGCTTTTCGTCGGGGGTGGCCAGCATGACCTGGAGCCCGAGATCCCGCATGAATTCCGAGCACTGACCGATCGCCTTCGTGTCCAGTCGATTGAAGGCCTCGTCGAAGATGGCGAGCGACAGTCCGCTCTCGCCGGTGCGCCGGTTCTGGTATGTGGCGGCCAATGAGGCACCGATGGCGATGTAGAAGGGCAACTGGCCTTCACCACCGGATCCCGTGCCCGCACGGCTCGTCAGCGACGATCGGATCTTGCCTTCGGCATCCTGGATGTAGAGTTCGAAATTGAAATACTTGCGCGGGTCCTCGATATCCTCGGTCCGCGCCTCCACATTCGACAGGATCTCCTCGATCTGGCGAACCGCCCGGATCATGGGAGAGTTCGCGTCGCCGCTGCGATCCCCGAAGAGAGACAGATTGAACTCTGGCTTCCTGGATTCCTCGACGAGCTCGATCATGTCGACATGGGTCGGGGCCTCCAGCGCCTTGAACGAGTAGTAGTCGCGCCCGTGGAACTGACGATCCTTGAGGTGACGATTGAGCTCGTTCAGGGTGGCCTTAATGCCGGCGAAGGCGTCGTCGAGGCGATGCAGGAGATCATCGCGGAATGCCGAGGTCATCTCGGTCGCGGCGTTCCGGCACTGCTCCTCGTATTGGACCAGTTCATGTGTGTCGAGGCGCTGCTTTTCCGCCGCGGCCCACTTCTCAACGGCCGCCGGCGTCGCTTCTTCAGCCGTGAATGGCGGCACGACATGGAATTCCTGACCATGCTTGTTCATTGCGCCGGTCATTTCGCGCATGAGACTCGAGCGGCGATCCGTCGAGCGGCGATCCCGATCGGCCACGAAGCCAGCGATGAGGTTTTGTATAGATTCAGTGGCGATCGCAGGGACCTGCCCCCGGTACTCGCGCATGGCCGTCGGCTGCGGAAAGCTATCCCGCATCTGGCGCGCGCGACCGCGCCGGACCGACGACAAGTGGTCGCGGTTCTCCTTCACATAGATTTCGTATGCGCCCTCGGCGCGGTCCCGCGCCGTTTGTGCCCCGTTGAAGGTCACTTGAGTCGTGTTTTTCAGCCGGGCGACCATCGCCGCTTCAGACCGCAGACGATCTCGCTCTGATATGAGCTTGGGATCGCGATTACGCCTGGCATCCTGGATATTCTTCTCAGCATCCGAGATCTTGCGATCGAATTCGACCAACGTAGCGCCGCACAACAAGCAGCTCAGCCCCGCGCCCTGTACTTTCTGGAATTGCGCGAACATGCCCTCGAAGAGACGGGCCTCTTCTTCCAAGCGCCCCACCTCGCGAGCCTGTTCGGCGAGCTTGAGCTCGAGCTCTTCCCGCTCGGTCTGAAGTTGCCGGCGCATTTGGGCCTGGGTGGCGCGACCGAGTTTCAGGTACTCCGGCTTGGGAAGCCGCCGGACCGTCCTGCCGCCCTGCATCATGCGATCGGGCGTAATGGCGTTCTCAGCGGCAACCATCCTGTCCATGGTCTCCACCATCATCAGTCGGCCGAGGCGATAGTTGAGGAAGGCCCGCGCGTGCCGGTTATCCGTGCCGATGATCTGTGCCAGCGAGCCCTTTTCGGGCGGCCTGGTACTGTCGGTCTTCGTGGTGTTGATGACCTCAGCGTGCTGAAACGAATACTCCCCGCCTTCCCGATAGATTTCGAGGGCGCGCACCGCCCGACTAGGGTCGACGATCAGCGCCTCTCGGGACCGCCCCAAGACGGCTTCAGCCGCCATCCGCCACTTATCGTCGCGGATTTCCACCAGGTCGCACAAGGGTTCAGCTTCGATGCCATGCGAACGAAGCTGGTCGATCAACTCCCGCGTGCCACGCTCGATGGGGCTCAGTCCCTGGTCCATTCGCCTGAGATTGCTGTCGATCTGATCAATGCGATCCTGAAGATCCTTGGTCGCGACACGGGCGTTGAAATGGAGATCCGAGAACGTCTTGCGGACCGCCGCGAGCAGTTCCTGATCGACTGCGGCAAGCGCCGCATCCAGATGCGAGGCGCTATCCTTCCAGTCTTCCGGGAGCGTCTTGTCCCATTCGGAAAGTGGCGCTCTTCCCCGAGCGACCACGACTGCACTCAGCAATGCATGCAATAAATCGTTCCGGCGGACCAGCAGATTGCGCTCGACGGCCTTTTTGATCGAGGCGATGAGCCCATCGATCTCGTTGACCGCTACCATTGCATTGGCGCGCTCACCCATGGTGAAATTCTTGTCCGATTCATACATTTGAGCGAGTTGTTCGCCGTCACTGGTGTTGATCGACAACTCGACGGCCTTGAGCTCCGTTTCGAGCGTCGAGTGCCGGGTCGACGCAGCGATCGCTTCCACTTCCGCTTTTGCAGCGGCGCTCTTGAGCTGCGCAATGTTCTCTTCCTGACGTCGCGCATCCCGCCGGAACTTCTCCCAATCAAGGCGGGCAATCTGCCAATTGGTGACCGCGATAATCCGTTCGTTTTCGACGGCGCGGCCGACGATGCGGATGATTCCGGCGAGGCTCGCGCTCTGCGCCCTCAACTCCTCGATACGGCGGGTCAGCGAACGCCAATGTTCGATCCCGCGCCGAAGCCTATCGACCTGGAGGGGCTGAACGTCGAGAACGTAGTTCCGGACAAAGTCCGTGGGATTGTCCACCGGCTTCAACAGCAGCGCGTTCCGGAACGCCTTCTGGAAGCGCCTCGGGTCGAGCGGGAAGCCTGTCGGCGATAAGACCCGGAGCGATTCCGCCACGAAGTCCGTGGCGCTGGAGAACGCGTCGTCCACTTCGATATTCCGGGCGCGCAACGCGGTGCGCACCGCATGCCACTGCAGCGTCTCGACCTCATCGTCGCCAACCGCAGCGAGGATGTCTTCCTTCATCATCGCACCCTTGGCAATGAATCGCGCCTCGCAGAACTCGTCGCTCCTCGATGCCGATGCCGAAAAAGCCACACCCAGGCTTACCGCCGAGCCGTCCTCCAGATTCTCGAAGCCCAGGATGATGTAGGTGTAGGCATGCTGGCGAGTCGGCTCCGACCGCTCGCCCTTCTCGTCGAGCGAGACCACGCCAAGGCAATAGTCTCGCAGCGTCCGCTTGCTCCTGACGTTGCTCTGGGCGCTCGGATTGAACCGGATGCTGGCCATACTCGCGCCGGAGAGCACGGTCTGCACGGCGTCGATGATCGCCGATTTCCCCGCCCCGTTCGGGCCGATGATCGCGGTCATGCCGCGCATGTCGACCTGCTGTGCCCGGAACAGGTACCAGTCGATCAGGATGATGCGACGCAGTTCGATCACGCCTGCACCTCGCTCGCGGCGTCGGTCTTTGCCGTCGCCGCGGTGGAGCGCGAGACAAACTCCTCCAGAGAGCCGAGGGTGTCCTTTGAGACCACGATCGGCAGGGCAGGCCGCAGGAACAGGGTGAAGTTCCTATCGTCACGATCCTCAATCCGGACGAGCCCGCGCTGCCTGAAGCCGGCTAGGATTTCCTTCACGCGCCCGAAGTTCGGTCGCTCCCGATGGGTCCGGTCTTCGTAGATCTGCAGGATCTGCTCGCTCTCGACCTCCACCTCGCCGAATTCCTTAGCCTCGAACCGCGTGAACGCCTCCTCGTAATGGAGCCGCAGCACCAGCAGGAGCAGGCTCTCGTCGAGTTTCATGCTCTGACGGGGAGGCAGTTCGTTCGCCACGAGGCCGACGTATCCGTCGTTCGGCCTGCCCACGACGCGGTAACCCAGGGCGTCAAACAGGTTCTCGAAGTAGCCAATGTAGCGACGGAGCACCTCGTAAGAGGTCTTCATGCCCCAGTCGTTTTCATAGATGAACTGGGCGCGCCAGAGCGACTGCGCGGCCTGACGCAGATCCTTCTGCAACCGGTCGCCGTCGCCGCCCTCGGAATCCTCGTCGTCGATCAGTTTGGAAAGATCACGCAGCATCGGCCGAGGTCCTCGTTCTCTCGATACGGAATGCGGTCACGTCAATCCAGTCGTTAGAGGTGCGCTCCTTCTCGAGCGCGATCGTGAATTCACCCAAACGCACAGAGCGGCCCACCGCCGCCAGATTCGGAAGGGCTCGGTAAGCAAAGAGATCCGGAACGCTCTGGATCTCGATCTCGGAAGAGGACATTGCATCTCGACCTTGCATCTGCCGGCGAGCGAACTCGAGCAGCTTCTGATCGGACACGCGCACCATCCGGTCGAACTCGGTCGTGGCCTGGACATAGGCGCGCAGATAGGGATCCTGCTTCGGCACTTTGAAACGCGTCCGCTCGGGCGGAGCCTTCGGCGGCGGCGGGGTGTACAGCGCGAGTGATGTGATCGGAAGTGCGACATCCGGCGACCTCAAACGGATCTCGACCTCGTCGCTGTCGACTTTCGAGATCTGCTCGATCAGCCGGACGATCCGCTCGGCGGACCCCTCCCCCATGACGTCCATGTAGTGGACGGTGGTGCGGATGCGGCGCTCGAGGCGGTCCCGGAAGTCCTCGATCTTGTCCATGAACGGTCCGACGTCCTCGAACACGCTCTTGATCTTCTCGAGCTCCGCGATGACTCGTTCCTCGGCTGTGGCGATCGTGGCGCCCGCAGCCATCACACCCTGCTCGATGTAGGCGCGCGCGATCTTGCCGAGACACTGGGCGTCCGCAAGCATGTCGCCCGCGAGCGATGCGATCGTGCGGCGATGACGGTAGGGGTTGTTGGACGTCTTGAGTTGCTTGTAGTCAGCGATCAGCAGCCCGTCGACAAAGTCCTGGAAGAAAGTGCGGAGGATGGCCGCCGCGTTTGGATTGCCCAGAATGCGGTCCTCGATCTCGCGCATGCCGGCGAGAATCCGGCGCATGCTGCGGGCGAACCGCAGGGCCGTGTCGTGCGCGTTAGCCAGACCTTGGGCCATGGTCTCCGGCTCGCGGTTCGCGGCCTCAAGGTTGTTCTTGACGTCGACAACGGCTCCGGCGACGCGCACCCGGCTGTTGCCGAAGTCGGTGATCGCGCCCAGGACCATGAACGCGTCCGGATTCATGTCGACGTAGGTGCGCCACTTCTCGGTCTCTTCCGTGAGCCAACCGGTGTCGCGCAGTCGATAGTAGGCAAGGTAATGAGCTTGGCTCGTGGTCTGATCTTCCTCAGGGTCGCCCTCGGAAAGCTCGCCCATCGATCCGATGCCGAACTCCGAGAGGCCGATTTCGATCTGCTTCACGACCTCTTCCCTGAGCGGCGTCTCGAGGATCCGTGCCGAATAGACCCTCTCGTAGAGACGCATCAGCAGGCGCGCGTAGACGTGCTTCTTCGGCCCCGATAGAGGCTTGAAGAGGGTCTCCGGAAGATAACCAAACAGCTTCATCATCGGTCCTTCAGCCGATGGATTGAACCGTTACGCTCCTTCAACTGCAAGGAAAAACAGTAGAATTTCAGGGCGTTCTCCCTGCTTTCCTCCGCTTCAGAAACTCCGTCGCGGCCTGCTCAATGATATCCCAGGCTGCCCGATGCTCGTCGATGGCCACCTGCTTGATGTCCGCGATGACGTCCTTGTCCATCATCGCAATGAACGTAACCCGGGCCCCTATGGGGGTTCGTTTGCCCTTTTTCGGCGCCCTCGTCCTTCCGACCATTGACCTCGACTGCGAGAAGCCTTTCGCTAACCATAGCGGGGGCGCGGGCCCGGATGGCAGCATCTCATCGACCGGTGCTGCGTCCAGATCCGGACGGCTGTCCAAGCCGACGGCGGCACCTTCCAGTTGACGTAAATCAGAGAGAATATGGCCCGCCCCCTGTATTGGACGGACCGATTGTCTCTTGACGCGAACGGCCAGGTCGAGGAGGCGATCGATCTGGCCGAGGCCCGCAGCGCCTGCACCTGTGAAGTGTGCGGCGAGGTCGGCGTCCTCCGCGGCGGCGGCTGGCTGACGACTCGCTGCTACCGGTACGCCGAGGGCCGGCCCCCTGCCGAGGTCCGTCCCGGCTTCGAGAACATTGGCATCGTCCGGTACGGCATCGGCGATCAGCGCCGGACCACCTGCCGACGCTACGACCGGGAGAACGATGCGTTCGTGGACGTCGATCCCGCCTACGCCGGAATCGAGGAGGAATGGGATGACCAGATTCCGCTGTCGCGCTTGCGGCCAGGAAGGCGATTTCGTCTACGACCCGAAGCGGCACGAGTGCCCGCGCTGCGGCTCGCGCGAGGTGCAGTTCGCGCTCCCGACCAGCTCGTGTATGAGATCATCGAAAGCCTGAGCCGGGCCGAACTCCTCGACCGCGAAGGCGAGGAGGACTGACCATGCGCTTGCGGGTCATGTCCGACATCCATCTCGAGCTCACGCGGGGCTGGGACCTGCGTCCGACGCGGCGCGTCCGGATTACGACGTGCTGATCGTCGCCGGCGACGTGGTCCCCAGGGCTGAGCGCGGCGTCCGCTGGTTGCTCGACCGCATGACAGACCGGCCCCACATCTACGTCATGGGCAATCACAAAGGTTACGGCACGACCTGGGAAGGACGCTTGAGAAGGCCAGGGCTGCGGCTGACGGAATGCAGGTGCAGGTTGCGGAGAACGAGACCGTCCGCGTCGGCGATGTCACGTTCGCGGGTGCGACCCTCTGGACGGACGTCGGCCTCAACGGCCACGCGCATCGCGCGATGATGACCGCCGGCGACCGGATGAACGACTTCAAGAAGATCCGGGTTTCAAACTATGAGCCGCGCTTCCTGCCGCATAACGCCCTCATGAGGCATCTCAATTCTGTGGCGTTTCTGGACGCCGAAATGCGCAAGCCCCGCGGCGGGGACCGCCTGGTCCTCGTCATGCACCATGCGCCGGTGCGACAGATGCCGCCACAGCGCAGCGTCCGGAGAGCGACCTCGCCCTCGACGCCGCCTACCGCAGCGATCTAACGCGACTGCGTGACGACGGACGGGGCGCGCTGCGCCCGGCCGACCTCTGGCTCTATGGCCACACGCACGAGTCCTTCGACGCCACGATCAGCGAAAGCCGTGTGGTATCCAACGCGAAGGGATACGGGCTGTGGCACCTGGGACCACCCCGACTTCAACGAACGCCTCACAAGGACGGCGAGGTTCCGAATGCTCGGCAGCTTAGCCGACTCACATTTGATTGGCCCCGACGTGACCGCCACCAATCGCTCAGATTCACCGATGCGGGAAATGGGCGACAGGCCGCACTCCGGCCGGTCGCCTACAGGCTAAGCGCGCGTTGATAATGAAACGCCTAGCTTTGCTGCCATCGCAGTGGTGGCAGCGGGAGTCCGCTTTAGCGCTTTTGCGATCCTGGCGACGCCTAACTTTGCTTTTGCCATGGTCTTCATTGTTCGAACATCGTCTTTCGTCCACGCGCGGCGAACTACTTTCTTTGCTTTTGCCATTCTTTCTCCGAATCGGATTGGGACAGAGCCGGGCTTCTATCATGACAGTCTGCATTGGCGACAATGAACAAGGCGAGAATGTGAATGCGACTTCGTCGCCTGAGATTTGGATTACTGTTGTCGGGCGCAAAAACGGGCATGTGCCCTCTCATATCAAGGGAGACCAGCATGGGCGAGCGATTTTATGTGGATAGAGCGCGCGTCGTTCGGGCGCTTGCGGAGGAGGCAGACCCCTTGGTCAAGAAACGGCTTCTGCGCCTTGCGAACAATGACGACGGCATGCGAAAGCAGACAACGCGCGATCACGTGAAAAAAAGCCAGCAGTTCTAAATTCGAAAGTCGGGCCGCAGATTAGCCGACCCTTTTTGCTGTGTAGTGTCTTCAGGCATCGAACGGCGGGTCGAAAATTATTCATATCCGCAAAATGGGCGACCTCGACCTGCCTCAACAAATGGCAAGTTTTCCGGCGGCATGTATCCAGAGTCGCGATTTTGAGCAGCGCGCTTACCGGCACCATGTGCTTACTATCGCGCGCCGTATATCGCGCCGTCGCTTCACAAGCTCAAAATGGCTATAGTAGATTTCGGTCCAGTCACCGTTCAAGTCGATCTAAATAAGCCAATTTGCGACGCGGCATAGTTTGTTTGTACCTGCACTTTTTTCCCGTCTGGCCTGATCGCGCCATCACCCTTAGTGCTGCGCCCGGCGGGCCATCTGCCCCCTTACGATTAGCCTTACATAGCGACCAATCCAAATAGCACTCAGCAGGACAATTACGGCCCCTCTGGCAACTTGGAGCATTGGCTCTCTCAAACACGACCATGGGCAAATTCTCTGCCGGTGAATCATCACGCGCATTTTTTGGCCATCTCTCCGCACCACATCGTCACTTCACGTGATCCAAGAGCAGCCAGCTAGGCCAGCCGTCGGCCTGTCCAGTTCATCATGGCCAAAATTGTGCGAGCTAAAGCAACAAAGGCGACGGCTTGATGCGCGTTCAGCAAAATTGGTCACACCCAAAAATGATGCGAAAATCCGGTCACCGGAAAATGATCGCTGTGTTCTTCTCCGATCTCACCGGCTCTCAATGATCCTCGGCTCTTTCAGCTGTCCCATAATACTCGAAGCTTTCTTAGCTTTCACTGGAGAGAGGAGCGAACGCCGTGATTGAATGAATCGACGCGGAGCGTTCTTCCCTGCCACTCGTTTTTATGTTGCGGTCACCAATCTTGCGGCCACCAAGCTGGTGTCGAGAACCAAACTCACAAAGGCATGTCAGGTGCGCGCTGTTCCGAAAGCGCGGCCGTTAGCCGCACGAGACCGCCGATGTTGATTCAATTGGGCGGCGGAGAAGAACGAACAACCGAGCAGGGAGCGATCGATGGCGATGACGGATGAGCCCCGCCAAAAACGGAACCTGATTCCGTTGAAAAAGGCGTTGGAGCGGGGTGGTTTCGGCCGGACCAAGGCCTACAAGCTGATCAAGAAGGGAAAGATCATCGCCTACAAAATGGAGGGCCAGACCATGGTCGATGCCGATTCCATCGAGGCCTATCATATGACCCTCCCTCGCATTGAGCCGAGAACGTGAAGGCGCTCTTAGTTCGCACAGCTTTCAAGGATTTCCTTGATCGGCACAATCTTTTTTGGGAGGGCAAAGCGATCGATCCGGTCAGCCCAATGCTGCATCAGCTTGGTCCGCGAGCCGATCAGAGCCAGCGGTCCGTGCCGTTTGTAGATCGCCTTCACCGAGTCACTTTCGAGATGCGCAAGTTGCAACTCGATGACGTCGCCATCCCACGCCTTGGCTTCCTTGATCTCCTCATGGTGACAAAGGGTCGAGAATGTAGTGCGGAAGCCATGGGCGCAATGTTCGGTCTTGGTGTCGATGCCGAGTGCACGCAGCCGAGAACAAAGCGATCTACCGGACAAGGGCGCATCTTCGGCACAAGCGAACACGTAGCGCCGATTGCCGTTGATTTTCCGCACGCGTCGCAGGATAGCAACGGCTTGTCGCGACAGGGGCACGACATGATCCCAGCCGGTCTTCATCTTAGCAGCAGGAATAGTCCACCGTTCGGCATCCCAGTCGACTTCTGACCATTCCATGTTGTTGATCATGCCGGGGCGCGGGATGGTAAGTGCATCGAGCCGAAGGGCATCACCGACGACATCACCAAATCTGGCCTTCGCCCATGTCGGCATGATCAGCCTGAACAGGCGAATCACATCCTGCGGATCAGTGACGCCGGGCCGCGGCGTCGAGACGTTGGCAATAAGCTGCTTCTTGCAGGCACGGAACGGATTGTAGCCATCCCCTTCGAGGTCAGCGTAGTCGCAAACTTGCGAACCGATACTGTGAACTCGGTCACGGGTCTCTAGTCTGCCTTCAGCCTGCATCGCCCGAAAGAAAGCGAGAACGTCGGGGCGTTTGATGTCTTTCCGACAGAGCTTGCCGAAACGACCCTTCAGATAACCAGCCCATCTTTCGAGCAGCGCGATGGTTTCAGGACTGCGAACCGTGACAAGTCTGCCGCGCTTGATCTTCTCGATCTTCTTCTCTGCAAGCCATTCATCGATCCACACGCCCAGAGGGCGTTCGGCCGCCTGACGATGTCTTTCGAATTGTTTTTCGACGGAGGGATCGACTGGTGGGCTTTGGGCGAGCAGCGCCTTTGCGAGGTCGCGCTTCTGACGTGCAGTGGAGAGTGAAAAGGTGCCGTCGTTGCCATCGCCGTAAGGCCCGATGGAGTAGGTCTTCTGTCGGCCATGAAAGCGATAGGCCATCTGCCAGAGCTTGGAGGCGGCTTTGCCCGGCCTGTTCAGGTCCGGCTTGATGAAGAGATAGAGACCGCCGCCTGTCACGTCAGAAATTTTCGTGGCGGTCCAAGCGCCGTTCTCGAATTTCGGTTTGGCGGCGCGACAGTCGACGTCGGTCCTTATCTGCTGGGGGTTTGCGTGCTCGCCAACCTGACTGCGTGCCATCTGCTTCGACTTCTCGCGTCTCGGAAGATCGGAATTGTGCCGCGACGTTTGTTCTTCCGATACCAACAAAAATACCAACAAAGTCGGCGGCTGGACGCGAACGAGAACAAACAGTGACGAACATGAATGTACGCGCAAAGCCCTATTTTTCAAGCGTTTCCGAGCGTGTGCGAACACGATCGAACATCTTAGAACGTCTTCGAACAGTCTGCCTTCTTACGTCCGAGGTAATCGAAACGGGTCGCGGGGTCGGGTCATTTTGGCGGCACAGGAGATGACCCATGCTGATGCTTTCGCTGTTCCGCTTCATCGCCGCCATGACCCCCTGGGTTCGCAATCTGGTCACCTGGCTCGTGGCACGCTCCCTGAACATGCCCGAGCCCCTGGTGCATGACACCGGTGTCTTCGTGTTCGTGCAGGTGCAGACGATCGAGAACAGGGTCGGCAAGGCGCTCTGCCCGGTGCGGCTGATGCGTCAGCTCCGGTCGCTGCTGCAACGCTGATCCCTGCCACCAGTCATTCCCAAGCAAAGGAGAACGTCATGATCCATCCGTCCACCTTCCTGAGCCGCGCCCTGCTCGCCGACGCCATCTTCAGCGGCGTCGCCGCTGTGGCGCTAACGCTCGGCGCCGGCACGCTGGCGCCGTTCCTCAACCTGCCGGAAGTCTTGCTGCGCGAAACTGGCCTGTTCCTGATCGCCTACACCGCGCTGGTCGGCTGGCTGGCGACGAGGTCGACGGTGATGAGGGCGCTGGTGTTGTTCGTGATCATCGGCAACGCCGCGTGGACGCTGGGCAGCATCGCGCTGCTGTTCTCGGGCACAGTTTCGCCAAACCTGCTCGGTCAGGTCTTCATCGTGGCGCAGGCGATTGCAACCGGCGTGTTCGCCGAGCTGCAGTATATCGGGCTGCGGAAGAGCGGTGAGACGGTGGCGGCGTAAGTCATAACTCAGAGTCATTCCGGGGCGATGCGAAAGCATCGAACTATGGGGCGCCCTTGCGCCCCTGAGAATCTCGAGATTCCGGGTCTGGTGCCTACGCACCATCCCGGAATGACGCGCGAGAGCGCGTCAGCTCAATACCACCGCCGCAATCATTCCGGCAAAAGTCAGCACCAGCCCGATGACCAGCATCGGCACCAGGCTGCTGCCCGAATACGGATCGGCCTGCTCCTTGTTCGTCACGATATGTGCACGATAAGCCATCACACTGCTCCTGCCTGATTGCGTCGAAATCTTTCACCGTTTGCGAGCATGACGCCGTTGGCGCCTGCGATGCCAAGCTCGAGGCTCGCCGCAATCCGCCGCGCCCGTTCCACGAAATGCGCTTCCGCTTCCGGCGGGCAGACCTCGCGCGCAGTGGCCTCGAACAGCGCGAGCCACCGGTCGAAATGCGCGGCATCGACCGGCAGCGGGAGATGTTTGGCCATTGGCGTACCGTGGTAGCGGCCGGTCATCAGCGCGACGGATGACCAGAATGCGCACATCTGCTTCAGATGCGGCTCCCAATCCTTGATGCGCGCCTCGAAGATCGGCCCCAGCACTGCGTCCTCGCGGACCTTGGCGTAGAAGCCGCGCACCAGGCGCTCGATCATCGTCTCGTCAATTCCGGTTCGTTGCGTGATCTCGGCCGTGAGCCGTTCGCGCCGCTCCGGCCCTGCCACGATCGCTTCCATTTCGCCTGCCCTTAAATAGGTATTTCAAATACCTATTTAGACGGCTATAGATGATTTGCAAGCAGATCTTTTGAGAGGGCCCCCATGCGCCTGACGTCGTTCACGGATTTTGCCTTGCGTGCCCTGATGCGGCTGGCGGGCGAACCCGACCGATCTTTCGCCACCAATGAGATTGCGGCCGAGTTCGGCATTTCCCGCAACCATCTGGCCAAGGTGGTGCGCGACCTCGCCGACAGCGGCTTCATTTCGACCCAACGCGGCGTCGGTGGCGGTTTCATGCTGGCCCGCCCGGCCCAGTCGATCACCATCGGCGAGGTGGTGCGCGCGCTGGAAGGGCCGCCGCTGGTCGAATGTTTTCGTGAGGACGGCGGCAGTTGCGTGCTGAAGCCGCGCTGCCGGCTAAAGGCGAGGCTCGCTGCCGCGCGCGAAGCCTTCATGCGCGAGCTCGACGCCACGACGCTGGCGGAATGCGCCTACCCCGCGCAGCCCAGACGCAGTCCGGTGACCGCGTGAGGTCCCTACCGAAGGACTTGAACATGAAACCGATCGAATTCGAGAATGGCATCGTGCAGATCGATGCCGCGATCGTCGCCGAAGGCCTCGGCCTTGCGCTGTCGCTCCTTCAGAAGGAGATGCGGGCGGGCAGGATCACGAGCTTTGCCGAGCGCGGCGTCGATGCCGACCTAGGCCGGCATCGGCTGACCTTCCTGTCCGCGCATCGGCGGTTTCGCGTCGTGGTCGACGAAACAGGCACTATCGTTCAACGATCGGCGGTCGACTTCGGCGATTCGTCGTTGCCGAAGTCGGTGCGCAAGCCCGGCGGATAAACCGCCGCACGCTTAGAAAGCTGTGCAGGAAACAGATGACTTCAGCGCAAGTCAGCGGCACGGAAGGATATGCCAGCGAAGCGGAACAGTTGTTTCTGCGCTACGAAAGCGTCCGGGCGGCTGAAAATCACCACCATGTCCTGCATCTGATACCGAAAACCCCGGCCCGCGTGCTCGATATCGGTTCAGGAACTGGACGGGACGCGGCCAGGTTCGCAAGCTTCGGGCATCGTGTTATCGCCGTCGAGCCTACCGACGCCCTGCGTATCCCCGCCATGGCGCTGCATCCCTCTCCCCTGATCGAATGGCTCGACGACAGCCTGCCTGATCTGATCCGCCTGCGGGCACGCGGCGAGACGTTTGATCTCGTGATGCTGACCGCGGTGTGGATGCATCTCGACCAAACCCAGCGTCAGTATGCGATGCCGAATCTGGCCTCGCTGATTGGGTCAGGCGGCACTATCACCATGACGATCCGGCACGGGCCCGTGCCGCCCGCGCGGCGGATGTTTGAGATCCCCGCCGAGGAGACTATCGCGCTCGCGCAGGCACACGGCTTGCGCTGTGTCCTGAATGTGGCTTCTGAATCCCACCAGGAGAGAAATCGCGCCGCCGGCGTCACTTGGACAAACTTAGCCTTCGTGAAGGCAGACGCTTCGGGCTCATTTTCGTGCTAGCTAAGTGTGAGTCCCGGCTTCTCCTGAAGAAGCGCGTCGAAACAAAGGGCGAGAGCCTTACTCCGATTCAGTCAGGGCGAAGCGGTCTCCTATGCCTGGAGGGCCGGCGCCGGCGCGGAAACCGGCTGTTTCCTGGCAGCCGATTTCTTGCCGGACGCTCTGACACGGCTGCTGCCGTTCAGTGATGTCCCATTCAGTGACTTGCCATTCAGCGCATGGCCATTGAACTTCTTCTTCGACTTCTGCTCAGCTTTGGCCTTCAGTTTTTCCTTCTTCGCTTCGGCCTTGGCCAACTCTTCCGCCTTCTTCAGCGCCTTCCGCTCGGCCTTGGCCTTCAGCCGCGCCTTCTCCGCCCGCGCTTCGGCACGCTTCTTCTTGCGTTTCTTCTCGCAGGCTGCACATTTACAGCCGATCGGCTTCAGATAGGCTTTGAAATAATCGGTGCCGTAATCGTAGTTGATCTCCTCGCCCGGCTCTATGTTCTTGATGGCGCGGATGAACACCTTGCGTTTACGGGGTTTGACGTCGGACTCCGCGTTTGGCCTGCAGGAGTGGTTGATATAGCGCGCGATGTTCTTGCGCACCGAGCCGTCGATGGTCCAGCGGTCGTTCAGTTCGAACAAATATTTGTTCTCGATCGCGTCTTCCTCTTTCTTCTTCGAATCAAGGAGCGGCCCGAAATAGCGGATGATCTTGGTGCCCTTCTTGATCGGCTTGGTGGCGAAAAGGCCAAGTCCGGTGCGGGAGCGACCGACGCGATAGGGTTTATTCGAAGGAATGGAGGGCATGGTGACTGAATGACTGCACGCTCGGAAAACGAGGAGTTGCGAAGCCGCCGTTCTAGGACGATTCCAACCGAATGTCAGGTGTTTCGCGGCGTTTCCGTGAACCTTCCCCAGATTGCGCACGTCTGATCTTCGAAGTTCCAGAGGAAATGAGTGGCAGGATGAAACGTTCCTCGCAATTGATCGCATCGGCCCTGGTTGTGCTGTCCGGCCTGATTTCGGCGGCCTACGCCCAAACTTTCAGCAGCAGCTACACGTCGACCGCGCCAAAGGACTGCCACACCGTCGGCAAGCCCGAATCCGACGGCAGCACGACGCAGGTCTGCCCCGGTAAATCGGGGCTGGTGGTACTGATCAGCGAGGGCGATCTGCGTGAAACCGTCTCGGTGGGGCGAAACCGCGAGGCCGCCGCCAAGGAGCCAGCCGCGGAGGCCTGGTTCGGCCCCTTCAGTTCAACCGGCCACACCGTCGAATGGCGGGCGATCGACGGCAGGCCGTTCGCAATCATTCAGCGCTGGCTGATCGCCGATAACAACGACATGGACAAGAGCGGAAGCCCGATCACGAAACCGATGCTCGCGGTGACGCGGCTGCCGCCCGGGCCGGTCTGCCACGTCGCCTATATCGACAGCCAGGCCAACCGCAACGCCAACGAGCTCGCGCGCCAGGCCGCGGACGAATTTGCACGTGATTTCAAGTGCGGCAAGGACGAAGTAAAGGTGATTGGCGAGCGCGGCCGCGCGGTGGAATTGGCAAGGCGGTGATGGTAGACGCAATCGGGCGCTTTCTTGCCGCATTAACGTCAAAGCTTCGGGCTTGAGTGCTTGAACCTTGTCAAACCTAGTTATTTCACGTCGTCACTCGGGGCAGCGATGCACATTAAACTCCTGGCATTCCTCATAATCGGCGTCGCCCTCTCCGGCTGCTGCGCCTCCGGAACCGGCTGCTCGACGACGCAGACCGCGGGCGCGCCGATCGCCTGGGACGGGTTGGGTGAACCGCCGACCGCCGATGGCGAACAAGCCGGGGCGGCCAAGCCGAAGCGGAGGACGACGCGCAATCGCGAGATCATTCTGGGGCCGCTGAACGAAGCGTCTTCCAGGGACAGGTCAGCCGGATCGGACGTCAAAGCGCGCTACGACGAGTGGACGCGGCAGCCCAACGAAGACGCGGAAGCCGACGCAAGGCTCGCACGGCAAACCAAGATTTGCAGGGGCTGCTGAGCGGGACGCCAGCCGCAACCGCCGCACAGCTCCATCCCGCCTGCGAAATCCCGCAGAGCGGCCGCCATCTTACGCTCCCGACGGTCGTGGCACTGTCGAACGCAGCATTGCATCCAGAAGCTGGTCGACGCCGGTCCCCTCGGGCAGCCGATGCAGGATGTCCTTGAGCCTTCCATCAAGCAGCAGCGTGGTGAAGCCATGCACCAGCGACCACGCGCGGGCAATCGCGGCGGCATGATCGAGCGACAAAGCCTCCAGCGCTTCGCCGGTGAGCTTTTCGTTGCGGCTGAGGCTCACCGCGGTGGCCAGTCCTTCGAAGGAGGCGGTCGCCGCCTCGTGCAGTGAGGGTCGTGTCATGTCGAGCCGCTCGGTCCGGAACATCAGCCCGTACATGCCGGGGCGCGCCTGCGCATAGGCGACATAGGCCTTGGCACGCGCCAAGGCCTTCATGAGCGGGAGCGTTTCGGTGTTGCCCGCCGCGATCATCGCCTCGTTGAAGCGCCGGAAGCCGATGGCGGCAAGTTCGCTCAGGAGCCCGGTGAGATCGCCGAAATGATGGGTCGGTGCCGCATGCGACACGCCGGCCTCGCGCGCAACCGCCCGCAGCGTCAGGCCCGACAGCCCGTCGCGTTCCAGCACCCGCTCCGCCGCGGCAAGCAAGGCGTCGTGCAGATCGCCGTGATGATAAGGCGTCTCGCCGGCCGGACGACGACGCCGGCCGGCCGGCCTCTCCGCTACGGGTTTTGCCGCCCTGCGCTTCGCGGCGGGGCGGATCGTTCTGGTTTCTCGCGATGTTCTTGCCATGCGACTTCTTATAACCGCAATTTTTACACTGTAAAGATTTTGCTTGACGACGGCTCGCAACATCCCTACTGATATCTTTACGGTGTAAAGATCAAGCCGGAGGAAACGCGATGCCCGACCAGGTAACGACCGAGACGGCCCGGACCAATCTGGCGCCGATCCCGATGGAATGCGACGCGCCACACCTCAAGGTGACCGGCGAATTACCGCGCGAGCTTAACGGCACGCTCTATCGCAACGGCCCCAACCCGCAATTCGACGCACCCGGCGCCCACTGGTTCGTGGGCGACGGCATGCTGCACGCCTTCCATCTGGAGAACGGCCGCGCCAGCTATCGCAATCGCTGGGTCCGCACCCCGAAATGGCTGGCCGAGCATGACGCTGGCCGCGCGCTGTTCGGCGGCTTCGGCCGCAAGCTGCCGGGTGCGCCGGTCGGGACCACTGACGACGGCGGCGTCGCCAATACCAACATCATCTTCCATGCCGGAAAACTGCTGGCGCTCGAGGAAGGCCATCTGCCGACCGAGATCGAGCCCGGAACGCTCAACCGCCTTGGCTATTGCGACTACAAGGGCGCCATCAAGGGTCCCTTCACCGCGCATCCGAAGATCGATCCTGTGACCGGCGAGATGGTGTTCTTCGGCTACAACGCCGCAGGCCCCCTTACCCCTGCCCTCTCCTTCGGTTCGGTCAACGCTTCCGGCGTCGTGACGCGGTTCGATCGCTTCGAGGCGCCCTACGCCAGCATGGTGCATGACTTCATCGTCACCGGAAATCACCTGCTGTTTCCGATCCTGCCGATCACCGGCAGCATGGATCGCGCGATGCGCGGCAAGCCGCCTTATGCCTGGGAGCCGGACAAGGGCGCTTATGTCGGCGTCATGAAGCGCAACGGCTCACCTGCGGATCTCGTCTGGTTCCGCGCCGAGAGCTGCTACGTCTTCCACATCATGAACGCGTGGGAGGAGAACAACCGCATCGTTGCCGACGTGATGCAGTTCGAGGAAGCGCCGCTGTTTCCCCATCCCGACGGCTCGAAGACGGACCCGCAAAAATCGCGCGCGCGGTACTGCCGCTGGACGTTCGACCTCGCAGGCAATACCGACCGATTCACACAGACCTATCTCGACGAGCTCACCGGCGAATTCCCGCGCATCGACGATCGCCGCGCGGGACAGGCGAACAGCCACGGCTGGTACGCCTGCGCCAATCCTGACTTGCCGATGTTCGGTGCTCTGTCCGGCATTGTCCATGTCAACGGCAACGGCAAACGTCTCGGCCATTATCTGCTGCCCGCCGGCGATACCATTTCCGAGCCGGTGTTCGTCGAGCGCGGGCCTGACGCCGCCGAAGGCGATGGCTGGCTTCTCGCCGCGGTCTGGCGCGCGCGCGAGAACCGCAGTGATCTCGCAGTATTCAACACGCAGGATGTCGAAGGAGGTCCCGTCGCGCTGGTGCACCTCGGCCACCGCGTGCCTGACGGTTTTCACGGCAACTGGGTCGGGGCGACGTAGTTAGCCCGTCATTCTCCGAGAGATCATCATGACCATCTTCCTGATCCTCGCCCCGTTCGGCTCGTTCGCCCTGCTGATGCTGGTGACCTCGGCCGAGATCAGCCTGTTCGTTGCGGCCGCAATCTGCCTTGCCGTCATCGGCATCGACGTTTATCGCGGCCGCTCGGTCAAGATGCTCGGCGCGGGCTCGGTCGTCGTATTTGCCGCGCTCGGCGCATACGTCTCCTTGGTCGATCCGAACCTCAGCCATTCGGCCGTCAAGCTGACGGTAGACGTCGGCGTGTTGGCGATCTCGCTGGTTTCACTGATCATCCGCAAGCCGTTCGTCCTGCAATATGCACTTGAGGAGGTCGATGCCGAAACGGCCAAGCAGCCCGGCTTTCTGAAAGCCGTCTATCTCATCACCTGGGCCTGGAACGCCGCGTTTGTACTGATGATCATCGGCAACATGCTGACGATCTATGTACCGGGTCTGCCGCTCTGGTCGGGACTTGCGATCGCGTTCGCCGCCCGCAACAGCGCCGCCTACTTCACGGCATGGTATCCGCAATATCGCAAGGCGAAGTATGGTAAGCCGCCTGCAACCGCCCTTCCCGGCACCAACTGAAGCAGATTTCCAACCGAAGCACGATCAGCAGAGAGCAAGACGATGAAGGACGTATTCGCCAGACTGGGCGCCGATTTTTTCTCTACCATCCTGTTCATCGCGATCTACCTGACGACTGACAACGTGCTGCTGGCGACCGGCGTCGCGATCGCTGGCGCAATTGCGCAGGTGATCTACTCCCGCATCAAGGGCAAGGAACTCGGTTACATGACATGGGCCAGCCTTGGGCTCGTCATCGTGCTCGGCAGCGCGACGCTTCTGACCCACGACCCGCGCTTCGTGCTGGCGAAACCCGCAATTGGACATTTCGCGATCGGCGTCATCATGCTCAAGCGCGGCTGGATGTTGCGCTACATGCCCTCCATCGTGACACAGACCATTCCCGAATACGTCACCTTCGCGGGCTATGCCTGGGCCGCACTGTGCTTCGCACTCGCCGCCGGCACCATCGGTGTCGCGATGACCGGCGACGTGACGCTGTGGACGTTCTACGTGACCGTCGTGCTGGTCGGCGCCAAGATTGCCGCCTTTGCAATTCAATACGTCGCGTTTCGTATTTTGGTCGGCAGCCGGCTTCGCGCCGCCGCCCAGCAAGCCTGAAAAATACGCGTCAAAAGGGCGCTTGAGACGATTGGGCTTGTGTGGCGAGATAGGCTATACCGCGCACGAGTTTGGCGGATCTCGCAGGCCATTCCGGCCTGCCGTCGAAATGTCGGGGAGACAAAGATGGCCGTGGACGGAAACTGGAATATCACCATGAGCACGCCGATGGGCGAGCGCAAGGCAACGCTATCGCTGAAAAGCGCGGGCGGCGCGCTGACGGGCACGCAAGGAGCGGACGGCAATTCCGGCGAAATTTTTGACGGCACCGTCAACGGCGACGACGTCGCCTGGAAGATCTCCATCACCAACCCGATGCCGCTCACGCTCGCCTTTACTGGAACAGTCTCCGGCGACACCATGTCCGGCGAAATGGGCATCGGTCCGATGGGCAGCTTTCCGTTCACGGGGTCGCGGGCCTGAGCCCTGCGGCGCGTCAGAACCAAATCTGCATGGATAAGCCGTGCGCATCAAAGGGCGGCGATCCGTCGGGAACGCTGCCCGAAGGGTCATGCGCGGCGAGAGCTGCAGCACAGGCGTCCAAGACGTCATCTGCCTTTGCTCCAGTACCCATGCGGGTGCGCGTAAGCCACCGTTCGATATCTTCGAAGCCTTCCCGCCTCAATAGCTTTTGGCGCAACAGGATTCCGGCTTCGGACTTCTTTGACTGCAGCGGTTCACCGCCGTTCAGTCGCTGAAATACAAGTTCGGGATGGGTTTCACGAATATCGAGAGAAGGATTTGCGCGGACAAAGGCATCGACCTGCATGATCTTGGAGCCGAGATGCCAGAGCTGGCGAGACACGCGCTTCTGTCCACGCCGCAGCGCCTCGTCATTCGCCCTGTCCGGGTGATCGAATTCTTCCCACAGCCACCGCCGCGCTCCGCTAAAGACACGGCAGGTATGCGGTCGCAATTTCTCGCGCGCAAACAGATCGCAGCCGCGTCGGCCGTCGTCGCCCATACCGATTGGGATGTCGATCGCTACCCGGTCGAATGGAGTAGATAGCGCATCGGCAATGTCGCCATGGAAACTAATCTTCCGCTGGCCGTCGTCCAACGAAACGGCGACCCAGCCCTTGCTGAATCCGTCGAGGCCGAGTGCCTTCACCTAACCAACCTTCCGAACAAATATTTGTCCACGGTCCATCTGCAGCGTGAGCTGGCACTTCGTTGAATCCGAACCACACAGAGTAATGCCCGGCAAATCCGAGGGGAGTGACCCAAGTACGAGCGTCACGCTCACTTCGGCTGGCTGGGCACGATTGCGATCGGGTTAAAGGTATAGACCGCTTCGCCGTGCTGATTGTAGGCGGTCCATTTGACGCGGGCGACGCCATGCGGCTTCGTGCGCGAAGGCACCAGCTCGACCACCTCCCCTTCGAGATGGATGGTATCGCCGGGACGCACCGGCTTCAGCCAGCGCAGATCGTCGACACCGGCGCCGAACAAGGGATGCGGTCCGAACGGGCGACTGTTCGCTGCCAGCCGCATGGCAATCGCCGCCGTGTGCCATCCTGAAGCGGCCAAGCCCCCGAGAATCGTCTTCTTCGCGGCCTCCTCGTCGAGGTGGAACGGCTGCGGATCGTATTCAGATGCGAAGCGGATGATGTCCTCTTTCGACACCGTCACCGCCTCGCTCTTGAAGCGCATGCCTATCTTCAGGTCATCGAACCACTCGATCATCGCGTCCTCGGCTGACCCATCGGCCGATGGGCCCTCACCCCAGGTTCAATTCCCTAAAGAAGTCGTTTCCCTTGTCGTCGATGATGATGAAGGCCGGGAAATCCACCACTTCGATACGCCAGATCGCTTCCATGCCGAGTTCGGGATACTCGACCACCTCGACCTTCTTGATGCAGTGCTCGGCGAGATTGGCCGCAGCTCCGCCGATCGAACCGAGATAGAAGCCGCCGTGCTTCTTGCAGGCCTCGCGCACCGCGACCGCGCGGTTGCCCTTGGCGACCATCACCATCGAGCCGCCCGCCGCCTGGAACTGGTCGACGAAGGAATCCATCCGCCCCGCCGTGGTCGGGCCGAACGCACCGGACGCGTAACCATCGGGCGTCTTGGCGGGGCCGGCGTAATACACTGGATGGTTCTTGAAATAGTCCGGCAGCGGCTCACCCTTCTCCAGCCGCTCGCGCAATTTGGCGTGCGCAGAATCACGCGCGACGATCATGGTACCGGTCATCGAGACCCGCGTCTTGATCGGATAATTCGACAGCGTCGCCAAAATCTCCTTCATCGGCTGGTTGAGGTCGATCTTGACGACCTCGCCGCCGAGCGACTGCTCGACCGCGGGCAGATACTGCGCCGGGTTGTGCTCGAGCTCTTCGAGGTAGACGCCATCCTTGGTGATCTTACCGAGCACCTGGCGGTCGGCCGAACAGGAGACGCCGAGCCCGATCGGGAGCGAGGCGCCATGGCGCGGCATCCGGATCACGCGCACGTCGTGGCAGAAATATTTGCCGCCGAACTGCGCGCCGACGCCGAGCGACTGCGTCATCTTCAGGATTTCCTGCTCCATTTCGACGTCACGGAACGCATTGCCGTCGGCCGAGCCGTGGGTCGGCAGCGCATCGAGATAGCGCGCGGACGCGAGCTTCACCGTCTTCATGCAAAGCTCGGCCGAGGTGCCGCCGATGACGATGGCGAGGTGATAGGGCGGGCACGCCGCGGTGCCGAGCGTGAGCACCTTCTCCTTCAAAAACGCCAGCAGCCGATCTTTGGTCAGAACCGACGGCGTCGCCTGAAACAGAAAGCTCTTGTTGGCGGAACCGCCACCCTTGGCCATGAACATGAATTTATAGGCGTCGTCACCCTCGGCGTAGATCTCGCACTGCGCCGGCATGTTGTTGGCGGTGTTCTTTTCCTCATACATCGACAAGGGTGCGACCTGCGAATAGCGCAGGTTCCGACGCAGGTAGGCGTCGCGCGCACCTTCCGAGAGCGCCGCCTCGTCGTCGCCATCGGTGATGACGTTGCAGCCCTTCTTGCCCATGATGATCGCGGTGCCGGTATCCTGGCACATCGGCAGCACGCCGCCGGCGGCGATGTTGGCGTTCTTGAGGAAGTCGAAGGCGACGAACTTGTCGTTGTCGCTGGCCTCCTTGTCTTCCAGGATCGAGCGCAACTGCTTCAGGTGGCCGGGCCGCAGGTAGTGGTTGATATCGCCGAAGGCAGCCTCCGACAGCGCCCGCAACGCCTCGCGCGACACCACCAGCATGTCCTTGCCGAGCACCTTCTCGACCCGCACGCCCTCGGACGTGATCTTCTTATAGGGCGTGGTGTCCGGCCCCAGCGGAAACAGCGGCGTGTGTTTGTAGGGCGGAACGGGTTTCTGGTCGGGAAATGCGGTCGGGGCGTTCATGTCGATATCTCGGGTTGGAGCCGGCGGCAGCCAGAACGGCGCCGCAGCGATAGACCCGTTCTAAGCATTTTTCGAACAAAAGGAAGGTTTTGCTGGCCCCGCCAGACGAGGCCGAAGCCGGGCAATTGCAGCCGCCAATCGGCGATTGAACCGTTCCCGGCCATCTCCAGACAAACCCGAGATTTCCGATGGTCCCTGAACCGATTGCGACTGTAATGAACTCCGCCACCACATTGCCTGACGCAGCTTCAGTCCAACCGCGTCCCCTGCGCCTGCTCGGGCTTTATCTGTTTCTGATCATCATTGCCGCCATCGAGGCCTTCGAAGGGCTCTCGCATTTGCCGATGCTGTTCGGAGATACGTCGGAAGTTCCCGGCCCTGGCATCGATGGCGCGATCATCAAGGCGTATGTGGCGAGCCATCCCGTGCTGGCGCTGGCGGCGCTGGGGTTTGCCACAGTTGGCCGGCTGCATTACGCCGTCATCGCGCTCGGCGCGCTCGTGCTGATGAACTGGCTGAACTACATGCCCTCGGTGGTGCGGCACGGCTTCGACTTCGGCGGCATCTCGGCCTTCCAGACGCCCGTCCAGGTCGTCGCGTTTCCGCTGATGGCTGCCTGCGCCATCGCGCTCGCCGCACGCAGGGAGCGGCTGGGGCTTGCCACCCTCCTGGTCAGCATTCCCACGCTGATCGACGTCCTCACCGTGATCGTCAATGTGCTCGGCGTGATCATCTTTGCGATCGGCATCATGATTTACGGGTTCTGACACACACCAAGCAAGTTGACTTCCGCGCGCGGCCCTTGCAGGAAATCCGCGCGCGGGTTTCAATATGCGCAAAGGGGCATTCAGATGGCTTTGGGACCACAATTTCGCCGATCGACCTTGCTTGCTGCCACGCTGGCGCTGGTTGCGACGGTCGACGCATCGCCGGCACACGCCGACCGCTGCGACGATATCGCCAAGGAATTGAAGAACCAGATCGACGGCCTCAAGATCAGCATCAGTACCGGCAACATGATCTATCTGACGCATCCGGCGGCGAAGGAGCTGTCGCTCGGCTGCCGCGGCCGCAATTACTCCAACGAGCTCTACGCCAAGACGGACCGCAAGCCGAAGCCGCAATTCTTCGAACTGGTGGCCTCGGCTGGCGCCATCATTTTCACGATTCCGAAGCCCGACGTTGCGACCGGCTCCTCGCGCTGCATCAAGCGCATGGGCATTCTGCGCGGCGACAAGGTTTCCATGCGCTTCCGCCGGCTCAACATGGAATGCACGCGCTCCAAGACCGAAGCCTCGATCGTGGTTACCCGCGGCAAGGACGAATAGGCCCAAGCCGCTCCCGATCCGTCGCATTCTAACGATTCCGCGAGGCGTCTGTTCACCATTGAACGGGATTGACGGCGTTGGCGCGGGATTGCCGGGCCGGATTCACCAACCGTTCGTTTCAACCCGGGCAGTGTGGAGGCAGCCAAAAGGATGCTTCCGATGAATGTCTCTGCTGTCCCCGCAACGGTGGTGGTCAAAGCGCCCGAAGTCCCCGTGTTCAAGGCTCCCGACAAGACCCCCGACGTGCAGAACGGCGCAGCCGCCGACGGCACCCGCACGCCGAAGCCGACGCTGGTCGCTCCCCTACCGCCGGGTCAGGGAACGCGGATCGACCAACTGGCTTGAGCCAACAATCCGGTTGTCGTCACCCGCCAACGGGTCGGCGCGTAGCGCCGCCCGATGACAGGCTCCAGCGGGTGAACCAGTATTCCAGAGACGTCGCCTTGAGCCGATAGGCCGCGGCGTACTGGACACCTGCCTGAGCCTGTCATCGGGCTCGCCGAAGGCGAGACCTGGTGGCGGGTATGACAGGCGAAAGAAGCGGGTACCCTTCCCCACCTCGGCGCCGCAAGTTTGCCGAAAAAATGCGCGATCCTGTTGCGCGTGGGGCCAATGGAACCCGCGCATGATCGCAAAACTTCTGCTGCAGAACACCATCGTCGTCGTCGGCATGGGCGCATTATTGTTCGCCGCGGCGGGTTCGCTGGACTGGCCGGGGGCGTGGGTGATGTTGATCGTCAGTGCGATCCTCGGCCCTGCCTGCGGGTTGTGGCTTGCCAAGACCGATCCGGCTTTGCTCGCCGAACGCATGCGGCCGAAATTTCAGGCCGACCAGCCCGCCGCCGACAAGATATTCATGCTGATATTTGTCGCAGCGCTGCTGATGTGGCTCATCGCAATCGGCCTCGACCGGCGGGCCGATGCCTCCGATGTTCCGCTGCTGCTGCAGGCGCTCGGCCTTGCGATGTTTTTACTCTCAATCGCGTTCATCATGTGGGTGTTCCGCGAAAATTCGTTTGCCGCTCCGGTCGTGAAGGTGCAGGCCGCGCGCCACCAACGCGTGATCTCGAGCGGACCCTACGCCTTCATTCGTCATCCCATGTACAGCGCCGTCATGCTGTACTTCATCGGAATACCGCTGCTCCTCGGATCGTGGTGGGGCGTGGCGTTCGCGCCGCTATTCGCCGTGCTGTTCGCCATCCGCGCCCGCATCGAGGAGCGCGCATTGGTCGAAGGGCTTCCGGGCTATGCTGACTACGCCGCCCGCGTGCGCTATCGTCTGGTGCCTGGAATTTGGTGAGAAGGATGACGGAGAGATGCCCGACAGCAAGACCTATACCGGCGGCTGCCATTGCGGGCAGGTACGCTTCGAATGCACCACCGATCTGGCGATGGTGACCGCCTGCAACTGCTCGATCTGCACCAAGAAGGGGCTGCATTTCACCTTCCTCGACCCGAAGAGCTTTCATCTCCGCGCCGGCGAGGAAAATCTGAAAGAGTATCTCTTCAACAAGCACGCGATCCACCACCAGCTCTGCGTCGATTGCGGCGTCGACGTCTTCGCACGCGGCAAGAAGCCCGACGGCACCGACGTGGTGGCGGTCAATGTGAGCTGCTTCGACGGCATCGAGCTGTCGAAGTTGAAGATGACGCCGGTGGATGGGAGGAACATGTGATCATGAGCACCGTCATTCCGGGATGGTCAGCAAGGACCAGACCTCAGATGCGCAATTGCGCATTGGGGAATCTCGAGATTCTCAGGTGCGCAAGGGCGCCCCGTAGTTCGATGCTACGCATGGCCCCGGAATGACAACATCAGCCATCCAGCACCTTGTACCTCCGGAAAATCCCGTCCTCGTTGAATTCAATCCTTCGATCGCTCGCCAGATACGCCTTGATGTTCGGCCTCGCTGCCACCCTGCCGCGGAGCTCGACCAAGCCGGGAATCTCCGGTTCAAATGCCTTCATCCGGTTCGGGAATGCATAGCGAAGGCCTTCGACGATCTGAAACAGCGACAGGTCGACATAGGTCAGGCGGCGGCCGGTGACATAGGTCCCGCCATTGGCCTGCAGCAGATCTTCGAAATAGCCGAGATATTTCGGCACGCGCGCCTTCCAGAATTCATCGGTGCGTTTCTTCGCCGGGGCCTTCTGCTCCTCGTAGTAGAGCGAGGGACCGAGCGGATGATGGGTGTCGTGGACTTCCAGCACCAGATCCGCAATCGTGAGCTGTAGTTGGTGCACCCATAGTCTGCCGGCTTCCGTCTTCGGCGCCAGCCCATGCCGTGATCCGAGATAGAGCAGGATGTTGGCCGTCTGCCCGATCACGAGCTTTCCGGCTTTCAGGAACGGCGGCGCGAAGGGCGGCGTTCCCTTCCCCGCCTCCATCATGCGTGTCATCGCCGCCATGCCGTTGCCGTGGCGCGCCACGTCGGTATAGCCGGCGCCCGCCTCTTCCAGCGCGAGACGGACGTATTCGCCGCGGCCTTGAATCATTGGCCAGTAGTAGAGCTCGTAAGGCATCGATCACACCTCCGCTGCCGGTTTGACCGACCTAACAAATCATCCTGCGCTTCGTTCGTCACCCAACCGCGGCATCCGCGCGACCGTGCGGGATGGAACGCCTCGCGCAGATCTCCACAGGTCCGAATCTGTCCGAATGCGAGCTGGCGTGTTAGGTTGCTCCCGTTTGAAGCGTCGGTTTTCACAATACCACAGGAGAATGTGATGGCGGACAACAAGAAGAAGCGCGGCGGAGCCGATCGCGGGCTGATCGCGTTGAGCGAGCCTTACGAGGTCGCCTATTGGTCGAAGAAGTTCAAGGTCACGCCCGCCAAACTGAAAGCCGCCGTCAGCAAAGCAGGACGCTCCGCAAAAAACGTCGAAGCTTACTTCAAGCTGCAGAAGCACAAGGCTGCCGACAGGGCACGGATCGCGGTGAGCCAGCCCTATGAGGTCAGCTACTGGTCAAAGAAATTCAAGGTCACGCCGGCCAGACTGAAGGCCGCGATCAAGGCCGTCGGGCATTCGTCGAAGGCGGTCGGCGCACATCTCGCCAAGCGCAAGGCGCCAAAGAAAGCGAAGAGGAGCGCAAAGAAAAGGGCCGCCTAGCGACTCGCCTGGGCGTGTCGTCGACCAGGGCGACGGCGACTGAGCGGCGTCTTAGTAGCCGCAGGTGCTACGGCGCGGCGCTACGTGAGCCTATGGGCGGGGCCGATCATCAGTCGGGCATTCGCGCGACCCGTTGGCTCGATCCGATACGCTCGTCAGTTATCGGATCGGCCGCAAATGGTCTCAATCATCATCATCGTCACGGTGCCAGCGGCGCATGGGGCCGTAACGTTCGCGAACGGCGTTACGCATGTATGTCGGTCGTCCGCGATCAGCGTCGATGCGAACGCTGGGCCGCTGATAAATTGTCCGTCCACGGCCGTCATCGGTAGTGATTGTATCGACGCGGGTGTGAACGCCATTCGACGAGTTGGAGCTGGAATTCGACGACGTGTTGCCGGCCAGCGCCAGCGGCGTTGTCAAGACGGAAAAAACCAACGCGACAAGGACTCGTTTCATTGCAAGGCCTCCGAATGCCGATTGGCAACTCGCCAAACACTCAGGAGTTCCGCAATCGACCCTGCCAAAACCTATGTCGATTAATTGCTTCCCGCGCGCGCAACCCCGGGCGAGCATGATGGAAGACGCAGCAAGCGCCAAATGACGATCTTGCCAGGGCGGACGCGGGGATTTGCGGGAAACCGATCAGGGCGGTTTCGCGATCGAGCTTTGCCGCCCAAACGGCGGCGCAGGGGGAGAGTTTTCATGCACCGGAACGCAATCAGCCGCATCACCGCGCTAGCCGGCTACGCCGCAATTTCCTGTCTGGCTGTCGGATCAAACGGCGCTTCGGCCGCAGAACTGCTCAAGGCTCGCCTTGCGCAAAACCTGGCACCCATCTCTGCCCTTGCGATCGTCGCCAAGTCAAAAGGGATCTTCGAAAAGCATGGGCTCGACATTACGGTTTCCAATTTCACGTCCGGCAAGCAGTGCCTGGACACTGTGGTTGGCGGCGGCGCCGACATTGCGACGACGGCCGAGGCGCCGGTCACCGCCGCCGCCATGGCTAACCAGCCGATCGCCTTTGTGGCCGGAATGGAATACTCGGACCTAAAGACGGTCGTGGCGGCAAAGTCCGGCATCAAGAGCAAGGCCGATCTTCGCGGCAAGAAGATCGCCTTTACTGCCGGCACCGGCAGCGAAGTCTATACCGCGACGCTGCTGAAATCGGCGGGGCTGACACCCAACGACGTTACGCTGGTGAATTTGCGGCCGCAGGAAATGCTGCCGGCGCTGGCGGCCGGCAGCATCGATGCGTTCGACACCTGGGAGCCCCATATCGCCAACGCCAAGAAGGCGCTCGGAGCAGCCGCCGTCGAACTCGACACGAAGGGTACCTACTCCGAGACCTTCAATATCGTCGTCATGCGTGCCTATCTCGATGCCAACCCGGCCCTCGTCAAAAGATTCATCGCGGCGCTGATCGAAGCCGAGACCTGGGTCAAGGCAAACCCGAATGATGCGATCGCGACGGTGGCGGATGCCGTCGGCATGAAGCGCGACGACCTTCAGCCGATCTGGTCCGACTACGTGCACCGCGTGCGGATCGATGACAGGCTAATTGAAATCCTGAAAACCCACGCCACGTGGCGTCTCGCTAGCGGCAATCATCCGCCGGGCGCTGTGATGCCGGACTTCAGCAAGGTGATCGTTTCGGAGCCGTTGAAGGGCCTCGACCCCGCACGCGTCACTGTCACGTCGAAATAGGATATTCGTCCATGAAGCATGACGGCGCCTTGAGGGCCCACGAAGATGGCGGCGAACGTGCCCGCGCGCGCTCGGATGCCGGTCGCTTGCAGCGGCTCAATATCCTGATCGGCGTGCTTTCCATCCCGTTGTTCGTCCTGCTCTGGGAACTGATCGCGCGGTCCGGCATCGTCAACATCGTGCTGTTTCCGCCCCCGTCAGTCGTCGCGGTTGCCATCGTCGAATGGATGCGCAGCGGACAATTTTTCCTCGACCTGACGGCCAGCCTTTACCGGGTGACGACCGGCTTCACGGCGGGAGCGGCGCTCGGGATCTTCCTGGGAATCATGACCGGTCAATTCCCGATCGTTTCGAGCCTGCTGTCGCCGTTGTTCCACATCCTGCGCCCGATCCCGCCGATCGCATTTGTGCCGATCGTCGTCCTCTGGTTCGGCCTCTCGGAGACCGGCAAACTATTCCTCGTGGTGTGGGGCGTGTTTTTCACGGTGTGGCTCTCCACGCATATCGGCGTACAGAAGGTGGATCGCGGCCTGATCCGGGCCGCATTGATGTTGGGCACGCCGCGGCGCCAAATGCTGCAGGAGATCGTTCTGTTGGGAGCATTGCCCTACATCGTGGTCGGATTGCGCACCGCCGTCAGCATCGCCTTCTACACCCTCGTGGCGGCCGAACTTGCCGGCACATTCGCCGGCATCGTCTACCGGATCGAGATCGCGCAGCAGAATCTGCAAACCGGCCAGGTGATGGGCGGTCTTGCCGCGCTCGGGCTCATATCATTCGTGGCCGACCGAATGTTTGCAGCCCTTGCCGTTTGACGCCAAGCGCGGCCAGCTAATCGCAGTGGACCGGGTTTCGTTCGACGTGCCGCAGGGTGAATTCGTGTGCATCGTCGGACCGTCGGGATGCGGAAAGTCGACCGTGCTCAATACGATTGCGGGACTCGAAGTTCCGTTTGAAGGCAGTGTCCTGGTGGACGGCTCGCCAGTACATCGTCCGCGCCCCGAAGTCGGCATGGTGTTTCAGCAGCCGCATTTGTTCCCATGGAAATCTGTCCGGCGGAACATCGCCCATGGTCCGCGAATGCTCGGAAAATCGGTGCAAGAAGCCAACGCGATTGCAGATGATCTGATCGCGATGGTCGGACTCAAGCGCTTTGCCGACGCGTTTCCGAACACGCTTTCCGGCGGCATGCAGCAGCGCGTCGCCATCGCGCGAGCGCTCGCAAACCAGCCGCGAGTGCTTCTGATGGACGAGCCCTTCGGAGCCCTCGACGCGCAGACCAGAGCGGTGATGCAGGACAATTTGCTGGAGCTGCGCGACAGGATCAAGGCGACGATTGTGTTCGTCACCCATGACATTGACGAGGCGATTGTCCTGGCCGACCGTGTCCTGATCATGAGCGCCGGACCGGGACGCATTCTTCGCCAGCTCGATGTCGATCTCCCGCGACCGCGATCGAACGCGATATTGCTCGAGCCGTCCTATCTCGCACTCAAGAAGGACTGCCTCGAGGTCATCCGCGCCGAGGGATTGCGCGCATTCCGCCAGTCGGACGAACCTTGAAATCCGTTCAGTTCACGCCGCACGCTGGCTTGGCATGATCCTTGAATAACCTGATCCGTCTTTCGGAGACGGAGGCGGCGATGCACGGGGCAAATACACTGGTGGCGGCCGGCGTGATGCTGGCGGAATCGGACATCATGGTGAGGCCCCTGCCCAGCCTGCTGGATGGTCTCGGCAAAGCTGATTGCAATCGGCTGCGCGCAATCGGCCGGGAAAAGGTACTTGAACCCGGTCAACTGGTCTGGAGCCAGGGTGATGAACAGACCGGCATCTACCTGATCGGTTCAGGACGCATCCGCAGCTACTACGCCGCACCATCGGGACGCGAGGTTACCCTCGCCTATTGGTTTGCGGGCAATTTCGTCGGAGGCCCCGATCTGTTTGGGAGGGGCCGCACATGTGGACGTCGGTCGCCGTCGAGCGCAGCGAACTGACATTCCTGCCCGGGGCCGCTTTGCGAAGGCTTGCGCTGGAATCCTCTTCCATCGCCGTCGCCCTGCTCGATGCCCTGGCGTTCAAGGCGCGATGCTACTCCGCCATGGCGCAAATGCTCGGAACCCGCTCCGTGACAGAGCGGCTGCACCGTTTGCTGATCTTCCTGTCGCACATCTATGGCGTCAAGCGAGGCAACGAGATCGTCATCGGCACCCAGTTCACCCATGGCGACCTTGCAAATCTGATCGGATCTACGCGGCAATGGGTAACGGTGCAGTTGGCCCGGCTCCAGGAGGAGCGCATCATCCGGTACGACCGGGCCATGATCTCGATCCTCGATCTTGCAAGCCTCGATCAGGAGATGAATTAGCTTTCGCTTTCCGGCGTGCCAGATCTGAGTTCGAACGCCGCGCCGCCTCCGTTCGGCTCGAGCCGCCGGGCCAGGCCGATCAATTCCCGGTCACGCCAGGCCGGCGCCAGCAACGTGACGCCCATCGGCATGCCGTTGGGCAATTTCGCGTTCGGGATCGCTATCGCGCAGAGATCGAGCAGGTTGGCAAAATACGAATAGTAGCCGAGCCGGTTGTTCAGCGTGACCGGATCGCTGTGCATGTCGTCAAGCGTGAACGGGCGCGGCGCCGTCGGAACTACCAGAGCATCGAGATCGGCAAAAAGGTTCTGCGTGGCGCGGCGCAGCCGATACAGAAGGTGAATGGCCGCAAAGGTGTCCATGGCGGAATAGCTGGATGCCGATCGCAGCACCGTCTTTGTGACGTCCAGCAAGCCGCCGTTCTCGACATCCGTCAGCGTGGCGATGACCGAGCGGCGCTCAGCGACCCATGGGCCGGTGAACATCAATTCCCCGGCTTGTTTGAAGGGCGCAAAGTCGATTTCGACCGCTTTGCCACCAAGCCGAGAAAAACGTCTGCAGGCGCGCTCATAGAGTTCGGCGCATTCGCTCATTCCGAAGCATTCGATATCCGCCGAGGCGATGCGGCCGAACCGGAAGGCGTTGCCAGGTCCTGCGGCCGTGAAAGGCGTTGCCGGACGGCTGTAGGGGTCTTCGGGATCAAAGCCCTCGATAACATCGAGGATCGCTTCCCCGTCCCTGACGGTATTGCAGAAGATCGAAACGCAATCGATCGTCGGGCAGTTGGGGACCAGTCCGCGCGATGACACCAGCCCGATCGTGGGCTTGATGCCGACGACCTCATTGAAGCCTGCCGGAATACGGCCCGAGCCGCCGGTGTCGGTGCCGAGCGCAAACGCGACGTGGCCAGCCGCAACCGCAACCGCGGACCCGGAACTGGAACCACCCGAAATATAGCGCGCATCGGCAACCGACGCGCAGGAGCCGTAAGGCGAGCGAGCGCCGGAGAGGCCGGTGGCGAATTGATCCAGGTTGGTCTTGCCGAGGCAGATGGCGCCAGCGGCAATCAGCCGCTCCACACTTTTCGCAGAACGCGGCGGCATATAGCTGAAGGTCGGACATGCGGCGGTGGTCGGCATCCCCTGGACATCGATGTTGTCCTTTACGCCAAAGGGAATACCGAGCAGGGGCAGATTTTCGCCGGCTCTGGCGCGCGCCATCAGCCTGCGGCACTCTTCGCGCGCTTCCTCGCGACGACGAACATGGATCCAGCAATTGCGATGGGGCTCGCGCTCGATGCGCTGGTAGGCCATCTCGATTGCCATCAGCGGATCGGAGGAACTCCCGACGGTGTGGAGGATCGTTTCAACGCGTGCATTCAACTGGTTCAACGAAATATCTCCCTCTTCATCGGCACCGTGAAGTTGCGGGAGAGCTGCGGGGGCAACAAGCAATTAAGTGCCTTGCCCGAATGGGATGAGCCGGCAACCGGATACGGACTTCGGCAGAAAGGCGCCGCGGACTGAACCGCGGCGCCTTTCGTTGTTGCCTATGCTCCGGAGTCCCGGAGCGTTGTCCTCGACACCTCTCGCGTCAATTCGCCGCGAAGCAATAGAGCAGCCCGTCGCCGCCGGTGCTCTTCAGGTCTGCCTGCGAACAGCCGCCGTCGGGCCCGCGCGAGGGATGCGACGAATTCCAGGATTTCGAGGCGTCGTCGTCGCGCAGTCCCATGCGATCGGAATGTCCGACCATTGCGGCACCTTGCGTCGAACTCGTCCAGTTCCTGCAGGTGCGATCTTCGCCGACAGTAAACGCGGTGCCGTCGGGTTGCGATCCCGTCAGCACGTCGTGGCGATTGGGCGTATCGCCGCGGCCATTGATGACCTCGCCCTTCTCGCTCAAGGCGGTCTGCTTGGTGAGGCCGTTGGTGCCGTGCAGTTCGGCGACATCCTTGGCAACCACGGCGCCCTTGGCGTTCTGCCACGGCCCCTTGCCGATGCGGTCGCGCGCGTTCACCGCGGGCGCACCGTCGGCGCCTTGCGTTGAGAGATAGGCGCGCCAGGTTTTGCCTCCGGCACCAGCGGCCTGCGCCAGCGTCTGGCAATGATTGTCGGCGCCCGCAAGACCGCCGAGATTGCCGCCATTGCCGATGCCGTTGCTGGTCACGAAGAAGCTGGTATTGGCGGATTGCGCATGCGCAGGCACGCTTGCGAGAGTCGACATGGCGGCGAGGGCGAAGCACGCCGGCGAGATGATCCGGGCGAAGCTGTTCATTGAGGACCTCCCTGTTGTGGGCCGTGTCGCATCAACACGCGGCCGCAACCATTATTCCGGCAGGGAAGCCCGAAATGGAGCATGCATTCCCGCAAAGAAAAAGGCGCTGCGGAACAAACCGCAGCGCCTTCTTTGTGTTGGTGCAGGCGATCAGTTCGTCTGCTGGATCGCCGAGAGTTCCCACTCGCCGCCGCGGCGGCGGGCGAAGGTCCAGACTTCTGTGGCCTCGATCGGGGTTTCGCTGCCCGCGACCAAACGGCCTGTGGCGCGCTCAAGGGTCTTGTCGACCAGCGAGAACCGCATCGCCACGCTGGCATAGTCGGTTTCGCCTTCGCGCCAGGCTTCCGCAAGATCGCCCTGCAGCAGCTTGACGTCGGAGACCTTGTTGACGTCGTTGCGGGCCTTGTTCTCCTCGAGGTCCTTGGAGAAGTAGGACACCATCTCCGGCGTCGCCAGCGTATGCAGTTTGGCGACATCCTCGTTCGACCAGGCGGCCTGGATCTCGCCGAGCAGCCGCTCGAACGCCTCATAGTCGGCCGGCTGGATTTCCAGCGCCGGCTGGCTCGAACCCAGCCCAAAGCCACCCAGTCCGGAGCGGAAGCTGGTCTGGGCACCGGGGCCTTCAGCAGGCCCACTGGCGGCAGGCCCGTTGGCATAGGCGGAGGCCGGCGTATGGCGGCGCTGCCACCACGACATTGCCAGGCGCACCACGATGACGATCAGCGCGATCTGCAGCAGCAGGCCGATGATCGAGGACAGGCCGCCGAGGCCGGAGAACAATCCGCCGCCGAACAGCATGCCGAGCAGGCCGGCACCGAGGAAGCCGGCGGCAAGGCCGCCGAGCATGCCCATGCCGGGCCGATTGAAGAAGCCGCCCTTGTTGGCTGCACCCGCGGCCGGATTACCCGCTGCGGGGGTGCCCGGCTGGGTAAAGCTGCGGTTCATGGGTTGCGCCGTGCCCGGCGCGGTGGTCGTGCTCGGGGGCGCCGAATAAGTCCGCGATCCCCGCGAACCGGAGCTGCCGCCGCCGCCAACGCGGGCATCAGCCGCTTCGATTGTGATCGCCAGTGGAACCGCCACCGACAGGACGATCGCCATGGCCCGTACAATTCCGCGCGCAGTCTGCGAGAAATTCATGTCTTTTTCCTCATTCCCCTCCATGGGGAAGTGCCCCTAAGATGGGCAGAGCCAGCCAAAAGTGAAGCAAATATCGGGAACGGCGGCTGCGGCCCTCAGTCGCGGGCATGTGACGATTTGGCCGTAAACTCGGCATTCACCATGCGTAGCAGGCTCTCGGCCAGGATTTTATGAGGCCGTCATCGTCTCCTTGACCTTCTCGACCAGCGCGGAGAGCGCAAACGGCTTCGGCAGGAAGGCGAATTGTTCGTTCTCCGGCAAGCTCTTGTCGAAAGCCTCTTCAGCGTAACCTGAGACGAAGATGATCTTCAGGTTCGGATTGCGCTTGCGCATTTCGCGCAGCAGCGTCGGGCCGTCCATTTCCGGCATCACCACGTCGGAAACGACGAGATCCACCGCTCCGTCCTTTTCGTCCAGCGCCTCCATCGCCTCGATGCCGTTGGAGGCCTCGATCACGCTGTAGCCGCGCGAACGCAGGCCGCGCGCATTCAGCGATCGCAAGCCGTCCTCGTCTTCCACCAGCAGGATGGTGCCCTGCCCGGTCAGGTCGGGCCGCGGCTTCGGCGGCTCGGCCGCCCCTTCCCTGGCCGCGCCATTGGCGGCGGGCGCCTCCGGCTGCGCTTCCAGCTCGGGCCGATGACGCGGCAGGAAGATGCGGAACGTGGTACCTTCGCCGGGCGTGGAGTCGACATAGACGAAACCACCGGTCTGCTTGACGATGCCGTACACCGTGGAGAGGCCGAGCCCGGTGCCCTTGCCGACCTCCTTGGTCGAGAAGAACGGCTCGAAGATCTTGTCGACGATGTCGGCCGGGATTCCGGTGCCGGTATCGGAAATGTCGATCCGCACGTAATCGGCGGCCGGCATGCCCTTGTGCGAAAGCTGCGCGGCTTCGTCTATCGTCACGTTGCCGGTCCTTACCGTCAGTTTGCCGCCATCGGGCATCGCATCGCGCGCATTGACCGCGAGATTGACGACCACCTGTTCGAACTGCGAGACGTCGACCTTGACCGGCCAGAGATCGCGGCCGTGCACGAGGTCGAGCTTGACCTTCTCGCCGATCAGGCGGCGCAGCAGCATGGTGAGGTCGGAAAGCGCATCGCCGAGGTCGAGCACCTGCGGCCGCAACGTCTGGCGGCGCGAGAACGCGAGCAGTTGCCGCACCAGCGTCGCCGCGCGGGTCGCGTTCTGCTTGATCTGCATGATGTCCTGGAACGACGGATCGGTCGGCTTGTGCGCGTTCAAGAGGAAATCGTTCGCCATCATGATGGCTGACAGCACGTTGTTGAAGTCATGCGCGATGCCGCCGGCGAGCTGGCCGACCATGTCCATCTTCTGCGACTGATTGATCTGGTTTTCCAGCGTGCGCCGCTCGGTGGTCTCGAGCAGATAGACGATGGCAGCCTCGGTGTCGCGCTCGTCCTCCTCGACCGCGGTGACGAAGAACTGTCCCCAGCGTTCCTTGGCGCCGTCGAGCATGACTTCCACCGGCGCGATGTCGCCCTGCCCTTCGGCCGCCTGGTTGATCGCCGAGATCAGAAGGCCGCGGTCGCGCGCATTTACCGTGCGGAAGATCGACTTGTTGGCCGCGCCGTCCGAGCTCAGGCTTTGCGCGAGCTTGGCAAAGCGGGCGTTGGCGCGCACCACCGTGCCGCCGCGGTCCACCGTCGCAATCGCCATCGGCGTATGGTCGAAGAACCGCATGAAGCGGACTTCGGCGGCACGTTCGGGGTCGGAATGCTCGTCGCGCGTGCGGCTGATCACGAGCGTGCGCGACGAACCCGGCGAGCCGTCGGCGCCGAAGGCGAGCTTGTGGTAGAGCCGCACCGGCATGGTCTTGCCGCCGCGCATGCGCAGGTCGATGTCGAATACTTCGGTTTTGACCTCGCCGGGGACCGCTACGATCGAGGTCAGGAGCGAGGCGCCATCGCCGGAGACGATATCGGTAAGCTTCAACCCGCCGGATCCAATCTCGGCGAGATCGTAATCGAGCCAGTTCGCCAGCGTGGCGTTGACATAGATGACGTCGCCGGCCGGATCGACCGAGAAGAAGCCGCATGGCGCATGATCGAGATATTCGATCGCGTGCTGCAGTTCCCGGAACACATCTTCCTGACGCTCGCGGTCCCGCGTGATGTCGGCGATCGACCACACCGCGTATTTTGCTTCGCGCTTGCTCTGGCCGAGCGGACGAACCCGCATCCGGAGCCAGCGGCCCTGCGCGCCGTCGGAGCCGGCGATGCGGACCTCCTCCTGCTGCCGCTTGCCTTCACGGGCGGCCTTGAGCAGGCGGAACACGGCTTCGGAGACGTCGGGATTACCGATGAAGACGCGCTCGACCGGCCGTACGTCCTGCGCGGTGGCAGCCCCGGTCAGCGCCAGATAGGCGGCGTTGGAATAGACCACGTGGCCTTTAGGGTCGGTCACCGCCAGCCCGTCATAGGCGTGATCGGCGATGCGGCCCATCACCGGATCGTCGGTGCCGCGGTCGGTGAAGCGGATGATACCGGCGGCAAAAGCGAACAGATTGAACAGGCCGACCATGGCCAAAAGTGCCAACACGCCGAGAATATAAGGCTGAGCCTGGGCGCGGCCGATGGTCATCAGGGCCACCGCCACCGCGACGATGCCGGCGGCCACCAGCAACACCAGCACGATGCTACCGCCCCGCCGCGCCGGCTCGTGGGCCGCGAAGGGCTCGGTGGGCGGACGGCTGTCGGTTTCGGCGGTCATCTGAAGAGGCACTGCCCGTCGGCAAGGAGGTGACGCGCGGGGTCGCGCGCCGCTCCTGAGTGCCTGAATCGGACCCGCAAGCGCAAGTCCATCAGGCGGTTATTTGACAGGTTGAAGGCATTTCAAGGCGTTTTTCCAGCGGTTCCCCTCACATTCCCCGGTTAGCAAACCCGTTCTTGAGGCGCATGACATAGCCGATGATCTCGGCCACCGCGTGATAGTGCTCGACCGGAATCTCCTCGTCGATATCGACGGTGGCATAAAGCGCGCGCGCCAGCGGCACATTCTCCACGATCGGTATGTCGTGCTTCTTGGCGATCTCCCGGATCTTGAACGCGATGTTGTCGACGCCCTTGGCGACGCAAACCGGCGCCGACATGCCGCGATCGTAGGACAGCGCCACCGAATAGTGGGTCGGGTTGGTGATGATCACGCTGGCATTGGGAACGGCGGCCATCATGCGCTTCTTCATCCGCTGCACGCGCAACTGCCTGATACGGCCCTTGATGTGGGGGTCGCCTTCGGACTGCTTGAACTCGTCCTTGATCTCCTGCAGCGACATCTTCTGCCGCGTGTACCATTGCCGGTACTGGAAGAAGTAATCGGCGATCGCAACGGCCGCCAGCATTGCCACCACTGCACCCATCAATTGCAGCGTCAGGTTGGTGGTGACGTCGAGGATCGCCGAAGGATCGAACATCAGGAACGATTCCAGCCGATGACGCTCGGGCCACAGCACCGCCATCATGACGGAGCCGAGCGCGGTCAGTTTGAACAGCCCTTTGGCGAAGTTCGCCACCGCCTGTTTGCCGAAGATGCGTTTCAGCCCCGCGCCGGGCGATACCTTGCTGAACTTCGGTTTGAGCGATTCCGACGACCACACCAGCCGGTGCTGGATCATGTTGCCGGCGATCGCGGCAAGCGCCAGCATCAGCAGCGGCACGCCGATCGCGCCGAGCACGGCATAGCCGAGCGTGTTGCCGAGCGCGAGCAGTGCCGCGCCGTCGGCGCGAAGCTGGCCTGCATTGGCGATCAGGTTGCGCAGCGGCATCAGAATGCCGCCGCCGATCGATCCCGCGAACGTCGATAATATCAGCGTGCCGCCCGCGATGATGAACCAGGTGTTGACCTCCTGGCTCTTGGCAACGTCGCCCTTGGCAAGCGCATCGTCGAGACGTTTTTGCGTAGGGTCTTCTGTTTTGTCGTCGGTATCGTCGGCCATCGCGGCGCTCTATTCTTTTATTCGAGCATGATCTTCCCGGAAAACCGGTACCCACCGTTCCGAATCATGCTCTATTTCAGCGGCGTCAATTCGTGCATCACGCCGATGAAATAGTTGAGATAAGTCGCCATCATTCCGGTGAGGACGAGGGCGAAGATCAGAAAGCCCACCATGATCGACAGCGGCACGCCGACGAAATAGACCTGCATCGCCGGCATCAGCCGCGCCAGCACGCCGAGACCGATATTGAAGACGAGGCCGAACACCAGAAACGGCGCGGAGAGCTGTATGCCGATCTTGAACGCCGTCGCGAAGGCGCGCGTGGCAAGCGCCGCCACGTCGCCGCTCGGCATCAGCTCACCCGGCGAGAAGATGCGGTAGCTCTCGTTCAGCGCTGCGATGACGAGGTGATGGGTGTCGGTGGCAAACAGCAGCGTCATGCCGAGAATGGAGAGGAAGTTGCCGATCAGCACGCCCTGCTGCCCTTGCGTCGGATCGACGGCGGTGACGAAGCCGAGGCCGAGCTGCTGGGCGATTACCGAGCCGGCCACCGCAAGCGCCGCCAGCGTCACGCGCGCCGTGGCGCCGAGCACGATGCCGATGGCGATCTCGTGCACCAGCAGCACCCCGATCGCCGTCATCGAGGTCAGGTCGACCTGGTAAGCGGTGCGGTGCAGCGGCAGGATGATCAACGTCAACAGCAATGCAATGCCGAGCTTGATGCGCACCGGGATATTGCTCTCGCCAAACCCCGGCAACAGCATCACCATGGCCCCCACGCGGGCGAACACCAGCATGAAGGTGGCGGCAAGGGCCGGCAGCAGCGATATGTCGACGCGCATTTATTCACAATGCATCAACCGCCTATGATTCGCGACGATATCCGCATCATGTGACTGTGCATCGAATCCGCCATGAACGGCAACGCCAGCAATAACGTCACGAAGATTGCGAGGATCTTCGGCACGAAGATCAGCGTCTGTTCCTGAATCTGCGTCAGCGCCTGGAATAGCGACACCACGACGCCGACCACCAGGCCAATCACCATCAAGGGCGACGACACCACCACGATGGTCCAGATCGCATCGCGCGCCACGTCGAGGGTTTCGGCACCGGTCATTGTTGTTCTCGCTTGCTTTCACTTGCACCGTCATTCCGGGGCGATGCGAAGCATCGAACCTGGAATCTCGAGATCCCGGGTCTGGTCCTTCGGACCATCCCGGGATGACGTCCCAAGGGACGTCAGATCGGCATCTTCATGATGTCTTCGTAGGACTGGATCACCCGGTCGCGCACCGACACCAGCGTCGAGACCGCGACGTCGGTCTCCGCGACCGCCGTCACCACGTCCATGACATTGGCTTTGCCCGCACTCATCGCCATGGTCTGGGCGTCGGATTTCTTGCCGGCATCCAGCACGCTTCCCACCGCGTCCTTGAGGAGCGCGCTGAAGGACGGGCCGCCGGCGGATTGGCCGCCCTTCTCGGCACCGCCGGATTCCATGATGCGCGAAAGCGCGGCGTAGGCGTTTGCTGCAACGGTCGGTGAAGCCATTTTCTATGGTTCCTGTTCAGGCCTTGAGGATGTCGAGGGTGCGTTGAATCATGCGGCGCGTGGCGCTGATGATGTTGAGGTTGGCTTCATAGGACCGCTGCGCCTCACGCATGTCGGTCATTTCGACCAGCGGATTGACGTTCGGATATTTGACGTTGCCGGCAGCATCCGCCGCCGGATTGCTCGGCTCGTGCTTGACGCGAAACGCCGACTGGTCGGCCCTGACCTTGCCGAGCGTCACCACGCGCGCGTCCAGCGAGCGGTCGAGCGCGGACGAAAATGTCGGCACCTTGCGGCGATAGGGATCGCCGCCCGCCGATGGCGCGGTGGAGTCCGCATTGGCGATGTTTTCCGAGATCACCCGCATCCGCCCCGCCTGTGCGCGCAGACCGGAGGTCGCGATGCTCATCGAGCGGGCGAAATCGCTTCCATCATCTGCCATGATCCGTTTCTCCTAGTCGCGCCGCGTCAGCGCTTTCCGATGGCGGTTTTGAGCAGGCCGAGGCTGCGGCTGTAGAGCGAAGTGGCAGCCGCGTAATCCATCTGGTTGGCCGAGACCTTCAGCATCTGGTCTTCCAGATTGACCGAGTTGCCGGCAGGCTTGGTCAGGAAGCCGCTCCTGCCGCCGTCCCCCCTGAAGCTCTGGCGGCCGCCGGAAATGCCGATATGGGTGGCGCTGGTGCGCATCATGGCGAGCGAGCCCATCGCGCCGCCGATATCTGTGCCCTTGTTGTCGAATTTCGGCTCGACCAGGTCGCTCGGCCTGAAGTTCGGGGTGTTTGCGTTGGATACGTTTTCGGCGAGCACCCGCTGGCGCTCCTGGTGCCACTGCATCTTGGTGCGCAGCGCCGACAGGATCGGAAGATCGTTGATGGCCATCGAGCTGTTCCCCGTTAACCTCTGGCAGACGCCGCGAGGTAGGCAGAATTTGCCCGGTGTATGGTTAACGGCTGGTTAAAATCACGCCCGCGGCCATGGGACGTCGGCCAATGCCCGCTGACAGCGACAAAACGAGCGCATTTTCGCCACGAAAACTGCGTTAACCAGCAGCAACCAACCCGGCGTGGGGCGCTCAGAAGTCGTTTTGGGTCAAACGATTCTTGGTCTATTAATTAACCCGGATGGCGGCGTTCGCCGTGGGGATTAAGAAATAAGGCTGATCTCGGGCATGATTCGCCGGTTGCGGATCGCTCCGGGCATGATCCGGCAAACGGGAACCGCTTTCCCCAAGGGAACATGCTCGGACCGGAAGACCTAAGACCGCACTCGTCGAAGCCAGCAGCAAGAGAACGGCCCGTGGCCGGGGACTAAAGAATGCAGACACTGACATTCCTCTTCGCATTCATCGCCGTTCTGGCGCTGATCGGCGTGGCCGCATGGCTGGTCCGCCGCTTCGCCAACAACCGCCTCGGCGCCAACACCCAGCGCGGGCGGATGCCGCGGCTTGCCGTGATCGACGCCGCCGCCGTGGACGGCCGCCGGCGCCTCGTGCTGGTACGGCGCGACAATGTCGAGCATCTCCTGATGATCGGCGGTCCAAGCGACATTGTGGTCGAACCCAACATCGTGCGCGCAATGCCCAATCGCGATCAAATGGCGCCGCGCCCGGCGGTCGGCGAGCAGCCGCCGCGGATTGCGCCGCTGCCCGATGCCGCCTGGAGCGAGGAAGCGGCGAGAGCCGATTTGCGACCGACGGACGGCTTCGATCATCACGCCGAACCGCAAATGCCGGAGCCGCCGCCGCGGCCCGCGCGCCCCTCCTTCGCAGACGATCTGCGCCGGCCCGCGGCGCCGGAGCGTCGCAGCGATCCATTGACGGGCTTTGCGCCGGAATCGATCACCGGTCGTCCCGAAGCGGCCCCGCCGCGCCTGACCCGCAACGAACCGCTGATGCCGCGGCCGCAGCGCGAGTTGCCGCAGCGTGAGTTGCCCAAGGCACCGCCGGTGGTCCGTGAGGCGCCGCCAGTTCGTGAGGCAGCGTCGGTCCGCGAGGCACCGATAGCCCGCGAAGCACCGCCTATCCGCGAGGTGCCGCCCGTCCGCGAGGCGCCGACCCGAGCGCCGGAACGTGCAGCCGCGGCACCGCCGCCTCCACCCCCATCCCCTCCAACCCCCGCGCCGTCGAGCGCCGACCAGAATCTCGCCGAGATGGCGCAGCGGCTGGAAGCCGCCCTGCGCCGGCCGGCCGAACCGGTGGCGCCGCCGGTAGCGCCGGAAACGCCGCCTGCCCGTACCTCCCGCAGCGAACCCCCCGCTCCCACACCCGCTCCGCAGAAGAGCGGCTTCGAGAATCTCGAAGACGAGATGGCGTCATTGCTGGGCCGTCCGAAGAACCCTTCGTGAGGCCGGCGACTTCTCCGCGTAGAGTTTTATTTTTCTTAATCCTGACCATCGCCGGATCGCTCGCCGATCCGGCGCTGGCGCAGGACATCAGCATCAATCTCGGCCAGGGCGGCGGCGGGGTGACCGAGCGCGCGATCCAGTTGATCGCGCTGTTGACGGTGCTGTCGATCGCCCCCTCGATCCTGATCATGATGACGTCGTTCACACGGATCGTCGTCGTGCTGTCGCTGCTGCGCACTGCGCTGGGCACCGCGACCGCCCCGCCCAATTCCGTGATCATTGCGCTTGCGCTGTTCCTGACCGCTTTCGTGATGGGGCCGGTGCTGCAGAAGTCCTATGACGAGGGCATCAAGCCCCTGGTCTCCAACGAGCTCGGGGTCGAGGAAGCGCTGCAAAAGGCCTCTGTGCCGCTGCGCGGCTTCATGCAGAAGAATGTCCGCGAAAAGGATCTGAAGCTGTTCGTGGACCTCTCCGGCGAGCCGCCGCCGGCAACGCCGGAAGACCTGTCGCTGCGGATTCTGGTCCCGGCCTTCATGATCTCCGAACTGAAACGCGCCTTTGAGATTGGCTTCCTGCTGTTCCTGCCCTTCCTGATTATCGATCTCGTGGTCGCATCCGTGCTGATGTCAATGGGTATGATGATGCTGCCGCCCGTCGTGGTGTCGCTGCCGTTTAAGTTGATTTTTTTTGTGCTGGTGGACGGCTGGTCGCTAGTGGCAGGAAGCCTGGTGCAGAGCTACGGCGGGAGTTAGCGGCCGATTTCTGCCGGTTCCCGCGTGCAAATAGGTCAATATTGGTTACGTATTTGCAGCGGAGTTTCACAGGGAATTTAAGGTGAGATTAGTCCCTTCATGCACAATGGATGCCACGAACTGACTTACCAAACGCATCACCGGATTAGAGATGGCAGGCCAGCCGATCGGCGACATAGACGTCGAATACGCCACGACGATTGCTGACCGAGCTATGCGGTTAATGTCGCAGCAGTCGGTCCCTCCCACCCCCACCAATTTCGCCGTCTGGTTCGAGTACTCGCTCGGCAGTTCACTGGCGCTGCGAAAGACCATCGACATTCTGATTGCGGGCAAGCGCAAATTCGACCCGGCAACCAACCACGAACTCTATATCACCTATGTGGCGCAGGCCGGTACCGATCCGTTTGGCGACCTTCCCGATCAATTGGGCGGGCTGATCGAGACCGCGCAACAATTCCTCAACACTGCCGTCACCGACAACCGCAGCCACATCGAGGCGCTCGGTGAAGTGTCTTCCGAGGCCGCTGCTACCGGCGATCCCCGGACGATAATTGCAAAACTGGTTGATGAATTGTCAAAGGCGACGGCCCGGGCCGCCAAGCTGGAGGCGAATTTCGCCGCCACGTCGGAGGAACTGGACAGCATCCGCGACTCGCTCAAAGCGGCCGAGCAACGCTCCAACACCGATGCGCTGACCGGGCTGGCCAACCGCCACTCGATGGATGAATTCCTTCGCCTCGCCCAGATCGCAGCGATGGAAAAGGACGAGCCGCTCAGCGTCTTCCTGATCGACATCGATCACTTCAAGAAATTCAACGACGATTATGGCCACCAGGTCGGCGATCAGGTGCTTCGGCTGGTCGCCAAGGTCTTGCAGGAAGGCGTTCGCGAAGTCGATCTCGCCGCCCGCTACGGCGGCGAGGAGTTGATCGCGGTGCTGCCGGGCGCCGATCTGCAGGCTTGCACGGCCGTTGCCGAACGCGTTCGCCGGCGCATTGCCGAAGCGAAGCTGACACGCCGTGCGACGGGCAAGGAGATCGGCAGCATTACGGTATCAATAGGCGTGTCGCAATTCCGCCTCGCCGAATCCGCGGAAGTCATGATCGAGCGCTGCGACCGCGGGCTTTATCAAGCCAAGCGACTCGGCCGCAACCGCACGGTGACGGAAACCGAACTCGAGCCCGAGGCCGGCGCGGCCTAAGGCTTTATCTGCTCTGATTAAACAGAACCGCGCCTTCATCCTGTGTCGTTTGCAGAGTTGCCTTAATTCGTACGGGAGAAAAAGTCGCTATCCTGCTCCGGCGCGGAACTATTGCCGCAATCCCGGCTTATCGTGGACGCCCTACAGCCGGGAGTATTCCATGAAGATCGCAGGGATGATTATGGCTGCCGCCGCGGCCCTCAGCATCGCCGGGACGTCGGTTCTTGCCCAGCAACCGCGTACGGGAATGGTGACGAGAATAGACCGGATCAGCGGCACCATCACCATCAAAGATATGCCTGAAGGCACCACCGGCGCGAATACCGGCGCTGCAGCCGAAGAATTCAAGATCCAGGATGGCGCGCGGCTGAACGCCCTGCACGCCGGCGACAGGGTCACCTTCGCCGTGAACGACACGCCGGGGACCAAGACCATCACGAAAATTGACAAGACGGACGCGGTCACCAAGATCGAGAAGAAATGAGGTATTGGCGAAGCGACATCCAGCCATCGATGTCCCGCTTCGATGCAAAAACAGCGAGGCCCGGAGTGCCCCAGGGCAGTCCGGGCCTCGTCATAGCAACCGCCCCGTCCGGAACAAGGAGCCGTTCGGTATAGAAGATACTGTAAAGCAATCCGGCAGGCGTGCCTTGATCAGCCGCAAACGACCTTTAGCGCGGCGACCGCTCGAGCGAAGCGCGAATTTCGGCGGCCGCCTCATCGCAATACTCGTTCAACTTCTGGAATCGTTGCCGCAGCGCCTCGAGTTTGACAGCGCGTTTCGCAGGCCCTTCCCGATCAATATTGAATCTGTCGACAGGTGATGGACGAGACGTCGCGGCCTCTACAGCCGCCAGCGCGGCCCGTATCGGTGTGTCGCGACCGTGGGTGGAAGACATTTCTGCACGCCTTACAAATTGCAATTCGCCCGGACAGATCCAGTGGAATTTCCATGGGGTCACGCGCCGGCGTTGCGAGTTTGCACCCTGCAGTGTGTTGGCTGGATGCCCGGCCGGGGCCGATTTGGTGGCAAAACACGGACGCCGGCGGCGAATGAGTGGCACGACCTCGTAGTCTTACGGACTTTCTGTCCACGATTAGGATGCAATCGGCAACCAGCATTGCTGAATTGAGTCGTTTGTTGCTTCAGCGATAGTCCGATATGCCCGCCCCGCCTTCAGAAACCGGTCTGCCGCCGCGCTGCGAGATCTGCGGCGGTGGTACGGTCCAGATCGGAAAGCTGCCCCGGATTGGACTGCGCCCTCTCGTCTACGTTTACAAGTGCGATGCCTGCAACCAGATCACTTCGATCGAGCCCGAGCGGCAGGACAGTCCCACCATCAGCCCTACCGTGACCCCGCCGATGCCGAATTCGCGCATCAAGAAGGCTGCGCACAAGACCCCCCGGCGACAGCCACACTGATCGTCGGCTTCAGGACGCGACGTTCCCAGAGCGTTGTCCAGCGAAGCATGCCCTCGGACCTGATCCGTGGGTGGACACCGGTTCGCGTCGAGAAAACGCGTCAAAACAAGAATCTAGAGCCCGGTTCTGATTCAATCAGAACCGAAAGGCTCCAGTTCCTGAAAACGCCACGATTGCGGCTGGAGCGGGTTTCATCTCGGGAATGCCGCATGTATAGCTTCGGCCAAACTCCACATGAAGAAGAGGCAGGGCATGTCCGAGGGCTTCATTGACGAACTGCACAACGCGCTCGGCAAGGGTGCGGTGCTATCAGGCGCTGACATCGACGCGCGCTATCACCACGACCTCGCCGGCAATCCGGCACCCAAACCGCGCGCAGTCGTCCGCCCCAGAACGACGGAGGACGTCTCCGTGCTGCTGCGGCTCTGTCACCGCGAAGGCGTCCCGGTTACGACGCAGGGCGGCATGACCGGGCTGGTGCGCGGCGCGCTGCCGAATGCGAACGAAATCGTGCTGTCGATGGAGCGCATGAACAGCATCGAAGAGGTCGATGCCTCCGCCGGCGTCGCCATCGCGCAGGCCGGCACGCCACTGCAAAAGCTGCAGGAGCGTGTCGAGCAGGACGGCCTGATGTTTCCGCTCGACCTCGGCGCGCGCGGCAGTTGCACCATCGGCGGCAACATCTCGACCAATGCCGGCGGCAATCGGGTCATCCGCTACGGCATGACGCGTGACCTGATTCTCGGTCTCGAAGTCGTTACCGCCGACGGCACCGTGCTGAAGGGCCTGCGCAAATACATCAAGAACAACACCGGCCTCGACTTAAAGCAGCTTTTCATCGGCAGTGAGGGCATCCTCGGCGTCGTGACGCGTGCTGCGTTGCGTGTCTTTCCCGCGCCGGCGGAACGACAGGTGGCGCTGTGCGCCCTGCCCTCGTTCGGCAAGGTCATGACATTCCTGAAGCTGGCGCGGCAAAGTCTCGACGGCGAATTGACCGCATTCGAAGTGATGTGGAATGCCTACTACCGCTTCACCGTCGAGCGGGTGAAGGGCGTCATCGGGCCGCTGCCGACCCATCATCCCTTCTACGTTCTGATGGAAGCTTCCGGCAGCGATCCCGAACGTATCCATGCCGATCTCGAGAAGCTGCTCGAGACGGCGATGGGTGACGGCCTGATCCTCGACGCTACGCTTTCGACCTCGAACGCGTCCGTGGCTGCGATCTGGCGCATCCGCGATTCCAGCGTCGAACTCGGCCGCAGCTTTCCATTCGCAGCACGGATGGGATTCGATGTCAGTGTGGCCATCGACAGGATGGAGGAATACGCGGATACGCTTGATGCACGCGTCAAAGCGATCGATCCGCAAGCCTTCACCATCGTGATGGGACACGTCGGCGACGGCAATTTGCATCCCAGCGTGTACCACGAACATACGCCTGACAAGCACGATGAGTTCGAGAAGCTGGTCTACGACATCACCGGCGAATTCGGCGGCTCGATCTCGGCCGAACACGGTATCGGCATTCAGAGGCGGCCCTATCTGAAAATGAGCCGCACCGAAGAGGAAATCGAAACCATGCGCACGCTCAAGCGCGCGCTCGACCCGAAGAACATCCTGAACCCGGGGCGAATTTTTACGGTGTGAAGGCGCTTGGCGATCGCATATCGAACGTCAGGTCTACGAACTGATGCCGAGGTGATCGTCGGCCGCAGAAGCAGGTGGCGGCCCGGCTGGCAGGTTGTCCGGAGCCGGCTGTGTCGGAATATGCTTGGTGAATATCCGGATGACGCGGCCTTTGACGGGCGGCAGCTTGTCGAAGAGATCGGACGCGATCTCCTCCACCGCGTCCCGCAAAGCCACGAACTGCGCCTGCCTTGCGATGCTCTCGGTGCCCCTGACACCTCCGAGTTCGTCCATCGCGGCATCGCTGATCTGGCATTCGACCGTCTCGCCGCCGTTCAGCATGGTGAACTTGAACGCAAGGCGTTCTCTGTCATGTCCAACAATTCTGTCCCGGGTCAACGGCATCGGACGATCAGCTTTGAGCGCCTAGAGTAGAGGTGGCTAGAAGCGGGTGAGAGGGCGCCGGAGCTTTCGTAATGCGCCAACACGTCAAAAATTGGCCGAACCTGCGGCCAAATCCGCTACCTCGCTTCGTCCTCGGGCTCATTGGAATAGGTGTGGTGATCTGCGCGGTATGGCTTGTTGGGGCTCCCCCTCGTGCGCCGACCACCATTCCACCACGGCCCGAGCGACCTGGTCCCACAGCAGCGTCGGAAGATCGGGCACCGCGATCCTGACTACGTGGCGATTGCATGAGGTATCGCGAAACCACTCCGCTGCGCCGAAATCGAAGCCGAAACTCCCCGCATGCCGCAGCGGCAATCCGGCTCTTCTCAAGTCGTCGCACAATTCCGCCGCCACTTGCTTCGTCTGCTTCTCGTCGAGCATTCGCTTCGGCGCCAGTGTGACATAGAGACCGTGCGCGAAATGCAGCTCCGCCGACGAGCCGGCAAGCCCGGATGCAAAACAGCGCGCCGTCCGCCTGCTGTTGCGCAAAATGGCCGCCATCCGCCGGTCAGTCAGAGCCCGATAGGCGTTCGTTCCGACGTAGGGCGGAAAATGCGCAGGCACCGCCGCGCCGCCGAACAGTCGGACAGCATTGCGCGTTTCGTTGGCGAGGTCCTCCAGCCGCTCCTGCTTGGCCGGGGCGACGTGCTTTTCGCAGGCGACGAAAACCACCGAGCCGAGCCGGCCGTACTCAACCCCGAGGGAGTCGAGCTTGGTATGGCTGCGCACCAGCGCGATCGGGACTTTCCAACGTCGCGCCCAGCTCACAACCCGGCGGATCCGCCCCGAGCCCGTCGAGAAGCAGGTCGTGTCGAAAATCACGAGATCGAGGCGCGGCGTTGCACAACGGAGGGTCGCCTCGAATGCGGCAGCGGGCGTACATGAATCGAACAGAAGAATTCGCGGTCGATCAGCACAAAAGGCGACCTCGTCGGGAGAGCTTTTCAGCGGGACCAGGCGAAACTGACGTGCATGATTTTCGATGAGCTCCAGGGTCTCGCCATAGGCGCCAGGCAAAACCAGGATGTCCGCCTCGGATACCAGGCGTGCTAAGGCCAGCAGCAGTGCCGATATCGCCGCCATCCCCGAGGACGTATAGATGGTCTGGTTCGCCGATGTCGAATGGTCGTAAAAGGATGGGCCGCGCACTTCGAGGTCTGCGCGCTGATAATCGTAGCTGAACGTGAACGGCCCGGCACGCAGCCGGCCCGGATGTGCCCAGGCTGTTTCCGTGAACGCCCAATCGTGCAGCGCATGCTGGGCCTTCAGGGCGGCGGCGATGTGAAATTTTTGTTCAATCACCTCGACCACCGAGGTCGGATGACGCAGCGCCAAAGGAGTGTCGAGGAAACCGTTCAGCAACGTGATTTCCTCGTATTTCCTGTCGAGATAAGCCTCAAGTGCTTCCATGGCTGGCTTCGACCGACCCTGCCCTGCGATAACGTGCCGGGAGGGCATTGGGTCCACGCCATGGGACACGCTTGGGCTCGCCTTTGCCCCTTCAACGGAAGCCTCAACCCCTCCAGCCGGCCTTGTGCAAGCCCTCGACCAGATGGGCGTGGTCTTCCGGCCGAAACCAGGGGACTCTGTTGCGTACATACATGTCGAAAGCCGCCGGTGCATGGGAGATGGCCAGCTCCAATGCTTCGTTCGCTTCCGCTGTGCGCCCAAGCTGGCCCAGCGCCGCCGCGGACCAGCGGTAGATCATCGGAAAATCGGGATACGACCTCATCAGCCGTTTCGAGGCCTCGAGCGAAGCCTCGTATTCGCCGCAGAAATATAGAGCGCACGCAATGTGCAATAAACGTACTGCCAGATAGGGATCGCGCGGATCTAGCCTGATACACTTTTCGAGAGCCGCGCATCCCTCCTTCGGCCGTCCCGCGAAGATCAGCGTCGCGCCCCGGTGGCCGTGCGCGATCGCGAGGTTGGGACTCATCGCAAGAGCTCGCTCGATCTCCGCCAACGCACCGTCCGCCTCGCCGCGGGATTGTAAGGCCCAGCCGAGGCATGAACGGGCTTCCGCATCGGCTCCATCGAGGGCGACCGCTCGGCGGGCCAAGCTCTCGGCCGAACGTTGCGCCTCCGCCAACTCCAGAGTTTGGTAAATTGCAGCCGCTTGCAACTGATAAAGAGCGAGCGCGCTGTAGCCGCCGGAAAAGGTCGGGTCGTGATCGATTGCCTGCCTGAAAAATTCGGCTGCCCTCCGATCGTCATCCGCAGTGGCTTTGCTCAGATGCCACAGACCGCGCTGATAGGCCGCCCAGGCATCAAGGCTCCCCGGCGGCTTGCGCATCGCTCGACGCAGCTCAGCGTCTGCAATGGCGGGAGCCAGCGCGGTGGTCAGCGCTTCGGTGAGTTCGTCCTGCACAGCAAAAATATCGGCGAGATCGCGGTCGTAGCGTTCCGCCCAGACATGATTGCTGGTTTCCGCCTCTACCAGTTGCGCGGTGACGCGGATGCGATTACCCGCCTTGCGCACGCTACCTTCGAGCACATAGCGCACGCCTAGCTCGCGCCCGGCCTGTCTCACGTCGACCGTTCTCCCCTTGTAAGTGAAGGACGAGTTTCGGGCGATAACGAACAGCGAGGGATAGCGCGATAACGCCGTGATCACGTCCTCGACGATGCCGTCGGAGACGAACTCTTGCTCGGGATCGCCGCTCATGTTGGTGAATGGCAGTACGGCGACGGAGGGCTTGTCCGGCAACGCCAGCGCCGCAGGATTAGACCTGGGCATCGCAGGCCGCCGACTGGCATCGACAATGATGCGGTAAACATGGACAGGTCGGGCGATATTCTTCAGCGTCTGCTCACCCGCATCCTCGATATAGAAAGGTACCCTATCGCGCGCGTGATTGAGAACAGCCTCGGAGATACATATGCCGCCGGGTTCGGCGAGCGCCTCAAGACGCGCTGCGATATTCACGCCATCGCCATAGAGATCGCGGCCTTCTATCATCACGTCCCCAAGATTGACCCCCACGCGTAACTCAATTCGTTTCTCCTGCGGCACGCCAGCATTGCGTTCGACCATGCTCTGCTGAATGTCGATCGCGCAGCGCACTGAATCGACCACGCTTGGAAACTCAATTAGAATTCCGTCGCCGGTCGTTTTCACGATGCGACCGTGATGTTGCTTGTTCTTTGGATCGATCAGTTCACTGCGAAGCTCCTTGAGGCGGGCGAGTGTGCCCTCCTCGTCTGCACCCATCAGTTGGCTGTAGCCGGCAATATCGGCGGCGAAAATGGCGGCGAGCTTGCGTTTGGTCTGATCTGAGGCCATTGGGGCAGGCTTCCCCAGTGCGGTCATCCTTATACTAACATCGAATGCTGCCCGATTGGAGTCATTCGCGGTGAGACCCGTGGGTCATGGTCATTCTCGCACATTGACGACGAGGCGCCGCCACCGCTGCGGATTGCGGCTGGCAGGTAGTCGCGATGTCATGTGGCGGTGAAACGCTTATTCACCGAGCGCTATTCGACGCTTCCGGCAAAATTGTTTCGAGTGCAGACTGAGTCCTGCGCGTCCGGGCTAATACTTGCCGAGTATTTGTGGCCGCTCCGACAGCTAATGCTCCAGTTATCTATCCCGGGTTCGGTGCCGCCTTGATAGATGGTCCGAACAACAGCGTCACAAGCCTGCTTCTTACTTTTCAGAACGGAGGTCCAGAAAGCGAGATGCCTCGCCCGATCAAGTTCAAGTAGCCCCCTCGTCGTTTGGTTAGCGGCGTGGCCCATTTGGAAAGGCTCTTGAGCTACGGCCCCGGATCGCACGGCGGTTGATGTAGCGGCGCTCGCGTCCTTCGAAGGCAGATCGGCATCCAGAGCAAACCAAGTAACCGGCGTTATGAGGATGAAGGTCGCGGCAGCAGCCGGAAGAAAAATACGTGATCGTTTCAGCATGTCTTTCGTCCCGGAGTTCGAGACATCGGCAGCCGTCGCAGCGTCGCGCGGCCGCAAGAACCTGAGGAACTAAAGCACTTCGCGAGCAAGCCAGTAGCTGCGATCAAGCAGGCACGGACGCGTCGCAAAAAGATGAAGGGTGGGGCTGACTAATAACCTATGGTACCGCGTCAGCTCGGCTCGAAAGTTGCGTGCATGGCGGCGAGTCGTGCGCCGGGATGTGTAACCAAGCATCCACCATCTGGATGTCACATTCGGTCACACGAACTAATCGACGATCAAGCATGACCCGGTCAGCGGCAAATTCAATTCACGAATTATGAACGCGTGGAGGTTTAGCGCAACCGCTGGGGCTAACTAGCCGGAGGTGCAGGCGTCGTTGTCGGGCCCGCCGTTACTTCGCCCCGCCGATCCGGCTGATGCCGGCAATCGGCGGCAAGGCGCCGGTGTGAACCGGCTCGCCCCTGGAGATTTCCGGCGACAGCGGCGCGCGGGCGGTGGCATCCGGGAAGCGGATCCTCATTTCACGGATGAATCCGTCGAGCGTGTCGACGCTGGCGGCCATCTTGGCAATCAAAGCGAACTCGGCGCTATTAGAGGCGGCCGGCTTGCTCGCGGTCTCGAACGCGAACCGATCGGCCTCGCCGATCATCAGGGGCGCGTATTTCTCGCGGAAACGGGCCAGGCCGATCGCATCCTCGGCCAGCGCATAGCCGACCACGGCACGGATTATGTCGCTCTTCTCGGCGGCATTGAGCGGTTTGAAGTCGCGCCAGCGGTCGGCGTAGTACAATTCGATCTGTTCGGAAGCTTCCCGCCACTGCCGCGACGCCCAATAGATGTCCGAGCGCAGGCGGATCGCTTCGCGGCCGGTGAGGTTGGAGATGATATCGAGCGCGAGGTCGTGGCGACCGACATCGCTCTGGGCCCGCGCTTCCAGGAGTAGCCGCTGCTGACGCAATTCGCCGGACAGATCGGATATCCGCGTCAGGCGCAGCGCCGTGATCGCCCGGTCCGGCTTGCGGTTGGCCAGGTAGACCATGGCAAGCCGGGCCGCCACCTGCGCGCGCGCGGCGCCCTCCAGGCGTTTGTCGACCTGGTACTGCAACAGTTCGGCGGCCTGGTCGAGCAGATCGACGGCGGCCAGCCGGTCCGCGAGGCGTCGGATCATTTCGTCGCCGCGCCGGCCGATCGGCGTCAACTCGCGATATTCATAGAACATGGCGAGCGCATCGACCGGCTTCATGTCGTCGCCCTTCTGGCCGAGATAGAGGTCCGTGAACAACGCGGACGCCGCATCCTGGCCCTGCCGCGACAGTTCGGAGTTGGGCTGCAGCTTCGTCGCGGTCTTGGCGGCGGAGAGCGCCTCGGCATAGCGCCCGTTTTCGGCATAGAGCTGCGTCAGCTTGTTCAATGCCTTCAACTCGATCGCATCGCCGCGCCAGATCACCGACAATGTCTCTAGTTCACGCATCAACTCGGCCTGGCCGAGTTCGCCGCGCCGGTGCCGCAGCAGGGCCTGCAGCAGACTCGCCTCCGCCGAAGCCTTCCGGTCGCTGGACTGCGCCGCGAACCTGTAGGCGTCGAGCGCGTCCTTGTCGTGCCCCAATGCCTCGGCAAGACGCCCGCGCAGCACGGCGATCTCGGGCTTCATCTCGTTGGGAATGCCGATCACTTCCAGTTCGCTGCGCCGCCGCGAGGCCCCGCCATAATCCTTCACCTCGAGCGAGGCCCGCATCGCGTCGGTAATGATGATGCGCTGCAGCTCCAGCGGCAGCGCGGCGATCGAGAATTCGGCGTTCTTGAACTTTTCACGCGCGTCCACCCATTTTTCCTGGCGGGCGAACGCGAACCCTTTCCACAATTGGGAATCGTAGCCGTTTCCGATCGCCGGACTGGCAAGGTCCTTCAGCGCATGCTCGGGATGGCCAATCAAGATGCTGGCGACCGCATGCACCATCAGCACGGCGCCGTCTTCGTTCCCCGGATTGGTTTCGGAGAGGATGAGGTTAGTCACCCCTCTCGCCTCCTGATACATGCCGCGCGACATGTAGAAGTTCGCAAGTTCGAGGCGAGCGTGGGTCTTTTGCTCAGGCCCCGCGGCAGCCGCGGCCATGATCAGCGCATCCAGCCGGGCAAGAAATTTTTCTTCCCGGTTCTTGCGCCATTCATCGGCGTCGAACAGCGGCCTGACCGCCGCGGTGGCGCGTTCGGCTGCGACGTCGGCGGATGACAGTGTCAATCCGCCGGGCCGGCCGAGCATCACCTTGTCGGCGCCGACCTCGGCGTTGATATCATCGGAATTCGGATGCACCACCACGCCATGCACCGATTCCAATAGCGACAGTTCGACGAAATCCTGCCGCTTGATGAGGCCGCGGGTCGGTGGCGGCGCGGTCACGACCCACAGCGTATCGCCTGCGTCGGGATCGACCAGCCGGTGCATCGCGCCGGGATTGGCCAGCGGCACGGTGACATTGGCAAGCGCGGGATCAGTAATATTTCGCAGCACCATCAGCGGCAGCGGCGGCGTCTGGCCGCGGTCGGCGAAGGTCAGCGTCCACTCGGCGCCGTTGGCGCGCCCTTCGCTTTCGAGCGAAGGGATCTGCGGCCGGTTGAGGCGGATGCGGACGGCCTGACCCTTTGCCAGCGGCAGCCGGCTGACATCGCCGATGATGGCGCCGCCCTTGCTACGGATCGGCTCGATATCTACCGGCTTGGTCTGGTCGAATACCAGCCATACCGTGTCGGCACGGCGAAACAGCGCAGCCGGGGTCGGCGCGGCAAAGGAGAACGTCACGCGCAGGCCGTCACTGTCACGCCTTGCCTCGACGACGGGGGACTTGCCGTTGGCACCACTTTCCGGCGGCTCCGCGGAAGACTGAGCCTGCTTGGGTGCCGCAGGCTTTGGCGCTTCCGCCGCCGCCTGGACCGGTTCGGCGGGCCGCGCGGCTTTCGCGACTTCCGCCGGAGGCGACGTCTTTTCCGGTGCAGCAGCCCTCTCGGTCGGAGGGATAGCGTTGCCATTGGCCGGCGGCGCCTTTTCGACGCCAGGCATTGCAGCCTCCGCAGCGGCCGGTGCTTCGTTCACCTGCGCGGGCTTGATTTCGATCCTGGCCTGTTCGGCAATCATCTCCGACGTGACGGGCGGAATCTCGACCGGCTGCTGTGGTGGCGGCGCTTCCTTCAGGGCCTTGTCGCGCGCGATCCGCGAGGCAGGTCCTGGCTTGGCCGGCACGACCGGTTTGGCCGCGGCTTGCGGCTCGGCCAGCGCGGGCTTTTCCGGCTGCTGGAAGGCGACGTCGATCACATAGTTCTTTTCCTCGCGGAAGGAATGCACATCGACCTCGCCGATCAGCAGAATGTCGACGGCGGAAGAATCGACGTCGGCGCGCTGGTTGATCGAGGCTATGTTCGGCGGCGCCGCCACCTTCGCATCCGCCAGGTCGAAATTGAGCACGCTGTTGAACTGCAGCGTCAGCTTCTGATCGTTCAGCACCGACGAGACGTTGACGCCGTCGGGCATCTCGAACACGAAGCGGACGAAGGTCGGCTGCACCGAGGCGCGGACACGTACCGGCGGCTTCTTTTTCGCGGACGCCACCGCAAGCTGCGCGCGGAGCGCGCGCTCGGCGGCCCGCGCCCGCTCCGCCAGCTCGCGAACGACCGCGGCAGGAAGCGGGGGCGGTGGCCCGGTCCAACTATCGGGCAGGAAGTCGACGAAGATCCGCTCCCCCGCCGTCATGGTGTTGACGGTAGCCCGCCGCGCCAGCGACAGCCGGATCGCGGTGCCGTCGGGATCGCGCCGCGCCGAGCCGACATAATCCGGGACGGCGTCCGACAATTTGTCGACGGGAATGTCCACCGGGCGCTTGAAATGGATGATAATGATCGAACCCGCCGTCGAAACGTCGGATTCGACGTCCTCGGCCAGTTTCAATACCAGCCGCGCGAAGCCGCCTCCGGACGTGAACGTGGCCTCCCCCCGCACGGGATCGTCGGCCCGGCAGGGCTGCGAAAGCGTCAGGCCGGCGAATAACAGAGCAACAGCAAGGGGCTGGCCAAGATAGTTGTGAAGGCAACGCCGCGCCGCCCGCGCCAATGCGCGGCCCGGCGACCCAGTTTCAGCGGCAGCCTTTCGCCCCATCCAGAAGATCTCGTGCCTCAATGAATTCTTCGGCGAAGCGCGCTCGCCCGCACGTTTGAATCTTGGATTGGCTGGCTTAAGGCTTTGTTAACGTCAACTAGTTGATTTCATTGAAGGGACGATGGGCCTGCGGCCTCGAGCAATCACGCATCCCAATGGATCGGTATCCGGACCTTTCTCGGGGTCACCGCTCAGACGTCGCGAGCCTCGGGGCGGCGGCGATCACCATCACGCCCGTGCCATGATTGGTCTGCATTATTATCTCACGCAGCGTGGGAACTAACATCAGCGGTTTCGTCTTAGGGAAACAGTGGACCCGGGAAGCGGGGCCGGCAGTTGATCAACCAACGCTCCCGGGTCGCCAAACCTGCCTCAGGCAGCCAATTCGGAGTGCGTGAAATGGCAACCCAGATCGTGATGGATCGTACTGGCGACACCCGGCATACTTTCGACGTCCATGATCGCGCGGAGGTCGAAAAGGCCGAGCGGCGCTTTATGGAATTGACCGGCGCAGGATTTACGGCAGCGGTCCGAACGGGGCCCGGCGAGCAACGGGTTATCCGCTCCTTCGATCCGACGGCGGAAGAAACGCTGTTTTATCCGCGTCTCGTTGGCGGCTAACGGCAGTGACCCAGCAGATCGTCCTTGCGATATGCTCGTTCGTCCTAGCTTTACTCGGTACGGTGCTGCTGTCGGCGCTTTCGCTGGCAGTGGCACGGTCCGGTTCCTGCAGCAAATCGTTTCGCTTCGAGACTGAGGCGCGAGCCCTTACGCTCTTGAAGGATTGGCTGTCGCCGAAGCAGCGCGCCTCTTACGAGCGATTCCGGTATTTCGACGTCGTCGGCAGCCACACCGGGACGCGCTACCGGATCCATCATGGGACGCAGACGAACATCGAGGAAATCAGCGGCACCGGCCAACATGTCTGCAAATGGTGCTTTGTTCCCGATGGCGACCTCGTCGCCGGCGATGTCATGCTGGCGCAGAAAGTCGCCCTTGAAACCAACGAGCGTGGCGCGCTTGCCGTGGCCCACCGCTCGTTTGTCTCGTCAGGGCCGCGCAGGTTCTGACCGGCGTCGATACCCTTGCCGAGGGCGCATCCTGCGTCAGTTCGGCTTTGGCTGCAGGATCTTGCCTTCGATTTTCGGCAACTCGGCCACGGGAGCGGATTTGTCGGCGCCGGCGCGGCGGGCCAGTTCGACCGTCAGCCGTTCGGCCGCTTCCGGCTGCATCAGGCCCAGAATGTCCGACATCTTCCGCGGCGCAATCTGGGAGGCGATTTCGTAGAGCACGGACATTTCCAGCCGGTCGAACACCTTGGCGGCGTCCTTCGGCTTCATGCCCTCGTACATCGTGATGATGCCCTTGAAGCGGGCAGCGTCCTGTTCGGCCTTTTGCCCGCTCGCTGTCGAGATCCGCGCCTCGGTGGCCTTGATTTCCTCGACGCGGCCCTCGATGCGCTTCTCGGCTGATTTCAGAAGGCTTTCGCGAATTTCGATTTCACGCGCGCGCTGCTCCAGTTCCTGGCGCCGTGCCTGCAGCCGTTCCAGGATGGCGCGCTCCGACGGCGACACCGATTGCGGATTCTGGTCGGGAAACACCACGACCCCGTCGGGCTTCGGCGGCTCGGTAGCCGGCGCGGCCGGCTTCGGCGCCTCTTCCTTCTTGACTGAACCGGTGATGTCGGCGGGGTCCGGCCCGCGGGCGCCGGGATAGCCCAGATTGTCCTGCGCCCACGAGCGCTTGGCCGGCTGGCTGACCTGATAGTCGAACACGTATCCGCCATCGATCACGAGGCCGGCGACCTTCAGCACTGCAAGGCCGAAGATCGCGACCAGCACGACCGGAATGACACGGATATCGCGAAACGACTTCATGCGGCGAGGCCACTGGCCTTTCGGCGTTCGGAGAATGCTTCAGCCGCCGCCGCTACCGCCTTGGCTGTTGAGACCCTGGGTGCTGCGGGTTCGGCTTCTTGCGAGGGCCGCGCCGCGATCGCGATCTTGGACAGCCGTCGAATGACGCCGTCGCCTTCGGCCAGCATGCCCTTCAGGTGCCCCGCCATCTGAGTCGCGGCGGCGAGTTGGCTGCCGAGATTCTCGTTGACGTCGCGCACGGTGTGCTTGAGGCCGCCGATCGCCCGCTCGGCGATTTCGGTTGCCGTGATCAGTTCCGCGATGGTGGCTTTCAGCGAATGCTCGTCCGCCTTCAGCCGCTTCAGCCGCTTGTTGAGCAGCATGCAGTAACCGATCGTGAGCAGTAGCAAAACCGCCACCAGACTCTCGATCACAATGCCGAGGAAATGACTCATTGTGCCTCCATCAACTTGGTTTGCTCGTCGGCCTTGTCGAACATCGCGAAGGTGGTATTCGGCTTGCGCAATTGCTTGGTGACGCGGATCGCGACGCGGTCGCCGACCCGGCCCATCCGCCCTTCGGTCAGGGTGACGTTGCCGCAGCGGACCGACACCAGCGCATCGGGCCGCATCTCCAGCGGCAGCGTGTCGCCGACCTTCAGCTTCATCAACTGCTTGAGCGGAATGTCGGCTTCATACAGCACGGCATCGACCGATATCTCGGCCTGCGCCACTTCGGTGGCGAAGTGCCCTTCCCAGATCGGATCGCGGCCGAACTTTTCGCCCATGAACATCTGCAACAGAACCGGGCGGATCGGCTCGATGGTCGCATAGGGCAGCAGCAGTTCGATGTTGCCGCCGCGGTCTTCCATGTCGATGCGCAGCCGCACCAGGATCGCGGCGTTGGCGGGCCTGGAGATCGCGGCGAAGCGCGGATTGGTTTCCAGCCGGTCGATCGAGAACGTCACCGGCGACAGCGGCCGGAACGCCTGCTCGGCGTCTGAAAGCACCACCTCGACCAGTCGCTTGACGAGGTTGGTTTCGATCGTGGTGTAGGGCCGGCCCTCGATGCGCAGCGAGGTCTGGCCGCGGCGGCCGCCGAGCAGCACGTCGATAATCGAATAGATCAGGCTGGAATCGACCGTCGCAAGGCCGAAATTCTCCCACTCCTCGGCCTTGAACACGCTGAGTACGGCCGGCAAGGGAATTGAGTTCATGTAGTCGCCGAAGCGGACCGAGGTGATGCGGTCGAGCGAGACTTCCACGTTGTCGGAGGTGAAGTTGCGCAAGCTCGTGGTCATCAGCCGCACCAGGCGGTCGAAAACGATTTCGAGCATCGGCAGACGCTCATAGGACACCATCGCGGAATCGATGATGGCGCGAATGCCGGAATGGTCGTCGAGATTGACATCGCCGACGGTGAAGCCGAGCAGATTGTCGATTTCTTCCTGCGACAGAACCCGCTCGCCGGAATTCTTGTTGCCGAACTCGCGGCCGCCATCCTCGACCATGGCCGCCCATTGCAGCGCCATGCTCTCGGAGAGTTCATTGGCGGCAGCCTCTTCCGCAGCCGCCGCGGGATCTTCGGAATCCAGAGAGGCTTCCCATTGCGCGGCAATGGCGTCCTGGTCCATCTGGTCTTGGTTGCCGGCCATGATGCTAGATCCGTCCCATCACTGCACGACGATTTCCTTGAACAGCACGGCACTCACCTGCTGCGGCGCCACCGCGTTGTTGACGCGCTTGGTAAGTTCTTCCTTGAGACGAAACAGGCCCGCCGAACCGTTGATGTCGGAGGGACGCAGTTCGCGCAGGTAGGTCTGGAACAGATCGGTGACGCGCGGCAGGTTCGGCTTGATCGCCTCGACCTGCTTCTCTTCCTTGATCTCGAGCACGACCTTGACGCGGAGATATTGCACCCGCTCGCCCGGGGCGCCGACCAGGTTGACCATCATATCGGGCACTTCGATGAAGGACGGCGGCTTCAGCGGCGGCGCTTCGGCGTGCTTCTCCTCGCCGTGGCCGCGCATCAGGAAGAACCAGCCGGCGCCGGCGCCAAGGATGGCGACGAATCCGGCGACCGCAATGATCAGCTTGAGCTTGCCCTTTTTCGACGATGCGGCTTCTGCGCCGTCTGCGCCTTCCGCCTGCTCGTTGTCAGCCATTGCCCCGCCCGCTTCCATCTGGGAACGAACGCGGTTGCCACCAGCCTGGGTAACGATGCCCCCACAACGCGAAACAAAAGCCGCCAGCGCACACGCGCCCTCTACACGTGCAACGCTAGGGTAATAATGGTTAACGGAACCTTTCCATTCGCGCCCAACTGGGAAAAATCTGCCGGGCAAACATGGTCAACAAGACCTTTCTGCCGCCCCCTCCGCCTGCAGTAAAATGCCTAACCCCTTAAAAAATCAGCACTTCCGGACTTGGCACGGCTTTCGCTGAGTAAACGGCGTGGACCCGCCGGCTTGGGAGAGCCCAAAGGTTTACGACGGATCCGGATTACGGGCTTGGGAGAGCCTGCTTCGGATCGATCAAGGGGAGATCCACCGATGGAGAATATGCTTCTCGTCGGACTTTCGCGGCAGATGACGCTGGAACGGCAGTTGGATGTCGTTGCCAACAACGTCGCGAACATCAACACGACGGGCTTCAAGGCCGACCGGTCGCTGTTCGAGGAATATCTGCGCTCGCCGGCGCATGAAGACAATTTCGTGCGCGCCGACCGCCGCGTCTCCTTCGTGCACGACCGCGCCACCTTCCACGACTTCTCGGCCGGCCCCTCCGAGCAGACCAAGAACCCGCTCGACGTCGCAATCGACGGCAACGCCTTTCTAGTGGTGCAGACGGCCGCCGGCGAGCGCTACACCCGTGACGGCGGCCTGCAGATCAACAATCAGGGCCAGCTCGTAACCGCGAGCGGCGATCCGGTGCTGGGGACCTCCGGCCCGATCGTGTTCCAGCCGACCGACAAGGCGATCAACATCGCCGCAGACGGCAATATCACGGTTCTCGAGGGCACCGGCAGCACCGACTCCATTCGCGGCAAGCTGCGCCTGGTCTCCTTTGCTGACCCGCAGAAGCTCGTCAAGGAAGGCGGCAACCTTTACTCGGCGGGCCAGGGCGTCGCCGCCCAGCCCGACACCACTTCGCGGGTGCACCAGGGCTTCATCGAAAAGTCGAACGTCAATTCGGTCCACGAAATGAGCCGCATGATCGAGATCACGCGCACCTACACGCAGATCTCGGCGATGCTGCAGCAGCAGCACGACCTGCACCGAACCGCAGTCGAGAAACTCGCCGACGTTCCGGCATAACGCTTAAGGCATAGATCGATGCGCGCACTCTACACAGCAGCGACCGGCATGGCGGCACAGGAACTCAACGTTCAGGTGATCTCCAACAACATCGCCAACATGCGCACCACCGGCTACAAGAAGCAGCGCGCGGCGTTCCAGGACCTGATCTATGACCATGTGCGCCGCGTCGGCGCGCAGGCATCCGACCAGGGCACAATCCTGCCGGTCGGCGTCGACATCGGCGGCGGCGTCAAGACCGTCGGCACGCCGCGGCTGATGGGCCAGGGCACGCTGTCGCCGACCGGCAACGACCTCGACGTCGCGATCCGCGGCGAAGGTTTCTTCAAGATCCAGGTGCCCGACGGCACCTATGCCTATACCCGCGACGGCTCGTTCATGATGGACGCACAAGGCCGCGTCGTCACCGCCCAGGGCAACCCGGTGCAGCCGACGATCACGATCCCGCAGAATTCCTCGCAGATCACCATCAACGCGCAGGGTCAGCTCACGGTGATGCTGCCGGGCTCGACCACGCCGACACTCGTCGGCCAGATCGGCCTGACCCGGTTCATCAACAAGGCCGGCCTCAATCCGATCGGCGACAATCTGTTCACGGACACCCCGGCCTCCGGCACGCCGCAGGACGGCATCGCCAACACTGACGGCTTTGGCGACATGCAGCAGGGCAACCTGGAACAAGCCAACGTCGAGGTGGTGACTGAAATCTCCGACCTGATCGCCGCCCAGCGCGCCTATGAGATGAACGCCAAGGTGGTCAGCGCGGCCGACCAGATGCTGCAATCCACCTCCAACATGTTCCGCTAAAGGACTGATCATGATCGCCCGCGCCCTCCTTCTGGCCGCCGCCCTGATCGCCGCATCGAGTACGGCCGCTGTCGCGCAGACCCGGGAAAGCTTCGCGAACCGCAACGTGATCGCCGCGCCCGTGCTGCGTGCCGACGTGCAGGTATCGGGCGACCTCGTGCGGATCGGCGACGTGATCGACAACGCCGGCAGCGCCGCGCAGATCGCGATCTATCGCGCCCCGGATCTCGGCACCACCGGCTCGCTGCCGGTAGCGCAGGTGCTCAACACCCTCCGTGCCCATCACGTGATCGGCGTCGACACCCGCGACCTCAGGGAAATTTCGGTAACGCGTCTGGCCCGCACGCTCGAAGGCAAGGACATCGAGCTGCAGGTTGCGCGCGCTCTGGAGCGCCGCAATGGTCTCGGCGACGCCGCCAATCTGTCGCTGACCTTCGACCGCGATCCCGGCGACGTCAGGCTGGATGCCGGCTTCAGCGGCAGCCTGCAGGCGGCCATCGTGCGCTACGACAATCGCAACGGCCGATTCGACGTCACCCTCGAGATCGCCAACGAGAACGGCGCCGCTGCTGCCAAGCTGCGTTTTACCGGCACGGCGATCGAGACCGTCGAGGCCGCGGTGCTGGCGCGCAACGTCGAGCGCAACGAGGTCCTCAAGTCGTCCGACGTGATGATCGAGCGCCGCCCCAAGACGGAAGTCGGCCCCGATGCCGCTGCGCGTGATCGCACCGTGGGCATGCAGGCCCGCCGCCAGCTCCGCGCCGGCCAGGCCATCAGGACCGCAGATCTCGCCAAGCCCGATCTGGTACAGCGCGACCAGAACGTCATGTTGATCTACGAGACGCCCGGAATCTACCTCACCATGCGCGGCAAGGCGCTGGACAGCGGCACCGAGGGCGACGTCGTCACCGTCATGAACCTGCAGTCGAAGCGCACGGTGTCCGGCACCGTGACCGGCCGCGGGCAGGTCTCGATCTCACCGCCGGCGTCTCGCCTGCCGCAGACCAGCGATGCTACCTCCTCGCTCGGCAAAGCACCCGCACCCGTCGCCGTAGCTACCGTCAGTTCGCCAGTCGCTCCAAAAGCCGAGTAATGTAAATGTCAGTCACCCGTCTCAACCGCCTCGCTCTCTCCGGCGCCATGCTGTCGCTGGCCGCCTTGGCGAGCGGTTGCTCCTCGATCGACCGTCTGTCGCAGATCGGCGAAAAGCCGAGGCTGACGGAGATCGAAAACCCGACCACGCAGCCCGGCTACAAGCCGGTACAGATGCCGATGCCGAAGCCGGAGCAGGCCTCCTACAACGCCAATTCGCTGTGGCGGAACGGCTCGCGTGCCTTTTTCAAGGACCAGCGCGCGGCGCGTATCGGCGACCTCCTGACGGTGACCGTCAACATCACCGACAAGGCCAACCTGTCCAACGAGACCCAACGCAGCCGCTCCGCCAAGGAAGACTCGGGGATCACCGATTTCATTGGGTCAAGCACGATCACACAGGCAAACAAGATCCTGCCCGGCAAGATCCTGACCACGGACTCGACGTCGTCGAGCGACGGCAAGGGCTCGGTCAACCGTCAGGAAGCGTTGCAGACCAATGTCGCGGCCGTGGTCACGCAGGTGCTGCCGAACGGCAATCTCGTGGTCGAAGGCAAGCAGGAGATCCGCGTCAACTTCGAAATCCGCGAACTGATCGTCGCCGGCATCGTCCGCCCCGAGGACATCCAGAGCGACAATACCATCGATTCCTCGAAGATCGCGCAGGCCCGCATCGCCTATGGTGGCCGCGGCCAGATCACCGACGTGCAGCAACCCCGTTACGGGCAACAGGTGATGGACGTGCTGCTGCCGTTCTAGTTTCTCCCGAGCTCCCACACTCCATCGCGAACCTAGGCGCGGTGAAGTGTATCAACGCGGCCTCCGTCAGCTCCCCTGGCGGAGGCCGTGGTCGTTTTGTGATCCAAGCATCTTAGAGCTTGCTCCAGCGCAAGCCGCCTGCCCCTCGTCGTCTTCCCGTGTTGGAACCGAACCTACCCGCCGGCGTTCCTGACAGCAACCATCTGCACGGAGGCTAATCATGGGCCGCGGAATGCCATCGATGACTGCTCTGCTCGGGCTGCTCGCCATTGCGGGATATCAGAACCGCGACAAACTGGCCGAACTTCTCAAGGGCGTTGGGGGCCAGCCGAACACAGGCGGGGGACAGCAGCCGCCGGGCGGCTTGCTCGGCAATTTGAGCGGAATGTTGGGCGGCGCCGGGGTTGGCGGCCTGCTCAACGGCGGGATCGGCGAGTTGCTCGAAAGTTTCAAGCAAAACGGCCAGGGCGAGAAGGCCGAATCCTGGATCAACCAAGGCCCGAACAAGGATGTCTCACCTCCGGAATTGAAGCAAGCGATCGGGTCCGACGTTCTGGCACAACTCGAACAGCAGACCGGACTTTCGCAGGAAGAGATCCTGGCGAGATTGTCTCGCGAGCTTCCGGCAGCCGTCGACAAATACACGCCGGACGGCCGTTTGCCGGCAGCATGAGTGGATCGACGTACGTTTGGGCAATCAGGAATGGAGCACCGAAATGGGCATCATTTGGACGATCATCATTGGTTTCATTGCTGGCGTAATTGCCAAGCTCATTATGCCTGGAGACAATGAGCCCTCAGGCTTCATTCTCACCACCATACTGGGTATCGTCGGCGCCTTCGTGGCGACTTATCTTGGTCAGTCGCTCGGGTGGTACAGCCCCGGAGAAGGCGCGGGCCTGATCGGTGCGATAGTCGGCGCCATCATTGTGCTCTTCGTCTACGGCCTCTTCGCCGGCCGGCAACGGCGAGCGATTTAAGACCAGACCTGATTGTTTTATCGTCGGGCTTGGGTGTGGATCAGCGGAGCGCCGGTCCGAAGCGCTCGCTTGACATTGCGCGTACGTCGAAGTCAAGGAAACGCTCATCTAGAACTCACGATGCCAGCGCGGTTAGAAGCATCCGCGCGAGATCGGCGCTGAGGTAAGGCTTCGGCAGCAGCAGCACGCCAGCATCGAGACGACCGTGATGTACGAGGGCATTCTCCGCATAGCCAGAGGTATAAAGCACTTTGAGCCCTGGGCGCCTTTTGACCCCCTCGGTCGCGAGCTGTCGGCCATTCATTCCTCCGGGGAGCATTACGTCAGTGAACAGCAGGTCAATGCGTTCGGGTCCATCGATGATTGCCAGCGCCTCGGCAGCATTGCCGGCGGCGAGCGCGTGGAACCCGAAACGGGTGATCTGCGCCACGACGTATTCGCGAACCAGCGGGTCGTCCTCGACAATCAAGATAGCCTCATCGCCGTGTTCGCCCGCATACCCGCCAGTCTCGCCGGCGGGTGCCTCCGGGCCACCACCCGTGGCCTGCGGCAGGTATAGCTTCACGGTCGTGCCGTGGCCCTCTTCGCTGTAGATCTTGATGTGTCCATTCGACTGTTTAACGAAGCCATAGACCATGCTGAGGCCGAGCCCCGATCCCTTCCCGGCCTCCTTGGTGGTAAAGAACGGTTCAAACACCTTTTCGAGCAGGCCGCTCGGGATTCCGTCCCCCGTGTCACTCACTGCAATCATGACGTAGTTGCCCGGTCTAACCTCGCTGTTCAGGCGAGCGTAGTTCTCATCGAGCACCACATTCTTGGTTTCTAACGTCAGCTTGCCGCCGTTAGACATGGCGTCACGCGCATTTAGGGCGAGGTTCAGGATCGCAGTCGAGAGCTGACTGGGATCGATCAGGGCCGGCGCGGAATCGTGCGCCAGCATCGATTCAATTTCGATGTGTTCGCCGAGGGTCGGTCGTAGCAGACTCGCTGCTTCGATCACCAACGCGTTGACATCGGTATTGCGCGGCTGCAGCGGCTGTCGACGGGAGAAGGCCAACAAATGCTTCGTCAGCTCAGCTCCCCTTGCTGCGGCTCCGCTAATCAGATTGGTGATCTGAGCGAGATGTGGACGATCCTTGACCGCATCGCTGAGGATTTCGATGGTCCCGGTGATCACCGTCAGAATGTTGTTGAAGTCGTGCGCGACGCCACCGGTGAGCTGGCCGATGGCTTCCATCTTCTGCGCTTGCCGGACCTTGGATTCGGTGGCCTCTTTCTCTTCAAAACGCCTGACCATGGCCTCAGCTTCGCGGCGTTGCCTGACTTCCTCCTCAAGTGCCGCATAGGCACCCGCAAGCTGGATGCGCGTGGGCAGCACCAGGATCCGCGGCAGCAGCAGCAGTAGTGCTGCGGCGATCGCGACCGAGATCAGCGCCAGGAAAGCCTTGGTCAGGGCCTCGATTTCATAAGCCGGCACCCACATTGTGTAGATCGACAGCAGGCGGGTCACTCCGCAGACCGCGACGAAGATTGCGAATGCGAAGAATACGCCCCGGAACATCAGCTCACGGTGGCGCCGCCACACGAAGAACGCGAGGACGAACGCCGTAGCAAAGAAGGCTCCAGCGAGCATCGCGTCGGAAATGACATTCAGCCAGACCAGTTCCGGCTTCCACAGTAAGCACGCGCCGTGCGCGGTGAGCATCGACATGTGGATAGCTCCAACAAGCGGCTGCAGGCATGCAACCGCAATCCTCCGATCCGTCCGTCGGAGCGATGGAAATTATTCAGGTTTTTCGCCACCCGCACAAGCGCAGCGCTGACCTCGGCGAATGTTGCTGCGCCCGCCAGAGAGCCGTTAAACCCGCATGTTGCATTCCCGGGAACAACCAGGCGGAGGTTTCGTGGGCAAACCGACATGCGGCTGGACGCGCCACATCAACATCGATGCGTCGATGGGTAGCTGCCACACTCCGGAACGTCTCCCCCCGGCCCTCGTTTTTCGTTCATCCATCTAGCGGGAGGAGAATCCCATGGCACTGGACGCAAACGAAACCGGCAACCTGATCGGCAGCGACAAGGTCGAGGGAACCGCAGTCTATGGCGCCGACCGCAACAAGATCGGCTCGATCGAGCGCGTCATGATCGACAAGAAGAGCGGCAGGGTGTCCTACGCCGTGCTCTCCTTCGGCGGCTTTCTCGGCATCGGCGATGACCACTATCCGCTACCCTGGCAATCGTTGAAATACGATACCTCGCTCGGTGGCTACGTCACCGGCGTGACGGAAGCGCAGCTCAAGAGCGCACCGCATTACGGCAACGACAACGCCTGGAACTGGAGCGATCCGACCCGGACCCGCGCCGTCAACGACTACTACGGCGTCGCGATCTGATCGTGGTTGCTCGTTGGGGTCCGCCTCAGTGGCGGGCTTTTCTTTGCCTGGCAGGCGCGAACGCAGGGCCCGCGTTCGCCTGTCAGCAGAGAACTATTCCTGCTGCCTTGCGTTGTGATCTGCGAAAGGCGGAGCAATGGGAAAATTCTTCTTGATCATTATCGCTGTCAGCGTCGCCGTCTTGCTGGCGATGAGCGCGTACGTCATCAGCCTGTGACAGCGATGCGGCTTGCCAAACAGTTCGATCAAACAGCGCCTGGCGTGGAATCGGCCACTGTGGTCCGCCAAAAAAGCAGGCCCCGGCGCCTCTCGGGGGGAAGATTGCGCCAGAGCCTGAAGGATTGCCGCTTGTTGAAAAACACGATTGCATAATTTTCCCGACCAAGAATCGTTCCCCGCCCGAACGTTACTTCTTCATGGTTCCTGCGGGAGAAAGTAGCATCGCCCTTCTTGTCCACGGCGACTGCAGCCCCCGCGCCCTGCGTGCCGGCGTTCTTGGATGAAGGCCTGGAGTTGGTGGTCGTGGTGCCCGTTGCGACGTTCATGGCGGCTCCGCCGGTAGCAGCACCTCGGGTGCGCAAGTTTGTCGCAGGGCGGCATCAACTGAACGAGCAATCGCGCGGACGAACGGCGAAGGCGCTTCGAGCCCGGCAACGTTTTTAATTAACCATTAATTCGCCGGCGACGATGGCAAGATGGATTTCAAGATGGATTCGAGATGGATTCATGACCGGGGAAAGCACGATATAAGCCGCTAAACTCATTGCGCAGGGCACCGCCGGTGATCGGCACACCTGCGATGATTAACGTATACTTATTACCAATACACACGGACGGCGGGCATCTGGCGCTTCCGCTCCCTCTTTCTTTTTTGAGGGAACCCGTTAGCATGATCCGGCAAGCCGCGGGGACGCGAGCACACACCCAGTCATCATTCGCCCGAGAAGCAGGCGATCGAGTATTCCAGAGACCGCAGTGATGGAAACGACAGGTCGCGGCGTACTGGCTACCCCGCAAGTGCGGGGTGTGACCATTGCTTGTGGGGCCACGCTTCTCTTCCTCGTGATCCTCATCCCGGCCTCGCCTGCATTCGCCGAGCCGTGCAGCAAGCCGACGGCGCGTTCCAAGATTGCCGAGACACTCCGTCTCGCCTCGGAGCAGCGGCCGGTCAATCTCACGTTTCGCACCGGTGCCGACGGCGTGAAACTATCGATCGGCCTCAAGACGAAATATCCCGACGATATGACCATCATCCTGCAGAGTGACTTCGAGCAGTTGAACGTAAAGGATGACCGCTTCGATGTCCTGCTGCGACTAAGGGGGGCTCGGGAACGGGTCACCGTCCCCTTCCATGCAATCAAATCATTCTGGGATAAGTCCGAGTTGAAGTGCTCCGACGGCTGATGCCTCACTCCGGCGTCGCGCGCCGGATCAGGGCGCAAAGCCCTGTCATCCGTGCGATCGGATGTTCGACGAACAGGCGGCAGGAAGCGAGCGCGCCCTTCAGCGTGTCCGGCGGCGCCGGGGGCTTCAGTTGCTTTGCGAGAGTCGCACCATGCGCGTACCCGAGCGCGCGAGTCGAAAGCGTCAGCGCGTTCAGCCGCCCTTCCCGCTGCAGTGGCGCCAGCATCGTTCGAACCAGCGCCAGATAGGACGGCCAGTACGCCAGGTGCCGGTACATACTCGCAATCAGTTGCGGTTCGGTGTCCTCTCCGAAGGAATTCAATTCGGCGACCAGCGCCGCCACCTCGGGGTCCAGCGCCTCCATCGGCGGCAGCTCCGGAATTTTTGTGCCGGCCGCCGTTGGCGCCTTATTGGCGGCCGTCACGGCATCGGCCGGGCGCGGCTCGTAGTGCGCCAGCACCGCCGAGAGCACGACGAGCGCGAGCGCATTGGTATATTGATAGCTTTCGAGTACGTCACGAATCAGCGCGCGTTCGGTCTCGTCCACGCCGGCGGCAAGCAAGGTGTCGATGGAGAAGCCAGGCCAATCCGGCAGCGCGAGCGTTCGCCTGACGGCTTCGGCATGCAATGGCGCGTCGCCGAGATAGAGCGGTCGCACCGTCGCCCACGTCCATTCCAGCGCGCCCGGCATGGTCGCGAGGTTGCGCCAGATCAGGTTGACCACGCTGGTGCCGAGCACCTTGCGGATGTCGGCATAAATGTCTGCGATTTCGCCTCTCGCTTCGGATTCGAGAACCGACGGAACGCTCTCAGCCATCACTCTCACTCGAACCGTAGGATGGGCAAAGCCAACGGGTCGCGCGAACGCGCCCGATCACAGGCTCCGCGTGCCCACCGACACAAAAATGGTGGGCACGGCGCAAGCGCGCCTTTGCCCACCTGCGAGATCTACGCAAATGTCGCGGTTACCGTCCCCAACCCCTCCAACTCCATCTTCACGGCATCGCCCTGGTCGAGCCACACGGTTTTGACAAGGCTGCCGGTGAGAACGATCTGCCCGGCATGCAGCCCCGTGCCCTCTTCGGCGAGATGATTGGCAAGCCAGGCCAGCGCGTTGTGGGGATGGCCGAGCACGTCGGCGCCGGTGCCGCGGCCCACCTCCTTGCCGTTGACGACGGCACGGCCCTTGGCCGTGAGCAGGTCCGGCGCCTTGGTGCGCGCCACCGCCTTGCCGAGCACGCAGCCGGCGGCGAAGAAATCGTCCGCGACCAGCGTCGGCGCGCCCATCGTCTCCCATTTGACGTACCGGTCGTCGACGATCTCGATTGCGAGGTGATACGCCTCGATTGCTTCCATCACCCACTCCGCGGTGAACGGGGCTTCTGACGGCGCGAGATTACGTGCCAGCCGCACCGCGATCTCGCATTCGACGCCGACGCGGACGTAGTCGCCGAAGCGCAGCTTGGCGCCGGAGTCCTGCACGCCCTTGGCGAACACGCCACCGCCGCAAGGATGGGGAATGTCGAGATATTCCTGCATCACTGGGCTGGTGCAGCCGATCTTGTAGCCGACCAGCGCGCCGGTCTGCGGCAGCAGCAGATCGTGGACGGCGCGTTGGATCTGATAGCCTTCGGCTTCATCGGCAGGCGCTAGCTCAGGCGGCAGCGCGGCCAGCGGCGCGCGATTGCGGCGGGCGGTAGCGATGTTCTGTGCGGCCGCGAGAATCTTGTCCATCAGCGGCGGCTTTCATGGTTGCAGCCTGCTGCGCTGACCGCCCTTCGCGGTCAGCCGCCAGGCCCTGCCCTATTCGTCCCGATAAACTTTCTCGCGCTTCTCGTGACGTTCCTGCGCTTCCACCGACAGCGTTGCAATGGGGCGAGCCTCCAGCCGCTTGAGCGAGATCGGTTCGCCGGTCTCCTCGCAATAGCCGTAGGTGTTGTCCTCGATGCGTTGCAGCGCCGCGTCGATCTTGGAGATCAGTTTGCGCTGGCGGTCGCGGGCGCGCAGTTCGATGGCGCGATCGGTTTCGGAAGAGGCGCGATCAGCGAGATCCGGATGATTGACGTTCTCTTCCTGAAGCGTCTGCAGGGTGATCTTCGATTCCCTCAGGATCTCGTCCTTCCACGCCAGCAGCTTGGCGCGAAAATACTCGCGCTGGCGGTCGTTCATGAAAGGCTCTTTTTCGGAGGGTCGATAATTCTTCAACTTTTCCAAGGCCAGCCCATCTTCACGTGCAAGGCGGGGCGGAAAATTGTCCGTCCGCGCGGGCCTTATATAGCGGCGGGTTGTGACAGACAATATAGGCCGTCTCCTTGGGGGTACCTCCCCCAAGGCCTTGCACAGGCAAAGTTATCGGGACCGCCTGGCGCTAGTAGCCGACCGTGAAGCGCTGGCGGATGTGGACGGGACGCTCGATCTCGTCGGCGAGTGCAACTGCGAAATCCTCGAAGGAAATCGAGCTTTTGCCGTCGGCAGCGGTCAAAAGCTGGTCGGTCCCGAGGCGGAACTTGCCAGTTCGCTCGCCGGCGGTGAACAGGGCCGAGGGCGATAGGAAGGTCCAGTTGAGTTCCTTCTCGGCCCGGAGCAGATCGAGGAAGGCGGCGCCCTTCTCGGCTTCCGCCTTGTATGCCACGGGAAAACCCGGGGTGGTGACCAGCCGAACGCCCGGAGCCACTTCAAGGCTGCCGGCGCCCCCGACCACGAGGTAGCGACCGACCTGCGAATCCTTGGCGGCGCCAATCAGCTTGGCCGGGTCGCTGGCGAGAAAGTGGATCGAGCTGATTGCGGCATCATGACCGGCGAGCAGCCGGGCCAGTTCCGCCTGGTCCATGGCATCGCCCGCGGTGGGCGTGACATTGGCCTGAGCGGCGATCTTTTCGGGATGGCGGGCGATGGCGGTCACGCTGTGGCCGCGGCGGGCGAGTTCGGCGGCGATGCGCGAACCGGCATTGCCGGACGCGCCGATGACGGCGATTTTCATGGAGGTCTCCTGCAAATTGACGGATATGGTATCCAATGGTGACTAGATAGCGAAATGAATGTAAGTGTTAAGAGAGCACTTTTGGGTCACCTGATTACGCCGGAGTAACTGCCGTGAAAGCCAGCGCCAAAACCCCGAACGCCTATTCGGCTCAATGCCCGACGCGGCAGATTCTCGATCGCGTCGGTGACAAATGGGCCGTACTCATCCTGCTTCTCATCAGGCACGAGCCGATGCGTTTCAATGCGTTACGCCGCACCATTGAAGGCATCTCGCAGAAGATGCTGAGCCAGGTTCTCAAATCGCTCGAACGCGACGGATTGATCAAACGCCGAGCGATCGCGACCGTGCCGGTCACGGTGGAGTATTCGATCACACCGCTCGGCGCGACGCTCGCCGACGCGGTCGATCCGTTGCGGGACTGGGCGGAGAAGAACCTGAAGGAGGTGCTGAACGCGCAGCGCCGTTACGACGCGGCGCGCAAGGATATGGCGGCGTGAATCAATCCACCACCGTCATGCCCCGCTTCAAGCGGAGCATCCAGTACGCCGCGGCCTTTCGGTCGAGCACGAACGTCTCTGGAATACTGGGTTGCCCGCCGGGCAATAACATTCGGCGCTAGAACCGCCCGGCCTTTGCCAGTTCGACTTCAACGCGCAGTTCGATCTCGGCCAGCACCGCATCGAGGCCGGGATCGCCGGAGGACGACTTCAGATTGGCAGCGGCATCGCGCAGCCGGTTCACCGTAGAAGCATCGAGATTGCCGGAGAGCAGGCCGATCTTGAGTTCGTCGAGCACGTCGAGCGCACCCCTGCCCCGTGCCACCGAACGCTTGCGGCGCTCCGTCGGATCCTCGACGCCCTGCAGGGCGAGCAGCGCGTCGATGTTACCGGCGGCTTTGGGCGCTACAGCCGCGCGCGGCTCCTCGGGCGCGGTCGGCGTCTCCGGCAGCGAGAAGCCGGTCGAACTGGTTCGCCGCGTATGACTTGCGGGCGATCCAAGCGTGGTGCCGTTCGGTCCGTAGATTCGCATCGTGGTGATCTCGCGCCCTGAGAATGGAGCGACCTTCGCCTTCTTATGGTTAATGACGCGTAAACGGCCCGGCAAAATCTGCCGACATGCGGCAGTTTCGCCCATCGTGGTGAAGCCGCCGCGACATCGCGCCCCCGACGAACATCCAGCAATATCAGTGCATTGCATCGGAAATGCAGTGTGGCACGGCGCTCGCATAGTTAATGCCGGACCGTCGTCATGGGAGTGGCGCCTGCGGTCCGGTGGAAGACCTCGAGGGGGAGCACAGGATGCCCGGCATCCGTTCGGCAAGACTGATCTGGGTGGCCTGCGCCGCGCTGTTGGCGCTCGCGGTAACGCCCTCGTCCGCGGGCGCGACGTCGCGGATCAAGGATCTCGCCAATATCGAAGGCGTGCGACAGAACCAGTTGATCGGCTACGGCCTCGTCGTCGGCCTCAACGGCACCGGCGACACGCTGAACAACATTCCCTTCACCAAGCAATCGCTGCAGGCGATGCTGGAACGCATGGGCGTCAACATCCGCGGCGCCACCATCCGCACCGGCAACGTCGCCGCCGTCATGGTCACCGGCAACCTGCCGGCCTTCGGCACCCAGGGCACGCGGATGGACGTCACGGTCTCCGCGCTCGGCGACGCCAAGAATCTGCAGGGCGGCACCCTGCTCGTCACCCCCCTGCTCGGCGCCGACGGCAACGTCTATGCGGTCGCCCAGGGCTCGCTGGCGATCTCCGGTTTCCAGGCCGAAGGCGAAGCCGCCAAGATCGTGCGCGGCGTACCCACCGTCGGCCGCATCGCCAACGGCGCCATCATCGAGCGCGAGATCGAATTCGCACTCAATCGCCTGCCCAATGTTCGCCTCGCGCTGCGCAACGCTGACTTCACCACCGCCAAGCGCATTGCCGCCGCCGTCAACGACTTCCTCGGCGTCAAGACCGCCGAGCCGATCGACCCCTCCACGGTGCAGCTTTCGATCCCCGCCGAGTTCAAGGGCAACGTCGTTGCCTTCCTGACCGAGATCGAGCAGCTGCAGGTCGACCCGGACCTCGCCGCCAAGATCGTGATCGACGAACGCTCCGGCATCATCGTGATGGGCCGCGACGTCCGCGTCGCCACCGTGGCCGTCGCCCAGGGCAACCTCACCGTGACGATTTCGGAAAGCCCGCAAGTCAGCCAGCCCAATCCGCTGTCGCGCGGCCGAACTGTCGTCACGCCGCGCACCGGTGTCAGCGTCTCCGAGGACGGCAAGAAATTCGCGGTCGTGAAGGACGGCGTCTCGCTGCAGCAACTCGTCGACGGCCTAAATGGTCTCGGCATCGGTCCACGCGACCTGATCGGCATCCTGCAGGCGATCAAGGCCGCCGGCGCGATCCAGGCCGACATCGAGGTGATGTGATGAACGGCATCGCCAATTCCTACGACAAGACCTCGCTGATCAACGGCCGCAAGGACCCGCTGCTGGCCGACGCCCTGACCAAGATTTCGCCGGAAGCGCGGAAAAAGACACGCGCCAAGGCCGAAGAGTTCGAGGCGATGTTCCTCAACTCGATGTTTTCGCAGATGACCACCGGCGTCAAAGGCGAAGGACCGTTCGGTGACACGACCGGCACCGGCGTCTGGCGCTCGATGCTGACGGACGAGTATTCGAAATCCTTCGCCAAGTCCGGCGGCATCGGCATCTCCAACGATGTCTTCCGCACCTTGATCCTCCAGCAAGCCAACCGCGTCGGCTGATCCAAAGGAACCCCCGACATGAATCAGCGTCCTCAAGCCAGGCCCGCACCGGCCCCCGCCCCAGCAAGAGCGATCTCCACGCCAGCCGAGGCGCGCAAGCTCGCGGAAGAACTGATGGACGTGATGAGCGGGCTGCTCGGCATCATCGAGCGCGAAACCGAACTGGTTCGTGCCGGCAACGTGCGCGAAGCGATACGGCTGGAAGAGCAAAAGGGCGAGTTGTCGCGTCGCTACATGGTCGCGGTCGAGAATCTGAAGAACGGGCAAAAATATCTGGCGCAGGTATCGCCGGAACTGCTGGCGACGTTGCGCCGCCATCACGACACCTTTCGCGCGATGCTGCAGATCAATCTCACCGTGCTCGCGACCGCGCACGCGGTGTCGGAGGGCATCGTGCGCGGCGTCAACGCCGAGATCCAGCGCAAGAACATTCCGAATACCTATACGGCTTCGGGACAACGCGCCGCGCCGGGCCCGCGCAACATCACCCCGCTCTCGGTCAGCCGCTCGCTGTAGGCGATCGCGATCTTCCGTCCGCTACAATTTTCACTAAATTTGCGCCCCCGCATCAGAGCGGGATTCAGCGTATTCCCTAACACCGTGTTGAGAGGTGCCCGGCTATATTGCGATTGATGAGGGGTTGGATTTGACTCGCAGCAAGCCTGGAGGCTGCCATGAGTACAGATTTCAACATCAAGCCGGTGGGGGCACCGGTTGCTGCGCCGATCGTTCAGCACGTCAGCGAGGCGGCACAACATGCGGTCGCAACCGAACTGCCGGCGAGCCAAAGCGTCTCGGCAGTCGACTCGAGCGCGCGCGCCAGCACCGATTCCGCCGCGGTCCGCGTCTCCATTTCGAATCCTGCGGTATCGAACCAGGTCGTGATCGACCGCGATGCGCGCGCCGTGGTCTATCAGGTAGTCGACGTCAAGACGAGTCAGGTCGTGAAGCAGTTTCCCGAGGAAGCCGTGCTGCGCCGGCGGGCCTATTTCCACACGCTCGACCTGACCAAGGACGCGCCGACGCGGCTCCTCGCAACGGATCGCAAGGCCTGAGCCAAACTTAGCTGGAGCGCGATGCGTAGGCCTGGTCGAGATAGGTCTGGCCGCTCGACGGGTCGGTGACGACGTTCTTGATCTCCGCTTTCCCAAGAGCGGATAGCGTGAACTTGGTGTCACCGATCCGGAACGAAAGATCCTTGATCAGAACTTCCTGGAACTTGTTTGTGCCGCCGCTCTGGTACTGCACCTTGGCGCGAAAGCCGGTGACGTTCGAGATCGTGAACTTGAACGTCTTGTTATCGGCATATTTCCCGGTCCAGGTGCCTTCGTAGAGCTTGGGATCGACCGCCACGTACGGAGTCTTGGATGGAACGGTCAATCCCACCGTCTTGTAGTTGGCCGATATGATGCTCCAGAGGTCAGCCATCTTGGCACACTCGGTCGTTAGCTGCGGCCGGAGAGGCCGGCGGCGAGATTGCAATTGATGTCGATCAGCGACTTCAACTTGGCCGGATCCGGGTTCATTTGCATGTCGACGGTCTGCTTCATCACGAAGACGCCGATGTTCGCGATGTTCTGACGTACTTCGATCGGTTGAGGGTTCTCGTTCGCTTCCACGGCGCTCATGAAGATCGACCAGAGCCGGCGGTTGAACAGCAACGCGTTGTGCATGGCTTTATCAGGTCCATTCCAGTTGGACTGGACTTCCTGGAGTTGCCGTGCAGCCTTCAGCAGCGCCTGCGCTTCAATTTCACGGGGGGACGTCGTCGTTTGCGATGTACGCGCGTAGGCTTGGGCTGCATTAGACATTCACTGACCTCGATGGGAGCGGTTGACCGCGGGACTGCAGAAAAACTGCCCAACTTTCATACAGGTTGCGCCTTTAAATATGGTTAGCAAGTGTTACCGATTGTGTCGGTAGCCCGGCAGAAATCCACATTTTCGTCAGCATGCCGGCCGTCAGGTTCTGATGGAATTAACATCGAAGCCCAAATTCTCACCTTCGGTGCTTTTCTTCATGCCAGGATTTTTCTTCTCGAGCGGAAAAGCTTCGTGACGGATCTGCACCATCGACAGGGTCGAACCCAAGACTGACGCCTGCGTCCGCAGCAACGTCGAAGCGCTGGCCGGGACGACGTTGTTAGTCGCCGTGTTGTCGAGGAGGTTGGCGAGACCGACACCGGCCGCGTTGAAGCTGACGCCGGTGAAATTAATTCGCCGGGCTGGAATCTGCTCCGTATTTCCTACTGGTCAGGCGCAAGAAAGCCCCGCCAAATGGGCACTATTCGCACGTTCACCATTGGTTAACCATCATCAGGAAGGATGCCGAATCTGCCGGCGGGTACCGACAATGCGCGAAGCGCCAAACGGAGAATAGGTATGGCCTTGAAAGTCGAGCTCAAACCGCACGAGCGAATCATCATCGGCGCATGCGTGATCACCAATACCGATCAGCGCGCCAGGCTGTTGATCGATGGCGACAGGATTCCGATCCTGCGCGAGAAAGATATTCTCACACCCGAGATCGCCGACACGCCGGCCAAGCTGGTCTACCTCGCAGTGCAGCTCATGTACCTGTCGCCGGATCCGATGGCCCACCATCCGACCTATTTCAGCCTCGTGCGCGACATCCTCACGACAATGCCGAGCGCATGGCCCTTCATCGAGGGCATCAACAACTACACTCTGAACGGCGATCTTTACCACGCGCTGAAGGAAGCAAAAAAATTGATCGGCCATGAAGAGCAGATCCTGGAAAGCGCCCGGAAAATGCAATCGCTCAATGAGCCCGATCGCAAATCCGCGTAGGCATCGCATCGCTCAAACAAAAAAGGCCTCCGCAAGGAGGCCTTTTGCTTTGAAGCGAACAAGCTTTCTTCAGATCGGCAGGAACTTGGTCAGCGTGGTCTGGTAAAGCATGGACGTCGTTTGATACGAAGCCTGCAGACTGGTCTGCAGCGCCAGGATCTTGGTCGCCACCTCGTCCTGGTTGATGCCCTCTATCTGGTCGAGCATGGTCTGCGCCATTCCCTTGAGTTGGGTCTGGCGGTCGGTCGAAGCCTTGATGGCGTTCTGCGCGCCGGCGAACTCCGCTTGCATGTCCTGAATCGACTGTTGGCCGGTCTGCGGCGCCAGGTTTGCCGAAATTCGTTGTTGCAGCGCGTTCACCTGCGCCTTCGAGTTCGGATTCGCGGGATTGGTCGTGACCGCGGCATACACCGCGATATTCTGCAACTCGTAGCGCAGCGCCTGCTCGTTGGCGCGCGCACCGTATTGCACCGTGATGGACTGGTCGATGCGCGCGATCGCCGTGCCGCGCGGCGGATCGGTGCCGACTTCGCCGGTGTACCACGAGACCGTGTTGGCGGTCGTGCCGCCGATCAGATTGGTAGCGGTGGCAAACGGCGGACCGTTCACACGCAGCGGCGCCGGATCTGCGCTCGCTGTGGCGCTGAAGCCCAGCGCCGCGAAGGCAGCCGCGTTCGAACTGGAAACAGTCAGGCTCGCGCCGTCGCCACCATGCAGCGCGATCACGCCGCCGGTGACGGTCGACGGCGTGCCGGTGCCGGTGATCGAATCGATTTTGGCCAGCAAGGTCTGCACGCTGTCGGTAATATTGAGCTGGTTGCCGGTCGCGCCGGCAGCGACGAAGGTAATCGGCGTACCGTTGACCGTGATGGTGTCGCCCGCCGCAAAGCTCGCAGCCAGTGAGTCGGTCCCTGCCAGGCCGGACAGCAGCGTGGCACCGGTAATCGGCGCCGGCACCGTGGCCTGGTTGTTGACCGGGCTCCCGGTGACGGTTGCGGACGGATTGAAGAAATTGTCGGACGCCGCGATGGCGGACGCGGCAACCAACGCCGTGTCGCCCAGCGTCTGGATCGAAGAAGTCAGCGCCGCCTGCAGGTTCGCGGTGGTTGCGACCGTATCGACGCCGATCAGAAACGAGCCGGCAGGCGGCGGATTGGTGGTCGTCGCAGTCAGCGCGATCGACTCCGTGGTGCCGTCGGGCAGGTTGAAGTTGAACGTGATCTTGTCGCCATCGTTCGGATTGACGGCGCCGAGATCGACGGTGGCGGCCGGCGGCGCCCCGGTCGGCTGGGTCACGGTCGCTCCCGTCAGCGATGAGCTGATTGAACCAAGCTTCAACCCGAACGATGAACCATCCTCGGCGAGGCTGGTCATGGTGGTCGTCAATGGCGGCGACGAGACCGTCAGATGCGCCATATTGCCGACGCCCTGATCGGCCTGACGGCGCTCGTTGATCAGTTGCTTCAGACCGGCCTGCGTGCCCACACCGTCGAGCATGACGTCGGCGGGCACCGTCGCTGATGTGTCGGTGGTGCGGCCGGAAAACAGATAGCGGTCACCGGTCTGGCTGTTGAGCAGCGACACCGCATTCGAGAACGCCGCCTGCGCCGTAATCTGACCGGAGGTTTGACCGTTGTCGTTGAGCACGATGGTCGACGTGCTGGCCGCTTTCTTTACCGACGTGCCGATATCGGCCAATCCCTGCAGCGCAAGGTTGACGACGTTGAGTCTCGTGTTGACGTTGGTTGCGGTGTCCTTGAACGCGTCGATGCTGCTGACCTGCGCGCGCAAACTAAGGGCAAAGCCGCGATTGGCGCCCTGCCCTGCATAGGTCGTCGAGACCCGACCGCTGGCGAGCTGCTGCGTCAGATCATCGAGTTGCTTGCGGATATTGAGGATCGAGGTCCCGATATAGGACGTCCTGCCGTTAACGCCATCGATCGACATGATACCCTCACATGGCCTGGATCAGCGTGTCGTACATCTGCTTGATGGACGACATTACGCGCGCGTTGGCGGAGTAAGCGTTCTGCAGTGCGAGCAGATGCGCCATCTCGTCGTCGATATTGACGCCTGAGGCATCCGTTACCTTCTTCTGCAGGGTGTTCAGCACTACAGACTGACCGTCCGCGAGTTGCTTCGCGGCGGTTGCGGCTTCGCCCTGCTGGCTGATGAACTGCTTAGCGAAATTTGTCAGCGTCCCGGTGAACGGCGCGCCGGTCGTGCCGATGCCGGTCTGCGGCGAATAGCGATAATTCCCCGACTGCAGTTGCGTGAGAATGAAGTCGGATCGCGTGGTATCACCCGCAGCCGTCAACGGGCTGGTGGAAAATACGATGGTGCGCGAGGGATCGCCGAGCAGCCCGAGATTGACGCTGATGCGGCCGGCGAGGCCGGTCTGCTGCGAACCGTTGGCGGTGATCGCACCGGAAAACAGGCCGCCATTATCGGTGAACAATGGAAGCTGTGGGTTGCCGCTGGTGAGCGACGACATGGTCGTTGTGACCGACGCCGCCAGCACGTCGGAACGGTTTGGCGCGCCATCATCGAGCACGCGCAGGGTCGATCCCGACGGGTTTGAGAACTGCAGATCACTCGACCCGAGTGCGGCGTTGAGCTGGGAGACCACCGACGCCATGCCGCCGGCGAAATTGATGCCGAGCACCTCATCGTTGGGATCGAGGGTCGTAGTATTGCTCAGCGGCAGCACGCTCGGATCGTCGACGCGCACGATCGACAGATTGTGCGTAACACCGGTGGTGTTGTCCTTGTAGCTGACGTGGATGACGTTGCCGGATTGCAGGCCCGTGAGATCGAGATCGTAGCCGGCCTGCGGCAGCACGGACGCCGGAGCAGCGGTACCGGCCGTCGTCTTGTCCGACAGTGCGCTCGCCATCGACGCCGCGAACTGGTCGATCTGCGCTTGCGCCTTCACCAGCGTGTTGTCGCGCAGTTCGAGATAGGCAGCGATCTTGCCCGAACGAATCGAGTTGGTCGACACCAGATCGTAGCTGCCGCCGTGCGGAAAGTTGATGGTGATGGTGCCGACGTTGTTCTTGGTCGGGTCGGGATTGTACAGCGTGTTGGGCGTCACCGTGCCCTGGGGATTGAACGAGAGCTGCGCCGCCTCGGTGCCGACCAGTTGCACGCCGGAATTCGTGAACACCGTCACCTGGTTGAGGTCGTTGACGACCGTTCTGATGTCCATCAGGCTCGACAACTGGGTGATGTATTGATCGCGCTGATCCAGCAGCGATGCCGTTGCAGCGTCCGTCTTGCCGTTGTTCTGGAGCTGATTGTTGATGAACGCGATCTGGGCCATCGCGTTATTCGCGGTCACGATCGAATCGTTGATTCCCATCTCGGCGTTGGCGCGAAGGGCCTGAATCCCCTGCGTCGTCGCATTGAGCGTCTGCGCCATGGTCTGCGCGGCGCTGACGGCCCCGATCCGCGCCGACTGCGAGTCCGGGCTGGTGGACAGGCCCTGAAATGCGGTCAACAGCTTGTTGAACGCATCTTCGATGGTGCCGGTTTCAGCCGGATTTCCGTAGACGTTCTGCAGATTTTGGAGAAAGGTCGAACGGATATCGGCATAGGCTGCGCCGGAGGTTTCCGTGCGCAGTTGCGTCTGCAGATATTGGTCGAGCTGACGGTCGACGCCGTGGAGCAGAACGCTCGAACCGTAGTCGCCGGTCACGCCAGCGGACTGGATGATCGACTTCCTGACGTAACCCGGCGTTTCCGCGTTGGCGACGTTCGATCCCACCAGGGAGATCGCCGCTTGCGTCGCGCGCAAGCCGGACATCGCGGTAGAGAGAGCCTGACTCAAACCCATGACTAATTGCCCATCTCAAATCGTATTCGCGAACGAACCGTCGCGGATCAGCGCAGCACGTTCAGGAGATCCTGCACCATCGTGTTGGAGGTGGTGATGACCTTGGTGTTGGCCGAATAAGCCTGCTGGGTGACGATCAGCTTGGTAAACTCGTCGGCGATGTCGGTGTTGGACCCTTCCAGCGAGGAGCCGACGATCGTTCCTGCCTTGCCGAACAGCGCCTGTCCGGACGCGTCGGTGACCTCGAACGCGCCACCGTTGACGCGCTTGAGAAAGTTGGTTCCGTTGAACGTCGCGACCGAGATTTCGGCAAGGTCGAGGTTGCGGCCATTGGAATAGTTGCCGACAATGCGGCCGTTGGTGCCGACGCCGACGGACTGCAACTGACCGGCCGGGAAGCCGTCCTGCTGGATCTGGTTGACCTGCACGTTGCCGTTGGCATCCGCGAATTGGGTAACACCGCCGGTACCGAAGTTGATGACGGGACTGCCCAGCGCGACGCCGTTGACGACGGCATTGGTGAGCTCGATCGAAGGGATCGCCGGCGTCATCTGCCCTGAGGCAGAGAAGGTGAAATTGGTGTTGACGTTCTGCCATGAGACCTGGGTGCCGGTTGCGTTGGGATTGACCTGGTAGAACAGGTTCCAGGTGTCGGTATGGCCCGCACCGAGCGAGGCGCTGTCGACCTTGGCCCAACGGAACTGCAGATTCACCGGAGCGCCCGAGACGTCGTAGGTCGTAACCGCACCACCCGCGATCGACTCGGCAAGAAACGTCGAGTTGTCGTTGCCGACGACCTGGCCGGTGCCTACTCCGCCGCCACCACCGCGCGTTGCCGTCACGGTGCCGGTAAAGCCGAGGGCAGCCCAGGCAGCGGTGTTCGAACTTGAGACCGAGAGATTGAAGGCCGTGCCGGAGTGCAGCGTGATCGAACCGGAGGCGATCGTGGCATTGTTCGGGGCTGACGTTCCCTGGAGCGCGTCGATCTTGCTCAGCAAGGTTCCGATGCTGTCGTCGACGTTGATCTGGTTGGCGCCGACGGCGGTGCCCGACGCCATGAAGGTGAGGGTTTGGCCGTTCACCGTGATGGTGTCGCCCGCGACAAAATTGGTGGAGATCGAGTCGGAGCCGGCAATGCCGCTGAGCAGGGTCGCGGCCGTGTTCGCAATCGACGGCGTCGCTTTGTTGTTCTGGGTGGTGCCGCTTCTGGAGGCGTCGGTATAGGGCGCCATGGGCGTGCCGAGCGCCAGCGGATTATGTCCAGCACTGTATGATCCGGGCACGATCAATTCCGATCCGGGAACGGAAACGTCATGCTTGGTCGTCAGCGGATAGCTGGCGAGGTTGGCGCGATAGTCGATCCTGGTGGTTTGCTGCGCCGGCAGGAAGTCGTTCTGGAATCTGAGAACCTGCGGCGAACTGCCGGAAGGGTTACCGGTGGTCGGGTCGATCGGCACACCCTGCAGGTAATAGCCGGCGCCGTTGACGAGATAGCCGCTCTTGTCGAGCTGGAAGTCACCGCGGCGGGTGTAGCGGTCGACACCGTCGAACACCGGCGTGCCGTCGGTGAAGTTGCCAGGCTTTTGCACCGCGAAGAAACCGTTGCCGTTGATCGCCATGAAGGTCGCAACCGAGGCCGTCTGAACGTCGCCCTGCACCGAGTTGGTGGAGCGGGATTGCGTGGTCACGCCGCCGGCGAGTTGCGCGGTTGCCGAGGTCTGCGGAATCAGATCGAGGAAGGAGGTGTCGACGCGCTTGAACGCCGTGGTCTGCGAATTGGCGATGTTGCCCGAGACGTTTTCCAGCGCGTAGGAGTTGGCGCGAAGGCCGCCGACCGCGGTGGTGAGAGCGCCGAAGATACCCATGACATTTTCTCCAAATTCGATCCGGGCGGCTCGCCGGTCCACGTAAACCCAGGCCGCGTCGGGAGAAGATGTCGCAAGCGTTGTGCCAAACAACAAAACCAATACAAATCAATGCCTTAAGAAAAAAGCCCCGGTCCAAAGACCGGGGCACATTTGCCGGGCGGGCAACAATTGCCGAGCGGCGGCCGCTATGATGCCGACGGCCCCGCCGGGTGGAACACCATCCCGAAACCGTCGATGCAATAGCGCAAGCCGGTCGGTTTTGGCCCGTCATCGAAGACGTGTCCGAGGTGGCCGCCGCAGCGGCGGCAATGCACTTCGATGCGCAACATGCCAAAAGTGCGGTCCTCGGTCTTGCCCAGGGCATTGTCGAGCGGCTGCCAGAAGCTCGGCCAGCCGGTGCCGCTGTCATATTTGGTATCCGAGGAGAACAGCGGCAGATCGCAGCCGGCGCAGGCGAAGATGCCCTTGCGTTTTTCCTTCAGGAGCGGGCTCGAGCCCGGCCGCTCGGTGCCGTGCTTGCGCAGGATTTCATACTGCTGCGGCGTGAGCTGGGCGCGCCATTCGGCGTCGGTCTTTTCCACCTCGAATTTCTCGGCGGCCTGCGCCGGCGTGGTGCGCAGCCAGCGGAAAGCGGCCAAGCCAAACAGGCCGGCTACGGATGCGAGCAGGATACGGCGGTCGAACATGGAATTCTCCGTGCGAGGCGGGCCTAACGGTTCGCCATCAAGTACGGCCCGGAAGCGCCGAAGTTACACCGATCCGTCCCGGACTTTCTCACTTTCCTGCGAGGGAGCGACCGGCATCCCGCCGTCGCGGGCCTCTGCCGGCCGTGGCGGCTGTGGACGCATGGGGCGCGGCGCGACCGGTGGACGGCGCGGCGGCCTGGTTCCGGCCTGCCGGTTGGCCTCCGCCAACCGCGCCTCGCGCACCCGTTCCCGGGCGCGGGCGCCTTCGCGGTAACGGGCCAGCGCGCCCGCCGCCGCGGAATGGCCCCGCCCCCACAGGCCGATCAGATGGCCGGCTACGCGGCCGGTGGCGCCGCCCGCCCAGACCAGTTCGAACGGCGAGAACAGTTTCCAGCGGTCCTCACCCCACAGGATGCTGCGCGCGATGAGCTGCCCCGCCATTGCCGAAGTGTTCAGCCCGTGGCGTCCGAAGCCGCTGGCAACCCACAGCCCTTTGCGCAACTGGCCGATCTGCGGCATGCCGTGCACGGTCACCCCGACCGCACCGCCGAACACGTCTGATATCGGGACTTTGCCGAGCGTCGGGAAGATGGTGGCAATGCGACGCTGAACGAGGGGAGCAAAGCGGCGCGGCCGCGCTTCCCAGGTGGTTTCCGGGCTCGCCCACATCAGCCGGTCGCCGTCGATGATTCGGAAATGATCGATGCCGTCACTGTCGGCCACCGAGCCCCTGAAGGCGATCACCTCGCCCAGCCGTTCGCCGAGCGGCTCCGTCACCGCGGCATAGCGCCAGACCGGAAGCAACGTCTCCGACAGGCGGCGTAACGGGGCGCCGAGATGAACGTTGCCGGCCAGCACGATATGAGAGGCGCGCAGCCGCGCCGACGGCGTCACGATGCGCTTGCGAATGCCCGACGGATCGATGCTGACGACCGGGGTATCTTCGAAAATGCGCGCGCCCGCCCGCTTTGCCTGCGCGGCAAGGCCATGGATGTATTTGCGGCCGTCGATCTGGAATGCGCGCGGATAATAGATGCCGTGGAAATAGCGCGCCGTCCCGAGCTGATCGCGAACGCGATCGACCTGCCACCCCTCGACTTCGGTCTCGAAATCCTCGCTCAGCGTCTGCAGCCGACTGATCAACGTCTCGCCGGCATCGACGTTGGAGACCTCCAGCGCGCCTTCAGTGAGCGCAATTCCCGGCATCGCCTCGTCGGTTGCGGTGGCGCGAACGTAATCGGCGCCCTCCCTCGACAGCGCCCACAATTCGCGCGCGTCTTCGATGCCCACGCGCTCGATCAGGTCGCCGATCGGAAGACTGTAGCCCGGCATGACCGTACCGAGTTGATGGCCGGACGCGTTCCAGCCGACATGCCGGCCTTCGAGTACGGCCACGCTGGCGCCGCGTCGCGCGGCCTCCAGCGCTACCGTAAGACCAGCAAGTCCGGCTCCCACCACGCAAATGTCGACATCCAGGTCGAACGAAAGACGCGAGCGAAAAGGGCCGTCGTCGGGGCCGTTGGTCGCACTTGAGAAAGTCTCGGGCATGGCGTTTCTTACGGCCGGCTGCAGCGCTTGTCACCTCGTCCCAGACATGAGCTTGTAGATTAGTCCAGACTAAGACCGAATCGAGATCGCGCCAATGCGCCGTTTGATGCTGCTGCGTCATGCCAAGACCGAACACGACGCGCCTTCGGGCCGTGACCACGACCGCCGACTCGACGAGCGCGGCCGGCGGGATGCCGTCGCGATCGGAACCTGGATCGGCCGGCATCCGCCTTTTCCCGACGCCGTTCTGGTTTCGACCGCGGTGCGGGCGCGGCAGACCTGGGAAATCGCACGCGACGCGATTAAGGATGCAGTGCGGGAACGGCCGCCGAAGCCGCAGGTCGAACTGCTCGATGAACTCTACGGCGCCGAGCCGACGCAGCTCCTGCGGATCATCCGCATGGCCGAGGTCACCGACCCCGCGCGCCTGATGCTGATCGGCCACAATCCCGGCATGCATGAGCTGGCGCTGATGCTCGCCGGCAGCGGCGACGCGGCGGCGAAGAAGACGCTCGAGGACAACCTGCCGACCGCGGGACTGGCGATCCTCGACTTTGCCACCGAGGACTGGAGCGAGGTGGCGTTCCGCCGCGGCAAGCTCGTGCGCTTCACCAGCCCTAAATTGCTGAAGCAGGCGCTGGACGATTGAGGTGCGCGGACATCCAGGCTCTCCCGTGCTAAGCTCGCCACGATGCAGTTTTCGCGCGAATTAAGAACAAGTTCGCGTAAAAGAAGGCGCGTCAAAACAAAGGGCTGGAGTCGGGCTCTGACAAATCAGAACGGACGGCTGCAGCGGGAGGCTCCAGATGTTCAAGTCGATTCTCGTGCCGATCGATCTGGCTGATACCGATCTGGCCAAGCCCGCGATCGCGACCGCCGCAACGCTGTCGCAAACCTGGAGCGGCTCGGTACGATTGCTCAATGTGTTGCCGATGACGCCGGTGATGCTGGCGGAATACGTGCCGGCCGATTTCGACGCCCAGCAGCGCGCGACATCGGAGGAAGCGCTCGCGATCGTGGCGCAGGAATCCGGCATCGCGGCGCCGCGCATTTCCACCGCAGTGCGGAAAGGCGGCATCTATCACGAGATCCTCGAAGAGGCGGCGGCGGTCAAGGCCGACCTGATCGTGATGACCTCGCACCGGCCGGCGATGAGGACCTATTTTCTCGGCTCCAACGCCGGCCATGTGGTGCGCTATGCCAAGTGCTCGGTGCTGGTGGTCCGGCACTAGCTGGAGCGAAAAACACTAACGATCTCGTGCAGATGCGCTTCGCGCGGAACGCCGTATGGCCCGGACACAAAATATCGAAAACAACCCCATGCAAAGTAGGACCGACCTTGCACTCGGGCGCAAGGCGGTAAGTCATTTTGGTCACGACGTACGACGGCCCTTGCAGGTGATCGCCGCCCGGTGCGACCGGTCTGCTTAAAGGCAATTTGGCCCGATCGATGACCGGGCCGCTGCTATTGCAAATCGATGAGGACGAACGCGCTTACATCATCCGCCCGTACATCGGATCAATGCTGCCGCGCACGGCCGCTTCAATTTGGCTGCGTTCAACCCCGATGTCGCGGAGTGCGCGATCGTCCAATTCACTTAGTGTTTTGACGGCCTCGCGGTGCGCAAAGTAGGTGACGATGCGGTTCACCCAGCGTCCGAGCAGGCCGAAAAATCCGACCGGGCCCTTCCTGGAAGCAGGCTGACCTGCCGTCTGGGATATCGTCGTCATCGTTCTTCTCCTTGCTTTCGCACGGCAAAGCGCCGCCGTCGACGCAAACGCCTTCCGAGCGTTTGCACCTATTGAGTTCTGATTGCTTGCACCCCTCTCAGTGCAATCACAGGCTTGATGGGTTCAAAATGATCCGATACATTTCTCGGTGCAAGGAAAACATTGCTCTCGGTGCAATAATGTCGAAGTTCGAGTATTTGAAGCTTGCCGATACCGTCGCCGCCGAGATCGCCAACGGCGCGCTCAAGCCGGGCGATCGCCTGCCGCCGCAGCGCAGCTTCGCCTATCAACGCAAGATCGCGGTCTCGACCGCGAGTCGCGTCTACACTGAGCTGTTGCGCCGCGGTCTGGTGGTCGGCGAAGTCGGACGCGGTACGTTCGTTTCGGGCGAGACGCGGCGCGGTATCGCCATGCCGGCAGAGCCGCGCGGCGCGCGTATCGATCTGGAAGTCAATTATCCAATATTGCCGACGCAATCGGCGATGATCGCGAGAAGCCTTGCAGGGCTGGAACGCCCCGAAGTGCTCGATCTCGCGTTGCGGCACTCGACCACGACAGGCACTCTTGCCGCGCGGACCATTTCCGCCGAGTTTCTCTCCCGCGAGGACTGGTCTCCGGCACCCGATCAACTCGTCTTCACGGCGAACGGGCGGCAATGCATCGCCGCTGCGCTAGCGGCAGTGGTGCCGAGCGGCGGCCGCTGCGGCGTCGAGGCGCTGACTTATCCGTTCATCAAGGACATCGCCGTCAGGCTTGGCGTGACGCTGGTGCCGCTTGCGATGGATGAGCACGGCTTGCGCCCGGACGCCGTGCAGAAGGCTCACCGCGAAGCGCATTTGTCGGCGCTGTACGTTCAGCCGACGATTCAAAATCCGCTCGGCATGACCATGCCTCCGGCGCGCCGCGCCGATTTGCTGCGCGTGGTCGAGAAGCTCGGCCTCACCGTCATCGAGGATACGGTCTACGGTTTTCTTGACGAAGAAACCCCGATGGCCGCGCTTGCCCCGGATAGCTGCATCACGCTCGACAGCCTGTCGAAGAAGGTGGCGCCCGGCCTTGCCCTCGGCTTCATCGTTTCGCCGCCGCGGCTGCGCGAACGCGTCATGTCCGCGGTTCGATCGGGCGGATGGACGGCTTCGGGATTTGCGTTCGCCGCCGGACAGCGGCTGATGGCAGATGGCACCGTTGCCGAGCTGTCACGCCTGAAACGCATCGATGCGGCACGGCGCCAGCAGATGGCGGCCAAATACCTCGCCGGATTCGATGTTCAGGCCAACGTCAAATCCTACCATCTCTGGCTGACCTTGCCCCAGCACTGGCGCTCGCAGACATTCGTCGCGGCCGCGGCCCGGCGCGACATCGCGTTGACGCCTTCGACTACCTTCGCCGTAAGTCCAGGCTACGCCCCCAACGCCGTCCGCCTGGCGCTCGGCGCCCCCAGCACCGAACAGCTCGATCTGGCGCTGCGCACGTTGTCGGGAATGCTGACGGCGAAAGAAGACGTCGATACGACCGAGTAGAACTATCGGTCGCCTGCCGGGCTTGCCGGCCACTCCGCGATAAAGCCCCTCGCCTTGTACGGCTCGATCTTGCCCCATTCGCGGAGCATGCGGCGGCTGAATTCGGCGTCGGTGTGCCAGAGCGCCCGCGGCGTCTTGAAACTGTCGACCATGACCAGCATCTTCTCCACTTCCGGCCAGCGCCGGTGCAGCGTCATCGGATAACGGCGCGCGGTCCAGGTATTGCCGAGGCAGATGACGCTGCGGATGTTGGCGAGGCCGAGCGCAGCGTCGATGATCGGCAGCGAAAGGATCACGTTTTCGCCGGTGTTCATCGCGCGGTCCTCTCGCAGGATGATATCGGCCGCAACGCCCCGCGCGATCATGGCACCCGCAATGACCTCGCATTCCGACAGATCCGATCCCGGCGTCACGCCGCCGCTCACGATCGCCCAGCGAAAATATCCGTCGCGCCACAGCCTGCAGGCTTCATCGACGCGCGCATCTACATCCTCGCGTGTTCCGAATACGAACAGCAGATCGGCCGGCCGCAACGGCGTCTCGATCAGATGCCGCGCGTTGATCGCGGCAATTTCGGCCCCGGTTGGCGATCGCCTGTTTCGATCCGTCACGGCAGTTCGTCTGATAGCGAAAGCGGTCCGGTCATGATGCCGCGCGTCAGGCGTCCGGCGAAGTCACATTTCATTTCGCCGGATTGCGAGGTAGCGGCGGCAACAGTGTCTCCGGCAGGCGATCGAACGTGTAGAGCCGCGGCTTGTTGCGCCAGATGAAGCCGCCCATCTGCCATCCGAACAGGGCGGCGAACCCGACCAGAAACAAGGCGCCCGCGAATTCACCGGTAGCGACTGCGCGCGCGAGCAATCCTGCGATCGCGATCGCGACCAACGCTAATAGCAGACAGCCGCCGGCATAGGTCATCGGCCCGATGCCGCCGACCAACGCGACCGTGCCGCCTGCCTTCAGGCGAGCGTGCAATTGCTCGATGAAGGCGCGGTAGTCGCGGTCCTGCGGCGTCATCAGCACGACCGTGTGCCAGCTTGTCGAAAAAGCGGTGATGGGCTGGCCGCTTTTGTGTTCGATGTCCGCGCGAAAGCGGCGCGACTGCATCGACATTGGCCGGTAGGAGAGACGCACAGCGACGATATCGGCATACGGCCAGGTTCCGGACTTCCCCCTCGCCTGCCACGACAGCCCTTCATCCCTGAGTTCGAATTGATGCGCCGATCCGACCAGCGATGCCTTGTAAACGTAGCGGGTCCCGGGCGTGCCCTCCCCTGCTGTCGTAGCCTGTTCCGTTAATGAAGGGGGCAACTCAAAAATCCCGTTGTGAGTTGAATGTAGCCTGCTTGCGCCGCGAGCTGGCTTTACCTTACAAGCGGGCCATGGCCGATACGACTTATTTTCCGCGTCGCCTGATCCTGGCCGGCGCGATTGTTTCCGGAGTGCTGCTGGCGCTGGCCGTGCACATGTTGGGCGCTCGTTACGGGCTCGATCTCGGCGGCCTGTGGCGAACCGACACAAGCGAATTCATGCCCGCGGGCGCGGCAATCGCGTGGTGGCTGATCGCGACAGTGGGCTTTTCCGGCGGCTATTTTACCGCCAACCTGATGCACAGCGCGGCCTCGGGCCAAATTCCGCAGCGGATGCGACAGTTCCTGATCGCAGTCGGCGTACTGATCCTAGCCGGCGCCGGACAGGCCGCCTCGGCGCCGAGCCCGGTCCCGACCGTGTCGGGTGTGCTCGCCGGCCTTGCGGCCTTATGCCTCGGCGCCGTGATGGCATTCTGCGGCGCGCATTTCGCGCTGCGCAAGGCTTGAAGAAGCAAGACTTGAGAAACTAAGCGACGACCCGCGCCCGTGGCTTCGATAGCATGGTTTCCACCTCGGCAGCGGGACGCGGCGGGCTGAACAGATAGCCTTGCGCCTGCGTGCAGCCCTCCTGGCGCAAGAGGTCGAACTGCGCGTCGGTCTCGACGCCTTCAGCCGTGGTGACGATACCCAGGCTCTTGCCGAGGCCGGTCACGGCGCGAACGATCGCCATCGAATCATCGCGCGTCGCCAGTTCGGTGACGAAAGAGCGATCGATCTTGATCTTGTCGAACGGGAAGCTGCGCAGGTAACTCAGGGACGAATATCCGGTTCCGAAGTCGTCGAGCGAAATCCGGACGCCAAAGGCGCGAAGCTCGTGCAGAACCGAGAGCGTGGCCTCGCTGCTCTGCAGCAGCACCGATTCCGTGATTTCGAGCTCGAGCCGGTGCGCGGGAAGGCCCGAGGCTTTCAGTGCCTCCATCACCGTCGATACCAGATTGGGATTCTTGAACTGCACCGGTGACAAATTGACGGCGACGCCGACCTCCTGCGACCACTGGGCCGCGTCGAGGCAGGCTCGGCGCAACACCCAGTCGCCGATCGGCACGATCAGACCGGTTTCCTCCGCCAGCGGAATGAAGTTGGCCGGAGAGATCATGCCACGCAGCGAATGATTCCACCGCACCAGCGCTTCGAAACCGACGACGACATCTTTGGCGACATCGCGGATCGGCTGGTAATAGACTTCGAATTCTCCGCGCTCTAGCGCCGCGCGCAAGTCGAGCTCCAAGAGCCGCCGGGCCTGCGCGCGGGCGTCCATCCCGGTCTCGAAGAAGCGGTAGGTGCCGCGGCCGTCCTCCTTGGCGCGGTAGAGCGCGAGGTCGGCCTTCTTGAGGAGCTCGTCGGGGTTCTTGCCGTCCTCCGGCGCCAGCGAAATGCCGATGCTGACCCCGATGACGAGCTGGTGGCCGGCAATCTCGTAAGGCGCCGAAACCTTCTCGACCACGTGGCTGGCGAGCAAGGAAACGGCGGATGGGTCGCAATCGTCGCAGAACTGCACGATCGCGAATTCGTCCCCACCCAGCCTCGCCACCGTGTCATTCTCGGTGATGCATTCGCCGAGACGGCGGGCGACTTCTTTCAAGAGCGCATCGCCGACCGGATGGCCGAGCGAATCGTTGATGTCCTTGAAGTGGTCGAGATCGAGACAGAGCACTGCAAGCTGATCGCTGCGTTTGGCGAGCCGCAACGCCTTTTCGAGTTGCTCGCGGAACAACGTCCGGTTCGGCAGATTGGTCAGCGCGTCATGGCGCGCCATGTGGGAAATCTGCTCCTGGGCAGCCTGCCATTCGGTGATGTCCTCGAAGGTCGCGACCCATCCGCCGCCCTTCATCGGCTGGTCGACGACGCGGAGCGAACGTCCGTTGCGGCCGATCGACTTGGTCACGGTGTTGCCGGCCCTGGCATCCGCTACCACCGCAGCGAAGAATTCATCGGGATCGCCGTCCCATTCGCCGACCGACTTCAGTTCGCGCAGAACGTCGATCAGCAACCGGCCTTGCAGCGGCATGCCGGACCGGTCCATCAACTCGACGTAGCGTTGGTTGAATAGCAGGATGCGGCCGTCGGCATCGAACATGCAAAGTCCGTGCGACATGTTGTCGAGCGCGGTATCGAGCAGGACTTTCTGTTGATGCAGCTCGCCCTTGGCGCGGCGATCGATCATGGCCGCCAGCAGCGACAGCCCGAGGATGGCGAACGCCGCCACCGCTGTCAGGAAGGAAAGCGCGGTCGGTGAAATCGACAGCCCGTCGGTCCCGAGCGTCGGGTCGGGAATCAGCGTGACGGCGCCCATCGCCGTGAAATGATGCGAAACGATGGCAATCGTGAGCAGCCCCGTGGCGCCCACCGTATGGGCGGGATTGTCGCGACGCACGGCAACAAGAAGCGCCATGGCGGCAAACACGCTGCCAAACACGATCGAGGCCACAACGATGCCGGGCGACCACACAATGAACGCCGGAAGCTCGAGTGCGGCCATGCCGGTATAATGCATCGCTGCGACGCCCGCGCCGATCACCGCGCCACCAATCGCAACCACCGGCCACCGTGCGCTCGACAGCGCAATGCACAGACCGATGGCGACGATGCCTATCGCAAAGACCAGCGACAATAGCGTAACGGGAATGCTGTATCCGGCTCCGGCGCCGGGATCGTAGGCCAGCATCGCGACGAAATGGGTGGCCCAGATTCCGCAGCCGCCGACTGCTGCGTCGAGGCCGATCCAGATCGCGCGCGTACGGCCGTGCGAGGCCCTGGCACGATGAAACAGGCTGATGGCGACTGCGCTGGCGAGCCAGCAAATGGTACCGGCGAGCACGACCAGACGCCAGTCATGCTCGGAAGTGAGGCAAGTTAGGACGCGGTACATACAGACCCCCGAAGGCCTGTAACAGCAGTCCTATTGGTATATTTGGCGTAACCGCCGCGGTTCAGTTGCCCGGATGGTGAACAAATGCTTTTGGCATGCCAGGCATGCCCAGCGCGGAGACGCCGCGCGAGCTACTTGCCCGCGCGGCGTTTTGCCTCAATGGCGCGATGAATCAGCTTGCGGCTCGCAGGTTAACCTTGCCTTCCGCCAGCGAGGTCAGCTTCTTGTCGACCGTCTTTTCCTCGTCGAGCGTCTTCTGCAGGATGCTGGCGCAATCGTTGCGGCCGAGCTGCCGCGCCCACGCGACCAGGCTGCCGTAACGGGTGATTTCATAGTGCTCGGCAGCCTGGGCGGCGTTGATCAGGGCCGCGTCCAGCACGGCCTTATCAGCGATGTCGCCCGCGACATCGTCGGCTTCCTCGATGATGCCGTCGATCGCCGGGCAATCGGCCGCCTTCACCTCAGCGCCATGCATGCGGAATATCTCTTCGAGGCGCTGGACATGCGTCTTGGTTTCGTCGAGATGGCTCAGGAACCCCTGCTTGAGCTGCTTGTCGGTAGCCTTTTCGGCCATTTTTGGCAGCGCTTTCACGAGCTGCTTCTCGGCATAGTAAACGTCCTGCAATTGATGGATGAACAGGTCGTTCATGGTCTTGATGTCTTTGGTGAACAGTCCCATTGCGGTTCTCCTCCATTTGGGAACACGCAGGGCGCAGGCCTCGTGCTGGCCGGCGCGTGCTTCATGTTCGGTGCTGTTGGAGGCTAACTTGCCTGCGAAAAGGACGTTCCTGAAAGCCGCGAAAACGCCGCGATGGAACGGACGGAACGGCGCGGCAAAAAGCGCCCGCGGAACGGACCTCGTTGCGACTCAAATACGTTAACGCCGCGACATATGTATGGCGTATGACAAAGGCGGCGAACGACGCCAAAAGGCATGCTTGTCAAGGGCTGCACAACGGCCCGGTTTTGGCTTATGGGTTTCGCGCACGGTGCCTCTGACCGTCGACTGTCACCCGTCGTGACAGGCCCCATCTTTACGTATTGCCGCCCCGCCGGGAGGATGAATGCATCGGCTGCTGACCGCGCTCAGGCGTGGCTTCAAGGAGAAGATCGGCTGGAAACGGCTGGGAATTGTCGCGAGTCTTCTCATCATAGCTCTTGCGATCACCCATCTGGTGCGCACCCTCAAGGGCGTCGACACCGGGGTCATTCTGACTGCGCTGACCGAAATCGCACCGCATCGCATCGCGCTGGCTGCGCTCTGCGTGGTGGGTGCGTTTTGCACGCTCACCTTCTATGATTTCTTTGCCTTGCGAACGATTGGCAAGACCCATGTGCCCTATCGCATCGCCGCGCTGTCGAGCTTCACGAGCTACACCATCGGCCACAATATCGGGGCCACCGTGTTTACCGGCGGCGCGATCAGGTTCCGGATCTATTCCGACTACGGCCTGACGGCAATCGATGTCGCAAAGATCTGCTTCCTCTCGGGCCTCACATTCTGGCTCGGCAATCTGTTCGTGCTCGGCCTGGGCATGGCCTGGCATCCCGAGGCGGCGTCGGCGATGGACCTGTTGCCGCCGGCCATGAACCGCTTGATCGCGATCGGCTGCCTTGCCGGCATCGCCGCCTATTTCATCTGGCTATTGATGGGTGAGGGCCGCCGCGAACTCGGCCAGAACGGCTGGAAGGTCGTGTTGCCCTCCGCCCGGCTGACGCTGCTGCAGGTCCTCATCGGCGTCGTCGATCTCGGCTTCTGCGCGCTGGCGATGTATCTGTTGATGCCGATGGCGCCGCACATCGATTTCGTTTCGCTGGCGGTGGTATTCATCCTGGCGACGCTGCTCGGTTTTGCCAGCCATGCGCCCGGCAGCATCGGCGTGTTCGACGCAGCGATGCTGGTGGCGCTGCCGCAGTTCGGCAGGGAAGAATTGCTGGCGACGCTGGTGGTGTTCCGGATCCTCTACTTCCTGATCCCCTTCGGCATCTCGATTTCGATCATGGGGACGCGCGAAGTCTGGCTCAGCGTGGTGCAGCCCTGGCAGGAACGGCGCCGGCTCAGCGAAGCCTGTACGGCCAAGGCCAGGGTGCGGCAACCGATCAAGGGCCGGCAACCCTGAAGCCGGTAACGGCGTCGTTATCTGCGCCGTCTGGTGTTTTGGGCCGGAGCTGCCTCATTCTCTTATTTCTGCCTCACCACTAACGTCAAACGACGCCATGGCTGGAATTCTCCCACGTTCGATAATGTCGGCCGCGCTGCTTGCCGGCGTGCTGATTGGAATGATCACGTCGGCTGCGGAAGCCCAGACTGCCGGCGGCTACGGGCCGCTGCAGATTTCCTGGGAGGTGCGTAACCGCTTTCGCCTGTTCCGCGAGGAGCGGGATTTCCTGCTGCATGCCGAAAGCGGACGCGGCCGCAGCGTGCTGGCTTCGGAGCAGGTGCTGGCGATCCAGAGCGATGGCCGCGGCTGGGCGCGGAACACCGTGAACCGGCTCTGTATCGATCTTGCGGGCCGCGTCAGCGAGCCCTGCACCCGCGACAACACCAAAGAAAGCTATCTGACGCCGATCGATCATCCGGTCGTGATCCGCCTGACGGGCCCGGTGCCGGTCGGCGCGACCTGCGCCTGGACGGTCGACGACGGCGACGGCCCGCAAACGTCCACCTTCGACTGCGCCGAACCGGTCAATCTCCGGGTCCGCTACGGTCGCACCACAGTCGTGACCGCCGACGTATCCAGCTCGGAGGGCACTCAGCGCGTCTTCACCGAGATCGCGGTGCGCGACATCTTCATCGCAGGCCTCGGCGACAGCATCGCTTCCGGCGAGGGAAATCCGGACCGTCCCATTGCGCTCGCCGATGAAGGTTTTTGCTTCCGCTCCTACCTCGGAACAGCGGCCTCGCAATATTACCGGCCGAGCCGCGCGGGCTACAAGGGCGGGCGCGCGTGCGAGGCGCCCGATTTGCTGACGGTCTGGCAGCGGCAGAGCGCGCTCTGGTTCAACCCTGCCTGCCACCGTTCGCTCTACAGCTATCAGACCCGGACCGCACTGGCCCTTGCCGTACGATATCCGCACATCGCGGTGACCTATCTGCCGCTGGCCTGCACCGGCGCCACCATTGCCGATGGGCTGTTCGGCTCGCAGCGCGCCCGCGACTGCCTACCGTCGAAATCGGGCGGTGCGTGCCAGGGCACCGTCAACGGGCAACTGGCCGAACTGCGTGAAGCCGTCACCGCTGCGAAACGCCGCCAGTCGGACCGCCAGCTCGACCTGGTGCTGCTGTCGATCGGCGCCAACGACATCTACTTTTCCGGCCTTGTCGCCGACGTCATCGTGGACACGGCGACCGAACGCGCGCTGTTTCGGCGCAGCGGCGTGATGGCCTCGGTGGACGACGCACGCAGTGCGATGACGCGGGACCTGCCGCAGGGCTTTGCCAAGCTGCGCGAGGCGCTGAAGCCGCTTCTCGGCGGCGACCTGTCGCGGGTGGTCTACACCGCCTACGCCAATCCGACGCTGTCGAATGGCGCGCCCTGCCCCGGCGGACGCGCCGGCTTCGACATTCACCCCTCCTTCAACGCCCAGCCGCAGCGGCTGGCGGCCGTGTCGAACTTCGTCGAGAGCGAATTCCTGCCGCAGTTGCGGGCGCTGGCGCTCTGTGAGGGCGGCATCCTGTGCCGCAATCCGCGCGCCGACCGCATGACCTTCGTCGAGAGCCATCAAGCCAGTTTTGCCAACCACGGCTTCTGCGCACGCGCCGAAAGCGATCCCGAATTCGACCGGCAATGTTTCTCGGCGACCGGCGACAGCTTCGATCCCGATCTCGTCACGGCCGCCAACCAGCCGATGCTGTGCGGCCGCAGCGCCGGCGAGTACCGCGCATATCTGCCGCGCGCGCGCTGGATCCGCGACGCCAACGACAGCTACTTCGCGGCCATGACCTACCCGCAAGGCCTCCCGGCATCGCAGCAGCCATCCGATATTCATGATGCGACCTGGGGCGTCTTGTCCGCGGTCTATGGCGGCGCGGTGCATCCGAGCGCCGAAGGCCACGCCGCGATGGCGGATGCCGCCGTGCCGGCCGCCGCCGCCGTGCTGCAGCTCGATGCGGCGGTGCCTGAAGTCACCTCGCAGCCGATGCAGCCGATACCGGTTCTACCGGACGTGCCGCGCCCGCCAGGCAGAACCGGATTGAATTAGCGCGCGGGTGCAGGAGCCGGTGCTGGCGCAGTGGTCTTTTTGGGCGCCGCGGGGGCCTTCGCCGCGGGTTGCTTCGTGACCGCAGCATGCGCCGGCAGATATTTTGCGATGACAGCAGGATCGACCTGCGCCAACGCCGTATCAGGCAGGCGCGTCCAGACCTCATCCTTGCCGAACAGCGAGATGCCGAGATACCCGCGCATCGTCAGCGTCTGCCCATCGGGACTGAGCGTCATCTTGGCCTTGTAGATCTTGCCATCGCGCGGATCGAGCACGTTGCCGTTCTCGTACTTCAATCCCTCGCGCTTCATGTCGCGGATGAAGGAGAGCCCGAGCCACGGCGCATCCTTTCGATCGTCGGCGCATTTCGAGCAGGTCGGATTGGGAGCATCGCCGGGCTGAGGAAAGAACTTGGCGAACACGCCTTCGAAGGTGCCGTTGCGATCGACCACCAGAAACCAGCCGACCGGCTTGCCCTTCTCGACCTTCTCCCACAGCCCGGCCGCCGAAGGTTCTGCCGGCTGCGCGGCGACTTCACCGGCAAACGCGAGCCCGATCACGATCGGGAGTATCAGTTGAAACACGGTCAGCTTGCGCATCGTCATCACCTGATCAATTCCCTAATGAATGGCCGCAGACTAAGGCCATTTCGCGGACGGTTCCAGTGACGATCGGCGAGCGCGTGCGCCCCGAGAAAGTTCCGCGAATGTCGTTTTTGGTAGATCAGTTGACCCCGAGCTTCTTCTGCAGGCTCGACGACGAGGTGGTGTACTGGAACACCAGTCGCTTGTCCGGATAGACGTAGCGGTGCGCCTTCTGCGCCATCAGCGCGCCCTCATGGAATCCGGACAGAATCAGCTTGAGCTTGCCGGGATAGGTGTTGATGTCGCCGATCGCGAAGATGCCGGGAACATTGGTTTCGAACGCCGCGGTGTCGACCGGAACCAGATTGTTCTCGAGCGCGACGCCCCAGTTCGCAACCGGACCGAGTTTCATCGTCAGCCCGAAGAACGGCAGCATCGTATCGCACTCGATCTTCGAGACCGCGTTGTCGTTGCCCTTCATCATCGCCGCCGACAGCTTGCCGCCCTCGCCTTCGAGCGACGTCACCTGACCGATCTTCAGATCCATCTTGCCGCTCGCGACCAGTGCACGCATCTGCTCGACGCTGTGCGGCGCGGCGCGGAAATCGTCGCGCCGGTGCAGCAGCGTCACGCGCTTGGCGATCGGATGCAAATTGAGCGTCCAGTCGAGCGCGGAATCGCCGCCGCCGACGATCAGGATGCTCTTGTCGCGGAACTGCTCCATCTTGCGCACGGCATAGAATACCGAAGTGCCTTCATACGCCTCGATGCCCGGCACCGGGGGACGCTTCGGCTGGAACGAACCGCCGCCCGCGGAAATCACCACCACCTTGCACTCGAACACCTTGCCGGCATCGGTGGTCACGCGGAACAGCGCATCGCCGATCTTCTCGATCGTCTCCACCATCTCGTTGAGATGGAAGGTCGGACCAAACGGCTTGATCTGCTCCAGCAGCGCGTCGGTGAGGCCCTGCCCGGTGACGAAGGGAATGCCGGGAATGTCGTAGATCGGTTTCTCCGGGTAGAGTTCGGCACACTGGCCGCCGATCTTGTCGAGGATGTCGACCAGATGCGCCTTCATGTCCAACAGGCCCAATTCGAAGACCGCGAACAGGCCGCACGGACCTGCGCCAATAATCAGCACATCGGTTTTGATCGCTTCGCTCATATCAGCTTCTTTTCGGTTGAACCTGGCGAAATGCCGCATCTGTCTAGCCAAGGTAGCGGCAACAGGAAAGCCAAATATCGCACTCCTGGCCGCGGCAACCCCTTGCCGTCACTCGACAAGTGGGCTGTAAGGAAACGAGACTTTCGGAGATGGCCCCGTGAATGCCCACTTGCGTCCCGACGCGACCCCGCGTCTGGAGGATTTTCCGTACCGCTTGTCGGACAATGTGAGATTTGCCGACCTCGACCCCAACCAGCACGTCAACAATGCAGTCTACGCGACCTATTTCGAAACCGGCCGCGTCACGCTGATGAAGGACCGCAGCTACGGGCTGATGCCGGACGGCGTCACCTGGATCATGGTCCGGCTCGACATGCATTTCCGCGCTGAATTGCGCTGGCCTGGTACGATCGAAATGGGACTGGGCGTCGTCAAGTTCGGCCGAACTTCAGTCACCTTCGATCAGGTGGTTTTCTCCGAAGGCAAATGCGTTGCATCGGCGCAATCGGTTTCGGTGCTGCTTGACGAAACCACGCGCAAGCCAACGCCATTGACGCCGGAGATTCTGGCCAATTTTCAGCGCTGGATTCGCCGCGGCGCAAAGCCGACTTAACGCGCGCGGCGACGTCTTCCGGAGTTCAGGCCTGCCGTTCCGGCGTCGACACTACGAGGCCGTCGAGGTCGTCGCTCACCTTGATCTGACACGACAGGCGCGAGTTCGGCCGCACGTCGAAGCCGAAATCCAGCATGTCTTCTTCCATCGGGGTCGGCGCGCCGACCTTCTCGCGCCAGGCCTCGTCGACATAGACGTGACAGGTTGCGCAGGCGCAGGCTCCGCCGCATTCGGCTTCGATGCCTGGAACGGCGTTGCGGATCGCGGCTTCCATCACGGTCGCGCCGTTCTCGACTTCAATGGTTCGTTTTTCGCCCGTGTGGTCGACAAAGTGGATTTTGGCCATGATCGCTCGTGCTGCCGGAATAGGGAGTCCCGCAGTCCTATAACGGGTCGATCCGCGCAGCGCCAGCGGTCGGGACGAAAACCTGAGGCAGCATTTTACCGGGATTTTGGCCGATCCGGACCGCTTTCCGCTCAGGAACGATGCAGAACCGCTTCGATCGCTGCCCGCGCCTGCGCAACCGCCTCGCCAAGTTCGGCGAGCGGCGCCGAAGCGTCGGAGCCGCCAGCGATTGCCGCCTCCAGCCGGGCTGCGGCGTCGGCGACAGCAAAAGCGCCGATCGCACGGGCCGAGCCCTTGAGCGTGTGCGCCAGTGCGCCGGCATCCGCAGGCATGGCGGTGAGCCTGTGCACCAGTCTTGCCGATTGGGCCGAGAACATCGTCAATACCTCCCGCTCGAGGCCAGCATCGCTGAACGTCATGCGGTCGAGATGTTCGAAATCAATCGGCCCGTCGCAGGGAACCAACGGTGGCGATGGCATCCATTCTACCCGTTCGAGATGAAGCGGCATGGCAAGGTCCGGATCGCCCCTACCGCGTTGATTCCCGGAGGGCATTTTGGTCAGCCAATCACGACAGCAGTTAACGGAACGTTCGCGGGACGCGCCGCAACTTTGCCTTGTTTTTGCCGACAACCCGCCCCGATCCCAAAAATTTGTGTATCCCCTAAGGCCTTAAGGAACAAAGCTGTTAACGATGATTAAGGATGATTAAGAATGTGTTAATCACGGCCATTTCATTCGCATCGCTCAACCAATAGGATGTTCGCGGATGTAGCGGACAAGCTGCCGGGGGCATGCTTGCGGTCCGCGGGGGGTTATGAATCCGGCTTCGAGCTTGCGGGGGCATTTTTGCAAGAACGGCCGGATGCGTAAGTTTAAGAGGGCTCGGACTGCACATGGCGAACAATCCCAAGAAGGTCAAAGATCCCACTGAAGTTGCGCTCTCCGCCATTCAGGAAGCGCTCAACATCAGCGATACGACCGTCGACGCCAGCCGAAATTCGATCGGCGGCGAACTCACGCAGCCGATCATGCCCTCCGCCGCGCCGCCCTATTCAGAAACGCAGTTCGATACGCGCGCAGGCGCCGAGCGGCCCGCGTTTGATCCGATCGAAGAGCCGCGCGGCCCACGCCGCGCCGCCAACGACGATCGCGAAACCATCGGACAGATTCTGCAGGCGATCCAGAAGAACCATCCTGCCCGCAGCGTCTACACGCTTGCCACCGTGTTTGGCGGCGTCTGGGTGCTCGGTTGCGCCCTTCTGACCGCCAGCTTCCTGCCCTCGCTGCAGGCGGCGATCGGACAGAGCGGCGGCGTGCTGGTGCTCGCCGGGCTTGCGGCGTTGTTCTTTGCGCCGGTGCTCTTGTTCTACTTCCTCGCCAGCCTTGCCTGGCGCGGCCAGGAAATGCGGATGATCGCGCAGTCGATGGCGCAGGTCGCGATCCGCTTCTCCGAGCCTGAGGGGGCCGCCGCCGATTCGATGGTGACTGTCGGTCAGGCAATCCGCCGTGAAGTCGCCGCGATGGGCGACGGTGTCGAGCGCGCGATCGCGCGCGCCGGCGAGTTGGAAACGCTGGTCGCCAATGAAGTCGCAGCGCTGGAGCGCGCCTATAGCGACAACGAAGTGCGCATTCGCGCGCTGCTGCAGGACATCGCCCATCAGCGCGACAATCTGGTCGGCCAGGCCGAGCAGGTTCGCAGCGCCATCTCCGGCGTCCAGATCGACTTGCGCCACGACATCGCGCTGATCTCGGACGCGATCGCCTCACGCGTCGACGAGGTCGCAAAGAGCATCACCGGCGCACTGGAAGAGCGCGGCCAGCACATCACGGGCGCCTTGAGCCATGCCGGCGACAACATGATCCTCGCGCTCGGCGAGCGCGGCGGCGACCTGCTCGATCGTCTGGAAGAAGCCAGCGCCGAGACCACGCGTGCCGTGCTCGACGCTTCCGAGCGGCTGACCACCAGCCTCAACTTCAAGACCGGGCACGTCCATGACGAGTTCGTCGATCTTGCCGATCGCGTCCATGAGATGCTGAACGAGCGCCTCGATCGCATCACCAGCGAATTCGAGCAGCGCTCCTCGACCATCGTCGACGGCATCTCGGACCGCACCGAGCAGGTCCACGACTCCCTGAAGAATTCCTCCGACTCGCTCTTGCTCGAACTCGAGTTGCGCTCAGGCGATCTCGTCAGCAAGATCGACGACGCCGGCAACCGCCTCGCGAGCCGCATTCTCACCTCCGGCGACAAGGCCAGCGACGCGCTGGACGTGACCGTGAACACGCTGGTCGCCAAGGTGATCAGCCAGACCGAGAACGCGCACGACAGCCTCGCCCTGCAGATGAACGCTTTCGACGAGCTGGTGAAGAACCAGGGCTCGGAGCTTTCGGAAAAGTTCGCCCGCGACAGCGGCACGCTGGGCGCGCTGATCACGCGGCACATCTCCGAGTTCGACCGCACCGTCAAGACCTTTGGCGGCGAGATCGTTGAGCGCATGGGCCAGCGGACCCAGGAGATATCAGACAACCTGAAGAACTACGTCGACACCTTCGACACCCGCCTGGTCTCGAACAGCGGCGAGATCACCGCTTCCCTCGATCAGCGGCTGCTGCAGTTCGAAACCCAGCTCGGCACCCGGGTCAACAGCCTCGACGCTTCGCTCGACAACAAGATCAAGTCGTTCGACGAGACCATCGACGGCCGCCTGAAATCGCTGGAAACCACCTTCGACGCCCGCGCCAAATCCGTCACCGAAACCATCGACGGCCGCCTCGGCACGCTGGCAGCCTCGTTGACCGATGGCGCGGCGCAGGCGATCCAGTCGATCGACCAGCGGCTCACCCTGCTCACCTCCTCGCTGACCGAGGGCACCGCACAGGCGATTGCAGCGGTCGACCATCGCATTGCCAACGTCACCGAGACCATCGACGGCCGCAGCGCCCATTTGACCGACACCATCCAGGCGCGGTTCCTGGACATTCATCAGGGCATCGAAACCCGCGTCGGCGACATTGCCAGCGGCGTCGAGACCAGGGTCGGCGCCATCGCCGGCGACATCGACACCCGCGTGGCGCAATTTGAGGATCTGCTCGGTTCACGCATCGAGGCTGTGGCCGGCCGGATCGAAAGCAGCGGCCGCCAGGCCAGCGAGGATCTGATGTCGCGCGCCGAGATGCTTTCCTCCGGCATCAAGTCGCATGTCGAGGACGCCGAACGTTCTCTGACCAACCTCGTGGTCAATACCTCCGAGACCATCCAGACCGGCGCACGCAGCGCGCAGCAGGCGCTGCTTACGGTTTCCTCCGATGTCGGCGCGCAACTCAAGCTGACCTCGGCCGAGGTCGAGGCCGCCCTCACCGCGGTGGGCACCGGCGCGGCCAATTCGATCCTGACCAGCGCCAAAGACGCCCAGACCACGCTGGTGTCCGCGTCCTCCGAGGCTGCCGCCCAAATCAAGTCTCTCGCCGCCGACGTCGAGCGCACCCTCTCGGCCGCAGGCGACGCCACGGCCGCATCGGTTCTCGCCGGCGCGCGCGAGGCGCAGACCACGCTGGTGGCCGCGTCCGACGACGCCGCAACCCACGTCAAGTCGCTCGCCATCGACGTCGAGCGCTCGCTATCGGTCGCCGGGACGGCAGCCGCCGAAGCCGTTACCGCAGGTGCCCGTGAAGCACAGAGCACGTTGGTCGCCGCCTCTACCGAGGCCGCCAATCAGGTCAAGTCGCTTGCAGCCGACGTCGAGCGTTCGCTGTCGGTCGCCGGCACGGCAACCGCCGAGGCCGTCACCGCAGGAGCCCGCGAGGCGCAGAGCACGCTCGTTGCCGCCTCCACCGAGGCCGCCAATCAGGTCAAGTCGCTTGCGGCCAACGTACAGCGTTCGCTCTCGTTCGTCGGGACGGCGACCGCCGAGGCGATTACGGCAGGCGCCCGCGAGGCCCAGAATACCCTGATGAGCGCGTCCGCTGACGCATCGACCCAGGTCAAGGCGCTCGCTGCCGACGTGGAGCGTTCGCTCTCGATGGCCGGCAATGCCACCGCCGAATCGATCACGTCGGGCGCACGCGAAGCCCAGAACGCGTTGATCACGGCGTCTACGGAAGCCGCCAACCACGTCAAGTCGCTGGCGATCGACGTCGAACGCACGCTGACTTCCGTCGGCACCAACACTGCGGCCTCCATCCTCGGCACCGCGCGCGAAGCCCAGAACTCGTTCTCTGCGACCTCCGCCGAGGCTGCCAACCAGATCAAGGCGATCGCCGCCGACATGGAGCGTTCGCTCGGCGTCGTTACCGCCAGCACGACCGATACCATCCAGACCACCGCGCAGAACGCGCAGAGCGTGCTGGTCGCCGCAACGAACGAGGTCAGCTCCAAGGTCAAATCGACCTCGGCCGATATCGAACGTTCGGTACTCGCCGCGAGCAGCAATTTCGGCTCGACGATGACCGGCAAGACCGACGAAATCGTCACCTACGTCCAGCAGCAGACCGACCGTCTGGCGCAGATCGTCGACAGCCGCCGCGGTTCGCTGGTCGAGGCGCTCAGCGCCAGGACCACGCAACTGACGACAGACATCGACCGTGTCACCGGCGACGCCCTGAAATCGATCGAAACACGCGGCCAGGCGTTCTCGCAATCGATGTCGACCCACGGTTCGGAAGTCGCGCGCACGATTACCACCGCAGGCGACCTCGCCACCGGCGCGGTAGCCAAGTCACTGAAGGACCTCGAACAGGCGTCGCGCTCGGCCATCGACCAGTCGCGCCAGGTATCGATCGCCGCCGTCACCGAAATGCAGGAGACCAGCAAGATCCTGCGCACCGACACGGTGGCGCTGTTCGAGCGGCTGCGAGAAGGCAACATCCTGCTGCAGGAAGTGCTGACCGGCGCCCACGACAATCTCAACTCGCTGGAACGCGCGCTGGTGACCCGCGTGGCCGACTTCGTATCCGCGATGAACGACGTCACCGCCCGCAACGGCGTCGCGACCCAGACGCTGGAAGACCAGTTGACCGTGTTCAACTCCAAGACGACGAAGGCGCTGGAGGATCTCGGCGCGCTGTCGAGCGAGTTCGAAAAACACGGCAAGGAGCTGGTCGAAGCAGCCGGCGTGGTCGAACAGGCCAACCGCTCCACCTCGACGTCGGTCGCCGACCGCAAGTCGCAGCTTGAATCGCTGGTGACCACCATCGACCTGCGCACAACCGATCTCGACCAGCGGCTGTCGCGCTTCACCGGCCTGCTCGACGAATCGCTTGCCGCGGCGGAAGAACGCGCCCGCGATATCGCGCGCGTCGTGGCGGAAACCGCCGGCGCGGGATCGGCCGCGATTAGCCGCCAGTTCGAAGCTGTGCGCGCGGCGGCCGAGAACGAGCGGCAGCAGACCCTCGACGCCATGAACGATCTGTACCAACAGAGCACGCATGAAACCGATGCGATGTTCAAGCAGTCGACCGAGAAGTTCGCTGCGATGGTACAGTCCATGAAGCAGATGGCCGCCGAAATGCATCAGGAGCTCGAAGCGACGCGCAACGAGCTGCGCCGCGGCGTGCTCGAGATGCCGCAGGAGGCGGCCGACAACACCGCGCAGATGCGCAAGGTGATCGTCGACCAGATCGAGGCGCTTGCCGAGCTCAACCGGATTGTCGCCCATCATGGCCGCGGTCTCGACGTCGTGACTTCCGGCCGCGCCAGCGTGCAACGGCAGGAAGAGCCCGTGATGGCAGCGGCCGCCGGCGGCCGCAACGAAGTGCGGATGCGCGACGCCGGCAGCGCATCGACGCTGCCGCCGCCGGATCTCGGCATGCCCGCCCCGCGCCGCGCCGAAGCCCCGCCGGTCAGTCCGGTGAGCCAGGATGCCGGACGCGGCGACGGATGGCTGTCCGATCTGCTCCACCGCACCGACGCAGGTACGGGACGCGAAGCTCCCCGTGGCCGCCCGCCGCAACCCCCGGTCAATCCGCTGGAGTCGCTGTCGCTCGACATCGGCCGGCTGATGGATCGCAATCTCGCCGCCGAAATGTGGGATCGCTACCAGCGCGGCGAGAGCAAGGCGTTCTCTAAACGCCTCTACACGCCGGCCGGCCAGAAGGCGTTCGATGAGGTCGCCCGCAAATATCGCGCCGACCGCAGCTTCAAGCAGACGGTCGATCGCTATATCGCCGAGTTCGAACGGCTGTTGGACGAAGTTGCGCGCGAGGATCGTGGGCCGCAGGCGCTGCGCGGCCACCTCACCTCAGAGACCGGGCTGGTCTACACCCTGCTCGCGCACGCAGCGGGACGGCTGGGGTAAGGGCTGCGAATAGCGCGCGGCAATAGCGAATGAAAACGGAGGCCTCGCGGCCTCCGTTTAGTTTTTCAACCACAATCGAAGATGCGGCGCTCGCCTAGGAGCCAACGGGGCGAAAGCGCGGTTTCGCGGGCGATGACAGAGTGAGGCGAACCATTCGCCCCTGCTACTGCCGCTTCTGCCCGCTCGGTGCCCTCGCCGGCGGCGCCGTCGCTGGCGGCGGCGCCGCCGCCTGGCTGTTGCTGCTGCCCCCGCCGAAGATCACCCGTGTCGGGTTGCGGTCGAAATTGTTCACGGCGCGGCTAATGTCGGAGAGGGTGCGGCGGCCATCGGCCATCAGCGCGCCCGACCGCTTGTCGAAATCCTCGGCCAGTTCGCGGATCGACTTGACCATGAGATTCAGTTCGCCGCCGGCGGCGCCGCCTGCGATGGTGTTGAGCCCGAGCATGAGACTGTCGGCTTTGCCGATGACGCCATCGACCCTGAGCATGACGTTGTCGATCTTCTCGGAGTTGCGCGCGAGCGCGGCCGTGAAGGTCTCGAGGTTTCGCAGCGAGTTCTTCACCGATTCCTGATTGTCGGCGACAAGCCGGTTGACGTTCTGCAGCGTGGCGCGGATGGACTCCGTGACATCCTGCAGCGCGCCGGGATCGGCGGTCAGCATCGGCACGCCATCCTCATCGAGCGGCACGGCAGGAGCGGTCTCCTCGCCGCCCTTCAGCGAGATCGCCGCGACGCCGGTCAGCCCCTGGAATTCGAGACCGACGAGGGTGTCTTTGCGGATCGGGGCATTGTTCTCGACCATCGCCAGTGCGACCACGCGCCGCGGATTGTCGAGTTTGACCGAGACAACCTCCCCTATCCTGATACCGTTAAAGTTGACGCTGCCGCCGTTGCGCAACCCGGACGCGGGGCCTTCGAATACAATGCGGATCGGGCTGCGCTGCTTGGTGGTGTGCAGGCTCTGAAACCACAGCACGAAGCCGAATGCGGCGGCGATCACCGCCAGCGTGAAGGCCCCGATCAGGACGTAATTCGCCCGTGTTTCCATAATTCAAGGTACTCCGAAATCAGATCTATCCAGCGTCGCCGATAGACCCGTCATTTATCTCATGTTTGAGCACGGTCTGATCCGAAAAACCGATCACACTTTTGGGGGCCCTAGCCCATCACAGCGCGGGCGCGCTTGCCGTGGAAATATTGCCTCAGCCAGGGATGCTGTGAGGCCTGCATGTCGGCAATCGATCCTGCGGCAATGATCTTACCGTTTCCTAAAACCGCGATGCGGTCGCAGGCCGTATAAAGGCTGTCGAGATCATGGGTTACCATGAAAACCGTCAGGCCCAAAGTACGCTGCAGGGTGCGTACCAGCTCATCGAAGTCCCCGGCGCCGATCGGATCGAGCCCGGAAGTCGGCTCGTCCAGGAACACCAGCTCGGGGTCGAGCGCGAGCGCCCGCGCCAGCGCCACGCGCTTGATCATGCCGCCCGACAGTTCGGACGGATAGCGGTCGGCGACTTCAGGCCGCAGGCCCACCATGCCGAGCTTGGCCACCATGATCTCGTCGAGCAGCCGCTGCGAGACGTTGAGATATTCGCGCACCGGAAACTGGATGTTCTGCCGCACGGTAAGAGAAGAAAACAGCGCGCCTTGCTGAAACAGGATGCCCCAGCGGCGCTCGACGCCGCGGCGCTCGGAGGCGCTCGCTGCATCGAGATCGACGCCGAACACCTCGATGCGTCCACTGAGCTTGGGCACCAGACCGATAATGGTGCGCGTGAGCACCGATTTTCCGGCGCCCGACGGGCCGACAAATCCCAAGATCTCGCCGCGCTTGACGTCGAGGTTGAGTCCGTCGAGCACCCGCGTCTTGCCGAACTGCACGGTGATGTCGCGGACCCGGATGATCGCGTCGGAAATCTCACCCACCATGGTTACATTCCGATCGACGCGAAGAAGATGGCGAACACGCCATCCATCACGATCACGAAGAAGATTCCCTTCACCACCGACGACGTCGTGTGCTGCCCGAGCGATTCGGCGCTACCCTGCACGGCCAGTCCCTCGACGCAGGCGACGATGCCGATGACAGCCGCCATCACCGGCGCCTTGATGAGACCAACGACGAAATGATCGATCGAGATGGCGTCTCGCAGCCGCAGCAGAAAAGCCTCGGGCTCGACCCCGCCATAGAGCCACGCCACAAGCCCGCCGCCGTAAAGCGCCGCCATCGCGCCGAGGAACGCCAATATCGGCAATGCCAGCACCAGCGCCAGCATCCGCGGCAGGATCAAAACCTCGATCGGATCGAACCCCATGGTGCGCAGCGCGTCGATCTCTTCCCGCATCTTCATCGAGCCGAGCTCGGCGGTGTAGGCCGAACCCGAGCGTCCCGCTACCATGATCGCCACCAGGAGCACGCCGATCTCGCGCAGCACCAGCACGCCCAGCATGTCCACCACGAAGATGTCGGCGCCGAATTTGCGGAAATGGAAAATACCCTGCTGCGAAATGATACAGCCGATCAGGAACGTGATCAGCACCACGATCGGCACCGCGCGCCAGCACACCTGCTCGAGGTGATGGATGGTCGAGGTCAGGCGGAAGCGGCGGGGACGAATCAGGACATGGGCGGCCGCGGTGAGCACCGCGCCCAGCATATCGATTAGCCCGATCAAGGTGCCGCCGATGCCGGCCACGGCGCGGCCGATCTGTTCCAGCATGCCGGATATCGTCAGTCGGTCGGTTTCGACGATTGGCTCGGCCTTCACCCGCCGCACCTCGTCGACCAGGCTGGAATAATTGGCAGAGAGCCCGGCGATCTGGGCCTCGATGCCGCCATGGGTCAGGCTGCGGCGCAGCCGCTCGATTAGCCAGGCGCCGAACGTGTCGAGCTTGGACACCTGCGAGACGTCGATGGAGATGTTGGGCCGGGTGCCGCTGAGCTTCTCGGCGTCGGCGACCATTCGTTCCAGCACCGGCGCAAAGCGCGCCGTCCAGGAGCCGGCTGCACACAGCGCCAGCCCGTTGCCCCTGGCTATCCGCTCCAATGTCGGGTCGCCGCTCACCAATGCCCACCCCTCGGCCGATACCGATGCGAATCCCTTGGGTTCCGCACGCCGTATTGCCTTGTCGAATCTGTCCCTAACCAGCCATAGTTGGTAGCGGCGGGCAAGCTTGCGGTTCAGAAAATTGCCAGATTTTAAAATGACTTCCAGCCTATCTCGAAAGCTTGCCGTCAGCATCGAACGCTGGCCCATCGCAGGCGCGTTCACCATCAGCCGCGGCGCCAAAACCGAGGCCGTCACCGTCCTCGCCACCGTGAGCCAGGGGGACCGTACCGGGCGCGGCGAATGCGTGCCCTACCCGCGCTACGGCGAGACGGCGGAAGCGACACTTGAAGCCCTTAATGCGATGCAGGAACCGCTTGCCAAGGGACTGGACCGAGCGGCGCTGCAGGCGGCGATGCCCGCCGGCGCCGCCCGTAACGCGCTGGATTGCGCGCTGTTGGATTTTGAGGCCAAGAACTCCGGCCAACGGGTCTGGACCCTGCTCGGACGGCCGGCGCCGCGCCCCTGCACCACCGCCTTCACGATTTCGCTGGGCACGCCGGAGGCGATGGCGGCAGCAACCGCCAAGGCCGCGCATCGGCCGCTCTTAAAGATCAAGCTCGGCGGCGATGGCGATGACGCGCGGATTGCGGCGGTACGCAAGGCGGCTCCCGAATCCGAATTGATCGTCGATGCCAACGAAGCCTGGACGGCGGACAATCTCGAATACCTCCTCGCCGCCTGCGCCAACGCCGGGGTCACGCTAGTCGAGCAGCCGCTGCCGGCCGGGCGCGACGAGGCGTTGGCCCGCATCAAGCGCCCGGTCGCGGTCTGCGCCGACGAAAGCGTGCATGACCGCGCCTCGCTGGAAGGTCTGCGCACGCGCTACGATGCCGTCAACATCAAGCTCGACAAGACCGGCGGGCTGACGGAGGCGCTCGCAATGGCGGATGCCGCCCAGGCGCTCGGCTTCGAGATCATGATCGGCTGCATGGTCGCAACTTCGCTGGCGATGGCGCCGGCCATGCTGCTCGCGCAGCAGGCGAGATTCGTCGATCTCGATGGCCCCCTGTTGCTGGCGCGCGACCGCGACGGCGGCCTGCGCTACGATGGCAGCCTGGTCTATCCGCCGGAAGCCGCCTTGTGGGGCTGACGCGCGAGCCGGTCCCGCGCCAGCCAGACCACCAGCCCGCCGAGAGCGGCCATCGCCGCCATCACGTAATAGATGCCTTGTCCCCAGGTCTCGTAGATCGTGCCTGACGCGACCGAGGCGAGGCCGGCGACGATGCCGCCGCAGGCGGTCAGATAGCCCTGTGCCCGCGCCATCACGTGGCCGGGCACGTGATGCAGCATCAATCCCATGATGCCGACCTGCGTCAGCCCGAAACTCAGCGCATGCGCGAGCTGGACGATCGCAAGGATAGCGAGCGGCAGGTCCTGCGCCATCATCACCCAGCGCGTGGCCGCGCTCAGCGCCGCGATCGCCACCAGCATCGACGGCTGCAGGGTGAACCGCGGCGACAGGGCGAACAGCACGATCTCGGCGATCACGCCGAGCACCCACAGAACGGCGATCGTCAGTCCGTCGAACCCCGCTTGTTGCCAGGCAATCGACGCGAAAATGTAATAGGCGGCATGGCTGCCCTGGATCAGCGCCGACGCCACGATGATCGCGATAAAGCCGCCGTCGCGCAGCAGCGCGCCCGCGTCGCCCGTGACCGGGCGAACGGCCTTGACGTCGTCGAGCGGCTCCAGCGCAAGGCTGGCCAGCGCCCCGAGCGCCGCCGAGCCGGCGATGATCCAGATCAGATTTCGGGCGGCGATGAAGTCGAACATTAAGCCGCAGACCAGCGCGCCCAAAACGAAGGCGGCCGAGCCCCACAGCCGCAACGGCCCGTAGTTGAGGCCATAGCGCTTCACCCCCCGTAACGCATAGGCATCCGTGAGCGGCACCATAGGCGTCCAAAGGCAGCAGGTCAGCGCGTAGATCAGGAACACCAGCACCGGCAAATGCTGGGTGCCCAGCACGAAAAAGCCCAACGCGGTGGCAAAGGCGGTCACGATGATGCCGCGGCGCAAGGCCTGCCGCCGTTCCGCAAGGCCCGTCACCACCGGAAGCGTGGTAAATCGGCTCACCGGGGGCACGGCCGTGATCAGCCCTATCCAAAACGCATCGATCCCGACCGCCTTCAACCATACCGTGAAAAACGGCAGATGGGTGCCGGTCATGCCGAACAGCGTGCCGTAAAACAGCGCCACTCGGGTCGCGAATCGCTTCGATGCACCTTGAGAAGCGATGGGGATTTGTGATTCGCTTGGCATCAATTCAATTGCGATTCGGTCAATATCGTGTTGTTTCGTTATCGCAATGCGCGCCGATTTGCGCGAAGAGTTTGACATGGCCGACGAAGCATTCGCCCTTTCGCCGATCTCAGCACGCGCGGCGCTGCCGAGCGAGGAGGACTATGCTGCGATCGCCGAAGCGTTCATGGAGACTTCGCGGGGCCGCTGGTTCCTGACCGAATACGCCAAGCGCAACCGCAACGCCGACACCCGCATGGTGCTGGACGCGGTGGCGCGGATCGAGCAAAGCCTCACCGCCCAGCGGGAAGAGACCCTTCAGCGGGAAGCTAGCCTCCAGCGGGAGGAAGGCCTTTCGGCGCAACAGGCGGCCGAGGCCGTCGCCGCGGCTGCCGCGGCGCAAGAGCGCCTGACCGAGGCGCTCGCCGCCATCCGCGGCGCCGTCGAGGCGGCCGAAGAATCGGCAGTCGAGGCACTCGACAGCCTCGCGCTGGAGCAGCGGCTGGCGCCGGTCCGCAAGGGCGCGCGGGTGCTGCGCGAAATCGCCTGGCGGTTGCGGGAAATCGGCAATGACGGGCGGATCTGCGACCTGATCGATTCGCAGGTCTCCGTCATCGAAAAGGGTACCGATCAGTTCTCATCCGAGGAGGCGCGAGCAGCGCTGCGCGCGGCCTTCGCCGCCCTCCAGGGCCGGCTTGTGGAATTCGGGGACGAGGACCAGTCGCCAGCGCCGGCTGCCGAGTCCGAGGCGGCGTCGCCCTTCCCGGCCGCGCAGGAAATGCCGCCAGCAGCCGAGCCAGCCTTCGCGCGGGAAGCACCGGAAGCTGCCGAGACGCCATTCGCTTCGATGGCCGCATCCGCAGAGGCCGCGCTTGCGGCGGCGGAAGCCATGCTGACGGAACCGGAAACGCCGCTGGCTGCCGAAAGCGCCACCGCTCCAGAGGCTTCGGCCAAAGATACCGCTGTGCAAGACGCGACCGTCCGGCACGCGGCTACCCAAGACGGTGCTGCCCAAGACGCTGCTGCCCAAGACAACTCCGTCCAGAACGCCGACGCCCAAGACACTGATGCGCGGGACGCTGATGCGCAAGACGAGGCGGTCCTCGACATGATCGCGATGGAGATGGGCGCGCCGGATCCGATCAGCGACGTGGAGATCGCCGAAGCGATAGCCGAGCAGGTCCGTCTGGCGGAGCCTGTGCCGATTGCTCCCAAGATCGTCGCCAAGGCGCCCGAACCGGTCGCCGCGCCGGCGCCGCCGCCGGTTCAACAGACGGTTCAACCGTCCCCACCGCCCGCCGCCGCGCCGGCGCCCGTGCCAGCGGTGGAAGTGTCGCTCGGCTCGACCCTCATTGCGAGCGGGATGCTGCGAAAGCCGGTCACGGCGGCCAACGATCCGCTGGCGCCGATCCGACGCATGAGCCAAGCCGAGAAGATCGCGTTCTTTTCGTAAGCGCTCTGCGCCGCCTGGAAAGCGCGCCGGCTTCCATGACGCGTCCGCAGCAAAGTGGGGCACCACATCGCCCGGACGTCCTCAACAGAAAAAAAGGAGCGAGATAACGATTCGAAGAAAAGCCATCTCGCTCTAGTAGGCAGGGAGGAGCTACGCGGTTCGGGTGGTAGGCTGCCACGCGTAAGCCAACCACCCGATGCCATGGGATATCAGATCGACGCCGAGGACGAATCCGAGGACCCACAAGCCCGTCATCGGAAATCCCGTCAGGATCACGAGGCCAGCCAATACGCCGAATGCGCCGGACAGCAGCATGATCCAGCCCGCCTCTCGCCAATGGCTGACACCGAGCAGGATGCGAACGAATCCGGAGATCAGCAACACCAGGCCGAGGACGTAGGTGAGGATCAGGGCACTGGCGACCGGCTGGCCCACCAGCACGACGCCAAAGGCGATGTACAGGATGCCGAGAAGCACCTGCCATACGAATCCTCCCCATCCCTTGGTCCAGAATGCATGGACGATCTCGAACGCGCCGGCGACGATCGAAACCCAACCGATGAAGATGGTGCTGATCAAGGTGACGAGCATGACGTCGCCGAGAACCAGGAAGCCTGCCAGGATCAAGACGAGTCCAAGCAGAACACAGATCCAGAACGGCGGCGCAGGCAGGTTGGTGACGCCCATCGGCGAACTGTTGTCAATTGTAGTCATGTCAGCCTCCTCACTTCACGTCTCATCGCAGCCTCGAGCAGCGTGGCCATCACCGCCATCGCCAGCCGCACCGGCGACGGCCGCGGTGCCACCAGCAGACCCAACGGCGACGCCGACGACGATGCCAGTGAGGGGGAGGACGCGACGGCCGCGTGGGCGGCCGTCCCGGTGGCCGTCCAGCCGGTGATCCAGGCGGCCGCGTGCCAGGGCCTTGAGCCTCGAGCTTGAAATCTCCGGCGTTCCTTCCAGGATCCTTCTGCACCGCGAGCGGCGCCGCCTCGGCAACGCCTGGTGGCAGGCTTGTGGCCAGGCCGATGGTCACGGCACCGCACACCAGAGTCCGCAGCGCAGTGCGACGGTCGATTGCATCCATTGTTGTTCTCCTTCTTGCGACGCCCCTTTCCTCGCATGCTCGTGCTGATCAGCCGGACCTCAATCGGTTGCCGGGCGCATCGCTCGGTATCTCGCCCGGCAGGTAGTTTGGAAGCCGGCCCGCCGGAATGATCGCCAGCAGTGCAAGACCGGCCATGATCAGCAGTCCGATCTTCAGGGCACGCAGCCGCGCTTCAGTATTCACCCGTACGGCTTCTTCGACTTGCTGCGGCGTCGCGGTCGTTCCTTCCATCACACTGCGCAGCCGGTCGTTGCTGACGAAGGTGATGTTGTCGAGATCGACCTGGCTCTGGATCTCCTTCGGCAGGTCGGGGCTGGCCGCGATGCTGCTGAGCGCAATCGCACTCAACAGACCGACCAGAAGTGCACCCGCTACCGCCGTTCCAACCGCAGCGGCCAGATTTTGCGTGGTGCCGCGCAGCGACCCGACATCGCCTGCCAGCTCCTTGGGCGAGGCGGTGACCAGCACGTTGAACAACAGGGTGACCAGCGAGCCCTGCCCGATCCCGAACAGAACCAGGCCGATCAGCACGGGAATCTCGCTCCAGTCGTTGCGCACGACTATGGCCAGCCACACCAGACCAACCGTGCACAACATGAAGCCGTAGCGACCGATCTGCCGCGGCGTCAGCCGGTCGTAGACATTGACGATCAGCATCGCCGTGAAGGACACCGTCAGATTGAACGGCATCATCGCAATCGCGGTCGCAAGCGGCGAGCGGCCCTGCACGATCTGAATGTACAGCGGCACTGAGAAATTAAGCGCCGCCTCCAGCGCGACAACAGCAAACAGCGCATAGACCGCGCAGCGCTCCTCCGGCGAGTCGATCACCTCGAGCGCCAATAGCGGAGTCTTCCCGACAGCCTGACGCCGATGCGTCCACATCAGGAATGCCTGCCCGAGCACGACGCCGAGAACGATCATGATCGGGGCCGGTGAAAGGCCGAGCAGATCGAATGGCGCATTGGCGGTGGCGAGTGCGAGTCCCCATCCGTTCAGATTGTTGAAGCCGAAACTGATGAGAACGATCGCCGATGCGGCCAAAACCACACCGAAGATATCAATCTGCACATCCGGGCGGCCGTAGTCGCGCTTGAGACGGAAACTCAACAGGAAAACAATCGCGGAAACCGCGATCAGGATGCCGAACGCGGGCCGCCAGCCTATATAGGTGCCGAGCACGCCGCCGATGATGAACGCCAGCACGCCAGCCGCCGCGCGCGCGGAGCCGAGCGCACCCACCGCCGTCGCCTGCTGCCGTCCCGTATAATTCTCGGCAATCAGCGCCACCAGCGACGGTACGATCACGGCGCCGGCCGCGCCGCAGAGCGCTTGCGCTGTGATCATCAACGTCGCCGTGGGACTGAATGTCATCAATATCTGCGACGCGCAGAACAGGATGACGGCGAATCGGAACACCTGCAACGCGCCGAACCGCTGCGCGAGTTTCGCGCCGAGCATCACGAAACCAGCCACCAGCATGGAATAGGCCACGATACCCGTCGCAACCGTCGTCGGCGGCACGCCAAAACTCTTGACCATCCCGCCGAGCGCCACTGGTAGCGAGGCGACGTTGTAGGACATGATCATCTGGCCGAGCGCGATGGCGATCATCGGCACCCATGACTCCCGCGCTTCTTCCCGGATTGCTCCGATCGGTATCGAGTGCGTCGCCATGATGTCCTCTCGATCTACTCGGTTCGGCTCGACCAAGCCGCTCTTTGCATCTGCTTCAGTTTTCCGGTTGCGATACGAACAGATCCATTCCCAGCCGCTGCGAGAGGAATTTCGCCGCGAGCTGTCCCTTCACGCTGTTGCCGGCCGCATCGAGCGGCGGCGCGAAGGTGCCAAAACCGCCCTTCCCCGGCGAGACCGCGACGATGCCGCCGCCGATTCCGCTCTTGCCGGGCAGGCCGATGTCGTAGAGCCAATCGCCCGAGGTCTCGTATAAGCCGGCGGTAATCATCACGGTCAGCGCATAGTGGCAGACCGCAGCATCCACCACGCGCTGCCGGGTAACCGGGTTGACGCCGCCGTCCGCCAGCGTCGCGCCCATGACCGCCAGATCTCTGGCGCTTACGTTGAGTGAGCACTGCCGCGTGTAGAGATCGGTCGCCTGCTTGGCGTCGCAATAGATGCGGTCGTAGCTCTGCAGCAGCCGCGCGATACTGCGGTTGCGATAGTTGGTTTGCGACGCCGAGGCGTACACCTCTTCATTGAGCGCGAGCTTGCGCCCGGCAAACCGCGACAGCCCGTCGTGAATGAATTGCCACTGGCCATCCACCGTGAGGCCGGGGACAAGGCTTGTGGTCGCGATCGCGCCCGCGTTGACCATCGGGTTGGTGCGGCCACCGCCCTGCTCGATCGCCGCGAGGGAGTTAAAGGGCAATCCGGTGGCGTTCGCCCCAAGTCTTGTGCGCGCCTCTTCCGGGCCGATCGTCTCGCAGACCAGCGCGAACACGAACGGTTTCGACACGCTCATGATCGAGAATTCATAGCCGGTGTCGCCGGCCTCGTAGACACGCCCGCTGGTGCCGGCGACGCAAATCCCGAACAGTTCGCGGGGAACCCTGGCAAGGGCCGGATAGACCTGCGAATTCTGTCCCTCGCCATTCGACTTGAAGCGCCGATGGGCGTCGGACACCAACCTCTGCACCAACTCGGGTTCTGGCAGGTGTCCTGTCGAGATGTAAGGGCGTTCTATAGATTCCGAAATCGAAGGTGAGTCCATCGGACTCCTCCATCCGGCTCGACATTCTGCATGCTGCGCGCAGATGATCGGGCCGTTCGGCAACGCGGGTTACACGCTGATAGACGATCTGCGTCGACCGTCTCAGCTTCATATGACTTGCACGTAGCGTAACGCTCCAAAGTGCATCGAGTCAATCATACAACCTTAAAGCACGTTTGCGTCGGGCGTGTTCCGCTACACAACTTTGTGACAAATCATGAGAAGTGCCGATGCCACCGCATCGACAAATCTCCGCGAACTAGCGACCAATTTGACCGAGCGCTGTCGTGGCTTGGTGGGAGCGATCAGCGAACCGTGATGCGCTCGCTCGCAGGTTGTGATACGGTCAAAACTATGCCGTGCCCCGCCAAGGCGAAGCTGTGCCATTGGCAAACCGCGGCTCTGCGGGATCGTGCTGTTCGGCCGATTTTCCCGATGAGTGGCGTTGTTTGCTTCGCTGCAGCAGAAAGGTATCGATCCCTCGCGCGCCGTATATGGCTCGGACTATCCATCACATCGAGTTGGAGGATACGAAGATGTCAGATCTGATCGCAATCATCTATCCATCCGAAGCAAAGGCAGAAGAAGTACGGCAACGCCTGTTCAAACTGCACAAGGAATACCTGATCACGATCAGCGATGCCGTGATTGCGGTGAAGACGGAAGCCGGCCCCGTCAAGCTCAATCAGTTCGTCAACACGACAGCGATCGGAGCCATATCGGGCAGCTTCTGGGGACTGCTGATCGGCGTGCTCTTTCTCAACCCCCTACTGGGCGTAGCTCTCGGCGCGGCGTCCGGCGCGCTCGGCGGTGCGCTGTCCGACTACGGGATCGATGACCGCTTCATGAAGGACCTCTCGACAAGCCTGCAACCCGGCAACGCTGCGCTGTTTGTCCTCGTCAAGAACATGACCGCGGACAAGGTGCTGCGCGAGATCCAGGATGCTGGCGGTACCGTGCTCAAGACCTCGCTGGATGACAGCAAGGAGCAGAAGCTTCGCGAAGCGCTCGCCAAGGCGAGTGCCGAGCAGGCGCCGCCACAAACCAGCGCGGCGTAGCTCGCGGTCAAGCGCGGCGCGGCTGGTCGGGCCCGCGGTAGCGATGCCGCGGCTGGCTCCATACCGTGTCGGAGACGAGCCGATGAACCCGATCACTCCGCTCAATGCGGTATTGAGCAATGACGATCTCCGAGCGACACGTCACCAAAGCCGCAGAGAATATGCTGGTCGATCCGCGCAACGGCGATATCGAGGATGATGCCGCCAGTCCGGGACAGCGGTCGCTGCTGGCAATCGCCGGAAGCCTGCTGGTCGAAATCAGTTTGCCGAAGCTCTTGTTCGCCTGGACGGTCTTGCTGTTGTTGCCGTCGGTGTTGCTCGGTCTGGCGCCGTTGCTGGCTTCGGCGTGGTTTTCCACCTTGTCGGAACAGCTTGCAGCGCTGACCGAAATCGGCACCGCGCTGTTGCTGGCCGCGATCGTCGCGGTGGGATGGATCGGATGGCGCCCGCTGCTTCGGATCGCCGAGATCAATTTCTGGTCGCTCAATGCACTCGCGGTGCAGCCCGGCTATGCGTTTGCCCGCGAAGCCTTGCGTCATCTGACGGAACTGATCGTAGGAAAAAACTTTAGCCCTGCCGGTCGGGCGCGCTTGCGCAGCGCCAATTCGGTTGGCGCCGGTATCATGTTGTCCGCATGCGCGGCGGTGATCGCGATGCTCGCCTGGCCTGCCTCGCGTTGGGCTGGTAACTGGAGCGATCTGCTCCTGTTGCATCGGCTCGCCGTGCCCACGCTCGCGAATGCCGTCGTACTGATGGCAGGCTATCTGGCGGTCGCATCGCTGGTTTGGGGTTTTGCCGATGCCAGCATGCCTCAACCGCTAGATCTTGCCATGTTCGATGCCGCCTCGGCCGAAGGCCGGACTTGGCGCGTTGCGCATCTGTCGGATATTCACGTGATCGGCGAGCATTATGGCTTTCGCATCGAAAGCGGACGGGCTGGTCCGCGCGGCAATGGCCGGCTCCATCGAATCCTCGCGCGACTGGCCGCCATCCACGCCAGCAATCCGCTCGATCACGTTCTGATCACGGGCGACATGACCGACGCCGGTCGCGCCAGCGAATGGGCGTTAGTCCTCGAAGCACTGGCGCGCCACCCGGAGCTTGTCGCGCGCACGATCCTGTTGCCGGGCAATCATGACGTCAACATCGTCGACCGCGCCAATCCGGCCAGGCTCGACCTGCCGTTCAGCACCGGCAAGCGGCTGCGGCAAATCCGGACGCTGTCGGCGATGGCGGCCGTGCAGGGCGAGCGGATGCATGTCGTCGACGCCAACGGAAGACCGGCCGCTACGCTGCAACAGGCGCTGACGCTGCACCGCGACGCGATCGCGGCCGTTGCGGAGTCTGGAGGTTTGCGCCGTGTCGCCGCGCTGCGCAGCCTCTTCGACGACCAGTTTCCGATGATCCTGCCGCCGGAACCGGAAGATGGCCTCGGGATAGCTATCCTGAACTCGAATGCAAAGACCCACTTTTCCTTCACCAACGCGCTCGGACTGGTATCCGTCGAACAGGCGCATCGCCTCGAGGCAGCCATCGGACATTTTCCGCGGGCGCGCTGGATCGTCGCACTGCACCACCACCTGGCGGAATATCCCATGCCGGTGAAAGCATTTTCCGAGCGCATCGGGACGGCGCTGATCAACGGCAGTTGGTTCGTCCGCAGATTGGAAGCGCTGGGAGATCGTGCCGTTGTGATGCATGGCCACCGTCATATCGACTGGATCGGCGCATGCGGCGGGCTAAAAATCATCTCCGCTCCGTCGCCCGTGATGGGTGCGACCGACGCTGCGGCGACGTACTTCTATATTCATTCCCTGACGGCCGGCCAGGATGGGCGTCTAGGCCTGTTGCCGCCCGAGCGGGTAGAGATCGAGGGCGAGACAGCGGACTAGAGCTTGCCGGGCTTCTCCGGCTCCGGTCCGCCGAGCAGATCAGCAATCCAGCGGCTCGACGGATGCTGGGCACAGAAGGTGAGTATGGCGAGCGTGATGGGCACGCCGATGAAGGTCCCGAACAGGCCCCACAAGAACGTCCAGAAGAAGATTGCAAACAGCACCACCACCGGCGAGATCGACAACAGGCTGCCGGCCACCCGCGGCTCGACGTAGCTGCCGACCGCGAATTGGATGATGTTCAGGCACACGAATACGCCGAGCACCGCCGGCCAGGTCTCGAACTGCGTCATCGCCAACAGGGTCGGAAACAGTGTCGCAACGAACGGGCCTATGAACGGGATATAGTTCAGCACGAACGCGATCACGCCCCATTCGAGCGCGAATGGCAGCCCGGTAATCCAGGCGAAGCTCCCGACGAGCAGGCCGGTGACCGCGCTCATCTGCGTCCGCACCAAGAGATACTTTCGAAATTTCGCCGCGGTCGCTGCGCCGCCGTCGAGCAGCACGCGTGCTGCGGTGCGGTTATCCAACCTTTCAACGTTTCGCCTGATGCTCTCGACTTCGAGAAGCCCCAGCATGACGTAAACCAGCGCAATCACCCAGAAGCTGAGCGTCGTGTTCACCCGTCCGGTGACATATTGCGTGGCGCGCAGCAGCCAGCTTACGTTGAAATGTTCAGCCCACAGCCCCGCAACCGAGACGCCATGGCCGTCCAGCCAATTTACGGTCGCCGCATATAGGGCCTGGTAGCGCGCCAGGTCGGCGAGCAGTGATTGCCCTACCCGACCAAATCCCCAGGCTGCGAGCGAGGCGAAGCCGAGGCAGACCGCCACGGTGGCGATGATGGTGATCGCCAGCGCGGCAAGTTTTGGCATCCAGGATTGCAACTGCTTCTGGACCGGCCACACAATCGCAACGATGAACAATGCCGCCGCAAGCGGCGCGAACACACTGCTCGCCTGAGCCAGCGCCGCCGTAACCAACACGGCCGCGATGATTCCTGTGGTGGTCTTTAGTCCGAAGCCCATTTGGGTTCCTTCGACCGTTCGGCAACCCGAGATTGTCAGCGGCATCGTGCGGCGGCAAGCGTGGAAGTGCCGCGCGCTGCAACCGTGACCGCGGTCACGTACGACGGCCCGCACCCGGCCTAGCGTGCCAGCAGCAAAGCTCGCAACGAGGTCTCGCCTGAGGAGGCAGCCATGTCCCGCTTTAAGTCATCGCTATTGGGTGCCGGCCTGCTGGCAGGCCTGTTCGGCTTCGCTGGTGCGGCGCTGGCCGAAGCCCCGAACGCCGACATCCGCAACGGCATGCAAACGCCGCCGGCCGACCAGCGCGTCGCGCTGGTGATCGGCAATTCGAATTACCAGATCGCGCCAAAGCTCGCCAATCCCGGCAACGACGCGCAGTCGATGGCGCAGCTTTTGAACTCCGCCGGCTTCGAGGTCACCCAGGCCACGGACCTGACGCGCGGCGACATGGTCAAGGTCGTGCAGGACTTCTCCGCCAGGGTCGCCGAGCGCGGCCCCGGCACCGTCGCCATGATCTACTATGCCGGTCACGGCGTGCAGGTGGCGGGTGAGAACTATCTGCTTCCAGTCGATGCGAAGATCGCTTCGCCGTCCGATCTTGACGGCAATTCGGTCCGGCTGGTCGATGTGATGGGCACGCTGGAGTCGATCCCGAGCCGGATGCGCATCGTGGTGCTCGATGCCTGCCGCAACAATCCGTTCCCCGAGATCAACGACGCCGGGCGGGGTTTGGCAATCGTCGATGCGCCCCGAGGCTCGATCGTCGGCTACTCGACCGCGCCGGGCATGGAAGCGCAGGACGGCGACGGCAACCACAGCCCGTATACGTCGGCTTTCCTGAATGTCGCACGCGAGCCGAACCTGCCGATCGAGCAATTGTTCAAGCGCGTCCGGCTCGAAGTGAACAACACCACCTCCGGAAAGCAGACACCGTGGGAAAGTTCGTCGCTAACCTCCGACTTCTATTTCTTCGGCGATACCGCGGTCGCTGCAGGCCGCACGCCGGATCGCCGCCCGATCATCCAGACCGCGTCGAATCTGCCGTCGCGTTCGGTGCGTCAGGCTTACGACTACGTGCTCTCGGAAGGCTCGCCCGAGTACTATGAGGAATTCATCCGCCTTTACCCGCATGATCCGCTGTGCGACCACATCCGCATGCTGCTCGGCAATCTGCGGATGGCGACGGCGTGGCACAAAGCGGTGGTCGCCAACTCGCCGTTCGCCTACAAGACGTTCCATGACAATTATTCCAACAGCCCCTACGCCAAGTCCGCGCTGAAGCTGCAGGTCGCACCGAAGGCCGTCCCCCTGATGCAGTTCACGCATCTGGCGAAGCAGTCTCCGACGTTCAAGCCGGGCAACATCGGCAATTCACCGATCCTCGGCATCTCCAAGCACAATCTTGGTGCCCAGGCCCACATGCCGGTGCCTTCCAAGATCATCACGCTGCCTGCCAAGGGCACGGCAACGAATAACCCGATCAATGGCATCAACAACGGCAAGACGGGCAAGATCACGACCCTGCCCGGCAAGCTCACCGGCAACGGTAATGGCATTGGCGGAAAGGCCACGACCCTGCCCGGCAAGATCAACCCGATCCCCGTCAATGCCGGCAACAACAGCAGCAAGGTCGGCAAGATCACGACCTTGCCGCCCAGGATTCATAACAATCCGATACGGGTCACCAAGCCCATCACGACCAGGCCCATGATGAGTAGGCCCATGATGACCACCGCGCCGCGTCGGTTCAGCGGCGGCATGGGCGGCGGAGGTTTCAGCCAGCGCTTGGCCTCAAGTCCGTCCCGCAGCTCGTTCGGCGGGTCATTCGGCGGCGGCTTCAGGCGCTGAATAAGGATATCCGAACAACAAAAAAGCGGGCAGAGCACATGCTCTGCCCGCTTCCGTTTGAGATGTGATGATCAGGCGACCAGTTTGGCGAACAGGTCCGCGTCGACGTTGCCACCGGAAAGCACGATGACGACGTTCTTTCCCCTGGCATCGATGCGGCCGGCCAACAGTGCAGCGAGGCCGACAGCCCCGCCGGGCTCGACCACCAGCTTCAATTCCCGGTAGGCATAGGCCACCGCCGCGCCTACTTCCTCGTCGGATGCAGTCACGCCGTTTGCCAGCAGCTTGCTGTTGATCGAGAAGGTGAGTTCGCCCGGCATCGCCGCCATCAGCGCATCGCAGATGGTGCGGCCGGCAGCGTGATGGGCCTCGCGATGGCCGGCGCGGAGCGACAGGCCGTGATCGTCATAGTCCTTGGGCTCGGCGACAATCACCTGCGCTTGCGGAAATTTTGCCTTCACGGCCGTCGCGACGCCGGCGATCAGCCCGCCGCCCGAGGCCGGCGCTACCACGATATCGGGCACGAGCCCGAGCGCTGTCATGTCCTCGGCGATTTCGCGGCCCGCAGTGCCCTGCCCTGCAATGACGAAGGGATCGTCATACGGCCGGACCAGCGTCGCACCGCGTTTGCCGGCGATGCCGTTGGCGATCGCTTCGCGGTCCTCCTTGTCGCGGTCGTAGAGCACCACCTCCGCGCCATAGCCCTTGGTGCGCTCGCGCTTGGTGACCGGAGAGTCCGCCGGCATCACGATGGTGGCCTGCATGTTGAGGATCTGCGCCGCCGCCGCCACGCCCTGGGCGTGGTTGCCGGAAGAGAATGCGACCACCCCGCCGCCGCGCTTGTCCTGCGGGATCGAGGCCAGCTTGTTGAAGGCGCCGCGGAACTTGAACGATCCGGTCCGCTGCAGCATTTCGGGCTTCAGAAAGACCTTGGTCCCGACGCGCTCGTTGAGAACGGGGAACGACAACAGCGGCGTCCGCACCGCGAACGGGCCAACTACGCGCGCCGCCGCATCGATATCTGCAGCACCGACCGGTGCCGTTGAGGCTTTTTCCGTCATGCGCACTTTGTATCGCGCAAGCGGACCGGCGGGCAATACAGATTCAGGTGATATCAGGCGGCGAAATGCGGGTCCTCCGCCACAAATTCGGCCAGCTCGCCTTCCGGCTGCAGTGGACCAAGATTGAGGGCATGATGGACAAAAACCCGCGCCGAGGCCTGCCAGGTATGGGCGGCGGCAAATTCCACGCATTCTTTCCGCGAAATCTGCAGCGCCTCCAGGCAGGCCGCGCGCAAATCCTCGTTCAGCACGCCAACCGGCACCGAGCCGATCACGTCGCGGGGACCGTTGACCGGAAAAGCCGCGACCGGCAGGCCGCTGGCCAGCGCTTCCAGCAGCACCAAGCCAAACGTGTCGGTCTTGCTGGGAAAGACGAAAATATCGGCCGCCGCATAGATTTCGGCCAGTTCCTCGCCATGCCGCGCGCCGAGGAACACGGCGTTAGGATATTTGCGCTCCAGCGCCATCCGGGCCGGGCCATCGCCGACGACGAGCTTGGTACCGGGCAGATCGAGATCGAGGAAGGCTTCGAGATTCTTCTCTACCGCGACACGGCCGACGCTGAGATATACCGGCATCGGCAGGCAGAGATCGGCGCTGCGCGGATGGAACAGCGAGGTATCGACGCCGCGCGACCACAGCACTACGTTACGAAAGCCACGCAGGCGCAGCTCAGCCGCCAGCGCCGGCGTCGCCGCCATCACTGCCCGGCTCGACCGGTGGAAGGCACGTAGCGCCCACCAAACCCAGGATTCCGGAATCGGCGAGCGCGCCGAGACATATTCCGGAAACCGGGTGTGAAAGCTCGTGGTGAACGGCAAGCCGCGCTTGCGGCAATAGCGCCGCACCAACAGCCCGATCGGCCCCTCGGTCGCGATATGTATGCTGTCGGGCCTTGCCGCTTCGATCAGTTGCGCGACCTTGCCGGGAAGCGGCAGAGCCAGCCGCAGGTCGGGATAGCTCGGCATCGCAAAGGTACGAAACGATTGCGGCGTCAGAAAACTCACCTCGACGTCAAGCCCCGTGGCCGCCTCCGCCATCGCGGTCAGCGTGCGCACCACCCCGTTGACCTGGGGATGCCACGCATCGGTCGCGACCAGGATATGCGTCATGCGGCGCGCGCCGCGACGCGGGGAACGGGCGCCGCCCTTCGCTGCGGATCGGTCCAGGTGATGATCTCGAACCGGCCGTCCTCGTGCTCGGCGAGCGCGGTGCAGCTTTCCACCCAGTCGCCGCAATTCATGTAGCGGATGCCGTGCTCGTCACGGATGGTGGCGTAATGGATGTGGCCGCAGATCACGCCGTCGGCGCCGTGCCGCCGCGCCTCGCCGGCCAGCGTCTGTTCAAACGCGCCGATGTAGTTCACGGCGTTCTTGACCTTCAGCTTCGCCCATTGCGACAGCGACCAATAGGGCACACCGAACATGCGGCGGAAGAAGTTGACGAGGCGATTCATCTGAATGGCGAAGTCGTAGGCCTTGTCGCCGAGATGGGCGAGCCAGCGCGCGTTCTGCACCACGAGATCGAAGATGTCGCCGTGGATGACGAGATAGCGCTTGCCGTCGACGCCGGTGTGGATGGTGTTTTCCACCACGTCGATGCCGCCGAAATGCGTGCCGTAGTAGTTGCGCAGGAACTCGTCGTGATTGCCCGGCACGTAGATGACTTTGGCGCCCTTGCGCGCCTTGCGCAGCATCTTCTGCACGAAGTCGTTGTGCGATTGCGGCCAGTACCAGCTCGACTTCAACGCCCAGCCATCGACGATATCGCCGACGAGATAGATGGTGTCGGCGTCGTGGCTTTTGAGGAAGTCCAGCAAACGATCGGCTTGCGAGCCGCGGGCTCCGAGATGGACGTCGGAGATAAACAAGGTTCGAAAGCGCCGTTCGGGGCTCTCTTCACTCAAGGAGGCACTGCCCATATCTGTGCACCTACCGGATTTCTGTGACAGGGCGATGACTGTTCACGCGACCTATAGCCCCCACGAGAATCAATGCTGCGCCCTTGGCTCTCGCGGATAGCAGCGCGATGCGACAGGCAAGCGACACGGCCTCGGCAATACCTTTTCGTCGTCCCTGCGAACGCAGGGACCCATGACCACCGATGCTTATTGTTGGAGAAGATAGCGAGCCGCTTGCTTCAATTGACGAGCCGCGGCGTATGAGTCCCCTGCGTTCGCAGGGACGACAGTTCAGCTAATAATACTTGTGAAAATGATGCACGGGCCCGTGACCGCGGCCGACGCTGAAGCGATCTGCCGCCGCAATCGCAGCGCTGATCCACGCCTTGGCGTTACGCACGGCGGTCTCCATGCCCTCGCCTTTCGCGAGCTCCGCCGCGATCGCCGAGGACAATGAGCAGCCGGTGCCATGGGTATTTTTCGTCGCAATGCGCGGCGCGGCCAGCGCGATGGTGCCGCTCGTGCCGATCAGATAGTCGATGCACTCGGCGCCCTCCCCATGGCCGCCCTTGATCAGCACCGCCTTGCAGCCCATGGCCAGCAATCGCCTGCCCTGGCTTTCGACGGCGGCCTCACCCGCAGCCACCGGTTCGTCGAGCAGTGCGGCGGCCTCAGGCAAGTTGGGCGTAATGACCGAAGCAAGCGGAATGAGTTTTGTCCTGAGCGACTCGACCGCTTCTGCAGCCAGCAGCCGGTCGCCGGAGGTTGCGACCATCACGGGATCGAGCACGACATGCTTCGGCGACCAGCGCTTGAGACCGGCGACGATGGCGTCGATAACCGATGGCTGCGCCACCATGCCGATCTTGACCGCTCCGACGTCGAGATCGGAAAACACCGCATCGATCTGCGCGGTCACGAACTCCGCCGGCACCTGATGGATGCCGCTGACGCCTTCGGTATTCTGTGCGGTCAGCGCCGTGATCACGGAGGCGCCGTAGACGCCGAGCGCGGCAAACGTCTTCAGGTCGGCCTGGATACCGGCGCCGCCAGAAGAATCGGAGCCGGCGATGGTCAGCGCGATCGGCGCCGTCATCGCAAGCCTCGTGCAAGTCGTCGGTTGAAGGCCATGGAATGTCCTATCGCGCCGTGGCATGGGCAGCAAGCTGGCTTGCCATTATCAGCGGTTTTTGGCCTATTGGGACCAACCAATTCGGAGACGACAGCGATGGTTCCCTTCTTCGTCCAGTTCAAATGCAAGCTCGGCCAATCCTATGCCGTCGCCAATGCGCTCGCGGAGGCCGAGATCGCCTCGGAGATCTATTCCACTGCCGGCGATTACGATCTGCTGGTCAAGTTCTACGTCGATAAGGACACCGACATCGGCCATTTCGTCAACGAGAAGGTGCAGGTGATTCCAGGGATCCAGGACACCCACACCATCATCACCTTCAAGGCGTTCGGCACGGGTTAGGCATCGGCCCGCCTTCCCGCCTCTATCTCAGCCCGGCGGATGGCTGGAGGTTTTGGGCGCACCGCTTCAGGCTACCCCCGATCGCTGGGGCTTCTCACCGCAACGGAGGGTTAACGACGTTAACCATGGCATGCTTTTGCCATATGAGGATCATCCTACCGCCTTGATATTTTTGATTATCTGGGGCGTCGTCAACCGGAAGCTCCGCGGCGGGGACATTCCGAGGGGGAAACAGTCGCGAGTACCACCATGGGGACGCTGTACGATTTGCTCGGAGCGCTTCCGAGTGATGACGCCGAGGAATTGCGGAAGGCATTCCGCAAGGCCGCGAAGGCGACCCATCCCGATATCAATCCTGACAATCCCGATGCTGCGCTGAGGTTCAGGGAACTCGTGCGCGCCTATGACATCCTGACCGACACCGAGCAGCGCGCGACCTACGATCAGTTGCTAGCCATTGCGCTGCAGCCGCCTGCCACGAAGGCGATCCAGACATACGAGACCGTCCGAAAGGTCGCCTCCAATACGATGGCGGCAACGATCATTTCCGCGGTGCTGGTCGGCGGCTACACCGTGTTCGGATTGTTTTCAAAGCCGCCGGGCGCCGCCGAAATGCTGACCGACAGAACCGCCGGCGGCGCGCAGGAAGTTGCGGCCGTGCAGCCCGACGGTCCGGCGCAGGACGAACCGCGCATCCAGCGCGGTGGAGAGGTTTCAACCGGCGGAGCGGTCGCGCTCGCCTCCGCAGTACCTGCAGCCAAGGAATCGGGCGCCGTCCCCATCGGCCGCTTCGAGCCTGTCCCGGCGTTCGCCACGTACAATTTGGGCGTCCAGTACTATCCGCGCTTCGCAACCGCCTATTTCGATCGCGGCGTCGTGCTGTACCGGATAGGCGATTTCGATCGCTCGTTCGCCGACATTGCGTCGGCCAAACGTCCCACGGATTTGAAACGGACCAAAAACGCCACGGCCGTGCCGCGCAAGCCATTGACGATCGTGCCCACCCTGCCGGAAAGGTGGGAGCCGATGCCCGCGGCCGTGACGCCCTGACGGCGCGCGAAGCCGTCATGACTTTTCTGCGTCCTGCTTCTTCGGCTGCGGCGGTCCCTCGACCGGCGCCAGCGACTTCACATACTCCGCGATGGCGTCGCGATCTTCCGGCGGCAATTGCGACGTGTTCTTGATAACGCGCACCATCGATCCGCCGGCAGTGTCGCCATCCGGCGTTTGCCCGGTTTCGAGGAAGTAGGCGATATCCTTCGCGCTCCACTCGGCCAATCTCTTCTGGGTGATGTTGGGGACCCAGCCCTCTCCTTCCGGATTGGGCCCGCCTGCGAAGCGTTGCACCTCGAGGATGCCGCCGAGGAAATTGCGCGGGCTGTGACACTCGGCGCAGTGGCCCATACCGTTGACGAGGTAAGCCCCGCGTTTCCACGACGCCGAATGTGAGGCGTCGGCTACGTGATGCTTTCCGTCCATGAACAACCATTTCCACACGCCGACGTTGCGGCGGATGTTGAATGGAAACGGAACGTCGTGATCGCGTGTCTTGCCGCTCACCGGCGCAAGCGTCTTCAGGTAGGCAAAGAGGTCGCGGACGTCGTCGACGGTAGCGTTCCGGTAGGACGTATATGGAAAGGCCGGAAAATAGTGCGTGCCATCAGGCGATGTCCCCTTGAGCACCGCCGTCACGAAATCCGCCTCGCTCCAGCGGCCAATACCGTAGGTCGGATCTGACGAGATGTTGGGGACGTAGAACGTCCCGAACGGCGAAGGCATTGCTAACCCGCCACCGAGCTTCAGCCGATCGGGCTGGTTGGGAACGGCATGGCAGGAGGAACAGCCCCCTGCATTGAACGTTGCAACGCCGTTGGCAAGGTTTGGCGTGCGAGGAGGAAGCGAGGCTGAAGCAACGACCGCCGGGATCGTCAGCCACCAGAAGACACCGGCGCCGGCGACGCCAGCCAAAATCAAGCCAAGGAGAATTCGTCGCAGCATTCACTGATCCGTTGTCAGGGAGTCCACTCAACAACCAGTATGGACGCACTTTGCGCCATAGGCTTCCACGAAATTTCGAGCCTTGGTCGGCGCTTCGGGAATAAATTCGCCAACGCGTTGTTTTGAGGCTGACATCGCCGTTTTGACGTCAACAGGGAGAAACACCATGTCGAACAAGACCATGCTTGTCACGCTTGCGTTGGGGGCAGCGATTGCTTTTGCCGGACCCGCGTCTGCCGACAAGATGAAGGCAACACTCGACGGCAAGTCCCAGGTGCCGCCCAGCACCAGCGCGGCCACCGGCACCGCCGACATCGACTACGATCCCGCCAGCAAGAAGCTGAGCTGGAAGCTCTCCTATTCCGGCCTGTCCGGCCCTGCCACCGCCGCACATTTCCACGGGCCCGCGGAAGCCGGCAAGAATGCCGGTGTCGCTGTCGCCATCCCCAATGCGACGTCGAGCCCGGTCGAAGGCAGCGCAACGTTGACCGATGCGCAGGCCGCCGACCTCGTGGCCGGCAGGTACTACATCAACATTCACACCGCAGCCAATCCGGGCGGCGAAATCCGCGGCCAAGTAACGAAGTAAATCAAGTCACCAAGCAAATTTGGTGACGAAGAAGTAGGTCGGTTCGAACGCGAGTAAACAAAAACAAGAAAAAGGCTAATACAAAAGGGGCGGACGCTTCGTGGCGTCCGCCCCTTTTTGAGGTCAGAGCATGATCCGGAAAAATGTGTAGCGGTTTTCCCTCGCGACAAACGCGGAACGCGTTTGCGCGGAGATCATGCTCAGGTTAGAATGCGATCATCCCTTCTTGATCCGATATGTCTCGTGGCAGCCACTGCACTGCTTGCCGATGACAGGCAGTTCCGCCTTTAGCGTGTCGAGATTCTTGACCTTGCTTTTGGCATCGGTGACGACCTTGGCGAAGCTCTTGATTTGGGACTCGAAGCCGGCCTTGTCTGTCCAGACTTTCGGCGAGGCATCGTAATCACCCTCCAGCCTGACACCTTTCATGCTCTCGGGGAACAGCGTCGGAAGGTTCTTGGCAGTGTCATCGAACTGGGCCAGCGCGGCATTGACAGTCGACTGATCGTAGGGCTTTTCGCCCTTGACCATCGCCGATAACGCGGCTGCGTTCTTGCCATTGTCCTTCATCATGCCCTGGGTCCGCTTGACCTGGTCCTGCTGTGCAACGACCGCACCGGCACTGAATGCAAGCACGGCTGCGACGACGACGATCCGCTTCATTGGCTAAATTCCCTTCAATTCGGGTTTGTACCGGCCCCAAGATGGCGCGGACCGGTTGTTTGCCAACACCGCATGCGGCGCATCATTCCGCATGCGACAAAATATCAGAGATTATGCTGTTTCTGTGCCTCGCGGATCGCGATCCAGACCCGTTCGGCCGTGGCCGGCATGTCGATATGGTCGATCTTGTACTCGCGCCACAGGCCCTCAATGATCGCGTTGACCACCGCGGGGCAAGAGCCGATCGCGCCGGCCTCGCCTGCCCCCTTGACGCCGAGTGGATTGGTCGTGCACGGCACATTGTGCGTTTCGAAATGAAACGACGGACCGTCGGAGGCCCGCGGCACCGCATAATCCATGAAAGTGCCGGTGACGAGCTGGCCGTCGGTTGCGCTATAGACCGCGTGCTCCATCAAGGCCTGACCGATGCCCTGCATCGCCCCGCCATGCACCTGGCCTGCGAGCAGCAGCGGATTGAGCGTGACCCCGAAATCGTCGACGATGACATAGTTGACGATTCTGATGATGCCGGTGGCGGGATCGATCTCGACTTCGGCGAGATGCGTGCCGTTCGGGTAGGTGCCGTCGGCCTGCGCGAACGTCGCACTCGCATTCAGTTTCGACGGATCGACGCCCGGCCGTTTCGCGAGATCGGCGAAACTGATCGAGCGATCGGTGCCCGCGATGCGCACGACGCCATTGCTGATCTCGAGGTCGCCGGCACTGGTCTCCAGCGCTTCGGCTGCGATCTCCTTCAGCTTGTTGCTGAGCTCGCGGGTGGCGCGCTCGACACTGACACCGCCGGTCGGAATCGACGCCGAGCCGCCGGTGCCGAGCCCGGTGGCGATCTTGTCGGTGTCGCCCTGCAAGACATGGACACGCTCCGGCGGCACGCCGAACTGCTCGGCAACGAGCTGCGCATAGGCCGTCTGATGACCCTGCCCGCTCGACTGCGTGCCGATCAGGATGTTGATGTCGCCGTTGGGATCGAGCGCGACGTTGGCGGTCTCCTCGCCCATCGTGCCGCAGATCTCGACATAGCAGGACATGCCGATGCCGCGCACGAGACCTTGCTTCTTCGCCGCCTTGGCGCGCTTCGGAAATTCCTTCCAGTTGGCGACTTCCATCGCGCGCTTCATATGCGCGGTGAAGTCGCCGGAATCGTAGACCTTTCCGGTCGCGGTCTTGTAGGGCATCGCCTTCGGCGGAATGAAGTTCTTGCGCCGGATCGCGTCCGGCGTCATGCCGAGTTTGCGTGCCGCTGCATCGACCAGCCGTTCGACCACATAGGCCGCTTCGGGGCGCCCGGCGCCGCGATAGGCGTCGACCGGCACGGTATTGGTGAACACGGTGCGGACGCGGCAGTGGAAGGCCTGGATATCGTAGAGCCCGGGCAGCATGCCGGCGCCGCCATGGGGGATGTAGGGCCCAAAAGTCGAGAGATAGGCGCCCATGTCGCCCATCAGATCGACGTCCATGCCGAGGAATTTGCCGTCCTCGGCCAACGCCATCTTCGCGGTCGTGACGTTGTCGCGGCCCTGCGCGTCGCCCATGAAGTGATCGGAGCGATCGGCGGTCCATTTGATGGTCTTGCGCAGCTTGCGCGCCGCCACCGAAATCAGCGCATATTCGCGGTAGGGAAACAGTTTTGTGCCGAAGCCACCGCCGACGTCGGGGCAGATCACCCGCATCTTTTCCATCGGAATCTTCAGCACCATGCCGCACAGGATTTCGCGCAGGCGATGGCTGCCCTGGCTGCCGATGGTCAGCGTCAGGTGATCGCGCTTGGCGTCGTATTCGGCGACGGCGGCGCGCGTCTCCATGAAGTTGGTGATGACGCGCGGGTTGACGATCGATATCTCGGCGATCGCATGCGCCTTGGCAAAGGCGGCCTCAGCCGCCTTCTTGTCGCCGACCGACACGTCGAACAGCACGTTGCCGGGCTTGTCAGGCCAGACCAGCGGCGCGTCTTTCTTCACGGCGTTGACGACGCCGACCACCGACGGAAGCGGCGTCCATTTGACGTCGATCGCCTCGATCGCGTCACGGGCCTGGTCGATGGTGTCGGCGACCACGAAGGCGACGGCGTCGCCGACATGGCGCACCTCGTCCTTGGGAAGAATCGGATAGGGCGGGCCGGTGAACGGATCGACTTCCAGATTGAACAGGCACGGCAGGTCGCCGAGATCCCTGACGTCATCGGCGGTCAGGATCGCAGCCACGCCCGGCATCCCGCGGGCCTTGGTGACGTTGAGCGTGAACTTCGCGTGCGCATGCGGCGAGCGCAGCATCAGCGCGTGCAACGCCGGCTGTGGCGAATGGTCGTCGGTATAGCGGCCCTTGCCGCGAATCAGCGCGTCGTCCTCCTTGCGAAGGACGCTTTGACCGACGCCGAACTTGATGGGAGCTGCCATCGTATCTCCAATTCCCGGTTTTCGAGCAACCGCCATATTGCAGCGGTTGTCGGCTCAGCGCAAACCGCTTTCGCCCGAATAGCCACAGCGCCGGCGCAAGGAAATCGCCGCGCACCGCGACCCTTTTCGCGCCTGCACAACAAAAAAAGCCCCGGCCAATGCCGGGGCTTTGATCCTTATGGAAGGAAGATAACGCCGCAATCAATACTTCGCGACCACGGAGCGCCGAAAGTGTTGTTCAGGCCGACACGCAGAACGTGGCCATGGCAGCGTGTGTCTACGTCGGCTCGGATCGCGCTTGCTGGTGCGAGCGTGAAGGAGCCTGCCCGGAAGCTGTCGAAAATCCATCTAGAGGTATTCCCATTTGTTTACAGCCGCTTAAGGACCAGACCTCCGATCACGCAGCAGCGAGAATATCCACCCCCGGCCAAACAGCAGCATGATTGCGACCCCGTACACGAATGCACCGGTCACGATCAGCAACGCCAATGCGGTCTCATCGCGGAACGTGTGCATCTGCGCGAAATAGACGTTCGCGAATCGCGCGGTGGCCCACAGCGCGGCGCCGAGCACGACACCGGCCGCGGCGAACTTGGCGAGCGACGTCATCCAGGCGCGGTCGAGTTCGAGGTAGCCTGCCCGCACCGCGAAGACGAGCACCAGCAAAAGATTGACCCAGGCCCCAATGGCGGTGGCGAGCGCCAGGCCGATTTGCGCCAGCGCGCCCATCAGCGCGACCTTCAGCGCGACGTTGACGGCAACGCCGGTCAGCGCCGCCTTGACCGGCGTCGCGGTGTCCTGCCGGGCATAGAAGGTTGCGACCGCACTGCGGATGGTCACGAACGGGATGAGTCCGACTGCATAAGCGGCCAGCGTGGCGCCGGCGGCCACCGCATCCGCGTTCGAGAACGCGCCGCGCGCAAACATCGCGCGCATGATCACATCAGGCACGGTCAGGAAGGCGGCGACGAAGGGCACCGAAAACAACAGCGAGAATTCGAACGCCCGCCGCTGCGCGGCGGATGCACCGGTGATATCGTTCGCCGCAAGGCGCCGCGACATTTCCGGCAGCAGCACGGTGCCGATCGCGATCCCGATCACGCCGATCGGCAACTGGTTGAGACGGTCGGCATAATACAGCGCCGAAAGCGCGCCCGCCGGCAGAAAGGTCGCTATGATCGTATCGGCGAACAGCGCGATCTGCGTTCCCATCGAGCCGATGGTCGCAGGCCCCAGCGCCCGGAAGAACGCGCGCACGTCTTCGTCGAATTTGATCGCAGCGAATTTCGGCAGGATGCCGGTCTTTGCCGCATCACCCGCCAGCAGCAGGCACTCGAGGATGCCGGCGAGCAGAACGCCCCATGCGGCGGCGTAACCCGCGCCCGGAAAGAACGCCGCCAGCGCCAGCGTCGCCATCATCGACAGATTGAGGAAGATCGGCGCGGCGGCGGCGCTGGCGAAACGGTGCATCACGTTGAGCATGCCGCCGTACAGCGTCACCAGCGTGATCAGCAGCAAATACGGAAACGTGATCCGCGTCAGCGATATTGCCAGTTCGCCGCGCGCCGGGTCGTCCTTGAACCCCGGCGCGAGAATGGCGATCACCTCGGGCATGAACCACCACGCCAGGACGAGCAGGATCACCTGCACGGCGAACAGCAGCGTGAAGATGCGGTCGGCGAACAGCCGCGCCGAGGCTTCACCCTTGCCGCGCAAATGCGCATAGGCCGGCACAAAGGCGGCGTTGAAGGCACCTTCGGCGAAAATCGCGCGAAAATGATTGGGCAGCCGCAGCGCCACGAAAAACGCGTCCGCGACGGGACCTGCGCCGAGAATCGCGGCGAGCATGATATCGCGCGCGAATCCGGTCAGCCGCGAAAGCAGCGTATAACCGCCGACGGTGAAGATGCGTCCGAGCATGCGCCGCTTCTAGCGCATATTCGCAAAACGGGGAAATCAGTCCGCTGGCAGCTTAGCCATGATGTTGACCGAAACCGGTGACCACCTTGCTGATGCGGCCCTTCGGGTCGGGATCACGCCTGAAGCGCGCCGCGTACCGCCTTGATGACCCGCTCCTGCGTCGGCTCGTCGAGATAGGCATGTATCGGCAGGCTGATGACGTCGGCGGACAGGCTCTCGCACACGGGCAGTCCGCCATCCGCGACTGGGAAATTGCGATAGGCGGTCTGCTGATGCATCGATTTCGTGTAATAGATCGCGGTCGGAATCCCCTGCGCTTTGAGGTCGGCAGCAAAGCGGTCGCGGTCCGTGCCTTTGGGCAGGCGGATCGTATAACAGGCCCAGATCGAGCTGCAGCCGCTGGCAAGACGCGGCACGGTCACGACATTGCCGAGCCCCCGCGCATAGCGCTCCGCGACCACATTGCGCGCGGCGATCTCGTCCTCGAAGATTTTCAGCTTCTCGATCAGAATAGCGGCCTGCATGGTGTCGAGCCGCGCGGTGAGCCCGATACGGACATTGTCGTATTTGTCCGAGCCCTGGCCGTGGACGCGGATGCTGCGCAGCGTTTCGGCCAGCGCATCGTCGTCGGTGAAGATCGCGCCGCCGTCGCCGAAGCAGCCGAGCGGCTTTGCGGGAAAGAAGCTGGTAGTGGTCGCCAGACCGAAGGTGCCGAGCCGGCGGCCGTTGTAGGTGGCGCCAAAGCTCTGGGCGGCGTCGTTGAGCACGAACAGACCCTCGGCTTCGGCGATGGAGCCGATCGCGTCCTGGTCGGCCGGCTGTCCGAACAGGTCGACCGGAATGATGGCGCGCGGATTCAGGCCACGTTGCCGCGCCGTCGCGATGCCGCGCTTGAGCGAGCCGGGGTCGATGTTGAAGGTCACCTCATCGACATCGACGAAGACGGGCGTGGCACCGGTCAGCACCACCACCTCGCCGGTCGCGCAAAAAGTGAAGGACGGACACAGCACGGCATCGCCTGGGCCGATATTTTTCGCCATCAACACCATCAGCAGCGCGTCGGTGCCGCTGGCGCAGCTCACCACATGCTTGGCGCCGCAAAACTTTGCGAGCGCGGCTTCCAGTTCAGTGACCTCCGGTCCGTTGATGAACTGGCAGTGATCGAGCACGCGGGCAACGGCCTCATCGATCGATTTGCCGAGCCGGCGGCGCTGCGCGGCGATATCGGCGAAGGGAACGGGATCTGGACGCATGTGCTGGTTCATGGAGCCTTGCTCGGTTCTGGAAGAAATTCAGCCGGCGATACGGCGCGGTCCCTTGCGCGCGGCAGACGCCGCGGGCTTGGCGGGCTGCTCGAGGCAGCGGATCGCGATCTCGAGACTGGCGACACCCTCGTCGCCGGAAACGGCGGGCACATCGCCGGTGCGGACGGCATCGAGGAATGCGATCAGTTCGGCGCGCAGCGGTTCGTCATGACCGACGGGCAGATGCCGCATCGAGTAGCTGCCGTCGGGCTTGAAGCCGAAGCACTCGGTCACCTGCCGTGTCAAAAGATCGCCCATCACATATTTGCCGCGCGTTGCGACCGTAACGCTGCGCGCCTTGAACGGCGTCAGCCAGTTGGTGTTGATATGGGCAAGCACGCCGGAGGCGGTGCGGAATTGCAAGAGCGCGATGTCCTCGCGCTCGGCAACCGCGCTGGAAAGCTGCGGCTGCACGTCGACGATATCGGACTCGGTGAACCAGCGGATCAGGTCGATATCGTGGACGGCGAGATCGATCACGACGCCGACATTGGACATCCGCGGCGGAAACGGTCCGACGCGGGTGATGCCGATCGAAAGAATATCTTCGCCCGAGATCGCCTGCTTGATGGCGGCGACCGCCGGATTGAAGCGCTCGACATGGCCGACCATCAGCGTCACGCCGGCACTACGCGCCGCATTGACGATGTCCTGCCCTTCCTCGACCGTCGAGGCCACCGGCTTCTCGACCAGGAGGTGGATGTTGCGGGTGATGCAGGCGAGCGCAATCTCATGATGGAGATGGGTCGGCGCCGCGATCGTAATGGCATCGACGCCCTCGTCAAACAGCTCGTCGAGTTCGGCGAACGCACGGCAGCCGGCGAGCGCGGTGGCGCGCGCGCGGTGTTCGGGCAACGGATCGACAATGCCGACCAGCGTCACGCCGGGCAGACCGGCCAGCACGCGGGCATGGTTGCTGCCCATCACACCCGCGCCGACCACGCCGACGCGCAAGCCACGTTTTGCGTCGGCCTTCGCGTCGAATGCGGCCCCTTTGGAACTCATGATTTGTCGACCCCAAGCAGATTCTAGGCAGAATTGCGCCGGTAATATCCCCGGCGGTTCTCTAGCACGCCATCACAGATGTGGCGAATGCGATCGACGGTTTTCAGACACGTTTTGATTCAAAGAATTACAACCGCGGGCCCGGTAAACTACGGTCGGCTCAACTGCGCTGGTAGTCGTCCTCGATGCGGATGATGTCGTCCTCACCGAGATAACTCCCGGTCTGGACCTCGATCAGTTCGAGCTGGATTTTGCCCGGATTTTCCAGTCGGTGCACCGCGCCGATCGGGATGTAGATCGATTCGTTCTCGTGCACGGTCTTGACCAGTTCGTTGACGGTCACCTGCGCCGTTCCGCGCACCACGATCCAGTGCTCGGATCGATGATGGTGTTTCTGCAGCGACAGCCGCCCGCCCGGCTTGACGATGATGCGCTTGACCTGATGCCGGTCGCCATTGTCGACTGACTGATAGGATCCCCAGGGCCGATGCACCCTGATGTGGTCTTCCGTCACCTGCGGCGCCACTGTCTTCAGTTTCGCGACCAGCCGCTTCAGCCCGTTGGCGTCCTTCTGCCTGCTAACCAGCACGGCGTCCTGGGTTGCGACCACCACGAGGTCGTCGACGCCTTCGAGCGCGACCAGCGCGCGATCGGTCGATACGTTGCAATTGCGAGAATCCTCAAACACGGCCGCGCCGCGCGCTGCGTTGCCCTCGCCGTCCTTGCCGGATAGTTCCCACACCGCATGCCAGGAGCCGACGTCGGACCAGCCGCACGCGACCGGCACGACCGCGGCACGCGAGGTCTTCTCCATCACCGCATAGTCGATCGAGATCGATTTCGCCGATCCGAACGCGGCCTCGTCGAGCTTGACGAAGCCGAGGTCGGTGCCTGCCTTCGTCACTGCATCAGTGACGGCTTGGACGCTGTCCGCATCAACCTTGCCGTACTCATCCGACAGCACGGCGGCGCGGAACATGAAGTTGCCGCTGTTCCAGAGATAGCCTGACTTGACGTAGTCAGCCGCGGTTGCCGGATCGGGCTTCTCGACGAACTTCGCGACTGCGCGAACCTTGCCGGAAATGACTTCGCCGGGATTGATGTAGCCATATTCGGTGGCGGCGCGTTCGGGCTGCACGCCGAACGTCACGATGTGCCCGGCTTCTGCGGCAGCCAGACCTTCGCGGCAGGCGGCGAGGAAAGCAGGCGTGTCGCGCACCACGTGGTCGGCGGCGAGCGCCAGCACGATGGCATCCTTGTCGCGCGCTTGCGCGAAGGCAGCGCCGGCCGCGATCGCGGGCCCGGAATCGCGCCGCATCGGCTCGAGAAGCACGTCGGCTTCCAGTCCGATTTCCGCCAATTGCTCGAGCACCATGAAGCGATAGGCGTTGTTGGTGATGATGACGGGCCGTTCGAACAGACCAGCATCCGAAACCCGCAACAGCGTGTCCTGGAACGTCGAACGCGCGCCGAACAGGGACAGGAACTGCTTGGGATGAACCTCGCGCGAGGCCGGCCACAGCCGCGTTCCCGCCCCGCCGCACATGATCAGAGGAATAATTCGTTGGTTCATCGGCGCCTCAAATCTTATGGTAGTCGCGATACCAGGCAACGAAGTCGCGAAGCCCTTCCTCGATCGAAGTCTGCGGCCTGAAGCCGGTGTCGCGCATCAGTTCGGTTACGTCAGCAAAAGTCTCGGTGACATCTCCGGGCTGCATCGGCAACATCTCCTTGACCGCCGAACGGCCCAATTCCCGCTCTAAAACCGCTACCACATGGGTCAGCTCTTCCGGATGATTATTGCCGACATTGTAAACTTTTGCCGGCGCCCCGGCGCCCTGCCCGCCGTCGCTCGGGGCCTGGTCGACCAGTCGCAGGACGGCACGCGTCACGTCCTCGATATAGGTAAAGTCGCGTCGCATCCTGCCATGGTTGAAGAGCCTGATCGGGGTACCCTCCACGATCGCCTTGGTAAACAGGTAAACCGCCATGTCGGGCCGTCCCCATGGCCCATAGATGGTGAAGAACCGCAGGCCTGTTACCGGAAGACGGTAGAGATGGCTGTAGGAATGCGCGATCAGCTCATTGGCCTTCTTGGTGGCGGCATAGAGGCTGATCGGATGGTCGGTTTTGTCCTCCACCGAAAACGGCATTTTGGCATTGGCGCCGTAGACCGATGAGGACGAGGCATAGACCAGATGGCCGCATCCATGATGCCGGCAGCCTTCCAGCACGTTGACGAAGCCTGCGAGATTGGCATCGACATAGGCGTGCGGATGATCGATCGAATAACGCACGCCGGGCTGGGCTGCGAGATGCACCACGCTGGGAAAGCGGTGTTTGGCGAACAGGCGTTCCATTGACGCGCGATCGGCGAGACCGATCTGTTCGAACGCAAAACCCTGCTCCCCGCGCAGGATATCGAGCCGCGCCCGTTTCAGCGCCGGATCGTAATAGTCGTTGAGATTGTCGAGGCCGACCACGGCGCGGCCTTCGGCCAGCAGCCGGCGCGCAACGTGGAAGCCGATGAAACCCGCAGCTCCGGTGACCAATATGGGTTGATCCGGCATCGTATCCTTGGAAGGCGCCGCTCAATGGCTGAAATTTCTGTCGCTGGGCCTCTTTACCTGCGTTGCCGAGGCCACCGCAACACCTACCAGCTCCGCTATTGCCAGATCGGCCCGAAAACCATACCAAGGCGCCGAATTGCACCGCTTTTGCACCCTCTTCTCAAACCCGGCACGGGCGAGATGCGCCGAATCCTGCTTTCGACATTGAAGATACTGGTCTCGGCAGCGCTCTTGTATTTCTCCTTGCGCAAGGTCGACCTCGCCGACCTCGCGGCCCGCATCGACGTTTCCAGTCTGGGCTGGATCGGCGTTGCGATTGCCGTGACGTTCCTGCAGATATTCGTCGGCGTCCTGCGATGGCGCGAGATCGGGGCGGAATGCGGCGCGCCGCTGCCGACCCGGCAGGCGATGCGCTTCAACGTGATCGGGATGTTCTTCAACCAGACGCTACCGTCCTCGATCGGCGGCGATGCGGTCAGGCTATGGCTCGTCGCGCGTAACGGTGCCGGCTGGCGGGCGGCGACCTATTCCATCTTCGTCGACCGTGCCATCGGCCTGATCGCGCTAGCCGTCGTCATCGTTGCGAGCCTGCCGTGGAGCTATCGCCTGATCACCGATCCCCACGGCAGGTCGGCGCTGCTGTTCGTCGATTTCGCAGCGCTTGCCGGTGGCCTCGGATTTCTCCTGCTCGGCAGGCTGCGGTGGCCGTGGCTGAAGCGCTGGTGGGGCACCCATCACATCCACGCCTGCTCGGTGATCGCCAATCGCGTGCTGTTCAGCCGCACTCACGGCCCGAAAGTCGCGGTGCTGTCGTTGTTGGTGCACGTGCTTGCCGTCGTCATCGCCTGGTGCGTGGTGCAATCGATCGCCGCCCCCGTTGTGTTCGGCCAGATCTTCCAGCTCGTTCCGCCCGTCATGCTGATCACCATGCTGCCGATCTCGATTGCCGGCTGGGGTGTCCGCGAAGCCACCATGGGGCTGGCGTTCGGGTATGCCGGCCTGATGGCCAACGAGGGCGTCAACATCTCCCTGCTCTATGGCGCGGTATCCTTCATCGTCGGCGCGATCGGCGGCCTGGTCTGGATTTTCAGCGCGGAGAAAGCCGCGCAGGGCGTGACGCCGATCGAAGTTCCCAAATAATTTTCGAACAACTTGCCACGCGGGTAGAATGGCCAATTCGCAACTATTGCTGTCGTTTGCCGCAGTAGTGCCGGCTGCGCTGTTGTCGGCCGTCCTGACATGGGCGATCCGGCCGCTGATGGTGCGGATAGCGCTGGCAAAACCGAATGCGCGCTCCTCCCATCGGGTTCCGACACCGCAGGGCGCGGGCGTGGCGGTGATCGCGGCCACGCTGATTGCGGCGGCTGCGGTCATCGCGCTTGCCGACACAGTGGAGATGAGAATTCCCGTCGCCGCGTTCGGCGCGACGCTGTTCATCGCAGCCGTCGGCTTCGCCGATGACGTCAACTCGATTCCTGTGGTGCCGCGGCTATTGCTGCAGGGACTGGCCGTCGCGGCGGTGATCTTGATTGCCCCCGACAGCTTGCGGATCGTTCCCGCCTGCCCGCTCTGGCTTGAGCGCGGCCTCCTGATCCTCGCAGGCCTGTGGTTCGTGAACCTCGTCAATTTCATGGACGGGCTGGACCTGATGACGGTCGCCGAAATCGTGCCCATCACCGGCGCACTCGTTCTGCTCGGTTGGCTCGGCGGACTTCCGGCATCGACGACGGTGGTCGCCGCAGCGCTGTTCGGCGCGATGCTCGGCTTCGCGCCCTTCAACCGGCCGGTAGCAAAAATCTTTCTCGGGGACGTCGGCAGCCTGCCGATCGGCCTGTTGGCCGGCTGGTGTCTCCTGCAGCTCGCCTGGCACCAGCAGGTGGCAGCGGCGCTGCTGTTGCCGCTCTATTACCTCGCCGATGCGACCGTCACGCTGCTGCGGCGCGTCGCGCGGCGCGAGCCGTTCTGGGCCGCTCATCGCACCCACTTCTATCAGCGCGCCACCGACAACGGCTTTTCGGTATCGCGCGTGGTGAGCGAAGTGTTCGCGCTCAACCTCGTGCTGGCCGCATTGGCAATCGGCTCGGCCATGACCTCGTCGGCCGCGATCGCGAGCCTGCTTCTCGTTGCCGGAGGCATCGCGACGGCGCTGTTGATGCACCGGTTCTCGCGTCGTTAGCCGTCTCCCGGCTACTGCCTCCCCAAATGCGACCCTTCGCGCGCGATCCGGCGCTGCACAAATCCCGGACATTCCGATCACGCTTGTCCAAACTTCTCGAATACGTTGATTTTCGCTGCTGTCGGCGTGCTCGTGGGCGGCCTACTTAACCAAAGTGACGGGCACGGTTGTGAGATGTACGACTTTGGTGGCCACCGAACCCATCACCAAGTTACCAATTGCGCCCATGCCGCGGGTTCCCATGACAATCCCATCGCAATTGAGCTCATCCGCTCGCTTGATGATCATTGGCGCCGTGTCGCCGATAAGGATATCGCTTGTGTATGACACGTCTGCCGCCCTTGCTGCCTCGATTGCCGGCCTCAGGATATCCTCGCTGTGCTTTCTTTGTAATTCCTCCATCTTTTCTTTCGACACGTAGACTTGGATCTCTCCGTATATCACCGGCTCAGGATGTACGGTCAGAAGGTGCAACTCGACCGGCCCGATCTCTTTGGCGAACTTCAATGCGTACGCCAACGCGCGCGAGGCATTTGCAGATCCATCGACCGGAATGAGGAGTTTGTGCATAATAGTGTTTCCTCCTGATCTGCATTCAGGCGGCCCGCCCTCCGATTGTTTGCTCAGTGGGAGAGGAACACTGGGAGAATGGGCGCCGCCAACACAGATCTGGTTGCACCGCCAAAAACGATTTGCCTTACCCTCGAATGTCCATAGCCACCCATGACCAGGAGGTCGGCATCGAGGCGCAAGGCGGCCTTCATGATCTGTTCGCCGATCGGCGTCCCGTCGAAGCGAACCTCACCATAGCGCGCCCTGACGTCGTGTGCCTTGAGATGCCGCACTAGATCATGTCCGCTTGAAAGGCGCTCCAACGGCTTTTCCTCCGTGACGCTAACAACTTCAACGATGGTCGCCTGACGAAGAATAGGAATGGCATCATGCACGGCCCGTGTCGCCGGGCGGCTTCCATCCCAAGCAACAAAGACAATATCCGGCGATTTGGACAAGGGCCGATCCAACGGAAGCACGATCAGCGGCCGCCCGGAGCCGAACAGAACCTCTTCGACGATCGGCACCTGAAATCCACCAAATCTCTCGACCGAAGGCAGGATGGAGCAGTCATAAAGGCGGGCAAGGTCGGTCACAGTTCCCGGAATCTCTGCATGCACGCCAGTCTTGAAAAGCGTGTCGTGAGGCACTCCATGCCGCTCGGCGGCTTCCTGAAAAATTGAGCCGGTACGAAGAGTCGCTTCGTGAAGCTCGCCTCGCTTCTTGGTCAAGAGCTCAAACGCCCTCTTTCTCTCGGCATCGAGGAGGGCATTGTCGAATTCTGTAAAATCGATGACATCGGCCTCAACGACAAGGCCGACCAGCCGTGCCTTAAGCGACGATGCCAGATTTGCGGCGTAGTCACACATACGAGGAGCCAATTCGCCGGTGCCCGTGTATACGAGGATCTCTCGGTACGACATCTAGAACCTCCCCTTACGGGCTTATACGGGCTTGCATTGTATTGATGTTAGATGGGGCCGTGGTGCGAAGTTTTGCGCTATGTCAAGGAAGGCGGGCGAGTATTAGCTAATTGTGCGGCGGCGCGTCGCGTGACGTGAGCAAGGCCGCCTTTCCGGTGCGCGAGCCGGCAATGTCAGGAGCTCTCTGACATTATGCGCGGGATGACCGATGTCAAAGCGCACTGTCGAACGGATGAGAAATCCCATCAGAGAAGCTTGTTCGTGCCGGAGAATATCGTATGCGTGACGCGAACACGCCTATTGTGCATCATGCCGTCCCGGTGCAGGCCACGTTCGCCGCACTCGACGCCACGTCAAAAGGCCTGAGCCAGGACGAGGCTGACCGGCGCCTGCGGCAGTTTGGCTCCAATCGCTTACCCGATGCCCCGAGACGGAGTCCCATCCTCCGGTTCCTGGCGCATTTCCACAATGTGCTGATCTATGTGCTTCTCGGCGCTACGGTCATTACTGCGGGGCTCGGGCACTTCATCGATACTGGTGTTATTCTTGCGGTTGTGATCGTCAACGCGGTCATCGGCTTTATCCAGGAAGGCCGCGCGGAACAGGCTATGGAAGCCATCCGCCAGATGCTGGCCCCGCGCACCTCCGTGCTGCGCGACGGCCATCGCCGAAGCCTGGATAGCGCGCTGGTTGTTCCCGGCGACATCGTACTTCTGGAGCCCGGCGAGAAGGTGCCCGCCGACCTGCGTTTGATCCAGGCGGACGGGCTCCGGATCGAGGAAGCGATTCTGACCGGCGAATCCGTGCCGGTCGATAAAGCAGCGGAGCCGGTTGCGGCAGCCGCAGCACTCGGCGACCGGTCGTGCATGGCCTTCAGCGGCACGCTGGTGGTAGGCGGCGCCGGGCATGGTGTGGTGGTTGCCACCGGCGCAGCATCGGAAATCGGACGGATCAGCGGAATGCTCTCCAGAGTAGAGACGCTAACCACGCCGCTCATCGGTCAAATGGATGGCTTCGCCCGCTGGCTCACGATTCTTATCCTCCTGATCGCAGCGGTGCTGCTCATCTTCGGTTATTTCGTTGAGCATCATCAATTCTCCGACCTATTCATGGTCGTCGTGGGTCTTTCGGTGGCGGCGATTCCAGAGGGATTGCCCGCCGTGTTGACCATCACGCTCGCGATCGGTGTGCGGGCCATGGCTCGGCGGAACGCCATCGTCCGTCGTTTGCCGGCGATTGAGACGCTGGGATCGGTCTCGGTGATCTGCACCGACAAGACAGGCACGCTAACGCGTAACGAGATGATGGTCGCCTCGGTCGCCACCGGTCGCGACGTCTTCTCGGTAGATGGTGACGGCTATGCCCCCACAGGCGACATACGATTGGACGACGCGATCATCAACCCGAACGACCACGGCATCCTGGATGAATTCGCTCGGGCTGCGGCTCTGTGCAACGATGCAGCAATTCGCGAGCGCGATGGCGCATGGACGGTCGAAGGCGATCCCATGGAGGGCGCCTTGCTGGCGCTGTCCTGGAAGCTTCAGCGTAATGGGCCGGCCGAACCCTCCAGATGGGCGAGGACGGATGTCATCCCGTTCGACGCCCGGCATCGCTACATGGCGACCCTCCATCACGACCATGAAGGCCGCGCGTTCGTTCATGTCAAAGGCGCCCCGGAGCAGGTCATCGGGATGTGTTCCACACAACGCAATGCGCCGGGCAGCGCCGAACCACTCGATGATGTCTATTGGAACAAAACTGCCGACAGCATCGCCGGCAAGGGCCAGCGCGTGCTGGCCTTTGCGACACGGCCTGTGCGGCCGGAACATACGGTGCTGGAAGCGGCCGATCTTCAAGGCCAGCTTGTTCTGATTGGGCTTGTCGGTTTGATCGATCCGCCGCGCCCTGAAGCTGTCGCGGCTGTAGCCGAATGTCATGGTGCGGGCATCCGTGTGAAAATGATCACCGGCGACCACGCCGGCACGGCTGCCGCGATTGGGCGGCAAATCGGACTGCAGAATCCTGACGAAGTCTTGACCGGAACCGACCTGGACGAAATGAATGACGCAATCTTGGCCGCCGCCGCGCTTGATATCGACATCTTTGCCCGCACCAGTCCCGAGCATAAGCTCCGCCTGGTGACAGCGCTCCAGTCCCGCGGCCTAACGGTCGCCATGACCGGCGATGGGGTAAACGATGCGCCGGCGCTGAAACGGGCCGATGCAGGGATCGCGATGGGCCGCAAGGGCAGCGAAGCGGCCAAGGAAGCATCGGAGCTTGTGCTCGCAGACGATAATTTTGCATCGATCGTAGCGGCGGTGCGCGAAGGACGCACGGTCTACGACAACATAAAGAAGGTAATCAGTTGGACGCTCCCGACGAATGCAGGCGAGGCCTTGACAATTGTTGTTGCGCTTCTCTTCGGTATGGCGTTGCCAGTGACGGCTGTGCAAATCCTCTGGATAAATCTGATCACCGGCATCACGCTCGGTATTGCATTGGCCTTTGAGCCGACGGAGGCACACACCATGCGCCGTCCGCCTCGTCCCCGGAACGAGCCGCTTCTCGATGTAAGCTTAGCCTGGCACATCGTTTTCGTTTCCGTGCTGTTCCTGGGAGGCGTATTCGGCGTCTATGCCTACGCAATCGACAAGGGGTATTCGTCGGATCTCGCGCGTAGCATGGCGCTAAACACACTGGCCGTGCTGGAAATCTTCCACCTCTTCTTCATCCGCAACATCTACGGAACTTCGCTGACTTGGCAAGCCGTACGCGGCACTAAGGTCGTTTGGGGCACCGTGATCGTCATTACGGCCGCACAATTCGCTGTCACGTATCTACCTCCCTTGCAGCAAGTGTTAGGAACGCAGTCCGTCCCGTTGTTCGACGGAGTTCTCGTTGTGGCCGTTGGTGTGGTATTCTTTGCCATCATCGAGACCGAAAAGCAGCTACGCTTGGCTTTCGTACGAAAAGATGCGTGACGATTGACGGTCAGAATTCGATATCATGACAAGGTCCCGCGGCAGCATGGGCGAGATCCCTGACCAGTGTTTCGTCGCCCGGCGCTGGCCGCAGAATACGGCGGAAGTGCGCGGATGTTACTTTGTGGCTAGACTTAATTCGGCCTGTTTTGCGAAAGTTCGCGGATGAGGCCGCAATAGTTGGCCATGGCGATGTCAAAATCAAAGCGCCTGGAGATTTCAGCCGCGCGTTCGGCCCGCTGTGGGTCGTCGGCCCGGGCGGCGCGACTGACCGTTTTCGCCAGTTCGCCGGCGTTGCCGGGCTCGACCACCCAGCCGACATCGTGCTCGATGACCGTCAGCGCCGCCTCGGCGTCCGCTTCGGAAACCATGATCACGGGACGGCCGATCGCCAGCAGATTGTAGAATCGGCTGGGCACCGACACGCCGGCGACGTTCCTGCGGTAGGGAATGATCCAGACGTCCGCCGCCGAAAGAAACGCCTCTAGCTGCTCCTCCTCGACGCGATCGACCAGGGTAACGTTCGGGAGCTTTGCCTCAGCCTGCATGGCCTTCAACTGGTCGAACCCGATCCCCCAGCCCGACAGCAGGAAGTGTATATCCTTGTCGTCGCGCAGCAGGCGCGCCGCTTCGAACACGATGACGGGATCGTGGGTAAAGCCGAGATTGCCGGACAGTCCGACGACGAAGCGGGCGGAAAGCGACCGGCGGTACGGATTGCCCGGGTCGATCGCGCGAACGCCGCGCGCAAGTGTCGCCCAGTTCGGAATGAAGCGGATCTTGTCACTTGTCATTCCGCGATAGCGCAGCAGCAGCTTCTCGGTGTCGCGGCCGATGATGACGACGGCATCGAGCGCGCGAAACATCGGCGCGTTCAAGGCGCGCATCGCTTTCGCTACGATCGACTGCGGCCTCAACAGGCCAGCCATGACGAGGACGTCGGGATAGAGATCGTGCATGATCAGCGCCGATCTCGCGCCTTTCAATTTGGCCGCGGCGGCAAAAGCGTAAGGCAGCATGAAGGGGGCCGGCACGGTCAGCGTGACGTCACCGCGCCGCAACCTCGCCAGCAGCACGAAAAACATCCGGACCGTGAACAGCAATTCGGCCACGGCGCGCCTTCCCAGCGCGCCCTTGCCCGGCATCCAGTTCTTGACCTCGACGACCTCAGGCTTGCCCGCTTGCGCCGATATCGCGGAGCCCGCCGTTCCCGACAGCACCAGCACCTCGGCCTCCTGCGCCGCGCGGTCGGAAATCGCGGCCATGATCGCCGCCGTCGTGCTCGGATCGGGCGGATAATGCTGGCTGACGACGACGACTTTTCCGGGCTTCTGCATCATGGCTTCCGAAGGGACACGAATGGCCGCGGGGACCGACCGGGCGAGGCAGCAAAATCAGGCGGCGTTCGATCCGAATTCCGGCACCGCATCCTTGAGCACCGCGCGGATGGTGGAGCGGTCATCCCGCGCGATCGCATCCTCCAGCGCCGCAAGCCATTTTCGCAAGGTCTGCATCGGCGGCTCATTCGGCTTCGCCGCCATGATGCCGGCGACCCCGATCTCGACCGGCGGCTCCTCGGTGGCGAACAGGATCTCGTTCAGCCGCTCGCCCGGCCGCATGCCGGTGAACACTACCTCGACGTCGACGCCCGGTTCGAGGCCGGACAGGCGGATCATCCGCTCTGCAAGCTCCACGATCTTGACCGGCTGTCCCATGTTGAGAACATAGACGGAGACGTCGGGCCGCGCCGGCGTCAGCGCGTGCGTGGCTGCGGTCAGCACGAGGTCGCAGGCTTCGCGGATCGTCATGAAGTACCGGACCATGTCCGGATGCGTCACCGTAACAGGACCGCCGGCCTCGATCTGCGCCTTGAACTTCGGCACCACCGATCCGTTCGAGGCCAGCACGTTGCCGAACCGCACCGAGATCAGCCTCATGTGCGGCTTGCCCTCCGACTGGGTCATCAGGTCGCGGTCGAACGCCTGGCAATACATTTCGGCGAAGCGCTTGGTCAGTCCCAGCATCGAGACCGGCTCGATCGCCTTGTCGGTCGAGATCATCACCATGGCTTCGGCGCCCGCCGCCTGCGCGGCGTCGGCGACGTTGACCGAACCGAAGATGTTGGTCTTGACGCCCTCGCTCCAATCGCGCTCGAGGATCGGCACGTGCTTCAGCGCTGCGGCATGGAACACGATATCGGGCT
>NZ_MAXC01000052.1 GCF_001693485.1 Bradyrhizobium sp. LMTR 3
CCCGCCGCCTGCGCGGCGTCGGCGACGTTGACCGAACCGAAGATGTTGGTCTTGACGCCCTCGCTCCAATCGCGCTCGAGGATCGGCACGTGCTTCAGCGCTGCGGCATGGAACACGATATCGGGCTTGAACTCCCGCATCAGGCCCATGATCCGCTCGCGATCGCGGATGTCGGCGATCCGGCCTTCGATGGCAGCATTGGCCGCGCGTGCCGTCAGCGCTTCCGTAACCGCGTAAAGCGCCGGTTCCGAGTGCTCGATCACCAATAGCCGCGCAGCGCCAAAGGTCGCGACGCGGTCGCATATCTCCGAACCGATCGAGCCGCCGCCGCCGGTGACGATCACCGATTTGCCCTTCACCAGCGTTTCAAGCCGCGCGTAGTCGATCTTCTCGCTTGGCCGCAGCAAAAGGTCTTCGACGACGACATTGGTCAGCCTCGGCACGTCGCCGCCTTCGAGCGACGGCAGGCGGCTGACGAACAGCCCGAGCCGTTTGGCCCGCATCAGAACCGCCTCGGGGTGCGCCTCGGGTTCGAACGCCGAGGGCGTCATGACGACCCGCGAAATCGGCTTTCCCCGTCCCGCATAATCGCGGACCACGTCCTCGACGTCGTCGATCCCGCCCAGCACCGGCACGTTGCGGATCGACTGCCCGCGGTCCGCGGCCGACGGCGACAGCACGCCGACCGGCCAAAGCTGCTTGACTGCGCCGCTCTCGATCGCGCGCAACAGCACCTCGGCGTCGGCGGCGCGGCCGATCAACAGCGTCGCCGACGCGCCTTCGGTCTGGGCATGGCGGCGAACCCGCGTGTAACGGAAATAGCGATATCCGAAGCGGAGCGAGCTCAGCGCGAACACCTGCAGAAACCAGTAGAGAACGATGGTGA
>NZ_MAXC01000055.1 GCF_001693485.1 Bradyrhizobium sp. LMTR 3
CTCGCCTATCTCACCGACGTCCTGACCAAGATCGTCAACGGTCATCCGAACCGCGACATCGACCAGCTACTGCCCTGGGCCTACCGCGCTCAAGCCCTCAAAGCCGTGGCCTGAGAACGACGCTTACGCTAATGCGATCCGCGACGGCGACTTACCGGTAGCTCTCGATATGGCGGGGCATGGCCAATTTATTGTACTGGCTGCTGATTGTACCCTGTTTCTGGACCGGGTGCTTAACGTCACATTTGAAGGCGGCGTATTCCGGACCGCGTCGTTCTCATCGGACCATTTTCTAGATCATTCCGCTATCTTTTGCGTGGGAGGTGTTGTGTCCAAGGTCGAAGTCAGGGAACCTTGTGATGAGCGCCGTCTTCAAGAACTGGATATGCCTGATAGTCGCTTCCAGCTCATTTAACCGCCTCTGCCCTTCCGCTATCTCGCTGCCGAGCAAATTCTGATAATGGTTATCCTCCGGATCGCGCGTCAGATACTCATCGGAATCATTGCCCAAGGTTACTGCCGATCGCGCTAACGCGTCATCGATACGTGATTTTAGGCCAGCTTGTTCCACTCTTGCGCCCTCCAGCGCATCCTCTATCGACCGAAAAATGGATGTAGCGCGGGCACGATCCGTTTCGGTATCTCGGCTGGCCGATCGTGCCTTGAAATTTACAACGCTGCGCGCGTTTAGAAATCGTTGGAACATCTTCCGGCTCCTCCAGGATGGTTGGTCGAGGTGGACGCTGAGTCGTCACAACCAAATTATCACGAATGCGAACGTTCGGCGCAAACTCGCTTCCGTGCCGACGATGCCAGTCCATGAGCAAATAGCCGACGCTCACCAATCAAGGCATCCAATGACCGCCCACCCATGTGAGGCAGTTCCATCGCGCCTGCCTTGAAAACTGCGCTCCATCCGCGGGGGGTCGATGCCGTACCAGATGCTCTAGTCAACAAAATCTGAGGCTCAATCAGTTTCGGCCGTTCGAATGTGGCGCCGCTTGGATTTTGGCTTGTTCAGCCTGTGCGTGACCCTCGAAAAAACCACACGCGGCGAGAGCGGCCGGAACCCAAAAAATCCGTTCGACATTATTAATTTGATTTAATTTCTATTTAATATTATAAAATGCGTATTGAGTTTAGCGCGTACTTGCGAAGTAAATTGTGAAGTGACCCATAACACCATCTGAAAAGGCGTAGCATTTGCGCCAGCCCATTGAAACCGCTCCGAGGGACGGAAAGGAAATCTGGGTCGAGGACGATCAATCGGCTTATGACGTCGCGCATTGGTCGTCTGAGACGAAGGAATGGGTCTGGAAAAACGGAAGACCCATCAGGATCACGCCGACACATTGGTCTCCAATAGCGGAGCCTCAGTATCAGGAAGACGATCAGTCGAACGGCCCGCTCCAGAACGATCGCGTACGTCGACGGTTTATCGCTTTCTTGATCGCTGCAACTCTGGTTGCATCTGCGTTGATCGGCGTGCATTTCCGCACGGAGATGGTCATCTTTGCGGCGAGATACTTTTCTCTGCGAGACATTGCCGATCTCGGCATCAAGGTGAATTCGTCGAGCAAGTCCGGCGAGGAAGCTCCGCTGAGTTGGGCGGCGGAAGCTGCAACGGCGGATTTGCAGCAGTCTCTGGACAAAGAACGCGCAAGAACTGCCGCTTTGACGAGTGAACTGGCTCAAGTCCGTATCGACCTTGAGACGGCGGTAGCATTGTCGAGCAAGTCGCTTGACGAGGCAGCGCGACGCCGCCAAGCGGCGGAAGTCAGGGCGGAGGAACTGCGGCGGTCCCTTCAACAGGAACAGGCCGGCGCCACGGCACTCGCAGACGAGCTTTTGGGAGCCCGCCGCGAAATCGATGCGCAAGCCATGCAGTTGCAGAAAGCCGTCGATGAAGCGGTGCAGCACAGGCAGACGGCCGAGGCCACCGCTTCGGAATTGCGAGAAGCCCTGCGGCAGGAGCAAAAGAAGACGGCCGCCCTCACCCAGGAGATCGACGAAACGCGCCAGGCGGTGACGGCAACCGCCGAGCAACGCCATGCGCTCGACGAGGCGCAGGCGCGTGCCGCGGCACTCGAGACCAACCTTGCCAATACACGGCGCGAGATCAAAGCGCAGGCCGCGCAGTGGCAAAAGGCGGTCGATGAAGCTGTACAGCAGAGGCGGTCCGCGGAAGCCATCACTGCCGGGCTGCAGGAATCCGTGCGGCAGGAGCAAAAGAAGACGGCCGCTCTCACCAAGGAGGTCGACGCTGCGCGCCAGGCGATGAAGGCAACAGCCGAACAACAACGCCGCGCGTTCGACGAAGCACAGGTGCGTGCAGCAACACTCTGGAGCCAGCTTGCTGGAGCGCAGCACGATATCGAAACGCAGGCCGTGCAGTCGCAAACGGCTATTAATGAAGCCGTGCAGCAGAAGCGGGCGGCCGAGGACGCCGCTGTCGAATTGCGAGAATCCTTGCAGCAGGAGCAAAGCAAAACTGCCGCTCTCACCCAGGAGGTCGACGCCGCGCGCCAGGCATTGACAGCAGCCGCCGAGCAACAACGCGGCGCCCTCGAGGAAACTCAGGCGCGCGCTGCAGCACTCGTGAGCGAGCTCGCTGAAACGCGTCGCGAGATCGAGACACGGGTCGCGCAGTCGCAAGCGGCGGAGGGTGAGGACACGCAACAAAGACAGACGGCGGAAACGACTTTCACCGAACTGAGAGAATTCCTACGGCAGGAGCAAGCGAAGACGGCTACGCTCACCCAGGAGTTCGACGCTGCGCGCCAGGCGATGACGGCAACCGCCGAGCAACAACGCCGCGCGCTCGACGAGGCACAGGCGCGCGCTGCGGCCCTCGTGGCCGAGCTTGCCGGAGCGCGTCGCGAGATCGAGGCCCAAGCCGCGCAAGCACAAAGAGCGATCGACGAAGCCTTGCAGCAGAAACAGACGGCAGAGGTTACCATTGCCAAATTGCAAGGCTCTCTGCAGCAGGAGCAAGAGAAGATCGGCGGCCTCATCCAGGAGGTCGGCGCGGCGCGCCAGGCGATGACGGCGAGCGCCGAGCAGCAACGCCGCGCGCTCGACGAGGCGCAGGCGCGTGCCGCAACACTCGCGAGCGAGCTTGCTGGAACGCGTCGTGAGATAAAGACTCAATCTGCGCGGTCGAAAACGGCGGAGGATGCCGTCACGCGACAAAGACAAGCGGCGGAGCGCACCATCGCGGAACTGCGGCAATCACTTCAGCAGGAGCGCAACAAGATCGGAGCAATGGCACGCGATCTTACGCCCGCGCGGCGCCCGGCGGACCAGCGCGAGCCCCTCGGGCGCGCGCAAGACAGCCCGATTAACCCGATCGTCCGGGCGACGCAGACTGCAGACGCGGCCGTAGCGAAACAGCCGATGGCCCTCGATGCGCAGGACAAGGCAGAGGCAGCACGACTGATCGCGCGCGCCGGTGCGCTGCTCAGTCAAGGCAATATCGGCGCGGCGCGTATCGTACTCGAGCGCGCCGTCGAGAGCGGCGACGCCCATGCAAGTTTCATGCTCGCACAGACATATGATCCTGTCGTTTTGTCCGCATGGGGCACCTATGGAACGCGTGGCGAGTCGGCGAAAGCACGCGAACTCTACGCGAAGGCGCACAGCGGCGGCATTCGAGAGGCAAAGGAGCGACTCGACGCATTGCGTGAGTGAGGGGATCAGACCCGCATAAGGACAAGTGGAGATAGAGATGAACACGCTGCCGAAACCATGGTCGTTTTTGCTCCTCGCGGCGATGGCGCCTGCTACCTGGATGCTTCAATCGGTTGACGTGTACGCGCAGCCGGCCAAGAGCGAAGCGCCAGTCATCAGCCGCGCCTCTGCGCATGACCAAAGAGAAAAGATCAACGCCTGGACTGTCGGCCTCGCCGGCGGTTTGCTGGAGGGCGCGCCCATTCGCCTAGCGGCAGAGATGGCCCGAATCGTCGATGACGGTCCGAATCTACATGTTCTGCCGATCGTCACCCGGGGCGCCACCGAAAATGTGAATTCGCTGCTCTACCTGCGTGGCGTCGACACCGCGATCATCAATTCCGACGCGCTCGAAGAGTACAAAATCCAGATACCGCAGATCCGAAGCCGCATAACCTATCTTCTCAACCTGTTCCCGTCGGAACTGCATATTTTCGTGCGACCTGAAATCACAACCTTGCAAGACCTCGCCGGCAAGAAAGTGAATTTCAACACCCAGGGCACGGCCGCTGCCTATTCAGGACCGCTGATCTTCAGCCGTCTAGGCATCAATGTCGAAAAGACCTTCATTCCGCACCAGATCGCTCTGGAGCAGATGCGCAAAGGCGAGATTGCCGCCGTCCTCTTCATCACCTCGAAACCGGTTGACGCTTTCGTGCGCAAACGCTGGGACGAAGGCTATAAATTTCTGTCCGTCAATTTCGACAGCAAGTTCGAGGATTACTACTTGCCGGCAACGCTTGAGGCGACCGAATATCCCAATTTGATCAAGCAGGGCGAACGCATCTCAACAATCGCGGTGCCGACCGCCTTGGTTGCGTTCAACTGGTCGCCGCGATCGAACCGTTACCCGCGTGTCGCCCGTTTCGTAGATCATCTGTTCTCGCGGATCGACCGGCTGCAGACCCCGGGATTCGATCCGAAATGGAAGTCGATCAATCTCGCCGCAACCGTCCCCGGGCTAAACCGCTTCTCGGCCGCGCAGGAATGGCTGGATCGCGCGGCGCGCAGTGCACAGGCGCGGCCGTGATGAGAGCCGCGCTCCCGCTCGCTGTGCTGTTAGACGCAGCATACAGCATGACTTTCGCGCAAGGTGCCAGCGAAGCAATGGCGCATCTTCGCGCGTGCTCTAATGTGGAGCTTACCGTGCGGCAGGAATGTTTGGAAACAATGCCGCGCAATATCACACAGGCGGCCGCGGCAGACAGTGACAACTGGCTTGTCAGCGAGACCACCTCGCCCGTGGACTATTCACCGGTCGTTGTGGCGACCACGTCGTCTCGCGGCGGCTCTGATAGCGCCACGATGCAGCTCTCGATCCACTGCCGCGGCGGCCGTACCGAACTCGTGATCACGGGACCTGCGGTCACGCGCAGCGCCGAGGAGTACCTGATCTCCTACCGCGTCAATGACGATCTCCCAGTGCAGCTTCCCGCTGCCCGCCCATCATTCGGAGTTGGCGCCGCGCCCAGGGGCGACGTGGTGCGCATGTTACAGTCGCTCCCCGATGAAGGGGAATTCGCTGTGCGCCTCTCCTCGCGAACAGGTGTGGCGTCCGAGGGACATTTCTTGCTTGGCGGCCTGAAGACTGTCCGCGAGAAGCTGGCGACGGCATGCAAATGGCCACATGCCGTTGCCAGGCCACGCAACTAATGGTCATCGGACAGGAAGGAACTCACATGACAAGACTTGGAAAAATGGCTGGAGCCACCGCGGCAATTGCAGCACTGCTCTTGGTCGCACCGCCGTCGGAAGCGCAGGTGAACAAGAAGCAGTCTACGCAGGCGACCAAGCTCACGGCCGTTACCAAAATGACGCCCACTCAGGATGCCACGAAGCCGCACCGCCTTATTCTGCAGGTAAACAGCAACGAGCCGGCGATGATGAATCTGGCGCTTAACAATGCGAGCAACGTAGCTCAGTATTATCAGGACCTCGGCGAGAAGGTGAATATCGACATCGTCACCTTCGGTCCTGGCCTGCATATGCTGCGTGACGACACTTCGCCGGTCAAAGCGAGGATCAAGGCGCTCTCGGAAAGCCAGCCTTCGATTTCCTTCGAGGCCTGCAGCAATACCCGCGAAAACATGGGCAGGAACGAGGGCAAGGAGATTCCGCTGATCTCGGAAGCAAAGGTCGTGAAGTCGGGCGTGGTGCGTGTGATGGAACTGCAGGAGCAGGGCTGGACCTACGTCAAGCCGTGACGCGCCCACTGCTGCCATGGGCAAAGATTCTGGTCCAACCAATCGTTGCGCCGGACTAAGCCCAGCGGATGCGGCAATCCTGGCGGCGCGGTCCAGATGATGCTGCCAAAGCGCCAGCTTGGTTCATAGCCTGTACTACACGGGTCTGGCGGCAGGATTCGGCCGCCCGCCGTGCCCCACGATGTCGTCGCCGAACCAAAGGATTAAACCGCTCGCGCGGTGGGACGCTGCGGCCGGCGACACAGCCAAGAGGATAGCGCAGCAGGGCGTCCTGTCTTGAGACCTATCTTGAGACCTATCTTGAGACCTATCTTGAGACCTATCTTGAGATCTATCTTGAGATGAGGGGTTCGCAATCTTCACTCAAGACAAGAGCATCACCATGACCGACGAGGCAGTAGCCTTGCGCCGACCTGCGCCGAGCAATTCGCCTGACTCGGCGAAAGGAAGTCTAAGCAGCGTCGTTAGCCTGGCGGGTAATTGCCACAACCTCCACTCTGTCTACCTCAATCAGCATAACAAACGTGAAATCATCTGCAGCCGGCGCCAATCCAACAGCACGCTCGAAGGCGGCTACTTCTTTCTCTGTAGCCGGCCGAAGCCCGAACACGGAATCCACTGGGCAAACGGGGACGCCGTTCGAGCTGATCTCGTGCAAATCCAAACGGAACTCTGGCACCGCGCACATACCGCGTGCAAACTCGATGTCTTGCGCCTGAAGAGCAAGCGTCGGCGTTCCGTTAATATCGAGCGTGAAGATTTTGCGTTCCGGCTGCTCCAATTTTCCTATGCCCTTAGAGACAGTCTATTAAAATGCGGAGAATTTTGCATCGCGATCACGAATGGTCAATCTTGATCGCCAATTGAATGCAGCGTCAACAGGAATCACCCTAGGGGAGATGCAGACGGGCCGCCGAGGCCCCTACCCCGGCAGTATTCAACGTCTGCAACTCGAAAATCTTTCAACCCGCCTCTCTTAAGGGCCGGGGTTCAGGATATGCGCAGGCCTCTTTTAACAAGGCATCGGTGGCTCCCTTCAAGACAGCCGCGTCATCGCCCGGCAAGTAACACGCTTCTAGATTGAACATGATAATGGTTAGTCCCAGCGCGCGCGGCCAATCACCTGCATCCGATAATTGACGTATAGTTTTTGAAGCGTGCTTCAAAACTTCCTTTCGTTCTGCGCTGGAGGCGCTCGCGTAACGCCTACTTAGAAACTCGAAACTCGACTTTACAACACCAAAGCACGCCGATTTTGCAGCAGGATCCGCCGCATCAACCCGCGGCTTCAAGTTTTCGTATCGCTTGCGGAGTACATTGGCTCGCGCTTCGTGCCAGAGGTTCAGAAATTTCATTCCCCCTCCCGACCAGCTTCCCTGATTAACAACCAATTAGAAACGTGGAAAATGCGGCAGCCATGCGGCGGGACCCCGGGATCGCCCCGGGGGATTGCCCTGGTCTTGCGCGGCAAGAGCTGGCAGGCGCCCGACGATGAACTGCCCCTTCCCCCTGAATCGTATTGCCGCGTTGGAGCGCTCAGCGATACAGGCCGTCTACGCGAAGCTATCGCCGTACGCTTGTCTTAAACGCCGTTCCAACTCGACGAATTAACCTCAAACATTGATTGAGAACGGGCCTCAGTGCTTAGGCAATTCCCAGCCCCGCACACCGGGTCTTTCTTGAAGAGTGGCCAAGGACTCGATGGCCGACTCTTCCTCCAAAAGACGACGTTCAATAAACTGGCGCTCAGCGTCCGTCAGCATCGTCTTCAGTAATTGCCGGTAGCGCTGCACGTTATTGCGATGCGTTCGTAATCGAACAAAACTCTCTTCAATCATGGGTCGTTACTCTCAACCGATGCATCATTAAAAGATATGTCAATGTATTTGGCTTAAAAAAGGAACTCGCCCACCCGAGCTTATCGTCGGCGAGTAAGCTGTCAATAATAAACGGAGCAGTGGGTTAAGGCGGCGTCCTGGCGATGGTCTAGCATTTGACTTCTGACACTTTACCCGCTGGGCCCACCGTGCCGCCGGCTGCAGGGCGCCTATCCAACGGACCCACTCGTCCCTCCGCCAAGCCCGCAATTTACGTTACCCGCCTTCATATTGCTTGTATCGTCCAGACTCTTGCGTCCTGGCGTCAGTGCTGACCAAGCGGCTCACGATGCACCCATTGATTGACCGTTTCCGTGATCTAATTGCGAACTGAGCCAATTGGATCCCGCGACCGGACCGCCTCAGGAGTACGCGCTGACACAATCGGGCGGAAAGGCAGTGTTTGAGTTCGCGCTTGGCGCTGCTCAAGTGCATCCCTTAAAACTGCGGTTACCTTACGGTCTATGAGCTCGAGGCGGTCGGCAGTTGCATTGGTTTGAAGACGAAGCTCCAGCAATTCATCGCCGATGAGCCGCCTAACCGTTACCCCCACAAGCACAGAGAACACGTAGCAGATAAATAGTGCGACTAAAATGCTACTTATGATTGTTCGGTATTCAGGAAATACGTTCCAGACCGCAGCACCCAGAATTGCGGCAGTAGTCCAGCCAACGACTTTGAAGAATGTCTCCATTTCCAATACTCCTACAAAGAAAGTCGAAGCTTCGTACTCAAGCTATTTATACGCTCCTGATTGCGGCGCGGGATTTCAGTTGGACGGAACGGACTTAGGAGAGTTACGACCGTAATGAGTCGATGCCGTGGGCCACGAAAATTCCGAGACCTAGAACCAACAGAAATGCGATTACGGCATCAAACATGGCGATAAGCGAAGGCCGCTTCTGCTGATCAGTCAAAAAGATTCGACTTCATAAAGAGAAGGTTTTGCCTGACTGGTGCATGAAGGCCACAATGAAGCCGGCCAAATTCGGGCTACCGTGGCGCGAAGAGGGATGCTTCTCGCTTTCCGCAATTTTGTTGGTCGCTGCCGGTCGCCATGGTTAGGGAGGAGGCTCAAAAACACACAAAGGTGTTCCGTCAAGTATTCAGGTAAGCTTTCAATGCAAGACGTGTAGTCGGTACAAGCCTGGGCTCTATCTCGGCAAGCTCCACCGGCTCTACGATAAGGAGAGATCCTTCCGTGATGGCCAGTGCATCCACTGGAATATCGCGCACGACGAAAAGGTATCCGTGGATCGTTCCTCCCTCGCTGTCGATGTCCTCACCTTCAAAGCTTCCTAGGTGCTCAAAGCGATCCGCTGGGACAAAATATCCGATCTCCTCGTGTAGCTCGCGAACCATGCATTCCAAGAAAGTTTCGCCGCCCTCGCGGTGACCACCAAATAGACCAATCTTACCCGGGTTGGTGATGCCGACAACATTGTCGCGCAATTGAAACAGGTAACGCCCAAAAGTATCAATGACGATCGCACCGGTAGTTTCGCGGTACCGCAACTGCTTGTCCGTCATTTCGCAATCCCTTGCCACCACGCTCTTTGATCCCCTCCGATTTGCGCTCTCCGTCATGCGGCGCTTCCCGGAGTGATCAAATTATTCTGCTCGATGTCGCCTGCCCCGCCCCTGCATCGCAGTTTGTCGTGACCGAAAGTCGTGATGGCCTCGCAGCGACCTATGCCTTGCGACGGCCCCTTAGCAAACAAGACCCGCTTCGCATAGGCCGATAGCGATTTCCGCGACGACGTGACCATCAAGGATGAGCATCAATTGATGCCGCAGGCGTGATCTCGCTTACTCACTTCGCTCGATCAGATGGACAGACACACACGCTCCCCCGTTCGACAGTGCATTCATCGAGGCTTTGAGCTTCGATTTAATTTTTCGAGCAATTGCAGAACCTCGGAGCTCACCTCAATTGTGTCTGCTGTCGGCAATTGCTTCTGGGAGGGACGCGGCGCCTGCTTTTCCATCTGCGCGCGGGATGCGGCTTGCGCCAACGCGAGAGCTGATGCCTTCCTCTCTGCGATGGCTAGGAGTATGAGGCCGATAACCATAGGAAATAGGCCGATGAACTCCCAGTCGTCTATCGCAAAACATAGTACGAAACCGAGGATAAGAAGAGTTGCTCCAGCAATACGCATCCTCACCCCAATAAAATTACTCAAAAACCCAGCATTTTTATTGGCTTTGGCGCGCCTCCACAAGCTTGGGCGGGTATTTGCGATCATTTGAGAACAGCCCGGCCGCCAGAAAGCGGCTGCGATCTTCTTTCATCGCCACTGCGATTGCATGAATAATCTGCCAGGGAGAGCTTTTGTTTTCTTTGTGCCGCTTCGAATGCGCGTTTGGTGAAAATGTTCCGGTGAAATTGAATCGGACCGCCAAGCTACCGATCTGGAAAAAAGCTGATTTCCGCGCTGACTTCGCGCGGGCCTCTTGGACGCCGCTGCCTGTTCGGCCCTTTGGACCGCTTCTCGCAACTTCAGCAATTCGGCCATCTGAACGGCGAGCGCGTGCGTAATAATAGCTGCCGCCCTCAGTTTTTCTAATGATGGACGCGATTCTACTGTCACGGGCACACTCCTTAAGGAAGTGTGAGCCTTACCGAATCGCGAATTACGTGTCGATCAGCGCTCACGTTTAACCCTACCAGTGAACGTTAATTCAGCGGTACCGCTTCAATGCCCGCAATTAAGCCCGTTGTTGAAGGGCCGTGGCCGGAAGTTCTTGTATGAAGCGGCGTATTCAGCCCCAACCTTCCTAGGTATAAAAATACCTCCATCGCAACTTCCGCGCGCTGTTCCATCCGCGAGCGGCAAATCGTACCGCACATTTAAATTGTCTGCTTTATGATTATGATTTAATATGCTCTGAATTAATTGAGTGGGAATTGCGCCATGCCGAACGACATCGAGATCGAAGATCGCCGCAAATTTCTGATTTCTTGCGGGAGGTTCGCCGCAGTAACTCCGCCGGCTATGACTTTACTTCTGTCCACTTCATTGACATCAACGGCGATTGCCCGGTCTGGCCATTCTGGCAATCACGGCCGGCCAGAACATTCCTTTTTCGACAATGATCCCGATCCCCCCGGCGACAAGAAAATCTCCGATAACAAGAGCCCGCGTGAGGAACAAGCGAGGCACGGAGACGGCAATCACGCCTCCCTCGGTGGAGGCGGCGGTGGCGGTGGCGGCGGTGGCAGTGACGGTAGTGGTTCAGGAGCGAATGCCTCGAGAGGCGGAAGTTCGGGCGGCTCTCGCGGCGGTGGCGGCTCAAGCGCGCTCTATGGTGGCGGTGAAGACGATAGATGGCGGAGAGGCAGCAGGCCCCGATAGGTGGAGGTGTTGGGCGCCGTCCTCGTTGCGGGCAACAGCGTTTCCTTCCAGCGGGCTCGCTAAAGCATAGTGCCGACTATGGAAACAGAGGTCAGACGTAACTAGCAATTGCGCTGCGCCCCCTTGAATCGCTGACACCAGACTGCGCACTCAGGAAAACGGTTGCTGCCTGCAGCGCCGGCGATGATCACCGCCCAAAGTGTAACAATCATCGTGATAAGAGACTGCTTAAGCCTTGCACTGGTCGTCGGCGCAAGATCCGTTTCTTCCGGTCCGAGGGTTGTTTTTATTTCGAATGCCAGTGCCGCCGTACGTTGCCATTACACCAGAATTTGGTGAACGGTGTACACACGTTTGGCGCCTCCTGACTGAAGTGGCTGTTACGAGTTTAAGCAAGCGCTGGCGAGCCGCGGAACGTCATCAGTATATTGCGGCTACCTCAACTCGCGGGTTGTCGAGAAGCGTGCGTTCAGCAGCTTGGTCTGGATCGACAGGAGTGCCTAGAACAACCAGTCAAGGAACCGCTCAAGCCAGTTAGGCAGATCGGGCCGCTGATGGGGTCTTCCACCTCCCCCACCGCTGCCGGAGCGTGCAATCGCATCGGAATTCAGTGAAGTTGATAGTAACAGGGTCACAGCGGGAGGCGTAACGACGGCAAATCTGCCGCATGCCGCCAGAAACTTCCGCCTGTCAGCATCGAGCTCTAGCTCCGCGTTGAGGACCGGCCCATCAGTATTCTTGTTCATGGCTTGGGCTCCATCTTTATTTGAGCGGACCGTGTCAAGTTCCCGCTCTACTTCCAATTTACTCGATTTAAATTTTCGGCTTAAATAATGTCAACTTCATCGCGAAGATTATTTTGACGCACCCTTGTGGAGCCCTGCGTGACATTCAGACCAGACCTGATGGAATCCGGGCCTGACAGCCCGATTCTACTGCGTCCAGCCGCAGACGCATCGTTCGCGTTGATTGATGATCGACCGGTCCTGTTCAGCGAGAAAAGCCAGCAGATCTATGAGCTAAATCAGATCAGCGCTTACCTGTGGTGCAAACTTCTTGACCAGAATAAACTCGAAACGATTGCTGATGAGCTAAGCGAACTTGGGCTCGGCCGCGAGCAGGCGCGTAGTGTTCTGAGTCAAGCCCTGCAACAATGGCTTGATTTGGAACTTGTAGAAATGGAATGGAGGCTTCCATTTGCCAGCGCGCTCCAGACCCGATTAGCGCAGCGAGCAATCAGCATCAGAGCCTCTAACGAAGCATTGATCAAGTCTCTTGAGCCGCTCTTTTGCGACTTGAACCCGGGACGCGATCAAGCGGATATCACAATCGAAGTTGTAGAAGTCGGGGACGAGGCTCTCTTCCGCAACTGCAGAAAGAGCATCACTCGATGTCCCATCAACAGTTTGGCTCCTGCGATCAAGGCCGACCTCACTGAGCGTATCATTCTACAGGATCGGCCTGATTTCGCTCTGCATGCTGCTTCGCTGGTGTTTGGCGATAAAGGACTGCTCTTATGCGGGCAGCCGGGCACCGGTAAATCGACCCTCGCGCTTCAGTTAGTCAGTGACGAGTACCGATATTGCGGTGATGACGTCGTCATGATTTCTCCAAACGGTCTTGCGCAAGGGCTTCTCTTCGCGCCAACCATCAAGCCGGGCACTTGGGAGGCGATTTCGAAAGCTCGCGACGATTTAAGTCATGCCACTGCCCATGACCGCACAGACGGCATACGCGTCCGGTATCTACCTGTAGCAGATGTGCATAAGGGAAGCTTTCAGGTCGAGTGGATTATCTTTCTCAAGAGAGTTGACGGGACGTCGGCAGAACTGACGCCCCTTGGACAAATCGAATCCATGCAGCGAGTGATCAACGGGTCTTTCGCTGCCAACGGCAAACTATCTCTGGCGGGGTTTGCAGCGCTGAAGAAAATAATCGGTGGGGCCGGATTATTTGAGCTGACCTATGCGGAGGCTGCTGACGCAGGACGTAAGCTGAGAGGTCTTCGTCATGGTTTTTCCTAGCAGCACTCTGGTCAAGCTCTGCCAATGTCTCGGAGGCGAAGCGCCCAGCAACCTGGATTGGGTGGCCGTGTTGGAACTAGCCAACAATACGCTAACTACCCCCTCCTTGATCGATCTGGTTGATCGACCTGATCGATCAGTTCCCGAGGATGTTAAGGCTTTCGTTCGAGAAATCTACCGGCGAAACGCGCTCCGGAACGACCTCTTGAGGGCTCAATTGGAAGAGGCGGTCGCGGCGCTTAATGAACGGGACGTGATACCGTTGCTGCTAAAGGGCTCAGCAATCCTCGCAACATCCGCTCCTGAACGCCGCGCAACCCGAATCATGGCTGATCTCGACATATTGGTCGAACCCGATCAGATGGAGACGGCCCTGCGCGCGCTCTCCGGCCTCGATTATCAGTCCCATTTTCGAACCCCGCCGGAGAGCAGAAAGCAATACACGGAGCTAAAGCGACCGCGCGATGTCGGTATGATAGACCTACATCAAGCAGCGCCAGGTCCAGATTATTTCTATCGTTCTTCTGGAAAATTGCTTGAACATTGCATGCCCGTATCGGTTGGCCGCGGGGCCGCTTATCTTCCGACACCGACTTTTCAAGCTTTCATGCTGATCATTCACGACCAATTTCAGGATCATGATTACTGGGTCGGCGAAGTAGATGTGCGACATCTGGTCGAGTTGAGAGACTTGGCTAACGCGGCGCAAGGAATAGACTGGAACCGCCTGATGTCATTTGCTCCGGGCCGCTTGGCACGAAACGCCATCGCAAAACAGCTAATAGCCCTGGCAGAATTTTTTGACGTTGACGTCCCTGTTGAACTTCGCAAACTGTTCATTCCACAGCTTCAGTTTAGAAGGCTATTGCTGCAGTCCCGTTTCCCTCTTGCACGTTGGCCCCTCCTCGCGGTTGCGATTCTTGACTACGGAAACTACAGGAAGGAGCTTGGAGCAGAATATCAGACTGATAGCCGAAGAAACGTAACGTTGACCTTGCCACGAGCCGATACGCTGCGGCATTTCTTCGGACTCGTTGGCAATCACCGCATCGGGAAAGTGTAATGGCGGGACGCTCGACTTGGCCTCGTATTCGAACTGCCTGGGCGACCCAGAAAAGGCAGGCCGAGCCTGACGCGCCGTCTATCGAGGGGTTGAAACGTCATCTGCTCCTACGAAGCCGTCAAGTTCCGGCGCCAATGCATCTCGCCAATTCGGCATTACCACACCAAATTCGTCCTTGAGACGAGACAGGTCGAGGCGCGAATTGCTTGGCCGTTTGGCCTTCGTCGGAAAATCGGCAGTTGCGATTGGAACAACGGTTTCGACTTCGAGTTTAACGCCGCGGTATCTCAGACCTTCGACAATGGCGCTTGCAAATTCGTGCCAGCTAGTTTCCCCAGCACAAACGAGATTGACCACGCCACCCTTCCGCGCGAGCAGATCGTTCAGGTTCGCGAGGTTCGGCAGCACGATGTCGGCAACCGCATGACTAATCGCTCGAGCCGTCGTTGGCGCTCCGATTTGATCTGCGACGATGCGCAGCTCCTTGCGCTCGCAGGCCAGCCGCGCGATGGTACGGAGGAAGTTGGTACCCTTGGCGGCGTATACCCAAGACGTGCGCGCGATCAGATGCGGTCCACCGGCCGCCATGATTGCCATGTCCCCTGCAAGCTTGCTCGCGCCATAGACCGAGATTGGGCCCGTGGGGCTGTCCTCGCGACGCGGCGCATCACCGGAGCCGTCAAAAACGTAGTCTGTTGAGAAGTGAACGAGCGGCACGCGGTGCTTAGCCGCCCATTGCGCGATGACCTCGGGCCCTTTGGCATTAACAAGGAACGCAAGCTCGCGCTGCTCCTCGGCACGATCAACGGCGGTATAGGCGGCCGGATTTACGATGAGATCGGGTCTGAAATGCTCGAGCCGGTCCGTTAACGTTTCCGGTTTCGACAGATCAAATTCGGAAGACGAAGGCGCTATAATCGTGCCTTGGCCAGTTAACAAGGGGCGCAATGCGCCGCCGACCTGGCCGCTCACTCCCGTCAACAAGATCCGCATCAGGTTTGCCCATACATCGGCAGATTCTTGACGTCTTTCAGTAGCGGGGCATCGGCATCTTTGGCTGAAAGCGAGGGAGCATCAATGCCCCAATTTATACCGATCGCGGGGTCGTTCCAGCGGATGGAGACTTCGTCCTTGGGGCTGTAAAGATCGTCACACTTGTAGAAGAAGTCTGCGGTCTCAGATAGGACGACAAAGCCATGTGCGAAGCCACGAGGAACCCACAATTGCCGTCGGTTCTCCTCGCTTAATTCTACGGCAACATGGTGTCCGAAACGCGGGCTCCCCACCCGCACATCCACCGCCACATCCAGAACCCGGCCGCGCAATGCAGTAACGAGCTTACCTTGGGTGAAGGGGTTTTGCAGGTGTAGCCCACGCAACACTCCATGGCTGGAGCGGGACATGTTGTCCTGCACAAATGGAAGGCTAATGCCGTGCTCTGAATAACGCGGCAATTGGTAGGTTTCCAGGAAGAAACCGCGTTGGTCGCCAAACAGCCTCGGCTCCAGGATTAGGACTTCGGGAAGCGCTGTCGCAATAACGTTCATCTTGTCCGGCCAAGCAACATTTCACGTTAGCCAAATACCAAATTTATCCAACCAACACCATTTAATATGCTAGATTAAATGTGCTATATTTAATGTGATTTAGTTAATTGAATGTGTGAGGGGCCTATGAAGGGCATTATTCTCGCCGGAGGCACGGGTTCACGCCTCTATCCGGTGACGACAGTTGTTTCGAAACAACTGCTTCCGGTCTTCGACAAGCCGATGATCTACTATCCTCTCTCGACCCTCATGCTGGGCGGAATCCAGGACATCCTGATCATCTCTACCCCCCAGGACAAGCCGCTATTCGAGCGCCTTTTGGGTGACGGCTCACAGATCGGGGTGCGTTTTTCCTACCTTACACAGGCGTCTCCGCGAGGGATAGCGGATGCCTTCATCGTCGGTCGCGATTTCGTCGGCAATGATCCGGTTGCGCTGGTGCTTGGCGACAACATCTTCTATGGCAACGGCCTGGCTGAGCTGCTCTTGAATGCGACTGCCCGTAGGAAGGGCGCGACCGTCTTCGGTTATGTCGTCAAGACGCCCGAGCAATATGGCGTCATTGAACTCGATGGCAGCGGCCGCGCGCTCTCCATCGAGGAAAAGCCGAAGCAGCCAAAGTCAAATTTGGCCGTCACAGGACTATATTTTTACGACAATGACGTTCTGAAGATTGCTGCCGAGCTCAAGCCATCGGCGCGCGGCGAGCTCGAGATCACCGACGTCAACAAGACTTATATGGAGCGCGGCGATCTCTATGTGCAGGCGCTAGGCCGTGGCTTTGCTTGGCTCGACACCGGGACGCATTCCTCTCTCGTAGAGGCCAGCAACTTCGTCCAGGTCCTCGAGCAACGCCAGGGCCTGCGCATTGCATGCCCGGAAGAAATCGCGCTGCGGCAGGGCTACATCTCGCTCGAAGCCTTTGAGGCTTTGGCCGAGAGGACCGCCAAAAGCAGCTATGGCGAGTATCTGAAATCTGTAGCCGCTTCCTTCAAACGGTAGATGCGGACCATAGGGGCAAACTGATCATGCGGTTTAGAGGCTGGACAATCTTCGTTACGGGAGGCGCAGGGTTCATCGGATCCGCAGTCGTACGGCATCTGCTGCAAGGCACCCACGCAAAGGTCGTCAATATTGATAAGCTGACTTACGCGGCGAACCTTGAATCGCTGCCCGGCACGGCCGGAAACATGAATTACTTCTTTGAGAAACAGTGCATTTGCGATGGGCTTGGCCTCCGTCGCCTGTTCGAGAAGTATCAGCCAGATGCAGTGATGAATCTCGCCGCCGAGAGTCATGTTGATCGATCGATCGACGGGCCCGCCGAATTCATTCAGACCAACGTAGTCGGTACTTTCACAATCTTGCAGGAAGCTTTGCGCCACTGGCGCTCGCTCTCGGGCGAGAAGCGCAAACGTTTCCGCTTTTTGCACATTTCTACGGATGAGGTGTTCGGCTCACTTGGGGACGAGGGGTTCTTCATGGAGACAACGGCCTACGCTCCGAACTCTCCTTACTCCGCCAGCAAGGCATCCTCCGACCATCTGGTACGCGCGTGGCATCACACGTACGAACTTCCGACGCTGGTCACAAACTGCTCGAACAACTATGGACCCTACCATTTCCCCGAAAAACTAATCCCGCACATGATCATCAGGGGATTGGCGGGCGAGTCCCTGCCCGTCTATGGCGACGGAAAGAACATCCGCGATTGGCTCTATGTCGAGGATCACGCCAAGGCGTTAAGTCTGGTCCTGGAGCGGGGAAGTATAGGCGAGACCTACAACGTCGGTGGCCGTAACGAGCGCACCAATCTGTACGTGGTCGAACGAATCTGCGACCTGCTCGACGAGATCAGCCCGAACCGGAGCGGTTCCCACCGAAATCTTATAAATTTTGTTCCCGACCGCCCTGGGCACGATCGCCGCTATGCAATTGATGCCTCCAAGCTCGAGCGAGAGGTGGGATGGCGCGCCGAAGAGGATTTCGAAACTGGAATCTACAAAACAGTGCGCTGGTACGTCGACCACCAACCATGGTGGCGGGCGATTGCGAACCGGGGATACACGGCGAAGCGGATCGGATTGAATAGGTGAGCAGAGTACACCAGCCGGCGACCAACATCCGCTCGCACTAGAACGTAAGATGCCTCGGTCGCCCAACCAACGACGACGCAAGTGGCTCGAGAGGAGAGGAGAGTAAAGTCGTCTGAGTTGGCAGGGCTCGACGCTAACAAATCTGCCTCCCTCTTGGAATGCCTACTAGTATTCGCTCCAGTTCAACTAGACATAGAACTCGCCCTTGAACCACGCTAGATTTGATGCATTAGACATTCTTTCAGCGCACGTTCGGCATTTCTTGGTTGTTGACCGTTCCTTGATCCCACGGAGGGGCCGGGCATCCCGCCCGAATTAAGTGGCCCTTTCAACTTTTGGGGAGGTCGCTTTTGTGATCAGAGAGCCTGCATCGGCTCGTTGACGCTCCTGATCGCAGGGCCGGAAGGAGATCCTATCAGGCCTCGATGGAGGCTCCAATGCCGGTGGTCGAAGTAGACGGACCCCACGCTACTGGCTCGCGTTAGTGTCTTGCGTACGCTGAACCGCCGGCATGCGCGAAAGATGGATGAACGCGAAGAAAGCTGAAGAGGGATCAATGACAGGAATCCGGCTAACTTTGCTCGTTGTCGCGAGCTCTTTTTTCACCCTCGCCGCTCAGGCCAGATGCGTTTGCCAATGTGTTGAGGGTCGCTTGCTACCGCGATGCACAACCAGCACCGATATTCCACCCGCCTGCCCCTTGTCGGTCTGTGAAATGACACCGCCATCCATTTCGCCGCCGATGCAGGTGCCACCCGTTGGCCGTTCCCAATGCTCGCAGCGTCAGGTCTTGAATCCCGCAACCAGACAATACGAATCGCGTGTTGTTTGCAACTGAAGCGATTTTGCGAGCGTTCTCGAAAAGAGGTCTGCCATCAGCGCCACGGAGCCCGCAGACCTTACAGATAAATTTCGGCTCCGGGGCGGATAGACGCACATCGTCGCTGTGCGCCTTGATATCCGACTCGATCGGGGATCAGGCGCGAAGGGTTATGATGGCCGGCAAAGAAACTGGAGCCGCCTCCTTCCTCGGGGTCACGCGTAAGGGCCGGCGGCCTCCGTAGGGTTAAGTCAATATGCCTTCAAAGCCGCGCGATGAGACGCCGTCACTCAGATGCGGCGAGTAGCCTTAGACTTCCAGAATGAACATTACGAAAGCGATGGCGAACGAAAGCTGCGCAATGATCCGGATCCCCACTCGCCGCTGTTCCCGATTTAACTCTTACCGCCCATATCAAGCTTAACGAGCGAATTCTGTTGCTCTCGATCTTCGTGCGGATAGCGTACACGACGCCGGACAATTGCCCCCGTCCGGCTCAATGTGACGAAGCCGTCGGGCGGCTTACAGTCAGTTTCGCCCGCCGCTCGGCGACTTCGTTAGCGTATGAGGCCGCTAACGAAACTGCGCGGAGACGACTCCATGTTTACCGCAATTGACCCTCCTGAAATGCAAATCTTAAAGCCAGCAGGCGCGGAATTCTGGCATCTTTGGACCGTGATATTTCCCAGGCGATCCATCACCGGCCGTCTCGTACACGGACGCGTGTGGCGCCGACATGACGGCCGCCATTGGCAATACAAGAAATTCATCGAGTACGATGAGGATGGAGAATGATGCCGAGTCCTCGCAACGATCGACGAGCAGTTTGCAGGGCAGGTATCGGGAGAGGCGCGCTGCTGTTCTTCAAGGGGCAGCCCGGCGCGCGCGGCTGCAAGGTCATTGACATCTCGGACTGTGGCGCAAAACTTCGGATACACAATCTATCGGTACTGCCGAGCACCTTCGAGCTGACCTTCGACAATTTTGAAACTATCCGAAGGTGCCGCCTAGTTTGGCGGGATGGCGAATTGCTCGGCATCGCTTTCGAACATTAAAGGCTATGCCTCATCGCATCTAATGAGCTGCGCGTCTGAATAAGCGACTAGGGATTGTGAGACTTCGTCGGCCCTACATCGCTCGACGGTTGATTGAGAATCTGCAATCTACGCTCGAGCTCGGCCTTTTTGGCCTTCAGCTTCAAGCTGAGGACATCTTGCATCAGCTCGCGGAGCCTAAACAGCTCATCGATCGTCATAGATTCCCATTCGCTTTTCATGACGCGCCCCCACAATCATGAGTCGAAACGACTATCGATTGTAATGAGGAGTTCTATGATTCGATAGAGGGCCAATGCCGGTATTCGGCAACTGCCCAACTATTCCATTCCGTCGAGCTCGCGAACATTCCATAGCGAAACTGCCAGGATGATAAGAGATGGCATCCACGCGAGCGTGGCTCCAAATGCTACGGCTTGCAAAGTGGTCATGGATCGCTCCCAATTCCCCACTCACGAACCTAACTGCTCGTAATTAAATTGTAGTTGACAGCTCAAATCTTGACGTGCCGATGCCGATATCAAGGCATTTATGCGGTGCGAACAGTTGGCCGCTTGGTGCGACTTTCCTCGTGATTGTGTGTGCGATGCAGCGCGAACGCCCGCCAGCGGATGAGCCTCAAAGTTTTTTGTGCGACGCCTGACCGTCCATGCGCCGCCCATGCGAGCACAACTGATCGGCGGCTCCGGCAGGCTTTGCAGCCAGCAACCGGCAGTCTGAATCCCGTGTTGTTTGTGATCTGTCGCAGCTTCAAGCGCGAACTGGATATAATCCAATGGCAGTGTGGATCTACGTCGACACTCGCAAGCCGCTGTCGGGGAACAAGGTACATCTCAAGCTGTTCGCAAAACGCGGAGGTAGCGAAAGCGTGGTTCGAACGGTACAACCCAGAAGGCATTGCGTTTGCATTAGGCTTTAGAGTTAGCCTTTTCGGGCGGCGGCTTATCGTCGATTGACCGCCTTCTTAATTCTGAAATCCTCGATACGCCTACCCGAGCGCAACTGCGCTACCAGCCAAAGCGGCTGCTTGCCACGTCCGGCCCAGGTCTCGGACGGCTGATCAGGATTGCGATATTTCGGGGGTACCGCAGGGTAGGCCCGGCGCCCTGACATTGGGGCTTCCAGCAGCTTCAGACGCGCTTCTAACTGCTGTTTTTCCGCCTGGATTCTTTGCTGCAACAACTGAGTGACCTCAACATGCAGCGACCAAAGGTCGTCGGTACTCATCCGTTCGAGATCGATTCGCTTCATGACTAACTCCATCATCATTTCTCATGCACAGCTTCCGTTATTTCTCCGTTATTTGAATAATAAACCAACGTTTGCTTTCGGATTAAAGTGGGGTAAAAAGCGTAGGTGAGCGTTCTTTAAAGTAAAATCGCGGCCAAAATGCTCACAACCGGTTCCAATTGTGGAACCAACGCTGTAGCCAGAATTGTGTTTAGTTATTGGTGCATTTTGTTTTTTAGTTATGTAGGGGTTGAGTTATGCCAAAGCGCAGCCGCGACATAGAGTTACTTTGTCAAAATAGTGATCTAAGAGCACAATATGAAGAGCTAATTCGCTTGCGAGCGGAGGTCGCCGGCTTGCTCTTTCCTTTGAAAAGATCGCTGCCTCGCAAACTTAGGGTTGGCCGCAGCAATCGGTCGGCAGCACGAATAGTACAGCGAAGCAAGCGGCCAGCGTCCTGCGCACCCATCCTGCTACTAATGCCGGGGCGTAATGCTACATAGACCGCACTACGCCATGGTCATTCGAAGGCCTCCGCTCCGGCGCCCGGTCGGCTGCGGTTGCGTCGCATACGGCCCCATAGTCCGCCTGGGGCACTGAAGCCGCCCATTCGGCTTCACGCTGACGCCTAATTCGGCCTCCGCCATTAGCGCGGCGCGCCGTTCATGCCGGCGCTCCGCAGTTGTGCTGTGAACACCGGCGACTGGCACGGCTTCTGCTGTTTGGGTGCCGCGGGGGATTTAATCGGTTCAATTTAGGACGAAGATGCAGCCGGACAAGTATTTTGATACCGGCGGTTTTTTTGACAGAGCAGCGGGCGCATTCTTGTCCGGAGGCGACGAGATCTCCGAGTATTTTCCGCCTTATGTGAACCTGAATACAGACTGTCACGACGAAGTAAAGAATAGCCTGATATTGTCAGGTGTGTGCGGGCGTAGGGGTAGAACATGAAACAGCCGGTTGAAGTACGGACACATCGTCTTTTGCAAATCTCGACCGATCTTCACAACCGAATGGCTGAAGTTCAGAAACTCAGAGAAATGGTGCGATCAGCGGAGGCGGCAAAGCGCGGCCAAGAGCCGGTCCATCCAGCAGCCGTCCTGCCTCCCGTCAGCAATGAGCTGCGCGTCTGAATCAGGCTTGCGCTCACCGTAGCTCAACCTTTGGATGCTTGTACTTGCGTTGATCGCCGCGGCCGTTGGCACGTGAGGGTCCGCGCCGTCCTTTGACCGCCTGCGGCAGCCCGCTGCGGAAGTCTGAAATAGGCGGTCGAGCATCAACGGGCAAGCTGCCGATAGATCGATGGCAGCGCCGCCGGCAATCGGCGGATGTTGCCGACGATGGCGTAGCCGCCGCGCCCGAACAAGGTGGGAAAGTAGGACTGGGCGTTTGCGTCGACCGTGACGCCGAACACCGCAACTCCGGAACGTCGGGCCTCCCGCACGGCCTTGCGGGTATCTTCGACCGCAAAGCGGCCTTCATAATGATCGACGTCGTTGGGCTTTCCATCGGTCAGCACCAACAGCAGCTTCTTGCGCTGGGGTTGACGGGCGAGTTCGGCAGCGGCATGGCGCACCGCCGCGCCGATCCGCGTGTAGTAGCCCGGCTTAAGCGCTCCGATACGCCGCTCGACGGCAACTCCCATCGGCTCCTCGAACGACTTGACCGTCTCGACACGCACCCAGGAGCGCCGCCGCGATGTAAAGGTCAGGATGCTGTGATGGTCGCCACAGGCGGATAGCCCATGCGCGAGGACGAGCAGCGCTTCCTTTTCCACATCGAGAACACGGTGGCCATCGACCCACGCGTCCGTGGAGAGCGAAACGTCGACCAACAGCGTGGCGGCGAGATCATGCCCTTGCGGCCGCATGGCCAGGTGGACCCGATCGAGCGCGCCGCTGCCGGCCCGCAGATCGCATCTAGCGCGGACGAGCGCGTCGAGATCCAGATCGAACCCGTCGGCCTGGCCGCGCGTCACTTCGTGCCGCGGCCGCAGCGCCTCGAAGCGCCGCCGCACATGACGGACGTGCTTGAGGACGTCCGCGTCCGGGTTCCAGCTTTCTCCTGTTTCCGAAGCCTGCCCCGTCAACACCCGGCAATGATCCGGCAGATAAGTGCCGGCTCGGTAATCCCATTCCGGATAAAGACGACCGCTGTTCAGCCGTGTGGCATCGACGGCTTCCGGCGGCAGGTCCAGGTCGAATTTCAGCTTGGTCGCCGGCTTGCCGCTGCGGCGGCCGATCGCGAGTTCGTCGAGGTCGTCGGCTGCCTTGCGCGCGTCCTCGTCCTCGCTGTCGTCGGACGGACGATCGACGTTCACCATCTCCGCCATTGCGAGTATCTTCTCGAAACGGTTCAGGATGAACGGATCGCGCTTGTCGCCGTCACTGGCTTCGCGGACGGCCCGGCGCTTACGCGTGTCAGGCATATCAGCCTGGTCGCCCGGCACAGGCGCGTCGTCATCGCCACCCTCGGCCGCAACGGCCTCGCGTGTCCAGCAATCGCCCCACAGCGGACACGGCAGCATTGGCCGGTATCCGGGCGGCGCTTTCGCCGGCAGGTCACCGCCGCCGGTCACCGCCGGCCACAGCCGGCCTGCCAGAGGCGCACCGGCACCGAGCAACGCCAGCACGATCCGTTCCACTTCCTGCTCGGCCCGTGGCAGAAGTCTCTGCGGGCGCGCTTGCGCCGTGGCCGCAGCCAGCCGCTCATAGGGACGCACCAAGCCGGGGAATAGCGCCTGGACTTTTCCTACCGTCTCGCGGGCGCGCCGCAAGGTCACGAGATCGCGCCGCAATGGGTCGATCTCATCGGTCATCGCAACCGGCGCCGTGGCGAACCACGCCGCCAGCCAGCGATAGAGCATGGCGTTGAGCTTGCGGTCTGGAAACAGCGCGATCCGGTCGGGCAGGAAAACAGTTGCCCCGTCGCGGCCGGGATGGTCGATGCTCTCGTCGCCAAGCCCGATGCGCTGCCGCCAGCCCAGCCGGTGACCGGATTTTCGCGATTTGGCGCCCGCGACCTGAACGCCCGCCTCGCCGCCCAGCGCGCGGAACATGATCGCGATCTGCCCCTGCACTTCCGCAAGCGTGGCGGCCTCATCGGGATGAACGGGATAACTCGCCGTGGCCCCCACCAGTCGATGCCAGGCGCGGCCAACCGTTTCCTCAAGTTCGAGGAAGTCGAGCATGCCTCATCCAATCACGGCGCGGGCCACGTCGAGCAGCGCGGACTTGACGTCGGCATCGTCCGTGAGCGGCTCGATCATGCCGGCAAGCACGGCATCCAGGAGCGGAATGCCGGCAGAAATCAGCATCGCGCAGTAGACGATCAGGCGCGTCGATACCCCTTCCTCGAGGTCCTGTCCCTTCAGCGCGCGCAGCCGGCCCGCAAGTGCCACCAGCGGACGCACGCGGTCGGGCGCAAGTCCGCTCTCGGCGGCGACCACCTGGACCTCCTGCTCAGCCGGCAGGAAGCCGAATTCGATCGCAACGAAGCGCTGGCGTGTCGACGGTTTCAAGGCCTTCAGGAGGCTTTGGTAACCGGGATTGTAAGACACGACCAACATGAAGCCCGGCGGCGCGACCAGTTCCTCGCCCGTGCGCTCGAGCGGCAGGATGCGGCGATCGTCCGTCAGCGGGTGCAGCACCACCGTCACATCCTTGCGCGCTTCCACGACCTCATCGAGATAGCAGATGCCGCCTTCCCGGACGGCGCGAGTCAGCGGACCGTCGGCCCAAACCGTGTCTCCGCCCTTGAGCAGATAGCGTCCGGTGAGATCGGCCGCCGTGAGGTCGTCGTGACAGGCGACGGTGTGCAGCGGCAAAGCGAGCCGCGCCGCCATGTGGGCGACGAAGCGGGTCTTTCCGCAGCCGGTCGGCCCTTTCAGCAGAACCGGCAGGCGACGCCGCCAGGCGTGTTCGAACAGCGTGCACTCGTTGCCGCTCGGGACGTAGGCCGGAAGCTCGGGTGGCGCTCCGACGGCGTGAAGTACGGCCTTCATGTCAAATTCTCCAGCATTGAAGCGGCGGCCGGCCCGCAATGAAGACCGGCCGCTTGACGCCTATTCGGCCGGCTGCAGCGCGCCCGTCGCGACCGTCTGCCGTTCGCGGCCCGGCACCAGAACCGCCCACACGAACATCAGCGCCGAGATCAGCACGAAGACGCCGGAACCGAGTCGGACCCAGTAGAACATCGCAAGCTGGTCCTGCACTTCCATGAAGTTCTGGCCGAGCACGCGCTGCAGATGAACCTGGACCACCCCGGCAAAGGTCAGCGCGAAGGTCATCGTCATCATGGCCGTGCACATGATCCAGAAGCTTGCCATGCTGAGCCATTGATTGTACGGCGCGCGCTGGCGCAGTTGCGGGATTGCGTAGGCCATGACGGCGAGATTCAGCATCACGTAGGCCCCGAAGAAGGCGAGATGTCCGTGCGCCGCCGTCACCTGGGTGCCGTGCGTGTAGTAGTTCACCGAGGACAGGGTGTGCAGGAAGCCCCACACGCCGGCGCCGAGGAATGCCATCACGGAGCAGCCGACCGACCACAGAAGCGCTGCCCGGTTCGGATGCTTGCGGCCCGCCTTCCAGGTCATCTGCACGGTGAAGATGACCATTGTGAAGAACGGCGCTACCTCGAGCGTCGAGAACAGCGAGCCGATCCACTGCCAGTAGCCGGGCGCGCCGATCCAGTAGAAGTGATGGCCGGTGCCCAGGATGCCGGAGAACAGCGCAAGGCCAATGATGACGTAGAGCCACTTCTCGACCACCTCGCGATCGACTCCGTTGAGCTTGATCATCAGGAAGGCCAGCACGGAGGCCATGATGAGCTCCCAGACGCCTTCGACCCACAGGTGCACGACGTACCACCAGTACATCTTGTCGAGGGCCAGGTTCGCCGGATTGTAGAACGCGAACAGGAAGAAGATCGCGACGCCCCAAAGACCGAACAGCAGGATGTTGGTGACCGTGGTCTTCCTTCCTTTCAACGCCGTCATCGTTACGTTGAAGAGGAACATGAGACAGACGACGACGATCCCGATCTTGATCGCGAACGGCTGCTCGAGGAATTCGCGGCCCTCGTGGTACTGGAAGAGGTAGCCGATCACGGCGACGCCGGCAGCGCCGAAGAACATCCAGAACTGGATCTTCGCAAGCAGCGGGCTGAACAACTCGGTCTCGGTCTCCTCCGGCAGAAGATAATAGGTCGCGCCCATGAAGCCGATCAGCGACCAGACGATCAACGCATTGGTATGTATCATCCTGACGATGTTGAACGGTAGCAGACCGGACAACGTGTTGGGGAGGACGTAGATGGTGCCGGCCAAAACGCCGAAGAGCACCTGCGCAAGAAAAAGCGTCAGCGCGCCGTAGAAGTACAGCATCGCGACTTTCTGGGTTTCGTATTTCATCGTGAGGTTCCTAAAACGGGCTGTCGGGGTGGGATGCTCAGCCGGCCTTGTTCGGCGGCCAGTTCTGGGTCTTGATGCTGTTGGTCCACTGCAGGAAATCGGCAAGGTCGTTGAGTTCCTGGTCGGTGAGGTTGAACTGCGGCATCTGCCGGCGGCCCGGCGCACCAGACGGTTGCGCCTGCATCCACGACTTCAGGATTTCCTTGGCGGTGGCGGGATCCTCGTTGCCGCCCCAGCGATCCCAGACGTTGCCAACCTCAGGAGCGAAGTACGCGCCTTCGCCCAGCAAGGTGTGGCAGTTGATGCATGAGTGCTTCTCCCAGACGTGCTTGCCGCGCTCCACCGAGTCGGTCAGCGTCTTCGCGTCCGTCGATGTGGTCACCATGTAGTAGTGGCTGTGCGCCGTCAGCCCGAGGAAGATCGCGAAGAAAAAGGCCGATCCGCCGTAGAAGACGTTACGGGCCGCCGATTTGGTAAGGCGTTCAGCCATTACGGATCCTTTCCGATTCGTGTGTGTAGTTGCGGTCGCGGCAATCTATTCACCAGCGGCCGACGCTCTTTGTGCCGGATCAAGGTTCTCGACGATCCCGGATGGTTCTCCGGGATTCTACGGTCAGGACAGCAGGACCGAGACGGCGGACACGGCCCAGGCGAAACCGACGATGAGCATCAGCCATGTGGTCGCAAGTCCGCGCCAGAACGCCGGCGCAGACCGCAAGTCGAGGTAATCGAGCAGGATCCTGCGGCCCTTGATTGCGGCAAGGGCGAGAACGGTGCCGTCGGCTAGCACCGGATTTCGGGGAATGCCGGTGAGCGCCATGGTCGCGAAAGCAAGCGCAATCAGCGCCATCAACGTGATATCCAGACGGTCCGGCGAGTAACGCATGCTTCAGCGCACCAGATAGACGATCGGAAACATCACGATCCAGACCAGATCGACCATGTGCCAGAAGACTGTCCCGGTCTCCACATGAGCGGGATCGGCGCGGCGGCAGACGACCGCAAGAATGACGATCCCGAGGCAGACGTGCAGAAGGTGAAAGCCGGTCAGGAGGAAATACAACGTGAAGAACACACTCGTCTCGAGGCCGATACCGGTGCCAATCTCGTGCGCATACTCGACGAGCTTGATCGCCACGAAGGCGCCGCCAAGCGCCATGGCGAGAACCAGCCAAAGTCGCGCACGAGAGCCTTCGTCAGCCCGCGCCGATGCTGCGCCTTTCGCCGCGGCCCAACCGCTGGTCACCAGGACAATCGTGTTGCATCCGGCAAGCGTCAGGTCGAGCGCGGTCTGTCCCGACGCAAATATCGCGGGCCTGACCGCGCGGGCGACGATGAATGCGCCGAGGAACAAACCGAAGGCAACGAGTTCGCTGAGAACGAGCACCCACATCATCGGGTCCCCCGGGAGCCCTTCAAAGACACCCCATCCCGATTCCTCGCGCTCGCAATCCGCTATCGACATCCGATCTCCCGGTCGACGCCTATCATCCGCGAAGGAAAAGGGTCTTTGTCGCCGAGCAAACACGACGGCGGTCGCATCTATCGTGTCGCTGCTTGCTGAAGCGCAATGTCAATGGCCAGTCGAAGCCGCTAGATACGGCGAGCCTTGAAGCAATGAGGACGGAAGAGCCATGAGCGACGCACAACTAGGCCTGCTTACCGCCACACCCATCATCATCGCCTTCGCCGGTGCACTGAGGACAATGGGCGTCCTGTCCACCACGGCGACCGTATCCGCCATCGGACTGTCAATCGCCATCGCCGCGGTGCTATTCACAACGCAGTAGAGCGGTCAGGCGAGTCCGACTGCACAATACCCGTCGTCACCGCTATCATTCGATGAGTATCGGGGCAGCGATGTCGACGCGGTCGTCCTTCGCCAAGTCGATGCCAAGCGACAGCGACCACTTCCCGCCTGCGGCGGCCGTCATGCGGACGCGCCAGCTATCGGCCGTCACGCGCTCGGCCTTCGCGGTCACGGGAGCGATTCCCTTGTCGGGATTGGACAGGGTCACGGAAAGCCCATCGACCGCGAGAGGCTTCTCGTCGCCATCCTCAATCTGCACCAGGACCTCAATCGGACCGCTGCGGCCCGGCGAGACGGTGACGTTGGCCATCACGCGCGTTCCGCAGATGTGGGTGAAGAAGGGCTCCTCGGTTGACGCGACCGGTGCTGGAGACGCCGCTGCCGCGGCAGGTTCCGTCGAAGCAATTTGCAATCTTGGCCCTTTGGCGCCGACGCCGCCGACCTCGAAGCTCGCATCGATCTTGCCGGCGCGCTCGAAATTCAGCGAGACTGCAATCCGTTGGTCCTCCTCGAACGGCGCGATCAGCCCAATGAACATGATGTGGTCCCCTCCCGGCACGAGCGTCACCGTCGCATCCGCCGGAATCGCCAGACCGTCGTCGAGAGGCCGCATCGTCATGATGCCATCCTGCATGCTCATCTGGTGAATCTCGACCTTGGCGGCCGCAGCGCTCGACGCCGAAAGCAGCCGGTCAGGCTCCACCCCCCGGTTCTCGATGGTGAGGTACCCGCCCGCGACTTTCGCACCTTTCGGCGTGGCGCGGCTCCAGGCCTCTCTCACGGTGATGTCGTGGGCGAGCGCCGGCGAGGAGCCGGCGAGCGCCGCCAGGGCGGTGGCGATCAGCATGAATTTGTTGAACCGGTAGAGCATGGCTAAACCTCCGACGGGCCGGGCTTAGTTCGGAATGTTGCAGATGGCAGCCTCCCCGACCTTGATAAAGCGCAAACTGACGACGATCGGAGCAGCTAGCCGTCTACGATTTTCGCGCATAGTTCTACTGTGCTTCATAACGGCTCAAACCCCTCATCCTGAGGAGCCCGCGAGAAGCGGGCGTCTCGAAGGATGTAGGCCACAGACGGGGCCTCATGGTTCGGGACGCGCGGAGCCTGTCATCGGGCCGCGCTTCGCGCGGACCCGTTGGCGCTCCTCACCATGAGGGACTTATGACGCAGTAGGAATAGGCGGCGCTTCAGCGTTCGACGAACCTGTCTTTCGCGGAAAGAACCGTGGTGCCGCTTTCGTCGCGCGCGGTGAACACGACGTCGGCCTTCCGAGGAGTCGCTGCGGTGAGCGTGACGCGGACGGCTTCGGAGCCGTCGGGAGGCACCTCGATCGCAGCCAGGCTCTCGTTGCCGATGATGGCCATCTGGGCGTCCACGCCGCTGACCGAAAGTGTGTAGGAGTGAGCAACCGATGACTTGTTCAAGAGCTTGACAGTATAGGCGTTGCGCACCGATCCGTCCGACAGCCGGACAGCCAGGGGATCGCGATCGTGCTGGACCGAAAGCGTGGCGTTGGTCCTGGCCATGAAGGAAAAGACGATCGTAGCCGTCAACACGACACAGGCTGCCGTCAGGCCGATGGTCTTCGGGCGCACCAGACGGGAGACCGGCGGCTCAGCACGGCGGCCGCGTTCGATATTGTTCCAGCTTTCATAGTCGATCAGCCCGCGCGGGCGGCCAAGCTTCGACATCACGGGTCGCAGGCATCCACGCACAGTCCGCAATTGATGCAGGCGAAGTTCGGTCCTTCGCGTATGTCGATACCGATCGGACACACCGCGACGCATTGATTGCAGTCGACGCAGTCTCCCGCCGGCTTGCCCTGCAGGCGAAGTTCGTCCGCCTTCTTGGCCGACGTCCGTTGCTCACCGCGGTAGTCCCGGTAATTGACGGTGAATGCCTCCGGGTCCCAGATCGCGCCTTGAAGGCGCGGCCACGGGCACATGAAGGTGCAGACCTGTTCGCGCGCAAAACCGGCCAGGCCGTAGGTGGTGCCGGCGAAGACGACGATCCAGCCAAGCGCGTTGGCCGAAACGTCGGCGCGCGCGAAGCTTCGCAGCAGTTCCGGCGCGTCGGTGAAGTAGAAGATCAGCGTGCCGCCGGTAGCCAGCGAGATCAGGAGCCAGGCGGAATGTTTCACGACGATCTGTATCGTCCGCTTGGCGTCAAGAGGAGCGTTCACGTTCTTCAGACGCTGGCGCCTGTCTCCCTCGATCAGTCTTTCGACGAGCAGAAACAGGTCGGTCCAGACCGTTTGCGGGCAGGCAAAGCCGCACCACAATCTTCCCGCCAGTGCGTTGGTGAGGACCAGAATGGTCGAAGCAAGAACGAGGAGCCCTGTGACCAGATAGAGATCTTGTGGCCAGATCTCGATGAAGAAGAAGTAGAGCCGTCCGTGGGCGAAATCGAGCAGAACTGCCTGATCCGGCGCATTGGGACCCCGGTCCCAACGAAGAAGAGGCGTGACGTAGTAGATCGAGAGTGTCAGCAGCAGGATGATCCACTTGATCCGCCGGATCCGTCCCTTGACGGCCTGGGGCATGACCGGTTGACCTGCCGCTGCGGCGGCCTTGGCACGCGTCTTCGCATGATCGATCTCGATGGTAAGCGCCATTCCGCCGTTCCAGCCTCAGTTGACGGCGGCAAAGCCGAGCGAGGCCCGGACCTCCGGCTCGATGCGGGAAGGCGTCCAGGGCGGATCGAACGTCATCACAATGTCGACGGAGCGGACGCCCGGTACCCGCGCAGCCGCGTTCGCAACGCCTTCCTCCAGAAAGCGGATTGCGGGGCATCCCGGGGTGGTCGCGGTCATGACGATGCGAACGGCGCCATCAATCACCGATATGTCGTAGACGAAGCCGAGATCGATGATGTTGTAACCAAGCTCGGGATCGATCACGACGCGCAGCGCGTCCCTGATACGGTCGATGACCTGGTTCGTCATGACGGCGCCCTGACGGTCAGTTCGTAAGTTGCACCGTCCGGCGAGAACCCACCCAACCAGTGATATCCACGCTTCTCGAGTTGCGGGAACAGGAAGACGGGCTCGCGCCGCAGCAGCGCCGAAAGCGTTTCACCCGGCCCCAGTTTCTCGGCAGCCGCGAGGATCCGAACCATCGGCTCGGGCGGATCGAGGTCACGATTGTCGAGCGTGACGACCGGCTCCGGCCAATTGTCGAAGTCCGAAGTGCCGGAAGCAGGCGCGCTCTGTTTCGTTGCCGGTGCCGTTGGGGTGAACAGCACCTCCCATTCGCCGGCATCGAGCGCCTGCGCGGAATGCGCAAATCCCCTGTCCGCCATAACGGCGAACAACGGAACGGGTTTGAACGTGGCGTAGAGGCGGAGCCCCTGCCCTGGCTCGAGGCGATCGAGCGCGGACATGATGACCGAGAACGGCTCGCCACCTGCGCGCAGGATCGGACGGACGTCGACATCGATGTAGTCGGTCATGCTTCTTCCTTTCCTTTCATCTTCAGGCCCTGGCACACAGCAGACACGGCGTGCAGGCGCCGTTCGGAAGGCGCAGCGAACCCGCAACGTCTGCAAGGCGCCGTGTGCGGATCACTTCGCGGACGATACCGGCGAGGCCGATGGTCATCATCGCCGCCGCCGCCCGGAATGCCGACGGTTGGCCGGCCACCAGCGTCAGGGTTCCGAACCAGACGGCCACGTAGTAGATCACGAACCATTTCGATGCCCTCGCCTCCGCGACAAGATCCTGAACGCGCGGGGTCGGCGTCCGTCCCATCACAGGACCGTAAGCCTCGAGCCAGGTCAGGAACGCCACGATCTTGTAGAGCTTGGCGAGAACCAGACCGGACAGCCAACCGAAGACGGCGAGAAAGGTGAATGCGCCGACATGCGCGGCGAAAGCGCCGGTCAGGACGAGCACCACACCGAGGAAGGCCGCCGCCGCGAGACTGACGAAGGAAAGCACCGCCATCCGGGTGTTGAGTTCGAGCTGCCGCCGCTTGCGGCCGCTGAAGATCCCGATCAGGTCGCGTCCATACAGAGCGGCCGTCGCTAGGCCGAGAACGGCTGCGATCGACAACACGACATTCAATCCGGACACGAGCCAGATGGCGACAATTCCGCCAACCACCGCGACGGCGATGGCAAGTGCGCCGGCCGCCAGCGTCATGTTGCTCTTCCGGTCGTCGACATCGGGCGAGAGCATGAACATGGATAGCAACCGATAGCTCACCCCCATGGCCGTCAAGGTGAGCCAGCCGCCAAGACCGGCGATCGCGTGCAACGGAACTCCATTTGCGAGGATCGTTTCCCCGATCGATCCCGCCCACCCCGCATGCGTAAACGCAAACATCGCGCCGAAGGCGACCGTGGCACAGAGCGAAGCCAACCCGACCAGGACAAAACGTGCGGGCCCCACCGGCCGCAACCATGCCGTCATGCCGAGATCGACGACGACCAGGCCGAATCCGCCAGCGAGCAGGATCGCCCCGAGTGGAAGCAGCCAGAGCCAGGCAGGAAGTCGGCCGCCCAATCCCAGGAAGCCGGCGAGCAGTGAGACGAGACCAGCGGTCAACAGTCCAAGCGCCGGCAACGCCCACTTCTCGGAAAACAGCGGCCTTGCGACGAGCACCGGCACGAACTGGAATAGCGCGCCGCACATCGCCAGGCTGAGCCAGCCGATACAGACCACGTGCACCAGGACGAGGGTATCGGGCGATGCAAGATGCACCGCTGGAAAGCCGAGGCCCGCGACCATCAGCGCCAGAGCGACGAACAACCACGCGAGCGCCGCCGCGAAGTAGCTCATCGTCCATCGTGATATGCTGGCGCCGATCATCGTACTCCCTTAGAACTTGCGTGCGCTGCACAGAAGCGGCGCGTAGGCGAGCGCGAAACCCAGAAACGCCCCCGCCCACGCGACACCCGCGATCGTCAGCAGCGGGATCGAATGAGCCGGCTCGAGAGCCGCACATACCCGCGCCAACGCGGCGACGACGATTGAAGCGTAGACGAGCTGGGTGGCAATGGAGGCCGAAAGCGCCTGCCCGGTGTGGCCGAGTGAGGCGCGGGTCATTACGGCGATCGTCATCGAACCGATCGCGCCTCCGGTCCAGGCGTGGATTCCAGCGCTGGGAGCGACAAGGTCCACTGCAGATAGTGCCGTCAGCAGGAAACCGGCCGGCACGAACGCGTAGGCCACATGAAGGATCAGCACGAGACGGTCCGACACGGTCCGATCGCCGGCCCAGCGAGCCAGGCGGATGATGTGGAGCAGACCGGCGACGCCGAGTGCGCTGGCGACGAAGCGGCCCGAGGGAGTCACCGCCCACGCGATCATGGCGCAGACGCCCGCGACCATCGTGATCGCATCGAAGCGGCTAAAGGGGATGGGCAGCCTTCCCGGCTTGCGGCGCGCCAGCCAGTTGCGCGTGAAGCTCGGAACGATCCGCCCCCCGATTACGCAGACCAGCGTGACGACGAGGCCGACGCCAAGTCGCGTGGAATAATCCGCCAGACCGTCGAAATGCGCCTCGACATGAAACGCGATGTTGGTGACGGCCAGCAGCGAGATGATGCCGACCACTTTCAGATTGTTCCACTTGCGTCCGGCGATGATCTCGCGGGCGGCTGCGGCAGCGAGCAACAGCAGAAAGGCGGCATCAATCACCAGCGCGATTCCCCAGCCGATGATCCCGGAGAATGTCACAGCCAGCCTTCCGGCAAGCCAGGCGGCGAACAGAATCGCGAGCGGAACACCCTGGATCGGAAGGCGGCCCGTCCAGTTCGGCACAGCCGTCAGAAGAAAGCCGGCGATGACAGCGCCGACATAGCCGAACAGCATCTCATGGACATGCCAGTCCCGCGGCGCGAACGCGATCGGCAGCGAGACATGGCCGGCGAACACCACGAGCCACAGCGGAACCATCGCACCGGCATAAATGGCGCCGAACAGAAAGAACGGCCGGAAGCCGTATGAGAATAGCGCGGGCCCCTGATAGGCCCTCAATTTCCGCATCGTCGTCATCGGCTATTCCCGTTAAATTTCTTTGCGATCATAAGCCGTTCCGATCGAGGCTCTTTGTTGGGGCACAAATTGCAGCGTCGTTCGCTGAGGTGTTTGATCTCAGACAAAGATTTGGCTGCCTTCGACCTGCATTGTCGGTTCCACCATCAACGGAGGACGCGATGCGGATTTTCGAGAGACTGCGAGGACGAAGCCGAAGCAATGCCGCTATCGTGCGCAAGCTTTTCGAGGCGATCACCGGCGATCTTGTCCGGAAACTCGATGGCGAAACCACAGCCCCGGCTTTCACCGAGAACAAAGCCAATTGCTGTTCCTGCTGCTCGGCCGAAGAAAGGTCCCCTCAGTAGGCCGATCTTGCGCTAGATCAATGCGCCCTTCGCGTTTGGCGACAGAACAATCGCCAATGAGCAGCGGTACCCGCGCGAAGTCTGGCTTCCGATCGCGCTTGCCCCTGACGATCGCGACCTCGAACTCGGTCACATCTACGCGGCCGGGATCGAGGCGCTGCGTTTCCCATGCCGACGCAAGTCCGGCATCTGGTACAATGTCTGGATGGATGAGCCACTGCTGATCCATCCGACCCATTGGAGAAGCTGGCGTTAGCAGATCGCTATCTGGATGCGGTCTTGCTGGCCTCGAGCGTGTCGAACAGCTTCGCAAAGACCTGCTTTGCCTTTCCCACCTGCGGAACGGCCTTGGCCTGATCGACGTTGCCGGGCTTTCCGACCACGATCAACGCAACCATTCCCATGCCGTAGTGAGGCAGACACTTGATCCCGTAGACCCCTTCCTGCTCGAACTTGACGGCGATGTCCTCATTGTTCTTGCCGACGAACGGCGCTGCTCCCTCCGGGAGCATGCCCTTGATGGACTCCGCGTTGTGGCCCTTGTCCGTGGACACGAATTTGACGGTGTCGCCGGGTGCAATCTTCACGAAGGCCGGCTCGAATACCATCACTGCGCCGTCGGTTCCCTTGTTGAGGAGCTTGACTTCAACCTCCGCTGCCCGGGCGCCTCCGGTCAGGAGTAGAACCCCCGCGGCGGCGGCCAATATCGCAATCTTTTTCATGTGTTCCGTCTCTTTCCGATTTCATGGACTTGCACCCGGGTCTTCCGGGCTCCCACGTACCGGATACCGCCGTTCGGTCCTGCCGATATTGCGCCAGCGCAATCTCCAGGCCAAAACCTACGCTAAGAGCTTGGCAGGCCGTTGAGGCCTGCTTCGGCCGCGGATACCGTCCGCGGCATATTGGAACGAGGATATCGATGGCCTCAGTCGACCGCTCACTGGTCGCGAACCTGCCGATGTTCGCTGGCCTTGCCCCCGCCGAACAGGAAGAACTGTTGCGGGAAGCGCGTTCGATTCGATACCCGAAGGGAACCGCGGTTTTCGATCAGGGTGCGGAAGCGGATCGCTTCTACCTCCTGCTTCACGGGCATCTGCGCGTCGAAAAGACCACGCCGCAGGGACAGCAGTCCGTCGTCCGCTACGTCTCTGCCGGCGAGCTCTTCGGTGTCGCGCAGGCCATGAATCTCACGCGCTATCCGGCGACCGCGGTCGCCGCTGTCGACAGCATTGCGCTCGCCTGGCCGTCGTCTTCCTGGAATCGCCTGATCGCCAGATATCCGAGCCTAGCCTCCAGTGCGTTGCAGACCGTCGGCAGCCGCCTGCAGGATACCCAGGCCCGCGTCATGGAGATGTCGAACGAGCAGGTCGAGCAGCGCGTCGCGCATGCGCTACTGCGCCTGGCCAAACAGGCCGGGAGGAAAGTCGATGCCGGCGTCGAGATCGACTTTCCCATCAGCCGGCAGGACGTCGCCGAGATGACGGGGACGACGTTGCACACCGTCAGCCGGATTCTCAGCGCGTGGGAGCAGCAGGGATTGGTCGAGGGCGGCAGGCAGCGAATTGTTTTGCGCGATGCGCACAGGTTGCACGGCCTCGCCGAAGGCGATGAAGCCGCTAAGGTGCGCAAGCCCACCCCCTAGGCCGCTTTCGCCATATCCTGGAGCTTCGACAGGAACGCCGCCGCGTCGACGCTGTGTTCGTCGCATGCTTCATCGACCGAGTGGAAAGTGGCGATCGGACAACCGACACACCGCATCCTGAACTCGAGGAAGACGCGTATCGTCGATGGCCATCGCCGCATCACGTCGTCAACCATCAGATCCACCGTCGGCACTGCATTTTTTTTCATGCAACAATCTTAACCTGGCGGTTACCTAGTCCTCTTTGTTCGCGCGCAAATTCCCGAACAGTCCTCTTCCACGTTCAATAAAACGTCCCTCCTTGTTCCAGCGCAAAGAGTCTCGCGGCCACGTCGCTCATGATGCATCCATCGAATTAGGACGCACAAAGCGATGGAGAGAGCATCATGCTGACGAGAAGGACTGCTTTAATGGGTGCCGCTATCGCGGCGCTGATGATGACCGCACCAGCCGTGGCAGGGCCGGCAGACGATCTGAAGCTGCCGCGCAAGAAGGTGGAGCTGGTGGCTCCGCCCTTCGTCCACGCCCATGAACAGGCGACCAAGACGGGACCGAAGATCGTCGAGTTCAAGCTGACGATCCGCGAGAAGGAAGTCGTGATCGATCCTGCCGGCACGAAATTCCATGCGATGACGTTCGACGGATCGATGCCGGGGCCGATGATGGTGCTTCACGAAGGCGACTACATGGAGCTCACGCTGGTCAACCCCGCAACCAACAGCATGCCGCACAATATCGACCTGCATTCGGCAACGGGTGCGTTGGGTGGCGGCGCACTGACTCATGTGAATCCCGGCGAGCAGGTTGTGCTGCGCTGGAAGGCGACCCGGCCCGGCGTCTTCGTCTATCACTGCGCGCCGGAAGGCATGATCCCCTGGCACGTCGTCTCCGGCATGCACGGCACGGTGATGGTGCTGCCGCGTGACGGCCTGAAGGATGCCGACGGCAAGGCGCTACGCTACGACAAGATCTTCTACATCGGCGAGAACGAGCTGTATGTGCCGAAGGACGCGAACGGCAAGTACAAGACGTACGAAACCATCGGCGAATCCTATGGCGACACGATGGAGGTCATGCGTAAGCTGATCCCGAGCCACGTGGTGTTCAACGGAAGTGTCGGATCGCTCACCGGCAAGAACGCGCTCACCGCCAAGGTCGGCGAGACCGTCATGCTCGTGCATTCGCAGGCCAACCGCGATACCCGTCCTCACCTGATCGGCGGGCATGGCGACTACGTCTGGGAAGCCGGCAAGTTCAACAACCCGCCGCAGAAGGATCTAGAGACCTGGTTCATTCGCGGCGGCTCGGCCGGTGCGGCGCTCTACACCTTCCGCGAACCCGGTGTCTACGCCTACGTCAATCACAACCTGATCGAGGCCGTCGAGCTCGGCGCCACGGCCCACATCAAGGTGGAAGGCAAGTGGAACGAGGACCTCATGAAGCAGGTCACCCCTCCCGGCCCGATCCCGCCTGACAAAGTCGGTGCCGCCGACCCGGTGGCCGTCACCCGCTAGGTGGAGCCGAAAATGACGGCCCGCGGTTGCCCACCGCGGGCCGTCGCACGAAAGGAGCCGATCATGCTCATTGCGATGAAAGTGAAAGCGGCAATGCTCGCCGGCGCGCTGGCCGCACCGATTCTGGCGACCGCGTTCGCGCCTAACGATCCCCGCGAGCAGGAGGGAGTCCTGCGCCTGTTGCCTATTTCGTTCAGCTACCGCGCCGCCGGCGATTTCTCGAAAGACGGCCGTCCGGTCGAAGGGCCGCTGCGCAAACTTAGCCTTCCCGCCGATCTCGTCGTCATGAAACGGCAGGTCACGGTCGGCGAATACGCGCGCTGTGTCGACGAAGGCGCCTGCCCGCGCAGCGGCGGCTCTACGGGCCCGCAGGATGTACCTGTCGTTGGCGTCAGTTGGCATGATGCCTCGGCCTACGCCGCATGGCTATCACGCAAGACCGGCATCACCCATCGTCTGCCGACCGACGAGGAGTGGACATTCGCAGCCGCCGAGAAGGCGCGCGACGAAGCGATGCCGCTCGTCGATCCCAGTGATCCCGCGCAGGCCTGGATCGCCCGCTACGAAACCGAATCTGCCCGCGCCAGGCCGGCCGCGACCGCCGCTCAGCCCGGAGGCACATTCGGCACGAACAGCAACGGGCTGGACGACCTGGCCGGAAACATCTGGGAGTGGACCGATAGCTGCTTCCTACGCGTTTCGCTCGACGGCGGACGCGAGCGGATCACCAACACGAATTGCGGTGTCCGCGTCGTGCAGGGCGCCCACCGTTCCTACATGACAGACTTCATCCGCGATCCCAGGTCCGGCGGCTGCGCCGCGGGCGTCCCACCGACCAATCTCGGCTTCAGGCTCGTTGTCGAACCCTCCCAGCCGGTCGTCACAGCGGTCGCGCGGAGCGTTGCGAAGCTGCTACGGCGAACCTAACCGTCCGGCCATTGCCGGCGGTTGAGCTAGAGCAAAGTCCTTTCGCCACAAGTCCGGTAATTGATCCGCAGACGGAAGGAGAAGAGCAGATGCGATCGGACTTGGCGCAATCCTACGGGCAGGACAGGCTGCCGCGCTACACCAGCTATCCCACAGCCCCACATTTCTCGCCGGCAATTGGCGAGGAGAACTATCGGAAGTGGCTGAAGGCGGTGCCGGTCCAGCAACCGGCCTCGATCTACCTGCACGTGCCGTTCTGCCGATCGATGTGCTGGTACTGCGGATGCCACACCTCGGTCACGAAGCGCGACGATCCGATCGTGACCTATGTAGCGGGTCTGCGCACTGAAGCGCATCTTGTCGCCGAGACGATCGGCCACAGAATGCCGATCTCGCATGTTCACTTCGGCGGCGGTACGCCGACGATCATGTCGCCCGAGACGTTCGTGGACCTCGTCGGCGCGCTGCGCTATTCGTTTTTCGTGTTTCCCGATGCCGAAATCGCCGTGGAAATCGACCCGCGCACGCTGACGGAACCGATGACGGAAGCGCTCGGCTACTGCGGCGTCAACCGCGCGAGCCTGGGCGTCCAGAGCTTCGACCCCGCGGTCCAACGTGCCATCAATCGGCTGCAAAGCTTCGAACAAACCGCAACTTCCGTCGAGCGTCTGCGCCGGGTGGGCGTCCGTCGGATCAATTTCGATCTGCTCTACGGGTTGCCGCTACAAACGGTGGACTCGTGCCTCGACACCGTCGCCAGATGCGTCGAGCTTCGGCCGGACCGCTTTTCGGTTTTCGGCTACGCCCATATTCCCTCGTTCAAGAAGCATCAGCGCAAGATCGCGGAGGACTCCTTGCCCGACAGCATCGAGCGGCACCTCCAGTCCGAAACGATCGCGGAAGCCTTGCTGGACGCAGGCTACGTCCGCATCGGTCTCGATCACTTCGCGCTTCCCGGCGACAGTCTCGCCATCGCAAGGCAGGACGGCAGGCTGAGGCGCAACTTCCAGGGCTATACCGACGATTCCGCCGACACGCTCATCGGTCTCGGCGCCAGCGCCATTGGCCGCATGCCGCAAGGATTCGTGCAGAATGTCGTTCCGACGCGCGACTATCTCACGCGCATCGCCGAAAATCGGCTCGCCACCGCCAAGGGATACGTGTTCACCGATGAAGATCGCTTCCGCGCTGATATCATCGAGCGCATCATGTGCGATCTTGCCGTCGATCTGCCCCGGGTATCGAAGTTGCATGGCCGCGACCTTCGATCCGCAATCGTCGACCGGTCACGGATCGAGAGCCTCATCGCCGACGGCGCCGTGACGATGGTCGACGATCGGCTTTCGATCAGCGACGGTGCAGAATTCCTGGTTCGGAGCGTCGCGTCGGCGTTCGATGCTCACCTTGCACATTCCGCAGCGACGCATAGCCGCGCGGTCTGACCCGAATGTGCAGCGCAACAGCGGTGGCAGCCCCCGCCATTGCCAACACGCGCTCGGCTGCCCTGGTGGAACACTCCGCGCCCCGGTCCGTTCTCTTCAATTACAAAGAGGAAGGAACTGTCACATGATGAAAATCGCTATTACGGTGGCGGCTGCCGCGGCCGTGCTGACGACTGCTCCGCTTGTCACTCCGGTTAAGGCCCAAGGCGTCGATGTTCAGGTCGGGCGGGACCGCGACTACGATTACGATAGGGACCAGCGCCGACGGTACAACCGCGACACCACAGTAGGCGTCGGCCCCGGCGGTGTCACCATCGGTCCAGGACAACGCTGTCGTACCGTGACCACCACGGTTGAAAGAGACGATGGCCGCATGATCAAGCGCAAGGAGCGCCGCTGCGACTAAAAAAGCGGCGGAACTGACGTCCGGCCTCTGACCATAGCTCAACTCGGAGCGGGCACCGAGCGATGACGCTTGCGTCGCCATCACCTTGTGCGCCGGCGTTCTCCGATCGGCGAATTCCGTTTGACAACCAAAGCATTGACGTTGTTGTCTCAACGAGCCTCGTAGGGCGCGTTGGAGAACAGGCCCCTGCGGGGCGATGTCCTCTCCGATCAAGTCTTGGCCTTTTGATCCGAGGCCGCCTCGCGGGCCAGTCGCTCTGCTTTCAATCGCTCCCGATTTGCATGGAGCGCCTGTTGGGCGCGTTGATACTCGGAAAGTGCCACTTTGGCGTCCGCATCTCTGAAGACCTTTCGAGCTTCCCGTTCGGCCGCGGTGGGCGTCCTCCGCTCGGATATGCGATCGCTCATTTGCTCCTCCTTCGGTCGCAAACGGTTCTGGCGCCAAGTGGTACGCGCATCAGGACCGCCAACCTAGGTGGTAGGTTTTCCTCCGGCTTGAATTTTCGGGGGTGTAAGTGCCAGAGGCAGGGATTCGACGCCTGACGAACCCGTTGGTTCCATTCTGTCTTGGCGGCTTCAAGTCGCATGGCCGGTACCTCCGAACGGCTGAGCGCTCCTTGACGGTGGTAAGGCTGAGCCATCGGTCGATACCAGGCTAATGCCGCAAAATAAAGTCGGCGCGAACGGGCGCGGCCGCTGATGGCGGCACATCAAGCCGCACGGCGACGCCATCAAGCTGCGGGCTCGGGGACGGATAAAGCTTCATCACGAGCGGATCGTGCCCTGGAATGATATGGCTTTCGTCCGGCGCAAGTGCCAGCAGGCGGTCGAATCCCTCCAGCATTTCACCGATGTGGAGCGCGGTCGTAAACGGACGTTCAGCAGCCATGTTCTCGTAAAAATGGCTGACATCGGAGGCGAGTACGACGAATCCTCGGCGGGTCTTGACCCGAACGAATTGAAGCCCGGCGGAATGGCCTCCGGCCGCGTGTATCGTAAGCCCGGGAGCGAGCTCGGCATCGCCATCGTAGAACAAGACGCGCCGCGCATAGTTCAGCCGTACAATCCCGCAGATGTCATCGACCTCGAATGAATGCGATAACCTCGGATATCGCATAAAGCGCCCCGTGGCGTACGTCAGATCGCGCTCCTGCAGATGGAATCGCGCGTTGGGGAAGCGGTCGAAATTACCGACATGGTCGTAGTGCAAATGTGTCAGGATGACATCCTCGACCTCGGTCGCATTGATGCCGAACGCGCCGAGCGTCTCCACCGGGCAGCGCAGGAACGTTCTCTTTCGCTTCTTCGATACTTCCGCACTGAATCCGGTATCGATGACGAAGGTACGACCTCCGCCCCTCGCTACCCACATGAAATAGTCCATTGGCATTGGCCCATCATGCGGATCGCCACCGATGAAATGCTCGCTGCGCCGCGCATCGCGAGTAGCATAACGGATGGCAAAGAGTTCGTACTCCTGTTCGGCCATGGTCAGGATTTCGTTTCAACCTCGTTGAACGCCTCCCGCGCGTTTCGAAACGCATCGATGCCCGAAGGGATGCCGCAATACACGGCGACCTGAAGCAAAATCTCCTTGATCTCGTCCTTGGTGAGGCCGTTCTTCAGCGCTCCCTTGACATGCAGCTTCAGTTCGTGAGGCCTGTTCAGCGCTCCCAACATCGCCAGATTGACGATGCTGCGGGTGCGGCGGTCGAGTCCTGGCCGCGTCCACAACGCCCCCCAGCAAAACTCGGTCGACCACTCCGCCATCGTCCGAGTGAATTCGTCAGCGCCTGCGATGGATTTGTTGACGTACTCTTCGCCAAGCACTTCCTTGCGGACCTTCAATCCCTTGTCGAACAACTCAGTCATCACTGGTTCCTTCCATTGTTTGAGTGCGGTTTTCAAGCCGTGCTCAGCCATGCGCCCTCATCAGGCTCGAGACGTCGGCCAGTGTGTCGAGACGCCAAACGTCGTCGATGATGCGATCGATATCCCAATCGCTTCCGCCCAGCCGCGCGCAATCGCGCAATTTCGCTTCGATATCGCCATCCGACAACGGGTCGGCAAGACTTCCCTTCGCAGCCATCACGACCTCGCTGACCGTTTCTCCGGACGTCAGTTGGATCGTGACGCGCGCGGCACCATCCGGAAGCGAAGCGTCAAGCACCGCCTCTACCTTCTGGCGGAGGGCCACGACGTCGGGCCGAAACACGATCGCGTCCGAGAATTCGGCGACACCGGCAGCACCCAGCAGCAGCGCGCAGGCGGCGCAATGATGAATGCTGACCCGCGCGTCGCGTTCGTTGCGAACCGGACGGTCGCCGCGCGCCAGCAGGAGCGCTGAGCCCTGCACCGTGATGAGGCCGATATCATCGACACGGCGGTGCAATTCTGCCCGCAACTTGAAGCAGGCATCGATCACGGCGTGGAACACGATGCCCGCCGGATAGGGCTTGTAGGTATTCTTCGCGATTTCCCAAGTCTTGCCGAGACCGCCCGTCAGACGCCCAACATCGGGCTCGTCTCCCATGGCGCGAGCCCAGCCGAGCCGCCCTTCAATGGCCCGCGGCGAAGCCGAATAGCCCTCGGCCGCGAGCAACGCCGCGAACAGGCCATTGCGCGCCGCATTGCCGACGCTGACGTTCTTGGCTGCAGTCGGGAGATTTTCGACAATCCCCGCGGACTGACTGGCCGCAATTCCGATCGCATCTGCGATCTGGCCTGTCGAGAGCCCGAGCAGCCAGGCACAGGCTGCGGCGGCGCCAAACACCCCGCAGGTCGATGTGATATGCCAGCCACGCGCATAATGTCCCGGAGATACTGCGTTGCCGACGCGGCATTCGACTTCCACGCCGAGAATGAATGCGGTGAGAACGGCTTGCCCCGAAAACCCTCGCGCTTGCGCCAACGCCAGCACGGGCGCTGCGACCGGCGCCGCTGGATGAATGATCGTATCGAGATGGGTATCGTCGAAATCGAGCAGATTGGCCGAAATGGCGTTGACGAACGCCGCGCCCATCGCATCGAGCCGTTCCCGACGGCCGATGATCGCGGATGTCGCAGCGCCGCAGAATGGCAATAGCGTCCGCACCGCGCCGGTAACGGCTGGATCATTCGCCGACCCTAGCGCGGTCGCGAAGAAATTCAGGATCGAGCGCTTCGCCTCGTGACTTTGCGCCGCGACATCCGTCCACGCGATGCCGGCGACGAAATCGGCGAGCGTTGTGCTGGCGCCTTGCGCTTCATCTTGCCGCACGGAGCGAATTCCTCGGACTCGTTTTTCCGACCCTATTCCGGCGCACCGTGGCGTGTCGATAGGAATCTTATGCTTGACAGATTGACTGACAATCCGGACATTCGACGAAACGCGGCCGGGAGCCCTGCCGCAACAAGAACAATGAACACCCGCCCTAAGGCGGTGCGACAGGGAGCGAGACGATGGCGGGAGAGACGATCGGCTTCGTGGGAACGGGCCGCATGGGCGGGCCGATGGCCGGGCGACTGATGGATGCTGGCTATGCCCTGTGCGTCTACGACACACAGGGTGAGGCCACCAAGCCGCTCGTCGAGCGCGGGGCGCGCCTTGCAAAATCCCCCGCCGAGGTTGCCTCGTCGGCAGATATCGTGCTGGCGAGCCTGCCGACCCCCGACATCGTCAAGGCCGTCGCGCTGGGGCCTGACGGAATCATTGCTGGAAACCGCGCCCGCATCGTGATCGACCTCTCCACCAGCGGACCCGGCGCGGCCAAGCTGATCGCAGAAGGATTCAAACCCAGAAACCTGACGCTGGTGGATGCTCCGGTCAGCGGCGGCATCAAGGGCGCGGTGAACGGCACCCTTGCGGTCATGGTGTCATGCCCCAAGGACACCTATGAGACGGTGCAGCCGATCTTAAAACACTTCGGAAAGCTGTTTTATACCGGCGACAAGCCGGGCACGGCGCAGACCGCAAAGCTCGCCAACAATCTGATGGCGGCGGCCGCCCTGGTGATCACGTCGGAAGCGGTTGCGATGGGCGTCAAGGGCGGTGTCGACGCCAAGGTGCTGATCGACATCATCAATGCCAGCAGCGGCCGCAACAGCGCGTCCGAAGACAAGTTCCCGCGCGCCGTGCTTCCCGGCACGTTCGATTTCGGCTTCACCACCGGCCTTTCTTACAAGGACGTGCGGCTTTGCATCGATGAGGCCGAGGCCATGGGTGTGCCGATGGTGTGCGGATCCGTGGTTCGGCAGATGCTTGCCATCACCAACGCCAAATATGGCGCGTCATCCGATTTCACGTCGATCGCGAAGGTCCTTGAAGAGTGGGCCGGTGTGGAAATGCGCGGCTAAGATTTGGGAAAGCCGAGCGAGGAACGATTGCAATGACAATCGGGTCGAGCGGATCGAACGAGACGCCTCTGGCGCGGCAACTGGCCCGCGCTTCGCTCGCCGTCGATCTCTTCCGATTCGAGGAAAGCGTCGTCGCCAAGGCCAAGATTTGCCTTCTGGACTTTCTCTCCTGCGCGTTCGAGGCGCGTCATCATCCGTGGAGCCGTCAGGCGATCGGCATCGCACGCCGCACCGAGAACGGCGCAACCATCATCGGGACAAGCAAGCTTGCGACGCCGGGCGACGCGGCCTTTGCCAACGCGACGCTCGGCCATGGCCTGGTGCGCGAAGACATGCACGCCGCCAGCATCTGCCATCATGGCGTCGTGATCTGGCCGACGCTGCTCGCCCTGTCGGAGCGAACGCCGCTGTCTGGCGCCACCCTGCTCGCCGCTGCGATCGTCGGCTATGAGGCCGGCGCGCAGATCGGGCGAGCCCTCTTCAACGCCGATCTGGCACGCCTCTATCGGCCGACCGGCCTGGTTGCGCCGTTGGGAGCCGCCCTCGCGGCAAGCCGTGCGCTGGGTCTCACCGAAGATGCAGCGACGAGCGCGGTTTCGATTGCCGCCAACACATCGTCCGGCCTGAACGAATGGCCGCATGCCGGCGGCTCGGAGATGTATTTCCATCCGGGCTTTGCCGCCCGCAACGCCATCACGGCGATTGAACTGGCGGAGGCCGGCGCCTGTGCCTCGGAAACCATCCTCGAAGGCGAGGCTGGATTGTTTGCGGCCTACCGACGCCAGGCCGCGCCTGCCGGCATTCGGTTGTTTGCAGGCTCGGAGCCGGAAATCATGGCGGTCTACAACAAGCCGGTCCCTGCCTGCAATTTTGCGCAAACCGCCGCGCAGGCAGCATTGCAGGCGGCTCGTGAGCTTAAGAATCCGGAAGAGATCGAGGCGGTTTCGATCCTCGCCCCCGAAGCGGCGGCGCGCTATCCCGGCTGTGATTCCCGAGGGCCTTACCGGAATGCGCTGCAAGCCAAGATGAGCATTCCTTTCAGCGTCGCTGCGGTGCTTGCCCGCGGTGCCATCGAAGAGGACAATTACGCAGAGATCAATGACCCCAAGATCCTGCGTCTGGTCGAACGGACCGAGCTGCAACGCGATTCCAGTTTCACGGCCGCCTTTCCGGCGCAACAGGGCGCCGAAGTCTCGATTGGCCTGCGTAATGGAAAGACGATCCGGCAACGTCTCGACAATGTCATAGCGGCCACGCCGCAGGAGATCCGCACCCGCTTTCGACAGGCCGCTACTGATGCCATCGGCGGCAATCGCGCGCGCGGTCTGGAGGAGCTTGTCGACGGCTGCGAGCGGCTCCCGGACAGCGGCGTCATCGCCAACCAGTGCCGGCTTGAACCAGCGGAGCGGCTGCTCCGGCCAGCATCATGATGATTGAGAACAAGAAAACGGGGATGCAATGAACAAGCCAGAGCCGACGATGCCGGCAGCAAGCCCAGGGCAAACGTACTCCCCTGTGATGCGAGGTGAGCGGTGACCGCAGCGCTGGAAGGCTTTCTGCAGGCCTTGACCGCCGGACTTCTGATCGGTGCGGTTTATGGCCTGATGTGTGTCGGGCTCGGCCTGATTTTCGGGGTCATGCGGGTCATCAACTTCGCCCAGGGCGACTTCATGATGCTCGGCATGTATGCGGCGTTCTATTTCTTCACCGCGCTCGGCGTGCAGGCCACTTTCGGCAACGCCTTTGGGCCGTTCGTGGCGATTCTCCTTGCCGGTCCAGTGCTCGCGGTGTTCGGTTACGCGATTCATCTCGTCCTGATCTCGCACGTATCGGGCACGCGCACCACCTCCCTCGAGGGTGAAGGTCACTATGCCCAGCTCATTCTGACGCTCGGCATCGCGCTGATCCTGCAGAACGGCGGCCTGATCGTGTTCGGTTCGGTGCTGGCATCGATCCGCACGCCGCTGTCGAGCTCGGCCTGGGAGCTCGGGCCGTTGTTCAATGACATCAGTATCTTCGTCAACAAGGCGCGCGGCATCGACGCCGTGGTCTCGCTGGCAACGATGATACTGCTGACGCTATTGATCACGCGATCGCGGCTCGGAAAGTCGCTGCGGGCCGCAGCCGACAATCCGACGGCGGCAACCTATATGGGGATCGACGTCGATCGCGCGCACCGCGTTGCCTTCGCGCTCGGCACCGGCATAACAGCGATTGCCGGCGGCCTGCTCGCCACCAACTATCCATTTCATCCCTTTGTCGGCGTCGAATACGTCATCGTCATGTATGCCGGCGTCGTGCTCGGCGGCATGGGCAGCATCATCGGCGCCTTCTGGGGCGGCATGACCATCGGCCTGGTGCAGCAGATGTCGACGCTGGTGCTGCCGACGCAACTGCAGAACGCCGCGATCTTCGTCGTCTTCCTCCTGATCATCTTCTTCCGTCCGCAAGGCTTCTTCGGACGCATGGTCGAGAGGACGTGACGATGCAGAACCTGCGATCGCTCCTCCCCATTCTGGTCTTCACCGCGCTCTATGCCGTGCTGTCGCTAAGCGTCACCAATTCATATTACCAACTGGTGATGACACTGGTACCGGTGTGGGCGGTGTTCGGCCTGTCGTGGAACCTGCTCAGCGGATACACCGGCCTGATCTCGTTCGGCCATGCCGCGTTCTTCGGAATTGGTGCCTACACCACAGCGCTCGGCCAGATCTATTTCGATCTTTCGCCGTGGATGCTGATCCCGATTGCAGCCATGCTCGGCGGCATCGCCGGGTTCCTGATCGGATTTCCGACATTCCGGTTGTCGGGACACTACTTCGCGCTGGCGATGCTCGCCTATCCGCTCGCCATTCTCTACGTGTTCGAATGGCTCGGCTTCCAGGAAGTCACGTTGCCGATCAAGCGCGACACTCCGATCGCCTACATGCAATTTGCCGATCCCCGTCTCTACACGTTGCTGGCGCTCGCCATGATGCTGGCGACGATCCTGCTCACCCGAGTGATCGAAAAATCGCGGTTCGGCATGGCGCTGCTGGCGATCAAGCAGAACGAAGCCGCTGCCGAAGCAGCCGGCATCAACACGCTGGCCTGGAAGCTGCGCGCCATCACCCTGAGCGGAGCGATTGCCGGGGCAATCGGCGGGTTCTATGCCGTCGTGCTGCTGGTGGTGACCCCGCAATCGGTGTTCGGCATGCTGGTGTCCGCGCAGGTGCTGACGGTCGCCATGTTCGGTGGGGTCGGAACGGTCTGGGGACCGGTGATCGGCTCCGTGATCCTGATCCCGCTTGCCGAAACGCTCAACGCCGAGGCGGGCTCGCGCTTTCCCGGCATTCAAGGCGTGATATTCGGCCTTGCGATCATATCCGTCATCCTGGTTGCGCCTGAGGGACTGTTCTGGAAACTGCGCGATTTCTTCCGGAAGCGAGTGACCTCACCCGCTGTAGCGAGCCCGAGCGCGCCAGTTCAGCCTGCTGCCGCCATGGCCAATCCGTCCCGTCCGGAACGATCCAGGGGCGCGGGCGAGGTGGTGCTCGAAGTCCGCAACCTGTCGCGGTCCTTTGGCGGGCTGAAAGCCGTCCAGAACGTCAGCTTCAAACTGCGGCGCAACGAGATCCTTGGAATCATCGGTCCGAACGGCGCCGGAAAGACCACGCTGTTCAACCTGCTGAACGGATTCCTGCGACCCGGCACCGGCGAGATTCTCCTCGACGGGCGCGACATGTCAGGCCGCAAGCCGCACGAGCTCTGCGAGGCCGGCATCGGCCGGACCTTCCAGATCATGCGTCCGTTCTTGCGCATGTCGATCTCGGACAATGTCGTGGTGGGCGCCTATGTCCGCGCCAGGACGGACGCCGAAGCGAAACGGCTGGCGACCGAGGCGATCGCGCGGGTCGGTCTGTCCGACATTGCCGACCGCATTGCCGGCGAGCTCACGACCAAGGAGCTACGGCTGATGGAATTGGCCCGCGCGCTCGCCGGGCAGCCTCGAATCCTGTTGCTCGACGAAACGCTGGCAGGGCTCGGGCATGACGAAGCCAATGAGGTCGTGGCGGTGATCCAGCGTCTCGCCCGCGACGGCATGACGATCGCGATCATCGAACACACCATGCAGGCCATGGTCCGCCTGGTCGACAGTTTCCTCGTTCTCGACCATGGCGCCGTCATTGTGGAGGGCGAACCGGAAGCCGTCACGCGCGACAGCCGCGTCATCGAGGCCTATCTCGGCAAGAAGTGGGTGGCCCATGCTCCACATTGAAGGACTGACCGCCGGCTATTCGGCCATTCCGGTTCTGAACGGCGTCTCGATCAAGGTCGAACACGGCCAGTTCGTCGCTATCGTCGGCCCGAACGGCGCCGGCAAGACCACGCTGTTCAAGACGATCTCCGGAATCGTGCGGCCGAGCGCCGGTACGATCACCTTCGAGGGGACCGACCTGTTGTCGGTTCATCCCGCGCGACGGCCCCATCTCGGCATCGCCCATGTTCCCGAAGGCCGCCAGGTTTTTCCCTCGCTCACCGTGATGGAAAATCTGGAAATGGGCGCGATGACCGAAGCAGGCCACCGCGATTGGAAGCGCAACATCGAGCGCATCTTCGAATGGCTGCCCGTGCTCGCCGAGCGCCGCGACCAGTTCGCGGGAACGTTGTCAGGCGGACAGCAGCAGATGCTGGCGATCGGCCGGGGGTTGGCGTCTTCGCCAAAGCTTCTGATGCTGGATGAACCTTCGATGGGGCTCGCACCCACCGTAGCCGATTTCATCTTCGAACGGCTGATCGAGATTCGCCGGCAGTCGAAGCTGACAATTCTGCTCGTCGAACAGCGCGTGGCGGAAGCACTGGAATCCGCCGATCACGGCTACGTCCTCGAAGCCGGCCGCGTCGCGCTCCAGGGCAACAACGAGACCTTGCGCGCGGATGACCGCGTACGCAAGGCCTATCTCGGCATGTGACAACGAACGATCAACAAGGAACTAGAGGAAAAATGAGCCAGCAAGGAGAAGCCAGCAAGGCATCCACAAAGTCGCTCACGCGCCGGACCGTGCTTTCCGGCGCGGCTGCCATGGGACTTTCGTCGTTCGCGCGGGCGCAAGCGCCGGCCGAGGTCAAGGTCGGCCTGATCGTGCCGCTTTCCGGCATCTATACCCGCCCCGGCCAGGTGATGCGCATGGGCGCGGAGATGGGCATCGAGCACATCAATGCGCAGGGCGGCATCAAGTCGCTCGGTAGCGCCAAGCTCAAGCTGGTTGTGATCGATTGCGGCGATACCACCGAAAAAGCCAAGAACGCCGCGCAGCGCATGGTAGCTCAGGAGACTGACCTGGTGGCCGCGACCGGATCGTATCTCAGCTCCTTCACGCTGGCGGTGACCGAGGTTACCGAGCGCGCCGAACTGCCGATGCTCACCCTCTCCTATTCGGATCTGCTCACCGAGCGTGGCTTCAAATACATCTTCCAGACCGCGGCACCCGCAAGCCGACAGTCAGAACTCGGCCTGCCCGAGCTGATGAAGCTCGCCGAGAACGCATCGGGCAAGCGTCCGAAGAAGGTCGCGATGCTGATGGACAATACGGCGACGTCGGTTGCGACCGCGAAGGCGCTGAAGGAGAAGATCTTCGCGCAGGAAGGCCTTCAGTTGATCCTGGAGGAAGTCTGGACACCGCCGCTTTCCGACGCCACGCCGCTGATCCAAAAGGTCAGGTCGGCCCGTCCCGACCTGCTGCTCTTCATGCCCAATGCGGTATCCGACGCCAAACTCGGCCTCGAGAAAATCAATGAGTTCGGGCTTGGCCAGGGCAAGATCCCCACCGTCTCGTTCTCGATCACGATTGCCGAACCCGACATGTTGCAAAGTGTCAGCACTGAAGTCGTCCAGGGCATCATGACGGTCGTCGCGAACTGGGGTTCGAAGGGCCATGAAGACCTGATCGCCGAGCTCAAGGCCAAGTACAAGGAGCCCTGGATGACGCAGAACGTCATCTCGACCTATGGCGACATGTGGCTGATGAAGCTGGCGCTTGAGAATGCTGGCAAGGCCGATCGGCGTGCGGTCGCGGAAGCGTTCCGGACGATGGATGGCGGCCCCTCGAAACACTATCCCGGCGGCCAGTTGAAGTTCGACGAAAAGGGCCGTCGCGTCGGCGCCGGCGTGGTGGTCGTGCAGTGGCAGTCGGGCGTGCCCGTCACCGTCTACCCGCCCGATCTCGCGCAGGCGGCGCCTTTCTGGCCGAAGAAGTCTTCCTGATCTGAACAAGCCTCTTTCGAGATTTTCAAGGAGTCATTGTCATGAGCAAGATTACGCGACGAACGCTGCTTGCCGGCGCCTCGATCGGACTAGTGGCGCCCCGTGCGTGGGCGCAAGCACCATCTGAAGTGAAAGTTGGATTGCTGGTGCCAGTCTCCGGTCTCTATGCACGGCCGGGGCTGGTGATGCGCCATGGGGCCGAGATGGCGGTGGAGCACATCAACGCGCAGGGCGGCGTGAAGTCGCTCGGCGGCGCCAGGCTCAAGCTGGTCGTCCTCGATTCCGGCGACACCACGGAAAAGGCGAAGAACGCGGCGCAGCGCATGGTGGCGCAGGAGCCAGACCTGGTGGCGGCGAGCGGCGCCTATCTGAGCTCGTTTACGCTCGCGGTCACCGAAGTGACGGAGCGCGCCAATCTGCCGGTCCTCACCCTGTCCTACTCCGATCTGATCACCGATCGCGGCTTCAAATACGTGTTCCAGACGTCCGCGACGGCCGGCTCGCAGGCCAAGCAGGCCCTGCCGCAGATCGTGAAGCTTGCGGAAACCGCTTCCGGCAAGAAGCCCAAGACGGTTGCGATCGTCACCGACAACACCGGTGCATCGGTCGCCTCGGCGAAGTCGATGCGGGAGGGCCTGCTCGCCGAAAACGGCCTGCAACTGATCGTCGACGAAACCTTCACCCCGCCCCTCGCCGACGCCACCTCGCTGGTTCAAAAGGTCCGAGCGGCCAGGCCCGACCTGCTCTTCTTCCTGCCGACCGTGATTTCCGACGCAAAACTGCTGCTCGAGAAGATGAACGAGTTTGGCCTGGGACAAGGCAAGATCCCGACCATTTCGTTCGGCATCGCCATCGCCGAGCCCGACATGCTGCAGACCGTCAGCCCGGAATTGCTGCAGGGCGTGCTCACCTGCGTCGCGAGCTGGGGCGCCAAGGGCCACGAGGCGTTGATCGCCGAGCTCAAATCCCGCTACAAGGAACCGTGGATGACGCAGAACGCGATCTCCACTTACGGCGACATGTGGATCATCAAGGACGCGCTGGAGAAGGCTGGCAAGGCCGACCGGGTCGCGGTCGCCGACGCGCTACGCTCCATGGACGGCGGCCCCTCGAAATATTATCCGCTCGGCGAGATCAAATTCGACGAAAAGGGTCGCCGTGTCGGCGCCGGCATGACCATCGTGCAGTGGCAGTCCGGCGTACCCGTGACCGTCTTCCCGCCGCAACTGGCCTTGGCCCAGCCGTTCTGGCCCAAGAGCTAACTAGCGCTAACGGTGAACCCGCAGGGAAAATCGTCATGGACAAGGCAACCTACGACCGCGGACTCAAAATTCGCAAAAGCGTTCTCGGCGATGAATTCGTCGACAAAGCCATTGCGACGGCCGATGACTTCAATCGTCCGATGCAGGACCTCACGACAGAGTATTGCTGGGGCTATGTGTGGGGCCGTGACGGCCTTTCGCACAAGACCCGCAGCTTGCTTAACCTCGCAATGCTGTGCGCGCTCAATCGCCCGCACGAGCTCAAGACTCACGTTCGGGGCGCGCTGACCAACGGCGCGACCCGCGAGGAAATACGCGAAGTGTTCATGCAGGTCGCAATCTATTACGGCGTGCCGGCCGGCGTCGACGCCTTTCGCAATGCGCGGGAAGTCTTCGCCGAGCTGGATCAGAAGAAGTAACCGGAGTCGCAACCGCGATGCTGAAGGGAAAGCGTGCACTCGTGACCGGCGCGACGGCAGGACTGGGACTTGCCGTGGCGGAAAGCCTTGCCGGTGCGGGCGCCAACATCATCCTTCACGATCTCGTCGAACCGAAAGCGACGGCAGACCAGCTTCGGTCTCGCTTTGATGGTGAAGTGACCAGCGTTGCCGCGGACCTGTCCCAGCGCGCATCCATCGAAGCCATGATGGCCGATTTGCTCGGGCTGGGCGCAATCGACATCCTGGTGAACAACGCCGTGGTCCGGCATTTCGCGCCGATCGAGAATTTCGCACCCGAGCGATGGGATGAAGCGCTGGCCGTCAATCTATTGGCGCCGTTTCACCTGATCCGTCTGGCATTACCTGCGATGAAGGCACGCAATTGGGGCCGCATCATCAACATGGCCTCGATCTACTCGACCCGCGCCATTGCCGACCGCATCGACTACGTGACGACCAAGACCGCCATCCTCGGCATGACCCGGGCCGTCGCGATCGAAACGGCAACGAGCGGAATCACCTGCAACGCGATCAGCCCGGGCACCCTGCCAACGCCGGCAATCCAGCGAAAGATTGCATCGATTGCCGCCGACGAAGGCCGGGCCGTTGATGAGACGACGCGCGACTATCTGGCGGCGCGCCAGCCGAGCGGACGGTTCATCGGCATGGAAAGCGTCGGAGCGATGGTTGTTTTCCTCTCCAGCCCGGCTGGACAGGACATCACCGGCGCGACCCTGCCGATCGATGGAGGCTGGGCCGCCGCATGAGCACGAATGTCCGATTGCGGAGATGATGATTCTGCCCGTAAATCGCTATTGAACCAATGCCGGTACCTGGGCGGTAGACGATGAACAAACGCGGTGAACTGCAATTCACGCTTCGAATCGAGGACGTTCCGACCGTCCGCTCGATGGTCGCGCAAAAGCTGCGCGAAGCGATCATGTCGGGAAGGCTGAAGCCGGGCCAGCGCCTGGTCGAACGGGAGCTTTGCGAGATGATGGGCGTGAGCCGGCCGTCCATCCGCGAGGCGCTCCGGGTGCTGGAGGCGGATGGTCTCGTCAATACGGTCCCTCACCGCGGTCCGGTGGTCAGCACCATCAGTCTCGAGGAAGCAAAGCAGTTATACGCGGCGCGCGCCGTGCTCGAAGGATTTGCCGGCCGTGAATGCGCCCGTCTCCGCGATCCGGACGTGGTGCGCAGAATCGGGGAAGCGCTGGCGCGGCTGAAGGCGGCATTCGCCCAGGGCGATTTGACTGCCGCCCTGGAAGCCAAGACGGATTTTTATGCGGCAATGATCGGCGGCTGCCAGAACGCCTTCATCGAGCGAATGCTCAGACCGCTGCACGACCGCATTACGCTGTTGCGAATTACTTCGATGTCGCATCCGAAACGTATCAACAAGAGCCTGCGCGAGGTCACCGCGATCTGGCGCGCGATCCAGAATGGCGATCCCGATCTCGCCGAGCAATGTTGCGTCGACCACGTCAAGGCGGCCGCGGTGGCCGCGCTCAGCATGATCGAGCAATCATCCGCTCAAAAGGAAAAAGCAGTGGCCGAGGAATAGCCGGTCCCGGCCAAGGCTTCCAGACAGACGGACGGCAGATAGGAAATTGCAATGAGGTTCTTCAAAACGATTTTGCTGTTGCCGTTAATGTTGTCGTTGCAGGCGCCGCCGGCTTTCGCACAGGAATACCCGAACCGGCCGATCACCCTCGTCGTTCCGTTCTCGGCCGGCGGACCCGGCGACGTGATCGCGCGGCTGCTTGGAACATCGATGAGCGCGACGCTGAAGCAGTCGATCGTCATCGAGAACGTCGTGGGCGCCGGCGGCACGCTCGGCACCAATCGCGTCGCCAAGGCAGCGCCGGACGGCTACACGCTGCTGCTGATGCATGTCGGCCAGGCCACCGCACCAGCGCTCTACGCCAAGCTGCCGTTCGATCCGATTGGCGATTTTGCGCCGATCGGTCTCGTCACCGACGTTCCGATGCTTCTGGTGGCGCGAGCGAATTTCCCAGCAAAGGACCTGAAAGAACTTGTCGCCTATGTGCGCGCCCAAGGCGACAAGGTCACCTACGGCAATGTGGGCCTCGGCTCGGCCTCGCATCTTTGTGGGCTGATGTTCATGAACGCGATCGACGCAAAGCTCACCCCGATCTATTACAAGGGCGGCGGACCGGCGCTCAACGACATCATCGCCGGTCACATCGACGTCTATTGCGATCCTGCAACCGGGCCGACGCCCCATATACAGGCCGGTACCATTCCGGGCTACGCGATTACCAGCAAGAAACGGGCGGCGACCCTGCCGAATGTGCCGACCTCGGCAGAGGCCGGCGTACCGGCGTTCGACGTTACCACCTGGTACGGAATGTATGCGCCGCGCAACACGCCCAAGCCCATCGTGGATGCGCTGGTCGCCGCCTTGCAAAAGGCGCTCAAGGATCCGCCGCTGGTCAACCGCTTCGCCGAGCTGAGCATGACGCCGGTCGAGCAGGAGCAGGCCACGCCGGCGGCGCTCGATGCCTTCCTTCGGGCCGAAACTGCCAAATGGTCGCGCATCATCAAGCAAGCAGGTATCGAGCCCCAATAACCCAACTCCCTTCACCCTTCGCAGAGTAGGCCGGCTCATCATGCAAAACGGCTGGGCCGCATCGCAAAGACGTTGGCGCCCTATCGCGCGTCATCGAGAACTACTGGGCGGGGCGCCGACCAATGAGCGCACATCGCCTCATAACCATGGAGCTGGACGACTACAATTGCGGTCTCGCTCTCCAGAAATCGGATCGGATCAGCGAATTATCGAAACTCCGATGAGGAGCGGCGCGTGCAAAGTGCGGTACACCAGCGCTATTCCTCGCGGAACGCTCTATTGATCTGATCCCGCAGCGGCTTGACGAGGTAGGAGATGACCGTTCGGTCGCCGGCCTGAATAAATGCTTCGGCCGGCATTCCCGGCACGAGCGCGAGCTTGCCGAGCCGCGCAAGCTCCTGCGGCGGCACGGCAATGCGAACGACATAGTAGGATAATCCGCTCTTTTGATCTTGCGTCAGATCGGCGGCAATACGACTGACCGCCCCGTTCAGCTCCGGTGTGGTTCGCTGATTGAAGGCCGACATCCGCAAAACCGCTCGCTGGCCCAGCCGGATCTGGTCGATATCCTGCGGCTGTATCTGCGCTTCCAGCGCCAGCCTGTCGCTATCAGGCACGATCAGCATGATCGTATCGGCCGGAGAAATCACGCCACCCACCGTATGAACTGCAAGCTCGTGCACCAAGCCGCTTTGCGGCGCGACGAGATCAATGCGTTTCAACTGGTCCTCTGCCGAAACCTTGCGCTCGACGTACTCGGCCGTTTGCGCTTCAATCTCACGCAGGCTGTTGGCCACTTCGCTGCGCAGGTCCTGATCGATCTGGATGATCTGAAGCCGTGTCTCCGCGATCTTGCCGCCGGACTGGGCCTGCGCTGCCTCAAGCCGGCCGCGCTCACCGTCCAGATTGGCGCCTTCGCGCTCCAGCGCCATCATGCGCTGGATCGGCACGAGACCCTTCTCCCAGAGTTCACGCACACCCGTGAGCTCACGCTCAATCAGCGCGATGCCTCGCACCTTCGCATCTTCCTGGGAAATCAGGCCACGTATTTCCTTCTCGTACTGAAGGATACGTTCGCGTAACTGCGCTTTCTGACCGAGCCGAGCTTCACGGCGAAGCTCGAACAGCTTGCGTTCCCCCGCCAGTAGCTGCGCGACGTCGCTGTCGCCGACGCGCACCATCAACGCCGCGGGAAACGAGATCGCCGGCGCTTCATCGCGCTCTGCTTCCAGCCGCGCGCGCCGCACGGCAAATTCATCCAGCCGCTTGGTGACGATGGCGAGGTTGGAACGCGTTTGCGTCGCATCCAGCCGCATTACGACGTCACCCGCGGTGACGCGCTGGCCCTCGCGCACCAGGATTTCGCCAACCACACCGCCGGTTGGATGCTGCACCTTCTTCACATAGGAATCGACGACGAAATGTCCGGTCGCGACCACGGCGCCGGCCAGATTTGTCGCCGCCGCCCATCCGCCGATCCCTGCCACGAGAAACAGACTTGCGAGGCCACCGACGAGGAGATGACGCCGGATCGAGCGCGCGAGGACGACATGATCAGCGTTCGACATTGATGTCATCCGTATACTGGTCGGGCGAACGGCCTGTACCCGGTTCGGTGGCCGCCGTCGCGACAACGCGGAACGGAGCGGTGGCGCGGAAACCGGTCGAATAGCCGGCAGCCGTCGTCATCGTTGCCGGCGGGGGATTTGCAGCCTTCAGAGCGCGCGACAGCACCTCGTCACGTGGTCCAAAGGCCTTCATTCTTCCTGCTTCGATGACGCCCACGAGGTCCACCACGCCGAGCGCGCTGGGACGATGAGCAACGACAACGACGATACCCTTGCGCTCACGCACGGACGTCATTGCCTGGACGACGGCCTTCTCGCCTTCCGCATCGAGGTTCGCGTTGGGCTCGTCGAGCACGACGAGAAATGGATCACCATAAAGCGCGCGGGCGAGACCGATGCGCTGCCGCTGCCCTGCCGACAAGGCCGAGCCAGCCTCGCCAATCCGGGTCTCGTAGCCGCGGTCAAAGCGGAGAATGAGATCGTGTGCGCCCGCCGCACGGGCCGCAGCGATGATGGCGCCGGCATCGGCATCAGTTTCAAAACGCGAGATGTTTTCGGCGATGGTGCCGTCGAACAGTTCGACACCCTGCGGCAGATAGCCGACGTGGCGACCCAGCTCTTCCCGGTCCCATTGATCGAACCCCGCGCCATCGAGGCGCACCTTGCCGCTTGCCGGCGTCCAGACGCCGACCAGCGCGCGCGCAAGTGTAGATTTTCCACTGCCGCTCGGGCCGATGATGCCAAGCGCGCTTCCCGCCGGCAGCACAAAATTGACTCCCGTGAGGGTTGGCTTCTTCTCGCCGGGAGGCCTGATGCTGATCGCTTCGGCGCGCAACTCGCGCTGCGGCTTCGGCAGCGCCATGATCGCAGGCGTCTCAGGTATTAGCGCGAACAGTTCCTTAAGCCCGCTCCAGCTCTGCCGCGCCATCAGGAAAGGCTTCCAGCTTGCAATCGCGAGATCGACCGGCGCCAGCGCGCGGCCCATCATGATCGAACTCGCGATCATGACGCCAGCGCTCGTCTCCTGCCTGATGACCAGATAAGCGCCAACCGCCAGCATGCCCGATTGCAGGATCATACGTAGCGATCTGGACACACCGCCGAGGCCGCCGGCGATGTCGCCGGCGCGCCGGTTTGCGGCGAGATAATCCGTATTCGCCTTTTGCCAGCGTTCCACCACGCGACGGCCAAGCCCCATGGCGCAAACCACCTCGGCATTGCGCCGGCCGGCCTCCATCAGCGCATTGCGCACCATGCCGTGCTGCGTCGCAGCGCGCGTCGGCCCGCGCGACAGCACATCTGTGATAACGGTGAGCGACACCAGCACGATCGCGCCCACAAGCGCGGTGATTCCGATCCAGGAATGGAACAGGAAGCAGATGCCGAGGTAGAGCGGCATCCATGGCAGATCGAACAGGGCCGTAGGCCCCTGCCCGGACAGGAAGCCGCGAACATTGTCGAGATCGCGCAGCGGCTGCAGGCCGTCGCCCGGCATCCGAGCCTCGAGTGGCAACCGGACGATCGCCGCATGCACGCGGCCGGACAGTCTGCGATCGACGCTCTCACCGATCCGCAGCAATACGCGACCGCGGATCACATCCAGCATCGATTGAAATGCGAACAGAACCGCGGCCAACGCCGCAAGCCCGACCAGCGTGGACACGCTGCGGCTCGCCAACACGCGGTCATAGACCTGCAGCATGAACAGCGGCGACGTCAGCGCCAGGATATTGACCACGCCGCTGACCACCGCAGTTCCGGCAAGCGCTGGCGCGAACGGCGACACGACCGCCGCAGCCAAGGGCTGCGACGGCTTGCCATGCGGGATTTTGAGCACGGACCGCTCTCAGACCAGGATATTGCCGCAGAGAATCAGGTTGGCAATGTCGGTTCCGACATAGCCGTCCAACTGGAGCGTGTTCGTGCCGTCGGTGATTGTGAGAACGCCGGTATTGTCCCACCAGTTGCTGTGGTTGAGGAACAGATCGGCATAGCTCGAAATGCCCGTCACCGCCTGCAGATCGATAACGTCGTCATTTCCGGTATCGGTACCGAAATCAGCGATGACGTCGTCGGCCCAACCATCGGCAAAAGTGAAGGTATCATCGCCAAGATTGCCGGTGAGCGTATCATTGCCGGCAAAACTCAGCATGACATCGTTGCCAACGGTGCCGTTCTGGATGGTGCCCTGCTCGGCGAAATAGCCATAGAGCGCATCCAGGCCGCCGTTCTGCGACAGGTCGGTAATCGCAGCGTCGAAAGCCGGCGTCAGCGTTGCGCCGCTGAAATCGACCGACAGTCCTTCATCCTGCACCCACTGATCGGTGGACGAGACGTAAGCGAGATTGCTTCCGAGCGTCAGCGTGGAGACCGTGCCATCGACAACACCGGGCGTATAGCTGAAATCCGTTCCATTCACGATCACGGACGACTTGTCATTGTCCACGCCACCCACGATACGCGTTCCAGCATACCATTGGTCCGACACGTTCCTGACGGCGTTGAAGCCGCCGGTGCCACGATACTCGAAATTGTCGATCCAGTTGTTCAGGAAGGCCGGAAGGTTGCTGCTCGCGCTTGAGTAGTTCAGTACCAATGCCATTCTCTAACTCCTCAGATTTTCTTGATGACGATAATCGGAATTATTGCGGCTTCCGCCGCGTTCACGGATGAACGCGGCGGCGCCTTCGCAAAAGTCGGGATTTCTCTCACGCGAACTCAAAGTTCGCGGCCGTCAGCCCCGTTACGCCGGTGATCGTGATGCCGTCGGTGAAATCGGAGCTGCTGATGACGGTGTCGGCTCCGATGGTGGAAATAGAGAGGTCTCCCAATCCCGTCGCACCCCACGCCGAGACATCGAGGATATCGACAGCCAGATCGAAGCTGTTGACGGTGTCGAACGCGGAGCCGTCCTGGAATACGAAAGTATCCTGACCGCCGAAACCGAGCAGCGTATCGTCGAGACCCAGATTCCCGACCTGCATTGTGCCCTGCTCGGCAAAGTAGTCCGTCAGACCCGGGAAGGTCCCCAGACCGTCAACGGCTCCGCCGTGCGACAGGCTGTAGATCGCATAGGCGAACGTGGTCGTATCCGGCATGTAGCCGCTCACGTTGTTGATAATGAGCTCTTCATCCTGCACCCACAGATCCTGGCCTGCATCATATTCGAGGTTCCGGCCGAGCGTGAGCGAAGTGACATCGCCGTTGAACAGACCCGGCGAATAGCTGTAGTCGTCGATCCCCATGATGACCGAGGGGATGTTGTTGTCGACGCCCTCGGTATCGACACCGGCAGACCACTGATCCTGGCCGGTAGAGAAGGACCGGGAGAACCAGCCGTTGCCGTTGTAGGAGAAGTTCGTGTCATAGGCCGCCAGGTAGGATGGAAGATTGCTGCTCGCTGCGGTCAGCTCAATCAACAGTGTCATTTCTTGTTCCCTTTTGCCTGTTTCATCTGTTCGTCCCAGGACGAACCTCGCATCCAGAGCCTGCGGCCGTGGAATTCCTAGAATTTGTAATTGAGCGATACAGTTGCCGTTCGTCCGGGCGCGGCGTAGAAGTTGGCACCAACGGCAGGAGCGTAGGCAACGTCCGTGAGATTGGTGACCGAGAAACGCAGCTTCGTCATCGGATCGAAGGCATAGGATCCGTAGATGTCGTAGACCCGATAGCCGGGCATGTCGTAGCCGCTCCGCAGGGAGCCCAGCGCCGGCTCCGTCTTCGAGACGTCGGTGATGCGGCCGCCCAACGTCAGCCTTTCTTCGAACAGGCGCACGCCTGCATCAAGCGTGACCCGCAGCTTGGGCTGTTCGAAGATGATCGCGGCTCCTTGTCCGCTATTGATGGGCATGCGTCGACCGGCAGGAGACGTAAAGCTGTCGGCGAGCTCCGTATCGATGCGCGTGATTGTCCCGCCAATATAGATAAATCTGGCATCGTAGTTGGCCTCGACTTCGATCCCTTTCATGCGGGTCACGCCGTCGAGGTTCACATACGAAGTGTAAGGCAGCACGTCGCTTTGGGCGGTGCGGATTTTGCCAAAGCTGATGTAGTCGACGATTTCCCTGTAGAAGCCCACGGCCTTGAACCGAAACGTATCTCGCTCGGTCAGAATTCCGTTGCTTGAAACGTTTGCGCCCACCTCGTAGGTTTCGCCTCGTTCGGGCCTGAGAGCCGGATTTGGCGCATATTCAGTGACGCTGTTTCCATCATGCCCGCCATTGAGAAACGACTCCATGATGGTCGGCGGCCGGTAGCTCTTCGAGTATTTGACGAACGGCTGCAGCCATTCGAATGGCTTGACGGCAATGGTCACCGACGGCAGCAACGCTCCGCCGGAGTTGTCGACGTTGACGTTATGTCTCTTGTAGTATTCCGGCCCGTATATCGGCTCGGTTGTAGCGGGACTGCCAGGAGTGCCTTCAGTGCATCGGAAATTGGGAGGGAACGGCGGTGACGGCCAGCAAACCCGCGGCGTGGGAGGTACAGCAGGGATAACACGGTAACCTATGATGTCCTTCGTCGTGTCGCCGTAGACCGTCGCTGTTCCCGCCGCATGGTACCAGTCGTAACGCAAGCCGCCCGAAACGGTCAGCCAATCGGTGGGCGCATATTTCGCGTTTCCGAAACCGCTGATGATGTCGCGCTTGCCGCTCGGCGTGCCGCCCGAAAGTGTGTTTGAGTAATCCGTGCCGTCGGCTGCTACAAAGCCACGGGTGAGAACGGTCTTACCGTCGTCGTTAAAAGCCTCCATGCCGTAGTTGAGAGCCAGGGCTCCGAGAGCCGTGTCGAAGCTGCTGGTGTTCTCGACGCTGCCACCGAGTGTCGCCATGACATAGTTCGACGGCCCCGTCGACAGAATCGAGCCTTCCTCAACCCTGTTGTTCCTGAGGTTGTTGTAATAGAAGCGAGCCTTCAGATCGATCAGATCGCTGTCAGGCTTCCGGTCGAGCGCAGAGGTGAAGGTGTTATTGACGACACCTTCCGTCGCCTTATGCAGGTTGCCGGTGCTCAACGCGCCATCGTAGTTTCCGGTGTTGAACCTGGAATCGTTCCGCACCCATCCAAGCGTAACCTTGACGTCTTCCGTGACTTGCCCCTCGGCCTTCAGAATGCCGGAGCGGACCTCCTGACCGGAGAACAGCAACACATCACCGGCATAGGTCGCCGCGCTACTGATGGTGCCGTTCTTGCCGATGTCATAGGCGCCGATATTCTTGTAGCTGATGCCGCCGAGAACGGAAAACCGGTCGGACAGGCGCACCGCGGCCGCCGTCGAGCCGTCGAAATTGAACTGGTTGGTCCCGGTGGTGAGGTTGACCTGGCCACCGTACTGCTTGCCCGGCGCGATCAGGTCTTCCGCCAGCAGAGTTCGGAAGTTGACAGAACCGCCCAGTGCGCCAGCGCTGCCGACGCCCGAGGTTGTGCTTTTCTCAATATCGACGGCACGAATAAAGGCCGTGTCGACATAAGTGCGCTGCGTGGCGCCATGCGCGCTGCGCTGAAAGCTTTGCCGCGCGCCATCGATCATGGTGGCGATGCGATCCTGGTCCTGAAGGCCGCGGATATTGACGCTGATGCCCGGGTTCTGCGCTTCCGAGCGGTTGGCATAGACCCCGGCGACGTTGTCGAGCAGGTCGCGGGCGTTGCGGCTCGGACTGCTCTCGATCGCCTCGCGCGAAATCACGCTGACGGCCGCCGGTGCCTGATAGACCCAGTCCGGCGTACCCTGGTAGCCGGATCCCGAAATAGCGTTTCGTCCGCCCGATATAACCAGTGGATCGAGCTGGGTTGCGCCGGGGACATATACCTCCGCCTCCGCCGCCGGCGACGCCGTCGTCCCGATAATGGCGGTACGATCGGCCGTGACGCGAAACACGATACCCGTGTTTCGCAACATGAGCGCCAGAGCTTGCTCCGGTGTAAAGCTGCCGTTGACGGCATTGGATGTCAGCCCCCGCGACGTTGCGGCGGACAACGTCACCTGCAGGCCAGACTGGCGGCCAAAGGCATTGAGAGCAGCACCGAGTGGCTGCGCAGGAATGTTGAAGTTTCGCGGCGCTGCCGCGTCACCACCCTGGACTTGAACTATTCCAGAATCGGGCGGCGCCTGTGCGAATGCGAGCGAGGCGCTGTCCACCGCAACGATCGCCGCAAGAAGACACGCAATGCGCCTGACGTTCGCAGATCTTTCATTGATTTTGTTGAATATAGTCGACCTAGAAACGCAAGCCACAACCCATACCTCAGCCCGTTGCTACGCATTCTTCTTTCGAAATGCGCTTCCCGACTAAAGACGATCGGCTCGATTATTTTTTTCAGGATTCGCGCGCATTCGGCGCGAGAAACGACTTCGCAGTTTAGATTCGGCTTAAAGTCGTGAAACGATGCGCGCGAAGCGAGAGACCTGGTGAACCTTGCCGCCATGCGGCTGCACCAACGCACGCAACGCGCGGTCGGGGTCACGCAGGTCATACAGGCCAGTGACCGTCTGCTGCGCCAGCGTGATATCGGGAATTGCGATCCAGGCGGCATGATAGCGCTGTATCTGTTCGACGACGGCGCCGATCGTTGCATCGTTGACGAACAGCCTGCCCTCGCGCCATGCGCCAATATCCTCCGGCGCGATATCGCTCCTTGTCATCGCACCGGATTTACGATCGATGATCAGCATCTGCCCCGGGGTCAGCACGGTGGAGGACGTGCCCTTGGTCGCATTGGCGGAGACACCGACAGCGCCCCGTGCAAGCTCCACTTGCGTCGCCGATGATGAGAGACGAACATCGAAGGCCGTGCCCGTCACCTCGACCTTCACACCGCTGGCATTGACGATGAACGGCCGCCCCGGATTGCGGATCACATCAAAGAATGCCTCGCCCGCGAGCAAACGGACTTGACGACGGTTTGCCGAAAAGTCTGTCTTGATGGCGCTGTCAGCAGCGAGAAAAACGGTCGTACCATCTTCGAGCGTGACCAGCCGGCTTTGCGCAGTCGTGGTAAGATAGTCTGCCTCCAGCCGCAACAAAAGCGAAGGGACGGCAATGACAAGCAGACACGCGGCGAGACCGGTGGCCGAAATGGTCGCCACCCACCGCCATCGCCGCCCCGTGACGCGCGAATGATTTCGAGGCCGGACTCGGGGCCCCTTGCCGATATCAGTTGACAACGTCTGTGGTGATCGTGGCCGCCAGACGTGCTCGTACACTGGCTTCCCCTCGCCTAGCAGATGCCAGCTTTCCCGAACCCGGCGCCACGCAGCTCGGTGCTCGCTGGAGCGTGAAAGCCAGGCGCTGAAGTCATCCTGTACACGAGGGTCGCCCGCCGCTTCCTGAAGACGCAGCAGCCAGTCGGCCGCCTCGTCCAGCAGGGCTTCGGGCTTGCCTCCATTCCCATTCAGCGACATCCCGTGATCCTCGTCCCGAGCCCATTCCCAGAGCACGCGATCCATGTCTCGCCTGCTCTGAATAGACGAATAGGTCGAAATTCTTTTTCACGCCGGGAGAATTATGTCACGTTTGTTCGCGACCGGTCCGCTTCGCGATATCCACCAGCGCCGTATGGATCATCCGGTGCACCGTTGCGACGGAAAGACCGAGATGTGCCGCAATGTCCTGAAGCTTATGCCCTCCAAAACGGTGCATTTCGACGGCAATCCTGGTTTCCGTCGGCATTTCAGCGAGCATCGCAGCGATCTGGCGGATTTCGTCGCGCAACAAGGCGCTCTGTTCCGGTGAGGCCTCCGGTCGCGGCATCGCCCAATAGGACGTCTCGTCGAGTGGATCCCGGCTTTCGAGCTTTTTGCGCCGCAGGAGATCGAGGGAGAGATTGCGGACGATGCGGTAGAGATAGGCTGCGGGTTGTTCGAGCCCATCGGCTGCCGGCCGGGGCGGCACGAATTTGAGGAACGCTTCCTGCACGATGTCCTCGGCCGTCTCGCGCGAACCGAGAATCGGTGTCGCATAATCGATCAGAGCTGAACGATGAGCGAGAAAAATTACGCTGCGGGTATCGCTCCTCTTCACGTCAAGCGCTCCACCGGACGATTGGCGCAGGCCGATCGCGGGATTGCCAAAGGATCGCGCAAATCACACCCCCACCTGCGATGTTCGTCGCATGCACGGTCGTCACACCAGGTGCTGGTCCCTCCTCATCCCTGCCCGGACGTCAAGGCCTGGAATGCTCCACAGGCAGCTATCGCGAGGCCCCAACCCGCTTCCTCTCTAATGGTGCTTCAGGCGTTTCACAACTACGGATGTTTAGATAGGCTCCAAGCAGCAGACTGGCTCGTCGAACTGGGTGCGCGCCCATTTTGTCGTCGACGGAATCGCACCCGTCGCGCGCAGCGATGCGTCGTCACATCGAGCGCGTGGCCGATCTGAATAGTCACGCCGTCGTCTTTCAGACATTACCAGCCGGGCTAGCTGGGCAAGGCCGAGATTGCGGATATTGCATCTCATGCGTTACCTCCCGGAAATCCTGAGATCGATCTATTGAATCTACGGGCATCGTCCCGCTTCACGGGTCGTATCGGATGGGAACGGTGAGCGTGAGGGCACTGTCTGCGACATCCGGCGGAGGTGCCGGCACGGGACTGGCGCTGCGGGGCGTCGAAACAGCCTTCGCGTCCAGCACCGGATTTCCGGAGCTTCGGACGAGACGCGAACTCAATACGCCGCCCGAACGGTTGATGACGAAAGCCACCACGGCCGTGCCCAACGCCCCGTTCGGGCTTCCACCTTTATGCCGTAGGAGGTGAGCGTTGACGCTGCTCCGCCAAGTGGCGGGTGATGTCGACGGACTGAAGGCCGAACTCGACGACGGCGCGGCCGCCTGATCCGCCCGCGGATTTGATGTCGCCAACGGTGCCGTAGTGCGATCTATCTTACGGTCGTCCGGCTTCTTGCGCTCGGCCATCTTTTTTGGTGGTGGCTTCCTGGCGGCCTTCGGCTGCGGCGGTGGCGGCGTCAAGGTGGCTTCCGCGTTTGCCACTTCCGGCAGCTTCGACGTCTCAATTTCCGGCGGCGGTGTTGGCGGCAACGGGACGTCCTCAACTGGCTTCTTCACCTCCATGACGACCGGCTCGGGCTTCTCCTCCGACAGTTCAGCAGGCTCGTCGCTCTTTTCCTCCATCGGGGAGGGATGCGCTTCGGTCATCTGTTCATCGGGCGGCAGTTGATCCGGCGGCGCTTCGGGCGCGACGGCCAGCGGCGCCAACTCCATCATCACAGCGGCTGGCGGTTCACCCGCAGCCGAGGCTTCGTCCCAGTTGAGCACCAGCCATATTCCGCCTGCATGCAGACCTAAGACTGTGGCCCCTGCCAGCGTCCATCGCAGCACGGAATGCAATGCGACGCTATCGGGCCGCGCGTCGGGATCACGCCAGCCGAATCTCATGGCTGCGTCGCCGGCGCGGCCTGTTGCGCCGCAGATGATGCGGCGGGCAACTGTCCGCCGATCGCGGTGCCCTGCCCGGTATCTTCCAGCCCGACCAGCGCAACCCTGAGATAGCCCGCATTGCGCAGCAGATTCATCACGCCCATCAGATCGCGATAGGCGATCACGCCGTCCGCGCGCAGGAATATCCGCTGCTGGCGATCGTTGTTCGTTTGCTTGTCGAGTGTCGCCTGCAGCGCTCCACGTGGCACGTCATCGTTGCCGAGCGCCAGGGTGAGGTCCGGCTTGACGCTGAGAAAGACTGGCTTGTCCGGCCGGGCCTGCGGCGGCGCGCTGGAGACCGGCAGTTCGACCGCCACATCGACGGTCGACAAGGGAGCGGCCACCATGAAGATGATAAGAAGGACAAGCATGACGTCGATAAAAGGCGTGACGTTGATCTCCGAGAGTTCGGCGAGGTCGCCGTCCTGCGGGTCCCTGAGCGAGACTGCCATGATCGCTCACTCCGCCGCCGATGCGATAGTGCCCATAGTGTGAACGGCATGGATGGTCTTTGCGGGTGCAATGCCCTTCTCCTGCCGTTCCAGGTCGCGCGACATGTGCTGCAGGACTTCGCCGGAAGCGTCCGACAGCAGTGCGCGGTAGCCGGCTATGGCGCGGGCAAACACGTTATAGATGATGACCGCCGGAATAGCCGCAACGAGACCGATCGCGGTCGCGAGCAATGCTTCAGCGATTCCGGGCGCAACGACGGCGAGGTTCGTCGTCTTCGATTGCGAGATGCCGATGAAGGAATTCATGATGCCCCACACCGTGCCGAACAGGCCGACGAACGGCGCCGTTGCGCCGATCGTCGCGAGAAGTCCGGTGCCTCGCGCCATGTCTCGGCTCGCTTTTGCTTCGATGCGGGACAGCGCGATCGCGAGACGCTCTTTAACTCCCTCGGCGGACAGGTCGGTCGAGCGCTTCAACTCCTCAAGCGCAGCATTGACTAGATCGGCGACGCGACCATTCTTCGTCCATCCAGCATTGATCTCCCGTGATGCGTCTGCGAGGCTTTCGGCACTACTCAGCTTGCGCGTGGCGCTACGGGCGTTGCGTTTGGCGCCTGTGAGTTCGACGCCCTTGGCCAACCACACCGTCCAGGTCAATAGCGATGCAAAGGCAAGGCCGACCATCACCGCCTTCACGACCATGTCCGCCTGTATGAACATGCTCCACGGCGACAGATCGTGCGGAAGCGTCGTGGGGCCAACCGCCGGCGCATTCGATGAGACTGGCGCAGTGGCCGGGGAGTCGGCCATTGCCGGCGACGCCTGCAGTATCGGCGTCTCCGATACCTCAGCGTCAGCGCCGACAGATGTCGCTGATGATGGCGATGTCGCCGGCCGCTCCGCATCGGTTGCGGAAGATGCAGGAGACGACTGCAGCGGCGATGCGGGTTGCGCCTGGGTCGACGGCTCCGCCTGCTGGGCTGCTACTGGACCGGCGATACCGGCCAACACGACGAGCGCCGTCAACGTCATCCGCGCAAATCCTGCCCCAGCCATTATGGCTTCGGCCAGTTTCGTCATCACATCCGCCATCGTTTCAATCTTTCATCCTCGTTCAACCGCTTTGGCACCTCCAAGGTAAGACGTTTGAGGACGATGTTTTTCCCACCGGGAGTGTACTATTTTCGAGCAGCCGCCATCCGACCACGGCACGCTTTCGCCTATTCGACGCGCCGTGACTGCACTCATGCTTCGCACTAGACGAAATTAGAAACTCTCAAAAACGACGGGACGAGCAACCGCGCCGGCCTATTCCGTCGGCGGCGCCGTGCGCGGTACCGATAGTACAGCCTTGAACATGACGGGGACTTCCGAGCTTGAGCTCAACCCAAACGAGGGGGCGAAACCCAATCGACATGCACGCGGCCGGCGGGGACCGCGCACATGATGGCTCATGCCCGTCCGACAGCCTGCATGATACGCAGATCAGCAGACGGGACGGCTTCTATTGACGCGGCCAGCGCTGCCTGCAGAGCTGCGATATCGGTCCGCGGACTTGGCTTCCAGCCGCAGGGGCAACCACCATCGGAGCGATGCTGATCGGCGACTTCCTTGTAGACCGCTCCGAGTGCGGACGCGGCAAGGTTCATCACCGTCATGGGCGGAAGCTGACTGGTACGAAGAACATCGCAGAAAGCGGTCATGATGGACCGATGCATCTCTGCGCCCGCTGATTCGCTGTCAGGATCTGGCTGTATCACAGCTCGCCTCCTCTTCTTTGGCCACGTGGCTGGCGACCGCGGCAAATCCCAATGCGCTCAGAAAAAGGGAACTCGATCGGCCATCAACGCCGAGGACCGTTACGCCCTGATGTAACCGCCATCAAGCCATCGCGCGTCTGTAGCAATTTGAAACGTTCGAAACTTGGAAGCACGAATGCCTCGCCGCTACACATCAATCGCTTAAACAACTTCTAAATCCGATCCGGTTTGCCGGACGGACGGCGCTTTCCTCGACGGCGTCCGAGCCGCACGATCATGCGCCGGCGCCAGCGGCGAACGCGTGGAATGTCGATCGAGAGCAGCGTCAGCGCCGGCGGTATTAGAATGAATCCGGCCGGCGGGAGAACGCCCCTGATTGCGAGGGCAACACCAAGAGCGATCCGCATACCGCGGCGTTTGGGGATACGAAGACGTCTCTTGCCGATGCGCAGATAGGCGCGCGTCTCGCTACTCGGGTTCGGAGGCATCGGGCAAGGCCGCTCCTGCCAGGGCCAGGCTCGCCAGCCGCTCCGCTTCCTCGACCGTGGCCACGACGCGGAAGCGTATTCCGAACGCCGCGGCAATCACTGCGCCCTGGGCACGTTTGAGAAGACGCTTGGCCTTGTTCGGCTCGATGCCGAAGATGCCCTGGCATTTGGCTGCAAGCCGCGCCTTGTTGGCTTTGAGAAAGACCGTGCGAAGTTTCTGATCCTCATGCGCCTCGTCTTCCACCGAGTCGGGAAAGATCATGACGAAGGGGCATTCCTGGCCAATCAGCGCATCGAGCTCCTTTGCCCAGGTCGGCCCGTAACCTGGCGGCAATCCGCGACCGTGCAGCACCACGACCGGAAAGCGCGAAACGTCATGCAGTTTGAAATCCTCTGTTCTCATAGGCGGTCCCTTCTCATCGCTAGAACTTCGCGGTTGCCCCTAAGCCCACGATGCGGCCCTGCCCGACGCGCACGGACTGCGTCGTGGGTCCAAAACTTTGCCCGAACGCCTCATACCGCTCGTCGAGCAGATTGTTCGCGAAGACATAGGTGTCGAAGTTCTGCCCTTTCCAGCCGAACTTGCCGTTGACGACGCCGTACGATGGAAGGTCGAAACTGTTGGCGACATCTGCCGCGCGAGTACCGACGAACTGGTAGTTGCCGCGAACGAAGAAGTCTCCCTTGAGTCCGAGGGGCGCGGCCGAAACCTGATACTGGAAGCCGACATTGGCGGTCACGGGCGCCACGTTTGGAACGCGGCCACCGCTTTTCGCGCCGGTCGCGCTGCCGAGCGGAACGTTCACGAGTTCGGCGCGGGTGATGCCAACACCGCCGAACACCTCAAAGCCCGGCGTGACGCGGACGGTACCTGCGAGTTCGCCGCCCGAGGATTGATAGTCGAGCGTTGCGACGGTGAACGAGGCCGTCGGTACATTGAAGACGAACAGATGTCCGTTCTTGACGTCATTGAAGAACAGCGCGCCGGTCAGTTTGACGCGATGGCCGAACAATTCGGACTTGAAGCCGGTCTCATAAGTCCAACTCGTGGACGCCGCAAACGGGACTTCGGGCTTGCCGAGCGGATTGTTGATGGAGTTGGCCGGAAAACCTCCAGTAACATAGCCGCGCGCGACCGTGGCACAGGTCATGAAATCCCGTGCCCAGTCGTAGCTCAAGCCCGTGCGCCCGGTGAGGAGGTCATCCTTCAAGCCCAGATCCTGGGCATAGCTGGCGACGGTGCCGGGCGTGCCAACGCCGCGGTAACGGTAGGAGGCAGTTTTCTCCTCATGCGTCGCGCGAAGCCCCAGCGTGCCTTTGAGCGCCCCGACGAGCGGCACCGTCGCCTCGCCAAAGGCCGCGTAGCTATCGGTCGTGAAGCCGTTGTTGCGGATTCCTGTCGCCGTGGCAAAAGCCGGCGTGACCGAACGGGCATTGCCGTCGAGCCCGACTTCAGTGTGAAAAAGATTCAAGCCGGTGGTCCAGGCAATCGCGCTCTCCTTCGGTGCGGAGAGCCGAAGCTCCTGCATCCAGGTATTCTCACCGATGCCGATGTTCGCGATATCCGCACCCGGTACGCTGAAGAACGCGGGCGGCAGCCCGGTTAGCTTCGAGAACACGAGAGAGTCGGTGAGATCGGTGACTTGAAACGAAGTGGTGCGCTGGAAGTTCGAGACGGAATCGAAGACGACCGGCCCGAAGTCATGCTTGACCTTCAGATTGTAATTCTGGTTCTCGCGATCCACGTCATTGCGCGGATTGACGGCGCTCACGGGGAAATCGGCCGCGCCGCGGAGCAGCCAGCGCGGCACGGTATCGTCATCCTTGTTGTAGGAGCCGCTGAAGGTGACCGTGGTGCGATCGGTCGGCGTATAGAGAAGCGAGCCGCGGAATGCGCCGACGCCGAGCAGACGGCGGCGGTATCAGTGGATGTCGCCGAGAAGACCATGGAGGAAGCCTATCGGACGAGGCTGTACTGATGATGGTGACCGCCTCCTCACGGCCGGGCAGCGACTGCAATATCAATAGCCTGTTAGTCGCTTCCAAATAGGAAGCAGCCTCGAAGGCCGGATTCGTTTTCGAAAAGCCTGCAACGGGGCTGCGCGCGCCGACTTCTAGCCCAAGCCCAGCCACGAGGTGACTAACCGGATGGGCGCTTCAATTGCCCCGTCGAATCTGCAAGGCCGGCAAGATAGTGCGCGGCTTCGCTGATGTCGGCGACGATCTCGCGCTCGGCGCCATCGGCGTCACCTGCCATGATCGCCTTCAGCGCCGCGGTGTGATGATCCCACCCCTTTAGCAGAACGACGTATTCAGGGATCACGAAGGACAGTACGGGGCCGCAGCGAAGCCACATGTTCTCAATGGTCTCGACCATCAGCGGGATGCCCGACATCGCGTAAATCCCGAAATGGAATTTTCGGTGATGCTCGAGATAGCTCTCGAGCTTCCGCGCCTGGATCAGCGACTGCATTGTCGCCAGCCGCTCTTCAAGACGGCGCAGCGTGGCGTCGTCATGCCGTTGCAGGGCGGCTTCACGCGCCGCACGTCCTTCGAGCGCGCAGCGCACCACCGTCAGATCTGCGAGTTCCTTGCGTGACAGGTTCGGCACGATCGCCGAATTGCGCGGCCCCTGCTGCAATACGCCCTGCGCGACCAGCCGGGTGACGGCGTCGCGCACCGGCGTGATCGACGTCCCAAAACTTTCGGCCAGTGAGCGCAAGGTCAAGACGGTGCCTGGCTCAAACCGCCCGGCCAATAGCGCATCCCGCAACTGCGCATGCGCGAGATCCCACAGAGGCTCACGTTCGATTCGTTTCAATGCCGTCGTCATTCGACGCTCGCTATCTCAGCGCGCGATATGGCGCAAATTCCCTCGCAAGGACGGGCTATTGACCCATCCATGTTGTTTGTTATAACAAACAACAAAACGGGAGGAAACAACAATGCTCAGGCCGACCTCGATTATTCTGGCGTGCGCCATCGCCGCCCTGCAGCTCACCGCCAGCCAGGCCCAATCCACCTATCCGGCGCGGGACGTCACCTTCATCGTGCCCTGGAATGCCGGCGGCTCGAACGATGTCGCGATCCGGGCCCTCGATCCGATCCTGCGCGAGCACGGCATCAAGCTCGTGATCGAGAACGTGGCCGGCGCCACCGGCACGATTGGCATGCGCCGCGTGGCGACCGCAGCGCCCGATGGCTACACGATCGGCATGGGCACAAGCTCGACGCTGGCGCTAATTGCGCAGGGCAAGACGCCGCTCACCAATGCGCAATTCACCCACATCGCCCGCGTCTCGACCGATCCCTTGATGTTGCTGGTGCCGACCAAGGCCGAGCAGAAATCGCTCGACGATTTCATCAAGCTTATGAAGAACAACCCGGACAAGGTGACCATCGGCACGCCCGGCAACTACAACCTCAACCACATTTTCGCGTCGATGACCGCGCGCGCTGCAGGCGTCAACTACGTCAACGTGCCCTACACCGGCGGCTCGAAGGTGGTCGCCGACCTGCTCGGCGGGCACGTCGCTTCCGGCGTCCTCAAGCCTTCGGAAACGCTCGGGCAAATCCAGGAAGGCCTGCTCAAGCCGATCGGCATCTTCGCCAACGAACGGCTGGAGATGTTTCCGGATGTGCCGACCTTCAAGGACCGGGGCTACGACGTCTTCCCTTACGGCCCCGTCGTCCAGATGGCCTATGTTGTCGCGCCCGCCAACGTGCCCGCCGATGTCAGGACCAAGCTCATCACCGCCTTCCGCTCGGCGATCCAGGATCCCCGCTTCAAGGAATTTTCCAAGAAGAACGCGTTCCTCGTCGACGACCTCACCGGCGAAGCCCTAACCAAGGAAGTCGACAACGTCGCCACCGCGCTCGGCAGCGTGGCGGCGCAGGTCTTCCCGAAAGACAACAAAGAATAAGCGGCGGCATCGCCGCCCTCCCCCAGCCCGATACTCCACAAAAAGGCCCCGCGCTTGCCCATCAAGAAAATCACCTGTCACGTCGTTGCAGCCCCGGTGCAGCGGCCCTTCACCTCCTCGCGCGGCTGGCTGTACAAGACCCGCGGCACCTGCCTGGTCGAGATCGAGACCGACGACGGCATCACTGGCTGGGGCGAATGCTACGGCCCCTCCGCCGTCGCCAAGGCCTTCATCGATACCCAGCTCGCGCCGCGCGTGATCGGCCGCGACCCGTTCGACGTCGAGGTGATCTGGGAGGACCTCTATAACCGGATCAAGGATTACGGCCCGAAGGGCATGTCGATCGCCGCCATCAGCGGCATCGACATCGCGCTGTGGGACATCGTCGGTAAGGCCTGCAACAAACCGGTTCACAAATTGATCGGCGGCGCGTTCCGCACCGAAGTCGACGCCTACGCCACCGGACTCTACTTCACCGATATGGACCGGCTGGTCGACGAGGCGGTCGAGGACGCCACGGGCTACGTCAAGGAAGGCTTCAGGGCGATCAAGATGAAGATCGGCCTCGGCTCGATCAAGCGCGACTTCGATCGCGTCAAGGCGGTGCGCGAGGCCATCGGCCCCGATGTCAAGCTGATGGTCGATGCCAATCATTGCCTCACCGTTCCCGCCGCGATCCGGCTCGGCCGCAAGCTGGAAGAACTCGACATCGAGTGGTTCGAGGAGCCGATCTCGCCGGAGGACATCGACGGCTATGTCGAGGTGTCGCGGGCACTCGACATGGCGGTGGCGGGCGGCGAGAACGAATTCACCCGATGGGGCTTTCGCGACGCCATCGTGCGCAAGGCGATGGACATCGTACAGCCCGATGTCTGCGCGGCGGGCGGCATTACCGAATGCAAGAAGATCGCGGCGCTGGCCTCGACGCACGGCGTGGAATGCGTGCCGCATGCCTGGGGCTCCGCGGTCGGTCTCGCCGCAACCATCCATTTCCTGGCGTCGATACCGAACCAGCCGCCGAGCCTGTTTCCAATGCCGCCGATGCTGGAATTCGAGCAGGAGGAAAATCCGTTCCGCGATCACCTCGCCGTCGAGCCGATCCGGCAGGTCAAGGGCACGATTGCGGTCCCGACCGCAGCCGGCCTCGGCATCGAGATCGATCGCGGCGTGATCGACCGCTATCGCGTCGCCTGAACCGGTGGCCCCATCGTGAAATTCGTCAGCTTCAGCGAACAGGGTTTTGTCCGCGCGGGTGTGCTGCTAGGAAACGGCGCCGGAGAGAGCGATCAAATCGTCGATCTCTCGCATCCCGCGATGCGTGGGACGTTGGGAGGTGCATCGCCGCAGATGCAGTCTTTGATCGAGGCTGGTCTGCCCTGTCTCGTCCAAAACATCCGCACACACGGCTTGGCGGAGCCCGCAAGACTTCGGCGCAGCGCCGTCACGCTGATGGCGCCGCTACCGCGACCGCGGCGCATCTTCGGCATCGCGCATAACTACCGCGATGCGCTGGCCGAGCGCGGCATGGCGCCACCGGAAAAACCAGTGCTGTTCATGAAAGCGCTGCGAACGATTACCGGCGCCGGACATGCCGTCGTCCTGCCGGCGGGCATCGGCGGTGTCACCTATGAAGCCGAACTTGCGGCCGTGATCGGGACCCGCGCCGAAAATGTCAGCAGGGACCGGGCACTCGATCACGTCGTTGCCTATGGCTGCTTCAACGATATCAGCGCCAGCGAAATCATCAAGGCAGACGGCCATTTCGACCGCGGCAAGAATTTCGCGACGTTTGGGCCGTTCGGCCCTTATCTCGAGTCTAGCGACGAAGTGAAGGACCCTCACGCGCTCGCGGTGTCGCTGAAAGTCGACGGCCGCGTGCTGCAGTCCGGTTCGACGCAGGACATGCTGTTCAATGTTGCCGATCTCGTCTCCTACCTGTCCGCCCTGCAGGCGCTCGAGCCCGGCGACATCATTGCCACCGGCACACCGGCCGGCGTCGCCGCCCTGCACAAGCCACCGGCGTGGCTCAAGCCAGGCTCGACCGTCGAAGTCGAGGTCGAGGGGCTTGGCCGCTTGGAGAATCCTGTCATCGAAGGACCTGCGCCAGATGCCTGACAAACCGATCGTCCTGCTGACCAATGCGATGCATCCCGATGGCGAAGCGATCCTCGCGCCGCATGTCAGGCTGATTGTCCCGCCCGACGCGCAGCCGGAAACCTTGCGCGAATGGGCCAAGGATGCCGACGGCATCATCGTGCGCGCCAAACTGCCCGACGACATCGTCGAGCACGCACCGCGCCTGAAGGGTATCGTCCGCCACGGCGTTGGTCTCGACTTCATCCCGGTCGCCGCCGCCACCGCGCGCGGCATAGCGGTGGCCAATCTGCCCGGAAGCAACACCAACGCGGTGGCCGAATACGTGATGTCGGCGTTGATGCATCTGCGCCGGCCGCTCTACCGTCTGGACAAAAGCTTGCGCAGCGAAGGCTGGAACGCTGCGCGCCCGGCGGCCGATAACCTGACCGAATTGAGCGGATCGGTGCTCGGGATCCTCGGGGTCGGAACGATCGGCCGCCGCGTTGCGACTATCGCATCTCGCGGCTTCGGCATGACGGTACTCGGCACGTCCCGCCGCAAGGGATCGTTGCCCGCTGGCATCGAGGGAGTCTCGCTCCGGGACCTGTTCGCCCGAAGCGATGCCATCACGGTCTGCTGCGCGTTGACTGACGAGACTCGAGGCATGGTGAGCCGCGACCTGATCGGCCGGATGCGGCCTCACGCCGTGCTGGTGAATGTCTCGCGTGGTGCCGTGATCGAGACGCCCGCTTTGATCGACGCGCTGCGATCGCGGAAGATCGGCGGCGCCGCGCTCGACGTGTTCGACGTGCAACCATTGCCGTCGGACGACGCCCTGTTCGATTGTCAGAACCTGTTGCTGACGCCGCACACCGCGGGCATCACCGCCACCAGCGGCCGCGCGATGGCGGTCGGCTCGGCCGAGGAAATGCTTCGCATCCTGCGCGGCGAACAGCCGCTCAATCTCGTCAACCCCGCCTACAAGGCGGCATGAGGTCATCAACATGCGCATTACATCGATCAAGGCCGTCCCGATCTCCTACCGCGTACCGGAGGGCCAGAACGTAAGGCTCGGTATCGGCCGCGCCGTCAAGCGCGACGCGGTGCTGGTAAAGGTCGAAACCGATGAAGGCCTGACCGGATGGGGCGAGGCCCATCACGGCCGCTGCCCGGGCGCGATCGCCAAACTAATCGATACCACGATCTCGGAACTCGTCGTCGGCATGGATGCGATGAATGTTGTCGGCGTCTGGCAGCGCGTCTACCAGATGCAGCTCGCAAGTCACGGCATGGGTTATGCCGCCGCGATGGCCCTGAGCGGCCTCGATCTCGCACTGTGGGATATCAGGGCAAAGGCGGCCGGCTGGCCACTGTACAAATTGCTCGGCGGCGCTTCAAAACCGATCAAGGCCTATGCGGGGGGCATTTCGCTCGGCTGGCAGGAGCCGCAATCGCTCGCTCAGGAAGCGCTCGGCTATGTCGCGCAGGGATATCGCGCAATCAAGCTTCGCGTCGGCGACAATCCCCGCAACGATGTCGCCCGCGCCACCGCCGTCCGCGAAGCGGTCGGAGACGCCGTCGAGATCCTGGTCGACGCCAACACCGGCTACACTGTCGATGACGTGCGCCGAGTGATGCCGGCCTATGAAGAGCTGCAGATCGGATGGCTCGAAGAACCGTTCCCGGCGCAGGACTACCGCTCGTATCAGACGGCGGCATCGCTCGGCACCACGCCGCTGGCGGCCGGCGAAAACCACTACACCCGCTTCGAGTTCACGCGCCTGATCGAAGACCGCGCCGTGAGCTTCGTGCAGCCGGACCTGTCGAAGACCGGCGGCGTCACCGAGGCGGTCCGGATCGCCGGCATGGCCTATGCGTGGAAGCTGTCCTTCAATCCGCACACCTCGGCAACCGGCATCAACATGGCCGCGACCATCAACGTGCTCGCGGCCGTCGACCTTCCCGGATATTTCGAGGGCGATGTCGCGAAACACAACCCGTTCCGCGACGAGGTTGGCGGCATCCCCTACACGCTGGATGCGGACGGATGCGTCAAGCCGTCGGAAGCGCCCGGGCTTGGCGTCGAGATCAATGAAACCTTCATCAACGCCCATCCACTGATCGAGGGACCTTGCTATGTCTGAAACGCAGTGGGCTGAAGTTACATCGAGCGCTCGCCGACTTGTTCACTTCGCCTGCCGCGCTCTCATCGCCTTCCTGGTCGGCGCCACTGCCGCATCGGCGCAAACCGCCCCAACATCGGCCGATCCGGAAAATTATCCGAACCGGACCATCCGTTACATCGTTCCCTACCCACCCGGCGGATTCAACGATACGCTTGCGCGGCTCGTATCGCAAAAACTCGCGGAGGCCTGGGGCGTTCCCGTCGTGGTCGAGAACCGGCCGGGCGGCGGCACGCTGATCGGCACCGAAGCCGTCGCCAAGGCCCCGGCTGACGGCTACACCCTGCTCGGCGTCGCATTTCCCTTCGGCGCCAATCCCAGCATCTACAAGAATTTGCCCTACGATACGGTGAAGGACTTCACGCCGCTGGTCTTCGCGGGCCAGACACAAAATCTCCTCGTTATAAAGCCCTCGATGCCCATCAATTCCGTCAAGGAATTGATCGACTACGCCAGGAAGAATCCGGGCAAGGTCAGCTACGGCTCCACCGGCACCGGTTCGTCCGACCATCTCTCGATGGAATTGTTCAAGAGCATGACCGGGATCGATATCGTGCACGTGCCCTACAAAGGCAGCGCGCCGATGGTTAACGACCTGCTCGGCGGACACATCGACATCGCCTTCGACAACACGCCGAACGTGTTGCCCCAGGTCAAAGCCGACAAGTTGCGGGCGCTTGGCGTCAGCAGCAAGACGCGCTCGGCGCTCGCTCCAAACGTATCGACGGTGTCGGAGGCCGGCGTCTCCGGATATGAGGTCACCGTGTGGTTCGGGATCGTTGGACCCGCGGGCATGCGGTCCGAGATCGTTCAAAAGCTGAACGCCCAGATGAACTCGATATTCAAAATGGACGATGTAAAACGCCGTTTCGTCGACCAGGGCGTCGACCCCGTCGGAGGAGCGCCCTCACAATTCGCGGATCATATTCGCGCCGAGATTCAGAAATGGGCCAAGGTTGTCAAGGACGCCAACATTCAGCCGGAGTGAGGTTTTCATTGCGGCTCTGCATCGAAGGCACAAGATCCTCGCCGATATCCTTGATCTGCGTAGACTTCAGATCGAAGGGCATAGCTGTAGTGCGCCCACAAGTCCCATCTGCCGCGCGACCGTGTGCGGCTCGATACCGGTAGAGGCAGCCGGCGGACACGACGATTGGAGCCTTACTGGTCGAACAGCATAGAACCATCGGGGCTCTCCGGTCACCAACCTCCAGCCGAGAGCAAGCCTCCAAGACTGGCGGTCCCGGTGCCCCCCCTCCCGCGGGGCCGTTCTATTTGGCGCTTCGCAAGCGCGCGGCTATCCTGACGGGTGACATGGAACGGTATTTTCTTCAGCGGATTATGACGGTATCCTCTTCAGCAAGTTGCGGGCGCCGTGACCAGCGAAATTCGTCTCGACTGCATCAGTCAGGGAGCTCATCCTGGAGTTCATAAACGCGGGTCTCTGCAGCCATTCCCTTCGCAACTACTGTGTCCACGAACCGGCAATTAAAACGATGGTGGACTCGCGCGTAGACCGCCTCGCTCACCAGCACTTGAGTATCGTATTGCTTGTTTAGCCCCTCCAACCGGGCAGCAAGATTTACGACACTACCGAGCGCGGTATAGTTCATGCGTTCTGACGAACCGAGATTGCCGACCACGGCCTCACCAAAATGAATGCCGAATCGAGTGTAAAATGGCGGCAATCCTTCTTTCTCAAACTGACGATTGATCGCTTCAATTGCCACCTTCGCTTGCAGCGCGGCCCGACATGCTCGCTCACAATGATCAGTTTGCGGATTGGGCGCGTTCCAGAATGCCATCACCGCGTCCCCAATGAACTTGTCGACCGTGCCGCCCTGCGACAGAATGACGTCTGTCAAGGCCGTGAAATAGCGCGATGTCTGCTGCATCAACCCGTCAGGATCGGCGCTTTCGGCAATCGTGGTGAACCCTCGCACGTCAGTGAATAACGCAGTAATCTCCTGTCTTTTCCCGCCGAGCTCGGTCGATATAGAATTATCAAGCACTCCGCGCACGATTTCGCGCGGCGCAAGGCGAGAAAACGACCAAATGGCGCGCCTAGAGTTGTGAATTGTCCTGCCGAGCGTATCCAGCTCGTCAATGAATGATCGAACCGCATTCTTTGGCGGCGGCGCCATCGTCGGCAAGCGGTGCGCCTCGAGCGTAATGGCTTGAATGGTTTTGGACATGCCGTTGGGCTCACGCGCTGGCATGGACAATTGCGCGGCGGCGTGCGGGCTCGACTTGGATCACAAGCCGAGCTGTGGCTGTCGGGCGGCTACCTGTCATTCTTCAATCCGGGAATCGATGCATGGGAGGCGAAGGCGCATTTCCGCATGCAGTTCGACGTGGCGAGCTCCGTTTTTGCAGCGTATATGCCGGTCAAGGCGCCGCCGCCGGTCGCGCCCTATAGCTGGACGGGCTGCAGCGTCGGCGGGAACGCCGGCTATGGTTCGGCCAGGGCTAAATTCGATTCCGCTCCAAACGGCGCCATCGTTGATTTTGCCCAAAACAATGGGGTGCTCCCCGTACTTGCCGCGCAGCAGGCCGGTTCGCCCGCTGCTCAACGCACCGGAGGGCTCACGGCCGGCGCCGGCGTCTCCTGCACCGTGCAATTCGACAAGACCGTCGTCGGGCTTGAAACGGATCTCAATTACACTGATCTGCGATCATCCGAGTTGCGGGGACCGTTTCCGGTGGCGACTGCAGGCTTGGCCTATGCGGACTATGCCTTTTCGACCGCAACGGATTTTCCCGGATTCACGGGCTTTCGATTTGAAGGCTCGGATTCTCGCGTGAAGCCTGGCTGGACAGCAGGCCTCGGCTGGGAGGCCGTTGTGAGCGGCCCATGGACGGCGAAGTTCGAGTATCTCTATGTCGATCTCGGTGATCGGACGGCCCCGGCACCACAGAACATCGGCGCGCTCAGCCCATTCGCATGGACGCACTCAGCGAAATTGACTGAGAACATCGTTCGCGTAGGGTTGAGCTACAAATTTGCCGGCCCGCCAAGCAGCGGTACCGGCTGGTTCTCGCAATGAGGCAGTATCAAGAGCCATGCCCAAGCTCGTTGCCTACACAATGGACGGCCACGCGGTTCGCATCCGTCCTGCGCCGCTCGAGCGCGACTGGATGGACGCCACCGACCAGCGGTTCGCGTATCGCTGCCTGCCGCTCAACATTGCAAACGCCCACGGCTGGGAACTGCTCTGTCCGTCGGGCTTTTCAGCGCGGTGGGACGGGCTCAACCACAAGGAAACCATTCGGATCAAGTCTGATCTCGGCACCCACGCGCCGGTTGTGAGCCACTTCGGGCATGGTGTGTTGACCTTCCACGTCCCGCAGCGATCTTATCGCGCTGAAGACATGACATGTCCCGCGATTCAGCGTTCTAAGAACTCGTCTTCACCCTCCTGGCAGCGATCTGCTGGAGCGCCCAGCGCGCGTTCTTTCTGACTTCTGGATCCGAATCATTGGCGACAAGAACGAGAAACGGTTCCGCGGCTGGATCGGCAATCTCTCCCAATGCCGCCGCAGCTTCCTTGCGCAGATTTGCCTGCTCGTGCGTGATGCACTTGCCGATTGGAAGGATCGCCCGGTCGACCTTCATTTTTCCGAGACTTCTGATCGCCTTGAGCCGCACCTGCCAGAAATCGTCCATCAACGCGGCAATCAATTGATCCGCCGCCACCATGCCATTGGCGTTCTGACCAAGCGTCTCCGCCGCCATCTCGCGTACCATCCAGTCTTCATCCCCAAGCGTACGGGTGATCGATTCAGCCGCAGGCTTCATCTGCGAAAACGCCAGCGCGCTAACAGCCGCCCGCCTGACATGGGCATCGGGATCGCCCGTGGACGCCGTGAGCGCAGGGATGGATTCTTCAAGCTTCAAAAAGCCGATGACGCCGATCGCCTGTACCCGCACCGCAGCATCGCCGTCCCTGAGCGCTTCCAGCGCCGGCTTGAGCGTGTCCTTGCGCCGCAATTCCTTCAGCGCACGGAGCGCGGCCATGCGGACAAATGCGTGCGCATGCTTGACCAGAGGAAGTATCGCATCGGCGCATCCCGGGTCCTTGAATTCAGCCATGCTGTCCGCCGCAGCGGAAGCGACCGCCGGCTCGGGATCGACCGAATCCTGATCTCGAACCGGTACATGGCGACACGCCTGCTGACGTCGAGCGATGGGCGCGTGGCAGGGGCTATCAGCGTCAACACCCGCACGGCCGAGATCCTGGTCATCAAGGCCAAGGCTGTCATCCAACCCGCGCGATCGAGCCGCCGCCGGCGCCGATCTCGACCATTTCGATCACGGGAATTCGTACCGGCAGGCCCGAACCCTTCAGGAAGCGTGCGGCGCGATCGACCTCGAATACCCGCGATGTCTCGGGCTGATATTTCTCGATCAGGCATATCTTCGCGGTGGTACCGCCCATATCGAAGGACAGCACCCTGGTCTCGCCAAGGCGAGCCGCGATCTGGGCGGCGAAAATCGCGCCACCAGCCGGACCTGACTCGACGAGCCGCACCGGAAAGCGCTGCGCCGTTTCAATCGAGGTGACGCCGCCGCCGGAGGTCACGAGGTAGATGGCGCCGCGAAACTGCTCGACCTGCAGCGCCTCCGCCATCCGTGTGAGATACCCGTCGATGAGAGGCTGCACATAGGCGTTGGCGACGGCGGTTGAAGTCCGCTCGTATTCGCGAATTTCAGGGCACACCGCCGACGACAGCGTCACCCATATGGCCGGCAATTCCTCTTTCAGGATCGCAGCGGCGCGCCGTTCATGCTCGGGATTGGCATAGGAGTGGAGGAAGGCGAAGGCGACGCTCTCCACGTTGTGCGCCCGCAGCTCCGGCGCGAGTGCGCGCACAGCGGCCTCATCGAGCGGCAACCGCACCGCACCATGCGCATCGATGCGCTCGGGGACGGTGAAGCGCAAGGACCGCGGCGCCAACGCCTTCGGCTTGTCGATCGCAAGGTCGTATTGATCGTAGCGGCTCTCGGTACCGATATCGAGCACGTCGCGGAAGCCTTGCGTCGCGACGAGCGCTGTCTTCGCGCCGCGCCGCTCGATGATGGCGTTGGTCGCGAGCGTCGTGCCATGAATGAAGACGTCGATATCGCAGATATGCGCGCGTGCGTCGGCCAGGATGAGACGCATCCCGTCCAGCACAGCCTGCTCCGGTCGCGAGGGCGTCGTCAACACCTTCCGTGTCCTGCGATCCTGGCCCACGTCCAACACGATATCCGTGAATGTGCCTCCGATATCGACGGCAAGCCTCACTTCGGCTCCCAGAAGCATGCCAAATCTCCGCGGCGCTGGCTGAACGAACTGAGTCAACGATTGAGCAATTTCCATGCCAGCGACTGCGCACAGGGTCAATGCGCCCAGCCATTGTTGCAGGGCATCTATGCAACACGATTTCTACGATCTGGCACTGCATCTTCCCATAAGAGCGCATCGGCGCCGAATGCACCAACCCGCTACGTTGAGGGTGGTGTAATCAGCATGCAATCTGCGGCGGTTCGGGCTCACGTCTTCTTCCTGCCATGACCGGCTGCGCTATTTTTCTCGCGTTCCTCGGCTACTGTTCTAAAGTGGCCCCGAAATCGTTTTCCGGTGGAGCGACGCACGTGACCAACATCTCGGCAAGGAAAGACAGGCCTCTCGATCCACGATCGAACTGGGCTGCGCTTTCCCAGGCCGAACGCGACGCGGCGTATGACAACAATGCCGCCGTGAAGGACAGCGCCGCCCTGATCGCGGAGCGAAACGAGGCCTCCAAAGCGCTGCGGGCCAGCCGCAAATCCTACCTCGATGTCGCCTATGGCGACCGCGAGAGGACGATGATCGACATCTATCCGGCCGCCGACAGCGCGGCCCCTTGCCTGGTCTTCCTGCATGGCGGCTACTGGCAGCGCAATTCCCGCGATGTGTTTGCCATGCTTGTCGAGGGCGTGGCCGCGCATGGCTGGTCGGTGGCCATTCCCGGCTATTCGCTCGCGCCCGAAGCATCGCTGACCGAGATCGTCGCGGAGATATCCCAGGCACTGGATTGGCTCGCCGAACACGGCGCATCTTACGGCATCTCCGGCCCGATCGTGCTGTCGGGCTGGTCGGCCGGCGCCCATCTCGTCGCCATGGCGCTGGACCATCCGCGTGTCACTGCGGGGCTGGCGATTTCGGGCGTGTACGATCTTGCGCCAATTCGCGATACCGGCCTGAACGATGCGCTGAAGCTCGCAGACCAGGAAGTCGAGACGCTGTCGCCGCTTCGCCTGCCTGTGGTCCACAAGCGGCTCGACATCGTCTACGGCGCGGATGAGCTACCGGCGCTGATTTTCGATTCCATCCACCTTCACGAAACGCGCGTTGCCGCAAATGCGCCCGGCAAGCTTTTTCCGATCGAAGGTGCAGATCATTTCAGCATCCTCAACGAATTGCGACGTCCTGACGGCGCGCTGGTGGATATCGCGCGGAAGCTCGTCAACCAATGACGACCTACACCGCCGGCGGCCTGATCGCCGCGACGTCGATCAAGACCTGGTCGCCGTCGATCCTGGTCGGGTAGATCCGCAACGGCCGACTCGGCCAGCCCATGGAAATCCTGCCATTGCGGAGATCGAACGATGCCACGTGACGGGGGCAAAACAGGCGTCCTGCCGACAGGTATCCGAGACTGAGGTCGGCCTGTTCATGCGGGCACACCCGTTCGCAAGCTACCGCGCGATTTTCGTCCCAGACCAGTATCAGATCGACCCCAGTCACGCGCGCGCAGACGATCCTTTGTGCGAGCAGCCGGCTAAGTCCGCAGACCGGCATCCACCTTCCCTCGCCGAAGTCTGCGACAGCTTGAGTCATCCGCCAAGATAGGCCTTTCGAACATGCTCGTTCGCGATCATCTCCGTGCCGGGACCGGAGAGAACGATACGACCGCCTTCCAGCAGATAGGCATGGTCGCACATCTCGAGCGCCGCAAACGCATTCTGCTCGACCAGAAGGACGGTCGTACCTTGATCGCGGATGCCGCGAATGATGGCGAAGGTGCGCTCGACGATGTTGGGCGCAAGCCCAAGCGAAGGTTCATCGAACATGATCAACCGCGGCCGCGACATCAGCGCCCGGCCGATCGCCAGCATTTGCTGTTCGCCGCCCGACAAGGTGCCGGCAGCCTGCCGCTTGCGGTCTGCCAGACGCGGAAATTCGGCGTAGATGCGTTCACGGTCCGCCGAAATCGCGAAGGCATCCGTGCGGAGATAGGCCCCCATGTCGAGATTCTCTTCGACCGTCATGTGCGGAAACACACGCCGTCCCTCCGGACAATGCGCGATCCCGCAAGCTACCACGTCCGGCGGCTTGGCGCCGGCAATATCCTTGCCCTCGAACAGCATCGATCCCGAACGCGGCGAAACGAGGCCCGAGATTGCGCGTAGCGTGGTACTCTTGCCGGCGCCGTTGGCGCCGATCAGGGCGACGAGCTGGCCGGCCTTGACCTCCAGCGAAACGCCGCGCAACGCGGTGACTCCGCCATAGCCACACACCATGTCGCGAATCTCAAGCACGTGTTGCCCCCTGTCCGAGATAGGCCTCGATAACGGCCGGATCGTTCCGGATCACGTCCGGCGGACCTTCGGCGATGATACGGCCGTAGTTCAGCACCACGATTCTATCAGAGACGCTCATCACCATCGGCATGTCGTGCTCAACCAGCAGGACGGTGACGCCGCGATCCCTGATATTGCGGATCAACTGCACGAAAGTGTGGGTCTCCGAGGCATTCATGCCGGAGACCGGCTCATCGAGCAGCAGCATCGAGGGCTCGGCGGCCAGCGCCAACGCCACGCCGACAAGCCGCTGCTCGCCATAAGACAGCAACCCTGCGAGATCGTGCGCGCGGCGTTCGAGGCCAACCCACTCGACAAGCTCGCTGGCGCGTTCCCGCAACCGGCGCTGCGAAGATCGCGCACGCGGCAGGCCCAGAATGGCTTCGAAAAGGCTGACCCTCCCCTGACGGTGCAGCCCAACCAATAGATTGTCGTAAACCGTGTCGTTCGGAAAAACACTGGTGCGCTGGAAGGTGCGGATCAATCCCAAATCAGCAATCTGATGCGGCCTCAAACCGTTGAGAACCGTTCCACGATAGCTCACGCTGCCATGGGTCGATTCCAGAAAGCCGGTCACGACGTTGAAGGCCGTCGTCTTGCCGGCGCCGTTCGGCCCGATCAGGCTGACGATCTCGCCCTCGCCGACGGAAAAGTTCATGTCCGAGAGTGCAACGAGTCCGCCGAAGTGCACGGCGACCTGTTCGACCTTCAATGCCGTCGCAGGCGATGCCATCACGCAGGCTCCTTGGCGTCACGTTCGGAAAAGGTCACCGGTCCTGCTGCCGGGGAGCGGTTCCACCGCTTTGCAAATCGCTGGGCGAGCGATGGCACAATGCCGCGCGGCAGAACGAAAAGAATGACGATCAGTACGCCGCCATAGGCGATCCACTGCGCCTCCGGCGCCATGATCGGGCGGAGGAACACAGGCAATAATCCGAAAATCATGCCGCCGATGACGGGGCCGAACAAGGATCCCTTGCCGCCGGTAATGACCATGATCACCATGGTCACGGTATTGATAAAGGCAAACACCTCGGGATCGATGATGCGGATGTAGTGCGCATAGAGGCTGCCGGCCGCCCCCGCGATCCCGGCCGAGATCACCGCCGCCAAAGTGAGCGTCTTGGTCACGTCGATGCCGACCGACACCGCAAGCGTTTCGTTTTCCATCAACCCGCGCATGGCGCGGCCGAAATGCGAATGAACGAGGCGCGAGATCAGCACATAAGCCGCTACAGCGACGGCCAGTACGAGGTAGTAGTTCTGCAACTTGGTCCGGAGGGTCAAACTACCAAGTTCCGGCAATCCGATCGTGATCGATGGAATATTGGTCAGCGCCAGCGGGCCCTGCGTGAGCTCGATCCAATTGAGCGCAACCAGGCGCACGACTTCGGCAAATGAAATCGTCACGATGACGAAATAGGCGCCGCGAACGCGAAACGACAGCAGACCCACGAGATATCCGCACAATCCCGCGACAATGATCGCCAGCAGGAAGCCTGCGATCGGCGGCCAGGGATCGTGAACGATGCGAAAGCCCCCGGGAAGGCCAATGTCGAAACCAAGCGACGTCAGGGCGCTGACATAGGCGCCGATGCCGAAGAACGCGATATGACCGAGGCTGAGCTGGCCGGTGAACCCGAGCAGCAAATTCAGGCTCATCGCGCCGATGATGAAGATGCCGGTCGTGATCAACGCGTTCATGAGATAGGGATCGCGCAGCCACAGCGGCACAGATGCCAAGGCGATGATCGTCAGAATGGCGGCGCCGAGCTTCATCCGACGCGCTCCGAGCGCGCGAAAAGTCCGGTCGGCTTGAAGATCAGAACCGCGATAATGATCAGAAAGCCCATGGCGTCGCGGTATCCCGACGAAACATAGCCGGCGCCGAGTTCTTCAGCCAATGCCAGAAGAAAGCCGCCGATAACGGCGCCGGTGATGTTGCCAAGCCCGCCCAGGATGACGATTGCGAACGCCTTGACGGCGGCGAGATCGCCCATTTGCGGGAAGATCACATAGACCGGGCCAAGCAGCGCACCGGCGGCGGCGGCCAGGCTCGAACCGATTGCGAAGGTCGATGTGTAGATGAGGTCGACATTGACGCCCATCAGCGAGGCGGTGTCCTGATCCTGAAACGTCGCCCGCATCGCGCAGCCGAGCTTGGTCCTGTTAATCAGGAGGTAGGTGACCACGATCAGCATGCCCGCCGCGGCAAGCACGAACAGCCGTAGCCAGGACACCGACACCGGTCCCAGCACCAGCGGCGCCTCCGGGAACGGTGTCGTCACCGACTTGGCCACCCCACCCCAGATCCACAGAGTGCCGGACTGCATCGCGATCCAGGCACCGATCATCACCAGCATCGTGGTATCGATGTCGGAGCCACGCAGTGGCCGCAGCAGCGTCAGCTCGATCGTGGCTCCGAGCAGCCAGCCGGCCAGCACGGCCAGCGGCAGCGCGAGGAAGAAATTGACCCCGAGTTGATGCACCACGATGAACATGATGTAGGCGCCGAACGTATACAGCACGCCGTGCGTAAAATTCACGACGTTCATGATGCCGAAGATCAATGTCAGCCCAATTCCCAGCAGCGCGTAGGTGCCGCCGAGGACCAGCATGTTGATCAGATGCTGCAGAAACTCGCTCAAGCTCGCTCCAAATATTCCCGACGCAGGCGAGGTCCGCGATTGCCCGCGGCCCTCGTCGATCAGCAACCCGACGTCAGAGCGTCTTCATGCCGATCTTGCCGTCGGTGATTTCGATCAGGTAGACGTTGGGCTGACTCTGGCCGCTTTCCTTGCCTACGGGGCCGGACTTGCGGAACACGATATCGCCGTTCAGGCCCTTGATCTTGATGTCCCACAGCGCGGCCTTGATTGCCGCCGGCTCCGCTTTGCCCGCCTTCTCGATCGCCGCCGCGACGGTGCGGATGCCGTCATAGCCGCGGAAGCTTTCGGTGCAGCCGGCGAAGTCGAAGCCGCGCTTCTTCCATTCGGCGATGAAGTAGTTGGTCGCTTCGGGGTTCGGCGTCTTGTCGGGGAACCAAGGCAGGAAGGTCGTCAGATGCATGGTTCCGTTGGCGGCTGCCCCCGCCTGCGCGATGATCTGGTCCGGATTCTGCGAACCGCCGGTGGTGATAATGCGCTTCTTCAGGCCGAGCGCCGCGGCCTGCTTGAAGATCAGCGTGAGCTGATCCACCGCCGTCGTCACGATGATGGTTTCGGAATCGGTACCCTTGAGCTTGGAAAGCTGCGCGCTCATGTCCTGCGCGCCCTGATCCATCGTCTCGACCGCGCCGACCGCGATCCCCTTTTCCTTCATCATCTTGCTGAAATCTTCGGCGGTGCCGCGGCCCCAGTCGTTATTGATGACGAGGAAATCGACCTTCTTCAGTTCCAGCTTGTCGACGATTCCCTTGAACGCCGCGGCCTCGATCGCCGAAGGCGGCGAGATCCGGAAGATGTAGGGATTTCCCGTCGTGGTGATCTTGCCCGACGAGGAGGTCTCGACCACCATTGGCGTCTCGTATTCCATTAGTTTGGGCATCACCGCCAGCGTCAGGCTGGAGCCCCACGCACCCATCAGAACCGGCACCTTGTCGCTCGTGATTAGTTTCTCGGCGACGGCGGCGGCCTCCGTCGGATTGCTCTTGTTGTCCTCGATGACAAGCTCGATCTTCTTGCCGAGAATACCGCCCTTCGCATTGATCTCGTCGGCAGCGATCTTGGCGCCATTGACGACATAGGTTCCGGAAGCGGCGAACGCGCCCGTGAGGGGCTCGTTGACGCCGATCTTGATGGTCTGAGCCTCGGCGGCGCCACCCAGGAAAGCAATCGCCAGCGCAATCGCTGAAACACTTCTGAAAGTTAGTGTCATCTGGTTCTCCAATCTCACGCTGTTAATCCATCTACGTCCAAACATCGCCCCGCACCGCGGAACGTCGAGCCGTCACGCGCTGCCATCCTTGTCGGACGAGAAGCGAGCAAACCAGCGCGCGACCCGCACGCGCAAAAGGCCTGATACCAGCGACATCGCGTTGAGCTTGCCGGGCGTTGCAGCGGCCGGTGAGGTACCCGACAAGCGGCGGTCGAGATTGCCGGCAAACTCCGCGATCAACCGCGCCGCGAGATCGCGCACCAGCCCCGGTCTTCCGACCTGCGCCAGCATACCCGTCAGCGTGTATCCGATGGAGAGGTCGACGCGCGTTGCAGCGCCCTGCTCGATCGGCACCAGCCGGTAGCGAATTTCGCCCTGGGTCGAGGATCGGCTCCGCTGGTCGTTGCCGATACCGACGATGCGACCGGACATATCGGCCGCGTTCCGTTCGACCCGAGCAAGCCCAGAGAATGTCGCGGCAATCGGACCAAGCTTGACGCGGATCGCGCCTTCAACGCGCTCCGGGCTCGGCGGCGCCGTCAATGACGCGCCGGGAAGGCAGGCCGCAACCGCCGCGATGTCACCGAACATCGCAAAGACCTGCGCGGGCGAATGCGTGATGCTGAACTGCTGCGTCAGAACAACGGCCGGCGTGAAGTCGGCAATTGCGTTGACCCGGGAGAGCGCTTCAGTCGATGTTTTTCCGCGACCAATGCCTGTGGCCTTCACGCCGTTGCGCGCGCTCCGACCCGAGCCGACCGGGCCCAGGACCTTCCGTCCACCGCCTGGTTCTGGCGCGATATCGCGTGCGCGCCGCGCTTCGATGACGGACTGAACCGCCCGCACGATGCCGACATAGCCGGTGCACCGGCACAAATTGCCGCTCAAGCCAACGCGGATGGCACGCTCGTCGGCATCCGGCAGGCGCAGCACGAGATCGCGCGCGGAAACCAGCATGCCCGGCGTGCAATAGCCGCACTGCAACGCATGCTCGCGGGTGAAGGCGGCACGAAGCTCCGATGTAACTGCATCCTCGTCGAGGCCTTCGATCGTGGTGACCTCTGCGCCTTCGCAGGCAACCGCATAAGTGATGCACGAACGCGCCGGCGCGCCGTCGAGCAACACCGTGCATGCGCCGCAGACACCATGTTCGCAGCCGAGGTGGGTACCGGTCATGTCGAGCTTGTCGCGGACGAAATCCGCAAGGCTGGTGCGCGGTTCCGCAACCGCCTGCACCGAATGCCCGTTCACGGTGAGTTCAATCATGCTCATGCGGCAGCCTCGCGGACTGCACGCTTCAGCGCATTGACATGAATATGACGGTGAGCCGCGTCCGACACGCCGGCCTTGGTCAGAATGGCGTCTGCGACACGCGGGTCGAAGCGCTCCTTGTAGTCGCCGGTGATGCGTCCACCGAACAGCTCATCGGCATCGGTCATGACGATCGGCGCGGAATCGATTGCGCCGATCACGACACGAACCGTTGCCGCGCTCGGGTCGATCATGACCGCACCGATCGCGTGCGCGAACTCACCGGTCTTGCGGCAGCTCTTGACGTAACCCCAATGGACTGAAGGCGGCATTGCCGGAACATGAACGGTCTCGACGATTTCGCCCGCACGCAAAGTAGATTCCAGCGCGCCGACGATGAAATCCTCGATCGCAACGGTACGCGAACCCGCAAGGCTTCGCAGCGTCAGCTTTGCGCCCAACGCCGACAGCGCGGATATCCAGTCCGCCGCGGGATCGGCATGGCTCAGCGATCCGCCAATGGTGCCGCGGTTGCGAACGGCGCGATAGGCGATGTTGCCGGCGACACGGCGCATAGCGCCGCGCGTGACATCCGGAATGCGTCCATCCTCGATGTCGGCATGGGTGACACAGGCCCCGACAACGAGTTCATCGTCACGGCGCTCCACCTGCTTGAGTTCAGCAACGCCCGTGATGTCAACGATCAGCTCAGGCTCCACGAGCCGCAGGTTGAGCATGGGCCCCAGCGACTGGCCGCCGGCGATGATTTTTACGGAGGCGTCGGCTTCGGCCAGCACGGCAAGCGCTGCCTGCAGATCGCGCGGACGTTCGTAGCCGAAAGGAGCCGGTTTCATGCCGCCGGCCTTTCAGCTTCGCGTGCAGCCAGGATCGCCTCGACGACTCGGTGCGGCGTAATCGGCGACTGCATCAGTTCGACGCCGAGCGGCCGCAGGGCGTCGTTGACGGCGTTGGCGATCGCAGCCGGTGGCGCGATGGCGCCGCCTTCGCCGATGCCCTTCACACCGAACTGCGTATAGGGCGACGGCGTCTCCATGTGATCGAGGCGTGGCGCCGGCACTTCGGTTGGACCAGGCAGCAGGTAATCCGCTAACGTCGTCGCAAGCGGCTGACCGGCCGCATCGAACGGCATCTCCTCGTACAATGCGGTGCCGATGCCCTGGGCCAGACCGCCATATATCTGGCCGTCCACCACCATCGGATTGACCAGAACACCGCCGTCCTCCACGATGACGTAGTCGAGGATTTCGATCTCTCCCAGATCGGGATCCACCGCGACGACCGCAGCGTGCGCGGCATAGCTGAAGGTTCCGGAATCGCGTTGCGGCTTGTAGCCCGACGTCACCTCCAGTCCGCCCGGATCGACATCGGCCGGTAAATCCTGCGGACGGCGGTACCAGGTGTGGGCGATCTCGTTCAGGGTCACGCTGCCGTTGACGCCCCGGACTGCGCCGTCCTGCAGCACCACCGCGGCGGGATCGTGCTGCAGCAGCTTGGCGCCGATGCGCCCGGCGCGTTCGCCCAACTCGCGGCAGGCGGTCGCAACTGCGCCGCCCGCCATCACCATCGAACGCGAGCCCCATGTGCCGGTGGAGTACGGCGTCATCGCGGTGTCGCCGAGAATGACGCGCACCCTGGCGACATCGACGCCCAGCATCTCGTGGGCGACCTGCGCGAGCGTCGTCTCCATGCCTTGCCCGTGCGAATGCACGCCGACGCGCAGTTCGAGGCCGCCGTCCGGCGTCAGGCGTGCGGATGCCTGTTCGTGGCCGGGCACCATCGGAATGCCCCAGCCTGAATAGACCGACGTTCCGTGCGCGGCCTGCTCGCAATAGATAGAAACGCCGACGCCGATCCGCCGCCCGTCCATCTCGCCCCTGCGCTGACGCGCCCGCACGCCGTTAATATCGATGGACGCCAGCGCCCGCCGCATCGCCTCGGGATAGTCCCCGCTGTCAAAATGTTTTTTGGTGATGTTGTCGAACGGCATTTGCTCGGGGCGCACGAGATTGCGTAGACGCACTTCGCCCGGCTCCAACCCGGCTTCCGCCGCGACCAGATCAAGCATCAGTTCCAGCGCAAAGCAGACGCCGGTGCGCGCCACGCCGCGATAGGGCAGGATCGGACATTTGTTGGTGGCAACGGAAAACGTCCGGCAGCGATAGGCCGGCATCAGATAAGGTCCCGGCAGGATGCTGGCGACCTGCGCGGCCTCAAGGCACGCCGAGAACGGATAGGAGGAGTAGGCGCCGGAGTCGACGGTCGCTTCGCAATCGATGCCGCGCAGCCGGCCGTCCCGGTCGGCATAGACGGTGATCCTGTAGTGGTGCTCGCGGCAGTTGGAACTGGCGGTAAGATGCTCGCGGCGATCCTCGGTCCAGCGCACCGGGTGGCTGCGGCGCATCGTCAGCCAGGACAGGCAGACTTCTTCGGGCAGCAGGATTCCTTTGTGACCGAAGCCGCCGCCGACGTCGGGCGAAACAACGCGAATTCGCCCCTGGTCCATGCCGAGGCATTCGGAAAGACCGCTGCGCGTGATATGCGGCATCTGCGCGGCGGAATAAAGCGTGAGCTGGTCGAGGCGCTGGTCGAAGGTCGCGACGACGCCGCGCCCCTCGAGCGGTGACATGCACTGGCGCGCGGTCGATATCTCGCGGGTCACTTTGATTGGTGCATCGAACGCCCTCGAGATATCAACCTCGAAATTGGTTTCGAGGAAGACATTGTCGCCCCACTCCTCGTGCACCAGGGCCGAACCGGGCTCGCGCGCTTTCCGCATATCGTAGACTGTGGGAAGTTCCTCAAGATCAAGCGTCACCGCTGCCGCGATGTCCTCCGCCTCGGCCCGCGTCGGCGCGACGCACATGGCGACCAGTTCGCCGACCTGGCGCACCTTGCCGATGGCGAGTACCGGCTGCTCGGAGATTTTGAAGCCCGGCAACCCCGACACGGCCCGGATCGGCTTGACGCCAACCAGATCCGCTGCGGTGAAGACGCTGGCGCGATAGCGCTCCGGCACATCTATTGCGCGGATCCGCGCATGCGCCAGCGGACTGCGCACAAAAGCAACGTCCTGCATTCCGGCGAGACGAATGTCAGCCACGAATTGTCCGCGGCCACGCATCAAGCGATCGTCTTCCTTGCGCGGCAGCCGCGCGCCGACGCCTTGTCCGACGCCCGCTCCACCTGCGGAGGGAAAATCGCGCTCGTTGCGCACTATGCCGTTCTCCTCGATCGCGCTGATGCCGATCTCTTCACGCCGCAACTGCCTGCGGCAGGATGGACGCGACTGCATCGTATCGTGTGCCCGCACGGAGACAGAACACGGGCTGCAGAAGACGCTCGGCGATGACTTCGTTCTTCTCGTTGTCAGCAAGGACGAACCTGCCGGCCTTTTCCGAGACCACGGAGATGTCGGCCTCCCTGCCCACCTTGAGCGCGCCGATTTCGTCGGCGCGGCCGAGCATTTTGGCGGGGTTCGACGTAACCATCGGCACGACCTGTTCGAGCGTCAGGCCGAGCGCGATCATCGAACTCATGGCTTGAACGAGGCTGAACTTGGCCTGGCCGGCGAAGGGATGGTTCTCATCATCCTCGTGCTGGTCAGGCGTGCCGGCAGGCGCAGGCACGTGCGTGTTGTAGCCGTGAATGTCGGCGCCGAGCGTTGTCGGAACGATTCCCGCCGCGAGCGCCTTTTTGGCGAGCCGATAGGAGAAATGGCTGCCGTGGCCAACATCGACCTTCAGCCCGCGATCGAGCGCCGCCTGGATCACCGGATGCACTTCGCCCTCGCGGTTGACGAACCCGCCGGGATGACGCGTGAACGGATGCGCCAGAACGTCTCCCTCCCGCAGCAGCGGGATCACGCGTTCCAGAATCGTGTCGACGTCTTCACCATTGGTGCCGCTCTCGGGCAGTCCCCAGAGCTGACCGAAATGCACGTAGACCGGCAAATCGACGCGACGCCCGATCTCGGCCGCCATTTCAATGACGCGAATGCCCCAGCGCGCAAAACCGCCGATCTCCGCATGGGCTTTGATGCCGCGAACCAGATCGAGATTGGACGTGGCCGACTTCACCGTCGCATCGATATCGACGCCATCCGGGCTGTAGAGTTTTGGATAGTAATGTCCCTCGAGTCCGCCCACCAGATACGCCGACAGGAATGCATAGACGCGCGACTTCGCGGGCTCAGCGACGAAGCGCCGAAACCCCGGCAGCGTCATGCATGACGGACCGCCCTGGTCGACCAGTGTCGTCACGCCGGACTGAACGCCCACCATGTCGGCATTCATTCCAAAGCGGCCAGTGACGTATTGATAGACATGCGCGTGGGTATCGATCAGCCCCGGCAACACCAGCTTGCCGGTCACGTCGATCACCTCTTTGGCACTCGTCGGCAGAATGTCGGGCTGCACGGCCGCGATCTTGCCGTTGCGAATGGCGACGTCCCTGATCCCGTCGATGCCGGAGGCGGGGCAGATCACGCGGCCGCCGCGCAAAAGCTGGTCGAAGGTGGCGCTGACAGACATGTACGATCTCTCCTCTGCTTTCGTTGACGGAGCCTAACCCCAGTCCCGCCAAAATACGAAGCATACTTCGCATTTTACAGGAGCAAACTTCATGCCATGATCCAGCCGTGGCGAGGCCAAATCGAATCGGGCTACTGGCGCCAATGTTCCGAGGCTGGGAGAGTGCATTGCGAAAAGCAAAGAAGGGTCGCGTCGAGATCAGGCACCGCCCGTGGCCGTTATCGCAACGGCCGGGATTTTTGATCCGGCGGTTGCACCAGATCCATGTCGCGTTGTTCCAGGAAGCATGCAGCGAATTCGAGGTGACGCCGCTGCAATACAGCCTGCTTTCCGCACTCGCCGTGCGAAAAACCGCCGATCAGACCACATTAGCGGCCGATATCGCACTGGACAGGACGACGACAACCGGCGCGCTCAAGCGGCTTGCTGCCCGCAATCTGGTCGAGAGAGCCGTGAATGACGAAGACCGCCGTGCGCGGCTATGCAAATTGACCGCGGCGGGAGCCGCCCTTCTCGCAAAAATCGAGACCCCCGCGCGGGCCGCACATCGCGCCACGCTCGGCGATCTGACCGAACGGGAACAGGCTCTGTTCATCGACATGATGCAGCGCATTGTCGCAGGTAACGCCAATCGCGACAGTAGTGCTGCCCTGTTCGACTAGACGCGGCTCGTCCGATCTGCTGTCTTTTTAGCTAGGCCTGCACAATTAGTGGTCGTTCGCGGGACCGCCGATGGACTAAAGCGCGGCGGCCGCGCGCCTGGTTTCGATTTCGATATTAGGAATCGCCGCGACCAGTTCGCGCGTGTAGTCGCTCTTCGGATTGTCGAACAGCGCTCTACTTTCCCCCTGCTCGACGATCGCGCCATTGCGCAGCACGATCGTGCGTCCGCAGATCATGCGAACGACGTTCAGGTCATGGCTGACGAAGAGCAAGGCGAGATCGTCCTCGCGCCGCAACCGGTCGAGCAGTTGCAGCACCACCGCCTGCACGGAGACGTCGAGCGCCGCCGTCGGCTCGTCGAGCACCAGGAGGCGCGGCCGACAGGCGATGGCGCGGGCGATGCCGACGCGGGCCTTCTGGCCGCCGGAAAGCTGATGCGGAAAGCGCGGCAAGAGATCCGCCGGCAATCCCACCCGCTGCGCGCACTCCTCTACCCGCTGCCGCAAGGCGTCGCCCCCGCGCAGACCAGCAAGTCGCATCAGCGGATGGGCAATACAGTCAAAGGCGGTGAAGCGCGGGTTGAGGCTTTCGTTCGGGTCCTGGAAAACCATCTGGATGTCTTTGCGGAACGGCGAGCGGTGAAAATCCCGTGCCGGCACATGACCGATCGATTGGCCATCAAACACGATGTCACCTTCGCTCGGGTCGATCAGTCGGCAGATCATCCGCGACGTCGTGCTCTTGCCGGACCCGGATTCGCCGACCAGCCCGACGCTCTCGCCGGCGGCCATCGTCATGGAAAACTCAGCGACCGCCGCGGCGCCCTGGTCAAAGCGCTTGGCGAGCTTTCGCACTTCCAGTAGCGGTGGCGTGCCCGGCGCGGGCGGCGGCTTTGGCCTGTCGCCTATGGCCACATATCCCCGCTCCTCCTCCGGTACCAGATCCTCGATCCGTGAACTCGCAGTGGGCGATGCGGCGACGAGACGTTTTGTGTAGGGGTGCCGCGGAGCGTTAAAAAGCGTTCTGGGGGCCGCTTCCTCGACCAGACGTCCCTGCTCCATCACCACGATACGCCGGCAATATCTGGCTGCGAGGCCAAGATCATGCGTGATCAGGATCGTCGCCATGCCACGCGCAGACGCAATGGCGGCCAGCAGGTCCATCACCACCTTCTGCGTCGTGACGTCGAGACCGGTCGTCGGCTCGTCGGCGATCAGCAGAGCCGGGTTGCAGGAAATCGCAATCGCGATCATCACGCGCTGGCACATGCCGCCGGAGAGCTCGTGCGGATAGGCGGCCATTCGCCTTTCGGGATCGCGTATCTGAACCGCGCGCAACAGCTCCAGCGCCTCGGCGTGCGCTGCTTCCTTCGACATCCGCTTGTGGGTCAGTATCGCGTCCGCGATCTGCTGGCCGACCGCGCGGATCGGATTAAGTGCCGACCGTGGATTCTGGAAGATCATCGACATGGCGGCGCCACGCAGATGGCGAAGGTCGTCGCTGGACAGTTTCGTGACGTCCTGGCCGCGAAACAGGATCTTGCCCGCCGTGACCCGCCCGGCCGCGTCGAGCAGCCGCGTCGTCGCAAAGCCGGTCACGGATTTGCCCGAACCACTCTCCCCGACGAGACCGAGCACCTCACCTTCCTGAACCGAGAGTGTCACCCCGCGGACCGCCTCGACCACTCCACGCCTGGTCGAGAACGATACGTGGAGGTTGTCTATTTTCAGCAGCGGCTCGGTCATGTCCGCATGCGCGGATCAAGAATGTCCCGCATCCCGTCGCCAAGCAGATTGAAGCACAACACGGCCAGCATCAGCGCAAGGCCGGGAAAGGCGACCAGCCACCATCTGCCGGTCGAGATGAAGCGAGCGCCTTCCGCGACCATGATGCCCCATTCCGGCGTCGGCGGCTTGACGCCGAGCCCGATGAAGGAAAGCCCGGCCGCGTTGAGGATGGCCCAGCCGAGGTTGAGCGACATCTGCACTGCCATCGCCGGCAGGATATTCGGCAGCAGGAAACGCAGCACCACTGAGATATGGCTTTCGCCGCAGGCCCGCGCCGCCTCCACCCAACCGAGATTGCGGCGAACATTGACCTCCGCCCGCGCAAAGCGGATGTAGAAGGGAAGATTGATCACGGCGGTCGCGATCACGATGTTTTCGACCCGGTTACCGAGTGCGGCGACCATCGCCATCGCCAGCACGAATAGCGGAAACGCCATCATCACGTCGACGAACCGGCCAACCGTGCGATCCAGCCGCCCTCCGGCATAGCCGCAGAATGAGCCGATGACGGCACCGAGCACGAAGGATATACTGACCGCCGAGACCGCGATGGCGAGATCGAGGCGCGCCGCGACGATCAGGCGGCTGAACACGTCGCGACCGAGCTGATCGGTGCCGGCGATATGCGCGGCGCTTGGCGGTAACAGCGCCTCCTGCACGTTCGACGCGATCGGATCGTAGGGAACGATCCACGGCCCGAAAATCGCGACGAGAATCAACAGCAAGACGCCGGTTGCGGCGACGCCGGTAAGTGGATTTCCGCGCAGTATCCAGATCGAATGACGAAGCGTTGTGCTGGTCATTCGATCGAAACCCTGGGATCGGCGATGCCGTAGCAGACATCGACGGTCAGATTGACCAGCACGAACAGACTCGCCATCAGCAACACAAAGCCCTGTACGGGAGCATAGTCGGAAGAGAGCAGCGCATCGAGCGCATAGGAGGCAACCCCTGGCCAGGAGAATACCTTTTCCACCAGCACGTTAGCGCCGAGCATGGTCGAGAACACGATCCCCGCGATGGTGATCACCGGCAGGATGGCGTTGCGCAACGCATAGGTGACGACGACATGCCGCCAGGAAAGTCCGACGGAACGCGCGGTACGCACGAAATCGCTTCCGAGCGAGACCAGCATCGAAGCGCGCGTAATTCGCGCCAGCGGCGCGATCACGAACAGCGCCATGCTCAGCGCCGGCAAAATCAATTGCCTGAAGGCGGCCCACCAGCCGTCGATATCCCCCGCGATCAGGAAGTCGATCATCAGGAATCCGGTTCGCGACGGCGGCATTGACGTGAAGACGTCGATCCGGCCGGTTGGATCAGGCGCGAGGCCGAGCAGGTAATAGAAGACGTAAATCAGCAACAGCCCGGAAACGAAGGTCGGTACGCAAACGCCCAGCGCGCAGAACAATCGCACGCCATGATCGATGATGGAGCCCGGCTTCAGCGCCGCCAGCACGCCGAGAGGCACCGCCGATACGAGCGCGATCAGGAGCGCGGTGAAGGTAAGCTCCAGCGAGGCCGGCAGCCGCTCGCGAAGGTCCTTGGTGACCAACTGGCCGGTCATCATGGATCGTCCCAAATTGCCGCGGCCAACGTCATAGAGATAGAGCGTCAGTTGCTCCGGCACCGACTTGTCGAGACCCATCTGCTTGCGGATCAGTTCGACCTCCTCCTTGCCGGCATTCGGGCCAGACGCAAAGAAAACCGCCGGATCGCCCGGCAGGACCCGCATCAGCAGGAAGGTAAAGACGAGCACGCCGAAGAGTGCCGGCAGGGAGGACAAGAACCGCCTCCCCGCCCGTACCAGCGTTGAACCAAGGGTGACCGTTGCGGTTCGAGCGATCACTTGCTGCAGTTCACTTGCGACTGAGGTCGCGATAATCGACCTGGCGGTGGAACTGGTAGGTGTAACCTTCCACCGATGGCGCCATCACTGCGTCCTGGTTCGGCTGCCACAGCGGAATCTGCGGCATCTCGCTGAAATGGATGGCATTGAGCTTCAGGCCCGCCTCCTCGTATTTGACCTTGTCGGGTTCGAAACGGGCTTCCTGCGCGACCGCCGTCAGTTCAGGATGATTGATCGAGCTGTAATTCCAGCGCTGGTTGCCGATGTAGAAGTTACGGTAAAAATAGTCGGTGGAAGGAAGCCAGGCTACGATGCCCTCGATGAAGAAGGGAAGCTTCTTCTCGTTGATCTGCGTCGACATCTGCGCGTCCGGCAGCTTTTGGATATCGACCTTGATACCGATCTTGCCGAGAGATTCCTTGACCAAGGCCGCCATCGGCTCGGCGGTCGAAGCTTGGCCGACATTAAAACTGAACGTGGTCGCAAAGCCCTCCGGAAGGCCGGCGGCCTTCAGATATTCTCTGGCTTTGTCGAGGTCGATCTTCACCGGTTGCGGGACCGGATAGCCGCCATTCGGCGGCTTGCCGTCGTTCCAGGTTGCGCCGAACAACGGGGCGCCGCGGCCAAACAGCGCCGCCTTGAACATGTCGTCGTAGGGCAGCGCAAAGGCAATGGCGCGGCGTACGTTGACATTGTCGAAGGGCGGTATCTGGTTGTTCATCGAAACAAAAGTGACCGCATTGTATTGCGGCGTCGAGATCACCTTGAGCTTCGCCTTGGCCTCGAGCGACTGCACGTCGCTCGCCTGCAGATCGATGACGAGATCTGCATCGCCTCGTTCGACCAGGTTGGCGCGCGTCGCCGGCTCCGGCACCGACTGCACGATGATCCGCTTGAAGAACGCAGCTTTGTCGGCCGTGCCGCGGTTCCAGCCCTCGTTACGCTTGAGGATCACCTGTTCGCCCGGCTTGAAGCTCTCGACCACATAGGCGCCGCTGCCGGCCGTATGCTCCTTCAACCACGCGGTCGCCCAGGGATCGTCCGCCGTTGCATGCTGCTTCGCCACCTTCGAGTTGATGATGATCGGATAGACAACGGCGAGATTGGGTAGAGCAAGCTTATCAGGCTTCGGCAGCGTCACCTCGAAAGTGAGCGGATCGATCACCTTGAACTGATCGGCCGAAGTCAACGAGCCCGTGAGCAGTTGGTTTTTCCCGAGGATCGGCGCCGTAACGGCGCGGTCGAGCGACCATTTGACGTCTTCGGCCGTGACCGGCGAGCCGTCCTGGAATTTGGCGTCCTTACGCAAGTGGAACGTGATCTTCAGCCCGTCCGGACTGACGTCGTAGGATTCCGCCAACTCCCCCGTGATCTTGTCGAGATCGAATACCCATTTGCCGTTGAGCTGCTTGCGGCCGAACGAAACCAGCCGGTCGTAGGTGCTAAGACTGACGGCGAAGGACTCGCGAGTGGCGCCCGGTATGTTGGGGTCGAGCGTATTGACTGACGCACCCGTCACGTAGCGCAGCGTCTCGGCCCGGGTTTGCGCCCGCAGAGGCCCGGTAGCGACGAGCAAAAGCGCCAAGACCGCGGTCGCCTGAAGCATCGGCTTGAATGAGGTAAATCGCATTCTTTTTCCCTTGAATTTCAACCAGAACGCCGGAGAGAAGCCCGTAAACCCAAGCAAGTACTGCGCCAAAGCCTTGGGACGACGGCCCAACCGTATCCGTGGATGAATGGCTCGGGGCATTCGGGATCATCCTACTTTTCCAGCAATTTCCGCCTGCCTCGTGACAACCGCCTGCGGCACGTCATATGCGTTGAACGCAGCCCAGTGCTGCTCAATGTCAGCGCGAAACAGGCCGCGCGTCAGGCCATGCACCAGCTTGGGTACCGCCGTGGTCATCGCATTGATCGACGATCCGGAAGGACCGAAGCTCATCGTGGAGGCGATGGCGAACAAATGGATATTGGAAATCCAGGGCGCCTCCCCCGGAACGCGCTCCACAAAAGCGTAATCATCGGCGAGATAGGGAAAGCGGCCGAGACGCGCGCTGCGCTCACTCTCCGGCGGCTGGTAACGATCGGCCCAGGTCGCGATGTTGCTGGCAAACCTGTGCAGTTCTCGCCGGCCTGCAAAGTCCATGTCAATGCCGGTGCCGCAGATGATGAAATCCGCAGTGAAGTTGCCGCGCGGCGTGTGCAATTCGACCTTGCTGCCCACCTCCCGCGCTGCCTCGATCGGCGCGCCTTCATGCAGGAAGAAATTGGCGCGGCGCGCACAGCGGTCATAGGTTGCTTGCGGAAATCCTTCGCGCATTTCAAGGATGGCGCGCATGAAGCGCCAGCGCCAGGCGTCATCCAGATCGCTGAGATGACGCAGGAAACCGCGAAATGTCAGCCAGCGGTAGGGCTGGATCAACTGAATCTCGGCTCGTCGGCAAAGCAAGTGCACCTTGCTCGCGCCCGCTTCCAGCGCCGTCGCCGCGTTGTCGAAGGCGGATGCGCCGGCACCGATCACCGCAACTTGCTTGCCACGCACCGCCTCGAAATCGATCTTGTCGGCTGCGCTCGCCACGAACTTGGGCGGCAAGTGGCGCAGCGGCTCCGGTATCGTCCACTTGCCCATGCCTTCCTGACCCGTCGCCAGAACGATCTTGCGTGTGTAGAGCGTTTCAACACCGCCCGCGCTTCTGACCACGGCGGCAAGCAGGCCGCCCGCGTCCGGCGCAATCTCCAACAGTTCGCAGCCATTGCGCACCGGCAGCTCTATCGTGCGCCTGAACCAGCGCAGATATTCGGCCCAGAGGTGGCGCGGGATCAGATCAAGATTTTGCCAGTCTTCGCTGCCGAAGCGGGCCTCGTGCCACGACTGGTAGGTCAGGCTCGGGATATCCAGATCGGGGCCGGTGTAATGCTTCGGGCTGCGCAGCGTCGGCATGCGGGCATAGGTAAGCCACGGCCCTTCGAAACCCTCTTCGGCCTTGTCCAACACCAGGATGTTGGTGACCTGGGAGCGCATCAGTCCGAAGCCGATGGCGATGCCGGATTGGCCGGCGCCGATGACGAGAACATCCAATGCCGGCTTGCCGTCCGGCCCGGGCTTGGCATGGAGCCATGCCGAGTTCGGATGCGCGGTCTTGGCAAGGTCGGCGCTGACCTGCGCCTCAAGTGCTGCAAGCGGGCTGCTCATGCCACAAGCCAACCGCCATCGACCACCATCACGGTGCCGGTGGTGAACGAGGACGCATCACTGGCAAGATGCAAAGCTGCCTCGGCGACCTCCTCCGCGTTGCCAAAACGCTTCATGGCGTGACGATTCCGGGACGCTTCACGCACCGGATCCGGGTCTGCATGACGGGCAAAGCTGCGCCGAAGCATCGGCGTATCGATTGCTCCCGGCGCAATGGCGTTGACGCGAATGCCATTATCGGAGAAATCCAGCGCCATTGTCCGCGTCAGGCTGATGATCGCACCTTTGGCGGCGATATAGGCGCTGTTGCCCCTGCCGCCGGCAATGGCGAGCTGCGAAGCAAGCGTGATGATCGAACCGCTACGCTGAAGTTTCATCTGCGGCACGGCAGCGCGCGACCATAGCCAGGTGCCGCCGACATTGGTACGGAACACCGCGTCCCAATCGGCGGGGTCGGTCGTCAGGACCGTGCCGCCGCAGGAAAAGCCGGCGGCGGTCATCAGCACATCGAGTCTGCCGTGCCGGGTAACGATTTCGGTAACAACACTATTCGCGAAATCGGCGTCGCCAACATCTCCGACATGCACTGAACCTTCACCGTTCGCCCTGCGAATAGCAGCGACGGTATCCTGCAGGCCGGCACCATCGCGATCGACCATCGCGACGAACGCGCCTTCTCTCGCGAATAGCGCCGCGCTTGCACGGCCGATGCCGGACCCAGCCCCGGTGATGACAGCGGTTCGTCCCTTCAGTCGCATGTCACATCCTTTCGCTGTGCTCAGTCCACCACGCGCTCAAATCGGCGGCGGAGTCGGCACACCCGAATTGCGCACGCCAGCCGAACTCCTGCTCCATGCGCGAAACCGACAGCGGCGCGCGCTCCGCTGCACTATGCAGATCGATGGTCGGCGCTTCACCGTGCTCGGCCAACCGGCAGACGAAGCCTGGATACAGCCTTGTGAGATGCTGCCCCCGTTGCAGCGCCGTCCACTGCTTTCCGGTCGAGATGTTGTAGAGGCGATGCCTGGGTCTCTCCGCTTCGATCAATATGGCCAAGGCCTCCGCGACGTCAGGTGCGTAGATCCAGTCCCTGATTCCCGGACGCGGCAGAACGGCCTCGGTATGCTGGCGGAGGACGGCAACGATCTGCGCTTGCGGGCTCAGCGTGTCCCGGACGCCGGTCGCCCGCTCCCAGGGCCCAAATACCGCGCTTAGCCGCACGCTGATGACATCAATTTGCCAGAGCGCGGCTAGACGCGCAGCGACTTTCTCGGACGCAAATTTAGTGATGGCGTAAAGGGAGGCCGGATCGCATGCCGTCTCTTCATCGAGCAGCGGATGCCGCGCACCAGCATCGCCATAGGCCGCAGCCGACGAGAGATTGATGATGCGTGAGACGACATTGCGCCGCGCTGCTGCAAGGATCGGAACTTGCGCCAGCAGATTGACGCGAAGGATAGAATCGGGATCTTCGGCTTCGCGTGCAGCCCCCGCGGTGATCGCGGCACCGAGGACGATCGCGTCGTAACCAGCGGCGATCACGTCTTCGACGGCGCGCTGGTCAGTGATATCGCCCCGAATGGTCTTCAGCGAACCCGCGTGGCGAGTGAAGGATCGTTGCACGGCAGGCGGCAAGACCCCTCGGTCGAACAAGGTGACCGCATGGCCGCGCGCCAACAACGCCGCAGCGATATTGAGCCCGACAAAGCCGCAGCCGCCGAAGATCAGGATTTTCATGGCTCAACCCGCCAAACGCAGTCACGCCCCGGAATTCCCATACTCGGCGGCGAGTATCTCACAGCAGTTTCGCGCCGAAATTCAGTGCAGGATCCATGTCGGCCACAATCCGCCCGGTCGGCTTCGCCGCTTCACCCCCGCTGCGGGGAAGGAAGCGCCCGGAGCCAGCTTCCACAGAACGCTTGCCATCCGCGACAATGACGCGTCCGCGCGAGAGTACGGTAACCGGCCAGCCGCGCAGCTTACGGCCCGCGAAAGGCGTATAGCCGGCCAGATCATGCATCATCTCATCCTGCAGCGTCACCTCGCGCGCGGGATCCCAGATCGCGATATCGGCGTCCGCACCGACGGCAATCGAGCCCTTGCGGGGATGCAGATTGTAAATTTTGGCCGGTGCGGTCGCGGTCAACTCGACAAACTTTTCCAGCCCCAGCCGTCCCTTCGACACCATCGCGTCGAACAGCAGCGGCAGCCGCACCTGCAGTCCCGGCAACCCGTTCGCAACCTGCTTGAAATTGGGATTGGGGCCGGCGCGCAATTTTCCGGTCTCGTCGAAACGGTAGGGCGCATGGTCGGATGAAACGGTCTGCAGATCGCCGAGCGCAAGCGCTTGCCACAGGGCATCCTGGTCGGAAACGCGGCGGGGCGGCGGGCTGCACATCCACTTGGCGCCGTCCGCGCCGGGCTTATCGAGATCCTCGGCGGTGAGAAACAGATATTGCGGACAGGTCTCCGCAAACACCTTCAGGCCCTGCCCACGCGCGTCGCGGATGACCTTGGCCCCTTCTGCCGTGGAAACATGGAAGATCATGATCGGCTGATCGATCAGCGCCGCCATACCGATCAGCCGATTGAACGCCTCGGCTTCCGAAATCCGAGCATGGCTGATGGCATGATATTTCGGCATGGTGTAGCCGCGTGCGAGCAGCCGCTTCACCATCCAGGCGATGATGCCGTGGTTCTCGGCGTGGGCGCACAGCAGGGCGCCGGATTCGCGTGCCGCGGCAAGAATGTCGAGCAACGGCTCGTCGTCGATCTTCAGCCGATCGTAGGTCATGAAGATCTTGATCGAGGCGTGCCCCTGCTTGACCAGTGCCGGAACGTGCTCCTCCAGGGTTTCCCTGGTCGGATCGGCAATGATCATGTGGAAGGCATAGTCGATCACCGAACCCTTCTTGGCGAGCGCATGGTAATCCTCGACCACTTGCCGCAAATTCATGCCGACATGCTGGGCGGCGAACGGGATCACCGTGGTGGTGCCACCGAACGCCGCCGAAACGGATGCGCTCTCGAACGTATCGGCGTTCATGATGCCGGCAGCGGACAACTGCTCGATATGAGCGTGCGCATCGACGCCGCCGGGCAGAACCAGCTTGCCACGCGCGTCGATCTCGCGCTTGGCTGTGCCAAGCCCGTGGCCGATGGCAGCGATGGCCTCGCCCGAGACGGCGACATCCGCCTCGAAGCCATCTGTCGCGGTCGCGACGCGTCCGCCGCGGATCATCAGGTCATAGGCGGGTTCAGTCATGGAACACTCCGTGATATGTCTGCACCGGAAGCAGGCTCAGCCTGTACGTACACTCGCTCACTCTTGTTTCCAGCAAATGATCATGCTTGCGTGGCATAGTCGTTGCTTCTCTCCAGATCGCGACGATGTCTGATCTCGCAGGAAAACATCATGTCCCGTCCGCGCATTCTCGTCATCAATCCCAATTCCAACCGCGTGGTGACGCAGGGTTTGGAGGAAGCGTTGAAGCCGCTCAACTTCGACGGCGGGCCGGAGCTGGTCTGCCAGACGCTGGCCGAGGGTCCTTACGGAATCGAGAGTCAGGCTGACGTCGACGGCGTGACGATGCCGCTGCGCCGGTTGATCGAGAGCGACAACAGTTCGGCCGCCTTCGTCATTGCCTGCTACAGTGACCCGGGCCTGCACGTTTGCCGCGAAGGCACCGACCGGCCCGTGTTCGGCATCGCCGAATGCGGCGTGCTCACGGCGCTGGCGCGGGCGGACAGTTTTGGCGTCATCGCCATCGCCCAGCGTTCGATCAGGCGGCACCTGCGCTATCTCAGGCAGATGGGATTGATGGACCGGCTGACCGCCGAGCGGCCGCTCAACATGAGTGTGGCAGAGACCGCCTCTGGCGAAGGGACCCTGGCCAGGATGATCGAGGTGGGACGCACGCTGAAGGACGAGGATGGCGCTGGCGCGATCGTGATGGGCTGTGCCGGCATGGCGCGTCACCGCAGGCCGCTTGAAGATGCGCTCGGCATTCCCGTGATCGATCCGACGCAGGCCGCCGTGACCATGGCTCTGGGAGCGGTGCAGTTCTCGCGTCACTAGGCCTCCTTTATCCGGTCTCCAATCGCCGCGCTGGCGCGGGCGAGCCATTGCGCATGGCTCTCGCGCGCATGCCGGACATGTCGGCGGCTGCATTCTTCTCAACTTTCCGGCGGCGGCACCGCTCCGGTGCGGCTGCTGATCAGACCGTAGTGCTCGATGCGGCGATGCTGCGCAAAGTTGAAGATCGTTTCCTTGCCGAAGACGGTGGCATCGAGATCGCAAGGATGCAGCAGGAGTTCGTCTTCCTCGGTCCTGGCTTCGGCAACGATCTCGCCATCCGGGTTGACGATCAGGCTGCCGCCGATCAATGGGTGACTGTCCTCGACGCCGGCCTTGGCGACGCACACGACCCATGTCGAGTTCTGATACGCACCGGCCTGCACCGAGAGGCGGTTATGAAACATCCGCTTCTCCGGCCCTTCCTCACTCTTCTCCGCATTGACCGAGGGCGTATTGTAACCGATCAGCACCATCTCGACGCCCTGCAAGCCCATGACGCGATAGGTCTCCGGCCAGCGGCGGTCGTTGCAGATCGCCATGCCAAAGATGCCGCCCAGCGCCCGCCAGACGTTGAAGCCGAGGTCGCCGGGCTCGAAATAGCGCTTCTCCAGATGTTGAAAGGCGCGCTTGGTGTCGAATTCCGCATGGCCCGGCAGGTGAACCTTGCGATACTTGCCGACGATCTTGCCGGCTTTATCGATGAGAATGCTGGTGTTGAAGTGATGTCCGTCGGGCGTCAACTCGGCATAGCCGAAATTCATGGCCATCTCGTACCGTGCGGCGCGTTCGAACAGCGGCCTCGTCGCCGCATTCGGCATCTCCCGCTCGAACCAGACATCGACCTCCGCCCGATCTTCCATGTACCAGCGTGGAAAGAACGTCGTGAGCGCCAGCTCCGGATAGACGATCAGGTCGGCCCCCTTGCCCTTGGCTTCATCCATCAGGTCAATCATGCGCTTGACGACGGCCTGGCGGCTCTCGGCTTTCTGGATCGGCCCCATCTGGGCGGCGGCAACGTTGACGACGCGCATGAAATATTCCTCGAAAGTTCTTGAGTGAAGCTGCGCCGAACCAGAACGAAGCAGCCTGAAATTTGACGTATATCGCAGCCCGTTCCTACCCGGATTTGATCATTAGAATTTTCCGTTCGCTGGGAGTCAATTCTGCCTACCTTGGATCACCGGGCGAGCCCGGCACTTCCGGTACCGCTTTGAGATGACACGCCACCCACCCGCCGCCTCCGGCCGACCGGAGCTCCGGCTCGTCCGTTCGGCAGCGATCGAACACGAATGGGCAGCGGGTATGGAAACGGCATCCGCTGGGTGGATTGATCGGGCTCGGAACGTCGCCCTTGAGAATGATGGGATTGCGGTCGGCGCCGGGATCGGGCAGCGGCACCGCCGAGAGCAACGCCTTGGTGTAGGGATGCTCCGGCGCGGTAAAGATTTGCTGCCTCGGTGCCATCTCGACGATCTTGCCGAGATACATGACCGCGACACGGTGGGTCATATGCTCCACAACAGCCAGGTCGTGACTGATGAAGAGCAGCGCGAGGCCGAACTCCTGCTGCAAATCCTGCAGCAGATTGACGATCTGCGCCTTGACTGAGACGTCGAGCGCCGAGACCGCCTCGTCGCAGACGATCAGTTCAGGTTCCGCGGCGAGTGCCCGGGCGATGCCGATGCGTTGGCGCTGGCCACCTGAAAATTCGTGAGGCCGGCGGTTGAGCGCGTCGCGCGGCAGGCGCACGGTGTCCATCAGTGCCGCAACTCGGGCCTCGAGTTCGGCGGAAGATTTGGCGAGACCGAAATTGCGGATCGGCTCGGCCAGGATATCGCGCACCCGCATGCGCGGATTGAGGCTGGAGAACGGATCCTGGAATACCACCTGCACACGGCGGCGCATGCTGCGCAGCCCGCCGGGCGAAAGATCGTCGATCCGCTGGCCATCCAGTACCACCTGCCCGGCCGTGATATCGAACAGCCGCAGGATGGCGCGGCCGACCGTCGACTTGCCGCAGCCGGACTCGCCGACGAGCGAGAGGGTTTGGCCACGCTCGACCTCGAACGACACGCCATCCACGGCATAGACCCAGTTCGATGTGCGGCTGAACACCCCACCACGGACCGGAAAGTGCTTCTTGAGGTCGTTGACCTGGAGCAGTGGAGCACTCATGCCGCAGCCGCTTCCTTGGGTGCGTAATGGCAGGCGGCAATGTGGCGTGGCCCCTTCTCTTCCAGACCCGGCGCGAACTCACGACAGAGATCGGTGGCCAAGGGACATCGTCCGGCAAAGACGCAGCCCTCGATCTGTTGCTTGAGGCTAGGCACTTGCCCAGGGATTTCGGCAAGGCGCCTCGCCGTGCCCGTCAGGGAGGAGCCGAGCCTCGGCAGCGCGCCAAGCAGGCCCTGTGTGTAGGGATGCCGCGGAGAGCGGAACAGCTCGGCCACTGGCGCTTCCTCCAACTTGCGGCCGGCATACATGACCATGACGCGCTCGGCGATTTCAGCGACCACACCGAGATCATGGGTGATCAGAATGATCGCCGCACCGACACGGCGCTTGAGGTCCAGCATCAATTGCAGGATCTGCGCCTGGATCGTCACATCCAGCGCCGTCGTCGGCTCGTCGGCGATCAGGAGCTTTGGGTTGCAGGCAAGCGCCATGGCGATCATTACGCGCTGGCGCATGCCGCCGGAAAGTTGATGCGGATATTCGCGCACGCGTCGCACCGGCTCCGGGATGCCAACCAATGTCAGCATCTCGATGGCGCGCGTCAGTGCGGCTTGCCTGTCCAGCCCTTGATGCATCCGTAGCGTCTCGCCGATCTGACGGCCGACGGTCAGGACCGGATTGAGGCTCGTCATCGGCTCCTGGAAGATCATCGATATGTCGTTGCCGCGGATCGCGCGCATCTCACGCTCGGAGAGTTGCAACAGATCCTTTCCCTGGAAATGGATAGCGCCCGCTATTCTGCCCGGAGGCTCGGGGATCAGCCGCATCAACGACATGGAGGTGACCGACTTGCCGCAGCCGGACTCGCCGACAATGGCCAGCGTCTCGCCTTCGTCGACGTGAAAGGAAACGCCGTCGACGGCGCGGTTGACACCCTCGGGGGTGCGGAAATGAGTCTGCAGATTCTGAACGTCGAGCAATGCCACGCTCTACAGGTCCTTGGCCATTCGCGGATCGAGTGCATCACGCAAGCCGTCGCCGAGCAGGTTGACGGCGAGCACGGTCACGGACAGGAAGGCGGCGGGAAAGAACACGATGAAGGGCTTTACCTGCCACAGTGCCCTGCCCTCGGCCATGATGTTACCCCAGGACGGAATCGTAGGTGGCGTGCCGGCGCCGATGAAGGAGAGGATGGACTCTACGATCATCGCGCTGGCGCAGATATAGGTCGCCTGGACCAGCAGCGGCGCCAGCGTGTTAGGCAGGATGTGGCGCAGGATGATCATCGGCGTTCGCGTGCCCGAGGCTGTGGCTGCATCCACATAGGGCTGCTCGCGCAGCGACAGCACGACGCTGCGCACGAGACGCGAAACGCGCGGGATCTCGGCGACGGCGATGGCCAGGATGACGTTGCCGACGCTGCCGCGCGTCAACGCCATCAACGCGACGGCGAGCAGGATCGGCGGGATCGACATCAGCCCGTCCATGAAGCGCATCACGATGCCATCAGCCCACCGCACGAAACCCGAGACGAGGCCGATGACAAGACCGGCGAGCGAGGCCAATAGCGCCACCGAAAGGCCTACGGTGAGCGACACGCGTGCTCCGTAGAGCACACGCGAATAGATGTCGCGGCCCAACGCATCGGTGCCGAACCAGAAGTCCGCAGATGGCGCGCGCGTGCGTTTGGCGGGAGCGAGCGCGGTCGGATCGACGGTCCCGAGATAGGGCGCGAAGATCCCGACCAACACGAGGCAGAGGAGCAACGCGCCGCCGATCGCGACCGTCGGATGGTTGCGGAGGAAGCCGAGGATACCGCGCCGGACTGCCACCGGCGGCAGCAGATCCGGCAGTTGCGGCGCCAGAACAAGGCCCGGCGGCAGTCGCGCAGTACTGGTGGTCGGACCGGTCAATAGCGGATCCTCGGGTCAACCAGGGTGTAGGTGACATCGACCATCAGATTGACCAGCACGTAGAGGAAGCTGAACAGCAGGACGATGCCCTGGATCACCGGATAGTCGCGGCGCAGGATCGCATCGATCGTCAGCCGGCCGAGGCCGGGGATGGCGAACACGCTTTCGGTAACCACCGCGCCGCCGATCAGAAGCGCGATACCGATGCCTATTACCGTCACAATCGGAACGGCTGCGTTTTTCAGCGCATGAATGAACAGGATGCTGTTCTGCCCCAGGCCCTTGGCGCGGGCGGTGCGGATATAATCCTGCTGCAGCACCTCGAGCATGGCGGCACGGGTGATGCGCGCGATCAACGCGATGTAGACACAGCCGAGCGCGACGGCGGGGAGGATCAGGTTCACCAGCCATGGCCAGAAGCCTTCGGCCAGCGGCGTATAGCCCTGCACCGGAAGCCATTCGAGATGTAATGCGAACACGTATGCCAGCACGTATCCGACGACAAAGACAGGAAGCGAGAAACCGAACACGGCAAACGCCATGATGGTGCGGTCCAGCCAAGTTCCAGCCTTCCACGCCGCCACGACACCGAGCGGCACGGCGATCAGAAGCGTCAGGACGAGGGTAATCACCATCAGCGAGAGCGTCGGCTCGATCCGCTGCGCGATCAGCGAGCCGACCGGCAGGTTGGTGAAGATCGAGGTACCGAGATCGCCGTGCAGGATACGCCAGACCCAGCTCCCGAACTGAACCAGAAACGGCCTGTCGAGGCCGAGGGCCTGACGAATACGCTCCACGTCGGCGGGGCTCGCCTGGTCGCCCGCAATCACGGCCGCCGGATCGCCCGGCGCGATATAGAGCAGGCTGAACACGAACAGCGCGACGATCGCCATCACCGGCAGGGTCGCGAGAATGCGTCGGAGCAGATATGAGAGCATGTGGATTCACCGCCCCATCATGCGGTCTTCGACACGCCCCAGAAGAAGGGCAACGGTCCCTTCGTCACCCCCGCAATGTTCTTGCGCCACGCGGTGTAGCTAAGGAAGAAGCCGGTCGGTGCATAGATGACGTCCTCGAGCGCCGCCTTGTTGAGGCGCTTCACCGCCGCCTTCTCTTCATCAATACTCTTGGCGTCGAACCATGCCGTAACCTCCTTTTCCACGGTCGCGCTCGTCGGCCAGCCAAACCACGCCTTGTCGCCGGTGCCGCGAATGGCGTTGTAGGCGGCGGGGCTGATGCAGTCCGCGCCCGCGTGCCAAGTGTGAAACATTTGCCAGCCGCCCTGGCCCGGAGGCGTCTTCTGGGCGCGGCGCGAACCGACCGTGCCCCAATCGGTCGCGACGAAATCGACATTCATGCCCATCTTCTTCAATAGATCCGCCGTGACATCGCCCTGCGCCTTGGTGATCGGCTGATCCTGCGCGACGACACACGTGACCGGCTGGTCCGTATAGCCGCTCTCGGCCAACAGCTTTTTCGCCGCGGCGAAATCGCGCTTGCCCTTCAGAATCTCGCCGCCCTCTTCGGTGTAGAGTGGCGTATTCGGCGTGAAGAAGCCTGGCAGCGGCTTCCACAGCGCAGTATCGTCACCAACCAGCGCACGCATGTAATCTTCCTGGCTCAGCGCCGTGAGCAACGCGCGTCGCGCCCTCACTTCGTTGAAGGGCGGGTGCAGATGGTTCATCCGGAACGCACCGATGTTGCCGAGCGGATCGGCGATGTCGACGCTGATGTTGCGATTCTTCCTGAGTACCGGCACCAGATCGGGGATCGGATTCTCCCACCAATCGACCTCGCCGTTCTGCAGCGCGGCCGCCGCGGTCGCGGGATCCGGGATCACCACCCATTCAACGCGGTCGATCAGCATCTGCTTGCCGCCGGCAAGCCAGGACGCCTTCTCCTGCCGCGGCACGTAATCGGCAAACTTCTCGAACACCGCCTTGGCGCCGGGCACCCACTCGCCCTTCGCGAACTTCATCGGACCCGAGCCGATATATTCGGCGATCTGCTTGAACGGGTCAGTCTGGGCCATGCGCTCCGGCATGATGAAGGCGCAGGGCGTACTGTTCTTGCCCAGCGCCAGCATCATCTTCGGATAAGGCTGCTTCAGCACCCATTTGAAGGTTTTGTCGTCGACGGCGGTCAGCTCGTTCTGGATCGCCTTGATCATCTGCCCCATGGGATCGCGAACCGACCAACGCGCGAGGCTCGCTACCACGTCCTTGCTCAGCACCGGCTCGCCGTCGTGAAATTTCAACCCTGATCGAAGGCGAAAGGTCCAGGTCAGACCGTCATCGGTCACTTCTTCGGACTCGACCATCTGGCGTTGCGGCTGCAGCTTGTCGTCGAGGCCGTAAAGGGTATCCCACACCATCGCAGCGGCATTGCGCACGACATACTGGGTCCCCCAGATGGGATCGAAATTCGCGAGGTTGGCCTGGGGCACGAAGCGCAAGGTGCGCGCCGCTGCGCTTTGGGAAAGGGCCGGCATCGAAAGCCCGCCGGTTGCCGCCAGGCTGCCTACCCCGGCTATTCCCTTCAACAGAGTCCTGCGATCCATAGTGCTCTCCCAGTCTCGAAATTGTTGCAGCGGTTCCGCCCGTTTCATCGGCCGAGGATTCGGCACCAAATGAGGCGAAACAGGCCAGTCAGACGGATAGCAATTAGTCTCCTTATGCTTGCAAGCGGTATGCCAGCAGCTTCAGCCGACGCGCTGCTTGAATTTCGACGATTGTTGCGGGTGCCACCAACGTCCACCGATCACGACGCCTTCGGATACGATCTTGCGATCACCCATCAGGTGCTCGCCGACGACGTCAACGTAGTCGAACTGGCCTGACGCGATCGAGATCAGGGTGGCGTCTCCCACGCTCCCCGGCTTGAGGCTGCCGAGCTCGGGACGCCGCAGCGCCATTGCCGCATTGACCGTCGAAGCCGCGATCACATCAGGGAGCGGCATACCCATGCAAAGGAACTTGGACATGGTCGTCACCTGATCGAAGGCTGGGCCGTCGATGCACAGGAGATGGACATCCGAGGAGATGGTGTCCGGATAAAAGCCGTTGGCGAGCATCGCCCGCGCGGTCTTGAAGGCGAACGAGCCTTTGCCGTGGCCGATGTCGAACAACACGCCACGTTCGCGCGCCTCCAGCACGACTTTTTTCACCGTGCCCTGGGCTGTCGCGGCCGTATTGGGAAACGGCCGGAATGCGTGGGTGAGAACGTCGCCGGGACGCAGCCGCGCGACCACCTCCTCGTAGCTCGGCGGCGGATGGTCGATATGTGCCATCAGCGGCATACCAACCTGATCGGCGACCTCGAGCGCGATGTCCAGCGGAACGAGCCCCGAAGTGCCGGAGGCGTGAAGACCGACCCGCACCTTGATGCCGACGATGAGGTCGCGGTTGGCCTCGGCCACCGCGACGGCGTCGATCGGGTTCATCAGCCGGATCTCCTCGCTTTCACCGACCATGACCCTACGCGAAAAGCCATAAATGCCGGCGTGCGAGACATGCAGATAGGCGAGGATGCGAACCTCGCTCCGCTCGATCACATGCTTGCGAAAGCCTGCGAAATTACCGGGGCCAGCGCTGCCAGTGTCCACCGCCGTGGTGACACCGGAGGTGCGGCAGAACTCCTCGGCGTCGATGCCGAGCGAGGTGCCGCCCCAATAGACGTGGGTGTGCAGGTCGATGAGCCCTGGAGTAACAATGTAGCCCGAGACGTCGCGCACGTCCGTTCCCGGGTCGGCCTTGAGCTCGTTGCCGACCATGACGACTTTGCCGTTGGCGAAGGCGACATCCGCTACGGCATCGAGCTTCTGGGAGGGGTCGATCACCCGGCCACCACGCAGGACCAAATCGAAAGCCATCGTCATCTCCTGATATGACCGTGAAGGAAGCGGCGGGAGCCGCCTGCCCACGGAAGCGGATGGATCGACCAGCCGTCAACCATTGAAGGCGGCCTGCGCTTCCGGCAGATCCCAGATTTTGCCAATCGCCGCGGTTGCGGCCGAGATTATCGCAGCCTCGTCGCCGTGAACGTATTGCCCGGCATCGATCAGGACGCGTCCATCAACGACGACCTGGTCGATATTGGCGCGGTTCGCGAGCGCGACCAGTCCGCGTCTGGGATCGAACAGCGGCTGAAGGTGCGGATGGGTTAGGTCGACGACGGTGAGGTCGGCGGTTGCGCCCGGCGCGATCACCCCGAGGTCCGGCCGCTTGAGCAACGAAGCCGCGGTTGCAGTGACCGACTCGATCAGGTCCGGCGCGCTTGCCACATCAGCGCGTCCGGACGCGATCTTCGAGATCATCGAAGCGGCATTCAGTTCGCCGAGCAGATCCATATTGTAGCCGTCGGTTGCGACCACCGTCCCGACGCCGTGCCCGGCGAACCGGCTAAACGCGGCGGTAACACCGGAGCGCGCAAACACGCGCGGACAGTTCAGCACCGTGGCGCCCCTCGCCGCCATCAGCTTCAAATCGCTATCGGAACTGGCGATGCAGTGCGCCGCCAGAAGGTCTGGCGCAAGCAGGCCCAACCAGTCGAGATATTCCGCCGGCGTGCGGCCATCGTAGCGTGCGCCGATCGTGGCGACCTCGGCGGCGCTCTGGGCGACATGGGTCGTGATGGGAACATCGAGTTCGCGCGCGCGAACCGCGCACGCCTTCAGCAGGTCCGGGCCACATGTGTCTGTTGCGTGCGGGCTCATCGCGACGCCGATCCGGCCGTCGCCGCGCCCGTTCCAGCGCTGATACAGTGCATTCCAGGTATTCAGATCGGCCTGGCCGTCATCGCCGGCATAGCGCACCACGCCATCCGGTCCGGCCGTGGCATCCGATGTGGAGAACAGATAGGGCGCGCCGTAGAACCGGATCCCCATCTCCTCGCCAGCGTCGAACATCTCCGGGATCGAGTTGCGAAACGGCTCCATCACCGTTGTGGCGCCGCCCTTCAGCAGTTGCAGGATGCCAAGCCGTGCGATTGCAAGGCGCTCTGTCGGCGACAGCAGCACCGCGCCGCGCTTGGTCAGCGGCAGCAGCACCGTATAGACGATGCTCTGGTTGTTGCGGCGGCCATTGCCATCTTCCGTATGCGTCCGCGCGACCGCTTCGCTGAAGCAGTGGTTGTGCATGTTGATCAGGCCGGGCAGCACAAAGCGGCCCGGCCTGTCGAAGACCTCGGTAGCGGACGGCTTGTCGCGCGTCACTGCGACGATCCGCTTGCCCTCAAGCAACACCCAATGATCGCGCAGCACCTCCTGCGCGCCATCGCGGCGTGACAACACATAACTGCCGAAGATCGCGATTCCGCTCATGCCGGCCGCACGTTCCAGAACACCGCCGTTCCGTCCAGGATGCCGGTGATGTTCTTGCGGTACGCGGTCGGCTGCTTGTACTGGCCGATCGGGAAGTATGGAATTTCCTCGAACGCCAGCGCCTGGACCTCGCGGCAGACTTGCTGCTGCTCGGCGAGCGTGGGGGCTGCCAGCCACCGGCTTCGCAACGCTCCCATCTTCTCGCTCGTGTACCAACCGGCCGCGTTGGCTTCGCCGCGCAGATTGGTATTGGCCGCCGGATTGAGCCAGTCGATCCCTTGCCAGTTGCCGACGGCGGCGTTCCAGCCACCTTGATCGATCGGGTCCTTCTTCTGTTGCCGCTGCAGCACGACCGCGAAGTCCAGTGCGGTAAATTCCACATTCATGCCGGCCTTCCGCAGCATGTCGGCAGCCACGTTGCCGAGCGGTTTTTGGGCGGCCGAGTTGGTCGGAACGAGCAGGACGACCTTCTCGCCATTGTAGCCGGCCGCTTTCAGGTCGGCGTTGACTTTCGCCATGTCGCGCGGCCCCCGGAAAACGTTGAGGCCGACATCGCTCGCCATCGAGGTTCCCGGCGCGAAAAAGCCGATCGGCGAAAACTGATAGGCCGGATTGCTGCCTGCGACGGCCGTCATGAAATCTGCCTGATTGATCGCGCCCAGCAGCGCGCGACGAACAGCCGGATTATCGAATGGCGGCTGCAAATGGTTGACGCGGAGCATGCATGTATAGCCCCGCGGATCGAGAACCCGGGTCGTTATGTCGCCCGCGGCGTTGAGCACCGGCAGCAGATCGTGCGGCGCCGTTTCCTGCCAGTCCTGCTCACCGGTTTGCAGGGCGGCGGCGGCCGTCCCGGCGTCCGGCATCGTCGTCCAGACGACGCGATCGTAGTGCACGATCTTCGGGCCGGCGGTCCAATCCGGCTTGCCTTCCTGACGGGGCTGATAGCGCTCAAACCGGGCGTAGACGTTTTGCACCCCTTGGGCACGCTCGTTCGCGACAAATCGGAAGGGACCGCTGCCGACGACCTCGGTGATCGGCTTGAAAGGATCCTGGCTCGCCAGCCGCTCGGGCATCATGAACGGTGCGTGGACGGCAGCCTTGCCGAGAGCCTGCGGCAGTAACGGGAATGGACGCTTCAACCGAAAACGGATGGTGCGGTCGTCGGGTGCCGACAACTCGTCGGTCGCAGCAATCAGTTCGGCTCCAAACCCGTCGCGCGCCGCCCAGCGGCGGATACTTGCGACGCAGTCACGCGCCAAAACGCGCTCGCCGTCGTGCCAGAACAAACCATCGCGTAGCGTGAGATCCCACTGCCGCTGATCATTGGAGACGACGTGACCGGACAGCATCTGAGGCGAGACCTCCAGCGCCGAATTCATGCCATAGAGCGTATCGTAGACCATGAAACCGTGGTTTCGCGTGACCTGGGCGGTGGCATAGATCGGATCCACGAAGGCCAGATCGATCACGGGAACGAAACGCAGCGTGGTCTGCGACTGAGCGCGCAGGACACCTGGCAGCGCAAGTGCCGGCGCCGCAGCAGCGGCCCGCAACAGGGAGCGCCGGGAAACGAGCATGGAACGCCTCCTCCTCATCGTGACGCGTGACCGGCGCTCGCAGCAGCGGCCGTCTCGTGGACCTGGAAATTCGCCGCGATTGCCTCTCCGGTCGCGATCCAAAGATCGGGGCAGGATCTGGCATAGGTGAGAAATTCGCGCAGCAGACGAAGCCGCATTGGACGGCCGCTGCATTGCGGGTGCAGCACCGTCGTGACCATCGCGCCCCAATCCCTGACTTCGTCGAGTTCGTCCTTCCAGATCGAGAGCACATGCTCTTTCGGAAAGATCGACCGCGGGCTGAACCGGGCCGACAGTCCGTGCATCCAGTCGTCGTAGCTCGCGGTCACCGGGAGTTCGATCGTGCCTGGCCGGCCATCGGCCAAGCGATGGCGGTAGGGCCGCACGTCGTCACGAAACGAGGAGGTGTAGACGATGCCGTGACGCACCAGCGCCGCGCGCAGCTCTTCGGTGAACTCGCCATAAGGCGCCCGATAGCCGATCGGCTTGACGCCGAGCCGGCGTTTCAGGGCCACAAAGCCCCGCTCCAGTTCTTCCTCGATCCAGGGGTCACCCGGATCCGGCAGCAAATGGTGATAGCCGTGATGGCCGATCTCGTGCCCCGCCTTGAGAATGGCCTCGGCCATCGCCGGATGGGCGTCGACCGACCAGCCGGTGACGAAGAACGTCGCCTTCAGATCAAGCTGCGCGAGCAGTTCCAGTAGCTTCGGCGCACCGACGCGCGCTTCGTAGCCACCATAACTCATCGTGATAAGGCGCTGGGCGTGCAGCGCGTCCTTGCTGGTCCACGCACTCTCTGCGTCCACGTCGAACGAGAGGAACATCGCGGAGGTGTAAGGCTTGGGCCAGGGATAGTCCGGAGCCGGCGGCGCGGTATTTGCCGGAATGAGCGGAATGCTCGCGAGCGCTTTACTGTCCAGCATTGATCGTCGCCTTCTCTACGCCGTAGTCGGTCAATTTCCACTTCGCAAGCAGAGCACGGTAGGAGCCGTCCGCGATCAAGGCATCCAGCGCTTCGACAACCGCTTGCTGAAGCGCCTTCTCCTTGACGTTCAAGGCAAGCCCGGTGAACTGCACCGCGAAAACGTCACCGATCGGGACATAGGCACCTGGTTCGAGGTCCATGATGTAGGGAAGCGTCTCGCCACCCTGGACGGCAGCGTCGATGCGCGCCTGCTTGAGCTGGGTCCGAGCATCGGCCGAACCTTCCGTGCCGACGAAAATAATGGGGTTGCCGCCACAATGAGCATCGCTCCAGGCGGCGATCAGCTTCGGAAAGGACGTGCGCCGGCTGGCGCCCACCTTTTTCCCGCAAAGCGCCATCGTATCCTTGAACTCCGCGGCACGAGATTGCTGGACGAAGAAGCGAGGCCCGTTGCGAAGATAGTCGATAAAGGTCGCGCTGTCCTGCCGGCTTGCGAGGTCCGTCATGCCGGAGAGGATTGCATCCACTCTCCCACTCGTGATTGCAGGCATCATCTGGTCGAAACTGGTTTCCTGCCAGACGATCTTGATACCGAGCTTTCGCCCGAGCGCCTCGCCGAGCTCAACATCGAAGCCGGTCAGGGTGTTGGTGGCCGGATCCTTAAATTCCATCGGCGGATAGTTCGGCACGATAGCAACCCGGATATTGCCCTGCTTTGCGATTTCTGGAGGCAATTCGATTGCCATGGCCGAAGCCGAAGCGCAAATCAGTGCGATAGCAAGAAACTGTTTCATCATTGAAGCTGCCCCATCAGATCACCGCGGAAAGAAAGGCTCGAGTGCGCGCCTCGCGGGGCGCGCCGAGGACGTCCCTCGAAAATCCGGACTCCACGATGGCGCCATGGTCCATGTAAACGACCCTGTCCGCGACCTCGCGCGCAAAGCCGAGTTCGTGCGTCACCACCATCATCGTCATCCCGCTCTGGGCAAGCTCTTTCATGACAGAGAGCACCTCGCCCACCAGTTCGGGATCGAGCGCGCTCGTCGGTTCGTCGAACAGCATCAGCATCGGCTTCATGGCGAGCGCGCGAGCGATCGCCACCCGCTGCTGCTGCCCGCCCGAGAGCTGCGCGGGATACGCATCGGCCTTCGCCGTCAGCCCGACGCGCCGCAGCAGCTCCATCGCCTCTGTCCGCGCGTCATCCCGGCTTCGGCCCTGTACCTGAACCGGACCTTCGGTGATATTTTCAATCGCCGTCTTGTGCGGGAAGAGATTGAAGCGTTGAAATACCATGCCGGTCTTCAACCGCTGCCGCGCGATCTGGCGTTCCGTCAGACGGTGCAATCGTCCACCCTGTTCGCGTACGCCCAGCAACTCGCCGTCCAGCCAGATGCCGCCGCTGTCGACCGGCGTAAGCTGGTTGATACAACGCAAGAGCGTCGTCTTACCCGATCCCGACGCTCCGATCAGGCACAGCACCTCGCCCGCCGATACATCCAGCGACACCTGCTTAAGAGCCTGAAACTCTCCGAAAGTCTTGCTGACGGAACGGATGGCGACGAGGGGGCGGGTCATCGGGCGATCTGCGAAAAGCCGCGCGCGAAGCGTCGTTCGAGCAACATCTGCAAGGGCGTCAAGATCGATACGACGAGCAGATACCAGAGGCCGGCGACGATCAGGAGTTCGATCACGCGCGAATTGGCGTAATAGATATTCTCGGCGCTGTGCAGTAGCTCCGGATACTGAATGACGCTGGCGAGCGAGGTGGCTTTCACCATGCCGATGAACTCGTTGCCGAGCGGAGGGATCACCACCCGCATCGCCTGTGGCAGAACGATCCGGCGCAGCGCGCGCAGCCGTCCCATGCCGATGGCCTTCGCCGCCTCATATTGTCCGGCGTCGACCGACAGCATGCCCGCCCGCATCACCTCGGATGTGTAGGCGCCCTGATTGATGCCAAGCCCGAGCAGCGCGGACAGGAACGGCGTCATGACATCGACCGCCCGTGCCGACCACAGGCCCGGAATGCCAATGGTCGGAAACACCAGGGCGATGTTGAACCACAACAGCAGTTGCAGGATCAGCGGCGTGCCGCGAAACAACCAGGTGTAGCCGGCGGCGACGGACTTCAGCACGGGATTTGGCGAGAGTCTCATGATCGCGACAACGACGCCCAGAACGATACCGAGCGCCATGGCGAGCACCGCCATCACCATGGTGTTGACGATTCCCTCGAGGATCACCCGCGCTGTCAGGAAGCGGCTGACATACGACCATTCGATCTGACCGTTGGCGAAGGCCCGCCCGATAGCCGCCAGCGCTGCGAGAATTGCAGCCGCGGCGATCCAGCGCCTCCAATGCGCCTGACGCGCGACGGGCAACTTCGAAAGATCGAGGAAGCCTCCAGCAAGCGGGGCTGAGTTGCTCATTGCGTGGCCGCATTCATCATCGGCTGAGCGACCGCATGCGCACCCAGGCCGTATTTGTCGAGAATTCTCTTGTAGGAGCCATCCGCAATCATCGCGGCGAGGTGTTCGGTCACCACTTCACGCAGCGCCGCGTCGTCCTTCCGGAACATGATGCCCTGATAGCCGATTGCGAACGGCTCCCCGACGACGCGGTATTTTCCAGCTTCCTGCTGCTGGGCATACGGTAGCGTCTCGCTGCCCTGCACGGCGGCATCGATGCGGCCCTGCTTGAGCTGGTTGCGGACATCGATGCTGTTTTCGCCCGGAACATACTGCACGGCCGGCTTTCCGCTGGCTTCACAGTTCTGCTTGCTCCACTTCTCGATCTCGACCGGGAAACTGGTGCTTCGCGTCGTTCCGATCTTCTTGCCGCACAGATCAATGGCAGACGTCGCCGCGTTGTCGGCCAGAACGAAGAACTGCGGGCCGGTGGTCAGGTAGTCGATGAAGTCGGCTGTCTCCCGCCGTGAACTCCGATCCGAGATGCCGCTGATGATGAAGTCGGCCCGCTTCGTCTGCAACGAGGGGATCAGTTCGGCGAACGGTGTTTCGCTCCAAATGACCTTCACATTCAGCCGCCTCGCGAGTTCGTTAGCGAGATCGATGTCGAGCCCAACGAGCTGGTTGGTCGCGGGATCGCGATACTCCATCGGCGCGTAGGTCGAATTGACCGTGAGCCGCAATGCACCCGCCTGCTTGATCGCATCTGGCAGTTCGGCGGCGTGCGCGGTTGCAAGAGCGGTTAGCGCAGCAAGACTGGAGGAGATCGTGATACGTCTCATATCAGCTCCCGCGTTGGAGCCGCGACCGGCCGCCTGACAGCCGGCTCGACGACCCCGGCGCGCTCGGTGATGACGGCGTAATGCTCCGGCCGCCGATGGGCGGCGAAATTGAACATCTTGTCCTTGCCCTGGCGGCAAAGATCGAGGTCGAGGTCGGCGACAAGAACTTCATCCCCGAGCGTCTGCGCTTCGGCAACGATCCTGCCATTCGGATCGACGATGCAGGAGCCGCCGATCAGTCCGGAGCCGTCCTCGTCGCCCGCCTTGGCAACCGCGATTGCCCAGGTCGCGTTCATGTAGGCATTGGCCTGAGTAACCAGCGTCGAATGAAAGGTGCGCAGCGCGGCATCTTCCGTGACGCCGCCGTTTGGATCGTAAGCTGCGGAATTGTAGCCGACGCAGACCAGTTCGACACCCTGCAGGCCCAGAACCCGCCATGCTTCCGGCCAGCGGCGATCGTTGCAGATCATCATGCCCATGATGGCGTGGCGCCAGCCGGGTCCCGCGCGAAAGGCGGGAAATCCCAAATTGCCGTATTCAAAATATCGCTTCTCAAGCTGCTGGTAGCGCGCGCCGGCTCGCACCTCGACCGAGCCGGGCAAATGCACCTTGCGATAGCGACCGAGAACTTCGCCATCGCTGTCGACGAGGATCGAACAGTTGTACCGCCGCCCTTCCGAAGTCAGTTCGGCGTAACCAACGTAGAAGCCGATACCGAGCGCCCGGGCGCGATCGAACAAGGGCTGCACCGCCGGATTCGGCATGCTGTGCTCGTAATATTGATCGAGCGCCCCGCCCTCAATGAGCCATCGCGGAAAGAAAGTCGTGAATGCCAACTCGGGAAATACCACCAGCTTCGCGCCAAGCGCGGCAGCCTGATCGAGGAGCTTTAATATCCGATCGAGCGTGTGCTCTCGCGTATCAGCCTTTTGCGTCGGCCCCATCTGAGCGGCGGCGGCGCGAAGAACACGGACCAACATTGCCTCCAATCTATGCGGATTGCTGCCTCATTGGGCTGATGATCTCAGCCGAACCGCGCGCAGCAACGCGCGCTATTACGCAAACGCACGACGCCAATTGCAATCACTCGTGCTATGATATTTTCGCCCAGACTATAATCGGCGGTTATTATGAACCTGCGCCAACTTGAGATCCTGCGTGCGGTCATTCGCCACCGGACGACGGTCGCTGCAGCGGATGACCTGGCATTGTCACAGCCGGCGATCAGCAACGCGCTGAAGGCGATGGAAGCGCAAGCGGGGTTCGCGCTATTCGAGCGTGTCAACAACCGCCTGTTTCCAACCACTGAAGCGATGGCGCTGTACAGGGAAAGTGAGGCGATCTTCGCGCTGCATGCAAAACTCGACAACCGAGTGCGTGACCTCCGGGAATGTCGCTCCGGACACCTGTCGATCGTGGCGACGCCGCCCGTTGCCTACAGTATCATTCCACCCGCCCTGTCAGGTTTCCTGCGCCGTCGCCCGCAGACGCGGATGTTCTTCGATGTCCGGCGCTACGAAGGGATCATCGAAGGCGTATTGAGCAGAGTTGCGGAACTAGGCTTCGCCCTCGGTCTTTCGCACCATCCGGGCATTGCGCATGAGGTGGTTCACTCCGGCGAAATGGTCTGCGTCTTGCCGCCAAACCATCCGCTGGCCGAACAGCCGGTCGTCTCCGCTGCCGACCTGGTCGGGGTGCCCTTCATCGGGCTGGAGCGCGGCACGCGATTGGGCGAAGCCGTGCGCGACAGCTTCGCGCAGGCCGGCGCGCCGTTCCAGCCGACCGTCGAGGTTCGATACTGCAATACGGCTTGCGTGCTCGCGGCCGCCGGAGTGGGCGCTGCGGTGGTCGATCCGTTTTCGCCAAGCCAGGGCGGCAGCCGCGATCTCATCGTCCGGCCCTTTGCGCCCAAGACCCTTGCCGTGGCCTACATGCTGTGGTCGGAGGCAGAACCGCTATCACGGCTGGCCAAGGCATTTCTGGACGAAGTCCGGCAGGCGAGCCTGCTCTTGGGCCGGGAAGCTTCCTGACAGGACACGGCCGATGGGAATGAAATGCTCCTACTACACGCGCGCCAGTCTTAGCCTTTTAGGGCGGTGACCACCACTTCAATCAAGGCACCGCCGCCGAGATCGGCCACACCTACTGTTGCTCGCGCCGGCAGATTGTCGGCGAAGAACTCGGTCCAGGCCGCGTCCATTTCCTTTTTCTTCGACAGATCCGTGACGAAGATCGAGGCACTTACGATGCGGGACGCGTCCGTTCCTGCTTCCTTCAAGTAGCCAGCAATCTTGCCAAGGATGTTGCGAGTCTGCTCGCCCATCGAGGCGCTGGTGTCGTCGGCGATTGTGCCGCCGACGAACACAAAGCCGTTGGCCTCGACGGCGCGATGCATGATTGGCGTGCGGATGTTGCGGATGATGCTCATAATGTCTCATCTTCGTTTGCAGGGTTAAAGGAACAGAAGCGGTCGATCCCTAGTTCGCCGATCCGGGTCTGTGTGCCGCCGTTGACAATCAGCTCGGCCATGACAGCACCGGCGCCGGGGCCGAGCTGGAAGCCATGCAGCGAGAAGCCGAACTGGTGGTAGAGTCCCGCGTGGCGCGCGCTCGGACCCAGAACGGGTAGATCGTCGAGTGTCCGTGCCTCGATGCCGGCCCAAGCGCGAACGATGGATGCGCTTCGCATGACTGGAAAGAGATCGAAGACGGTGCCGGCACTGACCGCAAGGCTGCGCCAGTCCAGTACGGTCTCGTTTCGGTCCTGGTCCGCCGCTGCCAAATGGCCGCCGCCGATCAGGACTGTGCCGTTGGCAAACTGCTTGAAGGAGAGCTTGCGTCCGCGGAGGATCACCACCGGATCGATGAAATGCGGCACGCGCGAGGTGATCATCAGCATTGGCGCCACGGTCTCCACCGGCACCGGCTCGCCAAGTGCCGCGGCAATACGGCCGGCCCACGCCCCGGCGGCGTTGACGAGCACAGGCGCCGCATAGCTGTCGGCACCGACATCCACCCGCCACAGGCCGTCCTCTCTTCGGATATTGCTCGCTGCCACGCCCTCGCAGACGGTTGCGCCTTGAGCTGCCGCCTTGCGGCGGAAAGCAGTGGTGGTGCGCGCGGGTTCGGCCGCGCCGTCACGCCGGGACACGACGCCGCCAGGACAGGTTTCGGCAACGGCTGGTACCAGCCGTCGGAGCTCCGGCCCATCGATAAGTTCCTCGTGGGTAAAGCCGAGCGCGTTCAGCTCGGCGACACGCGCGCGGCAAGCATCGAATTCGGCATCATTCTCGGCGACCAGCACCTGGCCGTGGCTCTCGAATCCGCAGCTATCATCAACCAGCTCGCCGATCCCCTCCCATATGCCCATGGAACGGATCGAGAGCGGAATTTCGGCGACATGCCTTGCGAGCTGACGGACGCCGCCGGCATTCACCCCCGAGGCGTGACGGCCGGCATAGTCCTTCTCGATCAGCACCGGCTTCATCCCGGCGAGACTCAGGTGAAGTGCAGTCGAGCATCCGTGGATGCCGCCGCCTACGACGATAGCATCCACAAGCCTGGTCATCCCCGCACCACGGCGTTCACGTCGGCCTCTGTCTTCGCCACGGCCGCCAATTCCGACAGCGTGATCGGCTTTACGGGTGCACGCAGCCGATAGTAGCCGATCTCCTGCGGACTCTTGCCGCGGGCCTCGGCCATGAGTTCGGTGACCGTGAGACCGCAGAGCCGCCCTTGGCACGGGCCCATGCCGGTGCGGCGATAGGCCTTGAGCTGGTTTGGACCGGTCGCACCGATTGCGACGGCGTCGAGAATGTCGTTGGCAGTGACTTCCTCGCAGCGGCAGACGATCGTGTCGCCCTTGGGAATACGGAACTGCCGCGCGGGCCGGAACAGCGTATCGAGGAAGGCGCGCCCGCGCTCGGCGCGAGCCAGATTAGTCCTGAGCATCGCCATGGGTGCGAGCTTCGCCGCCTCCTCGGGTGCCAGAGCTTGAACCGCTGCTCTTGCTGCGATACGGCCCCGGAAGACGGCAGCTTCCATGCCAGCGATCCCGGCGCCGTCACCGGCGATAGCGATACCCTCGACCGACGTGTTGCCCTTGTCGTCGACCACCGGCGACCAGCAGAGTTGCCGGTCGTCCCAGCGATGCTCGACCCCCGCGGCCATGGCGAGATTGACGTTGGGTACCACGCCCTGATGCAGCAGAAGCAATCCGGCCGGAATCGTTTCACGTCGGTCGCCTGCCGCATAGGTGACGGTTGCAAGCTGGCCGTCCCCCTCGGCAGAAAGTTCGTTGACGCCGGTCACGACGCGCACTTTCGCCCGCACTTCCCTCATCATCGCCAGTCCCTTCGCGAAATAGGGTGAGGTCATGAAGGCGAAGGCATGGGGCAGCGCGGCGATATGGTTTCGGCGCTCGGTTGTATCGAGGATGCGGTCGATGCGGCCGCCAAGGCGCAGGATCTGCGCCGCGAGCAGCCAAAGCAATGGTCCCTGCCCGGCAATAACCGTGCGCCCGTCAGGCACGAGACCTGAAGACTTCAGCATCGTCTGCGCGGCGCCGGCAGTCATCACCCCCGGGAGCGTCCAGCCCGGGATGGGAAATGGCCGCTCCAACGCGCCCGTCGCCAGGACCACACGACGCGCGTTTATGAAGGCCGATGCGCCGCCGACGGAGACACCGACCTCGAGGTTGCGGTCAAGACTCCAGACGGTCGCGCGATGGATGATTTCGGCACCGCTCGACCGCACCGCCTGGACGAGGTCCGCGCCGGCCCAATAGTCTGCGCCCAGTTGCTCGCGCTCCGCTACCGGAGTCGATGAGATAGCGCGCCAGACCTGGCCGCCGGGACCGGGGTTCTCATCAAGCAGCAGGGCCGACAGGCCGGCCTCTGCTGCGAACACGGTGGCGGCGAGACCAGCGGGCCCGGCCCCGATCACCACGATGTCGTAGTTATCGCGCTTGGGCGTCGCTCTCATCGCCCGATCTCCCGCTTGCCTTTCTGGATTTCAATCTGCATCCCCTCGGCGACCGGCACCAGGCAGCCTTGGCGGTTGCCGACGCCATCGATCGTGACGAGGCAGTCGAAGCACACGCCCATCATGCAATAGGGTAGCCGCGGCGCGCCGCTGACCGCGGTAGCGCGGCGGGCGTCGCGGCCGGAGGCAAGCAGCGCTGCGGACACCGTGTCGCCCTCTCGCGCCTCGACTGCGGTCCCGTCGACGAAGATCTGCAGGGGTCTTCTGGTGTCCTGATCGGATCGCTTGAACATTGATGTCTCCTGGCCCCTTCGAGCCATGTCGATTTCAGTAGTAGCCGCTGCCGTTCGCAGCGCGGTCTTCGCCGAAGCGCCGCGCTGAGAAGGCGCCGACGAGTTCCGCGTCGAGCGCATCCTCGGCGACCATCCGGGCAATCTCAAACGCGTGATTGGGCGCGAGCGTTACGCCGGAATGGCAACAGGCGACAAAAGCGCCTGGCTGGCTCTCCGACCGGTCATAGATCGGGAAGCCGTCCAGCGGCATCACGCGGATGCCAGACCAACTCCGCACCACGTTGAGGCGAGCAAGATGAGGAAACATGCGCTGCGCGCGATCCGCCATGACAGCACTGACGGAATGGTTCAGCACGCGGTCGTCGAGTTGCTCTTCCTTGCTGTCCCCGATCATCACCGTCCCCTCGTCGGTCTGGCGGATCGTCGTCAGCGGATGCGGGAGAAACGGCACTGTGCGCTCGGTGACCACGATCTGACCGCGGGTCGGGCCCATCGGCGCCGACAGCCCGACCATCGGCGCCAGCGTCTGGTTGGCGTTGCCGGCGGCAAGCACGACCTTCGCGGCATGGATATCGCCCTGCGGCGTCGACAGATGGAATTCGCCGCCGGCGCGGGTTATCGCTGAAACCGGTCGCTCGGGAAGATAATCGACACCAAACAGCTTTAGGCCGGTATGGAAAGCGCGGAAGGTGCGCAGCGAATTCACGTGCCCGTCAAGCGGACAGAAGCTGCCGCCGGAGACTTCGGGGCCGACGAGAGGCAGCATTTTTTTCACTTCGGACACCGACAGCATCTCCATCCGGTAATCGGCCGCCCCCACCTGGTTATGCATGCGCGTGACGAGTTGAGCGCGCTGCTCGAATTCGTGCTCACCGAGCGTTAGGTGAAAGCCACCATTCTGCTGCAGGGCAACGTCGAGACCGGTCTGCTCCTTCAATTCGGCGGCAAGCGTTGGCCATGTCTCGGAGGCGCGGACGGTCCAGCCGGTGTAGGCCGGCATGCCGAGGCCTTTGCTCTGCACCCAGATGAGCGCGAAATTGGCCCGCGAGGCACGCTTGGCGATATCGCCCTCGTCGAGGACGGCGACCTTTTTGCCGAGCCGGCCAAGCCCCCAAGAGATGGCGGAGCCGAGCAGCCCGCCGCCGACGACAGCGACGTCATATTCCTTTGACATGGCTTCTCCTATTGCCCTGCGTCGCTCTTGCCGGCGAGCACGCGGTCGAGCCCGTAGAAGCGGTCGAGCACGACGAGGGCCGTCATGGTGATTGCAATCACGCTGGCGGAGACGGAGGTCACCAGCGGGTCGATGTTGTCCTGGATGTAGAGGAACATGCGGACCGGCAGCGTCTCGGTGCCGGGCGTGGCGAGGAATACGGTCATGGTCAGATCATCGAAGGACTGGATGAAGGCGAGCGCCCAGCCGCTGACGACGCCAGGGAGAATCAAGGGCAAAGTCACGCGGCGGAACAGTGTCCAATCGTCGGCGCCGAGCGAGAGCGCCGCCATCTCGACCGAGCGGTCCATGCCGGTCGCCGCAGCCAGCGTCAGCCGGAGCGCGAACGGAAACACCACCAAGACATGGGCAATGATGAGCGCCGCGAAACTGCCGCCGATGCCGATCGACGTGAAGAAGCGCAGGAAGGCGATGCCGAGCACGACATGGGGAATCATCAGCGGTGAAAGGAATAGCGCCGAGAGCGCATCGCGGCCGCGGAAGCGGTAGCGGGCGATGGCGAGCGCCGCCGGCACCGCGAAGAGGAGCGCCACGAACGACGACAGGGCGCCGAGTCCGAGGCTCACCCAGAAGGCGCGAACGAACTCGGGGTAGCTGGCGATCGCCCTGAACCAGCGCAGGGAGAAGCCGTTGGTCGGCAGCGACAGGAAGCCATCGGGCGTAAAGGCAACGAGGCAGACGACCACGATCGGCGCCAGCATGAAGACGACGAATACCGTGTGGAACACAAGAGAGATCGGGCCATTTGTCCTCATCGAAATACCTCGGCGTAGCGCCGCTCGATCAGCGCGTTGCTACCGACGACGATCAGCACGAGCGCCACGAGGAGCAGCACGGCGACTGCCGCCCCGAGCGGCCAGTTCAGCGTATTGAGAAACTCGTCATACGCCAGCGTCGCCGCGACCTTGAGCCGACGGCCGCCGATGATCGCCGGTGTTGCAAAGGCGCTGGCCGACAGCGAGAACACGATAATCGCGCCCGACAATACGCCCGGCATGATCTGAGGCAGAACGATGCGGCGGATGATGGTGAACGAGCTGGCACCCAGCGACAACGCGGCGTTTTCGATTTGCGGATCGAGGCGCTGCAATGCGGCCCAGACCGACAGCACCATAAACGGCATCATCACATGGGCGAGCGCCACGACCATGCCGGTCTCGGTGAACATGAAGGGCAGCGGCGAGCCGATCAGCCCGAGTGACATCAAGAACTTGTTGACGAGGCCGTTGTTGCCGCCGAACAGAAGCGCCCACCCGAGCGTGCGTGCGACCACGGAGATCAATAGCGGGCCGAGGATGACGAGCAGAAAGAAACTCTTCCAAGGTCCGCTCATGCGGTTGAGGATGTAGGCTTCCGGCGCGCCGAACACGGCGGTGATCAGCGTCGCGAGCAGCGCGACGCGGAAGGTGCGCCAGAACATCTCGGCATAGTAGGGATCGGTTGCGATCTCGTGCCAGTTTTTCAAGATGAAAACCGGCTCAATGCCCTTGTATTGGCCCCAGTCATGGAACGAGAGCATCACGGTCATCGCGAGCGGGATCACAAGGATGCCGACGAACAGCATCAGCGCGGGCGCGGTCAGCGCCCAAGGGGCGCGCGCAGCGCGTTCATCAGCCGATGGTCCTGTGGTCAAGACAGACGTGTCGGGAGCCGTGCTCATTTGGCGCCTCCGGCGGTGCGCAGGCTCATGTCTTCCGGCCGCCAGCCAAGCCGGACGGCCTCGCCCTCGGCGGGTTGCGGTTGACCGTCATTCTGGCGGATCACAATTGCAGGGCCAGATTCGGTCTCGCACTGGAACAGCCAGTGATTGCCCTGGAAGATGCGGGTGACGATCTTCGCTGCGAGCCCCGTGTCGCCGAAGCCAATTCGCTCGGGGCGAATGCTGACCGTCACCGGACCGGCGATGCCGGCCGGCGCGGGCGCGCTCCAGGAGCCGGCAACGAGCCGCGCCGGAGCGGCGGTCCGGTCGATCGTCGCGGCGAAATCATTGGTCTTGCCAAGGAACTGAGACACGAAGGCCGACACGGGCCGTTCATAGGTCTCCTGCGGCGTGCCGATCTGCTCGATGCGGCCCTGGCTCATCACCACAATACGATCGGAGAGCGACATCGCCTCGATCTGGTCGTGGGTGACGAGGATCGTGGTGGTGCCAAGGTTGCGCTGGATCTGGCGCAATTCGATCTGCATCTCCTCACGCAGCTTGGCGTCGAGATTCGACAGCGGCTCGTCGAGGAGCAACACGCTCGGCCGGACCACCAGCGCCCGGGCGAGCGCCACGCGCTGCTGCTGGCCACCCGACATGCGTCGCGGATAACGATCCTCGAAGCCGGCGAGCCCGACCATCGCGAGGGCGGCGCGGACTCGCTCGCTGCGATTAGCCTTCGGCACGCGCCGCATCTCGAGTCCAAAAGATACGTTCTCTGCCGCGGTCATGTGCGGAAACAGCGCGTAGCTCTGAAATACGATGCCGAGGCCGCGCTTGGCCGGACGGACTGCGGTGAGGTCGCGGCCCTCGAGCCGGATCGCGCCGCGCGAAGGATCCAGGAAGCCTGCGATCATCTGCAGCGTAGTGGTCTTTCCGCAACCCGAGGGACCGAGGAGGGAGATGAACTCGCCCTTGCCCACGGCAAGACTGAAGTCGTCCACGACGGTCTGCGGGCCGAACTGCTTCGCGACACGGTCGAGCTCGAGAAAGGACATGGATTCGGATCCTGGTGTGGCCGACGCCGATACGCGGTCAGTGGCATTCTCGGCTGCTGAAGCGAAATCCCGTCGGCCCGCTTGGTTCAGCGCTCAACCTCACGATTCCATCGCTTGGTCCATTCCTCGCGCTTCTCGTTGATAATGGTCCAGTCCGGCGTATAGAGCTTCGCCGCGCGCTCGCCGATCGGCGCCATCTTGCCGAGTTCTGGCGGAACGACCAGAGACTTCAGCACCGGGCCGTAGCCGTAGTCCTTCAACAGGACGAGCTGCAGTTTCGGGTCGAGAAGTGTCTTGACGAATGTCGCGGCGAGCGGTGAGGCGTTGGGCTTGGCGACCGGACACGCGCTCGCGAGGAGCGTAGCGGCGCCTTCCTTGGGATACACGAAGTCGACAGGAAAGCCGGTGTTCGCGAAACTTTGGACCCGGCCTGTGCCCCACACGGCCAACACGGCTTGGCCTGACTGGAACAGCTCGGTCATCTTGCCTGGCGAGGGTTCGTAGGCCAGCACATTCGGATTGATGTCATTCTTGAAGATCTTGAACCCCGAATCGACGTTAGCTTCGCTGCCGCCGTTCATTCTGGCGAGCATCAGGAGAGCTTCCAGACCATAGGTGTTGTTGATCGGCGGAATGACCAGTTGCTTCTGGTATTTCGGATCTTTGAGATCGTTCCAGGAGGTGGGCGGCGCCCAGCCCTTCTCGGCGAAGATCTTGGTGTTGTACATCAAACCGGTTGCGACCAGCCCAATGGCAACCGCATGGTCATCCTTGAAGCGGGCGGCATCATAGAGATCGGCCGGTAGGCCTTCGATCTTGCTGCAGAAGCCAAGCTGAATCGCCTGATACATCGGACCGTCATCGACGATGGCCACGTCGATCTGCTGGTTGCCCTTCTGGGCCTGTAATTTGGCAAGCGTATCCGTCGAGTTGCCGGCAACGTATTCGACCTTCACGCCGTGGGCCTGCTCAAAGGCAGGGACCACGGCGTCCCGGATCGTTTTTTCGAAGGAGCCGCCGTATCCGGCGACGTACAGCGTCTTCTGCTGCGCCGAAACCGGCGACGGGACCGAGGCCAGGGCCGCGATGCTGACCGCTGTCAAAAGGCCGAGATGCTTCATGTGGACGAGCTCCGAATTGCGTGGTTGCGACGTGACGTACCGACGATCTGACATCTGGTGCACATTCTGACTGGCACCCTCCCCGGGACGGATGTGCCTGTTCGTCGGGATCGACGGACCGCCTCGCCTCGGATTGCCCGACCCTGCTCAAAAAATGAGCCGCCTCGAGCCTTGCTGAAAAAGATCGCAATCCCCGCTTTCGCCGTCCAATTAATAATGGCACCATCTTCATACTGGAATGTTATGAATGGAGTGGGGATGGCGCGCATCAACTCGCGGCAGGTCGAAGCCTTCCGAGCGACAATGCTGACGGGCAGCGTCACGGACGCGGCGGCGCTGATGGCTGTGACGCAGCCGGCGGTGAGCCGCCTCCTGCGCGACTTCCAGGCGCTACTCAAAATGAAGCTGTTCGAAAAGCGCGGCACCGGACTTGTGCCGACGGCGGCCGCCACGGCACTCTACATGGAAGTCGAGCGTTCCTTCGTTGGTCTCGAACGGATCACTGCGGCAGCCGAGGAAATCCGCAGCCGCCGAACCGGCACGCTTCGGATCGCCGCCTTGCCGGCGTTGTCCAACGGCTACCTGCCAAGACTCGCCGGGCGGTTTCTGAGGGAGCGGCCGAACCTCAACTTGTCGTTCTTTGGCGTGATCTCACCGATTGTGGTCGACTGGGTATTGAACAACCAATGCGACATCGGCTTCGCAGAGGTACCCATCGCCCATGTGGGCCTGTCGATCGTGCGGTTGCCAGCGCCCCCTCGCGTTGCAGTCCTGCCCGAAGGACACCGACTCGCGGCCAAGGCGATGCTGGAGCCGCGCGATTTCGAGGGAGAGACCTTCGTGTCGCTGACGACCGGGTCGACAGGCCGGCATCTGATCGACCAGGCCTTCAATCGCGACGACGTCCGCCGTGTCCTTCGGGTCGAAACCAGCCTGTCTGAGATCATGTGCGGGTTGGTGTCATCCGGAGTTGGCGTGGCGATCTGCGATCCATTCACGGCGCGAGAATTCGAAAGCCGCGGCGTCATCGCGCGCCGCTTCACGCCGCGGATCGATTTCGAGTTTGCGGCTGTTTTTCCGCCGCAGCGCAGCCCCTCGCCAGTCGCATTGGATCTGGTGGAGGCCATGCGGCAGGCGCTCGACGATATTGACGGGCCCATGCCCGGCCTCAGCCCTGTTCATCCATGATGCGAAGCTTTTCGACCCACCGGCGGAAATCCTCGTCCGCTGAGAATTCGGCCGACAGGTACGACGCGCTACCGCCTTTCCCCACACCCGACGAGCCTGCGCTACCTTCTTCAGTCGTCCGATCGCCAGTGACCGGCGGTTACAAATCCTTTTCGGCGAGTTTTCGAAACTCGTCAGGCACCGAACGCGAAACACCCAGCGCAGCCGCGCCATATCCGATCGCATCCCATCCGAAGCGATCGCGGATCTTGTCGACAGCACAGTCTGCCGTCCAACGGGCCATGCCTGGCCTGCTGCCGGGACGGCGCGCTTCATCTTCAAGTCCGAGCGGGAGCTCCAGCTCCAGATCCCAGTTCTCCTCGAGATGCGATACGGAGATCGCCAACAGCGAGATGATCTTCTCGTCCGGGTGATCTGCGAGGACCGCGCGCACCAGTTCCTCGGCAAGTTCAGCGAGAATCACGGTCGCGGAGATCGGCGCACCGAGCGTTACCGAGCGCGTGACCGAGTTCAGGTCGGCGAAGCGAACGCGGACCGTCACGGTTCGGCCGGGCCTGGACTTCGCCCGGAGCCGCGCGGCGATGCGGTCCGCAAGGTGAAGCAGGGTGGGTCGAATAACCTGCTCGTCGGCCGGCTTCCTGCCAATCGCTGACTGCGCCCCGGCCGATCGGGCCCGGCGATGGGGCTTGAGTTGCCGCGGATCGCGATTCCACGCCAGCGCCGCGAGTTTCTCGCCTGTCGCGGGACCGAGCAACCGTTCGAGCGACCATCCTGGTGTCTTGGCCAACTGACCGATGGTCAACACGCCGATCTCGGCCAGCCGCGCCTTCGTGACCGGACCCACTCCCCACATCAGCTCGACGGCTAGTTCGTGAAGGAATTCCAGTTCGGTGTCGGGATCGACAACCACAAGCCCGTCTGGCTTGGCTACCTGCGAAGCGATTTTCGCCAGATGCTTGGTGCGCGCGACACCCACTGAGATCGGCAGGCCAAGCTCGGTGCGTACGCGCTTGCGGATTGCGGCCGCAATTTCAGCAGGTGCACCGAAAAGATGGGTGCAGCCCGCAACGTCGGCAAAGGCCTCGTCGATGGAAATCCGCTCGACGAGGGGTGTGAAATCGCCGATCACGCTGATGGCAGCGTCGCCCAACCGCTGGTAGTCTTTGAAGTGGCCACTGACGAAGATGAGTTGTGGACATAGCTCACGTGCCTGCCGTCCCGGCATGCCGCTACGGACCCCGAAGGCCTTGGCTTCGTACGAAGCGGCAAGCACAACCCCGCCACCGACCGCGATGGGTCTACCGCGTAACGAAGGGTCGAGCAGTTGCTCAACCGAGGCATAAAACGCGTCCAGGTCTGCATGAAGGATCGTGGCTGTCGTAGCCATCCCGACCGTTCACCCGCGAGATCTGACTGAAGTCTTCATGAGAACATAATGAGAACCTGCATGGACGCTTGTCAAGCCGGGATAGAAATTTCCCTGGAGGCTGCAAGGAAAGTTGCTTTCCAGCCTAGGCTCCCCTGCGATCCTGTTTGCCAATCACGCAGCGCCATCCCGCCAGGCGCTCGGCGGGATGCTGTTTCATCCACTCGGCGAGCTGCGGCGCGCCGGTCAGGCAAGACTGCATCGACACGTCGGCGTAGTCTGAGGTGGTAACGGTCTGCTCGTAGCAATTTGCCGGAGAGGAGAGACTGCAGAGCACCGCGATGATTTTAATCACGACAGGAGAACCTCATTGCTACGATGAGATTGGCGCCGCTGACCGCATGGTTCACCGGCGCCTCGGAGTTTTTGAATAGGAACACGGCTGCAAAACTTTGTAATCGCGATCTTGGTAGTATGCGGCGGCGCCTCAACTCCTTGAAATCCAGCGTACCCGTCGCCGAATCTGCCCGGAACGTCGAGCCGAATCTCCACCTCGATCGAACACTGATTCCGAAGACGCCGAACAAGCGGAGGCGCGCACCGCGCTGTACGGCTGTCAGGAACTCGATATGACATCGCCTACACGGCGCCATCGCGCACGCGGCGCCTGACTGCGTCGCTTTGCATGGAAGGGCCGGATAATGAGGCGCCGGCTGTGAAGCGGACGAGACAAGAGTTCTGATTCATATTTCCTCCGGGGCACATTCGCTCCGCATCCTTTCGCTGCGACAGACAGAAGCAAGCTGCGGACGGCTCAACCATTGCGGCGGATTTGACTACTACCTTCCGCCTATACTGTGTGCAAAGCGCCGGTGCTGTAATTCCAGCGATGTCTCGCAGCACGCCTGCGCATCGGAAGCTTGGCATCCTGCACCAAGCACTGGTTTGCGACGCAGATAATCAGATCCGGAGGGAACAATGAATTTGGCACACAGGGGACTGCTGGCCGGCATATCGATCGCCGCCGTTGTGGCTGCGAGCACTATCGGCGTTCGCGCCAATGAAACCGTGTTGAAGGCCGAAGCCGTAGCGGAACTATGGGCGGTAGCCGGCCACGACTACGCCAACACCCGCTTCAGTCCGCTCAAGCAGATCACCACCGAGAACGCGAGCAAGCTTTCGCTCGCCTATTCGTTCTCGCTTGGATCTCTACGCTCGAATGAGGCTTCGCCGATCGTCATCGGCAACACCCTCTATGTGTCGACATCGTGGGGACCGAAGTACGTCTATGCGCTCGATGCTGCGACGGGTGCGCGCAAATGGACCTGGGAGCCCGAGATTCCGGACGATGTTCTGCAATACGCCTGCTGTGACGTGAACAACCGCGGCATCGCCTACGCCGACGGCAAGCTGTTCGTCGGACGCCTCGATGGCAAGTTGACCGCGCTCGACGCCGCCACCGGCAAGGCGCTGTGGACGACGAAAGTGGTCGACTACAAGCAGGGCTCGGTCATCACTTCGCCACCGCTCGTGGTGCGCGACAAGGTCATCACCGGCTTCGGCGGCGGCGAATATGGCGTGCGCGGCGCGCTGCTGGCCTTCGATATCAACACCGGCAAGCAGGCATGGCAGACATACACCGTCCCTGCACCGGAGGAACCCGGCGGCGATACCTGGAAGGGCGACAGCGCGCAGCACGGCGGCGGCGCCGCCTGGCTTGTCGGCTCCTACGATGCCAAGACCGACACGGTATACTGGGGCACCAGCAATCCGGCCCCCTGGAACATCGCCGTCCGGTCGACGGGCAACGGCGATTTCGGCAAGCTGACCAACCTTTATACGGCGTCCACGCTTGCGCTCGATCCGAACACCGGCAAGATCAAGTGGCACATCCAAACCACGCCGGCCGACGCCTGGGACTATGATGGCGTCAACGAGGCGATCCTTGCCGATCTCAAGATCGGCAACAATACGGTACCCGCCCTTCTCAAGGCGGATCGCAACGGCTTCTTCTTCGTGGCCAACCGCGAGACCGGCAAGGTTCTCTCGGCCGAGAAGTTCATCTACGCCAACTGGGCCGAGAAGTGGGACGTCGCCACCATGCGCGCCGTCGAAAACCCGGACAAACGTCCCGGCCCGGGCCATCCTGCAAAGGACATCTGCCCGAACCTGATCGGCGGCAAGAACTGGCAGCCGATGTCGTACAATCCGCAAACCGGACTGGTCTACATTCCGACCAACAACGTTTGCATGGATTGGTCAGTCAGCGACGTCGCCTACAAGCGCGGCGTATTCTATCTCGGCGCCGAATTCCCGACCAAGGAAGGCCCGGGCGGCTTCCTCGGCGAGCTCATCGCCTGGGATCCGGTGAACCGGAAGAAGGTCTGGTCCATCAAGGAGGACCTGCCGTTCAACGGTGGCACGCTGACGACCGGCGGTGGCCTGGTGTTTTCGGGCAACCTTCACGGTGACTTCCGTGCCATCGACGCCAAGACCGGCAAGGTTCTCTGGAACAAGAAACTCGGCTCCGGCATCGGCGCAGGTCCCATCACCTACATGGTTGATGGCAAGCAGTATGTCGCCATCGTCGTCGGCCGCACGGCTGCCATTCCGGCGTTCCTCGGCGAAGTCGGCAAGAAGATGACGGCAGCGGCGCCCGAGGGCGGGTCGCTGTTCGTGTTCAGCATCCAGTAATCGGAAAGGCCGGCGCGTATCCCGGTGTTCGACGGGGTACGCGCCACCACTCGACGGCATCTGCTTCCGGACAACCGCGCCGTTGCCGGAAGCGCTCAAAGAATTACCGCGCAAAGCAAGAATACCGCAGAGGGAGGATGACGATGCACACACCGGATCCCATTATTGCCGGGGCCACGCGACGAAAGCGTCGCGCCTTTGCCCGATCGGGCCTTTGCGCGCTGCTCGCCGCCGCTGCGGTTGCGGCTTCCGCCGCACCAGGCCACGCGGATGAACAGCTTCCCTTGCGGATCTGCGCGGATCCGACCAATCTGCCGTTCTCCAGCGACAATCCCTCGCAGCCGGGCTTCTATCTCGAGATCGGTCAGGCCGTCGCGCAGGTATTGGGGCGGCCAGTCACCTACGACTGGTACAAATCCTATTTCGGCAAACGTACGGTACGGGTGACGCTGCTCGGCAGGCAGTGCGACGCAATGATCGGCCTGCCTCGTTCTGAGGACTTCATGGGACCGGCAGTCATCTTTTCGAGGAAGGTCGTGACCGAAAGCTATGCTCTGGTCAGCGCAAAGGAACTGACGATCACCGGCGTCAACGATCTCAAAGGCAAGCGCGTTGCCGTCCAGTTCGCAACGACACCCCAGAATCTTCTTGCCGAGCGAAATGATGTCGAGATGGTCACCGTGCTCTCCCCGGAAGAGGGCATGAAGGCGGTGGACCAAGGCAAGGCCGACGTCGCCTTCATCTGGGGGCCGGTAGCCGGCTGGCTGAACAAGACCAGCTACGGCAACCGCTATCGGGTCCAGCCCCCACGGAAGGCGCCGCACTTTCATGGGACGCTGCGATCGGCTTTGCAAAGACGTCGGCGCTGTTGCGCGACCAAATTGACGCCGTGCTGCCCGGCCTCGAGAAAAAGATCGCGGAACTTTCCGGAAAGTACGGACTGCCGGCAGATTCACCGATCCGGATCGGCGCGACCCGCAGTGCGGTAAGGTTCGCTTCGCTCGAGACGCGGGTGATCTCCGATCTTGCGCCGCAGGGCGCCGCGGCCTCGATGTCGTCGGAAGAAGCCGTCCCGCACTCCCCCGTGAGAGTCGCAGATGCGGCATCCACCCTACCGCCAGCGGCGGTGAACGCGGGAAAGGAAATGTTCAACGGAACCTGTGCGCACTGTCATGGCCCCGACGGGGTGCAGAGCGAGCGCCGCATCGACCTTCGGCTCCTGCAAAACCGGTATGGCGAGGAGATGCGCGCGAAATTCATGACGACGGTACACGAAGGACGGCCTTCAAAGGGAATGCCGGCCTGGAAAGAGGTCTTTACCGAGGATCAGTTCGAGAGCATCTATGCATATATCCTCACCGTGCAGGCACCGGCCGATTCCACCAATTGAGCCGGGTCCCGGAGAATTGGCAAGGCACGCGATTGCGCGGTCGTCTGAACCTTGCTCCGTTGGAGGTCAGGGACCGGAAGGACGTGCTGCTTCCGGCCCTGCCTCAAAGCCCGGGGTTGGCGAAATGACCACCTTCCTGATTATCGACGACCATCCGTTGTTCCGGGAGGCATTGGGCAACGCGGTCCGGCTCGCACATCCCGATGCCCGGATACTGGAAGCGATGTCGATCGCGGAAGCGCTTCACATCCTCACCAGCGAGGAAAGCATCGATCTCGCTCTCCTCGACCTCTCGCTGCCGGACGCGGCAGGCTTCTCCGGCTTCCTGCGACTGCGCGAGACTTATCCTCGCCTGCCGGTCGCCATCGTCTCGAGCGAGGAGGATCAGAACGTCGTGCATGAGGCGCTTTCGCTTGGTGCCGCAGGCTACCTGCCGAAATCGACGTCAAAACGTGAACTGGCAGCCTCGATCGGGCGCGTCCTGAGCGGTTCGATCTCCGTGCCGAGGGATTTCATCGCGGCTCCCAACGCCGGCGACAAGAAGACGCTGGAGGCACGGCTTCGCGAACTCACCCCGCAGCAGACTCGCGTGCTGGATCTGATGCGGCGCGGTTTCCAGAACAAGCAGATCGCGCTCGAGCTCCAGCTCGCCGAATCGACGGTCAAGGCGCATGTGACCGAAATCCTGCGAAAGTTGCGGCTGTACAGCCGAAACAAGGCGGTCATCGAGATCGGCAAGATCGACCTGCCGGCTCCAAGGCAACGGCAGTCCAGGATCGATCACGGCTAACCGCGATGAACAGAATGAAAGCGCTTTTCCCTAAGGGCAAATGTAAACGGCGGGCCACAACGGACGAAGACATGCCGCCTGGCCGGCGCGCCCGTTGGCCGCTGCGCCTTTGCCTTGCTGCGCTGGCACTGGTTATCGCCGCGATTCCGGCGTCGGCCGCCGATACTCTGCGTGTCGGTTTCCAGTCGACCGGAACCTTCGCGTGGGTGCTCGACGTGATCCGCCGCCACGGTCTCGCCGAAGGTGCCGGACTGGACATCCGGGTGAGCGAGTTCGCCTCGCCCGATGCAGGCAAGCTTGCGCTCAACGGCGGATCGGTCGACATCGCGATCTCCGACTGGCTCTGGGTCGCAAGGGAGCGCGCGCTTGGCAGCAAGCTCCTGTTCTATCCCTACTCAAGCGCGGTGGGCGCGGTGATGGTCAGGCGGGATTCTCCGGTGAAGGAACTCGCCGACCTGAAGGGACGCGTGCTGTCGGTTGCCGGCGGACCGCTCGACAAAAGCTGGCTCCTCGTGCGCGCCGCAGCACTTCGGCGCGGCATCGACCTCAAGCGGGAGGCAACGCTGCAATACGGGGCCCCGCCGCTCATGTACCAGAAGCTGCAACATGGTGAGGCCGACGCCGGCCTCAACTTCTGGAATTTCTGCGCACGACTGGAAGCGGCCGGCTTCCGCCGGCTTCTCGACGTGCGCGATGCCGAATCCGAACTCGGCATCGCCGAACCGGTCGCAATGATCGGATATGTCTTCACGGAAGCGTTTGCGGCGGGCCATCGCGGCTTGATCGACCGCTTTCTTAAAGCCGCAAGAGCCGCCAGTGACATCATGGAGCGATCCGACGCCGAATGGGACGCGCTGCGTCCCATGATCAGGGCCGAAGACGAGGCGACATTTGCAGTCATGCGCGATCGAACCCGGGCCGGCTTTCCGAGACGTTCGATCGAGAAGGAGATTGGAGACGCACGCAAGCTCTTCAGGACACTCGCGGAGCTGGGTGGCTCCGAACTCGTTGGCCCGGCCAAAGAGCTCGATCCCGGCCTCTATTACGATCCTTCCGCCAACAGGGACCAACAGGGAATAGAGGTTCGATGACGCGGCGCCGGATGCCTTGCGATACGCCGCGGTGGATCAGGCGAGTTGGCTCTGAATGGCAAAGCGCACGAGCGATTTCCGCGAGGCTCTTGCCGGAGCCGAGCAGGTCGCACGGGCGAAACGCGCTGGCGCGAGTAAATTGAGTTTGCGTACGAATAGCGGGGGATTTTTGATCTGGATCAAACCGGGGCGGTCGGGAGCCGCCATCCTTGATTGCTGGTGAGAGACTCGGAGATGGGCGCGAACGTGACCACATTTCTTATTGTCGAAGACCATCCGCTGTTTCGCGAGGCGCTGGAAAATGCGATCCGTTCCGCCACGCCGAATGCCGAAATCTTCGAAGCCACATCGATCGACGAAGCCATCGAGGTGCTGTCGTCAACCGATGCCGTGGATCTAACTCTTCTCGATCTGTCGATGCCGGGGACGACGGGTTTGTCAGGCCTCATCAGCATCCGCAAGGCATTTCCCCGCAATCCGGTGGTCGTCGTCTCCGGTCACCAGGATCCCCAGATCATAGCGAGCGTGCTTTCCCTCGGGGTTTCGGGTTACGTTCCCAAGTCCACCTCGAAAGAGGAGCTGGCGCGTTCAATCGAGGAGGTGTTGCGCGGGTCGATCTACCTTCCCAGCACCTATCGCGCCGTGGCCGGTGCCCGCGGGGTCAGGGGCCCCGCGCAGGAGTTGTTGAGGCGCCTGCACAATCTGACACCGCAACAACTCCGGGTCCTCGACATGGTGCGCCGCGGCCTGCAAAACAAGCAGATCGCCTACGAGCTGCAAATCTGCGAAACGACGGTCAAGGTCCACGTCACGGAGATCCTCCGCAAGCTCAATGTCATCAGCCGTACCAAGGCAATCATCGAGATGTCCAAAATCGATTTCGCCAACATAGCTGGCGACGGTGCGGCAGAGCGGGCTCCGGACCGCATGTAACTCCACCTTGCCGGAGCGACGCGCGGCGAATGCTATGCGAGCATGAACGAAAGCAAAGCGCGCATCTCGGCCGGCTTGACCGGCTTTTTCAGAACCTCAAGACCGTGGAGGCTTGCCTCTTTTGCGGCCGTCTCCGAGTAGTCCGCAGTGACGATGATCGCCGGGATATCGACCTTGGCCTGTCGCCGAACCTCCTGCACGGTCGTCAACCCGCTTTCATCATCAAGGTGCAGGTCCGCGACGATCGCGTCCGGAATCTCGTCAAGCGCCGCCAGGCATTGCAGCGCATCGGCGGCCGAAGTCGCCGGCAAGATCTGACAGCCCCACTTCTCGAACAGGATTGCCATCGCCTGCGCGCTCGACGGATCGTTCTCCACCAGCAGAATGCGCGCTCCCTCCAGCCCGCCATACTCGAGGTCAATGCATTCGACCTCGCGCCTTTCTTCCCGGACAAGTGCGGGGTCGGCACGATCAAGCTCGAGGCAAAATGTCGATCCATGCCCGACTCGCGAAGAAAGCCGGACCTCGTGTCCGAGCACCGTGGCGAAACGGCGCACGATCGATAGACCGAGCCCGAACCCTGTCCGGTCGCCCGCGCTTGTCTCGCCGCGCTGGAATTCAACGAAAATGGCTTCCTGCTGGGCTTTGGAAATGCCGAGCCCCGTATCGGAGACCTGGATGCGGACGCGGTCGCCCTCGCGCCTGCACCCCATCACCACGCCGCCCGTTCTCGTATAGCGCAGCGCATTTGACAGCAGATTCTGCAAGATGCGGCGAAGCATCATCGCATCGGACACAACCGCGAGCGAGGACGGACAACAGCGCAACAAAAGGCCTTGCTTTGCGGCGATCGGCGCGAATTCAATCCGAAGCGGATCGAATAACGAGGAAATTGCGATCGGCCGCACGTCGGGCCGCAACGCGCCTGCATCCAGCTTGGAAATGTCCAGCAGCGAACGCAGCAGATCCTCGAGCGTCATCAGGGAGCGATCCGTCTGTTCGACCAGGCCCGATCCGCTCTTTCCATCGACCATCTCGGCCAATGTCGACAGCGTGAGGCGCGCCGCGTTGAGCGGCTGCAGCAGATCGTGAGTGACGGAGATCAGGACCGAGGATTTCAGCGAGCTCGCAGCTTCGGCCTGCTGCTTGGCGCGATACAGGCTTTCGTTTGCCCTCTCGATGGAATGCAGCGCTTCGCGCAGTTGCTGCGTACGATCGCGAACCTTGTGGTCGAGCGCGATTGCCGTTTCGAACAGCGAGAAGGCGTTGAACTGCTGATCCATCGAGCGCTCGACGCGCGACATCAGCACTGAATTTATCTTCCTGAGCTTGGCAGTCTCCCGCTGCAGCCGCTCGATCGCATCCGGTTCCTGTGGCATCTCGATCAATCCGGCCGCCTGCCGATGGCCACGCCCGTCAGCGTCTGGTTCACATGCATCGAGCCATATTGCTCGCCATAGGTATGGAAACCGATCACGCGGTTCTGGCGGTACAGCTCCGACATCTCGCGCGCAAACTGGTGCTGCTCGGCATCCAGACGCCGGAAGATGCATTCGAATCCGATGTAAATGGACACCTCACCGATCTCGTCGGTCAGGCGGGAGAACACCTCGCGCGTCGCGCCGATCGGGTTGCGTGACTTGGCCGCGGTGAGCACCATGCCCTCGTCGATCGCACAGAAGAAGCTGAGCGAACCGTCGGGATTCACCCGCTGGATCGATCTGGCGTAGTAGGCCCCGCCCACCCTCACCAGCACGGGATGCGAGGCGAAGGAGAACGCATCGAGCCGCGCGTCGGCGATCCCGACTGCGCGCGAATATTCCTCCGCGGCCGGCTCCGCGTTCAACTCCTTCACGATCCGCCCCTCGATGTCGGCTTCCGTGACGACCATCTTGGTGGACGTCGGCTCGAAGTTGTCGCATTTGAAGAGCCGAAATGGCAGCGACGTGCTGAGAAGGATCAGTACCGCTGCGTCTGTATAGGCCTGGCCGCCGAAGAAGACCCAGGTTCTCTCGAAGCGAAGCCCGTCACCGGCGGATCCCCCGACGATCGGAATGTCGTCCAGCGAGGCGTAGATCGCCGACATGACGGCTTCCTCGCGCCGGCACATCCCGTCGATCAGGACCAGGCCAAACGACCGGTACCCCTCGATGTCGGCATCGCGGCGCAGCAACTCCTGCCGGAGTTCGCCTCCGATCCTGCGGCCGTCCTCGACACGAAAGGCCGCAAGATCAAAGATGGGTCTCGCCACCACCTTGAAATCATTTTCGCTGAAGGCGAGCGCAACGACGCTGTTTTCTTCCCAACCGTCCGGCGCAAGCTCGCCTGCTGTCGTGCAGCCGTAGACCGGCATATCGCCGAAATGCACCGTCATCTCGGCGATGAACTGGTCGGGATCGTAGTATGGCGAGAGAAAAACCAGCACCATCGCCAGCCCGTCTGACGGCAGTTGCTCGACGATTTCTGCCGCAGCCTCCGCCACCGTAGCCGCCCTCGACCTGGCGGCTGCCACACCAGATGAATCGCCAAACCGGGCCTCGGTTTGCCTCACTTGGTCTCTCCCGGAAAATAGAGCTTGGTCTGCCGCCAATTGGTTCAAAAGGATAAGGTGATTTTCCATCCACCGCAACCGGTCGGCAAGCGGACTTGATCCAGAGCAAAGACGTGCGCGCGCACGCGTGCACGATGTTTTGCCATCGGCACGCTCCGATCATGGATCCTGCGACCGATGATACCCGCCGAGTTCCCGGCGGCCAGCCAATATGAGGAGAGGATGCCTCCGATGATCGGGGGCGTGATGCTCGACGCATTGCTGCGCCACGTCAGCCTCGGGCATGAGGGCGGCGGACGCCGAAACACATCCACCGGCAAGGCCCTGTTCGAGCGCGCCTGCCGGAACTTCATTCGGTCGAGATCGGTATCATTAAGTGTTGCCGCACGCCGGATGCATGATCCTGAACTCGCCGCCGGGCGGGCGAGGCAGAGTGCCCGGCCGGATGCTATGCGTCGAACGGCTCATCTTCTCTCACCACCGGCAAGGTAAAGCGGAACGTCGAGCCGCCGCCCGGACGAGGCATGCCTTCAATTTGTCCACCATGCGCCTCAACGATCGTCCGCGAGATCGATAAACCGACGCCCATGCCGTGTGGCTTCGTCGTTGAAAATGGCTGAAACAGCTTGAGCGCCATATCCTCGGAAATACCGGCCCCGGTGTCATCCACCTGCACGGCGATCATTCCTTCGTCCGCCGGCTTCGTGCAAATTGTCAGCTCTCGCTTGTTGCACTCTTCCATTGCTTCGATCGCATTACGCATCAGGTTCACGAGCACCTGCTGCACCTGCACCTTATCGGCCACCACAAGTTCGACGTGCGGGTCGAGATCGAACGACACGCGCACGCCTTTTTCCTTGGCCCCGACAAGCGCCAAGGCGGCCGCTTCCTCGATGAGCTTGGTCATGCTCTCAATTCGCTTTTCGCTCTCGCCGCGTCCCACAAAGTCGCGCAAGCGCCGGATGATCTGGCCAGCGCGCAGCGCCTGGCCGGCGGCCCTGTCCAGGCCGTCGCGAACGACAGCCATCTGTTGACTGTCGCTCCCACTAAGCAGTCGTTGCGAACCCTTCAGATAGTTCGTGACTGCCGATAAGGGCTGATTGAGTTCGTGAGCAATCGCAGACGCCATCTCGCCCATCGCGCTTAGGCGTGACACATGAACGAGCTCTGATTGCAGTGCTTGCAAGCGAGCCTCCGTTTCTTGTCTCTCGGTCAGATCGCGGATAAATCCGGCAAAGAATCTGTGGCTGCCCGACCACAACTCTCCGACGGCTAGTTCGATGGGAAAAGTCGAGCCATCCTTGCGCTGGCCAGCGATCGCCCGGCCAGCTCCAATCGGGTCCCGCTTCCCGCTTTCAAGGTAGCGCTTGATGTAGCCGTCGTGCTCTTCCCGGTACGGGGATGGCATGAGAAGCTTCACATTTCTTCCGACGGTCTCGGCAGCCGTGTAGCCGAACATCCGTTCAGCAGTGGCGCTGTACGATTGGATGATACCGCGCTCGTCGATCACAACAGTGGCTTCTGGAACGGTATCGATAATCGCTCGCAGATGAGCTTCGCGCGTCGTCGCCTGTTGCCGCGCCAGGCGCAATCGTTCTCCGATCCAAGTCGCGCCGAGTCCGATCAGAGCGAAAACCGCGCCATTGATAATTTCCGGCCAGCCAAACGCGACGAATTTGCCAATAAGGAGAAAGACGAGCGGAACGCTCAGCCCGGTGGCCAGGATGCCCGGACCGAAACCGCCGACGCCTGCCGCGAGCAGCACCACGGGCACGAAGAAAAGGTAAGGAGCCTGGTCCTCGAGCAGTGGCATAAGAGCCAGCCGGCTGACGAAAGCCACAACGAGTCCGCCCAAAACTACCGCGTGCAAGGCTATGTGGCGGCCCGGGCGCGCGGTATCTAATGACCAGTTCCACGCCGCTGCCCCCTTCGATCGCATCAAGGCCCCCACCACTGGCAGAACCGAATTGCCCGTCGCCTCACACTTTCTCTTTTTCCAAGCGGAAGCTGGACGCACTTATTTTGAAGTTTATGGACAACCGATCTTCCCATTGTTGTGCCAGCTCAATCACGTAAAGATTTTATGGAGACTCTCCCAAAGCTGTCCTACGCCCGAGGCGATCCGGGTGTTCAACGGGTCGCGCAAGGCAGATCGGGGTCTTCACGTGACCTCTTTAAGGGGATGCGCAAGCACCGGCCGAGATGGAAGCACCGGAATGGACCAGGTCGTTACCCCAAACGGCCGCTTCTTCGTCGGCTACACCTGCGGCACGGACAGTTGACGCCCATCTGGGTGTTACATCTCGGCGCAACCAATCTGGCGAAGCAGCGCCCTCGCATCGGCGACGAACCTGGCCGCCGCAATGCCGTGAAGGTGCCTGGGGTTTCCGGCCAGCGGGCCGCCGCAGCAGTTCTGAAATTCAACCCGCTTGCGCCGCGATCCAGCGGGCTATTCCGGCAGACCAAGGTCGGTGCGACGCCACAATCGCAAACTCCCCTGATCCCGGCCCCGGTATTGCTCCTGGCGCAGTCAGCAACCAGGCGGCAAGCCTATCATCGCCGCTCTCCTCGCGTCGCGATGGTTGACCGTCGGCCTTGCTGCCGGCAATGCTCGAACTGCACCCAATTATGGCTGAGGTCTATTCCTCGGCTTGCTCCTCCGCATTGGCGCCGGTGGTTCCGGCCCAGTGATGACGGAGGCTTTCGATATGCAGATCCAGGTCGCGCTCGGAGAAGGCGATCAGATCACTGTGACCGAACGCTTTGGAATAATCCAGCACGGAGATGATTTCAGGCACAATGCGGAGCAGAACAACGTTGTCGGACGAAGGTCTCGGCACCGCGCGTTGAGCAACACCGTCGGTCGTGGCCGATGGCGGCGAGGCCGCATACTCGGGATAGCGCTTGAGCCGCAATGCGGAAATGTAGTCGAACTCGTCTCGATCAGCGACCGAGCTTGCCCTTGCGGCCAACGAGAGGCCCTTGATGTCGCGCGGTTGCGGTGAGTCACTGCTGATTGCGATCGAGACTCGCGGGTCTCGCAGAATGTTCGCGTATTTCTGCGCATTTCGAGCTACGAAGCAGTACAGCAAAAAGCCGTCATTCACGTAGCCAACCATCGTCGCTTGTGGCCATCCGTCCCGGCGATTGGTGGCGATGGTCATTACCCGATGCTCATTGAGCAGTTGTAAGACCAAATTCTTCAATCTTCGATTCACCGGCAGCTCCGCCAAAACGGCGTATCTGATAAGAGGGAGAAAGCGATAAGGCCTTGATCTGAATCAAGCGACGGCGCTGGTCGGCGACACGGCGTTAGAATTCACGAAAGCCGCCATCCGGATTTCCTGCCAAGCTCCGACGAGGCGCGCCCTTGCCCAACAGCCTCCTATTGACTCTTCGCGATGGACCGCCGGAATAGGAGGAGACTCGCCGTAAAGAAGACGAAGCCCAGCCCCGCGACGGTCACGAATTCCGGCCAGATGATATCGATACCTGCGCCGCGAAAAACCACTGCCTGGGCAAATGCCATGTAATGGCGCGATGGCAACAGCCACGTGAACGGCTGGACGACAGCAGGCTGGCTTTCGACGGGACTCATGCCGCCCGACAGCATCACCATCGGCATGACCGTCATCATCATCAAAAGGGCGAACTGCGCCATCGTCCGCGCAATGGTTCCAAGAAAGATACCAAGCGCTGCGGCGGCAAAGAGGTAGATCGTCGTGCCTGCGAGCAGTAGAGCTTTTGACCCTGCCATGGGGATATCGAGCACACCTCCGACGATGAACAGCATCGACAGGGTGAACGCGACGAGGATCACCAGCCCGTTCGCCCAGACCTTGGCCATCGCGATTTCGAACGCGTTCAGCGGCATGACCAGAAGATGCTCGATCGTGCCGTGCTCGCGCTCTCGCAGCAGCGCCGCGCCGGTCAATACGATTGTGAGCATCGATAGCTGGTCGAGGAGCGCCACAATGGCGGCAAACCATTTCTGCGTGCCGTTGGGATTGAAGGCGCGACGCTGCACGACCGATACCGGACTGCTTGCCGGCCGATCGGCGCGGTCGAGGTATTTCGTGATCTCGGCGGCCAGGATGTTCTGAATGTATCCGGCGCCGATCCCGGCTTGCATCACCGCCGTGGCATCGATGTTGAGCTGGATTTTCGGCTGTCGCCCCCGGCGCAGGTCCGCCTCGAAGCGCGGCGGAATGACGACCACGAAGATATATCGGCTCTGATCCATCGCCTGGTCGACCGCACTGGCCTCGATCATGTCGGGGCGTTTGAAATAGGGTGGATACAGCGCGTTGTTCAGGCGACGCGACAAAGCAGAGTGATCCTCGTCAACGATAGCGATCGAGGCGTTGTTGACGGTGTCGCCCATGCCAGTCGCGCGCTGTGTGATCGAGAACGTGAACGACCAGACGATAAATGCAATCATCAGCACATCGCTGAAGACGCTGCGGATCTCCTTGTTACCGAGCCAAAATATGTTGGCCAGCGTTCTCAGCATTAGGCGTCCTGCTTCTTGAGGAAGGCCGCGGCGGCGAGGACGAAGACCGGTATGAAGGCAGCAAGCACCAAAAGATCAGTCGCGAGGTCACCGATCGCCAGACCTTTGGTAAAAGCGCCGACGCTCAAATGCATGTAATAGGTCGTGGGCCACAACGTGCCCATGAGCCAAGCCCCGCCTTCAAGGGTCGAGACAGGCTGCAACATGCCGGAAAACTGCATCGTCGGCAGCATCGACAGAATCGCGCCCGCAAAGACGGCCGCAACCTGGCTCTTTGTCACGGAGGAGATGAGCAAGCCGTAGCCGGTGGACGCGAACAAATAAAACAGCGCGCCGATCGACAATCCCAGCAGGCTTCCCTTCAGTGGGACCTGCATCAAGAACACCACCAGCAACGTCAGAATGATGAAGTTGACCATCCCGATGAGAACGTAAGGAAGCTGCTTGCCGATCAGGAATTCAAATCGGCTGGTGGGCGTAACGTAGAAGTTCGTGATCGTGCCAATTTCCTTCTCACGCGCGACGCTGACCGCTGCGAGAATCGCCGGAAAGAGCAGCAGCAACAGGGCCGGTACTGATGGTCCCATGCCGTAGATGCTCTCAAATGACGGATTGTAGCGGTAACGCGGTTCGACCGAGCCGGATGCAGCGGAGCTTGCATTGATTCCACTCTCGCGCGCGAACGTACTCAGGAACTGCGCATGCGCACCCGCCACGTAGCCTTCAATCGTCCCTGCCCTGACAGTATTTGCCCCATCAATCCAGGTGGAAACTTGCAGCTTACCGAACCTCTTGAGGTCACGTCCAAAGCCGACCGGGATCTCGATGGCCAAGGTGATGTCGTTCGATTTCAGGCGGCTTTCCAGCTCGTCACCGCTTCGGATTTCCGTGCGCTCGGTGAAATAGCGCGAGCCGGAGAAGTTGCGAAGATACGCCCGGCTTTGTGGCGTTTGGTCCAGGTCGAGGGCGGCGTATGTCAGGTTCTCGACGTCCTGGGTGATTCCGTAGGCCATAATGATGATAAGGATGACGCTGCCCAGAAAGGCGAAGGCAAGCCGCACAGGATCGCGCATGACCTCGATCAGCTCACGATAGCTGTACGCGAACATGCGCGCTGGGCTGAAACCCCAGCGGGTCTGTTTCGGGCTGGGCGTTCCCCGGATGTCGCGGGGAGAGCCATCTGCTGCTGCGAGCGAGGCGATGGAGTCCGCCTGCGCGGTCTCGCCAATCGCGTCCTCGATGTAAGCGATGAACGCCTGATCGAGCGTTTGGGCATTTTTTGAGGCGATGATCCGTCGAGGCGCGTCGTTGATCAGGACCTTCCCGGCATGCATGAGCGAAATGCGGTCGCACCGCATGGCTTCATTCATAAAGTGCGTCGATATGAAGACCGTCACCTTGTCTTTGCGTGACAGCTCGACCAGCAGCTCCCAGAACGCGTCCCGCGCCACGGGATCAACACCGGACGTTGGCTCATCAAGGATCAACATCTCGGGTTCATGGACAATGGCGACGGCAAGCGACAGGCGCTGACGCATTCCCAGTGGCAGAGAAGAAGCCTTGGCATCGGAATGCGCGCGCAAGCCAAAACGGTCGATGAGACTCGTGATCCGTTGGTCGGCCTTCTCGGGGGGAAGATGAAACAGTCGGGCGTGGAGCTTGAGATTTTCGGCAACCGTCAATTCATCGTAGAGCGAGAAAGACTGGGACATGAACCCGACGCGCTTGCGCGTCTGCTGATCGCGCGCGTCGACAGGATTGCCGAACAGAAGGGCCTCGCCTTCCGTGGCTGGCAACAAGCCGGTCAGCATCTTCATGGTCGTGGTCTTGCCGCAACCATTGGAGCCGAGAAACCCGAAGATTTCGCCTTCCTCGATGCCGAAACTCACATGATCGACCGCAGTGAAGTCGCCGAACCGCCTTGTCAGACCCCTGGCGACAATGGCCGGCTTTCCTTTCGGTTGCTCGAGCGGCGGAATGATGAGCTCGCCTTTGCCGCGGTGCTGTTCGCCGGGAAGCAATCGCACGAACGCCGTCTCGAAGTTGTCGGTGTCCGCCTTGCGCTTCAGGTCCTGCAGCGATCCGGAGGCGAGAATCCGGCCTGCCGTCATCGCGATCAGCCAGTCGAATTGCTCCGCCTCTTCCATATAGGCAGTCGACACAATGACGCTCATGCCCGGGCGCTCCGCCCGAATGGCGCCGATCAGTTGCCAAAACTGGCGGCGGGAAAGGGGATCGATGCCCGTCGTCGGTTCATCAAGGATCAGAAGATCGGGGTCATGAATCAGCGCGCAGCACAAACCCAGCTTCTGCTTCATCCCACCTGATAACTTGCCGGCAGGCCGGTCAAGAAACGCATGCAGCCCCGTCGCTCTCGTCAAGCGGTCAATGCGAACTTGCCGCTCGGCGCGCGCCTGTCCGAAGAGCCGACCGAAGAAGTCCAGGTTCTCCTCTATGCTGAGTTCCTGATAGAGGTTCTTGCCAAGGCCTTGCGGCATAAAGGCGATACGCGGGCCGACCACCTTGCGGTGATCTGCCGACGCGATGTCTCCGCCCAGTACATGCAGGCTGCCGCGTTGAAGCTTTCGCGCGCCCGCGAGCAGACCAAGGAGCGTCGACTTGCCGACGCCGTCGGGACCAAGCAGGCCGACCATTTGCCCCGATGGGATGTCGACGCTTACATCATCAAGCGCGCGGACTTTCTTGTAGATGTGCGTAATGGCAAGAGCGCGCGCAACAGGTTGGGTGTGGTCGTTCATGACCTCACCGCTGGCTGCTCGCGATGGCCGCCGCATCCGGCGGTAGTTTCTTCAGGAAAGCAGGCCATTCCGGCTTTGGTCCGCCATCAAGGCGAACATAGCCTACCCCCCGCACGCCGGTCTTGACCTGCTCAATGTGTTTGCGCACGAGCTCGGCGGGCACGGCGATCTTGACGCGGAACATGAGTTTCTCGCGCTCGCTGGACGTCTCGACCTGCTTGGGCGTGAATTGCGACTCGGGAGAAACGAAGCTCACGGTCCCAGGCACGGCGAAGTCCAGGATGTCGAGCTTGATCCGCGCCTCGCTGCCAATATTGACGCGATGCGCCTGACCGGAAGGCAGAAAGATTTCCATGTAGACGTCGGCAAGATTGACGAGGGTCAGAACCTTTCCGCCGGCACTGAGCACCTCGCCCGGTTCGGCGAGACGAAACAGGACGCGCCCGATGGTCGGCGCCTTGAGGACGCAATCACCGATTTGAGTCTGAATTTCCTGGACGCCCGCCTGGGCCGCATCGACAGCGCGCTGCCTCGATACAAGCGTCGCTTCGGCCGCCTTGAGCACTGCCTTGGCGACATCGCGCTGGCTGATCCGCGTGTCATGAAGCGCTTGGGTGACCGCGCCTTTTTCGACCAGACTAGCCGATCGATGAACTTCCTGCTCCGTCAATGTAAGCTGCGCCTTCGCCTGGGCAATGAAAGCTTCTGCCGCGGCGACTTGGCTTTCGGCGCTTGCCACGTCAGCTTTGGCGCGCAATAGCTGCGCCTGGAGTTGTGAGGTGTCGATTTGCGCGACGACCTGTCCGGGTTGGACCAGGTCTCCCTCCCTGGCGAAGATGTCCGAGACGCGGCCGGGGATTTTCGTTGAGACGTCCACCTGTACGGCTTCAACCCGACCGTTGCCCAAAGCAATCTCTTTGGGGATTGCGTCGACACCGGTGCGGCTGAACAGAGAATAGTAAGCCACGCCACCCGCTATCGCGACAGCGATGAGGGTGGCGGCGATGAGGCGATAACCAAGTTTCTGAACAACGGATGCGAGGGGCATGAGTCGTATCTACTTACGCGGCGTCTTCCAACGTTGATCGATGTCAAAAGACCACACGATTTGACGCCGCCGACTATCTCGACACCGAAGAGCGTCAGGAGGCAGTCGGTCATCTTTGTTGCTGTCCATGGTCCCGAAGATTCGTCCGTGAACCGCCTGAACCTCCGGCTATGAGATCGTTCCGTGCATGCTGGCCCAACTCCAAACCATCCAGTGGGAACGAAGCGATAGAACAACTCAATACCGCCAAGTAGAATTAGAACGACCCGTCCATCGCGGGCACAATCTGGATGAAGCCTTGACTAAGACTAGTGTCGTTCAGCTTCAGCCTCTTGTTCCAACTGCAAGATGCGCGCTCGTAAGGCGTCGAACGTCTCCTCAGCCGCCTCGCTGAACAGCGGATCCTGATGATTAGTCAAGGCAGACGCGATCTCATTCCAATCCTGAGGCTCCAAAGCCTCGAGGGCGGCGGGAAAGAAATCACGATCTTCCATCATGATGTGGTGCCGCTCATGGTCTATGAAATCACGAACGATGTGATCCACATTCTGCCGAAGGACCTCACGATCCGCGAGGACACCGTCGACCGCTTGAGCGACGCGGCGCAACCGCTCAGCCCCTTTTTGGTGCTCTAGTGCGAGGTCACCGACTTTGGCGGCCGCAGCGGGATCGCGAAGTTCTAGCTTGGCGAAGACCAAGTCTTCCTGGGGATGATGATACACCTCCGGATAAATTTCGAAATAGCTAATGATCGCGCGAATAACCTCGTAGTCGGGGCGGCCCCCGCGATCGAATATCTCGAGTTCGCGCTCAAGAACAACGAGCAGCGCCTCAATGTTGCGATGCTCTCGGGATAAACGCTCAATGATCGCCATGGCCTCCAATGAACCATTGAGAAAGGCGTTCCGATCCTTATCGACGCTCCCGATGTCGTCCCGCAGCTTCGCCCTTTCAAGCTCTACGAGATCACCGCAGCCCTCGCAGGCAAATTGCGTTTCGTTCTCGTAGTCATCGCCCGAAGAATGAGAGCGATTAACGTCAGCATTGTCCTGAGTTGCCACCGCGTCGCCGAACATGGCACAGTGGGGACAATAACGATCAGCGGCTTTGCTGAGTTGGCGTACAAACTCCTTACGAAGGACTTCTCCTTGCCAAGCCGTGCCGTCGCTCTTGACGAGCTTTCTGGCCCGCGCAACAGCATGGCTTTCAGCAGCGTCGTCACCGATACGGATCGTCACGCCCAAGTGGAAGGGGCACACCGCTATGGCATGGGTGGTTTCCAGCGCGAAATGCACGGCGGAACTGAGATCATCCGCGTAGCTGTTTACGGACATGTGATCCTCCTGCTCAGATCACGGAATGCCAAGGAGGTCGAGCCCCCACCCTCAACAGCATTCGGCAGACAGGTTCTTCGGCTACACCGCTTTTCCTAGCGCGCTACGGCAACCGTGTTCTTGATGTAACGCAAAGGAACTCCACATTGATCAGCGGCTCGTCCAGGGACGAACCCTGCTGGACCATCGTGCTTTGCTCGAGTCCTGCGAACGACCAGTACGCAAGCCGCTGACCGCCGGCGCTCCAGTCAGTCGGGCCGCCGAAGCGCTGACTTGAACAATCGCAAGGATTTTCCATCTGAACGCCTCGTCCATCGATCGCCTCCCATGCTGGTAACCATTCCGCTTGGCCACCGGTGGAACGGGGTAGCTTTGAGCTATCTCAACGTTTCCTGCGCTGCAATGAGACATTTTGAAGTTTGTGCGTGAGTCAGACATTCGCCTAAGGCGTGCTCGGTGAGCACGAATAGTGCAATGGACGCCTACCTGCTGCTGCGCTTTGCCCATCTGCTCGGCCTCATGCTTATGTCGGCCGGCCTCGTCGGCGTATTCGTCTCTGATATGCGTTCGCGCCAAGTGCGCGACCTGAACCTTTTCGCGCAGGCGGTGACCCTGATCGCCGTGTTCTACGATGGGCTAGTCGTTCCAGGGGCGCTCCTTCTGCTCGCCAGCGGCACGTGGCTGATCGTCTCCTACCATGGTGGATGGGACTTTCTGAGTGTTCCGTGGCTTGCCGGAATGGTCTTTCTCTTCGCCTTCGAATTCGTTGAGGGGAACACGATCACGCGCCTCTACTTCATGCGGCTGCGGCGTCTGACGCGCCAGGCAATCGCTGCAGGAGGAGTGACCGCAGAGCTTGCGCGAGCGCGCAGCGAGCAGCTCGCGTCGTTCACGCATTTCTTGGACATTCCGATACTGGTGGTGATTGTCTCGCTTGGAGCACTTCGACCAAGCGACTGGATGCAGTTCGTCTGGGCGACCGCGCTCGCGGTGGCGATCGCTTCGGGACTGAACTACGCAATCCCGCGCATATATCCCTGGAGCGGCGAGGATCGACCGCCCGCCGAAACCCCAAACAGCTTAACCTAGATCCCCCACGCGCTGCCTCGTGCCACGGCTGCGGCATGAGCCAAGAGATCAGCCTTGTCGGCCGCGCGCATGCCGCCAAACTGGGCTGTTCAAGATTTTGATCCTCGTCAAGATCACGCGCCCTCTCGAATGCGAAGCTTCATCAGACCGCTTAGCGGGATGACGGTAAATGGATCAGCCACGGCTACGGGCACGTTCCCTCAACGATCATCCGACGCCGGGGACGTCCTCGCCTCGGCAACGTCGTCGAAGCCGGCCTACCGTCTCCCGGTACGGCCATTTCCTCATCATTGGAGCGCTGCTGGTGGCGGCGGGATGGGAGATATTTCGGCTGCTGCTTGCCGTACTCACCCTAGATTAAAGGATAGCTGTAATGCGTGCATTCATCATCTCATGCCTGTTCGGCACTCTTGCTGCGGTCACGGCAGTTCAGGCACAGCACATTGGCGATCTTCGGCAAGGGCGTCAGCTTGCACTTGATGTCTGCGCCTCATGTCATGCTGTACGCGCCGGCGAGTTCCAATCCCCGCTCGCCACAGCGCCGAGCTTCGAAGAAATCGCCGACACGCCAGGGATGACCGCGGCGGCTCTTAACTTCTGGCTTACCGCCCACGTACATCGCACCATGCCGCTTCTCATTCTCTCGTCGCAACAAGTTCGTGACGTATCGACCTACATTCTGAGCCTGCGGGACTAACGCTCCAAGCCCTTGATGTAGGCTACGAGATCCGTAATCTCGGAGCGCGAGAGCGAGAGGTTCGGCATGCGCGAGTGATGGGGGCTGGCGAGAAAAGTTGCGAGCGTTGTCTCGTCGAAACGTCCGCCAATCTCAGCGAAGGTAGGGACAGTGTCGGAGGCTCGTTGCTGCCCGGGCGCGATCATATGGCATTCGGCGCACCAGCGCTCGGCAAGCCGCTGGCCGTTCGCGCTATCGGCGGCCGCCGCGTTGCCCGCCGAGATCAACAGGAAGAAGATAGCGAGGCCCAGGCCCGCGCCCCCTCCACTCTCAAGCTGCATCGCGCCCTCCTTTCCGTCGCTCGCCAATGCGCCCATCGTTCTACTGTTATGACCGCGAGTTCCAGATCGCGGTCGAACGGGGCGGTTCTTATGGGCTTCCACTCCATTAACAACCTAGTTGGGCGTTCGAGAGCGTAGTTGAGCGAAATCAATGATCTTTCCAGACTGTTGCTGTGCCGCGGCGCCGGCTGGCGACTGCTAACGGAAGGACATCGCAAGATCGGCTCCCGAAGCGAACCGCCAGACTAGTGCCCCAAAACATCTGTCGGGTTGGCTCGGACGTCGCGCAGTTGCACCGATACAGCGTTTGACCCAAATCAACGTGCTTTGCAGATCGTGGGGTATTCTGAAGTTCGCGGAATCAAAGGGAGATGCGTCATGCGAGCCCGTCAGATCATGACAAAGGACGTCATTACCGTTACGCCCCACACGACCATTCTGGATGCCGCCAACATCATGTTGCGTTGTCACGTCAGCGGCTTGCCTGTCCTGGATGTGGACGGGACGCTGCTCGGCATGGTCTCCCAAAGCGATTTCCTTCACCGCAGCGAGATCGGCACCCCGCGCCGTCGGTCCAGTTGGCTGGATATCTTTGCCGGTCCTGGTCGCGCGGCCGAAGACTTCGTCCATGATCGTGGACGCAAGGTGGAGGATATCATGACACGCGATCCGATTACGGTCGGAGAAGAAACCCCGCTGGACGAGCTCGTGCGGCTGATGGAAAAGCACGACATCAAACGGCTGCCGGTGATGCGTGGCAAGGCACCCGTTGGCATCGTTACGCGATCGAATTTGCTCCAGGCGGTCGCCGGCATGGCCCGCGAGATTCCGGATCCCACCGCCGATGACGATCATATCCGCGACCGCATCATGCGAACGGTCTCCGCAACAGACTGGAAGCCGGCCGGATTCCAGGTGACAGTACGAAACGGCATCGTGCATCCGCATGGGCTGATCTTCGACGATCACTCCCGACGGGCGGCGATCGTTGCCGCCGAGAATACCGAGGGCGTCAAGGAGGTGCATGACCATCTCTGCTTCGTCGACACCTATTCCGGCTTCTACATGGAATCGCCTGAAGACATGAAGGCCGCCAGCTGAGCGACGGGAATGTACTCGTCATGAGATGCCCTCATGGCCACACCGCCAATGATGGCTGCGCCGCATCTCTTCGGATTGTCACTCACCGGAATTCGATCATGTTCAGAAATCTGCTGGCCCACATTCCCAGCGAACGACCACCAAGACCGGTTATCGAGGGTTCGGTTTCCCTCGCTCACGCCTGGGGCGCTCATCTCGATGCATTTTCGGTCGGCTACGTGACTGCCACTAACGTCCCGGTGGTCGCCGAAGGTGGAGCCGCGGTGGCTGCGATATTCGAAGTCGAAGGCGAACGTGCGAGAGAGCGCGCGGAGTCGCAACTAGGCGTCTTGGAGGTGGAAGCCAAAAATGCTGGGATACCCTGTTCCAGCCGCGCTCTCGTCGCCATGCCCGCCGATGCAGCGTCGATCGCCGGCGCAATGGCGCGGCTTTACGATCTCACGATCGTCCTGCAGCCGGAATTTGATCGCGAGACGTTCGACAATGCCCTTCCGCAGGAAATCCTGTTTCAGGCGGGCGGCCCGGTGTTGTTCATGCCCTACACCTTTCGCGGCGCCTTCACGGCCAGACGCATCGGAATCTGCTGGGATGGAAGCCGGCTTGCGGCGCGCGCATTACGCGATGCGATGCCGCTGCTTCGGCGGGCGGACGCGCTTACCATCATCGCCGTCGCGAACGGAGAGGCGCCGCCGGTCGAATGTACAAGCGAGCACCTGCTCCGACATCTGGCACGGGCAGGCCTTCCGGCGAGGATCGCGTCGTTCACGGCAGACCGATCAGACATTCAACCCGGCCTATTATCGATTGCAGCGGATGAAAGCCTCGACCTGCTCGTCATGGGAGGCTATGGCCATTCGCGTTTGCAGGAAATCGTCCTTGGTGGCGTCACGCGCGAAATGCTGCGGTCAATGACCGTACCAACCCTGATGTCGCACTAACAATGGCCTGGATTGTCCGCCTTCTTCTGATGATCGCGGCGCCGATCACGGCGCTGTTTGTGGCGCGCGACGCGCTAAGCTTTGGAGTGCTCCAGACTTTCGTAGCCACGATCCTGGTTGCGGGATTTGTCGCTTTGGCCGCTGTCTGGCGCCTACGCCGCGGTGGCTGGCACCCATAGCGCCGCCGCGAACGCTCCAGCCTGCTCAAGGATATTCCAGGGTGCCGCGCTGCGATCGACGGCTTCATCCTCGTTTACGGAAATCACGCCAGCAATTGACCGAGCCGCAGGTTATTTCACCTCCTGGCTCAAGCATCGCTCCAGAGCGGAGAGCAATTGTACCCGACCGACAATGCCGACAACTTTCCCTGCCCGCACCAGCAGCACCTGAGCGATCCGGTGATCATCCATCCTGTTAACGACGTCGTCGACGGTGGCGGTCTCGTCCAGGCATACAGGACTTCGGCTCATGACGGCATCGACCCGCAAGGCGTACATTCTCTCTCTAACCACCTGGCCCTCCTCTCTTCCGAACAACCATTCGAACCAGAACCCCTCTGGACAGCTTACTCCCAGTTCCTGACGATGCAGAAAGTCACCCTCGGAGACCAATCCAACCAGGGCACCAGCGTCGTCGATCACGGGCAAGCAACGCTGATTGGTCTCGAGCAAGAGACGCAGGTCGTCGAGCACCGATGTGGTTGGTTTGACGGTCGCGAACGAACGTCGCATGATTTCGGTTGCCAACATGATCACCTCACTGACGAGGCTAGCGAAGGCGCGGAGCGCCGCTCTCCAAATCGGGACACCTACTTCATTCTGCGAATTGCGCGGCGCGTGATGTTTGACCTGCATCAACAGGGAGCGGCAAGCGGGCGGTTCCCGATGAAATGACCGAGTATGAAGATGCGCTGAGTTTGATCTGACGCAGAAAGCGCGGTCAGAAGCTGGAGGCGATCAAGCCCGAGAAGAAGACCTCCGTAAGAGCCGCCTGATCGCCTTGGTCATCTGATCGGTCTCACCCCGGATTGCACATGCAATCCGGGCGCGTTCATTTGGTCGAGGCCCATTTACGTCGTACCGGATATGGATGACCACGGCACGTGAGAAAGCCCCAGGGCGGAACCTGGGGCCTTTCGTTTAGTGACTGCTTGCGAACACTGACGTCAGTAGCAGACCCGCACCCGGCGCCATCTGTAACCATCCCAGACGGTACGACGCTGCCAATAGCAGCCACGATAACCGTACGGTCCATAGTAAGCCGCTGGCGGATAATAGACCGGCGCCGGATAACCATAATAGTAAGGCGGTGGCCCCCAATATCCGCCTCCTATCGCTGCACCCACCATGGTGCCGACTGCCAATCCGCCGATGATGCCGGCCGCTGCGCGCCCATTGCGCGCGTCCGCGCTCGTCGGCGCCATCAGCGAAGCGGCCAGCAAGCCGGCTATGGCAACTGCGTTCAGTCTTTTCTCATCCTCATCCGAGCATTCTCCTGACCAACAACACGCGGGAATGTTATCGGCGGGAACCGACGTGAGCTTGCGCAAGATCAAACTGACGGCGCGTTGTCGGAGCTAGGTTTGCAGCGCATTCAATGCCGACGAATAATGAAGGCTGAGCCCCCCGCGACGGCCCGATCTTCCCATCGTGCACGCTTGCTCCATCGCAGGGACCGTTATCTTGGCGCAACGCTTGCGGAAGAGTTGGAAAAGCTGCGCGTAGCCGATCTTCAGGAGGATCAATTGCCCTGTCGTTCGAACGCCGATCTTCCCTCCTCAGTTCGCGACCATTTGCCCGCACATGCGGAAGATATCTATCGTGAAGCTTTCAATCATCCCTTTGCTGCCTATGCGGGAGACACACGGCGGGAGGAGATCGCTTATCGTACGGCCTGGGCCGCAGTGAAGAAATCTTATTATGTGAAGCTTGACGATCATTGGGTACGAATAGAAGGCACCGCTTGCCACCAGCCACAGACATTGAATGGAAGCCGTTGTCGGCAAATCTGATCGGCTTGAAAAAGATGGAAGCCTCTCTGCCGTCCCTCAAACGCCTCATGGTGATGCGCCGTCATCAAGCGGTCATAGGTCCGGTTCCCAAATCGATACTAACTGACCTTCGCCCATTCCTCATCTTCCGGCGACCGGAACGACAACCCGAACAGGCAGAGGTGGTCATGAACCAACTTGACGCCGGAGACATTTTCGGCGGCCACGATCGCCGCCTCTCGATAGCGCTCGTCCATAATCATGCCGCTGAGATGCACAATTCCGTCACGAACCGTAACGCCGAGATGAACTGGTCGCCATTCATGCTACTCGATGGTTGCGATCACGCGGTCGCGGATGTGCTCGTCGTCTGCGGTCGGATCCGGCACGTCTCGAGCGAGACTTGCGACAACACGAAGCAAGTCCATGCGAGTTACGATTCCGATCAGCGTCTCTCCACGTACAATCGGTAACCGCTTGACATTGTTGCGCTCCATTAATCGCACAATCTCCTCAAGTGGCAGCTCCTCGGTTGCGGTGACGAGGTCGCTCTTGGTCATGATCTCGCCGACTTTGCGGCCGTTTTCCCGCACGAAGTCCACGGCAGCCTTGCCGGGTCCGATGAGGTAATCGAGCCACCCGATATGGGGGCTTTGCGTGCCGATCTCACTGCGGCGGATAAAGTCTCCTTCCGTTACCATTCCAATGAGCCGGCCGACCTCATCAACCACAGGAAGTCCGCTGAAGCGCTGTTGCAACATCAGCTTGGCTGCGTCGCGGACGGGTGTATCGGCCCTGACGGTAATCACCTTGCGGGTCATGACGTGATGTGCGCGCATTTCTCATGCCTCCGATTTCTGTCAAAGGCTATTCAAGACGTGCGCCCCGTACTTGATGCAGATCAAGCACGAAGCGTGCGCATCAGGGAGAGGGTTGATCCATCGCAAAGTCGCCCGCACGCTTTTGCGCCAAGAATGACGGTATTTTCGCGAACGGCGAGGCAGGTGCGATGAACAACTGGCCACAAATGACGACAGAATTGAGCGCCCTTCTTCGGAGTTTGCGCGGAGGGGCTCCTGATGTCATGAAGGCATTTGCGGGTATTGCTCAAGCAGCGACCGCTTCGAAATCGCTGGATGTAAAGACGAAGGAACTGATTGCGCTCGGCATCGCCGTTGCCGTGCGGTGTGATGACTGTATCGCTTTCCACGTCAAAGCCGCCGTAGAACAAGGCGCGACGAAGGAAGAGGTCTGTGAGACGCTCGGAATGGCGATCTATATGGGAGCCGGCCCATCGGTCATGTACGCGAGCCACGCGCTGGAAGCATTCACTCAATTCGAGACCATCGCGGGGAAGCGACCAACCATAGAAGCGCCCGCGCTCTCAACGTGACAATGGCTTCGAACGGTTTCAAGGCGCGCATACCGGCGGAACCGATCGCTGCCCCGGATTTTGACGCCGGCAGCACCCGACATTTGATCCCGATCAACATCGCTCGCCCCAACGCTGTGTCAACTGGTGTCATATTGGTCGATCGGATGGAGACCCCACATGATTGGAATCACCTTGAGTTCGGAACAGGTGCGCGCGGCTCCAGCCGACGTTCGACAATGGATCGAGGCCCAAGTCACCTCATCCCTCGGATTGCCAAGTCGCGCGGCAAAGGTCGAACCTCGGCAGGACCATTTGGCCTCGTGTAGTGCCGATGAAGTTGCCACGATATTGAACGAGATTCAGGGCGTCCTGCCGGCAGCAAATGTCTTCTTCGAGTTTGGTCGCCAGGGTATCGCTATTCCGCAATCCCGCGTGGAGGCATTCCGCCTGATCGATATTGCGCATCACACGCGCCTGCAGAACGTAGGTCAGGTGATTGCGTGCCTCGACATCATCAATGAAGCACTCGTACGCATCCGCGGAGACGACCGCGCAACTTTCTGCGGATTCGACCGGGAGGGGCACTGCTTCGTCGCGGTGGAAACGCAGCAGAATATCCTTCGGCTCTGGCAGAGCGTCGTCGCACGGCAACAGCTCGGTGCCAAGGAACAGGCGGGAGCCCCGGCGCCGCAGCCCGCTGTCGGCGGTCCAAGCGCGCTTGACCCCGAAATGAAACAGGCTCCTGCAGATCTCGTCGCGGCAAATTAGGCCTGAACCCTGTTATGCCGCTGCCGTTCATCGTAGCGCGATGCAAGGTGGATCGATGAAGGTTGCCAGGTCACTCAAACTTGCAGCCAGCAAATTCGATCGCCTCGCTTCACGGCTGCTGTCCCGGCTGAGACAACTGCAAAGCCTCTGGCGCGGCTGAGCTGATGCAGCTTGCCGGAATTGACGTCCGGCAACAGCTCGACCAGCGGCAGGCCCTGCGCCTCACCCGCCAGAATGGCGGGCAGATAGGTCGTGCGGCCCGGTCGTCCCTTCCAGTCGAAATTTGCAATCGCTGCACACCGACTATCGCCGGCAGCTCTGATGCCCGCGCAAACGCCAAGGATCTGATCGACGATAACCTTGAATGTCGTGAACAACGCCCCCGGATTCCCGGGAAGTCCGACATAGGTGGCGTCAGCCATTCTGCCGAGGACGAGGGGCTTGCCCGGTTTAATCGCGACCTTGCGGATCCATAGTCTGCCTCCGCAGCGCTCGAACGATTCCACCACGTGGTCTTCGTCACCCACAGATATGCCGCCGGCGCTGATAATCACGTCGGCGCGCGTCGCGGCCGCTTGGAAAGTGGTCCGCAACCTCGACGGCCTATCGGCGATGCATCCGAGATCGACGATCTCGATCCATGGCTTTGCGAGCAGGCTGAGCAGGATAAAACGGTTGGCGTCGTAGATCTCGCCGGGCTGGATGTTTTCCCCGGGCTGTCGAAGCTCCGAACCGGTCGTGAACATTGCCACGCGAAGCTTACGGAAAACACGAACACCCGGATGACCGCAGGCCGCGGCTACGCCCACCTGCAGCGGCCCCATTTCCGTGCCAGTCTCGATCAGGCTGTCGCCCGACCTGACGTCCTCGCCGCGCCTTCGGATATTCTCGCCGGCTCGTGGCGCACTGGAGAGAACGATGCTGTCGTCCTCGCCCCGCACATCTTCCTGGGCAATGACGGCATTGGCGCCGGCGGGGATCGGCGCACCAGTCAGGATGCGAAAGGCGCAGCCGTCCTGTAGCACCGGATTACCGACGGTGCGGCGCGCGGCGATGCTGCCGGCCACCTTCAACCGGGCTGGAAATTCTGGAGCCAGGCTGTCCGTATCGACAGCATAACCGTCCATCGCACTGCAATCGAACCGCGGCAGCGGCTCATCTGCCTTGACGGACTGTGCGAGAATCCGCCCCGCTACGGCTGAGAGATCGACCAGCTCGGTCTCGGCGATGGGCCGCGCCTCGGCCAAGCCAATGGCAAGCGCCCGTTCCACCGAAACAAGGTCCGTGCTTGCAGGCGTAAGGCAAGCGTCGATTTCCGGCTGCAGCAACGCTGGCATTTCGCCTCCGCAAAGTCGTTCGAGGGATGCAACCTCCGTCTAACAGGCCGCCGGCTCGGGACTTTGCGCTATCGCAACAGGGAAGGTTCTGTTGAGCCAGCCCCCAATCTCTGACGGATCGCGGGAAAGCTCGACCGACATGCCGCCGGCGAAGCGGCGCCAAGGTTCAAGGTTTCTGATCGGAACCCCGATCACGACTGGGATGCCGCGATCGATCGCCATCCCCACCAGGTCGAGCAGACCGCGGCCTTCGGCCTCCACTTTACCGAACTTGTTGAGGATCAGAAGGTCTGGAGCAGCATCAAGTGAACGCGCCACCCGCCCGTTCACTTCCGCGAGCGCCGCCTCGTCGAGCCGGCATCCGCTGGCGCCCGGGCCGCGGTCTTCGAACAGGTCCGTCCGCAGGCCCGTCGTGAGCTCTTCCAGCACGACATCGCAGTGACCCGCCGCGTCCGAGCAGACCGGGTGTTGCAGCACCCCGGCCAGGCGGAGCCCGCGGCGGCGGCAATCCTCCACGATGCCTTCGAAGGTCGATTGCGGATAGGCGTCGTTGGCGTAGACGATCGCCACCAAGGACTGTTGCGGCCGCATGGCTGCGTTATGGGGCGGGTCGGAATGCTGCGCATACATCTGGATTGACCTCTATTCGGCGCGCCCCGATCAGATCGAGGCAGTAGGGAATTGCGGGGAATACCGCGTTCAGGCAGATATCGATGGCCGAGGGGCGTCCCGGCAGATTGACGATCAGGCACTTGCCGCGCGTTCCGGCGGTCTGCCGGGAGAGAATGGCGGTCGGCACCTGTTCGAGGCTGATCCGGCGCATCAGTTCGCCAAACCCCTCCAGCTCGCGCGTGATGACCATTCGCGTCGCTTCCGGCGTCAGGTCCCGCGGCGCCGGCCCGGTGCCGCCGGTCGTGAAAATCAAATCGCAATCCTCGCGCTCGACCATATCGATCAGCGCCTGCGCCACGCTGTCGGTACCGTCAGCCACGATCCTTACAACCGCGACCCAGTTCGACCGCAATGCCCGGCCAATGAAATCATTGATCGCCTTGCCGCTGATGTCCTCATATTCGCCGCGGCTGGCGCGATCGGATATCGTTAGCACGCCAATTCGCGCCAGCAGATTGTCAGGCATCTCACCCCTCCTCCAAAAGCTGCAGCTCCAGCATCGACAGTCCTGCGAAAGCTTCTTCCGCATGGCGGCGAACCATGGTGATCGGCTCGGTAAGCCCGGCGAAATCGTCTTCGCGGTCTAGACACTCGGCATCGTCGAGCGACGACAGCTTTAGCCCGAGATCGCGCAACAGCCCGTCTCCGAGGCCATAGATCCAGCCGTGAACCGTGATGGATTGCTGGCGCTGCCAGGCACCGCGCAAAATCGGCGTGGCAGCGATCCGCCGTAGCTGCAGCTCGACATTCAGTTCGCAGGCGCGGTCCATTCTGGCCGCGTCATTCGGAAGCTGCGCCAGATCGGGCGCGCATCGCCGGCACATTTCCCGCACCGGCGCCAGCCAGTGGTCGACCAGACCGCCGCCGCCCGGCGGCTCGAACGCCCTGCGGATGCCGCCGCAACCATAATGGCCGCAGACGATGATGTGTTTCACCTGCAGCGTTTCGACGGCAAATTCCAGCACCGACAACAGGTTCATGTCGCCGGTATGAACGACATTACCGACATTGCGATGCACGAATACTTCGCCCGGATCGAGGCCGACGATGTCGTTGGCGGGAACGCGGCTGTCCGAACAGCCGAGCCAGAGATAGCGCGGCACCTGTTGCTCGGCGAGCCGCCGAAAGTAATCGGGATCGCTGCGGGTTCTGCCCGTCGCCCAGGCCACATTACGGTCGAACAACTCGTCGATCATGGCGCATCAAAATCCGGAGCCGACCGCATCAGAATTCAAGGAATGCGAGCTCAAGAGCAACCTCCACAGCCGCCACAGGTGCAGCCCGCGTGGGCAGGCGGTTCGGGCGCCTCGTCCTTCTTCAGCGACCAGTTGACCATGTAGACGAGGCAACCGGTCGCGGGATCGTCGGTGCGCTCGACGACGTTCATCAGGCCGAGCCAGTCCTCGCTGCCGGCGAGATTGGCAAAGCGCCTGACTGCGCCGGAGGCGTACTCGCCGACGGTTTCTTCATAACGGCTAGCGGCCTCGCCGACGCGCGCGAACAGCACGATGTCGTTGCAGGCGAGCAACGCCTCGCTGGCGGTCGCGTCCTCGCTGAAGCTGCGGATGATGTCGCCGAGTTGCATCGTTAGCTCCTATTGCAGGAGCGGCGACGCCGCCGCGGCGAGCGTGATGCCCGATATCTCGGCTCTGCCTGCCAGTACCGAGACATATTGCGCCAGCGCTCGATGCTGAACGCTGGCCGTGAGATAATCCGCGATGCGGTCACGGGCGAGCTCGAACGGCAGCACCTGACCGGGAGCATATTGATCGAGCCGGATGACGTGGAAGCCGTAGCGGGTTTCGGCGATGGCGAATTCACCCGGCCGCATCCGCTCTAGCGTCGCCTCGAATTCCGCTACTGTCTGGCCACGCGTCAACTGACCGAGCCGGCCGCCCTCCTGCGCCGAGGTCTTGCAGGCCGAATGGCTGCGAGCGAATTCTGAAAACAGCGCCGGATCGCCGCGGACCGCGGCCAGAATATTCTCGGCAGTCAGTCGGGCCTCGGTGCGCGCGGCAACGTCGTCGGGACGCGCGGCGATCAGGATATGCGCCGCCTCGTACAGGTCCCCCGAACGGAAGCGCGCGCGGTTCTGTTCATAGAACCGGAGACATGCCGCCTCATCCGGCTCGGGCATCCCTACCTCACGCTCGATCAGGGCGCGCATCGCTGCTTCCTCGCCAGTCTCCGAGCGTCCTTCGGCATCGCGAAGCGGCTCCGCCTCGATCCCAAGTCGCTCTGATTCCTGCAACAGGAGTTCGCGCACGACCAGCGCGCGGGCGGCCGCCTGCCACGCCAGGATCGGCTTTTCCGCCGGATGGTTCTGCACCTCGCGGGCGATCATCTCGCGCGGAATGACCGTGCCGTTGACGCTGATCGTCCTGGGCTTTGGCAGCGTGTTCGTCAGCGAACAATCCATGACCTACTCCGCCGGTTGGATGGGCCGCAACGAACCGTCGCGGCTGCGGACGACCTGATAGCCACGCCGGCCGAGATACCAGACCGGCGCACTCCAGATGTGGACCAACCGCGTGAACGGGAAGACGAGGAACAGCGTCATGCCGAGCACGAGATGGGCCTTGAAGATCGGGTGCACGTCCAAAATGTTGGCGGCGACGCCGGGCTGCAGCGTCAGGATGCCCTGGGCCCATGCCATGAACTTGACCATCTCGTGGCCGTCGAGGTGACCCATCGACACCGGGATGGTGGCAAGCCCGAGCAAGAGCTGCGCGAACAGCAACAGCAGGATCGCGGTATCCCCGAACGAGGTATTGGCGCGGATGCGCGGGTCGAACAGGCGGCGATGCGTCAGCAGCGCAATGCCGACCAGGCACATCAGGCCCGCTGCTCCGCCGGCGACGATCGCCAGCATCTGCTTGAAGCCGTGCGATACGCCGAGCATGTCGAACACCCAGATCGGGCTCAATAGGCCAACGAAATGGCCCAGGAAGATGAAGAGAATGCCGACGTGAAACAGGTTGGAGCCCCACACCAATTGCCGCCGACGCAATAACTGGCTGGATCCGGTTCGCCACGTATACTGCTCGCGGTCGAACCGGAACAGGCTGCCGAACAGGAACACGGTCAGGCACAGATAGGGGTACCAGCCGAACACGATCGAATTGAGCGTTTGCATGACGCTGTCTCCTTACTGCGGGCGTGGCGCGGGATCGACCGCGCGTCGGGCATGGCGAAGCTTTGCGATCAGGCCCTCGTGGCCGCAGGCACCCTGCCCCTGGCTGCCGGGACCGAACCGCACCTCTTCCTCTTCCCAGGCGGCATCGAGCGCCTCGAGATCCATCGGATCGGGGTCGGCGCCCTTCAGCAATTCGTCGACGATCTCGCGCGACGGAGCTTCAGCGGAGATCGCGACCAGCGCGTCGAACACGGCCTTGTATTTCGATTGCCGGCGCTCAAGCCGCTCAGCCAGCGCTGCCAGAATATGGGCGGTCTGCCGCAGCAGCTCGCGGGCGGCCGGGAGCGATTGGGTCGACAGGAATTCTAGGAACAGCGGCACGTAGTCCGGCAACTCGTTCGCCGCGATAAACAGGTCGGACTTTTCGTACATCGCCTTGAGATCGACCATGGCCTGGCCGCGGTCGCGGCTTTCGCCGTGGACATGCTCGAACAGATGCAGCGCCAGCGTTCTGCTGCGGTCGAACAGCAAGCCGTAGCGCTCCTGCAGGTCGTACAGCTCACCGATGGCGATTTCCTCGATCAGTAGATCGAGCTCGCCGCGGCAGGATGCAGGTACCACCTTCTCGGCATCGAGAATGGCCGGAAACCCCGGCGCGGCGTCGATTAACCCTTGGGTCGGATAGCTGAGCAGCGCTGACAGGATCTTGAACGTCCTCATCACGCCATCTCCATCGGGTTCTTGGCCTTGCGCGGCGAACCGAACAAATTGGTTTCGCTTTCGCCACCCGAGCAGCCATTGCCGAACGTGAAGCCGCAGGAGCCGCGCAGGTCGTAGGCGTCAGTGCCAAGCTCGCGGTGCGCGGTTGGAATCACGAACCGGTCCTCGTAATTGGCGATCGCCATGATCTGGTACATCTCGTCGATCTGTTCGGGCTTCAACCCGACGCGCCGGGCGACCACTTCGTCCACCACGCCATCGATGGTTTTGGTGCGCATATAGGCGCGCATCGCCAGCATGCGCTCCAGCGCCAGCGTCACTGGCCTCTCGTCACCTGCGGTCAGCAGGTTGGCGAGATATTTCATGGGGATGCGCAGCGACTTTACATCGGGCATTCCGCCGTCGAGACCTATCTTGCCGGCGGAAGCCGCCGACGTGATCGGCGACAGCGGCGGCACGTACCATACCATCGGCAGCGTCCGGTATTCCGGGTGCAGCGGGAACGCCACCTTCCACTCCATCGCCATTTTCCAGATCGGCGAGGCCTTGGCGGATTCGAGCCAGGCATGCGGAATGCCCTGCCGTTCCGCCTCGGCAATGATCTTGGGATCGTTGGGATCGAGGAAGACGTCGAGCTGCGCCTGGTAGAGGTCGCGCTCGTCGGGTTTGCTTGCGGCTTCAGCAATCCGGTCGGCGTCATAGAGCACCACGCCGAGATAGCGGATACGGCCGACGCAGGTTTCCGAGCACACCGTCGGTTGGCCGGCCTCGATGCGTGGATAGCAGAAGATGCATTTCTCGGATTTGCCCGAGGACCAGTTGTAGTAGATCTTCTTGTAGGGGCAGCCCGAGACGCACATGCGCCAGCCGCGGCACTTGTCCTGGTCGATCAGGACGATGCCGTCTTCCTCGCGCTTGTAGATCGCGCCCGAGGGGCAGGCCGCGACGCAGGCTGGATTGAGGCAGTGCTCGCACAGCCGCGGCAGATACATCATGAAGGTGTTTTCGAACTGCCCGTAGATATCCTTCTGCACGCCCTCGAAATTATAGTCCTGTGAGCGCTTGGCGAATTCGCCGCCGAGGATTTCTTCCCAGTTCGGCCCCCATTCGATCTTCTCGATCCGTTCGCCCGACACCAGCGAGCGCGGCCGGGCGGTCGGCATCGCCGGCATTTCCTTGGCCTGCTGCAGGTGCTGGTAGTCGAAGGTGAACGGCTCGTAATAGTCATCGATCTCGGGCAGATCGGGATTGGCGAAGATGTTCGCCAGCACCCGCCACTTGCCGCCGATCCGCGGCTCGATCTTGCCGTTGCGCTTGCGTTTCCAGCCGCCCTTCCAGCGCGCCTGGTTTTCCCAATCCTTGGGATAGCCGATGCCCGGCTTCGTCTCGACGTTGTTGAACCACGCGTATTCCATGCCTTCGCGGCTGGTCCACACGTTCTTGCAGGTGACGCTGCAGGTGTGACACCCGATGCACTTGTCGAGGTTCAACACCATGGCGATTTGAGCGCGGATCTTCATTCTGCGGCCTCCAAACGGGGGGAACCAGGCTGATCTGCCGTCGGCGTGTCGAGCCAGTCGACCTTCGACATCTTCCTGACGATGACGAACTCGTCACGGTTGGCGCCAACCGTGCCGTAGTAGTTGAAGCCCCAGGCCTGCTGGGCGTAGCCGCCGATCATGTGCGTCGGCTTGGTCACGACCCGAGTTACCGAGTTGTGGATGCCGCCGCGCTGCCCGGTCTGCTCGGAGCCGGGCACGTTCACGATCTTCTCCTGGGCGTGATACATCATGCACATGCCCTGTTTGACGCGTTGCGAGACCACCGCGCGCGCGACCAGCGCGCCGTTGGTGTTGAAGGCCTCGATCCAGTCGTTGTCGATGATGCCGGCGGCCTTGGCGTCAGCCTCGCTGATCCAGACAATCGGTCCGCCGCGCGACAGCGTCAGCATCAGCAGGTTATCGGTGTAGGTGGAGTGGATGCCCCATTTCTGGTGCGGCGTGATGAAGTTCAGCACCACTGAGGCGTTGCCGTTCGGCTTGCGGTCGATCACCGGCTTGACGGTCTTGGTGTCGATCGGCGGCCGGTAGACGCAAAACCCTTCGCCAAAGGCGCGCATCCACAGATGATCCTGGTAGAGCTGCTGCCGGCCGGTCAGCGTCCGCCACGGGATCAGTTCGTGGACGTTGGTATAGCCGGCGTTATAGCAGACTTTTTCCGACTCAAGGCCGGACCAGATCGGCGACGAGATGATCTTGCGCGGCTGCGCGACCACGTCGCGGTAGCGGATCTTCTCGTCCTCCTTAGGGATCGCCAGATGGGTGTGTTCCCGCCCGGTGAAGGTCTCAAGCGAGGCCCAGGCCTTGACCGCGACCTCGCCATTGGTCTCCGGCGCAAGGCTGAGGATGACCTCGCAGGCGTCGATCGCGCTGTCGATCCGGGCGAGCCCCTTGCTCGCGCCTTCCTCGGTCACGACGCCGTTCAGCTTCTTGAGCAGGTCGACCTCATGATCGGTATTCCAGCTCATGCCTTTGCCGCCATTGCCGAGCTTGTTCATCAACGGCCCGAGCGAGGTGAAGCGCTTGTAGAGGTTCGGATAGTCGCGCTCGACCACCGTAACCGCCGGCATCGTTTTGCCGGGGATCGGATCGATCTCGCCTTTCTTCCAGTCCTTGACGTCGAGCGGCTGCGCGATCTCGCCGGCCGTGTCGTGCATGATCGGCGTCAGCACGACGTCCTTTTCGACGCCAAGCACTTCCGGCGCCACGCGCGAAAAGGCTTCCGCTATGCCCTTGTAGATGTCCCAATCACTGCGCGATTCCCAGACCGGATCGACTGCCGCCGACAGCGGGTGGATGAACGGATGCATGTCGGAGGTGTTGAGATCGTTCTTTTCGTACCAGGTCGCGGTCGGCAGCACGATGTCCGAATACATGCAGGTGGTGGACATGCGGAAATCGAGCGTGACCAAAAGATCCAGCTTTCCTTCCGGCGCCTCGTCGCGCCACTTCACGTCGACCGGCTTCTTCAGGCCGTGTTCGCCGAGGTCCTTGCCCATTACGCCGTGCTTGGTGCCGAGCAGGTGCTTGAGGAAATATTCGTGGCCCTTGCCCGATGCGCCCAACAGGTTCGAGCGCCAGACGAACAGATTGCGCGGCCAGTTTTTGGGGTTGTCGGGATCGTCGCACGACAATTGCAGCTCGCCCGACTTCAGGGACTTGGCGACATAGTCCTTAGCCTCCAGCCCCGCCGCCGCGGCGCGCCTGGAGACCTCCAGCGGATTGGTCTGAAGTTGCGGGGCTGACGGCAACCAGCCCATCCGCTCTGCGCGCGCGTTGTAGTCGATCAACGCGCCGTCCCACGGACCAGCAGGCGCCGTCGGCGATAGGATCTCCTTGATATCGAGGGTCTCGTAACGCCATTGGTCGGTGTGGGCGTAGAACGCCGACGTCGAATTCATCTGCCGGGGCGGACGGCCCCAGTCGAGACCAAACGCCAGCGGCGTCCAGCCGGATTGCGGGCGTAGCTTTTCCTGGCCGACATAATGCGACCAGCCGCCGCCGGATTGTCCGATGCAGCCGCACATCACCAGCATGTTGATGATGCCGCGGTAGTTCATGTCCATGTGGTACCAGTGGTTCAGCCCGGCGCCGAGGATGACCATCGACCGGCCGCCGGTCTTCTCGGCATTGAGCGCGAATTCGCGCGCCACCGTGATGATCTGGTCGCGCGGCACGCCGCTGATCTTTTCCGCCCAGGCCGGCGTATACGGCTCGAGATCGTCGTAGGTCTTGCCGATATTCTCGCCGCCGAAGCCGCGGTCGACGCCGTAATTGGCGAGGAACAGGTCGAACACCGAAGCCACGACAGTCTCGCCGTCAGCGAGTTGCAGCGTCTTGGTCGGCACGTTGCGCTTGAGCACGTCGGGATGATCGGTGCCGGCGAAATGATCGTGCTCGCGGTTGCCGAAATATGGGAAGCCGACCGGCGAGGTGCCGTCCCTGATGTCGCTCAGCGACAGCCGGAGCCTGGTATCCTGGTTGCCGGACGCTTTCTCCTCCAGGCTCCATTTGCCCTTCTCGCCCCAGCGGAAACCGACCGACCCCTTCGGGACAACGATATCGCCGGAGGTCTCGTCATAGGCGACCGTCTTCCACTCGGGATTGTTGGCCTCGCCCATTCCCTTCACGAAATCGGAGGCGCGCAAGAAGCGCTCGGGCACGTAATGATCGCCCTGCTTCACCAGCCGCACCAGCATCGGCATGTCCGTGTACTGGCGTACATAGTCGTTGAAGTACTTGGCCTGACGCTCGACGTGGAACTCCTTGAGGATGACGTGGCCCATCGCCATCGCGAGCGCAGCATCCGTGCCCTGCTTCGGCGACACCCAGAGATCGGCGAATTTCGAGGCTTCCGAATAGTCCGGGCTGATCACGACACTCTTGGCGCCCTTGTAGCGGACCTCGGTATAGAAGTGCGCATCCGGGGTGCGGGTCTGCGGGACGTTCGACCCCCACAGGATCAGGAAGCCGGAATTGTACCAGTCTGCGCTCTCGGGGACGTCGGTCTGCTCGCCCCAGGTCTGCGGCGAAGCCGGCGGCAGGTCGCAGTACCAGTCGTAGAAGGACATGCAGACGCCGCCGAGCAGCGACAGATAGCGCGCGCCTGCCGCGTAGCTCACCATCGACATCGCCGGGATCGGCGAGAACCCGAACACGCGATCCGGGCCGTAGGTTCTGGCGGTATAGGCATTTGCTGCCGCCACCAGTTCGTTGACCTCGGCCCAGCTTGCGCGGACGAAGCCGCCGAGACCGCGCTTTTGCACGTAAGCAGCACGCTTCTTCGGATCCTCGACGATCGACTTCCACGCCGCCACTGGGGTCATCAGGACACGGGCTTCGCGCCACAGTTTCAGCAATCGCGAACGCACCAGCGGATACTTCACCCGGTTGCCCGAGTAGAGATACCAGCTATAGCTCGCGCCGCGCGCGCAGCCGCGCGGCTCGTGATTGGGCAGATCCGGCCGCGTGCGCGGATAGTCGGTCTGCTGCGTCTCCCAGGTGACGATACCGCCCTTGACGTAGACCTTCCACGAACACGAGCCCGTGCAGTTTACGCCGTGGGTGGAGCGGACGATCTTGTCGTGTTGCCAGCGCTTCCGGTAGCCGTCCTCCCAGGAACGGTCCTCGGTGGTCATCACGCCATGCCCGCCGGCGAATTCGGCCTTGGCCCGTGTGAAGAACGACAACCTGTCGAGAAAATGACTCATCGTTCGCTTTCCTTATTCGGCAGCTTGTGTGACGGATGAAATCTGCGGGCCACGCTCGACGTCATGGAGCAGTCCACCCCTGCGGGTATAGACGGCCCAAGTGATCGCGACGCAGATCACGTAGAAGATGAAGAACCCCACAGCGCGCCCTCGACGCCGCCCGTGAGATCGATCGAGGTCCCGTAGGACTTCGGGATGAAGAAGGCGCCGAAGGCTGCGATCGCCGAGGTGAAGCCGGTGATGGCGGCCGATTCCTTTTCGGCCTGGCGCTGACGGGTCAGCGCATCGGCGGTCGGCATCAGCCGGTCCATTTCCTTGCGCATGATGTTCGGTATCATCTGGAAGGTCGATGCATTGCCGACGCCCGTTGCGAAGAACAGGACGAGGAACATCGCAAAGAAGCCCCAGAATGCGCCCGGCTGGTCCTTGATGCCAATGAAGTAGAGAATGCCGAGCACACCGAGCATCATCAGGATGAAGACCCAGAAGGTGACGCGCGCCCCGCCCCACTTGTCGGAGATCCACCCCGTCGCCGAGCGTGACAGCGCACCGACGAGTGGACCGAGGAAGACGAACGGAAGCGCATCGACCGCCGGGAACTGGGTCTTGGCGAGCAGCGGGAAGCCGGCGGAATAGCCGATGAAGGAGCCGAACGTCCCCGTATACAGCCAGCACATGATCCAGTTGTGCTTGCGCTGGAAGATTACCGCCTGGTCGGCGAACGAGGCTTTGGCGGAAGCGATGTCGTTCATGCCGAACCATGCTGCGAACGCGCTGGCGACGATGAACGGCACCCAGATGAAGCCGGCATTCTGCAGCCATAGCGATGATGTCTGCGTACCGCTGGTGACAGTAGCCGGGTCGCCGCCAAACCAGCCGAACACGCCGACCGTGATGATGATCGGCACCACGAACTGCACCGTGGAGACACCGAGATTGCCGAGGCCGGCATTGAGCGCGAGCGCGTTGCCCTTCTCCGCCTTCGGGAAGAAGAACGAGATGTTGGCCATTGATGAGGCGAAATTGCCGCCGCCGAAGCCGCACAACAGCGCCAGCGCCAGAAACACCGGATACGGCGTCGACGGATTCTGCACGGCATAACCGATGCCCACCGCCGGGATTAGCAGCGACCAGGTCGCGAGCGTGGTCCAGAGTCTTCCGCCGAAGATCGGCACCATGAAGGAGTAGAAAATCCGCAGCACGGCGCCGGAGATGCCTGGCAGCGCCGCCAGCCAGAACAGCTCGGCGGTGGTGAACTTGAAGCCAACCGAGGGCAGCTTTGCGACCACCACCGACCAGACCTGCCAGACCGCGAATGACAGCAACAGCGCCGGGATCGAAATCCAGAGATTGCGCCGCGCGATCGCTCGCCCGGTGGTTTCCCAGAAGGTCCTGTCTTCGGGACGCCAGTCGGTCAGCACCGCGCCGGACAGCGCGCCAACATGCTCGGGCTTGTGAATCGTTTCCATTTCGGGAAGTTCGGGAAGTTTCTTGAGCTCTTCGCCGACGACGCCGCGCTCCATCTGCCGGATCGCCATATGCATCCAGGCCAGAGAACCTGCAACCAGCAGGAACAGCAGCATGAAGCAACTGGTCCACAGACCGGTCAGGTCAACGAGCGCGCCGAACACGATCGGCAACACGAAACCGCCGAGGCCGCCGATCATGCCGACCAGGCCGCCGACGGCTCCAACGTTCTGCGGATAGTAGACCGGGATGTGCTTGTAGACGGCGGCCTTGCCCAGCGCCATGAAGAAGCCGAGCACGAATACGATCACCGTGAACGGCACCAGTCCCATTTCCAGATGGAAGGCGACAGTGCCGTTGACCGTCTTTACCAGGTAATCGGTCGGCGGATAGGACAGCACGAAGGTCGTGGCGACGCCGACCAGGAAGGTCCAGTACATTACGCGCCGCGCGCCGTAGCGATCGGAGAGATGGCCGCCATAGGCGCGGAACACGCTGGCGGGCAGAGAGAACATCGCAGCCACCATGCCAGCGGTCTTGATATCGACGCCGTAGACCTTGATCAGATATTGCGGCAGCCACAATGCCAGCGCGACGAAGGCGCCGAACACGAAGAAGTAATAGAGCGCGAAACGCCAGACCTGGATGTTCTTGAGCGGCTCGAGCTCCAGCCATGCGCTTTTCGGCTTCTCATGTTTCTCACGCCGGGCACGAACGACCGGGTCCTCTTCCGAGCAGAACCAGAACACCAGGCCCATCAGACCGATGGAGAGCGCCCAGACCTGCGCGACGGTCTGCCAGCCATAGGCCACCAGCACGAACGGCGCGATGAACTTGGTGACGGCCGCGCCGACATTGCCGGCGCCGAAGATGCCGAGCGCGGTGCCCTGCTTGCCTGCAGGATAAAAGCGCGAGACATATGCCACGCCAACAGCAAACGATCCGCCGGCGATGCCGACGAAGAAGGCCGCCACCAGGAACTCGGGATACGTACTTGCCCAGGTCAGAAGATAGGTTGCGACCGCTGCGGCCAGCATGACGACGGTGTAGACTCGCCGCCCGCCATATTGATCGGTCCAGATGCCGAGTAAGAGCCGGATCAGCGATCCGCTGAGGATAGGCGTGCCGACCAGAAGGCCGAACTGGGTGTCATTCAGCCCCAGCTCCTGCTTGATGCGGATACCGATGATCGAGAAGATCGTCCAGACCGCGAAGCATATCGTGAAGGCAATGGTCGAAAGCCAGAGTGCCCGGCCCTGATGCGCTGTGGTTGTTGCGTCCATAATAGTCCCCTCGCCGGCTCGTGTGCTGAGGGTAGGAATCGACCGGAATGCCGAACCGATACTTGCGCTGGGTCAAAGATTAATGCGATTGCGCAACTTTCATTGTCGCGGGAAAGCTCCTGATCTTCGCGAATACCGGTTGATCCATGTCAATGCGGACGCGCCGAAATGGATGAATGGTTTACCTAGATGATGTCCGACAAAGATGTCCCGCATCATCATTCGGCGATCTCGCCGTTTTCTCCTAAGACTGCCTCGCCAGCGCCTGTTACGACCAGGCGTTGCGGGGCACTTTTATGTCAGTGGCAGGCAGGAGCGTGCTGCAGGGAACGCTGGCGTTTGTGCTGGTCGCGGCAATTCACGTCATGGCGCTCCAATCCGGCATTCCGGTGCCGGAGGTTCTGGCGTTCTTCTCGCTCGTAGTCGTGATCGTCAGCCTGATCCTCGTCAAGCGCTCCTTCAGCACGGCTGCAGCGCTGAAGCGGCAAACCAAGCCCGCTTGCGTTGGATCAAATGGCGAATTCGGCCGACCGCTAGATTGTGCCTCGAAATAGGAGAGCACCGTGGCGATCAAAGACATTCTGCTGACACTGACGAGTTATCCGGATCCAACTCCGGTCTCAGTAACCGAGGAGGCAGTCTCGGTTGCGGCTGCACTTGGTGCTCACCTGGCCGCCGTCGCCTGCGAGGTGCATGTCGAAGTGCCAGGACATTTCCTCTCCGGTTCGATTGCCAATATCCCCGCGATTCTTGCCGGCGAAGCCGAGAAGAGCCGGAAGAGCGCCAAGGACATTCTGGCTGCTTTCGATGCCGCCGCGAACAAAGCCGGCATCCTCCACGAGACCTATGTCGAGAAATGCCCGACTTTCGCGGTGCCGGATCTGCTGGTGGACTACGCGCGGCTTCGCGACCTCACCATCGTGCCGGTGCCGGAAAGCTATGACCAGTGGTACGCCGAGGCCGTGATATTCGGATCGGGCCGGCCGACCCTCGTTGTACCTGAGAGCCCCCGCCCGCGCCCATTCGAACTCGGCACTATCGCCATCGCCTGGGATTTCAGCCGCGCGGCAGCCAGGGCCGTTTCGGATGCGCTTCCGCTGCTCGAAAAAGCGAAGAAAGTGCGCATCGTCACCGTCACCAATGAGAAGAAGCTGGACTCCAAGCATTCCGCCGAGGAGTTGGCGAAAAACCTGGCGCGCCATGGCATCGACGTCGTGCTGGACAAGATTGATGCCAACGGGAAGCGAATTGGAGAGGTGCTTGAAGCTTACGCCGTCTCCCACAAGGTCGATGTCCTCGTCATGGGGGCTTATGGACACTCCCGATGGCGCGAATTCGTCCTCGGTGGCGCAACCAAGAGCCTGCTGTCGAAGCCGCCGCTTCCGATTTTGTTTTCGCATTGACGGTCGGTTTTGGCGCACCGTGGAGTTCCGATGGCCGAAGACTCCAGGAGGGATGACTCCCGCCCGCCACTGAAAGTGCGCCGGGTCAACCTCGACACCGGACGCGAGAACGTGGTGGTGATTTCACGCCACTCGAGAGCATTGCAGCCGGACGTATTTCGCGGCTTCAGTCGGGTCGAACTACAGAGCGGTTCGAAGGTCCTGCTCGCCACGCTGTTGATCACGGACGACGGATTGGTCAGCGCCGATGAAATCGGGCTTTCCGAGCCGGCGTTCCGGCGCTTTGCCGAGCCAGTGGGCCGCCTCGTCACCGTCAGCCCCGCGACCCCGCCCGAAAGTCTCGACGCAGTTCGCGGCAAGATTCAGGGCAGAACGCTGAAGCCCTCCGAAATCGACGCCATCATCAACGACCTGACGCATTACCGCTACTCCGATATGGAGATCGCAGCGTTCCTGATCGGCGCCGCAAGCTTCATGACCAGCGGCGAGCTGCTCGCTCTGGTTCGGGCGATGGCGATGGCAGGCACCCAGCTGAAATGGCCAAGTCCCATGGTCGTCGACAAGCATTGCATCGGCGGCATTCCCGGAAACCGCACTTCCATGATCGTCGTCCCAATCGTCGCGGCGCATGGCCTCATTATTCCCAAGACCTCCTCTCGGGCGATCACCTCGCCGGCCGGCACTGCCGACACCATGGAGGTACTGGCCCGGGTCGACGTGTCGGTTGACGAGATGAAGGAAATCGTCGCCGCGTGCCGCGGTTGCCTGGTCTGGGGCGGGCACGTCAATCTCTCGCCTGCCGACGACATTCTGATTTCCGTCGAACGTCCACTCTGCCTCGACACAAGCGAACAGATGGTCGCATCGATCATGTCTAAGAAACTCGCGGCCGGTTCGACCAATCTGCTGATCGACCTGCCAGTCGGCCCGACCGCAAAGCTTGCCAATGCCGCCGAGGCGATGCGGCTGCGCAAGCTGTTTGAGTTCGTCGGCGATCACTTCGGTATTGCCGTCGAGGTAATCACGACCGATGGCCGCCAGCCGATCGGCAACGGCATCGGTCCAGTGCTCGAGGCGGCCGACGTCACGGCGGTGCTGAGCAACGAGCCGAATGCACCCACGGACCTGCGTGAAAAGTCCCTAAGATTGGCGGCGCATCTGCTCGAGTATGATCCGCAGTTGCGAGGTGGCGCAGGCTACACACGCGCCCGCGAACTGCTCGACCGCGGCGCGGCGATGAAGAAAATGCAGGAGATCATTGACGCGCAAGGCCCCTCGGCCTGCCGCAAAGATATCGGAAAACTCGTCTTCGATGTCTGCGCCGCCGATGACGGCGCCATATCCGAGATCGATTGCCTGCAGTTGAACCGTCTTGCGCGAACCGCTGGCGCGCCGATCGACAAGGGCGCGGGCATCAAGCTGTTCCGCAAGATCGGCGATCGCGTCGAGAAGGGCCAGCCGCTCTATCGAATTCACGCCTGTGACCAGGCTGAACTCGACCTTGCCATCGCGGCGGCAAAACGCAACAGCGGCTACCTCATCGGCGTGCGACACCCGGTATCGGCCGAGACTACACTGTGAGCGCGGTCGTGCTGCAAAGCTTGCCGTCGTCGACGCGCGACGCTACGAGGCTCGCAACGCGGCTCGGTGTGCCATCTCATGAGATCAGGACGCATTTCTTTCCCGACGGGGAAATGCGGGTGACAGTTGGACCGGCAGCTTCCACGACGATCATCTACGCCTCGCTCGACAGGCCAAACGATAAACTCATCGCGCTGATGTTCGCCGCCGAAGCGCTGCGACGCGAAGGCGCAAGGCGCCTCGTGCTGCTGGCGCCCTATCTATGCTACATGCGCCAGGACACCGCATTCCACGCGGGCGAGGCGATCAGCCAGAAGGTGATCGGTCCGCTGCTGGCGCGATGCGTGGATCGCATCATCACCGTGGACGCGCATCTGCACCGCACGCCTGATATCGGGGCTGTATTTCCGGGCATCCAGTCGGACAATCTCTCGGCCATGCCGGCAATATCGGACATACTGCGCAAAACTGGTCTCGATCCCGCAACCGTCGTAGCGGGACCGGATGCCGAATCGCGCCCCTGGGTCGGCGATCTCGCCGGCCGGCTCGGCCTGTCGCATACCGTTGCGCAAAAGAACCGCCGCGGCGACCGCATCGTCGCAATCGAATTTCAGAACCGGGCCGATATCGTCGGCCGGCCCGCATTGATCGTCGACGACATCGTTTCGTCGGGCGGCACCATGATTGCCTGCGCCAAAGCGTTGATCGCGGCTGGCGCGACGACGATCGATGCCGTCATGACGCACGCGCTGTTTCCCGAAGCGCTTTGCGGCGAGATGGCTTTATCGGGTATTCGCTCGATCCGTTCGACCTACAGCGTCCCCCATTCCACCAATGCCATTGTGCTCGACGAACTGTTCGTCGATGCGTTGAAGGACGAGATACCGGAGAACTTCCGATGAGCGTGACTATTCGGTTTTGCGGCGCATCACGCACCGTTACAGGCTCCTGCCATCTCTTCGAAACCCGGGCCGGGCGCTTCCTGGTCGATTGCGGCCTGTTTCAGGGACAAAAAACGCTGAAGGAACTGAACTACGGCGCCTTTCCGTTTCGGCCAGCCGGTATCGATGCAGTGCTGCTGACGCACGCCCATATCGATCACAGCGGGCTACTGCCCAAACTGGTGCGCAACGGCTTTGCCGGCCGTATCCTGGCAACGCGCGGCACCATCGATCTCTGCTCCTATATGTTGCCGGACGCCGGCAGCATTCAGGAATCCGAGGTCGCCGCGCTGAACCGGCGTAACGCTGCTCGCGGACGCGCGGAGGTTACGCCGATCTATACGCAGGCCGACGCGGTCGCTTCACTGCAATCGTTTATGGCGGTCGATTACGAAAAATGGATCGACGTGATTCCAGGCGTTCGCGCGCGGTACTGGAATGCGGGGCATCTGCTTGGTTCTGCCTCGATCGAGATCGAATGCACCGATGGTGATGGATCGGGAAGGCCCATGCGCATTCTCGCATCCGGCGATATCGGGCCGGACGCCAAACTGCTGCAACCTGACCCTGAAGCGCCTTCAGACTTCGACTACGTCATCTCGGAATCGACCTACGGCGACCGAGAGCGTCCGCCTACTTCGCCCGATGCGCGCCGGGCGCGCCTCGCCGAAGAGGTGAACGGCGCCGCGATGCGCAAGGGCGCGCTGCTGATTCCAGCGTTTGCAGTGGAACGCACCCAGGAACTTATCGTTGACCTAATCGATCTGATGGAGCGCGGCGAGATTCCGTCCGCCCCGATCTTTCTCGACTCCCCGCTGGCGATCCGCGCTACCGAGGTGTTCCGCAAGCACGCCGAAAGCCTCGATCCGGCTGTCGACGTGCGCCGGCTGCTCACTTTCGCGCAATTGCGATTCACGGAAACGGTCGAAGAGAGCAAGCGAATCGCGAAACTGGCCGGCTTTCATATTATCATTGCCGCCAGTGGTATGTGCGACGCCGGACGCATTCGGCATCACCTTCGAAACTGGTTGTGGAGCGCCAGAGCCACCGTGTTGCTGGTCGGCTTTCAGGCGCCGGGAACACTCGGCCGATTTCTCGCCGACGGCGCCAGGGCTGTGCGCATTCAGGGCAACGAGATCAAGGTCGCGGCGACCATCCGCACCATCGACGACTATTCCGGACATGCCGACGGATCGGAGCTCGTGCGATGGATCGCCGCTCGCCGTCCGATTCAGCGCGGGCTTTTTCTCGTCCATGGCGAAGAGCCGGCAATCACCGGCCTCGCCGCACGAGTCTCCGAGCGCATCATCCCGGCGGCGCGGGTGTTTCAGCCGTTGCTGGACGACGTCTACGAGCTGTCCGCCGCCACGCCAACGCCGCTCGACGCCGGCCGTCGCCGCCGGCTGGCGCCGGAGGCGGTGGTGAGGCTCGACTGGCACAACGAAATGTCAAAGCTCGTCCTGGACATCAACGACCGCATCGAGTCTGCCGCCGACGATCGCGCGAGAGGTGTCCTCATCCGACGGCTCCGCCGCGCTCTGGAGGAATAGCTCGAACGTCGGCCTGACGTTGCAACCGTCGTGATTTGAAGCTCCGGTTGGAAGCTCGAATCACGATATTGCACTGATCTCAACACCTGCCCGGAGGCTACTGTCTGGTCGCTATCGTAGACATGCGGCGGCCATGGCAAAATCAGCGCTACTGATCCTCAGCGGCCGATGCTCGACGACATCGCCGCTCTCAACGCCACGTCTCGTGGATCAAACGGCAATGTGGTGCCCATACGGTTGGTGACATAGGCATATCCGATTTCAGCTTCTGGATCGGCGAAACCAAAGGAGCCTCCCGCTCCAGGGTGTCCGAACGAGCCGGGATGACCGAAGGGCGAAGTTGGACTGGGCTTGCAGAAACCAAGCGAGAATTGGATCTCGGCTTTCATGCACTCATCGTAGAAGCCGCGTTCGGCCGGGATCGCCGGCGCCATCAAGAGCCGGAGAGTTTCTGGACATAATTGCAATTCTTGCCCTCCGGTCGCAAACACACTGTAGGCACGTGCAATCGCTCGCGCCGTTCCGACGCCACCGCCCGATGGCACCTCAAGGTTGCGCGAATAAATGCGCGTCTCATCATTGCATATTGCAGCGCCTGGGTTCGCTATGAGCGCCCGGTACATGTTCGAATGAGGATAGAGCGTCGCCAAGGTCAGCCGAATCGGGAAACCCCAGAGCATCTCAAGCGCGGTGGGACTTTCAATGGTGGCCAACCTGGAGTTTGGAATCTCCTTGGGCACGCGAATGTAGAAATCGAGCCCGAGCGGAGATGCTATCTCCTCTTGAAAAAATTGTCCGAGGCTGCGATTCCTCGGATCGATCCGGCGCAGTAATTCCCCTTGATAGAACCCGAGACTGATCGCGTGATAGGCTTGGCGCATACCAGGCTTCCAGGCAGGCGCTTGGCGGGCGAGAACGGGCCCCAAGCGATCAAGGTCGGCAACAAGGTCACGATCGACCGGCTCGTCGAAAGCAAACAGCCCAGCCTGGTGCGCCAAGAGCTGTCGAACAGTGATCGTTTCCTTGCCTCGCTGGGCAAATTCCGGCCAGTAGGTGCACACGCGTTCATCGTATTCGAGCCAGCCCCGGGAATGCGCGAGCGCAAGCGTCATCGCCGCGAGCCCCCTTGGTTGCGGAGTGCACAAGGACCATCGTGTCCTCCTGCCACGGCTCGCCGCTCGCTTTGTTGCGAATTCCGCCCCACAGGTCGACGACCTTCTCTCCGTGACGGTACACGCAACATGCGGCCCCCAGCTCGCTTCTATGGGAAAAATTCTCAACGAAAGCGTCCCGCACGGCATCAAAGCCCTTGCCTACGTGCCCGTGAATTTGGCTGTGTCGAGTATGTGCCATCGACATGACCTTCCAAGTCATCCGTGTCGTCACCAAGGACTTTTGCAAATCGAATCGGTTCGGGGTGGCCCTACATTGAATTGCGGTCCGGCTCGCGCCGAGACAGCGCTCGGTCGTGTCGCGGCGGGAGCTCCGGGCATGTCCGCTCGTTGGTCGCTACTTTGGTAGAAGCGGACATTGAGCAATCCCCATCCGTTCAAGCCGATTTTGTGAGTTCACGCCCTAGAAACGAACGTAATCGCCGGGCGCATCGGGCAGTGTCTCCCCCTCCGAAGCCTTCGTGCCCATGCGCGGCGGCCCAACAAGCTCGCCGGACCGCGCGGCCAACCACTTCGTCCATTCCGGCCACCACGATCCCTCAACCTCCGGGACGGTCTTCAGCCATTCGGCGGGACCGGTATAGGTCGCGTCCGCTGCCTTGGTCCTGATCCGATAGGCGTGGCCCTGTTCGCCGGGAGGTGCCACGATTCCCGCATTATGACCACCGCTGGTAAGCAGGAAGGTTATGTTGGCATCGGCCTGGTAGTGGATCTTGTAGACGGATTTCCATGGCGCGACGTGGTCCCGAACAGTGCCTACCACGAACATCGGCGTATGAATATCCGACAGCGAGATAGGCTTGCCCTCCACGAGGTATCGTCCGCCGGCAAGGTCGTTGTTGAGGAACAGCTTGCGCAGATACTCAGAATGCATCCGGTATGGCAGGCGGGTCGCATCGGCGTTCCAGGCCATCAGATCGCTCGGCGCCGCCCGCTCCCCCATCAGATAGTCGCGGGTAAGCCGCGACCAGATCAGGTCGTTGGAGCGCAGCAACTGGAATGCGCCAGCCATCTGCGTGGTGTCGAGCACGCCGCGTTCCCACATCATGTCTTCGAGGAAAGCGACCTGGCTTTCATTGATGAACAAGGTCAATTCGCCGGCCTCGGTGAAATCGGTCTGCGCGGCGAGCAGGCTGATCGACTTCAGCCGGTCGTCGCCGTCGCGCGCCATGGTCGCTGCCGTTATCGAGAGCAGCGTTCCGCCGAGACAATAGCCCAAGGCATGAACCTGGGGTCCGGGCACGATTTCACTGATAGCATCCAGCGCGGCTTCGACGCCGAGCTTTCGATAGTCGTCGAAGGCAACCTCGCGGTCTTCCGTACCCGGATTGCGCCACGAGATCATAAATGCGGTAAAGCCCTCGCCGGTGAGATACTTCACCAGCGAGTTCTGCGGCGACAGGTCGAGGATGTAATACTTCATGATCCAGGCCGGCACGATCAGGACCGGCTCCGGATGCACCTTCTCGGTGGCCGGATAATACTGGATCAGTTCGATCAGTTCGTTGCGGAACACCACCTTGCCGCGCGACGTGGCGACGGTGTCGCCGACAACGAAATCACCGGACTTGACAGGCCCCTGGCCGGCCGACACCAGGCGCATCCAGTCGCTCCAGAAATTCTGCCAGCCGCGTATGAAATTCCCGCCGCCGCTCTCGAACGATCTCCGAAGCACTTCCGGATTGGTCGCGGCGAAATTGGAAGGCGACATGACGTCCAACATCTGGCGGACCGAAAACTCGACGATCGCCTCGTTCTGCTTCGCCACCCCGCGCACGCCCGTGGTCGCGTTGTGCCACCATTGTTGGCTCAGCAGGAATGCCTGCGCCATCAGATTGAACGGCGGATGTTCCCACTGCCGCCCGCCGAAGCGCCTATCCTGCGCCTGCGGTCTCATCAGTGACCACGGTCCCTGTCCAGGCGAGTAAACGTGCAGTGCAGATGCGACAAGCCGGTTAGCATCGAGCAAAGCGTCCTGCGCAATCTCGATCTGTCGCTGTGGCGACGCAGCCAGATGCGACAGCCAGTCTATATAGGCCAGCAGTAATGCCAGCGGCGAGATACCGCCGCTGAGGCGCGCGAGCATCGCATGGAGGGCACGATCGGCATGATATGTCTCGGCGCTCGCGCCTGCCGCAGGCAGGTCGATCGGCGCGACTGGCTTCCGGTCATCGCCCTCGCTCGCAGCAATGGAAGGAAGAGGCAAGATGCCGACTTCCGCCGTCGGTTGGGGCAATTTCTGGTGCATGCTGTGGCCGATCAGTAGCGAACGCCGCTGATTAAGTTCGAAGTGGCCGCGATCATTCGCTCGCCATGCCTAAATAGCCGTTCGGAGTCGCGGCGGACAAAATCGAGCTGATGCTGACCGCATTCCTGGCACATCGCCTTGACGTCTTTCACGGAATGTGCGCCCGCCATTTTTGTGACGAATTCCGTGAAGAGATGCATTTCGGTCCGCACTCTCTCAAGCATCTCATCGCCGAGAAAGACCAATTCCTCAAACGTCATCTTCTGCGCACCGAGCAAGAACTCCAGTGCACCCTGATTTAGTTTGGTGGCTTCCGCCTCTCCATTGGTGTCCGATTGGTAAGAACCGGAAGCGGCCCGCTCAGACGGCTCTGTCATGACAATCTCCTATTTCTCCGCCGATACGATATCGACTGGCCAAGCCTGAACATTGAGATGCATCAAAACTGGCGGGCGCTTCAGCTCGGGCGCTATTGGCCAATAGCGTGACCATGAGCGCGGATCATGCTCCTAAGCTGCCGACTGGGTCGTCACGCCCTCGTAAATGTCCTCCTCTTGGGCTGTATGCATGCGCACTAGCGTTTCGATTGCCTCAACCACCCGCTGGGCATCGCGAATTAGATACCGGTCTACCCGCTCCAAGGGCAAGTCCTCCGCGATTCGAGCCAGCAGCCGCGCAAGATGCAGGATCTCGCGATGCGCGCGGCTCATGGCCGAGAGGCCATGGCGTTCGCGCAGCACCTCCGCAAGCTGAGGATAGACGCTGCCCTCATCGTCGCGCTCATGCACCACAACGCTGCCCTGAACCAGTCGATGAGCTTCTTCAATCAAGCTCGCTGCGTTCTCTGGCGGGGCATCGTCCAGCGCATCGACGATTGTGCGCAGCCTGTCGAGATGCCTGAATAGCGCTTGATGGTCATGATGCAGCGCCAGTCCCTGCTCTACGGTGATGCGCCGACCGCCCCTGCCGCCAGCCGGGGTGAGGGCCCGCAGCGCGTTCAGGATCACGGCAACGTCAATCACCTCTTGGACGATTGCGGCGGGTACTGGGGCGAGCCAGCCGACGGTGGCCGCCACCATGGCGGCCAACGACAAGCTCATGCCGACAATGATGCTCTGGAGGGCAATGCGCCGCGCCCGCTGCGCAATGGTGATTGCTTCACCGACTCGGTCCAGCCGGTCGGCCAGGATCACCACGTCGGCCGCCTCGGACGAGGCGCTGGCGCCGCGCGCGCCGAGCGCGACCCCGACGTCGGCCGCGGCCAGAGCCGGCGCGTCGTTGATGCCATCTCCCACCATGATGGTCGGATGCAGTCGCTGCTCACTGCGCACCGCCTCGACCTTGTCGGAAGGAACGCGGTCGGCCAGCACCGCATCGAGGTCGAGTGCGGCACCGATCGCCTGAGCCGCCGCGGCGCGATCGCCCGTGACCATTACCATTCGTGCGATGCCCGCATCGCGCAGCAGCCGGATCGCCCGAGGCGTATCGGACCGCAGTTCGTCAGCCAACAGCAGCGCGCCGATCGGACGGCCGTCCACGGCGACAAAGACGATCAGCGCCGAGCGCCACGAAGCGCGCCGGATCGCCCGGAGTTCCCACGGCGACAGTTCGCCGTCTGAGAGAAGCATCTCCCGCGAGCCCACGGTTACCTGACGACCGTCGATCAGGCCCCGCAAGCCAGCGCCCATGGTCTCTTTGACCTGCTCGGGCGCTTTCAGCTTGAGGCCGCGGTCGATGGCCGCGGCGACGACCGCCTTGGCAAGCACGTGGTGAGAGGCTTGCTCGAGTGACGCCCCAAGTGTCAGCACGTCCTCCGGACACTGCCCCGGTGCAACCTCGATCGAAAGTAGCCGCGCACCGCCCACCGTCAACGTACCGGTTTTGTCGAACAGCACAGTGTGTGCGCGGGCCAATGCCTCCAGCGCGCCTCCGCCCTTGGCCAGGATGCCGCGGCGAGCCGCTTGCGCCACGCCGGCGATGAAGGCGACGGGTGCGGCCAGAATCAGCGGACAGGGCGTCGCCGCCACCAGCACAGCGAGGCTGCGGGTAAGATCGCCCGAAACCAGCCATGCCAGGAAGGCGATGACGAGCGTCACGGGCAGAAAGATCAGCGCATAGCGGTCGGCCAGCCTTACGAAGGGGGCTTTCGAGGTTTGCGCTGCAGTCACCATGCGCACGATGCCAGCGTAGGTACTCTCGCCGGCGGGTGCGGTTACGGTCAACTCGAAAGTCTCTCCCGCATTCAGCGAGCCGGAAAGGACGGCGCTGCCGCGTGCTTTCGCGGCCGGAATCGGCTCACCCGTAACCGCTGATTCGTCGATGGTTGCTAACGCCGAATGAACAACACCGTCGACCGGCACGATTTCGCCGGCCCGCACCAGAAGCTCGTCACCGACCGAGACTGCCTCAACCGGAACCTGGTCGATCCGATCGCCGGTCCTGCGATGTGCTTGGCGCGGCGCGCGATCAACCAGCGAGCGCAGGTCGTGCTCCGCCCGTGCGATTGCGATATCCTCAAGGACATTGCCGCCGGCATACATCAGCGCGACCACAGCCCCGGCGAGCGGCTGGCCCAGCGCCAATGCCGCGCTCATCGACAAAAGCGCGATCGCATCCACTCCAAGGCGACCGGCCAGAAAGTCCCTGACGATCGAGGCTGCAAGTCCTCCAATCACGGGCGCCGTGCCGAGCGTCCATGCGAGATTGGCCAGATCAAGCCGGCCCGCGGCGCTCGCTGCAATACCCGCCGTCAATCCGGCAACCGCGATCGCAACCAGCATTCGTCGCAAGGTTCGCTCGAAGGGCATCGATCGCTTCCATCATTCGACAACCATAACTTTCCTCGAAAAGGGATCTTCGTTGCTTGAGCAAAATCATGGCACGCTCAACTGCTCTGGGAACGCATGTCCAAAGCTTCATCCCGATATCAGCGCGATCGCTGCGCGATCCGCACTGCCGGTACGCCTCGATCTGTCGGATACGCGATAATCTCTTCATCCGTAGTAGGGCCAGAGGCGATGGCGGCGATTGCGGCCGGACCGGCGCAAGATACGTACCTCGCGAAGCCTGGCCGGCCTCAATTCGACAGAGTTGGGGTCGTGGCTTGGAAATCGACGGAGCATTCTGCTACTGCGGGACCGAGCTCCTGGTCCCGTGCATGAACGCTAGCATCTCTTCCAAAGTGAGCTTGCCATCTTTGCCGCTGTCCATTGCCTTGAAAATCCGTTCGTGAGCCACCTGAAACTCCGGAAGTGCGATGGTCCCATCACTATCAGCGTCCATCAGTGCGAACATCATGCGGAACATGATCGGGGACCCCATCGCGTCCGCACCCATCATGCCGCGACCCATCATTCGTCCTCCCATCATACCTCCGCCGCCCATCATGCCTTGTCGCCCTTCCGGCTGGCCTGCAGAGGGCGTCGTTCGCGTGGGTGCCGGTACCTGGTCCGCTCCGGGATGATGGGCCTCGTGATCGGCTGGCGATTGAGCGAACGCGGGATAGCTCAGGGCGGTAAGCAGCAGCGCTGCTGCAATGGTTGGGCGTCGCATGGATGTCCTCCCGAGTTGGGCTGAAGTATCTATCGTGCCGATCTGTACCAAGTTCGGCTTGAGGCAAATCAACACGCAGTGTGCGGGGAAGCCTGCTGCGGTGCACGCAAACCTAAGTCGTTGACGCAGCTCAACGCCGTGCAACGCCATTGCATAACCCTTTCAAAAGGGAGAATCGGCCATAATTGTAAGGACGCCGTTATCGGCCATCACATGGCCGACAAGAGAGCCCAGTGATGCGTTTGCCCGTTCACGAGTGCCGCAGAACAAAGAGCTCGAAGAAAGTGCCGCTTGGCTACTGGAGGGTGTTCGTGCTGCTTGACGCAGCAGCCTTCATTGCAGGTGTTCAGTCAACGCCAAGCATGGCGATCCGCTGTACTACCGTTCGGCTACCCGAACGCCATCGGCGATTTTGTCGCTCGGGTGGAGAACGACCTGACGTCCTTCGGCCAGGCCCTCCAGCACTTCCGCCATGCGGTTGTTGCGATGGCCGATCTTGACCGGCATCAGACGCGCGCGGCCGTCTTCGACTGCGAATAGCGCCCAGTCCTCTCCCTTCCGAAACAGCGCGCTCACGGGCACCCTCAGAACGTCATCCGCGCTCCAGATCGTAGCGTGCACGATGACCCGGTAATCGTGGCCGAGGGGCGACCAAAGCTCCGGCGGATCGGTGAAGTCGATGGTCACGCGAACCCGCTGCTCCTCAATGCCGAGGGCCGATACTTTGAGAAAGCCGGCCGGATCGACCCGAACGACCTTGCCACGAACCGCCGGGCCACCCCAGCCGTCGATCCGGACCGGCGCGCCGACCTTGATCTGCACGGCGTCGATCGACAGCAGATCGGCGACCACCTCGAGATCACTTGGATCCCCGATATCGACCAAGGGTGCCCCGGGTGGAACGACCGCCTCGCTATCCTGGATGATCTTCAGCACCCGGCCGCTCGCGGGCGCCAGCACCCTGACGCAGCACGCCGGGTCTTTTGGTGGAGCCGCTGCGCTTGGATCGATCAATCGCGCCGCCAGGCTGGCCCGCATATTGCGGCGAAAGTCCAACTGCGCTCGCGCGCTCGCCAGCGCAGCTTCGTTGCTGGCAACTTCGAATTTGGCCTTGTCAAAGGCTTGGGTGGAGATCGTTTGCGTCCGCGCCAGCGCCTGCGCCCTCTGAAACTCGGTACGAGCGAAATCGAGCGTGGCTTCGAGCCGGCGGACTTCGGCTTCCTGCTGTTGGATCGAAGCATCAGCCGCGATCACCTCGGCTTCGAGCTGATCGTGCGAACGTACGTCAAGAAAGCTCGGTGGCGTCGGCTGCATGAGGGCCACAACTGTTTCGTTGGCAGTCACTTGGTCGCCGACATGCAGCGAAGCACCCCGTATGCCCATGGGGTGAGAAATTCTCAGCACTTTTCCACCGACTGGCGCCGATACGGTATAGACATGCCGTACGTTGGTTTTTCCGTCGTCGTCCGCGGTCACCTCCAGCGGGCCTTTCACGATCGTCGCCAAATCTACGGCGGCTGGCCGCGGCCAGGTAAACCAGATCACCAACGCGGCGATCGCGCCGATGACGACAATACCTATGATCCGCTTTGTCCAGTTTGCCGGCATGGTTCAATCCCGCGTTTTGAGAACGGCCACCAGGTCCAGTTGATTGATGCGCTCGCGCACCATGAACGCCGAGGCGATGGCGGCCAGCAGGACGACCGCGCTGGCGGTCACATAGGTCGAATGCTCGACGACCAGGCGCACGCGCATCAATTCACCGGCCAGATTGGTTTTCATGATCCATGCAAGGCCATAGCCCATCACCCACCCCGGCGGCTGGGCGATCAAGGTCAGGATCGCCAGTTCGAGCAGCAGGATGCGCAGCACCTCGCCACGCGTGAAGCCAAGCACCCGCAGGCTCGCCAGCTCCCGCGCCCGTTCCGAAAGCGATATCCTTGCGTTGTTGTAGACAACTCCGAATGCGATGACGGTCGCGAGGCCAGTGTAGATGCTGGCCATGGTCGTGATAAGGAGCGCGACGGTTTTGCGAAAGTTTGCCAGCGAAGTCCGCTGCAGTGCCATGCCGCTTACGGTCGGCATCGCCTTGACTGCCGCGTAGAACTGATCCCTGTGCATGTCGTCCAGGCTGAGGTTAACGCTGATCACGACCGGCCCTTCGCGCATCAGCCGCGCCAAGGCCTCAAGGTCCATCATGCCCCTGATGCCAAAGTAATCCTCCACCAACGCAATGACCGGCAGGGATATCGTTCGCCGCGCGCCTTCCAGGACATCGACCTCGACCGAATCTCCCACCCCGACACCTAGGATTTGCCCGAGCATGCTGGAGATCGCGAGCCCCGTCGCGGGAAGCACCACCGGCCGCAGGTCGACATCGATGATGCGCCTGAGATCGGATTCGGGACGGCGGCCGCTGATCGTGATGCGACGCTCAACATTGCCGCTTCGGATTCGAACCGCGACTTCGCGAAACGGCTCGGCGGCAAGCACGCCCGGAAGCCGCGCCACCTGCGTGACCACGTTCTCCGCCCGCTTCTCGACAAAACCGATCGTTGCGTCCTGCCGATCGGCCAGAAAGTAGGTCACCTCGATCAGTTGCTCCATGGTGTCGCGGGTGAAGAGCGAGACCACGAGAATCGCGGTGGCGAGCGCCATCCCGAGCACGGTGAATGCGGCCCTGGCCGGATGGCGCGAAATGTTGCGCAACATCATCAGCGTCGGCTGCGAAACAATTCTGTCCAGGGAAACGGCCGCAGGAACCAGCCGGTGAAAACTCGCCGGCGCGGGCGGCTGCATCGCGACGGCCGGCGGCAGCTTGATCACCTCCCTTAGCACGCGGATTGCACCGATGCCGGCCGCGGCTGCGCTTAACGCGCCCGCGATCGCGTAGAGATCGGGCGACCTCGCGAACAGCAGGAACGGAAAATGGAAGAAATCGCTGAACAGCGCGGTGACGCGCAATCCCAACAACGTCCCGACGACGCTGCCAATCGCAATCCCGATCAGAACGATGAGGGCGACGAATTTCAGGTAGTGCACTACGATGCCGCTGTCGCGATATCCCAAGGCTTTCAAAAGCCCGATCTGCTCACGCTCCAGCGCCACCAGCCGGCTAAGCGTCAGGTTGACGAGGAATGCCGACACCAGCAGGAAGATCGGAGGCAGCGTGCGGCTCATATTGTTGAGCATGTCGAGTTCGTGTTCGAGCCAGGCATGGGAGGTCTGATCCTTGCGCCCGTGGGCCGCCTGCCCGCCATAGCCATCGAGCAGCGAATCGAGCCGCGCGATGACCTCGGATTCCGATGCGCCACGCTGCAGCTTGACCGACACGGAAGAGAATGCACCGTCCAGATCGTAGACACTCGCAAGCGCCTTCTCCGACATCCAGACGATGCCGTAGCGACGGTCATCCGGCATCAAGTCGCCCGGCCCCACCGTGTAGATGAATTCCGGCGACAGCGCGGTGCCGACGATGACGAGCTGGCGCTTCTTGCCGTTCAGAATCGCCGAAAAGCCGGCGCCGGGTGCGAAGCCGTGGGCCAGCGCGAAACTCTCGTTGACCACCACCTCTTCGGCCCGTCCAGGCTCGGGCAGACGCCCGGCCCGCAGATAGAGCCGGTTGAGCACGGGTTCGCCGGTATCCGGCAGCGAGACGAACTGCGCGCTAGCGGGTTCGGAAAATCCGGGCACATCGACCAATGCAAGCCTGGCGATCCGCGCGTCGACCGCGGTCACGCCGGGAATTTGCGCGATCTGGTCCACCAGCGCCTTCGGTGCACGCTTGGCCAGCGCAAACACGTCGGCGAATGCGTATCGCTCGTAGTAGGCGAGGCGCGTTTCATCGAGCGAGCGATGCGAGCCGACCGCGAGGATCAGCGTCGCCACCCCGCCGCCGATCACCAAGGCAATCGCCAGCACCTGCGCCCACAAGCGCCTCGCGTCGCGAAATAGCTTGATGTCGAGCGCCGACATGATGTCACCAGACCAGTTGCGCTGCCTCATGGCGCGTTTCGTTTCGCTGGATCCTCGAGATTTTGCCGTCAGCGAAGAACAGCACCCGGTCCGCAACGTCCCGGATGCTGGCATTGTGGGTGATGATCAGCGTGGTGGTGCCGAGCTGGCGATTGACGCCAAGCAGCGCTTCGATCACCTTGATCCCGGTCTTCGAATCCAGCGCACCGGTCGGCTCGTCGCACAGCAACACCGCCGGCCGTTTGGCAATGGCTCGCGCGATCGCAACGCGTTGCTGTTCGCCGCCCGAGAGCTGCGCCGGAAAGTGATGCAGGCGCGCTCCGAGCCCGACCAGCTCGAGCGCTTCGTCCGGGCGCATCGGACGCTCGGAAATCTCCGTCACCAGCGCCACATTCTCATAGGCCGTCAGGCTGGGAACGAGATTGTAGAACTGGAACACGAATCCGATATGCCGACGCCGGTAATCGGTCAGATCCCGATCGCTCAGGCCGGTAAGCTCAAGGTCTTTGAAGAACAGCCTGCCGCTTGTCGGATGATCGAGGCCGCCCATGATGTTGAGGAGCGTGGTCTTGCCACTTCCGGAGGGACCGAGCAGCACCACCACTTCCTTTTCCGCGATCTCCAGATCGACATTGTTCAGCGCCTGGACCTGCACCTCGCCCGAGACGTAGGTCTTGGTTAGCGCCGTGGCGGTGAAGATCGCTTCGGTCATGGCATACTATGCAGTTGAAGCGGGCTTCGCAGATGTCTTCGGCAGTTCCCACAAGAACAAGACGAGGCTGAGCGCCCACACTAGCGCCATCGCCAGCAAGACCCATTTGAAATCGGAATCGATCATGAAATTGACGACGGCCATCCAGCCGATCGAGGCAACGCCTCCTGTAGCCGCGCCGACAGCCGCCGGAATCGAATGCCGGCGAAACGAAGTCACCGCCAGGGTGACGGCCAGAATACCCGTCGCCAGAACGTAGCCGCCCATCACCCGAAACACGTGCGTCAGCCACATCTCCAACCGAGGCCTGATCGCATCGAGCTGCGCAGCCGGCATGGCCATGAAGCGAATATCTTCCGGCAACAGCGCCGGCCGGATCAAAATGAAGTACGATCCGATGCCGACCAGCGAGATACCTGCGGCAATAAGAACGATTGATGATAGCGGCCAGGTTCTGTATTCGACGTCCATGAGATGAGCCGTCCCGCCCATGATTAGTCAGACCGTCGCGGATCCTTGATCTACCGCCGGTGACCGTACCTGAATTCCAGAACAGCCGGACTGGCCGCACCGCGCTCGATCGCGAGCTTCACGGTGTAGAGGTCGAAACCGGGAAGATTGAAAAAGCCGCCGTAGGTCGTAGTGCCCGCGATTTGCATCGGTTCGAGCTTCTTCCTGCTGCCGGACAATCCAAGGCCGGATACCTCTGCGGTCACAACAGCGTCCGAAACCCGAGCACCGGTCGCGGCGTCGAACACGGCGGCAACGACATGATATTCGTGGGCGCCTTCTGGAATGCCGCCATGCATCGGCGGTTCCTTGCCGGCTGCGCCAAGCCCCTTCACAATCTCCGCCGGCACAACGCCTAGATAGACCTTAAATCCGCCAGCCGTTTTCGATTGCTCGATAACCTGCGCGATGGCGGCATCGACCCACATCGGGGGCAGCCCTCCAACACAAAGCGCTCCGAGAAAAATCGCCATCGCCTGTCGTCGCGACTGGCTAGCCATGGCGATACTCGTCAGTAGGTGGTTGGCCCAATATCCGTCCGGGTTTCGGAAAAAATCCAGGCACCTCGGCCGCATACTTGGCATACGCATCGCCAAACTCAGACATTGCGTCACGCTCTTCGCTTCGCGCCAGCTTGATGTACATCACCGTCAGCACCGGGAACATCGCAAGCGTCAGGATGGTCGGCCATTGCAGCAGGAAGCCGAACATCACCAGGATGAAGCCGACATATTGCGGATGCCGCACGTAGCTGTAGGGCCCGGTGGTTGCGAGCGAGCGTTTCTGCTGGGCGTCGTAGAGAACTTTCCACGCGGCGGCGATCACGACGAACCCACCGCCGATGAATGCGAAGCTCAGGATATGGAAGGGACCTGCGTGCGGATTGGTTTTCCAGCCAAAGAGCATTTCCAGCAAGTGACCCGCGTCATGCGAGAACCAGTCGATGCCCGGAAAGCGCGACTGCAACCAACCGGACAGGAAATAGATCGTCAGCGGAAACCCATACATTTCCGCGAACAAGGCCACCAGGAACGCGCTGAAGGCGCTGAACGAGCGCCAATCCCGCGGCGTCTGCGGCTTGAAGAAGCTGTAGGCAAACAGGATAAAGACCGCGGAATTGACGATGACGAGGCTCCACAGGCCATAAGCCGGGGCTTCACCGTTCATGACGGCCTCCTGTCGCTATCGTGTTGATGGCCTCCATGACCGTGGCCTCCGTGCATGAACAGATGCATCAAAGGACAGGCGAGCAGCGGCAGCCAGACCAGCAACCCCAGGACGTGGGCCTGATGTTCGGTGAACAGCAACGCGCCGGCGATGACCAGGAACCCGGCCAGAACAAGGCCGACGCGGGACTTCAAAGACATTCGCTCGCGGGCGGGCTCTTGATGGGCAGAATGATCTTGCACTGACATCGGCAGCACTCCTGCTGAGCCAATGTCCAGTCTAGCCGGCTAGCGCGATGCCGTTTTGACCCAGATCAAGGGCACAGTGTGCTAGAAACGCCAGGCTATTACGATGCCATCATTTGTGTAAGCACTGCGCGCGCCTGTTCGTACGACTGCCATCGCGATCCGGATATTACCGCGCCCGATCGAAGAGCCATGTTCTGTACGAGAGGTCTATTCTACGACCAGCTTCCCGCGGAACATCCCCATTGGGCAGCCGAAGCCAAATTCGCCGGGCGATTTCGGCAGCAACTCGACAGCGACAGTCTGCCCGGTGGGCAGGTCAGCACTTTTCTGGAAATCGGAAAAGATGACCTTGTCCGAACAGGAAGCCGTCTCCTCCCGCCGAAAGTTCAGCCGAACCGGACGGCCGCTTCGAACGATGATAGTGTCGGGCGTATAGCCGCCCTTTACGAGGATCATCGCTTCCTGGTAACCGCCCGTGGTTTCGCTGGCGCGAAATCCCATTGAACGCTTAAGCCAGAAAAACCAGACGATGAAGGCGATCAGCGCCAGGCCGGCCGCCGTAGCGATCCAACGATCCGGGCTCATGATGCGGTCCTCCGGGGATTGAACAGGCGAAGCCGGTTGGCATTGGTTACGACGGTAACCGAGCTGAATGCCATGGCGGCTGCGGCAATCAGCGGCGAAAGCAGAACTCCAATGAAGGGATAAAGCACGCCCATCGCCACGGGAATGCCGAGGGCATTATAGCCGAATGCTCCAACCAGGTTCTGGCGCACATTCCTCATGGTTACGCGGCTGATCTCGATTGCGGTCACGACGCCTAGCAAACTCCCCTTGATCAGGGTGACATCGCTGGCTTCAATGGCCACGTCGGTACCGGTCCCTATCGCAAAGCCCACGTCAGCTTGAGCCAGCGCCGGAGCATCGTTAACGCCATCGCCGACCATCCCGACCGACTTTCCTTCGAGCTGCAACTTCTGCACCTCGTGAGCTTTGTCATCGGGCAGAACCTCGGCAAGGACCCGATCGATACCGACCTGCTTCGCAATAGCGCGCCCGGTACGTTCATTATCGCCGGTGAGCATCACGACTTCGATGCCGAGGGCCTTCAAGATGTCGACCGCGGCTTTCGAATCCGGCTTGACCGTATCGGCAACCGCCACCAGTCCGGCGGACTTGCCGTCGACGCTGACATACATCGGCGTCTTGCCTTCATTGGCCAGACGACCCCAATCCCCTTCCAGCATGTCGATCGCGATTCCGCGATCGCGCATCAGCTTGGCGTTGCCAAACAGGACACCACGGCCATCGATCTTGCCGCTGACACCGTGTCCGGGAATAGCAGAAAACTCAGTCGCGTCGGAAAGCTTCAGGTCACGGGCCATGGCTCCCCTTACGATTGCCTCGCCGAGCGGATGCTCGGACCCCCGCTCCAGTGATGCCGTCAGGCGGAGCACCTCCGCCTCCTTGTAACCATTGGTGACGACCACATCCGTAAGCGCCGGCTCGCCCCTGGTGATGGTGCCGGTCTTGTCGAGAATGACGGCATCGAGCTTTTCGGCGGCCTGGAGCGCGTCACCCGACCGGATCAGTATGCCGTTCTCAGCGCCCTTGCCGATCCCAACAGTCAGAGAAGTTGGCGTGGCAAGACCGAGCGCGCACGGGCAGGCAATGATCAGGGTCGTCACGAAGACCACGACCGAAAACACCAGTCGCGGCTCCGGCCCAAAATCGTACCAAACGATCGCGGCCAGGATCGCCAGGATCATCACCGAAGGCACGAAATAGCCGGATACCGTATCCACGACGCGTTGGATCGGGGCTTTTGACCCCTGTGCGTCCTTGACCATGTTGATGATCGTTGCAAGCGCAGTGTCCTTGCCAACCTTGGTTGCGGTAAAGCGGAAGCTGCCCGTCTTGTTGAGTGTACCGCCGATCACCTCGTCGCCCACCTGCTTCTCGACAGGCATGGATTCGCCCGTGATCATCGATTCGTCCACGGCGCTTGAGCCAGAGGTCAGGCGACCATCAACGGGAACCTTGTCACCCGGTCTCACAACCACCGTGTCATCGACAACTACCTCTTCGACGGCGATATCGATCTCCTTGTTTTCGCGGATCACGCGCGCGGTCTTCGCCTGCAATCCGATCAGCTTCTTGATCGCCTGCGAGGTTCGGCCCTTGGCCTTGATTTCAAGCGCAAGCCCGAGGACGACAAGTGCAATGACGACGTCAGTGACGTCCCAGAAAACCTCGGCAAGCGCCATGCTCGGGAAGATCTGCGGCCACGCAACGGTAACGACCGAATAGGCAAAGGCTGCGCTGACGCCGATCGCAATCAGGGTGTGCATGTTGGCGGCCCGGTGTTTCAGGGCGTCCCACATGCCGACAAAGAATTGCGAGCCGGCCCAGACAAGCACGGGAAAACTGAGCACACCGAGGAGCGCCCAAACGATCCGGCGGGTTTCGCTGCCCATTGGCATCCAATCGCGAAGTCCTGGAACCAGATCGGGATAGCTTAGCGCCATGACTGGAATCGAAACTGCGGCGGCAAACCAGAATTTCCGCATCAATGTTCGGTATTCCTGCTCATTGGCAACTTCGGCGGGATCGAGCAGGTCGGCTTTCGGATCAATCTTCGGCTCGGCGACCCGGTAGCCCGCCGACTCGATCGCGTTACGGATCGTCGCAAAGTCGGCCTTTTCCGGTTGATATTCGATATCGGCCGCATTGGTCCCGAGGCTCGCACGCGCCGCAACAACCCCAGGCACCATTTGCAACGCAAGTTCAACACGGATGAGGCATGAACTGCAGTGCATGTTCTTGATTGGAACGCGCGTCGTAGCGGTGCCTGCCGCATAGCCGACGGCACGGATGGCATGAAGTATGTCCGAAACCCTCGTTCGTGCTGGATCGTATTCAATCCTCGCAATTCTGGTGCCTGGGTTTACGCTTGCGGACATCACCCCTGACACCGCCGCAACAGCCTTCTCAATTGCCGGCGGACAATGGGCGCAGGTCATTCCACCGATACGAAGCTCGATACTCTGCTTTCCTCCTATGCGGTCGACATCTTGACGATCAGACGAAGCCGCCCGCGTCTTCACAGTTGTCGCGTTCATGACGTTCTCCCAGCTGCAAGCTGCCCCCTGTCCCGCGCCCATGCTCTCTCCCACGCCGCATCGTCGCCCGCGAAGCGCTTCGAACCAGAACTCGACAATGTCGCCGTTTCAGTGAGACCGAGGTTGAGCCAGATCAATTCCGTCAAGGGGATCAGCCCTAGGCTGCGTCAATTTCGTCCGACGTCCGCGGACATCGTTCGTCCCATTCGCCGGCCATGAGGTGTCAACGCGATCGGCGTAGCGCGTTGCTGCTCCGGACCTCGCGAGCTCTAATGGTTGTGTTCGGTCTCTATGCTGATCGGCGAAAAGACAAAGCGAGGCGCAGTCCGGTCGACCTGCTTTGACCAACTCCGATAATACGCGACGGCTATCATGATCAAGAGCCCGCAGGCACCGACAACGATTTGCGCAAAAAGGCTGTCGGAGACCGTGATCAGCACGAAATGGGCGACGAAGGCCAGATAGACGCCCACGCAAAACACCTCCAGCGATTGCTCGCCACACTTGATCAGAGGACGAAACACCGGCCACTGGAGAATGGGCGATTCACGGGGAAGGAAGTAGACCACCAGCACAGCGAGTGCTGCCAGGTGCAGTACTCGATAGGGCGCAAGATAGGTCTTGTCATTCGGCACAAAGACGCCTCGAACCGCGTCCGGAAATAATGACTGCAAAGGTGGTATCGCAGTGGACAACGTCATGATCAGCGCGAAGATCAGAAATCCAATGCTGAACGTGAGAGCAAGTCTGGAGTTTGCCAGCGCACGCAGCCGATGCGACCCGCCCAACGCAAGCCAGCCGCCCAATACGAACAGAAGCTGCCAGGCAAATGGATCGAAGTACCAGACGCCGGCGGGATAGGAGGTCAAGTTCCACAGGAAGTGGCGTGCCAGGAAATAGAGAGCGACCGAGGCAGCCATCATTGCGTCCGGCCACCGAAGCATCAGCCAGAGCGCCAGCGGAAATCCCGCCATCAGCACGATGTAAAGCGGCAATACGTCCAGGTTGAGAGGCTTGAATCGCAACACTAGCGCCTGCGTCAGCGTCTCGACAGGTTGATCCATCAGGCCGGCAACGTTGAACTGGTCCATCAGATGAGGAATGTCGAAGCCATGCGCGATGTAGTGGATGGTCGTGACATAGGATAAGAACAGTACCAGTTGCGCGACGTAGAGCTGCCACACCCGCTTCCACAGGCGGGTAGCTCCGATGATGAAGCCGCGCTGCACCATCATCCGCGCATAGACCAGAGTCGCAGTGTAGCCGGAGATGAAGACGAACAGGTCCGCGCCGTCACTGAACCCGTAGTTTCGTGTCGTCAGCCAGGCCAGGAAGCTATCCGGGATATGGCCAAAGAATATCAGCCAGTTTGCCAATCCGCGAAACAGGTCCAAGCGCACATCGCGTTGCCCATCAGGCAGATTCGTGTGGGGGTTCATTGCGAACTTGATTTCAGCGGCACCAGGGTTGTTAGCGCAGGGCCACAATACCGAGTTATCACGGCCTTGCTTGTTGATCTTGGTCAACGTTCGACTTGGGCAATCTGATCTTTATTCGGGCTGTCTTTAAACTGGAGAAGCAGACATGATCGCCCGCACTCTTTTGATTGCCGCCACGGCGCTTTCGCTCGCCGCCATGCCGGCGATGGCGCAGACCAAGAAGACCGATACGGACAGTGGCCCCCATTACACTGGCGGCCCCAAGACCATGGTGCCCCCTCACATAGGCAAGAAAGATACCGGCAAGACTGTCGGCAAAGTAGGCCCAAGCGGCAGCCATCATTACAGTGGCGGCCCGAGGAGCGACCCGCATCACATGGGGCCGAAATAACAATCGGGCGTCGTCAACCCGCGGTGAATGTGCGTCGCGGGTTGGCTATTCGCCTTGCGTCAATGCAACGATTCCTGCGCAACATTGTTGTCACGGGACGCGATAGACAAACTGGCATGCATGCATCCACCATCTGAGCTTCTTGTTGCCGCGGGAGTCTGGCATGCGAGAAACATCACCCGAATTTTCGCTGACGAGCCGAGAATTGGACCTGATCCATCGATACTGGCAGGCGGCGAATTACCTTTCGGTCGGACAAATCTACCTCCTGAGCAATGCCCTTCTTCACGAGCCGCTTCAGGCCAAACACATAAAACCGCGCCTGCTCGGACATTGGGGAACCACGCCGGGGCTCAACTTCATCTACGTCCATCTAAATCGCTTGATCAGCGCCCACGATCTCAATGTGATCTACGTTTGCGGCCCAGGGCACGGCGGCCCCGGCATGGTGGCAAATACCTATCTTGAGGGCAGCTACGGCGAGATCTATCCCGACATCACCCGCGACGCAGAAGGGGTTGCAAAGCTGTTCCGACAGTTTTCTTTTCCGGGTGGCATTCCGAGCCACGCTGCGCCCGAAACGCCCGGTTCGATTCACGAGGGGGGCGAACTTGGCTATGCGCTGGCGCACGCTTACGGCGCGGCACTGGACAATCCAGACCTCATCGTGGCTTGCGTTGTGGGCGACGGTGAAGCGGAGACCGGACCGCTCGCCGCCGCTTGGCACTCCAATAAATTCTTGAATCCCACGCATGATGGAGCGGTGCTACCCATCCTGCATCTCAATGGCTACAAGATCGCTAACCCAACAGTGCTTGGCCGGATGGCCAACGAGGAAGTGAAGAACCTCTTCCGTGGTTATGGATACGAGCCGTTCTTCGTCGAAGGTCATGAACCGGCTGCGATGCATCGGATGATGAGTGAGACGCTGGAGACCGCGCTCGACCGTATCAGGAACATCCAATGGGCGGCGCGCGAAGGCCGCGCGACGGATCGGCGTCCACAATGGCCCGTCATCGTGCTGCGAAGCCCAAAAGGTTGGACCGGTCCCAAGGAAATCGATGGCTTGAAGGTTGAGGGCTTTTGGCGGTCGCATCAGGTACCGATCGCAAACCCGCGCGGTAACCCGAAGCACCTGGAGCTACTCGAGCAGTGGCTGCGCAGCTACCAGCCCGAAGCGCTTTTTGACGCCGACGGCCGCCTGCAAGCAGAACTACAGGCCCTCGCACCGATCGGTGACCGCCGGATGGGTGCCAATCCACACGCAAATGGCGGGCTGCTGAAGCGCGAACTCAAGCTCCCTGACTACCGTGACTATGCCGTTGAGGTTTCGTGTCCTGGCGGCTCGCGCGCGGAAGCTACGCGACAAGCCGGCGAGTTCTTGAGAGACGTCGTTCGGCTAAACAGTGACGCCCGCAATTTCCGCATCATGGGACCAGACGAAACGGCTTCGAACCGCCTCGATGCGGTCTTCGAGGCAACGGATCGCGTCTGGATGGAAAGCATCGAGCCCTATGATATCCACCTAGCGCATGATGGTCGCGTGATGGAAGTCTTGAGCGAGCATCTCTGCCAAGGCTGGTTGGAGGGCTATCTGCTCACTGGCCGGCACGGCCTGTTTTCCTGCTATGAAGCGTTCATCCACATCGTGGATTCCATGTTCAATCAGCACGCCAAATGGCTGAAGGTAGCGCGTGAGCTGCCGTGGCGGCGGCCGGTCGCTTCGCTCAATTATCTCCTGACCTCGCATGTCTGGCGGCAGGATCACAACGGGTTCAGCCATCAAGATCCCGGCTTCGTCGACCTTGTCGCAAACAAAAAGGCGGATATCGTCCGAATCTATCTCGCGCCGGATGCAAACACGCTTCTATGGGTGGTCGATCACTGTTTACGAACCTATGACCGAATCAACGTTATCGTGGCTGGCAAGCAGCCGGCCCCGCAATGGTTGACCATCGAGCAAGCTGCTACGCATTGCAGCGCCGGCATCGGTATTTGGACGTGGGCGGGCAACAAGGCCGAGGAAGGTGAACCCGATGTCGTCATGGCCTGCGCTGGCGACGTTCCAACCCTGGAGACGTTGGCTGCCGTCGATCTGTTGCGGAAGGCCCTGCCCGAACTGAAGATCCGCGTTGTCAACGTCGTCGACCTGATGACCCTGCAGCCAAGAAGCCAACATCCGCATGGCCTTGATGATCGGGAATATGACGTCATATTTACCCGCGATAGGCCGGTGATCTTCGCCTACCATGGCTATCCCTATTTGATCCATCGACTCACCTACAAGCGGTCGAACCACGATCACATGCACGTTCACGGTTTCGAGGAAGAAGGCACAACGACCACGCCATTCGACATGGCCGTACTCAATCGCCTGGACCGTTTCCATCTCGCGATCAATGTGATCGATCGCGTGCCGGGGCTGAGCACGACGGCCGCACATATACGTCAGCAGTTTCGCAACAGGCTGATCGAGCACACACGCTACGTCCGGGAGCAAGGTGAGGACATGCCTGAGATCCAGCAGTGGAGCTGGCCCTACAAAACCGCTGCCGAAGCCGGCGACTGACCGCGTCTGCTCAACTCCGAGGGCACCGATGATGTCCGATGCCATCCTCGTGTTCAATGCAGGCTCCTCCAGCATCAAGTTTGCGCTGTTCGAAACCTACGATCGGGGCGATCCTCGATTGTTCTGCAAGGGTCTGCTCGACGAAGATCAAGATGAACCGCGGTTGATAGTGAAGGATGCCGGTGGGCACGTCGTGCTCGAAAGACACTGCGCTCCCTCGGAAGCGGCCGACGGCGGATTATTTGGCGACGTTCTCGACTGGGTAGAAGGACAGGGAAAGGCGCTTGTTGCCATCGCACACCGCGTCGTCCATGGCGGCAGGCACTTCACATACCCCGTCCGGATCTCCCTGGAAGTCATTGAGGCGTTAGACGGCCTAACGCCGCTCGCGCCGCTACATCAGCCCCGATGCCTGACCCCGATACGCAAGATCAGTTCATTGCGGCCGAACTTGCCGCAGATCGCGTGCTTTGACACTGCCTTCCATCACGGTCTCAAGCCACCGGTCAGCCGCTTCGCCCTTCCGCGACGTTTTGAGGAGATCGGTATTCGCCGCTATGGCTTCCATGGACTATCCTATGAATACGTAGCGAGCCGGCTAGCCGATCTCTCGCCTTCCCTAGCCGCCGGCCGTACGGTCGTAGCGCATCTTGGTAACGGCGCGAGCCTGTGCGCGATGCAGAACGGACGGAGCATCGATACCACAATGGGCCTGACTGCCCTGGATGGCGTCGTCATGGGGACACGTTGCGGGGCGATCGATCCCGGCGTGTTGCTGTATTTGCTGCAGGCGATGCAGATGTCTGCAGCCGACGTAGAACGCCTGCTTTATCGGGAATCGGGCCTCCTTGGGGTGTCCGGCATCTCCCACGACGTACGAACACTGCTTGCCAGCGACGATCCCCGCGCCGCGGAGGCGCTCGATCTCTTCGCATTCAGTATCGCGCGGCAAATATCGGCGATGGCCAGCAGTCTCGGTGGAATGGATTGTCTGGTGTTCACTGGCGGAATCGGTGAACACGCCAGTACGATTCGGGCAGATGTCTGTGTTCGGCTGCGATGGCTGGGTGTCGAACTCGACGATAAAGCCAATGAGCTTTCCAAGAATCGGATCAGCCCCAAAGAAAGCCGAATTGACGTTCGCATTATCCCAGCCGACGAGGAGATTGTGATCGCCCGACACTGCTCTACGCTGGTAGAATTGAAGGGCTAACCAAGGTATCGGCCCACGGAGCACGACATCGGCCCGCTCGCTCCGTAAAACCCCGTAAGTGGATGCCCTTAGGATATCGACCGAAATATTCGGGAACAACAATCCACGGTACACCAAGCCATCCCGCATCGAGGAGATGGCAAAATGCTCAGCCAGACGATCACCGCTCCGGCAATCCCCACAGCCAAAGTTTTTCCTGCCCCGCGAAGCCAGGCTACCCCGGCCATCGACCAGTTCAACGCAATCGCGACCTACGCGGGTGTGATTGCCAGCGAGTTTTCCTACCGGAAGGACGAGGAAATCTACGGCGAGGGCGAGCCTTCGGAATACGTCTACCAAGTGGTCCGCGGCGCGGTTCGCACCTACAAGCTCCTCAGCGACGGACGGCGCCAGATCGGTGCGTTCCATCTGCCCGGCGACGTGTTTGGCCTCGATGCCGGCTCGACCCATCGCCTGACGGCCGAAGCGGTCGCGGATACCACCGTCCGGCTGGTAAAGCGCCGTAGCTTGGAGGCCGCCGCTGGATCGAACGTCCAGGTTGCTCACAACCTCTGGACCATGACCGCAGGCGATCTCCGGCACGCTGAAGACCATATGCTGCTTCTTGGTCGCAAGACCGCGATGGAAAAGGTTGCGACTTTCCTGCTCGAAATGGATCGCCGGCTCGCCAAGACCGGCATGGTGGCGCTGCCGATGTGCCGCCGCGATATCGGCGACTATCTCGGTCTGACGCTCGAAACCGTGTCGCGCGCGCTTTCTCAACTCAGCGACCAGGGCATTCTCGCATTTTCGAGCGCCCGCCAGATCATGCTGCGCAATCGCCAGCGCCTCGCCGACATGGACGCCTGAGGTCGGCTGCGACAGCGTGCCGAAAGGATGGGAGTGCAATATGAACCTCTATCGCGCCTCCTTCTACAAGGATCTCCTGAATTCCGGCGGTCATAGTTTCAAGTGCCTGCAGAGCCAGCTCGAAGCTCAATCGGACGGCCCGTCTCAGGCGCTGGTCTTGCGGAACGGCTGGTCGACAACGAGCGTCTGAATGCCGACTGTGTCAAGGTCATGCACTTGAGCGCTCATCACGACTTCGAACATTTATCGACTCACTCGCCCGCGCCGTGCAGACATACTTAGAACCGTATCGCGGAGCGAACTTACCGCGCGATGGAGGCGATGTGGAGCTTGCGGCGGCCGGCTGGGCGCCGTTCAACTGGCCGCTCCTCCTCGCATTCGTCCTGATGTCACTGCGGTTGGACGCTTGATACTGCTCCGTGCACCGGGCGTGGTGTGGGGCCTCTGAAGTCGCGGTGACCCTGAAACTGCTTTCGGCAGAAAGTTCTGGAGGGCCGGGTTATGGCTCGCCCGCGCAGATACCAGCATCTGAAGGACATCGGCGCATGTCACTGTTCGATCCTGCTATACTGGGATTCTGCCGTCGCAAGGATCGTCGCTGGCCGGCGCCATAGGCTTCATCGTCGGCGGCGGAGCCCTGCTTGGCACTCGTCACGGTGGGGATCATCGCGCTGACCGCGATCGCCTATTTTCGCTCTCGCAGTGACGATCCCGGCCTTACATCCGAAGTCGCGCTCGTGCTGACGGTCCTCCTCGGCGGCCTCGCCATGCAGCGGCCGGGCCTGGCTGCCGGCGTCGGCGTTGCACTCACTGTCCTTCTCGCGGCGCGCACCAGATGCGCTTAATCCGCGCGCGATCTGGATCATCGTTATCCCAGTGATGGCAATCGGCGCCGCCTATTAGTGCTAAGTCCCCTGCGAGGCTTGGTGGGCGCACCAGGGCTCGAACCTGGGACCCGCTGATTAAGAGTCAGCTGCTCTACCAACTGAGCTATGCGCCCGGATGTTTCAAGTCCGGCAAGCCTTCGTGAGAGGGCGTCGTTTAGCAAAGCGATCCCGGGATGTCCAGCAAGCTGGGCGGAGTTTTCCCGGGGCTTTGGCTGAGAGCCGGAACGGCGAAAAGCCGCTGGATTTCAGCGGCTTCTGCCCATGTTCGGATCGGGCGCCGATCAGGGCCGCCTCAGAGCCGTTCGGGGCCGCCCCGGTCCGGGCCGCCGTCCCGGTCATACCTGTTCCGGTCATAGTCGCGATGGCGATCGAAGTCGCGGTCCATGCCCCGGTGCTCGCGGTGCCGCCAGCCTTCCCTGCCCCCGAACCGGTCCATACGGGTCAGGACGGCAAGCCGGCGTTTCTGGCTGTCATCCAACACCTTATAGAGCGGGTCGGCCGCGTCCGCGATCTTCTTCATGGCGGCTGCCGTTGCCGACATGGTTTCGGCATGCTCGCGCAGCCGCGTCACCGGATCGTCCGGCTTCTGCTGGCTGGAATCGTCCCGCGGCGCGTTCATCCGCGCATTGGCGCGATCGATTCTGAGCTTGGCGAACTCCCGGACCGCAGCCTCGACCGGCGGCCACAGCTTTTCCTGGTCGGCCGTCAATTTGAGGCCGGCATGGACGGCCGCGATCCGCGCGTCGGCATAAGCCGCCCGATCCTCCGGGCTCATCCGCATATGGCCGTAGCCCCAATGGCGGTGCTGGGCATAGACGGCGGTCGAGCCGGCGATGGCAAGAACCGCGACGGCGGCGATGGTGAATTTCCTCATGCGAACCTCCTTGAAAGGTTGCATGAAGATGATCCTGCGCCAGTCGGCGTTCAACTTAAGGATTGGCAAGGGAGGCTTCCCTTACCAAGATGTAATGTGACACCGTTTGATCCACCGCAATGCGATATTACTACAGCATCCCCAACGCACGCGGCAGCCACAACGAGAGTTCCGGCACGTAGGTGACGACACCGAGGAAGATCAGCATGGTCAAAAGCCATGGCCACACCGCGATCGTCAGCTCGGTGATGCCCATCTTGGCGATGCCGGAGGCGACGTAGAGGTTGAGCCCGACCGGCGGATGGCACATGCCGACTTCCATGTTGACGACCATCAGGATGCCCAAATGCACCGGATGGATACCGAGCTTGACCGCCACCGGAAACAGGATCGGCGCCATGATCAGTACGATCGACGACGGCTCCATGAAGTTGCCGGCGAGCAGCAGCAGCACGTTGACGATAAGCAGGAAGATGATCCAGTTGACACCGACCGAGGTGATCCAGTTTGCGATGTGCTGCGGAATGTTTTCGTTCGCCATCAGGAATGAGAACAGCACCGCATTGGTGATGATGTAGAGGATCATCGCGCTCATATTGGCCGAGCCGAGCAGCACCTTCGGCACGTCTCTGAGTGACATGTCGCGATAGACGAACACCGCAATCACGAAGGCATAGACGGCGCTGATCGCGGCCGCCTCCGTCGGCGTGAAAATGCCGGCATAGATGCCGCCGAGCACGATTACGATCAGCAGCAATCCCCACATGCACTTGCGGAACGCCGTGAAGCGCTCGCCCCAGCTCGCGCGCTGCAGCCGCGGATAATCGTTCCTCCAGGCGCGGTAGAAGGTGGTCATCCCAAGCAGCGTCGCCATCATCAGGCCGGGAATGACGCCGGCCATGAACATCTGGCCCACGGATGCCGACGATACCCGCTGGCCGGCGGGATCGAGCGCGATGCTGCCGCCGGTCGCCACGCAATAGATCACCATCACGATCGAGGGCGGGATCAGGATACCGAGCGCGCCTGATGTCGTGATGACGCCGGCGCCAAAGCGTTTCGGGAATCCCTGCTTGACCATCGCCGGCAGCATGATCGCGCCGATCGCGATCACGGTCGCCGGCGACGAGCCGGACACCGCGGCAAACAGCGCGCAAGCCATCACGCCGGCAAGCCCAAGGCCACCGTACCAGTGTCCGACCATCGAGGTCGCAAAATCGATCATGCGTCTCGCGACACCGCCATGGGTCAGGAAATTTCCCGCGAGGATGAAGAACGGGATAGCCATGATCTCGAAATTGTCGATGCCGGTGAACAGCTTCAGCGCCACCGACTCGGTCGGCACGTTCGTCATCGTGTAGATGACGGTGAGCACCGTCAGACCCAGCGCGATCGAGATCGGCATGCCGGTCAGCATCAGCAGGATCAGCAGCCCGAAGATGATGAAGGAGGTCATCGTGTCACCTCCGCGACGCCGGCGCCGGGCGCATCGACGTCGACGCCCTCGACATGGGCGTGGTCATGGTGCGGAAGATCGCCCGTGAAGAAGTAATGATACGCGACCTGCAGGAAGCGGAAGCACATCAGGTAGGAGCCGAGCGGAATACAGAGGTAGACGAACCAGCTCGGGATCTCGAGGTCCGGCGACACCTGGTCGGTGTGGTAAAGCCCGTAGACGAAATGCGCGCCCATGGTGCCGATGACGGCGGTGAAGAAGGCCCCGCAAAGCAGCCCGAACAGCACGATCGCGTTCTTCCAGGGCGACCTGACCTGGTTGACCACGACGTCGACGCCGACATGGATGCCGGTGCGGACGCCATAGGCGGCGCCGAACTTGGCGACCCACACGAACATGTAGATGCAGAGCTCCTGCGCCCAGGACAGGTTGATAGGGAACAGGATCGGAAACAGGAAGGGAACGCCGAGCAGATAGCGATGGCAGACGGCGAGGAAGATGATGAAGGTCGCGAGCGCCATCAGCGTCGCGATCAATATCTCCTCAAGCCGATCGAGGATGCGAAGCAGTATCAATGTCCCCCCTTCAGGTCAGGCCTTTACGACGCCTCACCTTCCTTCGCGGCCGTGTGTTGCCGAGCCCCCGACATACAAGGGCTTCCGTGCCTTGGCACGGAAGCCCGACAACGTCGTCTCAGTTGGTTGCGCCCTTGGCTTCCTTCATGAACTCGTCGATCACCCCCTGGCCGACACGGCCGGCGACGTCTTTGTAGACTGACTCCATCGCCTTGCGCATGGCCGAGTCCTGCTCCGGCGTCAGCTTGATGATCTCGCTCTTGCCGGTCTTGACGATCTCGGCGAGCGCGTCGTCGTTTTCCTTCTGCGACTGGCCGTTGCCGTAGGCGGTGGCTTCCTTCATCGCCTTCTCGCACTGGGCGCGGATGTCAGCCGGCAGGCCATCCCAGAACTTCTTGTTCACGACCACGATGTAGCCGATATAGCCGTGATTGGTGTTGGTGATGTACTTCTGCACCTCGTGCATCTTCTGGGTATAGATGTTCGACCAGGTGTTCTCCTGCCCGTCGACGACGCCCGTCTGCAGCGCCTGGTAGACTTCCGAGAACGCCATCACCTGCGGGACCACGCCGAGGCCACGGAACTGGGCTTCCAGAACCTTCGAGGACTGGATGCGGAATTTCAGGCCGCGATAGTCGGCCGGCGAAATGAGCTTCTTGTTGGCGCTCATCTGCTTGAAGCCGTTATCCCAGTAGGCGAGACCGGTCATGCCCTTCGGCTCGAGCAGCTTGAGCAGCCTGGTACCCAGCGGTCCGTCGGTGACCTTACGCACCGTGGCAAGGTCGGGAAGGATGTAGGGAAGATCGAACACCTCGAATTCCTTGACGCCGATCGGGCCGAACTTGGCGTTCGAGGGCGCCAGCATCTGCACCGCGCCGAGCTGCAGCGCCTCCAGCTCTTCCTTGTCCTTGTAGAGTTGCGAGTTCGGATAGACTTCGACCTTGACCTTGCCGTCGGTGTATTTCTCGGCCAGTTCCTTGAATTTCTCCGCCGCGAGCCCCTTCGGCGTGTTGGTCGCCACCACGTGGCTGAATTTGATCACGATCGGCGACTGCGCCGCGGCCGGTCCGATCAGAGTCAATGCCGCGATCGATGCCGCAGCCAAAATCAATTTACGCATGTATCCTCCCAGACTTTTTGCAGAACGCGAATGAGACGTTCCGAGCTTGCATGCCAGTTGCATCAATACAGACAAGCCTGCCGAATTGCCATTGCCCGTTAGCAGGGGCCCGCTGCCAGGATTTGCTGCACTGCAAAAATCATGGCTTTCCCATCCCGCAAACTGTCATCCCCGCGAAGGCGGGGATCCAGTACGCCGCGGCTTCTCGGTTCAATCATTGACGTCTCTGGATACTGGGTCACCCGCCTTCGCGGGTGACGACAACGGAATATGAGGCCGCATTCTCGCGGCGCGTTGCGCCCGAGCTTTGCTCTCAACTTCCCACCCTCTCATTCAGAGGGCGCAGGGAAGACCGGGTGCTTGCTGCACCCGCGGTCTCGTGTGCAAGTGCGCAAAGCAAAGCGCACACGAGCATACAGGTACAGCGGGAGCATCCCGGCCTTCCCTGCGCAATGGCTTTACGGCTTACTTCGTGCTCTCCCCGGCGAACGGCTCTTTTGCCACCGTCGCCCCCGAGAAGCTTCGCTTCTCGAGGACTTAATGCCAGCACCGCGACATCAGGACCACACGACTTCACCGTACGCTCCCGTCTTCGCCAAGAGGCTTCGCCGGGTTTGGTACCGGTCCGCCGAAGCTTTAGCGAAGGCGGATCCTGCGCCTACGTCTTGCGCATTCCGCGTCCATCGCATCTCACCGCACGTTCGTGACGATCGCGAGCGCCCCTCAATGGGTGAGACGGGCGGAGTTATGCCGCTGATTTGCCCTGCACGTTAAGCGAAATATTTTCGACTCCCGGGCTTGACACGATTTCTGAAAATCAGAAGTGATTTACCCGTCGGGTTGATTTGTCGCAGCCACATATTGAAATTGCGCTTGTGCGCGAAGCAAATCAGTTCGCAGCTTCGTAGGGTGGGCAAAGGCGCGCTTGCGCTGTGCCCACGGTCTCGCGCTCTGCTCACGATGGTGGGCACGCTAGCGCTTTGCCCACCCTACGTTCTTCGACCACAGCCGTCACTGCGAGGAGCAACGCGGAGACTGTCAGCCTCACTTCGTCGCCTCGTCCGTGATGTCGTTCAAAACCTTCGTAAACGTCGCGTAGTTGGGCGGGGTCTCCAGTCCATGCCGCGGATAGATTGTCTTGTACAGATAGTCGGCTGAATTATAAGACAGCCATACCTTGCCCTGGTCATCCTCCCAAACAAGCGCCTTCGGAGGATTGTCGATCGCGAGCTTTGGCGTCTTCGCCATTACCGGCGTGCCGAGTTTCGGATTGCCGAAGATGAGCACCGTGCGCGGGCGCATATCGATGCCGAATTTCTTTCCCGCAGCGGCGTGGTCGATTTCGGTGAACACAATGAAACCGGCGCCCTCCCTTGATTTGACGGCCGCCTCAAACCGCGAAATCGTATCCTTCACCGAATGGTTGCTCGACTTCGTAATGATACCATCATCCGCGAAAGCGGGTGTTACAAACAGGAGTGTCAAGAAAGCGACAATGAGTCTCATCGGACCTTCTCCTAACTGGGTTTCCAATTTTCAGGTAACCGACACCACCCTTTGTATGCAGCTCGCCGACAGGTCTAGAACCGCGTGGTCAAATTAGTCAGCCATTCCGGCGAAACATCGACCAGGAATGCTTCGAGCGCCTTGTCCGCTCCCGAGATGACGAGCATGCCTGCGACGATCAGCAAGAGACCGAGCGCGGATTTCATTCCGCTACCCGCGGCCAGCAATCGCCCGCGCCAGCGCGCCATCGTTTCCCGGGAAAGCCATCCCAGCCCCAGCAATGGCAGTGCCGCGCCGATACCGAACGCGAGCATTGTCAGTGCCACCTGACCAAGATCCTTGCCCTGGGCGGCCAGCAACGACGCTGCGCCAAGCGTCGGCCCTACGCAAGGGCTCCATACGGCGCCCAGCAGGACCCCGATCCAAAACTGTCCGGCTACACCGCTTGCGCGGCTCGTTGCCAGCCTGCTGTCGGCCCAATTTCCGATCGGGCCCGCTGCAACCGCGATCTGCGCCTGTAGCCGCGGAGCGACGAGCACGATGCCGACAAGCATGATCAGCGTCGCCGCGACGTAGCGTAGCCGGTCGGCATCCAATCCGATCGAGTGACCGGCTGTCGCCAGAAATAATCCGATGCCGGCAAACGAGAGGCACAACCCGGCAGCAAGCGCCAAAGGTCCCTGACGATGGCTCGATGCCGCGGCAGCCATGACAATTGGAAGTATTGGGAGCACGCAAGGTGAAAGGATCGAAAGGATTCCTGCGAGAAACGCCAAGAACGTACTGCCGATCGTCATCGCCGCTTTCCCATCTGCTAGTCACCTTTGCCGGCACGCTCGACGACGAAGTCAGACGGCTTTTCCGACCATGGCGAAGATCGACTCCCGCTTGGTATCGCCGACCGAGCGGGCGGCTTCCCTGTCGCCCTTGAAGGCAATCAGGGTCGATTGCGCACGGACGCCGAACCGTTTGAGCAGGTCCTTCTGGCTGTCGAAATCGATCACGAAATAGACAAGTTCCTTGAATTTTGGATCAGCCCTCAGATCGCTCAGGATCGGGGCCTGTGCCTTGCAGGTCGGGCACCACGGCGCATGAACCGCAATCAGAATTGGCTTGCCGGCTTTTTGGGCCGCGGCGAAGGCCTTGGCATCGAACGCATGCGCGCCCTCCGCGAAAGCCGGCGAAGCGGCGAGCGTTCCGGCAGCGAGCATGGCTCCGAGCATGAATCGGCGGGTCAGCATGGTATTCTCCTCGTTGATCTGGATGAATTTCGTTTCGGACGCCGCAAACGTTACGCGCCCGCACCAGCAGCGGGATATATTTCGCAGGGCTCAAGACTGAGAGGTTCCAGGCAGCCGCGGCAAAGGTTAGCGCGCCTCAGTCGTCACCGGACAGGGTTCCCGCGGGCAATGGTCGGCGCTTATGCGCTTCGCAGATCAGCGAGGGTGGCGGCTTACGCAAAAAACGCGGCGCCAACGAGCCGCGCTTTGCTAGAAGGTTCGTAGGGTGGGCAAAGGCGCGTTTGCGCCGTGCCCACCGTCCCGCACCATGCCCGCGATGGTGGGCACGCTATCGCTTTGCCCACCCTACGATCGCGTACCGTCAGCCTGCCACCGCCGCCGGCATGTCGCGCTGGCGCTTCATGACGATCTTGTTGAGCGCGCCGAGATAGGCCTTTGCCGAGGCAACCAGCGTGTCCGGATCCGCGGCGCGCGCCGTCATCGAACGGCCCTCGTGCGAGAGCCGCACCGAGACTTCGGCTTGCGCGTCGGTGCCTTCGGTGACGGCATGGACCTGGTACAGCTCCAGCTTTGCTTCGTGCGGCACCAGCGCCTTGATGCAGTTGAACACCGCATCGACCGGACCGTTGCCTTCGGCTTCCTCGATCCTGGTCTGGCCTTCGACGTCGAGCTTCATGGTGGCACGCTGCGGACCGTGCGTGCCGGCGATCACCGTCAGCGAGGTCAGCTTGATGCGATCGTGCGAGGCCGCCATTTCCTCATCGACCAGCGCCTCGATGTCTTCGTCGTAGATGTCCTTCTTGCGGTCGGCCAGCGCCTTCATCCGCGCAAAGGCATCTTCGAGCTGGTTCGGACCGAGCTTGTAGCCCATCTCTTCCAGCTTGTGCACGAACGCATGACGACCGGAATGCTTGCCGAGCACCAGCGAGGACTGCTTCAGGCCGACCATCTCGGGCCGCATGATCTCGTAGGTGGAGGCGTCCTTCAGCACGCCGTCCTGGTGGATACCGCTTTCGTGCGCGAACGCGTTACGGCCGACGATCGCCTTGTTGTACTGCACCGGGAACGAGGTCGCCGCCGAGACCAGCTTCGAGGCGCGCGTCAATTGTGTGGTGTCGATCTTGTTCCACCACGGAAACTTGTCGTTGCGCACGTTGATCGCCATCACGATCTCTTCGAGCGCAGCGTTGCCCGCCCGTTCGCCGATGCCGTTGACGGTGCATTCGACCTGGCGCGCGCCGCCGGCGATGCCAGCCAGCGAGTTCGCTACCGCCATGCCGAGGTCGTTATGGCAGTGGACGGAGAAGATCGCCTTGTCGGAGTTCGGCACCCGCTCGATCAGCGTCTTCATGAAGTGGGTGTATTCCTCCGGCACGGTGTAGCCGACGGTGTCGGGAATGTTGACCGTGGTGGCGCCGGCCTTGATGACGGCTTCGACGATGCGGCAGAGGAAATCCATCTCGCTGCGGGTGCCGTCCTCGGCCGACCATTCGACGTCGTCGATCTGATTGCGGGCGCGGCTGACGTTGGCGATCGAGAGCTCGACCACCTGCTCCGGCGTCATGTTCAGTTTCACCCGCATATGCAACGGCGAGGTCGCGATCACCGTGTGGACGCGGCCGCGTTTTGCAAACTTCACCGCTTCGGCGCAGCGGTCGATGTCCTTGGGATGCGCGCGCGACAGGCCGGCGATCACGGCGTTCTTGGAGCGGCGGGCAATCTCGCTGACCGCCTGGAAGTCGCCTTCCGAGGTAATCGGGAAACCCGCCTCGATGACGTCGACACCCATGTCGTCGAGCATTTCGGCGACCTCGAGCTTTTCCTCGAACGTCATGGTCGCGCCCGGGCACTGCTCGCCATCGCGCAAGGTGGTGTCGAAAATAACGACGCGGTCCTTCTCGGACTTGTTCGCTGATGTCATATGCTGAATTCCTTTTGGATCGTAGCGCCATCTCTCATGGACGCTGAAGGGTCTGTGATCTCGCTCAAAACCCCTGAGTGCCCAGGCGCAAACGCCCAGACGGCCCTCAGGGGCCGATAAGAAGCAGAAGCCCGCCAAGAAGCAGGGTGGGCGCGGACGCAGCCGGAAGCGCAGGGGCAGCCTTGGCCGCTCCACCCCGAACCCCGTACCTTTCGCTGCGAATCAGCATTGCCAGACCCTTAGGACGCTCAAATCTCGGCCAAAACCATTGACGGTTCGTTGCCCGGACGGCGTTCCGGTGCTGTTCTAGACGAGAATTGCCGCTCGCCGCAATGCCAAAAGAGGGTCAGGACAGGTGACCTAATGGCCGAGGGAAGTCGGCTAAGCGGCCCGGGACCAGGAAGCACCTTCCGGCGTTACCAGCCCATAGCCGGGCAAGCAGCCGATGGGCGTTGAGACCGAAATCAAGTTCCGTATCCCCAAGCGCAATCTCGGGTCCCCGCCCAGATTGACCGTGCAGGGGTGCAAAATCGGCAAGCGCTCGGAGAGCGATCTGCTGTCGACCTATTTCGACACGCGCAAACACAAGCTGAAGCGGCACGGACTTCTGCTCCGGGTCAGACAAACGGACGGCAAGCACATACAAACAATCAAGCAGGCGTCCGGCGCGCAATTCGGCCGTGGCGAGTGGGAAACCGAAATAGCAGGCCGCACCCCCGATCTTGACGAGGCGAACGGCACGCCGCTTCAGCAGCTTGCCTCAAAGAAGCTGCGCCGCAAGTTGAAGCCGATCTTCGAGACCTCGGTGCATCGCATCACCATGCCGGTCCGCACCAAACGGAGCGAGCTGGAGCTTGCCATCGATCACGGCAGGATTGTCGCGGCCGGGCACACAAGCCGCATCGAGGAGGTCGAACTAGAATTGAAAAGCGGTCCGGCAAGCGATCTGTTTCGCGTCGCGAAGGCGCTGGAAGGAAAGCTCGCGGCCGAGCTTTGTTTGAGAGCGAAGGCAGACGAGGGCTACGATCTCGTCGACGGCAAGCGCGCTCAAGCTGTTTTTGCCGAGCCAATCGAGCTCGGGGAGCGAATGACCGTCATCGAGGGCTTTAAGGTCATCGCCCGCTCCGCGCTTCGCCATTTTTCCGGAAATGTCGACGCCGTCCGCAGCCTTGACCCGGAAGGCGTGCATCAGATGCGCGTGGGCTTGCGCCGCCTGCGTGCCGCCATCTCGCTGTTTTCGAAGGCATTACCCCAGACCAAAACCGAGGAGATCAAGACAGAGCTCAGGTGGCTGACAAACGAACTCGCCCGCGCGCGCGAGCTCGACGTCTTCCTGGAAGAGAAGATTGGTCCTGTCGCCCGCGAAATAACACCGCGCCGGGGCGGCAAAGCCATCGCGAGGCAGTTTGCCGAGAAACGCGCCGAGGCGCTCGCGCAGGCCAGAAGGGCTGTCGATTCGCCGCGATGCCGCGCGCTGCTCGTCGATGTGCTCGAGTGGATCGAGGCACAGCGCGGCCGCACAAACGGCGCCAACAGCGAACTTGGCGAATTTGCCGCAGAGCTCCTGGATCGGCGCATCCGGAAAGCACGGAAGGACGCCGGAAAGCTGCAAGCAATGACTGCGCGTGAGCGGCACACGTTCCGGATCAGGATGAAGAAGATCAGATACGCGGCCGAGTTCTTCGACAGCCTTTTTCCCAGCAAACGCGAGCGAAAGATACTCGCGCGCCTATCAAAACATTCGAAGAAAATTCAGGATGCCTTGGGCTCGCTCAACGATTTCATGGCGGACCGAAAAATGGCGGCAGAGGCCGCACTCAAGGCGCCACCACAAGACAGGCGCGCCCGCGCCTATGTTTCCGGCATTATCGTTGGCCGCGAGGATGAGCAGGCAAAGCCGCTCATGCAAGCGGCTGCGAAGGAAGTGCGTGCGCTTCGCCATCTTTCCGGACTTGGCTGATGCTTCGGGGAAGCGGCGGAGTGACGTGGCGACTAGTGGCCGATCCTCTACCCTGGGTGAGGGACGCACCGGCGGTAGGGTTCCCTCCCCCTTGCGGGGGAGGGAACCTGACCAGCGTGCTCACCTCGCTCGGCACCAATGGTGGGCACGGCGCATGTGCGCCTTTGCCCACCCTACTTCTTCGCCCCACCCTCCTCCGCCAGCAGCGCCTCGCGCACCTTTGCGAATTCGCTGCGGTCGGCCTTGTCGACCTTTGGAAAATGCAGATCGAGTCCGTCGAGCGCGCTAGCGATCGTCGAGCCGATCACGACGCGGGCGAACCATTTGTGGTCGGCAGGGACGACGATCCATGGCGCCGCCTGCGAGGCGGTGTGGCGGATCATATCCTGGTAGGCAGCCTGGTATTTCGCCCACAGCGCACGCTCGCCGATATCGGCCATCGAGAACTTCCAGTTCTTGGCGGGCTCTTCCAGCCGTTCAAGGAAGCGTTCGCGCTGCTCCTCCTTGGAGACGTTGAGAAAGAATTTCAGGATCACAGTGCCGTTGCGCGCCAGGTAGCGCTCCATCGCGGAGATGTCTTCGAAGCGCTCCTTCCAGATGTTTTTGGTTACGAGTTGCGGCGGCAACTTCTGCCTGTCGAGAATTTCCTGGTGCACCCGCACCACCAGGCATTCTTCATAATAAGAGCGGTTAAAGATGCCGATCCGGCCGCGCTCCGGCAGCGCGATCATGCTGCGCCACAGGAAATCGTGGTCGAGCTCTTTGGTCGACGGCTGCTTGAACGAATTGACCTCGCAGCCCTGCGGGTTGACGCCCTCGAACACGCTCTTGATCGCGCTGTCCTTGCCGGCGGCATCCATGCCCTGGAAGATCAGCAGCAGCGACCAGCGGTCCTGGGCGTAGAGTTTTTCCTGGAAATCGTTCAGGCGCTTGCGATTGGCCTCGATGATCCTGGTCGCCCCCTCCTTGTCGAGACCGCCCTTCTCGTTGGTCTTGTGCGACTTGAGATGAAATTCGCCCACACCGTCGTAGCGGAACGGGGCGACATAGGTTTTCAGTTCATCTGCCAGCGATGGCTGCGGCTTCTTGCTCATGTGGTCTTGGGCTTCTTCGGTTGCGCCTTCAGTTTGTCAAGGACGCTACCAAGAATGCCCTTGGGCAGGAAGATGATGAAGACCACCAGCAAAACGCCGTAGACCAGGTTGTCCCAGCCGACCGCCTTGGTACCGAAGCCGATCCGCAGCCCTTCCGCGAGCAGGATGGTGATGATGGCGCCGATCGTCGGTCCGAGCGAGACATAGAGCCCGCCGACGATGACGGCGAACACCATCTGCAGCGACACCGCAATGCCGCTGACCGTGTCCGGCGAGATGAACATCTGGTACTGGCAATACAGCGCGCCGGCGAGCGCGGTCATCAAGGCGGAGATCAGCGTGATCTTGAGCTTTTCGGCTGTCACGTTGACGCCGGCCGCAGCCGCCGCGTCCTCGTCCTCCGAGATCGCCTCCATGGCGTAGCGGCTCATGCTGCGGTCGACCCAGCGCCAGATCAGAAGGCCCACCACCCAGACGCCGAGCGCGATCAGATACCACGTCGTCTTGTCGTCGAACTGCAGCGCCAGCAGCCCCCGGCCGCTGGGCGCGCGGTTCGGCGTGTAGCCGAGCGAACCGCCGGTGTAATCACGCGTCGCGGTGATGACCTGCAGCACGATGCCAGACAGCGCCAGCGTCACCAGCACGAAATAATGCCCGGTGATGCGGAAGCGGAAGCAGGGATAGGCGACCACCAGCGCCAGCAAGCCCGCCGCCACCATGCTGAGCGGAATGCCGATCCAGGGCGTGATATCGAGGTGGTTCCACAACAGCGCCGTGACATAGGCGCCGACGCCCATGAATCCGCCATGGCCAAGCGACACCAGCCCGAAGCGGCCCATGATCGACCACGACGTGTAGGCGAACGACCAGATCAGGATCAGCACCAGGATGTGCAGGTGATAAGGCTCACGATAGACGAAGGGCAGCGCGATCAGCGCGGCTAGTCCAACGGCCCAGGCGGTGTAGCGGGAATTCACGAGCGCCTCGCCAAAAGGCCCGCGGGCCGGATGAACATCATGACGATGAAGAAGGCAAAGGCCAGCACGTAACCCCATTCGAGGTCGGAGTACAGGCCGCCCAGCGAAATGATCTGGGCGAACACGAACGCCGCGATGAAACCGCCGACGAAATTGCCGAGCCCGCCGAGCACGCAGATCAAGAAGGTGATCGGCCCAAACGACAGCCCGACGAACGGATGCACGTCATACTGCAGCACCAGCAGGCAGGCGGCGAGGCCGGCGAGCGCGCCGCCCAGCGCCGAGGTGATGAGATAGATCCGCTTGGTATCGACCCCCATCAGCGACATGATCTGGCGGTCCTGCGCAACGGCGCGGATCGCCGTGCCGGTAAAGGTGCGCTTCATGAAGAAGTAGATCGCCAGCATGCCGAGCAAGGCGGCGACGAAGGCGAGCAGTCGCGAATAGCTGAAATGCATGTCGCCGATCGCCAGCACCGGCAGGCGGATACCGAGGTTGCGGAAATCGATGCCGAAAGCGACGGTTGCAAAGCTCTGCAGGATGAACAGCACGCCGCCGGTCGCGAGCAACTGGTTGATCGGCGGTGCGGTCAGTAACGGCGCGATGACGATGTAGTGCAGCGCCGCTCCGAGCGCTGCGACCAGCAGGATCGCGATTGGCGCTGCGACCCAATACGGCAGGCCGAACACCTGGACCATGTAGTACATGCCGTACATGCCGATCATGACCAGCTCGGCGTAGCAGATCCATGTGACGTCGATGACGCCGAAGATCAGATTGAGCCCGAGCGCCAAGAGCGCCAGCACGCCGCCGAGCAGGATGCCGTTGACCACGGCTTCCAGCAGGTAGATGTCGAAGGTGTCGAGAAATGCCTGCATGCTCGCTTCGCCCTAAACGCCCAAATATGCCTGCTTGATCGTGTCGGTCTTCATCATCTCTTCCGACGTGCCGGACGCGCGGATGGTGCCCGCCTCCAGCAGGTACGCGCGATCGACCACCTTCAGCACCTGCTGCACGTTCTGCTCGACGATCAGAACCGTCAGCCCGCCAGAGCGAATTCGCTTCACCAGCTCGAACACCTGCTGCACCACGACAGGCGCAAGCCCCGCCGAGGGCTCGTCGAGCAGGAGCAATTTCGGATCCGACATCAGCGCGCGGCCGATGGCGCACATCTGCTGCTCGCCGCCCGACATGGTGCCGGCCATCTGGCTGCGTCGTTCCTTCATGCGCGGGAACAGGTCGAACACGAATTCGAGCCGCTCGGCGTATTTGGCGCGCGCCCCCGGCATGTAGGCGCCCATCTTCAGATTGTCGTCGACGGTGAGCCGCGGAAACAGCCGGCGGTTCTCCGGCACGTGCGCAATGCCGAGGTCGACGATGCGATGCGCCGGCGTCGCCACGACGTCGCGGCCTTCCATCGTGATCGAACCTTCGGTGGGGCGGATCAGGCCCGAGATCACGCGCATCAGCGTGGTCTTGCCAGCGCCGTTCGGGCCGATCACGCCGACCGCCTCGCCCGCCCTGACCTCGAGATTGATGCCGAACAATGCCTGGAAGCTGCCGTAACCCGCATCGAGCGATCTGAGTTCGAGCATACTTACACCCCTGCCCGCCGGCGCGCTTCCGCCGCCGCGGCCTGGCTCGAATCCGCATCCGTGCCGAGATAGACCTCGATCACCCGCCGGTCGCTCGCCACCGCGCTCGGCAGACCTTCCGAAATCTTCTCGCCGTGATCGAGCACCATCACGCGATCGACCACCCGCATCAACACGCCCATGATGTGCTCGACCCAGATGATGGTGATGCCGAGCTCGTCGCGGATCTTGCGCAGCATGTCGGCGGCCTGATCCATCTCGTGCTCGTCGAGCCCGCCGAGGCTTTCATCGGCGAGCAGAAGTTTCGGCCCGGTGGCGAGCGCCTTGGCGAGTTCGAGTTTTTTCAGGCCGGCGGCACCTAAGCCATCGACGCCGGCGTGGCGGTTGGTCGGCAGGCCGACCATGGCCAGCGCGCGTTCGGCGGCCTCATCCGCGCGGGCGCGGCTGTGGCTGCCCTGGCCGTAATAGCCTGCAAGCGCCACATTCTCGAATATCGTGAGCCGGTGAAACGGCCGCGGGATCTGGAAGGTGCGGCCGATGCCGCCGTTGATGATGCGGTGCGGCGCCCTGCCCGCGATCTCCGTTCCGTTGAACAAAATCGATCCTGCCGTCGGGATCAGCGTGCCCGACAGCATGTTGAAGATCGTGCTCTTGCCGGAGCCGTTCGGGCCGATCAGGCCGAGAATCTCGCCCTGCTCGACCCGGAACGACACGTTGTTAACAGCGGTGAAGCCGCCGAAGCGTTTCACCAATCCGTCTACCGTCAGCACTCCAGAACCTCCGCTTAGCCGTTTGCCCGGCTCTTACTGGTTGCTGAACGTGGTTCCCTTCGGCAGCGGCAGCACGGCCTCGCGCTGCGCCTGGCTCTTCGGCCACACCACATACGACTTATCGTCAACATACTGGATGACAACCGGGAACGAGCGTTCGTTCTGGCCGGCCATCTGGGTGCCCTCGCCGTGGAACTTGACGCCGAAGCCCAGCATGGTGCCGCCTTCGGGAATATCGGTCTCGAGGGCTGCCTTGCGCAACGCATCGGGATCGACGCCGCCATATTTCTTGATGGCGCGCGGCAGCACCTCGGTCAGAAATAGATAGGTGTTGGATGCCGCCATGCCGACATGCGCAGAACGGATCGCGACGCCCGGCTTGGCCTTGTCGAACTCCTCGCCGACCATCTTGATGACGGGCGGCAGCTTCGGATCCATCGATTTCTGGTTGGCGAGCCAGATCGAGATCGGATCGGTGTTGAAGACGTAGTTGACGTCGGAGCCCAGACCTTCCTTCAGCTTTTCGTAGACGCCATAGCCCGCGCCGTGGCCGACGAGAGCCGCGAATTTCAGGCCCTGCTCGCGCGCCTGGCGGCCGAACAAGGTGATGTCGGGGTTATAGCCGGTGTGGAAGACCACGTCGGGTCGGGCGCGTTTCAGCTTGGTGACGAGCGCTGATAGATCGGGCGCGGTGGCGGAATAGCCTTCCTTCAGCACGATGTTGAAGCCGGCCTTCTTGGCGCCGGCCTCATTGCCCTTCGAGACGTCGACGCCGTAGGCACCGTCCTCGTGGATGATGGCAACGCGCAGATCCTTCGGCTCCTTGCCGAGCTTGGCTTTCGAATTCTGCGCGATGAAATCCATCGTCATCATGCCGAACTGGTCGCCGGAGGCTTGCGGCCGGAACACGTATTTGAAGTTCTTGTCGGCCAGCACCGCGGATGAGATGCAAGTGGTGATCCACATGAAGTTCTTGAGCTGCTCGACGCGCGCGGCCACCGGCACGCATTGCGCCGAGGAGAAGAAGCCGAGCAGCATGTTGACCTTTTCCTGCTCGATCAGCCGCACCGCCTCGTTGATCGCCACATCAGGCTTGCTCTGGGCGTCCGCATAAACCGCTTCGACCTTGTAACCCTCGACGCCGGTCTTGGCGTACTGGTCGAGCATGATCTTGGCGCCGATATATTGCAGCTCCGAACCGCCGCCGGCGAGCGGGCCGGTCAGGTCGTAGATGACGCCGATCTTGATTTTCTTTTCCTGAGCCTCGGCGGAAACCGCCATCCCCAGCACCGCGATTGCGGCAGACAGCCCGACGAGAAGGCGTGCAGTTTTGCGCCCCGGCATGGAATCCTCCCTGGATTATTTTTTGTGCACTGCATTTTCTTGTTCTTGGTTGGCGCCTATCACATTGGTAGCGCGACCAGATGTCAAGCGCATTGCGCGTCACAGCCGGGAAGCGAGCTGCGCCTCGATGAACGCCGTGACAAAACGCGGCATTGCCGAATTCAGATCGCGCGCGCTGCGCACGAGGTGAATGGCCGACAGTTCCGGTTTACGCTGCGAGGCGAGGTTGCGCTCGATCCGCTCGCGTAGATCGTCGCCCGGCATGTAGACGTGCAGGACGCGGATCATCGCGAGCGCAGTGCCTGTGTAGAAGCAATGCCAATGCGGCTCGCTGTCGTATTCGCCGGGGACAAGGCCGGTCTCTTCCTCGAGCTCGCGCGTGACGCTGCCGGATATATCGACCGCGCCGTCCCTGATATCGTCGAGGTCGGGCGTGCCTGACGGAAAATAGATGCGTCCGGCATTCGCCGTGTGCTGGCCCATTTCGCCGAGCACAAAGGCGCCATCGGCGCAGAGTAGCGCGCCCATGCCGAAACCGTTGAACACGCTCGGGTCGGGAAAGCCCCAGTCGCGCCACGCCAAAAAACTGGCGAAGTCGGTTTCGAAATAGCTGGCGCTCAAACGGTCGCCTGAAAACACCGGGTTGCGCCCGAGCAGGACGCGCCCGTTCCATAGTGCGGGCTTTTCACGCTGCTTCTCGGAAAAATGCGCATCGATGTCCGCGCGCCGCGCTTCCGCGAACGGCCAGGCGAATGACTGTACGGGAAGGTCAAGCGTGGTGACGCGACGAATGACCGGAGGTGTTACGCCATTCATCGCTTCACATCGCTCGATTTCACGCCGATCCTATCCCTTCTTCACTTCGGACTGGCGCCCGTGGTCTTCTTGGCCTGCTCGACATATTTGTTGGTGTACGTCTTGGTCACGTCGATATTGGCTTTTGCCACCTCGGGCGAGCCTTCGCTGAAGACGGCGAGCACCGCGTCGGCGCCCTTCGGGTCCATCAAACCGGTTTGCGAGTACATCGGGATCGTGTTCTTCAGCGCGGCGAGATAGAGCGCCTTGTCCTTGCCGACCATTCCCTCCGGCATCTTCGCCATGATCTCTTCCGGCGAATGCGAATGGATCCAGTTGAGCGTGTTGACGATCGCGTTGGTCAGCGCTTGCACTTCCTTCTCGTGTGACTTGATCCAGGCCGTCGTGGTGTAGAGCGCACCGCCCGGATACTCACCGCCGAACACGGCCAGCGTGTCCTTTTGCGTGCGGGTGTCGGCCAGTATCTTCAAATCCGGATGGCTGCCCTGCAAAACGGTGACGGAGGGATCGAGCATCACGGCGGCGTCGATCTGGCCCTGCTGCATCGCCGCCACCGCGGTGGCACCTAGGCCGACGCCGATCACCGCGGCACTGGTCGGATCGAGGCCGTTCTTCTTCAACAGATATTTTAGGAAGAAATCGGTCGAAGAGCCCGGCGCGCTGACGCCGACCTTCTTGCCGTCCAGGTCCTTGATCGATTTGATATCATTGGTGTGCTTGGGCGACACGACAAGCACCAGGCCGGGATAGCGATCATAGATCACGAAGGACTGCAATTCCTGCTTCTTGGCGGCCAGATTGACGCAATGGTCGAAATAGCCCGACACCACGTCGGCGCTGCCGCCGAGCACCGCTTTCAGCGCGTCCGAGCCGCCCTTGAGGTCGACCAGCTCGACGGCCAGCCCCGCCTTTTCATATTCGCCGAGCTGCTTGGCGAGTACGGTCGGCAGATAGCACAGGCAGGCGCCGCCGCCGATCGCGATGGTGACCTTGCTTTGCGCTGCGGCAAATCCCGAGGTCAGCGTCAATGCCAGCAGCGTAGCGGCCAGCCGGCCGAATAGTTTCTTCATGGGTTCCTCCATTCGTTGGCGGCAAGATAGAGCAGCGCAACCGCGTTGAGAAGGCGCCGCCGTTCCGGGCGGACGCCCCCTCCTCCCTCAATTGCGAGGAGTGACAGCGACGAAGCAACCTAGGGCGGGGTACTCATAAGTCGAGATTGATTGATGTGGCTTACCCGACGTCCACTATGCCCGGATAGCGACCAAATTCTGCATCCCAGCGGAATGATGCGATGTGCCACAACCGGACTCAATGCAGTGCAGCAACAATCACCGTTTGATCAACCTCGTCGGCGAGTGGTCAGTAGACATCGCGGACTGCGACCATGAAGTCGTGCGATCCACGCGGTTGAGCAGTCCCCGCAGTGGGAGTGGCCCCAGCTCGATCCTAGACCGAGAGGGGCCACGTTAGACCTTCAAGTCTTGAGGAAGGTCGCAAGGTAGAACACGACAGCCAAAACGACGGTGATACCGATAACTGTTAAGGTGGCCTGTTTAGTTGAAACGTCGCGCATAGCGACGCCTCCTTCAGTTGGACACGCCTAGGACCGTCAAGGACCGCTTGTTGTGGCCCGGCGTTTGAAACTCGATGGCCTGACCAACCGACAGGCCGATCAACGCAGCTCCGACTGGCGTCAGAACCGAGACGCGCTTTAGCGTTATGTCCGCTTCGTGAGGATACACCAACACCACGTCGCGGACTTCACCGGTCTTGTCATCGCAGTACCGGACCTGCGAGCCCATGCGGACTACGCCGCGCAGATCGGAATTGTCCGCCACCACGCTTGCACGCTCCATCTCCTGTGCAAGGAAATGGGCCACGCGCGGGAAGAGCACCGCGCTCGAACTGGCCAGGGCGTTTAGACGCCTCGCCTCATCCTCGATCACGGTTATGGACGGCAACACGATTTCCGGCTTGCGCTTGCGATTAGTCTTGCTCATTACCTTCTCTCCTTTCCTAAGCGGCTGATGGTCCCGGATCATTGTCATCAAGGAGATTTTTGCCCTTGACCACCGGATTGCTAAACAGAACCCTGACAACATCATTCGGATCACCTCGACTGACGCGTTCGATCTTGACGACGTTGGTGCACCCAGCGGTGAAGAAGGGGATTTCGCTTCCGACCTTCAGCCCGACCAACGCTGCGCCCAACGGTGACATCACGGGGATTTGGGTTCGCTCGGACGTGTAGTCTTCGGGATACACCAGTTGCCTCGTCTCGCGAGGAAAGCCCCAGGTGATCCAGAACGTCACCCACGAACCCATGGTGACGATGCTGTCCAATCTGGCTGCGCGATCAGGGACGACTTCCGCACGGTTGATCTCACTCAACAGAAAACGTGCATCCACGTCGCCTTGATCTGCGCCGACCTGCGCGAGCCTCTCCAAGCGGCGATGGTCAGACGCCGGAAGAGTGACGTTCGGGAAAAAGGGATTGTTCACGACATGCCTCCTTGTCGGGCTTCCCTCGTGGGAGAGCCACACACCAAACCTGTTTGATGAAGGAAGGGAGTAATCCGGACGGCACCAACTACCGTCCGGCTAAGCTCCTGCTTGGAGCCGTCCGGCGTGCAAGCAACGCCGCGCAATGCGCGGATCGATGTCGAGGACGTGGATCATGTCGTAGCCACCATAGGACCTTCCGCTGTCCCTGTAACGCGACCAAAGAGCACACACGTAGGGAGAGCGTTGTACCGGCCTGTTCTAGCATCCAGCAAGCTGCGGACATAGTTTTGAACATGGCTCGTGAAGGATGGGCCAATGTCCGGTTTGGGGTCATCCTGTCGGTTTGATTGGACCACCGCGACTTCCGGTCCATCCCGGTGAACGGACATTCTCAGGATAGGCGGGCATGTCTCAAAGGTGCTAACGGACATCGATACTTGCAGCGAGGTGCCGTGTCACTATGGCAACCCTGCCTTGCGGATTCCTGCGATATACAACTGCGAACGCCCTCCGAAACCAGGATTGTCCTTGCCGATATGGCCAAGGGCGGTGACTCTGGTCGTCACCAGAACTTCCACCACCGTCTCTTCTGCAGCGCGCTCGTATCCACCTGGAAACCGTCGAAGATGCACGAGCTCTCATGCGCTGCGATCATCGCGACGTCGACCAGTTCAAGAAAAGCCTCTTTGCTCAGGTGGACAGGAGGAGACATGATGTGTACCGAGAGCCGTCCGAGAGGATTGTCACTGTTCGCGATCTCGCGTTCCCAGCGCGGGAAGGCTGCTACAAGAGCGGTCACGTGCGCGTCGCTTTTAGCGAAGAAATAGCATTCGATGCGCCCCGGTGTGCCGTCTCTCACGCCTTGTTCTTTCAGCGTTGACCACAAAGCCGCGGTAAGCGCACGTTGGCTCTCTAGTTCGCGCGGATCGACGCTTTCAATTCCTCGTAACTCCGTCATTCGACTACTACCATTAGGGAAGGTTTGCCAACCGAGTGCTGGGGTGCGGCGCGATACGAACACGGCTTGCCGTTGAGTTTTGTTGAGTATCTGCCAGACGTGCAAACATAATAATCTGGAGTTTTTTGAAGTTATCCGCAGCGGCGCAACCGACATTTATGCCTTCGCCGAGAAGATGACTAGACGAAGGCGACTCCCAGCGTAGCGTCGGCCGTGGAGTTTAGTGACCTCTAGCCGGTCTGCGGGCCTCACCTTTTCGAACTATCATTGTAGGCAAGCGCCATGTGACGGGCGCAGTCGGCAAGTCCGAAGTGGGTCAATTGCGTCATTTTGGTCGTCGGCCGACTACTTCCGGCCTTCCCCTAGAAACTGACATCGTCAGGGTTGGCCGCCATGTCTCAAAGGTGCCCAAGAGCAGACTTCGACAGACCACCACGGAAGCGAGCCCAACGCGTCGCCTGATCAGTCGCTCAGTCTGCCAAAGAACCCACGTTCGGTTGAAAAACGGCTCGGCTCGGCCCGTACAGACGGAAATAGTCGAACCAGGATCTTGCCCCGGATCATGGCCACAAAATCGCGCGAGATTAGCCGCAGCGTCGCCAGCGCTACATGTCAACGCTAACTGATCCGCAGGGCTTGAACGTTTGGAGCGAGCGCCCGTGCAAGCACCCCTCATGTTTCTGGGCGTAGGCAAGCACGCCCATGATAATCAAAGCTACCACGACCAATCCGGCTACTAAGTTCTGCGCCATGGCTGCCACTCCAGGTGAACTCATGAACAATGGCGACCGGCGCGGATCGTAGGGATTAACGCCGGGGCAGCGCTCCCTCTCGAGGCTATCCCCTAACAGCCGACGTGACTACGGCTTAATCGTACGCCTCGGGCCAAAGGTATCGGGAGGAGGCTGGCGTACGGCCGCGCAGTCAGACGGCAACGCGCTGTGGCAATCGGTGTTCGGCCGTCTCGCTGGCTTACTGGGATTACTATATTGTTCCACGATATCGTTATCGCCCGGAGGACGACCGGGTCGATCCATGCGGCGGGCCCGTAGTGCCGGCCGGTAATACGCTATGGGCCTCAAGAGGAAACGGTTCCGTTGTGGCTGGCGAACGCTTTGGGTCTTGGCCGTGTGCAATGGTCGAGATTGGCCGTGTAAGGGTCGCAACCGGTAATGCACCGATTGAGCAGAAACTTTCTGCTTATCCCCCACTAAGCCGACATCTGCGCCTTTGTGAGTACATCCTAGAAACCAAAAGGGCCGCCAGGCGGCTTCTCTCAGGGCCTTTCGGACGGCCAAAAATGCAAACGGGAGGGGCTGGCTGAGGGCCGCTTTGGGTCTTTCGCGACCGGTCAAACCAACAGCAAGTCGGGCCATGTCCCCCATGCCGCCGAAAGCGGAAGTAAACTCGGAGCATTAGCTGATTCACGGGAGCCATTGCGGCTTGATGGCGCTGCCGGGGATGTGATTCAAACTCGCAACTGGGGCCTCGAATCAGGCGCTACGAACTCAGTGATTATCAATGGACCGCCATCAAACGATGCTGCCGAACAAGCCGCGCGGCGTTCGACGCATAAATGACCGTCGCGTGCTCAAGGCATCTTTTGACGGCAAGAGCGCTACCCCCGCCCCTCCGCCGCCGTCGGCCGCCACACCAAGAGCCGCCGTTCGACCAGCGTCACGCCCATGTCGATCAGGATGACAAAGGCGGACAGCACGAACATGCCGGCGAAGACACCAGCGACGTCGAACACGCCTTCGGCCTGCTGGATCAGGTAGCCGAGGCCGGCGGCCGAACCCAGATATTCGCCAACGACGGCGCCGACCACCGCAAAACCCACCGACGTGTGCAGCGAGGAGAACATCCAGGACAGCGCCGAGGGCCAGTAGACGTGCCGCATCAACTGCCGCTCGTTCATGCCGAGCATGCGGCCATTGTCGAGCACGGTGTTCGAGACTTCCTTGACGCCCTGATAGACGTTGAAGAACACGATGAAGAACACTAGCGTCACGCCGAGCGCGACCTTGGACCAGATGCCGAGCCCGAGCCACAGCGTGAAGATCGGCGCCAGCACCACGCGCGGCAGCGCGTTGATCATCTTCACATAGGGATCGAACACCGCGGCGACGCGCGGCTGTCGCGCGAACCAGAAGCCGACCAGGACGCCGGCGACCGAGCCGATCACGAAGGCGAGGATAGATTCCCACAGCGTGATGATCAGATGCTTCCAGATCACGCCTGACGAGAACCATTTGACGATCTGGCTGCCGACATCGATCGGGTTGGAAAAGAAGAACGGCGGCAGCAGGACTTTTCCGAACACCGGCACGGTGGTGAGGAACTGCCACACCGCCAGGGCTACGACGGCGACCAGCAATTGCAACAGGAGCAGCGTCGAACGGGACATCAGCCTGCTCCTGCCGCCTGGGTGGATTGTACATAGCCCTTCATCACTTCATCCTTCAGCACACTCCAGATCTCCCGGTGCAATTCGTGAAAGTCCTTTTCCATGCGGACTTCCGAAATATCGCGCGGTCGCGGCAGTTTTACCCGCCAGTCGCCGATGATCCGCGCGCTTGGCCCTGCCGACATGATCACGACGCGATCGGCAAGCGCGATCGCCTCCTCGAGATCGTGGGTCACGAACAGCACCGCCTTGCGGTCGGCGTTCCATAATTCGAGCAAGAGATTGCCCATGATCTGCCTTGTCTGGGCGTCGAGCGGGCCGAACGGCTCATCCATCAGCAGTATTTTTGGATCACGTATCAGGACCTGCGCCAGACCGACGCGCTTGCGCTGTCCGCCGGACAGCATGTGCGGATAGCGGTTGGCGAAGGCGCCTAATCCGACCGACGTGAGCCAATCCTGCGCGCGCTGCAGCGCCTGTTCGCGCGGCGCGCCCTTGATCTCGAGCCCGATGGCGACGTTGTCGAGTGCGGTCTTCCAGGGAAACAGCGCATCGGCCTGGAAGAGATAGCCGGCATCGCGGTTCAACCCGATCAGCGGCTGGTCGAAGATTTTTACCGATCCCGCCGCCGGCTTCAGGAGCCCCGCCGCGACATTGAGCAACGTCGATTTTCCGCAACCCGTCGGCCCCACGATGGCAACGAATTCGCCATCCGCGACGGACAGATTGGCCTTCTCCACGGCCGTATAGACGCGGTCGCCTGCGACGCGGAACGCCACTGTCGCATCGCCAAGCGCGACCGCCGTTGGCTGTGCGGTATTCGCCATGTTTTCTCCCCAAGGTTTGGAGTGATGCCTTAGCGGGTACGAAGGATAAGTTCAACGAAGGCCTGCGACGTGGTAGTTGATGTTCACCACCCTCCCCTGGAGGGGGAGGGTCGGCTCGCATGGAGCGCAGCGACATGCGAGACGGGGTGGGGTGATCTCTCCACTCGGGCACTGTTGGATGTGGAGAGACCGTCACCCCACCCCGCCGCGCGTTGCACGCGCGACGACCCTCCCCCTCCAGGGGAGGGTGAAGGATTCGAGACTGCATGAGCCCTCCCCTGATCACCTACAGCCATGTCGGCAAGACGTTCGACGCCGGTCGCGTGGTGGCCGTCGATGACGTCTCGCTTGAGGTCTGCGAGGGCGAATTTCTCGCCGTTGTCGGCGGCTCCGGCTCGGGCAAGACCACGCTATTGCGGCTCGCCAATCGCCTGATCGAGGCTGACTCTGGCACCATCACGGTCGAAGGCGAGGACGTCCGCAACGTCGATCCGATCCTGTTGCGGCGGCGGATCGGCTATGTCTTTCAGAGCGGCGGGCTGTTTCCGCATCTGACTGTCGCCGGCAATATCGGCATCACGCCAAAGCTGCTTGGCACGCGGCCCGCCGAGATTTCCGTGCGGGTGGATGAACTGCTCGACCTTGTCAGGCTCGACCGCACGCCATATCGCGACCGGTTGCCGCATGAACTCTCCGGCGGCCAACGCCAGCGCGTCGGCGTGGCACGGGCGCTCGCCGCACGCCCGCGCATCATGCTGATGGACGAGCCGTTCGGCGCGCTCGACCCCTTGACCCGCGACGCGCTCGGCGACGATTTTCGCGAACTCCACAAGAAACTCGGCCTGACCACCGTCATGATCACCCATGACGTGACGGAAGCGATCCTGCTCGCCGACCGCATCGCGATCATGTGCGACGGGCGGCTGTTGGCGCAGGGCACGCCATCAGAGCTTTCCAAATCCGACGACGCTTACGTCGGCGAACTCCTGCGCACCCCACGGCGGCAGGCCGAGCGGCTCGGCGCCCTGCTGCCTCGCGAGGGTACGGCATGAGCACCTTCGCCGATCCGCGCTGGGGCGAGGCGCTGGGCCATTTGCCCGATTATCTCGGCAACCACGTCCGCGTCAGCGTCGCCGCGCTGGTGCTGGGGTTACTCGTCAGCCTGCCGCTCGCGATCATCGCACGCCATCGGCCGGTGCTGCGCGGCGGGCTGCTCGGGCTTGCCAGCATCGTGCAGACCGTGCCGGGGCTGGCATTGCTGGCGCTATTCTATCCGCTGCTCCTGGCGCTCGCGGCGTTGTCGCTGTCATGGTTCGGCGTCGGTTTTTCCGCGTTCGGATTCTTGCCCGCGGTGCTGGCGCTGGCGCTTTATTCGATGCTGCCGGTGCTGCGCAACACCATCACCGGGCTGCAGGGTGTCGACGCCGCAATCCTGGAAGCGGCGCAGGGCGTCGGCATGACGCCGCGGCAGTCGCTGTTCACGGTGGAATTGCCGTTGGCGCTGCCGGTGATGATGGCAGGCATCCGAACTTCGGCCGTCTGGGTGATCGGCACCGCGACACTGTCGACGCCGATCGGCCAGACCAGCCTCGGCAATTACATCTTTGCAGGGCTGCAGACCCAGAACTGGGTGTTCGTGCTGTTCGGCTGCGTTGCCGCCGCGGTGCTGGCGCTCGCGGTCGATCAACTGCTGGCGCTGATCGAAAACGGCCTGCGCAACCGCAGCCGTTTTCGCGCGACACTGGGCAGCGTCGGCATTGCGGCGCTCGTCGTTGCCACGCTGGCGCCTAACCTGGTGCGGCCGCAGACGAACTACATCATCGGTGCCAAGACTTTTGCCGAGCAGTATGTCCTGTCTGCCTTGATGGCGCAGCGGCTGAAGGCGGCCGGCCTCTTGGCGACGAAGCGCGAGGGTCTCGGCTCCAACGTGATCTTCGAAGCGCTGGCGGCTGATGATATCGACTTCTACATCGACTATTCCGGCACGCTGTGGGCCAACCAGTTTCACCGCACCGACATCAAGCCGCGTCAGGAGCTCGTGGCCGAACTGAAGACGATGCTGGCGCGGCAGAACATCACGCTCTTGGGCGAACTTGGATTTGAGAATGCCTATGCGCTGGTGATGCCGCGCAAACGCGCGGAGCAATTGGGCATCCGCACCATCGCCGACCTCGCCTCGCGCGCGGCGAACATGTCGATCGCCGGCGACTACGAATTCTTCTCGCGGCCCGAATGGGCTGCACTGCGGCGAGCCTACGGCCTGTCGTTCCGCGGCCAGCGGCAGATGCAGCCAGACTTCATGTATGCGGCGGTCGCCTCCGGCGAAGTCGACGTCATCGCCGGCTACACCAGCGACGGCCTGATCGCGAAATACGATCTGGTGACGCTCGGCGATCCCAGGCACGCAATCCCGCCCTATGATGCGATCATGCTGCTCGCACCGAAGCGCGCCAATGACGAGGCCTTGCGCAAGGCGCTGGCCCCGCTGCTCGGCAGGATCGAGATCGCCACCATGCGCGAAGCAAACCTGCGCGCCTCCGGCAACGACGCCGCGAGCTCGCCGGATGCGGTAGCGCAGTGGCTGTGGGAGAAGGTGGGGAAGAAGTGAGGAGAGGCTGCCGTCATTCCGAGGTCTCGTAGGGTGGGCAAAGCGAAGCGTGCCCACCAATTTCGCCAGACGATCGCGAGACTCGCGAAATGTTCTTCTTGTAGTGTCGCGGCCGGTAGGATGGTGGGCACGCTGCGCTTTGCCCACCCTACGAGAATGACGGAGCCTCAAAGCCCCTTGATCATGCCGGCGTCGATCAGAAGCCGGTTGAACCGGCGCGCCTCCGCGCCTTTCTTGCAGTCATAGAAGGCTCCCTTGCAGCGGAGCATGATGCTCTTCTGCTCTGCAAAGGTCGGATCGAGCGGGATGCCGGCGGCTTCCTGCAGCACGAGGGGGATGTACGCCGCGTCGAGCGTTTCGAGTGCCGATGACAGGTTGCGCGGCTGGTAGTTGATGCCGTCGATGGCATAGTAGGTAGCGAAGTAGCGCGGATCGGCGGCCATTACCCGTTTCGCCAGCGTCGCCTGATCGATCCCGGGCTCCAGCATCTTTTGCGAGATCGCCGGCTGGTGATCGCCGAAACGCAGCACCAGGAATGACTGGTCCGGATAGTCGCGCTTCAGCCGCGCGGTGAATTCGCGATAGTCGTTGGCCGTCATGGTCTGACGGCGAATGTATTCATCGACCTCCGCCGTGTTGCCCGGCGGCGTCCAGCCCGGCGGCGTCAGATCGGGCCGGTAGACGTCGGTCCAGGGAAAATGGTTGGCCGTGAGGTAGACGAACATGAAGACTGGCGCCTGCTGAGGCTGCTCGCGCGCAAACACCTTCAGCGCCTGATCGAAATAGAACTTGTCGGGCTGCATGTCCTGGTTCACGCCCATATCCGCCATGTCGACGAAATGGCCGACGCCGGCTCCCTTCTGGAAGGTGCGCGCGCCAAGGAAGTTGCCATAGGTCGGATAGAGCGAGAAGGTCTTGTACCCGCAGTTCCGCAGCGCCTGTGGCAGTCCACGGGTCACGCGACCCGCGGTTATCCTCGTCACGTAGAACTTGAGATCGCCGAACGACCGCGCCGAGAGGCCCGTCAACACGTTGAACTCGGTGTACCAGGTCGGACCGCCGGTCGCCTCCGCCATCATGGTGCGCTGCTTGCCGTCGATGGACTTGAAGTAGTCGGCATATCCCACCGGCACCTTGATGCCTGGCGCGGACGTGACGTCGAAGCTCGACTCGTCGAGCAGCATGATAATGTGCGGCCGCTTTGCGTCGGCATCGCAGGCAGCCTCGGGCGGCAGCGCCGAAAGGCCGGCGGCGCGCGCTTCCCGTGCGAGGCGAAGCGGGGCGTTTGCCGGCGGATCGGCGTCGATCCATCCCGTCGAAGCCAGCCGCGACACCGCCACCACGCCCGAGCGCGCAAGATTGGAAATGTGGTTGATGCCCTGGAACGGTTCCCACGGCTGCTCGGGCCATGCGACCGACATCGCCGATATCGATGCAATGCTCGCGGCCAGACCGATCAACGCCAGGCGGCGCCGCACCCGGAACGGATCGAAACGCCAGACCAGCCACAACAGCGGCACGGCAACGATCCCGGCCACGATCAACTGCGTCTGCAATCGCGGAAACACCGAGAGCAGAAACGAAAACGTATCACGGTCGATGATCAGGAAGTCGAGGAACGTCAGGGTGAGCTGCAGGATGCCGAATTTGAAGCGTGACAGCTCGATCAGGATCACGATGAGGGTCACTGCAATCGCTGCGCAGACGCCGGGCCGCTGCAGCACGAGCAGCAGGAAGCAGTTCACGAAAACCCACGCCAGCACGGCCAGCGCGATCGCAAACGGCCCGTATTCGCTGGCGAGCAGGACCACGAGCCCCGCCAGATGGACGGCGATAATCAGGCCAGCCGGGACAAAGAAACGAGCGCCGCGCGATTCCGCGCGGATGCTTTCGCTCATCCCCCGTTCAGCGGCGGTCGACATTTCTCGTCTCTAGAGCCCTTTGATGAAACCTGCGTCGATCAATAACCGGTTGAACCTGCGCGCCTCGGCGCCATCTTTGCAGGCATAGAATACACCGTTGCAGCGGAGCATGATGTTCTTTTGCTCCTTGAACGAAGGGTCGAGCGGAATGCCCGCGGCCTCCTGGATCACCAGCGGCAGATAGGGCGCGTCGATCGTGTCCATGATCGCGGAACTCTTCACCGGCTCGAAGTTGACGGCGTCGATCGCGTAATAGGTGGTGAAGTAACGCGGGTCGTGGGTATCGAACTTGCGGGCGACCCTGGCTTCATCCAGCCCGGGATCGAGCAGGTTCGAGGAAAACTCCGGCTGGTGGTCGCCGTAGCGGACGATCAGGAATGGCTGCGCCGGGAACTTCTTTTTCAGGCTGGCGACGAACGCCGCATAATCCCCGGCGCTCAATGTCTGGCGGCGCAGATATTCGTCGACGACGCGCTCGTTGCCGGGCGCGCGCCAGGACGGCAGCAGGTCGGGACGGAATTTGGTTTCCCAGGGGAAATGGTTGGCGGCGAGATAGACGAAGGTGAACAGCGGCGTGTTGGCCGGCTGCTCGGCGATCAGATTCACGGCCTTGTCGTAGAAGAAGCTGTCGGGCTCGATGCCCTTCGCGCCGAGCGCGCGTGCGTCGTAAAAGTGCTGGATGCCGGTGGAGGTCTGGAAGCCACGCGCGCTCATGAAGGCGCCGTAGGCCGGATAGAGCGAGATGGTGTTGTAGCCGCAGCGGCGCAGCGCCAGCGGCAATCCGCGCTCGACCCGGCCCGAGGCGATGCGGGTGACGAAATAGGAGAAGCGGCCGAACGACCGCGACGACAGGCCGGCGAGCACGTTGTACTCGGCCATCCAGCTTGCGCCGCCGCTGCTCTCGGCCATGAACTTGCGCTCGCGGCCGTCAAAGGACTTGAAATGGCTGCCATAGCCTGGCGGCACCTTGACGCCGGCGGCCTGGCGGATGTCGAAGCTCGACTCGTCATGGATCATGATGATGTGCGGGCGGCGACCGGCCACATGGCAGGAATCGACCAGCGGCACCTTCAGCCGCTCGGCGGTCACGGCTTCCGATTCCATAAAACCGTAATTGACGAAGTCGGAAACCGCGGTCACGCCCGAGCGGGCGAATTTGGAGAGATAACCGTCGTCGTAATAGCCGCGCCAGGCTTCATCGGGCCAGGCGATGGAATAACCGGCCAGGCTTGCGAGACAGGCCAGCAGGCCGGCAGTGGCCGGCAGGCGGCGGATGCGAAACGGATCGAGCCACCACAACGCGTACATCAGCGGCAGGATGACGAGGGATGCGCCGACCACGCTCCAGCGCAAGTTCGGAAAGATCGTGAACAGATACGCCGCCGTGTCGCGGTCGATCACCATCAGGTCGACGAAGTTCGCGGTCATCTGCACGACGTCGTGCTTGAGCCGCGACAGCAACACCAGCAGCACGACCAGCGTCAGCGACAGCGCGCCGGACAGCGCGGGGCGCCGCAGCAGCGCAACAAAGAAGAAGTTCAGAATGCCCCAGGCCAGGGCAAAACCCATGCGGCCGCCGAAATCGGTTTCGGTGTGCAGCAGGAACGCCAGCGCCGATATGTGCGGCGCAGCAACGGCCGAAAGCCGCCAGAAGCCGATCGCGGCAAGGCCGGCAGCAAGGGTGGTGGCGGAGGGCCCAGGATTTGGCGCGGGCGCCATGGGGAGGAACGCAACATGACCCGGCGCAATACAAAGCCTTGGCTGGCGACGACCAGGAGACGCACGACCCATCCGGAACCTGAGCCGTGTCACAAAAACGTAGTGGAATCGTCATGAACAGGCAATGAATTTGCCCTCGGGCGAACTACGTCGGGGCGAATACGGGGACCGCTTCGGAGTGTTCACCATCTCGGAATGCCGGAGTGAGTCAGCTCCGCTTCGCGATCCCCTCGATGAAGAGATCCAGCACCGCCTCGGCGGTCCGCTCGGCCTCGGGGCCGGCCACGCCCCAGCGCGGAAAATGGCCGTCGATATTCATCCGGGCAAAACCATAGACCAACGCCCGGCCGGCGATCTGAACCTGCTTGAGGTCGGCGCTGCGGAGCTGGCCCGCCGCAAAGGCTTCGGCCAGCGTCTGCTCGGTCAGCGCGATCAGTTCGGCATTGTCGCTGGAGATGGCGGCCGCCCGGTCGTGATCGAACAAGCGGCGGCTGGAAATGATTTCGAAATGGGTCGGGTTACGCATCGCCCAGCGCAGATACGCGAGCCCGAGGCAGCGAAAGCGGCCGAGCGGATCGCCGGCCGGTGCCGCGGCAAGCGCCGCCTCGATCTCGGCCCGGAACTGCCGCTGCGCCTCCTCTGCCACCGCCTGGATCAGGGCGTCGCGGCTCGGAAAATGCCGGAACGGCGCCCCCGGCGACACGCCGGCCCGGCGGGCGGCCTCCCGGACGCTGACCGCCTCCGCCCCGCCCTCGCCGACCAGTTGCAGCGCGGCATCGATCAGGACGCGCCGGAGGTCGCCATGGTGATAGGGTTTTGGCGCGGCCGCGCGCGCAACGCGGCGGCGCGGCTTGGTGGTGGAGGATTTGGCGGCGGAAGGCTTGGCTGACGGACGCATGCCCTCTCCTACCATCACCAGGTCGTGAATGTAAGCATTGATTACATGGTTGACCTGATCCGCTGGGTGCATGTAACTGGTGATTACATCACCATCCACGTCATTGCGAGCGCAAGCGAAGCAATCCATCTCGCCGCGGCAAGAACGAAGAAATGGATTGCTTCGCTTCGCTCGCAATGACGGAGCAATCAGGGGGAGCAAAACATGCCGACACATCAAAAATGGTTCGAAGGCTGGCGGCTATTCGCCCTGCTCGCGCTGACGCTGCTGGCCATGAGCATCTGGATCGCCGGCATGCGCGGCTTCGAGGTCGACGGCGTGCGCATGGTGATCCGCTTCACCGCGCGCACCTCGCTGTTACTGTTCTGCCTCGCCTTCGCGGCCGCCGCGCTGGCGCTGTTATGGCCGAACGCGTGGACGCGATGGCTGCGCCGCAACCGCCGCTATCTCGGCGTCAGCTTTGCGGCCTCGCACGCCATCCACGCAGTCGCCATCCTGGCCTTCGCCGTGATGGACCCGATAGGCTATGCAGCGGCGACCTCGATCGCGTCCTACATCTTCGGCGGCATCGGCTATGCCTTCATCGTCGCGATGGCCGCGACCTCGTTCGACCGCACGGCGACTGCGATCGGCGCACGCGCCTGGCGCCGGCTGCATCTCGTGGGCGGCTACTATTTGCTGTTCCAGTTCATGGTGTCGTTCGGCAAGCGGATTCCCGACATGCCGCTCTACGCGCTGTTCCTGATTCCATTGGTGGCGGTGTTCGCGCTGCGGATGATCGCGATGGCGCCGAGGCCGCAGAACCAGACGCTGCGGGCGGGCTAGTCGCCCTTCAGGTAAAACCTCCGTCCGAGACGGCGGTGCACCGACATGACGGCGCGGTCGACGTCGCTGATCAGGCTGTCGCCGAGAACGACGTTGGGGATTTCCCAGTTGCGCCCCTCGCGGATGTTGGGAAGCGCGCGCACGGCGGGGACGGACGCGGTTTCGCATCCCGGTTGGCTGCGAAGCGCCGCGTCGGCGATCTGCGTCAGCTCGGCTCTGCTCTTTCCTGTCGTCACTGGTGGCCGGTGCCTTTGCTCATCCCTGCGGCGTCAGCCCGAGGCGTTTGGCGATGATCCTGTCGAGGGTGCGCTTGGGCAACACCGCCGCCATGAACTGGCGCATCGGATCCGGCGCGATCATGTAGCGCACCTTGGGGTTCGGCAGCGTCAATGCCCCGAACACCTTTTCGGCAATTGTCTCGGCCGGCAATCCGGTCGCGCCAAGGCTCAGCATGAAGGCGCGGATTTTCTCCAGCGCCGGGAAATACGGCGAGTTCTTGTAGGCGGAGATATCGATCTCCTCGGCCTTGCTCCAGATCGGCGTTTTTACCGCGCCCGGCGCAATGATGATGACGTCGATTCCAAACAGCATCAGTTCGCGGCGCAGGCTCTCCGACAGTCCCTCGATCGCATGCTTGGAGGCGGCATAGGCTGACGTCATCGGGCTGCCGCTCTTGCCGGAGACCGAGGAGATCATCACGATCCGCCCCTTCGGCCCCTTCAGGGCCGGATCGGAGCCGAGCAGCGGCCCGAATGCCTGGGTGGCAATGATCGGGCCGATGAAATTGACCTCCATCTGGCGGCGGAATTCGTCAGCGGCGAGTTCGAGCACGGGACCTGCGACGGCAATGCCGGCATTGTTGACGAGGCCGGCGAGCGTTTCGCCGCTGAGGGCGCCCCGGACCTCGCGCGCCGCCGCCAGCACCGCGGCTTCATCGGTGACATCGAAGATCAGCGGCGTGAAGTTCGTCCCGAACTCAGCTTTGAGGCGGTCGGCATCAGCCTGCTTGCGCACGCTGCCGAACACGCGGAAGCCGCGGTCGAGCAAGAGCTTCGCACTGGCCCAGCCGATGCCGGTGGACGCGCCGGTGATGACAACAGATCTCATGAGCTAAGCCCTAGTAAGAGGTTTAATGAAGTTCGTCGTGAAGGAATGCTTAAGCAATGGCTTCGTAAGCTTCCTCCGCGGCTGTAGCCCGCCTTGACGGCGTCCTGTTCGGCAGATTGCTTTCGAATTTTCCCGGGAACGGTTTGGTGAGGATAGCAGCCGGACCGGAATACCGGAAGCGGCGGCAGATGGCCGATCGGTTCGACATCGGCGATTTATCGCGCGAAATCGCGGCATACGTCCCGATCGGATTGGTAAAGCAATTCGGAACGCAGTGTATGCAATGCGCGGCGTGCTTCAACATGCGTCTGTCCGCAACAACCGCGGCCGATGCATTGCCCGATTGAGATACAGTCGATCTGGATTCTACTGGGTCCCCGCCTTTAACGCAGGTGTAAGGCTCCGCCGGCCATTGTGGGCGCGAACCCTTCAACAACAGACAGGCTGCCCACAATGGTGCAACAGCCGGCGCACTCGATCATTGCCGAACTTGAAGATGCCGTCAGAGGCGGTTCATCCGCCAAGCGGGTGGAGACCCTGCGGCAGGTCACCGATCTCTTCCTCCATGACGGAGAACGCCTCAGCGACGACCAGGTCAAGGTCTTCGACGACGTGCTCTGCCTCCTGATCGCGCGCGTCGAGACGCGGGCTAAGGCCGAACTTTCCAAGCGGCTGGCGCCGCTCGACTACGCTCCGTTCGAAGTCATCCAGCATCTCGCCTGGGACGACGAGATCGAGGTCGCCGGCAACGTGCTGGCCCATTCCAGCCGGCTCGGCACCGATGTGCTGGTCGAGATCGCCAGCAGCAAGGGACAGGATCACCTGCTCGCCATTTCCGGCCGCGCCGAACTGCCCGCCGCCGTCACCGACGTCATCGTCGACCGCGGCGAAGGCCAGGTGATCCGCAAACTCGCCAACAATGCCGGCGCCAAGTTTTCCGACCAGGGCTTTTCCACGATCGTTGCCCGCGCCGGCGCGGACGACGAACTGGTGGAAATCCTCGGCTTGCGCTCCGATTTCCCGGCAAAGTTCATTGCGGACCTGTTGCGCCGCGCCAAGGAGACCGTTCGCGCGAGGCTTCTGGCCATCGCGCCTCCCGCAGTCCAGGAAGAGATCAAACGGGTTCTGAACGAGATCGCCCGCGAGGCCCCGCCACCGGGCCGGAGCTTCGGAGTCGCCGAGGAACTGGTGAAGCTGATGAAGGGGTTGAACGAGCTCGACGACGCGGCGGTGTACAAATTCGCGGAGTCGAACAAGTTCGACGAAGTGACGGTCGCGCTTGCCGTCCTCAACGACATGCCGGTCGAGATGACGGCGAAGCTGATGGAAGGGCCGCGCGCCGACCTGATCCTGATTCCCTGCCGCTCGGCGCGGCTGAACTGGCCAACGGTCGAGTCGATCCTGCGCAACCGCCCGGCGCATCCGATCAACGAGCAGACGCTGGACATCGCGCAGCGCGACTACCGAAAACTGTCGATGGAGACGGCCCAGCGCACCGTGCGCTTCTGGCAGTTGCACAACAGGATCGAGAAGGAACCGATCATCCGGACAAACTGAAGTCCGGCTTGGTATCCACTGTTTCCAGTCATGGCCGGGCTTGTCCCGGCCATGCGCTTTTTAGGCGAACTCCCAAGACACGCGTTGCCAGCCGATCACCGACCATCCAGCGCGCGATCCAGCCAGCCGTCTCCGCCGCCTCTGACCCATTCGAAGCCAAGCCGCCGGGTCAGCTCGACGCCCTCGGGCCGGAGCATCCGGACTTCGGGATGTTCGAAACTGTCCGGCATCAGACAGAAGCCAAGGCCGGCCGCCACCATTGCGAGCGCCCGCGCATCGCTGTCGGTCTGCGCGACCACTGTCGGCCGTACCTTCCACGCATCGAGAATCCGCGATGCAGACTGCAACTGCTCGCAATGCACGCGCACGATCAAAGGCTGGCCCGCCAGTATTTCCGGGGAGACGGGTCCGCGGGGAAATGCGCGTGTGGAGACGGCCAGCGCCTGCCGGTCTGCCGTCAGTTCCAGTTGCCGATGGCCGCGGGCCGCCGAACCGAGCGCGGTCAGGATGATGTCGTAGCGGCCGTTGGCGAGCCGCTCCTGCAGTTTGGCAAGCGGCGCATCCTCGGTCCGCCATGGCCTTCCCGGCTCCAGCGCCCGCAACCGCTCGATGCATTGCGCCACGAATGCCGGAGCAATCGTCGGCAGAATTCCAAGCCGCAGCGGCCTGCCCGACGGCCTGCCGCCGGACGCCGCCTTGAGCCGTTCAGCCTGGCGCAAAATCGATCGCGAGATCTCCAGCACCTCTTCGCCCTTCGGCGTGAGCCTCACGCCACGCGCATGACGCTCCAGCAGTACGAATCCCAGCTCGGCTTCGAGGGAAGCTATCGCGGCCGACAGCGTTGGTTGGGTGACGAACGCCCGGCGCGCGCCGGCGCTGAAGCTGCCCGCCTCGGCGACAGCTACGAAATACCTGATCTGCTTCAGATCCATCTATAGACAATATCTATGGCTTGATATCGGAGCAATCGCGATTGCCTAAGCCGGTCCCTGGCCCGAACATATGCCGGCAAAACAGCCGGGAGATCGTATGAGCACGGACAACGCCATCCGCGAACTGGTCGAAAAGGTCACCAATGCCCCCGGCTATACCAAGGCGGTCGGTACCAAGGTCGAGAGCGCAGAGCCCGGTTTTGTGGAGATGTCGCTGGCGAAGAACGACAATCTCTTACAGATGAACGGCTTCTTTCACGGCGGCGTCGTTGCCGGGCTGGCGGACCATGCCGGCGGCGGGGCCGTCACCACGGCCATGCCGCCCGGCCGGTTCGCGGTGACCGTCAACCTCCAGGTCAGCTATCTGGCTCCGGCAAAGGGGGAGAAGCTGATCGCGCGTGCCCGCGCAATCCAGGTCGGAAGCACGATTGGCGTGGCGCATGTCGACGTGGCGTCGCGGTCCGACGGGACGGAGACGCCGTGTGCGGTGGCGATCGTGACGCTTCGCGGCGTCGACTTCCCGGCCAAATAAAAGCCACGCGAGGCTGGAGACTGCGGTGCGTTCCGGTGACGGAACGTGCATCGCGAGGCCGCGCGAGGGCCCGCTGATCCGGCACATGAAATGTTCGGAATGGCGAAAGCCGCCGCTGTCGCTGCTATCTAGCGAACGCAATCTCGTTTGGCGGGCGAGATTGCACATTAAGCAACCGTGCTTCGACTCGGTAAACGCTGACGTTTCCGTCGCTAATGTAGTTGTTGAGCTGCGCTCTGCCGAAGAATGTGCATGAAGCGTCAGTTCTTCGTTTCGGCTCTGCTGGTGCGCTCGGCGCTACGCATTGAAGAATGTGCTTGAAGCATCAATCCTTCAAGAACGGCGAGACCGCTTGTGCGATCTCGCCGCATATTGACGATCAAGACTTAAAATTTGGTATGCCGGTAGTGCATCGAACCGGCCACTGCTCTCGCGTCCCGGACGCGGTACCGCAGGGTGGGCAAAGGCGCTCTGCACCGTGCCCACCACCTATCCACTTGATCACCCTGCATGGTGGGCACGCTGCGCTTTGCCCACCCTACCCTTTTTTTCGCGCTCAGTTCTTCGTCTTGTCCACCAGCGCGCCCTTCTTGATCCACGGCATCATGTCGCGGAGTTTTGCGCCGACTTCCTCGATCGGGTGCTCGGCGAGCTTGGCGCGGGTCGCCTTGAACGAGGTCTGGTTGACCTTGTTCTCCAGCATCCAGTCGCGGGCGAACTTGCCGGACTGGATGTCGTTGAGAACGCGCTTCATCTCCTTCTTGGTCTCGTCGGTGACGATACGCGGGCCGGTGACGTATTCACCGTACTCGGCGGTGTTGGAGATCGAGTAGTTCATGTTGGCGATGCCGCCTTCATAGATCAGGTCGACGATCAGCTTCACCTCGTGCAGGCACTCGAAATAGGCCATCTCCGGCGCGTAGCCGGCTTCGACCAGCGTCTCGTAGCCGCCCTTGATCAACTCGACCAAGCCGCCGCAGAGCACCACCTGCTCGCCGAACAGGTCGGTCTCGCACTCTTCCTTGAACGTGGTCTCGATGATGCCAGCGCGGCCGCCGCCGATCGCCGAGGCATAGCTCAAGCCCAGGTCATGGGCATTGCCGGAGACGTCCTTGGCGATCGCGATCAGGCAGGGCACGCCGCCCCCGCGCTGATATTCCGAGCGCACGGTATGGCCGGGGCCCTTCGGGGCGATCATCAGCACGTCGAGGTCGGCGCGGGGATCGAGCAGGTTGAAATGGACGTTGAGGCCGTGCGCGAATACCAGCGCCGCGCCCTTCTTCATGTTGTCGTGCAGGTGCTCGCGGTAGATGTCGCCCTGCAGTTCGTCCGGGGTCAGCATCATCACGAGGTCGGCCCATTTGGCGGCCTCGGCGACTTCCATCACCTTGAAGCCGGCGGCTTCAGCCTTCTTGGCCGAGGCCGAGCCCTTGCGCAGCGCAATCGCCACTTCCTTGACGCCGGAGTCCTTCAGGTTCAGCGCATGGGCGTGGCCCTGGCTGCCATAGCCGACGATGACGACCTTTTTGCCCTTGATCAGGTTCAGGTCGGCGTCGCGATCGTAATAAACACGCATGGTCGTTTCCTCAATCGATGGCCAAAAAGGGCCGGTTAATCAGGCATTTGGACAGATGGGACCGCCGGTCGCCCGCGAATTTCCGGCGTTGTCTAGAGCATTTTCCCTCGAAGGGGAAACCCGTTTATGCATGGCCCGGTGCGGCATCATGCGTCCATGAAGACCGGGTAGAGCGAGGCCAGGAGCAGCACCGCCATCACGATGTTGAAGGCGCGCACCGCCCGGCGGGAGGTCAGTATCGGCCGCAGGGCGGTGCCGAACAGGGCCCAGGCCGTGCAGGACAGGATGCCCAGGAGCAGGCTTAAGCCGACCTGGATCGCGATATTCCAGGGATAGGCGGCGATCGCCGCATAGGCGGTGATGGTGCCGATCACCATGACCCAGCCCTTGGCGTTGACCCACTGGAACATCGCCGCGCCCCAGAACGTCATCGGACGACCCCGGCTGTCCTGATCCGCGGACGGCGGCTCGGACATCGCAATCGCCCAGGCCAGATAGATCAGGTAGGCCACGCCGGCATATTTCAGGATGGTCTGCAGCACCGGATAGGCGATGAAGATGGTCCCGAGCCCGAGACCGACCGCGCCGACCATGAAGGCAAAACCCACCGTGATCCCCATGATGTGCGGGATGGTCGGGCGGAAGCCGTAGGTGAGCCCCGACGACAGCAGCATGATGTTGTTCGGTCCCGGCGTGAAGAACATCACGGTGGCGAACATGATGAAGGCGATCAGCAGCGATTGCGACATGGGGGCCTCATGCGATCTTTGGCAGAACTTGTTTTTCTGAAGCCTTGGTAGGTTTGGACAGCAACATGATGGCAATGCCGCCGACCACGGTGACCATGCCGGCAAGCCGTAGTGGCCCGAACGTCTCGCCGAACACGACGCTCGATGCGGCGGAACCGACGAACGGCACCAACAGCGCGAACGGCACAACCTGCGCCGCCGGATAATCCCGCAGCAGCCGGCCCCACAGCCAGTAGGCGATGCTGGTCGAGATACTACCCAGGCCGATCATGCACATCAGGCCGGTCAGCGACATGTGCGTCAGCGCATACCAGGTCGGCTTCGGGCCGTTGCTGACCAGCGTCAGCGCAAACAGCGGAACCGCGGCAACCAGGCACAGCCACGCGAACAGGTCGAACATCGGCACGCCCTGCGCATGCCGCAGCAGCAGGTTGCCGGCCGCGAAGCTGAGCGGCGAGATCATCAAGATCGCGAAGGCGCTGACGCTGAAATCGTAACCGACGGTGCCGCAGATCATCAGCAGGCCTGCGGTGGCGATAGCAATGCCGACTGCCTGCCCCGCGCTCGGCCGCTCGCGAAACAACAGCGCGGCAAAGCCGATCGTGAACAGCGCCTGGCTCTGCACGATCACGCTGGAGAGACCGACCGGAACGCCGTGCGCAATGGCAAAAGCCTGGGCGAGAAACTGGCCGAGGAACAGCGTGAAGCTGATCGCGGCCAGCACGGTCCAGGAAACCTTGGGCCGCGCCACGAACAGGCAGGGCAAGGCCGCGATGGAAAAGCGCAGCGTCGTCATCAATTCCGGCGAAAACTCGTCGAGCGCGATCCGGCTGGCCACGAAAGCAAGCCCCCAGATCACCGCTACCAGCACGGCGATGCAAACATCGGCCGGGTTCATTTTTTCTAGCTCTGTTGATCCGGCTTTGGTTTGCGCAGGATATAGGTGCCGTGCAGCGGCGCGTGGTAGTCGATCGATTCCAGCGTGAAGCCGATATCAGTCAGCATGCGCTCGATCACCCAGCCGAAGGTCGAGTACTCGTCGCGCATGTGGGTGACCACGCCTTCGCGCTGGAAATCGTGGTTCTTGATGGTGAAATCGGCCCACTGCTCGACATCGCGCTCGGTGCCGTCGGGCATGCTGACGAATACGATGTCGCGCAGGTAGAAATTCGCGCCGGGCTTCAGCGCGGCATAGATCCTCGCCAGCGCCACCGCCTTCCAGAAATCCGGCAAATGGTGCAGCGTGAATTCACTGACGATCAGGTCGTAGGAATCGGGCTGGTAGGCAAAGCTCAGCAACCCTGCCGGCTGGGTGCGGATCGCAACCTTGCGGTCGCGGGCCTGGATATTGGCGAGCGCCAGCATCGCCGGCGAAATATCTATTGCGTCGACCTCGGCCCCCATCAACGCCGCTTCGCAGGCCAGTACACCGTTGCCGCAACCGATATCGGCCACGCGCCAGCCGCGCTGCACGCCGAGCATGGTGAGCGCGGCCCGTGCGCGATCGTCGCTGTCGTCATGCCGGTCGTAGATCGAGGCGACCGCCGAATCGAGCCCGAGGCGCCGCCTTTGAGTGTAATACCAGTCACGCGCCAGCATGTTCACATCCCCTCAGGTCCGCGCCCGATCGCGGCAACGCCAGTGCGCGCCACCTCGACAAGGCCGAGCGGGCGCATCAGGTCGATAAATTGACTGATCTTGGATGAATTGCCTGTGATCTCGAACACAAAGCTCTCGGTCGTGGCGTCGATCACGCGGGCACGGAATGCATCCGCCAGCCGCAGCGCCTCGACCCGGCTGTCGCCGCGGCCACGCACCTTCACCATGGCGAGTTCCCGCTCGATCGAGCGGCCGGTAATCGTCATGTCGACGACACGATAGACCGGGATCATGCGGTCGAGCTGGTGCTTGATCTGCTCGATCACCGTCGGCGTGCCCGTCGTGACGATGGTGATGCGCGAGAGATGTTTGTGGCTCTCGGTCTCGGAGACGGTGAGACTGTCGATGTTGTAGCCACGCCCCGAAAACAGGCCGATCACGCGCGCGAGCACGCCGGGCTCGTTCTGCACCAGCACCGAGAGCGTATGCGTCTCGTTGGGATCGTGGCGCTCTTCCAGGAAGTAGGCGGATGCGGGCTGGTTCATGGTGGTCCCCTTACATGTCCTCTCGTCACGCCATCGCCCGTTGGGCGGCTGTAGTGGCATCCGTACCGATCCATTTTCGAAACAGATCGAAATCGATATTGCCGCCGCTGAGGATCAGGCCGACCCGCTTGCCGGCGAGCTTCTGCTTTTCCTGCAGCGCGGCCGCCAGCGGGGCTGCGCCGGCGCCTTCGGCGAGGTTGTGCGTGTCGGTCCAGTAGGCGCGGACGGCGGCTGCGACCTCGCCGTCGGTCACCTGCACGATGCGCGCGGCGCCCTTGCGGATGATGGCGAATGCGTCCGGATCGGGAATGCGCGTCGCCATGCCGTCCGCCAGCGTGTTGCTGGTTTCGGTGGTCACTACCGTGCCAGCCGCAAACGACAGTGCGTAGGACGGCGCTTCGGTCGACTGCACGCCGACGATTTCGGTTTTCAGCCCGAGCAGATCACGCGCCATGATGCAGCCGGAGATGCCCGAGCCCTGCCCGATCGGCACATAGAGAATGTCGAGGTCGGGCGCCGTCCGGAACAGTTCGAGCGCGTAGGTAGCGACGCCGAGCACCAGATCCGGATGGAACGACGGCACCATATGAAGGCCGGCGAACTGGGCACGGCGCTGGGCTTCTTCGGCGGCCGCCTGAAAATCCTCGCCGTGCTCGACCAGTTCGGCGCCGAACGCGCGCATGGCGCGGTTCTTCTCGACCGAATTGCCCTTCGGCACGTAAATCACGGCCGGCACGCCGTGGCGGGAAGCTGCAAAGGCAAGGCTCTGCCCGTGATTGCCGCGCGTCGCGGAAATGATCCCCGATATGTTCGGCCGCTCCCGCTTCAGCCGGTCGAGATAGACCAGCCCACCGCGCACCTTGAATGCGCCGATCGGCGTGTGGTTCTCGTGCTTGACCACGACGCGCGTCCCCAGCCGTTCGCTGAGCAGCGGCCAAGCATGCGCCGCTGTCGGCGGCACCGCCTGCCCCACGATCTCGTGCGCGCGTTCGAGTTCGGCGAGGTCAAACATTTTGGTCTTCCGTCGATCTTCCCTCGTTGTTGTCATCCCCGCGAACGCGGGGATCCAGTATTCCAAAGGCGTCCGAGATGAACGAAGACGCCCCGGCGTACTGGATCGCCCGGACTTCTGCGTGAAGACGCGCTTCGCGCTTTCGCCGGGCGATGACAGCGGAATTTGTACCTCGCATCCTCACACCAGCGCCTTGCCGCCGGCAAACGCCGCGGCGGTGGCTTCATCGGTTGCTTCCGCCGGCAGCAGCATTTCGTTGTGCGCCTTGCCGGACGGAATCATCGGGAAGCAGTTTTCCAGCGCGGCGACGCGGCAATCGAACAGCACCGGGCGCTTGACCTTGATCATCTCCTTGAGCGCGCCGTCCAGATCGCCGGGCTTGATCGCCTGGATGCCGACGCATCCGAAGGCGTCCGCGAGCTTGACGAAATCCGGCAGCGCCTCGGAGTAAGAATGCGACAACCGGTTGCCGTGCAGGAGCTGCTGCCACTGCCGCACCATGCCCATGTACTGGTTGTTCAGGATGAAGATCTTGATCGGCAGCTCAAACTGAACCGCCGTCGACATCTCCTGCATCGTCATCTGCACCGACGCATCGCCGGCGATGTCGATCACGAGGCTGTCGGGATGCGCGACTTGCACGCCGAGCGCGGCCGGCAGGCCATAGCCCATCGTGCCGAGTCCGCCCGACGTCATCCAGCGGTGCGGCTCTTCAAAGCCGAAGAACTGCGCCGCCCACATCTGGTGCTGGCCGACCTCGGTGGTGATGTAGGTGTCGTGGCCGCGCGTCGCCTCGAACAGCTTCTGGATCGCGTATTGCGGCAGGATCACGTCATTGCTTTTCTTGTAGGCGAGCGAATTGCGCGCGCGCCATTTGGCGATCTCCTGCCACCACGCCTTGATATCCGGCTTCTTCGCTTCCGCCTTGAACACCTGCAGTAAATCGCCGAGCACGTTGCCGGCGTCGCCGATGATCGGCACGTCGACGTGGATGTTCTTGTTGATCGAGGACGGATCGATATCGATATGGATCTTCTTCGAACCCGGCGAGAACGCGTCAGTCCGGCCGGTGATGCGGTCGTCAAAGCGGGCGCCGACGCACAGCATGACGTCGCAACCATGCATCGTCATGTTGGCCTCGTAGGTGCCGTGCATGCCGAGCATGCCGAGCCAATTCTTCCCCGTGGCCGGATAGGCGCCGAGGCCCATCAGGGTCGATGTGATCGGAAAGCCGGTGACATCCACGAGCTCACGCAGCAGCTTCGAGGCCTCGGGTCCGGCATTGATGACGCCGCCGCCGGAATAGATCACCGGGCGCTTGGCGGCAGCCAACAGCGCCACCGCTTTTCGGATCTGTGCCGCATCGCCTTTCACCCGCGGGGTATAGGACACATGCACGTCGGACTTGCGCGGCGGATGATAGGTGCCGACCGCAAACTGCACGTCCTTGGGCACGTCGACCACGACGGGTCCGGGACGGCCCGTGGTCGCAACATAGAACGCCTCGTGCAGCACCTTGGCCAGATCGTTGACGTCGCGCACCAGCCAGTTGTGCTTGGTGCAGGGACGGGTGATGCCGACGGTGTCGCATTCCTGGAACGCGTCGTTGCCGATCAGATGGGTGGGGACCTGGCCGGTGATGCAGACCAGCGGGATCGAATCCATCAGCGCATCCGTCAGCGGCGTCACCATGTTGGTGGCGCCTGGGCCCGACGTCACCAGCACCACGCCCGGCCTGCCGGTCGAGCGCGCGTAGCCCTCGGCCGCATGGCCCGCGCCCTGCTCGTGCCGCACCAAGATGTGCTCGACGTCGCTCTGCTGGAAAATCTCGTCATAGATCGGAAGCACCGCGCCGCCGGGATAGCCGAAGATGTGCTGGACGCCGTGATCGATGAGCGCGCGCACGATCATCGCGGCGCCGGTCATCTGATTGGGGTCGTTGCTCTTGTCGGTCATGATCTGCTCCGGATGCGCTTGTCGGCGCGACTTCTTTCGGTTGTCTGCTTTGGGAAATAAAAAAGGGCCCGAGAGGCCCCATGCACACCGCCTGAATTTGGATGGCCGCTAGCCATCCCCGGCGGTGTGCCTGGGTACGACGACGATAAGGAGTTTGGTAATAATGTTACGCATTTTGCGGCTCGGACTTGCCAAAGGTTGCGCGGGTTATACCGTTCGGCCCCCGGAAGTCAAGGGACGGACGCTCTCGGGCGCGATTTAGGCAGTGTAGCGGTGTTCCGGGCATTCGGCGAGGGGGAATTTTATGCGTGCAGCCATGCGGGGGCCGCCTCAATCCTCCGCTGTCATTCCGGGGCGCGCGAAAGCGCGAACCCGGAATCTCGAGATTCCGGGTTCGCTCGTTTCACGAGCGCCCCGGAATGACAGCGGCAACCCACCCCCTCGCCGCCTCCGGCGTCACCCATTCGAACTCCGGCAGTTGATGCCGGAACCAGGTGAATTGCCGCTTGGCGTAATGGCGGGTGTCGGCGCGGCCGATTTCGGCGGCCTCCTCGCGCGTGATTTCACCCCGGAGGTGCCGGATCAGCGCCGGCACGCCATGGGCCTTCATCGCAGGAAGCAGGGGATCGAGCTTTCGCGCGGCGAGCGCGGCGACCTCGTCCAGCGCGCCGGCGGCCAGCATCGTGCCGAATCGCGCATCGATCCGCGCGTAAAGTTTTTCACGCTCGGGCGCGAGGAACAGCGCCGAGAACTCGCTCCGAGGCAGCAGCGGCGGCAGGCCCTCGCGATGCCAGTCCGGCAGTGCGCGGCCGGTGGCTTCCACGACTTCCAGGGCGCGGGCAATCCGGATGCGGTCGCGCGGCTTCAGGCGTTCGGCGGAGACGGGATCGCGCCGCGCCAGCTCAGTGTGCAGCGCTTCGACGCCGTCGCGTTCCAGCCGGGCGCGTACGGCTTCGCGCACCACGGCCGGGATCGGCGGCACGGCAGAGAGACCGCCCGTCAATGCCTTGAAATAGAGGCCGGACCCGCCGACGAAGATTAGCAGCCGCTTTTCCGCGCGCGCCTCTGCGAGCACCTTTCCAGCATCCGTCACCCACGCTCCGGCCGAGAAATTGACCGACGCGTCGACATGGCCGTAGAGCCGGTGCGGCACGCGCGCCTCCTCCTCCGGCGTCGGCCGCGCCGTAATGATGCGGAGATCGCGGTAGACCTGCATGGAATCGGTGTTGATGACGACGCCGCCGGTCTTTTGCGCCAACTCGAGCGCCAGGGCCGACTTGCCGCTGGCGGTCGGCCCTGCGATAAGCACGGCCTTGCTCAAATCTAGCTGAAACACCTGCATGTCCCTGGTCGCCACCCTCATCTGCAATCCGGCCAATCCCGCGCTCGACTCCACCATCGTCGACGGCGCGCTGGCCGTTCTCCCATCGCCGGGAACGGCGCAATGGCTGTTCGACGAGGTGGCAGTCGACATTCCCTTCGACAGCCAGGTCAAGAGCCCGGACGGGATCAAGGCGATCGAAGCTCGCCTGCAACTGGCGCGCGGTGACCTGCCGATCGACATTGTCGTGCAGCCAGCCGCGTTCAGGCGCAAGAAGCTTTTTCTCGCCGACATGGACTCCACCATGATCGGCCAGGAATGCATCGACGAGCTGGCCGACTTCGCGGGGCTGAAGGCGCATGTCGCAGGCATCACCGAGCGCGCGATGCGCGGCGAGATCGAGTTCGAGCCGGCGCTGCGCGAGCGTGTTGCGCTCCTGAAGGACCTGCCGGTCGGCGTGGTCGATGAAGTCCTGGCAAAGCGCATCACGCCGACGCCGGGAGGCCGCGAGCTGGTTTCCACCATGCGCGCCAACGGCGCCTGGACCTGCCTGATCTCCGGCGGCTTCACGCTGTTCACCCATGCGGTCGCGGCCAAGATCGGCTTCCAGGAAAACCGCGCCAACGAGTTGAAGGTGCGGGACGGCAAATTCAGCGGCGAGGTTGCCGAGCCGATCCTCGGCCGCGCCGCCAAACTGGCTACGCTGATCGAGCTTCGCGAATCCTTCGATCTCGACGAGATCGATACGCTGGTCGCCGGTGACGGCGCCAACGACCTCGGCATGATCCAGGCGGCGGGGCTAGGCGTCGCCTACCACGCCAAACCGGCAGTGGCCGCCGCTGCCGCCGCGCGGATCGACTATGGCGACCTCACCGCGCTGCTCTATGCACAGGGCTACCGGCGCGAGGAGTTTGTGGGGGGATAGGGATTACTTGCGTCGTCCCTGCGAACGCAGGGACCCATACGCCGCGGCCCATCCATGATGCGATGGGGCCAGCTGCCTTTGATACAATCCGCGCTGGTGGTTATGGGTCCCTGCGTTCGCAGGGACGGCAGTGTTTTTCGGATCAGCCAGTACGTGAACTATTACTGCACGCCGAGTGCCACGAACCGCAATTCGCCCTCGCCGTTCGACACCAGCAGCAGCACCGATTTCTTGCCGTCCTTCTTGAGCTGATCGACGCGCTTCTTGATGTCGGCGGCGCTCGCGACCGCTTCCTGCGCCACCTCGACGATGACGTCGCCGGCGGAGAGCCGCTTGTCGGCGGCGTCGGAGGAGCCGTCGACACCGGTGATGATGACGCCTTTCACGCTCTCCTTGATCTTGTACTTCGTGCGCAGGTCCTTGCTCAGCGCGGCAAGATCGAGGCCGAGCGCCTTTTGCGTCACCGGCTTCTCGACAGGGTCTTCCTTGGTCTTGGCGGCGGCCTGCTGCACCTTTTCAGTATCCTCGAGGCGGCCGAGCGTAACCTTGCGGGTTTCCTCGTTGCCCTTGCGGATGATGACCACGTCGACTTCCTTGCCGACGGCGGTATCGGCGACGACGCGGGAGAGATCCTTCGGGTCCTTGACGTCCTTGCCGTCGAACTTGACGACGACATCTCCGGGCTCGATGCCGGCAGGCTTGGCCGGCCCCTTGTCGTCGATGCCGGCGACCAGCGCGCCGCGAGCGGGCTTGATGTTGAGGCTTTCGGCGATCTCCTCGGTAACCTGCTGGATCCGCACGCCGAGCCAGCCGCGGCGCAATTCGCCGAACTGCCGGAGCTGATCAACTACGGCGGCCACCGTCTTCGACGGCACCGCGAAGCCGAGGCCGATCGAACCGCCGGTCGGCGAGATGATCAGCGTGTTGACGCCGACCACTTCGCCTTCGAGGTTGAACAGCGGCCCGCCGGAATTGCCGCGGTTGATGGAGGCATCGGTCTGGATGTAGCTGTCGTACGGCCCCTGGCTGATGTCGCGGTTGCGCGCCGACACGATACCGGCCGTGACCGAACCGCCAAGGCTGAACGGATTGCCGATCGCAATCACCCATTCGCCGAGCCGCAGCTTGTCGGAATCGCCGAACTTCACCGCGGTCACCGGCTTCACCGGCTTGAACTTCAAGACCGCAATGTCGGTCTTCTTGTCGACGCCGACCAGTTCGGCCTTGATCTTGGTGCCGTCGTTCATGATCAAGTTGATCTCGTCGGCATCCGCGATGACGTGATTGTTGGTGACGACGACGCCGGCGGCATCGACGATGAAACCGGAGCCGAGCGAATTGGTCTTGCGCGGCGGCTGCATTTCGCCGCTCTTGTCGCCGCCCTTGGGCACGGCGCCGCGCCGGTTCTTGAAGAAGTCGTCAAAAAATTCCTCGAACGGCGAGCCCGGTGGTAGTTGCGGCATCGCATCCCTGCCGCTCTTGGCGTCGACGCTCTGCGAGGTCGAAATATTGACGACGGAGTCGATCACTTTCTCGGCAATGTCGGCGATACCGTCCGGCCCGCGCGCACTAGCCGGCACTGAAGCCAGCATGCTGGCGGCACCGAGCGAGATCGCAATCCCCATCAGGCGCAGGCGACTGGTCAAGGCGGGTTTGGCACCGGTCATGTCGGCTCGTCTCCAAAGGCTCAAATTTGGGCCCACAGTGCGCCCGAATGGGTCCTAGGCGCAAGCATCTGCGCCTGACATTCCGGCGAAAAACGGGCCGCTCGCGGCTCACGATTTCGTTGGCGCCAGAGCTAGTTGCGGCCGTTGGTTACCGTCATTCCGGGGCGCGAAGCAAACTCAGATGTGCATTTGCACATCTGAGAATCTCGAGATTCCCCGATGCGCAATTGCGCATCGGGGAATGACGGAGGAACCTTACCGCCGCACGAACCAGATCAGAAGCAGGCCGACGACCGCCGAGACGATGCCGACGATCCGCAGGATATTGTCCGGCGTCGCCAATGCGCTTTTCATCGCCCGGCGCATCCAGGCCGGGCTGGCTGCGAACATCAGGCCTTCAAGCACAAAGAGGATGCCCACACCGATGAGGAAGTCGGCGAACGCAATGGACCTCATCGGATGGCATCCCCCCGCTATTCAAGCGCCTTCTTGCTTTTGTGCCGGCGAAGCGGCCCCCGCTTCGCCGTAACATGCGTATTGTGTGGGCCGGCCGTTTAGGGCTTCGGCGCCGCGGCCGCGGCGGCCGCCGCCGGATGGCCCGACGGATTGGCGAAGAAGCGGAAGAACTCGGAATCGGGCCGCAGCAGGAAACGGGTGTCGTTGGAGCGCAGCCCGGTCTCATAGGCCGACATCGAACGATAGAAGGCGAAGAAATCCGGATCCCGGCCATAGGCCTCGGCGAACAGGCGGTTGCGCTCGGCGTCACCCGCGCCGCGCGTCTGCTCGGCCGTCGAGTTGGCCTCCGCAATGATGACGGTGGCCTCGCGGTCGGCCTTCGAGCGGATCTCCTGCGCCTTCTGCCCGCCCTGGGCGCGGAACTCCGCCGCCTCGCGCTGCCGCTCGGTCTGCATGCGCTGATAGACCGCCTGGCTGTTGGCCTCGGGCAGATCGGCGCGGCGGATACGCACGTCGACCAACTGGATGCCGTACTGATCGGCCTCCCGGTCGAGCTGCTCGCGGATGCGCGTCATCAGGTTGTCGCGTTCGTCGCGCACCACAGTAATGAAGTTGACCTCGCCCAGCACGCGGCGCAGCGCCGCGTTCAGCAACGTGGTGAGCTGGATGTTGGCGGCCTGGATCGAGCCGATGCTCTGATAGAAGCGCAGCGGGTTCTTGATCCGGTAGCGGGCGAAGGCGTCGACCACGAGCCGTTTCTGGTCGGAAGCAATGACTTCCTGGGACGGATTTTCCAGATCGAGGATGCGCTTGTCGATGCTGATGACGGTATCGATGAACGGCGCCTTGAAGTTCAGGCCCGGCTCGGACACGACGTCGACCGGCCGGCCGAGCCGGACCACGAGCGCCTGCTCGGTCTGCGATACCGTGAAGATCGAGCTGTAGCCTACGATCACCACGGCTAACAGCAGGATCAGGGTGACAATACCTGCAACCGGAGACCTCATCGCGTGCCTCCGCTCTGCTGCTGACCCGCTGTCGGCGGCGGGCGCCGCGGCGTCAATTCGCTGAGCGGCAGATACGGCACGATGCTCTGTGCCGAATTGCCGCCGTCATAGACCAGCTTCTCGGACCCGCCGAGAATCCGCTCCATCGTCTCCAGATAAATTCGCTGTCGCGTCACGTCCTTGGCCTTGTTGTATTCCTCGTACACCTTCGTGAAGCGTGCGCTCTGGCCCACGGCCTCGGCGACCGCCTGTTCCTTGTAACCTTCGGCGACCTGCAGGATCTGCGCGGCGCGGCCGCGCGCATCAGGGATAACGCGGTTGGCATAGGTCTGGGCCTCGTTCTGCAGCCGCTCGAAGTCGGCGCGCGCAGCCTGCACGTCGCGGAACGAGTCGATCACCTGGGCGGGCGGATCGACCTTCTGCATCTGCACCTGGGTGATCTGGACGCCGGAACCGTAGGTATCCAGTGTCTTCTGCATCAGTTCGTGAACCGCCTGTTCGGTCAGGTTGCGGGCGCCGGTGAGGATCGGTTGGATCTGCGAACGCCCGATCACCTCGCGCATCGCGCTTTCGGCCACCGCCTTCACGGTGCCTTCGGGATTCTGGATGTTGAAGAGGAAGTTGCCGACGCCGTTGGGCTTGATGCGCCACAACACCGTGAAATCGACGTCGACGATGTTTTCGTCGCCGGTCAGCATCAGGCTTTCTTCCGGCACGTCCCGCGCGGTGCGGCCGCGCCGCGCCGGATCCTCGATCAGGCTCATGCCGATCGAAATGGTGGAGACGCGCAACGCCTTCGGTAGCAGCACGGTTTCGATCGGATAGGGCAGATGATAGTTCAGCCCGGGCTCGACGGTGCGCACGTGCTTGCCGAAGCGCAAGACGACGCCGAGTTCTTCCGACTGGACGCGGAAAAATCCGGACAATCCCCAGATCACCAGCGCGCCGGCCAGCACCAGCGCGATGCCCATGCCGCTGAAATAGCCGCCCGGCAGAAGCTGCTGCAGCTTGTCCTGGCCGCGCCGCAGCAAATCCTCAAGATCGGGTGGCCTCGGCCCGCCCGACTGCGGACCCGAACCCCACGGTCCCTTCGGACCCGGGCCCCATGGACCCCCACCTTGATTCTTCCACGGCATGCAAACTCTCCTCCGCGAAGGCCCGGGTCCGCCTGTTTTGGGCAGGATGCCCAGCCTCGCCTATCAGCCCGGCTTTATAGGGGACCGCTAGGTCCCTTACAACGCAAGCTTCCTGCATCAAGCAGCTATGCCTGACGCCATAATTGTCAATGTAAACATTGGTTAGCGAGGTTAACCCTGTCGGCGCCGACGAAATGTCACATAGGAGAAATTGGCACTATCGTCCGGACCGGCCGGATTCCGCACGCGCGCCACCTCTTCCCATGCGGTTGCATCGACTGCCGGGAAACGCGTATCGCCGTCGGGCTGGGCATGCACCTCGGTAATCTCCAGGCGATCGGCGCTGTCCATCCATTGCGCGTAGATTTCCGCCCCGCCGATCACGGCGATCTCAGTGGCGAAACGTCGCAGTGCATCGCCGGTGGCGATCGCCTTCGCATTGGCGAAGGAATGGGTAACCACCACGCCATCGGCGCGAAAACCAGCGTCGCGGGTGACGACGATATTGGTCCGTCCGGGAAGCGGCCGGCCGATCGAGACGAAGGTCTTGCGGCCCATGACGACAGGTTTACCCGAGGTCAGCGCCTTGAAGCGCGCCATGTCGGATTTCAGCCGCCACGGAATGGCGCCCCTGGCTCCGATCACGCCGTTCTCGGCGACCGCGACGATGAGAACGATTTCAGGAACGGCGTTCATTCCATCCAAATCATGCAGCCAGCCGATATATCAACGCGTCGTCTATGAGCACGCCATTGACGACGTTTCGACTGAAACGGATCGTCGAGATGCCATCTGCCCTAACGACACTACCCATTGCAGCAAGCATCTTATCCGCGGGTGGAACGAGTTTTACTCTTGACAGGTCGAGCCGTCTCCTCAGATCGCCTCGGTTGTCGAGAGCGACGGCTATTTCAAGCAAAGCCTGCTGCAAGTTCTTCTCTGCTTTGGGGGTACGGATAACGAGCCGCCACTCCTCCACATCAGGAAAGAAGATCCAGGCCGCGCCAGTCACGGGAAAGCTGGCTTCGTCAAGAATTCGGACGAGCTCACGACCCATACTGACATCAGCATCTACCAGAACCGCTGCAGCCATGTCATGACCCCAAATTTTGCATTCTCGACGGCATCTCTCATGGCGGTTGCCGTCACAACGTCAATCATATCATATCGGGATTCGACAGACCATTCGCTCACTATGGCCCAGCGAACGTCAAATTCAGGGTTTTCACGTTCGGCCTTAAGAAGCTCGGCAAGACCTGCCAGACCCACCAGTTTTGTCACCTCATGATCGAGAAACCCGCGCAAAACGGCTTTGTCTGGCACGGTTTCGGCCACCATCTGCCGCGCTATGCAGGCCTTCAGACCCAGCTCGATGCCGTAGCCGTACAGATAGTAGGAGTTTGAAAAACGATCATTCTCGAACAGGAGACGCGCATCCTCGACCTTGGCGATCGCGAGACGCTGCAATGTTCCTCTGGGAAGTGATGCCATCAGCGCTCCCCTTGCGCCAACGCGCGCAGCGCCGGACCGCCGATCCGGCACACCGTCCACTCGTCCATCAAGACCGCGCCGAGCGACTTATAGAATTCAATCGACGGCGTATTCCAATCGAGCACCGCCCACTGCAAGCGCGACCAGCCGTTTGCCACGCATGCCTTCGCGAGATGCACCAGCAGCGCCTTGCCGATTCCCTTACCGCGCAGCGCCGGGCGGACGAACAGATCTTCCAGATAGATGCCGGAGCGACCACTGAAGGTTGAAAAATTCACGAACCAGACCGCGAAGCCGGCCGGCTCTCCGTCCCACTCGGCGATTTCGCAGAACAGGCGCGGATTGGCGCCGAACAGCGCCGCATCGATACCGGCCTCGGTCGCTTCCACTTCGTGCAGCAGTTTTTCGTATTCGGCGAGTTCGCGAACGAAGGACAGGACAAGTCCTGCTTCGCCCGGGCGCGCGCGGCGGATCGTCAGCGACATCATATGCTCACACCGCCGGTCATACAGCCACTTCGGCCTTGATGTGCGGGTGCGGATCGTAGCCTTCGAGCGCGAAATCCTCGTAGCGGAACGCGAAGATATCCTTCACGTCAGGATTGATCTTCATGACCGGCAACGGCCGCGTCGGCCGCGTCAGTTGCAGCCGCGCCTGCTCGAGGTGGTTGGAGTAGAGATGCGCGTCACCCAGCGAGTGCACGAAGTCACCGGGCTTCAGTCCGGTCACCTGCGCCACCATCATCGTCAGCAACGAATAGGACGCGATGTTGAAGGGCACGCCGAGGAACACATCGGCCGAGCGCTGATAAAGCTGGCAGGAGAGCTTGCCGTTCGCGACGTAGAACTGAAACAGGCAGTGACAGGGCGGCAGCGCCATCTTGTCGACGTCGGCCGGATTCCAGGCGGTCACGATCAGCCGCCGTGAATCCGGGTTGCGCCTGATCATGTCGATGACGTTGGAAATCTGGTCGATGCTGCGCCCGTCCGGCGCCGGCCACGAGCGCCATTGCGATCCATAGACCGGGCCGAGATCGCCGTTGGCGTCGGCCCATTCATCCCAGATCGAAACGCCGTGATCCCTGAGATATTTGATGTTGGTGTCGCCGGCCAGGAACCAGAGCAATTCATGCACGATCGCCTTCAGCGGCAGCCGCTTGGTGGTCAGCATCGGAAAACCGGCCGAGAGATTGAACCGCATCTGATGACCGAAGACCGACAGCGTGCCGGTGCCGGTGCGGTCGTGCTTCTCCGCACCGTCGCTGAGGATGCGTTCGAGCAGGTCGTGGTACTGGTTCATGGCTGGTGCTTCAGGCCTTTGTCGGAACGGCGAATTTAGCGGCCGGGACACCCGATCGACACGCCGATTCGGCTTCGCGCACCGATTATACCCGGAAAAATGATCGCTCTCCGAACAAACGACAAGGGGCGGAACCCACGTTCCGCCCCTCGCCTATCCGTCTGATTACAGGGATTAATTCACCGGCTTGACCACGGGGGTCCACTTCGCGATTTCGCTCTTCACCAGCGTTCCCAGCGCCGCCGGCGTACGATCGGCGGCAGGCGGTATGACGCTGCCAAGTTCGAGCAGGCGCTTGCGTACGGCCTCGTCGTCGAGCGCCTTGACGATCGCAGCGTTCAACTTGGCGACGACATCCGGGGGCGTTCCCTTGGGCGCGAAGATCGCGTTCCATGCCTGGGCCTGGAAGGCCGGTAGGCCGGCCTCGGCAGTGGTGGGAACATTCGGCAAGGACGGGTTACGCTCTGGTGTCGCCACGGCGTAGGCCTTGATGGTGCCGCCGTTGATCTGCGGCACGGCATTGACGATCTGGTCGCACATGTAGTCGACCTGACCGGCCACCAGCGCGTTCATCGCCGGACCGGTGCCGTTGAAGGGAACGCCGATCGGCTTGACGCCCAGAACCGAGTTCAGCAGTTCGCACGATACGTTCGAGACCGAGCCGACGCCGGCATGCGCCGCGTTGACCTTGGACTCGTTCGCCTTGACGTAGGCGATGAATTCCTTGAGGTCCTTTGGCGCAAAATCCTTGCGCGCCAGGATCAGGATCGGCGTGCCGGCGAGCAGTCCGACCGGCTCGAAGTCCTTTTCCGGATGATAGGCGAGCTTGGGATAAAGCGGCACAGAAGCCGCATGCGTGCCCATATGCCCTGTGATCAGCGTATAGCCGTCATTGGCGGCGCGCGCGGCGCGGGTGGTGGCGGTGGTGCCGCCGGCGCCGACCACGTTTTCGATGATGATCGTTTGACCGAGCGTCTGCGCCATATGGCCGGTGACGATGCGCGCGATGACGTCCGTCGGTCCGCCCGCCGCAAACGGCACGATCATGGTGATGTTGCGCGTCGGATAAGCCTGAGCTTGAGCCTGCGAAGAAAATAAGCCCAGTCCCGCAAGCACTGCCAGAAAACCGCTCGCAAGCGAGCGACCGTACCAGTTCATTTTGATCTCCTGGATCTGTTGCAATGCCGAGCCCGCCGGCCGGCATATTCCATGGCATAGAAAATTAGCCGGAAGTCGACCAGACTTCGGGCTGCGGCGCACCGACGCAGGTCAGTTCTCCGATTCCACAAACACCTCATCGCGCTTCTTGCGCAGCGACGGCAGCACCGCAAGGATAAGCAACGTGGCTGCAATCGCCATCAGTAGCGCCGACAATGGGCGTGTCAGGAAGACTGACCAGTCGCCGCGCGAAATCAGCAGTGCGCGGCGCAGGTTTTCTTCCATCAGCGGCCCGAGCACCATCCCGAGCAGCAACGGCGCCGGCTCGAAATCGTGCTTGATCAGCCAGTAGCCGACCAAACCGAACGCACCGGCGATCATGACGTCGGTTGGCGCGTTGTTCACGGAGTAGATGCCGATACAGCAGAAAACCACGATCGAAGGGAACATCAACCGGTACGGCACGCGCAACAGCCGCACCCATATCCCGACCAGCGGCAGGTTGATGATCAGCAGCATCAGGTTGCCGACCCACATCGAGGCAATCATGCCCCACACCAGGTCCGGTTGTTTCTGCATCACCTGGGGACCGGGCACGATGCCGTGAATCGTCATTGCGCCGACCATCAGCGCCATCACCGCGTTCGGCGGAATACCAAGCGTCAGCAATGGAATGAACGAAGTCTGGGCTGCGGCATTGTTGGCACTCTCGGGTGCTGCGACGCCGCGGATTTCGCCATGACCGAACTTCGAGGGATCTTTCGCGACCTTCTTCTCGAGCGTGTATGCCGCGAATGATGCGATCACGGCGCCGCCGCCCGGCAGAATGCCGAGAATCGATCCGAGCACGGTGCCGCGCAAGATCGCAGGGGTCGTCTCCTTGAGATCTCTGCGCGTCGGCATCAGTCCCGACACCTTCTCCTGGACCAGCTTGCGATCGGTTTCGCCGCCGGCATCGAGATTGCGAATGATCTCTGCAAAGCCGAACAATCCCATCGCCAGCGTGGCAAAGCCAAGTCCGTCAGCCAGTTCGGGAATGTTGAAGGCCATGCGAGACGCGCCGGTCTCGATGTCGGATCCGACCATCGAAAGCAGCAGGCCCATCACGATCATCGCGATTGCCTTCAGCACCGAGCCTTTCGCGAGCACAACCGCGAAGATCAGGCCGAGCACCATCAGCGAGAAGTATTCGGCAGGACCGAATGCCAGCGCAATCCTGGTGAGCGGCGCGCCCAGCAGGGCAATCAGCACGGTCGCGACACAGCCGGCGAAGAACGATCCGATCGCGGCGATCGCGAGCGCCGGGCCGGCGCGACCTTTCTTCGCCATCTGGAAGCCATCGAGCGCGGTGACCACCGAGCCGGCCTCACCTGGAATATTGACCAGGATCGACGTGGTCGAGCCGCCATATTGCGCGCCGTAATAGATGCCTGCCAGCATGATCAGCGCGCCTACCGGGGGCAGGCCAAAGGTGATCGGCAGTAGCATGGCCACCGTAGCGATGGTGCCGATGCCGGGCAGCACGCCAACCAGCGTACCGACCAGAGCGCCGATCAGGCAGAGCAGAATATTGACCGGGATCGGAATGGAAATTCCGCCAAGAAAGGCGGGTGTCCACTGCACGAACTGGAAAACGACGCCGAAGCCGAGTCCAAGATTTGTAAAGATATCTCCCATCGCACCCTCACCGGATCATGAAAGTCGGCAGGAGCTGCAAAGGCAGGCCGAGCGCATATGGAAACAACAGGGCGCAAAACGCCGTCAGGCAGACGGCAACGATCAGCGTCTCCGTCCACCGCGTCTCCGGTGACCCGCATGCCGCGATCAAGAAGGCCGCCATGGCGGCAAAGATCATCCCCATGGGCCGGATCGTGAAGGCGAACGTCAAGATCGCAACCGTAACGAAAAACGGTCCGCGCCAATGGTATTTCGCAAGGTGGGGACCTTCGGTGACTACGCCGACGACGGTGATGAGGGCGCCCAGTCCCAGCAGCAAAAACCCGAACATCCGCGGTGCGGTACCGGCGCCGAACGAAAACCCGCGCATTCCCTGCAGGTCGCTCGACGCCCAGAGGGCGAACACGGCAATCGCCATCAAGGCAATTCCGCCGACAAACTCCTGCGGGTTGCGAACCCATTTCGGCATGATGGATTTGACCGGCGCATGGCCCGGCGTAGCGTTCATGGATATCTCTCCTCCCCAAGACGGGCTTCTCGCCCGGTTTGCTTGGATAACCTGGATACTTGTCCCGGAAACTGCCTAGCGACTTTCCTCAGACAACGCCAGCAAAACCCAAACACTCGCAGCGCCGACGGTAAACGGAGCGGCCAAAGCCGCTATCAGACCTGTAAAGGGCGCAGAGATCGCAACTTTTCCGGTTGGCGCGCTGCAACACACGCGAGTGAATTGCCGATCACGTTACGAACTCCGCGGGCGAGCGTTGGGGTGGCGGCGAACTGCGTATAATTCGTGCAATGAACGCGAACGGCACATTTTGGGAATCGTCGAATCCGTGGCGAAACCGCAACTGAGCGACAGCAAACCGAAAGTGCGGTGCCTGTTCCCCTCCTGTTCAGCGCCTTTGGCCCTGTTTTTCTCCGAGCCTGCACCCTATATTGGCAGCGCCGGTTCGCCGGCTATGGAAATAAATGACCGTCGCAATAAACCATTCGGACCCGGGGGCAGTACCCGGCGCCTCCACCCAAGCCCACCCTCCCGTGGTGGGTTTCGGCGGGGGCGAACCAGGATCGACGAGGGCGTAAAGGACGAGTTTTTTCCCGGTATTGTTCCGCCGTTATCGGGCTATGCAATAGTTGCAAACGACAACTATGCTCCGGTTGCTCAGGCTGCGTAACGCAGTTTGAAAGACCGATCTGAAGTCCTAGCGGGTTAAGCTCCGCTAGGCGGGGTTCGGAGGCACCTGGCAACAGAAGCCTCCACTTAATTCTTTCATTTCCGGCCGACGGAGCCGTTGCTGCAAATTCGATCCGTCGCGCCTGCTGACCTGCGGCTCCCGCCGGGGTAGCATAGGGGCAAAGGGGCGAGTCGGGGGACCGGCAGCCATAAAACCTGACAGGACGACCATGGCGACCGATCACATCCGTTATGACGTGCTGGCGCGTGACGCGCTGCGCGGAGTGCTGCGCCGGGTGCTGGCTGACGCGGCCGAACACGGCCTGCCCGGCGAGCATCATTTCTTCATCACCTTCCTGTCCACCGCCGACGGCGTGAAGCTGTCGCCGCGGCTGTTGGCGCAATATCCGGAGGAGATGACGATCATCCTGCAGCATCAGTTCTGGGATCTGGTGGTGACGGAGGATCGCTTCGAGGTCGGCCTGTCGTTCGGCGGCATCCCCGAGCGGCTGGTGGTGCCGTTCGCGGCGATCAAGAGCTTCCTCGATCCGTCGGTACAGTTCGGCCTGCAATTCGAGCCGTCGGAAACGGCGGCAGAAGCACCGGCGGCGAAGCTGCCGGCGGTTTCCGCGCCGTCCGCCTTGCCCGCCGCTGCGCCCGAGCCCGCCGAGGAGATCAAGGACGACGAGCCGGCGAAGACGAGCGAAGGCGCTGAAGTGGTGCGACTGGATCGTTTCCGCAAGAAATAATCTAAGCGCGAGAAACTCCGCTACGCTGTAGTGTACGCGTTCCGCCCCTTCACGGCGCAACGGACATACGCATGGCTCGAGCAAAAACATCCGGAAACAAATCTACCCGCAGCGAGACCGACAGCTTCGGTCCGATCGACGTTCCCGCCGACCGCTATTGGGGCGCGCAAACCGAGCGCTCGCGACAGAATTTCAAGATCGGCCAGGACCGCATGCCGATCGCGATCGTCCATGCGCTCGGTATCGTCAAGCTCGCCGCCGCCCAAACCAACCGGGAGCTCGGACTGCTCGATGCACGCAGAGCCAGCGCCATCGTCCGAGCCGCACGCGAGGTGATCGAAGGCAAGCTCGACGATCACTTCCCGCTGGTCGTCTGGCAGACCGGCTCGGGCACCCAGACCAACATGAACCTCAACGAGGTGATCGCCAATCGCGCCAACCAGATTCTGGGCGGCGAACTCGGCGCCAAGAAACCGGTTCATCCCAACGACCACGTCAACATGAGTCAGTCGTCGAACGATTCATTTCCGACGGCGATGCATATCGCTGCCGCCGGACGCATCGTCGCCGACCTGATTCCGGCGCTCGACGAGTTGCATCGCGAGTTGCGCAAGAAGGAAAAGGCGTTCGCCAAGATCGTCAAGATCGGGAGAACCCACACCCAGGACGCAACGCCATTGACACTGGGGCAGGAATTTTCGGGCTACGCCGCGCAGGTCGAGAGCGGGATCGCGCGGCTGCGAAGCACGGTGAAGGAGCTGTTCCCGTTGGCGCAAGGCGGCACCGCGGTTGGAACCGGTCTCAACTCAAAGCCGAAATTTGCAAAACTGTTCGCCAGGGATGTCGCGAAAATCACAAGGCTGCCCTTCACCAGCGCACCGAACAAGTTCGAGGCGCTGGCTTGCAACGACGCCTATGTGCTGGTGCATGGCGCGATCAATTCGGTGGCGACCGGCCTGTTCAAGATCGCCAATGACATTCGCCTGTTGGGTTCGGGCCCACGCTCCGGTCTCGGAGAATTGATCCTGCCGGAAAACGAACCGGGCTCGTCGATCATGCCCGGCAAGGTCAACCCGACCCAGTGCGAAGCGATGACCATGGTCTGCTGTCAGGTGTTCGGCAACCAGACCGCCGTCACCGTCGCCGGCAGCCAGGGGCATTTCGAATTGAATGTTTACAAACCCGTATTGGCATATTGTATGATGCATTCCATTCAACTGCTGTCGGACGCGGCGCGCTCGTTCACCGAACATTGCGTGGTGGGCATCCGCGCCGACGAAAAGCGAATCCGCGAATTGATGGAGCGCTCGCTGATGCTGGTCACCGCACTGGCTCCCAAGATCGGATACGACAACGCGGCGAAGGTCGCAAAATCGGCACACGCGCGCGGAATGACCTTGAAGGAAGAGGCTGTGCGCCTCGGGTTTGTGGACGCCGCCGAATTCGAACGCCTGGTGCAGCCGGACAAAATGACACACCCGGGCTGATCGCCGCTTCGCCCCCCCCCCGGGAAACTACGGATGAGGGATATAAATTATGGATGATACCTGAAGAATGAGGTGGATCATCTATCGCCGTTGTGTTGACGCATGGTAGGAGCAGGAATTATTCGATTTTTCGCAGAGCGAAATGTATTTGATGCTATCAGAGCCGGTAGACGGGGATTCCGAATGACCATCAAATTTGCTTGCGCGCGACGCGACGTTTTTCCGCCCCATGAATCATCATGTCTTCGAGTCGCCGGATGATGGAGGCGAGCATGGGAGACGTGATCAATCTGAAGCGATTCAAGAAGCGTACTGAACGGGAACAATCGGCAAAGCAGGCCGATGCCAACCGCGCACGCTTTGGCCGGACCAAGGCCGATCGCGCGCTCGATGAACGTCGCAAGGATCGCGCCGGCGATCTTCTGGACCAGCACAAGCTCGAGGACGGAGACGCATCATGAAGTCGCCCGTCGTCAAACGCTCGATCGTCGTTGCCGGTCACAAGACCAGCGTCAGCCTCGAAGAAGCTTTCTGGAACGGGATGAAGGAAATCTCGGGCCTGCGAAACATGACGCTGTCCGAACTCGTCGGCGAGATCGACAGCAATCGCCAGCAGGGCAACCTGTCCTCGGCGATCCGCCTCTTCGTGCTCGACTATTTCCGTACCCGCGCCATGCCGGCCGCCACGCCGGACGCGCCGCGGCCGCAGGCGTAGGCCTCGACCAGGCGAGCGCGTCGCAACGCACCCGCCCTGTTACGTCATAAGCTCAATAGTCATAAGCTCAATAAGCGAGTCCGGTGCCGGGCGGCTTTTCGAGCGCCGCGGCCAGCGATCGATACTCCTCACAAGCTGCGCCGCAAATCGCCGCGATCCGCGTCAGATGATACGACGCCTGGTCGCGATTGCCCTGCTCGACCTGCCACAGGCCGTAATACTGCCAGGTCAGCACGTGGTTCGGATCCGTCTTCAACGCGCGCTCGTACCAAGCCTGCGACAGCCTGTAGTCGCCGAGCTTGCGATAGGAATAGCCGATCAGATTGGCAACATCCGCATTGTCGTCACGGCCGAGCGCCTTTAGCTGCTCGATGGCCCCAGCAAAGTCGTTGCGCTCATAGATCGTCGCATGCGCGGCACGGTAGGCTTTCCGAAACGCATCATCGTCGGTGCTCGACTGTTTGGGGGCCTTCTTCTTCGACTTCGAGGTCGATTTGGGAGCGGATCTGGTGTCCGGCGGCGGCGGGCTGGCCGAAGGCGGGTCACCGCCGCCTCCCGCGGCAAAGGCCGGAACGGATGGCGGCGATGCCATCACAGCCATTGAAAACAACGCTAGCGTAGCGAACTTGATTGCCGACTTCATCATGCGAATCTCCGGTTTTTCTGCGTGAGCGCAGCCATGGTCCAGCCGGAAGTAGAGACCCCGCCGCGAATGAAGTATTCCCGCCAGGCCGCGCGCAAATCGTCTGCGCCCTGCCTGGCTGGACGAATGACGGCAATGCGTATCTAATCGACGGTCGTTGCAGTCCCCGCCAAAGCGGCCGACGGAACCGGCGAAAACCTGCTGAAGAAGCGTAGAGACCCCCTGGAGAGAGAAATGGACATCGCAAAGCTGACCACGCCTCGCGACCTCAGTCCATTTTCGGAAGCTCTCCATGCCTGCCTTTCTCGTTCTGGATTCCATCTCCCTCGCCACGCCTGACGGACGCCCGCTGTTCGACGGATTGACGCTCGCCATAGGGCGCGAGCGCACCGGGCTTGTCGGCCGCAACGGCTGCGGCAAATCCTCATTGCTGCGCCTGATTGCGGGCGAGATCGAACCTGCCGGCGGATCGCTGCAACGCATCGGCTCGATCGGCATGCTCGCGCAACTGACTGACGAACGGCTGACGACCGACGAAGCGCTCGGCGTCGCCGGCGGCCTCGCCCGCCTGCGCCGGCTCGAACGCGGCGAAGGATCGCTTGATGACGCGAGCGAGGCGGATTGGACGCTGGAAGCGCGAATACAAGCGGCGCTGGTCGAAGCCGGACTGCCGTCGCTTCCGCTCGATCGCCCGATCGTCTCCTTGAGCGGCGGCGAGCGAACGCGGGTGGCGCTGGCGCGGCTTTTGATAGAGGCACCGGACGTGCTGCTATTGGACGAGCCGACCAACAATCTCGATACTGACGGAAGGCGGGCCGTGGCGCAGATGCTCGAACGCTGGCAGGGCGGCGTGCTCGTCGCCAGCCACGACCGCACGCTGCTCGAACGCGTCGACCGCATCGTCGAACTGACGCAGGTCGGCGTCACCCTGTTCGGCGGTGCGTGGCCGGAGTTTGCAAAGGCGCGTGAGGCGGCGCGGGCCCGCGCCGCCGATGACCTCGACCGCGCCTCGGATGCCTTACGCAATACCGAGCGCGCCGTGCAGAAGGCGCGGGAAAAGAAGGCGCGCCGCGACAAGGCCGGCCGCGCTTGGCGCGCCAAGGGCATCGAGGACAAGATGTTCATGGACCGCGAGAAGGAGCGCGCCGAGAACAGCGCCGCGCGCGAAAGCGGGCTTGCCAGCCGCCTGCTCGGCGAGCGCACTGAGGCGCTGGAAATCGCCAAGGCCCATGTCGAGATCCTGACGCCGCTTTCGATCGACCTGCCGCGCACCCATCTGCCCGACGGCCGCGAACTCGTCGTCCTCAAGGACGTGGTGATGGCCTTTGCGGAGCGCCGTCTGTTCGGACCGCTGTCGTTTGGGGTTCGCGGACCCGAGCGGATCGCCATCCGCGGCGCCAACGGTTCTGGCAAGACCACCTTGTTCCGCCTGCTCACCGGTGAGTTGAACCCCGCGAGCGGCGATATCAGCCGCCTCACCGACCGTATTGCCGTGCTCGATCAGCATGTCGGCCTGCTCGATCCTGGCTTAAGCATTCTCGACAATCTGCGGCGCCTCAATCCGGAGTTCACGGCCAACGCGGCGCACGCCGCCCTGGCGCGGTTTGCGTTCCGTAACAAGGCAGCGCTGCAGCTCGCGGCGACGCTGAGCGGCGGCGAGCGGCTACGCGCGGGTTTGGCCTGCGTATTCGCGCGACCGCAGCCGCCTCTGCTCCTGCTGCTGGACGAGCCGACCAACCATCTCGATCTCGCCTCGATCGAGGAGCTCGAAGACGCGCTAAAAGGATTCGATGGCGCGCTGATCGCGATCAGCCACGACGAGGCGTTTCTGAAGGCGATCGGAATCGGGCGGGAGATCGCGCTCGGCTAATTGGACCGCTGCGGTGGATTGGCGAGCTGCGGCGTCAGCGCAAGTGGCGGGCGCGGCTTCGGCTTGGCGGCGCCGGGCGCGGGCCTGACGTCGATCGGCGGCGGCAGCGGCGCAACCTGCGGCTGGCCTGCGACAGGCGCCGGCGGCGCGTTGACGACGGGCGGACGCGGCGCGGTCGTCTTCTTCGCCGGAGGTCGCCGTGGGTCGCGCCCCTTTGGGGCGACGACCGGCGCGCTCGGCACCGCCTCCGGAATCGGCAACTGTCCCTCCGTAGGCAGTACGATTGGCGGCGGCGACGACGGCGGCGGCTCGCCGCGCTCGATGGCATCGAGCCTTCGCGTTTCGTGATCGATCGCACGCACCGCCAGCCACGAAGACAACGGGGCAACGTCGACGCTGCGGCTCAGCGCATCGGGCGTGCCCACGGCAAGCAGTTGAATCTCCGGACGCCCGGTCGTCATCGTCAGCGAAAGGGCGGCGCGGATATCGGCCTGATCGGCGGCGATATCGTATCCGCCGGAAACGATGGCCCGCACGCCGTTGCCGTCCAGCGTCGTCGCGCCGACGCGAAGCCGGCCGTCCCTGACGGTGAACGGGATTTGCGCCGAAGGCACCGCAAGCGCGCCGGCCGGAAGGGCGGATTCGACGATCTGCTTCAATCGAACGTCGTCCTTGGCCTGCCCGTTGTCATTGGCGCGCACCGCCACCTCGAAAGCGCGCGGATCGAGGCCTGATATCCTGGCCGCGTCCAGCGTCAGCGTTCCGCTGCCGGACAGCGCGCCCGCCAGCGCCGAGGCGCTGCGGCCCTGGGTCGTCAGCGTCATCTGCATCGACGCGCGGCCAGCAGGCATCGCGAGATTGCGATAGCGCAGCGCCGCGCCGTCGACACCGGAAAGCTGGACGCTCGCGTTCAAGACAATTCCGTGCGCGCCCGGCCTTGCATCGATCGTGGCCGTGACATCGCCGCCGCCGATCTTGCCCTTGATGGCATCGAAGGTCAGCGACTGGCCGTCGCTCTTGACCACCCCGCTCACCGGCTGCAATTCGCTTCCGCCCGGAAGCAGGCCGCGCAACGCCTGAAACGCGATGCTGCCGCGCCAACCCTTCGCAAGCCCGGGGCCGAGCGGCTCGGTGGCATCGTGTCCGGCGGCACCGAGCGCCAGGGCAAGGGCCGGCGTCAGCGCGAGCTGGTCGGCGCCGATTTCACCCTCGAACTCCTTTTCCTCACCGAGCATCACAGCCACGCGGCCGCGCAGGCGCGAACCGCCGACGCTGCTGTCGAGATCGTCGAAGGTGAGCTTGTTGCCGGTGAGCTGCACGCGCGAGGACAGGCCGATGTTCTGCGCCAGCGTATCCGCCGGTTTGAGATCGAGCAGCGGGGCGAAATCGGCGCTGCGAACTTTCAGGCCGAGAACTGCCTTTGCCTCCGGCGCCCATGGTTCGGCGGAGCCTTCCGCTTCGGCATCGAGTCCCGTTCCCGAGATCTTTGCCTTGAGCCGCAGCGGCGCACCCCACGCACCCGTCGCGGTGCTCTCGAATTGCGCGGGGCCATCGCCCGCCGTGATGGCGCGATCGAGGCCGAGCAATGCCAGCAAAGTGCGACCTTGCTCCGACGACAATTTCGAATCGATCCAGACCTCGCTGCGCTGGAGCGCGACCAGATCGATGCCCTGGATCGCTGCGACGGCAGGTCTGGCGGTGATCGTGCTGGTGCCCTTGAGCAGCGGCGAGTCGAGTTCGGCCGTGGCGCGCGCCTGGACGCGATCGGACGGCCCGGCATTTTTGGTGAGATCGAGCGCCAGTTTCAGGCGCGCCGGGCCCTGGCTCGTCCCCATCGCATTGAGCCGCGCGGCCAGCGGCGGTGAAAAGGGAACGATCAGGCTGGTCAGCCGGCCGAGCGAGGCGGCGCTCGAATTGAGCGCGAACCATCCGGTCGCGTTGACGCGGTCGAAATTGCCCGCCCCGTCCAGCGTCACGCTTTCAAGCTCGCCGATCTTCAACTGCTCGAGCGATATCTTCGCCGGCGAGTAAGCCAGCCTGGCGAGCAGCGGAGATAGCTCCTGGCCGGCGGAGGTGGCGCGACCGATATCGAGCGAGAGCTTCCCCTCGTCCGGCCACTCGCCTTGCGGCCCTACGAGCGACCGCGCAAAGGCCGTGGCGGCATCGAGATCGAGACGCGCCGCTTTCAGTTCGGCATCGATCCGGGAGCCGTGATCGGCTTGCCGGTGCGACACCGCCACCCGTCCCTCCACCGTGCCGCCATCGATGTCGGCTTTCATGGTGTCGATGGCAAAGCCTTCGGGCGCCATGGTGATGTCGCCGCGCAGGCGAAGCGGCTTCTGGCTGCGATAAGCGGTGTCGCCGCGGCCCTGCAGCCAGGTCAAGAGCGCGTCGGGATCGGAGGATTCGACGCTGAGCGCGGCCTTGAAGCGGTCCGGTACAGCGCTCTTCGCGCCGGCCTCGCTGAGCGAAACCCTGGTCGCGCCGGGCGCACGGAACTCCAGCCTGTGGACGCGCCAGGATTTGGCATCGCCTTCGAGCTCGGCCGCGATGTCCTGCAATGGGCGCCCGCCGAGCATGACCTGCTCGGAGGCGAGTTCGATTTGCGCTGGGATCGGCAGATGCGGAATGACGGAGCTGAGCGCCTGCAGCGCCGGCAGCGCGCGAGCCGGCTCAGTCGAGTTGTCTTTGCCATTTTCCTTGGCAACGAACCTGTCGGCATCGAGCTGACGTGCCGACAGCGCCGCGCGCAACAGCGGCGTCGCACCGAAACGGATGTCGCCGCTGCCTGCAAGCTTCAGGGCGCGCTCCTCGGCGCCATAGGTCACCTCGACCTGCTCCAGCCGTGCCGCCGAATAGTCGGACTTGACCTTCGCCGCGATACGCCACGGTGGATCGTTGCCCTTGCCCTTCTGGCCGGGAGGAGCGACGAGCGTTATCGCGCCTTCAAACCGTGGCGCGCGGGAATCGAAGTTCAGCAGGCCGTCGAGATCGATGGCGAGCGAACGCTGGCCCGGGTCGATATTGAGATGAACGCGGGTGCCGTTGCCCTCGGGACCCTGCCCCGAGGAGACCCGAAACGGATAGCGCGTGCCCGACAGCATGAAATTGCCGTCGCCGCGGATCGAACCGGCCAGCGAACGCACGTCGCCGCTGAAGGCGATGTCGTTCAATTCGAGCGTAGAGCGGCTGACCGCGTCATGCAGGGCGATGCGGCCCGTCAGATTGACCCGATCGATCGCCAGTGAACCCAGATTGAACGTCCCGGTCGATGCCGGCCAGTCGATCCGTCCTCTGGAATCGAGGCCGAGATCGAGCGACATGCGGTTGATCGTCAATTCGGTGGCGCGCACCTCGCCGCGCATCAGCGAACCCAGGCTGAATTCCACGTCGAGCTTGTCAGCGCGAACCTTGCCGAGATCGTTGACGCCGCCGACCACGACCGAGCGCAGTTGCAGCGACGGCGCCGGCAATAGGCGCGCATCGAGCTTGCCGCCGACGCGCACCGGCGCGCCGATGATTCGGCTCGCCTCAGCCTCGAATTGCGGCCGGAACTGGTTCCAGTCGATGAAATACGGCCCGACCAGCGCGGCGATCAGCGCAAGGATAAAGGCGATGGCCAGGCCGAGCAGCGTCGTCTGCACGGTGTCTCCTCTTGAACGGCCCCGGCGTAGGCCACGCCACGTCGAACCCGGCCCCGGAGCAGCCCGGAATATAGAGAGAAGTACGGCGAAGTCACAGCGGCATACTGACAGGAGCCCCGCCCGGCTCCGGATCGGCGGAGCCAGGGTCCAAAACCGCCCGTCCGGGCGTTACCAGCTCGCCGGCAGGCGCTTCAGGCCGCGCAGCACGAAGGTCGGCCGCCATTCCGCATTGACAGCGTCATCGAGCCGCAGGTCCGGTAGCCGACGCAACAGGGTCGAGATCGCGATCTCGGCCTCGATTCGCGCCAACTGGGCCCCGAGGCAGAAGTGGATGCCGCCGCCGAACGATAGCGGCTTCACGTTGGGCCGGGTGATATCCAGCCGCTCCGGGTTATCAGGATAGACTGCCGGATCGTGGTTGGCCGAGCCGAGCAGGCACAGCACGCTCTCGCCCTTCGGAATGCGCTTTCCGCCGAGATCGTCGATATCCTCCAGCGCCACCCGCCCGGTCAACTGCACCGAGGAATCGTAGCGCAGGAATTCCTCGATGGCGTTGGTGATGAGTTCGGGTCTCGCCTTGAGCAGCGCGAGCTGGTCTGGATTGCGATGCAGTGCCAGCAAGCCGTTTCCGATTAGGTTGACGGTGGTCTCGTGGCCGGCGCCGAACAGCAGGATGATATTGGCGGTCAGTTCCTCATTGGTGAGCTTGCTGCCGTCTTCCTCGGCCTGCACCAGTTGGGTGATCAGGTCGTCGCCCGGGCTTTTGCGCCTGAGATCGAACAGTTGCTGGAAATACATCGCGGCCAGCGCGTTGCTGGCGTTGCCCTGCTTGATCTCCTCCGGCGACAGCGGCACCGGATCGAGCAGGCGCCCGCCGTCGCGTGAACCGGTATAAAACGCCTCGCGATGGTCCTCGGGGATCCCGAGCATGTCGCAGATGATGGTGACCGGCAGGCGGAACGCGAAATCCTCGATCAGGTCCATCTGCCCCTGCGGGATGACGCGATCCAGCGTCTCGTCGACGACCTGCTGGATGCGCGGGCGCATGTCTTCGACCCGGCGCGCGGTGAAGGCCTTCACCACCAGGCCGCGCAAGCGGGTGTGGTCCGGCGGATCCTGCTGCAGCATCCAATGGCTCATGCTGCGAAACACCGGCTCGTCCATGATCTTGGGGCCGTAGCGGCGGACGGTGCGCTCGACATAGTCCTTGCCGAACCGCTTGTCGCGCATGACGAGGCTGACCTCGGCGTGGCGGCTTGCGACATACATGCCGAGCGGCGTCAAATGCACGGGATCGGTGGTGCGCATCCGCTCGTAATGCGGATAGGGATTGCGAATGAACTCCGGGGCCAGCGGATTGAACAACGGCGCGCTACTGGCAGCCTGAACATGCTCGTTCATGGTGACCTCCTGCTGGCTGTGCGCCATTCAGCGCGTTTTTCCCGGGGCCGATCGGTCGAAATTCGATACATTGTTGTATTGAGTTGCATTCTCGCCTAAACTTGACGGATGTCAAGAGTGCGAACCAGACCCACAAGGGACGATACCCGCGAAAAGCTGTTCGAGGCGGCGGCGCGCGTGTTCGAGGAACAGGGGATTGGCGGCGCCAGCATCGAGGCGATTGCAGCGGCGGCCGGCTTCACGCGCGGGGCATTTTATTCGAACTTCAAGAGCAAGGACGAACTGATCATCGCCATGCTCGAGGATCACGTCGAGCAATCGATCGGGCGCATCCGCGATCTGCTCGAACGGCACAAGAACCTCGCCGACTTCATCGATGCGCTCAAGACCATGAACCGCAGCCAGCAGGATCCGCTCGGCCGCTCTCCCCTGCTGCACATGGAAATGATCCTGTTCGTGGCACGCGCCGAAAAGCGCCGGCCCGAACTTGCCAAGCGGCTGCGCGCCCGGCGAAAGCTGGTCACCGACATCATCGAGACCACCGCCAGGAACAGCGGCAGAACAACTATACTCAATCCGACCTGGGCCGGCGCTCTGGTGCTGGCGCTGGAGGACGGCTTTCGCCTGCACCGCCTGATCGACCCCGAGACCACGCCGCCCGACAGCTTTTTTCGCGCCATCGGCGACTTGCAACGGACGATGGGAATTTCATCGGCATGAGACGAGAATAGCTGCGCGCATCTGCGGACGATGCTTCGCGTCGCCGCGGCTACGCCTGGTCGTGCTTGATGGGCGCCTTGTGCATTTGTCCCGCGACCGCCCTCACCTTGCCCGGCGATGCCTGCCAGATCGCCACTGCCGACAGGATGCTGACGGCAATGCCGAGCGCAAAGGCGAGCGTATAGCTGCCCGACAGGTCGTACAGCAGCCCGGTCGCCCATGGGCCCGCAGCACCGCCGGCCAGCGCCGCCAGCATGATGGTGCCGAAGATGCTGCCGTATTGCTTGCCCTGAAAGATTTCCAGCACCACCGCGCCCATGATCGAGGTCAAGCCATAGCCGAGCGCGCCCTGTGTGAAGATCATGAGATAGACCAGGGGCAACACCGGCGCGAACTTCAAGGCGATCAGCGCCGCAAAGCAGATCGCAAACCCGGCGCAGCTAATGGCCCAGATCCATTCGCGCCCGATCCGGTCGGAAAGATGCCCGAGCCAGATCTGGCCCGGTATGCCGAGCAGGCTGACGACGCCGAGCGCCCATACCGCGACGTTGGCGCTGAAGCCGATGTCGAGCAGGTATTTGGTCTGGTGCACCTGCACCGCGTACCAGACATACAGGCCCCCGAAATAGCCGAGCGAAATCCACCAGAATCGCGCGGTACGCAGCGCGCGGCGCAGCGTCCAGTCGGTGGCGGCCCACACGGGATCGACGACGTTCGAGCGAGGCGCGGCCGATGTCGCCGACGGCGCCGCGTCGCCATCCGGCTCCAGACCAATGTCCTCGGGCCGCTTTCGCAGCAGAAGGTTGATCGGCGCGAGCACGGCGAGCACCAGGATGCCCATCGCGGTGCAGGCGGTGCGCCAGCCGGTCTGCTCGATCATGTGCTGCACCCACGGCAGCAGGGTCACCGAGCCGATGCCGACGCCGGCAAAGGCGAGCCCCATGGCGAGCCCGCGGCGGCGGATGAACCAGTTCGGCAGAAACAGCGATTGGCCGGAATAGCCGAGGCACACGCTGCCCGCGCCGACCAGCACGCCGATGGTGAGATAGAGATGCCAGGGCTGCGTCGTCAGCGGCGCCAGCAACAGCCCGCCGCCCATCAGAGCAACGCCGAGCTCCATCACCGCACGCGGCCCGAGGCGATCCATCATGCGGCCGATCAGCGGGCTGACAGCGCCCGAAACCACAAAGCCGAAGGAGAAGGCACCGGCGGTGACACCGCGATCCCACCCGAACTCGCCAATGATCGGCGGAAAGAACAGCGAGAACGCCGTGCGCGCATTGACGCCGATCGCCATGGTGACGAACGTCACCACAACGATCAGCCAGCCGTAGAAGAAGGGGAGATGCATTGGGGGATTTCTGTTGGAGTAATAGACGTGATTCGACCTTGTTGTGAACAAGGCCATGTCCGAAAGACCCCAAGTTTTACCTTTCGTCGCCTGAGTCAGGGGTGATCATGACTCTGCGGAGTGTTGTTCTTCGAGCCTCGGATCAGGCGCTCGTATTCTGTCCTGTTGTCTGACCAAGCAGACGAGCCGCCGAAATCATATCTGCAGTGCCCAATCCCTCAGCCATTTGGCCGTAGAGCCGGCCTAAGCTCTCCAAGGTAGCGGCACGTTCAGTGCCCTGTATAGCCGACACCAAGCTGAGCAGCGCGCGCAATTCCAGCGCCTGAGCACCCATTTCGCGCGCGAGGTCGGCCGCTCTTCGGATAAGATCGAGAGCCTTTGGATTCCCCCGATTTCCAGCAAGGATCAATTCGCCTCGGAGTCTGTGTAACTCCGGTTCACAGAATTTCGTCGATATGGTCACCGCGACTTCATCGAGCAAATGAAGTGCATGCTGCGCATCGCCCGCTGCCGCAACTGTCTCGGCGAGCAACATGAGTCCATATGGACGCATCAGCTCTGCACCTGTAGCACGATAGTCTGCAAGGCCCTGTTCGATTTCTGCAGCGCCTTCTCGCAAGTCGCCGAGTTTGCCGACAGCCCAGCCCCGCAGCATTTGGCCCCACGCACTCCAATATGGAAAGCGATATTTGCGCCCAACGTTGATGGCTCGCTCGGCAGCCTCGAGGGCTTCGACTGGTTCGCCACGCGCCTGTCGAATCGAAGCTTCGAAGCTTAACGCAAACCCAAGACTGTGGGGATGATCGAGTTGAACGGCTCTATCAATTGCTTGAGCGCTGTCCGCCACGGCGCTGTCGGCCAAGCCCATAAACCACTCAGTCCAGGCGAGATTGCATTGGGCTAGAACAGCAGGATCCGAACCATACTCAAAGCGGTGATGATGGTGCCGGTCCGGATCATACAGCCGGAGCGCCTCCTCAAGAGTTGCTTTTGCAACTGCGAATTGACCAAGATAGAAAAGAGTCAGCCCAAGCGGCCGCTTTGCCTGCAGCAGAAGATCGCGGTCATTTGCCAGTTCTGCTTGTTCAACCAGACGCATGCCCAGCGTCTTCGCCTTCTCAAGTTGACCTCGAACGATGCAGAACATCATGAGTCCGTAGAGAGCTCGAAAGAGCATGCGATGCTCCCCGAGCCGCTCGCTCAGTTCGCAAGCGCGGGAGAACACGGTTTCGACCTCGGGTGCAGCATTACCCTTCGTGGCGAGAAGCTGCGATCCCCGATCAATCTCCAGCGAGAGCTCGCGACGCGCGCGCTCGACTGTATCAGGAAGGCGCCGCAGTGCAGCCAGTGCGCTCGCAAAGTGACTCGCGGCTTCCACGTTCGCCGAGCGCTCCGCAGCCTTTTTTCCCGCTGCTTCCCAATGCAATATGGCGGGTTCAATGAGGTTCGCGGCTGCGTAATGCTGAGCAACGACTTCGGGCGTCGCCGCTACCACGGCTGGAAACCGGCTCGACAGAACCTCCGCAATCTTGCGATGCAATGCCTGACGCTCGCGTTTCAGTAGCGAGTCGTACGCGGCGTCTTGAATGAGCGCATGCCGGAACGAATACTTGGCTTGGCCGAGTATTCCGTGCTGCTGCAGGAAATCCTCGCGCAGGAGCTCAGCCAGTCGATCGCGAAGTTCCGCCTCGCTCTCGCCGGTGATCGCACTTAGAACTTCCCCATCAAAAACACGCCCAAATGTTGCAGCAATTTGCGCCAGGGGTTTCGCGACCTTAAGACGATCCAGCCGGGCAGCTAGTGACCCCCTCAGCGTCGAGGGAATGCTGTCCACGGCGGATGCAAGTCGCAGATCATCCTCGCTGCTAGCGGACACACTGCCCTCAAGCACCGTCTTAGTCAGTTCCTCGATGAAAAGCGGGATGCCACCCGTCTTTGCGACGATTAGCTCGATCACATCAATCGGCAGGGTCGAGGCACCGACGATCTGCTTGACCAAGGTTCGAGCCTCAATCGTAGAGAGCCGGCGAAGGCCAAGGCGCGTCCCCTGCGCTTCCAACATCCACTCAGCCTTGAATTCCGGCCGGAACGTGAAGATTGCCATTACCTGCCGCGCCGAAATTCGTTGAATTAGCCGGGCGAGCAGGCTGCTGGTCGAAGCATCAGCCCAATGAAGATCTTCAACGATAAACAGGACAGGTAGCTGTTCAGATTGTCTAAGCAGCCAGTGCGTGATGACATCAAGCAGGAGTTCGCGACGCTGTGACGGGGCCAACTCGTGTTTCGATGACGACACTGGCAGTTCGAGGAGCTCAGCTATCAGCTCGACTGCATCGGGGGTAACGGACTCCAATCCGGAAAAGGCCTCTGCAATGCTCGCAAGCTTGTCCTCGACGGTGCCGAGACTATCCAGTCTCAGCACGCGGCGAATCAACTCAATAATCGGGTACAGCGCACTCGACTGATTGTACGCGGAGCAATAGCAGGTGATGGACGATACTTTTGCACCTGCCAGCGCTTCCTTGAACTCGCGTATCAGGCGTGTCTTGCCGGCACCAGCTTCAGCCGCAATGAGGACGAGTTGCCCCTCTCCATTGATCGTCTGAGTGAAACGATCCTGCAAAAGGGCAAGCTCCTGACCGCGCCCAACCATCGGATGGACGGCGCGCAGCGCATCACGGCCGAAGTCCAACCTTTCGGCGACAACCTGGTAGAGGCTAGTTGCTCCCTGTGTACCGCGGATTTGGTGCGAACCTAAGCTTTGAAGTTCGAACAGGTTACCGACGAGCCGAGCGGTCGTTTCGGAGATTACCAATGTATCCGGAGGCGCCATTTGCTGCAGTCGGGACGCAATATTGGGAGTATCGCCGAGGATACCCATCGTCTCGAACGTTCCTGATGATCGCAAATCACCTGCAATGACGATGCCTGTGTGCATGCCCATGCGCACCTGGATCAGCGGCTTGGACGACGATTCTCGGCTGTTGAGTTGACGCATGTCGTTCAGAAGCGACAGCGCTGCACGCACGGCTCTGACGGGATCATCCTCATGCGCTACGGGAAAGCCGAAACATACCAGAAGCCCATCTCCGATATAGCGAATGATGGTGCCATCAAAGCGTCGTACAGCGTTTGCGCAAGTGTCACGATAGCTGAAGATGATATCTTTGAACTCCTCCTCATCGAGTTGAACTGACAGATCGGTCGACCCGATCATGTCAATGAAAAGCGCGGTAACCTGGCGTCGCTCGGGGCGCTGATCATTGTTCGTCGTGCCAGACGCCCCAGTTGATGCGGAATGATCCAGGCGCTGAACATCCAAGAGAGCTGAAAGTGGTGCCCCACACCCGCCACAAAAGCGAGACCCGGCTGCGCTTTCGAAGCCACAGCCCTCGCAGACCAGATTCAGCCTCGCGCCACATTGGGAGCAGAAGCGCGCGGTCTCCGGATTCAAACGGCCGCAACCAGGGCATTGCATATGAATGACTGCAGGCTTAAGGCTTGCCAATTAGTATGTCTTATGCCAGCTTAGCATTCCAAGCTAGCGCGAGATAGGCCCACGGCGCGATCGGATCGCGGCGCAGAAGCAGGGTCAGCCGACATGGGCCCCATACAAAATCCCTTTGCGCTTCAGAAGCCGCTCAAGCTTACGATTTGCTACACCGAGACCTGCAATCTCTCCTGCCAACATTGCTATGCCGACTGCTCATCGGAGAAGGCGTCGGCTGAGTTGAGCAGTGCGGAGTGGAATCGCTTTCTTGATGAAATTGCCGAATTGGGCGTGGTTTACCTCTACATTGAAGGGGGCGAACCATTTCATCGGCCTGACTTCCTGCCTTTCCTCGCTTCCGCATCGAACCGTTTCTTCACTGAGATTCGGACCAACGGCACACTCATAACGCGCGATATCACCGCCAGACTCAAGGAGATCGGCGTCGGCATCGTGCTCGTCGATATTCTTAGCCCACATGCCAAGGTGCATGACTACTTTACAGGCATGCAGGGCAGTCATGCGCGCGCCTGCGAAGCCGTCACATACTTGGTGGAAGCAGGAATTGAAACGCAACTGCTCACCATCCTGAACCGCAAGAATGTCGATGACCTGCAAGGCTACATTGACCTGGCTCACCGGCTCGGCGTGAAGACGGCCGGCGTTTTGCGGCCTTATCCACTTGGTCGCTTTAAGTACCGCTGGAATGAATTTTCCCTGTCGCTCGACGAAATGCATGCGGCGCTCGACTCGCTGCGATTGCCTGCCGGCATGAAGCTGATGCAGTCATGGCATCCAAATGACGGTAACTCGTGCTGGCAAATGGCCGCGGTCAATGCATTCGGGGACTCGATAGGATGCGCCTATCTTCGCGAATATGTTGACTACGGAAATATCAAGAATGTCTCCTTTATGGAGACGTGGGACCATCCACTGTACCGCGAGCTCAGATCAGGTCGGGTCAAGGAGACCTGCCCTAGCTGCTCATCGAGTCAGGGGTCTCACGGTGGATGCCGTTCTACTGCTTACGCATTTCATGGCGCGTGGGACGCGCCGGATCCATTTGACCGAACGCTCAACCACGGAGTCGACTTGCGTGTCCTCCCCGAATGGCTGCTACAGCCACACCCCAAACCTCCGGGTCCGCCCCGTTGAAGAGATGAAGAGTTGCGTGGTGTTTCGGCCTAATCCGCCGAAACTCTTCATGCTGAACCTCAATGCCTGGCTCATATTTGAGCTTTGCGATGGCAGCAGTCCCGACCACGTTGCGCAGCGGTATCGAAAAAGCGTGGCAGATCAGATGTCCGAGCGCGAAGCCGATCGCCACCTCACGATTGGCATCAAGAATTTGCATGACCAGGGCTTGATTGAATTGAAGGTAACAGATTGAGGAGGACTGAATGAGCAACGTCGATCCAACCCGGCTCGTTGCCGACCTTATCGCCGGTGAGCGGCTAACCACTCCAACCGTCAAGCCAATCGAGCCGGAGGTGCGATCGGGTGGCTATTTTCCTTTCTGCGACCTCCTCAAGCATGATGCGAACCAGTCAGAAATTACACAGTTCCTTGCGGACAGCACCCTGCTCGGCGCGCTTGTGATTGAATGGGGTTACGACGTTCCATTCGACAAGCACGATGAATTCAAGAATTGGCTAATTACCAATGAGGCGAAACTTGCAGCTAGTGCGCCAGAGTATGTCCGCTACCGCGGCACCTATGCCGTTTCAGCGACCAGCGAAAAGCACAGTGGGCTGTACCGCACTATCTGGTCGTTCAAGACGCTTCATGACCTAGAGACCTTCAGCGACGCTATGCATGCCAAATCGACTTTTGCCGACCTTGTTGACGAACTGTGCGCCTTCCGCGACCGCGACCGCGGCGCAGATAACAGCCAGCAAATTTACCAGCCGGTTCGTTGCGCACATCGCTTCGGCTGAGATCGGCGGATCTGCGGCGGGCCGGCAGAAAATCAGCCGCCTCGCCCGGCCGAGCACCCCGTGGTCATCGTGGCATCAGCTCCGCCGCCTCCACCGCTCCGCATTCACCGCCCCCGCCGGCACCTCGCCGGCAACAATGGCCTCCACCTGCCTCACCGTCTCCAGCGACTGGCTCTCGATCGCCGGCGGCGTCAGGCCGCCGATATGTGGCGTCGCGATGACGTTCGGAAGCTTCGCCAGTTCCGGCGACGGCATCTGGTCTAGCGCGCGGCCGACGTCCATTGCGGCGCCGGCGATGCGGTTTTCGCGGAGCGCCGCTGACAACGCCGCCTCGTCGACGAGATTGCCGCGCGACAGGTTGATGAAGACGGCGTGCGGCTGCATGCGGGCCAGCGCCGCCTGCCCGATCAGATTCTCGGTTTGCTGGTTGGCGACCGCGAGGCAGACGATGTAGTCGGAACGATCAAGCAGTTCGTCGAGCGGCACATGCCGGATCGCGGCGTCGCTCACCGTCGCAAAGGGATCGGCGACCATGATCTCCATGCCCAATACCTTGGCGATATCAGCCAGGTAACGGCCGATGCTGCCATAGCCGATGATGCCGAGGCGGCTGCCGGCCAGTTGCCGACCCATGATGACCTCCGGCTTGCGGCCGGCATGGTAGTCGGCCGTCGCGCGTGAAACGTCGCGCGACAGATCGACCATGAAGCCGAGCGCGAGCTCGGCGACCGATTGAATAAAGCCGGGTCCTGCCCGCGTGACCAGAACGCCGGCGGCCGAAGCGGCTTCGACGTCGACGTTGCGGATGTCGACCGCGCAACGAACGAAGGCGCGCAATCGTGGCAGCTTCGAAAATATCTCGCCCGGCCCCGCGGTGAGCCGGTCCGCCACGATGATGTCGACATCGCGGGCGGCCTCGATCAGGCCGGCGGCGTCGAGCGCGTCGCCAGCTTCATGCAGTTTCACCTGAGCGACGGCCTGCAGCCCGGCAAGACTACGGTCGCCGTAGTACTGGGCGCGCGACTGCGGCGTATGGGTCAACAGCACTTTCAACGCGGAACGGCTTCCCTATCGATCGCCAGCGAATGCAGCGTCAAGGCCGGCACCTCTATGGCCAAACCGTCCCCGCAAGGCAAGGCGGCAAAGCCGCGCCGGGGCTACTTGGTCCGCGCCACCGTCGTGCCGTCCCAATCTTCGCCGGCCGGATTGTCGAGTTGCTGCCTGCAGCGCTCGATCATCGTCGCCGACGCGGCATCGTGCTCGCGGATTTCCAGCACCTTCTCGAACGCGCCGATCGCAGCCGAGAAATCCCGCGCCCGCCAGGCGGCAAGGCCGGCCTCGTACGAAGCCACCCAGGCGGGTGCGCCGATATCGCCGGCCATATCAAGCAATTCATAGATCTGCAAACCGCCGGCACGGCCATAGACCGCCAACCGGTCGAGTTCGCGAACTACGATGCTCTTCCCGGCGAGCCTTCGCGTTTCGGGGCCGATGATGATCGTGGAGCCGTACGCCTTGTTGGTGCTCTCCAGCCGGCTCGCAATATTCACGGCATCACCGATCACGGTGTAGTTCAGCCGCACCTCCGATCCGATATTGCCGACCAGCATGTCGCCGGAATTGATGCCGATGCGGATCCGGACCGGCTGGCCGTGGTCGTCGACGAGGCCGGCCTCTTCCACCGCGCGCCGGCACGCCAAGGCCGCCCGGCAGCAATCGACGGCATGATCGGGGTTGGGCGTCGGCGCGCCCCAGAACGCCATCACGGCATCGCCGATGAATTTGTCGATGGTGCCGTTCTGGTTTTGAATCTGCGCCGAGACGCAATCGAAATAGCGCGACAGCAGCGGGATGATGCGGTCGCCGAGCCGCTCCGACATGCCGGTGAAGCCGGCCAGATCGATGAACATCACGCTCATCGGCCGCACCGCGCCGCCAAGCCGCGCGCCATTGCCGTCGCTGATCAGCCGCTTGACCAGGTCGGCCGGAATGTATTTGCCGAAAGCGGCAAGCCCCTGCGCCATGTCGCCGATCGCGCCCGACAGGTTTCCGATCTCGGCCAGCCGCGACGGATGCCGCTGCACCTTGTCGAGGTCAAAACGCTCGACATGCCTGATCTCGTTCACCACCTTGATCAGGGGCGCTGCGATCAGGCGCTGGGCGAGCCACGCCGACAGCAGGCCAGCGAACACGATCAGTACCGCAAGCCCGATCAGCAAATTCCGGATCGTCATCTGGACGGGTCCGAGAAATTCCGATTCCGGCACCACCGTCACCAGCGACCAACCCGGAAACGATATCGGCGTGATCACGGCCTGATAGGCCTTGCCGTCGCGCGTCACCATCGTGTTGAACGGCTGCCCCTCGCCGGGTTCATAGGCGCTACCGGCGTTTCGGATCGCATCAACCGCGACCGGAAACAGAGGATGATCGGTCTTCAGCGCCACCAGTTCGCTGGCGTCGGGATCGGGCGAGGCCACCACCTTGCCGTCCCGCTCGAGAATGAAGGCGCCCGCGGATTTGCCGACCGTGAGCTGCGACAGGAAATTCGAGACGCGGGTCAGCTCGATGATGATCGCAACGACGCCGTCCGGTTTGTGATCGATCTCGATCGGGGCAGAAAAGGCCGCCGCCAGCCGCTCGCCGCGCGGATGCGTCGTCAGCGTCGACCAGTGTTCGTCGTTGGTCTCTTTGGCGACCCGAAACCATTCCTGCTCGGTCACGGAATAGTCGGTGTCTTCGAACCAGCTCGCCGTGAGCCGAAGATCGTTACCGACGAATTCGTAGCGATTGATGCGCAATTTGCGGTCGGGCGCGATTTCGAGCATTTCGATGACGTTGTCGCCGAGCTTGTGCCCGGCAAAGAACGAGCCGTCCGGCCATCCGAATGCCACCCAGGAGATCGTCGGTTGCGACAGTAACTGCGAGCGGAAAACGATCTCGCGTTTTCGGGCGTCGCGCGGGTCGAACACTTTTTCGGCCAGCAGCGTTCGCACCGCCATCATGGAGGAGCGCGCCTCTGAAGTGACCGACTGCAGTTCGTCGCCGACCGCGGATACGATCTGGTCGTTGATGGTATTGGCGAGCGTCTGGCTGACCTGATGGGCGGTGCGCCACCACAAAAGATGCACGCCGACGGCACTGACGACGATCGACGTCAGCACGAGGGCGGAAATGGCGGTGCGGATGCCGAGGCGCATGCGGGGTCTCGTTGACGGTCTGATTACCGCAATACGGGACCATACCAGCGTCTGTTTCGCCCGCGAGGCAATTTCGGCGCCCCGGACACGGCTCTGTGACCGAAGTTGAGCCGTAATGGCGACGAAACTTATCGATTGCCTGTTCCGTACAAGCGAAGACGGCGCTATGCCTTGCGGCAATTCTCGAAGGTCATGCAATGCACGATGTTTCCATCCCGGCGGCCCTGATTGCCGGTCTCGTCAGTTTCCTCTCGCCCTGCGTGCTGCCGCTGGTGCCGCCCTATCTGGTCTATCTCACCGGCGCGACCATCGAGCACGTCGCCCATGGTGAGACGGCGCAAGCCTCCAGGCGCGCCGTGATGACCGCGGCGCTGTTGTTCGTGCTCGGCTTTTCCACCGTCTTCGTGGCGCTTGGCGCCAGCGCGTCTCTGATCGGCGGCCTGATCCGCGCCTGGTCGGCAGAGCTCTCGATCCTGGCCGGCATCGTGATCATCATCATGGGCCTGCACTTCCTCGGCCTGACCCGGATCGGACTGTTGATGCGCGAGGGGCGGATGCCGATGCCGAAACCGGTCGGCCTCTGGGGTGCCTATGCCATGGGGCTCGCCTTCGCCTTCGGCTGGACTCCCTGCATCGGCCCCATTCTGGCGGCGATCCTGTCGATTGCGGCCGCCGAGGCCACCGTCACCAAGGGCGCCGGCCTGCTCGCGGTCTATTCGGCCGGGCTCGGAATCCCGTTCCTGCTGGCAGCCTTCATGATCGAGCAGTTCTCCTCGCTGTTTGCGCGGATGAAGCGGCACCTCGCCAAGGTCGAGCATGCCATGGGGATCCTGATGGTGATCACCGGCATCGGCTTCCTGACCGGCGCCGTCACCAATGTCAGCATTTGGCTGCTGGAGACCTTCCCCGCCCTGCAAAATTTCGGCTGAGGCCCCCGTAACAAGCGGGCCGGCGCCAACGAAATTCCTGTCAGAACCAGACTGCCGCCACGGCGGCCGCGACATTTTCCGCGCGAAGAGGCCGCAGGCCGCGGCTTCGCGTCGCCAAAATACTTGAAGGGGGGCGCATGTATTCCATCGTCAATCTGCTCATCCTGCTGCCCGCGCAGCTCGCGTCGTATTTTTCCTGGGCCGGCCCCCTGATCGTGCGGCTCATCGTCGGCTGCACCTTCATGCTAGCCGGCTGGGGCAAGCTCAATCATCTGGAGCAGGTGACCGAGAACTTTGTCGGCTGGGGCATCCCCCTCCCGACAATCCTCACCCCCTTCGTCGCCGGCGTCGAATTTTTCGGCGGCGCCATGCTGATCCTCGGCCTGTTCACGCGAATCCCCGCCGCGATGCTGGCCGTGGTCATGGTCGTCGCCATCAAGGTGGCGAAATGGGGCGATGTCGATTCGCTGGAGACGCTGCTCGGCTTTGAGGAGGCAGCCTATTTCGCCGGCTTCATGTGGCTTGCGATTGCTGGCCCCGGCGCGGCGTCGCTGGACCGGCTGCTGCTGAATGCCAGCGGTCAGCCCAAAGCTTCAACCTGACACTCACAATCCCGTGACATCGGCTGATGCTTGAGCCCTGATCTCGCCGCCTGCGTAGCTGGAGAAAACGCCACGCCTCCGGGAGCTACCATGAAATTCGTCCGAATTGCCGCCTTCGCCCTCGCCGCGCTTGCGGCATCGCCGTCGTCTGCTGCGGACCCCAAATGGAGCGACTGGAGCGACGATCTGTTCGCCCGCGCGCAGGCCGAACAGCGTTTCGTCATTCTCGATCTCGAGGCGGTCTGGTGCCACTGGTGCCACGTCATGGAGAAGACGACCTACGCCAATCCCGAGGTCAGGGAATTGCTCGCCGCGAAATATCTGCCGGTGCGGGTCGATCAGGACGCCAATCCCGATCTGTCGAGCCGCTATGGCGACTGGGGCTGGCCGGCAACCATCGTGTTCGGCCCCGACGGCACCGAGATCGCCAAGATCAGGGGCTATATCGAGCCGGAACGCATGCAGGCGCTGCTCAAGGCGATCATCGACGATCCCTCGCCCGGACCGTCAGTCGGCGAAGCCTTTGAGGTGAAGCCGTCCACCTCCGCCTTCCTCGACAAGGAGCAGCGCGCCGCGCTGACGAAGAATGTCGACGAAGCCTATGAGGAAGAGCTCGGCGGCTGGGGCGAGAACCAGAAATACATCGACGCCGACAGCATGGACCTTGCGATCACTCGCGCCGAGTCCGGCGACGCCACCGCGGCCAAGCGCGCCCGGCAAACACTCGATGCCGCCATCGCGCTGATCGATCCGGTCTGGGGCGGCGTCTACCAATATTCCGAAGCGGGCTCCTGGACGCACGCGCATTTCGAAAAGATCATGTCGTTTCAGGCGCAATATCTCCGGCAATACAGCCAGGCCTATGCGCTGTGGAAGGATCCGAAATACCTTGCTGCCGCACGCAACATCGAACGCTACCTTGCAGAGTTTCTGAAGAGCCCCGAGGGCGCGTTCTATGTCAGCCAGGATGCCGATCTCGATCACGACACCGATGGGCACACATACTACGCGCTATCGGACGGCGAGCGGCGCAAGCTCGGCATGCCGCGCATCGACAAGAACCTGTATGCGCGCGAAAACGGCTGGGCGATCTCGGGGCTTTCGGCCTACTACAACGTCACCAACGATCCGAAGGTGCTGGCGATCGCAGAACGCGCGGCGAAATGGGTAATCGACAACCGCGCGCTCCCCGATGGCGGCTTCCGTCACGGTGAAAAGGATCGCGGCGGGCCATTCATCGGCGACACGCTGGCGATGGGCCAGGCCTTCCTCGATCTCTATGCCGCCACCGGAAATCGCGACTGGCTCACCAGAGCCGCCAAGGCCGGCGAATTCGTCGCGACCTTCCACGATGAGGCCGGCGGCTTCGTGACCTCGAAGACGGCGGAAGGCAAAACCGGCGTGCTCGCCAAGCCGGCCAAGTTGATCGACGATCAGGTGCAGGTCGCAAGATTCATGAACCTGCTCAACCGCTACTTCGGCAATGAGGCCTATCGCGAAGAGGCCGCGCATGCGATGCGCTATCTCGCCAGCGCCTCGGCCGGAATGATGCGTCCCCTGCCCGGCGTTCTGCTCGCCGACGAAGAGCTCGCGGTCGAACCCACGCACATGACGATCGTCGGACACAAGGACGACGCCCGCGCGAAAACCCTGCATGCGCTGGCTCGCGCGCTGCCGGCCCGGTACAAGCGTCTGGAGTGGCTCGATCTGCGCGAGGGCAAGCTGCCCAACCCCGACGTCGAATATCCCGATCTCGGCGAACCGGCGGCGTTCGCCTGCAGCAACCGCATCTGCTCGTTTCCGTCCTTCAACGTCGAGGAGTTGCGAGCCACGGTCGCGCAGATGGCGAAGCTGAAGCCTGTGCGGGGGTAGCTGGATCGAATTTCGTTGTGCAACGCAAACGACCGCCGATGCTTGCGCTAATCCGTTGAAGCGCCGCGCTTTCTGCGCGGCGCGCGCTTGCGGAGAACACTGCTGCACGCAAATGAAATACTCTCAAGCCGCCGGGGTTAGACATGGACGGATGTCCAACCGAAAAAAAATAAAATTTTCTTCTGAAACTCTGTAACCAAATCGCCCCATCCCCCGTAGCTGGTTTCGGATGAGCACTCAAATCACGGAGACCTGACGTCCTCCGGCAAGCCACCGCGATCTGATTGCCACCCGTCCCTCCCCTGCGTCGGCGGGGTCTGTGATCGAACGATCAACAGGTCTCACGGCGTCACTTTTTGCCTTCAAACAATCATCGAGGAGATCGTCATGAAGTTGAATTCCAAGTCCGGCGCGACGCTCGCCGCTGCCGCCGCCACCCTGTTCCTCGCCGGCTCGGTGGTGTCGACGGTATCGACGCCTGCGAACGCCGCCGCGGGCAAGTGCATGGCCGGCAATGCCTGCAAGGGCCAGAGCGCCTGCAAGGGCGCGGCCAATGCCTGCAAGGGCCAGAACGCCTGCAAGGGCCAAGGCTTCTCGGCGACCTCCGAAAAGGCTTGCGCCGCCATGGGCGCCAAGTTCGTCAAGGGCTGATACGTTCCGATCAGATGCAACGAGGGTCCAGCAACTTGCCGGGCCCTCGTTGTTTCGTCCCGGTGGCTGAAATAAAGTCGGCCTCGCGTGTAACTAAATCCAGACCCGCCACGTAGCTATCTCCGGGTGCAGTTTGTCAGCCGGAACTGTCGCGGCTTGCGGGCGATGCACCCTCACACTTCCTCTGGAGAATACAAATGAAGATGACCTCGAAGTCCGGCGCCACCCTCGCTGCCGCTGCAGCCACCCTGTTCCTGGCCGGCGCCACCGTGTCGACCGTGGCCTATGCCGCCGGCGAAGGTAAGTGCGTCGGCGCCAATGCCTGCAAGGGCCAGAGCGCATGCAAGGGTGCCAGCAATGCCTGCAAGGGCCAGAACGCCTGCAAGGGGCAGGGCTTCTCGGCCATGACCAAGGAGAAGTGCGACGCCGCCAAGGGCAAGTATATGCCGTCTTAAGTCGCGGTCCGATCGAGGCCCGGTGTAGGCCGGGCCTCGCATCCATGCTAGGTTGACGGTACAGTTTGGGACACGCCGCCGCGTTTGCGGCGCCGTTCGAGCGGAGACGAGATGAACGTCGCAAGCAGATTGCCAGATACTTCGGCGGCTGCGCTTGCAGACCGCTCAGTGACATCGGCCAAGCCGCCCTTCCTCGGCTTCGGCCTCGGCTTGCGTCACCAGCATTACGACGAAATCCTGAGCGGCAATCCGCCGATCGACTGGTTCGAGGTGATCAGCGAAAACTACATGCTGCCCGGCGGCCAGCCGCTGCGCACACTAGACCGGATATGCGAACGCTACCCCGTGGTCATGCATGGCGTGTCGATGTCGATCGCCTCCACCGCCCCGCCGAACTTCGAATATCTGCAGGCTCTGAAGGATCTCGCCCGGCGCGTCGAGCCGAAATGGGTGTCGGACCATCTGTGCTGGACCGGCGTGCACGGCAAGAACCTGCATGATTTGCTGCCGATCCCCTACACCAGGGAAGCGCTCGATCACGTCGTCAGCCGCGTCCAACTGGTGCAGGATCTTCTCGGCCGAGCCATCGTGCTCGAGAACGTCTCGACCTACGTCCAGTTCAGCAATTCCGAAATGACGGAATGGGAATTCCTCTCCGAATTGTCGCGCCGCTCCGGATGTTGGCTCCTGTTCGACGTCAACAATGTCTATGTCAGCGCCTTCAACCACGGCTACGATCCCATGACTTTCCTCAACGGCATTCCGGCGGATCGCGTGGTGCAGTTTCACATGGCCGGCCACAGCCACATGGGCACCCATATCATAGACACCCACGACCATCCGGTGTGCGAGGATGTCTGGGATCTCTATGCCGCGGCGTTGAAGCGTTTCGGCCGCGTCTCGACCATGATCGAGCGCGACGACAACATCCCACCGCTCGACGAATTGTTGCTTGAGGTTGTCAGAACCCGTGAGATGGCCGAAAAAATCTTGCCGAGGTGCACGCAGGCGGAATGAGCGATTTTGCGCGACAGCAAGCCGAGTTTCAGCGCGGCATCCTTGATGGCGACGATACGGTGCTGGCTGAAATCCTCGACAGCCCGCGCGAGAAGCGCGAAACGCTATTCGGCGTCTATCGCTATGCCTACGGTTCGCGGCTGGTCGAGGCAATGCGCAATGACCACGAGCTGCTGCATCTTTACCTCGGTGACGAGATGTTCGACGAGATGGGGCACGCTTATGTCAAGGCGCGCCCATCCGAACATCCGAACCTACGCTGGTTCTCGCAAGGCCTGCCGGAGTTTTTGAAATCGGCGAAGCCCTACTCGGACCATCCCGTATTGTCGGATCTGGCCGCGCTGGAAAAGGCGCTCAACGATGCCTTCGACGCCGCGGAAAGCAAGGTCGTCGAACTGCCCGACATGGCGCGCTTTGCGCCCGAGGCATGGTCGGGCCTGAGGTTTCAGCCGCATCCCAGCGCCTTCAGGCTCGATCTTGCAACCAATGCGGCTGCGATCTGGCTCGCGCTCAAGAACGACGAAACGCCGCCCGACGCGACCGCACTGGAGCAGCCGGCGCGTCTTCTGATCTGGCGTCAGGACGTCACGCCGATGTTCCGCGAACTTTCGGCGGAAGAGGCGATGATGTGGGATGAGGCCGCGAACGGCATTCCGTTCGGCGTGCTCTGCGAAATGCTCGCGACCTATGACGACCCAGACAGCGCGGCGGGCCGCGGCGCCGGCTATTTGCACGGCTGGATCACGGCGGGACTTTTGACGGATGTTTCCGTCGGCTCATGAAGAGGAGCGCTCGGCGAATGGGAATGGACACCGATCGCCACTTCATCGAGCGCATGCACTGGGACGAAGTCGCACGGCGCATCGGGAGTGGCGCGGTGGCCATATTGCCAATCGGCGCTGCCGCCAAGCAGCACGGCTTCCACCTCCCGCTCAACACCGACCGCATCCAGGCCGAATGGCTCGCGGCCAGGATGGCGGACAAGATCGACGCGCTGATCTGGCCGACGCTGACGTACGGCCATTATCCCGCCTTCATCGAATATGCCGGCAGCAGCAGCCTGTCGATTTCGACCTTCGAGGCACTGGTGCGCGAGATTGCGGGGCAAATTCTCGCCGGCGGAATTCCAAAGCTGCTGGTACTCAATACCGGGATCAGCACGTTAGCCCCGGTCGATCGCGCACTGGCGCGCCTCGACAGCGAGCGGATAAGGCATCTGTGGATCCACGAAGGCCCGCGCTATCCGCGCGTGGCGAGGCAATTGGCCGAACAGAGCCATGGCAGCCATGCGGATGAACTGGAAACGTCGCTGATGCTGGCGCTGGCACCGCATCTGGTCGACATGATGCGCGCCGAAGCCAGCCCCGCCCTGAACCAGGAGATGCCGGGCGCACTGACGCCGTCGGATCCGCACTCGCCAAATTACAGCCGTTCCGGCAGCTATGGCGATCCGACACGGGCGACGTCGGCCAAGGGCGAGGCCTTGCTCGCCGCCATGCTCGGCGATCTCCACGAACAGGCCGCTTCGTTCATCGCGCAACGCCCAGGTGAGGAGCGGTCGGCCGCGGCCCAAACCGTGCTGCGATGAAAGCCGCCAGTGCATTTCGCTGGACCGTGGTCGCCGTGATCGTCACGACGTTGGCAAGCGCCATTTCGTTCCGCGCCGATGCGCAATCGGAATATATGCGCGACCGGATGCCCTACGACGCTTTCGACCGGCTGCCCAAAACCGATATTGAAGTGCCCGGCGGCATCATCCATGCCGCGTTCGCGCCGGGTGACTTCATGCTATCAAGGGAAAAACTGCTCGACTGGATCAGGATGTCGGCCGGGCCGTGACGACCTATTACGGGCGATTTCCCGTCAACTCGCTCCGGCTGCTTTTGGTGCCGGTGGATGGAGGCCGCATTCGCGGCGGCACGACGTGGGGCTATCGCGGCGCCGCCATTCGCATTCCGCTCGGCCGCGATTCAAGCGAGGATGGGCTGCGCCGCGACTGGGTGATGGTGCACGAGATGGTGCATACCGCCCTGCCCGACATGCCCGACCGCTACGCGTGGCTGTCGGAGGGGCTGGCTGTCTACGTCGAACCGGTCGCGCGAGTCCAGGCTGGAGACCTGACGGCGCGGGAAATCTGGCAGGCGATGATGCGCGACATGCCGAAGGGACTGCCGCAGGCTGGCGACCAGGGCCTCGACAACACTGGCACCTGGGGGCGGAAATATTGGGGCGGCGCGATGTTTTGCCTGCTCGCCGATATCGAAATCCGCAAAGCCACCGACAATCGTCTCGGTCTGCAGGACGCGATGCGCGGCGTGCTTGCCGCCGGCGGCAACCACGAACAGGACTGGTCGATCGAGCGCATTCTTGCAACCGCCGACAAAGCCGTCGGCGTCGACGTGCTGACCCGGCTTCACAACGAGATGGGGCCGAAGCCGGTGACGCCGGACCTTGCCGCGCTGTGGCGCAACCTCGGATTGAAACGGATCGGCGAAGATATCGAATTCGACGACACCGCGCCGCTCGCGGCGATCCGCAAGGCGATCACTGCGCCGCCCGCACGATAAGACGCATGGAGAAGCGCGACATGATGATCCGGCAGCCAGCGCCGCCGGACCATCCATCATAAGCGAAGCATCAGAACCGATAACTGGCGCCCACGCGCACGAAGTGCATCTCGTTGCGGAATTCAGCCCGGGTGCGGTCCCGGCTGGACAGCGTGACGCTGCCGTAATCGGCATAGAGATATTCACCGCGCGCAACCAGGTGCCTGGTGAAAGCATACTCAATGCCCGCGCCCACGATCAACCCGGCCTTGACCTGCTCGTCCCAGATCGCCTGCTCCAGCGTGTCACACCCTCTCTGAACCGTATAGCGATAGCCATTGCCGATGCTGGCCACGCCGACACCGACCGCACCAAATGCGAGCAGGCGGTCGAACGCGTAGCCGGCGCGCAGGCGAGCGGAGCCGAACGCGCCGAACCTCGATAGCAACGCGCTGTCGCCAAAGACGAGTTCGTCCTGCGACGACGTGGACTTGCCCCAATCGAATTCACCACCGATCACAAAGCGGTTGGCGAATTGATAGTTGTAGCCGCCGTAAACGCCGACGGCGAAGCCACCAGCCTGTCCCTCCGCATGGCGACAAGCACCATTTCGGCAGTAATCGGCCGCCCACGCCGCATACGCACCGCCGCCGTAAACGCCCGCATAGAATCCGGTCCAGTTGTAGTGAGGCGAAGGCAGGTCCGGAATACGGATTTCAGCAGCCTTCGCCGCCGGACCTGCCAATAAAAAGCCACACGCGGCAACAATCCCCCAGGAAAGAAAACGCACTTACGCACCTCATCACGCACGACACACGCAACACATGTTGCGGGAACAAGCAGAAGAGGGCAGTTCGGGCGCGACGATGTTTAAGTCTGGCGGCGCGGTGTTGAAACGAGGCTATGTTTGGAACGAAATTGGGATTGCCGCCACAATGTACAACCTGTGGGCGAAAAACGTTGTTGCAGGAATTCGACCGCCACTTCCGGTTTCATCACGAAGTGGCGGGCCACGGGTGCCTCTAGTGCGTGGACGCGCAGCCATAGCTAATCGATGCAAGCTGGATGGAGGCAAGGCAGTGGCAGCTAGTGTGTCGTAGCGAGCAGCGAGCCGCTTTCGGGGGCATAGCCGACATAGCGGGACCTCCTACTGACCTCGTCCGGGTCAAAAATGACCTTAGCGGATTTCTTGGAGATCAAGGGCCTGCCCGACCAGCACTGGTGATCCAAAGCGGCAAAGCGCTGTGGACACGGCTCACCTCATAGTCCGACAGCTAAAACGCTCCGATGTGGCTGATGTTTTCGCCATCTCTTTAAGGTTGAGGCAATCAATTCGCGCTATTGGCTCGCCTGTTGCCTTCAAGATGGCGATGGTTGGCGCCAAGGATAATGTCTGATGTACTTCCTCGCTGCATGTCTGATTGTGCTGGTCTTGAGTGCCGTGGCGTCATTTCGTCGATCCAAGTCTCTATCACGGAACTTTCACGGGCGGCTTGCAGCGATTTGGCCCTCTCTCTGCGCGGGAATTTGTGCGCTGGGACTGATCGGATTTGATCATGTTCAAGCCAAGCAGGAACTTGGTCCCTCCGCGACGACCTATCTCATCATGCTTATTGGCGCTTTCGCTGCCGGTTGGTTTGTTGGCGTCTTTGCCGAAAACTACGTTCAAGAGCAGACTTCACGGCGCGGAAAATCTGCACATAGCGGATTGGATTGAGGGCGCCGCGATCACGCAAAAGCGAACACGAGCATCGGACTATGACCGCCGATAAGCTTTCTTGACTCCGGTACTGGCCCATAGCGTCGTTTCGTTGCGGCGCGGCAGTTGGGCCACTATCGGAGCGAAGCGAGCATTTGAGCAGACCGCGTTCACGGAACCGGATCAATCAATACGCGCCCTACCCCACCGGCACGATCTTGCCGGGATTGAAGATGTTCTGCGGATCGAGCGCCTGCTTCAGCGCGCGCATGGTGTCGATCGCCTCGGGGCCGAGCTCGGCCTTGAGGTATTTCTGCTTGCCCTGTCCGATGCCGTGCTCGCCGGTGCAGGTGCCGCCCATCGCCTGCGCGCGTTCGACCAGGCGATGCATGAACTCCTCGCCGCGCGCCATTTCTTCCTTGTTGTCGACGTCGCAAACCAGCGAGCAGTGGAAGTTGCCGTCGCCGACATGGCCGACGATCGGCGACAGCAGGTTCAGCCGTTTCAGGTCCTCCTCGGTCTCGGTGACGCAGTCCGCAAGCCGTGAAATCGGCACGCAGACGTCGGTCGCCACCACGCCCGCGCCGGGCCGCAGCGCCTTGACCGACCAATAGGCGTCATGCCGCGCCTGCCAAAGCTTTGTGCGGTCCTCGGGCTTGGTCGTCCAGGTGAAATCGCCGCCGCCGCATTCCGTGGCGATCTCGCCGAAATTCCTGGACTGCTCGGCGACCTCGACCTCGCTGCCGTGGAATTCCAATAGCAGCAGCGGCGTCTCCGGCAGGGTCAGCTTGGAATAGGCGTTGCAGGCGCGCACCTGCTCGGCGTTGAGCAGCTCGATCCGCGCCAGCGGAATGCCGGTCTGGATGGCCAGGATCGTGGCCTGGCAGGCGCCGCGCACCGTCTCGAACGAACAGGCGGCGGCCGCGATCGTCTCGGGAATGCCGCGCAGCTTGATCGTAAGCTCGGAGATGATGCCGAGCGTGCCCTCGGCGCCGACGAACAGATGCGTCAGGTCGTAGCCGGCCGCGGATTTCTTCGCCCGCGTGCCGGTCGTGATGATCTCGCCATCGCCGCGCACCACTTTCAGCGCCAGCACGTTCTCGCGCATGGTGCCGTAGCGCACCGCATTGGTGCCGGACGCCCGCGTCGCGGTCATGCCGCCGAGCGAAGCATCGGCGCCCGGATCGATCGGGAAGAACAATCCCTGGTCGCGCAGGTGCTCGTTCAGCGCCTTGCGGGTGACGCCGGGCTGGATCACGCAGTCCAGATCCTCCGTGTGAACTTCAAGAATCCGGTTCATGTCGCGCAGATCGATGCAGATGCCGCCGGCCGGCGCATTGACCTGGCCTTCCAGCGAGGTGCCGGTTCCGAAAGCGATCACGGGCACGCGGTGTTTGGCGCAGATCCGCACCACGTCCTGGATGTCGGCGGTTTCCTGCGCCATCACCACCGCGTCGGGCGGCTGGGTCGGCAGCCAGGTGGTGGTATGGGCATGCTGTTCGCGCACCGCCTGCGAGGTGATCAGCCGGTTGCCGAACCGCGCCGCCAGCGCCTCGACCGCACTTGCCAGCGCCTGCGGTTCCGGCCTCTTCATACTACCCGATATCGTCGTCGCCACGTCAAATTCCTCCCGAATTTGAGCGGACCGTGGCAAAGGATATAAGGGGGGTCAAGAGCGCGAAACGAACGACGGGATGGATGATGACGACCGCTGCCGCCGCCAAGGAAAACCAAAAGGAAAACCTGAATTATATGTCGCTGCCGCCGGCCCCGTTCCTGTCCTCGGTCATGCAGATCGAACCGCAATGGATCGACTATAACGGCCACCTTAACATGGCCTACTACAACGTGATGATGGACCGTGCCATCGACGAAATGTGGCTGCAGCTCGGGATCGGGCCGGCCTACATGAAAGAGCGCCACTGCTCGACCTTCACGGCGGAAGCTCACGTGCGCTACGTCAGAGAAATTCACCTCGGCGACCCCGTTCAGATTTCAGTTTATCTGTTGGGTGCCGATGAGAAGCGGTTGCACACGTTCGAGGAATTGCGCCACGCGACCGAAGGCTGGCTCTCCGCGACTTCGGAAAACATGACGCTGCATATGGACATGCAGCAGCGGAAGGTTGCGCCCTTCCCGCCCGATATCCGCGCGCGCATCCAGGCGGTGGTTGATTCGCATGCCGCCGTGCCGCGGCCCGAGGGGATCGGCCGCAAGATCGCGATGCCCTCGAAATAACCTCTGAGCTTATGCAGGCAGTCCGGCCTCCTGCAGCGTTCCGACCACCAGATCACGGTAATCTCGCGGCAGCGGCGGCATACCCCGCTGCACCTCCGACACCGTCAGATCAGGATAGTGGTGCCGCAGCGCCCCGAGACTGCGTCGGGCCTGCGGCCTTTGCCCGGCGAGCACGTGGGCCGGGCATAGCGTTCGATGCACCCAGCTTGCGGAAGGGTGCTCGGCCAACGCCCGCTCCTGCCAGTACGCCGCCTCGGCATATTGGCCGGCCTTGAAATGCGCACAGCCGATCCCGACCATGCTGTTGAACGCAAGCGGATCGTGCGGCGCCAGATCGAGCGCGATCTTCAAACGCTCGATCGCGGATTCCGGTTCGCCCTTATAGACGTCGATCCATCCGCTGCGGCTCCACGCCCAGACCGATCCACCGTCGACGGCGAGCGCCTTGCGAATGACCAGGTCCGCAGTATCGAGCTCCCCAAGCAACGTCAGTGCATTGCCGAGCACGGCAAGCACGGTGGCGTCGCCGTAAAGGGCCTGAGCCCGACGCGTCAGTTCGAGACTTCGGGACCTCTCTTCCACCGGCGCCGACGTGAAATGATAGACCGCGCGCTGAACATACGCCCAGGCCGCCAGCGCAGTGGCGAGCGGATCGGTGGGGTCCTGGTCCATCGCGCGCTCCAGTAATTCAAGCGCGCGGGCATTGCCGTCGGCATCGAGAGCGACAACGCCCGACATCGCACGCAGCGCGAGATCGTGCGCGCTGAGGCCGGCCGCCGGCTTGTGCTGCGCGCGATCGATCTCGGCAAGGCGCAAACCTGACTGAAGCATCGCGGCGATCCTGATCGCGAGATGTTCCCCGGTTGCGGTTTCGTCGCGCAGGATATTGTCGGTACGGTGCGCCCAAATCTGGCAACCGGTTTCGCCGTCGATCAGACGGAAGATCAGGCGCGCCTGTACGCCCGATCCCCGGATCGTGCCGGTCAGATAGTAGCGTGCGGTCCTCGACTGGCTTGCCACCGAAATCCCTGCGCGACTCAGAGCAACGAGAAGGTCATCGGCGATATCGGCTGCGATCTCCTTATGCTCCGCAGCCGTTTCGATCGGCCCAAACGCCAGCATGGGCCGGTCGCGCCGCGACACGAACAGCGAGGGCATCGCACCGAGCGTCGCCATGAGCACCGCCTGCCGCTTCAGCGTCTGCGACGGTGTTTCGCCATAGCGGCGACGATACTCGGTCGAAAACCGCCCGAAATGCGGAAAGCCGCAGCGCAGCGCCACGTCCATGATCTTGATATCAGGCTTACCCTGCAACAGCTCGCGGCGGGCGCATTCGAAACCGATCTCGCGAAGCGCGGCGCGCGGGGTCTTGCCGACAAAGCTAAGGAACTGCCGCTGCAGGGTCCTGCCGGATACACCGCCGATCGCGGCAAGCTCCGTCAGCCGCCAACTATGGCCGACATTGCCACGCATCGCATCCAGCGCACGCCTGACGCCGCGTGGCAGCGCCGATATCGCCGATGAAACGTTCTGGCCAGCAATCATCCGCAACTCCGAAGGCCCCCGGTGGTGAGTCCTGGGAACAGCGGAAAGGTTCACGTTCCGGATAGCCGTGTCGCGAACTGGATAGGCATCCGGCGGGCCCGGGGACTAAGCCGGCAGCACGCTGAAATCGGCAAATTCACCCGCTCAAAGGAGTAGAACATGGCTACATCCGCTGCCGCCCAAACCCTGCAACCCGGCCAGATCGATCTTTCCGCCCTGAAATCCAAGCAACACGGCGCTTGGTCGTCCGGCGACTACGCCGTCGTCGGCACCACGCTGCAGATCGTCGGCGAAGAGCTGTGCGAGGCGCTCGACCTCCGGGCCGGCCAGAAGGTGCTCGACGTCGCTGCCGGAAACGGCAACGCGACGCTTGCCGCGGCGCGCCGCTGGTGCGACGTCGTTTCGACCGATTATGTGCCGAGCCTGCTCGACCGCGGCCGGTCGCGTGCCGCAGCCGAAGGCCTATCAGTCGAGTTCAAGGAAGCGGACGCGGAAGCCCTGGACTTCGGCGATGCGACCTTCGACGCGGTGCTGTCTACCTTCGGCGTGATGTTCACGCCGGACCAGGACCGCGCGGCATCCGAACTTTTGCGGGTATGCAAGAGCGGCGGCAAGATCGGTCTCGCCAACTGGACGCCGGAGGGCTTTATCGGGCAATTGTTCAAGACGCTCGGCAAATATTTGCCACCGCCGGCGGGCGCGAAATCGCCTGCGCTGTGGGGCACCCAGGCGCGCATCACCGAGATGTTTGGAACGTCGGCCGCTTCTATCAAGGCCGAGAAGCGTCACTTCACGTTCCGCTACCGCTCGCCGCTGCATTTTCTCGACGTGTTCAGGAATTACTACGGCCCGACGCTGAAAGCCTTTGCCGCACTTGATGAAACCAACCAGCGCCGCCTCGCCGACGACATCCTGACGCTGATCGCGTCGATGAACCGCGCCGAGGACGGCACGATGGTGCTGCCGAGCGAGTACCTGGAAATCGTCATCGTCAAGCGCTGACGCCATCAGTCGTGCGGTGGCGGCCTGATCAGGCCGCCGCCCGTTCGTCGCGTTCACAAGGAGTTTGTCCGAGATGGTTTTTGAAACCCGCGGCTCCATCGATTATCACGAGACCGGAACGGGCCCGACGGTGGTGCTCGTGCCGGGATCGTGCAGCACCGGCGCCGCCTGGCGGCCAGTCATGGCGCATTGGCCGAACCGGTTCCGTTGCGTGACAACCAGCCTGTTGGGCTATGGCGGCACGGCCGAGCGTCGCACTTCAGGCAACGCAGACATCGCGCATGAGAGTGAAATCATCGAGGCAGTGATCCACCGCGCAGGCGGCCCAGTGCATCTCGTTGGTCATTCCTTTGGCGGATTAGCCGCGCTTGCGGTCGCTCTGCGGCGGCGCGTTCCCCTGCTCAGCCTGACCATTGCCGAAGCTCCCGCCATGGAAATCCTGCGGGAAGCCGGAGAGATGACCCACTATGAAGCTTTCCGAAAGATGTCCGGCACTTATTCCGATGCCTTCAAGCGCGGCGAAACCGACGCGATCGCACGGATGATCGATTTCTATGGTGGCGCAGGCACGTTCGCTGCATGGCCTCAGCGCGTGCGCGACTACGCAGTCGAAACGACACCGGCGAATTTGCTGGACTGGGAGTCAGCTTATGGTTTCCGCCTCACGCCCGCGTTGCTTGCGACCGTTGCGGTGCCCACGCTTGTCATTTGGGGAAAAGACAGTCATCCGGCCGTAAGTCGGGCGAACGATGTGCTGGGCCGTTGCATCCCAGGTACCGTCCGCGCGACGGTCGCCGGAGCGGCTCACTTCATGATTGCGACCCATCCGAAGCAATTCGCGGAACTGGTTGCCCGTCACGTCGGGCAGTCCAGTCTTGGTCCATCCACCCTTGCGCCGGCCGCCGCGCGCTAATTTGCGCGCGGCGCGATAGCTCGAAATTGTGTCGGCCTGCTAGACGTTGCTTCGTCCGCGCACCAGTCCGACCACCGCCGAGACCAGAAACAGGATCACGGCAATGAAGAAGATCGCCTTCGCGATTTCGACGGAGGCGCCGGCTATACCGCCGAAGCCCAAAACGCCCGCGATCAACGCGATGATCAGAAATGTAAGTACCCAGCTCAGCATGATATGACCTCGATTGGCTGTTGCTGTCTCGATGGCGGCGGCTGAGCGTCACGCATCGACTGCAGGACCAATCCGGGTCGGTAATGTTGGTTCCGGCCGGCGGAATCGCGAAATTTGACCATTTCGGCGGAACAAAATCGCCGCAAGGCCGCGAAATCAGGCCGGCAACCGCGACCGCATAAAACCTGTCAAAACGGCCGGACAGGCCCTATATGGCCCTTGATCCCTGCTATGAAGGCTCCCCTTTACCGCCTCACGGTGCCATCGTGGGGCCAAGACGATTCGAGAAATGACCGAGCCGAGCAAACTGCCCCATCACGGCGTCCCCGAGCACCAGCCTGCGGCTGGCGGCATCGCCGCGCGTGCGCGGGCCGCCGCCGGCCCGCAATATCTCAACGGGCTCAATCCGGAGCAGCGCGAGGCGGTCGAGACGCTGGATGGGCCGGTTCTGGTGCTGGCGGGCGCCGGCACCGGCAAGACCCGCGTGCTGACCACGCGCATCGCCCATATCCTGAGCCAGGGCCGCGCGCGGCCGCATGAAATCCTCTCGGTGACTTTCACCAACAAGGCCGCCCGCGAGATGAAGCTCCGCCTCGGCCAGATGCTCGGCCAGGCCGTCGAAGGCATGCCGTGGCTTGGCACCTTCCACTCGATCGGCGGGCGCATCCTGCGCATCCACGCCGAGCTGGTACAGCTCAAATCCAATTTCACCGTGCTCGACGTCGACGATCAGGTCCGCCTGCTCAAGCAGCTCCTGCAGGCCGAGAACATCGACGACAAGCGCTGGCCGGCGCGCATGCTGGCCGGACTGATCGACGGTTGGAAGAACCGCGGGCTGGCGCCAAGCCAGGTGCCGTCAGGCGAAGCCGCGATGTTCGGCAATGGCAAGGGCGGCAAGCTCTACGCCAGCTATCAGGAGCGGCTGAAAATCCTCAACGCCGCCGATTTCGGCGATCTGCTTCTCGAGAACATCCGGCTGTTTCGCGAAAACCCTGATGTGCTCAGGCAATACCAGAACCGCTTCAAGTTCATTCTGGTCGACGAGTATCAGGACACCAACGTCGCGCAGTATCTATGGCTGCGGCTGCTGTCACAGGCGCCGTCGCGGCCGGGCGTGCCGCTGTCGGCGATCATTCCGGGGAGCATTGATTCTCCCGTCATTCCGGGGCGCATCGAAGATGCGAACCCGGAATCTCGAGATTCCGGGTCTGCGCTTTCAGCGCATCCCGGAATGACGGAGTCTGCGGCTCCCGCCCCCAAAAACATCTGCTGCGTCGGCGACGACGACCAGTCGATCTATGGCTGGCGCGGCGCGGAGGTCGACAACATCCTGCGCTTCGAGCACGATTTTCCCGGCGCAAAAGTCATCCGCCTTGAACGCAATTACCGCTCCACCGGCCACATCCTCGCCGCCGCTTCGCATCTGATCGCGCACAACGAAGGGCGGCTCGGCAAGACGCTGCGCACCGAGGATGTCGACGGCGAGAAGGTCACCGTCACCGGCTCCTGGGATTCGGAAGAGGAAGCCCGCGCCATCGGCGAGGAGATCGAGGAGTTGCAGCGCGCAGGCGAAAACCTCAACGAGGTCGCGATCCTGGTGCGGGCCTCGTTCCAGATGCGCGAGTTCGAAGATCGTTTTGTGACGCTCGGCCTGCCCTATCGCGTGATCGGCGGTCCGCGATTCTACGAGCGCGCCGAAATCCGCGATGCGCTGGCCTATCTGCGCGTGATCAATTCGCCGGCCGACGACCTCGCCTTCGAGCGCATCGTCAATGTCCCGAAGCGCGGGCTTGGCGACGCCACCGTGCAGTTGCTGCACGACCACGCCCGCAAGCGGCGCATGCCGCTGTTCGAAGCCGCGCGCGCCGTGGTCGAAACCGACGAATTGAAGCCGAAGGCGCGCGGAGCGCTGCGCGACCTCATCCTGCAGTTCGACCGCTGGCGCGCCCAGCGCGAGGTGACCGCGCACACCGAGCTCGCCGAAATCGTGCTCGACGAGAGCGGCTATACCGAGATGTGGCAGAAGGACCGCTCGGCCGACGCCGCCGGTCGGCTGGACAACTTGAAAGAACTGGTACGCTCGATGGAAGAGTTCGAGAACCTGCAAGGATTCCTCGAACACATCTCGCTGGTGATGGACCGCGATGGCGACGCCAGTGATGAAGCGGTGTCGCTGATGACGCTGCATTCGGCCAAGGGGCTCGAATTCGACAACGTGTTCCTGCCCGGCTGGGAGGAAGGCCTGTTTCCGAGCCAGCGCACGCTCGACGAACAAGGCCGTGCCGGCCTCGAGGAAGAGCGGCGCCTCGCCCATGTCGGCCTGACGCGCGCCCGTCGCCGCGCCAAACTCTATTTCGCCACCAACCGCCGCATCCACGGCACCTGGTCGACCACGATCCCGTCGCGCTTCCTCGACGAACTGCCGTCGGCCAATGTCGAGATCACGGAGTCGAAAGGCGGCTCCGGCTGGGGCGGCGCCGGCGGCTACGGCCCCTCGCGTTTCGACAACGTCGAATCCTTCGGCTCCAGCTATACGACACCGGGCTGGCAACGCGCGCAGGCCAATCGCAACCGCAGCCAGGGCGGCCGCAGCGGTCAGGCCCGCGGCGGGTTTGAGGAAAGCCAATCGTCGTTTTACGGCGGCTTCTCCCGCAACAAGCGCGGCCCGATCGTGATCGAGGGCGAGTTGGTCGCGAAATCCACCGGCACGGTTTCGGAGTTCTCGCTCAACGACCGCGTGTTTCACCAGAAGTTCGGCTACGGCAACGTGGTGAAGATCGACGGCAACAAGCTGACGATCGCGTTCGAGAAGGCCGGCGAGAAGAAGGTGGTCGATAGTTTTGTCGAGCGGGTGTAAAATTACCTTGTGAACCACAAGCGCAAACGACCGAAGTCCGCCCGCGCCGGCTGCCTGTTATTCAAACCGCATAAGGCTAATGGCTATTGCCCGCGTCATAAGAATATGCGGTTCGGAGACCTTCGACGTTTCGAGGCCGGCCGAGAACAAATACGCTGCGAAGGCCTCCTTAGCGCAAAATAGTTTCCGCTATTGCGGAACTAGTGGTTCATTCCTATCTCCCGGTTCCCCCCTCCTGCGTCGACCCTCGGCTGAAGTGCCGCTGCGCCGTTCGCCACACCTCGTTTCAGAATGCCATGCTCGCGCCACCTCCCATCATATCCGTCTCCAACCTTTCAAAAACCTACGGCTCCGGCTTCAAGGCGCTGAAGGGCATCAATCTCGATATCAAGCGCGGCGAAATCTTCGCGCTGCTCGGGCCGAACGGCGCGGGCAAGACCACGCTGATCAGCATCATCTGCGGCATCGCCAACTTGAGCGAGGGGCGTGTCACAGTTGGCGGGCATGACATCAATAGCGACTATCGCGCGGCGCGGTCGCTGATCGGCCTGGTGCCGCAGGAACTGCACACGGACTCGTTTGAAACCGTATGGGCGACCGTCAGCTTCAGCCGCGGCCTGTTCGGCAAGCCGAAGAACCCTGCGCATATCGAAAAGGTGCTGAAGGACCTGTCGCTGTGGGACAAGAAGGATTCCAAGATCATCACGCTCTCCGGCGGCATGAAGCGCCGCGTGATGATCGCAAAAGCGCTGTCGCACGAGCCGCAGATCCTGTTCCTGGACGAGCCAACCGCGGGCGTCGACGTCGAATTGCGCAAGGGCATGTGGGACGTGGTGCGCGGCTTGCAGGCCTCCGGGGTCACCATCATCCTGACCACGCATTACATCCAGGAAGCCGAGGAGATGGCCGACCGCATCGGCGTCATCAACAAGGGCGAGATCATCCTGGTCGAGGACAAGGCCGGGCTGATGCAGAAGCTCGGCAAGAAGCATTTGAAGCTCTATTTGCAGGGCAAGGTCGACGCGCTCCCTGCCTCGCTTGCCGCCTATAACCTCGAACTGTCGGACGACGGCCGCGCGATAATCTATGATTACGACACCAAGGGCGAGCGCACTGGAATTACCAGCCTCTTGGGCGATCTCCGCAATGCCGGCATCCACATCTCGGATCTCGACACCACCCAGTCTTCCCTCGAAGACATCTTCGTCAGCCTGGTGAGGGCGCCATGAATTACCGTGCGATCCGCGCCATCTATCTGTTCGAAATGGCGCGCACCTGGCGCACGCTGCTGCAGAGCATCGTCTCGCCGGTGGTTTCCACCTCGCTTTATTTCGTGGTGTTCGGCGCCGCGATCGGCTCGCGCATCACCGAGGTCGAGGGCGTCAGCTACGGCACTTTCATCGTGCCGGGCCTCGTCATGCTGTCGGTGCTGACCCAGAGCATCGCCAACGCCTCGTTCGGAATTTATTTTCCGAAATTCGTCGGCACCATCTACGAGATATTGTCGGCGCCGGTTTCCTATATCGAAATCGTGATCGGCTATGTCGGCGCGGCCGCGACCAAATCCATCATCCTCGGCCTGATCATCATGGCGACCGCCGCGCTGTTCGTGCCGCTGCACATCCAGCATCCCCTGTGGATGCTCGCCTTCCTGGTGCTGACGGCGGTGACATTCAGCCTGTTCGGCTTCATCATCGGCATCTGGGCCGACGGATTCGAAAAACTGCAGATGATCCCGATGCTGATCGTGACGCCGCTGACCTTCCTCGGCGGCAGCTTCTACTCGGTGAACATGCTGCCGTCGGGCTGGCGCACCATCACGCTGCTCAATCCGGTCGTCTACCTGATCTCGGGTTTCCGCTGGAGCTTTTACGAGATCGCCGACGTCAGCGTGGCCTTGAGCCTCGGCATGACGCTCGGCTTCCTCGCCATCTGCATGGTGCTGGTGTGGTGGATCTTCAGGACCGGGTACCGGCTGAAGAATTGACGCACGGCGTCATTCCGGGGCGCGCAGCGAACCCGGAATCTCGAGATTCCGGGTCTGGTCCTAACGGACCATCCCGGAATGACGGGCCAATCGATAACGCTCCCAACTCACATCCGACGAGAACACCGCTCGCGAAAATGTCAGCACTTTGCCGCCGATTGCGCCGTCGTGAGCCTTGTTTGCGCCGCGGGAGGCGTTAACGATTGCGGATGCAGGCCACTGGAACCAGTGCCGGTTTCCGGGCATATTGATGTCCGGAGGGACGGAGAGCCGGCGTTTTAGTACAGGGCCTGGAGGCCAAAGGTAAAATGCGTTCCTTTCTCATTGCCGTCACCGCCCTGACGCTGTTTGCCACCGGCACAGTTCAAGCCAAAGTCGCCATCACCGTCGATAAGGATAACCAGCAGATGACCGTCGCCATCGACGGCGTCGAGCGTTACCGCTGGCCGGTATCGTCTGGCCTGCCCTCCTACGAGACGCCGAACGGTAGCTTCCGCGCCTTCCGCATGGAAGAGGATCACTATTCCAAGGAATTCGACGAGGCGCCGATGCCGCACTCGATCTTCTTCACGAAGATCGGCCACGCCATCCACGGCACGGATTCCGTCAATCGCCTCGGCAGCCCGGCCTCGCACGGCTGTGTGCGGCTGTCGCGCGAGAACGCCGCGAAACTCTACGCACTGGTCAAGGAGCAAGGCGTGCTCAACACCACCGTGACGCTGACTGGTTCATCGCAGGTGGCGCTGGCGCGCAATCCGCGGCCGCGCGGCAATACGGCGGTCGCACGCCGCGCACCGCAGCCGCAGTATGAGCAGCAATATGATTCCGCCGCCGGCGATCCCGTGGTGATCACGCCGCAACAACAGCGCCTAGCGCCGCAGGCGCGGGCCGACGACGGCTATATCTATCCGGCCGACGGATCGTCCAACGAAGCGCGGTATCCCGCGCCCGGCCGCCGCGTCTACGACACCCAGGCCTATCAGCAGCAACAGCCGCAATATTACGATAACCGCGGCTATGCGCCGGCGCCACAGGGCTACTACTATCAGCCGCGGCAGCAATATTATCAGCAGCGCGGACTGTACTAGCCAGCGAGTTCATCGCGGTCGCAGGGCGTTCTCAGCCGTCCGTCGCGCTTGCAAGCTGCCGGTCGCGTTGCGCCGTCAGCCGTGACTGTTGCCAAGCGTCGTGAGCAATCATCCCTGCCGCCATCGCAGCGACGAAGACGATGATTTCGGGCGACAACGTCGCCAGGCTTTCCAGCGCCGGCCCCGGGCATAACCCGACGAGGCCCCAGCCGATTCCAAACAGCCCGGCGCCTGCAACCAGCGGCAGATCGATTCCCGATTTGCCCGGCCGAAAATATTGCCCAGCAAACCACGGCCGCGCGCTGCGGTCAGCCAGCATGAAGCCGGGTATCGACACAGCCAGCGCCGCAGCCATCACCACAGCGAGACTCGGATCCCACGCGCCGAAGATATCGAGGAAGCCGAGGACCTTGGTCGGCTGCACCATGCCCGAAATCAACAGGCCCGCGCCGAAGATCAGGCCGCACAACAAGGGAGCGATGATCCACATGGCTCAGCCTCCCAACGCATGATGGGTGATCGCGACGGTGATGACCGCCGTCACCATGAAGACGATCGTGGCGACGATCGAGCGCAGCGACAGCCGCCCTATGCCGCAGATACCGTGACCGGAGGTGCAGCCGCCACCGAGCCGGGTGCCGAAGCCGACCAGCAGGCCCGCCACGACAATGACGGCCCAGCTCGACGGCAGCTTGGGTTGCGCCATTCCGTAACCGATCAGGCCAGCGAGGATAGGCGCCAGAATGAGCCCGCCGATGAAAGCGATACGCCAGCCCTTGTCCTCGCCGCGCAAATTCAACAGGCCACTGAAGACACCGCTGATCCCGGCGATCCGGCCGGTCGACAACATCAGCAGGACGGCGGAAAGCCCGATCAGAACGCCGCCGATCGCGGCCGATACGGGGGTGAAATTGGCCATCGTCGCTCCATCGGTCCAGGGCAGACCATGATCATAGACCCACCCTGCCCGGCTGCAACTCGCCTATTCCTCGCCTTTTCTGAGGCGCCGCCATACCGCGCCCAGCACGTTGGAATAATCGTCGGTCCAGACCCGCTGGTTGTCCCTGGCTTCCGTCAGCGCCCATTGCTCCGACGATGCCAGCTTGCCGACGTCGGTCTCCTCCCTCGCCGAGACCACGACCGAGGTCGAGAAGATGTATTCGCTGTCGCGCCCGGAATCCTCGCTGTAGACCCAGCTCTTCAAGTCGTTGGCATCGGCGATGCCGACGACCACGCTCGACAGCTCCAGATGCCGGTTGGAGACGTGCATCACGACCGCCCCCTGCGGTGCCAGCTTGGACTTGTAGATTTCCATCGCCTCTTCGGTCGCGAGGTGAACCGGAATCGCATCCGACGAATAGGCGTCGACGATGATCAGGTCATACACGCCGTCGGGCTCGCGCGCGAAGGTGAGCCGCGCATCGCCGATCACGGGCTGCATGTTCGGCTCGCAGACCTGGATATAGGTAAAATATTTCGGGTCGCGCGCGGTATCGACCATCGTCTGGTCGATCTCGAAGAATTTCCAGTCCTCGCCGGGCTCCGAGGCGCAGGCCAGCGTGCCGGAGCCGAGCCCGATCACGGCCACGCGCAGCGGCGCGCCCTTGCGTTCCCGGATCGCCGTGATCGCCTGGCCGATGCCGCCATCCCTGTAGTAGTAGGTGATCGGCTCCGGCTGGCCGGTGACGGGCGTGCCGTCATCGTTCTTGAATTTCTCGGCGCCGTGGATGGTGGTGCCGTGCATCAGCACGTGATACTGGCCGTTCGGCGTCACCACGATCTTGTGGACACCGAAGAAGCTGCGCACCGTCTCGACCCGGCCGTCGTCGGAAGGATAGGCGCGCAGCAATACCAGCGCCACCACGACGGTCGCAAAGATCTTCCAGCGGTTGGCGTTGAGCGCCAGCGCCAGCAGCGCCGCCAGCACTCCGACTGCGCCGATCACCCAGACGCGATGATCTTCAAACCAGTTGAACGTTTTGCCGGTCGACCAGGCCGGCGCGATCAACGCCACTGCCAGTACCGCAAGGAACGGCCAGTACCATGCGCTCCAGCGCGGCAAACGTTCGCCGCCAGTCGGCCGGCACAGTGCCGCGAGCGCCAGCAGGATCGGGTACTCCGCGACCCATGAGAAGGTGAACGGCGCGATCAGGCCGGCAAAGAGGCCGCCGACCATGCCGCCGAACGACAGCGCGACATAGAAGCCGGTGAGATATTTCGCCGCCGGGCGCGTGCGCGCCAGTTCGCCGTGACAAGCCATCGCAATCACGAAAAAGCAGAACTGGTGCCCGCCGAGCGTCAGCAGCAGATTCTGTTCGCCGCCGAACGCGAGCAACACCACGATGCCGGCGATCGCCAGCGGCTGCGCCAGCAACATCCATTTGTGCGGCAACAGCGGGCGCGACTGGAAGACGAGCACCCAGGTCAGGAGATAGAGCGACAACGGCAGCACCCACAATAGCGGCGCTGCGGCGACGTCGGTGGAAATATGGGCTGTCACTGCGATCAGCAGCCCCGACGGCACGGCCGCGAGAAATATCCAGCGGGCGCGCAAAATCCATGATGGCGCCGGCACGTCGCTATCGTCGGGCGCCAAGTTCAGTTCCGCCGCCCTCACTGGCGAGCGCAGCAACAACACGCCGCAGGTCGCGATCAGCACGATCAAGAGGGCATAGCCGCCGGTCCAGATCAGGTTCTGCATGCGCAGGGTGAACATCGGCTCAAGCAGCACCGGATAGGACAACAGCGCCAGGAAACTGCCGACATTCGAGGAAGCGTAGAGGAAGTACGGATCGGGGCCGTTGGGGTGGCCGGTGCGGACGAACCAGGCCTGCAGCAGCGGGTTGTTGGCCGCGAGCGCGAAGAACGGCAGGCCGATCGACACCGCAAACAAGCCGAGCAGCCAGAGCGCATAGCCTGAATTCGGCGGATCGCCCCACCCGCTCGCGATCGACAGCGGCATCGTCAGCATCGCAACTGCGAGCAGCGCGAGATGAACCGCCACGGGAATCGTGCGATTGCGCGCCTGCATCAAAAAATGCGCATAGGCATAGCCGCCGAGCAGCAGCGACTGGAAGAACACCATCGCCACCGACCAAACCGCCGGCGAGCCGCCGAGCCGCGGCAGCACCATCTTGGTGAACAGGGGTTGCACCGAAAACAGCAACAACGCACTGACGAAGATCGCAGCGGTATAGACGGCCAGCACCAGCCGGTTTCGCGAGGCAGACGGCTCAGAAATCATGAAAGCTCCGGCTTGAACCCGGCGGGAGCCGGCGGCGAGCATTCCGGCAGGTTGTGCCGGAAGCGCAGATAGGAGCATATGGCAACATGACGGGCAATGCGGGATAAGATGTCGTTCCGGGCCGATGCAAAGCATCGAACCCAAATGTGCAATTGCACATTGTGGAACCTCGAGATTCCGGGTCTTGTCCTTCGGACAATCCCGGAATGACGAGTCCAAATTAATCAAACCTTCTTGAAGCGGACATGAACGAAGCCGAAATCGTCATCATCGGTGCGGGGCATAATGGCCTCACCTGCGCGGCCTATCTCGCGATGGCCGGCCTGCGCGTGAAAGTGGTCGAGCGCCGCAAGACGGTCGGCGGCGCCGCAGTGACCGAGGAATTCCATCCCGGTTTCCGCAATTCGGTGGCCGCCTATACCGTCAGCCTGCTCAATCCGCAGATCATCGCCGACCTGAAGCTCGCCGAACACGGCCTGCGCATCGTCGAGCGCCGCGCGCAGAATTTTCTGCCCGCCCCCGACGGCAGTAATCTCCTGACCGGCGAGGGCCGCACCCGGCAATCGGTGGCAAAACTCAGCGAGCGCGATGCCGTCACGATTGAGGCCTTCTCGCGCGAACTGGAAGCCATCGCAGACGTGCTGCGGCAATTCGTGCTGCGCGCGCCACCGAACCTCGTCGAGGGTTTTGGGATCGGCGCGATCCGCGAGGCCTTCAACGCAGTCGGCACGGCCGGCATCCTGCGCAAGCTCTCGCTCGAACAGCAGCGCAGCCTGCTCGACCTGTTCACGCGCTCGGCCGGCGAAATGCTGGACGAGCGCTTCGAGAGCGACCTGGTGAAGGCGCTGTTCGGCTTCGACGCCATCGTCGGCAACTACGCCAGTCCCTACGCCGCCGGCTCCGCCTATGTGATGCTGCACCATGCGTTCGGCGAGGTGAACGGCAAGAAGGGCGTATGGGGCCACGCCATCGGCGGCATGGGCGCGATCACGCAAGCCATGGCGCGCGCAGCCCGCGGCTACGGCGCCGAGATCGAAACGGACGCCGGCGTGCGCGAGGTGATCGTCGAGGGCGGGCGCGCCGCAGGCGTCATCCTCGACAATGGCGAGACCATCCGCGCCAAATACGTCGTCTCCGGCGTCAATCCGAAATTGCTGTATACGCGGCTCGTGCCGTCGGGCGCGCTGGCGCCGGAATTCCTCCAACGCATCGCGCGCTGGCGCAACGCATCCGGCACGTTCCGGATGAATGTCGCGCTGAACGCGCTACCTTCCTTCACCGCCCTGCCCGGCGCCGGCGATCACCTCACCGCCGGCATCATTATCGCACCCAGCCTCGGTTACATGGATCGCGCCTGGCAGGACGCGCGAGAGCATGGCTGGAGCCGCGAGCCGGTGGTGGAAATACTGATCCCCTCGACGCTCGACGATTCCCTCGCTCCCGAGGGCCGGCATGTCGCGAGCCTGTTCTGCCAGCACGTCGCGCCGGAATTGCCGGATGGAAAGTCATGGGACGATCACCGCGAGGAGGTCGCCGACCTCATGATCGCGACGGTGGACAAGTTCGCGCCGGGCTTTGCGACAAGCGTGATCGGCCGTCAGGTGCTGTCGCCGCTCGATCTCGAGCGGCAGTTCGGCCTGCTGGGCGGCGACATCTTTCATGGGGCGCTGACGCTCAATCAATTGTTCTCGGCGCGGCCGATGCTGGGCCATGCCGATTATCGCGGGCCGCTGAAGGGCCTCTACCATTGCGGCTCGGGCGCGCATCCCGGCGGCGGCGTCACCGGCGCCCCCGGCCACAACGCCGCGAAGGTAATCCTGGGCGATCACCGCGCCCTGTTCGGATAGAACGCAGTGGACAATGAGGGTAAAGCCGGTGGGTAACGGCGGGAGAAGCCTGTGGATTACTTGTTGATAACCGGCGGCAACGGCTGTGGAAGACATCGGTATGCTTCCGTCGATAACGGGTTGGAAACTTCCCCGCCCGGCTGTGGATACGCGGTGGAAACATGCGACTTTTCCGAGTAGCCCGACATGAAACTTGCTCAAACTTGAACGAAACGCCCATTCCCGATCGTATCCTTCCCCGCTTTCGCCAGGTTCTTCAATGACTTCCCTCGCCTCCACACATCGCGTTCATTTTGCTGTCGGCGACGAGCACACAGCCAAGGGCGTCGTCGACGCCCTGACCGAAGTTTTTTTTGAAGGCGAGGCCGCAATCGCTGCGTTCGAACGGCCGGATGGCCGATGGGACGTCACGGTGCATTTTGGCAAGCCGCCCGATCAGCCGCTGGTCCGCGAACTCGTGGCCAATGCGGCCGGCGCGGAAATCGCAGCCGGCATCGCCTTCGATACGGTCGAGGCCAAGGACTGGGTCAAGGCCAGCCTCGAAGACCTCGTTCCCGTCCCGGCCGGGCGCTTTGTGGTCCACGGCCAGCATGACCGCGACAGGGTCTCGCCCAACAAGCTCGGCATCGAGATCGAGGCGGCGCTGGCCTTCGGCACCGGACATCACGGCACCACGCGCGGCTGCCTGCTGCTGCTCGATCATGTCCTGAAAGCCTGGCGCCCGCGCCGCGTGCTTGATCTCGGCACCGGCACCGGCGTGCTGGCGATTGCGGCGGCGAAGGCGCTGCACGAAAAGATACTGGCCAGCGATATCGATCCATCCTCGGTGCAGGTCGCCCGCGACAATGCGCGGCTGAACGTATCGGGACATCTGGTGCGGGCGGTCCGCGCCACCGGCTTCTCGGCGCCGCAATTTGCCCAAGCCGCGCCGTTCGATCTGGTGCTGGCGAATATTCTGGCCAATCCGCTGCGGCAATTGGCAGGGCCGATGGCACGGCACCTGGCGCCATCGGCGCTGGTCATTCTCTCAGGCCTCCTGACGCATCAGGCGCCCGCCGTCATCGCCGCCTATCGCGCCCGTGGGCTGGTTCCCGTGCGGCATCTGCGCATCGAAGGCTGGAGCAGCCTCCTGCTGCGCAAGGTAAACTGAAATTCTAATCGGCTGATCTGGGCCCCTTGTGGGTGATCGCGCCCTTCTCCTCTTTCAACGACCGTTTGACGCGCGCTTCCGCGAACCGGTCGAGGATCTGGACGATGACGCCACGCTGCTTCTTGTTGGCGACGGGCGCCACGGGGCCGCGACGTTCCGGCGGTGAAATTTTCTCAAACGTGAAAGCAGGCATGGTGCATCCCCTCTTCGTTGAGTTGAAACACTCCTGGAGCTTCTCCCGGTATCTTTGAGCTGAGCGGCTACACCGCAACCCGCTCCGTCCGACTAGCGCGGACGGACATATTGAAGCACAGATTATGCCAAATTGTGGCGGAGACTGCCCGCATTGCGGACCGCTCCACCCGACCCTAAAGTGACCAGGCGATGTTCGAAGCCCATTTCCAGACATTCGAAGAACCCGAAGGCGGCGTAGCGCTGACCGCGCGGCTGGCCCGCTTCCGCGAGGAGCTGGCGCGGCGGAAGTTGACGGGATTCGTGGTTCCGCGCGCCGATCAGCAACAGAACGAATATGTCCCGGCCTCCGAAGAACGGCTGGCCTGGCTGAGCGGCTTCACTGGTTCGGCAGGCATGGCGATCGTTCTGACGCGCGATGCCGCGGTTTTCGTCGATGGCCGTTATACGCTGCAGGCCGCCAAGCAGGTCGACCGCAAGGCCTGGCACATCGAGCCGCTGGCCGATCCGCCGCCGGAGCACTGGCTGACCAAGCACCTTGCGGCCGGCGACCGCCTCGGTTTCGACCCGTGGCTGCACACTTCGGCGGCTGCCGAGCGTCTGGCCGCCGCCTGCACCAAGGCGGGCGCGGAACTGATTGCGGTCGAAGCCAACCCGCTGGATTCGATCTGGACCGAGCGCCCGGCCCCGCCGCTCGGGCGCGTCGCCACTCACGGCGTGCAGTTTTCCGGCGAGATCGAAGCCGAAAAACTCAAGCGCATCCGGCTGGAGATCAACAAGCTCGGCGTAGACGCGCTGGTGCTGTCGGACAGCCACGCGGTGGCCTGGACCTTCAACATCCGCGGCGCCGACGTCTCGCACACGCCGCTGCCCTTGTCCTATGCGCTGGTGCCGAAGGACGGCCGCCCCACCGTGTTCATCGATCACCGCAAGCTATCCAACCTGACGCGCGACCATCTCGAACAATCCGCCGGTGTTCGCGAGCCCGACGCGCTGGTGCCTGCTCTGACCGAGCTTGCCCGCAGCGGCGCCGCGATCGCGCTCGATGCCGCCACCGCCGCAGACGCGCTGAGCCGGCTGATCGCAGGCGCCGGCGGAAAACCGGTGCGCGGCAACGATCCGGTGAGCCTGTTGAAGGCGGTGAAGAATATCACCGAGATCGAGGGCACGCGGACCGCGCACCAGCGCGACGCGGTGGCGCTGGCGCGCTTCCTCGCCTGGATCGACCGCGAGGCGCCGTCGGGCGCATTGACGGAGATCGATACCGTCGAGGCCCTGGAAACGTTCCGCCGCCAGACCTGCGCGCTGAAGGATGTTTCGTTTCCGACCATCGCCGGCACCGGGCCGAACGGCGCCATCGTGCATTACCGCGTCACCCGCAAGAGCAACCGGCGAATTTCGCCCGGCGATCTGCTGCTGATCGATTCCGGCGCGCAATATGAAGACGGCACCACCGACGTCACCCGCACCATCGCAATCGGCAATCCCACCGACGAAATGCGCGATCGTTTCACCCGCGTGCTGCGTGGGCATATCGCGATTGCACGCGCGGTGTTTCCGGACGGCACCACCGGCGCGCAGATCGACTCTTTTGCGCGGCAATTTTTGTGGCAGGCCGGCCTCGATTTCGAGCACGGCACTGGCCACGGCGTCGGCAGCTATCTCTCGGTGCACGAAGGCCCGGCGCGCATCTCGAAACTCGGCATCACGCCCTTGAAACGCGGCATGATCCTCTCCAACGAGCCTGGCTACTACAAGACCGACGCCTACGGCATCCGGATCGAGAACCTCGAACTCGTCATCGGCGCCGATGTACCCGGCGCCGAGAAGCCGGTGAACGCGTTCGAGACGCTGACGCTGGCGCCGATCGACCGCCGCCTGATCGATGTGAACATGCTGAGCGCAACCGAGCTGAAGTGGCTCAACGACTACCACGAGCGCGTCAACCGCGCGGTGCGTCCGCACCTCGACGACAACGCCACGAAGCTGTGGCTGGACGAAGCGACGGCGGCACTGCTGCCGCTTTGATCCGTCATTCCGGGGCGCGTCGAAGACGCGAACCCGGCATCTCGAGATTCCGGGTTCGATGCTTCGCATCGCCCCGGAATGACGGATGCGACGTCGGCATGGCCGCATACCGAAACAACCGTATTCGCCGCCAGCCACCGCGCTACAGTCCGGTTCAAATAAACAGGATCTGAACTGAATGCACGGCGTCGTGGGCAAGCCACCCGACGCGGCGGCGAACGCCGTCGCGACCTCCAAGATCATGCTGCTGATGCTGGTGGCGATGACCGGCGTCGCGCCGATCTCGCTCTACATGCTGGTGCCGGCGCTGCCCGTGCTGGCGACGACGTTCGGTGGCGACATCTCCGTCGCGCAGATGACGGTGTCGCTGTACATGGTCGGCATCGCCTGCTCGCAGCTCATCATGGGGCCGCTGTCGGACAAGTTCGGACGCCGGCCGGTGCTGCTCGCCGGCCTTGCGCTCATGGTGGCGGCGAGCGTCGGCTGTTCGCTGGCGCAGACGCTGCCGCAACTGATTGCCGCACGCTTCCTGCAGGCACTGGGCGGCGCGACCGGCATGGTGGTGAGCCGCGCCATCATCCGCGACCTCTACAGCCGCGACCGCATCAGCTCCATGATCAGCCTCGTGATCGCCGTCATGATGATGGCGCAGATGCTCAGCGCGCTGGTCGGCGGTCTCCTGGAGACAGCGTTCGGCTGGCGCGCCATTTTCTATTTCATCACGGCTGTTTCGCTCGGCGTCGCGGTCCTGATCGCGCTGGCGCTGCCCGAGACGCGCGGCGAACGCAGCGAGAGCAGCAGCTTCCGCGGCGACGTCGGCAAGCTGATCCGCAACCGCGCCTTCATCGGCTATGTGCTATGCCAGGTGCTGGCTTCCCAGATTATTTTCATGTTTGCCGGCGGCGGACCTTACATCGTGGTGACGCAGATGGGCCGAACCACGGCCGAATATGGCGCGTGGTTCGCGACGACGGGATTTGCCTATCTGATCGGCAATGTGTTCTGTGTCCGTTTCGCGCCGCGCCATTCGCTGGAGAAGCTGATCTGGTTCGGGCTCGCGGTGCAATTCGGCGGCGCCCTCTTGAACCTCGTCTTGAGCATTGCCGGGATCAACCAGGCGCCGCTCTGGCTGTTCGGCACCCAGATGATCGTGATGGTCGCGAACGCCTTCGTCATGAACAACGCCGCGGCCGGCGCCATCAGCGCGCGTCCCGAGGCCGCCGGCACCGCCTCCGGCGCGATGGGCTTTCTGCAGCAGGGCATCGGCGCGCTGGTCTCGCAATTCGGCGCCTATCTCGGCGGCCACTCCACGACCACGCTGCCGCTGACGGCAGCGATCTTCGCACTGTCGATTGCCTGCATCTCGGTGATGTTCTTCATCGTGCCGCGGCGAAACGTCGTGGTGAGCGAGGAGCTGGTGAAGAAGGCGGAGGAGGAAGAATCGGGGATGTTGTAGCCCGGATGAGCGGAGCGACATCCGGGAACGGTGCCCGCATGAATCCCGGATATCGCTTCGCTCATCCGGGCTACGAGGCTAGCGCATTTGCGCGCGATGAAAGGCTCCGCGAACCACGTCCTACTTTCTTGTGCCGCAATGGATTGGCATGATCGCAATGACGGCTGGATACAGTCTGGCTACGACGAGCGCACATCATGCCTGATTTTATCAAGATTATTGCGCTGGGCGCCCTGCTTGCACTTTCATCCAAGCCAATCATGGCGATTGATCGGGTCCCCGTTCCACCAGTGGTCTTCGATTGCTGGGAGCCCGAGCGTACCTTCAAGCAATGTGCGGCTACCGGCCCCGACGGGCGGCCGCGGCTGAAGCGGTCCTATCTGGCTCGACTTCGATATGACCGTGATGGGCTGGCTTCCGTCTTGTTGATGGATGGGACTGACACACGAAAAGGCCAGTGGTTCTACGTTCGGCGCGGCGTCGCCCCGGTGCCTGTTGAGTTAATGGACAACGGCCCGGACTATTTCAAGGATGGTCTCGCGCGATCGCGGGTGGGCGGCAAGGTTGGCTACATCGACCGCAAACTCAATCTCGTGATCCCGGCTCAGTATGACGGAGCCTATCCATTCGAGGATGGCTTTGCTGTTGTCTGCACGGCCTGCACGATTGCCGGCGACGGTGAGCATAGCTGGTACGAGGGCGGACAGTGGGGGCGCATTGACCGCAAGGGACGCGTTGTGTCACCTTTCCGGCCGTGGGAGAAAGGTAAGCGCCTCGAATTCGACTGAGGGCTGGACGTCTGCGAAGAATTGATCGAGCAGGCGGAGTAATGTGCGACGTCAGCGCTGCACACTCCGGTGTCATCGCACGCGAAAGCGGGCGATCCAGTACGCCGCGGCTTCTCCATCCATAACCAATGTCTCTGGAATACTGGGTCCCCCGCCTTCGCGGAGGACGACAACGGAGTGTGGCGCGCCACCTCACTCCCCGATCAGCTTCAGCCACTCGTCTTCCGTCAGCACCGGCACCCCGTGCTTCTTGGCCTCCGCGAGTTTTGATCCCGCGCCCGGCCCGGCAACGACGTAGTCCGTTTTCTTCGACACCGAACCGGCGGCCTTGGCGCCCAGCCGTTCGGCGGTTGCCTTGGCTTCGTCCCGCGTCATCTTTTCCAGCGAACCGGTGAACACCACGGTCTTGCCGGCGACGGCCGAATTGCTCTTCGGCTTTTCCGCGTCAATGATCTCGCTGAGCTCCTTGACCAGCCGCTCGACGATGCCGCGGTTATGGCTTTCGCCGAAATAGGCGGCGACGCTCTTGATCACGGTGTCGCCGATCTGATCGAGCGCATCCATCTCGGCGATGGTGTCCTCGTCGCCCTTGGCGACGTTGAGGCAGGCATCGTGGAATGCATCCCAGGAACCGTAGCCGCGCGCCAGCGCCAGCGCGGTAGTCTCGCCGACATGGCGCATGCCGAGGGCGTAGATGAAGCGCTCCAACGAAATGCGGCGACGGTTCTCGATCGCGGCGAACAGGTTGCGCACCGAAGTTTCGCCGTAGCCCTCGATCTCTTCGAGCTTCAGCTTGGCGTTGCGTTTCGGCAGCGTGAAGATATCGGCGGGCTCGCGCACCCATTCGCGGTCGAAGAAATACTGGAGCTGCTTCTCGCCGAGCCCATCGATATCGAACGCCCGGCGCGACACGAACTGTTTCAGATGCTCGACCTTCTGGAACGGACAGGCGAACTCGCCGGTACAGCGGGCGCGCGAACCTTCCTCGCCGGTTGCCGTCTCCTCGCGCACTACATCGGTATGCAGCGGGCACGGGCACTTCTTCGGGAAGTGAAATTCCTTGGCGCCTTTCGGCCGCTTGTCGATCACGACATCGACCACCTGCGGGATCACGTCGCCGGCACGCTGGATCACGACGGTGTCGCCGAGCCTGATGTCGCGGCCCTCGCGCAGCACTTCGCCCTTGTTGCCGATGCCCTTGATGTAGTCCTCATTGTGCAGCGTGACGTTCTGCACGATGACGCCGCCGACACCGACCGGCTCCAGCTTGCCGACCGGCGTGAACGAGCCGGTGCGCCCGACCTGGATCTCGATGTCGCGCAGCACCGTCATGGCCCGCTCGGCCGGGAATTTGTGCGCAACGGCCCAGCGCGGCGTGCGCGAGACGAAGCCGAGCCGTTCCTGCCAATCGATACGGTCGACCTTGTAGACGACGCCGTCGATGTCGTAGTCGAGCTCGCCGCGCTGCTCCTCGATCTCGTGATGGAACGCGATCAAGTGCTCGACGGAGTGACAAAGTTTTGTCAGCGGATTGGTCTTGAAGCCGCAGCGCTCGAACCAGTGGATCATGCCGGTTTGAGTCTTTTCGGGCATCGCGCTCATCTGGCCCCAGGAATAGGCGAAGAAGCCGAGTGGGCGCGAGGCCGTAATGCTCGGGTCCTTCTGACGCAGCGAGCCTGCTGCCGAATTACGCGGGTTTGCAAAGATGGTGTCGCCCGCGGCCTTCTGCCGCTCGTTCAGCGCCAGGAACGCCTTCTTGGTCATGTAGACCTCGCCGCGCACCTCGCAGACATCAGGAACGTTGCGGCCTTTCAGCCTCTCGGGCACGTCCTCGAGCGTGCGGATATTTGCGGTGACATCCTCGCCTTCCGTGCCGTCGCCGCGGGTGGCGGCGGTAACGAGTTCGCCCCCCTCATAGCGCAGCGACATCGAGAGCCCGTCGATCTTCGGCTCGGCGGAAAAGTCGATCTTGTCGTCGCTGAGCTTGAGGAAGCGCTCGATGCGGCCGACGAAGTCGAGCACGTCCTGCTCGGCGAAGGCGTTGTCCAGCGACAGCATCGGCACCGCATGGCGGACTTTCCTGAAGCGGCCCGATGGCGTTGCGCCGATCTTTTGCGATGGCGATTCCGCGCTGACGAATTCAGGAAAGCGTTTTTCGATGGCGTTGAAGCGCTGCCGCAACGCGTCGTATTCGGCGTCGCTGATGCTGGGCGCATCTTCCTGATAATAGCGCTTGTCGTGCCCCTCGAGCTCCAGCGCCAGCCGCATGTGCTCCACCTTGGCCTGCGCCTTGGTGAGTTTGGCGACGTCGGTGGGGGTTTTTGTTTTGGATTTTGCTGTCATGCTGGAAGCTAAGTCCCCCGTCATTCCGGGGCGCGCGAAGCGCGAACCCGGAATCTCGAGATTCCGGGTTCGATGCTGCGCATCGCCCCGGAATGACTGGTTGTTAACAGGTAGTGAGCGATAACCATGAGCTACTACGTCTATATCATTGCAAGCAGAAGGGACGGAGCAATCTACATCGGCGTAACCAGAGACATTGTGCGCCGGATCTACGAGCATCGAACGATGGCCGTGCCCGGCTTCACATCGAAGTACAATATCACACGGCTGGTTTGGTTCGAAATCTACGACGACCCGATCTCGGCGATTTCCCGTGAGAAAGAACTGAAGAAGTGGAAGCGGAGTTGGAAAGTCGAGTTGATCGAGAAGGACAATCCGCAATGGGATGACTTGTACGAGTCGATCTGCAACTGAGTTCGTCATTCCGGGATGGTCCGTTTGGACCAGACCCGGAATCTCGAGATTCCGGGTTCGATGCTTCGCATCGCCCCGGAATGACGGCTAGGAGGCCGCCCGCAACAGCCGTTCCGCCGCCGCCCTCGCCTCGGCGGTGATCTCCGCCCCCGCCAGCATGCGGGCGATTTCCTCGCGGCGGTGGTCGGCGGCGAGCGCGTTGACGCGGGTGGCGACGCGCTTGCCCTTGTCGAGCGCGTCCTTGGAAATCAAAAGATGCTGGTTCGCCCTTGCCGCGACCTGCGGCGCGTGCGTCACCGCCATCACCTGGACCTGGCCGGCGAGCCGCGAAAGCCGCGCGCCGATCGCATCCGCCACCGCGCCGCCGACGCCGGTATCGATTTCGTCGAACACCAGCGTGGGCGCCGAGCCGCGATCGGACAGCACCACCTTGAGCGCCAGCAGGAACCGCGACAGCTCGCCGCCGGAAGCGACCTTCATCAATGGTCCCGGCTTTGTCCCCGGATTGGTCTGGACCCAGAACTCGACGCGGTCGATGCCCTGCGGCCCAGGTGACTTCGCATCGGTGTCGACCTGCGTCATGAATTTCGCGCGATCGAGTTTCAGCGGCGCGAGTTCGGCGTTCACTGCCTTGTTGAGTTTTTCGGCGGATTTGCTGCGGGCTGCCGACAGCTTCGCCGCCGCCGCGCCGTAGCGCTGGTCGGCCTCGGCAGCCGCCGCTTCCAGCTTCTTCAACCGATCCGCGCCAGCGTCGATCAGTGCGACGTCTGAGACGAATTTGGCGGCGAGTGCCGCCAGCCCATCGACCGGCGTGGAATATTTGCGCGAGGCGGCGCGCAGCGCAAACAGCCGCTCCTCGATCCGCTCCAGCTCGGCCGGATCGAAATCGGCCGCAACCAGCGCGGCGCTGAGATGCTGATCGGCCTCTTCCAGCGCGTTGATCGCGATGTCGATCGCCTTTACTGCCGGCTCGACCAGCGCCGGCGAATTGGCGGCGCGGCGCTCGAGGCGGCGCACGGCCGCCGCCAGCGCCGGCACCGGCGAGTTGTGGCCGCCGACCGCCTCCTGCGCCTCGCGCAGATCGCTGGCGATCTTCTCGCCCTGCATCATGGTGGTGCGGCGTTCGGCGAGCGCGGTCTCCTCGCCGTCCTTCGGCTTCAACGCCTTGAGCTCGTCGGCGGCGTGGCGCAAATAATCCGCCTCGCGCGCGGCGCGTTCCATGCTGGCGCGATGCTCGTCGAGTGCCTGGTTGGCGGTGCGCCGCGCCTCCCACAACGTCTCCAGCACAGCGACGTCTTTTTCCAGCCCGGCAAAGGCATCGAGCAACTGCCGGTGCGTCGAGGCGTCGACCAGCGCACGCTCGTCGTGCTGACCGTGAATTTCGACCAGCGCCGCGCCGACCGCCTTCAGGGTCTGCACGCTGATCGACTGGTCGTTGATGAAGGCGCGGGTTCGGCCGTCGGCGAGCTGGACCCGGCGAAGAATCATTTCGCCGGTGTCGTCGAGGCCGTTCTCGGAAAGGATATTTGTCGCGGGATGGCCCTTGGGAACGTCGAAGGTGGCCGTCACCTGGCCCTGCTCCGCACCGTGGCGGACGAGGCCGGCATCACCGCGGCCGCCGAGCGCCAGCGCGAAGGCATCGAGCAGGATGGACTTGCCCGCGCCGGTTTCGCCGGTCAGCACCGCGAGGCCACGGGAGAATTCGATATCGAGCCGTTCGATCAGGACGATGTCACGGATCGACAGACGCGCCAGCATGCGAAGACAATTCCTAGTGGTCCGGTTCTAACATTCGCTCCCCGCTCGGGAGCCACTTTTGCGAATGTTAGAATCATAAGAACCACTAGCAAATATCAAGCTGGTAGTGGAGCCTTATGGATTTGACATTCGCTTCAGGAAGTCGCGGCAAGTATCGAGCGAATGTCAAATCCGCTCCACTACCCGAGACCCAACTTCTTGAAGGCCCTGGAAATATAGGAACCCTTGTTCTCGCTCGGCTCGAGACCGCCCGACTTTACAAGATTGTAGGCGTCCTTGTACCAGCGGCTGTCCGGAAAATTGTGCCCAAGTACGGCTGCCGCCGTCTGCGCCTCGCCGACGATGCCGATCGCCATATAGGCCTCGGTGAGCCGCGCCAGCGCTTCCTCGACATGCCGCGTGGTCTGGTAACGGGTGACCACGGTCTTGAAGCGGTTGATGGCGGCGGTGTAGTCGCGCCGCTCCATGTAATAGCGGCCGACGTCCATTTCCTTGCCGGCGAGCTGGTCGCGCGCGCCTTCGAGCTTGGCCTTGGCGGAGTTGGCGTATTCCGAGGTCGGATATTTGCGAATCACCTCTTCCAGAGCCGCGATCGCCTTTTCCGTGCGGCCCTGGTCACGAGAGATGTCCGGGATCTGGTCGTAATGCGAGGCCGCGATCAGATATTGCGCGTAGGCCGCATCCGAGCTGCCGGGATGCAGCGTAACGTAGCGGGTCGCGGCGCCGATGCAGCTATCGTAATCGCCGGCATTGTAAAAGGAGTAGGCCGACATCAGGAGCGATTTGCGCGCCCAGTCGGAATAAGGATGCTGGCGATCGACCTCCTCGAATTTCTTCGATGCCGCCTTCAGATCCTTGCGCTGGTTCATCAGGTACAAGCCCTCATTGTAGAGCTTGTCCGCGGGCTCCTCGTTGAAGGTGTCGTCCTTTTGCGTGAACTTGTCCCAGAGCGCGCCCGTACCGCAGCCGCTCAAGGGAATGGCGAGCACGATCAAGCCCGCAGCCAGCCGCAGCGGGCGTGTGGCGCGAGCGAGGCTGGAGCGCCCGAGTGATTTGCCTGATTCGAGCGTCATACGCTGTGCCGACATGGAATTTGTGACCTGACGCCTTTGATGCGGTTGATGACTGAGCCCGCCCGTCCATGAACCGCGGTCATGGCGCTTGTGGTGCAACCGGAGGCCTCTGTAGCCGAAAAATGGTCCTCGACCAATCGAATACGCAGCCAATTCGCCCGGATTAAGGCGGCGGAACGGCGTCCTTACCAATTGTGGTTACTACGGAAAACGCGCGTGTACGGCCCGAAAAGTCCAGCGTTTCGGAAAGCCAAAATCAACAGATTCCGCAACCAAAGTCAGGAAACGTCGGGACCATAGGCCGGGGCGATCATGCCGCCCACCATGCCCGCGCCGGCCTCGACATTGGCGCGGGGACGACGTGCCGGCTCGGCCTCGACCACCCGCCAAGCGCTGCGATCGGCCAACAGGGCGGTCAGCACGGCGTGGTTCAGCTTGTGGCCGCCACGTACCGAACGGTAGGCGCCGAGCAGCGGCAGACCAGCCAGGGTCAAATCACCGACCGCATCCAGCGCCTTGTGGCGGGCGCACTCGTCGCTGAAGCGCAGTCCTTCTGTGTTGAGCAGGCGGGTTTCGTCGAACACCACCGTATTCTCAAACGAGGCGCCACGCGCATAGCCGGCGCTCCAGAGCCGTGCGACGTTGTTCATGAAGCCAAAAGTCCGGGCGCGGGAAATCTCGCGGCGGAAGCTTTCGGGGCTGAGATCGATGCAATATTTCTGGCAGCCGATCATGGCGTTGTCGAAGTCGATCTCGACCTCGACGCGGAACCCGTTGCCATGAGGGCGCAACTCGCCAAAACTGTCGCCGATCGCGACCTGCACCGGCTTCAGCACCTGAATGAAGCGGCGCGAGGCCGACTGGGTGACGACGCCGGCCTGGTCGATAGCGGCAACGAAAGCCGCCGCGCTGCCGTCCATGATCGGAACTTCGGGGCCGTCGACTTCGATGATGGCGTTGTCCACACCCATGCCGCGCAGGGCAGCAAGGACATGTTCAGCGGTGGAGACCAGCGGCCCCTCGCGGTCGCCAAGAACGGTAGCAAGGTCGGTGGCGGTTACGGAGGCGGCTACTGCGGGAACCTCGCGGTCGGCCTCGTCCAGGCCAGTACGGACAAAAATAAAACCCGCATCCACAGGAGCAGGTCCAAGCGTCAGGCTGACAGGTAATCCGGAATGAACGCCAACGCCCGTTACGGTGGCTTGCGACCGAAGCGTGGTTTGGCGGCTGAATTTCATCGATAACTGCCCACTACCCGACTTAACCTAAAGACGGGAACCGCGCGCTAGCGCCGATTCGCGTTCTAGGCATCCCCAAAGTCACGGCAGACCATAGTCATTGCCCTAAGGCGCACAACTCACGCTTCTTTACGGATTGTTACCCTATCTCTGCCGCATTCGCGCCAAGGGTTAACCAAACTCCGACACGGCCAAACGCTGTTCGAGCTTCGGTATCGGATCACGAAATGAACAATTAATCATTTAAAATCAGTTGGTTGGCCTACCCGCTGAACCTCGGCACCAGGCCAAAGAGAAGGGCCCCGACTGTTCCAGCCGGGGCCCCTTGGATCACCTCGATTGTAACAAAAGCTCAGTTGGCCTGGCGTCGGAGGAAGGCCGGGATATCAAGATGGTCGTCTCCCTGTGGCGCCGGCGCAACAGGTGCCGGGCGGCCATGGGCGTCCAGACCTTGCGGCGCCGGGCGCTTTGCATACTCCGATACCGGCTCGTGATTCGCCATTTGCTGGGCGACGGTGCGCTGCGGCTTGCGTTCGGGCAGCGGCGCCATCGACGGGCCGGAGGCACGTGCCGCGATCGGCGGCTCGGTCTCTTCGTCGCGGCGGCCGAGGCCGACATTGGCGAGCCGCTGCAACAGCGACAGCCGCGTCTTCTGCGGATGCTCCTCCTCAGGCTCGCCGCGGGCGTGCCGGATCTCGGCCTGGGCGGGCATCGGGAGGTCTTCGAACTTCGGCATCCGCGGCGTGCGGGCCGGCGCACGTTCTGCCGCCTGCGGGATGAAGGTTTCGGGCGCCGGCGCCTCCGGCTCGACGCGGGCGGCCTCCTTGTGATCCGGGAACAGCGTCGGCTTTTGCGCGATCGGGCGAACCGTGACGTCGCCATAGGAGGCTGGCTGGATCGGGGCCTGTTGCGGCGTCTCAACCGCCGCGGCGATCGCGGCGAGCGCTGCTCGTTCGACGTTGCCGCGCTGCGCCGGCGCGGCGGCAGGTGCCGGAGCAACCGCCTGCGCCGCAGCCGCCGGCTCGAGCTTCTGGGCGCGTTCGGCCAGGCGCGCATTGTCGGCGCGCAGGCGAGCGGTCAGTTCGGCCAGCCGGTTGTCCGGCGTAGCGGTGATGGGAGTGGCGGTGGCGCTCGCGGTGGTGGCGGGAGTGCCGGCGTTGCGCGCAATCTGCGACTGGTCGATGCCGGTCGCGACCACGGAGACGCGGATGATGCCGTCGAGCGATTCGTCGAACGTGGCGCCGACGATGATGTTGGCGTCCTGGTCGACCTCCTCGCGAATCCGCGTCGCGGCTTCGTCGACTTCGAACAGCGTGAGATCCTTGCCACCAGTGATCGAGATCAACAGGCCGCGCGCCCCCTTCATCGAGCTGTCATCGATCAGCGGGTTGGCGATCGCGGCTTCGGCCGCAGTCAGCGCGCGCTTCTCGCCGGTCGCCTCGCCAGTGCCCATCATCGCCTTGCCCATTTCCCTCATCACCGCCCTTACGTCGGCGAAGTCGAGATTGATCAGGCCTTCCTTCACCATGAGATCGGTGATGCAGGCGACGCCCGAATAGAGCACCTGGTCGGCCATCGCGAAGGCGTCGGCGAAGGTGGTCTTTTCGTTGGCGACCCGGAAGAGGTTCTGGTTCGGGATGATCAAAAGCGTATCGACCACCTTGTGCAGCTCGGCGATGCCGGACTCGGCGGTGCGCATGCGGCGCTGGCCTTCGAAATGGAACGGCTTGGTGACGACGCCGACGGTGAGGATGCCCATGTCGCGCGCGGTCTTGGCAATCACCGGAGCGGCGCCGGTGCCGGTGCCGCCGCCCATGCCGGCGGTGACGAACACCATGTTGGCGCCCGAGAGATGGTCGCGCAGCTCGTCGATCACTTCCTGCGCCGCCTGCGCGCCGACATCAGGCTGGGACCCCGCGCCGAGGCCCTGCGTCACCTGGGTGCCCATCTGCACGATGCGCTGGGCCTTCGACATGGTCAGCGCCTGCGCGTCGGTGTTGGCGACGACGAAATCGACCCCCTGCAACCCGGCAGTGATCATATTGTTGACGGCATTGCCGCCTGCTCCACCGACGCCGAAGACGGTGATCCGCGGTTTCAGCTCGCTGATGTCAGGGGGGGTCAGATTGAGTGCCATGGTTGCCTCTCTTACGACGCGCGCGTTGGTTCGCCCCGGCCGGCGGCCGCGGGATTTGGTGAAAATCGTTTGGTCACAGGACCGGTCATCAGAAGCCCTCCCGAAGCCATCGTCCGACCTTGCCAAAATAGCCGTCTGTCCCTGTCTTGAGCTGCCGCGTATGCCGCGGTTCGACGTGTTCAAGATGAGCGTATTGCGGATAGACCAGGAGGCCGGTGGGAACCGCGAACGAGGCGCTCTTGGCCTCGTTGGGCAGCCGGCCGAAACCGAGCGGACGGCCGATCCGGACCGGCCGGTTGAGAATGCGCGTGGCGAGTTCGACGGTGCCGGTGAGCTGGGAGGCCCCGCCGCTCAACACAACCCGCGCCCTCGGCTCTGCCGCAAAGGGGGAATCCGCGAGCCGGTCCCGGACCATTTCAAAAATCTCCTCGGCGCGATGCCGGACGATGTTGGCAATCGTGGCGCGCGAAACGATCTGCGGCGCATCGTGTTCCTCGCCCGCAGTCGGTACAGACATCAGCTCGCGCGCGTCGGACCCGCCGGTCAACACGGTGCCATATAACGTCTTGATTCGCTCGGCATCCGCAATGCATGCTCCGACGCCGCGTGCAAGATCCATTGTCACGTGCTGGCCGCCGAGCGCAAATCCGCTCGCGTGCACGAAGCGACCGCCGGAATAGGTCGCAATCGTGGTCGATCCGGCCCCCATTTCGACCACGGCGGCGCCGAGATCGGCCTCGTCGTCGGTCAACACGGACAGGCCTGCGACATAAGGACTCGCCGCCATGGCCTCGACGTTGAGGTGGCAGCGCTCGACCACCAGCATCAGGTTACGGGCGACGGTGGCATCCGCCGTCACGACTTGCATGTCGACGCCGAACTGGCGCGCAACCATGCCGCGGGGATCGCGGATGCCCTTGACGCCGTCCAGCGCATAACCAACCGGGAGCGCGTGCAGCACCGTGCGGCCCTCGCCGGTGGCGTGGCGCATGCCGGTGGAGGTTACCCGGGTAACGTCATCGGCGGTAACGGCACCGCCCCTGATATCGGCGGCCGCCTCGACAAGCTGCCCCTGCAACCGGCCGCCGGAAACCGACAGCAATATTGATTCAACGCGGACCTTGGCCATGCGCTCGGCCAGCGCCACCGCCTGCCGCACCGCCTGCTCGCATTCGGCGAGATCGACCACGGCGCCTGCCTTGACGCCGCGCGACTGGATCTGGCTGTAGCCGATCAGTTCCACCGCATGGGTACGGCCGCGCAGCGCGTCGCTCGGCGGCGACGGCTTGAGCCGCGCGATCATGCAGGCGATCTTGCTGGTGCCGACATCGAGCGAAGCCACCAGCGCCGTGCGCTTGTGGTCGACGGGACGTGTCTTCGGGGTCTGGTTGCGATCGAGGCCGGTCATGCTGAATCACCGGCCTTCTTCTTGGTCTTCTTGTCCTTGAACAGTTCTTCGCGGGCCTTGGCCGCCTCTTCCGACAATTGCACCGTCAGCCGGTCCGGCAGGCGCATGTCAACGGCGACGATGTCGCGCGAGAACAGCCTGTCCTCCTTGTCGAGCTTGCTCAACATGGCAAGCGCGTTGCCGACGTCGTTCTCGGGCAGGCGAATGTCGAGGCCATCCTTCAGCCGCAAATTCCAGCGCCGTTCGCCGACCAGGATTGCGGCCTTGGTCACCGAGCGGACCTGCGGATAGCGCTCGAGCAGCGCGAGGAAATCACGGGCCCTGACATCGGCGCCCTTGCCCACCACCAGCGGCAGCGTCACGAAGCGGCGCGATACATAGGGCTCCAGCACCGCGCCGTCCTCGGAGATCACGGACAGCCGGCCGTCCTGCTGCCACAGCGCGAACGCCGTGCGCTCGACGATATCGATCTGCAGCCGGCCGGGATAAAGCTTCAGGATGGTCGCGTCTGATATCCACGGATTCGCCTTGAGCTTGTCGCGCAGGGTGGCGGCATCGAGGAACAGCAGCGAGGAGCGGCCATTGACACCGCCGATCGCGAGCACCTCGTCCTGGCTCAACAGCTTGCGGCCGTTGATGGCAACCTCGGTGATGCGGAATCCGGCTGAATTGGCCAGCGCGTTGCGGGTATCGCTGAGCGCAACCATGAATTCGTCAACATGACCGCCCTTGACGATGCCGAGGCCGGCGCTGCCGAGCAGTATCAGAACGGTCAAGGCAATGCCGGTACGATTCGGCAGATAGCGTTCGACCAGAAGGACCAAGCGATTCGGCGGCTCGCGATCGATCACAGGCTTCGCCGGAACACGGGCGCGACGGCCCAGCCGCTCGCGCAGCAGCACGACCGCTCCAATAGCGGCTGCCTTCAGGTCAGCCTGGGGCCCCACCGATCTCAGCGACCGCGTGTGGCGTCCTGCACCATCCATTGCACGAGCCTGTCCAAGTGTTGTTCCCGCAAGCTTTTTTGCGAGTCCTGGCTCAGATGACGTCTCGGCCGTGCCGGACTTAAGTGCTGACCTGAAGTCGGAACAGCGCACCCCGGCAGCCAAGCGCCACATGCGCCGCCAGCGTTAACCTTCGTTCTTCCTGGTAAACAAAGTGTAAAAACGGGGGGCTGGTGATGCGCTTTGGCCCGTCTTTTGAGTGGTTTGCCGGACAATTCTTAGGATTTTAGCAACAATTCTCGTGGCGAGGTTAGTTCCGGGTTAACGGCCTGTTAACGAGCCGGCCGGGCCGGTCACGCCCGCCCCCGGGCTGCGGCGTTCGGCCAAGGCGATCTGATCACGCAGGAAATCCGGAAACTCGATCCCCTGGGCCTTGAGCGCCTTCGGGTAGAGCGAGGCCGCAGTCAGCCCCGGCAAGGTATTGGTTTCGAGGTAAACCGGCCCGTTCGCCGAGACGATGAAGTCGGTCCGGGAATAGCCGCTGCAGGAGAGCGCTTTGTGCACTCGCAGCGCTTGATCCTGCAGTTGCGCAGTGATGTCAGGAGAAAAGCGCCCCGGGCAGATCTCCTGAGTCGATTTGAGCAGATATTTGGCCGTGTAGTCGAAGGTGCCCTCCCCCGGGACAATCTCGATCGGCGGCAGCGACATCAACGTGCCATCCGACTGCTCCAGCACGCCGCAGGTTGCTTCGACACCCGCGATGAACGGCTCGATCAGATACTCTTCGATTCTAGCGGCGTTGCGGACCGCGACCAGGTCCTGCTTGGCGTTGACGAAGATCAGGCCGTAGCTCGAACCGTCTCGCGCCGGTTTAGCGATCAGCCTGCCATATTCGGCAAACGCAGCGTCAAGGTTTTCCAGGGCGACGCCGGCCGGAGCCGCGACACCGGCAATTGCCGCAAACCGTTTCGCTGCGACCTTGTCAAAGGCGAGGTTCGACGATGCCGAGCCAGACCCGGTGAAGGGAATGCCGCGCATTTCGCACATCGCCTGCAGTTCGCCGTTCTCGGCACGGCCGCCGTGGAGCCCGAGCACCAGCACACGGTCTTCCGCCTTCGCCTTGTCGAGCGCCGCTTCCAGTGCGATGCCGCGGTTGCCCGGTCTGAATTCATCCTCAAAGGGACGCGAATGCTCGAGCAGCGCTTTCGAGCCGACTTCGTGGACAGTGTCGGCCACATGCCAGAACCAGAGATCGGCTTCCGGCAACGCGCGGTGCAGCGCCTGCGCGCTAGCCACCGAAACGAGGCGCTCCTTGTTGGTGCCGCCAAAGAGAATGGTCGTTCGCATGCTGCCTCGCTGCCTCGCTACTTCGCTGCTTCGTCATTCCGGGATGGTCCGAAGGACCAGACCCGAAATCTCGAGATTCCGGATCGCCGCTGCGCGACGTCCGGAATGACGGTCAGACCGGAATCCCGATCCGCTTGATTTCCCAGTGCAGCTCGATTCCAGAATTCGCCTTAACCCGCTCGCGCACGGTTTCGCCCAGCGTTTCAATATCATGCCCGGTGGCGTTGCCGGTGTTGATGAGGAAATTGCAGTGCATTTCCGAGACCTGCGCCCCGCCGACGCGAAGCCCGCGGCAACCGGCGGCGTCGATCAGTTTCCACGCGCTGTTGCCGGGCGGATTCTTGAAGGTGGAGCCACCGGTCTTTTCACGAATCGGCTGCGCGGTTTCACGATGGCTCTGCACCTCGTTCATCCGGGCGCGAATGGTTTCGGCGTCCGTGATCTGCCCGCGAAATCGCGCGGAGGTGAAAATGACTGATGGATCGACGCCGCTGTTGCGGTAGACGAACTTCATGTCGGCATTGGAGAAGACGTGCTTCGTGCCGTCACGGCCGATCCCAGTCGCCTCGACCAGCACGTCCTTGGTCTCGCTTCCATTGGCGCCGGCATTCATCCGTAGCGCGCCACCGATGGTGCCGGGAATGCCGAAGAAGAATTCCATGCCGCCGACATTGGCGGCCGCCGCCGTCTCCGCGACGCGCTTGTCGAGCGCAGCCGTGCCCGCGCTCACGATATCGCCCTCGGCCCTGGTCTCGCCAAACGCCCGCGGCGACAGCCGGATCACCACGCCCGGCATGCCGCCGTCGCGCACGATCAAATTGGAGCCGACGCCGACCACATAGACCGGCAATTCCTTCGGAAGCAGCTTTAAGAAATACGCGAGATCGTCTTCATCCGCCGGCGTGAACAGCACCTGCGCCGGCCCGCCGACGCGAAACCAGGTCAGCTCGGCGAGCGACTGGTTCGCCAACAGCCGCCCGCGCAATTGCGGCATTGCGGCTTTCAGATCGGACGTGAGATCGGAGAAGGTCATGTCGCGCCAATCGTCTCGCGATATGGTTTGAGGCCTTGTCGCGTCGCGTTTGATGCCGTCGTCCGGGGCTTACCCCTCTCCCCAACCCTCCCCCGCAAGGGGGGAGGGAGCCGGCTGAGCGTGCTCACCTCACACGCAGGAAACGCTGCATCGATCGCCTCGGTTAGGAAGGCACTAGCGGATGGGTTCCCTCCCCCCTTGCGGGGGAGGGTTAGGGAGAGGGGTGGCCGCAAACGCCGGCCTTCGTGGCTGCACTTCCCTTCAACGTCCACGACGAGTGCAAGCATCATCACCCCAACGCCTTCAATTCGCCGGGCAGAGCGTAGGCCCATTGCGTGATGTTGCCGGCCCCTAGGCAGACGACGAGGTCGCCGGGGTTGGCGATGCCGCGGACGACTTTTGCGAGTTCCGTCGAACTCGGCAGCGGAATCACCTCGCGATGGCCATGCGCGCGCAGGCCGAGCACAAAATGGTCGCGGTCGATGCCTTCGATCGGCGCCTCGCCGGCCGGATAGACCTCGGCGACGATGACCGCATCGGCATCGTTGAAGCAGGTACAGAACTCCTCGAACAGCGACTGCAAGCGGGTGAAGCGGTGTGGCTGCACCACGGCGATGATCTTGCCGGCATAGGAATCGCGCGCGGCCTTCAACACCGCGGCGATCTCGACGGGGTGATGGCCATAGTCGTCGATCACGGTGACGCCGTTCCACTCGCCGGTACGGGTGAAGCGCCGCTTGACGCCGCCAAAGCCAGCGATCGACTTGCGGATCGCTTCGTCTGAAATGCCGAGCTCGTGCGCCACTGCGATCGCCGCGGTAGCATTCGACGCGTTGTGCCGGCCCGGCATCGGCAACACGATGTCCGTTATCTCGTGCGTGGCCTCCGTCTTTCGGTTGCGGATGGCAACCTTGAACTTCGATCCGCCGGCGATAGGCGTCAGGTCCGTCAGCCGCGCATCGGCCTGCGGGTTTTCGCCGTAGGTGATGATGCGGCGATCCTCGATCCGGCCGACGATGCTCTGCACCACCGGGTGATCGATGCACATCACCGCAAAGCCGTAGAACGGCACGTTCTCGACGAAATTGCGGAACGCGTCCTGGATCGCCTCGAAAGTCTTGAAGTGATCGAGATGCTCGGGATCGACATTGGTGACGATGGCGACGTCGGTCGGCAGTTTCAAAAACGTGCCGTCGCTCTCGTCGGCTTCCACCACCATCCAATCGCCCGCTCCGAGCCGCGCATTGGTGCCATAGGCGTTGATGATGCCGCCGTTGATCACGGTCGGGTCGAGATTGCCGCCGTCGAGCAGCGCCGCGACCATCGATGTCGTCGTGGTCTTGCCATGGGTGCCGGCAATCGCGACGCAGCTTTTCAGCCGCATCAGTTCGGCCAGCATTTCGGCGCGACGCACCACCGGGATGCGCTGCGCGCGGGCCGCCATCAGTTCGGGATTGTCGCGCTTGATCGCGGTCGAGACCACGACCACGTCGGCGCCGTCGACATTCTCGGCCTCGTGGCCGACCGAGACCTTGACGCCCTTCTCCCGCAGCCGCGCGACATTGCCGCTTTCGGAGGCGTCCGAGCCCTGCACGGTGTAGCCGAGATTGACCAGCACTTCGGCGATGCCGCTCATGCCGATGCCGCCGATCCCGACGAAGTGAATGGGTCCGATCTCGCGCGGCAGTCTCATGAAGCGTTCCCTGTCGTCATCAACCGCCTTGTGCGCAATTGCGCACAGGAGCGGATGATCCAGTACTCCGCGACGCCGAGGCTCAAATCAGGCGCCGCAGAGTACTGGATGCCCCGCTTTCGCGGGGCATGACAAGGGGCAATTTTGCGGGCAACTGCCTAGATTCCGGCGGTTTTCATCACCAGATCGGCCAGCCGTTCCGCGGCGTCGAGCCGGCCGACCTGGCGGGCGGCGGCAGCCATCGCGGTCAGCCGGGCAGGCTCGGCGGCAAAGGCGGAGATTTCGGCGGCGAGCCGGTCGGGCGTGAATTCTCCTTGCGGGATCCGCAAGGCGCCGTCCACTTTTGCCAATACGCCGGCATTGGCGAACTGGTCCTGGTCGATCGCCCCTGGCAATGGCACCAAAATCGAGGGCCGGCCGATCGCGGCGAGTTCCGCCACGGTGCCGGCGCCGGAGCGCGAGACCACGAGATGGCTGGACGCCAGCCGCGCGGGCAGGTCGGTAAAGAACGGCGCGAGCTCGGCCCTGATCTTGAGCCGGTCATAGATCGCTCGCACCCGCGCCATGTCCTCCTCGCGCACCTGCTGCGTCAGGGCGATGCGGCTCCACAGCACCGGCTCGAGCCGTTCGATCGCGCCCGGCACGATGTCGCTCATCACCCGCGCGCCCTGGCTGCCGCCGACCACCAGCAAGCGCAGCGGCCCGTTCGGTTCCGGGGACGCGAACGGCTGCGCGGCGGCGGCAAGGACCGCCGGGCGCATCGGCGTCCCGACCGTGGTGGTCTTTCCCGCGAGCGAGGGATCGCGATCGAGCACGCCGGGCAGCGAGGTCGCGATCGCATTGACGCGCCTGGAGAGAAAACGGTTGGCGCGGCCGAGCACGGCGTTGGCATCATGAATGATGCCGGGCACGCCGAGCAGCCGTGCGGCGATCAAGGGCGGCAGCGTCGGATAGCCGCCGAAGCCGACCACGGCCGCGGGCTTCAGCCGTCGAACCAGGTTGAGCGCTACGCCCGTTCCGTAGCCGAGCATGATAATGGTGCGCGCCAGCGACAACGGATTACGGCCGCGCACGGTCTCGCTCGGCACCACGTCGATATTGTCGCGGGTAAAGAGCCCGCTATAGCGCAGCGCGCGGGCATCGGTCGCCAGCCGCACGCGCAAGCCCCGCTTGATGAGCTCACCCCCGAGCGCTTCAGCGGGAAACAAATGGCCGCCGGTGCCGCCGGCAGCCAGCAGAATGAGAGGCGTGTTGTCCATGGCTTCAAATAGCCGACGCCGCAGCGCTAGTCACGCCCTCAGGCGTAGCCGCGCGCCACGCCGGCCGCGTTCATCGATTCCACTTCGGTGCGCGGGCGCTGTCGTGTCAGCGCCAGCATCATGCCGACGCCATAGGCCAGCGAAATGATCGACGAGCCGCCATAGGAGATGAAGGGCAGCGTCATGCCCTTGGCGGGGATCAGTTGCAGATTGACCGCCATGTTGATGGCAGCCTGCATGCCGAACAGGATCGCAAGTCCCGACGCCGCAAAGCGCGAGAACATGTCCTCGCTCGCGTAGGCCCGCGTCAGCGTGCGGATTACGACGAAGGCGAACAGCCCAACCAGCGCCAGGCACAGGATGATGCCGAACTCTTCCGCCGCCACCGCGAACACGAAGTCGGTGTGGCTGTCCGGCAGGCTGCGCTTGGCGATGCCTTCGCCGGGGCCGAGCCCGAACCAGCCGCCGTTCCAGAAAGCTTCCATCGCCATGTCGACCTGGAAGGTGTCGCCGGATGCCGGATTCAGGAAGCGCCTTATACGGCCCGCAACGTGCGGAACCAGCAGATAGGCGCTGAACAACCCGGCCATCGCGGCGCCGGCAAGGCCGGCCACCCAGATCATCCGCATGCCTGCGATGAAGAACAGCGCGCCCCACACCATCAGGATCAGCATGGTCTGGCCGAAATCCGGCTCCATCACCAACAGCGACACCAGCGTCAGCAGCAGCACCATCGCCATCGAGGTCGCCGGCATTTCCGGCCGCTTGGTCGATTCCGCAAACAGCCACGCCGCCATCACGACGAAGGCGGGCTTGGCGGATTCGGACGCCTGGATGTTGACGCCGAGCAGCGTGATCCAGCGCCGCGATCCCTTCACCTCCGCACCGAAGACGAGCGTCGCGACGATCAAGAGAACGCTCACCACGAACACCAGTAGCGCAAGACGGCGGATCTGCCTCGGCGACAGGAACGATACCCCGATCAACACCAGGAGAGACGGCAGCAGGAACAGCATGTGCCGGCTGAAGAAGTGGAACGGATCAAGCCCGATCCGCGTCGCCACCGGCGGGCTCGCCGCCAGCGACAGGATGACGCCGCCCAGCATCAGCGCCATGATCGCGCCAAGCAGCAGCTTATCCACGGTCCACCACCAGTCCGAAAACGGGGTGCGTTGGTCACGGGCGAGCATGGGCGTCCCCAAAATGGCAGAGGTAACGCCCATTGGTGGCGCAGGATGGTTTATGAGGGGTTAACGAATTGCAGATGATTTAAGCGGGATCTCGTGCCCCGGACGCAGCGCAGCGCAGAGCGGTGCGCTGCAGAGCCGGGGCCTATGCCGGCGCGGGTCCCGGCTCTGCGTCGCGGCATTACATGCCGCAACGCGTCCGGGACACGATAGCTCCACCCATCCTACCGTTAAATTACTTCATTCTTGTTTCGGCCGTAATCAGCTCTTTGCCGTCCATGGTCGTGATCGCCAGTCGCACCTGATCGCCGCTGCCGCCGGCATGAATCGGCGCAGAAATGCGATTTCCGTTCTTCGGATCGGCTTCCACGGTGCCGTTGAACAACATCGCATCGCCGCGCTTCAACGTTACACGCAACAGCGTGGCCGGCTCGATACTGAAGAATTGAAGATTCACATCTGGGGCCGTGGCCGAGAAATTAATCAGGATATTCTCGTTCGCATTTGTCACGTTGCTCATGCCGACGATCGGACTGTAGGTCTCCGGGATCGACACCTCGCCGCGCGGTGAAAGCTTGGCGCGGTGGAAAAACTGGTCCGACACGCCCGCCCACAATTCGACGTAGGGCCGCGCTTCGCTCGGGTCCTTGCGTGCGTCGGTTTCGTTCGTGAACGACGGGAATCCCCACGTCCACATCTTCAGGCCCGGCGTGATCTTGTTGTCGGCGATGCGGATGATCCCCTCTTCATTGTCGTGGTTGATCACACCCCAGAAGTTCCCGCCTTGCATATCGGGCGCCGCGTACGCGATGCCCATCGTCGGCCAATTCTTGAAGTGGCGCAGCTTTTCGAAACGGCTCCTGCCCGGCGATGTGCTCTCGTCGCCGTCGGACAGATTCTTCGACCAAGCGGGCGTGGTGTAGGCCTCGATCGGCGCGATGATTTCGGCGCCGCCGGTTGTCTTGGGATTCTTCGGGTCCGATCCCGGTGCAAGCGTCGTGCAGGTCCAGTACTCGTAGTCGATCGTCTGAGCTTGCGGATTTTTCAGCACCACGCGCGTGTCCAGCGCCGCGCGATCGGCTTTCAGCGTGACATAGTAAGTTGCTTCGATGCCCGTCGTCCCCTTGAAAAACTGCTTTGGTGCCGCGGAATAGGCGAAATCATCCTTGAGCGACATCGACACCGTCATTTCGCTGGCATTCTCCTTCACCACCTTGAAATCCCACGGCTTCAGCCATGCCCTGCCGTGTTCAGGATCCGGGAAGGTCGGGAAGATGCCGCCATACACCATCAGCCAGTCGTAATAAAAATTGCCGGCCTTCATCCCGTAAGGCACGCCTACTTCGGTGCGATAAAGTTGTTCGTGGCCGGTTGGCTTGTAAATGAGGGAAAGAATGCGTCCGCCAAATTCGGGCAACAGCGTTACCTTCAGATAACGATTCTCGAGCACGTAGGTCTTGAACGTGCGATCGACGATGATCTTCTTGTCGAGCGACCCGCTGACGAATCCGCTCTCCGCATCGGTCGCGTACCTGACCGTGCTCCACGAAATCGTCGACTCGCTGAGAGTCACACTGTCGGATATCGGCGACGCCGCATCCACGGCGGAATGAAACGCGAAGGCCGCCAATAGTGCAGCCGCGAAACGAACACGGGTGCGTGCGGGAACATGAGTTGCCATTTACGACGGCCTTCGAATGAGCAGGAGCGACCATCCAGCACGCCCGCGACAATTTCGAAATTGCGGCATGCCGGCTCATTCAGCCTAGAGCAATCCCTTCAACATAGGCACCTCCGGCACGTCGGAAACCCGGTCTCGCGCCGCGCGAAGCAGATCCTGATCGGCTTTAGGAAGAGACGGCAAATCACCGTCCTTAAAGAAACCCAGGGCCCTGAGAGGAAGTGCGGGATCTCGTCGGTAGTTTACCGCAAACGCCCCCAACGCCTTTTCCAGCGAAACACCCGCCGCGAGCATTGCAGAAATGTCGCGATAATCCTTGGCTTCAGCGCGATCCAAAATCGCCTTCAGTTTGGTGGCAAGCAGGTCTTCGAGCGAGGCTACGAACAGCACCGAATCCCGTGTTCGAAGCGGATCGTTGATCCGCCCAAGCGCGAGCCCGCCAAAGAAGGATACCTTAACCGATCCGGACGACATCGGCACGTCCATGACCAGGGAATTTTTGTCTTCCTGAATAGTCCGTGCATTCCGGACAAACTGAAAACTTGTCTCGATGCGCGCTTTGTCCAAGGGTTCGGCCTTGAAGAAATCAAAATCGATCGAGACGCGATGACCCAAGTGGAGCGCAACGGCAGTACCGCCATACAGCACGAACGACAGATCGGGTGCCGGAGCCAATTGAGGCCAGATCTCCTTCTGGGCCGACGGAAGGATTTCGATGCGGGGTTCAAACGGATCCGGCATCGAACGATCTCACCGGAGCGGCGTCGGGTATCCGGCGGCCGGTTGCGTGCATCAAGCGGCCACGCCAAAACTCCCATGACCGCTCATCGATCCACCCCGGCTGCGCCTGAAGCATCGTTTCGGCAAGTCGATCGTAGCCAACCATCTGCTCCAACCGCCTCACCTCCTCAAAACCCGCCATGCTCATCGCCTGGGCGAGAATCCTGATATCCGAGCGGGGCTGAGGACCAACAGGCTCCCACCAAAAAAACTTCCTCTCCAGATCAGAAAAAAACTCCTTGGGGAGGTCGCGGGTCGGTGAGGTTTCCATGGCAATAAGTTTAGCACGAGCCGCCAAACTAAGCCAGCCGGGCCCAAGTGGAGCCGACGGTTCGGCCCTCACACCACCGGCTTCACGCCCGGCAGCGCCGTCACCAGATCGCGGAACGCGGCACCACGAATTTCGAAATTGCGGTACTGGTCGAACGAGGCGCAGGCCGGCGACAACAGGACAACGGGATCGACAAGCCCTGACGCCTCGGCATCGCGCGCCGCGTTCGCCACTGCCACATCGAGCGTCTCCGAAATCTCGTGCGGCACGCGATCGCCGAGCGTGGCGGCAAACTCCTGCGCGGCCTCGCCGATCAGATAGGCTTTTCGGATCCGCGGAAAGTATTCGGTGAGCCCCGTGATGCCGCCCTGCTTCGGCTTGCCGCCGGCAATCCAGAAGATGTCGGCGAAGGACGATAGCGCATGCGCGGCGGCGTCGGCATTGGTGCCCTTGGAGTCGTTGACGAACAGCACGTTGCCGCGGCGGCCGACTTGCTCCATGCGGTGCGCGAGCCCCGGAAAGCTGCGCAGGCCGTTCTGCAACGTCTCGGTCGAAATGCCCATCGCCAGCGCGCAGGCCGCGGCACAGGCCGCGTTCTGCGCGTTATGCAGGCCGCGCAGCGAGCCGATGCCGCCCAGCCTTGCGATCTCGTTGCGCGCGCCGCCGGAGGCCTGCACGATGGTTTCGCGCTCGACATAGACGCCGTCGGGCAAGGGATTCCTCACTGATATTCGCACCACACGCTTTCCCGCCTGGTCGAGGCGGTCGGCGATGTTGCGGCACCAGATGTCGTCGACGCCGACGATGGAGGTGCCCTGCGGCTGCACGCCGGCGACCAGCCGCGCCTTCACGGCAGCATAGTTATCCAGCGTGCCGTGGCGATCGATATGGTCCTCGCTGACATTGAGCAGAATGCCGACGGAGGGATCGAGCGAGGGCGCGAGGTCGATCTGGTACGACGACATTTCCACCACATGCACGCGTCCCATCCGCGGCGGCTCCAGCGAGAGGATCGCGGTGCCGATATTGCCGCCCATCTGGGTGTCGTAGCCCGCGACATCAATCAGATGCGCGATCAGCGCCGTCGTGGTCGACTTGCCGTTGGTGCCGGTGATGGCAACGAACGGCGCATCCGGCGCGTGACGGCGGCGCTCCCTGCAAAACAGTTCGATGTCGCCGATCACCTCAACGCCGGCCTGCCGTGCCATCAGCACGGACCAATGCGGCGCCGGATGCGTCAGCGGCGCGCCGGGGGTGAGGACCAGGGCCGAGAAATTCGACCACGATACGGTGCGCAGATCGGCGGTGGTGAAACCGGCCTGCGCCGCCTTGGCGACATTGTCGGCGCTGTCGTCGCCCGCGATCACTTCCGCGCCGCCGGCCTTGAGCGCATGGCAGCTCGCCAGGCCCGAACCGCCGAGGCCGAAGACGGCGACCGTCTTGCCTGCGAAGGAAGTGACGGGGATCAAGCGATCACCGCAGCTTCAGCGTGGAGAGGCCGGCGAGCGCCAGCATCACCGAGATGATCCAGAACCGAATCACGATCTGCGGTTCGGTCCAGCCCTTCTGCTCGAAATGATGATGCAGCGGCGCCATCCGGAACACGCGTTTTCCGGTTAGCTTGAACGAGGCCACCTGCACGATCACGGAGACGGCTTCCAGCACGAACAACCCGCCGATCACGGCGAGCACGATCTCGTGCTTCACCGCGACCGCGGTGGCGCCGAGCATGCCGCCGAGCGCGAGCGAGCCGGTGTCGCCCATGAAGATCGAGGCCGGCGGCGCGTTGAACCAGAGGAAGCCGAGGCCTGCGCCGAGCACGGCGCCGCACAGCACCGCGAGCTCGCCGGTGCCGGCGACGTAGCGGATCTGCAGATAATCGGAGAACACCGCATTGCCGGTCAAATACGAGATCATGCCGAAACTGGCGGCGGCGATCATGACGGGCACGATCGCAAGCCCGTCGAGACCGTCGGTCAGGTTCACCGCGTTGCCGGCGCCGACGATGACGAAGGCGCCGAAGATCACGAAGAACCAGCCGAAATTGATCACGACATCCTTCAGGAAGGGTACTGCGAGCGAGGTCGACGTCGCATCGCGGCCGAGCCGCACCAGCGCGTAGCAGGCGGCGAGCGCAATCACCGCTTCGATCAAGAGCCGCAGCCTGCCGGCAAAGCCGCTATGGCTCTGTTTGGTCACCTTCAGGTAGTCGTCGTAAAATCCGACGAAGCCGAAGCCGAGCGTCACCGCGAGCACGATCCAGACATAGGGGTTGAGCGGATTGGCCCACAGCAGCGTCGCCACCACGAGGCCCGACAGGATCATCAGCCCGCCCATCGTCGGCGTGCCCTTCTTGGAGATCAGATGCGATTGCGGGCCATCGGTGCGGATCGGCTGGCCCTTGCCCTGCCTGAGCCGCAAATGATCGATGATCCAGGGCCCGAACAGGAACACGAACAGCGCGCCCGTCACCATCGCTCCGCCGGTGCGGAAGGTGATGTAGCGAAACACGTTGAAGAAGCCGCGGAAGATGCCAAAACCGGGAACAGTATTGGAAAGCTCGATCAGCCAGTAAAACATTCAGGTTGGCCCTATCACGCGGCTTGGTTGCGCCGTCTTTGGCGGGAAGCGCTCCGGGAACGCGTTCGTTCCGGGAAAGCCTTGATAATCGTTTTCATCCTCAAACCAAGCAAATCTTGGTCATGCATGGGGTTTGACGAATCGCCTCTCGCGGAGGCAACGGGCGCGCCAGCTTACGCCTTTGCCTGCAAGGCGGCCAGCAGCCTGGGCACAAACTTGTTCACCCAGAACATTTTTTTGCTGCCCTTGACCACCACCACGTCCCCGTCCCGCAGCAATGCGGCGATTTGTTGGGGATCGAGCGTCGCCGGGTCTTCGTGCCAGCCGAGCGCCCGCTCTGCCGGCACGAGGTCGTATAGATGGCGCATCAATGGGCCGACGCAGTAGATGCCGTCGATATCAGGCAGGTCTTTCGCGAGTTTCTCGTGATAGGCGGGCGCATCGGCGCCCAATTCCAGCATGTCGCCGAGAATGGCAATACGCCGGCCTGATGTCACCGGCCGCGCCTTCAGGCTGCCGAGCGCAGCCACCATGCTGGCCGGGTTGCCGTTGAAACTGTCGTCGATCACGGTGATGCCGTGGGCCGCCTGCTCCACGCCGCGGCCGGTCATGATGCCGACATCGCCGAGTTCCTTCGCCAGCACCGCCGGATCGAGCCCCGCGGCATGGACCGATGCCAGCGCGGCCAACGCGTTCTGCAGACGATGCGGCGCACCGGGCGTCAGGCCGAATTCGATCCGGCTGCCGTTCACCTGTGCGGCGACGTCCCAGCTCTCGCCACGGGCGGTATGCCTCAATGCGTGAATATCCGAACCTTCGCCGAAGCGGACGACCTTGCCGCTCCATTCCGGCGCCTCCACATCATCGGGCAACACCAGCACACCATCTTGCGGCAGCCCCTGCGCGATGCTCACCTTCTCGCGCCGGATCGCCTCCAGGCTGCCGAGCTTTTCCAGATGCACCGGCTGCACGTTCACCACCAGCGCGACCGTCGGTTTTGTCAGCTCGCTCAGCCGCGCGATCTCGCCGGTCTGGTTCATGCCCATCTCGACCACCCACACGCTCGCTTGCGGGCTGGCATTGCAGAGCGTCAGCGGCACGCCCCAGAAATTGTTGAAGCTGCTCGGGCTCGCGTAGGCGGCAGGATACGCGGCGAGGAATTCCTTGGTGCTGGTCTTGCCGGCACTGCCGGTGAGCCCGATCACCGGTCCGGCAAAGCGCGCCCGCGCCGCGCGCGCCAGCGCCCAAAGGCCATCGATCAGCGTGTCCTTGACGATCAACTGCGGAACGCTGACGCCGTCGATGGCGTGCGGGACGATCATCGCCACCGCGCCGGCCGCCTCGGCCTTGTCGGCGAATTCCCAGCCGTCGCGCGCGCTGGCAAAACTGGAGATGAAGCCGCCGCTCGGTGTGCCGCTCAACGCCACGAACAGGCATCCGGGTTTCACCAGCCGGCTGTCCTGCGTGACGAAATCAATCGGCGTGTTGGGATATTCGCCTGATAGCCCCAGCGCGCGCGCAACCTCGGCAATCGTCCACAATGGCGTCGCGCTCATTCCACCCTCGCTGCGAGCGCGGCCGCCACCGCCTCGTGATCGCTGAACGGCAAGACCTTGTCGCCGACGATCTGGCCGGTCTCGTGACCCTTGCCGGCGATCAGCAATGCATCGCCAGGCTGCAGCGCCGCGATCCCTGCCCGGATCGCTTCCGCGCGATCGCCGATGTCGGCTGCGCCCTTCGCCGCAGCCAGAATGGCGGCGCGGATTGCAGCCGGATTTTCGCTGCGCGGATTGTCGTCGGTAACGATGACCCGATCGGCATTCTCGGCCGCGATCGCGCCCATGATGGGACGCTTGCCGGCGTCGCGGTCGCCGCCGGCACCGAAGATGACCACGAGCTTGCGCTTCGCGTAAGGCCGCAGCGCCTGCAGCGCCTTGGCCAGCGCATCCGGCTTGTGCGCATAATCGACGAAGATCGGCGCGCCATTGTGCTCGCCGACCCGCTCCAGCCGGCCCTTGGCGCCTTCGAGATGCTCGAGCGCCTCGAACACCGCGGCCGGTTCGCTGCCGGTGCCGATGGCGAGTCCCGCGGCGACCAGCGCGTTCTCGATCTGAAATTCGCCGACCAGCGGCAGCTTGACCGTGTAGTTGCGCCCGCGATGCGTCAGCGCCAGATCTTGCGCAAATCCTTCGACGGTGACGCCAACGAGGCGGATGCCTTCGCCGGCGCCATCCGCATTGCTGCCGACGGCAATGACCCGTAAGCCCCTAGCCTGCGCCGCCTCGATCACTTGCTGCGAACAATCGTGATCGGCCGAAATCACGGCCGCGCCATCAGGCAAGATGAGATCGCGGAACAGCCGCAGTTTGGCGGCGAGGTAATGCGCCTCATCCGGATGGTAATCCATGTGATCGCGCGAAAGATTGGTGAAGCCGCCGGCGGCGATGCGCACGCCGTCGAGCCGGAACTGGTCGAGCCCGTGCGAGGAGGCCTCGAAAGCCAGATGCGTCACGCCGTCGCCCGCAATCTCGTCGAGTTGCCTGTGCAGCGCGATCGGATCCGGCGTCGTCAGCGAGCCGTAGACCGTGCGCCTTTGCGATACCAGACCGATGGTGCCGATGCTGGCGGAGGCGTGGCCGAGCCGTTCCCAGATCTGTCGCGTGAACGCCGCGACCGAAGTCTTGCCGCTGGTCCCGGTCACCGCCGCGATGGTCGCGGGCTGCCGCGGGAAAAATCTCGCCGCCGCCAGCGCCAGCGCGCGGCGCGGATTCGGCGTGACGACGAAGGGAACGCGGGCGTCCGATGAGACACGTTCGCCCGCTACCGCAACCGCACCCGCCTTGACCGCGGAATCGATGAAGCGCGCCCCATCGGTTTTGGTCCCCGCGAGCGCGAAGAACAGATCACCGGGCTTCACCGCGCGGCTGTCGACGCTAAGGCCTTTCACATCGACAGCTTCCGCCTGCGGCTCGATCGCAGCGTCATCGCTGAAGAGGTCGCGAAGTTTCATCTTGTTCCAGTCCGGCCCGGCGCAGTCCGGCGCGCGTGGATCATGATCCGATTTGGATCATGATCTATCTCTATATTGGGAGCATGATCTTGTCGGAAAACCGGTCTCCACTTTTCCGGATCATGCTCCTCCTACGCCTTACTGGGTTGTCTTCGATGCTGCAAGAATAAGGCGGTCGGACGGCGGCAGGTCGAAGCGCGGCTCAATGCCCAGCAGCGGGCCGATGCGGGCAATCACCTTGCCGCCGGTCGGCACCGCGTTCCAGCCCGAGGTGATGAAGCCATGGGTTTCCGGCAGCGCCTTCGGCTCGTCCAACATGACCAGCAACTGATACTGAGGATTGTCGGCCGGGATGATCGCGGTAAAGGAATTGAGCACCTGTTTCTTGGAATAGCGGCCATTGACCACCTTTTCCGAGGTACCGGTCTTGCCGCCGATATAGTAGCCCTTCACGTCGGCCTTCTTGGCGGTTCCGATCTCGGCGTTCAGCCGCATCAGATAGCGCATCTTCTCGGAGGTTTCGGTTCGGAGCACTTTCTTGGCGATGGCCCGCGCCTCCTCTTCCGACCGCTTGAGGAAGGTCGGGGGAATCAAAAGACCGCCATTGATGCAGGCATTGATGCCCATCACCGCCTGCAGCGGCGCCACCGCGATGCCATGGCCGAAGGAAGCCGTGATGGTATTGAGCTCGGTCCAGCGCTTCGGCACGATTGGGGATGCGCTTTCCGGCAGCTCGGTGCGCAGCCGGTCCATCTGGCCGAGCTTTTTCAGGAATGCCTTGTGTGCCTCGACGCCTTGCGCCAGCGCGATCTTGGCCGCGCCGACGTTGGAGGAGAAGGTGAACACTTCCGTCAGCGTGATCGCGCGGCCGACCGGATGGGTGTCGTGAATGGTGAACTTGCCGAACTTCAGCGTCCCGCGCCCGTCATAGAGCGTGTTGAGGTTGGCCTTGCCGGAATCCAGCGCCATCGCCAGCGTCAGCGCCTTGAAGGTCGAGCCCATTTCGAACACGCCCGTGGTCAGGCGGTTGATGCGCTCGGGATCGTGCGCTTCTTTCGGATTGTTCGGATCGAAATCCGGCAGCGACACCAGGGCTACGATCTCGCCGGTCCTGACATTGGAGACGAGGCCGGAAGCTGCCTTGGCCTTGTACTTCTCTTTCGCCTTCAACAATTCGTCGCGCAGCGCGTGTTCGACGCGCAGGTCGATCGACAGTTCCACCGGCTTTTGCAGCCGATCGGTGGCGAAGCCGGCGCGGTGCAGGTCGGCCAGACCGTTATTGTCCAGCCACTTCTCCATCCCGGCGATGCCCGCGTTGTCGATGTTGACGAGGCCGATCAGATGCGCGACCGCGGCGCCGGTCGGATAGACGCGCTTGTTCTCGCGCAGGAAGCCGATGCCGGGAATGCCGAGCTTGTGAATGTCGTGCTGCTGTTTTGGCGTGATCTCGCGCTTCAGCCACACAAATCCCTTGCGCGACGACAGGCGCGTGCGCGCCTCCGCGGTGTCGAGGTCCGGCAGCGCGGCGGTCAATAGTTCGATTGCCTCGTCCTTGTCGATGATGCGCCTGGGCTCGCCGAACAGGCTCGGCGCCTTGACGTCGGTCGCCAGCACCTCGCCGTTACGATCGACGATGTCGGGCCGCGCGGTTGCAATCGCGTCCTGCGAGGCGGCGCGGCGGCCGCCGTGGCTGTCGGCGCCTATGGCGAACATCACCAGACGTCCGGCCAGCACCGCATAGATTGCCGCAAACAGCAGGATCGCAAGGCCCACCCGCGCCCGCGCCTTGACGGCGCGGTCGACGTTGCGCCCATAGAGCAGGCTGCGGATCAGCCGCCGCCGCCACGGTTCCGCGGGCCTCCTGGAGTTGGCAAGCGCGCGGCCGGTCATTGCTGATCTCCCGGTGCGGGCACGGAGCCGGTTGTAGGCGGCGCCTCGGCGGCAGCCTCGATGGTGTTGATCATCGCGCCGATCGGATCGGGCGCACCCGGCCGCGCAAAGGCTGGCGGCCGTTCCGGCAAATTCTTCAGTTGGTCATACTGCGTGGCGACCAGCGGCTTCAGGCTGAGATGGCGCTCGGCAAGTCCCTGCAGCCGCAGCGGCGCATCGAGCTTGGCCCATTCCGCGCGCAGCGCCGCAATCGCATCGCGCTGCTCGCGTATCTCGGCGTTGAGCCGCAGCACACGCTCGACGCGCGCGGTCGATTCCATCTTGATCCGGTAGACATAGGCGGCTGCGAACACCAGCACGCCGATGACGAGGAAGTGGATGATCCGCACGATCAGCCTCCCCTCATCACGTCGGCAAGCGTGGGCCACGCCGGCAGGCGGCCTGCTGCATGCGCCGGCGCCGCGGTGCGCTCGGCAGCGCGCAGTTTTGCCGAACGCGCGCGCGGATTGGCGGCGAGCTCGGCTTCGCCGGGGGGAACCGGACGCTTCGTCAGAATCTGAAAACTCGGCGCCGCCTGCGCCACTTCGGGCAAATGCCGCGAACCGCCGCCGGCCTTGCCGCGCGCGTTGAGGAAATCCTTGACGATGCGGTCTTCCAGCGAATGGAACGAGACGACCACCAAGCGCCCGCCGGGCTTCAGTACGCGCTCCGCCGCCGCAAGCGCGAGATACAGTTCGTCGAGCTCGGCGTTGACGAAGATCCGCAGGCTCTGGAACGTTCGCGTCGCCGGGTGAATCTCGTTGGGCTTTGAGCGCACCACCCTGCCGACGATATCGGCCAGTTGTTGGGTGGTCGTAATCGGCGCCGCTTTCCGCGCCGCCACGATGGCGCGCGCGACGGCGCGGGAATGGCGCTCTTCGCCGAAGATATAGATGATGTTGGCGAGATCGGTCTCGGAGGCCTTCGCCACCACATCGGCCGCCGTCGGCCCGTCGTGACCCATCCGCATGTCGAGCGGGCCGCCGAGCCGGAACGAGAAGCCGCGCTCGGCCTGATCGAGTTGCATCGAGGAAACGCCGACGTCCATCACGACGCCGTCCACTGCGGCCGCGCCTTGCGCCGCGCAGATTTCCGCCAGGTTGGAGAATCGGTCCTCGACCAGGGTCAGCCGGCCGCCGGACTGCTCGACCAGGTCGAACCCGCCGGCAATCGCCGACCGGTCGCGGTCGATGCCGATGACCTGCGTTCCCGGGATATCGAGAATCGCGCGGCTGTAGCCGCCGGCGCCGAAGGTCGCGTCGACATAGATGCCGCCGTCCCTGGGATCGAGCATCTCGACCGCCTCGCGGCCAAGCACCGAGATGTGGCGCGGCGCAGCCGGACTCATGCGCCGTCCTCTGGTGTTTTCCAGTCTGTGGTACGAAAACTGGACGCGAACGGGCCCATTGCGCCTCAAATCTCTGCGCTTCGCCGGGCTTTTCCGGCCAAATGGCCGCGAACAGGCGGGATTGCCACCTCTCGCCCGGCCCCGCGACCCCTCATTTCCAGACGGAATTTGCTGGGTTGCCATGGCATTTTCGAGCGTGAAAGAGGGCTTCGGCCGTCCCCAACCCGGTTCGGCTATTCACCACTTAGTAACGGCACTTAGCGTTAAGAAAGCGTTGATGGTCGACCGCGGGTTTTTCCGCGCTTTCTATAGCGTTTTCGAGCGAAGTGGGTACCGGTTCGCGTGAAGAAAACGCGTCAAAACAAGAATCTAGAGCTTCGGTTCTGATTGAATCAGAACCGAAGCTCTAGACACTGAAAAATGGTGATGCGCCCCGCCCACACTTGGTCAAAATGCGAGAGGGAACTCGGCTGCCGCATTGCGCGGGCACGCGGTAAATGAGTAGTAAACGATATTGCCATTTGAACACGATGTTGCCGCTCTGCCGCCCGGTTTGGGTTTAAAAAATGGCTTCTGGTTCGTTCACATCTGCTGGTATTGATTCGAGGCGTCAACGCGCCCTTCCCGTTCCCAGGGCCAACGCCGACATGAAGACTTTTACCCCGGATTCCTCGATCGCATCCGACGTCATCCCGTCGCCGAACTATGGCGACCGCAATAACGGCCGCGTCGCCGATATGATCCTGCTGCACTACACCGGCATGCCGGATGTGGAAGGCGCGATCGCCCAGCTCTGCACCCCCGGCACCGACGTCTCAGCCCATTACATCGTGCTGGAGGACGGCCGCATCGTGCAGTGCGTGCCGGAAGCCAAGCGCGCCTGGCACGCCGGCGTATCCTCTTGGGCCGGCGAGGAAGACATCAATTCCTGTTCGATCGGCGTTGAGATCATCAATAGCGGCCACGACTGGGGCTATCCGGATTTCCCATCGCGCCAGATCGCCGCCGTGATCGCGCTGTGCCGCGGCATCATGCTTCGCCGCAAGATACCTGCGCATCGCGTGCTCGCACATTCCGACGTTGCGCCGGCGCGCAAGAAGGATCCCGGCGAAAAATTCCCGTGGCACTTGCTGGCGAATTCCGGTGTCGGCCATTGGGTGCAGCCGGCGCCGATCGTGCGCGGCGAAACGCTCAAGCTCGGCAGCATCTCGGACGGCGTCGCCAACATGCAGGCGGCGCTCGCCAAATACGGCTACAACATCCCGACCCACGGCAAGTTCGACGGTCCGACCATGGAAGTGGTCACCGCGTTCCAGCGCCACTTCCGCCCCGCGCGCGTCGACGGCATCGCCGATCACTCGACGATGAGCACGCTGCATGCGTTATTGGCGAGCTTGCCGGCGGACGCGATGACGACGGTCGCGGCGAGGTAGTTCGCTTTCAGCCGTCATTGCGAGCGAAGCGAAGCAATCCATCTCTCCGCACGCTTGGATAGATGGATTGCTTCGTCGCTTTGCGCCTCGCAATGACGAATGAACTAGCTGCGATCCATCTCCGCAATCCTTCGTGCATACAGCCTTCGCAGCGGCTCCAACTGGGTCGCAAACGTCGCCTCCTGATACGCCTCCCGCGCCGCGTCGTGCCGGCCGAGCCGGCGCAGCAAATCAGCGCGGACGGCCGGCAGCAGCTCATAACTCTTCAGCCCACCGCGCGCCTCCAGCGCATCGACCAGATCGAGCGCCCGCGCCGGCCCATCGACCATCGACACCGCAGCGGCGTGATTGAGTTCGATCACCGGCGACGGGCTGATACGAAGCAGCACCTCGTAGAGCCCGGCGATCTGCCGCCAGTCGGTGTCTTCGTAACTGGGCGCACGCGCATGCAGCGCGGCGATCGCCGCCTGCACCGCATAGGATTGCGGCCGGCCCGGCATCCGCAACGCCTCTTCCACAAGAAGCAAGCCTTCCGAAATCTGTGCATCATCCCATAGCGTGCGGTCTTGCTCTTCCAGCAGCACGATGTCGCCGCCCGCGGTCTGGCGGCCGGCGCGCCGCGCATCATGCAGCAGCATCAGGGCGAGCAGGCCCTTGATCTCGCCACGTCCAGGCATCAACGCATCGAGCAGCCGCGCCAGCCGAATCGCTTCGCGCGCGAGATCCGGCCGCATCAGGCCTTCCCCTGACGTGGCCGCGTATCCCTCGGTAAAGACGAGATAGACCACCGCGAGCACCCCGCGCAGCCGCGGCTCCAGTGCTTCGCGTTCCGGCACCTCATAGGGAATGCCGGCAAGACGGATTTTTTGCTTGGCCCGCAGCAGGCGTTGCGCCATCGCATCTTCGCTGGCGAGAAAGGCGCGCGCGACCTGCGCCGTCGTGAGCCCGCATACCGTGCGTAGCGTCAGCGCGACCTGCGCCTCGGCGGCAAAGGAGGGGTGACAGCACGTGAAAATCAGCCGCAGCATGTCGTCGTCAAGCGCGCTGTCGGCGTCCTCGCATGGTTCGGACGCGTTGAGCAGCAGCTCATGCGTCAGCTCCTGCTGCTTGCCGCGAAACGTAATGTTGCGTCTGATACGATCGACCGCCTTGTTGCGGCCGACATTGACCAGCCAGGCGCGTGGATTGGACGGCAGGCCCGCGGCCGGCCAGCGTTCCATTGCCACCGCGAACGCGTCCTGCAAGGCATCCTCGGCCAGATCGAAATCGCCGACGAGACGGATCAGCGTGGCCAATGCTCGCCCCGTCTCGTCGCGGAATGCTTTTTCGATTTCGACCGGAGTCATGCAATCTCAACCGTCATTCCGGGGGGATGCGAAGCATCGAACTATGGGGCGCCCTTGCGCCTCGGAGAATCTCGAGATTCTCAGGTGCGCAAGTGCGCACCATAGTTCGCTTCGCGCCCCGGAATGACGGCTTCGCCGTCAATCATAGACCATGATCGGCCTGACCTCGATCGAACCAACCCTGGCGGTGGGAATTCTGGCTGCAATGCCCAGCGCCTCGTCGAGATCCTTGGCCTCCACCAAGTAATAGCCGCCGAGCTGCTCGCGGGTCTCCGCGAACGGACCGTCCGTGGTCAACATCTTGCCGTCGCGAACGCGCACGGTTGTAGCGGCCGCCGTCATTTGCAGGGCGTCGCCGGCCTTGAAGTTGCCGCTCTGGATGATGGATTGGGTGAATGCGCGGTATTCCGCCGTCTGCTTCTGGAGCTCGGAAGCGTCCATCTTTGCCTGCTCGGCTTCATTTCGATAGATCAACAACAGATACTGCATCTTTGAAACTCCTTTTTACCGGCTGGATCGCCGACACCCAGTCGACTGGGCCTCCCGCAAAACGACATCGCCACCGAAATTTTTTTGGCGGTAGGGCGGCCCCTTCGGGAACCTGGGATATAGGAAGCATGAACATTTGCTATCGGATATTCAGGACTTCCCGCCAATCTCCGCAAGCTTCCGCTTCAGTTCCCTGACTTCCTCAAACCGCTTCGTCACGTCGCGCATCACCGCCACGGTGCCTGCGACCTCTTGCGCCGCGTCTCGCAGCAAGATGATGGTGAACTCGACCGAGATCCGTCGGCCGTCCCTGGTCAGGCCGGGCACCGACAACAAATCGCCGTGGCCGTAGCGGCTCATTCCCGTCTCCATGGTGTGCCGAAAGCCGGCCCAGTGCCGCGCCCGCAAATTTTCGGGGATGATCAGGTCGAGCGACTGGCCGGTGGCTTCCGCAGCCGTGAAGCCGAATATCCGTTCCGCGCCGGGATTCCAGAACGTGATGCGCCCATCTCGATCGGTCGCAATGATCGCGTCAGAAGCGCTGCGCAGCAGAGCTTCGCCAAGACCGGAAGGAACGTTCATCGCATGTCTGCCCGTTATTTGACGACGCCGGTATCAAATGCCACGGTCGCGCTCATGTCAAAACGCGCAGGTGGAACCGGATTAACCATCGCCATCCCTTGACGCCGCGCCGCCGAGCCCCCATTCGTAGGGCGTCAGTCGGCCGGACGGCCGCTCCCGCTATGGTCGAAAGGCTGCGGGGGAGGAAAGTCCGGGCTCCATCGACATGCGGTGCCGGATAACGTCCGGCGGGGGTAACCCCAGGGAAAGTGCCACAGAGAACGAACCGCCCTCCTTCGCCTTCGGGCTTCGGAGGGTAAGGGTGAAAAGGTGCGGTAAGAGCGCACCGCGTTTCCGGCAACGGAGACGGCATGGCAAACCCCACCGGGAGCAAAACCGAATAGGGACGGCAACGCGGGCTGTTCGCGAAAGCGATAACGCCGCAGGGCTATGTCAGGCCCGCCGTCCGGGTAGGTTGCTCGAGGCCATGTGCGAACATGGTCCCAGAGGAATGGCCGTCACGTATCATTCGAAAGAATGGTGCCCTACAGAACCCGGCTTACAGGCTGGCTGATATCTTATGAATGAGGGGCTCGGCGCGAACACGCCGGGCTCCTCGCCATTTTGTTTGACGTCGCGCGTAAACAATCTCAATCGCGCCCCGCCTCCCCGATCGCCTGCGCCAGCCGTGCGGGGTTGCTGAAGAACATCTCATGGCTGCCGTCGCATTCGACCAGCCGGAACAGGCCCAGCCGCTCCGACAATCGCGGATGCCACGGCAGGCCGTGCGGCAGGGCGATGTCCTGCCGGCAGTTGACATAGGATTTGCCGATCGGCAGCCCTGCCAGGGGGCGCTTCAGCGCGATCTTATCGGTGAACGTCTTGTACGGATGCAGGTTGAGCCTGGCATAGGCCGACTTTGCCAGTTCGAGATCGGCATCGTTGATGAAGGCATCGCGCCAGATTTCGAACGGCAGCATCACGGCGTTGTTGTTGGCAGCGGCCACAGCATCGAACAGGCCGACATAGTGCGGCGGCACCATGTCGTTGAGGCACTGCCCGTCCAAGGGCACGAAGGCATTGACATAGACGAGGCGCTTGATCCTGTCGGTCAGACGGTCCGCGACACCCGAAATTACCATCCCGCCATAGGAGTGGCCGACCAGCCTGACGTCGCGCAGACTATTCGCCTCGATGTAAGTGACGACGGACGAGATCGCCTGCTCGAGGCCTGTTTTCTCGCGATCGTCATCCTTGTTGTTGCCGGCGACCGTCGGGCAATGCACGACATGGCCGCTCTTTCGTAAATGCCCGGCCACCGCTTCCATTTCGACGCCGGTGTGCCACGCGCCGTGAACAAGAACGTAAATGTCCGACATGCCGTCTCCCCCTGATTTTCTGGAAATCAGACATTGATAGAGACGGCTTTTCCCGGATGGCCGGATTCGGCCACCGTCATCGCCTGATTGTGCCAGCCTCTAGCGCTGCTGCCGGAAGGCGCCCGGCGTCATGCCGAGATATCTGCGGCATTGGCGGATGAAGTGGGACGGATCGGAAAAGCCGACCCGCAGCCCGATCCCGCCGACGCTGATGCGATCGAACCGCGGCTCGCTCAGCATCCTGCGCGCCGCTGCCATGCGGCAATCGTTGAGCAGCCCGCTGAACGTCAGGCCCGCTCTGTTGAGACAGCGATGCAGCGTTCGTTCCGAGACACGCAGATGTGCGGCGACGATCGCAGCCGTCATCCCGGGTTCGGCATAGCGCAGCCGGATAACGCGGCCGATCTGGTCCAACAGCTTCGCGGCATCGCGTTGCTCGCAGGGCGCGGACGGAATCTCGCTTCCGAATGCGAGCGCCAGTAGCGATCCAAGCTGGTCGGTCAGGACCTGGGCAGGCAGGGGCCGCTCGATCGCCAGTTGCGGCGTCAATTGGCATGCAAACGCGCTGAGCGCGGCGCCCCAGCCCGCGCGCCCATCGATACGCCGCCCGATGCGCTGCTCCGGATCGGTGATCCAGGATTCGACCCACGCGATCGGCAGCTCCAGCGACAGCGTGTTTGATGTTACCGGAAAGTTGAACTCATAGCAGCGCCGGGAGTCCAGCAGCACGAGATCGCCGGGCCGCAGGCGCGACGCGTGGCCGTCCTGCATGGCGGTCCAGTCATTGTCGGTCTTGCATAGTAGGTAATAGTAGTTCGACGCGCTGCGCGCGAGGCTGGCTTTCCTGCGGTAGACGTGCTGCGCTGAGCCCTCGACGCGGTTGATGCCGATCGTGTCGAGTTGCCCGCGCTGAACGGAGCAGTCGAAGCCCGACCGCACCGGCGTCGTGATATCCATTTCGAGAAAACATTCGCATACGGCGCCGATCCAATAGTCCAGGCGCCGTTCCGGCTCGACCAGGCCGGTCGACCATGTCTCGATCACTGAAGTCGTTCTGGCCGCCATGGCCCTGTCCTCCGCGATCGACGTCGACCACCGTTTGCTAGCTTGTTGGGCGGATGGTGGAGAGTCAATCCGCCGGCCGTGGATGGGGTAACGGCCCTACGCTGCGATCTTCTGCAACAGCGCCATCAACGCCTCCGGCGCGGTGACGTTCGGCGAATGGCTGGCGTCGATCTCGTAATAGCTCCAGGCGGGATCAACCTTCGTCATCCTGGCGAACGGTCCGAAAGTATCGGCGGGCGTGATCCGCGTGGCGTAGATGTAACTGCGCGGCAGCGTCAGCGCGCCGCCCTGCAGCTTGAGCCTGGTCTCGAAACACTTGATCGGCATGTCGACACGGCGCGCGCTGAGCCATTCCACGTCCGCAGGCGACGTATCTGGCGGCGTCGGATTCGGCGGCACGCGCCAGCCGTCGCCGCTGTTCGAAAGCTCCTGCATCCGCGCCCGCCCCGCCTCGTTCAAATCGAGCAGCGACTGGCCGTCCTGCGGCACGAAAGCGTCGATATAAATGAGCTGCTTGACCTTGTCGCGCGCCCGGTCGGCGACGCCGGTCGCGACCATGCCGCCGTAGCTGTGGCCGATCAGCACGAAGTCGCGCAGGTCTTCATACTCGATGACGGCAAGTACGTCTTCGATATGCGAATTGAGATCGATCCCCGGATGCGCCAGATGCGCGCGCTCGCCGAGACCGCTATAGGTCGGCGTGACCAGGCGATGCCCGGCCGCCTGCATCAGCGGATGCATCTTCTTCCAGGCCCAACCCGCGGACCACGCGCCGTGACAGACGAGGAAGGTTTTCGAGGAGGTCGAGCTCATTGGGCCGTTTCCACCAGGTTGTTGTTGAAGGCTTGGATTGCGATAGTACCCGCCCTCAGCGTCGTGTAAACGTCACTACAACATTCAACGTCATTCCTGGGCGCATCGAAGATGCAAACCCGGAACGACGAGGGGGAATACTAAGAGTGGAACTAGCCACCTACGGCATCCTGCTTGCCGGCGCGCTCGCCGGCGGTTTTGTCTCCGGACTTTCCGGTTTCGGCACGGCGCTGATGGCGCTGGGGATCTGGCTTTACATCTTGCCGCCGGCCATTGCCGTACCGCTGGTCCTGATCTGTTCGGTCAGTTCGCAAATCTCGACGCTGCCGTCGATGTGGAAAGTTCTCGACTTCAGGCTGGCGTGGCCGTTCGTCGCCGGCGGTCTTGTCGGCATGCCGATCGGGGCGCTGCTGGTCGCGCGCGCCGACCCGCAAAACTTCAAGCTCAGCGTCGGCGTGATGCTGCTGGTATTTCCCACCGCACTGTATTTCATCCGCAAGCCGATGGCCTTCCGCTTCGGCGGCCGGCCGGCCGACGCAGCCATCGGATTTGCCGGCGGCATCCTCGGCGGCCTCGCCGGCCTGTCCGGTCCGCTGCCGACCCTGTGGGCCAGCATCCGCGGCTGGACCAAGGACCAGCGCCGCGGCGTGTTCCAGATCTTCAACGGCAGCGTGCTCGGCGCCGCCCTCATCCTGCAGATCGCCAGCGGCTTCGTTAAATTCGACGTGTTCTGGCTGGCGGTGCTGGCGCTGCCCGGCACGCTGATCGGCGCTCGTCTTGGCATGCGCACCTATCACGCCCTGAATGACCGAAACTTCTACGACGTCGTGCTGGCGCTGCTGTTTCTTTCCGGGGCCGGATTGGTGTGGAGCAGCATTGCTCCGAGATAGGCGCGCATAGCCGCCATGTGCTCCGAGTAGATTGCTGTACGCTGACCTGCAAAGCGGTTAACCAATCGCGTCATGAGCTCCCCTGCTTCGCGCGAGCGCCTCGGCCTGTTGCTGGGCTTCATCGGCATGGCGATCTTCGGCGGTACGCTGCCGGCGACGCGGATCGCGGTTGCGGAAATTGATCCGATTGCACTGACCGCGCTGCGCACCGCGATCGCCGGGCTGTGCTCGCTGGCGCTCCTTCTCGTGTTACGCCGACCGCTGCCGCCCCGCGCGCTGTGGCTGCAACTGATCATCGCGATGCTCTGCGTCGCCATCCTGTTTCCGCTGTTGATGTCGATGGGCATGCAGAGGGTCGACGCCTCGCATGGTGGCGTGGTGCTGGGCGTACTGCCGATCGCCACCGCGCTGGTCGCCGTCGCCATCACCCATGAGCGGCCGCGGCCGCTGTTCTGGATCGCGTCCGTGGCCGGCGCCGCGCTGGTGATCGCATTCGCATTGCGGCAAGGCGGCGGCGCGCTGGTCGCCGGTGATTTATTCCTGTTCGCATCAGTGGCCGTCGCCGCGATCGGCTACGCATTCTCCGGCCGGCTCACCTCGCAAATGCCGGGCTGGGAGGTCATAAGCTGGATTCTGGTGATTGCGCTGCCGCTGTCGATCCCGGCAGCCGTGCTGACCATGCCCGCCGATATCACCCACATCGCGCTGAAACCCTGGTTCGGGCTGCTCTACGTCGCGCTGTTCTCGCAATGGATCGGGTTCTTCGCGTGGAACGCCGGGCTCGCGATGGGCGGCATCGCGCGGGTTTCGCAGATCCAGTTGCTGCAACCCTTCGTCACCTTTGCGCTCGCGGCGTTCTTCAACGGCGAGACCATCACGCTGCAGATCCTGCTGTTCGCTGCCGCCGTCGTGGTGACGGTCGCCATTTCGACGCGCACGCGGGCCAAGCCGGCGCCCTCACCGTCGCAGCGAAATCGCGAGCCGCCTCAGCTAGCGGCGTCCTGATCGGTCAGGACCGGACTTTCCGCGGTCAATTCGGCCCTGATCTTTTCCGACTGGATAGCGCGCAGCAGAACTCTCGCCGTTTTCAGATGGTTCGCCCCGCGGGCTGAACGTCGGTTTCCCAGACCTCCGGCGGCCGATCCTTTCGAAACCAGCGCACCGCGCGAACCCCTCTCGATGCCGGAAAACATATTCCGACATCGATCGGGTTCGCAACAATACGGATCTCACTCCGCCGCCGAAATGCGGCTGAACTCGGTGGCCTGCAGCTCGAACAGCCCGCGATAGATGCCGCCGGGCCGCGCCGTCAGCGCCGCGTGCGTGCCCTGCTCGACGATCTCGCCGCGGTCGAACACCAGGATGCGGTCGAGGCTGCGCACCGTCGACAACCGGTGCGCGATCACGATCGAGGTGCGTCCCTTCATCAGCCGCTCCATCGCCTGCTGGATCAGGCCCTCTGACTCTGAATCAAGGCTGGAGGTTGCCTCGTCCAGGATCAGCACCGGCGCGTCCGCCAGGAACGCGCGTGCCAGCGCGACGCGCTGCCGTTCGCCGCCCGACAGCTTGACGCCGCGCTCGCCGACCAGCGTGCCGTAGCCCTTCGGCAGCCGCAGGATGAAGTCATGCGCGTTGGCGAGCCGCGCCGCCTGCTCGATCGCAGCCATGCTGGCGCCGGGCCGGCCATAGGCGATGTTCTCGGCCAGCGTGCGGTGAAACAGGATCGGCTCCTGCTGCACGATCGCGATCTGGCTGCGCAGCGATTGCTGCGTGGCTTTCGCGACATCCTGACCGTCGATCAGGATTTTCCCGCCGCCGATATCGTAGAGCCGTTGCACCAGCTTGACGAAGGTGGTCTTGCCGGAGCCGGAGCGGCCGACCAGGCCGACCCGTTCGCCGGCGCGGATCTCCACCGACAGTCCGTCATACAGCGGCGCGCGGTGGCCGCCGTAATGGAACGTCACGTCGTCGAACACGATGCGGCCGCCCTGGATGTCGATCGGCTTGGCATCCGGCGCATCGGCGATGCCGATCGGCTCGTCGTGAATCGCGACCAGCTCCTCCATGTCGTTGACCGAACGCTGCAGGTTGTTGATGTGCATGCCGACGTCACGCAGGTAAGCATGAATGATGTAGTAGCTGGTCAGCACATAGGTGACGTCGCCCGGCGTGGCGCGGCCGGCGATCCATAGCAGGATCGCCCCGCCGATCACGGAGCCGCGAAAGCACAACAGCACCGCAAGTTGCGCCGTCGAGGTGTAGTTATAGCGATACCACGTCCGACGCACGCGCGTGCGCCAGCGTCCGACGACGCCGGCCAGCCGCGCATCCTCGCGCGCTTCCGCGCCGAAGGACTTTACCACCGCGTTGCAGGTCAAGGCGTCCGCCAGCGTGCCGCCAACCTTGGTGTCCCAGGCGTTGGAGACGCGCGCGGCCGGTGCGATGTACTTCACCGAGAACGCCATCGTCATCGAGACGTAGATAACTGTGCCGACCGCAATGACCGCACCTAACACCGGCCAGTGCAGCCCGAGCAGGATCATCGAGCCGACCAGCACCAATAGCGACGGCAGCAGCGCCATCAAGATGGTGTCGTTGAGCAGGTCGAGCGCCCACATGCCGCGCGTGATCTTGCGCACAGTGGAGCCGGCAAACGAGTTGGCGTGCCAGTCGGTCGAGAAGCGCTGCACGCGCGCGAAGGCGTCGCGCGACACGTCGGCCATGGTCGTGAGCGTGAACGGCACGATCGCCTGCAGGCCGGTCAGGCGCAGGACCATCGACATGAGGCCGAGCGCGACGATCCCGCCGAAGGCAACGAACGCGGCATGGCGCGCGGCCGGGTCGGAGGCGCCCAGCGTCAGCGCATCGACCAGCCGGCCGGAGAAGATCGGCATGAACAGGTCGGCCGCGGTTGCTCCCAGCAGGCCGCCGGTTACGACGGCGGCGCGGCCGGGCTGTTGCAGCCAGTGGCGGAACACGAACGGGATCACCACGCGTATCGCCGCGGGACGTTTGTCTATTTGAACGGTCATGGCGTCATCCGGCTGCGCGAACGGCGCAAACCGGCTCCATCTGGGTTTGACGCGCGGGCAGCCCCGGGGCCGAACGCATGCGTCGTTGAAAAACTGTCGTTAAGTCGTTGGGAAGTTTGGAAAGATCGGGCGTCAGGCCCGATCAGGGCCGGCGGAGATCGCGCTCAGCGACGCGACCGAAAAACCAGCACCAGCGTCGGACGCGAGGGCGCGATCTGCGAATACATCGAAATCATGCAAATCTCCCCGGTTCGAGCGACAATGCGCAGCTTATAAATGCATCGCGGGTGATTTGCAACATGACAAGGGCGTGAACAGCGTTGTCTCGCCGCTTTTAATGCGCGTCGCCGCCGAGCGCCGCTGCTGAAGGCTTTTCCAGAACCATCACCAGCAGGCTCAGGCCGAAATAGAACACCGCCAGCATGAAGAAGGCGTCGCCATAGCCCATCACGACGGCCTGGCGGTGCACGATCTGCGACAATTGCTTCAGCGCCATCAGGGCGGAATCGCCCATGCCCTGCATGCGCTGGGTGAACATGTTGAGGGTATCGACCGCGGCGGCGTTGCCCCAGGTGACGCGGTCGTGCAGGCGCGAGATGTGGAGGTCAGTGCGCTCGTTCAGCACCTGGTTGATGACGGCCAAGCCCACCGCACCGCCGAGATTGCGCGTCAGGTTGAACAGGCCCGAGGCGTTCTTCACCCGCTCCGGCGCCAGCGTGCCGAGCGCGATCGTGTTGGTCGGCACTATCACCAGCATCAAGCCGGCTCCGCGCAAAATCTGCGGCAGCAGCAATTCGTAGAAATCATACTCTTTCGTCATCCAGGTCATCTGGTACGAGCCGAGCGCGAACAGCACCAGACCGATCGCGATCAGGTAGCGCACGTCGTATTTCGCCATCAACCGCCCCACAATCGGCGCGGTGAGGAACATGGCGATACCAGAGACGAACATGGTCTCACCGATCATCATCGGGCTGTAGCCGCGCACTTCGGCGAGGTAACGCGGATACATGTAGGTGAGCCCGTAAAGGCCGATGCCGACGCAGAACGAGATCAGGCAGCAGAGGCTGAAATTGCGGTCGGTGAAGGTCCTGAGGTCGACGATCGGCTCTCGCACGCTGAGCACGCGCCAGAAGAAGGCGATCGCCGAGATCGCACAGATCGCGGCGCAGACCGCGACCGAGGTGTCTTCCAGCCATTGCGACTGCGGCCCCTCTTCCAGCACATATTCGAGCGTGCCGAGGAATCCGGCCATGAACAGCAGGCCCCACCAGTCGAAATGCTCGAGCAGCGCGAAATTCGGCCTGTCGAAATCGCACAGCGTCCATACGCCGATGGTGATGCCGATGCCGGGAACGATGTTGATGAAGAACAGCCAGTGCCACGACATCGTGTCTGTAATGAAACCACCGACGGTCGGCCCGATCGTCGGCGCCAGTGTCGCGACCAGGCCGATGATCGGAGCGACGATATGGATTTTCGAACGCGGGAACACCGTATAGGCGGATGCGAACACGGTCGGGATCATGCCCGCGCCCAGAAAACCCTGGATCGCGCGCCACACGATCATCTGCTCGATTGTCGAGGCAAAACCGCAGAACAAGCTTGCGACGGTAAAGCCGGAAGCGGAAATCGCAAACAGAAGACGCGTGCCGAACGCGCGCGACAGGAACCCGGATAGCGGGATCGCGATCACCTCGGCGATCAGATATGAGGTCTGCACCCACGATACTTCGCTGGAGCTGGCCGAAAGGCCGGCTTGTATCTGCTGCAGCGACGCCGAGACGACCTGGATGTCCAGGATCGACATGAACATCCCGAACACCATGAAGAGAAAGGCAAACAGCCGTCGCGGCGGGATGCGCTCGTCGACTGCTGTGTTCATCAGCGAGGGCGATGCGGTGATGGCGTCGGCCATGATCAGCTCGGCACAGGCGCCGGGCGTTTCGCCCGGAGCTCGAGGTGAGAATTACTGCGGTTGAACCGTCGCGGGCGCGTCGAGGTCGGCTTCGCTGTCCGCGTCGGCTGCGCCCTCGCGGGTGTCGACGGTCACATAGACGGACATGCCGGCGCGCAGCAGGTTCTGCTTCGCAACTTCCTTCGGCACGCGAATGCGAACCGGCAGCCGCTGCACGATCTTGGTGAAGTTGCCGGTGGCGTTGTCCGGCGGCAGCAGCGTGAACACCGATCCTGCCGCGGGTGAAATGCTGTCGACGACGCCGGCGAATTTGCGATGGCCGTACGCATCCACCGATATTTTTACGGGCTGGCCGGGACGGATGCGCTTGAGCTGGGTTTCCTTGTAGTTGGCGTCGATGAAGACGTCGTTGAGCGGCACCACATTGGCGAGCCGCTGCCCGGCCTGGATGAAATCGCCGGCATTGACGAGCCGATTGGAGAAGGTGCCGTCGACGGGCGCGCGCACCGAGGTGAAGGCAAGGTCGCGCTCCGCCTTGGCAAGCTGGGTCTGCAATTCCACGAGCTGCGCGCGCGCCTCGGCCTGCTGCGCCTTCGTCACCTCGACATTGTCGCGCGCGGCGTCATAGGCCGCCTGCGCCGATTTCACCGCGGCGAGGCTCTGGTCGCGGCCAGCTTCGGAGACCTCGAAGGCGGCGCGTGAGGCAAAGCCCTTGGTGCTCAGCGTCTGCTGGCGATCGAAGTCGAGGCCTGCGCGCTTCATCGCCGCTTCCGCGGAAGTGAGCTGCGCCCTGGTCTGCTCGACGGCGCTTTCGAGCGCCGTGACCTGACGGCCGATGCGGTCGATGGTGGCCTGCTGGGTCGCGATCTTGCTGCGCGCGGCTTCCACCGCGATGCGATAGTCGCCGTCGTCGATCCTGAAGATCACGTCGCCGGCGCGAACGAGCGAATTATCGCGAGGCAGGATAGCCGCGACATGGCCCGATACCCGGGCGCCCAGCGTGGTGTTGTTGGCGCGAACGTAAGCGTCGTCCGTCGAGACATAGAAGCGCCCGACCAGGACGAAGTAGACGGCGTAACCGATCGCGGCCAGCGCGAGCAAGCCGAGCACGCCGATCATGACCAACTTGCGCTTGCCCGGTTTCGCCGCCGGTGCATCGACGGACGCGGCGGCCGGTTTTTCAATTGCGGGAGCGCCGGGCGGCTCCGCGGGACGACGCCTGGTTTCTTCCGCGACGTGAGTCCGCAACTGATCGGCGAGCTGAGGGCTGGCCTCGGGCGCGGCTTCGTCCTGCGCCTCGTCCGGTTCGGCGCGAACGACGCGTGCGGCCTGGTCTCTCGCTGCGGCCATCAACGGGGCCTCCCCATTTTCAAAATGTCGCGATGCATGAAGCCACGAAAACCGGCCGCATTGGCGCCTTTGGTTCAAAATATCTTTGACCGAACGGTTCGGTCAAGTTAGATTGCTACCACCCCGACCATAAAGCGAGAAGAGACTTCCTACTATATCCCGGGTTGAATTCTTGCGCGAGACGATAAACCAATGGTTGCATCCACAGCAAACACGATTCATCCGTTAGGCGAGGAGGACGGTTCGAAGCGCCGCCAGATTTTGGACGGCGCGCGACAGGTGTTCATGGATCTGGGCTTTGATGGGGCCAGCATGAACGAGATCGCGCGGTCGGCCGGCGTCTCCAAAGGCACGCTTTATGTCTACTTCGCCGACAAGAGCCGGCTGTTCGAGGCCATCGTCGAGGACGAAGCGCTCGAAAAAAGCAAGATAGCGTACAATCTCGATCCCAAACGCGATGTCGAAACCACGCTGTGCGAATTCGGCCGAACCTATATCGGTTCGATCTGCCAGCCGGGCGGCGGTTCGTCGATCCGCACGGTAATGGCAATCGCCGAGCGGATGCCGGAGGTCGGACGCCAATTTTACGGGAACGTGCTGGCAAAGACGATCAACCGCCTCGCCGAGTATCTGCAGGCGCATGTCCGGTCGAACGAGCTTGCGATCGACGATTGCGGCCTCGCCGCCGCGCAATTCCTGCAGATGTGCCAGGCGACGCTGTTTCTGCCGTTCGTGTTTCAGGCCGAGCCGGCGCCGTCGGCGGAGCGCATCGCGCGCGTGGTCGACAGCGCAACGCGGATGTTTTTGGCGACGTACCGGGCGAAACTGAAGTAGTCCCCTCCTCGACCTTTCCTGGTCACGAGCCAAAAGCTGATGAACCGGGGGAACAAAATGATGTCGTCGTGCGTCACGGTCGCGCTGTGCAAGGGCGTCAACAGGAAAGCCGTGGCCTAGGAACCATCGTTCCGCTGGATAGTTTATCCCCGCTCGGAGGGCATGGATGATGTCCGTAAAGAGCGCACTTTTTTGGATGACCGGCGTTCCGCTATCGATCATTCTGCTGCTCGCACTCTTCCTGCATCCCGGCTGACGCGTTCGTTAGGGCAACTCGTCGAGTCGCAGCTTCAATTGAAGTTCGACCGGACATCGCGCAGCCAGAGCCTGTAAGGTCGCCTGGAAAAAGGGCGACGTGATCGGGATCAAGTCGTGTAACGTGCGACCGGTCTCCCTCTCGCACCTTAGAGCAGCGGTGGCGACCTGCCAGAATGGCGGGAGCACCATCACCACACCCACGAGGTATTGATGACGACGGGCTGCCCATCCCTGATCGGTCTCTATCACAAACTGCGCGATGCCTGGTCGGCGGAGACGAGCAGCCAGTGGCGGTCCGACAATCCGGCGGCGGGTCAATGCTCGGTGACAGCGCTGGTGATCCAGGACGAACTCGGAGGCGGGATACTGAAGACGGACGTCAACGGCGCCTGGCACTTCTACAATCAGGTCGACGGGCGGCGCGTCGATTTCACGATGAGCCAGTTCGACAGCCCAATCGGGTATGATGACCTCCCGAGCAACAGGCAGGAGGCGTTCAGCGACACCTCCGCAAGGCAATACGAACTGCTTCTCGGGCTGGTTCGATCAGGAAAGCGGCCGTCGTGAACCTTGACGTCAAATGACCCGTCTCGCCTTCATCCTCGCCCTGCTCTTCGCCGCGCCCTGGGAGGAAGCCGAGACCGTTGACGTCAAAGACCGCGGCCTGGTCGACCTCGCGCCGTTCACCTGTCAGGATGTCACCCGGAGCAGCGTCATCAGCCGGGTATGCTACGACAGCGAAAGCCAGCGCATGCTGGTCCAGCGCCACGCGAGTTACGAGCAATATTGCGATGTGCCGAAGAACGCCATCGGTGCGCTCCTGAATGCGCCGTCGATGGGCCAATACTTCAACGCCAACATCAAGGCGGCCGACCACGACGGTAACCGGCTTTACGATTGCCCAAGCACATAAAGCGTCGTCCCATTAGTGACGTCACGCCCGCTATTGTGGCCCGCGCTGTCCTCGCGCCTCCGTGATTTGACAATTCGTTCATTTTTGTAAAAATCGTCAAATGAGCGCCCGTACCCGCATTCTCGATGCCGCGATGCTGGTGTTCCGCCGGCACGGCTTTCGGCGCTCGTCGATCGAGCAGGCCGCCGATGCTGCCGGGCTGACGCGACAGGCGCTCTATCACCACTTCAAATCCAAGGAAGCGCTGTTCCGTGCCGTCATCGAGCGGCTGCATGAGGAGGCGTTTGCCGCCGAGATCGCCGCAGCAAGCGCCGCGGAGAAGGCCGGCGGCAGCCTCGCCGATATTCTCGTCGCGTCCGTTTCCGCCAAGCTCGGACAGATGGCCGCTTCGCTCGACGGCTCGCCCCATGTCGAGGAGCTGTTCTCCGAACATCTGTTGCAAGCCCGCGACCTCTACCAGAAATATACCGCTCTCTATGCGGATCAGCTCGCCGCGACGATCACGCGCGTCTGCCGCAAGCAGGGCCTCGTTCTCAACGCCGGCATGACGCCGCGCGAGCTTGCGCGATGCATCGAGATGGCGGTCAACGGCACCAAGTCCGCCTACCCCGCGCTGCAGCCGCCCGGTGCCTTTCTGAAGGATCTGGAAATCATGCTGCGCACGCTGATCGCCGGGGCCGTCGGCCCGGCGAAGCAGCCGCGCGCGGCCAAACCGAAGCCAGCCAAGAAATCTGACAAGAAATCCGCCCGCAAACCTGGAGATCGCAGATGAGCACCATGACGATCAACGGAAAGCTCGCTTCCCTCCCCGACGATCCCGATGCACTGCTGGTCGACGTCGTGCGCGAGGCGCTCGACCTCACCGGCACCAAGCTTGTGTGCGGGGCCGGCGTCTGCGGCGCCTGCACGGTGCTGGTCGACGGCGAGCCTGCCGTGAGTTGCCTGATGCCGGCGCGCACCGCCGCGGATCGAAACGTGACCACGGTCGAAGGCATCGGCGCGGAAAAACTTCATCCGGTGCAGAAGGCCTTCATGGCGCACGACGCCCTGCAATGCGGCTTCTGCACGCCGGGCTTCATCGTCGAGGCCGCGGCGTTTCATGATTCCTGGCGTGCGGCCAAGGGAACGGCGGTGCCTTCGCGCGAGGAAATCGGCGCGGCGCTGTCGGGGCATCTCTGCCGCTGCGGAGCCTATGACGGAATCTTTCGCGCCGTGGCGGATGCCTGCGCCGGCCGCTTCGACGGCGAGGAGTTCGTTCCGCCGCGCATGGAAGCGCGCGACAAAGTGACGGGATCGGCGAAGTATACCGTCGACATCCATCATGACGGCCAGCTCGAAGGCGTGATCCTGCGCTCGCCGTTCGCGCATGCGCGCATCGGTGAGCTCGATCTCACCGCCGCGCGCGCCCTGCCGGGTGTGAGCGCAGCGATCTCGCTGCTCGGCGACGACCGCATCGTCCGCTTCGTCGGCGAACCAATCGCGGCGGTCGCGGCGAAGGATCGCAAGTCAGCGCTGGCCGCCATCGCCGCAATCAAGCTCGTAAGCGAACGCCTGCCGTCGGTGATCGGGCTCGATGAGGCGCGCAGGGCCGATGCGCCCGTCGTGTTCGAGAAATCCACGCGCAGGAAGGCCGGCAACGTCTCCGAGGGCGCCGGTGCGCCGGCTTCCTGGAAAGGCAACATCCGCGGTCCCTCGGCGGCGTTCTCCAAGAAGCCGAAGAAGGTGCGAAGCTGGATCGACAGCGCACGCTCCGCGAACAGCCCGCTGCTGGTGGAGGGCACCTTCCGCACCGGCACGCAACAGCATGCCTGCCTCGAGCCGCATGCGGCGGTCGCGCGTTTCGAAGGCGACCGGCTCACCGTGCATGTCTCGACGCAAGCCGTGTTTCACCTGATGGAGCTGATCGCCAAGCGCTACAAGCTCGACCACGACAAGGTGCGCGTGATTGCCGACCATGTCGGCGGCGGCTTTGGTTCGAAGGCTGCGCTTGGCGTGGAAACCACCACCGCGATCGAGCTGGCGCGCGAGGCCAAGGCGCCGGTGCGCGTCGCCTACGATCGGCACGAGGAGCTTTCGGTCACCGGTTATCGACCGGCGGCGGAGATGAAGGTCGCACTGCTGCCGTCCGACCAGGGCGAATTGAAAGCGCTTTCGTTCACCGCCTATGCCGATACAGGAGCAGCGACCAATTCGACCATCGCGGCACTGGCGCGCCTGATTTATCCGGCGGAGGGAAAGGAGCTCGCCGATTTCGACGTCATCAGCAATTTGCCGGCAGGCGCCCCGTTCCGCGGCCCCGGCGGGCCGCCGATGGCGTTTGCGCTGGAGCAGGCGATCGACGAAGCGGCGGTGCGCATGAACATCGACGCGATCGCGCTTCGCAAGCGCTGGGACCCCGATCCCAACCGCCAGCGGCTCTACGATTGGGCTTCGAGCCTCGAGGTCTGGCGCAACCGCAAACCGGTCGCAGCGCAAGGCGGCCGTTATCGCCGCGGCGTCGGCGTCGCCACCGGCTACTGGCTCTATCTGTGGCAGCCCGGCTCGAAGGTCGAAGTAGCCGTGAAGGGCGGACGCCTGATCGCGAGCACCGCGACGCAGGATATCGGCACAGGCACCCGCACCGTGATTGCCGATACGCTCGCACGCGAGTTCGGGCTGGAGCCGCATGAGGTCGAGGTCCGGATCGGCGATTCAAAGCTGCCGGAAGGGCCCGGCTCGGGCGGCAGCCGTGTCACGGCTTCGGTGATCCCGCCGATGCTGCTGGCGATCGAGCAGTTGAAAGCCGCAATCCGGCAGAATGCAAAACGGCAGCCGGTCCCCGGCTCCAACGCGCCATGGCGCGAAATGCTCGCGGCCTCGCCCGACCTCGCCGCATCAGGCGTGCGGCCGGAGGACTCCAGGCGGACGGCGCCGGGTGTCCAGTCGCCGCTGAAGCAGGCCGGCTTCATGGGTTGGATCTTCGGCTGGATTATGCGGTGGTTCTCCAATCTTGCGATCGGCGCCGGCGTGCCGAGTTCGGTGCAGGTCGTCGAAGTCGAAGTCGATACCTGGCTCGGCCATGTACGTGTCGTCAACGTCCACACCGGCATTGCGGTTGGCAGGATCGTGGCGCCGGCGCTGGCGCGAAGCCAGGCCACCGGCGCCGTCATTCAGGGCATCGGCTACGCGCTCTATGAAGCACGCGAGGTCGATTCCCGCACCGGCGACGTGCTCAGCGGCGGCATGGAGGACTATCGTATTCCCGGCATTGCCGACACGCCCATGATCGACGTGCATTTCGACCAGCGCGGATTCGATCATGTGCTCGGCGGCAGCGTCGGTATCGGCGAGGTCGCGACCGTGCCGACCTCGCCCGCGGTCGCCAATGCCATTCACCACGCGACCGGCGTTCGGCTGACGGAGTTGCCAATCCGCCCCGACCGTCTCGTCGCCGCGCTCAAGGGGAGGGCTGCTGCATGACACCGACAGCCATGACCGCCACGCAGGCGAGCGAATTCCGCGCCGCCGGCACCGACCTCTCCGAGCGGCGCCGCAGCGGCGTCTCGACGGGACCGTTGATCGATATTGCCGCCGCACCCGACATGATCGGGACACATTGGGGCGCCGACGGAAATTTGCGCCTCGGTGCCTTCACCACCATTGCCGCCATCGCGGCCGATGCACGCGTCGTCGCGGCGTATCCGGGCATCGCCGCATCCGCGCAAGGGTTGGCGACGCCGCAGGTCCGTCACTTCGCCACCCTCGGCGGCAATCTCGCGCAACGTTCGCGCTGCTGGTATTTTCGAAATCCGCACATCGCCTGTCTCAGGAAGGGCGGACCGGATTGCCCCGCGCGGTCCGGCAATCATCTTTACCACGTCGCGTTCGACCTCGGCCCCTGCGTGGCGCCGCATCCCTCGACGATGGCCGCAGCACTGCTTGCCTATGATGCGAAAGTGATGACCGACCAACGGAGTTCGCTAACGATCGGCGAGCTGCTCGGCGACGGCCGCAACGGCGGCTCCGACAACGCGCTGCTGCCTGGCGAGATGATCAAGAGCATCGAGCTTCCTTCACCGCTGCAAGGCGAGCGCGCGTTCTACAAGCGCGCGATCAGCCGCACCCATGCCGAATGGCCGCTGGTCGAAGTCTGCGCCCGCGCCGTGGTAAAGGACGGCACGTTTCAGTTCGTCCGCCTGGCCGCCGGCGGCATCGCGCCGGTGCCGCTGCGGCTTGCGGCTGCGGAAGCGGCCGTGCAGGGCAAGCAAGCATCCGCATCCGCCATCGCCGACGCGGCGCAGCAGGCGACTTCCGGCGCAAAGCCGCTGCCTATGACGGGCTACAAGCTCGATCTGCTGAAAGGAGTGGTGCGGGATTTGTTGGAGAAGATTGCAGAGTGAGCGTGAAGATCTCGTAGGATGGGTAGAGCGAAGCGAAACCCATCGTTGCGCAGCCGGCATTGATGGGTATCGCTTCGCTCCACCCATCCTACGCATTGAGCAATTCGCTCAATGCGAATGATCCTCGAACTCGTCTTCCTCGTTGACCTTGCTGCGACCCCCGAACCAGCGCGAGATCGACTTCTTGGCTCCGAGCGAGCCCGTCGAATACGGGTCACGTGATGCGTAGGGGTTACGCTGGGCGCGCGCGGCGACCTGTTCGGCTGATACCGCGGCGGGCTGACAGATGGTGCGGCGGGAGGGACGGCGCATCAGGTCCACGTGAATGTGATCCTCGTGGTGGGAGTTGGAGCCCGGCGCCAGCACGGTGTTGAACTGCTGACAGGCGGCCGCCTGCACGTCGCGCAGAAAACCCTGCTCTTCCGGCACGCCGCGCCAGCCGCCCTTGACCGTGATGCGCCTGCCGTCGGCGAGCGTGAAGGCTGCGATGTCGAGCGCATTACCGAACGCGTGCTCGGAAATATGCGCATGCGGATTGCCGTTCATGCCGCGGCAGGAATAAGCGGAGATCTGCTTGATCTCGACGACACGCACACCGAACCAGCGCATCGCCGCCGGCTGCACCGAATCGGTGAGCCAGCGGTCGAGCGCGGAGACGATCGGACACGCCAGCGTCGCCGCCGGCTTCATCGAGACCTGACCGAAGGCGCTGACGGAATTGCCTTGCGCGGGACCGAGCCGCGGCGCAGCCGGCGATGGCGAATGGGATGGCGGATACGGCGCAGAAGACGGCGCGGTGTAACGGTCGCGCGGTGGATAGGATGGTGGCGCCGCATAACCGCCGTCGCGCGACGTCGGCACGCCTTCGGGCGGCACATCGATATCATCCTGCTGCGAGGCGACGCCCGGCGCCGAGAGCGAGATCGGACCGTTCGACGGCGCGGCATAGTTCGGCTGGGGCGGCGCCGAATCCGGATAGTTTCCTGAATGGCTCCCAGAATAACCAGAATAGTTTCCTTGGGGCGGAGCCGCAGCCGGGGCGCGCGCGATCGGCCAGCGCGGCTGACTGCCGATATTGGCGGGCGGCCGCAGGCTTTGGTCGGCAAAGCCGAAAGAGGTGATGTTTTCGCCGAGCGCCGCCACTTTCAGCGGATATTCCGCGCCGCACACGCCGGGACCGGAGATCGGATCGATCCGGACCAGGTCGGGGCTCTCCTTGACCGCGCCGGACTTCAGGCATGCGACCTCGGCCTCGGTACGCCACGGTTCGCGCTCGGCGGACTGAAAAAATCCGCGGCCACAACCCGCTAGCGAGACGAGGACGAAGGAGCCGACGAGATACAAACGAACTCCGCGCGTCATCCCGCGCACGTTCAACCAATTTATTTAAAGACTCTTCAACATGTTGATTTAACGATTTTTTTACCACGTTGCCGGGGCTGCCGGCGGTCGAGAATCCGTGGATGGACAGCGGCACTGACTTTTTGGGCCGGGAACGCTTTGCTAACCTTAAGTGTTAAGTGCGGGCAGACGTGAACCCAGGGAGCCTTCCCAATGGATTTCGTAAGTCCTCTCGTCAGCAGACTTGGCGTTGTAACTGCGTATGTTGCAATTGCCTTCGTCGGCGCGATTGTGCTTGGCGTGTTCTAGACTTCCCGTCCAGACAATGGACCCGAACGCCCGGTGGCCAAGTCACCGGGCGTTTTCGCGCACATAGCGTTTTCGAGCGAAGTGGATTCCGGTTCGCGTAAAGAAAACGCGTCAAAACAAAAGGTGTCATGAGCGCGGCTCGGCGGACACCATCGACGGGCCATCGGCGTGGCGCATGATACGGCTCCAATTGTTGCCGGAGCAGTAGAAGCGGAGAACCGCACAGGCCTCGACGCGAAGCGTATCGACCCCCTTCATCGACATCGTGCCGTAATACGTCTCGCCGCTGCCCTGGCTGTAGACGCCGCCGGTCCATCGCCTTTCCGTCTTCGGCTTCATGTTGACCAGAATAGCCTCACCCTTCTCGTTCGACGATGAATCGAGCACATAGCCGCACAGCGCGCTGCCGCATTTTCCGATCCGCACCCTTCCCTTGCCTTCCGTCTGCCAGTCGCCGATCGGCGAGTCCGCTGGCTCTTCCGCGGCCTGACGCGAGACCCGTTCAACCTGCAGCGCAGGCTGCACAGTTTCGGCCGGTTTCGCAGGCGGTGGCGGTGGCGGCAACGGAATCGAGGCCTGCTGAGCCGGCGGGGGTGCAGGCGGCGGAGTTGGCGGAGGCGGCGGCGCAGCTACGATTTGCGTCGTCGATGCGGCTGGGGTGTAGACGACCGGCGGTGGCGCGGCGACGATGGTCTTGGGGGCCGCCGCTGGCGGCGCAGGCGGCGAAACCGTCTGTGGTGCAGGCTTCGCCGGCACGACCCCATCGCGATCATCGTCATGGCGGTCGCGTTTGTGGCGCCAGTTGAGGCTTCTGGAGACCGACATCGAGGCACAGGACGTCGAACGGCAGTGCCTGGAGGATTCGATGTGCACCCGATGGCCGCCGATCTTGAATGAAATCGCGCCGGCATGGGCTGAAGCACCAAGCAGCATCAGCACGGCGAGAAAACAAAGCTGTTTCATCGAAGCCTCCCGCGGGTGATCGCGGAAAAACTAGTCGCGGGGAACTTCGGCTGGATGTGATTTGAATCACCGAGCCGCTTCGGCGGCGCCTGATGCTTCGTGACCTGGATCACAGAGCGTATCCCCGCGCCCGCGTAGGGTCTGTCCAAATTCACCGCCACCCGCTCACAGGCTGCTCAGGAGGCTCGCATGAAGAAGCTGTACATCCTCGCCGCATTGTTGATGGCCACCACCTCGGCGCATGCGGGCGGCATTACCCTCCAGATCAACGGCGAGCGCATTCGTGTCGAATCGCCGCGCAACTGCAACGCCATTTCCTGCATCAAGATTACCGCGCCCGGCTATAACGGGACGCTCGGCAATATCGACCTCAAAGGTCTGGGCTCGAAGAGCAAGGACGACGATGAGGTCGTCGCGACCGCGCCGGCGCCCAAACCCGCGGCACCCGCCCCGGCCCAGACCACCGCTCCGCAGCCTGCGGCTCCCGCGGCAACACCTGCGCCCGCTCAAACCACAGTCGCGGCTGCAACACCGGCGCAAGCCGAAGTCGCACCGCCCGCTCCGCCTCCGCCCGCCCCGGTCGCCGCAGCGCCGGCGCCTGCACCGCAGCCGGCCGCGGCCGCAGCGCCCGCTGCCGACTCGCCGATCGGCATCTGGGCGACGGAAGAGAACAAGGGCAACGTGCGCATCGAGCAATGCGGCGCCAATCTGTGCGGCTATTCCGTCAACACCGGCGAAAGGATTCTGATCAACATGAAGCCGCAGGGCAGCAAGTGGACCGGCCGGATTCATGACCCCGACAGCGGCCGCAAATACGACTCGACGATCGCGCTGAAGGGCGCCAGCTCACTGCGCGTCCAGGGCTGTGCCTTCGGCGGCATGTTCTGCGGCGGCCAGACCTGGAAGCGCGTTAGCTGACCGTCAATCGTTAACATGCTCGTCATTCCGGGATGGTCCGAAGGACCAGACCTCAGATGCGCAATTGCGCATCGGGGAATCTCGAGATTCCGGGTTCGCACTTCGTGCGCCCCGGAATGGCTGAGCAAGGCGCCAGCGCGCTGCATCGCGCCCGGGACACGAATTAGCGGAATAACCGAAGCAGATTTTGAAGAAAGCCTGCACGCTGGGCTTTGGGCACTTCGGCAGGCTGCACCGACGTCGGCAACCCTACGCCTTCCGCACCATTCGCCGCCGCCAGCGCGATCGGCCCGACATTTTCCAGGAACGCGCGCTCATAGCCGCGCGAGAGCCGTTCGACGGCCTCAGTGAGCGGCAGCCAGTCCACCGCCTTCACGTCGCGCATCGGTATGCGCGTGGGCAGATCACCCGCCGCCATGCGCCAGTAATGCACCACCTTGGCGCCGCCACGGGATTCGTAAGCCAGCGTGCCCAGAAACTCGTGCACGGCAACGTCGTGCCCGGTTTCCTCCATCACCTCGCGTTCGGCAGCGGCGCGCGGCGTCTCGCCGTCGTCGAGCTTGCCCTTCGGCAAGACCCATTCGTTGCGCTTGCGCAGGCGCACCACGGCGATCAGCGGCGGCTCCGCCTGCCGCAACACGATTCCTCCCGCCGCCATGACAGGCGCTCTCGCCATCTATCTCTTCCCGCGTTTTCGCAACTGCGACTGCGACCGCGAGCATATAGAGGCAACAGCCCGGAGAATCGAGATTAAACCTGCGGCTTTCGCAACAGTCGTTCGCCGGCGCGGATGCGTCCGCCCTCCGCGACGTTGTCGCAAAATTCGAAGTTCTCGGGCGCCAGCACGATGATGGTCGAGCCGTGCTCGAACCAGCCGAGCTCGTCGCCTTTCTTGACCCGCGCAAGGCAGGCGAAATCCACCGGTCCCCTGCTCTGCGCGTTGAGTGTGACATCGAGGAAATGCAGGCGGATGCTGGCGACGAGAATGGCGGCAACCGGTACCAGCGTAAGCGCCTCGCCCGATGGCAACCGCGCCTGCAACACGGCGCGCTCGTTCTTGCAGAACAGACGCTCGACCCGCTTCAGCGCGATCGGATTGACGTTCCAGACATCGCCGTGAATGAATGTCACCCTCTTGATCGTGGCGTCATACGGCGCGTGAAAGCGGTGATACATGCTCGACGTCAGCCTGAGCGTCAGGAAGCGGCCGTTGCGATGCTGCTCGACCAGCGCGGGATCGCCGAGCAGGTCGATCAGCGAGTAAGGCGCACCCTTGATCTGGAACAGCTCGGTATCGGCGATCTTGCCAAACGCGCCGATGATGCCGTCGGAAGGACTTGCCACGACAGATGGATCGGGATCTGCCGGCCGCAGCCCCGGGCGCAGCTCGCGCGTAAAACAATCGTGCAGGCTCTTGAATTCGGTTTTCTTGGCTTCCGACAGATCGAGATCGGAAAACAGCCGCCAGCAGCCAATCGAAAAATCGCGGACGAGCGGATTCTCGATCTTGCTGAACCAGCCCATGAAGCGGGTCAGCGCCGCCCGCGGAATGCGGTTGGTCAGGAGGAAGTTGAGGTCCTCCTGCTGGGTGAGGCGGGCGATCAGGCGCCGGATTGTCATCAATCTGTCAGCAGGATTGGCTAGCGCTTCAGGCATGGATTCGTCCCTTCCGATTCTTTCGCTGTCCGCCGCTGCGGTCGCTAGCGCCGCGGCAGTGTTCCCCAAATTGCAGGCGCGGCTGGCGCTGTCGCGCGCCAAACACCGCTCGCTGACCGGGCATTCCAAGATGTCCAAAATGGTCGCGCGGCTGGTGCCCCACTACGAATTCGATATCGACGGTTACTTCGCTTCCGACGGCGCGCCCAGCGATGTCGCCATGCAACGGCAGGACGCCTTCTTCCGGCTCGCCTGCCTCTACGAGGAGCGCTACGCCAAGGGCCGGCAGATGACGGCCGAGGCCGCGACGCACATCTCCGACCTGCAGTTTACGGAAACATACCGCGTACCGTTCCAGTACAGCCGGCTGGTGCGCGAAAATCTCGGCACCGGCGCCTTCATGCAGTCTTCCGCCGGCGTCACCGTCACCGATGTCGACGGCAACATCTTCTACGACCTGACCGGCTCCTACGGCGTCAACATTTTCGGCAACGATTTTTACAAGGAGTGCATCACGGAAGCCGAAAAGCGCGCCCGCGCGCTGGGCCCCGTGCTCGGCCCCTATCACCCCGTCATCACCGACAACGTCCGCCGGCTGTGCGAGATTTCCGGCCTCGACGAAGTCTCGTTCCACATGTCCGGCACCGAGGCCGTCATGCAGGCGGTGCGGCTGGCGCGCTATCACACCAAACGCTCGCATCTGGTCCGTTTCGCCGGCGCCTATCACGGCTGGTGGGGCGACGTGCAACCGGGCGTCGGCAATCCGGTTTCGCCGCACGAGACCTACACGCTGGCCGATATGTCGGAGCGCACGCTGCATGTGCTGCGAACACGCAAGGACATCGCCTGCGTGCTGGTCAATCCCTTGCAGGCATTGCATCCCAACGCCAACGCGCCCGGCGATTCCGCGCTGGTCGATTCCTCGCGCAAGGGTGCGTTCGATCGCGCGGCCTACACCGAATGGCTGAAGAAACTGCGCGAGGTCTGCACGCAGCGCGGCATCGTCTTGATCTTCGACGAAGTCTTCGTCGGCTTCCGCCTCGCCGCCGGCGGCGCGCAGGAGTATTTCGGCGTCCGCGCCGACATGGTGACCTACGGCAAGAGCCTCGCCGGCGGCTTGCCGGTCGGCGTGGTCTGCGGCCGCAAGGAATTGATGCGGCGCTTCCGCGACGATCGCCCCGCCGACGTCTGCTTTGCCCGCGGCACCTTCAATTCGCACCCTTACGTGATGACGGCGATGGACGAGTTCCTCAGCCGCCTCGCCAGCCCGAACTTCAATGCCGTCTATCAGGGGCTCGACGAGACCTGGAACGGCCGCGCCAAGGCGTTGAACGAGCGGCTGGCCGCGCAGGATCTGCCCGTCCGCGTCAGCAACATCTCCTCGATCTGGATGGTGCAATATACCGACCCGTCCCGCTACAACTGGATGCTGCAATACTACCTGCGCGCCGAAGGGCTGGCGCTGAGCTGGGTCGGCACCGGCCGGTTGATCTTCAGCCTCAACTACACGGATGCGGATTTCAATGAAGTCGCCGATCGCTTCGTCGCAGCGGCCGAGAAGATGAAGCGCGATGGCTGGTGGTGGCATGATGCTGCGCTGACCAATAAGGATATCAAGCGGCGGATTTTGAGAGAGATGATCCGGAAGCGGTTTGGTCGCTGAGGCTCTATCGCCTGTCGTCGTGGCCCGGCTTGTCCCGGCCATCCACGTCTTATTCGCTGCCGACATCGCCAGGCTGGCCTCCTTCGTCATTGCGAGGAGCCAACGGGTCGCGCGAATGCGCGCCCGATGACAGGCTCCGCGACGAAGCAATCCATCTATCCCCGTGCGGAGAGGTGGATTGCTTCGCTTCGCTCGCAATGACGATCTCACAACTGGTGCTTAAGAACGTCGATGGCCGGGACAAGCCCGGCCATGACTGCGTTGTTTGGATCAAGCTCAACGCTTAGGCGTGCTTGACGTGCTTCTCGAGACCCGGATCGATCAGCTCGCCCTTCATGAGAGCCAGCGGCGCCTTGTAGTACAGCTTCAGGTCGCTGAAGGGGTCGGTGAGGATCTTGGTCATCCAGACCAAGCCGGTCTCGACGTCGCGGATGAAAAACAGATGGACGGTGCGGAACAACAGCCCGCCGATGCCGACCGCAAGCCAGATCTTGGCGACCTGCCGCATGAAGTCTGCCGACGACGTCCAGGGCGTGAACAAGCCGAACAAGGTCGGGTCGAGATACAGGACCAGCGGCGACAGCGCCCAGATCGTCATCAGCACGACCTTGCGCTGCAGATTGTAGCCGACCTTGATCTCTTCCTTGTGCTCGTGGGTCGCCTGGTTGACGTGATCGTAGCCGCGCGGCTCGAAGAAGAAGTGACCGGCCTGCCGCGTCGTCATCGAGACCAGCCAACCGACCAGCGCCGAAACCACGGGATCGAAGAAAAGCATCGCGTAGGCGAACAGGAAGCTCGCCGCGCTGACGAAGTGCAGCGACTGGTTGATGCGGCTGTGGTGATAGTAGCGATGATCGTCCCAGCGCTGGGTACGCAGTTCCTGCAGAAAGTTCTTGATCATGTTCTCCCCCAAAATTCCGATGGGATCGGGTCTACTGAGATTCGATGTCCGGCATGTGACATCATGATAATGACATGTGACAGTTCGCAGCGGCGCGATGGCGCAACGGCGATCAGGGCGCGTCAGGCAGCCGCGGCGACGTCGATTTTCCGAAAGCGCACCAGCGAGAAATGGCCGAGCGGCGGCACCAGGCGGCGCTCCGCCAGCTCCATGCCGCGCGCGCCCGCCAGCCATTGCGCATAGCGCGACCAGGCGAATTCGGCGGTGCGGAAGCCGAGCGGACGCACCACCGGCTGCAGCCGCTGCTCGATGAAGCGGCGCATCCCGGCGTCGGCGCTGACGCGGGTGAGGATGATGAGTTCACCGCCCGGCCGCAGCACGCGAGCGAATTCGTCGAGCGCCTTTTCGGGGTTCGGCACGGCGGTGACGACATATTGCGCCATCACCACGTCGAAACAATCGTCGGGGAATTCGAGGTTTTCGGCGTCCATGACGGCGAGGCCCTCGACGTTCTTGAGGCCGAGTTCATCGACGCGCTTCTTCGCTTTTTGCAGCATCGCTTCCGAAATGTCGGTGCCGAAGATGCGCAGATGCGGCGCGTATAGCGGCAGCGAAATGCCGGTGCCGACGCCGACCTCGAGCACACGGCCGCCGATCTTGTTGGTCGCCTGGATCGCCGCCTTGCGGCCCTTGCTGAACACGCCCCCAAACACGAGGTCGTAAACCGGCGCCCAGCGATCATACGCCTGCTCGACCGTTTCGCGGTCGAAATCCAGGGATCTGGTACCGTCAAGCTTGATGATGTCTGCCATGGTTGGTTCTGCCTTCTCGTCTCACGCATATGACTTGGGTTGATAGTCGAACTTTTCGGTTCAGCCCTGCACGGCGCCCCTCACAGGCGCCCGGCGCACCGGCCGCAACACGCGGCTCGGCTGCAGCGCGGTCAGATTGCCGAGGAACTGCCGCGCGCTGTTTTCCCAGGAGCGCGCCAGCGCAAAATTCCGGCAGGCCTCGCGCGACATCGGCAGCGCGCGCAAGCACGCGCTGCGCAGATCGGTGTCGAGCGCGCCGATCGGATGATCGGCAATGACGTCCTTCGGCCCGGTGACCGGGAATGCCGCGACCGGCGTGCCGCACGCCAATGCCTCGAGCTGCACGACGCCGAACGTATCGGTAAGGCTCGGAAACACGAAGACGTCGGCGGCGGCGAGATGCGCGGTCAACTCCGCGCCCTTCTTCTCGCCGAGGAAAACTGCGTCGGGATACTTCTGCGCGAGCTGCGCCTTCTGCGGTCCGTCGCCGACGACCACTTTTGATCCCGGCAGGTCGAGCGACAGAAACGCATCGAGATTCTTTTCCACCGCGACGCGGCCCATCGTCATGAAGATCGGCCGCGGCAGATCGAGCGCCGCTGGATTATGCGGGTTGAACAATTCGGTGTCGACGCCGCGCGTCCAGAAGCCGAGTTTCCGAAAGCCCCGCGCGGTCAGTTCCTGCCGCAGCGAGTCGGTGGCGACCATGACCGTGGAAGACGCGGCATGAAAGTGCCGCAGCACCGCATAGCCGACGGCCGCCGGGAGTCCGGTGCGGACGGCGATATATTCGGGAAAGCGCGTCGTATAGGACGTGGTGAACGAAAGCTTGCGGCGCCGGCAGTAGGCGCGCACCATCCAGCCGATCGGCCCCTCGGTTGCGATATGGATGGCGTCCGGCGCGGCCTCTTCGATCCGTCGCGCGATCTCGCGCCGGTTCGGCAGCGCGATGCGTAAGCCAGGATAGGTCGGCACGCCGAGGGAAGGAAACCCGTCCGGGGTCAGGAAGCTGATATCGGCATCGAGCGCAGAGGCGCTCTTCGCCAACGACGTCAGCGTGCGGACGACACCGTTCACCTGCGGATGCCACGCATCGGTCGCAATCAATATCTTCATGTCCCGGACCCGAGATTAATGATTCTCAAATCCGACGTTCAGCCATGGATATTTCAAGCGTATGACGTCATCGATATGTAAGGATGTTTTTAAGACCCCTCCACGCATTTTCGTGTAACGTGACAGCGAGATGACAGACCACAACGACAATTCTGCGCGATCCCGCCGGCGGCGGAAGCGCAAGAGCTATGCGCTTCTGATCCTTGCGGCCGGCCTGCTCGCGTTCGGCGTCGCCGCGGGCACGTTGTATTACGTGCTGCGGCCGACGACGCTGCGGATTGCGGTCGGTCCTGCCGGCAGCGACGACCAGAAGCTGGTCCAGTTGATGGCGCAGACGTTCGCGCGCGAGGGCAGCTCGGTGCGGCTGGCGCCGATCACGACGGAAGGAACGGCGGAGAGCATTGCGTTGTTCACGGACGGCAAGGCCGATCTCGCGGTGGCCCGCGGCGATCTGAACCTGCCGACGGATGCCGAGTCGGTTGCCATTCTGCGCAAGAATGTCGTCGTGCTGTGGGCGCCTTCCGGCCTTCCCGCCAAGGGCTCGAAGAAGCAGCCCACGCCCAAGATCAAGAGTCTCGATGAACTGGCCGGCCACCGCGTCGGTGTGATCGGGCGCACGCAGGCCAATGTCACGCTGTTGCGCGGGATCCTGAAAGAGTCCGGAATCAATCCCGACAAGGTCGCGATCAGCCAGTTCGCCACCAATCAGCTCGGCGAAATGGCGAAAGATCAGTCGGTCGACGCGTTCATGGCGGTCGGCCCGCTCAAGAGCAAGATCACTGTGGACGCCATCGCGGCAACGGCTGCTGCCCGCGGCGAGCCGAAATTCCTGCCGATCGAGGTTTCCGACGCGATCGCCAAGAAGAATCCGATCTACGAATCCGAGGAAATTCCCGCCAGCATCTTCGGCTCTTCACCGCAGCGGCCGGAAGACAAGGTCGATACGGTGGCCGTCAATCACCTGATCATCGCACCGAAGTCGTTGTCTGACACGGCGGTCGCCGCCTTCGCCCGCCAGCTCTTCACCAACCGCCAGCAGCTCGCGCGTGAATTGCCGACCGCCTCGCAGATCGAGAAGCCAGATACCGAAAAGGACGCAGCGCTGCCGGCGCATGCGGGCGCAGCCGCCTATATCGACGGCAACGAGCGAACGTTCCTCGAAAAATACACCGACTACATCTGGTTCGCGGTGCTGATCTTGTCGGGCCTGGGCTCCGCCGGCGCCTGGTTCAAGCATTACTGGAACAGGGACGAGCGCGAGCAATACACCGCCCATCGCGATCATCTGCTTGAGTTGATTTCCAGGGCGAGGAAGGCCGAAACGCCGGAAGAGCTGGCCGAGATGCAAGCTGCGGCCGACGGCATGTTGCGCGAGGCGTTCGATTGCTACGACGACGGCACCGTCGAGGAAGGCGACCTCTCGGTGATCGCGCTCGCGCTCGAACAATTCCACCACGCCGTCGCCGACCGCCGCGCGGTGCTCGCCACCGACCAAGCCGACATGCCGAGAATGCGCGCTGGCCAGGCTTGATTGGTTAGGTGGACTTTTCCCCCTTCGATTTAGATTTGCCGGCGCCGGACGTATTGCAGCGCTCTTACTTCTTTCCCTTCGAATGTCTGCCCCGACCTAACATTTGTTAGGTCAGCCTCCCGTTCTCCGTGCCACCGTCACGGAAAATTAAGACAGGCAGGGGACAATGAAGGATTATCAAACCCATTTGGAGAAGCTGCGCAAAGACGCGGCCGAATGCGCGCTTGTCCGGGACTTGGCTACCGACAAAGCGAAGCGCGAAATGTTCGACCGGCTTGCGCGGCATCTGGATCAACTAGCCGACGAGGTTGAGCGGGCCATGAATGCTCGAAAGACCGGCTAAAAGTAGTGGTGCGAGTATGCGGGCAAAAACGCTACTCGTTCTACTGGTTGTCACGGCGCTAGGGGCTTACATTGTAGGCCGCCACAGCAGTCCCGTGAACGACGCGGCAGGCGCGCAGCCGCAGCGTCCCGTGGCCAAGCCCATTGCCTTAGCGGGCCCTGTATCACCTCCTTTGCCACGACCGAGACCCAAGCGCCCCTAACAATCCGTTCCACACCATCAAGGCCCTAGCCGAGAAGGCTACGCCTGCCATGATCGAGAGATACAGGCAAAGGCAGGCGTCGCTTGTTGATCCGCATCAAGCCCGCGCATGATGATGTGCTCCTCGTCATACTCAGTGAGGGCTGGTCCGGCTGGCGCTACGTCAGCGAGCGCCTCAAGCTATGTGCCGCTGAGAACTACTCGGATGCGGATGCTTGAAGAAGGCATCAAGCTTCACAGGTTCGCCGCTGTCTTGCCAAAGCAGCTTTTGACCGAGGCTAGCCGCCACCGCGATGCGGTGGTGCCCGCCGACCAACGTGCCGTCATGCGTTGCCTTGGCGATGATCTCACCGGTCTCATTCACGATGTTTCTCATAGCCGAATAGCCCTGTCAGGATCGACTTCTGCCAGCGATCAACTCGCGGCTTTCATGTCTGTTCCTATGCCCGCAATGTTGCGTAGCCGGTCAAGCCGTGTGCCGAGCGGTGCGCATTGCAAAGCACGTCATGCGCCCATGGCAGAGGGCTATAACCCCGTCCATCACCAATGTCCCGACCAATCCAACTCGCCGCGCTTATTGATCCGGTTGAAGTCATCGCCGCGGAAGCGGATCGCCTCCTGTTGGGACGATCTGGAGCATGGGGGCGAGAGGGCGTCATCGCCGAGCGCTTTGGCCGGTGCCCACCGGCCAAAGCGCTCAGTCGCTCCCATCGCACATTTTGCTCAATGGGCAGATACAAGGGGTTGCCTCCCAGAGATGAGCTCGCGGAGAGAACCCCTCACCCGTCTCGAATGAGCTGACGCCCATTCGATCCACCCTCTCCCACAGGGGCCCACAGGGGGAGAGGGGCAACGAAACCTTAACGAAACAATTCCCTAACGCCACGAAACCATTTTGGCGATTTCGTGCAAATGTCCTGAAACGGTTCATCGGTAGAGGTTTCCCCAACGACGCGCCGAACTGGTGCGACAAACAGGGGGACGATCATGTCCAATTCATCGATACTGAGCCGCTTCGCGGCCGCTGCCTTCGGCGCGCTGGCGATTGGCGCGACCGCATCTTCCGCACCCGCCACTGCGGCTCCGCTGCCGCTGTTTCCGTTTTTCCTGCCGCAGATCGAAGCGGCCCCGCCGCCGGTTGCGGCTGCGCCCGAGGAGGGAGAGCGCTTCGAGCTGCCGGCCCGCCTGCGTCGCCAGGTCGTGAACTACTACACCCGCGAGGCGCCGGGCACGATCATCATCGATACACCGAACACCTATCTCTACCTCGTGCTCGGCAACGGCCAGGCGATGCGCTACGGCATCGGCATCGGCCGCGACGGCTTCACCTGGTCGGGCACCCAGACGATCACCCGCAAGGCCGAATGGCCGGCCTGGACCCCGCCTCCGCAAATGATCGCCCGCCAGCCCTATTTGCCGCGCCACATGACCGGCGGCCCGGGTAATCCGCTCGGCGCCCGCGCGATGTATCTCGGCGGCACCATCTATCGCATCCACGGCACCAACGACCCGTCGACGATCGGAACCCGCGTCTCTTCGGGCTGCCTGCGCCTCACCAACGAGGACGTCATTGATCTGTATTCGCGGGTCAGTGTCGGGACCAAGGTGATCGTGCTGCCGATGACGGATCGCCGCGCCGATCTCGGCCGGACCATCCGCTGAGGCATTAGCTTTTTTTAATGCGAGAGGCGGCCCTGGCATTCGCCGGGGCCGTTTTGCGTTGACCTGAGGTCGCGGCAATGTGCAGTGGCGTCCCCCTCGCCACCCCTGTAAAACGTCGTGGGGCGATTCATTGGGGTCCGGGGCACGATGCGTCTGCCGATGCGGGTCAAGACCATTGCGATCGCGCTTGCGGTCCTCGTCGTGTCGTTTGCCGTCAGCCTGAAGGTGATGGACTTTGTCACGCCTCGCGCCACGAACAGCGCGCCCGCGCTCGCCGAATTGCCGCCGCTGCCGCCGGCGGCGCGCGCATCCACGGTGATGGCGCCGATTGCGGTTGCGCTGTCGGCGATCCGCGATGCCGCCGATCGCGGCGCGCCACGCAATTTCGCCGGCAAGGCCGACAATCCGATTTCGCAGATCCTGCAGAATGCCGACATCGGCTGGACCGCCTCGCGCGGGCCGATCGTAGCTACCGGCGCGCAGGACGTGCTGTCGCTGGCGACTCCGTTGACGGGCACACTGAACGTAACCGGCTCGCTGTCGGCCAAGGCGACGGGGGCGGTCGGCGAAGCACTCGGAGGCCTGCTCGGCGGCAACGTCGCCAAGCAGATCGGCAGCGTGAACATCAAGAACCTGAACGCCAGCGCCGAGATCAAGGGCAACGTCGTCATATCGGCGCGACCACAGATCGCCACGAACTGGCGCATCGAGCCTAATCTCGCAGCGCAGGTCAATCTCGGCGACACCAGCCTCAGCGTGGCCGGCGCGCGCGTCAACGTGCCCGCTCAGGTGAAGCCGTTGATCGACCAGAACGTTGCCGAGCAAATCGCGCTGGTGCAGGCACGCATGCGCAACGATCCGACCTTCGAACGGAACGCGCGGGTGCAGTGGGCCAAGGCCTGCCGTTCGATTCCGCTGCAGGGCACGACAGCCGGTTCGACGATGCCGGCGCTGTGGCTGGAATTGCGCCCTACCCGGGCGATTGCCGCGCAGCCGCGCGTCGATGCTTCGAACCTGACGCTGACGCTCGGCATCGAGGCCGAGACCCGGATCACACCGAGCGAAACCAAGCCGTCCTGCCCGTTCCCCGCTACGATCGCCATGGTGCCACCGATGCCGGGACGGGTCGCGATCGGCGTGCCCATCGACATGCCGTTTACCGAGATCAACAAGATCGTGGAGGCACAGTTCGCCGGGAAGACTTTTCCTGAAGACGGTTCGGGCGCGGTCGACGTCACCGTCAAGCGCGCCGCCGTGGCCGCTTCCGGCAATCGCCTGCTGATCTCGCTTCTGGTCAGCGCCAGGGAAAAGACGAGTTTCCTGGGCCTCGGCGGCGAGGCCAATGTGCATATCTGGGGCAAGCCGGTGCTCGATCAGGGCGAGCAGACGCTGCGGCTGACCGACATCGAACTCGCCGTCGAGTCGGAGGCTGCCTTCGGGCTGTTGGGCGCCGCGGCGCGCGCGGCCATCCCGCATTTGCAGGAGACGCTGGCGGAGAAGGCTGTCGTCGACCTCAAGCCGTTCGCCAGCAACGCGCAGAAGAAGATTGCAGCAGCGATCGCCGATCTTCAGAAGAACGAGGACGGCCTGCGGGTCTCGGCCGAGATCAGCAAGCTGCGGCTCGCCGGCATTGCCTTCGATTCCAAAACGCTGCGCGTGATCGCCGAAGCGGAAGGCGCCATCAATGTCTACGTCAGCGCGCTGCCGGCGCTGTGATGTTGCAAATTGTAGGGTGCGCAAAGATCGTAGGGTGGGCAAAGCGCAAGCGTGCCCACCACGTAAGGCAACCATCGTGGATAGATGGTGGGCACGGCGCAAGCGCCTTTGCCCACCCTACGAAACGGCCGACTACGACCCCTCGAACTTGAATGAGACTTTCAGCTTGGCGCGGTAGGCTTCCACCTTGCCTTGGGCATCAAGCTGCAAGTCAAGCTGGACCACTTCGGCAACACGAAGGTCCCGCAGGGTTTCTCCGGCGCGGCTGACCGCGCTAGCGGCGGCCTTCTCCCAGGATTCGCTGCTGGTGCCGATCAGCTCGATAACCTTGTAGACGCTGTCCGCCATGTCGTCCTCCCGTTGACGCAGGATCCATGCAAGGCAGAAGGCAGATGCTCCTGCCGGAATACAACCTATCATCGCGAAGTACGTGCCGATAGGCTGCGCTGCACCATTGCGCGAACGGGCATTTCCAAAATCAAATGGCCGGGCGGCGTGATGCCGTCCGGCCATTTTGAGGAAGCCTGGTGTTTAAGACCGCGGCCTCATTCGGTCGAGTACTTGAACTCCGGCATCGCCTTGAGCTGATCCTTCGTCGCGCTGAACACGGCGTGATCCGGATACCACGGATTCTTCTTCGCCGCGGCAGGCGCCGTCGCAGCACCCGTCGTGCCCGTGCCTCCGCCTGCGCCTGTGCGTGCCCCGCCGGTCGCGGGCGCGCTCGCGGTGCTAGAGGCAACCGGCTCATCAACGAACTTCACCTTGTCGATGGGCACCGCAACCAGGTGCTCGCCGACGCCGAGGAAGCCGCCGACACCGATCACGGCTGCTTTGATATCGCCGCTCTTGTCGGTCAGGAGATCGTTGATCGAGCCGAGGCTTTCGTTGCTATCGTTGTACACGTTCAGACCGACCATCTTCGAAGCCCGCCAGGTACCCTTGAACGACGAGGTATCGGTTGCAGCCGCAGGCGCGGCGGTCTTGGCGCTGTCAGTCGTTGCCGAAGGACTTTGCTGCGCAAACGCTCCACTCGCCAGCAACGCGGACACCGCGATGCCGGCAACGGCAGTTTTCGTTAACATATCCGTTCTCCTCAGTTCAGAAACGCTTTGAGGAAAACCCGGCACTTCAACAAGTGTTCCACCCGTTTTCGCATGAAACACGCCGATCCGACCGCATCAGAAGCCGCCCCAGTAAGGCGGCATACGGTAATAGCGATGCAGCTCGGCTTCCTTTGCGCGATCGCCCCAGTCGAAATCCGTGTCCGCACGGAATGACGGCGCGCGCCTCAACTCTTCATCGTCGATGTCGAGTTCGTAGGCTTCGAACTTCGTGTTGTAGCGAAGCCGTCCCCAGGGCAGCGGCAGCAGATTGGCTCCGATGCCCAGAAACCCGCCGAAACTCAGGATTGCATACGATACTTTACCGGTGACCTTGTCGATCATCAGCCGTTCGATGTGGCCGATCATGTCGCCGTTCGGCCGGCGCACCGCGGTCCCCTCGACGCGGTCGCTCGCGATCAACTGATGCGGCTTGGGCATGACATCGCTTGCCATCGGACCCTCCACTATCAAGGAAGAATCAACGTGGCAGCGTCCGGCTGGTTCCGCTCTACGACAACCAGCCTGTCCTATTCAGAAATGGCGAAATGCGATGCGTTCGGGCAGCGCCCGCCCGGCGATGCCGATCTCGTAGCGTAGAATGAAGCGTGTGCTATCAGGCCGCGAGCGCGTCGGGATCCGCTTCCTCGTAAATCGCGATCGCCTCGAAGCGATAGTCGCAGGCGCGGCAGAACCAGAGGAAGGATGTACGGCCCGGACTGCTCTCCACCCAATCCGGTCTCGGGATCGGCTTGCCGCACTGGGCACAGGGATTTCCGCGAGGCAGATAGCTGGAGTCGAGTCGAGCCATGGCGCATCTCCCTAGACTTCGGACGTCGTAAGGACGTCTCGCTTTTTAAAATGTCGTTGAATGAGACAGGTTTGCTGTCGGAATGAATTGGCTTTTGTCGCGGCGTCTTCTTTACACCTTGACTGCGTCTTTTGCACGACATTCCTTGCGCGTCCGCATGACGCAGATTCGCGTCGCTCGATGCGATGCATCGCACCCACAACGTAAGCGTCACGCTGGACGTGTTCGTTACACTTGCATCAGTACAGTTGCATCAGCCGCGAACATCTCGCCGTGATGTCGTCGGCTTTTCGCCACATCTTGGCCCGCCGGTGGAACTAATCGAAAGCGCCACTTCGTTCACGCGTCCATCCGCCGAGATCATTTTTATGAAAAGTTTTCCGAAGTTTGTCTGGCTCGTCGCGACGGCCGCGCTGTTCGTTTCATCAGGTGCAAGCGCGCAGAGCCGCGCCCAGTATGAGAGCATGGTCGCAAGCCACGCCGCCGCCAACAACGTGCCGGAAGCGCTGGTGCACCGGGTGATCGTGCGCGAGAGCAAGTATCACCCGAACCTGGTCGGACGCGGCGGCACCATCGGATTGATGCAGATCAAGCTGCCGACCGCGCGCGGCCTCGGCTACACCGGCGACGCCGCGGGCCTGCGCGATCCCGACACCAATCTCGCCTGGGGCATCAAATATCTCGCCGGCGCCTATCGCGCCGCGGGTGGCGATCACGGCCGCGCCGTGCGCTATTATGCAAGCGGCTATTATTACGCCGCAAAGCGTTACGCGGCAAAGCGCCAGAGGCCGGAGCAGCCGCTGCAGATCGCGCCCGTGCTGGCGAGCGGTGCGACGCCGAAAATCGTCGCCAGCCCGGTCGGAACGCCGGCTGACGCGAACGCGCTTCAGGCCGCAAAATAGCTGTATCTCGTGTCCCGGGCGCGGTGCAGCGCTTGCGCTGCTCCGCAGAACCGGGACCCATACCACCCGTCTAGGCCCGGCTCAGCAGCGCAACGCTGGCGTTGCGCTGCGTCCGGGGCACGAACGCTGTGCAAGTTCCTTCCGAAATGTCCTTTGGCCGGACCATGACGACAGGGCGCGTGTTGACACCTCCGCCCAACCGCCTACATTAGTCCTGTTCCGAGGGGTGCTCCGACGAGGAGCTGAGATACCGCAAGCTTGGGCAGTTCTACTTCTTCAAAGTAGAGGTCTGGGACCGCGGTGACCCTTTGAACCTGATCCGGGTCATGCCGGCGAAGGGACAGGGATGTACCAGAAGTCAGATCTGCGGGGGGATTCCCCCGTCTCCATCATCGGCGCGGGCATTGCCGGCGCCTGGCAGGCGCTATTGTTCGCACAGGCCGGCCACGCCGTCACTTTGTACGAGCGCAGTGACGCCGATATGACGCTCTCCACCAGCCACTGGGCCGGCGGCATGCTGGCGCCTTATTGCGAGGCTGAGACCTCCGAGCCTGTGATCGGCCGGCTCGGCTTCCGCTCGCTCGATTTGTGGCGGGAGCTCTTTCCCGACACCCCGTTCAACGGATCGCTGGTGGTGGCGCATCCGCGCGACCGCGCCGATTTCGAGCGTTTTGCCAAACTCACCACCGGCCATGTCAGGCTCGACGCAAGCGGCGTCGGCGGGCTCGAACCCTCGCTCGACGGACGTTTTCGCGACGGCCTGTTCTATGCCGAGGAGGGCCATGTCGAGCCGCGCAAGGTGCTGCCCGAGCTGCATGCACGCATCGAAGCCGCCGGCGGCACGATCAAGTTCGATTGCGACATCAGTGCGGAAGATCTCGACGGCATCGTGATCGACTGCCGTGGGCTCTCGGCGCGCGACGAGCAGCCGGAATTGCGCGGCGTCAAGGGCGAGATGATCATCATCGAGACGAGCGAAGTCGAGCTGTCGCGCCCGGTGCGTCTGATCCATCCGCGCTGGCCGCTCTATGTCATCCCGCGCGGCGACGGCAAATTCATGCTGGGCGCGACCTCGATCGAGGCCGAGGACACCGGCGTCAGCGTGCGCTCGGCGCTGGAGCTGCTCGGCGCGGCCTATGCCGTGCATCCGGCCTTTGCCGAAGCGCGCATCGTCGAGTTCGGCTCGGGGCTGCGTCCCGCCTTCCCCGACAACCTGCCGCGGATCACGGTTCGCAAGAACAGAATCGCGGTCAACGGCCTTTACCGCCACGGCTTCCTGCTGGCGCCGGCGCTGGCCGAGCTGACGCTTCGCTTCGTGCAGCGCGGCCAGATCGACAATGAGGTGATGCGATGCGTGTGACCATCAACGGCGAACAGCGCGAGATCGCCTCGGAGCGCGTCGACGCGCTGCTCTCCGAGCTCGAATACGAAGGCACGCATTTCGCGATCGCCGTGAACTACGACGTCCTGCCGAAAAGCCGCTGGGCCGAGACCGCACTGAAAGCCGGCGACGAGATCGAGATCATCACCCCACGGCAGGGAGGGTGATGGATGCCAGTGCACACGCTGCACACTCCGCTGTCATCGCCCGGCTTGACCGGGCGACCCAGTACGCCGCGGCCTGTCGTTCGATCGCAGGCTTCCCGGCGTACTGGATCCCCGCATTCGCGGGGATGACAGGATTATTTGAGGAAACACCGTGAACATGCTGAACTTCTACGGCAAAACCTTCTCCTCCCGCCTGCTGATCGGCACGGCGCTCTATCCCTCGCCGGCGATCATGCAGGAGGCGATCCGCGCCTCCGGCGCCAACATCGTCACGGTGTCGCTGCGGCGCGAGGCCGCCGGCGGCAAGACCGGGGATGCGTTCTGGTCGCTGATCCGCGAGCTCGATGTCACCGTGCTGCCGAACACCGCCGGCTGCCGCAGCGTGCGCGAGGCGGTGACCACCGCAAAGCTGGCGCGCGAATTGTTCGGTACGCCCTGGATCAAGCTCGAAGTGATCGCCGACAACGACACGCTGCAGCCTGACGTGGTCGGCCTGGTCGAAGCCGCCGGAATCCTGATCAAGGACGGCTTTGAGGTGTTCCCCTATTGCACCGAGGATCTTTCGGTGGCGATGCGGCTGGTCGATGCGGGGTGCAAGGTGGTGATGCCGTGGGCCGCGCCGATCGGCAGCGCGAAGGGAATCACCAACCGCGATGCGCTAAAACTGATGCGCGAGCGCCTGCCCGACATCACGCTGGTGGTCGATGCCGGCATCGGCGCTCCCTCGCATGCCGCCCACGCCCTCGAACTCGGCTACGACGCCGTGCTGCTCAACACCGCGGTGGCAAAAGCTGCCGACCCCGTCGCGATGGCGAAGGCGTTTCGATCAGGCGTCGAAGCCGGCCGCACCGCCTATGAAGCCGGCCTGATGGAAGCCCGCGACTTCGCCTCGCCCTCCACCCCTGTGATCGGGACACCGTTCTGGCATGCCGTATCCTGATCGCCACGCGTATCCTGACCGCTTTTATCCCGTCGTCGACAGCGTCGCCTGGGTGGCCCGGCTGGCGCTGCTCGGCGCCGGCACCATCCAGTTGCGCGCCAAGAATCTCGACGACGCCGGGGCGCTGCAGATCGTGACCGACGCCCTCGAAGTCATCAAGGGCACCGACGCCAAACTCGTGGTCAACGACTACTGGCGCGCGGCGATCGTCGCCGGCGCAAAGCACCTGCATCTCGGCCAGGAAGATCTGGTCGACGCCGACCTCAACGAAATCCGCAAAGCAGGGCTGACGCTCGGCATCTCCACCCACGACGACGAGGAGTTGGCGACCGCGCTTGCCGCGAAGCCGGACTACATAGCGCTCGGTCCGATTTTCCCGACCACGCTGAAATCGATGCGCTTTGCGCCGCAGGGGATTCCAAAGATCACCGAATGGAAAAGGCGCATCGGCGACATCCCGCTGGTCGCGATCGGCGGCATCAAGTTCGAACAATCAGCCGAAATCTACGCCGCCGGCGCCGACTCGATCGCCGTCGTCAGCGACGTCACCCAGAACACCGACCCCGATGCGCGGGTGCGGCAGTGGCTGGGCCAAGGCGCGGAGGCGGCGTGATGTTCCACTCTTTCCCCGTCATTGCGAGCGAAGCGAAGCAATCCATTGGCACTGCGTACTCGGTAACAATGGATTGCTTCGTCGCTTCGCTCCTCGCAATGACGGAAGAAATTTCCACCGGCGTCATTCCGGAGCGCGCGCAAGCGCGAATCCGGAATCTCGCTCAATAACCTCGAGGTTCCGGATCGGTCCGCTTCGCGGTCCGTCCGGAACGACGCCCATAACACGGAGGATACGGTATGAACATTCGCTCCAACCCCGACACCACCCTTCCCGCCGTCACCACCGGGCCCCTGCCCTCGTCGCGAAAAATCTTTTCAGCGCCGGACGCCGCGCCCGACCTGCGCGTGCCCTTGCGCGAAATCATCCTCTCGGAAGGCGCCGGCGAACCGAACCTGCCGGTCTACGACACCTCCGGCCCCTATACCGACCCCTCCGTCGTGATCGACGTCAACGCCGGTCTCCCCCGCAACCGTCTCGCCTGGGTGAAGGAGCGCGCCGGGGTCGAGGAATATGCGGGCCGCGAGATCAAGCCGGAAGACAACGGCAATGTCGGCGCTTCGCACGCTGCAAAAGCCTTCACCGCGCACCACAAGCCGATCCGCGGCCTCGACGGGCACAAGATCACCCAGCTCGAATTCGCCCGCGCCGGCATCATCACCAAGGAGATGATCTACGTCGCCGAGCGCGAAAACCTCGGCCGCAAAAAGCAGCTCGAGCGCGCGGAAGCAGCGCTCGCGGACGGCGAAAGCTTTGGCGCTGAGGTCCCCGCCTTCATCACGCCGGAGTTCGTGCGCTCCGAGATCGCGCGGGGACGAGCCATCATCCCCTCCAACATCAATCATGCCGAACTCGAGCCGATGATCATCGGCCGCAATTTTCTCACCAAGATCAACGCCAATATCGGCAACTCCGCGGTTACCTCCTCGGTGGAAGAGGAAGTCGACAAGATGGTGTGGGCGATCCGCTGGGGCGCCGACACCGTGATGGACCTCTCCACGGGGCGTAACATCCACACCACGCGGGAATGGATCTTGCGCAACTCGCCGGTGCCGATCGGCACGGTGCCGATCTATCAGGCGCTGGAGAAGTGCGAAGGCGATCCCGTCAAGCTGACCTGGGAGCTCTACAAGGACACGCTGATCGAGCAGTGCGAACAGGGCGTCGACTATTTTACGATCCACGCCGGCGTCCGCTTGCCCTACATCCACTTAACCGCCAACCGCGTCACCGGCATCGTGTCGCGCGGCGGCTCGATCATGGCGAAGTGGTGCCTGGCGCATCACAAGGAAAGCTTCCTCTACACGCACTTCGACGAGATCTGCGACCTCATGCGCAAGTATGACGTGTCGTTCTCGCTCGGCGACGGCCTGCGCCCCGGCTCGATTGCCGACGCCAACGACCGCGCGCAATTCGCGGAGCTCGAGACGCTCGGCGAACTGACGAAGATCGCGTGGGACAAGGGCTGCCAGGTGATGATCGAAGGCCCCGGCCACGTGCCGATGCACAAGATCAAGATCAACATGGACAAGCAGCTCAAGGAATGCGGCGAAGCCCCGTTCTATACGCTTGGGCCGCTGACCACCGACATCGCGCCGGGCTACGACCACATCACCTCAGGCATTGGCGCCGCCATGATCGGCTGGTTCGGCTGCGCCATGCTCTGCTACGTCACGCCGAAGGAGCATCTGGGTCTCCCCGACCGCAACGACGTCAAGACCGGCGTCATCACCTACAAGATCGCCGCCCACGCCTCTGACTTGGCCAAGGGCCATCCCGCCGCCCAGCTCCGCGACGACGCGCTCTCCCGCGCCCGTTTCGACTTCCGCTGGACCGACCAGTTCAACCTCGGCCTCGACCCTGATACGGCAAAGAGCTTCCACGACGAGACGCTGCCGAAGGAAGCCCACAAGGTCGCCCACTTCTGCTCGATGTGCGGCCCAAAATTCTGCTCGATGAAGATCACGCAGGACGTGCGGGATTATGCGGCAACGCTGAACGATCCGGCGAGCGTGGGGATGTCGATGAGCGGGACGATCGAAGACGGCCTGCCCTCCGAAGCCTTGGCGAAGGAGGGCATGGCGAAGATGTCGCAGAAGTTCAAGGAGATGGGGAGTGATCTCTACCTGGATGCGGAGAAGGTGAAGGAGAGTAATCGGGTGCTGTGAGAGCGCTGCCCACTCACCTAAGCCGCAATGACAGACAATCTGACCGGTGTCTGGGACGGCACCTTTGTTCAGCGGCAGGTAGGAATGGTCACGTTTCTGGCGACGCTCATCGAGTCCGGTGGCGCGCTCACAGGAAACGTGACCGAACCCTGCACAGTGCCTGGCTGCCCGATCAGCACACACAACGCCTCGATTGCGGGTCATCGCTCCGGCAGCGCGGTCTCGTTCATCAAACGTTACGAGCCGCCCGGCCACGGCTATAACACCGTCTCTTATGAAGGCACGGTCAATGCCGAGGCGACAGAAATCGACGGGCGCTGGAAGCTGCCGGGCACGGCGGCAGCCGGGACGTTTCTGATGGTCCGATCGAGCAAGCCGGCGGAAGCCGTCGCAGCGGAAGAGCGGGCGAAGGAGCCGGTGCGGTAGCAGGTGGCGTTAACCCGTAGAGCGGATTAGGGCGCGTGTACTCATAATGCGCCGTCCGGTTTCGGCGGTTTAGCGGAAATCCCTCCTTGCGCTGCATATGTCGCAGAGTGTGAAGGGTTTCGGATGCCGGCCGCTTGAGGGACGTCGCGGCGTATTCGGCGGCCGGCGTCCGAAAGCCTCCAAGGGAGGAAACCGCGGGAGGGAGCACGTGGGTAGCGCGGCGTGGCTATGGGGA
>NZ_MAXC01000054.1 GCF_001693485.1 Bradyrhizobium sp. LMTR 3
TCAGCGGGAAGATCGAGGAGGTCATCTACGCGCAACTCGAGCGAGGTGAAGACCTTCTTCGAGCCCTTTGGGACATCTGCAAACAAAACGATGTCAAGACAGGGGTCCTTCTGGACGCGACCGGCTCGCTGGACAACGCTAGGGTGATGCGGCTTCCCCACCAGCCACGAGATGACAATTTTGGCGTTGACTTCGTTGACATCCCGGGGCCGCTAGAACTGAGCGCACATGGCATCATCGGAATGGGCTGGGTCCCGGACAAGTCGGTGCTGCCGCCGGCGTTTCCCCATCCCGAAGACACAGGCTTCGGTCCTGCAGGCTTCGTGGGACACGAGACCCCCTATTTCCACGTTCATGTTACGGTAACGAGTGCCTCGCAGACGGTCTGCGGGCACCTCTTGGAGGGCTCATACACGGGTCGCGACGAGAAAAATATCGTGAATGCCTCCCGTTCGCACTTCACGGTCGCTATCGCAAAAGTGTCGGGGGTCATCTTGAAAGCGACCTGGGACAAGACTGGTTACTATCACGAGCTCGTAGTGGCGTAGGCGGAGCATGCGAGGTGATACTCCTGAGAGTCTTGGAAAAGCACAGGGGTAGCCCCCCGCGGGGAATCACCAACCGGACTAGGAGGAGAATACGCCGTGACTAGCAGCATAGCTCCCGGCGCGACTCTCGAGACTGAGATCGAACGGGTCACCGCCAAAGGGCTCGGTGACCCGGATCGTCTCGCCGATCGCGGCCTGCTCGGCGCCCGTCTTGTGTCGGGCGGGCCGTTGAGGATGAGGTGACGGTGTTCCTCGGCTGGCGCCCGCTACGAGCGCGCGCGCCGGAGCCACAGCTGCGCTGAAC